>NZ_CP041216.1:0-2400000 GCF_020511155.1 Shewanella glacialimarina | reverse complement strand
TATCCTGTGCAGATATTGCGTTGCAATACGCAAAAAAACAGTCCAACGGTTATTATCAATTTTTTAACCAAGAATTACTTCAACAATTTCAAAATAATGCTGATATAGAAAAAGACTTACAGTCGGCTATTAAAGGTCGTCAATTTGAGTTGTACTATCAACCGTTAATGGATTTTCAGAGTCATCAGTACGTCGGAGCTGAAGCATTAATTAGATGGAATCACCCTCGAAAAGGGGTGCTATATCCTGGTGCATTTATTGAAATAGCTGAACAGTCGGGCATGATTAATGCCGTAGGATCTTGGGTATTAGAAACAGCATGTAAACAATTAAATTTGTGGCAGCATAAAAATGTGGACATTACCATGCATGTCAATGTCGCTGCTAGACAGTTTTTTAGTGGTGATTTATTTGAACAGGTGTGGGATCTGTTAACGCGTTATCGCATTAAGCCAAGAAGCCTTATTCTTGAAATTACTGAAACTGAACTAATGGGCGATATTCGCTATGCCATTAACCTTTGTCATGAACTTGCCGATTTAGGTGTTGGCATCGCTATTGATGATTTTGGCACAGGCTACAGTTCAATGAAGTACCTTAAACAATTTCCTATCACTAAGTTAAAAATAGATCGTTCATTTATTATGGATATATCATCCAGCAAGCAGAGCCGTGAAATTGTGAGTGCGATAATTGCGATGGCTAAAGCACTGAATATGTCAATTACCGCCGAAGGGGTTGAGACAATTGAGCAAGCCATTTTTTTAGAAAATATGCTGTGTGACCAAGCGCAAGGTTACTTATATAGCCCAGCTATTCGAGTGAATGATTTTAATGATTTAGTTCTAAACTCACTACAATAGCCCTTATGAACGCTTTTATTAATATTGTTTCATAATAATTTGTTTAGTTGATACAGCATTGTTTGAACTTCTTACCACTTTGGCATACGCAAAGATCATTCCTGCGCGGCAAAGCGGTTTCCATTTGCACGCCTTGGGTATAAAACCATTGACCATCCAGTCGAACAAAATGTGACTGTTCAAAAATAGCATCAACGCCTTTATCAAGCTTATACCAAGCTTTAAATGTCACAATTGCTTGTTCTGTAACGATAAATGTCAGTTCGAAAGCCGGATGACTTTTATCTATCAATTGATGTGCTAATACCTGCAAGCCTAACCATTGTGTATTACCTTGAGATAATTGTTCAGCTGTTAAGCCACCCAAATATTGCTGGTGATGGGTATCGATTAAATAATTAAACTCACCAACGACAAATGCACAATAACGAGAGCGCATTAATATGTCGGCACTGTCAGCAACTATTTTATGTGTGTGATAAACAGAGCAACAGGCTTGGTAGGCTATTCCGCTATGGCATGGGCAAGGTTGATTATGGTCAAAGGTAGCAAATTGCATTATTTAGGTTGTTCTGTAGATTGTTGAATAAATTGCTTACCGTAATACCAATTTGGCATAGGTTTGGCGCGGTAATAAAACTCAGGTTTTGAGCGAGTGTTAGAATCGACACTTATTTTCCATTTACCTTCCGCTGTAAGTCTGGAGACTGTAACAAATTTTCCGGCAAATTCACTTACAGGTTCTCCTGATTCTTTACCAGGGTGAAACCTTACCAGGTAATAACCAATGTCGGTCGATTGGTCAGCTGATGACTGACGAATTGCTACGCGAAAATCAATTTCAATTTTAGCGTTTTTCCGTTTAATTTTATCAAAAAACTTATGATATAAATCAATAATATTTTTTTTTCCGTAAACAATATCTTTATCTTGTGTTTCAGAAATATAAACAGCATCGTCAATGTATATATCATTTATAACCTCCATGTTAAGGTTATAAAATCCCTTTGTTAGATGACTATAATTTTCATTTAGCATGTCATTATCTGATTTTGTATTACTGTAACAAGGCATTGAAGCCATAGTGACAAACAGACTGACTAACATCATTATTATTACGGGTTTCAAAAGCTTCATTAAACCGAGTTTCTCATCAAATTGATCTATTTTACAATATGGTAGGTACTATAAATTATTCTTTACCGTCGCCATAGAACATAATCATTACAAAGTGTGTAGGGAGGTAATGTGCTTAAAGATGATAAAGTACTGTTTTTTGAAGAGATGGCTGATGTCATACCGCTTAAGGATGTTAATAAAACACAATCTGTAAGCTTGGTTAGCTCTTCTTTACCTACTGCTGGGCAATTAGCCAAACAAAGCGCTTTAAATGAGCATGAGCTACTTACTATTTTACCGCTCATGCCCCATCAATTTTCGAGGGTCTGCCCAGACCAAATAGTCAGTCATCAGCATGATGGTATGCAGGATGCTGTCTTCAAACAATTACGCTTGGGTAAATATGATATTAAAACGATTTTAGATGTGCACGAATATAGTTTGATCCAAGCTAGACTAAGTTTAATAAATTGTATTTTTAGCGCGTTTGAACGCGGAGAGCGCAATATTCTGGTTATTCATGGTAAAGGGTATAACAGTAAGCCTTACCCAGGTTTAATGAAAAGTGCTATATGTGATTGGCTTTTAAGGATTGACCATGTTGCAGCGTTTCATAGTGCAACTCGAGACCAAGGTAGCACCGGCGCTATGTTTGTGATGCTTAAAAAGTCGCAACAAAAAAAGATAGAAAACAGCGAATTAAATCGTAAAGGCAGTGGTTTTAGATAAAAGCTAACCAGGCAGCATGCCGAGATTGCAATGGTATATTGTTTTCTTATGATAGGCGAGCATCTCATGAGTGCTTTTTGCTAAGATTAACAAACATCCATTTCAGTCATATGCTTCATTTTTTACCTGCAGTCTAGGGCCTGAGTTAACTTGCTAAACAGGAGGTTGTTTGAAAATAACGGCTATTACTGTCACATAAATATACACTCGTTTAAAAATCATACTCATCAACTATTTTCTTACAACAGTTTTTCCTTCAGAGAACCTAGACTTTTTTTAAAATTTTGCGCTTGTTACATTTGTGACTGTCTATGCAAAGTATGAGCTATTTTGCTGTGAAAATAAGCCAAATTTAAATTGACATCTGTTCGCTCAATGATTAATTTAAACGGGTGTTTAAATTGAGAATGGGTTAGAGGATGGCAAGTCGTACTGATACGAAAACAAGAATTCTAGATTCAGCAGAAAAACTGTTTGCTGAGAGAGGATTTTCAGAAACGTCATTGCGTTTAATCACCAGTAAAGCAGAGGTGAATTTAGCCTCGGTTAATTATCATTTTGGTTCAAAAAAAGAGTTAATTAGAGCGGTATTGGCGCGTTACCTTGATGTGTTTATGCCCGCCGCGGCAAATGAAATAAAGCGTTTACATTTAGCACCGGAACATGCGCCACTTAATGACATTTTTTCATGCTTGATCAAACCATTATTAGAACTTAATAAGGTTAGGAATGGTGGCACAATAATATTCCTGCAGTTACTCGGTCGCGGGTATATTGAAAGCCAAGGACATTTACGCTGGTTTATCACTACGCATTATGGTCAATATTTGACTACTTTTGTACAAGCTGTCACGGCAAGTGTACCGCACATTCCTCCGGTTGAAATGTTTTGGCGTTTACACTTTACGCTTGGCACTATGGTATTCACTATGGCGTCTGCCGATGCACTAAATGAAATTGCTGCCTCAGATTACGGCGAACATAACAATATTGAAGCAATTATAAGAAAAGTTATTCCCTACATGGCTGCGGGTGTTGCCGTACCAGTAATGTCCAACTAGTTAAAACTTAAGAAGGTTAAAAATGACTATTATCATATTGCTTGTTATCGCAATCATCGTACTCTTCGGAGTACGAAATATCAGGATGCAATTTATTACGCGTCCAGCATTTGCGTTTTTCAAAAAAGTACTTCCTCCGTTATCTAGCACTGAAAAAGAAGCTATGGAAGCGGGTGATGTATGGTGGGAAGGTGAGCTATTTCGCGGTAAACCTGATTGGAATAAATTACATGGTTACGCAAAACCGACCTTAACTGCTGATGAACAGAGCTTTTTAGATAACCAAGTTCAAACAGCGCTATCTATGATTGATGACTATGACATTGTTCATAATCGTAAAGATTTACCACCTGAATTATGGCAGTACTTTAAGGAGGAAGGCTTTTTTGCGCTAATTATTCCTAAAAAATATGGCGGTCGTGAGTTTTCTGCTTTTGCTAACTCCACCATAGTCGCAAAAATTGCTACACGCAGTGTCAGCGCAGCTGTTACTGTTATGGTGCCTAACTCATTAGGTCCTGGTGAGTTATTAACCCATTATGGTACTCAAGAACAAAAAGATCGTTGGTTACCTTCTTTAGCTGTAGGTAAAGATATTCCGTGTTTTGCATTAACAGGGCCAGAAGCTGGCAGTGATGCAGGTGCTATTCCCGATATCGGTGTGGTGTGTCGTCAAGAGTTTGAAGGTGAAGAAACTTTAGGTCTTAGTTTAACCTGGAACAAGCGTTATATTACCTTAGCTCCTGTTGCTACAGTGTTAGGTTTAGCATTCCAAATGCACGATCCTGATAAATTATTAGGTGACAAGAAGAACCTTGGAATTACCTGTGCGCTTATTCCAACTAACCATACAGGTGTTGAAATTGGACGTCGTCATAACCCATTAATGATGGCCTTTATGAACGGTACCACAAGCGGTAAAGATGTCTTTATTCCATTAGATTGGATTATTGGTGGTCCACAATATGCGGGTAAAGGCTGGAGAATGTTAGTTGAATGTCTGTCAGCGGGTCGCGGTATTTCTTTACCTGCCCTTGCAACAGCATCTGGCCATATCGCCACCAAAACAACCACAGCTTATAGTTATGTTCGTCAGCAATTTGGTATGCCAATTGGTAACTTTGAAGGCGTTCAAGAAGCATTGGCGCGAATTATTGCCAATACTTATCAATTAGAGGCAGCTCGTCAATTAACTACCACAGGTATTGATGCTAATGTTAAGCCGTCAGTTGTCACCGCTATTGCAAAATATCACATGACAGAGCTTGGCCGTGATGTATTAGAAGATGCAATGGATATTCAGTCAGGTAAAGGCATCCAACTAGGGCCTAAAAATTACTTAGGTCATGCATTTATAGCTAGTCCTATTTCAATTACCGTAGAGGGCGCTAATATTTTAACCCGCTCTTTGATGATTTTTGGACAAGGGGCAACACGTTGTCATCCTTATGTGCTTGCCGAAATGGAAGCAGCGGGTATGGAAGATGAAACCGCAGCGTTAGATCGCTTTGATCAACTGCTTTTAGGCCACATTGGATATGCTACTCGTAATGCACTGAGTTCATTTGCCAATGCACTCACGGGCAGCAGATTCTCATCTGCACCTGTGAGTGGACCAACCCAGAAATATTATCGTGATATGAATCGTATATCTTCTTCTTTAGCAATTATGACTGATTTATCTATGTTAATAATGGGAGGTGATCTTAAACGTAAAGAAATGATTTCTGCAAGAATGGGTGATGTGCTAAGTCAGCTTTATTTAGCTTCTGCAACATTGAAGTTTTATGAAGATAATGGCCGCCAACAAGATGACTTACCAAGTGTTCATTATGTGATGACCGAGCGTTTACAACTTGCAGCAAAAGCATTAGAAGATACTATTCGTAACTTCCCTAGCAAAATTGCTGGTGTGCTATTACGTGTACTTATCTTCCCATTGGGTAATCACTTCAATGCACCAAGCGATAAAGCGGCAGTTGAACTGGTAAAAGCTATGCTTAAACCTAGTCCTGCGCGTGACCGCATTACATTCTTATGTGGTGAGTTTGAAGGTGATACCAGCGGAGTGGCTGAAGTTGAAGATGCGTTTCTTGCAAAATATGCAGCAAGAGATATTTACAAGAAGCTTAAAAAAGCACAACGTAGTGGTCATATTAAATCTAAACTGCCTATGCTTGAATTATTCGAAGTAGCATTAGATAAAAACATTATTACAGATGCTGAATATCAGCAATTACTTGAGGCAGACAAAAAACGTTTAGCCGCAATCAATGTGAATGATTTTGAAAAGCTATAACGACTTAACCTAGCTTAAAATGAAAACGCTGACATTGTTCAGCGTTTTTTTATGTATCTTTTAATGGTAGATGATGTCGGCTATAAGTGTGACTTTAGCTAAAAAGGCTGAAAGCAAAAGATGACTAATACTGGATAGAGTCTAGCAATATCTTCGTTCATTATATTAATTAAACGAGTTTAGAGAGCGCAAATGCTGTTCAATAAACCACAGATGCAAAAACGCCAATCATAGGATTGGCGTTTGAATAACCTTGCTAACTTTTACTTAAGTTTAGCCATTAAGCTACTACTAACACTTTACAAGTGTTAGTGCCGCCGATTGTTTCCATTGCATCACCTTTAGTCATTAATACCATGTCACCACTGGTTAAGTAACCCGCTGCAACCATAGTGTTTAATGCTTCACGGGCTAATTCATCAGCGCTGTATGCCGTTGAATCAAAATACATAGGTTGTACACCACGGTATAATGCCATTGTTGCTAAGGTTTTCTGATGGCGAGAAAGGGCAAATATTGGCAATGCAGAGCTAATGCGAGACATTAATTTTGCAGTTGCACCAGACTCGGTTAATGAAATAATCGCTTTTACACCTTCAAGGTGGTTTGCTGCATACATAGTAGACAGTGCAATTGTTTCTTCAATAGAGGTAAAGTTTTGCTCTAAACGATGCTTAGACACCATCACACTTGGGTGAGATTCAGCACCAAGACACACATTAGCCATGGCTCTAACGGTTTCTTCTGGGAAGTCGCCTGCAGCAGTTTCAGCTGATAACATCACAGCATCAGTACCATCAAGCACTGCGTTTGCTACGTCCATCACTTCGGCACGGGTAGGCATTGGGCTAGAAATCATTGATTCCATCATTTGAGTTGCAGTAATTACCGCTTTATTCAATTGACGTGAACGCTGAATTAAGCGTTTTTGAACCGCAACAAGTGCAGCATCACCAATTTCAACACCTAAGTCACCTCGGGCAACCATGACAACATCTGAAGCTCTAATCACATCATCCATAGCTTCGTCTGTTGCAACTGCTTCAGCACGCTCAACTTTAGCAACAATAAGCGCATGACTACCTGCTTCAACAGCCAGTTTACGGGCTAGATCTAAATCTGCACCAGTACGTGGGAACGATACAGCTAAATAGTCAACATTGATTAATGCAGCTGTTTTGATGTCAGCCATATCTTTTTCAGTCAATGCTGGCGCAGTTAACCCACCGCCTTTTTTGTTAATACCTTTATTGTTTGATAAAGGACCTGCTACGGTAACTGTGGTGAAAACTTTATTGCCTTCAACGCTGTCTACACGTAGCTGAACACGACCATCATCCAGCATTAAAATATCGCCAATCACCACATCTCTTGGTAATTCTTTGTAGTCGATACCCACTTGGTTATGATCGCCTTCACCTTTTCCTAAATCAGCATCAAGAATAAACTTATCACCTAAGGTCAGCTTAATTTTCATGTTGTCTTTAAAGGTAGAAACACGAATTTTAGGACCTTGTAGGTCGCCTAAAATAGCCACGTGTAAACCTAACTCTTTGGCAATTGCGCGAACATCATTAGCGCGTTTTAGGTGGTCTTCAGCTGAACCGTGTGAAAAGTTCATCCGAACCACATTGGCACCCGCTATAATAATTTTACGTAAATTATCATCGCGATCAGTTGCTGGGCCTAAAGTTGTAACGATTTTTGTTCTGCGGAACATGACATACTCCGTTATATAAAAGGAAAGTTTTAAAATTTTAAAGTTGTTGTAAAAAATTTGGTTATTAAAAGTACGCTAAAACTGAGTACTAGAAATGATGTATATATAGTAACAGACATTCTTTTAAAATGTAGTAAAGTTACCAACAAATAGTCAGTATTTAATACGTGTTTTTTGTGACAGATAAATCATTTTTAGCAAAAAAAAGGCTAAAAGACACCAGTCTCTAGCCTTTTAATTAATATCATCACAGCTAAAGTTAGATACAATTAATCAATAATTTGTTGTAAGTCACATTCACAATAAGCATAAAAATGGCTTAAATGGTCATATCTCGGTTCACGCGAGACTCTTTTAGTACTTCTTTTACACGTTTTAAGTTATCGCGAAAACGAGGGCCACGTCGTAAAGTAAAGCCTGTGGCAAGTACGTCTATAGTGACCAACTGTGCTAAGCGAGAAGCCATGGGTAAATATAAATCAGTGTCCTCTGGTACTTCCATGGTTACAGGAAGTGTGCATTCAAGAGAGAGAGGCGAGTTACGGGCAGTAATACCAATAACGGCAGCGCCGTTTTCGCGTGCAATACGGGCTATTTCTATTAGTGATTTGGTTCGGCCAGTGTGTGAAATAAGCACTACTACATCACCTTCATTGCAGTTGATACAACTCATGCGTTGCATAAGCACATCATCAAAACAAATAACAGGCACATTAAAACGGAAGAACTTATTTTGGGCATCATGCGCTACCGATGCTGAGGCGCCTAAGCCAAAAAATGAGATTGTTTTAGCTTGAGTTAAGATATCAACGGCTTTATTTATTGCCGCTATATCTAAGCTTTGACGGGCTGTATCAAGCGATGCCATTGAAGATTCAAATATTTTTGTTGTATAAGATTCAGGCGTGTCATCTTCTTCAACATGGCGGCTGACATAAGGTGTGCCATTAGCAAGACTTTGGGCCAAATGTAACTTAAAATCAGGGAAGCCTTTAGTGTCTAATCGGCGGCAAAAGCGATTAACCGTAGGTTCGCTGACATCGGCCATCTTTGCTAAAGTAGCAATACTGGAATGGATAGCGGTTTGCGGCGAAGCCAAAATGACTTCGGCGACCTTGCGCTCTGACTTACTAAATTTAGCAAGGTTGTTTTGAACCTTTTCAAGTGTATTCATAATCATGCATCCGCCAATATTGGGTAATGTAATTTTAAATCAGAAGTTCATTTAAGAGAGGAAATTAAGTTATTTTTTTACCTCTGAAAGTCAATTGTAGTAAATTTTCAATTGTTCCTGAATTGATAAAACTTCTGTTACTGTCTGTGAGTGGAGAAAATCATAGCAGATAACGTATCAAAATGACTATATAGCTATCAAGAGATTAATTGCAAAATATAGATGCATAAATCAAATTCTGTTGTTATATTACAACAAAAGTGTGTTTTTATTCATCGTTTAGAACGATTCAAACACAAAATAATAAAGGAGAGCTGTCAGCAATGGGCAAATCATCAAGTGCGAAGGCGTGTGATTTTGTATTGTTTGGAACCAAAGGGGACCTTGCAAGACGTAAACTATTACCTTCTCTGTACCAATTAGATAAAGCTGAGTTATTAGACAAGGACACCAAAGTTATCGGTGTTGCTAAAGATGCCTTTACTCAGGAACAGTTCATCGAGCTTGTCACCAAGGCGTTAAATACTTTTGTAAAGGATGAGATTTGTCCTGAGACACTTGAGCGCTTTTTAGCTCGCTGTCATTACATAGGCACGAACTTCACCGAACCTGAAGGCTACGCTGCATTCCATGATTTATTAGAACCGACAAAACGAGTGATGGTAAATTACTTTGCCACACCTCCGTCAATATTCGGTGCTATTTGTCGTTGCCTTAATGAGCAAAAATTGATCCATTCAGACACCCGAGTGGTGTTAGAAAAACCTATCGGCACTGATTTAGAGTCATCTCACGTTATTAATAATCAAGTCGCTGAGTTTTTTAATGAAAACCAGGTTTACCGCATAGACCATTATTTAGGCAAAGAGACAGTTCAAAATTTGATTGCACTACGTTTTGCTAATTCATTATTTTCGTCTAAGTGGGACAATCGCACGATTGATCATGTACAGATCACCGTGGCTGAAGAAGTGGGTATAGAAGGGCGTTGGGGATATTTTGATGGCGCAGGACAAATGCGCGATATGATCCAAAACCATTTATTGCAGGTGTTAACGCTTGTGGCAATGGACCCTCCGGTTAACCTAGATGCTGACAGCATTCGCGATGAAAAAGTGAAAGTACTTAAATCTCTGCGACCAATTAATCAAGACAATGTTTATGAGAATACCGTTCGAGGCCAATATAGCGCAGGCTTTCTAAAAGGCTCTCCAGTTCCGGGTTATTTGGAAGAAGAAGATGCTAATCAAAAATCTAACACAGAAACATTTGTTGCATTACGTGTTGATATTGATAACTGGCGTTGGGCTGGCGTGCCGTTTTACTTACGTAGCGGTAAGCGTATGCCGTTCAAGAGCAGTGAAATTGTGGTTTATTTCAAAAATCCTCCGCATAACCTGTACCGTGCAAGCTACCGTAACCTGCCACCGAACAAGCTGACTATTCGTTTACAACCTCACGAAGGGGTTGAGATTCAAATGATGAATAAAGTCCCAGGTCTTGAGCAAAAGCAGCGTTTGCAAACAACTAAATTAGATTTAAGTTTCTCTGATACTTTTAAAAATGATCGTATTGCCGATGCTTATGAGCGTTTATTACTTGAAGCAATGTTAGGCAATCAAGCGCTATTTGTGCGCCGTGATGAAGTGGAACAAGCTTGGAAGTGGGTTGACGGCATTATTCAATCTTGGGAACAAAGCGGGGAACGTCCTAAATCCTATCCTGCTGGCACATGGGGGCCGGTTGCCTCGGTTGCCTTGATCACTAAAGACGGTCGTTCTTGGGATGAATAAGGGAACTAACATGATTAAAGAAAGCGTATTTAAATCATTCGATACACCTGCCAGCCTTGAATCAGCTTTAGCAGATAAAATTGCCAATCAATTGCAAGATGCGATTGATAATCGCGGTAAGGCTAGCCTGGTTGTGTCCGGTGGCTCTACGCCATTAAAATTATTTCAACTGCTTAGCCATAAAACATTAGAGTGGAGTGAAGTCTATATCACTCTTGCTGATGAGCGTTGGGTAGAAGCAGATGATAAAGATTCAAATGAGCGTTTAGTGCGTGAGCATTTACTGCAAAATCGTGCCGCTAACGCTAAATTTCGTGGCTTAAAGAATATGTTTGCTAGCCCTGAAGCTGGCGCGGCAATGGCGGGGGAATCTTTAGCAAATTTCCCGCGTCCATTTGACGTGGTCATTTTAGGTATGGGAGCTGATGGACATACCTGTTCATGGTTTCCTTGTAGTAAAGAATTAGATAATGCATTAACTACCCAAGAGGTGTGCGCTGCAGTTAATCCGACTACAGCGCCTCACGCCAGAATCACCTTATCTAAAGATGCCATTTTAAACAGCCGTCAGATTTATTTACATCTGGTTGGTGAAGCAAAATTAACCGTTTATCATCAGGCTCTTGAGAATGATGATGTAACAAAAATGCCCATTAGAGCCGTTTTAGCGCAGCATAAAACGCCCGTTGACGTGTTCTACAGCGCATAAAGGAGTTGTCATATGCACTCAGTTGTCCAGTCGGTTACAGACCGAATTATTGAACGAAGTAAAGATTCACGCAAAGGCTATCTAGCCGCACTTGAAGATGCTAAAGCCAAAGGGGTTCACCGTAGCGCATTAAGCTGTGGCAACTTAGCCCATGGTTTTGCGGCTTGTAAGCCTGCTGACAAAGATGCGTTACGTCAATTAACGAAAGCTAACATTGGTATTGTTACCTCGTTTAACGACATGCTTTCTGCACATCAGCCCTATGAAGACTACCCTAAACTGTTAAAGCAAGCGTGTGAAGAGGTTGGCAGTGTTGCGCAGGTTGCTGCGGGCGTTCCTGCAATGTGTGATGGCGTGACCCAAGGTCAGCCAGGTATGGAATTAAGTTTGTTAAGTCGTGAAGTGATTGCGATGGCAACAGCGGTAGGCTTGTCACACAACATGTTTGATGGTGCTTTATTACTGGGTATTTGTGACAAAATTGTCCCAGGCTTACTTATTGGTGCACTAAGCTTTGGTCACTTGCCGATGATGTTTGTGCCTGCTGGCCCAATGAAGTCAGGTATTCCAAATAAAGAAAAAGCGCGCATTCGTCAAAAGTTTGCCCAAGGTCTTATTGGCCGTGAAGAGTTATTAGCGGCAGAGTCAGCATCGTACCATAGTGCGGGAACTTGTACTTTTTATGGTACGGCTAACTCTAACCAGTTAATGCTTGAAATTATGGGCTTACAGTTACCAGGTTCGTCGTTTGTTAACCCAGATGATCCGCTTCGCGAAGCACTAAACAAAATGGCGGCTAAGCAAGTATGTCGTTTAACAGAAATGGGTACCCAGTACACCCCAATAGGTGAAGTGGTTTGTGAGAAATCTGTTGTGAACGGTATCGTTGGCATTCTTGCAACTGGTGGTTCAACCAACTTAACCATGCACATAGTTGCCGCCGCTCGCGCCGCTGGTATTATTGTTAACTGGGATGACTTCTCAGATTTATCTGATGCAGTGCCTCTATTGGCACGTGTTTATCCAAATGGTCATGCTGATATTAACCACTTCCATGCTGCAGGCGGAATGGCATTATTAGTAAAAGAATTACTTGATGGCGGTTTATTGCATGAAGATGTCAATACTGTTGCCGGTTTCGGCTTGCGTAAATATACCCAAGAGCCAAAACTTATTGATGGTCAATTGCTTTGGGTTGATGGTATTTCTGAATCATTAGATAAAGAAGTATTAACTCATTTAGCAACACCTTTTCAGCCAAATGGTGGTCTTAAATTACTAAAAGGTAATTTGGGCCGTGCAGTGATCAAAGTCTCTGCTGTACCAGACAAAAACCGTATTATTGAAGGTCCTGCGATTGTGATTAACGATCAAAATGACATTGATGCGTTATTCAAAGCCGGTGCGTTAGACCGAGACTGCGTAGTGGTAGTTAAAGGTCAAGGCCCTAAAGCCAATGGTATGCCTGAGCTACATAAGCTGACACCATTTTTAGGTAGCTTGCAGGATAAAGGCTTTAAAGTGGCATTAGTCACTGACGGTCGTATGTCTGGTGCATCAGGCAAAGTGCCTGCCGCGATTCATTTAACACCAGAAGCCCTTGATGGCGGCATGATTGCCAAAGTTCAAGATGGTGATTTGATCCGTGTCAATGCCAATACTGGTGAGCTGACATTATTGGTTGATGAAGCGGTACTTAATGCACGTGAAGCAAGCTTGGTTGATTTACACCATTCAAGATATGGCATGGGTCGCGAACTGTTTGGCGCGTTACGCCGCACTTTGAGCAGTCCTGAAACCGGTGCAAGAAGCACCAGTGCGATTGACGAAATTTACTAATTAAGGAAAAGTAACGAATGTCTGACAATAACTGGTCACTTCAACCACAAGATGTTTTTAAGCGTAGCCCTATTGTACCTGTGATGGTTATCAATAAAATTGAGCATGCAGTCCCTTTAGCAAGAGCCTTGGTTGCCGGTGGCATAAGTGTTTTAGAAGTGACTTTACGCACCCCTTGTGCACTTGAAGCGATAGCTAAAATTGCTAAAGAAGTTCCTGAAGCCTTAATCGGTGCTGGCACTATTTTAAATGAAGCTCAATTAAAGCAAGCGGTTGATGCAGGGTCTCAGTTTATTATTACCCCTGGTGCAACCGTTGATTTACTTAAAGCGGCTAAAAAAGGCAACGTGCCATTAATTCCTGGTGTGGCGAGTATTTCTGAGGTGATGGTGGGGATGGAATTGGGATACACTCATTTTAAATTCTTTCCCGCTGAAGCTTCTGGTGGGGTGAATGCACTTAAGTCATTCTCTGGTCCTTTAGCCAATATTCGTTTTTGTCCTACGGGCGGAATTAGTCTTGCCACTTATAAAGATTACTTAGCATTAAGTAATGTTGACTGTATTGGTGGCAGTTGGATTGCACCAACAGATGCCGTTGACTCTGAAGATTGGGCGCGTATTACCCAGCTTTGTAAAGAAGCATTAAACGGTCTATAAACGGTTTAGTAAATCAAAAGCCAGCAATCATTTGCTGGCTTTTTTATGGTCGACTTTAAGTGTAGAACCCTGTACTTGTTATTTTTCAACTGTAAGCAAAGGTAATATTTTGCTGACCTTGTCGAAACACTCTTGATATTCCGCTTCGGCATTTGAGTCTGCCACCACGCCGCCGCCAGCCCAACAGTAAATACGATTTTTTTCAGTGACTAAAGTTCTTATGGTAATGCTGGTGTCCATAGTGCCATCTTGGCTGATATAACCAATACTGCCGCAATACATACTGCGTCTTGAGGGCTCTAATTCCTCAATAATTTGCATTGCACGTATTTTGGGTGCACCGGTAATTGACCCACCAGGGAAACATGCCTTTAATAAATCAGTTGCGCTGTAAGTTGTTGATAAAATTGCAGTAATGGTGCTAACTAAATGATGTACAGCTGGAAAGCTTTCAATAGCAAATAGCTGCGGTACAGCAACACTGCCAGGTGCTGCCACTTTGCCAATATCATTACGCAGCAAATCGACTATCATGACATTTTCGGCGCGATCCTTTTCAGATAACTGTAATTTAATCGCTTGTTGTTTATCTAAAGCAGCATCATTTATTCTGGGTAATGTGCCTTTAATGGGCTTAGTTTGAATGCTATTACCGTGCAATTGTATGAATCGCTCTGGTGAAATAGACAATATGGTATGGTTAGGTAAACGTATAAATGCCGAGAAGGGCGCTTTATTCGCCTGAGTTAACAGGCAATATGCTTGCCATTCATTACCTTTATAGTCAGCTTCAAATCTTTGGGTCAAATTAATTTGATAGCAATCACCACTTAATAAATAGTCCTGAACTCGGTTAAAGTGGCTCAAATAGGTTTGTTTACTCGTTTGATTATGCCAATCAGAGGTTAGTGAAAATGGTGGGGCTGATGAGGTTGATGATTTAGCCAGCATCAGATTTTCAATGGTATTAACAATTGAGTTTAATTGGGCTGTGCCATCATAGCTTATATGCAGCCAAGATTTTTTGGCGTAATCATAAATTAAACACTGATCATAAAAGCCAATACTGAGCTCATTAAAATCGATATCTTTAGCGGCTTTTTCAATGATGTTTTCCACTGAGCGGCCAAGATCATAGCTCAATGCCCCCATAGCGCCACCACTGAATGGATAAATACTAGGGTGTTTTATCGGATATAAATGCGCTAAGCAATATTTTAAGGCGTCAAATGGGCTTAGGGAAGGTGACAACAAATACTCTTGTATATCGTCAAATAGAGTCGATAAAGTTGATTGATGTTCGTCTGTTACTTTAGGCTCAAAACAAAGCTTATTATTATGACTGGTTAGCGTTGCAATCGGGTTGAATACGATAATATCGAAACGGGCGTCCTGATGCGCAGCATTAGCAGAATCAAGAAACATTGACCAAGGTAGATGACTGACTAATTCAAATAAAGACTGGCTAGAATAAGTCCAAGTTAATGATTTAATCGTTAATGCATTGTCACCACGCGGTTTCATCAATTACCCTTAAATAAAATGTGCTGTAGCTCAAAAAGGATGGAAAGAGTATCATATTGGCCATCAAAGAATTATACCAAACCCTAAAATAACGTTGATTTAATCAACTTTACATAAAAACGATAAATAAGTTAGGCCGCATGGCTGCTGGAGCGCCCCATTATGTCTATGAACACCCACACTTCCTCTTCACCTGTTACCATTAAACAGGCTGATTTTATTGAAAGTATTGAAGATTCTCTACAGTATATTTCTTACTACCACCCTAAAGATTTTGTTGATGCTATGTATGCTGCCTATCAGCGTGAACAAAGTGTTGCGGCAAAAGATGCTATCGCACAAATCTTAATTAACTCACGTATGTCAGCTGAGGGTAAACGTCCACTTTGTCAAGATACCGGTATTGTGACTACATTTGTTAAAATTGGTATGAATGTCAGTTGGGATAAAACTGACATGACAGTACAGGAAATGGTCGATGAAGGTGTACGCCGTGCCTACACCAATCCTGACAATCCATTACGCGCCTCAATTGTTGCAGACCCAGCGGGAGCGCGTAAAAATACCAAAGACAACACACCATCCGTTGTGCATATTGATATGGTTGCGGGCAATCATGTTGAGGTAATGATCGCGGCTAAAGGCGGCGGATCAGAAAATAAATCTAAAATGGCTATGTTAAACCCGTCCGATGACATTGCGGCTTGGGTAGAAAAAACCTTGCCTACAATGGGCGCGGGTTGGTGTCCACCAGGCATGCTTGGTATTGGTATTGGCGGCACAGCAGAAAAAGCCGCGGTAATGGCAAAAGAGTCATTAATGGATCCAGTTGATATTCATGAGTTGATCGCTAAAGGCGCTGAAACAACTGAAGAAAAACTGCGTTTAGATATTTTTGAACGTGCTAACAACCTAGGTATAGGTGCGCAAGGTTTAGGCGGACTCACTACCGTTTTAGACATCAAAATTAAATCTGCACCAACCCATGCAGCGTCTAAGCCTGTAGTGATGATCCCAAATTGTGCGGCAACCCGCCATGTGCATTTTCATTTAGATGGTTCAGGCCCAGCAGATTTAGTGCCTCCATCACTGGCAGACTGGCCAGAAATTACCCGTGAAGCGGGTGAGAATACCCACAGAGTTAATCTAGACAATATCACTCAAGCTGAAATTGAAACCTGGAAGAGCGGTGACACTTTATTACTTAACGGTAAAATGCTCACAGGTCGTGATGCGGCGCACAAGCGTATTCAAACCCTATTAGATTCAGGCGAAGGCTTACCGGCTGGGGTAGACTTTAAAGGCAAGTTTATTTACTACGTTGGCCCAGTTGACCCTGTTGGCGATGAAGTGGTTGGCCCAGCAGGACCAACAACCGCAACGCGTATGGACAAATTCACCGATATGATGCTTGAAAAAACCGGATTAATGGGCATGATTGGTAAATCTGAACGTGGTCCAGAAACCGTTGCTTCAATTAAAAAACACAAAGCCGTTTATTTGATGGCTGTGGGCGGTGCGGCTTACTTAGTGTCAAAAGCGATTAAAAAATCTCGAGTTGTTGCCTTTGAAGAACTGGGTATGGAAGCAATATATGAGTTTGAAGTGCAAGATATGCCTGTAACGGTAGCGGTTGATTCTAATGGGGTTAATGCCCATGAAACCGGCCCAGCTATTTGGAAAGTTAATATTGCCAATAGTAAAGCTTAATTTAAGCTTGTCACTGTAAAGTAATGTGACTTAAACGCTCAAGAGTCTTTATTGTTTAAGGCTTGCTTGAGCGTTTTGCTTTCGTTAATCTGCCAATAAATAACCATAACAAGAGATAATCAATAACATGAAAACTTCTTCAGTGCTTTTGGCATTGGTTGCCGCAGGAATGGCAACATCAGTGTATTCAGCGGAACCTTTTACAGTTCAGCACTTAGTTAATATGAATAAACTTCATTCATATGCGGTATCAAATGACGGTAACACCTTAGTTTATGGCGTTAAAGTGATTGATGGTCAAGGTGAAGCAAGTTCAGATCTTTATTCATTGGACTTAAGTAGTAAAACAGCAATACCTAAGCAGCTAACGTCTGCGTCAGGTACTGAACATGACGTGAGTTTTTCTGCTGACAGTAAAAGTATTTATTTTTTAGCCGACCGAAATGGCACTAGTCAGCTATATCATTTACCGCTTAATGGCGGCGAAGCTTTGCAGGTGAGTGATTTACCCCTTGATATAAACGGGTATAAATTGTCTCAAGACGGCAAGCAAGTGGTCATGACGCTGCGTGTTTTTCCGGAATGTAAAGACCTCGTGTGCTCGAAAGAAAAATTTGCCGCCGAAAAAGATCGTAAAACTACAGGCCGTGAATACAAGCAGCTTATGGTGCGTCATTGGGATACATGGGAAGATCATGCGCGCAATCACTTATTTGTAGCCAACCTTAACGGCACAAAAATTACTGATGCCATTAACGTGACCCAAGGACGTGACACTGAAACACCACCAAAGCCATTTTCAGGTATGGAAGAAGTGACATTTACACCTGATGGCAAATTTATCGTATACAGTGCCAAGGCGCCGAGTAAGGATCAATCTTGGACAACTAACTACGATCTATGGCAAGTCCCTGTAGCAGGCGGTGAAACGGTTAATTTAACCGAAGCCAATAAAGCCTGGGATGCCCAGCCTACCTATTCAGCCGATGGCCGCTATATGGCGTATTTGGCGATGACAAAACCTGGCTTTGAAGCTGACCGCTATCGATTAATGTTACTGGATACGGTAACAGGGCAAGAAAAAGAAGTCGCCCCGTTATGGGATAGAAGCCCAAGCTCAATCAACTTCAGTCAAGATGGTCGTACGCTTTATGTCACTGCCCAAGATGTTGGTCAGGTCTCAATATTCGAAGTTAATCCGCAGTTTGGCGATGTACGTCCAATATATAACGATGGCAGCAACAGTATTGTTGCGGTAACCAATAACAAGATTATCTTTAAAAATGCATCATTAGTTGAACCAGGCGATTTGTACACCATCAGTTTAGAAGGTGAGAATTTAAAGCGTTTAACCCAAATTAACAAAGATAAGCTGGCTAATATTAAGTTTGGTGAGTTTGAACAGTTTAAGTTTAAAGGCTGGAATGATGAAACCGTTCATGGTTACTGGATAAAACCTTCAAACTATAAAGAAGGTGAAAAATATCCAATAGCATATTTAGTCCACGGCGGCCCACAAGGATCATTTGGCAATTCATTCAGTGGTCGTTGGAACGCTCAGTTATGGGCAGGTGCTGGGTATGGTGTTGTTATGGTTGATTTCCATGGCTCTACTGGTTATGGCCAAGCTTTTACCGACTCAATTAGCCAAGATTGGGGCGGAAAGCCGTTAGAAGATTTGAAAAAAGGCATGGCAGCAGTATCTGAGCAACAACCCTGGTTAGATGCCAACAATGCCTGTGCGCTGGGTGGCTCATATGGTGGTTATATGATGAACTGGTTCCAAGGGAATTGGAATGACGGCTTTAAATGTTTGATAAACCATGCTGGTTTATTTGATATGCGTTCTATGTATTATGTGACAGAAGAGCTGTGGTTTCCTGAATATGAATTTGGCGGAACCTATCACGACAACAAAGAGCTGTATGAGAAGTTTAATCCAGTTAACTACGTTGAAAACTGGAAAACACCTATGCTAGTTATTCACGGTGAAAAAGACTTCCGTGTGCCTTATGGTCAAGGTTTAGCTGCATTTAGCTTTATGCAACGTAAAGGCATTCCATCTGAGTTGTTAATGTTCCCAGATGAGAATCATTGGATCTTAAATCAAGATAATTTACAGCAATGGTATAAGAATGTTTTCAGCTGGATGGATCGCTGGACAGCAAAGTAAATTGAGATGATTTGAAATAAGATGTGGTGTCAGCAATGGCACCACATTTTTTTATGCTTTAAAAAATGAAGCAGATTTTTTCTGAGCATTCGCCAACTCAGCGGCGTCAGATTCTCTATCTTGGTGTGGCTTTATTATCCATAAAAAATAGGTCATTCTTCTTCGCGAACTACTGAATTTACGACTATTATTCTTTTGGCAAACTTTATTGCGCAGCGCCATAAAAATCCTTATGAATATTGCAATTAAGCAGAAATCTTTTTAATGTAAAACATTGTACATTAATGTCGATTTCAAAGCACATTGCTTGCGAGGGTAATTAGGTAAAATTACATTAAAGTGTCATTTTGTAACCAAAAAAAACCCAAAATATAACGTTAGTAGTCTTTAGTTGGTGTTTATTGTGCGCACGTGGTTACTTAGTTACAATAACGTGCTTAATTAATGATTATTAAGTGACATCAATAAAACTAATGAAAAACTTGTTAATTTATAGAAAATATCACTTCTATAAACTGATAACTTACATTAGAGTAGCGCTCCTTTTTTATGTGCTTTAAAAACAATCTATTTAGAGGGTATCTCATTGGATTACATGCTTTACATTAAGTTCTTTTTAGGGCTTTTAGCGATTATTAACCCTGTTGGTTTGCTGCCAGTTTTTGTCAGTTTAACCAGCCATCAGACAGACTTAGAACGAAAACACACTAACAGAGTGGCTAACTTTGCCGTAGTGGTTATCTTATTTGTCACTATTATTGCAGGTCAGCATATTTTAAACATGTTCAGTATTTCACTGTCAGCGTTTAGAATTGCCGGCGGTAGTCTGATCTGTATTATCGCGATGTCGATGCTGCAAGGTAAAATCAGTGAAGTTAAACGAAACCAAGAAGAAGATCGTGAGTCATCAGGTATGGAGTCGGTTGCGGTTGTGCCACTAGCATTGCCTTTGATGGCCGGTCCAGGTGCGATTAGTTCGGTTATCGTATTTGCCGCTGAGCATAATACCTTAATTGATTTTGTTGGGATGTTTGGTACCGTGCTGCTATTTGGCATACTCAGTTGGTCATTGTTTAACATGGCTCCCGCGATTTTCAAACTATTGGGTAAAACCGGTATTAACGTGATCACGCGTTTGATGGGCTTGTTAATGTTATCTTTAGGTATCGAAGTTATCGCCGCGGGTATAAAAGGTTTGTTCCCTCAACTTATGGGCTAAATACTTAATGTTGCACAGCATTTGTGCAAACGCTAACAGGGTTGGCTTTTTAGCTTGACCCACCATCACCATTTGCGTAAAGTAGCGGCCGCAGAGTGATTGACTCTTTAAAACAATCTTAAGGTGACGTGTCCGAGTGGCTGAAGGAGCACGCCTGGAAAGTGTGTAAAGGGCAACCTTTCGAGAGTTCGAATCTCTCCGTCACCGCCATATTCTAAAAGAAAGACGTCTTCGGACGTCTTTTTTGTTTATAATGACTTCTAATCCTTGCCAATCACCTTGTTTGAGCGCCTTTCTATGACATTTTTATCCCTTGGGTTACATCCCACTATTATCGATAACCTAGCTACATTAGGTTATGAGACACCGACCGCGATTCAACAAAAAGCGATCCCTGAAATCCTAAATGGAAAAAATGTTATTGCGGCAGCACAAACCGGTACGGGTAAAACCGCCAGTTTCGTATTGCCAATTTTAGATAAATTGGCCAAAGGCGAAACGGGGCGCAAAAAAAGAATGCGTGCGCTGATATTAGCGCCAACCCGAGAACTAGTATCACAAGTGCATCAAAATATTGAACGTTATGCGCAAGGTTTGTCGCTACGTTCTATGGCAATGTATGGTGGCATTGACAGTAAAGAGCAAAAAGCAGCATTGTTAGACGGTGTTGACATTGTGGTGGCTACCCCTGGTCGATTATTAGACTTGTATACTCAACGCGCATTACACTTTGATGAAATCGAAGTGTTAGTGCTTGATGAAGCTGATCGTATGCTCGATATGGGCTTTATTGAAGACATTAATAAGATTCTGGCAAAGCTGCCAGAGGACAGACAAAACTTATTATTTTCAGCCACACTTTCAAATCAAGTCAGAGTACTAGCAAAAACTGCGGTACGTAATGCCGTTGAAATAACCTTGAATAAACAAGTGGCCACTAAGCCTAAAATTGAGCAATGGTTGACCACGGTTGATAAAGATAAAAAGTCGGCATTATTAAGTCACTTGATACAACAACAGCAATGGCCACAAGCGCTGATCTTTATTGAAACTAAACAAGGTGCAGCCAAGCTTGTGAGTCAACTTGCTAAGCGTGACATAGTTGCAGAATGTATTCACGGTGGGCGCAGTCAAGTGGTGCGCGAACAACTGCTTGCTGACTTTAAACAAGGCAATATTCAATATCTTGTCGCTACGGGAGTCGCTGCGCGCGGTATTGATATTGATGATTTACCGGTTGTAGTGAACTATGATTTACCTTTTCCTGCTGACGATTATATTCACCGTATTGGGCGAACAGGCCGAGCCGGCGCAAGTGGCTTAGCGATTTCGTTAGTATCGAACGATGACTTTAAAAATCTGTGTATGATTGAAAGCCGAATGAGTGAGCTAATTGAACGTAGAGTAATAGAAGGTTTTGAGCCGAAAAGGCCTATACCTATTTCAGTCTTAAACTTTGTTCCTCAAGCTCGACATCAAGCAAACAAAGATAAAACACCACAAGTGAGCTTATCTTTAAATAAAGGTAAGGAGACAGCAAGAGGCCGCTCTGCACCTAATTTTAGTGGCGAGCCTCGAAGCGGTGATCAAACTGCTAAACATCAACATTCATCGTCACCAAGAACTGACACTTCAAGTCGCGCTGATAAGCCTTTACCGTTAAATCCATGGGGTTTACCAAAAGGTTAAGCTTAACAACGAAAACGTTTAAATATTCAAGACCGCGCAATAACAGATATGGGTTGTTATTGCGTGAGCCTTAGTTAAGCGTTATTGATCTTTTGTTTTAAGTCATATGAATCGTCTGTGACAAGCCTTTCTAAAATTTCAACACGCTCCCGCAATGCGTTTACTTCCTTCTGTAACGACTTATTATGGCTGTTATTTTCACTGGCAGCACGTATTTGTTGCTCTCTGAGTTTCATTATACTGACAGTAAAGCTGCCTAGAATGGCTAGAATTGGAATAAGTAACGCTAAAGTAGCTGGGTTCATAATGCTTCCTAACTGATGTTGTTTGTATTCTTATATTGATTCTATTCAACCGTTTAAACCAGTGACATTTGTCACCAAAATGCGGCTCATAAGCCTATCACAGGGATAAAATGGCTAAATCTCAGCTAACGGTTTTTGTTTATGTACTATAGCCTCAAATCTGTCCGCGGTTAATGTTAAATGAATAAATCACCCTTAAGTCTATTGGCTTTGTAATTCAATCAATAATTGTGTGACAAGACGTGTCAAAAGTGCAAATTGTACTGCAAATAGCATTGAAAAATGGTTAACTATTTGCAAAATATTTTAACCTTAAACGAGCACAAAAATGCACCTGAGTACTAATGAGTACAAACTAGTGGCATTAATCGTATTTAGGTTAATTAAACAATAATTACACAATAAAGGCATTATATGAAAAAGGCGTTAATTTCACTTTCAGTAGCGGCAGTGCTTACCGGACTTGTTGGCTGCCAAGACCCAGTCACTTCCAGTAATGCGTCAGCTGAGGCAGCGCAGAATTCAGTATCATCTCAACAAGCTACTCAATTATCGTTTGCTGATTTTTCACAGAGCTTTATTGACGATTTATGGCTTTTAGCACCAACCTGGGCAATGTACAACGGTAAGCATATTAACGATGGCTATCTTGATGTGCCTAACCAAGCAAGTCGTGACAAAACCCTCGCATTTGTAGCAAAACAAAAAGGTTTATTAAATACCTTTAATCAAGACACATTATCTGCCAATGAACTGATTGATTATAAATTACTTGAAAATCTAGTGAATAAGTTTGAGTGGGAAGTAAACACATTCAAATCATGGCAATGGGATCCATCCAGTTATAATGTTGCTGGTGGCTTTGCACAAATCATTAATGAAGATTTTGCCCCATTAGATGAGCGCCTGATATCTGTTATTGCACGGCTAGAAAGTGTGCCGGCTTATTATCAAGCTGCTAAAGATAATATCAACAACCCCACATTGGCACACACTCAATTAGCGATTCAACAAAACCGTGGCGCTTTTTCAGTACTTAATGACGATTTAGCTAACAAGGTTGCCCAGTCAGGCTTAAATGCTGAACAAAAAGCCATGTTTACCAGTCGCTTCAATAGCGCAAAACAAGCTATAAATACTTACATCGATTGGTTAACCGTTCTAGAAACAGACTTACAAGCCAATGGCAGCCGTGACTTTAGAATTGGTGAAGACTTGTATGAACAAAAGTTTGCCTTAGATATTCAAGCCGGTATGACAGCGAAACAACTGTATGATAAAGCCGTTGAAGATAAGAATCGTGTTCAAGCAGAAATGGCCAAAATCACTACTGATATTTGGGCAAAACATATTGATACTGCAAAGCCTGCGGATGACAAGTTGGCCATCAGACAACTTATTGATGTGTTGTCATCAAAGCATGTGAAACGTGAAGACTTTGTCGATGATGTACGCAAACAAATTCCAGAGTTAGTTAAGTTTGTTAATGATAAAAAGCTCATTACCCTTGATCCGAAGAAGCCGCTTGTGGTGCGTGAAACGCCTGAATATATGCGTGGCTTTGCTGGCGCGTCAATTAGTGCGCCTGGGCCATATGAAAAGGGCAGTAATACTTATTATAACGTGACCCCCCTTGATGATATGACTGATGAGTCTGCCGAAAGCTATTTACGTGAATATAATCACTGGATTTTACAGGTGCTTAATATCCACGAAGCGATCCCTGGTCATTACACCCAGCTTGTATATTCAAATCAATCACCTAGTTTAGTTAAAAGCTTATTTGGTAATGGTGCAATGGTTGAAGGCTGGGCGGTTTACACAGAACGTATGATGCTTGAAGAGGGTTATGGTAATTTTGAACCTGAAATGTGGTTAATGTACTACAAGTGGAATTTACGCGTTATTGCTAACACTATTTTAGATTACAGCATTCAAGTTAAAGGCATGGGCGAGCAAGATGCTATTGCGCTAATGGAGAATGAAGCTTTCCAGCAGCGCGCTGAAGCGGAAGGGAAGTGGCGTCGTGCGACATTAAGCCAGGTGCAGTTAACCAGTTATTATTCAGGTTACCGTGAAATTTATGACTTCAGAGAAGAGTTAAAAGCTGAAAAAGGGGCTGATTTTGATTTAAAACAGTTCCATGAACAGTTTTTAAGCTACGGTAGCGCACCGGTGAAGTACATACGCCAGTTGATGAAATAACTGATAACCAAACCAGCAACCAACGACAAAAGCCTGAGCCTGAGTGTTCAGGCTTTTTTTGTTTTTCAAAAAAGTAATAAAGATCTCATTATCAATCCATTTCAACGTAAAAAGTAGATTAACGATACTTGGCATGTTAATCTTAATGCAAATAATTATCATTTGTGGTGTGTTTGTGAAAAGAATATTATTGATCGATCAACAACTCGAAATAGGTTTTGATCTAGGCGCGCAATTAACTGAAATTGGTTATCAGGTCATTGTGGTTAATAATGCATTCCAAGCGCTAGTTAATATAGAAACTCAGCTATTTGATGTTGCATTAGTTGATCTATCAGTGCCTAAAATGGAATCATTTTGGCTACTTATGGCCAGAAAATGTTGGACACCCATTATTACACTTGCAAGTAAAAATGATGATTTTGAAAGAATTAATGCACTAGAGCTGGGTGCAGATGATTACTTATCAAAACCTTTTAATCTGCGTGAGTTACAATTAAGGCTCAACGTTATAAAGCGGCGAAGTAATCTTGGCAATAATGCTGAAAAGCAAACAATGATCCATTTTGATGATCCAAGTTACTCATTAAACTGTAATGGTAATAAAATCACCTTAACCAATACCGAATATCGGCTATTTAAATATCTTTATGAGCGCCAAGGTGAGGTGGTAACCAAACAAGAGTTGCAGCTTCGTGTGCTGCATAAACCATTAGGTAAATTTGACCGTAATTTAGATATGCATATTAGTAATACCCGTAGAAAACTAGCGAGTCGCAATTTACCCCGTGATTTGATCAATACAGTCAGAGGTCAAGGCTATAGCTTTAGTTTTTAACGGTTCCCACTAATAGCGGTATTTGGTAAACTGTGACAATAAAAATGAGTCTACTTACATCAATAATATCTTTTACTTGTAGACAAAATGAGACAGCAACTTACTAAAGGAAAACCTAATGCGGATCAGTGCAAATTTTGATGGCGGCAATATTGAAGTGATTAACATCGATAAACACGATGATATTCAGCTTGCTATAAGACCAGATTTCGGAGGTGAGTTTTACCAGTGGTTTAACTTTCGTTTAGAAGGTTCTGTTGGTCAAACTTACACCATGCACATCAATAATGCCGGCACAGCATCTTACCCTAAAGGCTGGGAAGATTACCAAGCAGTGGCAAGTTATGACCGTCAACATTGGTTCCGCCTGCCCACATCGTATCAAGATGGTAAATTAACTATTACAGTAGATTTAGATTGTGAGGCTATTCAAATTGCTTACTTTGCACCCTATAGCTATGAACGTCATTTAGACTTTATAAGTGAAGTACAGTTGCACCCTTCAGTGAGTCTAGAACACTTAGGGCTGACCCTTGATGGTCGTGATATGACCTTGTTAAAAATTGGTGATGATGACGAAGACAAGAAAAGCATTTGGATTACCGCAAGACAACATCCAGGCGAAACTATGGCAGAATGGCTCGTTGAAGGTTTGGTGAGTCAGTTATTAGATGGCGACAATCCTAATTCCAAGTCTCTACTAGATAAAGCTAATTTCTATATTGTGCCAAATATGAATCCAGATGGCAGCGTACGTGGTCATTTACGCACCAACGCCGTTGGCACTAACCTAAACCGTGAATGGCAAACACCAAGTTTAGAAAAAAGCCCTGAAGTGTTTTATGTCGTCAATAAGATGAAAGAAACCGGTGTTGATCTATTTTATGATGTCCATGGTGACGAAGGTCTACCTTATGTGTTTGTCGCGGGCTGTGAAGGTGTGCCTCACTACACAGATAAAATGGCGCAACTTCAAAGTAAGTTTGTGTCTTCGCTGCAACTTGCTAGCGCTGATTTCCAAACACAATATGGTTATGCAAAAGATGAACCCGGTAAAGCGAATTTAACCGTAGGTTCAAATTGGGTTGCGAATACGTTTAAGTGTTTATCCAACACCTTAGAAATGCCATTTAAAGACAATGCTAACTTATCTGATCCATTTGTGGGTTGGTCGCCAGAGCGTAGTATTTATCTAGGTGAAGCGTCACTAATAGCAATGTTAGCAGTAGTAGATGAACTGTAAATAGTAACATAAGGGTTTTTATTCATGGCCTTAATTGAATGTCCTAAGTGTCAGAAACGCATTTCTAGCAAGGCTAAGGAATGTCAACACTGTAAAGTGAGTTTGGCAGGAAGTACTGAGTCATTAACTAAAATCAGCCATATTCAGCAATCGAATAAATTGATGAATCACAGTTTGATTTTTTTATCACTGTTCATTGCTGGGGCAGTAGCTTGGTTTTGGGGTGGGGAGCAAGCACAAGGAGTACAAGCCATTGTGGCTGTTTCTTGTTTTGTTGTTGGTTTTGTAGGATATTTTATTACCCGAGTGAGACTCGTGTTACATAAACGGAAATCAGTATGAATGATATCAATAAAGTCATTGATGAAATGCCAGAAGAAGTTTACCACAGATTAGTATCAGCCACTGAACTGGGTAAGTGGGAAGATGGTACGGTTTTGTCTGAAGCTCAACGTGAGTCAACACTACAAGTCGTTATGCTTTATCAAGCGCGCAAGCTGAAGCAGACTGACCACTTCACTATTGGTGCTGGTGGGGCGATTAATGAATTGTCTAAAACTGAATTGAAAAAGCAGTTTAAAGGCGAAGCCATCGCTGAGTTTAAAGAACCAGAAATGTAGTCGTGTTTGCGAATTGTCTGTTATAAAAAATGCGAGCAATAAGCTCGCATTTTTTATCGATTGAGATAACTACCGACTTAAAGTATTGGTGCTTTGTAAGGCATGGCGCCCAAATAGTCTTTCTTACCCACTTCTACACCGTTATGACGCAATATGGCGTAAGCTGTGGTGATGTGAAAGTACAGGTTAGGAATAGCGTGTTCAATGGCAAATTCATAACCGGTAAGATATTTACCTTCCCAGCGCGGTTGAGAGATATGAATGGTAGCAGCGTGTGCAAAATCAGCCTCACTAAAACTATCCAGATATTCAAGTACTGAAGTAATGCGTAAGCGTAGTTCTGCTAGTGTCGTTTCGCTGTCGTCATGTTTTGGCGCAGAGTCTAATTTACCTGTTAATCTAGCTACGCCAATTTTAGCAGTGTCGCAGGCGATTTGTACTTGGCGGATCAAGTTAAACTGATCAGCAGCTAAACGAGAGTTTAGTAACACCGCGATATCAACACGTTTAAGTGCGGCAAATGCTTCACCTTTATCAAGAACATGGTTTAAGTTGTTAAGCATTTTACTAAATTGTACTACGGTTAAATCGTATAGCATGGAGGCATCCTCAATGAAAGCTGCAAACTGGCAGCATATAGGTTGTTAGTGATAACACAAAAGCAGGTAAAGCCGTTAAAGTTTTTCATTTAAAATCAATATTTCAAATCATTAGTCGACTAATTCAATTCCCAAACTGTCTAATAAACTTAAGGCCTCATATCGTGAGAACTTGGCCTGTTTAAGGGTATTTTCAAGTACATTAATATTGAAGTTAGTAGACTCAGCAAAGTCAGCTTTTTGTAGATTGGTACGCATAAATAAACTGTGGCTAAAATCACAATAGGTCATGCATGCGTGGGTAAAGTCGCCCCCCCTAAAGTCAACGTCATGGACTTTACATTCTTCTAAGATAAGGCCGTGCAAGGTTAATCCAAAAAAGGAGCTGTCATTGATAATGCAGCGAATAAAAGATAACTCAGGATTAACAGTAAATTTGGGCCAATTGGCTTTTGTCCAATTAATGCCGATCATTTTACATTCTTTAAAACTCACTTCTAGAAACTGCGAGTAATCGACTTTTGCCAAACTGAAGTTACAGTGATTAAAATGACAGTTAACAAATTTACAATGGGCAAAGGTGGTAGAAGCAAAGTCGCAAGCGCTAAATTCACATTCTTCAAACTCTGCCCCAGAGATAAGTCGGGATCCGATAACTAACTCATTAAAAGCTTGATTATAGTATTGTTGATTATCCTGTATTTTAATCACTTTTATCTCTACTTTTTGGCTCGAAAGGCATATGCATTTTTATTAAATGTTCTTCCATATCAAACGAGACTTGAAAGCCTAAAGATTTGGCTAAATTGGCCATGTTACGGTTTTCAAACATGGTAAACCCGGTCAATACCGGAGTGTTATTATTGCGATAATAGTGGATTAATTTTTCCAATAACCGCTTACCTAAACCAATACCTTGGTAGTCACTGCGAACGGCCATAGCAAATTCAGCTTCTGTGTTGTCGGGGTCGGTAGAGGCTCTTACCGCGCCTAAGGTTAACTCTTGGCCATCGGCCAATATTGTGGTGGCAATAAAGGCCATTTCACGGGAGTAGTCTATTTGAGTGAGTACAGCCATTTCTTCATGGGTCATTTTAGACCGCACACCAAAGTAGCGTTTATAGCGATCTTCTTCAGATAATGAATTATCAAAGTCCATATGTTTAGGTTCATCCTCAGGCAGAATAGGTCTCAACATGACTTTCAAACCATTTTTTAGGATCAGGGTTTCTTCTAATTCTTTAGGGTAGGGCAAAATAGCCAGGCGATTACTTGTGTCATAATCCAGCGGATGTAAACGCATATCTACATCGAGTAAAGTAATATTGTCACCCGCGGCTAGCACAGGATTGAGATCCAGTTCGGCAATTTCAGGGCAGTCGATAATTAAGTGTGATATTTGGGTTAGCATCACACATAGCGCATTCATATTCAGCCCAAGCGGTAGGTGTCTATCGCGTAGTTTGTTGGCTTTGAGGGCTTGAATCACCATATAGCGCGCTAACGCCATATTTAACGGTGGTAATGCTACCGCAGCATCTTGGGTTGGATCCCACAGGGTGCCACTTTCTCCTAAGCAAATGGCTGGCCCAAATACAGGGTCGTTGATCACTGATACGCGAATTTCCTGTGCCCCTGAGGTTAAGGCCATTTTCTGGATTACTAATCCTTCAATATGTGCACTAGGATTAATTTGATGAACCCGATCTATTATTGAATGAGCAGCCTGGCTCACTTCCTCTGCACTGGTTAAATTAAGCATGACCCCGTGAACATCTGACTTATATTGTAAGTCAGGTGATTGCACTTTTAAGGCAACCGGGTAACCAGCAGCATCTGCCGTAGCAACTGCATCTTCAATATCACTGACAAACCAGGTGTCAATAGTATTCAAGCCATAGGCTTTTAATATATTACTGACTTGATATGTGCCGAGCACTAACTGGTTACGTTGCTGTGCTGCTTGTAACAGCTTTCTGGCTGTTACGCTGTCGGTTGGAATATTGTCGGGGATAGATTGTGGCACTTCCTGGAGTAATTTTTGATTACGGCGATATTCCACCATATGCATAAAGGCGCGCACAGCACCTTCAGGTGTGCGATAAGTTGGAATACTGGCTTTGTTAAATTTCTTCCTCGCAAGATATGCTGAGTCTTCACCGCTCCAGTTGGTTAAAATGTTGACTCTATTTTTACGCGGATGCTGCTGATAAGTATCAATAACATTTTGTGCAATTAATTCACTTTGTTGTAAAACCGACGGTGAATGCAGGATTAAAATAGCATCAATATTATCTTCATCCATTAGCCGTTTAAGGGTATCACCATAACGATTTGCATTAGCGTCACCGACCATATCAATAGGGTTTTGTTTCGACCAGGTGTTAGGCAGTTGCTGATGCAAATCGTTAATCAACTCTGGTGACAGTTGTGCTAATTTACCGCCTTTAATAATCAGTTCATCAGCGGCAAGTACCGCAGGGCCACCGCCATTACTCATAATTGCAAGGCGTTCGCCTTTTAACACACTGGCATGCGCTAAACTTTCCACTGCGGCAAACAGTTCTATAAGGTCATTAACACGCAACATACCTGCACGCTTAAACGCGGCTTCAAATACCGCATCATTGCCCTGTACACCACCTGTGTGGATCATGGCGGCTTTTGAACCTTCATGGGTTCTGCCTGATTTAATCACGAATATAGGTTTATTACGTGATGCTGCCCGAGCGGCAGATAAGAATCGGCGTTTATCATTAATTGAATCGATATAAAGCATGATAGCTGAGGTTTTACTGTCTCGGCCGAGGTAATCCAGTAATTCATCAAAATCAATATCTGAGCCATCACCGAGTGAAATAAACGATGAAAATCCAATGTCTTTGTTGTTTGCCCAGTCTAAAACTGTGGTACAAATTGCCGATGATTGCGATACAAAAGCCACTTTACCTTGTTTGGCACTGGCGTGGGCTAAACTGGCATTTAGGCCAATAGTGGGTAAGATCATGCCTAGACTATTGGGGCCAAGAATACGCATGCCGTAACGTTTTGCATGTTGCAGGGTAAGATGTAATAAATTTTGGCCTTGTTCATCAAAGGTATCTGCCATGCCACTGGCCATAATGATGGCCGCTTGACAGCCAAATTGGGCTAAACGTTCAACTATTGCTGGTACTCGGTGAGCGGCAGTGCAGATAATTGCCAAATCGGGTTTTACCGGCAAGGCTTCAATACTTGGATAGGCCAATACGCCCATTACCGCAGTATATTTTGGGGTGACTGGCATTATTGGACCAGAAAAGCCCCCGGATAATAAATTGCGCATCACGGCGCGGCCAGCCCGGGTAGGAGAGTCAGAAGCGCCAATTACAGCCACTGATGTCGGCTTGAACAATGCAAGAATACTTCGTTGACTCATTTAATGCTCCCTTTAAAATCCAACGCGTTAGCTTTGTAAGCATATATCGTGATGAGATAAGCTGTTAACTAGTGATGTATGTCCACCTATCTACCATATTAAGACAGGCTGGGACATTAATTACTCTTTGTTGTTTTGTCGTATAAAACCCACAACCTAGAATAACACTTCAATCGCAGTCATTATGTGAGTTAATCTTATAACAGGCACAAATCATATTCTATTTGTAGTTATTTTTATGCTAATCATTATAGGCGTAACATTGAACTATAAAAATGCCAGCATATGCTGGCATTTTTATTTTAATAAACCACTCAAACCTACACGTTATGTGGATGCCTGATGAGTGTTTTTCTCCGGAACATAGATGCTAATAAGCTTACGCATCATACTTTTACTGTCTTCTATGGCAATATACAAACAGGGGATTAAGCATAAAGTGACCACGGTCGCAAACAACACACCAAATGCCAGTGACACCGCCATTGGTATTACCATTTGAGCCTGCATACTGGTTTCAGCCATAATAGGCACCAAACCAATAAAGGTGGTCAGTGATGTCAGCATAATGGCTCTAAAGCGTCTACAGCCCGCATTTAATACTGCTAACTTCATTGGCACCCCTTGTATGCGTGATTTATTGACATAATCTACCATCACCAGACTGTCGTTAACTACAACCCCTGCTGCGGCAATAATACCAAATACTGACAGGGCACTTAAGTCTATATCTAAGATGATATGTCCTAAAACCGAGCCAATAACACCAAATGGGATCACCGACATGATCATGATAGGTTGTAAATACGAGCGCAGTGGAATAGCAAGTAAGCTGTAAATCACCAGCAAAGAGATAATAAAGTCACGGGTTTGGGTGTCTGCACTGTCTAATTGCTCTTGAATACTGCCAGAGACTTCACTTTTTACTCGTGGATATTTAGCTAATAGTTCAGGGATAAAATTATCCCGTATATCTTTGGCTAACTTGAATGGCTCAGCTTGCTCTGCGTCCACAGAAGCCCAAACGTTAATAGTCCGGTTACCGTTTTCACGTCGAATACTGTTCACACCTTGTACCACTGAAATTTCAGCGACTTCCGATAGTGGAAGCTCTGCACCTTGGCTGGTTTTAATTAATACATCCTGCACTAACGCAATAGAGTTACGTTGCTCTTCAGGGTAACGAAGCATGACTTTAATTTCTTCGCCGTTGCGAATAATACGTTGTGCTTCTAATCCATAAAAACTGTTACCGACCTGACCCGCAATATTGGCTAAGCTCAGTCCTAAACTGTGGGCCAGTGGCTTTAGTTCAAATTGCACTTCTTTAGCACTTGATTGTCGGCTGTCATTGATGTCGCTCACACCTTTTAGTGAGGCAAGCTTGTCTCTTAGTGCAAGGGAGGCTGCCACTAGTTGTGATTCATCTTTACCTTCTAGGCGGAAACTAATATCGCCATCTTCTCGGCCACCACCAAATAAACTGTCTTGTATAGTGAAGGATTTGACCCCAGGAATAAGCGGCATGGCTTGACGCCATAGCTCAGCCACTTCAAAGGTATTGATAGGACGTATACTTGGGTCGACTAATTTAGTCATAATTTCTGCGCTAGTACGACCGCGAAGATCTATCTGCATTTCTGCAATCATGCCTTGACCATAGGTTTTAACCAGTTCTTTATCGACATTATACAAGGTAGATTCAATGGCTAATGCGGCTTCAAGAGTGGCTTTTTCGGATGCATCGACATTCATTTCCACTTTAACACGTGGAAAATCGTGAGGAATTTTAGGTTGACCGATAAAGCGGACTAAGCCACCAGCATATAAGCCAACACAGATCAGGATTAAGCTAATAAACACCATTATCACGGTATAGCGGTACTTAACCGCCACTTCTAAGCTTGGGCGGTAAACGGTTTCAATAAACCAGCTTAGGCCAGTATCAACGTGCGATTGCACATAGTTAACCCCATTGCGTAACCAATCCAATGGATTTTTAGACCCTGGCTGAACCACTTTAGGCTTTTTCATATGGGCTAAATGCGAAGGTAAAATCAGTTTTGATTCAACCAGAGAGAAAAACAAACATAAAATAACAACATAACCAATAGCTTGACCAAAGGCACTTGAAGGACCATTGTCTAAGGTTATCGGTAAAAATGCGGCAATTGTGGTTAATACACCAAATGTGGCAGGCATAGCTACGCGCTGTACACCGCGAATAACGTTCTCTACATTTTGACCATTTTCTTGACACTCTGTGTGGGCACTTTCACCCATTACAATGGCATCGTCGACTACTATCCCTAGCACTAAAATAAAGGCAAATAAGCTTATCACGTTAATGGTGACGTCGATAAACGACAGCGGCATAAAGAGCAGCGTACCTAAGAAACAAACAGGTAAACCCATCATGACCCAAAAGGCGAGACGCACACGTAAAAATAACGCTAACATTAAAAACACCAGCACTGCACCGGTTTTCATGCTGTCTAGCATCAAGTCTAAACGACCTTCTAAGTAATAGGTCATATCTACCCAAGGCTCAAAATTGACACCAGTGGGAAGAGATTTCTGTTTCTTTTCTACATAGGTACGGATAGTTTCAGCGACATCGGTAATACTTTGATTACGCGCAGCACCAATAAAGAAAGTGACTGAGTTTTTACCATTAAACTTAGAGTACTGAATACCATCTTCAAAACCATCGGTGACGGTTGCGACATCACCGACTAATACGGTAGTGCCATCCTCTAGTGTGAGCAGTGGTAAATCTTCAAACTCATAACCGACATACGCCTGGTTTTCTACTCGTAGATTAATATAGCCGTTTTCCGCTTTGATTTGTCCCGCTGACATATTGCGAGAATAGCCGCGTACCGCTTCTGCTACATCATTAAAGCTTAGGCCGAATTCACGCAAACGATCTTTACTGACTTCGATACTAATTTCATACGCCAAACCACCATAGTATTCGGTGATATTAACCCCTGGCAGTTGCATCATCTCTTGATGAATACGCTCACCTAAATCTTTTAACTGACGTTGCTCTAAATCGCCATATAAACTGAGGTACATGACTTCTTGACGTATTTTAATTTGTTCTACTTTTGGCGGTTCCATGCCAGCAGGGAAGGTAGAGATTGAGTCAATTTCAGACTTAACTTCTTCCAACACTACCTGTGGATCATACTCATCTTCAATTTGAAAATAGCCATTTGCCATGTTTCTATTTGAATAAGTGATAATTCTTTTAAGGCCTTGAACCCGCTCAAGTGCTTGTTCAATTTTAACCGTAATGCCTTCCTCAACTTCCTGTGGTGCCGTGCCTGAATAAACTGCGCTGAATTCAATCCAGTTAATTTCTACCGCAGGGAAAAACTGTTTACGGATAGAGTTGGCGGTGAGTAAACCACCGATGATGATAATGATCATTAACAGGTTAGCTGCAACAGAGTTACGCGCAAACCAGGCAATTAGCCCCTTATTGGTGTCCTCCATCATTAATCCTCACTATCCATTGCTAATTCAGTGCTTTGTGCTGCTTCAGCTTGGGTCTCTTTTTGCAGTATCCTGTCTTCTGGCAGTGCTAGCTTCATGCCTTCAATAGGATAATCTAATGCTGAGGTAATCAGTTTCATGCCATTTTCAAGACCATCAGAAATAACTACTTTAGAGCCTTCTTGACGCAGCATGGTGACATCTATGTAACGTAATAATTTTTCATCGTCCATAATAGCAACTTGACCGTTAACAATCAGGTGACGAGGAACAATGGTAACTTCTCCAGCGCTTGCACCGCTAATATTGGCGGTAACATAAGTGCCATATCGTAATTCGCGCTTGTCGGCTTTTAATCCATAGGGATCAACAATTTCAGCGACTAAGTAGGTCATACGGCTTTTACTGTCTACAACGCCTTCGCTGCGAACGATTTTACCGATCCATTCTTGTTTACTGCCGGCAAAGTTACCAACTAGTTCAACAGTGGCATTAACGCCTTTGGCTTCAAGGTATTGAATTTCTTTATCTGCTAGCGGTAAGCGGACTTCTGCAATGTCAGTACTTAATAGTGCCCCGACAGGTGTGCCCTTGCTAACATAAGAGCCTAAACCCACTTCTCGGCTAGAGACTAATGAATCATATGGAGCGCGGATAACCGTTCGTTCAAGATTTCGTTGTGCGCGATGTAAGCCCGCTTCTGCACTTTTTAATTTTGCTATTTCTTGTGCTAATTGCGGTTTACGTAGACTTAAATCAGTAGGCGTTCCGTTACTAATTTGAGCCCATTCTGTTTCAGCCACTTTTACGTTAGCGCGTTCTTGTACCAAGGCTGCTTTTGCCGAAGCAATACTGGCCTGAGCATCTAATAAATCGGCTTCATAGTCACTGGCATCAATTTTAGCTAAAATATCGCCAGCTTTAACAAATCCACCTTTGACAAATGAATCAGATAAATAGGTTATTTCACCCATTACCTGTGACACTAAATTGGTATTATATTTCGGATTAACTACACCATATGACGATACGTTAAACATCATTGGCTGAAATTGGATCTCTTCGACTGAAACCAAAGGAGTGGTATCCAGTGCAGGTTTTTCTTCAGGCGGCTTTTTTAAAGCTGAAATCCCTGCTAATGCGCCAATACCCAGTCCTAAGACAACTATGGGTAATATAATCTGTTTTTTTGTCGCCACGACTCTTCCTCAATTTATCTGATTATTTTTATGTAATGATTGTTGTCAGTTTTATCTTTTTAGCCTGGTTGCAGTTTCGTTTCCAAGCATATTTAAGGTTATATTAATCTATATGTTGTTTGTGTGTTATTTCAATGTGTAAACTTGTGTGTCAATAAGCGAATAAATACGAGATATTAATGGAAAATGATCACGCTTGTCAGCCTATCACCGCCGAATCGGTACCTACTGTTATTGAAACTGCGCGTCTGAGCTTGATACAAATGTCTTTAAATGAACAAGACTTACTGTTTGAGCTTGATCAAGATGAAGCCGTGATGCGTTACATTAATGGTGGGCGTAAAACAACCATGGAAGACATTGAACAACGCTTTATGCCCAGACTACGCCGCTATCATAATCCCCTAAAAGGATATGGTTTATGGAAGGTTATTGCTAAAGCCGCATTTGTTACTACTGAGAGCAACAGAGTTACAGAAGAGCGGGCTGGGCAGTTTTTAGGTTGGATTTTAGTGAGGCCGATGTTCTTTTTTACTGATAATCCTCATTTACATGACATTGAGCTCGGCTGGCGTTTTAAGCAATCTACCTGGGGAAAGGGCATCGCCACTGAGGCGGCCAAGGCAGTTGCTGATCTAGTTACTAATCATACCGAAGTCACTTCATTGAGTGCGATAGCCGATGAAGATAATACTGGCTCAATTAATATTATGAAAAAGTTGGGCATGACCTTTGTTAAAAAACAAGCTCATCCTGATGTTCCTGACAATCAGCAAGTGGTTTTTTATCGTCTTTCGCTTAACAAATAGCCGTGATGTAGTACCTCAGCGAACGTAAGATTATTATCCTCGCTGACAAGGGTCTACATACAAAAATGCCAATCTTGCGATTGGCATTTTTAATTGTGCCCTTTAATCCAAGGATCAAAGCGAACAGAAATGATTACTTAAGTGCGTCTAGGTAGCGTTCTGCATCTAATGCAGCCATACAGCCTGTACCAGCAGAAGTAATAGCTTGACGATAATGTTGGTCCATCACATCACCACAGGCATAAATACCTTCAATACTGGTTTGGGTCGCATTACCCTGTAAACCACTGTTCACTTGTAAGTAACCGTGATTCATTTCTAATTGACCGGCAAAAATACCAGTATTAGGACTATGACCAATGGCAATAAATACGCCAGCGACTTCTAAGTCAGTGATTGAACCGTCTTTGGTACTTTTTTTCTTCAGGCCGGTTACACCCATGTTGTCACCAACCACTTCTTCTAGAGTTTCATCTAAGTGGAGAATGATATTGCCGTTAGCCACTTTATCCATTAAACGATTAATTAAGATTTTTTCAGAGCGGAAGCTGTCACGACGGTGAATAAGGTGAACTTCTGAGGCGATATTACTTAAATACAGCGCTTCTTCAACCGCAGTATTACCACCACCTACTACAGCAACTTTCTGGTTGCGATAGAAAAAACCGTCACAGGTAGCACAAGCTGATACGCCACGGCCCATAAAGGCTTCTTCTGATGGTAAGCCTAGATATTTAGCTGATGCACCGGTGGCAATAATTAATGCGTCACAGGTGTATTCGCCATTGTCGCCTTTCAAGCGAAATGGACGTTCAGTTAAAGTCACTTCGTTGATGTGATCGAAAAGAATTTCAGTATCAAACTTTTCAGCATGCTTTTGCATACGTTCCATTAGTGCAGGACCGGTTAAGTCATCAGCATCGCCTGGCCAGTTTTCAACTTCAGTTGTCGTGGTTAATTGACCACCTTGTTGCATACCTGTGATCATGACAGGTTTTAGGTTGGCACGCGCTGCATATACTGCAGCGGTATAACCCGCTGGGCCTGAACCTAAAATCAATAGGTTACTATGACGAGCTTCACTCATGTTAATTCTCCGATTAGATACGATACATTGCGCAATAAAAAAAGTGCAATCAATAAAAATGCAATTAGGCAGGATTGTAGGGAATTTAGCAAAGCGGGTAAAGGGTGCGGTTATGATTGATAATCGATTGAGGCAATCTAATCTGTCAATAAATGGTGTCAGTGATGTATTAATCAACAGACACCTTGATATTGTCAGGTCATTAATATGCGATATGACACGAAGGCAGATTATTTTTTTCTAAATAATTTTGATGATAATCTTCAGCGATATGAAAAGTTTGTAAAGGCACTATTTCAGTTACTATATGGCGTTGTCCCCAACGGCCACTACGTGCAAAGGCCAACTTAGACGCTTCAGCCTCAGCTTTTTGCTGCTTATCATGGAAGAAAATAGTACTGCGATATTGGTTACCGATATCACCACCTTGCATATTCAGTTGTGTCGGGTTGTGATTTTGCCAAAAAACAGTTAACAAATCATCATAGCTCACCACAGCAGGATCGAATTCAACTTGAACGACTTCAGCATGACCGGTTGAGCCAGTTTTAACTTCTTTATAGGTTGTTGCAGTATCTTTTCCGCCCATATACCCACAGGTAGCATTACTTACGCCGTTAATTTCACGAAAAAAGTATTCAACACCCCAAAAACAACCCGCACCAAAAGTTGCTAACGCCATGACACACCCTTACAAAAGTTTTAATAGAAGTCTAGATGGCTATAATTGTGTTCAAGTTTAACCATTATTGCAAGCATTGATTCGTCTTTAACTGCAGTTTAGTGGCGATCAATTTCATTTTGTTTGGCTTGTGGTAGAATTAGACGTAGGAAATACAAGCAAACTGTCCAGATTTGCATAATAAAAACAACAAGGAGCTTAAATTGACTTTACCGCTTATGGATACCAGAGATTTTCTAGCTTTTACTTTAGCAAGCCCGCTTTCACTACCACAGCAGTACCATTTTCATTTAGGGGACCACACTCAGGTTGATATCCTTGATACCGGTGTGATTGTATTTACCCCGTTAACTGCAACTGCCACTGCTAAAAAAGATATTGTACTGTCGTGTGCTGTGCATGGTAATGAAACCGCACCGATTGAGATTTGTAATCAACTGATTAAGTCGTTATTGAGTGAAACTATTATTACTCAACATCGACTATTGTTTTTAATTGGCAATCCTTCGTCAATACTTAATAAAACCCGTTTTCTAGAAGAGAATATGAACCGTTTATTTAGCGGTGCCCATTCAAAAGGACAGGGGTTAGTTAATGCTGAGCGTATTCGTGCCAAAGCTTTAGAAAAGTATGTGGCCGACTTTTTCAATAATGGCGTATCAGGTAGTCAGCGTATTCATTACGATTTGCATACAGCGATACGCCCATCAAAACATGAAAAATTTGCTATTTATCCATACCGCCCAGGTCGAGCATTTAGTGGTGAGCAAATGATGTTTTTGGCTGCATGTGGCGTCGACACCATATTGTTTCACCATGAGCCCACAACCACATTCAGCTATTACTCTTCTGAGCACTTCAAGGCCGATGCGTTTACGGTTGAGTTGGGTAAAGTCATGCCATTTGGCGAAAACGATATGACTCGTTTTGAAGATACCCACAAAATGTTAACGGCGTTAATTACCCAAGATGTGGTCAAGTTGCCAGACTATAATTCAGCATCATTGAATTTATACAAAGTATCGCGTTCAATTAATAAAAGTGCTGACGATTTTGCTTTCAGCTTTGCTAATGATGCACCCAATTTTAGTCAATTTAACCAAGGTGAAACCCTTGCAACAGAGGCCGGCACTGAGATAAAAGTGCAACAAGAAGTCGAGGCGATAGTGTTTCCTAATGCTAAAGTACCTATAGGTCAACGAACCGTATTGTGCCTAGTACCTGCACCAAATGAAGATGTACAGTAGGCTACTGAGTTAGCGTAAAGCAAATTATACAATTTAACAGACTAAGAATTCATTAATGGCCTGGCTAAACTATTGTATGGAAGTTTACGTTAACGTAATGTTTGTCGGCAAACTATAATTAGACTGCTACTCTTGAGGTAGCATCTCACAAGAACAAGAGCACATTATGAGCAACGCACCACTGAGCAACGAAACAGTGCATCGTGTCAGCTTTCTCGACAAGGCGTCATTGCACATTCCCATTTTGCGTGTTTTACAGGCAGATGGCAACACTTACGAAAACGCAGTGTTACCCGTTATCGATCAAGATTTAGCGGCGAAAATCTATGACACTTGCATATTTACCCGAGTTTTAGATGAACGTATGTTAGGTGCACAGCGCCAGGGGCGTATTAGCTTTTATATGACCTGTACCGGTGAAGAGGCGGCCATTATTGGTAGTGTTGCTGCGTTAGACCAAGGTGATGTGATTTTAGCTCAGTACCGTGAGCATGCTGCACTGCGTTATCGTGGTTTTACCACTGAACAATTTATGAATCAGATGTTCAGTAATGAAAAAGATTTGGGTAAAGGCCGTCAAATGCCAATCCACTATGGTAGTAAAGCGCTTAATTACCATACTATTTCATCTCCTTTAGCCACTCAAATACCGCAAGCTACTGGCGTTGCATATGCGCAAAAGCTAAAAGGCGAGCGTAATGTCACTATTTGTTATTTTGGCGAAGGTGCAGCATCAGAAGGTGACTTCCATGCAGGCTTAAATATGGCCGCGGTGTTAAAAGCCCCAGTCATCTTTTTCTGCCGTAACAATGGCTATGCTATTTCAACCCCAACAGAAGAGCAATTCGCGGGTAACGGTATTGCCAGTCGCGGTGTAGGTTATGGCATGCATACTATTCGTGTTGATGGGAATGATATGTTGGCTGTACTGGCTGCAACACAGCAAGCGCGTGCTTATGCATTAGAGCACAATGCACCAGTATTAATTGAAGCCATGACGTATCGTCTTGGTGCGCATTCATCATCAGATGATCCATCGGGATATCGCTCTAAAGATGAAGAAGCAAAATGGCAACAACATGACCCGGTAAAACGCTTCAAGCTATGGTTAATCAATAAAGGTTGGATTAACGAAGCTGATGACAGTAAAGCCCACGAGAAATACCGTGAAGAAGTGCTTGCTGCGGTGAAAGTCGCCGAGAAGATACCTGTACCTCGATTAGATGAAATTATTGAAGATGTGTTAGATCAACCAACTGCAGTGCTGAAAAAGCAGCTTAAAGAGTTGAAAGAACACATCAACAAATATCCTAAAGCCTATCCAAAAAGTGCAGGGAGACTATAAGCCGTGGCTCAAATGAATATGTTACACGCCATCAATGAGGCGTTATCAATTGCCATGAAAGCCGATGAGCGCATGGTAGTTTTTGGGGAAGATGTTGGCCACTTCGGTGGTGTTTTTCGAGCAACTTCTGGATTACAAGAGCAGTTTGGTCGTGATCGCTGCTTTAATACACCACTAACCGAACAAGGTATTGCGGGTTTTGCTAACGGTTTAGCTGCACACGGCATGACCGCGGTAGCTGAGATCCAGTTTGCAGATTATATTTTTCCAGCGTTCGATCAAATCGTCAATGAAACGGCTAAATTCCGTTATCGCAGTGGTAATGAGTTTAATGTGGGTGGATTAACCTTCCGCACCCCTTATGGTGGTGGTATTGCTGGTGGTCATTATCACTCCCAGTCTCCAGAAGCGTACTTTACCCAAACTCCGGGATTAAAAGTGGTTATACCGCGTAATCCTGAGCAAGCTAAAGGATTATTGTTAGCCTCAATCCGCGATCCAAATCCAGTGATTTTCTTCGAGCCAAAGCGTTTATATCGCGCATCCGTTGGGGAAGTGCCTGAAGGCGATTACATTATCGAACTTGGTAAAGCTGACGTGGTTAAACAGGGCACAGATGTGACTGTTTTAGCCTGGGGCGCTCAGGTTGAAATCGTTGAGAAAGCCTGTGCTATGGCGGCTAAAGAAGGTATTTCATGCGAAATTATCGATTTACGTACCTTAGCACCGTGGGATATCGATACTGTGGCTAAGTCGGTTAAGAAAACAGGCCGCTTAGTCATAAACCATGAAGCACCATTGACAGGTGGTTTTGCGGGTGAAATCGCGGCGACGATTCAACAGGAATGTTTCTTACATTTAGAGTCTCCGATCAATCGAGTCTGTGGTTTAGATACACCTTATCCACTTATTCATGAAAAAGAATATATGCCAGATGAGCTGAAAACATTTGAAGCCATCAAAACCACAATGGCATTTTAGGAGTGGGCATGATTAAAGATTTTATTTTACCCGACATTGGTGAAGGCGTTGTTGAATGCGAGTTGGTGGATTGGTTAGTTGCCGAAGGTGACACAGTAGAAGAAGACCAACCGATAGCTGATGTGATGACTGACAAAGCGTTAGTGCAAATACCGGCTCCTAACGCTGGGGTGATCACTAAGCTGTACTATGCCAAAGGCGAGATAGCGATAGTACACGCACCTTTATATTCAGTCAGATTAGCTGATGATTCAGATGCAGACTCTGCTGAAACTATCCCTGCGTCACAAACTGTGACGGCAACTGCTGATACTTCAACCGTTAATGTCAGTGGTGCAAATGTATCAAGCACAACAATTGAAGACTTTCTATTACCCGATATTGGTGAAGGCATTGTTGAGTGTGAATTAGTTGATTGGTTAGTTGCAGAAGGTGAAATGGTTGTTGAAGATCAACCCATTGCTGATGTGATGACAGATAAAGCGCTAGTACAAATACCAGCAATGAAAGCCGGTAAAATTGTGAAGCATTATTACCGTAAAGGTCAGTTAGCTAAAGTGCATTCACCTTTATTTGCCATTGAAGTTGAAAGTGAATTTGTTAATACTGCTGCGACAGCTGAAGTTGTCCAACAAGATACTCAGCACGCAGCAAGTTCAAACCACAGTTCGTCTACGGAACCTGTTACTCAAGGTAAAGCGCTAGCTAGCCCAGCCGTTCGCCGTTTAGCGCGCAGTTTAGACATTAACATTGCCGATGTGTCAGGTTCAGGTAAGCATGGTCGTGTATACAAAGAAGATATAGAACGTCATCAGCAAGGCGGAGTTGTTAACTCTGCGCCAGTGTCAACGGTTAACGCTTTGACAACAGCGCCTTCAGCGACAGTTTCTAGCTCTGTTAATACAGCAACTATTAATACAGCAGATCGTGTCGAGCCAATTAAAGGCGTTAAAGCCATTATGGCGCGAATGATGGTTGAATCTGTATCGACTATTCCTCATTTTACCTATTGTGAAGAGTTTGATTTAACTGAGCTGGTCGCATTACGTGAAACGATGAAGCAGCGCTATTCAACTGATGAAGTTAAGCTAACTATGATGCCTTTCTTTATGAAAGCCATGTCTTTAGCATTAACTCAGTTCCCGATTTTGAATAGTCAAGTCAATGCCGATTGCACAGAGTTAACCTATAAGTCTCGCCATAATATTGGGATGGCGGTTGATTCAAAAGTGGGTTTGTTGGTACCAAACGTCAAGGACGTACAGTTAAAATCTATTTTAGATATTGCTGCTGAAATCACCCGTTTGACCACAGATGCAAGAAGTGGCCGAGTATCACCGGCGGATTTGAAAGAAGGCACAATTTCTATTTCAAATATAGGTGCATTAGGTGGCACAGTCGCAACGCCTATTATTAACAAACCTGAAGTCGCTATAGTGGCATTAGGTAAGTTACAAGTATTGCCACGTTTTAATGCCAAAGGTGAAGTTGAGGCGCGTAAAATCATGCAAGTCAGTTGGTCTGGCGACCACCGTGTGATTGATGGCGGCACCATTGCGAGATTCTGTAACTTGTGGAAGCACTATTTAGAGCAGCCACAAGAGATGTTAATGGCTATGCGCTAGTCAGCCTAAACAGAATAAATGCTAATTTGATAAAGGACGCGTAATGCGTCCTTTTGTTTTAGGGTGATTTTTCGTATAATTCGCCCAAGATCCACACTATTGGAACCGTTATGAGCTTGTCGGCCCCCCAAATCGAAACGATTAATTATCCATTTCCGCCTAAACCCGCAGTCTTATCTGCTTCAGAGAAGCTGGCTTATAAGGCACGCATTAAGCAATTACTGATTGATCACAATGCGGTTCTCGTTGCCCATTATTATACCGACCCTGAAATTCAAGCCTTGGCAGAAGAAACCGGTGGTTGTGTATCTGACTCATTAGAAATGGCTCGTTTTGGTCGTGATCATCCTGCGAAAACATTAATTGTCGCAGGGGTCAAATTTATGGGTGAAACCGCTAAAATTTTAAGCCCAGAAAAAACCATTTTAATGCCAACTTTAGAAGCAACCTGTTCATTAGATTTAGGTTGTCCTATTGAGCAGTTCAATACTTTTTGCGATGCGCATCCTGATCATACAGTGGTGGTTTATGCTAATACCTCAGCGGCAGTGAAAGCCCGTGCAGATTGGGTTGTCACCTCAAGCATTGCATTAGAAATTGTAGAGCACTTAGATAGCCAAGATAAAAAAATCATCTGGGCACCGGATCGTCACCTAGGCGCTTACATTAATAAACAAACTGGTGCTGATATGCTGTTATGGCAAGGCGACTGTATTGTGCATGATGAGTTTCAAGCCAAAGCATTACGCGAGCTTAAAAAACAACATCCAAGTGCAGCTATTCTGGTTCATCCAGAATCACCTGCTAGTGTGGTTGAACTTGCTGATGCAGTAGGCTCCACTAGTCAGTTGATTAAAGCCGCGCAAACCATGCCAAATGATAAGTTTATTGTCGCAACCGATCGCGGTATTTTCTATAAAATGCAACAAGCGGCTCCCGGTAAAATATTACTTGAAGCCCCAACCGGCGGCAACGGCGCAACCTGTAAAAGCTGTGCCCATTGCCCATGGATGGCGATGAATGGTCTACAAGCCATTGAAGCCTCGTTATCTGATATGGATAAAACAGACCACGAGATTTTTGTCGATGATGAACTACGCATAAAAGCATTAATTCCACTGACACGCATGCTAGATTTTGCCAAAGAATTGAACATGAAAGTGAAGGGTAACGCGTAAGCGTTAAGCTTGTTGTGAAAATAAAATATCAAGCCGACATCATGTCGGCTTTTTTGTTTAGTCAGAAAAGCTGACAGCTCTACTTATTATAATGACAGTGAACTCACCCAGGAAAAGGCTAGATAATTCAAAGAGTATTAACACGGTACACTAACCACATTGGTACCTGATCTATTTGTGTTATCAAACATTACCATATAATTATAATGAAATTACCATTAGATGGTAATTAAATTCGATTGTACTGTAAGGTAATCGGCCTATAATTAGGGGTATCTTGACGCCGTACCAGGTTATGGGATTATAGCAATGAAATACCGCACACATTTATTTTCTCTTCGTATAGGGCATGCACTGCGAGAGACGTTAAAAGACGCGCCCTACAAAACCAATGCATTCACTAAAGATTTATTAGCCGGCTTAACCGTTGGCATTATTGCTATTCCATTAGCAATGGCCCTAGCTATTGCCATAGGTGTTGCGCCGCAATATGGTTTGTATACTGCCATTATTGCTGGGTTTATTATTCCACTCACTGGTGGCTCACGTTATAGCGTGTCTGGCCCTACTGCCGCGTTTGTGGTGATTCTCTATCCCATAGTGCATCAATATGGTTTGTCTGGTTTACTGCTGGCGAGTATTTTGTCTGGGCTAATTCTGATCGTTATGGCGCTGCTTCGACTTGGGCGCTATATCCAATATATTCCCGAGTCAGTCACGTTAGGTTTTACTGGTGGTATTGCGGTGGTGATAGCCGTGCTACAAGTGAAGGATTTTTTAGGGTTAAATATTAGCGAAATGCCAGAAAGTTTTGTCGGTAAAGTCATTACTTTAACCCAAGAAGTTCCAGGGTTTTCTGGACCTACGTTACTGGTGGGATTAAGCACCTTAGTGGTGTTTATTTTGTGGCCAAAACTCAAGTTGGCGGTGCCCGCACATCTTCCTGCTGTTGTTGTTGCTAGTGTGGTGGCGCTGGTACTGAATCAACTTGGTTTTCATGTGGCAACAATTGGCTCAACTTTCAGCTTCACCTTAGCCGACGGCTCAGTCGGTGCAGGTATACCATCCATGTTGCCTGACTTTCAATGGCCCTGGTTACGCGCTCAAGGGGGGAAGCACCATTGGTCTTCAGCTGGCAATTAGCCAGCGACTTATTGTCCGCAGCTTTTGCGATTGCCATGTTAGGCGCAATTGAATCGTTACTGTGTGCTGTGGTCCTAGACGGCATGTCAGGTAAAAAGCACAGTGCCAATAGCGAGTTACTTGGCCAAGGTATAGGTAATATTGTTGCACCGTTTTTTGGTGGTATTACCGCGACTGCTGCTATTGCTCGTTCTGCTGCTAACTACAAAGCGGGTGCGATAAGCCCTATCGCGGCGATGATCCATGCGCTGGTGGTATTAGTGTCATTATTATCGCTCAGTACTGTTTTGGCGTATATCCCCATGGCGGGCATGTCGGCGCTGCTTATTATGGTGGCATGGAACATGAGCGAAGCGCCTAAGATTGTCCATCTTGTTAAAAAAGCGCCTGCCAGTGAAGTATTAGTGTTGATGGTGTGCTTGTTACTGACTATCTTATTCGACATGGTGATTGCCATCAGTGCCGGCATCATATTGGCGTCGTTACTATTCATGAAGCAAGTAGCCGACATGACCAAGGTACATGACATAAGCGAGCATAAGAAGCACGTACATGTTGAATTACCGCCGCGCTGGAAAGTCTTCAAAATCAATGGTCCATTATTTTTTGCTGCCGCAGACAGTGTCTTTGGTGAGCTGGCACATTTGAGCTGCGACCAAGATGGCGTGGTGTTGTATTTCGACGGGGTGTCTATTTTAGATTCTGGTGGTGTCTCTGCGCTGTATAAGTTTATTGATAAATGTCAGCGTGATAATACTCGGGTATTATTGGCCGATTTTCAATTTCAGCCACTTAAAACCTTAGCTAAGGCAGGTTTTAAGCCTGACGGCGTGCAGTGCGTGACGTATTCAACTTTAGCCGATGCGCTAGAGGATGTTGTTAAATAAAGATAACAATCACCACAATGAAGTATTAATCTCAGTGGTAAACAGATAAGCCTGTATGACGTTAAGTAATGAATTTGAACTAATAAGCTTTAACTACAAGTAAATTACAAATAAATTACAAGTAATAAAAAGCCCCGCATAAATGCGAGGCTTGTAAGCAAAACTAAATCCAACCAGCTAATCTAAAAGTAGATTACTTAGCGTTCATTAGTGCAACAGCATTATCTAACATGCGGTTACTGAAACCCCATTCATTGTCATACCATGACATCACTTTCACTAAACGGCCGTTAACACGTGTTTGTGTTGCGTCGAAATTAGAAGAGAAAGGGTTGTGGTTAAAGTCGATAGACACTAATGGCTCAACATTAATCGCTAACACTTCAGACATTGGCGCCTTTAGTGAAGCGCGGGTAATGATGGCATTAACTTCTTCTACCGTGGTGTCACGAGATGCTAAGAATGTTAAATCAACTAAAGACACGTTAATGGTTGGCACACGTACTGCTAAACCGTCAAATTTGCCTTGAAGCTCAGGAACCACTAGACCAACAGCAGCAGCTGCACCAGTTTGAGTTGGGATCATTGACATTGCAGCAGCACGAGCACGACGTAAATCTGTGTGATACACATCAGATAAACGTTGATCGTTAGTATAAGAGTGGATAGTGGTCATTAAACCTGATTCAATACCTAACTCATCATTTAACGGTTTAGCAATAGGTGCTAAACAGTTAGTGGTACAAGAGGCGTTTGAAACCACAGTCATGTCAGCGGTTAATACTTCGTTGTTTACGCCGTAAACTACGGTAGCATCAACATTTTTACCCGGCGCAGAAATAAGCACTTTCTTTGCACCAGCAGTAAGGTGTGATTGTACTGATTCCTTTGAAGTGAAAATACCAGTACATTCAAACACAACATCAATTTTTAACTCAGCCCAAGGCAACTTTGATGGGTCACGTTCTTGGAAAGTTAAAATTTTGTCACCATTAACGTAGATAGCTTCTTCGTCATGATCAACTTTAGCGTTAAATCGACCATGTACAGTGTCATATTTAGTTAAGTGAGCATTAATTGACGCATCACCTAAATCGTTTAACGCAACGATTTCGATTGGATAGTCTTTTTCGCTTTCATAAAGCGCACGTAAAACATTTCTACCGATACGGCCGTAGCCGTTAATTGCAACACGGATAGTCATCTCATATCCCTCAATTGAAAATAAATTTGGTGGCATATAAATCGCCTGGTTGTAAAATTACCAAATTGACGGCTTTCGTCAAGCTAAATCGGTCTGAAAAGCGCTTTTAGACCTATAAATTTCGTAATTTTTATCCATTTTGTGCATTTAGTGGCTTTTTTAGACAGGAAATTGAAAGTGTTTATGCATAACTTATTTATCTTCTAATAACTGAGCACTGATTGAATTGGCAAAATTAGCGCTTTTTATGTCTATGATTAAGGCTTGCGCTTGTGTATCTAAAACAGTCGCTAATTCAGTATTACCATTAATCAATCCGTTGAGTTGCTTTTGATCAACTTGATTATCAGTCATTAACGAATTGGCCTTGGTAAACAAATATGCGTATTCAAAATTTTGTTGTTGCTGAAAAACACTGGCCAAACCTAACAACCAGTCAGGATTAAATTGTTCAGCCGCAACGGAGGTAAATAAAAAGCGGTATATTCGTTTGGCATCCACTGGAGATACACGAACATAATAAGCTGCTAATTGACTCAGTATTTCTGGATCGTCAATTGCGCCATTTTGATAATGTTTGATAACAATATCTTGTGAATTTTTATCGTTGAAGCGTATCCAGCGGTAATAAGCTAAGTAAATATCTGGATTGTCCTTGGTATAGTCGCGTAATTCACTCAATGTCTGGGTGCTGACAGCAAAGGCTCTTGCACGTTCTTGGGTTCGCTGCGGATTTAATATGTGCTGAACCCCTGCAGCTAATTCGATACAATTACTGTAGTTTTCCAGATGAATGAGTTGTTGATAAAGTTGCAGACCAGTCGGGTTTTCGGTTTGCTTTAATTGTAGTCTATGGCGGATTAGGTCGGCTTTTTCAAATCGACACCAACTATCTTGGTGTAAATCGGCACAAATTTCAGGATTATTTTTACAAATCATGTCGCTGTTTCGGTCATTTTCACAGCCCAAAAGGCCTAAAAAACCTATAAAAAAACTAAATGATGTAATTATTACTAGATTTTGCTTCAAAAGAGGCTCCTGGCGAGTAATTGTCTAATAAAATTACAGGTTTAGCGAAAATTAGTTACTGGCGAAATGCCACTGATTTCATTACAATGACGCCGACCTAGCGGGGATGACTCCCCATCAATACACTAATTATTGGTCTTTTCTTTTTGTTACTCAAACCTTTCTAAAACTATTTAAAGAAAAGTGAGATAAAGGAACCCTACATGAGCGCAGATAAACATCTACAAAGCTGGCAAGAACGTTTTGAAATGGCAGAAGCCATGCAACCTTTACTTGGTAAGTTATATCGTAACCAAGGTGTCGAAGTTGTGGTATACGGCAAGCCATTATTAAACGCATCAACCATTGAAATCATCAAGTCTCACCGTTTGGTTCGTCGTCATGTAGGTGATAAATTACGACTACGTGAAAGCTTCCCATTTATTCAAGCTCTTAGCAAGCTTGCTGTCAAGCAGTGTAAAGTCGATATTGGTAAATTAGCCGTAAATTATTGGCGCGACCACAGCGATGCTAGCCAAATAGAAGCGTATATGGCTACTGAGTTATCAGCGGGCATAAATTATGGTGATGATACGCCAGCACGTGACGTGGTGTTATACGGTTTTGGGCGTATTGGTCGTTTACTCGCGCGTTTATTAATTGAACGTACAGGTAAAAGTAATAAATTATGCTTACGTGCCATTGTGTTACGTGGCGGTAAGAAGGGTGATTTAGAGAAGCGGGCAAGTTTATTACGTCGCGATTCAGTACACGGGCCTTTCAATGGTTCAGTAGAGATTGATGAAGAAAATAATGCCATTATTGCAAATGGTACTTATATTCAAGTTATCTACGCCAATTCACCTGATGAAGTCGATTATACCCAATACGGGATCAAGGATGCGCTGATTGTCGATAATACAGGTATTTGGAAAGACGAAGCCGGTCTTGGCTTACACCTTAAGAGTCCTGGCGCGGCAAAAGTATTATTAACCGCACCAGCGAGTGGCGCAATCAAGAACGTGGTTCACGGTGTTAATGATAATGATATTCTGCCAGAAGACACCATTGTCTCTGCGGCCAGTTGTACTACTAATGCAATAACGCCTGTACTTAAAGCATTAAACGATAAATACGGTATTGAAAACGGTCACGTGGAAACAATTCACTCGTACACCAATGATCAAAATCTAATTGATAACTACCACAGCGCAGATCGCCGTGGTCGTAGTGCCCCACTTAATATGGTGATCACTGAAACTGGTGCGGCTAAAGCGGTGTCTAAGGCGCTACCTGCATTAGAAGGTAAATTAACCGGTAATGCGATCCGCGTCCCAACGCCTAACGTGTCTATGGCGATAATTAGTGTCAATTTAAATGCTGAAACTAACCGTCATGACTTAAATGAATACTTAAAAGATATGGCTTTATTGTCTGAATTGCAGAATCAAATCGATTTTACAGAATCGACAGAAATTGTATCAAGTGACTTAGTCGGTTCACGTTATGCCGGTGTGATTGATTCTCAAGCGACTATTGCTGAGGGAAAACGTGCCATTTTATACGTTTGGTATGACAACGAGTTTGGTTATAGCTGTCAAGTTGTTGGTGTTATGCAAAAAATGCTTGGATTAACCACGTTATCTTTACCAAATAGCCAATAGATAACTCAGTCCCTGCTGTCGTTTAACGAGCAGGGAATGGATATTTAGAAAAAGTACCTTAGGGTACTTTTTCTATTTTTAGGTCTATCTGTTAACTTTTAAACAGTGATGAACGTTTATTCAGCAGTTAACTCAAAATAACCAATAATTGTTATTTTATTGATTGACTCTGAAAGTGAAAACGGTAGAATGCGAACCCGCACTAAGGGGAACTTCACCGCAAGGTGAGTATAGTTAAGTGTGTTAAAAGTAAAATTGCAATAAACAAGTAAATGCGACATTAGCTCAGTTGGTAGAGCGATACCTTGCCAAGGTATAGGTCATCGGTTCGAACCCGATATGTCGCTCCAAATTTAATTTAAATTGTGCATTTCAGTTTAAATAAATGTTTTGCCCGAGTGGTGGAATCGGTAGACACAAGGGATTTAAAATCCCTCGCTGAATAAGCGTGCCAGTTCAAGTCTGGCCTCGGGTACCATTATTAGACTCTTTTAATTGCAAAGTTAAAATAGAGTGATGGATAAAAAAGCCTCGACATTATGTCGGGGCTTTTTTATATCTATGCATTTATCCGTAGGGTCAATTTATCCTAGTCTATTTAACTGTTCTGACTCATGTTTATTCTAAAGTAAGCTCAGCTTATAGAAATAATAGTTCACCTGAGAATCACTTGAAAAGAGTGACGAGATTAGAGCTGGATAGCATTAATACTTTATTTGATGCGAAAAGGCCTTCGCCATAACCTGCGAAGGCCTTTTATAAAACTATGACCAGCTAATAGTTTTAGTTACAACCAGTCCATGTAATGCCGTCAATACTGCACTCATTTACTTTAGTTCCATCATCCTGAAGAGTGGCTTTAGTCCATTCACCTAAACTATTCTTATCAATTTGCACCAAGCTGTTATTCATCCGTTTACGCCAATGGTGAGTGTCAATCGACACATGCTCATCCCAGCCCTTTGGCAGAATAGATAAATGCTCGATAAGTTCGGTAGCATTAAGCTGTTGAGCCTTATCCTTCATATTTATCCAGTCAGGCAATGACGCAAATTCAGGATTCGCCTCACGGAAAATAAATTCAGCAAAGTAGTCCATGCCATTTTCGGAAAACGACACCGTATGCATACGATCTAGAGGAACCTCAAGATTTTGTGTGCACTCAGACATTGCATTAACAGAATTAAATTTAGGGATGTTAGTTAATTGATACTCAATATCATCTTTTTTAAAGGTGACTTGTTCAGAAGCAGAGCAATTATATCCACGCTCTATATCGTAGTAAGCATCTTTACGGATCTGTAATTTTCCCGCGAATGTTTGATCTCCCCAACTACTATTGTGGGCAACTACGTCAGACAAGATAATATCGACTTCAAATAAGTCTTGTTCCATTTTAACAATGTTCAGTATCCAACCGTCTGATAGGCTGACAAAAGTCTCTCGGTACCAAGCATTATCGAATTGATATTTTTCATCCTTATTTTTATCTTGATAAATAATGACTCGAATTTCTACAGCGTCAGGATATTGTGCTTGTATATTCGCTTTATGGCCAAAAGAGGCCTTTAACCCTTTGACGATAGCCTGAGCTATTTCATAGGCTTGAGTATTATTATCGGCGATAAAATCAGCAAAAATTTGTGCTTCAGAAAGATTATAATGAGTCACTAAGTATATCATTACTAATCGAATTTCATTTTGCAGGTCATTTGTGAGCTGAACATTATTTTTTAAATTCTCACAGCTTAAGATAGGCTGTTGAGCTGCTTTTAGCTTGGCAGAGATTTGCTCCCATAATAGCGATGTTAGTGGTGATATATGACGGATTTCATCATCTGTTAGCGGGGTAATAGAAGGTGGTAATGCCATCTGATAAGCCTCTGTCACAGGGCCAGTATCTTCATCTATCGTGCCCACAGGCACATCCACATACATAGTTGAATATGGGACACATTCAGCATGTTCTGGAGTGAACTCAAACGCATATTCACCCGCTGCACCAGATATTGCAGATGGCTCGCTATCTACATCAAAAATACTGTTGCCATTTATATCTAACCACACAGTTGCACCAGACACATAACCGTCAATGACCTTACCAGACAAACCTACAGTCACCGGCGGCGGTGGAGGCGGCGGTGGAGGCGGCGGTGGAGGTGGCGGTGGAGGTGGCGGTGGAGGTGGCGGTGGAGGTGGCGGTGGAGGAGGCGGTGGTGGAGGAGGTGAAATTACTTCAGTATCGGCTGAATTTGAGCTACCACCACAAGCCGTTAATGATAACGTGATAGCTATCGCGACGGGTACTAGCCACTTATTTGGAACTAAGGTCATGTAATATCCTTACTACATTATTTTTATTTTGATCTAATGGCTAAACCAAAAGAATCAATTTAAATTTTTTTAATAATTTAATCAGATGGTTAAGCTTTTTTTGAGTTGGAATGGGGCGGGAAATGGATTAAACAAGCGCGAAGTATCTTTACTGCCCTGTAAATTCTTTACCGACCATCCTTGGCTCTTTAAGCCTAATGCAGGAATATTCTACTCGCTAAGTAACTGAAAATAAATACTACATCATCTTTTTTGCAACAAAATAGACCCAATTGGTTGGGTAAATAATATTAATTTGGTTGCAGCACCACAAGTCCGTTTATTAACGTCTGATAATTACTAGTGCTCTTTTATTCAAAATAAAGAAAAGTTGTAATACATTTGGGCTCCTTTACTTGTTAGAGCAAAAACTAACTCGCATCCTGTTTATTCCACTGTAGTGGCTAAGAATTATTGGCCGCAACATTAGACGCTAAGAATACATTTTCTAATTTGCTGAGACTACATTAGTTTGATTACTCTAACTCACTTTTGTCCAAAAGGGAGTTAACCGAGCAGCTTTTATATCGCTTTCCTACAGTTATCTATGCCGCTAAATCGAAGAGATAATAATTGAGGTTCAGATGAGCCAGCGAGTATCCAAAACAGGGCGAAGTTTCACTAAGTGAAACATTTGTGAGCGAGAGGCATGGATGCCGAACTGGCTGTTTAACATGGATGTTATTTGTTTTGGTTAAGCCCACATGGACGAGCTTGCGGCAGGCAATAAGTATCCATGAAGTATTGGACTAGTTACACTAATCAGAGTGATTAGAGTGATTAGAGTGATTAGAGTTCAGATGTTTAGTAGGGTAAAAGTAAACTTTCATAAAAATAATCTGAAACACTGGCGTCAGTAAAACTTATTTATCCAAAAGTTTGATAGCCGTAGAATGAAGGCTACTTAATGTTTTTGAGCAGGAGGTAAAATGTAACAGTGACCAGATAGCCACTGTTACTGAGTTAGAAATGAGTTACTGTGTTAAAAAACTATTGAGCAGCAGACAATAACTCAAGATTCGTCACTAGATTTCTTACGCCATGGGCATGATCTTCATTGAACACATTACTTTCACACCATTTACCCACAGTGGCGATATTCACCTGAGCCACTTTTGGACGAACACTCCACGATACTTGAAGCGGTGAGCCTTGTTCATTATATCCAGGGCCCGTTGTCGAGCCGGCATATTGAATCGCATCACCAGTATTTGATGGAATATTTAATGCCTGGTTATAACCATCGCTTTGACCTAATTGGGTTAGCTGACCAAAATCTAACGCATCTGAATTATTCACCAATACAAAAACTTGAGTTTCAACTCTAAGTTGTGGATTGTTAATCGATTCACTTAAACAAGCACCTAATGTCGGGCCAGGGCTTACTTGAGCGGTAGAATGCACATAATGCACTTCAATAGTATCCCCAGGCGTTAGGCCGCCATGCTGACTCGGACAAATGGCTTGCTTCACAGGTAATAAGTCTTTTTTATTTAAGCTACCTGAATATTTGAAACCAGATGAGTCACCTTTACCGTCACCGTTACCGGCATAGGTAGTGAATTCTCCACCAGAATGTTCAGCATTTTTATGAAAATGAATATTACATAGATTCATTTGGGTATAAGCCGGTGCTTGGTTGAAAACAATTTTATTGTTGCCAGCTAAAGAATTAATATCGCGAGGTGATTGAGGACCGAAACCTTTTCCATGGGTGTTTTCTGCAAGTTCTGCACGCTGCGCAGCAATGATCTTATCTGACACAGCGATATGGTGCTCCGCAAGATTGTCTTTGGCAGTTACTCCCAAAGAGACCGTGGCAGAGGCAATTACAAGCATAAATATATGTTTCATTTTGTATCCTTTCAAAAAAAAGCATTAGCTATTAGGTTTGGTACGACGTTGTGAATATTCGATTTTGCTAGGTGGGTTAGGTGCTACAAATTGTAGCTAAACAATATTAGTACAAAAATCTAATAGTAGATTTAAATCTACTGTGCGGTATCTATTTAATCTGAATTTGATCATCACTTTAGTGCAAGATTGATTGTGATTTGGGGACAATATTTAATTTGTAAGATGAAAATGATTCATCATACGAGTGCTGATCTATTGATTCCTAATCAATAAGATGGCAATGATAAAGTAATTTAGCTATGTTATGGATAATGATATTTAAGACCTCAATATGATTGTTAATTAGGGTGCTATTACCCTATATGTTGAGTAACCCTGCCTATTTCGGACCATATCTACAGACGAAAAGTCAGTAAACCGAATAGTTATGTAAAGGATAAGTATGACTGATAACAAACAACCTGCGTCAAACGTGGAAGATCTCGCAATGCCTGAAGATGCGACAAAAGAGTCTTCTCAGCAACATATAGCTAAAGATAATGCTAAAACACTAAAAATAAGAAAAGTTACCAATATTATTTTATTGGTAGTATGCGGTTTGTTTGTTTTTCATTTAATTGCCGATAGATTTATACCGATAACCGATTTAGGCCGTGTAAGAGGCTTTGTTGTTCCTATTACTCCACAAGTCTCGGGAGAAGTCATCGAGATATCTGTTATCCCAAATACACTGGTACAAGAGGGAGATGTATTAGCTAAAATCAATCCAATTGATTATGAAATAGCATTACAAACCGCGCAGCAAAATGTCACACAGGCTGGTCAGAATATGGGGGCATTATCTGCTAATGTTACTGCTTCTGAAGCAAAAGTAACCAGTGCTAAAGCAAGTCTTAAAAATGCCCAAGTTCAGTCAAAACGTATTTTTGCTATGGCTGATAAAGGGGTGATGTCACAGGCTGATGCCGATAATGCTCGAGCCGAATTATCCAGTGCAGAAGCTGGCGTAGCCAGTGCTCAAGCGGATTTAGCTAAATCGAAAGAGAGACTAGGCAGTGAGGGCGAAAACAATACTAATGTTAAATCGGCTTTATTAGCACTTGAACAAGCTAAGATTAACCTAGAGAGAACTCATATTATCGCTCCGACTAGCGGGGTTGCAGCTAATTTTAGATTAAAAGAAGGCGTTTATGCCGTTGCGGGACAGCCTATAATGACCTTTATTTCATCTGAAGATGTGTGGATTGAAGCCAGTTATAGAGAAAACAGCTTAGGTAATATGAAGGCTGGCGATGATGTTGAGTTTGCTTTAGATTTTGCCCCAGGTAAGGTGTTTAAAGGCAAGGTTGCTTTCATTGATTATGGCATTGATTGGGGACAGAACGAGCAGAGTGGTAAATTAGCACAAGCATCAGGTCAAACTGGATGGTTAAGACAGTCTCAACGTTTTCCGGTAACAATAACTTTTGATAAAGAGATAGCAAAAGGCTTTAAACGTGTTGGTGGCCAGGCTGATGTGATTGTTTATACTGATGACAGTAGTATCGTCAATGTTTTTGGTAAATTGTGGATCCGCTTAATTAGCTGGTTATCTTATGTCAGGTAGAGTGATGATTGATACGAGTGAATCGCTCACACAAAAAATACTCAATCGACGGGTATTAAGGTTTGCCTTAGGCATTGGTCTCGCTGTGGCGGTATCGGCTATTTTCTCATGGCCTTTGGCTTATATTGTGCCGATATTTGTGGCTAAGTTTCTAGTAGAGCGCCAAGCCCCGACGGTACAAACAGTCTATGAGCTACTCATCGCCATGTTAGTTACCCTTGCCATGGGGTGGCTTGTCAGTGTTGGGCCAACGCATTATCCGTCGATTTTATTACCTCTAATTGCTGTTGGCATGCTGTGGGCTTACTATTTATTTAGCCACCCAAAATGGAACTTTTTTGCATTAATTCTTATTGTAGCGACGATCGTTCTGCCGTATTTGGCCATACTGCATCCTGGTGCTGCGATGGCTGTCGCCTATGGCTTAAGTTTATCCGGTGTGGTCTCTGTGGTGATATTTGCGCTATTGCATGTATTACTGCCAGACTTGGCTGAACAGAAAGATCAATATCAGCTACCTGAACTTGATAAAGAGTCTCGTGAACACGAAGCTTTTCGTGCTTTATTAATGGCTTTTCCTATTATTTGTTTTTTTTATTTACTTGAAATTACCGGTGCCTTATTAACGATGATCATGATCGCTATTTTGTCGCAGCAAACCGCGGGCCAGAAAAGTGTCAAAGTCAGCTTGTTTTTAATTATTATCAATGGCATTGGCGGGTTGTTAGCCATAGTTTTTTATAATCTTTTAGTCACAGTGCCAACACTAAGTTTCTATATCGCTTTGTCGATGCTTTGTGCCATGTTGTTTGGTTACAAAGTTTATAGCGATCCCGCCAAAGCCCCGATTTATGCAGGTATATTCTCGACCCTGTTGGTTGTTGTGGGTTCAACAGCTGCATCGGCCGATGCAGATGTTGCCAGTAATTTTTATGTTAGATTAGCTCAAATCTTTTTAGTGGGTATTTATATGGTGATTGCATCATATTACTTAGAAACCCGTAATTGGTCATTTTTGCAGCAACGTAAGTAGACTGAAGCAAGAGTTCATTGGGTTAAATATCATGTAGCCTGAACAATATTAAAAAAATAATAAAGGATTTAAAAAATGAATAAAAAGCAGGACTTTACTTCAGGGGCATTCACTCATGCTGTTGTTGATGCGGCTATTAAAGTGGCTATGGTGTTTGTAATGGTGGTTTGGTGTTTTGAAATTGTCAGACCTTTCTTAATGCCAATTTTATGGGGCGGTATTATCGCCATTGCGCTCTATCCCATTGTGATATTACTATCGAAAAAAACCAAGCTGTCTGTTGGCAAATCAAGTTTAATAGTGACCTTGTTAGCGTTATCTTTATTAATTGTTCCTAGTGTCATATTTTCTGGTGCTTTGGTTAGCGGAACGACTGAATTTGTGACTGAGATGAAAGAGGGGTCCTTTGCTATACCTCCGCCTAAAGATTCAGTAGCCGAACTGCCAATTATAGGCAAGCAACTGTACAAGTCATGGTTGCACTTATCATCAGATTTAGAAAATGTTCTCAAGGAAAATAAAGAATATATTGCTGATTTTTCTGCATCAGCAGCAGCGACTATAGGCAGTTTGGGATTGACGGTGTTGCAGTTCATTATTTCAATTATTATTGCGGGCGTATTCATGAAAAACGCCGATGGTTCAAGTCAGATGTTCTATAAAATTGCTGTTAGGTTGGCAGGAAGTCATGGCAACGAGTTTGCTTCATTATCGGTAGCCACAGTGCGCAGTGTCGTTCAAGGTGTTATTGGTGTGGCATTTATTCAATGTATTTTGTCAGGTGTCGGTATGTGGCTGGTTGGCGTGCCAGGGACTGGAATTTGGATGTTATTAGTACTTATATTAGCCATTGTTCAATTACCTGCACTCATTATACTGGGCCCAGTGATAGCTTATGTTTATACCGTTGAGAGCTCTACAATAGCGACAATATTTATGATTTGGAGTTTATTGGTTGCCACTAGCGATACTTTCTTAAAGCCCATATTGATGGGGCGCGGTGTTGATATTCCAATGCTGGTGATTTTACTGGGTGCAATTGGAGGCATGCTACTGTCAGGTATAGTGGGCTTATTTGTTGGGGCAGTGGTACTAGCATTGAGTTACAAACTGTTTTCCGCTTGGTTAGTTATTGAAATAAATAATGATGAGTTACCTGCAGAAGAAACGGAGAATCGACTAGAGACAACTGCGTAAGTTAAGTAATTAACCTTAGCTGAAATACACACGGTTATTAAACAGAATTTGGTGTTGCTAACTGTGTTGTATTAACTTGCAATAGTCAAACTACAGGGTCATTTACAGGGGCATTAATGCCTCTGGTGAGTAAACTTAATGGCTAGTATGATAGTAACGAGAGGAAGATGGTTCAGCTGGGGTGTGTTATTGTCCCCTTAATATGAGTTAAGGCTAGTTATTATCATTACTGTGCATCAATAAAAACGGCTAACATGAAAGCTAGCCGTTTTATGCTGATGGTCGGTTATATATCCTTACAAGCCATTGTAAAGTGTCTCTATCCACTTATCGCCATTGATAAATGCCCAACTCCAATCTTGGTATGCTTTAGGTACGCCCATCTTTTTTATCTGGGCTAAGGTGTTACCTTTAGCTTTTTCCGCTTTTATCCAGTTAATACTGTCATCAAGCATATGTTTAAACTTGAGTAATTCAGTTTTATTAGCTAAATCTCCATGACCCGGAATGATCTGAGTTTTGTCATCTATTCTATCTAATATGATAGCGATATTATCGCGATAACCTAAAACAGAGCCACCACCGTCTAGGTCAATATAGGGGAATCTATCTTTAAAGTATAAATCGCCCATATGGATAATATTGGCGTTTTGCCAATGAACTACGCTGTCTCCATCAGTGTGTCCAGGGCCTAAATGGATGACATCGAGCGTATCTTGATTAAAATGTATCGAGATACTGTCAGTGTATGTGATGACAGGAAGGGCACTTTTTGGAGTATTGCTATCTGAAGCTAAACGCTTCAAGACATTATGGTGAGCTAAAATAGTGCCTTTTTCACCAAAGTGAGCATTACCGCCAGTATGGTCGCCGTGGTAGTGGGTGTTGACGATATATTTAGGCACACCGGGCTGAATATTATTAAGCGATGCGGTAATTTTTTCCGCCAGCGGGGCAAATTGGTCATCAATAATCAATATACCGTCAGTACCAGCCGATACGCCAATATTGCCACCGGAACCTGTGAACATAAAGGTGGTATCGGTGAGCTGCTTTGAGGTAATAGTGACATCTTTAAATTTGTCATCGGCAAAGCTCTGACCGCTAAGCGTCATACTTGCCAGCACTGTTAAGGCAAGTAAGTTTGCGAGCGGTTTACGCTTTGTTTTTTGGTTTAAAGCACTTAACGGCATAATTTTTCCTTAATATAGTCTATTAAAATATCATTTACACATTACTGCTACCGAGTCCAAGGTAGCAGTTTTTTGGCAAATTTGTCAGCTAGACCTAATCTAATGGCCGCGTTATGGCGAACTCTATATAGCGCTTGATAACACAATGGCACAAGGTACAAACTGGTGACAGTGGAAAAGGTTAACCCGCCAATAATGGCTATTGCCATAGGTGAATAAGGGGGGCCGCCACCGCCAATTTGTGTATCCCCCATGGCCAATGGCACTAAACCTAATACCGTTGTGGCCACCGTCATCAGTACTGGACGTAAACGGGTGCTACAGACACTTAATATAGTATCCGACAGCTTATCCAGCGCAGGGGTCATTTGATTAATTTGGTCTACTAACACAATGCCGTTGTTCACTACGATCCCCATTAAGATAAGGATCCCTATCATGGACATAACAGACATAGGCGTTGCGGTGAACCATAAGGCCCAAAACACCCCGGTAATTGAAAATAAAATAGAGGTGATAATTGCCGTAGGCAATAACAATGATTCGAATAATGCTGCCATAACGATATAAATCATCACTATAGCTAATATCATATTAACTGCCATGATGTTTTGATCTTCATCTTGGCGCTCAAATCCGCCCCGCAATGAATAACTGTATCCGTAGGGGAAATTAACCGAATCCATAATGTGGGTTATTTTTTCCTGTGCTTCCTCAGTGGTTAACTTATCTAGATTGGCACCAATAGATAAGGCCGTTTGGCGATTATAATGTTTGATACTGTCAAAACGAGGCACAATTTTTATTTGTGCAAGGCTGTCTAAGGTGTAAACCCTGTCCTGTTGTCGTAACACAGGTAGCTGTTTTAACTGCTCAAGTGAATACTGCCATAGCTTATCGTAGGCCAGTTCAATTCGCAGCTCACCAGATGGGTCGTGTCTAAATGATCTCAGTGGTGTGCCTCTTAATGCCAATGCAATACTTGACGCCACTTCACTTAATTGCACGTCAAGTCTCGCGGCCATTTCCCTGTCAATTATCACCACAACTTCTTGCTGGGCACTATTCACTTCCGAGCGGACGTCCACTAATCCTTCAATTCCATTAAGCAATGGCACGACTTGATTACTTAAGTTAATCAGTTCTGAAGTTGAGCGACCTGTTAAGGTGACACGTATTCCATTTTGCTCATTGCCCCAACCAAATTGTGGCGTGGCAATGGAGAATTTAGGAAACCCTTCTCTGATCATTTTTTTCAGTTGAGATGTTTCAATAGGGATATCTTTTTGCAAAATAATGGTAGATTGCGCATCATGTGGGGCATAGTAACTGTATACGGCATCAATAAAAAATTTCTCTTTATTGGCATATAGATAAGCCTCCATTTCACTGACAAGCGCTTCGGTTACCCTAAGGGCGTGACGTCCCTCTAGCTGATAGTTAATATAAAGGCGGTCATTGCCTTCGCCGTCATTTTGATCTTGCTGAACCATACTGAGTGGCAAGGCCGTTGAGGCTAAAATAAGTACGGCAATAACACCAGAACGCTTAGGTCTAGTTAATACCCAAGACAAGCTGCGCTCATAAAATGCCGCCATTTTGCCTTGCTTATCATCTGTCTTAATATCGAAGTGGAAGCTGTTCAGCATTAACGGGATAAGTGTTTTAGCCACTAACAACGATGCGGCTAATGAAATACAAATCGCAATGGCAACGTGCTCAAGAAAAATAGTTAGCTGTACTTTAACGCCAAAGATATTAGGTAAAAATACAATGGCTGTGGTCAATGTACCCGCTAACACCGCAAGGGAGACTTTATCTACCCCTGTTAACACAGCACGCTCATTGGCTTTAGTTTGCTGGGTATCATCTATATGACCAGCTTGTTTTTCTTGTAATACACTCTCAGTCACTACTACCGCATTATCAATAAGCATACCCACGGCGAGCAATAATCCCATCATGGATAGAATATTGAGGCTATATCCAAAAAAGTACATTCCAGCTAAGGTCATACAAAGTGATATAGGCACAGAAGAGACCACCACTAACGTCATCTTTAAATTGCGTAAGAATAAATACAGTACGCCAAAAGATAATAGCGCACCCAATAAACCGGATAACAGTAAATCTTGTAATGAAGATTTCACGCCAAAGGCCTGATCTTCCATAATAAACAACTTAACGCCATTGAATTGCTTATCTTGCTTGGTTTTTTCAATGACCTTCATAACACGATCAGATACTTCGACTAAATTAGACCCTGATTCTTTAAACACGTCGATACCCACGGCGTATCTTTGATCTAAATGACGACCTTCAATTTTTTCTGGTAAGGCAAATTTAACTGTAGCGATGTCGCCTAACGTGATACCAGGAATAAGCACTAAGCGGGTGATATCATCTAAACTGGTAAACTCACCCTTAGGCGATACTTGAAACACATTGCCATTGCTTCTTAATGTGCCAGCGTTGATGACAAAATTTTGTGCTGACAAGCTGGTTTGCAGTTGTTGATTACTAATACCACTGGCAACTAATTTGTCGGCATTAACTCGTATATCAATTTGCTTTTGTTCAACGCCGTATAAAGTGACCTTTGATACTCCTTCGACTCTTTCAAGAGGTTTACGAAGTTGTTTGTCGAGTAAATCAAAGGCGTTAGATAGTTCACGTTCGCTGGATATCCTGATGGTGAGCACCGGCATATCGGCGGTAGAGAATTGCTGGATCATCACCCGTTCAACATCTTTGGGTAAAAGGTGCCTAACCGAGTCAATTTTCTCACGTACTTCTAAGCTTTTAGTGGCAACAGCTTCTCCCCATTTCATATTCATTTGAATATAAGCACCATCTTGGGTGGAGTCAGAATGCAACTCTTCAATGCCGCCCATGGTGGCTAAGGCTTCTTCAAGTACTTTGGTAATATCGCGTTCTACTTCAGCTGGGCTTGAACCTTTATAAGGCACTTGCACCATGATTTGAGGAATGTCGATACCAGGGAACATTTCTAACGGCAACATTCTGCTTGCCGCCATACCAAATAGCATAATAGCGACAAAGAACATGCTGGTGGTGACAGGGCGTTTTAACGCTAGTTTGGTAAGGTTCATACCGTTGCCTCTGCTGATACTGCCTGCTCTGACTCTGTGGCATAAGACTTCTGGTCAAACAGGGCATATAAACAAGGGATCACCAACAAAGTCAGTAATGTTGAAACCAGTAAGCCAAAGATAACCGTAATCGCCATAGGAGCACGTACTTCGCTGCCATCGCCAATACCAATCGCCATAGGTAATAACCCCAGCGCTGTGGTTAATGTTGTCATTAAAATAGGGCGCAAACGTGATTTAGCAGCTTGTTCAATAGCGCTGATTTTTTCTATTCCTTCCCGACGCAATTGGTTAATTCTATCAACTAATACGATAGCGTTATTGACTACGATACCGGCTAACATAATCAGTCCAATAAACACCACTATACTTAAATGGGTGTTGGTGATGAATAAGCCTAAAATACTACCGGCAACCGCCATAGGAACAGCAATTAAGATCAGTAATGGATGTAGCAATGATTCAAATTGACTGGCCATAACCAGATAGACTAAAAATATCGCTAACAATAATGCAATTTTCAATGAGCTAAATGAATGTTCCATTTCTTCATTTTGGCCACCAAAAGAGGACTGAATTGAAGAGGGAAATTGTTGTTGGCTTAAAATCTGTTTTGCTTCTACCACCGCATCGCTTAAATCACCAAAACCTAGGTTTGCTGACACAATAGCAACACGTTGCTGACTAATACGGTTAATCGCAGATGGACCAACCTGTAATTTAATCTCTGCTACTGCACTTAGCGGAATAGGCTGGTCACTGTTAGGGTTGATGATAAGTGAGTCAATATCACTTATCTGATCGCGCTCTGACAGCTCGCTGCGAACTAAAATATCCACTTTACGATCGCGCACTGTGTACTGGCTGGCAACTGTTCCGCCAACACGTTGCGCAATACGACGTGCTACGGTAGGGGCATCCATACCCAATGCTGCAAGCCTTTGGTGATCAAACTGAATACTGATTTCAGGTTGGCCATCGCGCAGCGTGGTATTTAAATCGGTAAAGCGTGCTGATTGGCTTAACGCGCTCACTAAAGTGTCGGCGCTTTGCTTCAACTGTGCTAAATCATAGCCAGATAATTCAATTTCTAATGGTGTTTTAAAACTGAATAACTCAGGTTGCTCAATTTTAGCGTCTAACTCGGGTATTTTTTTAGCGGTTTGCCTTAAAATATGAGCCACAGCGTCAAATGCACTAGGATTGGCCAGTACAACCTGTAAACGCCCCCAGTTTTCACCACCTCTGGCGGTATCTGATGTCATTAATCCGCCACTGCCAGCCTGGCTGAAGGTGTGTTTTACATCTGGGTTATCGTTAATGCTCAAGGCTAACTGCTGTAATACTTTGTCTGTTTCACTGACCTCGGTTCCTGGTGGTAATAATAGCTCTACATAGAACTCACCTTGATTCATTGGTGGAATAAGTTCCATGCCCAGTTTAGGCAATAAACCTCCTGCGCCTAAAGTAATGCTAAGGGCAATCAGTAGTGTAAGCCCTTTTTGTTTGAGTACTTTATTCAGTAAACCGTCATACACTATAGCTAAGGCGTCATAAACATAATTGAACGCACTGGCGAGTGGGCGCATGACTAAGCCTATTAACCAACTGAAAAAGCGGATAGCCAGTAAGCCGAAAGTTAATAAACCTGCGGGTATATAACTAAACAACAACTTGAATGGCCAAGATATAACGGCAAGAGTGTAATAACCGGTTTTACCTAGTTTCGATTGTGGGATAGTTTTGATGGGTGTTTCAGTTGGCGCAGGTAAGCTTTTAAACCCTTGGCGAGAAGCCAGCATAGGTATTGCTGTTAAAGCAATAAACAATGAAGCTAACAAAGCAAAGGTGACGGTGAGAGCTTGATCTGCGAATAATGCCCCTGCTATGCCATCGACAAACACTAACGGCACAAATACGGCTAATGTCGTTAATGTGGAGGCAAATATTGCTCCTGAAACTTCTTTACACCCAGTAACCGCCGCTTCAATTTTACTCATACCTTGTGATTGATAACGGTCAATATTTTCTAACACCACGATGGCGTTATCAACTAACAGCCCGATAGCGAGTGCAATACCGCCTAACGACATGATATTGAGACTGATATCAGCAAAATACATCATATTAAAGGTGGCAATGACCGAGAACGGGATAGAGATAGAAATGATCAGGGTAGCGACGATATTGCGCAAGAATAGGTAAATGACCAACATGGCAAGCACGCTGCCAATTAATGCCGATGAAGTAACCTCATTGACTGCGCTTTCAATAAACTCTGATTGATCATAAATAATATTCAGCTGCTTATTTTCATCAGCTTTGTTGATTAATGCCAGCTCAGCCTGAAGTTTTTTAGCAACGGTAACTGTATTGGCATCACCTTCTTTGTAAATAGCGAGTTCGATAGATTCGACGTCACCAATACGAGTGATATCACTGCGTTCTTTATAAGCATCACTTATTTCAGCCACTTCATTAAGGCGAACCAGGGTTTGGTCATTACGGAAGATGATGACATTGCCCAGTTCTTCTAGTGAATTAAATTGATTTAAAGTTCTAACCAAATACTCTTTGTCACTTTGAATCACTTTACCCGCGGACAGATTGATGTTTTCTTGATTGATTCTTTGTTTAATATCATCCGCATTTAAGTTCAGCTGGCTAAGCTTTTGTTGATTAAGGAGAATATGAACTTCTTGCTCAAGCCCGCCAGACAATCTTACTGCAGCCACCCCTGATAGCGCTTCTAAGCGGCGTTTTAATTCCTCTTCGGCAAAGGTACGCATTTGTTTTAAATTTTTCTCTGACGCATCGGGTACTGAAAAGGCTAAGCGCATTATTGGGTCAAGATTAGGGTTAAACCTTAATAACAATGGTTTATTGATGTCCAATGGCAGTTCAATGGTGTCTAGTTTTTCACGCACTTCAAGACTGGCCATGTCCATATTGCTGCCCCATTCAAACTCTAGGACAACATCTGACATACCTGAGCGTGAAATAGAGCTGATTTTACGTAAGCCTTTAACAACGCCAACCGCTTCTTCAATGGGTTTAGACACGAGTTGCTCAATTTCAACTGGAGCTGCGCCATCATAGGCGGTACGAATAGTGACGCTGGGATAACTTAGATCTGGCAATAACATTACCGCAAGTCGACTAAAGCCGACCATACCAAATAACATTACCGCAAGCATGAACATCCACACCGTCACAGGACGGTTGACAGCAGTATTAATGATTGACATAGGGTCGCTCCGTTATCTAATAGCAGCTACGTTTAGAGGATTTATCACTTCGACCAGTGATTGATCTTTTAAGTTTTGCTGACCACGGATAACGATTTGCTCGCCTAATATCACTCCAGAGGTAATCTCAATCGTATTATCTTGACGATATCCTAAATTTACCTCTCGTCTCTCAGCCACAGTGTCTTTAATAACATAGATAGCTTGAGTGTCATCTTGATTTATCAATGCGTTATAAGGCACGGTAATCACGTTGTTATGGGTATCATATTTAATTTCAACCCGGGTAAACATACCTGCTTTTAACTGTCCACTGTTGTTGGGAACATTCAAAGTGACTTTAAAGGTACCGCTTTGGGCATCAACTATGGGGCTAATACGCAGTACGGTAGCATCTATTATATTGGTACTGTGTTGATTTTGACGAACACTGGCATGTTGTCCTAATCGTAAACTAGGCAGTTGCTGCTCTGGTAGATGGACAATACCGTATAATTGGTCTTGGTTCACAACATAGAAAAGTTCGTCAAACTCTTTAACGGTATTGCCTTGCTTTACGTAACGCTTAGCGACCACTCCATCAATCGGGGAGACAATACGACTTTCTTGTACCTGTAGTTCAGCAAGATCTCGCTGGGCGACAGCTGCTTGCAGGTTAAACTCTAATTTTGCCATTGTGTCTTGGCTAATGAACTCTTTATTATCCATTTTGCGCAGACGATTTAATTCTTGCTCAATGATTTGAACTTCAGCCTGAGAGCGATTGAAGTCATACTGTTGGCGTTTTGCATCAATAACTGCTAATACTTGCCCTTTAATTACCCGATCACCTTCTTCAACATTGATAGTATTTATTAAGCCAGAAATACGAGTCATCACATGGGCTTCTTGTGGGGCTTCTAAGGTTGCAGTGGTACTGTAAAACGAAGACACATCACCTTGTTCAACAAAGGTTGTTTCTACTGGAACAGCAAATTTTTCTTCTTCTTTTACTTGCTCTTCATCTCCTGTACAACCAGCTAACATTACTAAACAACAAAAAGGAATAACAACTTTTTTAACGGATTGAAACCTGTCCATGGGTACCTGCCTTTATAGTGAAGCCAAGTGCTACCTTGCGATTATTTAGCGGTAGCTTAAGAATAAGACTACGCCAATAAATGCTGCCGTCACGCTGACTTTTGTAACAATTAATAATAAGTTTATGAACGTTGAAAGCATTAATTGTGCCAAAATAATAAATAGTTTACTTACAAAGGCTTAGCGTAAATTTTGTTTGCGGGTGACTTCGTTGAATTTATAGAGCTAGTTATAATGTTAAATAATTGGTGAGAATAACTAATATTTGTTAAGTTTGACTTAATGTACTAATAATGATCGGTGTGAGGTTCAATATTATAAATCAGCTAGTGACTATAATAGCGACTTTATCAATAAATATATTAATAACAGTATTAGTTTATTGATTGCACGAAAGTAGCTGGCCAGCAACTTTGATTAACAAGTTACTGGCCATTGATGAGAAGAGGTTGCTGATGTTTATCGATGTAATTGAGACTGATACATTGGATCTGTTTACAAGGCTAGACTATTTGTTAAGAATTCTATTGGGAGAATATAGTGCTCTTTTGATCTCCAGTATCAGTTTTAGAATCCGGACAGCTTGATAAAACCGACACTTTATTAGCATGATCGACTTGTTCAATACTGACTTTAAACTTCCATAATCGGTGTAAATGCTTCAATACTTCGGCATGGTTATTGGCTAAAGGTATGTCATTGTGCGGTGTGTAACGTAAAGTTAGAGAACGGTCACCATTAATGTCGACATGTTGTACTTGAATGTTAGGCTCAATATTCGCTAAGTTATATTGTTGCGACAGCATTTGACGAATTTCTTGATAACCCTGTTCATTATGTATTGCTGACACATTTAACTCTGTACGTTTTTCATCATCTAATATGCCAAACAATTTAAAATCGCGGATAACTTTAGGCGACAAATACTGGCTGATAAAACTTTCATCTTTAAAGTTTTTCATTGCAAAGTGCAGGGTAGTTAACCAATCGCTGCCAGCAATATCTGGAAACCAGAGTTTATCCTCATCGGTAGGGTTTTCACAAATACGCCTAATATCAACAAACATACTAAAACCTAAAGCATAGGGGTTTATGCCGTTGTAGTAAGGGCTGTTGTAGGCAGGTTGAGCTACTACTGCTGTGTGGCTGCGCAAAAACTCCAGCATAAATCTGTCGGTGACTTTTCCTGTATCATATAAGCGATTTAAAATAGTGTAGTGCCAAAAAGTAGCCCAACCTTCATTCATTACCTGGGTTTGTTTTTGCGGATAAAAATATTGTGCCATTTTTCTCACAATGCGCACTATCTCACGTTGCCAGGGTTCTAGAAGTGGTGCATTTTTCTCAATAAAATACAAAAGGTTCTCTTGAGGTTCTGACGGAAATTGTTTACTTTTTTTAGTGGTTTGCTCTTGGTTGCTGGTGGGCACTGTGCGCCACAGGTCGTTGACTTGACTTTGTAAATAAGCCTCACGTTCTTCCTGTCTAGCCTGTTCCTCACTAAAAGATATTTCAGAAGGACGTTTGTAACGATCTACACCGTAATTCATTAAGGCGTGGCATGAATCAATGGTTAGTTCTACTTGCTCAACGCCATGCTTTAGCTCGCATTGATGAATATAGTTTTTAGCAAAAACCAAATAATCAATAATTGAACTCGCGTCTGTCCAGGTTTTAAATAAATAGTTATTTTTAAAAAAGCTATTGTGCCCAAAATTGGCGTGAGCCATCACTAACGCTTGCATAGTAATGGTATTTTCTTCCATTAAATAAGCGATACACGGATCAGAATTAATTACTATTTCATAGGCCAGTCCCATCTGTCCGCGGCGGTAACCCTGTTCTGTTTCAATAAAACGTTTTCCAAATGACCAATGGGTATATCCGATAGGCATTCCAATTCCTGCATAGGCGTCCATCATTTGTTCTGCGGTAATAATTTCAATTTGATTGGGGTAAGCATCAATTTTAAAAAATTTAGCCGCCACTTCAATTTCATGAAGGTATGCCTGTAACAAGTCAAAAGTCCACTCTGGACCATCGCTTAAAGGCGAACGGGAAGATGTATCCATAGTGCCTCCTATACAGCTTGTTTTTTAAAGAGTTCTCTAAATACCGGGTAAATATCATCAACTTGCTTAATATTTTGTACCGCTATATTATCGAAGCTTTGTTGCAATTGTTGATATTCCTGCCATAAACTCTGGTGAGGTCTATGGGTTATTTCAATGTAACTAAAGTACCTCACTAAAGGTAAAATATGCTGACTAAGCAAGTTTTTACACACGGGTGAATCGTCTGACCAATTGTCACCATCAGATGCTTGCGCGGCATAAATATTCCATTCACTGGCGGGGTAACGTGCTTGTTGGATTTCATGCATTAATTTTAAAGCACTCGACACTATTGTGCCGCCGGTTTCCTGGGAGTAAAAAAACTCCTGCTCATCGACTTCTTTAGCTTGGGTATGGTGGCGTATGTAAACCACCTCGAGGTTTTTATACGTACGAGTTAAAAAAAGATACAGCAAGATATAAAAACGCTTGGCCATATCTTTGGTTGCCTGATCCATTGAACCAGAGACATCCATTAAGCAAAACATCACCGCTTGGCTTGAGGGTTTTTCTCGCTTTGCGTAATTGTTGAAGCGTAAATCAAAGGTGTCGATAAAAGGCACTTTAGCAATTTGTTTTTGTAATATGTCAATTTGAGCTTTTAAGTCCAAAATAAGCTCGGCTTTGGCTCCGGGGGTGTTTTCAAGTTCAGCAAGCTGTTGCACAAGTAGGTTAAGTCGCTTTTTCTTACTGCCGCTCATGGCTATTCTTCTGGCTAAAGATGAGCGTAATGAACGAATAATATTGATATTTGCAGGTACCCCATCATTGGTAAATCCTGCACGATACGTTTGATACTCAACCAATTTATTTAAGCGGTTTTTCTGTAAGTTGGGTAATTCTAAATCTTCAAATAACAGTTCAAGATACTCATCTTTTGATATTTGAAAGACAAAATCTTCCTGACCTTCACCAGAATCAGAAGCATCACCGTCACCAGAGCCGCCTGCTTGTCCACCTTGAGGGCGGGCTATTTTATCGCCGCGATTAAATTGGTCGTTGCCTGGGTGAATTCTTTCACGGCTACCACCTTGTCCTTGTCTAAACGATGGTTCACTAATATCCCGAGTTGGAATACTAATCTGTTCTCCTTTATCAATATCAGTCACACTGCGTCTAGTCACTGCATCACTGACGGCTTTTTTTATTTGGGTTTTATATCGTTCAATAAATCGTTGACGATTAACCGTGCTTTTTCCTTTAGCATTTAATCGTCTATCTATAAAGTTAGCCATACGCACCTCCCAAGCCTAAATGCAGGCTTTACATCCCAGTACTGTTCAGTAAAGCCTATGTTGTTGGGTTATGATGATTTACGTACGCGTAAATACCATTCCGACAGCAATCTGACCTGTTTCTTGGTATAGCCTTTCTCCATCATGCGATTAACAAAATCATCATGTTTGCGTTGATCATCGTTCGATGTCTTGGCATTAAATGAAATCACTGGTAGTAAGTCTTCGGTATTGGAGAACATTTTCTTTTCAATCACGGTTCGCAGTTTTTCGTAACTGGTCCACAAAGGATTATTGCCTTCATTATTAGCGCGGGCGCGTAATACAAAGTTAACAATTTCATTCCTGAAGTCTTTAGGGTTACTAATTCCGGCTGGCTTCTCTATTTTTTCCAACTCAGCATTGAGTGATGCTCGGTCAAATTGTTGTCCTGTTTCAGGATCTCGATACTCTTGATCCTGGATCCAAAAGTCAGCATAGGTTACATAACGATCAAATATGTTTTGACCATATTCGGAATAGGACTCTAGATAAGCGGTTTGAATTTCCTTGCCAATAAACTCAACGTATTTAGGGATTAAATAGCCTTTTAAAAACTCAAGGTAACGTTCACTTACCTCACTGGGGAATTGCTCTTGTTCGATTTGCTTCTCAAGCACATAAAATAAATGCACCGGATTTGCGGCGATTTCGGTATGGTCAAAGTTAAACACTTTAGACAAAATTTTAAACGCGAAACGAGTAGATAGACCGTTCATCCCTTCATCTACACCTGCATAGTCACGATATTCTTGATACGACTTTGCCTTAGGGTCTGTGTCTTTTAAGCTTTCACCGTTATAAACACGCATTTTTGAGTAAACAGAGGAGTTATCAGGCGTTTTAATCCGAGATAACACACTAAATTGGGCCAATGTTTCCAGTGTGCCAGGGGCGCAAGGAGACTGAGATAGCTCAGAATTGAACAACAGTTTTTGGTAAATTTCCATTTCTTCTGAAATACGTAAACAGTAGGGCACTTTGACGATATAAACCCTGTCTAAAAAGGCCTCGTTGTTTTTATTATTCCTAAACGTTGTCCATTCTGATTCATTACTGTGTGCCAGAATAATACCTGTGTAGGGCAAAGCCGATAATCCTTCCGTACCGTTATAGTTACCTTCCTGTGTGGCGGTCAGTAATGGGTGTAACACTTTTATCGGCGCTTTGAACATTTCGACAAATTCCATCATGCCTTGATTTGCTCGGCATAATGCGCCTGAATAGGCGTAAGCATCAGCATCGTCCTGTGAAAAGTGCTCTAATTGGCGAATGTCTACCTTACCGACGAGTGCCGAAATATCTTGGTTGTTTTCATCGCCAGGTTCGGTTTTTGCTATTCCGATTTGATCTAGAATTGATGGGTAGACTTTAACGACTCTAAATTTGCTAATATCGCCGCCAAATTCATGTAACCGTTTAACCGCCCAAGGGGACATGATGGTTTTAAGATAGCGATGCGGTATTGCATATTCCTGTTGTAAAATGCTGCCATCCTCATCCAAATCGAACAAACAGAATGGATGATCGTTAACTGGGCTACGAACGCCATTTGCGCTTAAAATATAGATAGGCATATGTTGAATAAGGGATTTAAGCTTTTCTGCCAGTGATGATTTACCACCACCTACAGGGCCTAATAAATATAAAATCTGCTTCGATTCTTCTAAGCCCTGAGCAGAATGCTTAAGGTAAGACACAATTTGTTCAATCGCTTCTTCCATGCCATAAAAATCTTTAAAAGCAGGGTAGCGAGAGATTAGACGATTGGAAAATATACGACTTAAGACAGAGTTTTTCGATGTGTCTATGACTTCAGGTGCACCAATGGCCATTAACAACCGCTCTGCAGCTGAAACGTAGGCACCTTTATCCTGTTTACAGATATCGAGGAATTGCTCTAAGGTATATTCATCATCGAGTTTTTTCTCGTAACGTTTTTGGTAATGTTCGAAAATGCCCATAATAAGCCCCTTAGACGTCTATGCCGGGATGGCAACAATGGCGAGGAATTAAGCAATATTGGCGTTATTGCCAATCAATCTTTTTGGCCTCTACTATATAAGCTTAGAATAGAAAGTGTGACATTGCGCAACAGATTTATAAATTATTGTTTATAAAACAAGGGGGAACGTAGCAATTGCAATAGTTGCATTTATAGTTAGTAATAGTTTTTTACAGTTCTTAATAAGTAAATAAGCAAAATTACACATATAAAAAAAGAGCCCTAGGGCTCTTTTTAAGATAACGAGGATTGTGATTAAGCGAAGTTGCTGTTCACAAATTCCCAGTTAACTAATTGCCAGAAGTGATTTAAATATTCTGGACGTGCATTACGGTAATCAACGTAATAAGCATGTTCCCAAACATCTACAGTCATTAAAATCGTCACTGATTCATCAGTCAGTGGTGTAGCGGCATTGCTAGTGTTAACGATTGCTAATGAACCATCAGCTTTCTTTACTAACCAAGTCCAAGCGCTACCAAAGTTGTTTACTGCAGAATCAGTAAATTTAGTTTTGAATTCTTCGAAAGAACCGAAAGAAGCATCGATAGCTGCTGCAATAGCACCAGTTGCTTCGCCGCCAGCATTTGGTGCTAGGCAGTTCCAGTAAAAGGTATGGTTCCAAACTTGAGCTGCATTATTGAACATGCCACCAGTAGAAGTTTTAACGACTTCTTCTAAGCTTTTTCCTGCAAATTCAGTGCCTTCAACTAAACCATTTAATTTTACAACATAAGTGTTGTGATGCTTACCATAGTGGTATTCAATCGTTTCTTGAGAAATATGCGGTTCAAGTGCGTTCTTTGCATAAGGTAATGCTGGTAATTCGAAAGCCATTAGTCTCTCTCCATGGAGTTAGGTTATCGTTTTCATACCTAAATTAAATACTAAATAGGTACACTGCTCTGCAGCTATTGTACTGATTATTTTTGTGATGTGAATCATTGTTTCTGGAAAAATCTCAATTATGGCCATTCATAAGATGAATTAATCTATACCCTTACAAACTGTGGCATTTTGTTATGGCTTAAGGTGTCGTACAATACGACAATTAATACTTTATCTACCATTAGGAATGAAAATGGAAACTGTAGAAAAAATTAAGCAGCAACTGAGTGAAAACCCAATCATTGTTTATATGAAAGGCTCTCCAAAATTACCTAGTTGTGGTTTTTCTTCTCAAGTTGCACAAGTGATGATTAACTGTGGTGAGCAGTTTGCGTTTGTAGATATTTTACAGCACCCGGACATCCGTGCTGAATTACCTAAGTTTGCAAACTGGCCTACCTTTCCACAATTATGGGTCGAAGGTGAGTTGATTGGCGGCTGTGATATTATTACTGAAATGTTCCAAAAAGGTGAGTTGCAACCGATTATCAAAGCCACAGCAGATAAATTTCGTACTGAAGATGCTTCAGAATAAACTGTTTGTTGTTTAGTTTAAGAAAAACCCAATGCATGCATTGGGTTTTTTGTATTAAAGACTGGGCAACGATATTACTAATGTGATTGCTGCTTGCTATCGAGTGTATTTTGAACTGATTTTATATTCACTAAACGAGGAAGGTTCTTCTTCGTACTAGCGATATTGCTCAGATATGGGCCTGGATGAAGCGTTTCTGGCCAATTTAGTAGCATCATGGCAAGTACGTTTCTGTGTTCGCCTGAGGACAAGTCCGATCTCCCCTTAGGTGATGGTATCATTTGAGTTTCTGGATTATATGCCGCAATGATGTGCTTTTTAATTTGTTGAGTGACGCTGTGATTTTTATGCCCCGTTATTAGGAAACTAATCCCCACTTCTGTAATGATATCCGCTGTAGTGTCGGCGATAATTTTATCTAGGTTTTTTTCAAAATAATCTAAAATCCATTGAAACTCTTTTGGATCGACTTCATTTTGATAATATCCGCTGGCAGCAAAAATAAAATGGGTCATGCCATAAATCTTATTTTTGTACTGTGCCTTTGAAAGTGTCGCATCTTTACTATCAGGATAAGTGTTAATAAACGCCGTTTTATAGACTTGGTAATAATCCCCCACACCGACTTGCTTAGCCCAATATACATAGTTAATAAGTTGTGCAGCCCATGACTCAATCATTTTCTTATCGGTAAAGGAAGGAGCAAAATCATGCGACTTTAAGGTGCTCAATAGCAAATCATGACAAGGACCCGTAAAACCAAACTCATCGATACGACTTGAAAAACGCAATAAGTCAGTAAATAACATAAATTTTGGATAAGGAGCAATAGCTTCTTTACGTGCTAAACCTCTTGCTTTGTCACCTAACAGACTTGCCGCTAATGCTGACTCATCATCAATGAAGTTTGGTTTATTGAGATTACAGGCAAAATAAGCTTGTGATTCAGCTATGGTAAGCAAGTCAATTAGTGACCCATTAGCGTACTTTGTATCGCCTGTCATGCGAAATTGACGAATAGCGTAATGGCCTTGAACCCTTGGTGGTAAAGTATAAAGGTTAGTTTCAAAATTAGTTTTGATTTGTCTGTAAATTTGTTCACCCGTTAAATTGTGCATCGGATTAACGAATGATTCTTTGGCAAATAAACTGCTACTGAATAAGACAGCGGATAATGCAACTAACGAGAGTGTCTTACTCTTGCTCAGTGCCAACATAATTGATTCTCCATAATAGGTGTTCAAAATCCATTGGTTGTTTAAAAACGGCAGATAATTGCTCATAAAGACTTTGGTGATGTTCATTTACAACAATTAAATCAAACATTTCCGTGGCTTGGCTACTGGAATGTGTTTCATTGTAAATTAACTGCGCCAGTGTTTGATGCCACAGCAGAAGATAATAATTAATCCCTTGATTAGCAATAGCAAGATAACTAAATATTGAATCAGAAGCGGTTAAATAAGGCACACCAAAACTGTCTTCAAAGAATTGGGACAATATTCGATTCAAAATGGGCTGGTGTAACGTAAATATAGATAGATCTTGTTGTTGGTAAAAGAGTAGCGCAACTTTTGAGCGAAAGACCTGTTGTTGTTTCTTAAAAGAGTTAATGAGTTTGACTCTAGGGTGTTGTTCATGATCTAGTTTTAAATTTGATGTTAACCATGTTGCTAACCAATAGGTACCTAACTGCTGATTAAGTGGCGAAATATTCTGCAGATTAACATAGTAAAATGGACTTCCTTTTGCTAACTGATTCACTATATCGCTTAGGGCAAATACTAGGTCGTCATACTGTTTTACCTTAGTTAATTCAAAAGGCAGATTTAAAGCATATTGTCCTAATTGTTGCCCTACAACAGACTGCTTTATCGTGAAATAGTTAACGTATACTGGCTGGGCTGCTTCGCCAGTATTAATATCCAAGAAAATTTCACCTAGTAATCTTTTTTTATGCCAAACGCGATAAATATCGGTGGTATTTGCACTTGTTGGAAGTCGTTCAAAATCTAAACTAAATAGGGATAGCTGCTCAAATACCGTGTCAATGAAATGCGCAGTAGTTTGAATCTCGGTTTCAATTTTGGGCTGTTTTTTTAATGCTTGTGGTAAATCCCAAGGCGTAATTTGGATATTTTCTGTTTGGCTGTTTAAAAATAGAGATAATTGTTCAACAGTTAACCCACTGTTTTTTAATTGGAAGTCAGCAGTGTTTGTAAATTTATTATCTATTGCCTGCTTTGTTTTAATTTTATGAATAGCAAGTAAATTTGATTGGTTAATCTCTTTCGCTCGCCCTTGATAAGCTAACCACGCTTGTTGTCGACAAGATGATTTCGGCTGCAAAACAAGATAACGAGCAACATTCTGCGCAGTAGTAGAAATATTATCAATTGATTTCTTTGTTGATTCAGAGGAAGTATCTAGTGCACATTCTGCGTTTGCCTCGAATAAATACTGCTGTCTTAGCTGGTGTTCTATGCTTGTTTGTAAGCCATGAAGCATAGATTTAACGTCCATATTGAGCTGGGTATTTTTTAATTGTTGAATACTGGTTAGATACCAATAATAAGGCTGCTGAGGTGGAGATAATTTGAATCTGGTTTTATCGGCTTGCAATAATTGAGGATCAATTTGATTAAGTATCCATGAGAGTTCATCAGCTAAATGAACTTGGCACATCAGCAGATTCTGCTGATATTCTGTTTGTTGGGTTAAGCGGCGATAGTAATTATTGCGATCATTTAAATTATTGAGCGACAGAAGCGACGACTCAAATTCAACTAATTCATTTAATGATACTGATTGTGTTATGGGGGTATAAGGTGTTGTGCTTGATGATTTCCAGGCATTAGGGATTGCAACCTGACTTTCGGCATCAAATTGTAAACACTGATCTACAAACAGGCTTAAAGGATTGGCCACGGCGAATGCCGTGGCCAATAAATTAAAACTTAGGCTGATCGCAAAAATGCTTTTTCGCATATTCTACACGTTGGTCAACTGACATTGTCGCGCCTTTTAAAGACTCTACGTGTTTAAGGCGGGGGAGAATGCCTTTACCATTTGCTATTTGAATGGTTAAACCTGGACGAGCATTAAGCTCTAAGAGCAAGGGGCCACGATTTTTATCTAATACCATGTCGGTCCCAAGATAGCCCATTTCACACATTTCATAGGCTCTAGAAGCTGTATGCAGTAGCGTTTCCCAATGCGGCACTTGAATGTCGGATAAAGGGAAGTGAGTATCAGGATGTTTATCTACTGGAACGTCAAATTGAACCGCGTGTAAACTTTTGCCTGTGGCAATATCTAACCCAATACCAACAGCGCCTTGATGCAAGTTAGCTTTACCGTCAGAGGCTGCAGTTGAACAACGCAGCATGCCCATGACTGGGAACCCTTTGAACACGATTAATCGTATATCAGGCACACCTTCGTAACTGACACCGTTGAATACGGGATCAAATACAATTAAGCCTTCCACAATGGCAACATCGGGTCTGCCCCCCAGTGAAAATAAACCGCTTAATGTATTCGATACATGACGATATATTTCGTTAGGGGTTACTTCATCGCCATTAGCCTTGTAATAACGGCCATTATCAACTCTAGTAATCACCAGGATCCCTTTACCACCAGACCCTTTAGCGGGTTTGATAACAAAACCGCTTCTATCAATTACCATCGCAGGTATCAGTTCAATATCATGTTGTTCTTGAACAACACCAATTAAATCGGGTACGGCAATGCCATTTGCTAATGCTAATTGCTTGGTAATTAACTTATCGTCGACACGTTTATAGTGTTTACGTGGATTGTATTTACCAATATAACCGATATTACGCTTGTTCATGTTTAGCACGCCTGCGCGGCTTAATTCCCAAGGCCAGGCATACTTCATTACTTCTCTCCCACTAAGGGTTTAAAGCGTTTTAACTCGGTCAAACGGTAACCCGTGTATTGTCCCATAACCAGTACTAAACCTAAGATAACCAAATGAATACCTAAGAAGTTAAACACCCAGTGTTGTACTAATTCACTGCTCATAGCGAGGTAAGCTATGGTTGCAACAAACAAACTGCCGCCACCTGAAATAAACACTTTTTTAGGGCCTTCCTCTTCCCATAAAATAGACATGCGCTCGATTGTCCAGGCTAAAATAATCATTGGGAAAAAGGTCACAGTTAACCCTTCACTTAATCCCAGTTTAAATGAGATTAACGTAAACAAGCCGATGATAAAAATCACCACAATAATCACCGCGGATATTCGGGATATCAACAATAAATTGAGCGTGGAGAGGTAGGAGCGGATCATTAATCCGAAAGCCACAATTAATAGAAAACCAATTAAACCCGTTAGCAGGGTGGTTTGAATAAAGGCCATCGCAATTAATACTGGCATAAAAGTACCAGATGTTTTAATACCGACAATCACGCGAAGGAAAACAACCACCATTACACCAATAGGGATCAATAATATACCTTTGAATAAACTTTGCTCTTCAAGTGGAAGTTGATACAAAGAAAAATCTAATGCGTCATCAGTCATCATCATATCAATAGATGTAGCTAATGCGGAGCGCGTATCTTGTAACATTGAAAAGCTAACTTGTGAGCTACGACCGCCCATGACTTCTAAAACAGAGCCACCAGCATATTCCCATAATACAAGATTACCGTCTCTGCCTTGCTTGTTGTTAACAACATCAAATAAGTGCCATAAGCCATCTTGATAAACTTGCACATAAGTCGTTAAGGTTTGACGACGACGTTGATCTTCTAATACTAAGCCACTGACATTTCGTGCTGGAACACCTTTTGTATGTAACATTTGTAAGAATAATTTGGTCGAAGTGTTAGTCGACAGTAATAACGACATATTTTGACTTTGATTTTTATCGTGGATCAAATCCAACAATTGCTTTGCAAAAGATAAATTGGTCGCACTGCGAAGCCAAACTTCTTCTACAATTTGTTCTGCAGCTGCCTTCTCTGTTGCAGGCCAAAGATAGACTTCAGTGTCAGTGGGTTCTTGTTCAGATTTAATTTCTAATTTACCTGTTGGCACCAGTGTGACACGGTAAAACAAAGACTGTGGTCCAGATGCTTCTCTAATCGACCAAATCGCTTTGCGATTTTGCTCTTCAGTAATAGTTAAACCGTAACCTGGTGAGGTTGTGTTTTCGACCAAAATGTCAAATGCGGGATCATTAGGTAATGAGAATTGCACTTCTGCGGGCTGGTTACGGCCGTTAAAGCTCACTTTTGCATCAATTGCCCAACTTTGAACCTGTTCACCGGGTAAAAATGGCACGTTATGCTCAATACCACGATAGATGCTGGCACCAATACCGACAAAAAACAGTAAAAATACAAATATATAAAACGGTTTACGAGAGTGCATTTTGTCGCCTATTTAATAAGTGTGGTCACTTGGTTTTTGTCTTTACCGTGAATGTAGATTTGACCTACATCAACGATGGCAATATCTTTCATAAATTTACGGCCAAGAAGTAGTGGGTAATCTAAATGGCTTCTGTCAGTTAAATTTAGATCAGTTTCAGCTGAATATTGACCAATTTTTAAATGCGCATGAATAACAGGGCGGCGATCATCTTCACTGGTAGCATCTTGTTTTATACGTACAAAGCGTTCAACTTTTGACTCGAAAGTATTTCCTGCTTTATCTGGGCCGTTAGTCATCACATCATATCTCACCCATTCTTCGCCATTTCGTTCAAAAAGGACAATGTTTCGAGCATCTAATGAAGATGACTCAGCTCCGGTATCGATACGGGTAGCGAATGTTGTTTTAACTTCATCCATATAAACACTTTCAGCTTCACCTAATAAGAATTTCTCACCAATGAGCGATTCAGGACATTGTGATGGCACTGCTACAGGTCTAGGTGCTGGTGCAACGACAGGGACGACAGCGAGCTTTTGCGACTGTGCCATTGCTTCGCTAACTTGTGTCTTTAACTTACGTAACTCGATCGATAATCCAGTAATATCGTCAGATTGTTTGCTGCATTGGTCATTAAAAGCGGTAATAATTTGTGCTTGGGATGTTTGCAGCGTGCTGTTTAAATCAGCATTTGAGATTGATGGTGCATGGGAATGCTGGGTTGCTGTGCAACCTGAAACAATCAATACTGCAATAGTTAGTGCAAGTGCCTGCTTAAACATGTCAATTCCTGTTGAATATTATGAGTTAAATTAAATCTAAATTGGGTTGGTTTTTAGTGGCAATAATAATGGCTCTTTTCGGTGCAGGGTAGCCTTCAACCGTTAAGCTCACATCATTTGGGTCAAGATAATCAACAAGCGATTCATTTTTCATCCAGGTTGTGCTGCGTTGTTCTGCTAATGAAGTGATATCGACGTCAACGCATCTGACGTTGGTAAATTCACACTTTTCTAGCCACAGAATTAATGCAGCCACTGAAGGTAAAAACCACACATTATTCATTTTGCCATATCTGTCTTTAGGGACAAGTACCGCGTTTTCATCACCATCTATAACTAACGTTTCGATTACGAGCTCTCCTCCCATTCTCAATTGGTCACGTAACTGCATAATGTGATCAATCGGCGAGCGACGATGGTAAAGTACGCCCATGGAAAATACCGTATCAAAAGCATCTAAAGGTGGAAGTTCTTCAATACCTAATGGTAATAAATAAATTGGGTGTTGGTTACCCGCTAATCTTTTTACTGCCTCAAATTGACATAAGAATAACGGAGAAGGGTCTATTCCCACAACGCATTTTGCGCCTTCACCAAACATACGCCACATATGGTAGCCACTTCCACAGCCAACATCTAATACAGTTCGATTTTTTAAAGGTGATATATGTGGCTTAACTCTATCCCATTTCCAATCACTTCGCCATTCTGTATCAATTTCAATGCCATGGATAGAGAAGGGACCTTTGCGCCACGGTTGAAATACGCCGAGTAAATTAGACAGTTTTTCTGTCTGACCATCAGTAAGCTGTTTGCCACTACCAATGGTAACATTTGAGGTGAACTCAACTAGATCTGGTGTGGGATAATGCAGTTTATTGAGCACTTTTTCCCATTTGGGTAAGTTGCCATGTTTGTGTTCACGCTGCCAATTACCCAGAATAGACGGTAGCGTTTCTAACCAATGTTGCAAATTAGAATCTGCTATTTCTTTATAAAATGCGCTAAAGCTTATCATTTAATCGCCACCATCGATGCAAAATTGAAACATTGAAACCACACATTAAAGTGTTGAAAGCCACATTTTTCAAAGCGATGTTGATGATGGCTGAGTGTATCTGGGCGCATCACATTTTCAAGTGCACTTCTTTTTTGGCTTATTTCTAACTCACTGTAGCCATTTGCACGTTTAAAATCTAAATGATGTTTATCAAGTAATACTTGTATGGTTTCATCATCAAAACGTAACTTTTCAGAGATAACCAGAATACCACCAGGTAGCATACCCTGATATATTTTGTTAATTAACGTGTCACGATCGGCTATTGGCAGAAATTGTAGGGTAAAATTTAACACCACCATAGAAGCATTTTTAAATTCAATGTCCCTAATATCACCGCAAACAAGTTCTACATCCGTATCACTGACATAGGCTAAAAGGTTTTCACTACAACGTTCTATCATCGACTTACTATTATCAACGGCAACAATTTTACATTGACGTTGTTCAATTTGGCGCCGAATACTTAATGTTGCAGCTCCAAGCGAACAGCCAAGGTCGTAAACAGTGGAGTTTTTGGTGACATAAGTACTAGCAAAGTCACCAATAGTATTAATGATTTGACCATATCCAGGAACAGATCGACGTATCATGTCGTTAAACACGCCAGCGACTTTTTGATCAAATACAAAATCAGCAACTTTATTAGTTGCTGAGGCATAAATATTATCTAATTCTGAGTGCATGTGATAACAGGTTTTAAAATTCTAAGCACATTTTAGCTAATCATAGTGATGACCAGCAAGTACTGGTTAAAAATATATTAAATTTTATTATCTTGTGTGTGATGTCTTATTTGACGTTTTATGTAAAAACCTTGCTAAACTGGCCGTTAACAAGGCAATATTTATTAGAATTATGACGCAATCTGAGGTAAATTACGATCTTAGGGATGTTCAATTTTTGTTAACTATTAGTGGAATATAATCAACAAGCATTGCTTTATATCCGTTAATAGTGATTAGTATATCTAGTAGATAGGGATGACACTTGAAATTAATCGTCGGATTACTCTTCTGTTTAGTAATCAGTACTGCCAATATAGTTTTTGCAAGCTCACAAGATACCGCCGTTGCAGAGGGAACATTGAAAATTGTAATGGGAGAGGATTCTTATCCATTTCAATATGTAGACGAAAATCAGCATGCTGCAGGTATCTTAGTTGATCTTTGGCGAGAGTGGGCACTTGTTACAGATACTAAAGTTGAATTCCTTATACAGAATTGGCAACAATCTTTGGACCAGCTCCAGTCGGGTGATGCCGATATACATATCGGCATGGCATCTAATGCTTCTAGACAAACTTTGTTTGATTTCTCCAATCCAATTACATCGTTGCAAACCTATTTATTTATTCATAAAACGATTGGTAAAAAGCATCAGTTATCTGATTTAGTGCCTTATAAAATAGGTATTGTAAATGGTTCATCCCATGAACAATCTCTTCTAGCTGTTAATCCAAACTTTAATTTTCAAAAATATAGTAGCAGAGAAGCATTACTTGTTGGAGCGATGAACGGCGAGGTGCTGGTCTTTGCTGGAATTGAAGGCTATCAACGAGATATGGCATTAGAGCAAAATATTGCTAATGACTATTATAGTTCAGCAAGGATCCCGATAGCGAAGGTAGATCTAGTTGCAGCAGTTAGAAATGGTAAAGCTCAGTTACTGGCTAAAATTAATCAAGGTTTCGAAAAAGTTGATGTTGAACAAATTAAACGAATTGAGCGGCGTTGGTTAGGTTATAACCGACAGAATGCTGGACTACTTATTGCCATGCAAAGCAATGTTGAACCTTTCGTTGATATCGGTAACGACGGATTACCCCACGGGTTATTTGTTGATTTATGGAAGCTCTGGTCAAGTAAAAGCGGCATTAGTATTGATTTTGTTGTTGGCGATATGAACAGCTCTATTGCAGATGTTAAGCGAGGCTTTGCTGATGTTCATATTGGCTATCCTGAAAGCAATGAAATGAACACTGGTCTCAAACAAGCTTGGCATATCACGTCAGTCAAGAGCCGTTTTTTTAGTTTAAAAAAGAATATTGCTGATTTAAATACACTTGATAATATTCGAATTGGTGTGTTTCCTACCGCACCATATATTTCTGAAATCCATGACTTATACCCAAATGCACAATTACGTTTTTATGAATCGACTGAGCTGATGGTTGACGCTGCGCTTAAAGGTGACATTATTGGTTTTATAGCCTCTTCTGCAACTACTTCTCATTATTTATTAGGCAGCAAGCTTTGGGCTGATTTTACTCAATATATTAATATTGAGTTTTCAACTGACATCTATAGCTTGATCCGCACGGAAGACAGTGGTTTAGAGGAGCGAATTCGCGCTGGTTTTGAATTGATTTCTCCCGAAGAACGCCTGCAAATAGAACGAAAATGGCTTATTAATCCTGATGATCGATATTTTTCAGGGCAGAATCAAAGCATTGTGTTATCCAGTCAAGATAAAACATACTTATCGAGTTTAGGCGCGATCAAAATGGGTTACGTTAAAGATTGGCGTCCGATGGAGTTTCAAGGTAAAAATGGCGAGTTTTTAGGGGTTAACTCTGATGTTAAATCCTTATTTGTTAATCATTTGGGTGTATCAGTTATCCCTGTTGCATTCGACACCTTTGATAAAATGATGCAGCAGCTTCGAAGTGGTGAGATACAATTGGTGGCCAGTTTGGCGTCTAACAGCGAGCGTGATAATACGATTTCATTTAGTGATCCTTATTGGCCTTCACCTTGGGCTGTGGCCAGTGATTTAACTCAACCGCCTATTTTTAATATCAATCAATTAGACAATAAAACTATTGCTGTTGTTGAAGGGTATCAGTTAGTTGAACAATTAAATCAACAATATCCTGAGTTGAAGTTGGTATTAGTCCCAGATACACGTGCAGGCCTAAATGCTGTTGTGAGTGGTACTGCTGATATGTTTATTGAAAAAGTAACCTCATTGGCTGATTCACTTAAAAATGGCGATTACCCTAGTTTAAAACTGTCTTTACTTGCGGATTTAGCTGATCAGCAGAGTAGGATAGGTATATTTTCGGGCCTTGAGGAACTAGTGCCCCTTATTAATAGGGTGATTGGTACAATTGACAAGACTGCTCAACAACAACTTTATCAAAAGTGGAACGATGTTAAATTAAATACCGATGATCAATTTTACCAGCGTTGGATGAATTCTCTTATCATTGGGCTCTTGGTCGTAAGTGCGATAACTGTAATGGTTTTAGTGGTTAATCGCCGATTAAAAATAGAGATTAAGCGCCGCGAAGATGCCGAAGATAAATTGGTGTTTTTGGCAAATCATGACAGCGTGACTGGGTTAGCTAATCGTACATTACTCGATAAGCAGATAATTATTGCAATTGAGACCCATCAAAAAACTCACTCAAAGTTTGCAATATTGTTTATTGATTTGGATGGATTCAAAATTGTTAACGATGTTCATGGCCATGCCATCGGTGATATTCTGTTAGCACAAGTTGCTGAGGTATTTAAATCGCTTATTAAAGATACTGACTCTGTTGCTCGTTTCGGTGGAGATGAATTTGTCATTTTGATCAATCAATTAGAGAAAGTTGATGATTCAAAAAAGCTGGCGAGTACCTTGCTTAAAAACTTGTCTCAAATTGATAATATTGAAGGTAAATCAATTCAAATATCTGCCAGTATCGGCATTGCCATGTACCCACATGATGGCGTAACAGCAGAGGAATTAATGAAACATTCTGATATTCTGATGTATCAAGCTAAAAGAGTGGGTGGTCATCAACATCGAATAAGCTATTAAAGGAGAGTCTTCCAGTATGTAGCTAATATTGCAGTTGTTTCTATCAGAACCAGCAATATATTGAGATACAATTTTTTAAAACCGGCATAGAGTGTCGTTTTTTTATTCAGTTGATGACAAATAATCACTTCTACTCTGGTTAATTAACTCATTCTCCTTGATACTGCCTTTTATATTCTGATAACGGCATATAGCCTAGTTATTCTTAACGATGACCGCTACTTTAGCTATTTAATTTTTAAAAGCCAAAGCCGCGTAATATAGGCTCAATTAGGATTAATAAATTATTATTGAGACGAGCATCTTAGGTTTGTTTGGGTATATAATGCCGTTTTTATCATTTTTGATATGCGAACGTTTGCTTTGCTAAAATCGCTTTTATTTAAAGGATAGAGTTCAATGCGTAGCCATTATTGTGGAGACATTAATAAGTCTCATTTAGGTCAAGAAGTTACCTTAGTAGGTTGGGTTAATCGTAGCCGTGATTTAGGCGGTGTGGTTTTCTTAGATTTACGTGATCGTGAAGGGTTAGTTCAAGTTGTTTACGATCCTGACTTAAAAGACGTATTTGATATCGCCAGTACCTTGCGCGGTGAATTTTGTGTCCAAGTAACTGGTTTAGTCCGTGCTCGTCCAGACAGCCAAGTTAATGCGCAAATGAAAACAGGTGAAATTGAAATCTTAGGTAAAGGCTTAACGATTATCAATGCATCTGCGCCATTACCACTTAGCATGGACAATTATCAAAATAATAGTGAAGAACAACGTTTAAAATATCGCTATCTTGATTTACGTCGTCCTGAAATGGCTGAACGGATTATATTCCGCGCTAAAGTGACTAGTTATGTGCGTAACTTTCTCGACACCAATGGCTTTTTAGACATTGAAACGCCTATTTTGACCAAGGCAACCCCTGAGGGCGCTCGGGATTATTTAGTTCCAAGTCGTACTTATAAAGGTCAATTTTTTGCATTACCACAGTCACCACAGCTATTTAAACAGCTATTAATGATGTCAGGTTTTGATCGTTATTATCAAATCGTAAAATGTTTCCGTGATGAAGACTTACGTGCAGATCGTCAACCTGAGTTTACGCAAATTGATATCGAAACATCTTTTATGACATCAGAGCAAGTGATGGAAAAAACTGAGCAAATGATGCGCGGTTTATTTCAAGATTTGTTAAATGTTGACCTAGGTGATTTTCCGAGAATGACGTATGCAGATGCAATGCGCCGTTTTGGGTCTGATAAGCCAGATTTACGCAATCCTCTTGAATTAGTGGATATTGCCGATTTAGTTAAAGAGGTTGAATTTGCGGTTTTTAACGGTCCAGCAAATGACATCGAAGGTCGTGTTGCAGCACTTCGCATTCCAACTGGCGCTTCGTTATCACGTAAACAAATTGATGATTACACCAAATATGCCGGCATTTATGGTGCAAAAGGTTTAGCTTGGATGAAGCTAAATGATGTTGATGCCGGTATGGACGGTATTCAATCTCCAGTGCTTAAATTCTTAAATGAAGACATCGTTAAGCAATTAATTGAACGTACAGGCGGTCAAACGGGTGACATCATTTTATTTGGTGCCGATAAAGCTAATGTAGTTGCTGAGGCACTAGGTGCATTACGCTTAAAAGCGGGTGAAGACTTTAACTTATTACAAGGCCAATGGCGTCCATTATGGGTTGTTGACTTCCCAATGTTTGAAAAGGTTGAAGGCGGCTTGCACGCAGTGCATCATCCATTTACCGCGCCACGCGGTGTGAGCGCAGAGCAATTAAAACTTGATCCTGCTAACACAGTATCTGATGCATACGATATGGTATTAAACGGTTGTGAGTTAGGTGGCGGTTCAGTGCGTATTCATAATGCTGAAATGCAAAGTACCGTGTTTGATCTATTAGGTATCGAGAAAGAAGAAGCTAAGGAAAAATTTGGTTTCTTACTTGAAGCATTACGATATGGTACGCCTCCTCATGCAGGTTTAGCGTTTGGTTTAGATCGAATTATTATGCTAATGACAGGTGCTAGTTCAATTCGTGATGTGATGGCGTTTCCCAAAACAACCACTGCGGCGTGTCCGTTGACTAATGCCCCTGGTTTTGCTAATCCACAGCAATTAATCGAATTAGGTATTCAAGTGATTGAGAAGCCTAAAGCTGACGCAGAGTAATTTACTGTTAAGCTAAGTTTTACCTACATTCCGAGGCTTATGCCTCGGTCTGTGTTTATGGCACCCTATTTTTGTTAAAGTGGCCAACAGGCTTTCACTAAGCAGTAAATGATTATTTAAAAGCGGTAGCGTTACAAAAAAATACAAAGGAGTTTTCATGGCAGGACATAGTAAATGGGCCAACATTAAACACCGTAAAGCGGCACAAGATGCTAAACGCGGAAAGTTATTTACTAAGTTTATTCGAGAATTAACCGTTGCGTCTCGTGAAGGAGGATCAGATCCTGACGCGAATCCACGGCTCAGAGCTGCCATTGATAAAGCCTTATCAAATAATATGACCCGTGACACTGTTGAGCGCGCGGTAAAACGCGGTGCGGGTGAAATCGAAGGCCAGCAACTAGAAACTATCATCTATGAAGGTTATGGTCCTGGTGGCAGTGCCGTTATGGTTGAAACCATGACAGATAATAGAAATCGAACCGTATCAGGTGTTCGCAATGCTTTTAGTAAAAATGGCGGTAATTTAGGTACTGATGGATCTGTGGCATACTTATTTACCAAACTTGGCGTTATATCATATTCAGAAGGTGTAGACGAAGATAGCGTGATGGATGCAGCAATAGAATCTGGTGCTGATGATGTTATTGTCAATGATGATGGCTCTATTGATGTCTATACCTCACCCAATGCTTTTGGCAAAGTCAAAGATGCATTAGATAAAGCCGAATTTACCAGCGACAATGCAGAGGTCACTATGGTGCCTTCGACAAAAGCCGAACTTGACCTTGAAAATGCCGAACAATTTTTAAGATTAATCGATACATTAGAAGATCATGATGATGTACAAGAAGTGTATCATAATGCTGATATAAGTAATGATGTAATGGAACAATTAGGCTAACTCAATTAATGGCAATTATTTTAGGCGTTGACCCTGGATCACGGATCACCGGTTACGGTGTAATAAAGTGTGTGGGTAGACAACAGCAGTATTTAGGCAGTGGTTGTATCCGTACACAATCTGATGAGCTCCCCCTTAGGTTACAGCAGATTTATGCTGGGTTATCTGAAATTATTAGACAATATCAACCCGATGAATTTGCGATTGAACGTGTATTTATGGCGAAAAATGCCGATTCAGCATTAAAACTAGGCCAGGCTCGCGGTGCTGCTATTGTGGCTGCGACATGTGCAGACTTACCGGTTGCAGAATACAGTGCAACACAAATAAAAAGTGCAGTGGTTGGCACAGGCAGAGCTGAAAAAACTCAAGTGCAGCATATGATCACTCAATTATTGAAATTACCCGCAGCGCCGCAAGCTGATGCTGCAGATGCCCTGGCTGTGGCTATATGTCATTATCACACCAGTCAAAGCTTAGTTGCGTTGAGCGGCCGTGCAAATACAAGAACATATGGAAGATACAAATGATTGGTCGTTTGAATGGAATTTTAGTTGAAAAACATGCGCCAGAAATCGTCATCGATGTTAATGGCGTGGGTTATGAGCTTCAAGTACCGCTAACCAGTTTTTATGAGTTACCTGAACTTAATCAACCCGCGATGGTATATACCCATTTTGTGGTTCGCGAAGATGCTCAGCTGTTATATGGTTTTATCACAAAGCAAGAGCGCGCGTTATTTCGTTTGTTAATCAAAACCAATGGCGTAGGCCCTAAATTGGCATTAACCATTTTGTCTGGCATGAATGCGGGAGAGTTTGTTGCCTGTGTTGAGCGGGATGATATTGTCACTTTAGTTAAATTACCCGGTGTCGGTAAGAAAACTGCAGAACGCTTGATTGTTGAAATGCGAGATAAACTAAGATCTTTACTTGAGGCATCAGTAGGGTCAGAGCGCGAATTTGTGCTGCAATCTAATTATTCCCCATCTCCTGCTGCTGAAAGTGCTGAAGAAGATGCTATTTCAGCTTTAATATCATTAGGTTATAAGCCAGCTCAAGCCAGTAAAGCTGTTTCAGCTAATTTCAAGCTTGGTATGACATCAGAAGTACTGATAAAAGCGGCACTCAAGTCGATGCTTTAAGGTAAAAGGACAATAACACTATGATTGAAGCAGATCGATTAATACAGCCTGAAATTCAAATTCACGATGAAGTTGTCGACAGGGCTATGCGTCCTAAAATGCTCGATGAGTATACCGGGCAAGATGATACTCGAGCACAACTAAAGATTTTTATTCAAGCGGCACTTAATCGAAAAGAAGCGCTTGATCATATGTTAATTTTCGGGCCTCCAGGATTAGGTAAAACTACTTTAGCAATGATTGTTGCCAATGAAATGGGCGTTAATATTAAGTCTACTTCAGGGCCAGTTTTAGAGAAAGCGGGTGACTTAGCTGCATTGTTGACTAATTTAGAAGAGGGCGATGTGCTGTTTATTGACGAAATACATCGTCTTAGCCCGGTAGTTGAAGAAATTTTATATCCAGCTTTAGAAGATTATCAATTAGACATTATGATTGGCGAAGGACCTGCTGCGCGTTCGATTAAATTGGATTTGCCGCCCTTTACATTGGTGGGTGCAACCACCAGAGCAGGTGCACTCACATCGCCACTGCGAGCCCGTTTTGGTATTCCGTTGCGTCTTGAGTTTTATAATGTGGCTGATTTAACCACTATTGTTACTCGCTCAGCTAACGTGATGAGTTTATCGATTGCACCAGAAGGTGCGGTTGAAATTGCTCGGCGCTCCCGCGGAACACCTCGAATAGCAAACCGCCTTTTGCGCCGAGTCAGAGATTACGCTGAAGTGAAGCATGATGGTGTAGTCACTAAGGAAGTGGCAGAACAAGCTCTTGACTTGCTTGATGTTGATCTTGAAGGTTTTGATTATTTAGATAGAAAGCTGCTGTTGGCAATTATAGATAAATTTATGGGGGGACCTGTAGGCCTTGATAACCTTGCTGCCGCAATTGGTGAAGATAGAGATACCATTGAAGATGTTTTAGAGCCATTTCTAATTCAACAAGGGTTTATCCAGCGAACTCCCCGGGGTCGTATTGCAACTCAAAGGGCTTATCAGCACTTTAATATAATCAAACCAGAATAGTTGAAATTATCTATGATATAAGAGCACTTAGGTGCTCTTAAATTTATTATATGACGTCTGGAGTTATCAGCACTAATTTTATCTTCAATTAATATTCATTACTTTAATGTCCTTTAATAGCTAATCAAACCATAATTTAATATTAAATAGACACCTAAACCATCTAAACCATCTAAACCATCTAAACCACCTAAATTCCGTAACTATACTATTCGGCGTGCAGAGAAAAAATAAAAACAAAAGAGTAAAGCCCCCCAATTATTAATCTTATTGAAGAAAATGATTTGTTATGCAGGTAGAATATTTCTTTTAAATTCAGCTGCGGCGACTGTTGAAACCTTAACGTAAATATATATTAACGATTAGAAAGCATCAAGGTTGGTAAGTCTAAAGTATTACTTTTGCTGTATCTGATGAGTTATGAAATTTACAACATTAAATTGAGCCTATTTTCGGTTCTCGCCACCTTAAAAATCAAGCATATATAATAAAGTTAATCGAAGAGTGTTCTTGCGTTAAGGCGATTGTGACTGAAGCTACTGATTTTTTTAATAAAATAATCTAAATCACGTGGTTAAATCCTTATCCTTATCTGTATTTTTGTTACCTCTTCATAGCACCCAATTAATGCTATAAAGATAGGACTGTATGACTCAGTTTATGGCTGTTAAGTTTATTTTTGTGATTGATTGCAAATAAAAAAATGTCTGATATATTTAATTACAGACGTTATATAAACGTTAATAAATAATTATTTTATTAACGTTTCTTTGTTAAAAAAGCTGCCAATCTAATCAAATTAGATATTCTGGTCAGCATCAGATTTTTGGCAAAATATAACCCACAGAGTGACAGGGAGTGTTATGCGTACAGAAGTTCATATCTACCCATTAGTGCTTGGGGTTCTTGGTAGCATACTTTTGTTATCATTTTCTCCATTGTCCCTCGTTATCATCACCAGTGCTTTATTTCTTACTGGATTAGGTTTGTTGTTTAGCCTCTGGACTCATCAAGCATTAAGTTCAATTAACATACAACTTGTTGAACTCAAATCTCAAGTTAATACTCAAATCGAAACGAATAAAATAATCAATAACACAGATAAACTCTGCTTAGCAGTGTTCCCTATCTGGAGTCGACAAATAGAAACAACACGCAAACAAACAGAAACAGCAACCACAGAGTTAGCCAACAATTTTAGCTTGTTAGTTGAAAGTTTAAGCCAAGCTTTCCCGTCCCATTCAAGTTCAAACAGTGAACAAGATAACACGATAGAGAAAACGTTTTCTTTCTCAGAAAAAGCGCTTAATAGTGTTATGGCCTCCTTGCAAGCAACACAACATGATAGAGCAGCAATCTTGGATGAAGTTAGAATGTTAACGACTTACACTGATGAGTTAAAAAAGATGGCTACTGAAGTTGATGCTATTGCAGGACAGACAAATTTACTGGCGTTGAATGCCGCGATTGAAGCGGCTAGAGCAGGTGAAGCGGGCAGAGGCTTTGCCGTAGTCGCAGATGAAGTGAGAAAGTTATCGTCATTGTCCAGTGCAACCGGCAGAAATATGACCGAAAAAGTCAATGTCATTAATGGTGCAGTTAATGGCGCATTTGCGGTGGCAGAAAAAGCCACTAAGGATGATGATGGCATCATGGAACGTGCGGAAAAATCCATTAAAGAAGTGCTGGCTAGCTTTACAATTACTGTTGAGGAGTTGGCTGATTCTAAACAGGCCATGCAACAAGAAGGGCAAAAAATACAACAAGAAATATCTGAAATGTTAGTGTCTTTGCAGTTCCAAGATCGAACTAGCCAAATTTTGACACAAGTTTACAACAGTATTGAGGAACTGAGTTTGACAATGGCTCATGCACATGAGAATAAGCAAATCGGCAAAGACTTTACTGACAAAGATCTCAGTCATTGGCTTACTAATATGGAAAAGGGTTATGCCATGCTGGATCAAAGAATGAATCATAACTCAATTAGGCAAAAATTAGATGTCACGGAAGAGATAACCTTCTTTTAATCTTAAAACCCTTAGTGAGTCAACATCGGAAATTATAACAAAAAACAGGGAATTACCAATGGCTAAAACAATTTTGATAGTAGATGATTCTGCAAGTATAAGGCAGGTTGTCAGTATTACCCTTAAAGGGGCTGGCTATAATACTGTGGAAGCTTGCGATGGTGTCGATGCACTAAAAAAACTTGCTGGTGCGCAAATTAACCTAATCATCAGTGACGTTAACATGCCTAACATGGATGGCATTAGCATGGTAAAAGAAGTCAAAAAAATCCCCGCACATAAATTTACTCCCATCATAATGCTTACTACAGAATCTCAAGCAGACAAAAAATCTGAGGGTCAAGCTGCGGGCGCAAGAGCTTGGGTCGTGAAACCGTTTCAGCCACAACAAATGCTCGCTGCTGTAGCTAAGTTAATTTAGTTGTAATTAAGTTAAGGCATCATAAATCTAGCATAAATTTAAAGGATTTCTGCACTATGCTGACATTCACACAAACTGATCAAGGTGGCCTCGCTCATATTGAAGGTCCTATGACGATACATAATGCAACGGAACTAAAAAGCCAATTTATCGGTGCCTTAAGTGCTAGTCAGCATCTAGAGTTAAATTTAGCAGCCGTTACAGAAATCGATGCGGCAGGATTACAACTTTTGATAATGGCAAAGCAACATCAAATACATATACAACATGAACTTACTTTAATTAATCACAGCGAAGCGGTATTAGAAGCCTTTGAAATAATGGGTTTAGTTAGCTGGTTTAATGATCCTGTCATCATAACTCGGCAATAAAAAAATAAGCACTGTCATTAAGAGAAAATGAGGATATTGCCATGGATGAGATAGAGCAAGTATTGGGTTTATATATATCAGAAAGTAGGGAGCTACTTGATGAGATGGAATTATTATTACTCAATTTAGAAAATGAACAAGATAAGGCCGAAAGTCTCAATGCAATTTTTCGTGCTGCTCACACGATTAAAGGGTCGGCTGGGATTTTTTCGCTCGATGAAGTTGTTCACTTCACTCATGGTGTTGAAAGTTTACTTGATAAAATGCGTGATGGTAAAATTGTATCAAACTCTGAACTCACCTCTTTATTGTTAGATTGCAAAGATCATATCAGCTTGCTTATAGATAACGTCGAGCATAAAACAGGTCTAACCGAGCATGATTTACTTAATGGCAATGCATTACTTCAAACCTTACTTATTGTCGTTAAGCAGGAAGGTACTGATGGTCCCAAGGTACAAGCAAAGGATAATACTCAACTCACAACGACTCAAGCAGTAGAAAGAGAAAATAGTCCAAAAGTTAAAAGTGATAATTGGCATATTTCCGTTCGTTACCACCCTGACTCGTTTCGATTTGGGATGGATCCTCTGGCTATTTTGCGTTATTTAGCCACATTAGGCGACATTGAGTCTATTACCTCTTTATTTCCTAATTTACCCAGCGCCTCTGAGATGGATCCTGAAACCTGCTATTTAGGATATGAAATCAATTTTAAGAGCCAAGCAAATAAACTTGATATTGAAGGGGCGTTTGATTTTATTCGCGATGACAGTCAAGTCCACATTCTCCCTCCTTGCAGTCGTGTCAGTGATTTTATCGCTCTTATCGAATCTCTACCTGAACAAGATATACAATTAGGTGAAATTTTAGTTCAATCGGGTTCATTAACTCCGAATGAACTTGAATACGCTTTAAGTCTACAAAGGCAATTGAAAAGTCAATCAATCGAGGTCCCACTAGGGACGATAGTTGTCAATAATGGTTTAACGCCACAACCTGTACTTGAATCAGCAATAGCTAAGCAAAATCAGATACGGGATGGAAAAACAAAAGAAATTCAATCGGTAAGAGTCGATGCAGATAAACTTGATCAATTGATAAATCTGGTAGGAGAACTTGTGATAGCAGGCGCAGGCTCTAGCTTACATGCGCATAGTTCCGGTGATCGGATATTAATTGAATCTTTTTCCATGTTAACTCGTTTGGTAGAAGAGGTGCGTGATGCTGCTTTACAGCTTCGGATGGTGCAAATTGGCGCCACATTTACGCGTTTTCAACGGGTGGTTCGCGATGTTGCAAAAGAATTAGGCAAAGATATTGAGCTAGTGATAACCGGCGCCGAAACTGAATTAGATAAAACAGTTGTTGAGAAAATTAGCGACCCGTTAATGCACTTAATCAGAAACTCTATGGATCATGGCATTGAAGCGCCAGATGTACGTATTGAGAAACAAAAAGATCCTAAAGGCAGGCTCACTCTTAATGCCTATCACGATTCAGGCATGATAGTCATCGAAGTCTCTGACGATGGTGCAGGTCTTAACTATGAAAAAATCCTCAAGAAAGCGCAAGAAAAGGGTTTAATTCCTGAGGGAGAAAGTCTAGATGTTCATGAAGTGAATAATCTTATTTTTGAACCGGGTTTTTCCACTGCTGATGCGGTAACTAATTTGTCAGGCCGTGGTGTAGGCATGGATGTGGTGAAACGAAATATTACCGCGCTAAGGGGAACGGTGGAAGTGCAAAGTATTCTTGGTCAAGGAGCAATATTTAGCATTCGTCTACCACTGACCCTAGCCATTATTGATGGTTTCCTAGTCGAAATTGAAAAATCATCCTTTGTCATTCCGCTAAACATGGTGCTCGAGTGTGTTGAGTTGAATGAAGGTAATTCGGATATTTCCCCCAGTTCACAGCAAAGTTATATCAACCTAAGGGGAGAAGTATTGCCCTTTATTAGACTTAGGCGGTTGTTCAATTTAGGCGGGCGTCCGCCTAAACGAGAAAATGTTATCGTAATTTCTTACCTTGGCAACAAAGTAGGTTTGGCGGTCGATAAACTGGTGGGGGAGTTTCAAACTGTTATTAAACCCTTAGGTAACATATTTAGTCATATACAAGGAATAAGTGGTTCAACTGTTCTGGGCAGTGGCGAAGTTGCGCTCATCCTAGACGTGCCTAATTTAGTACAAAAGATTCTAACAACTGAATCAGCCAAAGCCCTTTACAGCCAAGCTTGATTTCGAATTTCTTAACGAAAGGAATAAATGGATGTTTAATAATATGAAACTAAGTATGCGTCTTGGTCTTACCTTTGCGCTATTAATCGTCTTAATGTTAGTCATTATAGGGATTGGCTTAAAAGAGCTATCGACAGTTAATAGTATTACTTATCGGATTGTCACCGATGATTGGCGTAAAACCGTTTTGGCCAATGACATTATTGATCTAGCCAACCACAACGCTAAGACTCGTTTAGAACTGTTGATAAATGACGACCCTAAAGCGCAAAAAACTTTGCATGAAAACCTCTCAATCAACAAGAACAATGTGGATCAAAAAACCGCAGAGCTTGAGTCAATGATAAAGCTCCCTGATGGTAAAGCAAAGATGAGTGCCCTCAAAGAATTACGGGTTAACTTTCAAAAAGAGTTTGATCAAGTGAATGATCTACTCAGTAAGGGCTTAAAACAAGAAGCTATTGCAGTTATGCTTGATGATGCCATGCCTATTCTTAATGATTATTTAGCAGCTGCTGCAGAATTGGTTAGCTTTCAAGGCTCTGTTCTAGAAGGTTCAGCCGAAGTCTCTCAGCAGAGCTATGAAGATGGTATTTTGGCAATGGGAATCGCGGGGTTACTCGCTTTCATTGTCGCCATAGTGGGCGCTATTTTAGTTACTAAATCCATTACCCGTCAACTTGGTGGTGAGCCTAGTTACGTTACTCAGGTCGTCAGTTTAATCGCAAACGGAGACTTACAAGTTAAAGTTGACGTTAAAGCAAATGACACCTCAAGTATGCTGTTTGCCGTTAACACCATGGTAACCAAACTGTCAGAAATCATCACCAGCATTCGCGCATCAGCCGATAATCTTTCTAGTGCCTCTGAACAGGTTTCTGCAACGGCTCAGAGCATGAGTCAAGGGGCGAGTGAGCAAGCGGCAAGTGTGGAAGAAACTTCAGCTTCAATAGAGCAAATGTCCGCATCAATCAGTCAAAATACCGAAAATGCTAAGGTTACTGATGGTATGTCATCTAAGGCGGCTAAAGAAGCTGACGAAGGTGGAATCGCGGTACAGCAAACCGTAACTGCCATGAAATCGATTGCCGATAAAATCAGTATTATCGATGATATCGCCTATCAGACAAATTTATTAGCGCTTAATGCTGCTATTGAGGCTGCTAGGGCCGGTGAGCATGGTAAAGGTTTTGCCGTTGTTGCCGCTGAAGTACGCAAACTCGCTGAGCGCAGCCAAGTAGCGGCCCAAGAGATTGGTGGCGTGGCGGCAAGTAGTGTCGGGTTGGCTGAAAAAGCGGGTAAGCTTCTTGATGAGATTGTACCCTCTATCAAGAAAACAGCGGATCTTGTCCAAGAGATCAGCGCCGCTTCTGAAGAACAATCTTCCGGTGCAGCGCAAATTAACACGGCAATGGAACAGCTCAGCCAAATTACTCAGCAAAGCGCTTCTGCATCCGAAGAGCTTGCTGCCACCGCAGAGGAAATGAGTAGCCAAGCTGAATTACTTCAAGACGTTATTAGTTTCTTTAAGGTTGAAATTACCCGCTCAAGTCAAATGAATAGCAAGAGAACAAATCAACAGGGTCAAGCAGATAAATCAAAAACCAGGACCAAAGATCGTTCTGTTGCCACCAGCGAACATGACTTTGTACGCTTCTAGGAGATTATGATGAATTTTCCCAGCAAGATAGCAAATTCGAGTGATAGCAATATTGAAGATGATTGGCAATATTTGACCTTTAATTTAAAAGAAGCCATGTATGCCATTGGTATTTTACATATAAAGGAAATTCTAGAGTACAGTAATGTCACACCGGTCCCTATGATGCCAAATTTCATCAAAGGTGTGATAAACCTAAGAGGAGCTGTGGTTCCAGTAGTAGATTTGGCCGCTCGCTTTGGGGCGGAACAAAGCAATATTGTAAAACGGACTTGTATTGTCATAATTGAAGTGCTCAATGAAGATGTGATGCAAGACATTGGTGTCATGGTAGATGCTGTTTCTGAAGTGATTGAAATAAGTAACAAAGATATAGAACCAGCGCCAGCCTTTGGCGCACAAATACGGGCAGATTTCATTCAAGGAATGGGTAAGGTAAATGGTAATTTTGTGATTATCTTACAGGTAGATAAAGTCCTGTCCGTCCAAGAGATGACCATGGTAAGCACCTTAGTTCAAGAACAAATACCTAATAACAAACAGTGAGCAGAATAAAAGTGTTATAAATCAATCCTTTATTCCTACGTTTTGAAAACACGAACGAGTGTGGGAATAATATTTTTTGATGAGCTGTTTTTGAGGATAAGTATGGATGTTTTAAACCTCAGTGATAAAGAGTTCTGCTTATTTCAACGAATGATTTATGAAATAGCCGGTATTAATTTATCAGAAAATAAAAAAGCACTCGTGAGTAGCCGTCTTGCCAAAAGGGTTAAACATTTTGGCTTAAATAGTTATGCGCAATATTTCGAGTTACTGCAGAGTAAAGCGCATAACGAATATCAAATTGCCATAGACTTACTGACTACCCATGAGACTTTTTTCTTTCGGGAGCCCAAACACTTCGACTTTATTCGAGATATCATTATCCCAACCTGGAATAGTGTTCATTACAGAGTCTGGAGCGCAGCAAGTTCATCCGGGGAGGAAGCTTATACTTTGGCAATGATACTGGCAGAACATGCTGGTAATAAAAATTGGGAAATCGTGGGTACAGATATCAGTACTCAAATATTAGATAGAGCCAGAAGCGGGCATTATGCTATCGAAAGAGCAGATAATATTCCAAAAAACTATCTGACTAAGTATTGCCTTAAGGGAACAGGGCAGCAGCAAGGCACGTTCATCATGTGTCCTGAGCTGAGACAAAAAGTGCAATTTATACATGCCAATTTAAAAGATAACCTTAGCCAACTTGGTAGCTTTGATGTGATCTTTCTTCGCAATGTACTCATTTACTTTGATATAAAAACAAAGCAACAAGTTGTGACTCAATTGCTAAGGCAACTAAAACCCAATGGATACTTTATAGTTGGCCATTCTGAGAGCCTCAATGGTGTTGTGGATAACCTTAAAGTGATCGTACCTTCTGTGTATCAAAAACGATGAATACTTTATTGCTAACCACTGATTGTAAAAGCATAACCTTACAACCAGGGGAGTTTCACTTTAACCAAGGAAAGGTAAAAATTAATACCTTGCTGGGTTCCTGTGTAGCCATTACTTTATGGCATCCTGAAAAACTTTTAGGGGGTATGTGCCACTATATGTTGCCTTGCTGTGGCGGCTCTAGAAAACTCGATATTGGTTTCTTTGCTGATGGAGCTATTTCACTGTTTTTAAAGGAAATAAAAAAACATAAAACCTTACCTCAAGACTATCATGTCAAGCTATTCGGTGGCAGTAATATGCTTCAACAACTCAATTTTAATCATCATTTTCTTAATGTTGCTGAAAAAAATATTGATGCGGGACTAAAATTATTAGCAGTTAACGGATTTAATGTTCAAAACATGGATTTAGGAGGCTCGGTTCACAGACAAGTCTATCTAGAATTATGGAATGGTGATGTATGGGTAAAATACGGTGAACGCGATCTTACTAGAGAAGCGCTATGACAAAAATCAAAGTAATGATAGTCGATGATTCAGCCATCGTCAGACAGGTGTTGCAAAGTGTATTGAATAAAGACCCTGGCATTGAGGTCATTAGTGCTGTTGCAGACCCTTTATTTGCCATGAATAGAATGGCAATTCAATGGCCTGATGTCATTGTTTTAGATATAGAGATGCCGAGGATGGATGGTGTCACTTTCCTTAAAAAAATCATGGCAGAACGGCCAACTCCAGTTGTGATTTGCTCAACATTAACAGACAAAGGTGCTGAAACAACTATGCAGGCTTTGTCTGCTGGTGCAGTTAGCATAGTGACCAAGCCAAAAATAGGTTTAAAAGATTTTATCCAAGATGCCGCGAGTGATATTACAAACGCAGTTAAAGCCGCAGCAAAAGCAAATATGAGCAATATTCGCATGCCTAAGGCTGCGGTCACTGTAAGAGTAAAAAATGGTGTAGAAAGCTTAATACCTTGCGGGGCATCGGCTATGTCTAAAACGACCGAACATGTGGTCGCCATTGGTACATCCACAGGTGGTACTCAAGCTTTAGAGTACCTTCTAAAAGCTTTACCTTCTAATTGTCCTGGCATAGTGATTGTTCAACATATGCCTGAAAAGTTTACCGCATCTTTTGCTGAGCGACTGAATAATATTTGCGATATACGTGTTAGTGAAGCGCGTAACAATGATCGCGTCTTGCCTGGTCAAGCACTTATTGCTCCTGGGGGGAGGCACATGCTGTTGAAGCGCAGCGGTGCGCAATATGTGGTTGAGGTTATTGATGGTCCATTAGTTAATCGTCATAAACCTTCGGTAGATGTACTTTTTAGATCTACCGCTAAGTGCGCTGGGAAAAATGCGGTAGGATTTATTCTAACCGGCATGGGCGATGATGGTGCAAGAGGTCTAAAAGATATGCTAGATGCAGGTGCACCAACTGTAGCCCAGGATGAGAAATCTTGTGTAGTATTTGGCATGCCAAAAGAAGCAATCGCCCTAGGGGCTGCAAGCAAAGTATTGTCCCTAAATCAAATTCCACAAGAAATTATGCGCTATGCGCATTTAAAAGATGAATAGTAAAATGGTTAAAATAAGTTTTAGAATATAATGATTACACCTAAAATTAGATAATTACGCTGTAAACTTAATGATAATTCGAAAGAGAGTTGATTTTTCTCATTATTCAGTATCAATTTAACACCCCCCGCTCACATTATATTTCACGTTCAAATCTAGAATCTAAATATCGATAATCTCCTTGGTTACTTCTGTTAAAATAAGCCCATATTTCTTTTAAAATTTAACATGTGTATCAGTTAAAAAATGAGATTGTTTTTTTTAAAGTTGAATCTCAATATAGGCCTGATTAACTTTCAGTGTCGAAGATGTTAGTTTATTTTTTATTTTCAAACTAACTGATACAAAATAAGTAAATATTATTAATGATAAGTAATCTAAAAAAATTATTCTTGATGATTTTTAATGTTTTTATTTTAAAATAGTCAGTTTTATGTTGGTACACAGCAAAATTAGTTTATTTAGCTATTTTAAAATCGATTTTGCGTGACCTACGTCACACTTTTTGGATTTATTAGGCTTGTTAACATTATTGTTTTTATAGATGAATCAACTTTAAAAACGCCTGGGCACAGGAGGTTTGACGTTATATTATGCAGTTTAAAGTAAATGTGATTTGGTATTAACAATTTTAATTATTATTTTTAAAGTGGTTGTTACACTTGTTCCTATTAATTTATCGCCTTTGAGTTTGACCTGTTAAATAATCTTATTCAGTATCTGTTCATCGTTATATTGGTATGGTCTTCATAAACGATAAATAACAATAAATAGAACTGGGAGTTAATAACTATGATTAAAAAGACACTTATTTCCACAAGTATTCAATCGGCCTTAATTACCTCAATTGTCGTTTCCTCAAGCATTTCAATATCCGCATCTGCAGCAGAAGAAACCGCAAAAGTTGAGCGCATTGAGATCACAGGATCTCGCATTCAACGACAAGATATGGAAACTGCCTCACCAGTTACTGTTATTGATGCCGCTGCTATTCGTGCGGAAGGTTTTACTTCTGTCGATGAGTTGTTACAGGCGCAAACATCAATGGCTGGTGCAGCAGTTGGTTCGAGCACAAATAATGGTGCAGATGGTATAGCCCAGGTTGATTTACGCGGTATGGGCTCTCAACGTACTTTGGTGCTATTGAATGGCCGTCGTATGGTCAATTCTGGTTCTGGTGCAGATAGCGCTGTCGATTTAAATGCGATTCCTGTTGCCATGATTGCCCGTGTTGAAATTTTAAAAGACGGTGCTTCTGCCGTATATGGGTCTGATGCTATTGCGGGTGTGGTAAACATTATCACCAAAAAAGACTTTGAAGGTTTTCAGTTTGATGTTCAAGGTGGGATGACTGATAAAAGCGATGGCGAAAACGGTGAAATCAGTGCGCTTTATGGTATGAACACTGACTCAGGAAACTACACTTTTGGGGTTGCCTATTCTAAACGTGATGGCGTGATTCAATCAGATCGCGACTGGACAGATCCTGGTTATAGCTCTTTTATCCCGACGGGTTCATTAGGTGGCAAGGTGATTAACGATCAGGGGGAGTGGGTTAATCGCGATAGTGGTTATGACTATACCCAAGACAGTTTCTATCAAACCCCGAATGAACGTACCAGTGTGTTTGCTAACATGGTGCAAGAAATCAACGATGATATTGTATTTAGCGGTGATTTTTTATATACCAAACGTAAATCTAGTCAGCAAATGTCAGCTCAACCAGCTGATATCATGTTAAATGTGTGCGGTGATGCCAACACATTACCAGGAGAGTCTTGTTTCACGTTTAATGATGCAATGATTGCTGGCGGTATTGCTGCTGATGATACCGGCCGTGTCAATTATCGCCGTCGTACCACTGATGTAGGCCCGCGTATAAGTTCGCAAGATACCGATACATATCGTTTATCTGCAGGTTTAGCAGGTACTTTAGATGTTCATACTGGCTTTAACTGGGACGCTTCTTATACCTACGGCAACAACAAAGCGAAAACGCAGGTTGATAATTCAATTAATGTGACAAACATGGAAGCCTCTGTTTATGCTAACCAGGATGCATGGTTTAGTGGCGACCCATTAAATCAAGCCATTATCGACGACATTAGTTTTACCGAACAAAATAGTGGTGGCAATGAGCAACATACTTTCTCTGCAGGCCTAAACGGTGAGTTATTTGATTTAGATGCAGGTGCAGTTGCTTTTGCTATTGGCGCAGAGTACCGCTATGAGAGTGGTTACTATACTCCTGATCAAGTTATTCAGGATGGTGACAGCTCTGCAGCGCAACAGGATGCAACGGATGGCGACTATAACGTGTTATCTATCTTCCAAGAAGTGAGTGTACCGTTTACTGATAAATTAACCGGTGAATTTGCGCTACGCTATGATGATTATTCAACCTTTGGTAAAGCGACAACTTGGAAAGTGGGTTTAACCTATGAAGCCACTGATGACTTAATGCTACGTGGTGTTGCCGCCACTGGCTTCAGAGCGCCAAGCATCAGCGAATTATACGGCGGAGACACAGGTTCATTCGATTACCTAACCGATCCGTTAGGTCATGAGCAGGACCCGCAAATTCTGGTTCGTTATACTTCTGATGATGATTTGCAAGCAGAAGAATCTGAATCATTAACCGCAGGTGTTGTGTATTCACCGAGCGCGATTGATGGTTTATCGTTAACATTAGATTACTGGAGCTTCAAAGTGACTAATGCGATTACACGTCTAGATGTGCAATCAGGCATTAATGCATGTTTAGTGGGTAACGACAACACTGCTTGTGAAACCTTTGGAATTGACCCAGCGGCAGGAGCGGCTAAGTTTGATAACTTAACTAGCTCACTGACTAACGTGGGATCTCAAGATACTTCAGGTATCGACTTTAATCTAGCGTATACCTTTGAAGGCTTAGGTTTAGACTGGAAGATCAGTAACGATACTACTTACTTGCTGAACTTTGAGCAAGATAACGAAGATTACACGGGCACAATTGACGGCAATTTTGGCGCTTATGCAAAAGTGCGTAATAACTTCAGTATTCAAGCGTCTCAAGGTGATTGGAGTGTGATGTATTTTAATCGCTATATTGGGTCAATGGACGACCACTATACTGATTACGATGAAAATGATAATCCAATTGCTGCGCTAGCTGAGGCTGATTCAGTGCTCTACCACAACATCTCTGGTACATATCATATCAACAATGATATGACGGTCATTGCAGGTGTTAAAAACCTAACTGATGAAGAACCGTCAAGTGTAACAAATGGTTCAGATGGTGGCACTGTACCTGAAGTTTATGATGTTATTGGACGTCAGTATTATGCTGGCTTCTCAATGAAGTTTTAAGTCATCATCGATATAAAAAAGCCAGCAGATGCTGGCTTTTTCTGTGATGTACTTCTTATGAAATTAACCTAATGCAGCTGTAGCAGCACTTTTTTGGATTAATTCAATTTTGTAACCATCAGGATCTTCTACAAAAGCGATTTGAGTTTTACCGCCAGCAACGGGTCCAGGTGCACGAGTAATTTTGCCTCCAGCAGCAGTAATCGCTTCACAACGGGCATAGATGTCTTCTTCACCAATCGCTAAATGGCCAAAGCCTGTGCCAAGATCGTATTGTTCAACTCCCCAGTTATAGGTTAATTCAATCACGGCTTGTCCGGTTGACTCTTCGCCAAAACCGACAAATGCTAGGGTATATTTATACTCCGCATTCTCAGATTTTCTGAGTAATTTCATTCCCATTACATCAGTATAAAAAGCGATACTGCGATCTAAGTTACCCACACGGATCATGGTGTGTAAAAGTTGAGACATGTTTATCGTCCTTATTAAGAAGGCATAAATAGTAAAACCGAATCATATCAATACAGGCGCATGCTTAAAAGCTAGATTTTATATAAAAATATTTGCTTAACGTCACAATTATATTCTAAGCCACTATGAAATTGTGTGTAGCACGCTATTATTTACTTATACTGAATGGGAGATTTAAAATGACAACAGAACTTAAAATGGCTTTAGGTACAACAGTGATCATTGCAATTTGTTTCAGTGCCTTTTTCGTGTCACTTTTTTAAGGGCACAATAGCTCATTAATGCTAAGTAATAAAAAAGCCGCATTAGCGGCTTTTTTGATCCCAACTTAATCATAAACGCTTATTCATTGGGGTAAACCTTTTCTTTAAATTCACTCGGTACCACTTTGAGCATTTTAAGCTCAACTAAGTCGACGATTTTTACAAGCGAGAATTAAGAACGATTTGTTATTTAAAAGAACGGTTTTCATTTCAGAACAAAGTATTTCAAAGTTTACTGTTTGATTTTTATAAAAATAATCATTAATTCTAAAATTTATAAACTTGAATCCGTGATTCCATATCTTTGGCAATTTGCGATAATTGTAAACTAGATGCAGATAATTGTTCTGCTCCTACCACATTCTTTCGTGCTTGATCATTTATACTCCCGACATTAGAGTTAATATCTTGAATAACATCACTTTGTTCCTGTGTTGATATGGCGATAACACGTGTTACATCATCAACAGATTTAATATTATTGACTATTTTATCTAAAACTGCTGAAATTTTCTGAGCGTTTACTACAGCCTCCCTAGCTTGTTGATTGCCACTTTCGATGCTTGAGAATGCCTTTTGTGAGCTGCGCTTAAGTACATCTACAACGCCTGATATTTCTTCAGTTGATCGTTGAGTTCGCTGAGCCAACGAGCGAACTTCGTCCGCTACCACTGCAAATCCCCTGCCTTGCTCACCCGCTCTTGCTGCTTCAATAGCAGCATTTAATGCAAGTAGATTGGTTTGTTCTGCAACCGACTTGATTACATCTACCATTCCTAAAATATCGTTAACTCGGGTATTCAACTCAGTGATCGTATCACCAACTCTCGCCACTTCCTCTGCAGTCCTAGATACACCCAACATCGAAGTTTTTACCGCGACCTCACCATTGACAGTTTCTTTTGCTGCATTTGCGGCTTCATCCGAGGCAATTAACATATTTTCCATCACAGATTTTATCGACGCATTCATTTGTTCTGTAGCACTAGCGATGCTAGAAATATCAATTTGCAATTGCATCAAGCTATCTTTGCTTTCCTTTGAGGCACTTGATGCTTGTATGGTAGCAACACCAATTTTATGAGCATTTTCTTGAAAACTGGCAAAGTCTTTTCTTATATTTGAAAATGTAATATTGATTAACTTAGCTATTCTACCTAGCTCGTCTTCAGTCATTATTTCTACTGAGTCAGTTAGATCTTTTTCGGTATCAATTTTCTTCATAAACCGATTTATTTCATATGACTGTAATGCCCTTAACTTTAAAGTGCTGTATACGGCATAGGCTAAAACCAGCATTAAAATTAATACAGCGCTCTCAACAAGAATAACCACTAGCCTTGAATTTACTTTATCCGTTGCATATTGATATATTTCGTCAAGTAACTTTTGTTCAACCACTTTTAAAGCATCTATTCGTAACGTTGCTGCAGCAAACCAACTACTAGCATCTACATTAAAGCCACTATTTTTTTCGGCTATTTCACGAAATCTAAGTACTTCACGGTTTTCTGTTGACTCAACAAAATCATCTAATATTTTTCTATAACCTGTTGATGCAACAGTATAAGTGGATTTAATATAGGTATTTTGCTTCGTCACTCGTTCAATGAAGGAACTGAATAATGCTGGGGTAAAGGTGTCACTAGCAAATACGCTGTTAAGTATCGCTCTTTCAATACCTGCTTGTTCCTTAACATAGGATATATTGTAAAGGGTCAAAAATTTTCCTGCAGAGGTGGTTTCTTTTAACTGTGAAGCTAAATATCCATTCAAGTCTAATATGATTTGGTTATTTATTGTGTAATAGGAGAGCACATCTGTTAATGAAATCTTAATAGAATCAACGTTTCGTCGTATTTGTTCTATTCTCTGTAGATGGTTAATAAGTTGGGCTATTTCCTGATCACTTTTTGTATCCATGTCAACTTTATCTATAAAATTTATTAAATTTTGAATTTCTTTGTCAGTAACAATTCTTTGTTGCTTGATTTCAGCGGCAAACTTGACTCCTTTAGAGCCAATAAACCCTGCTGACATACCTCTCTCTTTCTGTAACTCATGAACTAAATTACTGGTAGCTGTTACGAGTGTTGCATCAGCAATAGTTTTGTTAGCTTGGTCAAGTGAACCATATGCGCGAACTATATCAGCACATATAAACAGAATTAAGGCAATAACAGGAACAAGGGTTAACACAGATAAATGACGAGATAGCCAACGTTTCATGCTTTTTACTCCAATAAAATTGTCCATAACTAGTACGATTAAACATCTTTATTAGATCCCTTAAATGAAGATGATGTTGGTTTTATTGTTATTATCCTTTGCTACAGCAACAGTTTTATTTATAAAAAATAGACTTATCAGGTAGATATGATCGTGAGCTAAGATCAGTTTCTTAGTTCAAGGGAATAGTATTTTGCAATGTTAACTAACTCAAATAAGCAATTCTTGAAGCATTTATACATTGAGACAGTTAAGAGTTATGGCAGATATGGCAGATATGGCAGATATTAACAATCAACTAATATACTATAGCTTGTTATTTGAATATTAGATGAAAAATATCATTAAAAGTGATTGGTGGTTTTTGTTGTCTAGACATCTATAATCTATAACGCGGTTTATAAACAATATGGACGGTATATTTTCTAGGTTCAGTCAAGGAAAGCCATAGGATAGCGACTACTAAGTTCTAATCGTGGAGTTTGTTAAAAATCTGAAGATTTTCTTATGTTTTTTAAAAACGTTTAAAGCGCTTAATTTATGCTAGTGGCTATTTTTAGAACAAGCCCAAAGTGACTTAATAATAATTTGTATTCAAATCAATGTTTCAGATAGTTAAGTAATTAAATATTATATTTAATTGGTGTTATTCATCAGGATAAATCTTCTCTTTAAATTCACATAAATCTTCAATAATGCAGCTACCACAACGTGGTTTTCGCGCCAGACATGTATAGCGACCATGTAAAATAAACCAGTGATGAACATCGACTTTAAATTCACTCGGTACCACTTTTAGCATTTTAAGCTCAACCAAGTCGACATTTTTACCTGGGGCAAATTTAGTCCGGTTTGCCATTCTAAAAATATGGGTATCAACAGCTATGGTCGGCCAGCCAAATGCGGTATTGAGTACTACATTAGCGGTTTTACGTCCAACACCTGGCAAGGCTTCTAATGCTTCTCTATTCTCGGGTACTTGACCACCATGAAGGTCAAGTAGCATTTTACAGGCTTTCACCACATTAATGGCTTTATTGTTATACAGGCCGATCGTTTTAATATAGTCCTTTAGGCCATCGACACCTAAGTCGTAAATAGCTTGTGGAGTATTGGCGACAGGAAATAACTTGTCGGTGGCTTTGTTGACGCTGACATCGGTAGCTTGTGCCGAGAGCGTAACCGCGACTAACAATTCAAAGGGTGAACTGAAATTAAGCTCTGTTTCTGGCTTAGGGTTATTATCTCTTAATCGGGTTAGGATTTGTGCACGCTTATCTTTATTCATCAGTAATGCTAGCTCACTTTAGTAATTCTTACGCGGGCTACAGCCTCTGTTTGCACCAAAGGCTGGCGCTGTCTTATCGCATCATCAATCCAATTTTTAAGTGCAATTAATAAACCCATTGCAATGAAAGCGCCGGGTGGTAGTAGTGCTAACAGGAAGGCATTATCAACTTGCCAAAGATGAATGGTTAATGATTTTGCCCAATCACCTAATAATAAATCCGCGCCGTAAAATAGGGTTCCTTGACCAATAATTTCACGTGTTGCGCCCAGTACTATTAACACAGCAGTAAATCCTACCCCCATCATTAAGCCATCAAATGCCGAGTGGGCGAGGGAGTTACGAGATGCAAATGCTTCAGCACGGCCAATAATGACGCAGTTGGTCACTATCAATGGTAAAAATATTCCAAGGGATAAATATAAGCCGTAGGCATAAGCGTTAACAAGTAATTGAACACAGGTGACGAGTGCGGCAATGATCATCACAAAAACCGGAATACGGATTTCTTTAGGGACAACATCACGAACTAAAGATACTAAAATGTTTGAACCGACCAAAACGAGTAAAGTGGCCAGACCTAATCCCAACGCATTTGTCACTGTCGCGGTAACCGCTAATAACGGACATAAACCGAGTAGCTGGACTAATCCGGGGTTGTTTGACCATAAGCCTTGCTTGGCAATTTCTTGATACTTACTCATGTGTTTCTGTTTCTCCACAAGGTCGTCCACCTAGGTACAAATCTTTTCGATTAGCCTCAACAAAGGCGACCGCGTTACGAATGGCTTTGACATATGCTCTAGGGGTGATTGTGGCACCCGTGAATTGATCAAATTGGCCGCCATCTTTTTTTACAAACCAGGACTTATCATCTTGAACCCAAACTTTATCAGTAAATTCAGTTACCCAATCGGATTTTCTTAGTTCAACTTTATCACCTAAGCCGGGAGTTTCTTGATGGGTGAGGGTGCGAACGCCTAATACTCTATTATCGTTGTCGATACCAATAATAATCTTAATCGCCCCGTTGTAACCATCTGGGGCAATTGCTTCTATGGCTATTGCTGTCGGTTGCTGTTGTTTCATAGCGATATAAGCGGGTAAGTCATCAGACGTACCGAGTAAATCAGTGGAGTTAACCCAAATACACTGTGAAACTAACTCATTATCATGGTACTCACTTGGTATTACTTGGGTCAATGTTTGACTTAACTGAGCGACTTGTTGTTGGAGGATGGTATCTTTGGTTAAACCATTGACCACAGCCACTAAACCGGTACAACACAGTGCAAATATACCGAGGATTGTGCCGTTTTTAAGCATTGAATTATCTTTTAATGACACAGATTAACTCCCTGAGCGATGACCATAAGTTCTTGGTCGAACATAATGATCGATAAATGGAGCACACATGTTGGCAAGCAAAACTGCAAATGCAACCGCATCAGGGTAGCCACCATAAGTTCTAATCACATAAATCAGTATGCCAATCATTGCACCAAAAATGAGTCTTCCTTTTGCACTGGTTGCTGCAGTGACTGGGTCGGTGGCAATGAAGAAAACGGCCAACATAGTGCCACCGGAAAATAAGTGCATTATTGGACTAACGTGTGTATCTGGATTGAGTAAAAAACCAAAGCTTGAACAGATAAATAAAGCAGCTAATATCCCAGTACTAATGTGCCAGCGGATCACGTTGAGCTTTAACATGATTAATCCGCCTATTAAAAAGGCAAGATTGACGGCAAACCAGCCAGCGCCCACCATTCCAGAAAATATCGGTTTAGTTAAGCTTTCGGTAGTGGTTAGCCCCATAGATAAATCTGTTTTAAGGGTGTCTAACGGCGTGGCCATAGTGGTACCATCAATAGCAAGGTTATGGTTTATAGCAACCCATTCTGACGATGAGCCTACAATCGCGTGCCATGCAGATGATAAGTCAACCGAATGTTGTGCTACAGACATCGGAGAGACCCAATCGGTCATTTGCACAGGAAAAGAAATTAACAATAAAACATAACCAGCCATTGCTGGATTGAAAAGATTGTTTCCCAGCCCACCGTATAAATTTTTAACAATAACAATAGAGAAAAGTGTACCAATAACTATAATCCACCAAGGGGCTAGCGGGGGAATTGCAATGGCCAGTAAAAGGGCTGTTACCAGTGCACTATTATCCGCTAGTGTAGGTATTACTGGCCGATTGCGAAGCCGCAATATCATGGCTTCAGCAGCATAAGCGGTTATGACTGCGAGTATAATTTGTAACAGGGTCCCTAAACCGAAAAGATATAATTGTGCGGCAATGCCAGGAAGTAAGCACAAAGCAACACGTTGCATGACTTTAGCCGTTTGCAATGTAGTGCTTACATGGGGTGATGAGGCAATTTTAAATGCCATGTTTAATCCTTTTTCTCTGCTTGTTGAGCTAGTTTTTTTGCCTTTGCTTTAGCAATTGCCGCAGCCACTCTTGCCTGTTTATCTTGTACTGAATGTTCGGCTACACCGTCTTTTGTTAATGCATTATTAGTTGTACTTTTACCTACTGGCGCTTCTTCCGTTAGGGCTGCTGATGTCGTTTTTTTCGCTTTTGCTTTTGCAATTGCGGCAGCAACTCGGGCTTTTTTAAGGTCATCAGGACTTTGGCTTATATTATTTGTTGGTTCTGTCAAGATTGACTGATGTTCTGCTGACGCTGCTAACTCTGCACTTTTATCAAGTTGGTCAGCTATTGTGTTGTCAGCCACTACTGACTGTAATTTCTTAGCTTTTGCTTTAGCAATTGCCGCAGCCACTCTTGCTTGTTTATCTGGTTCAGTATTATCAGTATTATCAGTAGCATCGTCACTGGATTGAGGCGACATAGAATTAATAGTTGGAGTATCTATATTGCTCGTCACTGTCATGGCCAACTTTTTAGCTTTAGCACGTGCTACAGCCGCATTAATGCGTGTTTGTTTATCTGCATCTGGTGCTGACACATGAGGTTGCTCAACGACGTCAGCTATCGCATCGTTAAGTTCGTCAATATTCGCTTGTTCAGTTCTAACGATTTCAGCTTGTTGTGTCTGCAATGCCTTTTTGGCTTTGGCATGTGCAACGGCAGCGGCAACTCTATCTTGTTGCGACAAGGTGGCTTTAACTGGTTCAGTATTATTAGCGTATGCCGAATCAAGTACTGCTTGAACAGTTGTAGCTGTATCGCCATTTTGCGCTTGGGCTGCTTTCTTTGCTTTTGCTCTTTGTATTGCGGCGCTGACAGCAGACTTTTTGTCTGATGTGTTATTAACATCGTTACTCGGTTGTTGACTAACGGGTATATTAGGCGTTAATTCTGCCACTATGACATTATCATCTTGCGTGGCAGATGCTTTTTTAGCGGCAATGCGCGCCATTGCAGCGGCAACAGCATCTTTGTCAGTTGTTTTCATACTTGCTTGACGTTTTGCAGCCGCTTCTTTGGCTTTGGCATCACGCGCTAACTTTTCATCTTCCAAACGTTGTAACCGTGATTCAAATCGCACTTTGGCTTTATCTGCTTGCACTTTTTCTTCAGCCTCAATTTTAAGTGCTGATTTCGCAATACGATAATATTCAACTAACGGTATGTCACTTGGGCACACATAGCTACAGCAGCCACATTCAATACAATCTTGTAAGTTAAAACTAGCGGCTTTGTCATATTCTTCTGCCTTTGCGTGCCAAAATAATTGTTGAGGCAATAATAGTGCAGGACATGCAATAGCGCATTCACCACAACGAATACAGGCTTTCTCTACAGTGTCAGGAGCTATTTCGGCAGCAGAAGGTGCCAAAATGCAGTTAGTCCCTTTAAGAATAGGTACATTGGTATTTTGAATGGCATAGCCCATCATTGGGCCGCCAATAATCACTTTTTGATTTTGTGCGATGCTAAAATTAACTTGATCAAGTACAGTTGAAATCGGCGTGCCGATGGGCAGCCAATAATTTCCCGGGCGGTGAATATTTTTACCGGTCAATGTTACTACTCTTTCAACCAAAGGTTTTCCGTGAATAACAGCATCTTGAATGGCGAATGCGGTACCAACGTTTTGGACCACTATACCTAATTGAGAAGGTAGACAACCACTAGGCACTTCTTTGCCGGTGATAATTTGAATAAGTTGTTTTTCGCCACCAGAAGGGTATTTAGTTGGGATTACGGTTACTCTTGTACTGTTTGGTGGTAATTGACTGCGGCTGATCGCGACTTTCATTGCTTCAACTGCTTCTGGCTTATTATCTTCAATGGCAATAATAATCCGTTGCGGCTTAATCACGTGGTAAATAATGTCTATACCTGCCAATATCTCATTACTGTAATCGCGCATTAAGCGATCATCTGATGTGATATAAGGCTCGCACTCAATGCCATTGATTATCACAAGATCAATTTTACTGGCGGTATTGAGCTTAATATGAGCAGGAAAAGCAGCGCCCCCCATTCCTGCAATCCCAGCTTGTTTAATCTTAGCGATTATTTCATCATTGCTAATTGATAAAATATCCGACGGTACTAGCTCGCACCAGGTATCTAAACCATTAGCTTCTATGATACAGCTCATTACGGGTAAACCCGATGCATGGTTACTTGCAACAGATTCAATACCAATAATTATCCCAGAAGTGGGAGCGTGTACTGGTAAATAGATAAAGCCACTACCTTCGGTTAACACTTGACCTTTTAGGACAGATTGACCTAACTCGACAATTAATCGAGCTTGATCACCCACCTGAGGAACAGGCACAATGAATTGTTTCGCTAATGGCAGTCGAGCTATCGGTTGTTGATTAGAAAGGTGTTTAAGCTCAGGTGGATGTATGCCACCAGGAGATTGCCACAGTGAGCCTTTATCTAATTGTTCTAATAAAGTTAACACTATATTTCCTCTCGAGTTTCAGACAACACAGTAATAGGAATGGTATTGAGCTTCCAGTCCCAATTTTTAAGGGTTGTTTCAACAGGGATCATATCAATACAATCTACCGGGCAAGGCTCAACACACAAGTCGCAGCCAGTACAATCTTTTGCAATAACCGTGTGCATTAGCTTACCAGCGCCTAAAATAGCATCTACTGGGCATGCCTGAATGCATTTGGTACAACCAATACATTCATCTTCCCGAATGTAAGCGACTTTTTTAACCGACTCTTGGGCCTCTGCATTTAGTGGTTCTTGATCAACTCCCATTAACTCAGCGAGCTTTTCCATCGTGGCAGTGCCGCCAGGAGGGCATTTATTGACTTTATCACCATTAGCAATGGCTTCTGCGTATGGCCTACAACCTGGATATCCACATTGACCACATTGAGTTTGCGGTAGTAATGCTTCAACTTGATCGATTATCGGGTCGCCTTCAACTTTGAATCTATCTGCAGCAAAGCCTAATATAACGCCAAAAACAATGGCCACTATCGTTAAGACAGCCACTGCAATAAAAATGCTTGTCATCATTACTTAACCAGCCCTGCAAAGCCCATAAAGGCAAGTGACATAAGGCCTGCGGTAATCATTGCTATCGCGCCGCCTTTAAAAGGCAAGGGGACATCTGCCGCCGCAAGGCGTTCACGCATCGCAGAAAACAAAATCAGCACCAAAGAAAACCCGACAGCCGCGCCAAATCCGTAAACAGCGGATTGGATAAAGTTATGGTCTTCATTAACGTTGAGTAAGGCTACCCCTAAAACTGCACAGTTAGTGGTAATCAGAGGTAGATAAATTCCCAGCGCGCGATGTAAAGTTGCACTGGTTTTTTGAACTAACATTTCGGTGAACTGAACAACCACAGCGATCACAAGAATAAAGCTCATGGTACGTAAATACGATAAGTCGAATGGTTGTAACAGAAACTCATTAGTTAAATAGCTAAGGATTGAGGCTAAAGTAAGCACAAACGTGGTAGCCATAGACATACCCACAGCCGATGCAAGTTTACTGGATACACCCATAAACGGGCATAAACCTAAAAATTTAACTAACACAAAGTTGTTGACCAGTACGGTACTAATCAATAAGAGGAGATACTCTGTCATTGCTGCACATTATCTAATAAAACATCTGGGTATTATCTAAGGTTTAGCACTGATAAACAACGGATAAAAAACAAGGTTAACGAGATAATCGTTAACCTTGACAAAAAATGTTCATTTTGATTGCCAAAAAATGGCTTAATAGCCTACTAATCAGTGTTAATAACACTATCTGGTTTGGCAATATAGTAGCCTTGCAGGCCATCGACTAACAATTTCTCTAGGGTTAGCTTTTCATCTTGACGTTCAACCCCTGTCGCTAAAACCAAAATATTAAGCCGTTTTGCTATATCAACAATCATCCGTACAAAAAATTTATTGTTATTGTCTGATTCAATCGAATTACTGTAACTATTATCTAATTTTATGTAATCAGGGCGAACCTCTCTGAAAAATTTAAACGAGGTAAAACCTAAACCAAATCGCTCAACTGCAACTTTAGCACCTACTTTATGTATTTCTGATACAAAATTAAAACTTGCCGCTAAATTGGTTTGCATACCTGACTCATTGACCTCGAAGACTAATCTAGATGCTTCTGTGCGATGGTGAGTTAATATCTCTTTTAACCAGTAAACAAAAACAGCTTGCAAGGCTGATGTTGCACTGATGTTGACACCCAATTTGCCAGTTAATAATGGGTTTTCTTTCATCAATTGTAAGGTACTCGTAATAATCATTTTATCTAATTCAATACTTAAGCCATATCGCTCTGACATAGCAATAACAGATGCTGTAGGTAAATGTTTATCCTCAGCATTATGAAATCTTGCGAGTAATTCACGGTACAAGTTATTATCGGTATTGCAGGGTAAAATGGGTTGTTGAAAAAAGTTTACCCCCCTACGATTAATAATATCGTTGATAGTCAATTTCCAATGTTCATCTCCAAATGTTTCATTACCGTCAAACTTCTCTAAATAGTGATAACGATTGGGTCCTAAGGTTTGCGCAATACTGACCGCAGAATCTATCATGGCGAGTAGAGTGATCGGATCATTGTCTGACTGATAGGGGACGACTCCGATGTGAGCAACTGAATCTTGTTGAAAACTTTGAGTATAGTCATCAAATTGTTGTTTAAGTTTTTCAATGTAATTAGTGCTTTCTTTTATGGAAACACCATCCAAAAAAACAGCAAAATCGCTACTTGATATTCTAAAATGCTCTGGTTTTGCCTGTCTTGGAGCTGCATTACGTATACAGTCTGACAATTTTGCTAAATAATTATCACCAGCAATTCGTCCATATAATTGATTCATATTTGATAATTCAGATGCTTTGATGACAACTAAAGTCCCAAAAAGATTCTTTTGTGATTGCGTTATCTTTTCTAAATATGCATTGAATCTATGGCGGGTTGAAAAACCAGTGATTGGGTCCTGATAGGCTTCTTTTGTGAGTTTTTCATTCTCAACTCTAATGATTTCTAAGCTTTCTTTTAGTTTGGAACGGCACTTTTCTAATGCATTACCAAGAGGTTTTAATACTCCCCTAAGGCGTGATATTTCTACTGCCTGAAAAGAGAGTGTGGAAATGTTATCAATATATTGTGCCGCATACTTGATTCGACGTTTATGCACTAAAATGAGTATTGTGAATAACAGCATCAGAATCACGTAGGCCAAAATTAATAGCTGGGTGACTTGTTCAAGTTTGTACAGACTATTTTCTATTGCTGCAATAGGATTCAGTTTGACTTGCATACGACCATCAGGAAAAGTAAAGCTATATCCAAGGTCGATATTAAATACTGTATCTGCAAATGATTGGTTTGTTTTTGCTAGCGAACCATAAGTAAAGTTATGGATGCTGTCGGAGTTATGCACATATTGGAAAAACTGGAAGTCATAGTCTCTGCTGAATGTTTTAAATAAATCATCACCATTTCCAGTCCAATAACTGTATTTCTCAACATATTCGGCAAAATGTTGTCGTGCAGCATCGCCTTGTATTCGGACTTGGTTGTTTTCAATGGTATAAATTCGATAAAAGAGCAAGCCGAAGACGATTAACAGTACCAGATGAAAGGATTTTGATAAGCCCATAACATATCCATTTTATAAAAGTGATCCTTTATTAACTAACACTAAAGGCAGAGCAATATTTAAACAAGTTAAGCTTTTGAGTTTCCTTGTAAGCCCTAATAAGCGGGGTCATTAAAAGGATTTGAAGGATAACAGGATTAGATAGATCAAAACATTAGCCTGAATAGACTATATTTTAGCAGTTATTTAAATATTTGCTTAATACTAATAGGGGGGGGAATAATAAGTCTTAAGAAGAAATTGAAGTATGGCTCCCCAGACTGGACTCGAACCAGTGACATACGGATTAACAGTCCGCCGTTCTACCAACTGAACTACTGGGGAATTGAGGATACTTGTTTTTGATTGCTACTAGTTTTGATGGCTCCCCAGACTGGACTCGAACCAGTGACATACGGATTAACAGTCCGCCGTTCTACCAACTGAACTACTGGGGAAATGATCAAATACTTTTAAGTGGCTCCCCAGACTGGACTCGAACCAGTGACATACGGATTAACAGTCCGCCGTTCTACCAACTGAACTACTGGGGAATACTTAAATGCTATATTATATGGCTCCCCAGACTGGACTTGAACCAGTGACATACGGATTAACAGTCCGCCGTTCTACCAACTGAACTACTGGGGAATTATATAATATTATTCTAACAATTTTACTAATGGCTCCCCAGACTGGACTTGAACCAGTGACATACGGATTAACAGTCCGCCGTTCTACCAACTGAACTACTGGGGAATCGTTTTAGCAATGTATTGCTGAGAACGGAGCGCATAGTAAAACGCCTAGTAGCATGAGTCAACTCGAGTTATAAAAAAAAGTGCAATTAACTTGTTAACTGCTCATGTAATGTGCATCGTGCACGACTTTTCAGCACTTATTGTCAAATTCGGCAGTTTTTAGTGAGTAACAATTTTTAGCTGATAATAATGTTTAATCAAATATGATGATACTTCACTCAAGTAAGTGAAGAGATTACACTTTTACTCGTATTAGAGAGATAATATCAATTGTTTATCAGTTCTATAACATTAACAATTAGGTTAATACCACTATTTAGCCAACATTTTTTGTGGGTATATAAGTAAACAGTAATTTTCTAATGTAAGACTTTCGATCATATTCATTTTGAAGGAGCGACTATTTTTTACGAGAGTTAGTTTGCTTGTTTGCTTGTTTGATGCTGTTTAGGCATGTAATCGAAAAAGACAAAAAGAAAGTGTTAATGCTGTTGTGTCTTTGCCAAGGTGAGATTAGCTTTCAAATGTAATAAACTTTCATCAAGCCAAGATGACACTTTAATGAATTGACCATAACGTCAACCCCGCACCCTGACTGAGGTTGTATGAGTTATCCACTAAATCTGTGGATAAGCTTGTGGGTTACTCTGTTTTGTTGCCTGCAAACGCTGATTAAGCCTGAGTTCAACTTAAAATGGTAGATTTATTTAGCAAGTGATTAAGTAACTGTTTTTAATACAGTAAAAAAATGCAACATGTTTCTTTACCACGACATATTCACTGTTGCAAAAATGTAATCAGTTTCAAACAAGCATTGTGCATTAAATTGCAGTTTTCACTGCGGTTTAGCCTAGTAATTGAGCTGTTTACTGGCAAATTAGATCCTGTTTAATTATTTCATCATTTGATCGTTAAATCGTCATGCATTAATTTTTTCGTTTAAAAAGCCATAAAATATTATCTAGGGTTAATGGCTATTTTTTATTATGATAACGGCTACATTTAATCATCAGAGAACCTGCGTGCCAGAAAAGATTTTTCGTTTAGCCTCTCAATATACCCCAGCAGGTGATCAGCCAACCGCAATAGCGCAATTGGTTGAAGGGATACAGAATGGTATTGCCAGTCAAACCTTGCTCGGAGTTACAGGTTCGGGGAAAACCTATACGATTGCCAATGTTATTGAGACTATGGGACGTCCAACTATTATTATGGCGCCTAACAAAACACTTGCCGCTCAGCTTTATGGTGAAATGAAAGAATTTTTTCCCGATAATGCGGTTGAATATTTTGTTTCTTACTACGATTACTACCAGCCTGAAGCTTATGTCCCTGCGTCAAACACTTTTATAGAAAAAGATGCATCGGTCAATGCTCATATCGAACAAATGCGACTATCAGCGACTAAAGCGCTTTTAGAGCGCAAAGATGTAGTGTTGATTGCCTCTGTTTCGGCCATTTATGGTTTAGGCGATCCAGATTCTTACTTGAAAATGCTATTACATCTGCGCCAAGGCGATTTTATGGGGCAGCGAGACATATTGATCCGGCTCAGTGAATTGCAGTACAAGCGTAATGACATTGAGCTTCAGCGTGGTACATATCGGGTTCGTGGAGAAGTGATTGATATATTTCCTGCCGACTCTGAAAGAGATGCTATTCGAATTGAACTTTTTGATGACGAAATAGAGCGCTTAAGCGAGTTTGACCCGTTAACTGGACACATCATTAAGCGTATTGTTCGAACGACAATTTATCCTAAAACCCATTATGTTACTCCGAAGTCAAAAATTTTAGCTGCAACTGAATTCATCAAAGAAGAGCTACGTGAGAGACGAGAATATTTACTTGAAAACAACAAGTTGATTGAAGCGCAGCGGATCACTGAGCGAGTGCAATACGATATTGAGATGATGGTGGAGCTTGGATATTGCTCTGGCATTGAAAATTATTCACGATACCTATCTGGTAGGGCTCCAGGAGAAGGGCCGCCAACACTATTGGATTATTTACCTGCAGACGGTTTGCTTATCATTGATGAGTCACATGTCACCGTGCCACAAATCGGTGCTATGTATAAGGGCGACCGAAGTCGTAAAACTAATTTAGTCGATTATGGGTTTCGACTGCCTTCGGCATTAGACAATCGGCCATTAAAGTTTGAAGAATTTGAAAGCTTGATGCCTCAAACCATTTTTGTTTCGGCGACCCCCACTCAATATGAGTTGGATAAAAGTGAAGGTGAAATTGCTGAACAGGTTGTTAGGCCAACGGGTTTACTCGATCCTGTCATTGAAGTGAGACCTGTTGGCATACAAGTTGATGATTTATTATCTGAAATTCATAAAAGAGTGGCGGTTAATGAACGTATATTAGTGACCACGTTAACCAAAAAAATGAGTGAAGACTTAACCGACTATTTGGATGAACATGGGGTTAAAGTTCGCTATTTACACTCAGACATTGACACTGTCGAGCGAATGGAAATTATTCGCGATCTCCGTTTGGGGCATTTTGATGTACTGGTTGGCATTAACTTATTACGCGAAGGTCTAGATTTACCTGAAGTGTCGCTAGTGTGTATTCTAGATGCTGATAAAGAAGGTTTTTTACGTTCAGAGCGTTCATTGATCCAAACCATCGGCCGCGCCGCTCGCAATATTAACGGTAAAGTAATCTTATATGCAGACAGGATCACCAACTCAATGGCTAAAGCTATGGGCGAGACGGATAGACGCCGTGAGAAGCAGCGACTGCATAATGAAATAAATGGGATTATTCCAAGAGGTGTGGTTAAAAACATCACAGATGTTATGGATATGGGGGACAGCAAGCAAGGTAAGCGAGCTAATAAAAACAGTCAATATGATAAAGTGGCTGAGCCGCATACTCAATATGCCAGCATTGCTGATTTAAGCCATCAAATTGATCAACTTGAAAAACAGATGCATGAACATGCAAAAAATCTCGAGTTTGAACAGGCCGCCGCCATTCGTGATGAGGTTAAGCAATTAAGAGATCAGTTAATTTTAACATCTTAGCATTAACAAACTGAGCTAAATAAATTCAAGACATAAAAAAACGCGCTATAACAGCGCGTTTTTTATGACCAATAAGTGTTAGAAACTTGCTGAACGTGGCGCCCGAGGGAATGGGATAACATCACGAATGTTGTTAACACCAGTCACATATGACACTAAACGCTCAAAGCCTAAACCAAAACCTGCATGGGGTACGGTGCCATAACGGCGTAAGTCACGATACCACCAGTAATCTTCTTGGCTTAGCTCCATTTCAGCTAAGCGAGCATCAAGTACGTCTAAACGCTCTTCACGTTGTGCGCCACCGATGATCTCACCAATTCCTGGTGCTAAAACGTCCATTGCGGCAACTGTCTTACCGTCATCGTTTAAGCGCATGTAGAAAGCTTTAATGTCTTTAGGGTAGTTTTTCACTACAACTGGTGCTTTAAAGTGTTCTTCAGCTAAGTAACGTTCGTGCTCAGACTGTAAATCGATACCCCATTCCACATCGAACTCAAACTGTTTACCGCAGTTTTTAAGAATTTCAACAGCATCGGTGTAATCGACTTGGGCGAAATCGCTGTTAACAAATGACTGTAAACGTTCAATAACGGTTTTATCAACTCGCTCATTAAAGAAATTCAAGTCGTCCATGCGCTCTTCAAGTACAGCTTTAAATGCAAATTTAAGCATTTTTTCAGCTAGTTCAGCAGCATCATCTAAGGTAGCAAATGCTACTTCAGGTTCAACCATCCAGAATTCGGCAAGGTGGCGAGTCGTATTTGAGTTTTCTGCACGAAAAGTTGGGCCAAAGGTATACACTTTAGACAGTGCACAAGCATAAGTTTCAGCATTTAGTTGACCTGATACGGTTAAAAATGATTCTTTACCGAAAAAATCTTTATCGTAATCAACTTTACCCTCAGCGGTGCGAGGTAGATTTTCCATGTCTAATGTCGACACGCGGAACATCTCCCCTGCGCCTTCACAATCAGATGCGGTAATTAGCGGGGTAGATACCCAGATAAAGCCTTCTTCATTGTAGAAACGATGGATAGCTTGCGATAAACAGTTACGTACACGAGCAACTGCACCAATAATATTGGTGCGAGGACGAAGATGTGCAAGCTCACGTAAATGCTCAATCGAGTGACGTTTAGCTGACATAGGGTAAGTATCAGGGTCATCGACAAAACCTGTAACTAACACTTCAGATACTTGTAATTCAAATGCTTGGCCCGCACCAGGAGAGGCTACCACTTCACCGGTCATTACGACCGAACAGCCAGCAGTCAATTTCAATACATCGTCATTGTAATTGGCTAGGCTGTTTGGCACGACGCCTTGAATTGGGTCAAAACATGAGCCGTCATACACGGCCAAGAAAGAGATACCCGCTTTTGAATCGCGACGAGTTCTCACCCAGCCACGTACAGTGACTTGCGAACCAACGACGTGTTCACCTTTAAATACAGAAGCGACAGATGCAATGCTCATTGTTGCTTTATTCTCCAACATTAAAATAGTAAGTAATTTTGTCTTTATCTTACCTTTATGGTGGCTTTTCTCAAGCTGAAAACGCTATTCTAGGGATATTATTGTGATAGTGTTAATTCACAGGTTTAAATACTGGCTGAAATTAACGTATATTTCTGTTTGTCGCTGAATATAAGTTATTTAGCTTCTCAGATTTAGTTTGAATTAGATTTAGTTTGAATTAATGGTTTTTTATAGTCGCTAAGGAAATAGCATGTCGCGGTTAGGTGTATTACAAGTCATATTAACCATATTATCTTTGTTAGGGTGGAGTTTGGCCATCTATGCATTACTTATTTACGGTGAGGCAAGGCCCGACCGTGCGGTAGGTTACTTCTTATCACAAGGTGTTGAGGTACGTTTTGATTGGGATGCCGCTTTAACGGTTAAATTAGAATACATTATTTGGTGGTGTGCGGGTGTAAGTTTACTCAACTTGCTGGTTAATTTTTACGCAAAAACGACTACTCGAATGGGAGTTTGGTTTAATATTCCCTTGTTGTTATTAGTGTCCTTATCTGCTGGCTTATATATTCGCTTTGTTATTTGATTAAGCCATAGTTGTCAATATGTCGACACAATAAGTCAATCATCGCAGCCGTCACGCCCCAAATAAATTTATCCTCAAACGGCATATAGTGCACTTGATAGCACTTGCCTTTGCGCCAGTGTTGGCCTAAATGACGATTATTCGTTTGTTTAAAGTAATTAAGTGGCACCCTAAAACAGCTGGCCACTTCACCAGGATCAATTGTTAGTTCAAAGGGTTGTTTGATAATGCCAACGATTGGCGTGATTTCAAATCCGGTAAATGTTTTGTGGGGTGGAAACGAGCCAATTACATCGACGTTGGTTCTTAGCAAACCAATCTCTTCTTGTGCTTCACGAAGTGCGGTATCAATTGCATTACTATCACTTTGCTCAAATTTTCCGCCTGGAAAACTAATTTGGCCAGGATGGTGGCGAAGATGCATAGCGCGCTTAGTTAAGATGAGATATAGCTCACCGCCAATCTGCTGAATAGGAATAAGCACAGCGGCTTCTCTGCCAGGATAATGTGCTGGTGCAGAGGTAATGTTATTGGCTGAAAGAGCTTGCAGTTGAAAACGGATCAAAAATTCATTTAATTGCATGGTGAGTGATTAATTCCGATGAAGCTTATCAATAAAATGGCTTTCCAACCGTGTTAATAATTAGGCTAACCTAGCTTGTGTAGATTAAAAAGCTTTATCTGTTTTTTATGTTAAAAGGATAAATTAACAGGCTATCTTGTAGTCAGTTAACAACTTGAGTAATCTTGTTTTCTTTTTTCGGTGAAATAACTGTGATTGCTAATTTATTATTATTGTTAACAGCAGCTGTTTGGGGCTTTGGTTTTGTTGCGCAATCTTTGGGGATGGATCATTTAGCTCCCTTTATGTTCAATAGTTTACGATTTTTTATTGGCGCTCTCAGTTTATTGCCATTGATCTGGTATTTCGCCAATAAAAAAACCTTACTAGTTGGCCAAAAGAAATCACTTTTGATAGCGTCAATTAGTGCTGGTTCAGTATTGTTCATTGCCGCGTCATTGCAACAAGTGGGGTTACAGTATACATCCGCAGCTAATGCTGGTTTTATCACAGGGTTATATATTGTAATAGTGCCTGTACTTGGTCTTATTCTTAAGCATCAAACCGGTGTTAATACATGGATAGGCTGTGCAATTGCTGTAGTGGGATTATATTTTTTAAGCATAAAAGATGACATGAGCATCGGCTATGGTGACTTATTGCAATTAATTGGTGCTGTGTTTTGGGCGATACATATCCTGATCATCGACCACTTTGCCAAAAAACACTCACCGATATTGTTGTCGCATTTACAATTTATTTTCTGTGGTTTGTTAAGTATTATTGTGTCGATGATGATTGAAACGACTGTGGTTGAAAATATTGGATTAGCCTGGGCTGCGCTAGCGTATTCTGGAATTATTTCAGTTGGCGTGGGTTATACCTTACAAGTTGTCGCACAAAAAAATGCCCATCCAGCGCATGTTGCCATTATTCTCAGTTTAGAGACTGTGTTTGCTGCAATTGGTGGTATTGTTATTCTTGGTGAAACCTTAGATGCTAGGGCATTACTCGGGTGTGGATTAATGCTGATGGGCATTTTAGTCTCACAAATACCATTACGTTATTTTGTCAAATCTTGGGGTCAACAAAAACACCCTATAGTATAAGCAGATTGAGCTATAGCCATATTTATCCTATTTTCTAGGCCGCTGAGTGTTGTAATCATCATTGCATTAAGGCCTAGCCATACCCATAAAAGTATTTATCGCCCTATACGCTAAAGTTAAAAGGTTAGCGTATAGGGCTGTGACTTTTAGCGATACGCAAATATTATTAAGGCTCACGACTGAGATCTAAAATACCTGAAGCTTGGCCACCAAATAATTGTTGATGTAATCTGGCTGCGAACCCATCAGTCATTCCGGATATATAATCCGCCATCACCCTCATCGGATTGTTATCCTCTTGGGCTGCTCTAGTCCAACGTTCACCGGTATTTAAAGGCAGTAATCGTTCGGGATCGGATGCAAACGCTTCAAATAACTCCATTACGATTTGTTGGCCTTTGTACTCGAGCATTTGAATTTCAGGTTTGCGTATAACAAATTTAAACACAAACTGTTTTAAGACATTTAAAGCTATCGCAAAATCTCTTTCTAATTCAGCATTATACTTTAATAAATGTTCATCAAATTCAGGTTTAGTGTGAATGTTTATTGCGGTGACAAATGCATTGACGAGTGTGCCTATAGCATCTTTTCGTAAATGATGTTGGTGGGAAAATAGCTTATCGCCAATGTTACAAAACTCATTTTTAAGCCAGCTATCTTCAATGCCTTGCAGTTGACCCATTACATCTTGTTGCCATTGGCTGGGACTGACAATACCCATGACGATGGCATCTTCAAGATCATGTATCGCATACGCTATGTCATCCGCTAATTCCATAATAGAGCAATCAAGTGACTTAAATTTTGTTTTTAAGTGAGGATAGTCAGGATGAATATGGCTTTGCTCACTGGACAGAAATAATTGCTGATCATGTCCGGTCAAGCTAGACAGTACCCAATCGAGTATAGGTTTATCGTCATCAAAAACGCCTTTAACTGGCGGCCATTGTGATGGTTTTAACTGGCGATGGTGCTTAACCTCGGCTTGATGGGTATCAATTCTTAACTGAGAGTAGGGCGCAGGATACTTCAGTACACCTAAGAGGGTTCTGCGGGTTAAATTCATACCAGTATCAGGCGTGTAAGGTTCAAGTCGGGTTAATATTCTAAATGTTTGACCATTGCCTTCAAAACCACCGTGATCACGCATCATATAATGTAATGCCACTTCGCCACCATGGCCAAAAGGTGGATGACCAATATCATGTGCTAGACACAGTGATTCAATTAAGCTCATTGAATTAAGTAAATATTTAAGATTTGGATACTTACGTCTTAGTTGTGCAGCAATACCTGTTCCAATTTGAGACACTTCAAGTGAATGGGTAAGGCGAGTTCGGTAAAAATCGTTCATACCAATACCCAACACTTGGGTTTTTGCCTGTAGACGCCTAAAAGCAGCCGAGTGGAGTATACGGGCTCTGTCTCGCTGAAAAGGGCTGCGGTGATCGTTTCTACGTTGCTTGTCTTCACCGAGTATACGTTGATGCCATATATTTTCATGGGCTTTAATATCATTAGGAAGAGTTAGGCTAGCTAATGCTTTAGATGATGTGTTTGACAATGATGACATAGCCCTGTGTCCTTATGCATTAATATTAGTAATAGGTTTAAACATACAGTCGTTAAGGTACTAGAGTTAACAGAAAGTCTCTATAAAATAATAACCTGATTTAACATTACTTTACTCATTAATATCTTGCTATGCTAACCAGCACTTTTGTGTAAACTAGATAGAGATTTAACCTCTACTCTGGTTAAGGAGTGAGTTAGACAACAATCTGCTGAGCCACCAATAACGTCAACCAACAATAATAGGAAAATTTAATGAGTAAAAATGTGGTCATAACTGGCGCAAACCGCGGCATAGGTTTAGCGTTTGCACAGGGTTTTAAAGATTTAGGTTTTAATGTATATGCATTATGCCGTCAATCATCCGATAAGTTAGCTGCGTTATCGGTCAATGTTATTACCGGTGTGGATGTCGCAACCTCTGCAGGTATCACAGCGATGGCAAACGGCTTACAAGGTATTAATATTGATATATTGATATGTAACGCAGGTATATTACGTGATGAAAGTCTGTTTGATTTAAATATCAGTAGCATTAGAGAACAGTTTGAAATAAATGCGCTGGCACCACTGCTAATTGTAAATACTTTACAAGATCAATTAAGTCATGGAAGTAAAGTGGCGATGATCACCTCAAAAATGGGATCTATTGCAGACAATGGTTCCGGTGGGCGCTATGGTTATCGCATGTCTAAAGCGGCGTTAAATGCTGCCGCTATGTCACTGAGTATTGATTTGGCAGATAGACATATCGCTGTGGGTATTTACCATCCAGGATATGTGCAAACAGATATGGTTAATCATAATGGCGATATTTCAGCAACAGAATCCGCCAGCCGACTAATAAAGCTAATTAGTCAACTTGATCTAAGCCAAACAGGGGTGTTTAAACATGCAAATGGTCAAGTTTTACCTTGGTAAATGGTTACTTTTTGATGTGAAGACAAAAGGGTGAACGATGGAGAAGTTCATAGTGCTGGTAGTACTATCTATTTCATACATTATCGTAAAGGGTATGTTCTAACAAAAACGAATCTAGATATCTTGTGTCGATATAATTCATCTAAAACTTGATATAAATCATTGTAAATTTATTATTTCAGCTAAATCATTGATTAAATGAAGTTTTGTGATTTTAATGCAGTGATTTTATTTGATGTTAACTCCTACCAAGTATTGCATCATCTAGGAGAAAAGCCATTTCAACTCCTTGTTGTGATTTATTTGTCATTGACTGGGTAGGATTTGCTTTGCTTGCACTAACCTGTTCACTATCGTCCTTCGACAATGAAAGATTTAAATCAGTTTTTGGAATACAGCAACAGGGTAGGCATTCATCTTGCTCAAGTTCTGCCAACGGTTGCTTGATATAAGTGACCTCACCAGAAATGACTTTTGTTTTACAGGCGCCGCAAAATCCATTACGGCACTCTGAAAAAACTTTTACTTTCTTGTCCTCAAGCGCCTCAAGCAATGTTGCTTGCTTACCGTCGAACAAGATTGCCGGTTGTCCCTTTAAGCTAACAATCGGCGCTGTAATGAAAAAATGTTTATAAGTCAAAATCTAAAAACTCATCGCCATCGACAGCCGAGTCAATTTGCCCAACAAGATAAGATGATACTTCAACTTCTTGGGGCGCAACCTGCACAGCATCACTTTCTAACCAGTTCTTCATCCAAGGGAGTGGATTAGATAATTCTTCGTAAGGTAAGGGTAAGTTTACCGCTTTCATACGTTGGTTGGTAATGTACTCAACATATTGACAAAGAATTTGTTCATTTAAGCCGATCATTGAGCCGTCTTTAAATAAGTATTTAGCCCACTCTTTTTCTTGTTCAGCTGCTTTGTGGAATAAGTCATATGCTTCTGAATAACACTCAATGGCAATTTCAGCCATCTCAGGATCATCTTTACCACCTTGCATTAAACTTAAAATATGTTGGGTACCATTTAAGTGAAGTGCTTCATCACGTGCAATTAAGCGAATGATTTTGGCATTACCTTCCATTAAGCGACGTTCAGCAAAGGCAAATGAACAAGCAAAACTGACATAAAAACGAATTGCTTCCAATGCGTTGACTGACATCATACAAAGATACAAGGTCTTCTTAAGAATACGGGAGTTAACCGTTACTTCTTGACCATTAATTAAATGAGTACCTTCACCGTGTAAATTATTAACTTGGGTGAGGTAGATCAAATCATCATAGTACTTAGCAATATCACCAGCACGTTTCAAAATCTGCTCATTTTCAACAATATCATCAAACACCACTGATGGGTTGTTCACGATATTACGAATAATATGAGTATATGAGCGAGAGTGGATCGTTTCTGAAAAAGACCAGGTTTCAATCCAGGTTTCGAGTTCTGGCAGTGACACTAACGGCAAAAGAGCCACGTTAGGTGAGCGGCCTTGAATCGAATCAAGTAAGGTTTGGTATTTAAGGTTTGACAGGAAAATATGCTTTTCATGATCAGGAAGGCTGGCAAAGTCAATTTTGTCACGGCTGACATCTACTTCTTCTGGTCGCCAAAAGAAACTTAACTGCTTTTCGATTAATTTTTCGAAAATCTCGTATTTTTGTTGGTCATATCGCGCCACATTAACGGGTTGACCAAAGAACATAGGTTCTTGAGTCGCATCATTAGGTGTTTGACAAAATGTTGAATAAGCCATGCTTCTTTTCCCAAAAAAGCGAGGAGTGCTCCCCGCATTTAATTTCTTAATTAAGTGATATCAATAAACCAGAGGTTTATATCTTACACGCACCACCGGCACAATCATCGTCTTCTTTTTCGATGGATATTATCTCATCTTGTTGATCCGACGCACCGTCACGGGTGTTGTGGTAATACAATGTCTTTACACCCAGCTTGTAAGCCGTTAGCAAATCTTTTAATAGCGTTTGCATAGGTACTTTACGACTTTGGAACTTCATTGGATCGTAATTAGTGTTGGCAGATATCGCCTGATCAACAAACTTCTGCATAATGCCGACAAGTTGTAAATACCCGTCGTTATTTGGCATGTTCCATAATAACTCGTATTGATCTTTCAATGTGTCAAAATCGGGTACAACTTGTTTCAATTGACCGTCTTTACTGGCCTTGACACTAATAAGACCACGTGGCGGCTCAATACCATTAGTGGCGTTAGATATTTGCGACGAGGTTTCAGACGGCATCAATGCCGATAACGTTGAGTTACGTAACCCATATTGCAAAATATCGGTACGTAAACCTTCCCAGTCTAAATGCAGTGGCTCATCACAAATTTTATCTAAGTCACGCTTGTAAGTATCAATGGGTAGAATGCCTTTCGAATAGGTTGTCTCGTTAAATAACGGACAGGCGCCTTTCTCTTGGGCAAGCTTCATTGAGGCTTTTAATAGATAAAATTGAATCGCTTCAAATGTTCGATGGGTTAAATTATTGGCTGAACCATCGGAATAACGTTTACCATTTTTAGCAAGGTAATTGGCGTAATTGATGACACCTATACCCAAAGTACGACGATTCATTGAGCCTAACTGCGCCGAAATGATCGGGTAATCTTGATAATCCAGTAAGTTATCTAACGCACGAACTGCAAGCTCAGCTAGCGGTTCTAATTCTTCTAGATTCTTGATTGTGCCTAAATTCAGTGCAGATAAGGTACAAAGTGCAATTTCACCATTAGGATCATCAATGTTCTTTAATGGCTTAGTCGGCAGGGCGATTTCTAAACACAAATTAGACTGCTTGATTGGCGCGACTTTTGAGTCAAATGGACTGTGGGTATTACAATGATCCACGTTTTGAATATAGATACGGCCTGTAGAAGCGCGTTCTTGCATCATTAACGAGAATAGCTCAACCGCTTTGATTTGCTTTTTACGCACAGCAGGATCTTGCTCATACTGAACATATAAACGTTCAAACTCAACTTGATCCTCAAAAAATGCATCATATAAACCCGGAACATCAGATGGGCTAAACAGGCTGATGTATTCGCCTTTAATCAAGCGTTGATACATTAACTTGTTTAACTGAACACCATAATCTAGATGGCGAACACGGTTATCATCAACACCGCGGTTATTTTTCAGAACCAGTAAAGATTCAACTTCTAAATGCCATATTGGGTAAAACAGTGTTGCCGCTCCGCCACGAACGCCGCCTTGTGAGCACGACTTAACCGCGGTTTGAAAATACTTGTAAAAAGGTAAACAACCAGTATGGAAAGCTTCACCGCCACGAATAGGACTGCCTAAGGCGCGAATACGACCAGCATTAATACCAATACCAGCACGTTGACTGACATATTTCACAATTGATGAGGCGGTTGCATTAATAGAATCTAAGCTATCGTCACACTCAATCAATACACATGAGCTGAATTGGCGTGTCGGTGTGCGCACCCCTGCCATAATCGGTGTCGGTAAAGAAATCTTGAAGTTTGATGTGGCATCATAGAAGTCTTTGACAAACTGTAAACGAGTGTCTTTGGGGTACTTTGAAAACAAACACGCAGCAACTAATATATAAAGGAACTGAGCACTTTCATATACTTCGTGGGTGACACGATTTTGAACTAGATACTTACCCTCTAGTTGCTTAACCGCGGCATAAGAGAAGTTCATGTCGCGCCAATGGTCAACATAAGTATCTAAGATGTCTAACTCTTCGCGGCTGTAATCAGCCAAAATATGCATATCATATTTGCCCATTTCAACCAGTCTGGTGACATGGTCATATAATTTAGGCGGTTCGAACTGACCAAATGCTTTTTTACGTAAATGGAATACCGCTAAGCGTGCTGCCACAAACTGATAATCGGGTGATTCAGGGGAAATAAGATCTGCCGCAGCTTTGATGATCGTTTCATGAATCGCTTCTGTTGGAATACCATCAAAAAATTGCAGATGCGATCTGAGTTCAACTTCAGATACAGATACGTTTTTTAATCCCTTGGTTGCCCAAGTAATAACGCGATGGATTTTGTCTAAATCGATATTTTCACGTTCGCCACAGCGTTTAGTGACAGTCATATTGCTATTCATTGCAGAGAGGCCTTGATTATATCTGTTATTGTGATTGAGCGCTTAATACCAAAAGCGATCGTGTCTAACCACGTTTACGTTTTCATGTAAAAACAATCATGCTGAAGCATTAAATACGACGGATTGAGACATTTTAGCACGCTAAGTCACCCGTTCAGCTTAATTAAATGAGTTATTTTAAACAACTCATTAGTGTCTGTGATTGTATTTGACACACAAGATATGGTGTTTTTTAAAATCTAACATACAAGATAGTGAGGTTGGAGGGTTTTTGCAAGCCACAATTTCTAGAACATCTTGTGGATAAGTTGAGGATAATCGCAACAGTTAGTAAAAGCTAACCCTACACCCCAAATTTATATAGCTTTTCTGTGGGCTGTAGAATAATTGTCCGTAATTTTAAAAGAATTTGATCGCTAAAAATATCAGCGATCGATTCTATTAGCTGATTTTTAGATTGATCTTTGATTGATTGTTTGAGTTGGCTTAATAGACGTTTAGCAACACCGTTTATATCGATAATATTAAGTAAGTTGACGGTCCAATACAAAATAGTCATGTAAACACTGTGTGGTTTTAAAATGAAGTTGTCCAGGCCAAGTGTCAGGTTTGTCTTGGAGCGATAAATAACCCCAATGCGCTATACCGCCAATCATATTGGCATTTTGAGCCGCGATAAGGTCACGTTCAGCATCTCCTATATAAATAATCGATTCAGGACTGATGTTCATCTGCTGCGCGGCAAGTAGCATAGGTGCGCGATGAGGTTTAGGGTGCAAAGTACTATCACCACTGATAAGAGTTTTAATTCGCGATATCAAGCCGAGTTTGTGAACCAAAGGACGGGCAAAGCGAGCATGCTTGTTTGTCACAATACCATAGGGAGTACCGTTATCATCAAAATGATTCAATAACTCTGCAAGGTTATCAAATAGAATGCTTTTGTCACCATTGATGAGCTGGTAGTGATGCAATAATGCTTGTTGGATCTGTTTTTGCTCATCATCGCTAATATCAGGCAGTGCAGCCTTAACCAGCGCCAAACTACCATGAGTGGCAGCATGCTTCACTTTTTCAAGACTGCATGCAGCATAACCCCCATCAGCCATGCCAAGGTTCAGTGCATAGACCAAATCTGGCGCAGTATCGGCAAGTGTGCCGTCTAAATCGAATAATACACCTTTAATCAAGGGCTTTAACACGCAGACTCCTAAGCGGTAGCAAACAATGCTAATCGACTTTTTGTGTAGCAATCATGTAATTAACATCAACACTGTTCGTGTATTTAAACACACCAGATAGTGGGTTATAGGCTATGCCCAATGCGTCTTTGCACAATAAGTCTGTTTTATCGACAAGATTAATTAATTCAGAAGGTCGAATAAACTTACTGTGATCATGGGTGCCTACTGGCAGCATCTTAAGTAGGTACTCTGCACCGACAATCGCAGTTAAATAAGACATCCAATTACGATTAATGGTTGAGAAAAACACATAGCCATCTGGTTTCACCATGTCACAGCATGCTTGGATGACAGATAGCGGGTCAGGGACATGTTCTAACATTTCCATACAGGTCACCACATCATAATAAGCTTGATGTGTATCTCTGTGCTCTTCAGCGGTGCATTTGATGTAATTGAGTGTTACACCAGTTTCTAATGCATGTAAACGAGCCACTTCAAGAGGTTCATTACCCATATCTAAGCCATCTACATGGGCGCCGATTTTAGCCATACTTTCAGATAAAATTCCGCCGCCACAACCAATATCGAGCACTTTTTTACCAAAAATGCCCTGTGCTGTTTGATCGATATAATTTAAACGTAATGGATTAAGCAGATGTAACGGTTTAAAGGAGCCATTTGGATCCCACCAGGTTTGTGCCATTGCTTCAAATTTAGCAATCTCATCGGGGTCGACATTTTTATTCGCAGCAGTTTCAGTAGACATGATTTACCTAGATATCGTTATGCATTATGGATGACATTATATCCATTGATGCAGTTTTTAATAGGGCTAAAATACGCCAATGCTGATGATCCCAGTCAACTTTTGCTATGTTCAGGTGGTTATTTAAACAACCTATCGGTTACATTGTTTATTTGTTACTCAAAATAAACATTCTTAAACCATTAAATCCGGACTTGCTAGAGTACTAAGTTACTGGTAAATGAGTAAGTTAGCCTTTTTATTAACACTAAAGTCAATTTGGTTTAGGTTTGCTCTGGCGACATTAAATATCTGTGTTAGAATGCCAAATCACGTTTTAAAGCTTGACGATATTATAGATTAAAAATCGTCAGCTCAATTTCAGGGGAACGCGCAGTTTATGACTGATCTGGCTTCATCTATTTCGCCAATTAATATTGAAGACGAACTCAAAAATTCGTATCTAGATTACGCTATGAGCGTAATTGTTGGTCGTGCATTGCCTGACGTGCGTGACGGCCTAAAGCCTGTACATCGCCGTGTCTTGTTTGCAATGAGCGAACTTAAAAACGACTGGAACAAACCTTATAAAAAATCCGCTCGTGTTGTCGGTGACGTAATCGGTAAATATCACCCACATGGTGACACCGCTGTTTATGACACTATTGTTCGTATGGCACAGCCATTCTCATTACGCTACACCTTAGTAGACGGCCAAGGTAATTTTGGTTCGGTTGACGGTGATTCAGCGGCTGCGATGCGTTATACCGAAATTCGTATGCAGAAATTAGCCCATTCTTTATTGGCTGATTTAGAGAAAGAAACGGTCGATTTTGTACCTAACTACGACGGCACAGAATTTATTCCAGCAGTATTACCAACTAGAGTACCGAACCTACTTATTAACGGTTCATCAGGTATTGCTGTGGGTATGGCAACCAATATTCCTCCGCATAACTTAAACGAAGTTGTTAAAGGGTGTTTAGCCTTAATTGAAGAGCCTAGCTTATCAATTGAGCAGCTAATGGAATATATCCCTGGTCCTGATTTTCCTACAGCAGCATCGATTAACGGCAGAAAAGGCATTATTGATGCTTATAACACTGGCCGTGGTCGCGCAATTATGCGCTCAAAGGCTGATGTTGAGACCGATGAGAATGGTCGCGAACGTATTATTGTTCATGAAATTCCATATCAAGTTAACAAAGCACGTTTAATTGAAAAAATTGCTGAGCTTGTTAAAGATAAAAAAATCGAAGGCATCAGTGGTTTACGTGACGAGTCTGATAAAGACGGTATGCGTATTGTTATTGAGATAAAACGTGGTGAAGTGGGCGAGGTTGTTCTTAATAACCTTTATGCTCAAACTCAGATGCAATGTTCGTTTGGTATTAACATGGTCGCGCTAACAAATGGCCAACCTAAGTTATTTAACCTTAAAGAAATGCTTGAGTGCTTTATTCTTCACCGCCGTGAAGTGGTTACCCGCCGTACAGTATTTGAATTAAGAAAAGCCCGTGAACGTGCTCATATTCTTGAAGCTCTGGCTATAGCACTGGCTAACATCGACCCGATTATTGCCTTAATTAAAGCCTCACCAACACCAGCGGAAGCGAAAGCCAAGCTTGTTGCTCAAGGTTGGGAATTAGGTCACGTACAAGGCATGTTAGAAAAAGCGGGTGATGATGCTGCTCGTCCAGAATGGTTAGAACCTGAATACGGTATTCGTGATGGGGCTTACTATTTAACTGAGCAACAAGCACAGGCTATTCTTGAGTTACGTTTACACCGTTTAACCGGTCTTGAACATGACAAAATTCTTGCTGAATATGAAGAGTTATTAATTGTTATTGCCGCTTTGTTGCTGATTTTAAGCAGTCCTGAGCGTTTGATGGAAGTCATCAAAGAAGAGTTAGAAGAAATACTTGAGCAATACGGTGATGAACGTCGCACAATTATTAACGCTAATGAAATTGATATGAGTCTTGAAGACTTGATCAACGAAGAAGATGTTGTTGTGACCTTATCACATTTAGGTTATGCCAAGTATCAACCTCTTTCTGACTACCAAGCACAACGTCGTGGTGGTAAAGGTAAAGCGGCAACTAAAGTAAAAGATGAAGATTTTGTTGAGAAGCTACTAGTGGCTAATACCCACGATACTATTCTCTGCTTCTCTGACTTTGGTAAAATGTACTGGCTTAAAGTGTATCAATTGCCATTGGCTAGCCGTACTGCGCGTGGCCGTCCAATTATTAACTTATTACCTTTATCTGAAGGTGAACACATTACCGCCATATTACCGGTTCGCGAATATGCTGATGACAAATATATCATCATGGCTACCGCGCACGGTACCGTTAAGAAAACTGCACTTACTGCTTACAGTAATCCACGTGCGAACGGTATTATTGCCGTTAACTTGAAAGAGGGCGATCAGCTTATTGGTGTTGATATCACTGAAGGTAGTGATGACATCATGTTGTTCTCTAATACCGGTAAAGTGGTTCGCTTTAATGAAAAAGCACGCGACTCTGAAACGGGTGAAGTGAAAATTGACGCCGAAACCGGCGAAGAAGTCATTGCACTACGTCCTATGGGCCGAACAGCAACAGGTGTTCGCGGTATTAAGTTAGAAGATGGCCAACGCGTGGTATCCCTAATTGTGCCAAAAGGTGATGGTGCTATCTTAACTGTAACGGAAAACGGTTACGGTAAGCGCACTGAACTGAGTGAATACCCAGCTAAGAGTCGTGGCACTAAAGGTGTGGTTTCTATTAAAGTCAGCGATCGAAATGGTGCTGTTGTTGGCGCTGTTCAAGTTGGTGCTTTTGACGAAATAATGTTGATAAGCGACAAAGGTACTTTAGTAAGAACTCCAGCTGAAGGCGTATCAGTCATTGGTCGTAACACGCAAGGTGTCACGATTATTCGTACAGCAGAAGACGAGAAAGTGGTCGGTTTGCAACGTATCGAAGAAATTCAATCTGATGACGAATTAGATGAAGACGGCAACCCAATCATTGTTGATCCTATTGCAGAAGCAGATGAAGCAACCACGGATGTGGATACAGTTGAAGTAGATAGTGATACTGAAGTTAAAGATGAGTCAGACGAGCAATCATAATATTGTCAGTGTTGATTAATTGAAAACGAGCGCCTTTTGGCGCTCGTTTTGTTTTACGGAAAAATTTTCATCAAAAACATGCAAAAAAGCGCTATTCAACGGTTGATAAAGTCCTTAGTATTACTGACATTGAACATAAAAATCTATCATCATTAGTAGAGTGAAGGAGTTGTCTGTGAGCACAATTTATAATTTCTGTGCAGGTCCTGCGATGTTACCGCAACCGGTAATGCAAAAAGCACAACAGGAATTAATTGATTGGAATGGGCTAGGGGTCTCCGTGATGGAGATAAGTCATCGCAGTAAAGAGTTTATTGCCTTAACACAAGAAGCAGAAAAAAATCTTCGCGAACTCATGAACATTCCACAAAATTACCATGTGCTATTTATGCATGGTGGTGGTCGAGGTCAGTTTACCAATGTAGTGACAAACTTTTTAGGCGATAATGGCCGAGCTTTGTATTTAACTTCGGGCCAATGGTCAAGTTCAGCGGTAAAAGAAGCTAAACGCATTGCTGGCGAGTCACAAATTGATGAAATCAATATAGTCGAAACGATAAATGGTTTACATCAAGTATGCCTTCCCGATTTAATCAGCATGGATAAAGATTATCGCTTTGTACATTACTGTGCTAATGAAACCGTTGATGGTATTGAAATATTTGACACATTAAATAGCCCATGGCCTGTGGTTGCTGACTTATCATCAACTATCATGTCCCATGACATTGATGTAAGCCAATTTGGTCTTATTTATGCTGGCGCGCAAAAAAATATTGGTCCGTCGGGTTTGTCGATAGTGATAGTGCGTGATGATATGTTAGCAATGCCAACCTTAGTGCAATCATCGGTGATGGATTACACTATCACCAAAGATAATGATTCAATGTTTAATACCCCGCCTACGTTTGCCTGGTATTTAGCGGCAGAAGTGTTCAAATGGTTAAAAGGTGTGGGTGGTGTTGCGGTAATTGAAAGTATAAATAAGCAAAAAGCTGCGCTACTTTATGCCTGTATTGATGAGTTAGCGTTTTATAAAAATGGCGTTGCTATTGATAATCGATCAAGAATGAATGTGACTTTTCAACTAGCTGATAGTGCACTTGATGCTGAGTTTTTAGCTGACGCAGAAAACGCAGGTTTAGTGGCATTAAAAGGCCATCGTATAGTTGGTGGTATGCGAGCGAGTTTATATAATGCCATGCCACTAGAAGGTGTACAAAAACTAGTAGACTTTATGCATGCGTTCGCAAAGAAGCACAGTTAATCAAATTTTTTCATAGCAAAAAGGGCTGAATTATCAGCCCTTTTTAATTTTAATCTATTACAACATACTAAATAGCTAGTTACGTTTCATCAGTTGATTAACCGTTAAATGAACTATTAACAACACAATGATTAAACCAATAATGGCTAACCAATTATAATATTGTTGCAATTGATTTAGCCAGATAGTCTACATTTGACTCGCTGATCCCAGCAATACTTATCCGGCTAGAACCGACCATATAAATACTGTGCTGAGATTTAAGTGTTTCAACTTGGGTAGGGCTGATCCCTAAGAAAGAGAACATGCCTTTTTGTGCCGCAATGAAACTGAAATCCTGGCTAACACCCTGTTCAATTAACTTGTTAACTAACATTGCACGATTGCCATTAATGCGATTACGCATCACAGCCAATTCATCAAGCCACTGCTGTTTTAGTGTTTCATCACCCAATATGGTTTCAACAATAGCTGCGCCATGTGCTGGCGGCATAGAGTAAATGCAACGAACAACATACAGTAATACGGAAAAGGCCACATCAGATTGAGCGGCATCTTTACCAATAATTGAACATGCACCGATGCGCTCTCGGTACAGGCCAAAGTTTTTTGAACAGGAACTACATAAAATCATGTTCTCAACTGCTTTGGCCATTTCCTTTACGCCGTAGGCATCTTCGTCTACACCGTCACCAAAACCTTGGTAAGCCATATCAATTAGTGGTGTAAAACCTTGGTGCGCAGTCACCTTGATGACTTCATCCCATTGCGTTGTGGTTAAATCCATACCACTTGGGTTATGACAGCAAGCATGTAATAGCACAACATCATCTTTTGAGATCTGTTTCAACGCGGCAATCATTTGTTCAAATTTTAATGATTTTGTGTCGTAATCATAATAAGGATAGGTTTTAACTGTGATCCCCGCGGCTTCAAATAAACCAGTATGGTTGGCCCATGTTGGATCGCTTACCCATAATACTGCATTAGGGCGACAGCGTTTAATGAAATCGGCAGCAACACGCAGCGCGCCAGTGCCGCCAGGAGTTGAAACCGTTCTAATACGGTTAGCTAGAAGAGCTGGGTGGCTTTTACCAAAAGCGAGTTCAGTCATTAACTGATTAAATAAAGGCGAACCTGTAGGGCCAATATACACCTTAGTATCTTCAGTGTCGGTACGACGCTGCTCAGCAACTTTGACACAATCTAGAATTGGCGTGTGACCTTTAGGGTCTTTATAAACACCTACACCTAAATCGACTTTGTTAGCGTGATTATCTGCACGGTATTGGGTTAATAATCCTAAAATAGGATCGGCTGGTAAGGCTGTTAATAATTCAAACATGTGGATACCTTTTATTAGCGCTGTTTACTTATACTATTTTAAATTATCGCGCATACTTAGCGAATTGCTCCTAGGATAACGTGCTTTAAACAGATAGTTAAAGTCATTAATCTAAACAATGGCTTTTAATTTCTAGTTGAGTATTTTTCAGTTGGAAACTTATGCTGACAAATAAATAATTCTGTTATTTTTGAAACTATTCTGCTGTAATGGTTACCCATTACGAGCTATGTCTTATTTGATAAAGATAATGAGCATGGTTGAGGTTATACGCTAAATCAACACACAACAATTAGTCACAGTGCGTAAGCAAATAAGTGTCTTAATTGTGGTTTGTGTCATATTTATGTCGTAATTAATTTGTTCCACTTAATCTATTTTTTAACGATAGAATAAGGGATGTTTGAAACCTGGTTAACGAAATTTTAATCAATTTATATAAGAAGAAAGCAAATGAAGCAACTGCATTTAGAGCCTATCGCTAACATGAATGGCGAAATAAATATTCCTGGCTCCAAAAGCATTTCGAACAGAGCATTGTTGCTTGCCACATTAGCTAAGGGCACGACAACACTGACCAACTTACTCGACTCTGATGACATACGCTACATGTTAGCGTCTTTGAAACAGCTTGGAGTTGAATTTGATCTCAGTGAAAATAATACTGTTTGTAAAGTTAAAGGGCTGGCAGGAACATTAAACAGCGAAAAACCTCAAACGCTTTTTCTCGGTAATGCAGGTACCGCCATGCGGCCACTTTGCGCGGCTTTAACGTTAGGCCAAGGTGAGTTCACTTTAACGGGTGAGCCCAGAATGGAAGAACGTCCTATAGGTGATTTAGTTAATGCATTACAACAACTTGGCGCCAAAATTAGTTACCTTAAAAACCCTGGCTTTCCACCATTAACCGTTAATGCTACGGGGTTAAATGGGGGTAATGTCGAAATTGCGGGTGATTTATCTAGTCAATTTTTAACTGCACTACTTATGGTTGCACCGTTGGCCAAAGATAGCGTTAATATCATTATTAAAGGTGAATTAGTTTCAAAACCTTATATTGATATCACTATCGCATTAATGAAACAGTTTGGCGTTGAAGTGATTAACCATAATTATCAGCGTTTTGAAATCCTAACAGGGCAGCAATATATTTCACCGGGCAAAGTGTTAGTTGAAGGAGATGCTTCATCGGCTTCTTACTTTTTAGCTGCTGGTGCGATTCAAGGCGGTGAAGTTAAAGTCACAGGAGTAGGTAAGTTAAGTATTCAAGGTGATGTCCAATTTGCTGATGCATTGGCGGCGATGGGGGCTAATATTGAGTGGGGTGATGATTATATTATCGCCAGAAAATCAACATTAACCGCCATCGATATGGATATGAACCATATTCCAGATGCGGCAATGACCATTGCGACAGCGGCTCTATTTGCCAAAGGAACCACTTCATTGCGCAATATTTATAACTGGCGAATAAAAGAAACTGATCGCTTAGCAGCAATGGCGACAGAACTGCGCAAAGTAGGGGCGATAGTTGATGAAGGCTATGATTACATCACAATTACCCCACCGGAAAATATTAATACTGCAGCAATTGATACCTATAATGATCACCGTATGGCGATGTGTTTTTCATTATTGGCATTTGCAGACTGCGGGATCACAATTAATGATCCCGATTGCACCTCAAAAACATTTCCTACCTTTTTTAGTGAGTTTAAACGTTTAACTGATTGTTAAAATAGATTAAACCCCTAAAATTCAATTCTTGGGTATGGTGTTAATAGAGCAGAAAAGCTCTATTAATACACACTTCTGAGTTAATTTTATCTTAGCAACGGCTTTTTATTGAAAATTGTTATACAATGCTGCCGCTTATTTTTGGCTAAACCCTTTTTTATATTCAGGGATGATGTTTTTCGGAGGAATTTATGACTGAACGGGCTCCAATAGTGACTGTGGACGGTCCAAGCGGTGCAGGAAAAGGGACTATTTGCCAATTATTATCCAAACATTTAGGTTGGCATCTATTAGATAGCGGCGCAATATATCGCGTACTAGCACTTGCGGCTATTCACCATCATATAGAATTAAGTAACGAAGAAGCATTAACGTTAATGGCTGCTCATTTAGATGTGCAGTTTCTGACTCACGCAGACAGTAATGCTATTAAAGTGGTACTTGAAGGCGAGGATGTGACGACAACCATCCGCAGTCAAGAATGTTCAGATGCGGCTTCTAAGGTCGCAGCATTACCGCGTGTACGCGAAGCATTATTACGTCGCCAACGTGCTTTTTCTGCCACGCCAGGTTTAGTTGCTGACGGCAGAGATATGGGAACCGTCGTGTTCCCCCAAGCCCCAGCCAAGATATTCCTAACGGCTTCTGCCCAAGAGCGTGCTGAAAGACGCTTTAATCAGTTGCAGGACAAAGGCTTCGATGTTAAAATCGACCGCCTTTTAGCTGAAATTATCGAGCGGGATGAACGTGATATCAATCGTTCAGCTTCTCCGTTAGTGCCAGCAGAAGATGCCTTAGTGATAGACACTAGTGGCATTTCAATTGAAGGTGTACTGGCTCTAGTGTTAGAGCACGTAAATAAAAAAATTACAGACTAGTTAAGATAAATAGTAACTTTATTAGTTATTTAAGCTAAACTAGCTGTAGGTATTCGCGTTATGGATGACGTGGATTATATTACTAGACTCCACATCTAGGATGGATGGTGGTTTATTACATAAAGTAACCCAAAAACATGACTGAATCTTTTGCTGATCTATTTGAACAATCCCTTCTAACTCTGGAGTTTCGTCCAGGTTCTATCGTTCGTGGTACCGTTGTTGCCATCGAAAACGGTATGGTACTTGTTGACGCAGGCCTTAAGTCTGAAAGCCCAATCAATGCTGACGAATTCAAAAACGCACAAGGCGTTTTAGAAATTCAAGTTGGCGATGAAGTTGATGTTGCGCTTGACTCTGTTGAAGATGGCTTCGGTGAGACTCAACTGTCTCGCGAAAAAGCTAAGCGTCATGAAGCTTGGATCGTTCTAGAAAAAGCGTACGAAGATGCTGAAACTGTAATCGGTATCATCAATGGTAAAGTTAAAGGTGGTTTCACTGTTGAATTAAACGGTATCCGTGCCTTCTTACCAGGTTCTCTAGTTGACGTGCGCCCAGTTCGCGACACCGCTCACTTAGAGTACAAAGAATTAGAATTCAAAGTTATCAAGCTTGATCAGAAGCGCAACAACGTTGTTGTTTCTCGTCGTGCTGTTATCGAATCAGAAAGCAGTGCTGAGCGTGATGCACTTCTTGAAAATCTACAAGAAGGCCAAGCAGTTAAAGGTATCGTTAAGAACCTTACTGACTACGGTGCATTCGTAGATTTAGGTGGTGTTGACGGTCTATTACATATCACTGATATGGCGTGGAAACGTGTTAAGCACCCATCTGAAATCGTTAATGTTGGTGACGAAATCAACGTTAAAGTACTTAAGTACGATCGTGAACGCACTCGTGTGTCACTAGGTCTTAAGCAACTTGGCGAAGATCCATGGTTAGAAATCAGCAAGCGTTACCCAGAAAGCACACGTCTTACTGGTCGCGTAACTAACTTAACTGACTACGGCTGTTTCGTGGAAATCGAAGAAGGCGTTGAAGGTTTAGTTCACGTTTCTGAAATGGATTGGACTAACAAAAACATTCACCCATCTAAAGTTGTTAACTTAGGTGATGAAGTTGAAGTGTTAGTATTAGACATCGATGAAGAACGTCGTCGTATTTCTCTTGGCCTTAAACAGTGTAAAGTTAACCCATGGGATGACTTCGCAACTAAGTTTAACAAAGGCGACAAAGTATCTGGTAAGATCAAGTCAATCACTGACTTCGGTATCTTTATCGGTCTTGACGGTGGAATCGATGGTCTTGTTCACTTATCTGATATTTCTTGGAACGGTACTGGCGAAGATGCAGTGTCTGAGTACAAGAAAGGCGACGAAATCCATGCAGTGGTTCTTTCAGTAGACCCAGAACGTGAACGTATCAGCCTAGGTGTTAAGCAAACTGAAGATGATCCATTCAATGCATATTTAGCTGACAAGAAGAAAGGCACCGTAGTACACGGTACCGTTGCTGCTGTTGATGCTAAAGGTGTTACAGTTGAACTAGCTGATACTGTTGAAGGTTATATCCGTGTTGCTGACATTTCTGCTGAGCGCATTGAAGATGCATCTACTGTATACTCAGTAGGTGATGCTATCGAAGCTAAGTTCATGGGCGTAGATCGTAAGAATCGTTCTATCAGCTTATCTATCAAAGCGAAAGATGAAGCTGAACAGAAAGAAGCTATCGCTACTTTGAACAAGCAAGATGACGCGGTTATCAGCAATGCAATGGCTGAAGCGTTTAAAGCTGCTCGTAAGTAATCGAAAATCGCCTGTTGTATGGGGAGAGAGCCTCCCCATTAGGCGACTGTGTTTGGCTTGGAAATAGGAAATAACTAAGATGACAAAATCTGAACTTATCGAAAAACTCGCCACTAGGCAGTCGCAACTGTCGGCGAAAGAGGTTGAAGCTGCCATAAAAGAAATGTTGGACCAAATGGCGACAACATTAGAAAGCGGGGATCGTATAGAAATCCGTGGATTTGGTAGTTTCTCGCTTCATTATCGTGCACCACGTGTTGGCCGTAATCCTAAAACTGGTACCTCAGTTGAATTGGATGGCAAATATGTACCGCACTTTAAGCCAGGCAAAGAACTGCGCGAACGTGTCGATGCGGTTAATCAATGATTAACGCTTGAATAAAAAGCCTCCAATTGGAGGCTTTTTTGTACCTATTGAAAGTCAAAGCTGGTCAGCGCCTTAAATATCTTAGATAATCATTACATTGCTTTGTTCTGATGGAGAATCCCGTGAAGTCTTTTTTTGCAATCATTATTGTTGGGTTGTTGTTTATTTTGGCATTATTGTTTGGTGCTAAAAATGAGCAGATAGTGACATTGAGTTATTTTATCGCAGAAGGGCAATATCGTTTGCCGGTTGTTTTGGCTGTGGTTTTTTTATCGGGTTTTATGTTGAGTTGGATATTAGCCAGTTTTTATATCATGAAAATGAAGTTGGCACTGCGTAAAGCCAATAAAAGTCTAAGCAGACTTGGTCACATTACGGCTATACCGACTAAACGGACAACAGAGCAACTTAATGCGGATACCGTTAGCTAACTATGCTTGAAATTTTGTTCTTATTATTGCCTATCGCAGCCGGTTACGGCTGGTACATGGGGCGCAGAAGTATTCTGCAGCGCGATAGTCAAAAAAGTAAAAAATTAAGCCGTGATTATTTTACTGGCTTGAATTTTTTACTTTCTAATGAGTCAGATAAAGCCGTTGATCTATTTATTAGTATGCTAGATGTTGATGATGAAACAATAGATACTCATCTTTCATTAGGTTCATTATTTCGAAAACGGGGTGAGGTTGACCGCTCTATTCGTATTCATCAAAATCTTATCGCTAGACCAAACTTGACCGCTGAACAACGTGATATCGCTATGATGGAGTTAGGTAAAGATTATATGGCTGCCGGATTTTACGATAGGGCAGAAGAAATCTTTCTTAATCTTGTCAATCAAGATGATCACAGTGAAGAGGCCGAATCTCAGCTTATTTCAATCTATCAGGTCACTAAGGAATGGCAAAATGCCATTGATGTGACAAAAAAACTGCCTAAAAAGCGTCAACAAGTGTTTAAAGTTACCACCGCACATTTCTACTGTCAGCTTGCTGATCAAGCTACAGACATGCTCGTCAAAATTAAAAAACTTCAATTAGCCATCAAGCAGGACGTCAGTTGTGGGCGTGCATGGCTTGGATTAGCGAATATTTATCTCGATAGTGATCAGATAAAAGAATGTAAGGATTCGTTACTTCAATTAATTGATGCTGATATAGCACTGTTCCCCGACAGTATTAACATTGCCAAACAAGTTTACCGCCAGTCATCGGACAGCGAAGGTTATGAGCAACTTTTGAGTCTGGCATTAAAACAAGGCGCGGGTGCGAGTGTTGCTATTGCATTGGCAGAGCATCAGATTGCAAAAAATAATAGTGATTCAGCTGAAGCTATGATGTTAGATAATTTATATCGACATCCCACCATGAAAGGTTTTCAGCACTTAATGAAGCTACATATTAAGCAAGCTGAAGATGGTAAAGCTAAACAAAGTTTATCTATGCTTGAAAAATTAGTAGAACAACAAATTAAATTTCGACCTGGCTACCGCTGCCGTGAGTGTGGTTTTCCTGCGCATGCCTTGTATTGGCATTGTCCTTCTTGTAAGCATTGGGGCAGCATTAAGCGAATAAAAGGGCTTGATGGTGAATAGATTTTTGTTCTCATTGGGTTTTAGCGCAAATAAAAATTCAAAAAATTGATTGTAAACGTTGGAGAAAGTATGACTGATAAACCTATTGTTGTGGCTTTAGATTATAACAACAAAGCTGAAGCCTTAACGCTTATTGATAAACTTGATCCTGCTTTATGCCGGTTAAAAATCGGCAAAGAAATGTTCACTTTGTTTGGGCCAGCACTTGTCAACGATATTCATCAGCGTAAATTTGATTTGTTTTTAGACCTTAAATTTCATGATATTCCCAATACTGTGGCTAAAGCTGTTAGTGCCGCAGCTGATCTGGGCGTTTGGATGACCAATGTGCACGCCAGTGGCGGCTTAGCCATGATGCAAGCGGCAAAACAATCCATAGACAAATATGGTAAAGATGCACCATTATTAATTGCGGTTACTGTACTAACTTCAATGTCTGATGAAGACTTAGTCTTGCTTGGTATTAACGTACCAGCATTTGAACATGTGTTACGTTTAGCTAAGCTAACACATCAAGCTGGTTTAGACGGTGTAGTGTGCTCGGCCCAGGAAGCAAAATTATTGAAATCGACTTTTGGTCAAGATTTTAATTTAATTACCCCTGGCATACGCCCTGTAGGAAGTGATGCAGGCGACCAACATCGGATTATGACGCCACCACAAGCTATTATCGCAGGTTCTGATTACTTAGTAATAGGTCGCCCTATTACCCAGGCTGCAGATCCTCTCGCAGCGCTGACGGCAATACATCAATCTTTACAAGTCTAATAGTATCGCTAATTTTGTAGCTCACTTGCTGAACGCATTAAGGATAAAATATGTTTGATTATACAAGTCAAAATGTTGTTGTTGTCGGTGGCACTTCTGGGATCAATTTACACGTTGCCATCTGTTTCGCCCAAGCTGGCGCCAATGTAGCCGTCGCCAGTCGAAAAGCAGACAAAGTGAACTCAGCTGTTGAATTATTAAAGCAAGCAAACCCAAGTGGCACACACATCGGCGTCTGTTTTGATGTACGAGATGAAAACGCTTTAGCGATAGGGTTTGCAACTATTGCACAAACCTATGGTCATATCGATGTATTAGTGAGTGGCGCGGCAGGTAATTTTCCTGCCAGTGCAGCTAAACTGTCTAATAATGGCTTCAAGTCAGTTATTGATATTGATCTTATTGGCAGTTTTCAAGTGCTTAAACAAGCTTATCTTTTACTGAAACGCCCCAAAGCTTCTATTATCCAAATTTCAGCACCTCAAGCCTATATCGCCATGCCTTTGCAGGTTCACGTTTGCGCTGCTAAAGCAGGGGTCGATATGTTAACGCGAACTTTAGCTTTAGAGTGGGGGATAGAGGGAGTCAGGATAAATTCAATCGTGCCTGGACCAATTGAGGGTACGGAAGGTTTTAATAGACTGGCTCCCAGTGAAGCATTACAACAAAAAGTCGCTTCTAGTGTGCCATTACAACGTAATGGCCAGAAACAAGATATTGCCAATGCCGCATTATTTTTAGCTTCCGATATGGCTTCTTATATCACAGGCGTCGTGTTGCCAGTGGACGGTGGCTGGTCACTTGGGGGCGCGAGTATCGCAATGACCGAATTAGGCAGTTTGGCAGCAAAACACGGATTATAATTAAGGGTTCTACCATGGCAAATGCATTACAAGATCAATTACTCAAAGCGGGTTTAACTAGCAAACAAAGCGTTAAAAATGCGAAAACACAGAAGCGTCGCGATAAGAAAGCCAACGTTGATGACGGTAGCGCGGTATTAAAGCAACAAATAGCAGAGCAAAAACAGCTTCAAGCTAAAAAAGATAAGCAGTTGAATGAACAACGCTTTAATGAAGCAACAGAAAAAGGCCAAGTGAAAGGTCTAATCTCTGAGTTCATAAAATTTGCCATCTCTATTCCAAAAGATGCAGAGATTAAATTTAACTACACCTTAGAAAAAAAGATTTTTTCTGTCTATATTAATGACAAAATTCAAGGTCAATTATTAAATGGCTCATTGGGTATTATTCGTTATGAAGATAAAAGCTATTTAGTCCCCCATAAATTGGCGATGAGAGTTAATTTATTAGTGCCTCAATGGTGCGGGTACTTATGGGATTCAAGCGCACAAGATGCAGTCGCACAAGTTGCTGATGCAGATGACCCATATGCTAATTATGCTATTCCTGATGATCTGATGTGGTAAATAATTACTGCAACATAAAAAAAGCCTCAATTGATTGAGGCTTTTTTTATACCCTTAATGCTTTAAATGCCAAAATTTGTTGGCAATATGCTAGATGATGGCGAATATCATCTAGATGCTGAGATGCATTAAAATCCATCAAAAACCAATTGGACAATCCATTTTCAGGTGTTTGATTATAAAATAGTTTTTCACATTTAAGTAGGTTATTTATGTTAGCTGCTTCAAGCCAGAAGTGTGCGTCTAAACTCGCTATTTGTTTCAGTATTTGCAGCTGCTCAACATAGTCATCAGGTAGCGTTACTTGGCATTTTAAAGCCGGGGTCTGCATATCATTATGCTCACCCAATAATGCTGAAATTGGATTAAATCCCTTTTGGGTAGCAATTGATGAGTTAAATTTGGGTTTCACATAAAGTTCGGGCCAATGCAGATGAGGATGAGTGAGTGCTATCCCTAATGCAATACGCCTCTCACCAAGCCAATTATGAACCATACAGGGTAAAGTTTCTGTTTCCCCCATGGTTACGCTTCTTGCCAATGAAGGCAATAATGACATGCGAGTTAAGTAAACAGTTTTAGAGATCATCGCAGAAATTACTGCAGTAACAAGCCCAGACGACGGCCAACAATCAATTCTTTTTACTAGGCTGTCAGCAACTGTGGTTAATATTTGCACAAAAATAGCATCGTTATGACTTCTTTCTACTGTAAATGCTTCGTCTACACCGGCATAAGGACCGTTACAAATAGTAATAGTGTCTTTATGTTGCGTAGCATTAAAGGTGATCGACACACCACTAGCTGATGGCAGCCAATCGCCATCAGCATTACCAATTATAGTCACTTGTTCAAGAGAGTCATAAAATTTTTGCAGGGGCATCATTACATCTACATCGTTAACAATTGCAGGTATTCTAACTTAAAAATGGCCTAAAACGGTTAAGCATTCGTAAATATATTCAGTAGTATAATTTTAACGCAATATCGCAAATCAGCCAGTTTGCACTTGTATTCAGCGGGTAAATTATATAAATTTAAACACCTGTTTTAATTATTCGTTTGAGAGACTGATATGAACCCATACCAAGCGCCCCTAAAGGACATGAAATTTTTGTTAGAAGACGTATTTGATGCCACAAATACCTGGCAACAATTACCAGAATTAGCTGACATGGTTGATATGGACACTGCAGTTGCTATTCTTGATGAAGCCAACAAGATCAGTCGTGACTTACTTCACCCTATAAATCGAAGTGGTGACGAACAAGGCGTCGTCCATCATGGTGATAAAATTATTACTCCCGATGGATTTAAAGAAGTATACAATCAATTTTCTGCAGGCGGCTGGGTAGGTCTTTGTGGTGATGCCGAATTTGGCGGCATGGGTATGCCTAAAATGCTAGGTATTCTGGTCGACGAAATGGGCTACAGTGCTTGTAATTCATTTGTTCTCTATAGCTCTCTAACGGCTGGCGCAGCACTGTGTATCAATGCCCATGCTAGTGATGAGTTAAAACAAACCTACTTACCTAATTTATACTCTGGTCAATGGGCTGGTGCCATGGATATGACAGAGCCGCATGCAGGGTCTGATTTACGGGGTATTCGTACTAAGGCTGTACCACAAGAGGATGGCAGTTATGCCATCACAGGTAATAAAATCTTTATCACGGGCGGCGATCAGGATTTAACTGAGAACGTTATTCACCTAGTGTTAGCAAAGCTGCCAGATTCTAAAGGCATTTCATTATTTTTAGTGCCTAAAATCAAAGTTAGTCAAGATGGAAGCTTAGGCGAGGCTAATGGCGTAACTGTTGGTTCAATTGAACATAAGATGGGGCTGAAAGCCTCAGCGACTTGTGTGATGAATTATGATAATGCCATTGGTTATTTGATAGGCGAGCCAGATCGTGGCCTAGTGTGTATGTTTACCATGATGAACTATGAACGCTTAGCGATTGGCATACAAGGGCTAGGAAACGCACAAGCAGCTTATCAAATGGCCAGTGAATATGCTAAAGAGCGTTTGCAAGGCGTAGCCGCAGGCACTAAGCCAACTGGCGTGTCAGATCCCCTTATTGTGCACGGTGACGTGCGTCGTATGTTACTCACGATTCGTGCAATGACAGAAGCTGGGCGCGCCTTATCGGTATTGACTGGCAAGCAACTTGATTTGGCTAAATATGGCGAAGGCGATGTAAAAGCCAAAGCCAGCCAGTATGTCGGATTATTAACACCTGTTGCGAAAGCATTTTTAACCGATAGAGGCCTTGATGCGACTATTATGGCGCAGCAAGTTTTTGGTGGTCATGGTTATATTCGTGAAACGGGAATAGAACAATTTGTACGTGATACTCGAATTGCTCAAATTTACGAAGGTACAAATGGTATTCAAGCCATTGATTTCTTAGGCCGTAAAGTGACCGGAGATAATTTAGTTGCTTTGACATTATTTATTGAAGAATCAATTCAAACTCTGCAAACCCTTACCCATGTATCCGAAAAGCATATTGCTGCAGTCAGTGAACGATTGAATGCTTTATTAGTTACAGCGGCCTACATTAACGATAATAAAGTAGCTCATCCTGCATTGATTAATGCTAGTGCGGTCGATTATTTGGATGCATTTGGTTATGCATTATATGGATATTTCTGGTTAGTTATGGCGGATAAGTCTACTCATCACATTGATAAAGACTTTAGCCAACAAAAGCGCTATTTAGCTGACTTTTATATGGATAAATTACTGGTTAAAGTGGATTACCATTTGTCTCAGGTTAATCATGGTGATGTGTCTATTATGCAGATGCCGGCTGAAATGTTTTAACAAAGTCATCATGTACTAACAAAGGTAACACCACCAATTTTAAAAAGCACCTGAAAGGTGCTTTTTTGTTGGCTGTTATTTGACTTTACCCTACTGAATAGAGTGATATTTTGGTAAACGTACTAATTTAGTAGATGCACTAATTTGATAGATGAACTAAAGGCATGTCCATTAGGTTCTGCAATAAAATAGCCGAAAAAGGGGCTTTTTGTTGTTGCTGGATTTTCGGACTAAGACCATTTTCGAACAGCACAAACAGATACCTTTTACCATTAGATGCTTCAAACTGACCCGCTAAATTCGACACGCCTAACATACTGCCCGTTTTTGCCATGACTTTGTGCTTTAAAGGTGGTTTATTAAAATAACGCTTGTACTTTAAGGTGCCTTTTATTCCGGCAACAGGCAGACTGTTGAGTAAATATTGGTAATCCTGATGAGTGGCAATGACTTTTAAAACTGCCATAACATGTTCTGCAGATAATAAATTATAGCGAGAAAGTCCTGAGCCATCGGCAATGTTTGCCATTTCAAGCTCAATATCCAATTCCTGTAACATGACGACTAAAGCTTGTGTTGTCTGCTTAAAATTTAATGGCTGTTGTGTAAAATCTTCGGCGCTTGTTCGTAACAAAGCTTCAGCCATCAGGTTATCTGATTTAAGTAACATCTCGTCAATAAGCTTAGGCAATGGTTCAGATAAATGCGTAGCGATAGGCTGGAAATTATCATTTGATATTGTCCGTGTTGTATCAACAACAACTTTGCCGGTTAACCTTATCTTTTGTTGCTTAAGAATCGCTTTAACAACATTCACGGCATAACCTTGAGGTTCGTTAATTGCAATGGCTAACGGTAAAGATTTGGCTCCAGCGTAACAACCTTTAAGAGTAAAATGATTACTGTCTTTTCTTATTAACTGTAAATCGCATGGAATAGCACTTGGCTGATATGGCGCGAAAACGGCTTCATTTTCAACATATATCGGTCTTTTCCCCATGACTTTTAAGGTCGCCTTTTTGTTGTAACCATTTGCGCTAAGCCTAGCGAAAACACAATTTTTATCAATAATGAAACTGGAGATAGGTGCAGCATAACAAATACCTAAATCATCCCACACCCAACCGGGTGCTTGAAGCTGATCTTGGTGATGGCCAATAAGATGTATGTTGCCATTAACAGTGTGAACACCCGCTTGTTTTAACTGATTAATCAAGGCGTTTAAATGGCGTTGCTTTAGAGTTGGATCACCAGAAAAAGTAACATAAAGTTCATTTTTCAATATACCATTTATGATATCGAGTTTTTGATTGCTTAAAAGCTGAGTTCTATATTGAAATGATTGGCCAAGTTGTTTTGCACTGACTAATGCCGTTAGTAATTTTTGTATACTGGCAGGGTTCATCAATGCATTTGAATTTTGTTGAAATACGCTTCTATTATCAGCTAAATCCCAAACACTTAATGCTATGAGTGATGACTCAGGCTTGATCAAATTCATTATTGCAGCAACATGAAGTTGATCTTCAGCAATGCCTTGTTCTATTTGCGTATGAGTTAATGCTTGCTGTGCTGAGCTATCTAAGCAAAATAACATTAAAGCGGTAATGAAAAAGTTTAACAATCTTTGTAAACGCATGTATCAGCAACTTAAGGTAATCAATCTAGGTAAATTATGGTAATTGTAAGCGTTTTAAAATGGTTTGTATAAAATAAAAATTTACAATTATTTCGGACTCTACGCCATAAAAATGAACATTTAAACTACTAAAAATACAGCTATGAGGGGTTTTAACAGAAATTTCTTGCTCAATAGTTTTTAAATCGGTACTTTCTATGCCTACTTGTTCACAGTGAGAATGAACGATATGCCCCACATTACAATACGTGGTGTAAACCAATACGTTGCGGAGCAGATCAGCCAACCATTATTTGAACAACTTTCCTTACTCTGTGGTAATGCAAAGAGTAGTTATTCATTAGAGTGGATTGAATCAAAGCAATTTAGTGGTGCGAATCCATTTTTGGGACTCGCGTTGATCGAAATATCTTGGTTTCCCCGTGATAAACTTATTCAAGATGCTGTCGAGTACACCGTTCGCGATATCATATTAACGGTACAATCATCAATTAAAGATATTGTTGTCATTTTTCATGTTTTAGAGCGTGAAAGTTACTATCGTAATGGTACACAATTTTAAGGAGGATGCCTTGCTGGACAAGCTTGGTGGAATTTCATTATCGCCTGATGCGTTAAATTGGTTATTAACACCCAAAAATTTTAAACAAACGTTAATGAGTCAAATCGCGTCAGCTAAGACATCAATTTATATTGCCGCTTTGTACCTTGAAGATGACGAAGCAGGTAGGGAAGTGCTACAGGCTTTACTAACAGCCAAAGCCAATAACCCTTTACTCGATGTCAAAGTGCTGGTTGACTATCATCGGGCTCGAAGAGGTTTAATTGGCCAAAAAGGTGATAGCGGTAACTATATCTTATATAGAAAAGCCATCGCTGCAGCACAATACCCAATTGATATTTTAGGGGTTCCGGTAAAATCACGTGAATTTATGGGCGTGTTGCACTTAAAAGGCTTTATTATTGATGACACTGTTATTTATAGTGGTGCAAGTATTAATAATATTTATATGCAGCAAGGTGATAAATATCGTTTTGATCGATATCATCTGATTAAAAGTGCTGAACTTGCGCAAAGTATGCGCACTATGATCCAAGATTACATTATTAACGATCCTGCGGTAACAGCATTAACACAGCCAGCTGAAACCGAAGTAGTTAGTGACAAAAATGATATTCGCAATTTTAAAAACCGTTTATCACAAGCTCACTATGAATATGTATCTACTCGTATTGGTAATAGAATCACGCCACTTGTTGGACTTGGAAAAAAAGACAATACGTTAAATCAAGTCATTATTGATTTGGTTGACAGTGCATCAAAACGCCTTTTCATTTGTACGCCCTATTTTAATCCGCCAGCAGCGTTATCTAAAGTCATTAACAAGAAGCTAAAAGAGGGGGTCAAAGTGGATATTGTTGTTGGCGATAAAACCGCCAATGATTTTTATATTCCACCAGAAAAAGATTTCTCAACCATTGGCGCCTTACCTTATATGTATGAGCAGTCATTACGCAAGTTTGCCAAACGTCAGCAGTGGGCCATTGAATCAGGGCTATTGAGTATCCACTTGTGGAAGCATGAACATAACTCATATCATCTTAAAGGCATCAGTTGTGATGATAGAAAACATTTGATAACCGGTTCTAATCTAAACCCTAGGGCATGGGCATTAGATCTAGAAAACGGCCTGTTATTACATGATGAATCCGGCAGCTGGAAGCAACAGTTTATTGATGAGCAAATCCATATTCTGCAATATACAGAGCGCTTATTTCACTACAGTCAATTAGACGCATTACGTACTTACCCGCAGCCGGTTCAAAAGATAATGAATCGAATACGGCGATTAAAAGCAGACTTTTTGCTAAAACGTATTTTATAATAGCCAGCTAATTATCTAAAAATCATCACTTATCTAAGTGGTGATTTTTTCATTGCATAAGTGAAAGTTATGACTGACAAGTCAAATGCGCCACAGCACGCTGTTCATCAACTCTATTTATATAGGAAGTCACTCTCAACTAAGCCATTTGGTGCCAGAGGAAAGAAGCTCGTTCGTTGTGACTTGTGTCTGTTAGGTGAGCAATTTTGTACCTGTGCTTTACGACAGTTACTGACATCGACAGTGAGTTTTTTGTTGGTAATGTATAATGATGAAGTGTTAAAGCCGACTAACTCTGGTCGATTAATTGCCGATCTGATTCCAGACACTCATGCTTTTTTATGGGACAGAACAAATCCGCCTCAAGCAATGTTGGCACTCTTAGATAACCCCATCTATCAGCCTTATTTAATTTTTCCTCAGCAGTACATTGAAAGTCATCAGCCTGTTATCAATCATGTTGACACGCAGCAATTAGCGGGCAAGCGTCCCTTATTAGTGCTGCTTGATGGCAGTTGGCGTGAAGCCATAAAAATGTATCGTAAAAGTACTTATCTTCAAACTATGCCCGTGTTGTCTTTTTCTCCTGAGATACTGGCAACCTATGCACTTCGAAAAGGCAGTCATGACTTTCAGTTAGGCACTGCTGAAGTAGCAGCATTAGCGCTTGAAGCTGCTGGAGAGCCTTTAAATGGTAACGTACTTCAGAAATGGTTCGACTTGTTTGTTGAGTCATCATTACTGGGTAGAAATCGACGCGCAAAAGACACATTAACGCCAATTAGTGATTATCAACAGCAGTATCTTGATGCTGTACATGCAGCGAAATAGTCACCAATGTTAATTTATTCGCGATCTAAATTAATAACAAGTAAGATTATAGTACTGAATTGATGCAGGTATATTAAGGATATTTCCTCATGGGTGATGACGTTACTGAACATGGTCAAAGCATGGTTAATAGCAAAATGGTAATACTGTATCGGCTAGAACCTGGTTGCTTAGGGCCTGATGGCGTTGATCATATTGAAATATTTTGCTCCATCGCAGAACGTGCATTACAGTCACTCAATGCTGATATCTGCCAATGGCAGCTCACCCCCAGATTTGATAAGAGTTTAGATGAGCTACAGTACAGCCTAGCGGGAAAAATATTAACAAAAGATAAAGCAGCTAAATATGTTTTAGCCTGTGACGCTGATTTATCCCAACTTGAAGAGTTTTTTGAAGATAAGTTAACTCAACTGATCAATAAGTATATTGCGAGGAAACTTCCCGCACAAAAATAGCATGATAACGTTAGGAATATATTGATGACCGATCGCCACAGTGCAGCATATTTGTATCAACAGTTAAAACAACAATTTGGTTTTGATACTTTCAGAGACGGTCAGTTAGAGGTTATACAGCAGGTTATACAAGGACAGTCTACGCTAGCAATATTTCCTACGGGATCAGGTAAGTCACTTTGTTATCAACTCAGTGCAATTAATCTCCCCCATCTTACTTTGGTCATATCCCCTTTACTTGCCTTAATACAAGACCAATTGATTTTTCTTAAATCAAAAGTCATAAACGCAGCAAGTATTGATTCAAGTCTTAATCAACAAGATATTCAATCTGTCATGCACTCGGTAAAGCAGGGTGAATGTAAAATATTGATGGTGTCGGTTGAACGGTTTAAAAATGAAAGATTCAGGCAGTTCCTCTCCCAAGTGACTATTTCTCAACTTGTGGTAGATGAAGCTCACTGTATTTCAGAATGGGGGCACAATTTTAGGCCTGACTACCTTAAAATACCGCAAATTTGCCAAATGTTTTCTATTCCACAAGTGCTGCTATTAACCGCGACAGCAACCAAGAAAGTTAAACTGGACATGTGTGACCGATTTGGCATTGAAGCTTTGCATGTCATTCAAACTGGATTTTATCGAGACAACCTTAACTTACAGGTCGTGCCTGTTGCTAAGCTGGATAAGACACAACAATTAACCTGCCAAATCCAAGCCTTATTTGGCAGTGGTATTGTATATGTGACATTGCAACAAACCGCAGAACAAGTGGCCAGCTCGCTAGTAAGCAATGGTATCAATGCGCGGGCTTATCATGCTGGTATGGATACCCAAGCTAGGCAGTCAATCCAGCAACAGTTTATGAGCAACCAAATTCAAGTCATTGTAGCCACTATTGCATTTGGTATGGGCATAGATAAGTCAGATATTCGTTTTGTCATTCATTACGATTTACCTAAATCAATCGAAAATTACAGTCAAGAAATAGGTCGTGCAGGTAGAGATGGGCAAGCATCAAGCTGTATCACGTTAGCCAATTTAGATGGTTTAAATACCATTGAAAATTTCGTTTACGCCGATACGCCTGATTTGCAAGATATCGAAAAATTACTCAACATTATTAAAACAGAAACCGATGAAGCCGGCAAATGGGAAATGCAAGAGCTGGCATTATCCAAAGCCTGTAATATTAAAACATTGCCTTTGAAAACTCTATTGGTTCAACTTGAACTGCAAGGCGTTATCCAACCTACGTTTGCTTATTTTGCAGATTTCAAATACCAACTTTTAGTTGATAAGCGGGTTTTGCTGGCTCGTTTTGACCCATCTAGAGCCACTTTTATACAAAAAATACTAGACCATACTCAGTTCAAAACAATCTGGGGCCAACTTGATTTTGATGGATTACATCAAGCCACAAATGAGCCCAGAGCAAGAGTTGTGGCCGCGCTTGAGTACTTAGCCGAGCAAGAATTAATTATTTTAGAAACAAAGAAAATGACTCAAGTATTTTATGTTAATATGACAGATATTGTTGAGGTTTCTATTGCTTCGCAAATGCATACATATTTTAAAGATAAAGAGACTAAAGAGATACTGCGTATTGCCCAGTTAGTCCGTTTCTTCGAGCTAGGTAAGTGTTTGTCGCGAAACTTAGCGTGTTACTTTGATGACATGAACGCGCCAATTGAATGCCATCATTGCAGTGTGTGTGACGGTAAAGTGGCAAAGTTGCCTGTTACCCAAACAAGCCAAAAAATTGATAAAAATCAACTTTCTCAGTTTATAACTGAATTAAAACAACAGGTTGAAGTTAAAAATATCACTATCACTCATTCTACGTTAATAAAGTTTCTTGCGGGTATGAGTGTGCCCATTCTTGCCAGATTAAAAGTTAAAAATCTTGCTGGATATGGTGCATTAAGCGAATGGCGCTATCAAGAGATCGTAAATGTTGTAAACACTTTGGAGGATAAATGACTACTGACAGTGATGAGTTACTCAAAAAACATTCAAACCTAATCCACAGTGACGGTGTGACGGTTGAGTCGCATACTCAGCGAGAGCAGGGTGAATGGGTATTACAAACCTTAATGATTAAAGGTTTTGATGTTCCTTTCAAATATCGTCGTAATAAAAAATTTAAAAGCTTGGCGGGTCAAAAAGTGAATTTAACTTATTATCCACGAGAGCAGACTGTTGCGGGCTTCAAAGTTGAAACAATGCAAGTTGTTCGAGTAAGACGATATTAATAATTGATAGGCATTAACATACGCTATCTTAATGCTCGGCTATTATATCCAATGTGAGCGAATATCTGTTAATGAGTACATAGCAACGAGTACACGTTAATACAAACTAGTATCGCCAAAAATTACAACAACCGAGCTTGATTCTTATTTAAATACAATATATTACAGAGTTAGTTGCCACTAAAGCTAAAAGCTGTTTCAGCGCGCCAAATGCGATATCTTAGCTGTGCATCGTGTGGTAAGTAGTATATTTTGGGTAAACGGCTATCATAATTCTCTTTTATACTTTCTCCTAACATCACAAACTGAGTCGTTTTAGGCTCAGTGCACATCATCATGGTACTTGGGCCAGTCATTATTTTATCTACCTGAAAGTAATTATATCCCCAGCCTTCAACCGTTTTTGGCACAATTTCACCCATAAGTTTATGTCGATTACAATCGACTAACTTATTCTGACCAATCTGGATTTCAAGCATATACTGGTCTTCATTTGATAACGTAGGCAGTGTTATAACATGCTGTTTCATATTGTCATCAGGCTTAGGAAACATCTTAATTTGCTCTGAAGATACATAATCACTTGCGGTATACACATCCGTTTTAGCTGACAGAGTATTTAGTTGCTCTTGATAAACGGGACTTGTCGCCATCACATTAGCTGAGATTGACAGACTAGTTGATAAAAGTACAACTGATAATGGTAATACATAATTCATAAAAACCTCTTTGACGTCAAAATATTTACCTAACATATAATTGTAAACGCACAGAGATAACAAAAGCGTTAAAAATAAAATTAAATTTAATCTTTAACTTTATAATATAAATAACAGATGCGACCAGTAACAAATTAACACCTATTTACACGTAAACAATTGTTTTTCTATAACAAGTGTGACATAACATTATTATAGTCATTAACACCAGTCATAATGTCATTAGGATAGTCGTAGATGATGCAGCATAACCAAAATATAGAGCAAACAGCAGATATTCTTAGACTCGCCGTACCTAAAATGACAGCTCTTAACATTCCCGTGACCCCAGAAAATTATGCAATTTGGTATGAGTATTTTGCCGAATCGAATCTTAATTTAAAAAGAGCTATTGATGGCTTAATTGCCAATGGAGTCGTGTTTACTCCCAGCGTTACCTCGGGTCTCTATAATCGTTTCATTGAGGAACGTAGCCCTGAAATCATTGAAAATGTTCAGATTGAAACGCATATTCTAATTAAAAGTTTATTTAATAAAATTGATCAAATGACCGAAGGTACAGCCTCATTTGGTGAGAATTTATCCGGGTTTAGTGAGCAACTACAACAAAACCCATCGTCAGAAATGTTGGCCGATTTAGTACTCAATATTGTGGCAGAAGTAGAGCAGGTTGTTGCTGATAATAATAGAATGAAATCTGATCTTGTGACACTTGGTGATGAACTGCTTAACTTAAAAGGTGAAATGGAAAATTTAAGTAAGGTGGCAATGACAGATGAGTTAACCTCATTAAATAATCGTCGTGCTTATGAAGTTTTTGCATTAGAGCAACTCACCTCTTTTCAAGAAACGCAAACTGGCTGCTGCTTATTACTGATCGATATCGATAATTTTAAAGCCTTTAATGATACATATGGCCATTTGATAGGTGACAAGGTGCTAGCTTATGTCGCTTTAGCCTTGAAAAATGCTGTTAAAGGTGAAGATTTCGTTGCTCGTTATGGCGGTGAAGAATTCATTATCATGTTGCCAGACACCAAAATAAGTGATGCCGTGATTGTCGCCGAGAAATTAAGAACTCGAGTATCTGCTAAACAGCTAACAATTGGTAAAGAGACTAAACAAAATCTTGGTCACGTTACTGTATCTATAGGTATTTCAAACTTCAAAACGGGTGATGATGCCGATACCTTACTTGCACGTGCGGATAAACAGCTTTACCTGGCAAAATCTGATGGTAGAAACTGCGTTAAATACTACATACAGGATTAATACTTGTTTAATATTTCGGTACTGGAATTGAGCGATTACGGCCTAATCTTTTTGCTTCATAGAGATGCTTGTCGGCGTAATTAATTAACTGATCTATGGTTAACTGAGAATGGTATTCTTCTATACCAATACTAATTGTTACGCTGATATCTTCCTCGTCCAGACTAAAAAGGTGTTGTGATACTGCACAACGAACCCTTTCTGCAACATCAAAAGCCTTTATTTTATCAGTATCGGTCAATATAAAAAGAAACTCTTCTCCGCCCCATCGTGCGACATAATCGAAATCTCTTAAGTTATTATTAAATACCTTTCCAATATCAACTAATAGCTTATCCCCCGCATTGTGACCATACTTATCATTAACCTGCTTAAAATAATCGATGTCGCATAATAATACCGAAAAAGGCGCTGAAACGTCTGCAGCACTGATGTATTGATTTAATATGCCTTGAGCATTTCTGCGATTATGTAAACCGGTCAGCTCATCAAAATGAGCAAGATGATGTAACTTAGCGTTAAGAACTAACGCATTGTTATACAATTCATTTCTAGAAAATTCATACAGGACGGATAAAAAACTGATGGTTAAAAATGAATACAATAGCCTAAGTTTAAACTCGGTAGGGTAAACCGCGTGGGTATAAATATTTTGTGGCCAAAACATAATCAAACAACTGATTACGATAAAAATAAAAATATTGATTAAGCCACGCTTGAAACCATGAATATACAATGACACCGGAGGAACAATAAAAATCCACAGCGGTCCAGTTAAGGCAACTCCGCCCGAGTAAACTAAGTAAAACATCAATACATAAAGTGAATAAATAACAATGTACGAACTTAACTTAACATGTTTTTTTTGTTTAACAAGGTAGTAAGCTGCAGCGTAAATGACACTAGATAGGCCTAAGGCTAGAAATAATATAAAATTATTATCGTTAATAGCAAAGAGCGCCATGGCAAAGGTAATTGACATGCCAACTAGGGAGAATAAAGCAATAACACGAGTTTGCTGTAACTCGCCAAAGCTTTCTAGTTTACTACTTGAATTATCTATGGATATTATCCTTTTTTGATTAGACATCATCAATTAAATAATAACACCGTAATTGATATACGCAAGGTATCTACTTACAACACCATCAATTGACTCCTGTCTGTTTATGCTAACAATAGAGCATATGATTTAGTCTCATGTCAGGTTAGCCCCTAATGCAGATAATAATTGTGTTCACTTGCTTATAATTTACATTAAAATAGAGGCTTACGAGATGTTTTTTGCAATTTTTTTGGGCGCTGGGGTAATGTTTTTTGTTCATAGTTTATTATAAAGTCATGTAATTACATTTTCAGCTTTTCACAAAGAGGGATCCTTTATTATGAGGCACCGGATTCTGCTATTTTATATTAGTTTATTTCTGACCATTTCCCTCATCTCATTTGCTGGAAATGCAGTTAGCTTACCCTCTGGCAAGCTAACTCAATTAGATCAATCTATTTGGCGGATCATTGAACCGCAGCGGCTCAAGGATAATACAGAGCAATTAAATCAAATTTATCTTGAATCATCAAAACCAGTGAGCTCGTTACTTGGACACAGTGGTGGCGCGTTAGCTAGGTTACCTATTGCTGTAGGTAATGCGGGTGTTTGGTACGTGTTGCCAGTGGCAAACTTTGTTGATGAAGGCAGGGCTTACTGGCAAGATGGCTCTGGTCAAATAACTCAGATTGCAGATTTTTCTCAGGTTAATAATCAACCACCAGCCATTATCATGCATGGTCAATCATTCAAATTATCCTTTAATGAACCAACATCGGGTGTGTTATGGATTTATCTAAATGCAGCGCATTATCCAACACCTGTCCATTTAACGATAGTGGCAGAAGCGCAATTTATACCGCAAAGGTTTGTTGTTAATTCACTAACCGTCGGGGCGATCGCCGTAATGCTAGCTCTAGCTATGATGGCACTGATCCTTTTTTTAAAAACCAGACATAAGGTAGCCTTATTCTGTTTTGGTTATATTGGTTTACATGCAGTTGGTTGGGCATTAGCGGCTGGCTTTATTCAAAGTATGTACCCAATGTTAACGTTTAATACTACCTATGGCGGCATGTATGTTTTTCCATTCGCAATAGGATGTGCCAGCTACTTTGCCTTTTATTTATTCAATTTTGATAAATCAAATATACCCCACTTCCCGCTACTGGTTAAGTATGCCAATTTTGCATTTTGCGCGGGTGTCATTATGTGGTTTTTATCCTTTACTTGGGTATTTTATACTTCACATTTATTAGCAGCCCTGTGGATTGGGTTAAGCTTATTTGTTGGTTACCGTATGCTATCTAAAAATGATTTTAGAGCTAAATACTTCTTAGTCGGTAATATTTTGTATAGCTTGTCGCTGATTTTTTATATGCTTTCACATTTCGCAATCATCAACAGCAGCTCACCTGAACTAGTGGTATTAATTGCGTTAACCCTAGACTGTGTGTGTATTTTGTTATCTTTATCTGAATGGTTAAGGTTAAAACAACAAGAATTTCAAAAAGTCATGTATCAATCGCGGTTTGATGCGTTGACCAAAGTGGGTAATCGATTGTTATTAAATGATCAACTTGAGAATCTGGAAACTAACTATCTGGTGGTCTTCATTGATTGTGATGGTATAAAAAAGCTAAATGATACATTAGGCCATGCAGAAGGGGATATTTTTCTCACTTATGTTGCAGAATTAATGACACAAGAATTAGCAGGTAAAGGCCAAGTGTTTAGAACTGGCGGCGATGAGTTCATTTGGTTATGTGAATTTGATAAAAGCAATCAAATAGACGCACTGAAATTGGACACAAAACAATTGCTGGATAAAATCAATAAACGGGTGGTTAAGCGTTGGCCGCAGTCAGGTATTAGTTATGGTATTGCATGTAATTCAGAAGCCAATTCTGTATATCATTGTTTATCTTTAGCTGACAGTCGAATGTATGAATTTAAGGCTAAGCATAAGGCTCATGCTTAACCGGCTAGTACCTTATTAGCTTGGTAGTGAGCACAGCCACAAAGCTAATCTGCTATTCATTATTTTCAATCTTTGTTTTTATATTGTCAGATATATAGCGGTTTATAACAGATAATGAGAGATGCTAATTTTTTATAGAATCTTTAATGTGACAGCTATCAAGAGCATCAGAGTTAAGTTAGCAATGTGATATAATGTATTTTCTTTAAATGGATTACTGATGAAATATTTTCATGTCACTACCTATTATTTATTCTTTAAGAAATTGTCCCTACGCGATACGCGCTAGATTAGCTATATATGCCTCTGGTCAGCAGGTTCATTTGCGCGATTTAGTATTAAGTGACAAACCTACTGAAATGCTTGCTGTATCGCCTAAAGGCACTGTGCCTGTATTGGTGACACTTGATAACGCGGTGATTGATGAAAGTTTATCGATTATGCAGTGGGCATTTTCGCAAACCGATCCCAATGACTACCTCCACAAATCAGCACCCAATGCTTTAGCTGAAATGCTAGTTATGATTGAAAGGTTTGATACTGAGTTTAAAGGACATTTAGAGCAATATCGCTGTTCTAAACGTTATCATGAGACTTCACTTATTCAAGATAGACAAAAGTGTGAACCTTATCTCGTAGACCTTGAAATGCGGCTCTGCCAGCACCAATATTTAATGTCAGATAAACCAAGTCTGGTAGATTTAGCATTAATGCCGTTTGTTCGTCAGTTTGCCAGGGTAGAGCGGCAATGGTATTTGCAGTCTCCTTATCCAAAGCTGCGACAGTGGCTCAATGGTTATTTACAAAGCAAAATGTTTACCAAGGTAATGACTCAGCAGCGAATGTGGTTAGACTTAAAAGAAGACGTTGTTTTTGGCAACCGAGTTTAGGTAAATCTGCGATAGAGGAGTAATACTTAATTAACGCAATCTTGTTTTCTATTATCAACGCCTCTCTATAAGACGGATTTATTCAGTATTCATCTGTTGTTGATATCGTTTAGACAGATGAGGCTGTTAAACATATGGCTAGAAAAATGAAACTCAATTACAATGCCAGACTTTTTGTTTAAAAATTTTGCGATCGAATCACATAAATATCGACGCCATTGCCAAGGACGATCTTTAATTGAGAACATCAATTTTTGTTATTGCTACAGGTTTTATCCTGTTAAGTGGATGCCAAACCGTGACGGTTAAAGATGTCGAAACAGAAAAAATCTCTCGTAATCTTAATAATACAACATCATCAAAAGTGCCTAAGTCTTTAGTCCGTCGCCCATATCAAGATAGTGGTGATGTGTGGGAACGTATCCGCTTTTCGATGGATATCCCTATTCCAGATGAACAGTTAGTTAATCAATATCGACAATGGTATATCAATAATCCACAGCATCTAGAACGTATTTCACAACGTGCGAAACCATTTTTATATTTAATTGTTGAAGAATTTAACGATAGAGATTTACCCATAGAACTGGCTTTATTACCTATGGTTGAAAGCTCTTTTAATCCACTTGCTTATTCCAGCGCCGATGCATCAGGTTTATGGCAGTTTACTTCTCCCATGGCCAGTCATTTCGGATTAGAAATGAATTGGTGGTATGACGGCAGAAGAGATGTGCCCGCAGCCACAACTGCAGCATTAGATATGTTGGAATACTTGTATAAAAAAACTGACAACTGGTTGTACGCATTAGCAGCATACAATGCGGGTGAAGGGCGATTACGAGAGGCTATTAGATACAATGAAGCCAGAGGCTTAAGTACCGACTTTTGGTCTTTACCTTTACCCAAAGAAACCAGGCAATACGTACCGCAATTACTGGCAATTGCAGATGTCATAAAACATTCCGAGCACTATGGCATTAACCTTCAATCAATTCCTAATAAACCGCTCGTTGAAGTGATTGATGTCGGTAGTCAAATTGATATCGCTGTAGCAGCAGACCTGGCGAATATACCCATTACTCGACTGCAAAAGTTAAACCCGGGGTTTAACCGCTGGGCAACATCACCCGATGGACCACATCAATTGGTTGTGCCAGTCAGTAAAGTAAACCAGTTTAAAAAAGCGCTTGAAGACACCGACATTAGTGAAAGAGTTAAATGGTTTAAATATCAGATAAAAGCAGGTGACAATATAAGTTCTATTGCTAAACGTCATCAAATCAGCGTCTCTAAAATTCAAGAAATGAATGACATCAGTGGCGATAAAATTATCGCAGGCCAAATACTTTTCATGCCACATTTAACGTCGCAAGTAATACTCGATGTAGAACTGGCCGCCGCGAAATCAGCTCAAGTTTCATCTAATAAACCCACAATGGAAAATACAGTTCGAACACCTAAAGATGAAACCGCCGTTAACGGTAACCACACAGTTCAGTATGGCGATACACTTTGGAGCATCGCCAGAGTATATAAAGTCAGTGTCGAGCAGATCACTCGCTGGAATAATATGACCGATAAAGACAGGTTAAGTGTGGGTAAGACATTAATGTTTTATCATCAGCCATATAGAAAACAACAAACTCAATGACCTTCGGGTAACACCTATCGTTAGGTAAAAAGCTCCCATGTCAAAATGGCCAGGTTGCTCTAAAGATCTGTTTTAGGATGACTAATATTGATGAGCTGCACCACTCGTTGTGCAGCTCCTTGTTATAGCACAGACCTAAGCAATAGTTGTTAGTATCGACTGGCTTAAATCAAAATAAACATTGGCATTTTCAACAATACCTTTTGATTTAAGATGATCAGCAAACCCTAATCGTGCACTCATCACCAGCCAAAATATGGCACTCAGTAAACCCACTACACGCCACAAGGTTGACTTTGCCCACTTAAGAGCCAAAGTAATAGACATTATATATAAGACAAAGCCGCCTAATTTAGAAGAGGCCCAGCCGTTTACAAATGGATATAAGTTTAGTGGGTTGACCACAACAAGGTAGATAAAACTACAGATAAATAGCGTGTACAAAACATGTGGACCGACCTTAAGCAGTTTGTTATTTACCTTGTCTGAACCTCTCATCGTTAGCACAAAATTGATGATGAAAAATAGAAACGTCAGTGCAATTATTGTCAGATGGGCGTGTTTAACTATCATATACATGGTGTTATTCCCTAAAAAGTGATGTTGATTAAAACTGATGTTATCAATTTATCATTTAACGCAAAGATACCTTAACGATCAAAAATATGACGTTCGATATGCATGTTAACATTCAGTTCTTTATTCAATATTAATAGTGCATTTTCATTTCATATTAAAAGTGTTCTATCACGCAAAAATCTATGTACCTATATCTACCCTTGGTGATTAAGTGTATTGATGAAAAGTGCATCAAACTTGCGATAAAGCAAGCAAATTGAGATGACGTGCCACTCGGCTTACAATTCAGTATTGATAACGATTCGTTACAGAATAGCTAACTGGGTGTTTATCTATTGGTGCTGAAATTCAGTTATAGTAATCGCCTAAAATAATAAGCCGAAATAAAGGCCAAATAAAAAGGATTTAGTCGATGTCAGGCAAAAAACCCACCACAATTATCCCATTGCTGATGTTAATTCCAATGACTGCTTCTGCGAGTACTTGGGTTGATGTGAGTAATCAATACACCAATAAACAGATCCAGATAACCAGCCAGTTTCAACCCGAAATGGCCAGCTCAATAGGTATTTCAGAAGCCGACAATCTGTGTAGCAGTATTACCAAAGCACAACAAGATAAGTACATTAAAACGCTTAATAACAGTAAGAAAACCTTACTAAAAGCACTGGAAACAGAAACTCTGTTACCTGTTCGCCAAGATCTTAATATTATTATCGACGATATTGACCAGACCATTTTGGCAGACCAGTTAGATGATAAGTACATGTTACCTTGGGTTGATGTCCCATTAATTATTTTTAGAGGGGTATCGGCATTATTGGATCAGCAAATGGCTGACAGCCGCAAACAAGCCGCTATAACGCGTTTGGCTTGTTATGTCGGTAAAACCGGTCAACCCGCATTAACTGAGCAAGCAAAAACCTTGTTTGAAACCGCGTTAAACAATAAAGCATTACTCGGCCCAACTAAAGAAGAAGTAGAACAAGCATTAGCCAGAACCGACACCTTACTGCAAGGTTTACAGCAATTATTTGATAAAAATGACTTCAGTCAAGCCGACGATAATTTAGCGCTGTTAAAAAAACAAATTACAGATTACCGTCAATGGGCTGAAAAAACGGTTATTCCTCATGCGCGCACTGACTATAAATTGCCCTCTGAAATTTATGCGTTAAAACTTAAAAGCGCAGGAATTGATATAGACCCAAACTTGCTCATTGAACGTGCTAAAGCAAGTTACATGATCACCAAAGCGAACATGCAAGCTTTGGCTCCGTTAGTGGCAGCAAAGTTTGATATGCCATCGAGTGATTATCGCGATGTGATTAAAGCGCTTAAAAATGACTCATTAGCCAACGATAAAATTGAAAACCACTATCGCGAAATTAACACTAAACTTGAAGGCATTATTACTGCGCAAGCTGTTGTCGACTTACCAAAACGTAATATGATTATGCGTCTTGCCAGCGATGCAGAGGCTGCGGGCAGCCCAGCACCGCATATGTTGCCACCCCCGTTTATTGGTAACACTGGCGAGCAAGGTCAATTTGTACTGACAACCGGCAACCCGGCATTAAGTGGCGATGCCGCTTATGATGACTTTAACTTTAACGCGGTTGCGTACACATTAAGTGCTCACGAAGGCCGACCTGGGCATGAACTGCAATTTGCCGTCATGTTAGAGCAAGGTGTGTCATTGGCTCGAGTGTATTATGCGTTTAATAGCGTCAACGTAGAAGGTTGGGCACTTTATGCTGAAGCTGAAATGCTGCCTTATTTACCCATTGAAGGCCAACTCATCGCCTTGCAACATCGCCTATTACGTAACGCCCGTGCCATGTTAGACCCGATGCTAAATTTAGGGTTAACCACCAAAGAGCAAGCTTACAATTTATTAAGCAATGATGTGGTGTTCTCAAAAGCCGCAGTAAAACAAGAAGTAGACCGTTATACCATGCGTATGCCCGGACAGGCGGGCAGCTACTTTTATGGTTTATCAAGGTTACTTGAAATAAGAGCCGATGTTGAATTGGCCCTGGGTGACAAATTTGACCGTTTAGCCTTTAATAACTTCGTGCTAGAACAAGGCTTAATTCCACCACACTTAATGGCTGAAGCAGTTAAACAACGTTTTTTAACCCAAAACTAATCTATTACGCGAGCTATACTGTCAGCGATAAGCTCAGCGACAAATTGATGATAAAAATCCCATTTAAAGAGCACTTTAATGGGATTTTTATTCAATATTCAATTCATTACTCGCGCCCAATAAACGCCATAACACTCACCACATACGCAGACTAAAGCTGATGTAGTGACTCATTTTATGGCGAATCGATTAACTCCGCGTATTCATCTAAATTGGTGTGGCCTCTTGCCGTTAAAAATGACAGTAATGCTTCAGGGCTGCGATTTAATAATCGCTCGATTGGAAAATCCACTGCATCAATAACTTCAATGCACTTTTCAAAGCCGCCCAAGCTAAATGCAACGTGAGAGTCCGATCCCATCACTAATAATCCGCCAGCGTGTTTCACTGCACTCGCAATATCAGTGCAGTTAGCTAAACTGCCTTTACGAGAGGTTAAGAAAGACGAGTTATTAATTTCAAGCGCGACATTGTGCTCAGCGGCGGCTTTCGCAACCCTTTTGATATCAATCGGATATGACGGATTTCCGGGGTGGGTAATGATGTCAACGTGGCCACTTTCAATGCAATTGATAAGTGCTTGTGTATGCGCTTCTTGGCTAGATGGTGGGAATACCGGCTCATGAAAACCCGCCAAGACAATATCGAGATCGGTTAAATAGCTGCCGTAAAAATCAATTTCACCTAGATCATTTTTTATATTCGCTTCAATACCGCGCAGCATACCAACACCATCCACAATTCTTGGCAATACTCGCATATTCACAAAATGCCAAAAGTGGGGCGCATCTGCCATATCAGGCCCATGATCGGTAATAGCAAAAAGTTTAATGCCTTTGGTTTTGGCTATCGAAAAATACTCATGAACAGTACTGTATGCGTGGGTTGAAGCTATGGTGTGTGCGTGGGTATCAACAGAGAATTTAATCACGGATCTGGCTCTCTTTATCAAAAACATAAACAAACAGTTTACGCTGTAAAGCCTCTATTCTCTATGAAATATGCGCGGTTTAGACCAGTCATAAATCGCCTCCGACTTAAATTCCCTTGTTGATCGGTCTTGCCCTAAAGCTAAAAAATTGGGTGATGATTTTTTGATTTTAATTAAAAACTGGCAATAATCCTTCAATATAATACAATAACTGTATATTTATACAGTGGTGTTTGTTATGCGCATTATTCCTATTCATGCCAGTGCGGGGATTACCGGTTTTGAAAGTCCTGCATCTGAGTATTTACAGTTATCGTTAAGCCTAGATGAACTATTGATTGAACATCCTAATGCCACTTTTATTGGTGTCGCAAGTGGTGACTCAATGCAGGGCGTCGGTATTTTTTATGGCGACCTATTGATTGTTGATCGCCATGAAACCGCCCGTCATGGTGATGTGATTGTTGCCAATTTTAATGGTGAGTTTGTGTGTAAAATTCTGGATAAAAACCGCAGGTTATTATTATCATCTAATGAGTTATATCAGCCGCAAGCGATAAACTATTATGATTCATTCAATATTGAAGGCGTGGTGATTCGCTCTATTCGTTGTCATCGCCAAAGCCCTTTACTGGCCAGCTCGCCCCAGGTGAGTTAACCATGTTTGCTTTAGTTGATGCTAATTCATTTTATTGCAGTGCAGAGCAGGTCTTTCGTCCAGACTGGCGCGGTAAACCCATTATAGTGTTGAGTAATAACGACGGCTGCATAGTTGCGGCTAACCGTCAGGCTAAAGAGCTGGGCGTACCAAAGTTTTCGCCTTACTTCCAGGTTAAGCACTTGTGTCAACAAAAAGGCGTTATAGCCTGCTCAAGTAACTACGAACTCTATGCCGATTTATCGATGAAAATGATGAGTATCATTGGCCGTTTTGCCCCCGAACAGCATGTGTATTCCATCGATGAAAGCTTTCTTTCATTCAAGCAGTGTTATCCCGCCATTCAATGTTTACGCACCCAGGGTCAATTAATTCGTCGTGCAGTATGGAAAGAAGCGCGTCTGCCGGTTTGCGTGGGCATGGGACCCACCTTAACCTTAGCGAAAGTGGCCAATCATGCCGCGAAGAAAATACAAGCCTACAAAGGTGTTTGTGTGATTGATAACGAGCCTGAGCGAATAGCTATTTTACAATCAATGAGTGCCGGTGATGTTTGGGGAGTGGGTCGGCGTATTAGTAAAAAATTAGCTTTAATGAATATCAATAGTGCACTTGAACTGGCTAATATGCCCGCAGGCTTAGCACGTAAACAATTCAGCATTGAAATTGAACGTACAGTGCGTGAGTTAAACGGTCTGGTATGTAAAGTATGGGATGAGGCGAGGGCAGATAAGCAACAAATTTTTTCTACCCGCAGTGTCGGTGAGCGTATTGTTGATTATGACTCATTGCTGCAAGCATTAAGTAAACATGTTGGTATTGCGGCGGTAAAGGCACGCAAGCAGGGAACACATTGCAAAACAATGATGCTGTTTGCCAGTAACTCACCCTATGATGACCATCCCGTCAACTTCAAAGTACTCGTATCATTTGCGTGCCCGACAAATTGCACCAAAGAGTTAACCCAGGCCATGAGCAACGCAGCAGTAAAATTATTTAGAGCCGGTATTCGCTATTACAAAATTGGCGTAGGTCTGCTTGATTTAAGCTGTGAAAAACACACCCAATTCGATTTATTTAACCCACCTAAAGCTAATCCAGCATTAATGAAAACGCTTGATGCTATCAATCAACGCTATGGCACAGACACCTTATTTGTAGCCGCTCAAGGCATTGAACATAAATGGGCCATGCGACGAGAATTACTGACGCCGCAATACACAACCGACTGGAAAAGCTTGCCACTCATTAAGTGCTAAAGAATAAGTTAATTTAAAAATCGTAAGGTAACTTGCACAGGCTGAACATTCCGAAACGAAGATAAAAGTGTTAGTCGATGATATTGTCGTCACAAAAAATGTCGTTACGGTGCACAAAATCCAATCAGATTATCAACACAGGTAAATTTTACTCAACCTTGACGTTACATTAGTGACGACAAGGCTCGAATAATTCGGAGTTTACGCTATTGCTTGCACCATGCTTGCGGCATAATGGCGTTAAGTATTTTAAACAGAGTCGTTATAATGGATAAGCAGCAAGACAGTTACATGACTGAAGAAACACTGATTGAAGTCGTCGAAAATCAAATCGCCGACAGTGAACCTAAAAAAGTAAAAGAAACCCTGATGCGTTTAGTCATGACAGGTACACCGCGTGAAGACGCTATTCAATTGATGGCTTGCGCGTTGGCTATCGAAGTTTTCGATGTCATGAAAAATGGTGCCTCTTTTAACGAAAGACGTTATGGCCAGCATTTGGATGCACTACCGAATATAGATTGGATGGAAGATTAATAACTCATAAATTCCTGTTTGACTTGATGAGTACAACTCGAGTGTCGTTTTATTAATGAGAAAACCTAGTGAAACCATATTATGTACAATCTAATATCAAGATCCTTCGTTAACATCCAACAATCTAAATGTTTACTCAACATCACGTTTTTACATTTTTAAGTTCTGTATCTGCATGTAATCATTGGTGATACTCAGGCTTTGTGGCAAAATCAGTAGATTGCCGTTTGCCATAGCGCTAGAAGGACCTAGATCTCGTATGAGTATCAATAAAGCCAAGCTTACCGAAACCGATATTATCTCTAAATTTATCATGCCAGCGATCAAAAATGCTGGGTGGGATGATATGTCGTAAATTCGCCAAGAGGTGAAATTGCGCGATGGTAAAGTCATTGTGCGCGGTCAATTGGGTGTGCGCAAAACGGTTAAGTCTGCTGATATCGTGCTGTATCACAAACCCAGTATGCCGCTGGCTGTTATTGAAGCTAAAGCAAACAAGCATGAAGTGGGTAAAGGCATGCAGCAGGGGCTAGATTATGCCCGTTTACTTGAAGTGCCTTTTATTTTTGCATCCAATGGCGATGGCTTTATCTTCCATGATAAAACCAAGCTGGGGACTAGCGAAGCACACCAACTCGAAACAGAAATCCGCTTAGTAGACTTTCCATCACCACAAGAATTATGGACTAAGTACTGCGTGTGGAAAGGTTATACCCAAACCCAGTTACCGATTATCAATCAAGAATATCATGATGATGGCACGGGTAAGCACCCTCGTTATACACAAATATCCTATTTAACATAATATACATTGTGCGCAGTTATATGAGGGTGTGGTGATAGTGGCTATTTGTGCCTAAATGGCGCTACTTCTGTGATTAAACTCAAATGGCCGTTGCAGTGCTCACATGCAATGAATAACGAATCGTATTGGTCATTGCATGACGGCTTATGACAATCATCATATTGTCGCAGGGGTTTATCTTGGACTTGCCCGTGACTACCTTTACTCGAGTGTTGAACCGCTACTGCGCCAGAATGTGAAACGATTTGTTGTGGCGCCCGTATAAAAGATTCAATGCTTTATCAGTATCATAAGTACGCTCAGCCATATTACAGCACTGGAGAAAGGATATGAATGTGACTAAGACTACACCAAGACTTTGGCCTCGTTATTAGACTCCACTTGCGATGAATGACAACTGATGTTCTGACAATGAATTCTGTTCTGACAACACCACAGGCACAGCTGCCAAATAATCTGTTTGCTTGCTTTATCTAAGCACTGAATATCGGCGGCACATAGGTGACCTTCGTTAATCAACTGTGCAATTTTATACTCACTTAAACCAATATTAACGTTTTTCATATTCATCCCCATCTGAGTCATTAATCTATTATATGTTTTTGAGAATGATTATCAAATGCATTTGTGTGACTTTGTAATAGTTTCGTTTTTAAATTCATTTTGTTTTATTAATTCATATCTGGTCTACACTTAATCTGAATTAAAAAATAGATTCATCTTCACAATTTTCAGTAAGAGAGGTGAGTAAATGCTTTTTGATATTGGGAAGAAAAAACCTTTGTTTTCAGAAAGAACCAATAAAGACCAACCGCCATCGCTTCCACCTTGGAAAATTCTAATTGTTGACGATGAACCAGATATTCATTCAGTGACTAAACTGGCACTATCTCGGTTTAAGTTAGATGGGCGAACTCTGGTATTTATAAATGCTTACAGTGGGTTGCAAGCTAAGGAGTTGTTACAACAAGAAAATGATATTGCGATAGCATTTATCGATGTTGTGATGGAAAGTGATCATGCAGGGTTAGAGTTAATTAAATGGATCCGTGAAGATTTTAATAATCGAACCATGAGGATTATTTTACGTACTGGACAACCTGGCCAAGCTCCAGAAGAAGATGTGATTGTTAATTACGATATCAATGACTATAAAGCTAAAGCTGAACTTGATGCCCGCAAGTTAATGACCAGTGTGTACTCTGCCCTGCGCTCTTATCGAGATATTATGGAAATTGAGCAAGCCAGAATATCCCAGGCACAACATCGCCAAGGTTTAGAAAGGGTTTTACAAGCAACATCTGGTTTATTTGAGCTACGTACCTTACACCGTTTTGCTGATGGATTATTGAATCAAGTGGCATCGCTACTTAATTTAAGTAATGAGACTCTTTTGTTAACATGTAACGCAATTGATGCAATTAGTGGCCATGTTGACAGTAAAAGTTTTGAAATTCTTGCCGGTACGGGCCGCTTTCAAGGCTGTGATGAAACTGCATTACCAGAAGATATTATCTCGTTACTCAATAAAGCATTAGATGAGAGAAAATGTCTTTATGAAAATAATTGCTTTATTGGCTACTTTCCAACCAAGTCAAGTCAATGGATTAATATTTTATATATGGACGGCATTGATAAAATTAGTGACCTTGATAAGAAGCTTGTTGATATTTTTGCTATCAATGTGGGGGTGGCATTTGAGAACTTACTATTGAATCAAGAGGTCGAAGATACGCAATCTGAGTTAATCCTGCGTCTTGGTGATGTGGTTGAAAGCCGCTCTAAGGAAGCCGCAAATCATGTTAAACGTATGGCTGAATATTGCTATGAGTTAGCGCTATTGGCTGGATTATCAGAAAGAGACGCTGATTTAATTAAACGCGCTTCCCCTATGCATGATGTTGGCAAAATTGCCACCCCAGATTACGTGCTGCTTAAACCCGGTAAATTGGATGGTGATGAATGGGATATTATGAAGCAACACCCTACTATTGGTTATCAAATTTTAGCTAATTCAGAGCGACCTATTTTAAAAGCCGCGGCAATTATATCCTTACAACATCATGAAAAATATGACGGTTCAGGTTACCCCCAAGGTATTTCAGGCACGGATATTCATATTTTTGCTAGAATTGTGGCTATTGCTGACGTGTTTGATGCATTAGCGCATAAACGGTGCTACAAGGAAGCCTGGCCTTTAGATGAGGTATTAGCAGAAATGAGAAAGAATTCTGCCAGCCATTTTGATCCAGGCTTATTAACCTTGTTTATTGATAACATAACAATATTTGAAAGTATAAAAACACATTGGTTAGATTGTTAATTAGCTGATTTGTGTTGCGCATCAGCAAGAAAATCGAACCAAACAGAACGAGAAACACCTTCATGTTCAAATGAAACGTTTGCGCGCCAAATCATATAATTGCTGCTGCAAGAACCGTATATCAATTGAGCATCAAATGATTGAGAGTTGGTCTTTTGTAAAAAGACCGGAATAATACCCATAAACATATCACGTCCTTCCACTGTCATTTTGACATCTGTGACCGGGATTGAAAATTGTATTGAAAGATCTATTGGTGATTCACTTGGTGCATTTGGCTGCTTAAATGTTAGCTGAACTTCAACATTATCAACTTTCTGATTACAAGACCCCGTATAAAAGTCGCACAAACTGGTATCGGCTTTAAAAGATGATTCAACTTCAACTTTATTGGAGTCGCATGCTATTAAAAAACATAGTGAAAATAAAAAAATACCTAAAAGTGACTTCTCTAGCACAATATTTAACCTAATTATTCAAATTGATAACATTATCTTTCAGACATTGATCTAGATCAAGATTCTACACTCGAGTTAAGTTTCTTTTTTGATCTAGCTCAAGTATCATTGCACCACCACGCGTTTGATAGCTATTTCGCGTGTCAACACCTTGACAGTACTTGATAAACAAGACAGTAAGTCTTATTTAAGCAGATATTGTCTAATCAACCGGTAAAGTCTAACTTTGCCAATAAGTAATAAGCCGTGGAAGCATTATGATGAACCATTCCCAGTCTACAGGCGCTGATTACAATTACACTATTGTCCGCCAATTTGCCTTAACCACAGTTTTGTGGGGTATTGTTGGTATGTCAGTAGGTGTATTGATTGCTGCTCAGTTAATCTGGCCGCAACTGAACTTCGACACGCCTTGGTTAACGTATAGTCGTTTACGACCACTACACACCAATGCCGTAATTTTCGCGTTCGGTACTTCAGCTCTTTTCGCTACATCCTACTATGTTGTACAACGTACCTGTCAAACCCGTTTATTTGCGCCTAAATTAGCCGCATTTACTTTCTGGGGTTGGCAATTAATTATTCTATCTGCTGCGATAACATTACCTATGGGTTTCACCCAGGGTAAAGAGTATGCTGAATTAGAGTGGCCTATTGATATCGCGATTACCATTGTTTGGGTATCTTATGCGATAGTCTTTTTTGGCACTATTGTTAAAAGAACGACCTCGCACATTTATGTGGCGAACTGGTTCTTTGGCGCATTCATCATAACGGTTGCGGTGTTACACATTGTTAACTCAATGGCGGTTCCTGTGAGTCTGACTAAGTCATACTCAATTTACTCAGGAGCAGTAGATGCAATGGTGCAATGGTGGTATGGCCATAATGCGGTTGGTTTCTTATTAACAGCGGGTTTCCTTGGTATGATGTATTACTTCGTACCTAAGCAAGCTGGGCGTCCTGTTTATTCATATCGCTTATCAATCGTTCATTTTTGGGCTTTGATAGCATTGTATATTTGGGCCGGTCCTCACCACTTACATTACACCGCTTTACCTGACTGGACTCAGTCTTTAGGTATGGTGATGTCGTTAATTTTGTTCGCACCTTCTTGGGGCGGAATGATTAACGGTATTATGACGTTATCAGGCGCATGGCATAAACTGCGTACAGATCCCGTGCTTCGTTTCCTTGTTGTGTCATTGTCTTTCTATGGTATGTCTACCTTTGAAGGTCCAATGATGGCAATTAAAACCGTTAATGCGCTATCTCATTATACCGACTGGACTGTAGGTCACGTTCACTCTGGTGCATTGGGCTGGGTAGCAATGGTTTCTATCGGTTCTTTATATCATTTAATACCTGTGTTATTTAGCCACGGTCGTATGTACAGCACTAATTTAGTCAACGTGCATTTCTGGCTAGCAACAATTGGTACTGTGTTATATATCGTTTCTATGTGGATTTCTGGTGTGATGCAAGGTCTTATGTGGCGTGCAGTTAACTCTGACGGTACATTGACTTATAGCTTTGTTGAAAGCTTAGAAGCATCTTATCCTTTCTACTTCGTTCGCTTTATTGGTGGTGTATTCTTCTTAACAGGTATGTTCATTATGGCATACAACGTAATACGTACTGTTAAAGCACCTAAAGATTCATTGCCAGCACTTTCTGAAGCAAAAGCATAAGGAGCAGATACGATGAAATTTAGTCATGAGTTAATTGAAAAAAATGTCGGTTTGCTCGGTATATTTACTGTTATCGCCATTAGTTTTGGTGGTTTAGTGCAAATTACCCCGCTTATCTTTCAAAAAGATACCACTGAGCCAGTAGAAGGATTAATTCCTTATACTGCATTACAGATTGAAGGTCGCGATATATACGTTCGTGAAGGTTGTTATAACTGTCACAGCCAAATGATCCGTCCTTTACGTGCCGAAACTGAGCGTTACGGTCACTATTCTGTTGCTGGTGAATCTGTTTGGGATCACCCTTTCCAATGGGGTTCTAAACGTACAGGTCCTGATCTTGCACGTGTTGGTGGTCGTTATAGCGACAAATGGCATGAAGTGCATTTAATCAATCCTCGCGATGTGGTACCTCAGTCAAATATGCCAGGTTTTCCTTGGCTTATGGACAATATCTTAGACGGTAAGTTGACCCAGAAGAAAATGGAGATTTTAAGTAATTTTCATCCTGAAGATAAACTTTACACCGAAGAAGAACTGGCCGGTGCTCAAAAAGCGGTTGAAGGCAAAACAGAAATGGATGCACTAATCGCATACTTACAGTCTTTGGGTCACGCACTCAAGTAGGAGGTAATGATGGATTACGGCACTTTTCAAGGCATTTTAACCATTATTGTAATGGTGACGTTTGTGGGTATTTTTTTCTGGGCATACAGTAAGCACAGCAAGTCGAAATTTGACGAAGCGGCTAACTTAGTATTCGCAGATGATGAAAAACCAACAAAGTCGCAAGACTCAGGAGAGCAGAAGTAATGATTATGAGTAACTTCTGGAGTATTTGGATTACCGTACTCACACTAATCGTGATTGCAGGCTGTTTTTTCATCCTTCGTAAAATGTCGCAAAATAATACCGGCATTGAAGAAGGCGAATCAATGGGCCATAGTTTCGATGGTATTGAAGAGCTCAATAACCCACTACCTAAGTGGTGGGCTTATATGTTCTATATTACTATCGTTTTTGGTCTGATTTATTTAGCCATGTACCCAGGACTTGGTAACTATAAAGGCCTATTTGGCTGGACCAGTTCAAACCAAAGCATTGGTACAGAACAAGGTATAAAAATTGATTCTGCCGCTGCGTTGGAAGCTGCAAAAGCTGAAAACCGTTTATCTCAGTATGACCGTGAAGTGGCACATGCTGACGAAAAATACGGCCCAATTTTTGATGCCTATTTAGCGACACCTTTAGAAGAGCTAGTAAAAAATGAAGAAGCACTGAAAGTAGGTGGTCGTCTATTTTTACAAAACTGTTCACAATGTCATGGCTCAGATGCCCGTGGTTCAAAGGGCTTCCCTAACCTTACAGATAAAGACTGGCTGTATGGTGGTGAATTAACAGACATTAAGACTACATTGATGAATGGTCGTAATGGCATGATGCCCCCTAAAGGTGGTTTACCCATTGAAGAAAGCGAGTTTAAAGGTTTAGCTGAATATGTGGTTAAGCTGTCTGGTGGTGAACATGATGAAACACTTGCTGCGCAAGGCCAAGGTTCATTTATGAAAGGCTGTTTTGCTTGTCATGGCATGGACGGTGGCGGTAATAAGTTCATCGGTGCGCCTAACTTAACTGACAATATTTGGTTATATGGCAGTAGTCGTGATGATTTTATTCATACGATAAAATACGGTCGTGCCGGTGTGATGCCAGCATGGAAAGATATATTAGGTGAAGAGAAAGTTCACGTAATAACTGCTTACGTATATAGTTTATCAAACAAATAGTTACATAACTGTAATAGTGAAGGCCTCGTCTCAAACGAGGCCTTTTTTTTAAGTGATAATTAAGCAGTTAACCTGTAAAATAACGTAACAGAAATAATACTAAATTAGGAATTTCCATGTCAGATATTGAACCCTGGTATAAGCAGTTTTGGCCCTGGTTTTTAATCATATTGCCACTTTGTGCCGTTATTGCCAGCTTTAACTTATTGTATATCGCCTTAGATAACTCTGACTCATTAGTGGCAGAAGAATACTACAAAGAAGGCAAAGCCATTAACCAAGATTTACGTAAAATAAACCATGCAAAAAAAATTGGCATGCAGTATTTAGCGAAAATTAATGACAATATGATTGAGATAACCCAGCACGGAGGCCCCGCCTATACAGCTGCTTTGAGTATCAATTTTTATCACAGAACGCTTGAAACACAAGATATTGATTTAAAAGTGACTGCTGATGGTTCAGGTATTTATCGGATCCCGCTAGATGAGTCTATTATGGGCCCTTGGGAAATTCGTATTGAAGGTTTTGATGCTACATGGCGCATTCAGCAACGTATAGATATAACAGATAACGTTGAGTATTGGTTAAACTAACCCGAGCTGTGCCTAATGACATCATGTTTTCATTGTAATGAAGCGGTTTTAACCGCAGATAAATTCACCACAATCATTGATGGGCAAGTACAGCTAATGTGCTGCCCAGGTTGTCAGGCGGTTTCTCAGGCGATTATCGATGCAGGATTAACTAAATATTATCGATTTAGAAGCGAGCCGGGCAATAAGCAAAGTTCGCTCATTCCAGAGGGATTAAATCAATTCAGTGCTTATGATTTACCCGAAGTACAGCAGGATTTAGTACACCAACAGGGTACCCTTAAAAGCCTATCTTTATCTATTGATGGTATAACATGCGCTGCGTGTGCCTGGCTAATTGAGCATAAAGTTAAAACCTTATCAGGTGTTGCCAGCATTAATGTTAACTCAACCACTCAACGCGCCATAGTAACTTGGCATGCTGACGATGTTGAGTTAAGTCACATACTAAAACAAATCAGCGACATTGGTTATCAGGCGGCACCTTATCAAGTTGATGACCAAGAAAAACTCAGTAAAGCAGAAAGCAGAAAATTTTTGCTGCGTTTAGGTTTAGCGGGTTTTGCAACCATGCAGGTCATGATGTTTGCCCTCGCCTTATATTCAGGCTATTTTTCAGCTTTAGATGTGGAACTTAGGGATTACTTTCGCTGGGTAAGCATGATATTTGCCGCTCCGGTAGTATTCTACTCTGCACAGCCTTTTTATTTTAGCGCTATTCGCAGCCTACTGTTAGGTAAATTGAACATGGACTTATCTGTGTCCATTGCCATTGCAGGTGCTTACATAGCAAGTTGCATAGCAACGGTTAATGGTAATGGCGAAGTGTATTTTGAATCCGTCTCTATGTTTACTTTCTTTTTGTTATTGGGGCGCTACTTCGAGCAGCAAGCAAAACAAAAAGCATCTGTTAGCTCAAGTAACTTACATAAGCTGGTACCTGTCACTGCACATGTTATGCAAGATGGACAAGCAATAGAGGTTGCAGCAAAAAGACTTAAAGTGGGCGATATTATCTTAGTTCGCCCTGGCGATATTGTTGCGGCAGACGGCATCATTACTAAAGGTTTATCAAGTCTTAATGAATCTATGCTCACAGGTGAGCAAATGCCGGTTTTAAAGCAAGCTAATCAGCAGGTTTATGCTGGTACAATCAATGTTGACCAACCAATTGAAGTTGAAGTGACTGCCTTAGGCCAAGATCAATTGGTTGCGGAAATTATTCGATTACAAGAGTTTGCCTCTAATAATAAGCCTAACATTGCCTTATTAGCAGATAGATTAGCTCGCTATTTTTCGGCCACTATTTTAACTATTGCTACCCTCACCTATTTTATTTGGCTACAAATTTCGCCTGAAGATGCATTTTGGGTGACCCTATCTGTTTTAGTGGCTACTTGCCCATGTGCACTTGCTCTAGCTACGCCAACTGCAGTAACTTGTGCCACAGCAATTTTTACTAAATTAGGCATCATTACTCGAAAGTCCGGTGTATTTGAAAAACTGCCTAACATCAATCATGTTGTATTTGATAAAACAGGCACATTGACATGCGGTAAACTGTCGTTGGGCTCTGTGCAATTATTTGCAGATATTGATCAAAGTAGTGCTTTATCTTTAGCGGCTACATTAGAGCAAGGTTCATTGCACCCTATTGCGCAGGTGTTTATCCCTTACCACGATATTAATCAGGTTATTGATGACATACGTCATGAAGTAGGCCAAGGTGTTCAAGGGTATTTAAAAGGTAGGCCCATTAAGTTAGGGTCATTAGCTTTTTGTTTGCAAGAAACTGAACATCTGCCTAATCATAAAAGTGTTGAGCATCAACATGTATATTTGAGTATTGCTAATGAGTTGGTGGCTTCATTTGAATTAAACGATGACATTAGGCCTGACAGTCAAAAAGTGATTCAAACCTTAAAAGATCAATCTATTGGGGTAAGTATGGCGACAGGAGACAGTTCTGGTCATGCTTATTTCTTAGCCCAGCGGCTTAGCATTACTGATGTGCACTCAGGACTGAGCCCACAATCAAAGTTAGATTTAATTAACCAGTTACAGCAAACCAAACAAGTTGCAATGTTTGGTGATGGAATAAATGATGCTCCGGTTTTAGCTGGAGCGAATATTTCGGTTGCAATGGGAAGTGGCAGCGCAATAGCCAAAAACAGTGCCGATCTAATCTTGCTTGGCGACCACCTCTCCCGTTTCAATGACGCTATTACAGTATCAAAATATACCAATCGAATTATTAAACAAAACTTAGCGTGGGCTTTTGGATATAATGTGATTATTTTACCGCTTGCGGTCACCGGACATGTGGTGCCTTATATTGCCGCTATCGGTATGTCGGTAAGTTCTATCATTGTTGTTAGTAACAGTTTACGACTGCTAAGGCTTAAATTATGACTATTATTTATGTATTAATCCCGATTGCGATGGTATTTGTATTAATCGCTGTGGGTGTATTTTTCTGGGCCGTTAAAAGTGAACAATTTGACGATTTGGACAGACAAAGTGTGTCAATTTTATTTGATGATGACAATCAACAACAAGCTAAACAGCTCTCACATTCCGATAACGCCAAACATAAAGATAGTGATGAAAAACCAGAGATTCCTTTGTGATTGAATTTAACTTTGTCGGAGCTTTTTTAGTTGGCTTAATGGGTGCGGCACATTGTTTTGGTATGTGTGGTGGCTTGATAGGCGCCTTTTCAGCTAACCTTCCTAATCGTGCAGGTAATCAGCTGGCAAATCAGTTAAGCTTTTTGCTGAGTTATAATCTTGGCCGCATCACAAGCTATACCATTGCAGGAAGTATTGTTGGCGGTAGCACTGCAGCACTTGGCGCAATGTTTGCCGTGGACGACTACCTTTTATATTTACGCTTTTTTGCCGGTATTATGATGATTATTACCGGTTTATACATTGCTCAAATTTGGTTTGGTATTGTTTATGTTGAAAAAATAGGTAAAGGCTTATGGGCGGTAATACAACCTTTAACAAAGAAGGTTCTACCTATTCAGCACCCTAGCCAAGCCATACTTGCGGGTATGGTTTGGGGCTGGTTACCCTGTGGTTTAGTTTACAGTACGTTGACTTGGTCAGTGGCTTCAGGCAGTGCACTTCAAGGTGGCCTTATTATGCTAGCTTTTGGCTTAGGCACCCTACCTGCATTGTTAACAGCAGGACTTGCAGCAAAAAAATTAGCAAATTGGGTACAGAGAAAATCGGTAAGAATCATAAGTGGCTTATTACTGATTGGTTTTGGTTTACAGACTATCTACGTCGCTATTTATCAACTTTAGTGGCTGGCCAATTTGATTTAGTTTACCATGATAATGTTGATATGATTTAGGAACCATTATGCCAAGTGATCAAAACAAAGTTCGCCGTCCAAATTCTGGGGGTAATGCTATTCATTGTCATGACTGTAGCATGTCGACACTTTGCATTCCTTTCACATTGAATGATTCAGAACTCGATAAACTGGATAATATTATCGAACGTAAAAAACCGATTCAGAAAGGCGATCAGATTTTTAAATCCGGTGACAACCTACGGGCATTATACGCTATTCGCTCCGGTACAATTAAAAGTTATACCATTACCGAACAAGGTGATGAACAAATTACCGGTTTTCATCTAGCGGGTGATGTTATAGGTTTTGATGGTATTCACTCGCAAATTCATCAAAGTTTTGCTCAAGCATTAGAAACATCTATGGTATGCGAAATCCCCTACGATACCTTAGATGAGCTGTCTGGTGTCATGCCCAAATTACGCCAACAAATTATGCGTTTAATGAGCAGTGAAATCATGAGCGATCAAGAAATGATTTTATTGTTATCAAAGAAAAATGCTGAAGAACGTCTTGCGGCCTTTATTAATAATTTAGCCAATCGTTTTGGTAGTCGTGGTTTTTCACCTAAAGAATTTAGACTCACCATGACTCGTGGTGATATTGGCAATTATCTTGGATTAACTGTTGAAACTATAAGCCGTTTATTAGGCCGTTTTCAAAAATCAGGTCTCATTGAAGTCAATGGTAAATACATTTCAATAATGGATCATCAAGCATTAGGATTGCTGGCAGGACATGCGCGGATCGCCACTTAATGATGATTATTTGATCTAGTTCAAGTTATATTTATGAGTAAAAGGTGATACTAATATATATTACTAACTCACTAAATTTAAAGGCTTTGGAGGTTATATGAAGGAATATAAAAAAATACTGGTTATTATTAACCCTACAACAGACCATCAAGCAGCACTAGACAGAGCCATTGAGCTAGCCTCAAAAAGCCAAGCTAAGATTACCGCTTTCTTATCTATTTTTGATTTCTCCTATGAAATGACTTCAATACTGTCAGCCCAAGAAAGAGAAGCCATGCGACAAGGTGTTATTGATCAACGCACCGCCTGGCTTAATGAGCTGATTTTACAAACCAACAATCCTGACATTATTATTGATTGTCAGGTTGTTTGGCATAACCGCCCTTTTGAATCTGTCATTAATCATGCTATTGCTGGGGATTACGACTTAATTGTTAAAAGCACTCACGCGCATGACAAACTGAAAGCGGTTATTTTTACCCCGACAGATTGGCATCTTATGCGTAAAGCTCCGCAACCGGTCTTAATGGTAAAAGAACACGCTTGGCCAGTTGCAGGAAAAATCCTCTGTGCCATTAATGTCGCATCAGAAGATGAAGATCAGCAAAACTTAAACGGTAAGATTATACGTTATGCACAAGACTTAGCGGTTAAGTTTTCAGCCGATGTTCATCTGGTCAATGGCTATCCTGGTACGCCGGTTAACCTTGCCATTGAACTACCAGACTTTGATGCCAATGCCTATAACAACAGTGTCAGAGTCCAGCATGAAGAACGCGTTCGTTATATTGCCCAAGAATACAATATTGATTATGAAAATTGTCATGTTGAAGAAGGATTACCAGAGGATGTTATCCCTGAACTTGCTGAAAAACTGGATGCTGAATTAGTTATTTTAGGTACAGTTGGCCGTACTGGTTTTTCAGCCGCATTAATAGGTAATACTGCTGAACATGTTATTGATAGCTTAAATTGTGATTTATTAGCGCTCAAACCCGATGGTTACAAGTCACCTTTAGCTGATTAACTCAGGCTATCTTTGAGTTCTACTTTACCCAGTAACATATTACTGGAATAATACGCGCCCTGAAACACACAGTTACTGGGCGCATTTTTATGTCTGAAGTAGAACAACTCGATCAAGTTAAACAGAATATCACCCGTATGACCAAGCTGGAGAAACGCTTACGTAGCGAAGTTGGTAGTGCAATTGCTGACTACAACATGATTGAAGAAGGTGATTTAGTCATGTGCTGCTTATCTGGCGGCAAAGACAGCTATGCCATGCTTGATATCTTAATTAAGCTTCAGAAACGAGCGCCAATCTCATTCAATATTGTTGCCGTCAATCTTGACCAAAAACAGCCAGGTTACCCAGAACACGTTTTACCTGCCTATTTGGATAAGCTAGGCATTGCGTATCACATTCTAGAGAAAGACACCTACTCTATCGTTAAAGATAAAATACCTGAAGGTAAAACCACCTGCTCTTTATGTTCTAGGTTACGTCGTGGTACCTTGTACGGTTTTGCCCAGCGTATTGGCGCGACAAAAATTGCCTTGGGACATCATAGGGATGACATCATAGAAACATTATTTTTAAATATGTTCTATGGCGGTAGAATGAAGTCAATGCCACCTAAGTTACTTTCTGATGACGGTGCTAACATGGTGATTAGACCCTTAGCATATAGTCGTGAAAAAGATATTGCGGAATATGCGAGTTTAAAAGAGTTTCCAATTATTCCGTGTAATCTATGTGGATCACAGGAAAACTTAAAACGCGGTGCAATTAAAGATATGCTCAATCTTTGGGATAAACTGTATCCAGGCAGAATTGAAACCATCTTTACTGCGATGCAAAATACTGCGCCGTCCCAAGGTGTTGATCGCGACCAATTTGATTTTTCAAGTTTACAACGCGATGCTGACGCCCCATTAAAAGGTGATGTTGCTGAGTCTGACTTACCCGCGTTTGATTTTCTAGATATTAGCAACAATGGGCATATTGATCTTGATGCTGCACAGCGCATTAATATTGTGACGACATTTAAACCATAAAAAATATTCACTTAATAAAAAGCCCTGTGAGTTCAGGGCTTTTTGTTTTTCTGATCTATGTTGCGTGCAATGATAGTCAGCTATATTCCATTGAACTGGCAATTCAATTCGGCACCTATAAAAATAGCTAAGCCATTATCAAAATTAATTAACCCAAGGGCTTACTACACTTGGCTTTTCCGAAAATGTTAAATGTATCAAGGATGCGATCTTTTCACTGCCTAAGGTAAAGTGTTCATTAATCTGCTGAGTCTCGCCGTTCAACGTCATAATGATGGGTTTATTATTCGCAAACTCAAATGTTAAACCAGACAGTGGTTTTCTAAAGTACTTCATTGGAAAGCCTTGTAAAGAGTCAAGCAGACCATTCATGTCATTTAACACTAATTGCAATTCATTATTGCGATATTCGCTAAGTGCTTCACGCGCTCTAACCTGCATTGCTATACCGCACTGACTAGAATCACCCTCCACTTCGATATTAATTAAGCCACGATTCGACTTTAAATCTTCATTGAATGGGATATATATACGCTGCTCTTGAGTATACGTTAGCGGAAATGATTGAGACTCAGTAGTAATATTTCCTGAAATAATTTTACAATTATCTGATTTTGGAACACTAAATGCTAATTCAACATTCGGATAACTGCCTTTATTAACCCGCTTAAGTGGATTGTAAAAACTATTATATTCTAACGAAACTGTGTCAGACATCACATTAAAGGCACTAAATGAGCATAATGTGATCCCCAAAACAACTAACTTGCGCAACAACATATCAATAATCCTGTTTGGACAATAAACACCTATCAAATATGGTATAAAACGCATGTTTATAGCGTGTATTGTCGTAATCTATAATACAATCAAAGAAAGCTTATTCTATCACAATCAATCGCAAAATTTCTCATGGAAAGAGACAAGTAATTATATGTTAAATCTACGTTTATCAAGCTATAACAAAGTCGTTGCTATCGGCGGCGGTCATGGATTAGGTCGCGTACTTGCCTCGTTATCTTTTTTAGGCAGTCGCTTAACCGGCATTGTTGCCACCACAGATAATGGTGGTTCTACAGGACGTTTAAGACAAGACCAACAGACTATTGCATGGGGCGACTTACGAAACTGTCTGTCTCATTTAACCCCTCGCCCTTCATTAAGTGCCTGTCTTTTTGATCATCGTTTTACCGGTACCAATGAATTAAGTGGTCATAACTTAGGTAATGTTATTTTACATGCCCTTGACCAACTTTGTGTCAGACCATTAGATGCGGTTAATTTAGTTCGTACCATACTTAAGATAAATACCTCTATTATTCCTATGTCCGAAGCATCGACTCATTTAACGGCATTAATGGATTGTGGAAAAAAGATTATTGGAGAGCTTAATGTAGATGAAATGATAGAGGCACCCGTTGCATTAAGTTTAGAGCCTCAAGTTGAGGCAACCATTGAAGCATGTTTAGCCATTAAAGATGCTGATTTGATTATTCTTGGCCCTGGAAGCTTTTTGACTAGTATTCTGCCACCCTTATTACTGCCAAAAGTTGCCGAATATATTAGAATATCGAAGGCAAAAGTCATCTTTATTGATAATTTAACGGATGAATATTCGGTAGCAAATCAATTTAGTATTGAAGAGAAAATTGGTTGGGTTAATCAAGTTGTCGGCAAGGATATCATCAGTGATGTGATCCAACATTGTGATATAAAATCACCTGTTGTTACCACGAAAATCGGTTCACGCAGGAAGGTTAACTTTCACCAGTTTAGTTTAGTCAGTTCACATCATAAGGGTTTACACGATAAAATAGCCTTAGGCGATGCTATTTGTAGTGTTAGTAGATTTAAAGCATTAAAAAGGACTGCTTAGCAGTCCCTTTCGTTTCATAACCCTATCGCGAAATTATTGGGTGTTATAAAACCTGTGCAATGGCTCGACATACTGAAGGCATGTTATCTTTGGTCAGTCCCGCAACACTGATACGACCCGAACCAACAATATAAATAGCAAATTCTTCACGTAGTCGATTGACTTGTTCTTTGCTTAAACCTGAAAAGCTAAACATACCATTTTGACGTGAAATAAAACTAAAGTCCTGGGTCACACCTTCAGCCTTTAAGCTCTCAACAAATAGTAGACGCATTTCTCCAATACGTACTCTCATCGCAGTTAACTCACTTTCCCACTCTTGACGTAAGTCAGCATCGGTCAAAATAGTGCTAACGATCAAACCACCGTGTGCAGGAGGGTTTGAATAGTTTGCACGAATAGTTCTTTTAATTTGGCTAAAACTGCGAGCTGCAGTAGCTTGATCCTGCGCGACTAATGTCACAGCACCAATACGTTCATTATATAATCCAAAGTTTTTTGAAAATGAATTAGCCACTAGTAACTCTGGCACAACAGCAGCAACGGCCCGTAAGCCTTGCGCATCTTCCTCAATACCAGCACCAAAACCTTGGTATGCAAAATCAAATAAAGGTAATAATTCTTGTTCAAGACAAAGCTGCGCTATGACTTTCCACTGTTCAATGTTTAAATCAATACCTGTAGGGTTGTGACAACAACCGTGTAATAACACTATGTCACCTTGTACTGCTTCAGATAAGTCAGCAACCATAGCATCAAAATCCATGTCATGGGTTTCAGCTACATAATATTGATATTGCTTAACCGTCAAGCCGGCTGTTTCGAAAATATTTTGATGATTTGCCCAGGTTGGATTACTGACCCAAATGGTTTTAGATGTGGTGTTAGTTGATAAAAACTCAGCAGCAACACGTAATGCGCCTGTTCCACCCGGTGCTTGAGCGGTAACAACACGGTTATTAGTAACAAGTGAGCTGTTTTCACCAAACAATAATGTTTGCACTACTTTGTTGTAAGCCTCTACACCTTCTATTCCAAGGTAGTTTTTACTTTTCTCTACTTCTAAAAGCTTAGCTTCTGCTTTTTTTACCGATGTGAGTACTGGGGTTTGACCAGCCTCATCTTTATAAATACCGACACCTAAATTAACCTTATGAGCACGAGGGTCTGCTTTAAAAGCATCGGTTAAACCTAGGATGGGATCAGCAGGAGCTTGGGATACTTGAGAGAAAATCATTACAACATTCCTAAAATAGTGACTTACATGATTGAGTACTGATTCGAGTACTGGGTGGTTTCGATATTTATACCACTGCTATCGTGATCTGAGTAGTGAGATTTTTGAATGTTGAGATAAAAAACACACTTCAATGTGAATGCAGCAAAATAATGGTTAATTATTGCTAAATATGAAATCAATATGGCATATCAATATTATAATTGAATCAAAGTCGCTTTTAATAAACACCCTTGCTATAACAATAAACTTTGAAATGGGCATAAAAAAAGCCTCATCGTTTGATGAGGCTTTCTCTAATTTGGCGGAGCGGACGGGACTCGAACCCGCGACCCCCGGCGTGACAGGCCGGTATTCTAACCAACTGAACTACCGCTCCAAATTCTTTTCAATCTAATGTTGAGGATAATAAAGTTGTCTGTTTATGCCGTCAATATATTTTTATATCATTTTAATTTGTTTAGCTAAAAAATGACCAATTAATTTTTATCATCTGGTATTGTCAAATCAATATCATCGAGGTCTAAATCTAAACTATCATCTTTTTTCTTTTTTCCAGATTCAAGATCTTCTTGCTGCAATCTAATTTCTGCCGCAGCTAACGCTTTTGACAGAGCTTGCTTTTTACGCCAGATGATAAAGCCTATGATCCCGAGAAAAAACAATACCCCGTTTATCACTGCAATTAAAAAAACAGCATCTTCTTTGGCCTTTTCTTCTTCCGCCCTTGCAATAACAGCCGCTTTCTCGGCTAACTCTTCCGCACTTGGCGGTGGTGGCGGTGGCTCAACCAGATTAAAAAACATTTCAGGAATATTGAGCAGTATTTCCCGACCACGAATAGTAGTACTCGCCACAGTACCTTTTACACGGTAACTACCAAACGCTGAAACTGTGGGGAGTGGTAACATATACTCGGGGGTTGGCACGCCCATTAATACCACGGGCACATGCAAACCAGCTGGACCAACAAGCTCAAATTGAATATGGGTTTGAGACAATAAGACTTCGGCTTCATTGACCAGAACCTCTAGATACCAGGTTCCGGTTAACGGATCCTCTGGAGCAACCATTTTTACGTTTACAGGCTGTTTAGACAGTAAAAAAGGCATACTATATTCACGTTCAAATATGTTATTTCTTGCTGTAACACTTAATACATAGTGGCCTGACGGTTGTTCTAGGTTAGTACTGCCAGTAAAAATGCCATCATCAGGTCGTTCATCTAAGTCTTCACCATTATCTTTATATGCACCAACTATAATAGTACCAGTGGCAAAATTATCATCAGTGGGTAAATGTTGGCTAGTAAACTTTGATGTCCACTCAATCATAAACTCTAACCCTGGCATCCGCATGGTTAAATCATCAGCGGTTAATCGTGCAAGGACTTTTAATCGCTCACCCTGATATAAAGGTTGCGGCAATGGTTCAACATCAATGTTAATTTTGGAGACTTTTTCAATAGTCGAACCGGGTAAAACATCCCCAAGCAATTGCCATGGACCTGGCGTTGGATTAGCTATTGAAATGATATCGCCGGTAATGCCATCAACCCATTTAACTGATTCAGGGTGTCTAGATGAGTACCATTTACTGCCATCTGGCTGCACGATAACCACGGGGGATGATCCATAATTACGTTGAACAATTAACGTTACCTGGTCAACTTTATGATCGATTCTGAACCTATTTTTCAGTTCCATCGCATAGGGTGCGGGCACATAATTACTAATTGTGGTTGAATAAGCGACAGCCGCATAGCTGCCTGTTGAAATAGACCAACAAAGGCTAGCAAGTATCGTTAACGTGTAAACACCCATTGATTTCATTAAGTGAATTATCATCTCCAGAGGCATTTTCCTGATTTAGCAACTAAATCAAGTCTTTGTTCATGTAATACTATCTCATCGGCCGATGCGCGGATCACTTTAAGATTAAACGCATTTTGTTCAATCCTTTTAATACCACCTGCTTCTTGTCCTGCTTTTTCACTGGATAAATTAAACTTGATCTGCCCCCCGGTCATAATCAAATATACGTCGGCTAAAATCTCAGCATCAAGTAATGCGCCATGATAGGTTCGGCGAGTATTATCAATACCATAACGACGACAAAGCGCATCTAGATTATTTTTCTGACCAGGATGTAAACGCTTAGCTATCGCTAATGAGTCGAGAATTTGACAGATATCTTTGGTTTTAGGACCGACAGGATTAAGTTTAGAAAACTCATGATCCATAAAGCTGACATCGAAGTTTGCGTTGTGCGCGACAATTTCAGCCCCATCAATAAAGTTAATAAAATCCTGTGCTATTTGATGAAATCTAGGCTCACCTGCAACACGTTCATCGGTAATACCATGAACTTGGATGGCTTCCGGATCGATGGTTTGTCCGGGATTAATATACTGATGATATATACGTCCCGTTAAGCGGCGGTTTATCACCTCAACACAGCCTATTTCTATGATCCTGTGACCTATGTAAATTGGGCCTCCGGCTTGATTCATACCGGTTGTTTCTGTATCGAGAATAATTTGTCGTGGTGCTGAAGAAATGATATTCATTTATGTAGTCATCTTAAGGTTATGAGTATACTAGCGCCAAAATGTTACTTATAAGCAAGTGTATCAATTCGATGACAGAACTAAAACAACTTCATATTTATACCGATGGTTCTTGCCTTGGCAATCCAGGTCCTGGCGGTTATGGTGTCGTGATGATCTATAAGCAAAAGCAAAAAGAATTATCAGCCGGATTTGAACTTACCACAAATAATAGGATGGAATTATTAGCGCCGATTGTTGCCTTAGAGTCACTTTTTGATGCTTGTAACATTATCCTTATCAGTGATAGTCAATATATGCGTAAAGGGATCACTCAGTGGATCCACGGTTGGAAAAAAAAGAACTGGAAAACCTCAGCTAACGAGCCAGTCAAAAATGTTGATTTATGGAAGCGTCTTGACGCCGCCAGTCAAAAGCACAAAATTGACTGGCGTTGGGTTAAAGGACATTCTGGCCAAATTGAAAATGAGCGATGTGATGACTTAGCCCGCAATGCTGCTATGGGTAAAAATCTACAAAAAGATATTCATTATCAAACGAGTTAACCTCAACCCGTTATTTAACTTTTAAACCAGAGCGCCCAGCAGAGGGTGCGGTAGACCAATTGGGTGCTTTAATCTTTTGTTTATCGCGTATTAGCGTATAGGGAGAGTCAAGTTTGCGAGCAACAATTAAATACATACCACCAGTACTAGGTAACCAGTTTTGAAGACGATTATGCCAGCCGAATTTACTGGGACATTGGGTCAACAAATGGTGATACACCAGACGCTCATCTGTTAATACTTGATAACCTAACAAACCTAACCAATCTTTCACTCTTGATGGCATATAGAAGTGGCCACTCCAAGGCAATTCAGATTGATATTTTGGCATTAACTTACCAAAAAAAGCAGGACTAATAGGATTGAAGCCTGCAATGATAACATATCCTCCTGACACAATTACCCTGTCCACTTCCCTTAGAATTTGATAAGGGTCTGACTCATATTCAAGTAAAGCCGTCATTAATACTGCATCAATACAATTTTGTTGAATAGGTAGGTGTCTTGGGCAGGCATTAATTGAAGCTTTTGGGCCTTGGTACACACTAAAATGATAATTTATTTGGCAATGTAGGCTGTTAATAGCAGAGCTTAAAGGACCTAATTTCAATAAATGATAGCCAAATAGCCTTGGCCACCAGGCTTTAAGGGCTAAATTTAGTTCAAATTCAATGTAATCACCGCATGCAAAATCCTGCCAAATCATGGGTGTTGTTACGTCATTAACATCTGATCCACCTAGCAAATTGAACTCCTGAAAAGCGCATATTATTGAACAAAGTCGCTGATATGTTTACTCTATCAAAACGAATGATGAAACTCGAGAATGATAATGTATCAAATCCACCGTATTGCTGCCTTTAATGATAATTATATTTGGTTAATTCAATATAACTCTAGCCATGCATATGTTGTTGATCCTGGTTGTGGCAAAACTGTGATTGACTATCTTACAGCAAATAACATTCAGTTAGCCGGCATACTCATTACTCATCACCACCATGATCATACTGGTGGGATCGAATTATTACAAAACTATTATCAAGATAAATTAACCGTTTTCGGCCCCTATAATGAGTCAATTACAGGGTTAACTCAGCCGATAGAATTGGCTGAGCATCAAACTAATACACTACACATTAACGATTGGCATACAGACATAAGGGTCGTGAGTGTACCAGGACACACGCGAGGACATATCGCCTACATTATTGATGATAATTTATTTTGTGGTGACACATTATTCAGCGGCGGATGCGGCCGATTATTTGAGGGAACCGCTCAGCAGATGTCACTTTCGCTGTCGATACTAGCTCAGTTACCTGATGCGACAAAAGTGTTTTGTGCCCACGAATATACCTTATCAAATCTGACTTTTGCTTCTGTTGTCATGCCTGATAATCAGGTTTTAACAGATTACTTTGCTGAAGTTAACGAATTAAGAAATGATGATAAACCCACTATTCCAAGCAGTATTGGTTTAGAAAAAAAGATCAATCCATTTCTTCAATGCGACGACTTAGCTATTAAAACAGCTGTTTCATTACATTTTAATACACAGATTAATGATGAAATTCAGGCGTTTAAAAACCTGAGACTATGGAAAGATGACTTTTAATCCTATATAAACAGAGTTTAATAAGACATTAAATATATTTTCTTTTACAATGTTTAATTCGGCTTTTCTAGACTGAGAAAAACTATCTCAAACAATTAGAATATAATCATATCAAATCAAGGTGTTGCGCCTTTATTTCGGGATATTTATTTAATGAAAACAAAGTTAACATTGCTTGCAGCTAGTATTATATTAGTTATAGGCTGTCAATCAGTAAAGCATGATATAGATACCGATCCTGTTATCGACCCAACGTTAGTAAAAGTCCCGACAAAATTAAGCAAGCAACCCACTTCTATAGAAGACATTGAAGATGATTTAGCACAAGCCAATGACGTTTGGCAGCGTATTCGAGATGGCATGCAGTTACGTATTGCCGATAAAGAATTAGTTGAGCATTACCGCCAAAAGTTTATCGAAAATCCACACCATTTAGAAGTGGTAACTCAACGGGCCGAACCTTTTCTATTCTTCATTCTAGAAGAAATTGAAAAGCGAAACTTACCCACAGAACTCGCCCTTTTACCCATCATTGAAAGCGCATTTGACCCTTCTGCAACATCAAGTAGTGATGCATCAGGATTATGGCAATTAACATTGCCTACCGCGGCAGCGTTTAAGGTAAAAACAAATTGGTGGTATGACGGTCGACGTGATATCAGAGCATCGACAATCGCAGCTTTAGACTTATTAGAATATCTTTATGCCAAAATGGATAAAAATTGGATTTATGCCCTTGCAGCCTATAATTCAGGCGAAGGACGGGTGTTAAACGCTATAAAGCGAAATAAAAATAAAGGCACTGAAACTAACTTTTGGATGTTAAAACTACCAAAAGAAACAGCTCATTATGTACCACAGTTATTGGCACTCGCTGACATAGTGAAAAACTCATCTGAGTTAGGTATTCACCTTGCGGCAATTGAAAATAAGCCGCGTATTGAAATGGTGAATATTGAAAGCCAACTAGATTTAAACTTAGCGGCTGAAATGGCTAATATTTCAGTCGAAGAGCTTAAGCTTCTAAACCCTGGATTAACACGATGGGCGACAGCACCTGAAGGGCCCCACTACTTAACGATTCCAGCTGACAATGCCAAGGGATTTAAACGTTCTCTGGCGTCTTTAGATCCTAACTCACGCATTAACTGGGTGCGTTATAAAATTAAACCTGGTGACAGTATCAGCGAAATTGCCGATCAATTTGAAACTTCGCCAACAATGATCCGTAGCAGTAATGGTATTAAAGACAATAACATTACCGCTGGAAGGTTTTTAATTATTCCTATAGCAACTAAAGATGCAGATATAGAGAGTTTACATGCTGATCAACAGCTAGCACGCAAACCTGTAGTCAAATCGAGTACTAAGGGCCAATCATATTTAGTCAAATCCGGTGATAACCTTTGGAACATCGCTAAAAATAATAATATTTCAGTGGATCAGATAACCAAGTGGAATAGACTTCGCAAGGATCAATCGCTTAAAATTGGTCAGAACTTAATTTTTTATCCTAATGAAATAGCGCAAACAAACGGTTTATCTGAGAAAGTGGTCAATTATAGAGTTAAATCAGGCGATTCACTTGCGCGTATAGCTGCAGCCTACAAGGTTACAGTTGCAGACTTGATCGAGTGGAATAGCTTGCAAAAGAATAAATATTTACAGCCGGGGCAAATGCTAAAGCTACTCATTGCCAATAGCTAAAATAGATATTTAATTCAGTATAAAAAAAGCGGGTTAACCTAAGTTATCCCGCTTTTTATTAACCATACAGTTTGATATCGGCTCACTAATGATCCAATCGTAATTCGACTGAAATGTCATTAACTATAGGGGAATTAGTTTCTAGCGATCGGCCTTTAAACTTTGGTTGTAACGTAAAACCTCGTTTATCGACTTTGGATAGAATATCGCTTGGCACATTAAATTGTGTTTTCAATGATTTTCCCGCGCCAATGCGAATTTGCTTTAAGGCTTGGGTGAACATCATCGTATCTGACCAGGCCCAAACTTTCTGGCCTTTAGGGTCAATCAGCCATAAATCAGCCAGCATCCCAGAGTTAAATTGTAGATCAACACCCACACTGCTTGAGTTTGTGACGATTAGCTCTACCGCCATTGATTTAGCATCTTGATAATATGGACTTATCTCTAACTTGGCATGCAGCAATGATTCATCCATCGTTTGCATTTCATTCCCCGCGGTTAAGATGACTTTCTTGTTAATTTGCTTAGCATGGTTAGCCTGTACATCTGAATTAACGCCGCCAGTACAACCTATTAAGGCTAATAAGCTTATTGCGCCTAATACCTTACGCATTAGAATCCTCCTAATTTTTTAAGTAAACTGTCTTTCAACTTATCTTTTTCCTGATCTAATCTACCTTTTAATAAGGCATCAGTATCTAAACCAAACTTTGGGTCTTGAAAACTACCATTTATACTTAACGGGATATCAATCCCTTTTAAGGTATCTTGCTCACTGCCTTGACCAGCAAGTGACCCTACTACTTTGGTGAGCAGTTTATAATCAATATTTTGGCTAATAATATTAGCCGTACCTTTACCCTCTAATCTTATTAAAGGTGACGACATTGATAAATCAGGATTGTTTAATACACCTTCAAGTAAATTAAAGCTTCCAGTTAAACTGGTAAAATCAGTTTTAAGCTCCTGGGCATCTTGGGCTGATAAGTCTCCAGCTATTTTTTTTTGAGCACTGCGGATCATTTGCGGAATATTAACACCATATAAGGACCCATCAGCTACCTCAAATTGACCATTGGCTAACAGTTGTTGTTTAAGCTTACTGGGTATCAAGCTTGACCCTTCACCTTTAATTGAAAAATTAGCTATACCTGATATCAAATCCACTTCAGCCAAATCAATTAATAAGGGACGTATTTGTACCCCAGTAACTTGCTTATCAAATTGATATGTTGGCACACTTTTACGAGCATCAACTTTGGCAGAGACTGTGATATTACCCTGATAAAGTTCTGCTGATAATTTTTTCAAATCAATAACGCCCTGCTTGATAACAGTATTCATTTGCCAGTTTTGAGTCAGTAAATTATTTACCTTGATCGACTTGGCTTTTAAATTCAGGGTTAAATCAACTTGTTTAAGTGCAGATAAGTCCGGCTCTTTGTCACTTCCCTTACTGACTGAAGCGACTTTTTCATCGCTCGCATCTGCTGCAGATTTTGGCAGTAAGCTGTATAGATCAATATCACCGAATTCAATATCGAACTTGATAACAGGAATAGTGTTGCCATAATTGAGTGCGACTTTGGCATTAGCTTCTATGTTATCAAGGGTTAACTGGCTAATTGTGAGTGTCACGTCTTTACTATTAAGCGCGATAACAACATCGGTAAGCAAATCTGCTTGTAACGATTTGTTCGGTAACGATTCACCTTTAAGATTATTTGTAATCGAAAACTGATTGATATGAATACTATCCAATTTATCTGAAACTTTAATTTGCCCTTTACCTGCTGAGCTTAATTTCATTTCAGCCAATTCAGCGTCAAACTCATATTCCATATCAGCAAATTGCCCAAGTGAAAATTGACCTAACGTAAATGAGCTTAATGTAAAATGTTGCTCAGTTTTGGTTTGTTGATTAATGATATTAACTTGCATATTGGTTATAGAGATCCCACCAATATTTAGACTTGATAAGGCCAAAGGTTGATTGTTAGCTGTCTCTGCAGGCATTGCAGTTGTTTGCTTGTGTTCAGCTAAGCCATCAAAGCTTGTTTTTCCATTTGTATCGGTCACTAAATTAACCGTCAAACCATCTAAACTTAACTGTTCAATTTCGATTTCCTGACTCAGTAGCGGTATTAAAGCAACATTGGCAATAGCTTGATTAATCTCAAGCATGTGTTGAGGTTGAAATGAGTCAGGATTACTGAACGATATAGCACCAACGTTGATCCCAATAGAGGGGAAAAAGCTCCAACTTAAGTCTTGGTTTATCGTTAACGTACGACCTGTCTGTTTTTTTACCGCATCAACAATTTGCGGTTTAAAATCATTAATATTGAAAAACAATGTTAAATACAGAGCGGCACATATGCCGATAACGAGGATGGATATAACCAACCATTTAATTAATTTCATCATTCTTCCTTAGTCTGTTATGAGTAAATTACTAATCTGATCGTGTATACACTATAAACTTAAAACTGATTGACTAATGGCTACTCCGTTTAAATCAGCATAAAGCATCATGCCATCAAAAATTTCGATTGAATTAATTTCAAGACTTACGGCTATCTCCCCCAAGTCGCGCTTCTCTGTTTTAATGGGGTTAACGCCAATTGCTTTCACACCAATATCCATAGTGTTAATTGTAGCGGCATCCCTTATGCAACCATAAATAACAATACCATGCCATCCATTATTAACAGCGTCTTGTGCTATCATATCACCCAATAACGCCCGTCTAGTGGAGCCGCCACCATCAACGACCAACACCTTCCCATGGCCTGGTTTAGCTAGAGTTGACTTTACCTTTGAATTATCTTCAAAGCACTTTACGGTTACGATTTTGCCTGAAAAAATGCTTTTTTGTCCAAAGGATAGCCAGGGTAAATTAATCAGTTGTAACTCTTGAGGGTATTGGTCAAACAGATCAGGAAGTAAATCAAGCATAATGCCTCCACACGATATAATTGAATAAACACACAACAAGCCTACTTAAAAAGCCATTAATGAACAAGTTGTTAAGCTTATACATGATGTAAAGTTAATAGAGACAATATGATTGCCAGCCTATTGAAGAGCACTTTCTATATTGCTTTAATTCATAAAATTGCTTAGCCCATAATCACTCTCAGTGTCACTTCAAAGCGTGATCGTATCCTCACTATTTCGGTTGTAGGGTCAAAATGTCGCAGTAAAAATCAATTAATCGATCTAGATCAAACTATTAACAATTATCTGTTAACTTATTTACAATTTCTATTTAAGCCTTGATTTAAATCAAGTTGGCCATCATTAGCGCGCCATATAGTTACCGTGAGGATATGCAAAACTCTGACATTAAGAAGGTTACTTTATGGATACTCATGCAGCTCTATATGAACAAGGCAAACAGCGTCTTGATTATTTACGTGCACTAGCACCTAGACAGCCTGTTAGTTTAGAACAGAAGATGGCCGATAATGGCATCTCTCGCCGAGATTTTATAAAGTGGAGTGCGGCTATGGCGGCTATGCTGGCATTGCCACTCCCGTTCAGTACCTTAGTCGCAGAAGCCGCGGAATTAGCAGACAGAGTACCGTTAATTTGGTTACACATGGCGGAATGTACTGGTTGCTCCGAATCGCTTATTCGTGCAGATACCCCTAATTTAGATACCTTGATTTTTGACCATATTTCATTGGAATACCATGAAACCTTGATGGCAGCTTCTGGGTGGCAAGCGGAAGAGAATCTTGAAAATGCACTTAAAGAATACAAAGGACGCTACCTTTTAGCCGTTGAAGGCGCTATTCCTACCGCTAATAATGGCGCCTATTTGACTGTAGGTTGTAAAGGACACACCGGATTACACATAGTAAAAGAAGCTGCTGAAGGTGCTGCTGCTATCATCTCTGTGGGTACATGTGCAGCATTTGGTGGCGTGCAAGCCGCATACCCGAATCCAACTGGTGCAAAAGGCGTACATGAAGTTGTTGATAAAACAGTTATTAATCTTGGGGGCTGTCCGCCAAGTGAAAAAAATATCGTCGGCACATTAATGTACTTCATCATGTTTGGCAAACTCCCAGCTTTAGATATGTTTAATCGACCAAAGTGGGCTTATGGTGCCCGCGTACATGACAACTGTGAACGACGTGGGCGCTTTGATGCCGGTGAGTTTGTTGAAACATTTGGCGATCAAGCAGCTAAAGATGGCTATTGCTTATATAAAGTAGGCTGTAAAGGTCCATACACTTACAACAACTGTCCAACAGAAAGATTCAATCACCATACTAGTTGGCCAGTACTCGCAGGTCATGGTTGTATGGGCTGTTCTGAACCCAACTTCTGGGATGATATGGCAGATTTTGAAAAACCATTAGGGCGTCAACTTTTACACGGTATTGATGCTACGGCAGACACCATTGGCGCAGTCATACTAGGTGCAACGGTTGTCGGGATCGGTGCCCATGCTGTTGCTAGTGTATTTGCTAAGCCATTGGAGGATTAATCATGAACAAACGCGTAGTTATCGACCCTATCACCCGCATTGAAGGTCACTTGCGAGTAGAAGTTGAAGTCGATGAAAACAATGTCATCACAAAGGCTTGGTCATCATCAACTTTATGGCGTGGTATAGAAGTTATCTTAAAAGGCCGCACGCCGATGGACGTCGGCTTAATCGTGCAGCGTATTTGTGGTGTGTGTACATATTCACATTATCGCTGTGGTACCGAAGCGGTGGAAAATGCTTTAGGAATGACGATTCCTATTAATGCTAAATACCTTAGAAGTCTGATGCAATCTTCATTATATATGCACGATCATATCGTCCATTTTTATCACTTACATGGCTTAGACTGGGTTGATGTAGTATCGGCATTAGGTGCTGACCCCGCTAAAGCGGCGCAGGACTCACTAAAATATACAGACAAACCCATCGCGACAGGCGAAGGAGAATTAAGGGCTGTACAAGAAAGAGTAAAAGGCTTGGTTGATACTGGTAAGTTAGGCCCGTTTGCCAATGCCTATTGGGGCAATAGCACTTACCGTTTTAGCCCTGAACAAAACTTAATTGCCTTATCACACTATTTAAAAGCTCTAGAAGTACAACGAGTTGCTGCCGAAATGTTGGCTATTTTTGGTGGAAAATCCCCTCACCCACAATCATTGGTGGTTGGCGGGGTAACCTCTGTTCGCGACATGTTGAGCCCGGCCCGTTTGCAAGAGTGGAAACAGAAGCATGCCATTGTGCAAGATTTTATTGAACGCGCTTATCAAGCAGACATAGTGATGGCAGCTGAGGCATTTGGTGCTGAACCTAGTGTGTTAGGTGGCGTAAATGTGAAAAGCTTTCTGTGTACAAATGACTTTTTAATGGGAGATGGTCAGTTTTTATTTGAGCAAGGCGTAATAATGCATGGCGACTTGGCAAACGTGACTGATATTAACCCCGATTTAATCAAAGAAGACGTGACTCACGCTTGGTATAAAGCTGATGGCGCGCAGCATCCCTATGACGGTACAACGGTGCCAGATTACACAGGTTTTGTCGAAAGAGACACAGTGTATGGCAAGTTACCAACTTTAGATGGTGACGGTAAATATTCCTGGGTTAAATCACCACGCTACCAAGATGAACCAATTGAAGTAGGCCCACTTGCTTGCTTATTAGTGAACTATGCCAAAGGTAACCAAATTGTTGTTGATGCCGTTAATGGTTTATTAACTGCAACAGGTTTGCCAATTGATGCGCTGTTTACCACCTTAGGTCGCACCGCAGCTCGAATGCTGCAAACAGTATTAGTAGGTCAAGCCAGTTTAAAAACCTTTGACGCGTTAGTGACTAATCTTAAAAGCGATGAAGCTACCTACATAACGCCACAAATTGACGTTGATAAAGAATATGTGGGTCATGCCATGAATGAGGCTCCTAGGGGAATGCTCAGCCATTGGATAAGAGTTAAGAATGGCAAGGTAGAAAACTATCAAGCGGTAGTGCCAACCACCTGGAATGCGGGACCAGTTGATGCTAACGGAAAAATGGGACCTTATGAGGCTTCATTAATCGGCTTAACACTTGAAGATCCTACTAAGCCATTAGAAGTTATTCGTATTATTCACTCATTTGACCCCTGTATGGCGTGTTCAGTGCATGTGATGGATTACAAAAAACAAACCTTAGGCCAATTTAAAATTGATCCTAATGGGTTTTAATCTTGAGTGAATTCAATATGGAGGGATGACTTATGCAACATCAAGCAACCCATACAAGGCACTACATTTTTACTCCAGCCATTCGAATATTTCATTGGCTAAGGGCATTATCGATACTGATATTGGTGATCAGCGGGTTTTATTTGGCATGGCCATTTCTAGTCGCGCCTGGCACATCTGATGTATTGGTTCAAGGTTGGATCCGTTTTGCACATATCATTTTTGGTTTTGCATTAACGGCAATTACCCTAGCACGCTTTTATTTGTTCTTTTTCAGTCGGCATAATATTGAAAGACGCTCATTTAAAGACGTCTTAAGTGTATCGAGTTGGATTAGCCAATTAAAATCTTACTTATGGATGGGCAAACTGAATAAAGCAGGCGTTTATGGCCCATTACAGTTTATGACCTATGTAGCCATATCTTTTGTTGCTTTGCTTATCTGTATTACGGGTTTAGTCCTGTACGCCAATGTCTATCACCAAGGTTTGGGAGGTGCACTTTGGGAAATCTCGGCATGGATCACAGCGCAAATGGGAGGATTAGCGTACGTTCGAGTCATACACCATTATTTAATGTGGGCATTTATTATATTCGTTGTTATCCATGTTTATATGGCGGTGTGGTCTGGCATACGCTTTAGACATAACTCTGTAGACTCCATTGTATCGGGCTATGATTATCACAAGGATCATTAAAACCCATGAAAAAAATACTCATATTGGGTATTGGCAATGTGTTGTACGCCGATGAAGGTATCGGCGTACATTTTGTCAATTACATCAAAGATAAATATCAATTTAATCACCTTTCCCATCAAATAGATTTAATTGATGGCGGTACCCTAGCACAAAGTTTAATCCCATTGATTTGTCAGTATGATCAACTCATTGTGGTCGACACTGTCAATAGTTCAGAAGCCAAAGCAGGCGATGTATTCTTTTTTGATTTCGACCATGCCCCTGCTGAAATTGACTGGCAAGGCAGCGCACATGAAGTAGAAATGTTACAAACATTAACCATGATGGATATGGTCGGCGATCGCCCTGCAACTCAAGTATTAGGTGTTATTCCAACGGTAATAGAACCGATGACATTAGGGTTAACACCTTCTTTGATCGCCGCTATTCCTGTGATGGAAAAAACCCTACTGGGTTTTTTAGATGAGTTTGGAATTACCGCTGTTCAGCAACAATCCATTAAAATTGAAGATGTCATCCCCGATGCATATAAACGTGGAGTCAGCTATGAAGTACCTCATTCAGTTTGAGTTTGTTTGCCTTAAACCTGTGCCGCTTTACGCATATCTTTGCCAATATTTTACGTTACGCACTGAATTCGACATTAGCTTCGGTATCGTAAAGGATGATAAACAGCTAACACATTACATAATTGAAGCTTGTGCACTACAAACAGAATTAGAAAGCCTTGCCGATGAAATTGCAGCAAATTTTCTCCTATCGGTATGGTTAGTTGATACTCAGATTAAACGAATACACAACAAACAATTCCCCCCCGTGGAAGCACTTAAATCATTATCAACAGCCCCACTATCATCAGCGCCACTGTTATATTGCCAACATTGCCAGCCTATTTTTGGCGATAATCAAAGCCAACAGTTTGGAGAGCTTAACCTGTTATGTGCTCACTGCCATGGTGAAACTAAACTCACAGCAGTTCAACAAGGCCTGACAGCAAATGATATCCGCACTATGGTCGATACACTGCTAATTCAAGGTGAATTACCGCTCTTAAGCGAGAAATTAATTCTCTCAATAGATGAACCGTTAAAAAATTCAACTAGTGAGTCGCTGTCAGAGCACCTTACCTTAAGACCGCATATTTTGATTTGTAACCCAAATACCTTAAATGCTCAGTTTTTAGTAAATGATTATCAGGTATTGGCTTTATCCAGTATTGAAAAACCTATCTTGACACTGGTCAGTTGTGATAAACAAACCGAGTCAGAAAACTGCAGTCATGCGATTCGATATGATGTGCAATTTGCTTATAACCGACTACTGCAAGTCATTTGTGAACGATTAAGACAAAAAGGCATTAATTGGGTTTATATCTCCCCCACTGCCGATAAAAAACGCTTACAAGCTAAACATGCAGAAGTAAACAAGCCATTACGCTTAGCACGAGTTAATCATCAATGGATAACAATACAACAGACAACAGAGGCTATCAGCATTGATATTTTACAGCCTTGCTTGCATGATCATGCTGTTTTTAATGACGGTAATAAACAATTCACCGCAACAGACCAGTCAAATAGCCAAGATCACCTTAAAACACTCTTTTTAAGCCACAGTATTAATAGCCAAGAAGACTTAGCCGCCAATGCTGAACAGATGGCAACAGCTTTATCAGAAAATGATCAACATTTAGGCTATCGATCTCTACTCGCAGGGCTGGCAAATAGGCCTGATAAACCCAAAAATGCCGCGGTATTGTATTTTAGCCAGCAGCATAAAAGTCAAATTTTCACTTTAGATGGCCAAAGTAAAGCTGAATGTTTTTTCGAATTTGCCGCGATACCTGAAAACGGTTATGAAATATGTCATCAAATTATCTCCAGTAAACAAGCCCCTTTATTCAACAAATTTAAACAACAATTCCCTCAAAGTTATTTGCGTTTACTTGACCTTAAGCTACCGCAGCAAAACGCTAACTTAAGTGGTTTATTGCCTATGGCGGCAATTATTGTCGGATGTCCTATCAATGAAAACTCGCCGCACTCAGTTACACAACAATTACTCGATGGCATCATCAGCCTTGCACAATGCTATCAAGGCAGTAACGCCCCGAGAATTGACTTCCAATTAGTTAAAGGAGAAGCCGTAAGAAGTCTTAATTGGTGTAAAACACTCGGTACTTTGATGAGTTTTAGAATTGCCGGTGAACAAGATAAAGCCAAACTTGCTTATGGATTTTTTGATTCTTTCGCTGATTATTTGAGTAATTGGTTAGCGCATTTGGATCAAAATATAGGTATCAATCAATTAGTGTTAGCGGGCAGCGAGTTTAGCTATCCCCCTTTAGTGCGTCAAATACAGTTAAGGCTCGCTAATAATTTTACATTAGTGGTTGATTCTCAGATGGATTTAGACGGTGTCAATATTGCTGTCGGTGGCTTATTACTGCCCATACGCCGACGTGGTGGGGCTGTCTAATGGCCCCAAAAACTACCACTTTGATGTGCCAAAAACGCTTAATGGCCAAAGGCATTGTCCAAGGTGTGGGTTTCAGGCCATTCGTGTATCGCCTTGCAGATGAGCTCAAACTTGCGGGAACGGTACTCAATGACAACCAAGGGGTTGAGATTGTCCTACAAGGTGAGTCGGCTAAAATAGACTTGTTTATTGCTAGGTTGCAATCCTCGCCACCGCCACTGGCAAGAATAGATGAGCTAGTCTTTGTTGAGGAACCTATCAGCACGACATTTGATCATTTTAATATTTTACAAAGTGAGACTAGCGATTCCCAGGCCATAGTGGCGGTGTCTGCAGATAAAAGCACTTGCGCGGATTGCTTAACTGAGATGCAAGATAAACACAATCGCCACTATCTTTATCCGTTTACCAACTGCACCAATTGCGGGCCGCGCTATACGATTATTAAACATCTACCCTATGACCGTCATTTCACGTCCATGGCTGACTTTGATATGTGTGAACAATGTGCTAAAGCCTACCATGACCCTTTTGATAGACGTTACCATGCACAACCCGTTAGCTGTAATCATTGTGGACCACAACTAAGTTTATATGTCGATAATGTCCAAGTGAATTGCCAATCAACCGAGGTGATAACCCAAACGGTAACCTTACTCAATCAAGGTAAAATAGTGGCATTAAAAGGATTAGGGGGATTTCATTTAGTTTGCGATGCTACCAATGACGCCGCGGTAATCACCCTAAGAAAACGTAAACATCGCCCCGCTAAACCCTTAGCGGTTATGGCTGCTAATCTTGAGCAAGCTAAACATTTGGCGGTAGGTACTGACGTTGAATGGCAAGTTGTAGACAGCGCTGAAAAACCCATTACTTTACTTGCAAAAATGACTCGTTCGTTAGAAGCATTAGTCAATCCCGACTTGTTAGATCGACAACCGTCTAAAGATGCCAGACCCGTTTTAGCAAAAAGTGTTGCACCCGGGATAGATCGCATCGGGATATTTTTACCCTACACGCCTTTGCATCACCTATTACTCCAACAATTTAACAAGCCTATCGTGGCAACTAGTGCTAATCGCAGTGGCGAACCTATTATTTGCAGTCTGGAAGGTATTATTAGCCAATTAGGTCATGTAGTCGATGCCATTGTTGACCATAACCGCCCTATCGCCAATGCGTGTGACGACAGCGTGGTACAGGTGATTAATGACCAATTACAAGTGATACGACTTGCCAGAGGTTATGCTCCACTCACCCTTGCCCATGGATTAGAACCCTCAAATTTTGAGCCTACACTCGCCGTTGGAGCGCAACAAAAAAACACTATTGCATTGGCGTTTAATCGTAATATGATTTTATCGCCACATATTGGTGATTTATTCAGTCTTGAAGCAGAGCAGTATTTTGAAGATAACTTAACGACATTCAAACGACTTTATCACTTTAGTCCCAAGTGCATTATTAACGACAACCACCCCGAATATGCTCCCAGCCAATGGGCAAATCGCTTTATTGCCCAACATTATGGTGTGACGCCATTATCGACCCAACATCATTATGCTCATATTCTTGCGGTAATGGCCGCTAACCAATATCGGCATAAAGTAATTGGTTTTAGTTTTGATGGCACAGGCTTAGGTGACAAAGGTATTCTTTGGGGCAGCGAGGTGATGCTAGCTGATGTGAATACATTTACGACACTCGCCCATTTTAGTGAGTTTAAGTTGATTGGCGGTGAACAAGCCATCAAGCAGCCAGTTCGCATATTGTTGGCATTGTTATTTGATTCATACACAGTGACCCAGATTAGCCAAATGCCAATTCCGGCGATTAAACGCTTGTCACTTATTGAACTTAATAATCTACATCGATTATGGCTTAACAACAGTCACTGTATTCCCTGTCGAGCAGTGGGCAGAATATTTGATGCACTTGCTGTCGCACTTGGGCTTATTGAGTTAAATGAATTTGAAGGTCAAGCCGGAATGTTAATCGAGGCGCAGGCGGCCAAAGCCATGTCATTAACGGCTGCAACTATTATTGAAGCGCGAGATTCATCAGTGATAGGCAGTGCTAATGTAGATACCGAACAAGTCAGTTTGTTATCCATAAAAGCTTTACCACAAGCGGATATTATTATTTGGCAAAGCCAAGAATTGTTTAAAGATATCATTGAGATAATTTGTCATACCAAAGACCCTGCGAAAGTATATATCCCCAAAATCTGCAATCAATTTATCAGGGCGATCGCCGATTCAATTAAACATATTGCGCAAGAGTATCCTCAATATCCCATGGTATTGAGCGGCGGTGTTTTTCAAAATAAACACTTATTGAGCCATTGTTTAACCGATGCAGAAACTGACAATCATCTTGTGTTGTCTCCTAAACTGGTGCCAATAAATGATGGCGGTATCGCATTAGGCCAACTTTGGTATGCATTACACTGTTATCAAAATAAAAGTGAGACAAAACAGGGTGAATAAAATGAGACCCGTGTCGCAAAACTGAATTAACGTTTTGTTAACAGTTAAACATTTTCCCAAAACTGATATTCATCAAAGTTTTCATATCCATTCTGGCGCAGAATTATTCTATCAACATCTCGTTAGGAAAGTATATGTGCCAGGATTGCGGTTGTTCTATTACCCATACTCATCACGATCATTCATTGAAAACTAATCCTCAATTGAATGATAAGAAAACCTTGTCTGTGATCCACAAAATTCTCGATAAAAACGATATTGAGGCGCATCACAATCGAGATCACTTCAATCAACATCAAGTGACTGCATTTAATATCATGAGTAGCCCAGGCAGTGGCAAAACAGCATTGCTGGAGCATTTACATCATTACTCCCCATTACAATATGCCGTTATTGAAGGTGATTTAGAAACCTCTCGAGATGCAGACAGATTAATCGCTCAGGGTATTGCGGCGTATCAAATTCAAACCGGTTCGGCTTGTCATTTAGATGCGTTTATGGTGCATGGGGCCTTACATCATGTTGATCTTGAATCATTGAATATTTGTTTTGTTGAAAACGTCGGCAACCTTGTTTGTCCGGCTAGCTATGATGTGGGTACCCACAAAAATATTGTGTTGCTATCAGTGCCTGAAGGTGATGATAAAATTGAAAAATATCCAGTTATGTTCAGAAAAGCTGATTTAGTGGTGATCACCAAAACTGATTTGCTGCCCTATTTCGATTTTGATATTGAACAGGCAAAAACTGAACTTTATAAGCTTAATCCCCATGTTGAATTAATGCAGCTATCGATTAAAGAGCCTAACTCATTTACTCCTTTAGTTAACTGGTTAGCTGCCGAACACATGAAAAATTTAAGTCTACACTCGGTTATAAAACAAGGTTTAGACCAAAACCAGACCCTAGCACCTAAGCTCACAACTAATATTGAGGAGGTCTAGCCATGTGCCTATCTGTGCCTTCACAAGTTGTTGAAATTCATGATGATGCAAGTGTCACGGTCGATACTATGGGGGTTAAACGGCGAGTCAGCAGCCATCTAATGTCTGAGCCTCTCTCAATAGGCGATTATGTGCTTATTCATATTGGTTTTGTGATGAATAAAATTGATCATCACGATGCGCAACAAAGCTTGGTGTTATACCAAGAAATTGTCGCATCAATGAATGAGCACGGTGAATAATATGAAGCTTAAAGACTTGTATCAAGGCTTTCGAGACCCTGCGACGATTCATTCTTTAGCCGCAGAGATTAAACGACTCGCTGAACTCGTCGATGAACCCATTAATATCATGGAAGTGTGTGGCGGTCATACCCACACCATTATGAAATACGGTTTATTGCAACTGTTGCCCGATAACATCAAATTTATTCATGGCCCTGGCTGCCCTGTTTGCGTGATGCCTAAAGAGCGGATTGATCATGCCATTGCCTTAGCGAATGAGCCTAATGTGATATTAGTCAGTTTAGGCGATATGATTAGGGTACCAGGCTCTACAGGTAGTCTGGCTAATCATCGCGCTAAGGGTTGCGATATTAGAGCCATCTATGATCCACTGGATACACTAAAAATTGCAGAAGATAACCCAGATAAAACGGTGGTCTTTTTTGCCATTGGATTTGAAACCTCGACCCCAATGACTGCAGCGTTAATTGAACAGGCTGAAAAACAAACCGTCAACAATCTGCTATTTCACATCAACCATGTACTTGTCCCACCGGCTATTGATGCCGTAATGACTGAAAAAAAATCTAAGGTTAATGCCTTCATTGGTCCAGCCCATGTCAGTGTTATTTCGGGTGCGAAAATCTATCAAGCTGCAGTGGATCAATATCATACCCCTGTTGTGGTATCGGGGTTTGAACCGGTTGATGTGATGCAATCTATATTATCAATCGTCAAACAGAAAGTGGCTAAACAGCCAAAACTTGAGGTGCAATACACTCGCTCGGTCAGTTTTGACGGCAATATTCATGCACAGCAACTGGTTAATCGCTATTTTGAACCCAGAGATGAGTTTAGATGGCGAGGACTGGGGCCGATTGCTAAATCAGCGTTGCAATTAAAGCCTGAGTATCAACGACGAGACGCAGAGCATCATTTTAAATCTATTTTGTCCACTGAACCCATTGACGATCATAAAGCCTGTCAGTGCGCAGATATATTACGGGGACTTGCTGGTCCTAAAGAGTGCAAAGTATTCGGCCGCGGTTGTACCCCTGAAACACCTCTTGGCAGTTGTATGGTGAGCTCCGAAGGTGCGTGTAATGCTTACTATCGTTATGGAGACATTCTGAATGGGTAATATTGCTAACCAAACGATACAACTGAGCCATGGTGGAGGCGGAAAAGAAATGGATCAGTTGATCAAATCCATTTTCTTTAGTGCATTTGCTAACCCTATCCTGTGCGCCGAAGAGGATGCCGCCAAACTTAACCTTTGTGGGCCAGTGGCGTTCACCACAGATTCTTTTACCGTATCACCGCTTTTTTTTGCTGGTGGCAATATTGGTAAACTTGCCATAGCAGGTACGGTAAATGACTTAGCCATGATGGCGGCGCAACCTGAATATCTCAGTTGCAGTTTTATCATCGAAGAAGGTTTTTTAATTACTGATTTGAAAAAAATTGTCCAAAGCATGGCCGATGAACTGCATCAGTCCGGTGCAAGAATTGTCTGCGGTGACACTAAAGTGGTGCCTAAAGGATGTGCTGATGGTCTATTTATCAATACCACCGGCATTGGCAGAATGTTAATAACTGATATTTCAGCTAAAAATGTACAACCAGGAGATGCCATTATTGTCTCACGAGATATTGGCAGGCACGGCGCAGCTATTTTAATGGCCCGTGAAGGGCTTGAACTTGAGTCTGACTTAACCAGTGATTGCGCCACTCTGTGGCCAGTGGTTGAACAATTAATTGCAGCAAATGTCACTCTTCATGCCATGCGGGATGCTACCCGTGGCGGTATTGCCGCGGTATTAAATGAATGGGCTAAAGCTTCTAATGTCGGAATTGATTTAATAGAAAAGGACATCCCTGTTGCAGATGAAGTGAAAGGACTGTGTGAGTTATTTGGTTTTGAACCCTATGACTTAGCTAACGAAGGCACCTTTGTGATTGCCCTACCACAAGATATTGCTTTAGGTGCGGTAGAAATACTGCAACGTTACGGGCACTGTGAGCAGGCTTGTATTATTGGCCATGTGGTAGAAGCGCACCCAACCAGAGTTGTATTAACAACACCTTGGGGTAGCCATCGTTATTTAGATTTGCCCCATGGGGAACTTCTGCCAAGGATTTGCTGATGCACGAATATTCGATTGTGATGGCATTGATTGAACAATGTGAAGCATTGGCAAAACAGCACAAAGCCAACTCAATTGTGCGAGTTGACATTAAAGTTGGCATATTAAGTGGCGTGGAACCTTGCTTATTAGAACAAGCTTTTATGACCTTTAAACTGGATAGCCTGTGCGCAAATGCGCTATTGAACATGCAGATCCAACCACTGATCATACAGTGCCATCAGTGCGAAAAACAGTCAGAACAATCGCAGCGAACGGTTTTATGTCCACATTGTGGCTCAGCAGATACGCAAATTATTGATGGTGAAGACATGATGTTGATGCAATTAGAGATGGACACTTAAACACTGATTTTCTGACTAAAATTGATAAAAATAAAAAACACTCACACAAGTAGTATAAGGAATTGGCAATGATAAAATTTAACTCTGTAGTATTGAGCGCAGCAATGTCTCTGATGGTGTTTTCTGGGGCAGCCTTTGCTCATGAAGGCCATAGTGCACCGGGCTTATTCCATCACTTTGAGCAAATGGCGCCAGCAATTTTGTTAGTGGCTATCGTGGCAGGTATTTTATGGAAAATGAAAAAATAAATTCATTGCATAAAATGTGTAAATAAAAACGCACTCTTCAGAGTGCGTTTAGTGATGTCATTTTATTTAACTATTATGATGCTGAAGGGGTTAGCCTTTTAGGGCGTTATCAATCATTTGTTGCGCTTGAGTAATGATATTGTCCAAATGCTGCTGACTGATAAAACTTTCAGCATATATTTTGAATAACGCCTCAGTGCCTGATGGACGCGCCGCAAACCAACCATTTTCTGTGGTCACTTTAATACCGCCGATTGCCGCATTATTACCTGGTGCATGGGACAGTATTGCCGTTATCGGCTCACCGGCTAATACAGTATCGGTAAAGCTGTCACTGTTTAACAATTCAAACTTTACTTTTTTCTTGAGACTAATTGGGCTATCTATTCGAGTGTAAAAACTTTCACCAAATTGAGCCGTTAATTCCTGATAACGTTGTGCGGGTGTTTTGCCCGTCACAGCAGTAATTTCAAGGGCCAGTAGCGCTAAGATAAAGCCATCTTTGTCAGTACACCAAGTGCTGCCGTCACGCTTTAAGAATGCTGCACCGGCACTTTCTTCACCACCAAAGGCGATGGTGTTATTGGCTAAGCCATCGACAAACCATTTAAATCCAACCGGCACTTCTAAGCAAGTTCGGTTCAAACTTGCACATACGCGGTCTATCATGGCACTGGACACTAGTGTTTTACCAATAGACAGTTTTTCAGACCACTGCGGACGGTGGCTAATTAAATAATCAATGGCAACGGCTAAATAGTGGTTTGGGTTCATCAAGCCAAAGCCTGGGCAAACAATGCCATGACGATCATAATCTGGATCGTTTCCTACACATAAATCATAGTTTTCACTGTGTGCAAGTAACCCAGCCATGGCGTAAGGCGATGAGCAGTCCATACGAATTTTGCCGTCTTTATCTAATGTCATAAAGCTGAATGTAGGATCGACCTTTTCATTGACCAAGGTGATATCTAAATCATACTTTCTAGCAATATGTTGCCAGTAATAAATGCCAGAGCCGCCTAAAGGATCTACGCCCAAACGCAAATTTGCTTTTCTAATAGCATCAAAATCAATTACATCAGCTAAAGAGTCAACATAGGGTGCAATAAAATCAACCTCTTGTAGCCAACCCGATGCTAACGCTGCCCCAAAATTTACTTTTTTAACGCCACTGAGTTGTTGGGTTAAATAAGCATTGGCTTTATCTTCAATAATTTTAGTAATTGCGCCTTCGGCAGGCCCACCATGGGGCGGATTATATTTAATCCCACCATCCTGTGGCGGATTATGCGAAGGGGTAATGATTAATCCGTCAGTTAAGTGAGCAGAGCCTTTAGCTGAAGCATTAGCACAAATTATTGCCTGTGAAACAACAGGTGTAGGCGTAAAACCATCATTAGCTTGGATAAGTACTTTAACCTGGTTGGCGGTTAACACTTCTACAACCGACATAAACGCTGCATAAGATAACGCATGAGTGTCATAACCCACAATCATAGGGCCGGTAATATTAGCCGACTGTCGATAATCAATCACAGCTTGTGTAATCGCCCAAATATGAATTTGATTAAAACTGCAATTGAATGCACTGCCTCTATGGCCAGACGTACCAAAAGTCACCTTTTGTTGCACATCGGCAACATTGGGGATCATCCGGTAGTAATAACTCATTAATTTAGGAATATTCACTAAATCCGATTGCAATGCTAACGTCCCTGCACGCTCATGTATGGCCACGTCATTCTCCTTTGATTGAGGTTAAATATATTGCGCTATGGTCGATGCTTTAATGGCGTCACACCCTAAATGAACTAACACTTCTGATAAAATAGTTTGTTTCTTTGCAGTATTATTATTGGTTGTAACCCAATAGCCACTTTGGCCAATTTCTTTTGGGTTAGCGGATTGGCTGGCATCTAATAACGCTTGTTTAGATTGAGCAAAATATAAACGCCCTTTTCCTTGGATTTGTAATACTTGCTCAAAGTCTTTACCCGCTTGAACCGCTAATGCGTCGAGCAAAAACATGAACCGTCCCACAGCGCCCTTTTGTTGTGCAATTAAGTGCTCATTAACCACGGTATTAAAATCAATTTTTTGTGCGTTTCTACTCGAATGAGTCTGGGTTTCAGCAATTGCAAGAGGAATGTCTGCGGTGGCAGGATTTTCAGCTTTTACCTGATGAGATTCAATAGCAGTAGGTGCAACTGCTAAAGCAGGTTCTGTGCGAGTTTGTGCACGATGGTTAACTAATTGCTCAACGATTGTTTTGGCTTTATTAAATAACGCATCTCTTGTATTGGCATCAAGCGCATCTAAGCCTGGCTGACTAATTGATTCTGGGCGCTGATCTGTGACAGACTCGACTGGAAGATCCAATAAACGACGCAAAATTTCAGAAGCGCTTTCGCCAATTCTTTCAGTTTTACTGGCAATAAAACGATAAAGTTCTTCATCAATTTCAATGTATTTCATTTCAATCATCCTTTTGCATGTTGAAGGTATAACCAAAACATCTGGACTGCGATATCCACGTTTGGCAATACTGAGCTTATTTAATTATTATTTTTGATCAAATGCGATCGCTTATCGTCCCAGTTTAAGCTAAGGCTCTGCTAAGAATAAAGCCCAAAATCAAATAATTGATATAAATTCACCTTAAAACACTCCTTTAACTAAAAATGTCTTCCAACTTACCGTTTTGCTGAGCAACAATACTTGATTTGAACACGGGTATCGCGCAAAATTTGCCGCAATTAAAGTCACACCTTAGGTAACAACATGCATTACGTCATCTCAGGCGCTGGTGAGCCGGTCATTTTAATTCACGGTTTGTTTGGAAATTTAGATAACTTAAAGTCTTTAGGCACGTCACTTGAAAATGATTTTCAAGTCGTTCGAGTTGACTTGCCTAATCATGGCCTAAGTGAGCATTGGTCGACAATGGATTACCCCAGCCTAGCTAAGGCAATCATTGCATTGATAGATGAGTTAGGATTTAACTCAGTTAAAATAGTGGGTCATTCCATGGGCGGAAAAATCGCTATGGCGACTGCCCTATTGTATCCAGAGCGCGTTAACAGTCTTGTGGTCGCTGATATTGCCCCAGTGACATATCAACCTCGCCATCAAACGGTGTTTGCTGGCCTAAGTTCATTAGTGTTAGATAAAGATACCAATCGCAAAACCGCATTGGTGCATTTAATCAATTCCGGCATTGATGAAGGCACTGCCCAGTTTTTACTGAAAAATTTACAAAGAACAGATGACGGCTTTGAATGGAAGATGAACTTAACTGGGCTAATTAACTGTTACGACCGTATTATTGGCTGGCAGTTAACCGATGATCATCGTCCACTGCATTACGATAAACCTTGTTTGTTTATTCGTGGTGATGAGTCTAACTATGTCATGGCGGAACATCGCGATGCTATCGTTGCGCAATTTCCACAGGTGAGTGCAAAAACAATCAATGGCGCAGGTCATTGGTTGCATGCGCAAAAGCCTGAAATATTTAATCGGATAGTGGCAAATTTTTTACGTTAAAATCATGGCTATTTTTACACCATTTACACTGTGACAGATAGCCGTTGTGACTCTGATGTGATATATTCGCGCCTCTTTTTTGCAATCTAAAGAAGTTAGTAAAGGTAAAGTATGCTCAATCAATATATGGAACAAATTGAAACCTTTGGCTTAAATTTCTTTTTTGCAGCAATTTTCTTTTTTATCGGCATGGCTATAAGCGATGTGCTAAAGCAAGGCAACGTACCAAAATTTGGACGTTATGTTGTATGGAGCGTATTATTTTTAGGCTGTGCAGGTTTTGTGGCAAAAGGCATTATTCAAATGACCTGGGAAGGCTCAGGTATTGGTTAATAAGAGACATGGCAAAAGAAACAGCAGACAGAACAACCATTGATCTTTTTGACAGCGAAAGACGGCGTGGAAGACCTAGAAGTAATCCATTAAATCGTGAACAGCAACTGAAGATCAACAAGCGTAACCAAATTCAGCGTGATCGCGCTAACGGTTTAAAGCGGATAGAGTTAAAGGTGTCACAAGATTTATATGACGCCTTGAACCAACAAGCTTTGGCCAGTAACATTAGTCGTAGCCAGTTAATCGAACATATTCTGCAACAGCAAATCGACAACTGATTCGTTATTTGAACATCGCACTAAGCGAAATTGATATTGAAAGGATACCCCATGGCAACTGTAGGTCTATTTTTCGGTAGCGACACAGGTAATACCGAAGCTGTCGCCAAAATGATCCAGAAAAAACTGGGCAAGCAAATGATCGATGTTAAAGACATCGCCAAAAGCACCAAAGAGCAAATTGCAGAATATGATTTATTACTATTCGGCATTCCAACCTGGTACTACGGTGAAGCACAATGTGACTGGGATGATTTTTTCCCTGAACTTGAGCAAATTGACTTTAACGATAAGTTAATCGCTATTTTTGGTTGTGGCGACCAAGAAGATTATGCTGAGTATTTCTTAGATGCTATGGGCATGGTTCGAGACATAGTAGAAGCCCGTGGCGGCATTATTATTGGCAACTGGCCTACTGCAAGTTATAACTTTGAAGCATCTAAAGGTTTAGCAGATGATGATCACTTTGTCGGTTTAGGCATTGATGAAGACCGTCAGCCAGAATTAACGGAAGAACGTGTTGATGCATGGGTTAAACAAATCTATGAAGAAATGTGTTTAGCTGAATTAGAAGACTAAATCCTTAAAGACCATTAAATAGCAGCTTATTGATAAACAGCCTCTATTATAAAGTCTAGAATAAATCTTCACTAAAAAGCGGCCTTAGCCGCTTTTTTACTATGTACACTAAAGCGGTACTTTATGCTAAAGCTGAATATTGAGACGCGGGAAATTATTGATAACGTGGTGGTGAAATACCATATATTCGATGTTAATCAACCTATAATGATTACGTTTCCTCCTGTCTGTCAAAGCATACCCAATATCGATGTCGCTACTGATGCGCCAGTGTGGAGCTTTGATTACTTCGCTAATCGTAAACTGAATATTATTGCCTTTAATCATATCGGTGAAGGCAATTACTTTGACAGTGAAATGTTTATCTCATACTTAGATAAGCTTAAACACGCCATTGCCATGTTTCCAAGTAAAGTAGGTTATGGCACAAGTTTAGGCGGGTTTGCCCTTAGCTTACATGCAGACAGATTAGACTTGGATAAAGCCTTATTGATGATGCCGCAAAGTACTTATTGCAAATCAATTGCCCCTTGGGACCCTATTGTAACCAATGCCCAAGATAGTCGCATAAGTGATATGAAAACACTGGACGGTAAAGGCTGTAAAACCCCGCTAACGGTAATATATGATCCACTGTCTATTGCCGATAAATTGCATGTACAAAGGTTTGAACAAGCATTAACTGTTTTGAAAATATACGCAGTAGGTCACCGTGTTCCACGAGCATTACAGCATTTAAATATGCTGTCAGAGGTTATTCTGCAATTCAGACTGGGCACAATTGATCAAGATTACTTCTATGCAGGGATCAGGGGCAGACGATCCTTAAGTTATTACTTTAGGGATGCCTTTAAAAAACCAAATAAAAGCTACACTAACAGACGCGTGGCGATTATTTACTGGCATAAAGCTAAGCAAAAAATCACTCACTTTAAATTTGAGCCCAATAAAGTAATTGAACGAATAGCGGCTAGTTGTCACAAGCGCATGCTTAAAATTAAAGTTAAACTAGATCAATTCATCTCTCGTTAGCAATTTGGATGAAAACTACATTGAACACTCAAGTCACCCCTGCTCACTTAACAAACACAACCTATGCTAAACACTGGGATATTTTCTGTGTAGTGGTAGATAACTATGGGGATATAGGCGTCACTTGGCGATTAGCCAAACAGCTTGCTGCTGAATACAGTATTCAGGTCAATTTATGGGTGGATGATTTAAACAGTTTCTCACATATTTTACCGGCATTAAATCCTCAACTTAACCAACAACAGTTTGCTGGCGTTAATATTATTCATTGGAATAAAGCCACGGAAATAAGCTTTATTGCAGGCTCAGTGTTAATCGAAGCTTTTGCCTGTGAATTACCTTCATCAGTTACAAATACGCTTACCCAACTAAAACACACACATTTAGACCAAATCCCTGTTTGGCTGAATTTAGAATATTTATCCGCTGAAGACTGGGTTGAAGGTTGCCATGGTTTACCCTCGACTCAACTATCCGGTTTAATCAAGCATTTTTATTTCCCCGGTTTTAGTGTCAAAACCGGCGGATTAATATGCGAACAAGATTTATTTGTTCAGCGCGATAACTGGCAAAATGATAATAGCAATAAACTGGCATTATTCGACAAACTCGGCCTCAGTGGCATTGAAGCGCACCATATTGTCATTTCAGTATTTAGTTATGAAACAAACGCCCTCCCCGCACTTATTAAGCATTGGCAGGCATCGACGACGCCAATTCACTTACTTATTCCAAAAGGCAGAAGCTTAAATAGTCTCAGTGCTTTATTACCTTGTCATGTAAATGAGTTAGTCGCAGGTCAGCAAATTCTGCTTGATTCGGTGACGCTGCACATTTTACCGATGACAGATCAACAAGGTTATGATCAACTGTTATGGAGCTGTGATTTTAACATTGTCCGTGGAGAAGACTCCTTTTTAAGGGCGCAATGGGCTTCAAAACCATTTATTTGGCATATATATCCACAAGAAGATGATTATCACCTGATAAAATTACAAGCTTTTATGCAAGTTTACTGCGATAATCTAGCGCCTGATTTAGCCAAGTCTTGGTGTGAATTGAACTTGTCGTTCAACCAAGGCGATCAAATTGACACCGTCAATCATTGGCAAAAACTCGAATTTAATCATTTGCCTTTATTACAGCATGCTAAAAAATGGCCAATGACAGCATTAAATGATGCAGATCTTGCTTCGCGACTAGTTCAATTCGTGAAAAGTCGCTAAGATACTGCTCGAAATAAGAAATCGATAAATTATAGGAAATAATGTAATGAAAACTGCTCATGAAATCCGTCCTGGCAACGTGATCATGTTAGATGGCAGCCCATGGGTTGTTCAAAAAACTGAGACAACTCGTTCTGGCCGTAACGCTGCAATTGTTAAGCTAAAACTGAAAAACTTGTTGCTTGAGTCTGGTACTGAACAAACCTTTAAAGGTGAAGATAAGTTAGACGATATTATTTTAGAGCGTCTAGATTGTACTTATTCTTACTTTGCTGATCCTATGTATGTATTTATGGATGAAGAATTCAATCAGTACGACGTTGAAGCTGATAATTTAGGTGATGCAGCTGCATACATCGTTGACGGTATGGAAGATCAGTGTCAAGTGACTTTCTATAACGACAAAGCTATCTCTGTTGAATTACCTGTTCATATAGTACGTGAAGTCACTTACACCGAGCCATCTGCTCGCGGTGATACTTCAGGTAAAGTAATGAAGCCAGCTACCATTACTGGTGGTGGTACGGTTACTGTTGCTGATTTCGTAAAAGTTGGCGATAAAATTGAGATTGATACCCGTACAGGCGAATTCAAGAAACGTGTTTAATCACATCTTGTAAATTGTCTAAAAGCCAGCTTAATTGCTGGCTTTTTTGTTTTGAAGTAGCATAAAAAACTAAAATACTTATTCCCTGCCCCATAAAATAAGATATAAACGCTAATTTTAGCCAGTCAATTAGAATTATTCACTAAAAATCTTTATTAAAATCTCATTTTGACACTTCCACTCTCTTTATAAATTCGTTATGGTTCGCTTACTTAGTAGTATTTTATAGAGAGTAGTATGCGTCCAATCATCAAATCGAATAAATTAGATACTGTGTGTTACGACATTCGTGGACCTGTACACAAAGAAGCCCGCCGTTTAGAAGATGAAGGACACCGGATATTAAAACTGAATATTGGCAACCCTGCACCATTCGGATTTGAAGCGCCTGAAGAAATTGTTCGTGATGTGATTTTAAACCTGCCCAGTGCTCAAGGTTACTGTGAATCAAAAGGATTATTCTCTGCCCGTAAAGCTATCGTTCAACATTATCAATCTCAGGGTATTTTTGGCGTTGATATTGAAGATATCTATATCGGTAATGGCGCATCGGAACTGATTGTGATGGCGATGCAAGGTTTACTCAACCCAGGTGATGAAATGTTGATCCCGTCACCGGATTATCCATTATGGACGGCGGCAACTCACTTGTCTGGCGGTAAAGCGGTACATTATCGATGTGATGAAGAAGCAGATTGGTTTCCTGATATTGAGGATATGAAAAGTAAGATCAGTCCTCGCACCCGCGGTATTGTGTTAATCAATCCTAATAATCCAACTGGTGCTGTGTATTCGCGCGAATTGATACAACAAGTTATTGAACTTTGTCGTCAACACGATTTGATTTTGTTTTCCGATGAGATTTACGACAAAATTCTCTATGATGAAGCGCAACATGTTCACGCGGCTTCATTATCAGATGATATTTTAACTGTGACCTTTAATGGCCTATCAAAAGCGTATCGAGCCGCTGGGTTTCGAGTGGGCTGGATGATGCTAACCGGTAATTTAAAAGCGGCTAAAAGCTATATTGAAGGCTTAGAAATGCTAGCTTCAATGCGGTTATGCTCTAACGTGCCGAATCAACATGCAATTCAAACGGCATTAGGGGGATATCAATCTATCAATGAACTTATTTTGCCTAAGGGTCGGCTAACAGTGCAGCGTGATGCTTGTTATGAATTATTAAATTCAATACCGGGTGTCAGTTGTAAAAAACCTAAAGGTGCTCTGTACGCTTTTCCCAAATTAGATATGAAAAAGTTTAATTTACGCGATGATGAGCGTTTAGTGCTTGAATTACTCAAGCGAAAGAAGATTTTACTGGTGCAAGGTACCGCATTTAATTGGCCAGAACCTGATCATTTACGGGTGGTTTTTTTACCTCATAAAGAAGATCTCACCAAAGCATTGCAGGAGTTTGGCCACTTTTTAGAAGATTATCGCCAATAAATCATTAGCAATACATATTAAAGTACAAACTACAGGGGCTGATTAATTCGGCCCTTGTTGTTTTGCCAAGCCTAGATTCAACTATAGCCTGCTGTAGTATCATTATTGAATTAACTTTAATTGTATGAACACGTATTCAAAGCATTTAAAAAATGTGTGATTTACACTATGATTAGTCAGCAAATTTATTATTCAGTTCGGAAGTAATATGGACAAGAAAGTCAGTTCTCGCAGTACCAAAGAAAAAGCCCTTAGACTTAATTTGGATGATAAGAAATACGGCACCATAGTTGAAATTGGCGCAGGCCAAGAGGTGGCGCGTAATTTTTTCGTTGCTGGAGCCGCGGCAGGCACTATTGCTAAAACCATGTCTGCCTATGACATGAAGTTTTCCGATGCGATTTATGGCGTACAGCAAAATGGCCGCTATGTCAGTAAAAGCCGTGTACTTGCCATGATGGAGCAAGAGTATGACTTAGTGGTTGAACGTGTTGCCGATGTACGCTCACGCTCATCACGTTACTTCAGTTATGCCGCCACTGTGGCAGCTAAAAGCTTCAATAAAGACAATGAATGCCATGCATGGTGTGGTGTTAGAGTGCAAATGTACCCAGGTGCTGAGCCATCAAATATTGTGGTCCATGTGCGCATGTTTGATGATAATGCAGAAGACCAGCAGCATGCACTGGGCATTATTGGTGTGAATTTAATTTATGGCAGCTACTATTACTTCGAAGATCCAAAGAAATTAATTGATTCGTTAACCGATAATATGAAAGCAAATCGTGTTGAAATAGACTCGATTGAATTTCAAGGCCCTTACTTTGAAGACATCGACAATAAAGCTAAAAATATCCATCTAATTCGCAGTTGGAAAACCCGTGCAGTGATGTTTAAGCCTGATGGCACCATTGGCGTACCCGCTGAGATGCTTTACAAGAAAAACGTGCTGACGATTCGCGGATCATTTAAGCCGGTCACTAAGCTTAATGTTGATATGATTCAACAAGGTCAAAAGGCTTTTGCTGAATTAGAGGGCGTTGACAAAGACAACACCATTTTGATCGCTGAAATATCATTAAATGATTTACAAGGTAACGATGCGAATATGTCTGAGAAAGACATTCTTGAACGGGTTCGCCTATTAAATTTATTGGGTTATAACGTGCTGGTATCAGATTATACCCGTTACTTTTCATTAAGAGCCTACTTCCGCCAATTTACCAACCTACAAATTGGCATTGTTGTTGGCATGATTAACATTAAACAAATTTTTGATGTTGAATTCTATCGCGGCCTTGAGGGCGGTATTTTAGAAGGTTTTGGTAAATTATTTCCAGACAATACCCGTTTATTCGTTTATCCAGAATTGGATGATAAAGGGGCATTAAACGATTTATCCAATGTGACTGTGCCGGCTAATCTTCGTTACCTGTATCGCCATTTAGTTGATAATGGTTTTATCAAAGGCATAGAGACCAGTAATATTGAGCTATTTAGTATTTATTCCCGTGAGATCCTCAAACAACTGGCACGTGGATCAGATGAATGGAAACAAGCCCTGCCGGATGTTGTTGCTGAAGAAGTGATTAAGCATAAGTTATTCGGTTATAGAGGCGCGAGAAAGTAAACAATATTACTTGATGACAATCTTAAATTTAGTCATTAACGTTTCTCAAAACAAAGTCTATAAAAAAGCCATTAACATTGTGTTAATGGCTTTTTTGTCGCTTTAATAGCAAAACTATTAATCAATTATACAAATGTTCTTTATAAGCCTGAGCCACCGTTTTCCAATCAAATCTTGCCATACTGGCTTGCTGTTTAATCTGTTGCCATGGAAGTGTGCCGTAACTTTGTAAGCATTGATTAAATTGCGAGATAAAATTATTAGCCTGCATTTCAATTCCATCACCATTAAACACCCAACCATTTTCATCATGTTTAACCGTATCTTTTAACCCGCCGACGCCATGGACTAAACAAGGTTGACCGTGCTTCATGGCTAACATTTGGCTAATACCACAGGGCTCGAATGAGCTAGGCATTAAGAATAACTCACCCTGTTGATACAGTAGCTGTGATAATTGCTCGTCGTAACCATTTAAAAAGATACTATTAGCATATTGGGCACATATCGTTTTAAGCTGATTTGATAAATGCTCATCACCACTGCCAAGTAGCATAAACAAAGCATCTGGTTGCTGCTGTTTTAGATTAATCAGTAATTGATCTAATACCGTTTTACCATTGGCTATTTTGGTTAAAAAAAGCATCACCTTTTGTGTCGTTAATCGCCCTACAGAGGTCACCAGTAATCCCGGATAACTGCTGTCAATATTTGTATACCGACGAATATGCTGATCGACTCGTATATTAGCGATAAAGTCGGTTGATGAAACCACTGATTTATATTTTTGCCACTGAATCAATGCCTCCTGAGCAGTGCTCAACAAATCCAGTCTTTCAAATGTGAGATTTTCGGATTGAGACTTCGATACTTGCTGCGTTTCAGAACGAGCGCTATCGGCTGTATTTTGGGTATGATTATCATCAATTGTATAATCACAGCCATTAATAATGCCAACAAGCTGCTGATTTGTAGCTTTCAACTGTAAATCTTGCTCTAGCCCCTCGCCACCATAAAAGCCTTTTTCAGGATGAGATGCTAATAATATTTCTTTAGCATAAGTCGGTGATACCACATGCACCTTGTTACTAAACACAATCCCCATGCGCATCGGGTTTGCACAATTAGGATACCTAGGGTCAACAATGCCGTTGGGCAAGTTATCAAGTTGATTGGCAAAAAACCATTGCGGATACCAATGACATAATGACGATTTATCGCCAGTTAAAGGTCTTATGCCCTGCAGCGCTAGGTTGTGAATAGTATAAATGCACTTGATCTGTTTCAATGATGCAAAATCATCCACACATTCCCTGAGCATCGCAATCATTGCGGTATGCCAGTCATGTAGATGCATCACATCATAATGTCCGAGTTTACCTTGCACTAATGCACTGGCAACCGCTAAACAAAACAAGGCAAACTTATCTGCATCATCAGCAAAAGGTCTGTCAGCGGAACCTTGAGTATAAATACTGCCGTCGGCTTGATTAAACATAGGATGGGCAAATAAATATACCCAACTATGTTGCTCACTAGACCCTTTGGCTGTGCAAACCTGTGCTTTACTCTCTGGCCGTGGGATCCTATAGATGCTTATCTTTTCCATTGCCCCACCAAAAGACACTTCAATGTCAGTGACTTTATCGGCGCAATAATAATCCTTTAAGAAGCCATACTCAGGCATGGCGACATCGGCAGATATTCCACAATCACTTAATGCCTTGGGGAGATCGCGAATAACATCCCCCATGCCGCCGACTTTGGCTTTAATCAAGGCATCGTTTTCAGCGGCGACTAATAGCACTTTATTCATTAACATTCCTTATTCAAAACCAACCGCGAGCCCGAGCATTTTACGCGTGACTAAGGTGATGCCTTTTTCTGATACTCTAAAGCCGCGAGCTCTATCGTGATCATGGTTATAACCAATTTCCATGCCCTCAGGAATAATACAACCGCGATCCAAAATAGAGTTTTTGATTTTACAGTTTTTAAGTACCACAACATCGGGTAACAGCACAGAGTCTTTAACTAATGAATAGGAACACACTCTGACTTCGTCAAACAACACGCTGCGTTTTACTTTTGCACCGGAAATAATACAACCGCCAGAAATAATTGAATCTACCGCCATTCCACGTCGATTATCATCGTCAAAGACAAACTTAGCCGGAGGGAGTTGCTCTTGATAAGTCCAAATAGGCCATTTTGCATCGTAAAGATTAAGCGCCGGTGTCGGTGACAACAACTCCATGTTGGCCTGAAAAAACGATTCTAATGTCCCCACATCGCGCCAATAAGCGGGCTCATCTTCAATGGCACTGATAAACGGAAAGGCATACACCTTATGCTCTTTAATAATATTGGGAATGATGTCTTTACCAAAATCGCGCTCAGAGTGTTCATTGACCGAATCTTTTTTCAATTGATCAAATAAAAACTTGGTATTAAAGACATAGTTGCCCATAGATGCTAAGCATTTATCTGGTTTGCCAGGAATAGGCTTTGGGTGTGCTGGCTTTTCTTCAAAGCCAATAATACGATTATTTTCATCAACCTCAACAACCCCGAATGCACCAGCGGCCTCTTCTAAAGGTACTTCTAAACAACAAACCGTCATATCGGCATTAGACTCAGCGTGATCCGCCAACAGACCGGCATAATCCATGCGATAAATATGATCGCCAGATAAAATCATCACATACTTAGTCGTTTCATGGCGGATAATATCAATATTTTGAAACACAGCATCAGCGGTGCCTTCATACCAATTACCTGAGGTCTGCTGTGATGCCGGTAATATTTCAACTGATTCACCCAGTTCCTTCTTAAAATGGCCCCAGCCCCTTGTAACATGTCGGATCAACGAATGGGATTTATACTGTGTCACCACCCCAACCCGTCTAATGCCAGAGTTAATGCAATTTGATAAAGGAAAATCGATAATTCTATACTTACCCCCAAAATACAACGCAGGCTTTGCACGCCAGTCGGTCAGCTCATGCAAGCGAGAACCACGACCACCAGCGAGAATAATCGCATAAGTATCACGCGTTAAATTACTAATATACCGTACACTTTTATTCATACATTCACTCCATAGACAAAACGATTAGGTTTAAATGGGCGTTAACATCCCTGTTGTTACTATTTAACTGACATTACTTTGATTACTTTCAAAACCTAGACATCACACATGTTTGAGCCAAATATCATCACGATAGCCGGCGATGGTTTTATCACTTGAAAATCGGCCACTGGCAGCAGTGTTACGAATACTGGTTTGCTGCCACAAGGTTTGATCGCTATAAAGTTTGGCCACGGCTGATTGCGCACCGCAGTACTCATCAAAGTCTGCTGCTAGCATCCATTGATCGTGGGGATCTTTAATGGCATTGATGATGCTGTCGAATATGCCGGGTTCAACTAAATTGAAATGGCCACCAGCTAACATATCAAGTACTCCTTGTAGCGCTGGGGAGGCGTTAATATACTTTTGTGGCTGATAATAGGGTTTGAGTGATTGGACTTGCTCTGCGGTTAAGCCGAACAAGAAAAAGTTTTCCTGGCCGACCTCCGCTAACATTTCAACATTCGCGCCATCTAAGGTGCCAATTGTTAGCGCGCCATTCATCATAAACTTCATATTGCCGGTACCAGAGGCTTCTTTACCTGCGGTTGATATTTGTTCTGATAAATCGGTACCTGGGCAGATTTTCTCCATTGCACTGACATTATAATTAGGCAAAAAAGCAAGCCGTAAATACGGCGTAACAGCTGGGTCATTGTTAACCATATGCGCCACATTATTGATTAACTTGATAATTTGTTTAGCCATCGCATAACCAGGCGCAGCTTTACCACCAATCAACACACAGCGCGGAACCATGTCTTGAGTATCGCCAGCTAGTATTCTCTGGTACAGGTGAATAACGTGCATGATATTAAGCAACTGGCGTTTGTACTCATGGATACGCTTTACCTGCACATCAAACATCATACTTGTATCAAACTGCACACCACTTTCTGCCAACACAAACGTTGCCAACACTTGCTTATTGGCATTTTTCACTTCGGCCCACTGTTTGACGAACTTTTTATCAGAGGTAAACGCATTTAGCGCAGTTAAATGCGACAGATCGTTAATCCAGGCATCTCCAAGTTTGCTATTGATCAAATCGGTTAATAAAGGATTACAATTCACTAACCAACGTCTTGGTGTGACACCGTTAGTACGGTTATTGAATTTAGTTGGCCATAATTGATAAAAATCATTAAATAAGCCTGCTTTTAATAACTGCGTATGTAAACCTGCTACACCGTTGACCGAAAAACTGGCCACAATGGCTAAGTAAGCCATACGAACATGTTGCACTGGCCCTTCTTCAATAATCGACATCGCAGCTAACTTTTTGATATCCCCCGGCCATTGATGGGCAACCTGTTCAAGGAATCGAGCGTTGATTTCAAATATAATTTGCATAATGCGTGGCAACATATGCTGCATTAATGGTACCGGCCAGCGCTCAAGCGCTTCCGGCAATAAAGTGTGGTTAGTGTAAGCTAAGGTTTGTGAGGTGATTGACCAAGCGCTATCCCAACCTAAGCCATGTTCATCCATCAATAGGCGCATTAATTCTGGCGCGGCAATACTTGGGTGAGTATCGTTAAGCTGAATTGCATTTTTAGCACTGAACTGGCTAAAGTCTTCACCGTATATCGCCACATATCGGGCCAATAAGTCCTGTAAACTTGCTGAACTTAAAAAGTACTGTTGTCTTAAGCGTAATTCTTTACCATTCTCGCTGGCATCATTGGGGTACAACACCATAGTAATTTGTTCTGCTAAGTTTTTATCGGCCACCGCTTCGGCATAATCGCCATCATTAAATTCTGCTAAATCGAAATCATCATTGGCTTCTGCTTTCCAAAGCCTTAGGGTATTTATACGGCCATTACGGTAACCTGGTACTGGCATGTCGTAGGGCACAGCCAGCACTGAGCGACAATCTTGCCAAACATGCTGAGTATTACCGGCCTTATCTTGATAGGTTGTGCAGTGGCCAAAAAAGGGTACTGACACAATCCTGTGGGGCATTCTCACTTCCCAGGGGTTACCTTGGCGTAACCAGCGATCGGGCTTTTCTACTTGATATCCATTGACTATTTTTTGGGCAAACATGCCATATTGATAACGAATACCATAGCCCGTCACGGCTAAGTCAAGGCTGGCACAGCTATCTAAAAAACATGCAGCGAGTCGCCCCAGTCCACCATTGCCAAGGCCTGCGTCATGCTCATATTCTTCAATGACTTCTAGCTGAATGGCATAGTCAGTGAGCAGTTTACGGGTCTCGTCAGTTAACTCTAAGCTCAGTAAAGCATTACCTAAAGCACGTCCCATTAAAAACTCAAGTGACAAATAGGCAATTTGTTTTTGATCAAATTGATTATCTTTAATACGTGTAGATCGCCACTTATCGAGCATTTGCTCTTTGACACCTAATGCTAAAGCCTCAAACAGCGATGAGTCTTGGTGCTCACTGTGGCATAACCCATAACGAATTTGCCTTGCAACACTTGCTGCCAATGAATCACAGGGATCGCAAGGTTCAGATTTGGTTAACACTTGATCAGTTAACGCATTACTGGCTAAGGATGTACTCTTTGCGCTAGATTCTGACTCAGACTCTGATTTAGTGTGACTCTTGGGCTTAGCTGGCTTTTTGTTTGTCGATTTATTCGCACTAACAGTTTTAGCTGCGGTCATGTTCCACTCCTTGAAAATGGCTATGAAATATCATCAAACTACGGGGTTGAAGGTAAAATTTACCATCAAGATTAGCTTGAGTTTGTGCAACATCTATCTGGGTATCGCTTTGGGTATGCAACACACAGGACCAATGTCCAAAATGGATTAAGTTAGGTTGGTGGAAGGTTTGCTGTTGTTCATCAGCGTTAATAAATAGCATTAACGCTTGGGTATTTTCGGGAATGGCGCCGACTTCAGCTTCAAGCAAATTGCCAGTAACAATAACGGTTAATGTGCGGCAGTGATGTTCACTCCACAGCGTTTTGGTCATTGGCTCACCTAGTTTATTGAACCAGGCAATGCCATTATCAAATAAGGCTTCAGGCTGGTGGATAAACTCTTTATGACATAGCAAAGGGTAATGCTTGCGCAATTTGATCAATTCTTGGGTGAAATGAACCAAATCCCAGTCAATGGCTTGCCAGTTGAACCAATTATCAGGCGTATCTTGGCAGTAGGCATTATTGTTTCCTTGTTGGGTGTGGCCAGCTTCATCGCCACTTAACAACATAGGTACGCCTTGAGATAGCAATAAAGTCGCTAAAAAATTACGTTTTTGACGGCTGCGCACAGTATTAATCTTGCTGCTTTCTGTTTCGCCTTCTACCCCATAATGGCAACTGAAGTTTTCTTGATGACCATCTCTATTATCTTCGTTATTAGCCAAGTTGTGCTTAGCTTGATAAGACACCAAATCATGCAGAGTGTAACCATCATGACTGGTAATAAAGTTAATACTTGCCGCGGGGCCGCGGCCATTGTGTTCAAAGAAATCACTTGAGCCATGGAACCGCTTGGCAAACTCAGACAATATGCCATTATCTCCACGCCAAAATCGGCGCATGGTGTCACGGTATCTGTCATTCCATTCACTGAATACCACAGGATAATTACCTAATTGATATCCACCGGGGCCAATATCCCATGGCTCAACAATTAATTTAACCCGGCACAATGTTGGGTCTTGCATTAACGCATCAAAAAATCCACTGCCTGGGTCAAAGCCATAATTTTCACGGCCTAAACAGCTAGCAAGGTCAAAGCGAAAACCATCTACTCCCATCACTTCAACCCAGTACCGTAATGAGTCCATGATTAACATTAAAACCTGAGGATGGTTAACATTAAGGGTATTACCACAGCCAGTATCATTAATATAAAAGCGAGGTTCATTAGGCATTAAACGGTAATAGCTTGCGTTATCTATGCCTTTAAAATGATAACTTGGGCCTAAATGATTACCTTCTGCAGTATGGTTATAAACCACATCTAAAATAACCTCGACACCGGCCTGGTGCATCTTTGACACCATGTGCCTAAACTCAGCAATATCATCTGATGCCAGATATTGTGGATGCGGTGCAAAAAATCCTGCTGTGTTATAACCCCAATAATTATTGAGTTTTTTCTCTACCAAAAAAGGTTCGTCAAAAAATGCATGTACAGGGAGTAACTCAATTGCCGTGATCCCAAGTTGAGTTAAATACTCTACAACTGCGGGATGAGACAGGCCTGCGAATGTACCGCACATCTCACGTGGTAAATCTGGATGCAGTTTGGTAAATCCCTTAACATGGGTTTCGTAAATGATACTGTGGTTAAGCTCGCGCCTTATCGGCGCTATAGGTATCGCCTTAATGCGTTCAATATCAACCACTACACATTTGGGCATAAAGGCGGCATTATCTTGCTGACTAAACGACAGATCTGCACTGGCGTCATCAACATCGTATCCATAAAGGGCATTACTATGCTGCAATTCACCAACCAGTTTTCGTGCATAGGGGTCAAGATGAAGCTTGTGATGATTAAATCGATGTCCGAGTTCAGGCTGATATGGTCCAAACACTCGATAACCATAAAGCAAGCCAGCTTTAGCGCCGGTTAACTCACCATGCCAAATATGATGGGTTTTATGGGTCAATATGTATTGGGCAATTTCAAGCTGTGAAATGGGATCAAATATACACAATATGACTTTGGTGGCATTGGCTGAAAACAGTGAAAAATTCACCCCATTCTCGGTTAGATTTGCCCCTAAAGGATAAGGCATACCTTCATCGAGTATTAGGTGATTAACGCCTGCGACAATTGACGGTTTATACTCAACCTTATCATTACTTTCAGTTCGATTAACCATACTCACCACTCCTTTACAACACGCACAAAAACAATAAACGGACTTAACCAGTTTTTATCGATTACCCTTAGGTTTTAGATGACGTCTTCGGCTTTGATTTAGCTTTAGGCTCAGACTTTGCTTTTGTTTTAGGTTGCGAGAGTGATTTTACAGACGGTTTAATGACTGGCGTAAAAATCACACAGGACAATGGCGGCACTGTTATCAGCGCACTGTAATCTTGCCCTTGCCATGCTTGAACTTCAGCATCGATAGCATGCTCATTAATCAGGTTCGATCCGCCATAGCGGGCATAATCACTGTTTAACGCTTGCTGATAAGCTGTATGTTGAGGTAAACCGATGCGAAAATCATGGTGCACTGTTGGTGTCATATTGATCACAATCACTACATGCTCATTAGACTGTTTGCCAAATCGAGCAAACACTAAAATACTATTGGCCTCGTTATGGCAATCAAGCCAACTGAAACCCGCCGGATGAGTATCAAGTGCATATAATGCCGGGGTGTGCAGGTAAAGTGCATTAAGATCTTGGATCCAGTGCTGTATTTGCTGATGAGCTTGATACTCTAGTAAATGCCAATCTAAACTTAGGTTATGATTCCATTCGTTTCGCTGTGCAAATTCGCACCCCATAAATAACAGCTTCTTGCCTGGATGAGCCCACATAAAACCAAAGTAGGCCCGTAAAGTAGCAAATTTTTGCCAGTCATCTCCGGGGATCTTATTAATGAGCGAACCCTTACCGTGCACCACTTCATCGTGACTAACCGACAGTATGAATTGCTCTGTATAGGCATACACTAAACCAAATGTCAGTTCATTGTGGTGGTGAGAGCGATAAAGCGGATCGCGCTTTAAATAACTAAGCGAGTCATTCATCCAGCCCATATTCCACTTATAACCAAAACCTAAACCTTGATGCTCGGTACTTTGAGTCACTCCGCCCCAAGCGGTAGATTCTTCAGCGACCATATCTATGCCCGGAAAAGCTTGATACATTTCGATATTCAGTCGTTTTAGAAAACTTATCGCAGCTAAATTCTCACGGCCCCCGTGTTCATTGGGTAACCATTGGTCTTGTTCTCTTGAATAATCTAAATACAACATTGACGACACGGCATCTAATCTAAGGCCGTCAAAATGAAACTCACTTAACCAGTAATAAGCATTACTTAACAAGAAACTGTTAACTTCCGCTCGGCCATAGTTATAAATAAGGGTATCCCAATCTGGGTGCTCTCCCTGGCGTGGATCGGCATGTTCATAAAGACATGAACCATCAAAACGAGCCAGGCCGTGTGGGTCTTTAGGAAAATGTGCCGGTACCCAATCAAGCAACACTGCTAGGTCATGTTGGTGACAACTGTCGATAAAGGCTTTTAAGCCTTCTGGTTTGCCAAAACGATAGGTCGGTGCATACAAGCCTACGGGTTGATAACCCCACGAACCATCAAATGGATATTCACTGATCGGCATTAATTGCAGATGTGTAAAACCCATTTTTTTGACATAGGGAATAAGTTCATCGATTAATTGCTGATAGTCATAAAAGCATTCACCTGTGTCCCCTTTGCGGCGCCATGAGGCTAGTTGCACCTCATATATTGCCATCGGTTGATTGCAACTTTGACGACTAGATTGTTGTGCGTTAGCTATCCTTTGTGTCTTCCAGTTAGTATCTTGCCATTGATAAGCATCAACATCAGTCACAATAGATGCATTCCCCGGTGCAGCCTGCATCATTTTGGCGTAGGGATCTGACTTTTCATGCCTATTGCCCTGCGCATCTTCAATACTAAACTTATAATGCATGCCGGCATCAACATCAGCGATAAAGATGTCCCACAAGCCACTTGCTGGATGTCGTCTTAATATATGACGGCGCGGATCCCAATGGTTCATATCGCCAACAAGCGCAACATTTTGTGCATTAGGCGCCCACACGCAAAAGTGAACCCCTTTAATACCTTGGTGGGTTTGCCAATTAGCGCCTTGAAATAAATAAGCTTGTAACTGTGAGCCCTCGTTGAATAAATAAACATCTTTATCATCAAGTAGGCTATCAAATTGGTAAGGGTCAATAATCTCAACCACACTAAGCGGGTAACTGACTCGCAATAGATATTGAAACTTATTTTTACGACGGGGAATTTTGCCACTAAAAAAACCAGCATCAACCGCAGTCAGTGTTGCCACTTTACGACCACTTTTTAAATCAATCACCTCAACCTGACTTGCCTCTGGTAAAAAGCAATTTATAACAAGTGATTTAATCTCTTCAACATAATGCATTCCAAGTTGCGAGAACACATCGTTAAATTGACCCACACTTATCTGACTAAGCACTGAAGCATGAATATTGGTGGCACTTGTTATCATCATAATGGCTTCCATAAGGTAATTTTTGTCGTTTGCTGGCCTAACGGTATTAAGTTGTTCTGGCTATTCATTTTGGTTGTGGTGATTTCTGCTCGCCAAGACTAATTGGCATCGTTGCTGAATGGCCTTATCTTGAAACAGTTGCGTCAAGGTCATCGGTAATCGGCGTTGCCAATTAGGAAACTCTTTCCAGGTTCCCGGAATATTGACGCAGTGGTTATCAGCCATCAAATCAGCAAGCTGGACACAAAATAATGTCGAGTTACTTGTTGACGCCACAATCAGCCAAGCATTAAGTAACCGATTGAAAACTAATTCAGATAAAGCTTTTTTTAAGCCCATGTGAGGTGCACGTTTGTCGACAGGTATCTGATGATATTGGCTTAACAAGTTTTGTAATTCTGCAAGTAACAAACTGACGTCAACAGGCAAGTGCAGGCCACCAGATTTAACTTGGCCAAGCCCGATAACTAGCCAATCAATAAGGTGCCATTTATCAACGTCACGTTGCTCAGCTTCGGTGATAAAATCCTGTTCTGACTCATATTGCGCTAAGCGCTGACGGATCAATAAATCTTCACCTTGCCACCAGGCTTTTAATGGTGCGACATCGTGATTAGCCAACATCATTAAACTATTGGTTTTGTGTGAATCAGGCGGACAGAACTGATGTTGTTGTGTAGTAAAATAAAATAATTGATTCGATAAAATATTACGCTGAGCCATAGCATCGATAATTTCAGGCGGAACCGTGCCTAAGTCTTCACCAATAACAACGCAATTAGCGCGATGGCTCTCAATACAAACAATGGCGAGTAGAGTCTCTAATGGGTAGTAAACATAGGCGCCGTTGCCCCAGTGTTTATTGACAGGCCACCACCAGAGTCTGAGTAATCCCATAACATGATCAATTCTAATTGCACCATAAAAGCGCATATTAGTATGAAGCAAATCAATAAAATGTTGATAGTCAGCCTGTTTCAGCTTAACGGGATCTAATGGCGTTAACCCCCAATTTTGGCCACTTGCCGAAAAAGGATCTGGCGGCGCACCAATACTGGCTTGTGTACAAAACTGACCAATATTGCTTTGTACTTCATTGCCACTAAGTAAGGCGCCTATGGCTAAATCACCAATCAGGCCGATTTTCATATCAAGGGATGTGCAATATGCTTGGCATGCCTTAAGTTGCTCTACCGCGATAAACTGCAAATAGGCATAAAACTCTTCTGGCATAGTTAGCCATTGGGGAGATTGACATACCTGATCTGCACAAAACTGCTGCAGTGACTGACCTTCTTGCTCAACAAATTGGCGAAACTGTTGATAATAACTTGAATTTACAGCCTTACTATTAGCAGAAAATAATTCATACATAATTACAAATGAGCGATATTTATAGTCAAAAACCTTTTTGTAACTGATATTTTTTAAATGATTTATTTTCACATAAAAATCATTATGTTTCATATCAACATAAGTATTACTGTCTTTAGTTAACAGATTGTGCATCTCATCAAGATCGATATAGAGTGGATTCAGTCGTCTTCTGTCTGTTGGACTATAGGGACTACAATTGTCTGGATTAGTAATATCAAGTGCATGTAAAGGATTAAGCATGACAAAATCAGCCCCCATAGAGGCACTATATTCAATCATTTTTTTTAAGCTGCTAAAGTCCCCTATTGCATCAAAACCCTCGCCGCCCTTTTTTAAACTATAAAGTTGGACGCTTATTCCCCACAATTTTTGTTGGGTTTGCTTAACCAGCCCAGCATCAAAACAATGATTAGGGGCAATAAGTAAAGTTGCTGAGGCAGAAGAAACCGTGTTTATATTCGCTGCAGACTCAATTTCTACCGATATATGATGATAACCATCAGGAATAGCAAATTCAGTAAATTGATTGAGGGTAAATTGATAGCGGCAATAACGAACACCTTGGTAGTAATACTCACCAATAATGGCCATGTCACTCGTACGACAAGTAAATACAGCGCTGCTAGGTGAATCTATAGGGCGGCGACTCATTTGATCAAAAATGATTTCAACCCTAACCACAGCATCTTGTTCAGGTAAATGAATGTGTGCAGCGGCCATTGATACATAACTGTATTGAAAAGAAGGTAATATCGATAACCATGGCTTTGCATCTAACGTATAAACAGTCTCCTCAACGATAGACACACTCAAAGGTTCATCGTGACTGATACTATTGTTAATGCTTTTATTAATACTGCTATTAACTGGCAGATGCTTACTTAAGGATGCTGATAATGGCTCATGGCCATTTGGTGCCAACATCGCTTTTACTATCCCTAGCCTATCGTGTTGATCAATTTTTACATGCCTGCCAAAGCAGTCAATAAACTCTGCCCCAACGCCCTGCAAATACAGTAACTTCTCTAGCCCCATATTTGTCTCCATGCTCTGCACCATAACAAGTAATAGCAGCTACCATGCCAGTGTTAAGTAACAGTAAGAAGACAGATTAATGACAATAATAAGACAGACAATATTATTTAATTACAGTGCGTTATGAATAAATAAGAATATTTGGCTTATTTAGCACCCATTAAAACAGTTGTTTAAATGCACAAAAGTGGGGCGATAAATGTTCGATAACAGAGCAAATAATAGATGAGGTTGCAAAGAAGGTAGTAGCGCAAGTAACAAAACAAGCCGCACAAAATACCTAAGAGGTTAATTGGCATCGATAATATACATGCGACGTTCATCGCCGAGCGATAATGATAAAGCTTGATGAGCTTCAAGCTCACTTCTGGACAGAATGGGCTCAAAATGTGACTCCATGTACAAATGATTGAGCTAGACGCCGGCTCTTGGTTTTAAAATCAGCATCCATGTGGGCTTAACCAAAACAAATAACATCCATGTTAAACAGCCAGTTCGGCATCCATGCCTCTCGCTCAGAAAAGTTTCACTTAGTGAAACTTCGCCCTGTTTTGGATACTCGCTGGCTCATCTGCACCTGCATTTTTATCTCTTCGATTTAGCTTCATTTGTGATTGTAGTAAAAGCTAAATCAGAACAAGAGTTAACTCGTTTTTGGACAAAAGCTTGTTAGTGCTTAGGCTCTAAAGTTTACGATTTGCATTATCATTTGTAATGACTATCTTAAGAAGCGGGCTTATGTTCACTAAGAGATGGATCGCAGTTAACTATTGTAATAAATAGTTAACCAGTAAGTTTAGGTTAGGCGTCTAAATGAACGTCCCTGTGCGGAGCCGCATGCAGGGTGGTGTGGGGACTGGAGGCTAGACACCTCCGGCTACCCGATTAAGCGGCTTTTTGATGAATTAAATAGTAATAATTAAACAGGCACTTAATCAACTGATGCATTCGATGCATTTCCCTATAAGAAATTAATATATTTCTCATAAGATCAAGAAAGTAGATGCTTTCAGCTTTCTCTTGCTTTATACCTTCTTTTTTGGGGAAATATGTAATTAATTAAGTGACTTCCCGCCCTGGTTTAAAACTCACATTCTTTTTCAGACTTATTTATTAATTCAGAAAAAACACTTAAAACCCCATTGATAACATTTGTTATGCCAGCTTTGCTATTTTCTCGAGCATTTGGTCTTGAATTTTCTTCTTCTATTCTTTGATTGCTATCATTTGCACCAATAACAAATGCACAAGCAGAATGTTCATCTACTGATGAACATGAACATATAAATATTATGGGTAGAAGTAATACAATTATTCTCAAAACATTTTCCTATTTGTAAAGCGGCATTAAGAGCAATATTACCCTCTTACCTAAGCCGAGGTTAAAACCAGGTTGTTTAAAATTAGGGGGTCAGAGTAAACTTTAAAAAGGGAGCTGATGGGCACATGCTATTGAATGGCTTTTTCTTCCCTAAATGGCGCGCTCGATGATTACGTTCGAGGTTGCCCTACTTTGTCCTTAAGTTTCCATACTTTAATCTACTTTATAGCTTTAATTCAATGTTTTAATGCACATTACATTGGATAGATTAAGTCAGTCCGTGACTTCAATCTCATCTATTGCCTGCAGCAGGTTATTATGCAGATGATATTTTCGCTTCTTCGATTTAACTATGTTCATAACTAGTAGACACAAAACCTTCCAGACTAAATTTGAATTGAGGTCATCGAGAAAAGGCCGTGAGCTTGGCATGGGTGCCACGCTAGCTTTCGTTGGGCCAGGGACGGCTCATCGGAAGCGTTAGGGCTTTTTGATAATGGCCGAAGCCGGTTACAGATGAAGTTTAAAGCTGGATCGATCCCCATCGAAATTATGCGCTTTACAGCATTTTTCGTCTGGGGCGCTGAGGGTTTCCAAAGGGGCGCAAGCGTTTTGCCCCTTTGGTCTGGTGTGGGCGAAGCGCCACGACGTTTACTTTTTTTCAAAATGGCAAACACACTCTGGGGCAAAGACGTGTCAGCAAGGTGGCCTAGTGAATGACCGTAAATTGCACAGAATTAATAAATATCTACTACGTTCTGCCCCTGATAATGTTAAAATCTCCGCATCAGAATTACCGAGAAACTCAATGTTTATCCATCATGTTAACAGCATCGACTGGCTAGTGATCACAGCTTTTGAAGAACTGAAAACTATGTTTATCGAAGAAGCCGGTACGATACCCTCTTGCTTCTCTACCGCCAGCGAATTGAACCTGGTTGACCAAGCAAAGCGAACTTATAGATATTTGCCTACTCTCAGCGGCGTAATCACCGATATCGGCACATATCAAAGACAGGGTAACGAAGAAGATTTGTACCCACAGCTTGCCTGCTTAGTTGAGGGGCGTGGTCGGGTATTTATCTATCACGGCGGCTTTGTAGCTTTTGTGGATGACGAGCAAACCTTTATTACCCGAATAGACTGAAAATTATTCATTAAGTTGAAATCGGCGAATTGGCATCTCTAACAAGGAATGGCGCAAAAATGTGCTGGAGCTTTAGTCTATTATGATGGGAGGTATGACGTAAACGCCCGCTTATAGTCTCTTTTTTGGTAGACTTTCGATGTAATTGAATAAACCTATATATAGGTTTAAGGCCAGACGAAAAACTGTATATTGCTAGTTGAATTAAGCTATACCCGTGGCCACTGCCTTTAGTACCAGAAACTGTGTTTAAGGATAAATAAAAAAGCCTAACACAGAATGTTAGGCTTTTAAAAATAGCGACTTGCCTCATCCAAGAGCTAAATTGACATAGCCAATTCAGCACCTTGTCTTATCGCACGTTTAGCATCTAACTCAGCGGCAACATCAACACCACCAATAAGGTGAACCGGTAGCCCTGTCGCTTTCATTTCATCCACTAAGGTGCGATTTGATTCTTGTCCCGCACATAGCACGACATTATCAACCGCAAGAATTTGAGATACATCACCGACTTTAATATGTAGCCCTTGTGAGTCAAATTTTTCATAACTGACTCCGGTCATCATATTAACTTCATGCTGTTTAAGCACTGAGCGATGGATCCAACCAGTCGTTTTGCCTAGGCCTTTGCCCATTTTAGTGGTTTTGCGTTGTAGCAAATAGATTTCACGGCTTGGGTGATGCTCCGCTTCTTCTGTCAGTCCACCACGATTCTGATACTCTTTATCAATGCCCCACTGCTTTAACCATTTATCGGGTTGCAATGTAGAAGACTCTTTTTCACATAAAAAATGCGCCATATCAAAACCAATACCACCGGCACCGATTAATGCGACTTTTTGACCAATTTCAACTTCGCCATTAAGCACCTTTTGATAATCAACCACACGGGGATCATCAAAACCTTCTAACTTAAGATTACGCGGTACCACACCCGAAGAAATCACCACTTCATCAAAATGCTCTTGCTTCAATACTTGGGCATCTAACTTAGTATTTAAACGTAAATCGACCTTAAGCAGTTTAATCTGATTGGTAAAGTAGCGAATGGTTTCATTAAACTCTTCCTTACCAGGGATTTTACGCGCCAAGTTGAACTGGCCGCCCACTTCACTTTTCGCTTCAAACAACACCACGTCATGGCCGCGAGTTGCTGCATAAACAGAAAACGCCATTCCAGCAGGACCTGCGCCCATAACTGCTATGCGTTTCTTCGCCTGGGTTGGGGTAAAGTTAATTTCTGTTTCATAACACGCACGCGGATTCACTAAACAAGTGGCGCGCTTCATCGAGAAGGTATGATCAAGGCAAGCCTGATTACAGCCAATACAGGTATTAATTAACTCGCTTTGATTAGCCGCTGCTTTATTAACAAATTCAGCATCAGCTAAAAATGGCCGTGCCATAGACACCATATCCGCTTGGCCAGAGGCAATAATATGTTCGGCAATTTCGGGGGTATTAATACGGTTTGTAGCCACTAAAGGTATGCTAACTTCCGATTTTAATCTTTCTGTCACCCATGCAAAGCCGCCCCTTGGGACACTGGTAGCAATTGTCGGTACTCGCGCTTCATGCCAACCAATACCAGTATTGATAATACTCACGCCGACGGCTTCTAATGATTTTGCCAGTTCAACAACCTCATCCCAAGTTGATCCATTATCGACTAAGTCCAACATAGATAAACGGAAAATGATAATGAAATCTTTACCGACTTTGTCACGGATAGCTTTGACTATTTCTAAAGGAAACTTAACCCGGTTTTGATAACTGCCGCCCCATTCATCGGTTCTTTTATTGGTACGAGAACTGATAAATTGATTAATCAAGTACCCTTCTGATCCCATCACTTCAACACCATCGTAACCTGCTTTACGGGCTAATTTAGCGCTGCTGGCATAATCTTTAATGGTATTATTAACTTGTCTTGATGACATAGCCGAAGGGGTAAAAGGCGTGATCGGTGATTTCACTTTACTCGGCGCCAAGCTAAAAGGATGATAGCTGTAACGACCCGCATGCAAAATTTGCATACAGATTTTACCGCCAGCGTCATGCACTGCATCGGTAACAATTTTGTGTTTACTGACTTGCCAAGGAAAGCTTAATTGGCATGCATGAGGCGCAAGACGTCCACGCATATTAGGCGCGATACCGCCAGTAACAATTAATCCTACTCCGCCAGCGGCTCGTTCTTTATAAAACGCTGCCAGTTTCTCAAATCCGCCTTTTTCTTCTTCTAAGCCTGTGTGCATAGAGCCCATTAACACGCGGTTTTTCAACTGCGTGAAGCCTAAATCTAAAGGTTCTAGTATGTGTGGAAACGACATTCAAACATCCTTTTTAAACAAGTGATTGAAACCAGCATAACCTTAACTTTGATAAAGCTCAATCATTGACACAGCGGATTGTCAAAAACGTTTACAATTGAATTTACCATTTAAATCCATTTTCAGTTAGGATGACATTATTAGAATGTTATAGGAGTGGTAAATGTCCACTAAACCCCCGTTTTTAAAAAGGTTGTTCACCTTATTATGGAATACAGTGAACACTATAAGAAAATTAATTATCAATTTTGTTTTTTTCAGCATATTAGCAGTCATCATTATTGCGGTCATGACTTCAGAAGATGAAATTGTGCTCGACAATCAAACAGCCTTAGTGCTGGACTTATCGGGTCATATAGTCGATCAAAAACGCTTTGTTGATCCCTTTGAAGCTGTGTTAGCACAGGGCAATGATAATCCCGATGCTGAAATTCTGTTAGCTGATGTGCTTTATGTGATTAACAACGCCACCCTAGATACACGAATTAGCACCATAGTACTTAATTTAAGTAACTTACGCTCGGCAGGTGTAAGCAAAATGACTAATATTGGCGATGCGTTAACTGAGTTTAAAGCTGCCGGTAAAAAAGTGATTGCAATGGAGGATGGTTACAGCCAAAACCAGTACTTCCTTGCGAGCTATGCAGACACCTTATTTTTAAACTCTAAAGGCATGGTTAGTCTTGACGGATTAAGCCGTTATCGCCTTTACTATAAGTCTGCACTAGAAAAGCTTAAAATTAACACCCATGTTTTTCGTGTTGGTACTTTCAAGTCAGCGGTAGAACCTTTTATTCGTGATGACATGTCTGACGCTGACAAAGCTGCTAGTGATGAATTGCTGGGCGATATTTGGCAAAGCTATTCAACTAGTGTTGCTAAAAACCGCGGCATTAGCCCTGATCAATTAGTGCTTGATACCGATGCTTATTTAGCTCAGTTAGATAAAGCAAACGGTGACAGTGCATTGATGGCAATGAATATGGGTTGGGTTGATGAGCTTGTTTCTGCGGAGCAATTTCGCCTCGCCATGATAGAACTTGTCGGTAGCAATAAAGAAGGTAATTCATACCGTCAAATAGGTTTCAATGATTACCTATCACTCACCGCACCGCTACCTCAGTTTATTGAAAATGATTCAGTAGGCATTATTGTCGCAAAAGGTAACATTCTTAATGGCGCCCAGCCCGCTGGACAAATTGGCGGTGAAACCACGTCTGAATACCTGCGTAAAGCTCGTTTAAACGATAAAGTAAAAGCTGTGGTGTTACGGGTAGATAGCCCTGGTGGCAGTGCATTTGCTTCGGAGCAAATACGCCAAGAAGTGCTGGCACTTAAAAATGCAGGTAAACCCGTTGTTGTGAGTATGGGAAGTTTAGCCGCGTCTGGCGGTTACTGGATTTCAGCAAGCGCTGATTATATTTATGCAACTCCGACGACGCTTACCGGTTCAATTGGTATTTTTGGCATGTTTGCCACCTTTGAAGATACCCTAAGCCATTTGGGTGTTAATTCAGACGGCGTAGCAACATCAGATTGGGCTGGTCTCTCACCTACTCGCAGTTTAAGTCCCAATGTAAAAGCCGTTATTCAACGTCATATAGAACGTGGTTACCATGAGTTTATTTCTCTTGTTGCCTCCGAGCGTAATATGACACTTGAACAAGTCGATAATATTGCCCAGGGCCGTGTTTGGACCGGTAACCGTGCACTTGAATTAGGTCTTGTTGATGAAATTGGCGACATGAAACAAGCTATCGCAAAAGCTGCAGAACTGGCTGAAATGGATAAGTTTGATACCAAATTAATTGAACAGGAATTGACTACTGAACAACAGTTTATTCAACAGTTAATAGGCGCCTCAGCGGCTTATATACCAGTATCTGCGCATAAATCATCCATACTCGAAACCATGTTAACCCAGTGGAGTGGCGTGATTGAAGACTTTGCTAAGTTTGATGACCCGCAGGGAGTGTACCTTTACTGTGAGCAATGTGACTTCTAGTTTTTAGCATAGAAATATTAAATATGTAAAAAAAGCCTGCTTAGCAGGCTTTTTTATATCGATTCGACAATATAACTCGTATAATTTACACATTATGTAAAATTAATCTAATTTGAGCTAATCCATGACTAAACGCGCTATTTACGTTGCCTATACGGGCGGAACAATAGGTATGCAAAAAACCGCTAATGGTTTTGCACCTGTTTCTGGCTTTTTAACCGATTGCGTTCAGTCTATGCCTGAGTTTTATCACGAAGAAATGCCAAGCTTTGTGATCCAGGAATACAGCCCATTAATTGACTCTTCAAATATGGCGCCTACGGATTGGCAACTCATCGCTAATGACATAAAAGCTAATTATGAAAAATACGATGGTTTTGTCATATTACATGGCACCGACACTATGGCTTATACCGCTTCAGCATTGTCATTTATGCTACAAGGGCTATCAAAACCTGTCATTGTCACTGGCTCTCAAATTCCTTTAGCGCAGCTTCGTTCTGACGGTCAAACAAACTTATTAAACTCATTGTATATCGCTGCCAATTACCCAATAGCAGAAGTCTGTTTATTTTTTAACAATAAATTGTTTAGAGGTAATCGTTCAACTAAGGCCCATGCCGATGGCTTTGATGCATTTGCCTCACCTAACTTCCCGCTACTACTTGAGGCGGGTATTAAGATTAATATCAAAGAAGGCAAAATCACTCAGCCGACAAACTCGCCTTTAAATGTAATTAATATCAAACCGCAGCCTATTGGGGTAGTGACTTTATATCCCGGAATTTCAACCCAAATATTTAACAATATTTTACAGCAACCGGTTAAAGCATTAATCATGCTTACCTTTGGAGTGGGAAATGCACCACAGGACCCACTGCTTTTACAGGCATTAAAACAGGCCGATGAGCGTGGAATAGTCCTAGTCAACCTGACTCAATGTTTTCAGGGCAAAGTCAATATGCGCGGTTATGCGACAGGTAACTCATTAGCTAAGGCTGGCGTAATAAGTGGTATGGATATGACTATTGAAGCAGCATTAGCAAAATTGCACTATTTGCTTTCAATAAATTTGACACCAGAAGAAATTAAGAAATCGATGCAAATGAACTTGATTGGTGAGCTGTCAGCAGACTAATCACTGCTAAGAGCAGATGATAAACTGATAAAAACCCGCTTACAGGATTAGTAGTCAGATTTCCGAAATAGGTGTACTAAAGTCATTATCTTAATTTTGTAGCGAGTTTTTATATTTCACATCAATTAAATTGATAGCTGACAATCCTCCTCTGCGGCCTAAGTTAATTATCAACCACATCAACTTAGGTATACAAAGTAGAAAATTCTGCTCAATTTACTGTATAAATTGATCTTCTTCCTTGGCGTTACAGTATTTATAGAAATAATTAACTGATCCAAGGTAATACCATGTCATTTTCATTAAGCGAAGAATCAAGAATTATAGAAATGGCTTGGGAAGACAGAACACCTTTTGAAGCAATAGAGCTGCAGTTCGGAATGAATGAGCCTTTAGTGATTAAATTTATGCGCAGTCGCCTTAAACCTAAAAGCTTCAAACTGTGGCGTGAAAGAGTCAGTGGCCGCGCGACCAAGCATTTAAAACTCAGAAACCCTGAGATAAGCAGAGGTTATTGCCCTACCCAATATAAGCAACGTTAATGCGAGCAATTATAATTAGATTCATCTTCTATTCCGACCTGCTGTTTACATAATATAAGGTCGGTTTAATCCAGAATCGATAATTGTCCACTCAGCCTCACCAAAACATAACCATGCAAAGTCTCCCACCCTAGCAGTAAACTTATCCTTTCTCTGATTAAAGCTTTGCAAAACGGGTATTTAAAAGGCAGAGTGTTGAATTATTAATACTATTCATCAATCTGAGTTAAATACTCAAAACAACTTCCCTTCCTTGTTGAGTGATAGTTTAGGATCATTTAAAGATAAATATATGATTAAAAATTTGCTTAAAATAGCGCTATCCTTGCCACTATTAACATCCTGTGTACAAACAATAGATCAAACAATTCCTCTGTCTAATGAGTTTCAGACTAGTTCGACAGTCATCATTCTGGACAATCCTAGCTTTAGGATCCCTGATTCAGTTTATAACAATGATTTGGGTATATATTCCGTTGTAAACGCAGAAACATCCTGGAAAAGCTCACAAAAAAACTTAGTCGATAGAAAGAAAGATATAAGTTTTATCAATTATATACTTTTTCATGATGCTCTTTCATTCATTAGCGCAGAATATGAAGTTGATGATACACAAAGGTTTTCTTTTACCCTTCAACAAAATAATGAAAATGTTTCTACATCAAAATGTGAAATTTTTTCGCAGTCTTTGACTAAAGAGACAGAAGCAAATGATATTGAATTTTCTAGACCAAGTTCTCATTCTAGTCATAATACCCGGTTAAAAACATACCTAGTATGTGCTATCACACACAATCAAAAACTTTGGCAGCTGACATTAAAATCTTATCAAAATCAAACAACAATAGTTCAAGTGAAAAGCGATGATCGGTCTTATCAAGTCGAAGATATTTCACAGAATGTAAGTTTAGTAAAAAAGGGGGATATTATTGAGCTGAGACATTCATCCCCATGGCGATCATTAAGCTCAGGACTTGAGTTTTTTGATAATAAAGAACAAGTTGGTGCTTTATCTTTTGTTGGTAAGCCTAAAATATGGCTAAAAAATGATTTGCCAGATCAGATAAAACAATTATTAGTTTCAATTAACTATAGCCTGACGATGTTTAATTGGTTGGACAGCGATTGGCGTTAAATACTATTTTCACTCTGTTTGATTAGCGTCGGTATATGTGTTCTGGTCAACTCCAACCGGACACTTTTCTAAAAGAAATTTCAAAATCTATCGGTGACTGATCAGCATTTGCCGAGTGCAGTCGCTCTAGATTGTAATATTTCATATATTTAGCTACATCATCACACATATGGTGACGAGTTGGCTGTGGTATTTTTAATAGCCAATCATGCTTTAAACTACCAAAGAAACGCTCCACAACTGCATTGTCCCAACACGCACCGACATCACCCATACTCGCTCGACAGTTCAATTGTTTTAATAAACGTCGATACCCTTTACTCGTATACTGCGAACCTCTATCGCTATGAAATACTAAGCCTTTAGGTGGTTTTCGCAAGTTGTAAGCCTTCAAAAATGCTTTCTCCACTAAGCTTCTCGTCATACGCTTAGAGATATGCCAGCCGACGATTCTGCGAGAATACAAATCCATTACAACGGCAAGATATAGCCAACCTTCACCTGTTTTAAGATAGCTCACATCACCTGCCCATACTTGGTTTGGCCCAACAGGATTAAAATTCATATTAAGCAAATTATCAGCCACGCTATCACTGTGTTTACGCTTTGTGGTGACTTTATAAGCCAGACGTTGCGTTACCACCAGTTTCAATCGCGCCATTAACTTAATAGTGCGATAACGTGTAATGCTAACCCCTTCTTTGCGTAATGCTTTAGCTAACTCTCTGCTACCTAGGCTGTTTCTACTGGCCTTGAATAATGCTTTAGCTCGACGAAATAATTCTAGAGTGTCAGCAGTGATAAGCTCACCAGGCCTTTTAAGCCAAACGTAATACGCTGACGAACTGACTTGCATCACTTTACACGCCATCGAAATAGGAAATTTCGACTCAAGATTATTGATAAATGAATACCTTACTTCATTTCTTTCGCAAAGAAGGCGCTGGCCTTTTTTAGTATTTCGCGCTCCATCAATAAGCGTTTATTCTCTTTACGCAATAACATGAGCTCAGTGCGTTCATCTACAGATAATGCATCGCCTTGAGTTAGCTTTTTTTGTTTAGCCACCCAGTTATAAAGAATTTTATCTGTAATACCTAAAGACGCTGCTGCTTGGACTATCGTGTAATTTTGTTCAAGAACCAAAGCGACAGCTTCTTGTTTAAAATCATCTGGATATTGTTTATTTATTCGTTTAGTCATATTCACCTCAATAATGGCATTATTATATTCCTTTATTGAAGTGTCCGGCTAATTCAACCACAACAATGCCTGTAAAACAAGCCTGTAAAAGATTCTGTGTAACTGCAAAAAGAAATACTAATCTGGGTGTTATCTATCATCAACGCCCAGATTAGGAATATTTATAACGGATTGACTTTCGAATGTGTTACTTAGGCAGTAATACTGTATCAATTACATGTATTACACCGTTACTTGCAGCAACATCAGCCATAATAACTTTAGCATTGTTTATCATGACGCTACCGTCAGTAACTTTTACCATCACCATTTCACCTTGAACGGTTGCAGCACTATCAATTTTAGCCACATCTGCCGCCAATACCTTTCCTGATACTACATGGTATGTTAATACAGCGACTAGCTTATCTTTGTTTTCTGGTTTTAGTAACATTTCAACAGTACCGGCCGGAAGATTTGCAAAAGCTTCATCTGTTGGTGCAAACACTGTAAACGGACCTTCTCCCTTAAGCGTCTCAACTAACCCAGCCGCTTTTACCGCAGCGACTAAAGTGTTAAAAGATCCATTTTCAGCAGCGACATCAACAATGTCTTTTTTCATGCCATGATGTTCTGCATAAGAAGTGGTCACAAACGCAAAGCTGGCAAGGATAATCGATAGTGTTGTAATTGCTTTCTTTAACATTGTATTTTCCTTTTTTGAGATTTTTGTAGAGAGTTAAGTTTTGTTGTCGCTGTATTTTACGAAGCATTAAAGGATAAAGATCACTCAATTTACATATCAATTACTTTTAAAGGGTTCATCACTATTAAAAATCAGACCTAACAACAGAGTGCCATCTTATTAATCATCAATTAATAAATTGTTTACAGCGACCAATAGGTTATTAACAACTATGCAAATTCCTATAGATAACAGTTTGATAACTTTCATGATAACAAGCACGCTAAAATTTTTACCACTTCAACAGCGCTAAACCTACGCCACTACAATAGTTGGTTTAATCATTTTTTGTTGTAAGTCTGGTATATGCTAGGCAGCGCTCCAGGCTCATTGATTGCAGATAAGATATACACTAAGTCGCCTTTTATCTTGTCGCGGCTATAATTCTTTTTAGTTTAAAACAAACCTATTAACTGATATGTCCATGGGTATTTTGGGCATATCACCATCAAATGGAATATATAACATTCCTTCATAAGGACAACCTAAGTAGCGAAAAGTGTGAATGAATATCTCTTCAAAGCAATGCTTTACTTCCACATCGCCCCCCGTTGCTAACAAGGCTACTGACTTTCCCCGTAGCGCTCTACCCATCTCTTTGTCTTGACTGAGTAGGTCTGAAATTCTATCGAGAAATATTTTCATCCTTGCACTGGGTGAATACCAATAAACTGGCGTCGCAAAAACGAGTTTCTGGTATGTCAGTAGCTGTTTAAATAGCGAGTTGAAGTCATCGGATTGGTTTTGATACGCATAATCAAACTCTCCGATACTAAAGGTATTTAAGTCATACACACTGACGTTTGATGTAGCGACTTGCTGATATTGTCTAACAAGTCTTGCCGTATTTCCGTTACTTCGACTACTGCCAAGAATAATTGCAGTGCTCATATTACTTCCTTGTTATTGATAAATATTACGTTCTGATGGCAAGTCGCTTAGGTACTGAACAAACTCAACTTCAAAACCATTAGGGTCAATAAAATACACACTTTTAGCATGGGGATCATTTCCACCCCAAATACGTACTTCAAACCCTGCATTGTTTAAACGTGCTATTAAACTGTTTAAATCAGCAACTACATAAGCAAAGTGGGCTACACCCATTTCATTAGAGGCTAGCTCTCGTACTTTGCCTGTTCCAGAATCATTAAAAGATAAGTACTGTTTGTCATCACCAAAATGTACCCATTTACGTGGTACGCCGTACCACGTTGACTCGCCGCCTCCCCTTATCCGCCAATGAGGCATGGCAGCACGATAAAAAGCTAATGTTTGATCTAAATCTTTTACAACGATATTTATATGCTCTAAATGCATGATATGTCCTCATTTTTAATCCCAATTAAATTAACTAGACACAGCATAAAACCTCAAGCTAACTTGAGGTAAAGCGTTTTTTTCGTTATTTTAATAATCTTAATTTTCCGTGTGTGGCTTAAATATGTTGAACGAGTACGATCTGTCTGTGGGACAAGTGGCTAAGCGTTGTGGTGTTAAGGTATCGACATTGCATTTTTATGAGCAAAAAGGCTTAATTAAATCATTGCGTAATCAAGGTAATCAGCGTCGTTACCAACGTGATGTGTTACGACGGGTATCGGTGATTAAAGCCGCTCAACAGTTTGGGATCAGCCTACAGGATATTCAAACCGCGTTTAGCCATTTACCTGATCAAAGAACGCCAAACAAAGATGATTGGACCCAACTATCGCAAACGTGGAAAACGCAATTAAATAGACAAATTACAGCACTAGAAGATTTAAGGGATTCACTTGAAGGATGTATTGGTTGCGGTTGCCTGTCGATGACTAGCTGCCCTATTTATAACCCGAACGATACTTTGGCCAATAAAGGTAATGGGGCTGTATTATTGGATATAACCAATTAAAAAAAGCTTATTGATAGCAATTTAACCCATATTGCTCACCCCATAAAAACTAAAAAGGGCCTAGTCACTTCGACTAAGCCCTGATGATACTATTCATCTAATTTGGGAGAAAATTGAGAACAATGAAACGTGTTATGAATTAAGGGTTACTCTTCGAGTATACGAGAGCGAGTAATTTCAATTTTACGGGCTTTCATTGCTTCTGGGATCTCACGTTCCAAATCAATATTCAGCAATCCATTTTCTAACTCAGCGCCGACGACTCTGACATGATCTGCAAGCTGGAATACCCGTTCAAAACCTCGTTCAGCAATGCCCTGATGAAGATATTTACGTTCATCTTTTGTGTTAGCTTTATTACCTTTGACTAATAACTTTTCACCTTCACTAGTGATATCAAGTTCAGTCATGTTGAAACCAGCAACAGCCATGGTAATGCGATAAAGGTTTTCACCGAGCAATTCGATGTTGTATGGAGGATAGCCATTGTTGCCATTGTTCGCTGCGGCATGTTCCGCAAGCTGGGCTAAACGGTCAAAGCCAATAGCGCTACGGTATAGTGGGGTTAAATCTGGAGAAATAGAAAAATTACGCATAATCATATCCTTGTCTAAAGCAATATGTAAAAATTAAGCCATTATTGGCGAGTTTTCATTGCCCTTTCGGCACAATGGATAACAAAATATCAAAACCTCTGTTGAGCGTTTTTAACTTTCATCTTGTTACAAATAAGATATAGGGATGGGATTTGTTAATTCAAGGGGAAAATAAAAAATACTAAAAAAAAGACAGCTAACTTAGCTGTCTTTTATGCATTAACAATTTCATCTTGCAAATGTTAATGTCTGTTGAGAATTAGTTTAACTGACAACCTAAAACACTATTAGAGTTAGTGTAAACAATATCACCTACTGGTGCGAAATCAGCAGCAACAATCATGCCTTTATCTTTAAAGTAAGTATAAAGCACCTCAGCATCAACATAGCCTGTTTGTACTGACTCAAGTTTTGGATAACCATCACCACCTGCGGCATTGTAGCTTGGTACAGTGAAGGTGTAGCTACCATCGGCAGCATACGTTTCACCATTGATTTCACTGATATCAACACTGCTTGCTGCACAGTCGACAGTCATTTTAACGCCAGTAATTTGTGCATAAGCACCTGAACCACGTTGGAATGTCGCCACTGTTGCTAAGTATTCAGACACTTGTGCGCCAGTGAGTGTGTTTAAGGTAACCATGTTGCCAAACGGCTGTACGGTTAATACGTCGCGATACGAGATATCACCCGCTGCAATTGATGCACGTACACCACCTGAATTCATTACAGAAAAATCTGCACTAACTTTAGTACGCTGTGCTTCTGCAATTAAGCGACCTAGGTTAGTTTGCTCACCACGCACAATAGCGCGATCGCCTTCAAGTTTAGCGTCAGTTTCAGCAATCACTTCGCCTAATTGACCTTGACCTTTTGCTTGATAATAAGACAGTAATTGCTTTAAATCTGCATCAGGTATAATTTCTTCGCCGATAAGCACCGTGGTCTTTTTACCTTCAGCATCTTCTACTGTTTTCTTAAGGTTAACCGGGATCAACTTATAGCTGGCAAGGTTTAATTTACCATTGAAATATTCAAAGTCTGCACGTCCCACATACTTGCCCCACTCATGGGCTTGCATGATATAAGTGCCATTTTGCATGTCAGGTGCACAATCATCGCCAGGTTTGAAATCAGCGTATTCATTTGTGCCTGGTTCCATACACACTGGGTTTTGAGAATGACCACCAATTACCGCATGTAAATCACCTGCTGTCAGCGCTCTTGCCATTGCCACATCACCAGGTGCATTACTGCCATTTTTGCCATCTGCGTAATGTCCCATGTGGGTAGTAGCAAAAATTAAATCCGCTTTATCATTAGCTTTAATTTCAGCAATCACTTTTGCCACTTCTGTGGTTGGATCGGTAAACTTGATATCTTGAATGTATTCTGGGTTACCTAATTTCTCAGTATCTTTGGTTGTTAAACCAATTACTGCAATACGCACACCATTAACATCGAATATTTTGTAGGGTTCAAAATAACGTGTAGTGCCATCAGCATGATAGATATTGGCCGCTAGCATTGGGAAATTAGCGATAGAACGTTGTGAATCTAATACCGCTAATGGGTTATCAAATTCATGATTACCCACTGCCATGGCGTCATAACGGATTTCGTTCATGCCAATAAAATCAGGAACGGCATCTTGTAAGTCTGACTCTGGGACACCAGTATTAATATCGCCGCCCGATAATAGAATACTCTCTCCACCATTCGCGCTAACTTCGGCACGAATTTGATCGATTAACGCTTTACGCGCTGCCATGCCATATTCGCCATTACTGTTTTCCCAGAAGCGACCATGGTTATCGTTGGTGTGAAGTACGGTAAATATTTTACAATCTGCTCCAGCTTCTGCGCAGGTCGTAGGAATTTTAGCATCATCACTATTACAGCCCACTAATGCAACTAACACAGCTGATGCCAGCATCCCTTTTATCAACACTTTAGACATATGTAACCCCATTTATTATTTATCTTGTATTTATTTGTATAGATAAGCGAACTTTAAATTCACCTTAAAATGATAGCAAACAATGATGGATACATGTGACAACTTTATGACAAAACAATGACATTTAGTGCAATATTAACAATGAGTTACATGAAAAACTGTTGCAAATAAAGAACAGAGCAACCCTATCGGATTTATACCTATACAGTAAACAATAAAGGCTTAACCCAATAATGAGGTTAAGCCTTTATAAACAAAGATTATTTTATATACAACCCAACGGCGCACCATTGTCCTACATAGAGAACAGTGTTAACAGTTGAGTGTTAACGATTAAATCAATACTTTTTTCAACCATTGACCTATTTCAGATAACTGTGTAGGCAAAACACTGTGCGCCATTGAATAGGTTTTCCAAACGCTATTATAACCCGCATTATTCAAGGCATCGTATGCCATTTTGCCAGCAAATAATGGCACTACTTCATCTTGTTCACCATGATTTTGCAAGATTGGTGTGTGTTTATTTGCCTGGGCAAGTTGTTCCGGTAAATGCTCGCCACCGGGTAAATAACAGGATAAAGCCATAATTCCGGCTAAAGATTGCTCAAAGCGTAACCCAGTGAACAAACTCATCACACCACCTTGGCTAAAACCAGCCAACACTATTTTGTTTGCTGGAATACCCGCTGCAATCTGTTGCTCAATGAGACATTTTATTTGTAGCTCTGATGCCTGCACACCTGCGATATCTGCACGATCATGTAAGTCCATGCTTTTGATGTCATACCATGAGCGCATGACATAACCCCCATTAATGGTTACCGCTTGTTCTGGTGCATGTGGGAAAACAAACCGAATAGCATGATCGCCAGGTAACCCTAAAACAGGTACTACAGGAGCAAAACCGGCACCTGAATCACCTAAACCATGTAACCATATAACACAAGATGAAGCCTTATTGCTAGGTTCAACGACAATGGCTTCTAGAGATGATTGAGTCATGTGATTCCTTATCTATTTGTATGTGGTGAACTTTGAATATTATTGAGCGTGAATACCGGTTTCTTGTAACAATTGTTCAAACTGTTGTGGATTATCCAGTTTAATTGTCCATTTCACCGTACCAGCATCAGCCGCTATGACTAATCCATGATGAAAACAACTTATATCATCGACAACTGCGCTGAGAATAATATGATTTTCAAAAAGACGACATTGTATTTCATTAGGGGTAATGATGAGCTTACCTTGGGAGAATTCGAGGATCATATGGGTACTTAATAAAAGTTTCTCCCAAGTCTATTGAAGGCTTGGGAGAAAATCGGCTAATTAATGCTGATGACCACCGGCGCCATGGGCATGACCATGGGCGATTTCTTCATCAGTTGCATCGCGTGCACCAACGACTTCAATATCAAAGGTTAATTCACGGCCCGCTAATGGATGATTAACATCCACTGTGGCCATAAACTTACCGACTTTAACTATGGTCACTTGACGTTGACCTTGATCAGAATTAACGATAGCAGCCATACCTGGCTTCCATACTTTAGCACCTGATAAATGCTTAACAGAGACGCGTTGCTCAGCTCCTTCTTGACGTTCACCATAGGTGTCAGCTGCCGGAGGCGTGACAGTAAACTTGTCACCAATTGCTTTACCGGTAATAGCATCTTCAATACCAGGCATCATGTTGTCGTTACCATGAAGGTAAGCTATCGGATCGCGGCCTTCATTTGATTCAAGCACTTCGCCTTTTTCATCGCGCAGCGTGTAATTAAACTGCACAACCATATTGTCTTTAATGCTCATTACGTATCCTTAAAATTAATCTGTATTTGCGTCAACTGTCGATTATACAGTTAACGGCTATTAAAAAAGTCGCAAGAGCTTAACAAATGCTTATGGGGTCGGCAATTTGTTTAAGCTTATGCCTAACTTCTCAAATGTAGCATTATCTGGATAACCATCCGCTATTAAACCATGTTTACGCTGATAAGCTTGCAATCCTATTACAGAGTTTCGACCTAAAATACCATCTGGTTTACCCACATCAAAACCCTCATCAGTCAGTTTTTGTTGTAACTGTTGCACCATTTCACGGTTTAAACGGGGATGATTTGGTAAAGGATGAGAAATACCAGCGCCACCATTAATTTGATCGGCTAGTTTACCCACCGCAATAGCGTAAAATTCAGAACGATTCCAGCGCATTATCACATTAAAGTTTTCATAACCTAAAAAAGCTGGTCCTGTATGGCCTGCAGGCACATACAATGCCGCTTGCATGTCAGGTGTTGATAACGGCTTGCCACTTGATTGCTTTATGTTTAGCCCAGCCCAATCAATCAATAATTTTGTATCCTTACTGCCCATATAGGCAAAATCATAATTTTTCGGTAACTGTACTTCCCGTCCCCAACGCTCATTGGCTTTCCAACCTAATTGTTGCAGAAAGTTGGCCGCAGAGGTTAATGCGTCTGCGGTACTATTCCATAAATCTGCTCTGCCATCGCCATCGCCATCAACTGCATACTTAAGATAATTAGTTGGCATAAACTGGGTATGCCCCATTGCCCCCGCCCATGATCCAACCATATCTTTATCAGCAAATTGATAGCGCTCTTTTAAGGTTAAAGCTTGCATCAACTCCTGGGTAAAATATTCGCTGCGTCGAGGGTCGCATGCCAAAGTAGCTAATGAGTTAAGCACTGACATATTCCCTTTATAGCTTCCGTAGTTAGTTTCAAGCCCCCAAAAGGCAACAATATACTGACCCGGAACACCATATTTATTGGTTAACTGCATTAATAACTGACTATGCTGCAGATAAAGTTTGCGTCCTTCTTTGATGCGCCAATCGGTTACACGCTTGTCATAATAATCTTTAAATGTGGTGGTAAACTCAGGCTGCTGATTATCGAGCTCAATCACCCTAGGAATGAAGCTTAAGTTAGCCACCGTAGTATCAATTGTTTGCTGTGAAATACCCTGTTGCTTTGCTTTTAACTGTAATTGACTCACACATTGTGCAAAATCAGCACTGGCTATAGCTGAATGAGAGAAACTGACGCTTAATAATAATGCTGTAATGGATAAATTAACGCGCATAAGACTCAAGTGGCACCCAAATAATAACAAATAAGATTGTGTGAATATCGTGACTGATTGCTATCAACTTCACAAGCGCTTAATAACCTTAAAAAGACCGATTTACGATATAAAAAGTGTGTTAGCTGAAATAGCCATCAGCATTAGGCATAACCAACTTGAGCTAAAGTAGGTATTCAGTATAATGAAACCGTTTTTAACTTCACTTAATGAGAATGATCATGACCGAACAAAACCCGACGTTAACTAGCTTCATCGAAAGTGTAAAAAAACACCAAATCGTTTGGGGTCTTCAGGACGAAACAGGCGAAGGATGGGTTGTGTGTGATTCATCTGAGTTTGAAGAAACTGATGTTATGCCACTGTGGTCGTCAGAAGCTACTGCCAAAAGTCATTGCACCGAAGAATGGGCTGAATACACAGCGGTTAGTATCACTTTGGTCGACTTTCTTGAGTATTGGGTTGGCGACTTAAATGATGATGGCGTTTTAGTGGGTGTTAACTGGGAAAGCGATCAAGAATGTTTTGAAATAGACCCAATTGTATTAGCAAAAAGTTTAGTTGATATCGAAAAAGATTAATTATTGTTACTTGCACTGGGATATTCATCTCAGTGCATTTGCACGTTTTCTTCTACCTCTTACTTAAGTATCCAATATGACAAACCCTTCTATGGTCGACATTCCTTTCGATAAACGCCACATGTGTTGGTTTTGTGATGAACCCTGCCATGCAGAGTTGCCTTATTGGCGTATGGCGCATACTCCTCACCCATCATTAACCGTCCCAGCATGTCAAGAATGTAAGTTGCTGGCACAAAAGCACTTATTAACCTCTATCTGGGATTGTCGTGAAGCGGTTAAAGATCAGTTAATGAAGCGATACCATAAGGATTTGGCAATTGGCATTAATTGGACCGAACAAGAATTAGCAGAATCTGAATTTGATTGTAGAATTTTTGGGGGCTTTAAAAAGAGCGCTTGGATGATGTTCAAGATTGCTCAAAAAAGAATCAATGCTTTAGGCTGGGCGCTAAGTATTGATGATAATCACTTTGAAGATGACCCCTTGTTTGCAGGAACTAATACCTTAGGCTTCGAATTTGATGGCTTACAATTCAACAACCTAAATCAAGGCATTAAGCATTACTGTCAAGTATTGGCGTTAGATGAAGAGTTTTTAAAGCAGTTGGTGACTTATTTAGGTAAAGATCAATTTGGTCATGCAATCAAGCTCGCCAGACTTAATATTGGCGTGACTAAAAGTATGCAACAAAAAATTCTACAAGAACTACTTGAAGATTTAGACCGCTAAATTACAGACTAACAATTTCGCAGAATTTGACTTACTATAAACGTCGTTTCAAGAGAAAAACCAATAGTTAGCACTAATAATTTCCCGTAAAATAGCCGAAGCTTCTCGTTATGGGAAATAATCTTAAATCCAACAAAACCAAAAACAATGTTCTATCGTATAAATTAGTATCGTCCACATACAAGTGATTAAAATGTTCTCATTATTCAGACAAGATCCGATAAAAAAACTCACTAAACTTTATGAGTCAAAACTTGAAAAAGCGATGCACGCGCAGCGCAATGGTGATATTAAATCTTACTCTATGATTACAGCAGAAGCTGCACTGATAGAGGCTGAGATTAGTGCATTAGAAAATCAGAAAAAGCCTCTTTAAACTATATTACTCATAGGCTCGTAATGAGCCATTTGAAAGCTTACCCCAGAATATCTCTTAACCTATTTTGAACACCTGTTACTAATAAGTCAGGCTGAAATTTCGAAATAAAAGCATCGCAGCCAACCTTTTCAACCATTGCATTATTAAAGCTGCCGCTCAAAGACGTATTTAATGTGATAAATAACGAAGCCATTCGAGGATCTGCACGCACTTCAGAAGTGAGCTTGTAGCCATCCATCTCTGGCATTTCGGCATCCGTTATCATCATTAATAATTCAGTAGCGACATTTTGGCCATTATCCGCCCAAGACTTAAGTAAGTTCAACGCCTGCAACCCGTCTGACGCTTCAATAATTTCAATACCCAGCTGACTGAGTGTTTCTCTGACCTGTCTTCTGGCAGTACTTGAATCATCAACAATTAATATTTTACGACCAGGCATTTGTGGGGCTAAAGCCTCATCCAAAACACCATCCGATAACCGAATATCATAATTAATGATTTCAGCGAGGACTTTCTCTACATCAATAATCGATACTAAGCGGGATTGACCTTGGTCCTCTAACCGAGTTATTGCAGTTAGATAATTGTTTTTACCTGCCATTTTTGGCGGTGGCATAATGTCACCCCAGGTCAGGTTAACAATATGTTCCACTTTACCAACCAAGAAACCTTGTATACTGCGATTATACTCAGTAATAATTAAATTACAGTCATCAGTAATTGGTAAGGGAGAAAAGCCAATAGCGCCACGTAAATTAATCACAGGTATAGAAGTGCCTCTAATGTTAGCAACTCCAGCGATACTATTATTACTGCCAGGAAGAGCGCTTAACGATGGCACTTTGACGACTTCTTTGACTTTAAATACGTTAATTGCAAATAGCTGAGTTGAGTTAATTCGAAACAGCAATAACTCCAAGCGGTTCTCACCCACTAGATTAGTACGTTGATCAACACTATCGAGCACTTTCTTCATTAAACCTACCACCAGTCTATAAATACAAGTCGTGACTAATTATGCTAGGCACAACATCATACTTATCATTATAAACATAAATCAGCAAAAAGATGACTCTCTGATGACTAGATTTAGTATCTAAGCTATTTTTTTCCTAATAATGAGATTATAGCTCATTCTGTTTAATTAAAATTTAACAAAAATATTATCAACAGATGGAGAAAGCTCTCTGTTTTAAAGGTGTAACATCAAGCGTACAAAACATTAAAGCTAAAAGATGCCAACATGATAATTGGAAAACGACTGATGCTCATCAAGAAAACCTGCTGCAGACACACAACGAGGCTATTCACACTGTTAACATCTATCAAATTTGAATAAAACGGCAAAACGAATGTGATCAATTACCTATTAAGTTCGTATAAATTGTCAGTTTACATTGTTCATATAAAGGCTGGTTATGATAATTCCAATTTTTCCTTTGCCGATCTGTATATTACCTCAAGGGTATAGTCAGTTGCGCATTTTTGAAGCTCGATACAAACGTTTAGTCACCGAGTCGCTCAAAACAGGAGTGGGATTTGGATTATGCATGCTCAGTGATGATAAAAAGGAGATACTTCCTATAGGCACGTTGTGCAAAATCATTGACTTTGAAACACTCAATGATGGTCTTTTGGGTATAAGTATCCGCGGTGAGCAAAAATTTATTATTAAAGATGTTAGCGTCGAACAAGATGGATTGAAACGCGCTGAGGTTTCACTCATTGAAGATTGGCCTGAGTCACAAATTAATGCATTAAATTCGAAAAATAAGCCAGATAAGCTTCAGCAGCGTGACAAGATACTCAGTGACACTCTTAAAGATATACTCAGAGAATACCCTGCTCACTTAGCCCACTATCAGCAAGAAAATTTTCAAGACATATCATGGGTCTGTCAGCGATGGTTAGAAATAATTCCCATAAGTGCTGCAGAAAAGTACCGCTGTATCAATAGTCACGACCATCATATGGCACAAACATTTCTCGCAGATATAATCAGTTAACCTTATTACTGTTCGGATTGAACAATAGACTATTTAATCTGTTAAAAATTAATTCGAGTTACTGTAAATGTGTTGTAATTGCATGTTACACATAGAAAACTATTTTTTTATTAATTTGGTTTAAAAGTGATCCAATTTATTTATCAAGCGTATAAAAGTGAATAATCGGCCCACAAAAAAGACGCGAGTGAAGATAATGGAAAATTTTCAATCACAAAGTGCACAAAATCGTTATGATAAGGCAAGTATTGCAAAACGAAACGGTGTAATAAATTTGTCTAATAGTAAAGAGCACGATGCAGAACAGTTAGCAGCGTTGATGTTAAAAGTGGCTAACGTGCGGTGTAAAGCATCATTTGCTAAATTATTCAGCCACTTTGGCTCAAAAATTAATGCTTTTGGTAATCAACGATTACATCAGCAGGGATTAGCAATGGATTTGGTTCAAGAAACTATGACTAGAGTCTGGACTAAAGCGCATTTATACAATCCCGACAAAGCTGCAGTTAGCACCTGGATTTTTACAATCATGCGCAACCAATGCTTCGATATGCTCAGAAAAGTGCAGCATAACCGAGAAGATTCATTTGGTGATGACATTTGGCCACTTTTCGAGTCAGATGATGCTGAAAGTAACGAGGATGATTTCAAGCTAACAGGCACCCTGTTACTTCACGTTAACGAATTACCTCCTTTACAACGTGAAGTTGTACAAGGCATATACATGCAAGAAATGACTCAGCAAGAATTGGCAGACAAACTCGAGATACCTATAGGTACAGTTAAATCAAGATTACGCTTAGGTTTAGAGAAGTTAAAAGGCTTTATGGAGAAACATTATGATTAATTATCATCCTAACGAACAATTATTACTACTTCATATTAAGGGAGAACTACCGCTATCAATGTCATTGGCGGTTTCAGCCCATGCCGAACTTTGTGATATTTGCAACAAATCTTTATCACTATTAACCAGAGAGCAATCCGTTGAAGCGTTTAACATTGATAGTTTCAGCAACGATTCGACAACGGATATAGACATGGATTTGTTGTTAGATAAAATGTTGGATAGCACACTGGATGAACTTGATTCAACACCACATCACCCAGTAGACAAGGGTACGTTTGAAGTATCAGTTAAAGGTGAGTCTTATACTTTACCAAGAGCATTTAGACATCAGATTAACGCTCAGTGGCAGGGTATTGGTAAAGTCAGCCGTCTACGCTTAAACACAGGTGAAGAAAAAGCAAGGGCCAGCTTATTACACATAGCTGCAGACGGTGAAATTCCTGAACATACCCATAAAGGTTCTGAGCTAACGTTATTATTAGCAGGTGAATTTAGTGATAAGTTCAACAGTTATAAGCCAGGAGACTTCATGCTACTTGATGAAAACCATGAACATTCTCCTAAAACAATGTCAGGTTGTTTATGCTACACCATAGTTGACGCACCATTGTATTTTACTAAAGGATTTAGCAAACTGTTAAACCCTATTGGTGAGTTGATTTATTAAGGTTGGATGTTGAGCTTAACTGTGATGCTTATTACAGATAATTTTTGTGACTGTGCTGTTTGGTAATAAATAAGTAATATCTATTGCCAAACAGATATTTTACATATATTATCATTAAAGTTTAATTACTTTGTTTATCTGTTTACCTATCGTAAGTCTGCTCAACTTCCTTTGTAAACCACCACAAGCGCCTTTGATTTTATCTATGTTGATACAGAATTAGTATCCATTAATATATTTATTCTCATTGTAATGGGCTTGTCATAAACCTATGGTCAACTATCACTGTCAAGCATTTGATGTATTATCTACACATTAAATAATTGAGTTAATTGTAAAACAACCTTTAATTAATAATTAAGATTTTTTACATATTTCTCACATAAAGACTTGATTAGTGTAAGATTGATAAGGTAACTTAATCTAGTAACTTAAATCTTTCGAAACACGAAAAATATTAAGGGAATTATATTGTTAAAACTTACATCACCTAAGGGTGAACAAAAATTATAAGGAGTATGATAATGTCATACCAATTTAACGGACACGAAATTACAGTTAACTTTCCTGTTAATTCTATTTCATCAAACAAAAACTCAATTGCTTTTACTGATTCACAAGGTAAAAACAAAACAACTTTTTCAAAACGTATTGAAGCCGTAAACTTTATGAAATGGCTGATTAGTTCGAATAAGTAATAAGTACATCCCCTACGCTTAGGCGTAAATCATTTGCTCTGTTATTTAATAAACCTGGCTAACGGTATTCTCCTCTCATTTACCGGGCGTTTATTAACAACAGGGCAAACTGATAAATCCGCTTTACCACACACTCAAAAACTCTTATCAATAATTTCTGTTAAAGAAAATAACTTTTATATATCTGTAAAACGATATTATTATGTTGCAATACAGTGGTAGATAGTCTGTTATGCCATAAAATATATATTCAATATTAATACCCTCTGCATACTGCATATAGCAATCAGTTATGTATTAGCAAGCTTACGTTTATATCTGGGTAGCATAGTTGCATTCCCTAACAAACCGCCTTGATGAATATATAAAACTTGCCTATCTGGGCATTGATTCGCTTCTATGTAGCGCTTCAACACGCTCAAGCCAATAGGGTCGTATAATAAATCAAACTCTATTCCACTTGTTTCTAGCACATCGTTCCACAACTCAAATAAGGGCAAATACAACTTACCAAAGTGATACTTATTGCCATCATTAATAATAGTGGGATGCTGGGTTTTATCTGGGTTTAATTCACAAAATTGATTTGCTAAATATGTATCACCGCCAACAGTGCTGCAAGTTAACACCTTAATATCAATTATTTCCTTTTGGCATTTTTTTATAAAATACTGTTGCAGAAAAACTGCTGTCGTACCTGTACCAGATGGAAGATATACTGAAAGAGCGGATATATTTTGTCCTTTAGCCCAATCTATAATTTCACAACCAAGCTGGTAGATGCCAGTTTTAGCATATTCACATCTGCCCCCCTCAGGAATAAACAGTATTTGTTGCTCAGAGTATCGATTTAGGTATTCAGGCTTAAGTATGTTTATGACATCATCCAAATGTTTACAGCCACTGAGTTTAGCTTGACCCCAATCAACTTGAATAATATTGGCACCGTTATGATGGGCTTGAGTAAAATTAGACACAATAACTGGGTAGGTTTGTAATTGTGACTGTATATAAGCACTAATATGGCTTACATAATAATCTAGCTGCCAGCCTTTCATTTTTGCCAATACCGATAGCGAATATAATGAATTTGCTTGAGCCGAACCCGATCCCACTATTCGTGTCACTTTAGGAAAGTCATTGATAAGGAAGTGATAAAATTTTCTGGCTTTATTACCACTAAAATTAGGGTGTAATTTATCATCACGCTTGACGAAAACTTGTCTTCCTGCAAAATTTATTGTATCTGTTGGGCTATGACTTAGCATTTATAACACCATTAAAACTAATTAGGGTCATTGTAACTAAAGTTGGTTAAAATCGCTCATTTTTAGTCTAAATCTCAATTTTTACTTTACTTCATCAAAATAAAAATCAATTTAACTATTTAGATCAATACTTTAAACCTTGGCACATTCCCTGCTTAGTTATCAATATTAATCACATATTTCAGTTATAAAAGGAAAAGGATATGGCTATTTTTAGACTAATTTTTAATATTGCATGGTTTATTTTAGGTGGATTTATAATGGGTCTAGCCTGGTGGCTTGCAGGGCTACTATGTTTTATTAGTATTATTGGTATTCCCTTTGGACGGGCTTGTTTCGTCATTGGTGAAATGGCATTTTGGCCATTCGGACAACAAAGTGTTAATCGAAAACACTTAACGGGTGTTGAAGATTTAGGAACAGGTACCATAGGATTAATCGGTAATGTTGTTTGGTTTGTGTTTTTTGGGATTTGGTTAGCGATAGGTCATTTAGCTCATGCGCTAGCATGTTTTGTGACTATTATTGGTATTCCATTTGGCATTCAACACCTTAAACTGGCATTATTAAGTCTAACCCCTATCGGCCAAACTGTGGTACCAAACGAACAATATTAATATTAGGGATGCTTAAGAGATTCTTGTAAATAAGCATCCATCATTATTTGAGGCTCAAATTTTGATAAGCCATCGTTAATTATTTTAAGCCACCTTTCGCCCTCTTCATTATTTGCTAACGCAACATGCAAGCTCTTAGAATCAAGGACTTTATTATTGATTTGCAGTAGATGTGATATTTTTTCAATTTTAGGATCACTTTTTAAATATTGATAAACATTAAAATCGATTACAATTGTGTCAATACGACCAGCTGCTAATTTTAATATATTCTGCTTTTCATTCATGGCCTCTTCATATTTTTGCTCACCACTAGCAATCATAGTGTCTATCTCGTCTGTGTTTACATACCCTTTTACCACGCCTAATACATATTTATTTAAATCAGTGACTGTATCCCAAACAATCGGGTTACTTTTAAGCTCCAATAAACCTATCGGACTTGCACCTAAAGACTGAGAAAAAATAAAATCATTTGTTACATTAATGTATTCAGGGAAATAGCCTATTTTAGCCCCAGTTTTTGCCATTCTAATAGCACGAACCCAAGGAACAACTGTGACTTTTAATTGATGGTTGTCATAAGCAATAGCATGTTTAACTATACGAGTAGCAATACCTTTTTCAGTCAACTCAGCACCACTAAACGGTGGCCAATCTAGCGTTGATAGTTCAAGAGTTTCTGATACAACAGCACTAGACATAAAGAGCGAGAAAAATAAGCATAAATGCTGGTTTTTTATGCTATTAGATAACATTAACATCACTCCATCTCCATAACGTTACTCTTTAGATAAAAATCATATGGAAAACCTTGTGGATAGTGGTATCAAAAAGCTACCATCAAAGTCTTATTTATATATATTCTTGTTCTGATAATAGTACAAAATGACTACTTGGTGTGATAAATGAAATATTGGTTAATGAAGTCTGAACCTGATGACTTCAGTATAGATGACTTACGAAGGTGCAGTGGACAAAAATCAGCTTGGCAAGGAATTAGAAATTATCAAGCCAGGAATTTCCTACGAGATCAAGTTAGCGTCAATGATTTAGTGCTCTTTTATCATTCAAGCTGCAAAGAGCCCGCAATTGTAGGACTCGTTCAAGTAAGCCACTCTTCACAGCCTGATCTAAGTGCTTTTAATAGCTCATCACCGTATTTCGATCCTAAATCTGATCCTTTGAAACCTCGCTGGGTTGAGGTTGAAATATCATTTATTGAGAAGTTTATTAATCAGATAAGCCTGAAACAACTTAAAGCTGACATGAAACTAGCGGATATGGTGTTAGTGGCAAAAGGTGCAAGATTAAGTGTTCAACCAGTCAAAGAATCTGAATTTGAATACATATTATCACTTTGTAGTAGGACTTGAAGAGTAAATAGACTCAGATTATTACTAATAAAATTTTTACCTTTATAAAAATCAAAATGCTTACCTTATAATGAGTAAGCATTCTTACTTGAATTTACGTATAATCTTGGATAATTGATATTTTTAAACAGTATAAAATTGATTAAATAATAGATTATTAATCTTCACCTTTTGATGTACCACCTTTAGTAGGTGCATGGGCAATAATACGATCAGCCATACGAGAGAATGGTAACGATTGTAGCCAAACGGTTCCGTGGCCCTGTAGGGTAGCTAAAAACAACCCTTCACCGCCAAATACCATAGACTTAAGCGAACCAGCTCGTTGAATGTCGTAATCAATTCCAGGAGAGAACGCGACTATACATCCAGTATCAACCCTCAATGACTCTCCATGCAGCTCTTTTCTAATTAAGGTGCCACCTGCATGAATGAATACCATACCGTCTCCTTTCAAACTTTGTAATATGAATCCTTCCCCGCCTAAAAAACCTGCTCCTAAACGACGATTAAATTTCATGGTAACGTTTGTGCCCAGTGCTGCAGCTAAAAAACTGTCTTTTTGACAGATAAGCTCACCATTATGCTGAGATAAATCGACCGCTAAAACACTACCTGGATAAGGAGCTGCAAAAGCCACTTTCCGCTTACTGTGCCCATCATTAGTAAAGTGAGTCATGAAAATACTTTCACCGGAAAACGCCCGCTTACCAGCGCCAAGTAACTTACCGAAAAATCCAGACTCAGGTTCAGAGCCGTCGCCCATTTTAGCCTCAAAAGTGATATCTTGTTCCATGTAATTCATCGCGCCCGCTTCTGCTATCACGGTTTCATGTGGATCGAGCTCCACCTCGACTAATTGCATACTTGAGCCGATAATTTCATAATCTACTTCGTGGCATCGCTTGGTCATTTGTCACTCCTTGGACTGTTAGTTAATCTCATTCTCAATGAATTTAGCATAAAAGTAATGACCGACTCTATCAAATCTCTGTTGGCACATTAATCGTTTATAGACAATATTATCCAAGCCCTGTGGTATTAATCTCTTTGGAAGTGTGCAATTCAAAACGAGTAAACTCATCTAAAATCAACTCGGTAAATAGTTGCCCAGCTCGCCCTAATGGTCTTTCTAAGGTTGACACTAATTGAGGCGTAAAGCTGAATGTATTACCGCCAACAAAATCGACCGATTTTAATTCGCCTGAATTTAACTCTTCATGGATCAAAAATGCTGGCATCCAACCAAAGCCAAGGCCTTTCAGTAAAGCATTTTTTTTCATGATAAACCCTGATAGATAAAACACCTTATCGCCACCAAATTGCATTTCATCACGCACTAAACGCTGTGGGGACGAATCTTCAATGGTCAATTCCACATGCTGTTGTAGCTCAGTTAAACTTATCTGACTTAGCTTAACTAAGGGGTGATGGCAACTAGCAACAAGTAGACTGGTAATAGTGGGTAAGGCTTTAGGATGATAGTTTGGCCCTGTCAAATAGTCTTTTACTAACATTAAATCGGCGCCCTCTCGCTCAAACCTATGCTGCACACCGCCTAAAAATTCCATATTTAGTTGAATTTTAGTCGGTACTTTATGTTCAGCCATACGTTTGAGCGCCGTCATGATTGGTTCCATCGGCAGCGCGCCGTCGATCACCAGTTCAAGTTTGGGCTCCCAGCCTTCACTAAAACGGCTAGCAAGATGCTCAATATTGGCCAAATGTTGCAATAAACGTTGCCCCTCAGCCAAAATAACTCGGCCTTCAGGGGTTAGCTCTGCACGGTATTGATCGCGATTAAATAAACTTACCCCCAAATGTTGCTCTAACTTTTTGACTTGGTAACTCACCGCAGATTGCGCTTTATGTAAACGCTCAGATGCTTTAGCGAAACTTCCCTCTTCGACTAATACTTGTAAAACCTTAAATGCATCAACATCTATGCGCATTTATCACTCCTTTGTGAGGTAAATTTGTGCTTTTGTATCGATTAGCTGCCAGAAATGTACCGATAACAATACAATCTAAAAAATAGATAGAGTCTAGCTGTTTATTATTCTTTTTTTTGTTCATCTAAGCAACTAAATTGAATCTATCTATGCGGCACAGGTCACACTACTCATTGATAAAATGAGCTAGATGAACAAACTAAGTGCTGTAAATACCCGGTTAAGGAAGCTGATATGCCATTTTATGTAAAACAAGGTGAAATCCCCACAAAGCGTCATATAGCATTTGAAAAAGAAAATGGCGAACTTTACCGTGAAGAGCTTTTTTCAACCCATGGTTTTTCAAATATTTATTCTAATAAATATCACCATAATATGCCGACTAAGGCGATTAATGTGGTGCCATACGCGGTTGAACATGGTCAAGAATGGCAAGACTCATTAATTCAAAACTACAAATTGGATTCGCGTAAAGCAGATTGTGACGGTAATTTTTTCAGCAGCCGCAATAAAATTTTCTATAACAGCGATGTTGCCCTTTATACCGCTAAGGTAACCCACAGCACAAACGAGTTCTATCGTAATGCTTATGCGGATGAAATTGTGTTTGTTCATGAAGGTGAAGGACAGCTGTTAAGTGAATATGGTGTTATTGACGTTAAAAAGTGGGATTACCTGGTTATCCCCCGCGGCACCACTTATCAATTAACTTTTAATGATTACAGCAATGTTCGTTTGTTTGTCATTGAATCGTTTTCAATGGTTGAAGTACCTAAACACTTTCGCAATGAGTACGGCCAATTATTAGAGTCTGCTCCCTATTGTGAGCGGGACTTACGTATCCCAGAACTTGCAGATGCGATCGTTGAAAAAGGTGAATTTCAATTAATATGTAAATTTGGTGACAAGTATCAACAAATGACACTCGAATGGCATCCATTTGATTTAGTCGGCTGGGATGGCTGCGTTTACCCTTGGGCGTTCAATATTGCTGAGTATGCACCTAAGGTAGGTAAAATTCATTTACCTCCATCTGACCATTTAGTGTTTACTGCACAGAATTTTGTCGTATGTAACTTTGTGCCGCGCCCATATGATTTCCATCCTAAGTCAATCCCTGCACCTTATTACCATAACAACATTGATAGCGATGAAGTTTTATATTATGTCGACGGTGATTTTATGAGTCGCACCGGTATTGAAGCGGGTTACATGACCTTACATCAAAAAGGTGTGCCACACGGGCCACAACCAGGACGAACAGAAGCGTCAATTGGTAAAAAAGAAACCTATGAATATGCGGTGATGGTAGATACTTTCGCCCCACTGAATCTTACTTCACATGTAAAAAATTGCATGAGTGAAGACTACAACCGCTCTTGGTTAGAAGACTAAACCATAAGTCGATAGAAAATACCTTCTAACTGCATCACTTTTAACGTGATGCTGAGTTGAATATAACGAGGAATAACAACATGGCAAGCGAACAAAATCCACTGGGACTTTTAGGCATAGAATTTACTGAATTTGCCAGCCCAGACACTGAGTTTATGCATCAAGTATTTATTGATTTTGGTTTTTCTATGCTGAAAAAAGCAAAAAATCATGACATTACCTACTACAAGCAAAATGACATTAATTTTCTATTAAATAAAAGCCGTGCAGGATTCTCAGCAGAGTTTGCTAAATCACACGGACCGGCAATTTGTTCAATGGGTTGGCGTGTTGAAGATGCAGAATTAGCGTTCAAACTTGCGGTAGAACGTGGCGCAAAAGCTGCGGCAGAAGCTGAAAAAGATATGCCATATCCAGCTATTTACGGTATTGGTGACAGCTTAATTTATTTTATCGACACCTTCGGCGCTGATAATAATATTTATGCGACTGATTTCGTTGATTTAGATGAGCCAATCAATACACCTGAAAAAGGCTTTATGGAGGTTGACCACTTAACTAATAATGTCTACAAAGGCACTATGGAGAAGTGGGCAAACTTTTACAAAGACATTTTTGGTTTTACCGAAGTGCGCTACTTTGACATTAAAGGGTCACAAACCGCGTTAGTATCCTATGCATTACGCTCACCCGATGGCAGCTTCTGTATTCCAATCAATGAAGGTAAAGGCAACGATAAAAACCAAATTGATGAATATTTAGGTGAATACAATGGTCCTGGCGTGCAGCATCTAGCTTTTAGAAGCCGTGATATTGTGGCCTCATTAGATGCAATGGAAGGAACTGCAATCAAAACCTTAGATATCATTCCTGAGTACTATGAAACCATTTTTGATAAATTGCCACAGGTTACTGAAGACAGAGAAAAAATCAAGCATCATCAGATCTTGATCGACGGTGATGAAGACGGTTATTTATTGCAAATTTTCACTAAGAATTTATTCGGTCCTATTTTTATCGAAATCATTCAACGTAAAAATAACTTAGGTTTTGGTGAAGGTAATTTCAAAGCATTATTTGAATCTATAGAGCGTGACCAAATTAAACGTGGCGTACTGTAACGTTTATTTAGCTGATTCAAACTAAACAAAACCAGCCTAGTGCTGGTTTTTGTTTATCTAAGCATTATAATCGAATTAACTTTGTCACTAAGAATATTTTATATGCCTGATTACGCTGTACTTGCTGTTTTTATCCCGACTTTCTTCTTTGTATCTATCACTCCAGGCATGTGTATGACCTTGGCAATGACCCTGGGTATGAGCATCGGCGTAAGACGTACCTTGTGGATGATGATAGGTGAACTCGTTGGTGTAGCGATTGTGGCAATAGCCGCTGTACTAGGAGTTGCTAGCATCATGCTTAACTACCCACAGATATTTGAAATATTAAAATGGTTGGGTGGAGCTTATCTTGTCTACATTGGTATTAATATGTGGCGCTCGAAAGGTAAAATGGCTGTTATTGAAGGCCAACAAATGAATACTAACCGGTTAAGTTTGATCAGTCAGGGCTTTATTACCGCCATTGCCAATCCAAAAGGGTGGGCATTTATGATTTCGCTGTTACCGCCTTTTATTAATGTTGATAAACCAGTAGCAACACAATTAGTTGTCTTATTGGGTATCATAATGGTAACAGAATCTGCATCAATGTTGGCTTATGCCAGTGGTGGTAAAAGTTTACGATTATTTTTATCCCGCGGCGATAATATTCGTTGGATGAATCGTATCGCCGGCAGTTTAATGATACTAGTGGGGATTTGGTTGGCATTAGATTAATCATCTGAAGTCCACACCTTAAGTGACTAACATGAGTTATTAGCATTAAATTAATCAAGCCCATATTAACTCAATTTCTAAACGGTAATTGTTGCGCAATTTGTTTCATATACAAACCCATTTGATTTTGCTCTTGCTGGCAATAATGACTAATTGCATCATTAAATGCTGGGTGAATAATAATGTGTTTTGAATACGTTAACCTAGGCTCAAACCCTCTAGACACTTTATGCTCACCTTGGGCTCCTGCATCAAATATTGCAAGATTGTTTGCAATTGCATAGTCAATACCCTGGTAATAGCAGCTTTCAAAATGTAAACCATCAAGTTCAGTTAATGTGCCCCAGTATCGGCCATACAAATGCGTATCAGATACAAAAAATAACGCAGATGCGATCATTTGATCATTCACATCGGTGACAATCAATAATCGAATCGCCTCTCCCATAGTTTGTTGCAGCCCAAGAAAGAAAGCTGCTGTTAAATATCCTTGATGGCCTGAACGCTTTTGATAGGTCATTTGATAACATTTAATAAAATGCTGCCACTGTTCAAGCGATGCCTCTGCACCAACAACAAAGCGAAAACTTAATTGATAATTGGCAACTAACTGTCTCTCTTTGCTGATATTTTTACGTTTTCTTGACGTCATAGATGCTAAAAAATCACTAAAATCAGTGTAATTTTTATTACGCCAATGAAATTGAGTCCCTACCCGTGTTATCGCCGCGTCTTTAGGCCATAGGGCTTGTTCTTGTTCGCTAATAAACAAGCCGTGCCATGATGAGTAGTCTTGTTGAGCCATTATATCGCGTAAATACTCACACAAACTCAGTAACAGGCTTTGTTTAACTTCTTCGGTTATACCTGCTTTAAAGCCTATTCTTTGTCCAGAAGCAGGAATAAAAGGCACACTGGTAACTAGCTTAGGATAATATTCTAATTGATTACGCCCATAAGCCTCAGCCCAGGCCCAATCAAACACATACTCTCCCCATGAATGTGTTTTCAGATACAAAGGCACGATTGCAGCTATTTCCGCGGTTAACTTGTCCGAAATAATAAGGTGATGAGTTTGCCAGCCGGTTCCATCCCCTATACAAGCCGAACGTTCTAGCTGATGTAAAAATGCATACCGCATAAAGGGGTTGGACTCGCCAAAACATTGAGTCCATCTATCTTGACCAATCTCTTCAATACTCGAAACATGTGAAAATGCATACGCAGATGGCAATGTGTAGCCCTTATTATTTAATCAATTTACTTATATAGCATACCAATTTAATGACAGCTATGGCACAGTCAGATCATTCTGGTAACTCTCTAAGGATTATTCGTGTCCCTAACAATAAAATTCACTCCACTGTTATTATCTACTTTGATTGGTATTAGCATGTCATCAGCTGCGTTGCATTCAACCTACACATGGGCGAATGATGACGCAATATTCAGTGAAATGGCTACCGCACAACCTATTTTTGCTAAACACGGTATGGTCGCTAGCCAAGAAGCCATAGCAAGTCAAATTGGTGTAGAAATTCTCAAACAAGGCGGTAATGCAGTAGATGCCGCTGTTGCCGTTGGCTTTGCATTAGCAGTAACACTACCTCGAGCAGGAAATATTGGTGGTGGAGGCTTTATGCTAGTTCATCTTGCCGAAGATAATAAAACCATTGCGATTGATTACCGTGAAACGGCACCCAGTAAAGCCCACAAAGATATCTTTCTAGATGAAAAAGGTAACGCGGTTGATAAATTAAGTCGTGAACACGGTTTAGCTGTCGGAGTGCCTGGTACCGTTATGGGAATGGAGTTAGCTTTAAAGCAATACGGGACAATGTCACTTGAACAGGTCTTAAAACCAGCAATTAAACTGGCAAAAGATGGCATTATTATCACATCGGATTTAGCCAACTCTTTGGCAGGAACACGCAGCCGTATTAGCCAATGGCCAAGCTCAAAAGCTATCTTTTATCAAGCCGATGGCAGTAATTTTGATGTCGGTCATATATTATATCAACCAGAGTTAGCCCATTCACTCACCTTAGTGTCTAAATTGGGTAGTAAAGGTTTTTATCAAGGTGAAACTGCAGAAAAAATAGTCAACGCTGTTCAGCAAGCTGGTGGTGTAATGACATTAGCCGACTTAGCCCATTATAAAGCAGTCGAACGTGAACCGGTACGAGGTACATATCGAGGTTATGAAGTTATTTCAATGCCAGCGCCCTCTTCTGGCGGGATTCATATTATTGAAATGCTTAACGTATTAGAGCAATTCCCCATAGACAAATTTGGTCACAATACCGCACAAACAATCCATGTTATGACTGAAACAATGAAATATGCCTATGCAGATCGCAGTGAGTTTTTAGGTGATCCTGATTTCGTTAAAGTACCGACAAGTCATTTAATCAGTAAAGATTATGCTCACAAAATTGCTAGTAAAATTGCCCTCAATAAAAGCACTCCAAGCAGTGAGATCCTTCCAGGTAAAGTTACTGGGTATGAAAGCCCACAAACAACACATTATTCTGTAGTCGATAAATGGGGTAATGCTGTATCTAATACCTATACTTTGAACTTTAGTTATGGATCTGGGCTGGTGGCGTCAGGGACTGGAATATTACTCAATAATGAAATGGATGATTTCTCCGTCAAAGCTGGCGTGCCAAACGGTTACGGACTGATTGGAGGCGAAGCAAATTCTGTAAAAGGTAATAAGCGTCCACTGAGCTCAATGAGTCCAACAATTGTAATGAAAGACGGTAAACCTTTTATTGTTACCGGTAGCCCAGGTGGTTCTAGAATTATAAATATCACCCTGCAAATCATTATGAATGTGATTGATCATCAACTCAACATTGCAGAAGCAAGTGCAGCAGCTCGTGTGCATCATCAATGGTTACCTGACTTTTTATGGGTGGAACGTAGCTTGAATCAAGACACTATTTCACTGCTAGAAGCAAAAGGCCATAAGGTTAAAATTCAACAATCTATTGGGAGTACCCAGTCAATAATGGTGACTGAACAAGGTAAATATGGGTCGTCAGATCCCCGCAGAGCTGGTTCTGCTGCCTTAGGCTACTAAAAAATCAATACTCGCATTCAGAAGATGTTCATACTTAAATCTTCTGAATGTTTTTAATACACTCAATAGAAAACGTAACGACATAATTTGTATTTATTATTTTTTATAAACTATAGTTAACCGCGTAACATTACTTTTGCTTATCTCTCCAAACCCATCCCACAAATTTTATAAAAAATTTAAGTGAAACAATAACTAAAGTTAATCAACATTACTGCCGATAAACAGGCCTATTGAATCAACATATGCCTTTAAGTATGGCATGTGTTAAAATAAGTAACTGAATTGAAACATTTACTACAAAAGGGTTGCCATGAAGCTATCTAGCCTGAAAATTAAACACCGTATAGCCATACTCACTTTTGTTGCTTTGGCTTCATTTATTATTTCAATCGCTATCAACAGTGTGACAACCACAAGCAATACTGATCGCTTAAGTAATTTACAGAACAGGCTCTACCCAGTGCTAAGCTTAGCGACAGTCAATGACGGACTGTTAATCCAATTGGAACAAATTATCCAATCTGCGGTGACGACTGGCGAAGAAGAAAACCTACAAACGGTTGACGCCATGGTGAAAACCATCATAAAAAACTTAGATGAAATTGGTCAATTATTACCAAGTGAATCGAATGATATGCAACGATTAAAAAGTGACATCACTACTTATCATAAAAATGCCAACACACTGGTGATGGCTTTTTTAGCCGATAACATAGATTTTAATGCAATAAAAACCCAGGCGGCTGACAATGCTGCAAGATACCAAAATCTAATTAAAGATTTTAAATCTAATCAAGCTGATTTTGAATCGCAATTTACCAACAGTATCGAGTCTACTATTACCGATGCAAACAGTGCACAAACTTCCGTTTTACTGATAGGCATTGTCGCCACCGTATTAATGGTGATTCTTGGCTTATTAGTTAACAGCTCAATTATTACTACCCTTTCTAATGTTACTAATTCTTTACGTAACATTTCTGAAGGTGAAGGTGATTTACGCTCGCGTATTCAATATGACGGTAAAGATGAAATTGCCGATTTAGTATATTGGTTTAACCAATTCGTCTCTAAACTTCAATCTTCAATAGCGGACACCAAGCAAACAACTGAAAGCTTAAGTGCTGTATCACAAACATTATTAAACGGCAGTAAAGTTAGTGAACTTACTGTCAAAGAACAAACCGCTGCCATTGAATTAATCTCCCAAGCAATGGGAGAAATGTTTATCAGTGTGACTCATATTGCTGAATATGCTGCAAACGCGGCTAGCGAGGCAGACAACGCAAATAAAGAAGCGACTAAAGGTACTCAAGTGGTAAATACAGCAGTGTCTACCATTAAAAGGCTAGCGGAAGAAGTTAGAACCACAGCCACTTTAGTCAACCAATTAGATTCTTTCACCAATAATGTTAATTCTATTTTAGATACGATCAGGGGTATTGCTGATCAAACAAATCTTCTTGCGCTAAACGCGGCTATTGAGGCTGCGAGAGCAGGAGAACAAGGACGGGGCTTTGCCGTTGTGGCAGATGAAGTAAGAACCCTTGCTTCTAGAACGCAAGCGTCAACGCAAGAAATTCAACAAGTACTGCAAGAATTAAGAACCTCTTCTAAAAAAGCGGTTCAAGCTATGCAGCATGGTGTTGAAACCGCCGACGAAGGAGTTGAGTCAACTATGCTTGCCGGCAAAACATTGACAAGTATTACTGAAAAAGTCAGTGCAATTAGTGTTGTAAATGAACAGATTGCCGCCGCAACAGAGGAGCAACACAATACCTCAGTGTTGATCCAGCAATATGTTGCCGATATTCAGCAAAACGCTCAAAAAGTCAAAACCACCACTGAAGACATGGGCGGGATCAGTTTTGATATCCAAAATGTCAGTAAACAGCTCCAAATCATAACAAACCAATTTAAAGTGTAAATTATTCGCTTAAAAATTGGTTAGTTACGTGAATGTTAGCTATATAAATAGAGCAATATAAAAATAAACCCGATGGGTATGATGAGTGATGAGAAAGGAGTAACACTATGAAATTTTACTTGAAAGCGCTTCCGTTAGCGATTTCTGTAGCATTAGTTCCTGCCGCAGCTTTTGCTGATGAGGCAACCGATGCAAAAGTAGCTCAGCTAGAACAACAGGTTCAGGCGCTACAAGCTCAACAAACCAAAAATCTGACTGATAAATTCAATTTTAACGGATTTATTAGCGGTGCATATATCAGTTCTGATAACGATGCGGGCTATAACAATGCCACTAGCAGCGCAGATTTTACTCAAGACAGTAAAATGGGGTTACAAGCAACGTTTAATATCAGTAACCAAACTCAGGCTGTTCTTCAGCTAATGATGAAAGGCGAAAATGATTGGGATGTTGAAGCTGAATGGGCTTATTTATCTCACCGTTTTGACGGTGGCGTGAAAGTACGTGGCGGTAAATTACGTGTGCCATTATTCATGTACTCTGACTATTTAGATGTGGGTTATGCACAACCATTTGCTCGCCCACCTGGCGAAGTTTATGATCAAGTGCCATTCTCTTCTTACACTGGTGGTGATGTTTCTTATGATTTCGATCTTGAAGATTCAACATTAACACTACAGGGGTTTGGGGGTGAATCGACTGTTCCAGGTGCTGACTTAGATTTGTCAAATATAATGGGCGGTAATGTGTCTTGGACAGACATGACTTGGACACTGCGTGCTGTTTATGGCCAGACTTCGATAGAAGGTATAGCTAATGGTTTAACTATAGACAACGAAAAAGCTGTATTTAACGGCTTAGGTGGCAGCTATGATAATGGATCATTCCTTGCTGTAGGTGAATGGACCACGGTTAAAATTGATGGTTTATTGGCTGATACTGAATCAGCATATGTCACTTTCGGATACCGTATTAAAAGTTTCACCCCTTATGTTACTATCGCGTATGTAGAAACAACGGATAACGACGTAAGATCAAACCTTCCACCACAGCTTTCAATTCCTTTAAGCATCGGCTTAAATCAGGAACGCACCGCATATAGTGCAGGTTTACGTTGGGATGCAATCGACAATGTTGCGATAAAATTTGATTTAACTTACGCAACTGATTTTGGCGATACTTCTGGCGGTTTAGGTGGTAATGCTGTCATCAATCCATTAACAAAACAGTTCACTTTCGATGATACACTTGTGTATACCGTCAAATTTGACGCAGTATTTTAAAGGAGCGATGATATGAAAAAGTTTCTAACCTTATTAACGCTTAGTTTGGGTGTTGCTTCTACAGCCGCCGCTGGTGTGGTTGTTATTGGAAACACCGCTGCGGGTGACATGTCAGCTTCAGATGCAAAAAAAGCATTTTTAGGTAAAGGCGATACATCATTAGTAGTCTATGAACTCGATGAAGGTAATGCTACCCGTGCTGAGTTTCACAGTACTGTCACGGGTAAATCTGATGCGCAGTTAAAAGCATTCTGGTCTAAGCAAGTTTTTACTGGAAAAGGTAATCCACCTGCCACGGTATCTTCAGCAACGGCTATGAAAGCCGCAGTAGCATCAAATCCAAGTGCAATTGGATACATTGATGAAGCGGATGTTGATGGCACGGTTAAAGTCATTTTAAAACCGTAGTTAATCACTTAAAAGATTAAGTAAATCTTCTAAATATAGACTTTTCAAAAAGGAGATGTAGCACATATGAGTTACATCTCCTTTTGTTGTGAGCAAGGTTCAAGAATTCAATAAAGCTATTTCATCAATTGCCAATCATAACACCATTGAATAATTGATATATCCCCCCTCCACAAAATCATGAGCTTTGATCAATTAATCGACAAACTGTCTTAATGTCACAAATTGATACAGCAAAACCTAGCAGAAGTCACAATACCTTCTTTGGATTTCATTATAATTCCAACGTTTTCAACATAAAAAACCAAATACTAATCATAGGTTTGTTGTTTTAAACAGGGGCAAGTTCGCTCCGGGGTCATAAAGGAAATATGAATATGTACAATAAAAATTTACTTGCGGTAATGATCGCAAGTTCACTAGGCTTGTCCGCATGTGGTAGCTCAGATGATGATAAACAACCTGAGGTTAACCCCATTGAAGTTAATCTTCGCGTTCTAGAAACATCTGATCTTCATGCCAATATTATGGATTATGATTACTATAAGTCAAAGTACGATGCCACTATTGGTCTCGCTCGCACCGCAAGTTTAATTAAACGTCATGGCGCCGATGCTGACAACTTTGTATTAGTGGATAATGGTGATTTATTACAAGGTAGCCCAATGGGTGACTTTATCGCCAACAACTTCAAGCAAGACAACACTATTGGTGGTACCCACCCAGCTTATAAAGCCATGAATACGCTGGGTTATTCTGTCGGTAATATAGGTAATCATGAATTCAATTATGGTTTAGATTTTCTTTATGAGTCTATTTCTGGAGCAAACTTTCCGTATATCAACGCCAATGTATTATGTGAAGCCGATTGTTGGGAAGGTAAACAAAAAGGCGATAATTTATTTAAACCTTACCTTATTGAAGAAAAAACGGTGCTAGATAGTAATGGCGATCAGCAAGTCATTAAAATTGGCTATATCGGATTTGTACCGCCACAAATTCTATTATGGGACAAACAAAATTTGACAGGCAAAGTCACCGTAATGGGGATTATTGAGTCTGCTGAAAAATTTGTTCCTATGATGAAAGCAGAAGGTGCTGACATTGTTATTGCTATTCCGCATTCTGGTGTTGGATCTTCGACTAATCCTGTCGATATCGATGACGAGAATGCTACTTGGGCACTATCAAAAGTGGCCGGTATAGACGCAATTACCTTTGGTCATAGTCATTCTGTATTTCCATCAAGTACTTTTGCAGGGCTAGAAAATGCGGATATTGGAAAAGGCACTATTAATGGTGTGGCTGCCGTTATGCCTGGTCGTTGGGGTGATAACTTAGGCATAGTCGATTTCAAACTTGAAATGAAAGATGGTATATGGGTCATTGTTGATAGAATGGCTAAGTCGATACCCATTTATGATAAAAACGCTAACACCCCGGAGTTAGTACAGCCAGATTTTGGAATTCGAGATGCTGTTGCTAAAGAGCATGACGATACTAAAGCTTACGTTGACCAGCCAATTGGTAAAGCATCATCAGATATGTATAGCTTCCTCAGTTTGTTGCAAGATGATCCTACCGTCCAAATAGTTTCAGATGCTCAGATAGCAAAAGTGCAACAAAATTTACCTCCAGCGTTAAAAGACATCCCCGTACTTTCAGCATCAGCGCCTTTCAAAGCAGGTGGTCGTCACAGCACAACTGCCGATACTGAAAGCTATGTCCAAGTTGCCGCTGGTGAGTTAACTTACAAAAATGCGGCCGATTTATATCTTTACCCTAACACCATGGTTGCTGTAAAAGTCACCGGAGCCCAGGTACAAGATTGGTTGGAATGCAGTGCAAATCAATTTAATCAAATTAATCCTACAGCAACAACACCGCAATACTTGATTAATTGGAGTACACATAGAACTTACAATTATGATGTTATTGATGGTGTTAACTATCAAATCGATGTTACTCAGCCAACCCGCTTTGATGGCGACTGTAAATTAGTCGATGCCAATGCACATCGAATTGTCGGTTTATCCTATACAGACAAAGAAGGTACTGTGTTTATTGGTGCTGAATTTGCTAAAAAAGAGTTCATTATTGCATCAAATAACTATCGTGCTTTTGGTGGTAAATTTGCTGGTACGGGTTCTGATTACGTTGTAATGGAATTACCAGATTCAAACCGTGAAGCACTAGCACAGTACATTACTGCTGAAACTGAAACCTACGGCGAAGTTAATCCATCTGCAGACAACAACTGGGACTTTGCTACGATTAGCACAACTGTTTCTCTTGATGTTCGCTTTGAAACTCAAGATAGTGCCTTGGCTGATGCTTTTGTTTCTATGTATCAACAACGTAAGATGATCAAACTCAATAATGTAGTAGATGAGTTTGGTTTTGCTGTTTACAGCATTGATTTACAGAACTGATCTACTACATGATGCGAATAATTATTCGGGGCGTAAATCTCTAATTCAAAGCCCTGTTTACTCAGGGCTTTTGTCAATGTAAATATTTAACTCCCCCCAAAATAGATCATCAAAAATCCCATGACAGGTTCATCACATTTACTGCCTCGGAGCAGGCTAGCTGCAAATGCTATACAAAATAAACGCTTACTATATCTGGTTTTATTTTCACCAGCTTTAGTCAACTAATGTTAGTATTAACGCTATTTAATATCTGCGGAACTCCCCAATGCGAGCAACATCTAGTGCTTTATACCAAACAACAATTTGCCTTACTCTATTGTGTTTAACGCTTTTCAGTCCACTTGGGTTTACTCAGCAGGTAATAGACCAGAGGGAAACTACCGTCAATGGAAATGCTCAATTACAGACGGCTCAAAAATGGACTTTTATATTAGTTCGCCATGGTGAAAAGCAACTAGGTGATGATCCTCAATTAACTGAACAGGGAGATCAACGTGCTGAACGGCTTGCTCACATGCTACAACATATTCCATTAGATAAAGTATACTCAACCGATTACCAACGCACTCAACTTACCGCAAAGCCTACAGCGAATAATCATAATCTTTCGGTGATATCGTATGATCCCAGTAATCTTGATGCTTTCAGTGAACAATTACTGATGCATCCAGGCAATTATTTGATAGTAGGCCACAGTAATACTACCGCGCTTTTAGCTGACAAATTAAATCAAACCTCAGAAGATAGCCATACAGAACATACTGAAGACTTTGACCGTTTATATTTGATTGAAGTGAACATCGTTAATGGAAGACGGTTAAATTCAATGTATCGTTTCAGTTATTAATTTATCTTAACAATGGAAACTGAACGATATGACTAAAATACTTGCTTGCAATCTGCATGATTATATTGAGGTAATGTGCCTATATCAGTATGAAGTGCAGATTACGCTCAACAACGGTAAACTCATTACGGGGAAATTTGACTCAACCGGCTTTATTGGTCAATCGACCGCTAAGCAAGAGGTCATTCGTGGTAAGGATGATAATGGTGTTGATTTAACCTTAGTGTTAACTGACATTAAAACAGTGACAGTATTAACTAAAAATGCACAATTTAATATTGTGCATTTTTAAAGAGTTAATAAAGTATGTCGAAGATTATTCGGGATCGAATACTGACTTATTATCATTATTTGGCCAGGCATTAATCACTGCCTTCACCAAGGATGCTAAAGGAATAGCAAAGAAAACACCCCACACGCCCCATAAGCCACCAAAGACCAAAACCGCGGCAATAATCATCACAGGATGTAAATCTACCGCATCACTGAACAAAATTGGGACCAATACATTGCCATCTAGCGCCTGGATGATACCGTAACCCAACATTAAATATCCAAACTCAGGACCTATACCCCATTGCACAAAGGCCACAAGTGCTATGGGTAATGTCACCAATGTTGCGCCAACATAAGGGATCAACACAGACAAGCCCGTTAACACACCTAACAAAGCAGAATATCTCAGTCCCATTAGCGCAAAAAACACATAGCTGGCTACACCAACGATGATAATTTCAATCACTTTGCCACGGATATAATTAAATATCTGCTGATCCATTTCGTACCATACTTTACTTGCTAAACCACGATTAGCAGGGAAAAATCGTTTACTACTGGCAATCAGTTCCTCTTTATCCTTTAAAAAGAAAAACACAAGCAAAGGGACTAAGATAACGTAAACCATTAATACTAGTACAGATGCTGAAATACCCAGTATTTGTTTAGCAAAATCCAATAAGTGTTCAGTATCGAGCAATTTTTTGAATTCGTTAAGTGAAGCATCTATTTGTTCAGCACTAATAAACTGCGGATACTTATCGCTTAAATCTTTTACGACAATCATGCCCTTGTCCAGCATGCTGGGTAAATCTGTGACTAAACTGACCCCTTGGCGCCAAATACTCGGCATCAGTACTAACAATGTCAGCATCATTAGCCCTAAAAACGCCACCAACACAATTGAAGCCCCAGCGGTACGATTAATGCCCAGCTTTGACATTTGAGCCACAGGCCACTCTAGTAAAAATGCTAATACCAATGCAACAAGTAAAGGCGCCAATAGTTCCGCGCCAAAATATATTGTCAGCGCAATACCCATCAAAATAAACACTAATGTTATTGCTTGTGGGTCACTAAAACGAGTTTGGTACCAATCTTTTAAAAACGATAACATTGCAAAACCTTGTATAAATGAAAGAAAATTAACCTAATACCGCGCTATTTAGTGATATTAATTGCCATAATGCTTTTATCTTGTTGCAATAGACTGACCTGATATCCACTTTTTTTAGCCCATGTGGGAACATCTTTGCAGGAACCTGGGTCAGACAGTAAAACCTTTAACGTTTCACCTTGCGGTAATTGCTTCAATAACAGTTTTATCTGCACTAATGGATATGGGCATCGATAAGCGGTTAAATCTATCAGTTTCATAGGGAATTTACGTTAAATAAACTAAAGCTATTATCCTTAGTTGCATAGTAAACCACAAGCTAACAGAGTAAACTCTTACGCGTTTTTCTCTACTAATTAATCAGATTAAAGGGTGTCGTTTGGCTAAAATTACTTTCACCACCAAATCATTCAGCAAAATGAGCAAAACTTTCATCGCCGGCAGTGTTGCTGCTGCACTATTTACAGCGAATATTACCAGCAGTTTTGCCAACAACGACTTACCAGATCTTGGTACTGCCGCGGTCAATACCTTCAGTCTTGAGAAAGAAATGGTTTATGGCGATGCTTATATGCGAGTCATACGCTCATCTGCCCCCCTTTTGACGGACCCCGTTTTAAGCCAGTATTTATCTGAATTAGGTAATAAATTAGTTGCTCACGCCACAGGCGTTAAAACGCCATTCTATTTTTTCTTGCTGCGTAATGATGAAATTAACGCATTTGCTTTTTTTGGCGGTCATGTTGGTGTTCATACTGGCTTATTTTTAAATGCAGATACCGAAAGTGAGCTCGCTTCAGTACTGGCCCATGAAATCACCCACGTTACCCAACGCCATTTAGCCCGTTCATTGGAAGCACAAGAAAAAAGTTCCACCGCTACGATTGCCGGTTTACTAGGGGCTATATTACTGACTATTGCTGCGCCTCAAGCTGGTATGGCGGCATTAGCAACAACTCAGGCTTTAGCAACTCAAGCTAAAATTAATTACACACGTTTGCATGAAAAGGAAGCTGATCGGATAGGCATGCAAATATTGGTTGAAGCTGGATTTGACCAGAATGGCGCTGCTAATTTCTTTGCGGAACTGGCCACTCGCTACCGCTTTACCACAACGCCACCTCAAATGCTGCTCACTCATCCATTACCTGAATCACGCATTACCGACGCACGTAACCGGGCTGCACAATATCCAAATCGTTATATTGCAGATAACTTAAATTACCAGCTTGCTAAAGCTCGCATCCAGGTCAGATTTTCCAGCTATAACGATGAAGCGGCTTTATCTTTATTTAATGTCCAGTTAAAGAAACACTCTTACGCATTCAAAGAAGCTGCTTTATATGGCAAAACTTTGGCACTGTTTCGCTTGAAGAAATTTGCTGAAGCAGAGGCCATAATTGATGAGTTGCGCCAAACAGATGTCAATAATTTATTTTATATCGATACAAAAACCGATTTACTAGCCGAACGTAAAGCCTTTGATGAAGCTATTACACTATTGCAAGACCAGCGAAAATTAAAGCCGACCTCTCAGGTTATTAATACTAATTTGGCCCACATTTATGTTGAGTCAGGAGCGCCCAAGCTAGCTATCCCGTTGTTGGAAGATCTCATTTTTTTCGATAAGCAAAATATACTTTCCTATCAATTGTTAAATGATGCCTATAAAAAAATGGGAAACAAAGCACTAGAATATTATGCTAATGCAGAGGTAATGGCATTAGTGGCGGATTACCCTGGCGCGATTGATCAATTAAACTACGCATATAGATACTCTGAAGGTCAGCCGCTGCAAATTGCCAGAATTGAAGCTAGAATACGTCAATTTAGAGATGCGGAACGCAATCTAGAGCAATTCAAATAACTTTTATACTGAAATAAAAAGAAAGCTAATACTATGACTAAAATTACTATTTTACATAATCCACGTTGTTCAAAAAGCCGTGAGGCCTTAGCATTGATTCAAACTAGGTCGAATCAAATAAATGTCATTGAGTATTTAAAAAATACGCCCTCAGAAGATGAAATTAGCCACATACTGTCGCTACTTGGTTTAAGCGCTCGTCAATTGATGCGAACCAAAGAAAGTGAGTATAAAGAATTAGGCCTAGATAATGTCAATCTCACGGAAGTGCAACTTATTGAAGCCATGGTCAATACACCAAAATTAATTGAGCGACCAATAGTGTTATCAAATGGTAAAGCAGCTATCGGTCGTCCTCCTGAAAATGTTTTGGCAATCATAGAGTAAATTATTAATGAAAACTAACAGCTTATTTCAGCTTTGTCGTATAGGTTATATTGCACTGGTATTATTGCTTACTGGATGGTTTGTACAACAAGGTGTGCAAGGATCTTATTCATTAATATTTAATTTAATGTGGATCATCCCATTATTGATGCCATTAAAAGGTGTTATCCAAGGTAATCCATACACTTACGCCTGGGCGAGTTTTATTCTGTGTCTGTATCTGCTTCACGGATTAACCTTAGTCTATGTGACTGAAGACGCGCTTGTGTTTGCCATTATAGAGTCTGCGCTTATTTGTGCCTTGTTAATTGGCTTTCCATTTTATGCCAGAATAAGAGGCAGAGAACTGGGGCTTGGCTTAAAGAAAAAATCACAACAAAAAGATTAACAATCTGATTTAAATTAATTTTATTGTTTATTTTTATTATTAAATGTTTCACTTTTAAAAGCGCCAATTGGCGCTTTTTTATTCTTTCGCATGCAAAAAACACATGATATAGTCAGTAAATAATTGCAGAAGGGATTAAATAATGGCTTTCAGTCGCAGTATTCTTACGCTCCTTATTTCAACCAGCATAATAACCGGATGTGGAGGTAGCAGCGACTCAGCACCGACGCCTGCTGTCCCCGACAATACACTGCCTGTTACAGCCTGCAGTCAGCCTTTAGAGTGGAGCACTGTAACAGGTAGCGATAACCTTGAGTTTTTGCTTGAGACTAGTTATCAAGTAAACCAACCAGGGGCAATTATTACTAAACTAACGAATAAAGACTCAAGTGGCTTAGTTTTTAAATGGCAGCAAATGGCCGGTACAGCTTTATCTCTAGCCAATAACTCCTCTCCCATACTTAATTTTACACCATCCAATACCGGTGAATACCAATTTAAAGTGACAATATCAGGTCCTGGTATTGATATTAATCAATTGATCACCATTAATGTCACGAATGCTCAACAAATATCATTATCCGTAAATGCTGATCATCAAGTCGTTGAAGGCAATGGTGTTAGCGTGAGATTAGCGTCCATTAATGGTCAAATGCCGACTAATGTAAAATGGTGTGCTTACTCAGATAATCTGATTAGTTTAGACCTAACAAAAACTGAACGGCCATTATTCATTGCTCCTATTGTCAATAAAGACAGCATTGTATCTCTTAGGGCTACAGCCGAACTGAATGGGCAAACATTAACCGATGATGTCCACATCTTAATTACCAATGAAGCTGGGATCACTTCTCCCTATTTTGATGAGCCGGTGGCACGCACGTATGTCTATAAGCCTAATTCATCATATGCTGCTATTTTACCTAAATGCGTTTACTCAAATAAACTTGATAATAGTTGCCGTATTAATCAACTACCTTTAATTGGACAGCAAACAAGCTCCCCCTCTATTGCTAATGTGATGGATAGAGTTGTGGTATCTCATGATTGGATGGGGAAGAATTTTGAACAGTTTTTGCAGCAGCAAGACCCTAATAGTGACTTCATTACATTATTACAATCTGTTACCGCTATTATCATTAGTTATGATGTGCGGCCCTCTTTTTATTGGGTAGTTACCGGGGCTATATACTTAGATCCCGACAATCTTTGGTTAACAGCTGCTGAGCGCGATACCATTAATGAAGCTCCAGATTACCGTAGTAATTTTGGTAATGATTTACAGTTTTTAATGCCATGGCGATATGTGAAAAATAATCAGTATGCTTATGCATCTTACCCATATGAAACCCGAACAAACCGCTCAGTTGCTGATTTTACCCCTAGACTTTCCTCCTTGCTATATCACGAGTTAGCCCATGCTAATGACTTTTTTCCGCGCAGTACACACAGTACACTTCAAGGGCCAACTTTATTAGAGGATTTCAACAGACGTTCGAGTAGTAATGCTTTAGTGTCTGATCAACTCGCAATACGCTTCCCATTACAAAGCAGCGAAATGTATTCACTGGGTACTGTAAGCTTTAAGGGCCAAACCGCTAATGACACTCAAAAGTCATACCTACCAAGCGATATTACTAACTTCTTTAGTCAAGACAATGCATCCGACTATTACAACTATTCCTCAAATCGAGAAGATGCTGCTATGCTGTTTGAAGAAGCTTTTATGAGCTATCGCTATAATATGTTGAGAGATGTCGCCGTTACTGACAAACCAGAAAATGCAACGGGTTCTAATATTACTGTCGAGTGGGGTCAACGCGGTCGTATTGGCGATGCCAATATTAAAATACGTGCCCAATATGTTATTGATGAAATAATGCCAGAAGTGGCAAGTCAAAACCTTATTAACAGTCTACCGAATCCGTTGCAATTAACCCCCGGTAAATCGTGGACAGAAAACTTAGTGGTTAATCCAACGGGTGCGAGTTCACCGCAAAAGGTGAGCCAATCAACCGAGATAAAAGCATTAGAGGATAGACCCTTAGAATTAAGTGGCGAGCAACATAGATAATAGGATTAAGCGGACGGATCAAATAGACTTAGACAAACGCAGATTTTGAATTTTTGCCCTAGCCTTAAAGCTAGGGCAACTTATAAGCAGCTATAATTTAAGCATTTCTTTGATAAAAGGTATGGTTAATTTACGTTGATGTACCATAGATGCTTTATCTAACTTGTCTAATACATCAAACAGTGTGCGTAAATCTCGTGCCATTCTAGTCAGTAAGAAACGCCCTACTTCATCAGACAATTGCAGACCACGCATAGCGGCTCTGCGTTGTAACGCTAACAGTTTTTCATCATCTGCCATAGCTTGCAATTGGTATATTAACCCCCACTGCATACGGGAAATCAAATCAGGTAAAGCAAAACGGGCTTCAGATGGTGATGCACTTGCGCTGACAATTAAACGACAATCTTGTTGTTCAGCAATACGATTATACAAATGAAATAATGCTTCTTCCCAGACAGGATGACCTGCTATGGCATCGATGTCATCAATGCAAATTAAATTTAAAGACTCAACACCTTCAAATAAAGCGGGCGAAATACTGGCATGAATACCTAGAGGTATATATAAAGTACGACGGTCTAAATCACTTGCATGTGCACATGCCGCATGCATTAGGTGGGTACGGCCTGATTTTTGCGGGCCATACAAATAAACAGACGAAGTCATGCTACCTTCAGCACAAGACTGAAGTTTTTGAATAAGTTCATCATTACCCGATGCAGGATAATAACTATTAAACGTTTCATCATCCGGTAAATAAACGGGCAAAGATAATTGGCGCGGAGAAGATAGGGTCACTCAAACATTCTCAAAAATAAACATAAAGCGGACGCTACTATAGCACAAGCGCCCTTCAGGTAAAATATCACTGGGGTTATTGCCCCTGCCATTGATAGGTTAACGTTGACTTATCGTTCGATTTCGGCTCAAGGTAGGAATTCACATTGCCCATTGTATCTATTTTGCTTAAACGATTATCAATACTTAATAATCGTTGTAGATCTTCAACACTACTGAATAATGACAACTGGTAAGTCACTGTTTCATTTTGGAATTGGCTGATTAAAATCTCTTTCACGGCACTGAGTTGCTGCAAATACTTTTCAATTTCTACCAGTTGTTTCATGTGTGTCACACCGGTAAAACTCACATGCGTTTCAAGGTTATTACCTGAAGATGCAATAGCATATTGGCTAATATAATAATCAGCTAATAAAGCCATTATACGTTTAGATGCCGCAGCTGTATTGACTGCCTCACCTTGTTGTTTAATTAAGGGTTGAAGTGTTGAACCCGTTTGTGTTTTATCGAATAAAGACAAAGTAAATGTTACTGCACTCGTGGTCTCTGAAATATCTGCAATAGCAAAATAATCCGTTTGGTAACGTGCTGATGCTATATTGACAGGACTTAGAAACATGCCTTTTACATCTGTTGGGGATACCGCCATAAGATCATCAAGATCCATCAAAGGTAACAATACTGGAATACCTTTATTATTTGACTCAGCGATTAAATCAGTTCGTAAAGCACTCTCGCTTGAGTCAGATAAAATAACCGTATCATTAGCTTCTGCAATTGTTACCCATAATAAGGTCAAAGGTCGTTGAGCCCCCCATACAGGCAGGTCTGCTTGGCGTAAAGTGCTAATAATTCGTTGATGATCAAAGCTTGCCGTCAGTAATAGATCACTATCAACCTGGCTATAACCATACTGAATGAGTAGTGCTTCAGGATTGTCAATCTGTGCTTTAACCATAGGGTGCATCACGACACTAGGGCTGCCAGAATTTTTTAAGAACACACTGGCTAACGCTTGTTTAAGTGCCGCGGAACGAGCACTGTTAGCGCGAGAATCAACTATGATATCTGCTTCATCTAGCTTAGGTACCTCGACAGCGAATAACTGTAAATGACAAAGAGCCAGAGAAAGAACGGTAATATTGAGTAATTTTTTTAGCATTGGGAGTTATAAACGCAATCAAAATAAGTGCTGAAAGTGTAACATAATAAAGATCTATCGAGTATGGTCTAATCACACTCTTTTTTATGTGATCGCACTATTTGAACGAAGCCTAAAAACACGCTAACTGTACCGATTCAAAGACATAATAAAAATAATGGAGTTAATCTAATGCAACGCTTTTCAATTCCGCTCCAAGGAGCACAAATGTTATTTGTGGCCTTTGGTGCACTCGTATTAATGCCTTTAATTACTGGGCTAGATACCAGTGTAGCCCTCTTTACTGCAGGTATTGGCACACTACTTTTTCAACTCGTCACAAAACGTCAAGTGCCTATTTTCTTAGCGTCATCTTTCGCATTCATCGCCCCGATACTTTATGGTGTGCAAACATGGGGAATACCTGCAACTATGGGCGGGCTGATGGTTTCAGGATTAATTTATGTACTATTGGGAGTAACCGTCAAAATACGTGGCGTGGGTTTTATTCATCAACTGCTTCCTCCGGTGGTTGTTGGTCCGGTCATTATGATTATCGGCTTAGGGTTAGCACCAATGGCTGTTAATATGGCTTTAGGCAAAACGGGCGATGGTTCTGTCCAATTAATTAATACCAACACCGCGTTAATTATTTCACTTGCCTCACTATCAACCACCATTCTAGTCGCGACCTTTGCAAAAGGCGTTGCCCGATTAATGCCTATATTAGCAGGGATTATAGTGGGCTATAGTTTAAGTCTCTTTTTTGACGTGGTTGACTTCACGCCTGTACAACAAGCAGCATGGTTATCTATGCCCAACTTTGTCGCCCCCGAGTTTCATTGGCAAGCCATTCTCTTTATGATCCCCGTCGCCATTGCACCGGCCGTTGAACATATTGGAGATATCTTAGCAATATCTAACGTAACCGTTAAAGACTATATAAAAAAGCCTGGTTTGCATCGCACTTTAGCCGGTGATGGCATCGCAACAATGGCGGCATCGGCATTTGGTGGGCCTCCAAACACCACCTACTCAGAAGTCACTGGCGCGATTACTTTAACCAAAAGTTTTGATCCTCGTATTATGACTTGGACCGCGATTACCGCCATCATTTTAGCTTTTGTTGGTAAATTAGGCGCCTTATTACAAACAATTCCTGTTCCAGTGATGGGTGGGATCATGTGCTTGCTTTTTGGATCAATTGCCGCGGTGGGCTTGAATACCTTAATAAGAAATCAAGTCGACTTATCAGAGCCGAGAAACTTAAGTATTGTCGCTGTTACCTTGGTATTTGGTATTGGAGGAATGGCATTTGGTATAGGCTCTTTCAGTCTCACAGGCATTAGTTTATGCGGTATTATCGCTATATTAATGAATATGATTTTGCCTAAAACCGATAAAAATCATCAAGCAGAACATTAATCTTATTTCAGAACGGGAAGCAAATACTAAAAAGCCATCATGTTTTTGATGGCTTTTTTATTCACCTAGAACAACAATAACTTAAAAATCAAAACTGCGTTTTCTCGCAACGGCTCGAAAACTTAAGTCATTTATTAAATTTTTCCTTTGTGCGTTATTCATTGAATGCCACTCTAAAATCTCATTTAAAGTACGATGACACCCCAAACAAATATCTTGATCGTCTAAACTACACTGCCTAATGCAGGGACATTCAACACTAGGGTTATCGTCCATAGTCATTACTCAGACCATACGGCAAATTCATTGCCATTGACATCGAGGAAGTGAAATCGTCTGCCTCCTGGGAAAGTAAATAAAGGTTTATTGATTGACCCGCCGTACTGAGTCACTTTGCTTTGAGTCTCATCTAGTGACTTGCTGTACAAGACAATTAAAGGTGAACCTATTGTGGTAGTGAAGTGGCTATCTGATTGAAAAAAACCACCATCAATACCCGCATTTAAGAAGCAGCTATATTGCGGACCATAATCCTTAAAATGCCAGCCGAATACCTGCATAAAAAAATCCTTCGTACTGACAACATTTTTGACCGGTATTTCTAAATAATTAATCTGATGATGTGACATGCTTTGTTTTTAATAGTGATGAGAGCATATTTTGAGTATAACCAAACAATCACAAATAACCATTTTGACCCAATGTTTATTAATGAAAACATTGGGGCAAAATATTAACTTTACTAATTTTAGCTTAGGTAATTAACGCAGCGATAGCACCAATCACTCCACCTAATACACCGCCCCAAACCACTAACCACCCAAGATGTTTTTTGATCATATCTTGAATAATTTGCTTAACTAAATCAGGTGTTAGTTCATCCAAACGCTGGTCAACAATATTAGCGACCTTAGCCTGAATATCAGCAATCACATTCGGTTGTTCTAATTCGTTCACTAAAATTTGATTAAATTGATCACTTTGAGACAGTTCAATTAATGACTGTTTCATTTTATCAATAAAAGGCTCTTTTAGTGGCATTAAAGCCTCTACTCCGCCAAACATGGTGAGCATTCCACCAAGAGATGACCTTTCAACAGTCGAAACAAGCGCATCAAACGATGGAGTTAAATCAACTTTTTCTATTACAGGGGCTAAATTGATGCTTTTACTGTCACTAACTGAGAGAAAACGGTCTATATTTTCTTGAGTGAAAAACTGCTCCATCATCAGATGTTTAATGCCCGCTTTAAACTCTTCAAAACGATTTGGCACAACACCTGAACCATATAAACCAGGCACTTTCTCAAATAGCATATACACAGCTAGCCAGTTGGTGAGCGCGCCAGACAAGGCAAACAGTCCAATTGTTAATATGATGGGCTGAACCATAAAGTAGCCAGTTAACACAAACAAGGTTGCAATTAAGTTTGTAAAAAGACTTTTATTCAATCTTACTTCTCCAAATACAATAATCCCGCAATATTTTAACAGTAAAATACTGAGGGTCATAAGGTATTAGGACCTATACCTTTAAATCTTGTTCCATATGCCTGTTAATTAGTGCAACTTGTGCACTTGTTGCTAACACTCTTGCTCTTGCTATCATCTGGCTGGCAATGCCTTTACTACGATACTGTGGTAATACAAAAGCATCATCAAAAAACCACACTGGCTTTAACATTAATGATGAAAATGAGGGATACAATTGAATAAAACCAAGCAAATGCCCTTCTTCTAATGCGACAAAAATAATCGAATCATTTTCTGATAGGCGCTGACTTAAAAATGAATAACAACCATTTATGTCACTGAGTTGTTCACGCGACTGACGATATTGATCAAAAACATGGCTGAGTGTCTGTAAATCTGTATTTGAGGCAAGACGTATTTGCATATTTCATCCTTGAATTATCAGCATAAAACTCACGGTTAAAAACAAAATTAATCATAGATCTTGTAAAAATTAACACAACTAATTATAAAACCTTACACATAAATAATCTAAAAGTCTATTTACTGACCATATGTAAAATAGACAATAAAAACCTCTCAATTAAGGTACTTTTTAGTTAAAATCAGCTTATTCGTTTTTTGTGCCTAAGAGTATCGTATGGCAAGCTCATTAAAAAAATTCTCATCTAGCCCTCTCCTTAAAAGAAGTCTTGTTAGCCTATTTATCGTTTATGGACTGTTGTGTTTTATTCTTGGCATTATTATGCCTTTTGTCGCTAAACAACACCTGGCCCCTTTATTTTCTGACAAGTTGGGCCGTGAAACTCAAATCGAAAATATTCATTTTAATCCATTTACCTTTGAACTATCAGTAGAACATTTGATTGTCTCAGAGAGTAAACCGACACAAACTTTTATCGGGTTTGAACAATTATATATCAATATCTCACCACTGGAATCGTTAGCCAATCTCGCCATTATTTTTGAAGAAGTGTCTATTACAAAACCCACAATTAATATACAGCGGCTGACTACAGATAGTTATAATTACTCTGATATTATTGCCTTATTTCAATCAGTTTCTGATCCTGAGGCCCTAAATGAGGAGTCTATCGACAAACCTATTCAAATACGAATTACTAAAATAGCTATCGAACAGGGTGCGATTTCAATTAAAGATAAGATCAGTAATAGCCAAGTGGTGTATCCGAAAATCAATTTTGCACTCGATCATTTCGATACTGCAGCAAACATCGAACATCAAGCAACCAGTATTCATAATCAGTATGATTTAACTCTCACAGATGAATACAGCAGCAAGCTGCAACTCTTTGGACAACTACAACTATTTCCCTTCGTATTAGAAGTGAACGTTGCCTTATCTGAATTTAATATTGCTAAATATTGGCAGTTTGTTGATGAGCACTTTGATATTCAGTTAACCCAAGGGAAATTGAATATCAACAGTAAAATCATACTAAACATTGACCCTAAACAGGATACCCCAGTCAACTTTACCCTTACCGATACTGACATTAATATTAATAGCATTATTGCTTCACATGCTAATGAAGAAAAGATTGTTATTGACGCGATAAACCTTAATGACATTCAAGTCGATAGTGCTACTCAGCTAGTCAACATAGACAGTTTTCAAACAAATTCAGGTAAAGTGGCTCTGAATATCTCTCCAACAGGAGCAGATTTAATGAAACTATTAATGCCCAAAAACTTGACTGATATCGACAATACCAATGTTGATCCCTCAACTGAGAAAGCTAGTCCTTCTTGGATAATCAACCTCAACGCGGTCGATATTGCCAATTATGATATTAATTTAGGCGAGTCTGTCGCTAGCGACCAAGTTGTTTTGTGGCAAATAGGTCAAATAAATCTCAAAACAGGTCAAATTAAATCCGACTTATCCATTCCATTAGACTACCAATTTTCGGCTAAAATTAACCAAAAAAGCGAACTTGGTTCTGTCGGTATATTTAACTTAATCGACCAGACATTAAATGCAGATTTTAGTTATCAAAATGTATCCTTGACTTCACTTCAACCCTATGTCGAAAAATTTATCAATGTCACCATCGAAGATGGTAATTTCAATACCACAGGAAGGCTGAGTTTAGACACAGGGAAACAGTTACACTATAAAGGCCAGGCTTGGATTGATAACCTTGATATTAAAGACAATTTACATCAAAAGACATTGATTAGTTGGCAAAAAATGTCTATAAACCAATTAGAGTTCGATAGACAACAAAGCCAGATAGATATAGATGAAATTTTATTTGATCAATTGTATTCTCGTATCATTATTGCAAAAGACAGAAGCACCAATATTTCAAACTTATTAAAGCAGCCTGCTATGACCACGCAAGTTGATAGTAATGACGATGTAGTTGAGCCAAAGCAAAACAAACAGTTAGCGGAGCTTGACCAAGAAGACAGTGTGAGCCCCAAAATTGCCATTAATCGTATTACATTAAAAAACAGCTCAGCATTTTTTGCCGATAATTCATTAACGCCAAATTTTGCATCTGGAATTGAACTGTTGAATGGTCAAATTAACCAACTATCTAATAATCCACAAACGATAGCGTCGGTAGATTTAGCGGGGAAAATAGATAAATATGCCCCAGTAATATTAAAAGGTGAAATTAACCCATTACTTGAAAATCCTTATCTTGACCTTAACCTAATTTTTAAAAATGTAGAGTTAACCTCTGTTAACCCCTATTCAGGCACTTATGCGGGTTACTATATAGATAAAGGTCAAATATCATTGGATTTAAACTATCAATTAAAAAATAATGTCTTAGTTGGTTCTAATCATGTTGTTATTAACCAACTCCAGCTAGGTAAGCCTAGTAACAGCGATCTTGCTACCAGTTTACCGATTACTTTAGCTGTTGCTTTACTTCAAGACCGCCACGGCGTTATCGATTTAGGCGTCGATGTAAAAGGAGACTTAAGCTCACCGAGCTTTAGCTTTGGTAGTGTTATTTGGGGTGCTTTAGGTAATATCATTACCAAAGCCGTTACGGCTCCTTTTAGTTTACTTGCGAACTTAATTGGCTCAGACGAACCGTTGAATAAAGTCAGTTTTGATTATGGTAATGCAGAACTAAGCAATACACAGACTAAACACTTAATGACATTAGCTGATGCATTATTAGATAGACCGTTACTGATTGTTAATGTTAAAGGTGAAGTCGATGCTATTAATGATAGCCAAGCACTGGCCAAACAAGCCTTGCATCTAAAACTGGCCAATACAGCACAGATACCCATTGACCAATTACCAGCTGATTTATCAGCCAGCCAGTTTCCACTTTCAGGGCCAATCACAGAAGCACTTTATACACTTTTCGAGCAAGAGTTAGCACAAGATTCTATGGCAATTAAGCAGTCCATTATTGATGACAATACTGCCAAATACCCGGATATTCCCTTAACAGAAAATGACCTCAATACCCGTTTGCATATTGTTTTATACAACACAATAAAAAGTGCCCATGTTGTTGCCCCAAGTGAATTAGGTAAACTTGCCCAGCTTAGGGCTAAAACGGTTAAATCATTCTTGGTTGAGAACGCAAACATTGAAGCTCATCGGGTCTATGTTATGGAAAGTAGAATTAATTCAAAACAAAAATTAGCAGAAGTACAACTTGAGTTACAAGCAAACTAAATAGCACAAGATAGCTAAGACAATTGTTTATAAGCAGCATGAGATAAAGTAACATTGGCGTTTACTGAAAATCAGTAAACTTATATTTCAACAATGAAGAGGTAATTATGTTTGTAGTACGCTGGATTTTAGGTCGGATAATTCTATTGTTAAATTTCATTTTTAGCCCTAAAAAACGTCAACGCCCTGAGTCTGAACAAGCTAAAATTGATATGCAGACACAAAATTTGTCTCTATATCAGTATAATGCCTGCCCTTTTTGTGTAAAAGTACGTCGAGAAATGCGTCGTCAAAACTTAAATATCGCCTTGGTTGATGCAAAACAGGACAACAACAAACAAGTGTTATCGATTCAAGGTGGTAAATTACAAGTACCTTGTTTGAAAATTAATAACGATGGCAAAACAGAATGGTTATATGAGTCTAAGGCAATAATGAATTACCTCAATGACAATTATGCTAAAACATAACCGGACCTCATTCCTATTGAGCATCGGCCTTTTGTAAAATACTCGTGTTATTGTTATTACCCAATCTCTGATAAATTGCTGCTACATTTCATTTTTTACAAAGGATTTTAAGTGATTAAATCTATCGCATTCAATATATTATTCATTCTACTGGCAGGTTGCAGTGCTAAAGCGATTGACCCTATGGAGTTTGCGGGTCAATTCAAAGATAAATTTAACACTCAAATCAAAGGCGATGGGATTAAATTGTTTGTTTATCAGGCTAAGCTTGCCACCGCCTCCGATAGAAATATTAGTGATGAACCTGCTCATCAACAACGTATCGATCGACGTATGCAAGATGCGCGAAGCTATGCTCAAGAGATGCGTGAAAAAGAAGAGTTTCTTGAGCTGTGGACCCAACAAGTGCAAGTAGGTTTAAACAAAACGATTGTAATGACCGGCTACTGTAGACAAGGTTATATTGAATTAAGCCGTTACATTGAGAATGAACGCGGGGAAATTCGCGGGGAATGTAATGATGGCGCAACTGCTGAAGATATCAGTAAATTTGGTCGCTAGGGTTTTTGCTCAATATAGGATAAAATAGAATTATTATTTTTTAAGATTGTTACCCAATAATCGAATACCTGCATACTGAAGATTTATTATGAACAAAAAACAAGTGATGATTAAGAAACTGGCTAAACGTGCTAAAGCACGACAAAATAAAGTTGTGCCAGATAATCCAAGTACTAAAGTGAAAGAACGTTATATATCAAAAGCAGAACGTGCAAAAATGGCTTTAGAGCAGGAACAATCAGTCACTGAACCAACAATTGAATCAGCCTCTTCGGCAGAATAATTGAACATAAAAAACGCCAATCAAATGATTGGCGTTTTTTTATGTTCGATTTTCTAGTATAGATCAGCTATTGTCATGAGCTATTTCAGCAGGCATATCATCCCGCAATTTCTGCCAAATCTTGCCACTTTCTATAGCATTTGTTCGCATTAAACCAGGAATTGCTTGATAACTTTTATCCTTAGCTAATTTCTCAAGCTCAATATAAAAATTAAATGCCAACTTTCGAGCCTCTTTACTTGAAAAATAGTAACGCCCTACTCGACTATAAAGCCCTTTGAAACCATTTAAAATCAGCACATATAACGGATTACCAGAAGCAAACGCTAAAGTATGATGAAGTCGATAGTCAAATTCAGCATAGGTATCTGCATCATCTTCTAATTGATGAATTTTAGCTAAAATATCCGCAGCTTTATCTGGGTTTTGTCTAAATGAGGCCCTGAAGTAAATAGTACTCACACTAGCACGAGCAGACATGAGTTGGTCTACCAATAGCGGAAATCCATCAGGATTTAAGTCGGCTATTGTTTCAAGAATATTAAGACCAGAGGTTTCCCAATAGTTATTCACTTGAGTCGGCTTACCATGCTGAATTTTCAACCAACCATCTCTTGCTAATCGTTGCAGCACTTCTCTTAATGTAGTGCGTGTGACACCGATAAGTTCCGAAAGCTCACGTTCAGCAGGTAAGATAGACCCTGGTGGAAATTTGTTGTCCCAAATTGAACGAACAATGTATTTCTCTGCAAAACTTGCAGGACCTTTGGCATTGATAATCATCAGCCTAGATTTCCTATACTTAGCGGTAATAGCAATTATTGCTACTTAAATTAAGACTGATCATACCAGAGAAGCAGTAAATAAAAACTATTGTTTATTCACAATAACTTTAGTGGTCAATTTATCACCATAGTAAATTTATTTTATCGCATAAAATCATTCATTTTTATGATGTAGCACATGCTTAATAATTACATTTAAGGATCAATTAAGCTAAACTAACGAAAAATACAACGTCAAAACGAGTGGGAATATAATTAATTTAATAATAATATTCTTAAAATCAAATAATTAGTAAGCAAACATGGTCTTTTACAAGCTGAACAGATATTAGTCAAATTAATCTCTGTTAATTTATGTTTTAAACATGACTCGTGTGTTCGAAACAAACGGCCTTATTTAGACATTGCAACTGACTTATATGATATTGGCACTTAATTTGGCTATTTGATTGGTAACGTAACATTATCGGAGTGGCTATTATGCCTGCAACCCAAGCTGAGGCAATGTTTAGTAACTTTTTAGGTAACTCACCTAAATGGTACAAACTTGCAATTGTGGCATTTCTTGTAATAAACCCATTATTATTCTTTTTTGTTAGCCCATTCATCGCTGGTTGGGTTCTAGTTATTGAATTCATTTTTACCCTTGCAATGGCGCTTAAGTGTTATCCACTCCAACCTGGTGGCTTACTGGCCATTCAGGCGGTGATGATAGGGATGACATCCCCAAGTCAGGTACTACATGAAATTGAAGCCAATTTAGAAGTGTTGTTACTGCTAATCTTTATGGTTGCGGGCATTTATTTTATGAAGCAATTATTACTTTTTGCTTTCACTAAAATGATCACTAAGGTTCGTTCAAAAATTGTTGTATCTTTGATGTTTTGTGCTGCATCAGCATTTTTGTCTGCTTTCTTAGACGCATTAACTGTAATTGCTGTGATTATCTCTGTTGCAGTAGGCTTTTACTCGATTTACCACAAAGTAGCTTCTGGTAAAAACTTTAACTCAAGCCATGATCACACTAATGAAGATGCTAGCCCACAACTCAATCATGATGAATTAGAAGATTTTCGTGCCTTTTTACGTAACCTACTGATGCATTCAGGTGTTGGTACTGCACTAGGTGGCGTTTGTACTATGGTCGGCGAGCCCCAAAACCTTATTATTGCAGCTCAAGCCCACTGGAATTTCGGTGAATTTTTCATTCGTATGTCGCCGGTTACAATGCCTGTTTTAATTGCAGGACTTTTTACCTGTTACCTAGTTGAAAAACTAAAATGGTTTGGTTATGGTGCGCAACTTCCTGATGCTGTTCATCAAATTTTAACCGACTATTCTAACTATGAAGATGAACATCGCACCAAACAGGATAAAGCAAAACTGATTATCCAAGCTTTAGTCGGTGTATGGTTGATTGCGGGTTTAGCATTGCATTTAGCATCAGTTGGCTTGATTGGTCTATCCGTTATTATCATTACTACTGCATTTAATGGTATTACTGATGAACATCAAATTGGTAAGGCGTTTGAAGAAGCACTGCCTTTTACTGCGTTACTCGCAGTATTCTTCGCCATTGTTGCTGTCATAATTGATCAACATTTATTCGCTCCAGTGATCCATTGGGCATTAAGCTATGAAGGGAATACACAATTAGTTATTTTCTATATCGCTAATGGTTTATTGTCTATGGTCAGTGATAACGTCTTTGTCGGCACAGTGTACATTAATGAGGTAAAATCGGCCTTAATTTCAGGTCAAATTACCCGCGACCAATTCGATTTATTAGCCGTAGCCATTAATACTGGTACTAACTTACCTTCTGTTGCGACACCCAATGGTCAAGCTGCATTCTTGTTCTTGTTAACATCAGCCCTTGCCCCACTCATTCGTCTATCATACGGCCGCATGGTATGGATGGCACTGCCTTATACCATCGTATTATCGATCGTAGGCGTAATGATGATTGAATCAGGATTTTTAGTCGAAATGACCAGTTACTTTTATGATAGTCAGTGGTTAATTCACCACTCAGCTAAAGACATCGGTAACGCGGTATCAGGTCATTAATATCCATTAATGAGCAAATCTTAAGATAGACAATAATCTTTAAATATTTTATGGTCTATCAATAATATCAACGCCCTCATAGAGGGTGTTTTTCTTTAAATTATTGCAGGATAATATTTTGACCGGATTACAACATTTTTGCCACCAACGCCTATCATGGACGGTTTTGTTTCTATCAGGTTTAGGCCTTGAAGGTGCTGCGCTGTATTTTCAGTACGTCATGGAATATGACCCATGTGTAATGTGTGTATACATTCGTGTCGCCGTATTAGGGATAATGCTATCAGCTCTGGTTGGTTTACTTAACCCCAAGTTTTGGGTGCTGAGGCTGATTGGAATGACAGGCTGGATAGTATCTACTGTTTGGGGAGCCAAACTGGCATTTGAGCTTAATGATATGCAAATAAACCCTTCTCCTTTTGCCACATGTTCTTTTTTTCCTGAATTTCCAGCGTTTATGCCACTAGACAAATGGTTACCACAAGTCTTCTCTCCAACAGGCATGTGCGGCGAATCAGTCTGGTCATTTATGTCGGTTAGCATGGTGCAATGGACGATAATAGGATTTGTCGTTTATGGTGTTATATGGTTCATAATGCTGCTACCTGCATTAACACCTAAGCGTAGTAGTAAATAGCACAATTAACTTTCTGCATTCAACCGTCATAAAAAAACAGACCAAATGGTCTGTTTTTTTATGACGGTTTGTTAACTAATCAAAATCTTGTAAGGGCCATAAAACAATATTGTCTTCAAGATACCTTACTTTCATTTCGTTTACAGTTTTACCTTTAACTGATATCCCTATTTTATGCATTTCATCTTTAGAACCGGTAATCAATGGATGCCAATGGGGTAAATCACGACCTACATATAAGCGTCTATATGCACAGCTTTCTGGTAACCAAGTCAGTTCAGGTAAATTAGCTAAACTAATAGCTGTACACTCTGGTACATATTTAAAGCGATCACTGTAGCGTTTACATTGACAAGTCTCATCATCTAATAAATGACAAGCTGCATTGGTGTAATAAAGCGCTTCTGTCTCATCGTCAATGATTTTATTTAAGCAGCATTTACCACAACCATCACAAAGGGATTCCCATTGTGCGTTTGTCATATCTTCTAATGCTGTGGTTTGCCAAAAATTCATGTTCCGTTTATCTCTTACTCAATCACAATAAGTGATACTTTACAAAATGTAATCTCAGTCGACTGATGAAACTATTTACTATCGAAATTTAGACTGGCTTTATGTTGTTCAAGTAAATTCTCTTTTGGAGGCGGAACTTGCAAATAATAGCCTTTCGCTAGTAATTCACTTTTCACTTTTTCGATATCCGCTAACGCTAATGATTCCCTTTTAGACAAAGGCACTAGCATTACTAATTTTGGGGTGCCAAACATTTTCATCAATGCATCAGGAACTGCATCAAAAACATCACGTTTCTCGACAAAAAGGTATGTTTCGACCTTCAGACTGCTTTTATATACTGCACAAATCATTTTAGTGTAATTTTCCGCTGTTTCAAACTTGATAGTCCACAACGCACACTATAACATGGTGTCCAATAAAATAATTGTAAATTGATTTACAAGCATAGAATTTTGGAGACTAGCGACGAGATGGCTAAACAAAATCTCGAGTTAAAAGCCACATCTTTTACTCTATCGGTACTTTACATTAATAATAGTAATTTAGATGTTGTTGCTTTAGAACTTGATAAAAAATTAGCTGAGGCGCCTCAATTTTTTCTAGGTGCACCATTAATTTTAAATCTAAGTGCCTTAGATGATACCCCAATTGATTTAGCAGCATTAAAAGCACTGTTGAATCATCGTCAGTTGGTTATTGTAGGGATAACTGAAGCTTCTATTCCCTTTTCTGTTCAAGCTAAAGACTTAGGATTAGCTGTCGTTCGATCGGGTAAACAAGCTACAGCTGCTACAATTCCACCTCGTGGAACTAAAATTGTTAAACAAAATATTCGCTCAGGCCAACAGATATATGCAAAAGATGCGGATTTAGTCATTTTCGGCGCTGTTGGCAATGGCGCTGAAGTCATAGCAGATGGTAGCATCCATGTATATGGCGCTTTACGCGGTAAGGCTATGGCAGGTGCTGGCGGTGATACACAAAGTGTTATCATAGCAAGCTCGCTTGAAGCCGAACTTGTTTCCGTCGCAGGGCAATATTGGATTGCAGAAAACCTGCAACAACATTGCCATGCACAAAGAGGTTGTGTTCGCTTAGAAGGCGAGTCTCTCACTGTTGAAATATTGCCACAATAAGGCAAATTTAAGGAAAAAATACACATGGCACAAATTATTGTTGTCACTTCAGGAAAAGGCGGTGTAGGTAAAACAACCTCAAGTGCAGCTATTGCAACTGGCCTGGCACTAAAAGGTAAAAAAACCGTCGTTATCGATTTTGACATCGGTTTACGTAATCTAGACTTAATTATGGGCTGTGAACGCCGTGTGGTTTATGATTTTGTAAACGTAATCAACGGTGAAGCTAATTTAAACCAAGCCATGATTAAAGATAAGCGGTGTGATAAATTGTTCATTTTGCCTGCGTCACAAACTCGTGACAAAGATGCCCTCACTAAAGAAGGTGTGGGCAAGGTGCTAGATGATTTATCTAAAGATTTTGATTATATTGTCTGTGATTCTCCAGCAGGGATTGAACAGGGTGCCATGATGGCGCTCTACTTTGCCGATATTGCCATTGTAACGACCAATCCAGAAGTCAGTTCAGTACGCGATTCTGACCGTATCTTAGGTATGTTACAAAGTCGCTCACGCCGTGCAGAAGAGAATCTTGAGCCAATTAAAGAATACTTATTATTAACACGTTACTCTCCAGCGCGTGTTAAAACTGGTGAAATGCTGAGTGTTGAAGATGTTAAAGAGATCCTAGCAATTGAACTTTTAGGGGTAATTCCTGAGTCACAAGCTGTTTTGAAAGCATCTAACTCTGGTGTACCTGTTATCATCGATCAAGAAAGTGATGCAGGCCTAGCATATAGCGATACGGTTGCCCGCCTTTTGGGCGAAGATGTAGCCATTCGTTTTATAACAGAAGAAAAGAAAGGTTTCCTAAAAAGGATATTCGGTAGCTAATTATGTCCATACTTGATTATTTCAGAAGTACTAAAAAACCTAATACGGCCTCTTTAGCCAAAGAGCGTTTGCAAATCATTGTAGCCCATCAGCGTGGTGAACGCGGTGCGCCTGACTACTTGCCAAGAATGAAGCAAGAAATCATCGAAGTGATCCGTAAATACGTGCAAATATCTGATGATCAGGTCACGGTTCAATTAGAACAAAATGATGATAATTTATCTGTTCTAGAGTTGAACGTGACTTTACCAGACACTAAGTAGAGTGATAAGTCTTTTATTTTAATGATTTATCTACCTAATATCAAAAAGTAAAAAGGATATGATTAATTCATATCCTTTTTACCTTTAATTGCTACATTTGGTATGGGAACCAACAATTAACGCTAAAACTATTCACCATCAAAGGCAATACTATCTAGCTTATTGCCCACTAACGCACCACGCCAACCTTGTAAAATTAATGGCTTATCGCCCTGCTTACCTTCGAATAACCAAACTAAGAATTGATGAATTAAACGCTTCGAACCAATAAACTCAAGCGGTACAGACTGTTGCTCACTAATGTCAGTTAAACACGCTTTAATCAATTTAAAAGATGACTTATAGCCTGACTTTAAAGCAATAACATCGACTTCCTCTGGCGGGTTATCCATGTCTGCATTTGCGATGACTTTTAATAAGTCCTTTCCATGAAAACGCTTTTCTTGATCAGTTAAGTCATTTAGCTGATTTAACTCTGCCAAACTTGTAGGCGCTTTTTTAGCGAGTGCAATGAGTGCATGATCTTTAACAACAAACCCAAGAGCTAAATTTCGATTGACGGCTTTTTCAAGGCGCCATGCTGCCATGACTTTTAAGATTGCAAGTTGCGGGCGAGTCAATTGGAAAGCATTCTTAACTTTCAAATAAGCTTCATCAGGATCAACACCACTTAAGCGACCTTGGGTTATCCGTTCGCCTTCTTCATATAACCAATCTAGACGATTTTGCTCAGTCAGTTTTTGTAGAATTTGCGGGTATATCTGATATAAGTAAGATACATCATTAGCTGCGTATTGAAGCTGAGCATCACTTAAAGGCCGTTTCATCCAATCGGTGCGTGACTCACCTTTGTCTAGTTCAATACCTAAGCATTGCTCAACTAATTTCGCATAACCTAAACCGTGACCCATACCCGCTAAACTAGCCGCAATTTGACTATCAAATAATGGCTTAGGTTGACAGTCGCCATAATGGGCGAAGACTTCAAGATCTTCACTACAAGAGTGAAGTACCTTAATAATATTTTCATTGGTTAATAATGACCAAAATGACGATAAATCTTTGATAGCGACAGGATCAATCAATGCTAGTGTTTTGCCATCATAAGCTTGAATCAAGCCCAGATGTGCATAGTAAGTACGGGTGCGAACAAATTCTGTGTCTAACACTAGCAAGCTAGCTTGCTCATATTGCTTTACTAACGAGGCTAACGCATCATCATTACTTATATACTCGAACGCAAACACAGCTTACTCCATTTATTTTATGGGCTTAAAAACAAAAAAACCGGCTAGATGCCGGTTTTTCAAATTTACGCTTTATTGGCTTCATCTCGAAGCTGTCTGCGTAAAATCTTACCCACATTGGTCTTTGGTAATTCGTCTCGGAATTCTACCAGTTTTGGTACTTTATATCCCGTTAAATGATGACGGCAATGTTCAATCAGCTCTTTTTCAGACAATGACTTATCTTTTGCAACCACGTATATTTTGACTAATTCACCGCTAGCATCATTGGCAACACCCACTGCTGCGACTTCAAGCACTTTTGGATGAAGTGCTACAACTTCTTCAATCTCATTTGGAAATACGTTAAAGCCAGAGACTAAAATCATGTCTTTTTTACGATCTACTATGAAGAAAAAGCCCTTTTCATCCATATAACCAATGTCACCAGTGGCTAACCAACCGTCTGGATCAATTACTTTGGCTGTTTCTTCTGGACGCTGCCAGTAACCTAGCATCACTTGCGGCCCTTTAGTAAAAAGCTCACCTGTTTGTCCTTGAGCTAATACTTTACCATCATCGTCACGCACTTGAATAAATGTCGATGGCGCTGGAAAACCAATGGAGCCGTTATAACCTTCTAAGTTATACGGACAACAGGTAACTAACGGTGAAGCTTCCGTTAATCCATATCCTTCAAGTAAGCGAGTTTTGGTAATAGCTTGCCATTTATCAGCAACTGCTCTTTGTACCGCCATGCCGCCGCCAATTGACAGTTTAAGGCCGCTAAAATCTAAGTTTTTGAAGTCGTCATTATTAACTAAGGCATTAAATAAAGTGTTAACGCCAGTTAATGCCGTAAAGGGATATTTTTTAAGCTCACCAACAAATGCTGGAATATCTCTTGGGTTGGTGATTAATAAATTTTGACTGCCTTTATGTAAAAATAATAAGCAATTTACCGTTAATGCAAAAATATGATAAAGCGGTAATGCAGTAACAACAAACTCTTTACCGTCATCTAATGCCGGCGAGTATGCGCCATTTGCCTGTAAAACGTTAGCAACAACATTTCGATGGCTTAACATTGCGCCTTTTGATACCCCCGTTGTGCCACCGGTATATTGTAAAAAGGCTAAATCATCACCGCTAACACCTGGTTTAATATATTGTAACCGCCGCCCTTTAGATAAGCTGTCTCGAAATGAAAGTGCATGGGGCAAATGATACTTAGGTACCATCTTTTTAATATACTTGACCACAAAATTAACTAAAGTACGTTTTGGCGCACTAAGTTGATCGCCTAAACCAGTAATTATCACTGACTCCACCGCTGTTTGATCAACAACTTCTTCTAGCGTTTTGGCAAAGTTAGATACAACAACGATGGCTTTAGCACCAGAATCTATTAATTGGTGCTTAAGTTCTCTTGGAGTATAAAGAGGATTAACATTTACAACGACCATACCAGCACGCAACACACCAAATAGCGCTATCGGGTATTGCAGTAGATTTGGCATCATTAATGCCACTCGATCGCCTTTTTCAAGCTTCAATTCATTTTGTAAATAAGCAGCAAAAGCTCGGCTTCTTTCTTCAAGCTTACGGTAGGTCATGGTTGCACCCATGTTGATAAAAGCTGGCTGATCAGCGTATTTCGCTACAGCGCTTTCAAACATGGCAACCAATGAAGGAAATTGATCCGGGTCTATCTCAGCCGGTACATTGGCTGGGAGGTGATTAATCCAAGGCTGGTCCACGTGTGTCTCCTATAATGGCCACTGTGCTAAGACGTGCATTCCCCGTCAGTGGCTAAAAACGTTTTCCTGTTATTGGCTATTGTTATGATATGGCAATAATCAGTCAACGCGTTGTTATTGTTATCGCCTATACTTAAAATCATACAAGCGTTTTAATTTTGAACATAATCACATAATTGGCACAAAAATAATAGCGCTTTAAGCTTCATTAACATTTATTTTAGAATAAATGCTCGAATTAATAAGCATAATCCAATAGCATTCCCCATATGTAGATGATGATCGCCGTCTATTTCTGCGATTTCAAGATGCTTAAACCATTTTTTAGCCTGTACTTGAGCTGATTTTAACTGCTTAAAACCAGTTTTCCCTAGCACTAACAAGGTATCAGTAGTGCTTTGGCTCATTAATGCATCGACTTGTTCAAAACTCATTCTATACACCGAGTCTATTTTTAATCTAGGATCACTGCGCCAATAGTAAAGATCATCAATAAATTCGAGATTTCTTTTTGCAATAAGTTGACACCAAACTGGGTCCATTCCGGTCAGTTGTTGTCTCGCTTTCACCACGATGTCAATTGACGAATATCCTTTTGTGTTAGCTTGAAATGGCTTAGTGAGTAAATGAGTATGTTGGCTAAAACTACGACTTATTCTTGATGCATTATTATTAGCGTCTTCAAATAAAGGGGAAAGTGCTTCGATAAGAATTAATTGGGATACACGCTGGGGAAAACTAGCGTTGTAGGCACTTGCAACAATACCGCCAAGGGAATGACCTAAAAGAATTATTGATTGATTTGGATCAGGCTGAATAAAATTAATAAGCGCATGCAAATCATACAAATAGTCAACCCAATGTAACGGATATAGCCCTGGACGGTGGTCTGAAAAGCCGTGTCCAGGCCAATCAAAAGTAATAAGTTGGTAATGATTGGCTAAATCTGATTGTAAAAAACACTCTGCCAAGGGGATAAAACTGTTTAAATTATCTAACCAACCGTGGCATGCCAAAATAATTGGCTTGTCAGCATGGCCATATCGCATAGCCGATAAGGTTAAATGGGCCAAAGCGATTGTCATTGGCTGACCTTGCTCCACTGCTGTGAAACAGCACTTTGGCTCATTTAATGACATAATTTACTTCGCTTTTTTAATAAACTTTAATGTCATACGGTCACTTTCACCGATATCGATATATTTTTGCTTATCTTCATCACCCATTGCAAGACGTGGGGGTAATGTCCACACCCCTTTAGGATAATCTTTTGTGTCTTTGGCATTAGCATTTACTTCTGAACTTGCTAGCAATTCAAAACCCGATTTTTTAGCTAATTCAACCATTTGATTTTGTTCCATATAGCCACTTTCCGCTGCCATACCAACATTAGCTCTATGCTCAACCACTCCTAAAGTGCCGCCGTCTTTTAACACAGCATAAGCTGCATTAAACACACCTTCTAATTGCCCTTTCATTGCCCAGTTATGTAGGTTTCTAAATGTCAGCACATGATCAGCTGAATTATCTTTACCTAAGTTAAATTTTTCAGGCGGGCTTAACGTCACAAACTGCACATTACCGACAGATGCTTTATTATCTGCTACCCACTTTTCAAACTTTAAACCCGCTGATTTATAATATTCAGTTTGACGATTTTCTTCTGCAGGTTTTGTTTCAAAGTTGGCTGCAACGTACTGACCATTTTTGGCTAAGTAAGGCGCAAGGATCTCAGCATACCAACCACCACCGGGCCAAAGTTCAATAACTGTTTGATCGGCTTTAACATCAAAAAAAGCAAGTGTTTCTGCTGGGTTACGAGCGCTATCTCTTAACTTATTGGACGCTGTTCTAAAATCACTTGATACCGCAGCGGCCAAGGCATCATTCACTTTAACTTCTTCTGCCTGTGCTGGAGTAACCAATACGGTTGAATACATTCCAACAGTTGCGAAGCTAATCGCTATCGCGAGTGCTATTTTACGTTTCATTTCACATTCCTTTTTATTGAATCAACTTTTTGCCAACTGAGCCATAACATACCACAGCTCACCACTAACCAAATAACAACCCAAATCCAAGCGGGGATCCAAGTCATTTGCGCTAATGCTGCTGCATCGCCCTGACCTGCCAAACCAAATAACACCATGGGACTTGCCATGGCATTGAGGATTATCATCAATCCTAATATACGCAGTAAACTATTTAAAGGACGACTATTTTTTAATTTAAGTGGTAACAAAATAAGTCCAGTTAAACATAATAAAATAGCAATGCTCAACAAGTCTCTAGCCCACAATATAATTGACGCTAAAATAGTAAAGGCCAATAAAGACAAAGTAAATCTGATGCCATCACGCCATGTTGCTAATAAAAAAATCAAATACCCCCATAGCGCCGCACCCAAATAGCCTGCAAATGCAATAAATATCGCATTACCCCCTTGGCTATAACAAAGACCTGCCCCATTAGGAAAAAGCTGAATTGAGCTGACCACCCCACCCGACATTATGGTCGCTATCCCGTGTGACAATTCATGGAAATAACTTTCAAACCATTTAAATGGCACGCTAATAAAGGGCAGCCTTGTTAATAAAAAGGCCACTATCAGTTCCAGCACAAAACGGCCTCGACTAGGAATGCCAGATGATGAAGCTGATAAGCTATTATGATTAAAATGGGTCATTAATATTGAGATTATTTATAGAATAATTGACGTTAGTAAATCAGAATTGTCAGCAGGAGGGAATGCTTGTTAAACATTCAGATACAATGTTGTCGTAATAAGACACAAGAAGAAGTAGGAAAGAGTTAAAATAATAATCAAATAGATCAACACCAATAGATAAATTAAGCGTAAAGATCAATACCTACCATCTGTTGAATTTCATCTCGTTTTGCTGAATGCTGGGTCATTAGATAGACATTTATTGCACTACGATTAGTCTGTTTATCAGCATCATATTCGACTTTACTTTGTTGGCTATCGGACACAGAAATGGTTTTATGGTCAAAAAGCTGCGTATTGCCATTAAACTCAAACAAGCCTGAATTCTCAACTGTTTGTTCTCTTTCTTGCTGACTTAATGAAGATGCTTCGACATCAATTTGGATGTCATTGGCTGAGGGTTGGCCTAAAAGGATATTATTTTTAACGGTTTGACTGGAATTGATTGAGTTAATATCAGGCACTGATTCTAGCGGACGATTACCGGCAACAGCCTGACTCAAAGACGTTTTAAAGCCTTGTTGAGTTGCTGTTTGATGAACCGATGACTGATTTATCTGCATTTTTTCTTATCTCGACAGTACTTATATCTGCAATGCTTAGCTACAGTGTAGTTTAATACTTAACATTAAAATAAAATATAATCGACTATAACTTAGCCAACCAGTTATTGCCAATGACAAAATTTTCTTAAAACGTAACCTGCGTTAAGCATTAAACAGTTTAGCAAAGTTATCACTTTATGCCATTAACATCATTTTTTCTATTTAAATACTACCGAAGATTAGGCTTTTTCTTGGTATCAGCTAACAAATAAAATACTGAAGATACATTTTTAATATCACTCTCTACCCGGTAGCTTCTTCCAGGTCACTTTATCTCGGATATACACTGGGGCAAGTTCATCCACACTAGTATGTTGATGTTGGCTAACGCCATATTCAGCTAAAGTGAGCATTGCTTTGGCATCTGGGTATTTAAGTTTATCTTGCAATTGAATATTATCTGCTAACTCAAGCAACGCTGGATACACTTCAAAACCGGTTCCACAGGCAATAATGGCTTTACTGCCGTCCAAATGCAGCTCAACCTCTTGCGGTGAACAAACATGCTCGATACCAACCAAGGTCGCTATGCCCTCTTTTGCAACAAATTGCCCCACGTACACTTCGTTCATGCGCGCATCAATAGTACAAAATACTTGCTCAGCATGGTGAGTCGTAATTGCCATTTGTGCCATCGCAGCTAATGTCGAAATACCGATAACCGGTAAATCAATTCCCAGGGCTAAACCTTGGGTCATACTGGTACAAATACGAATGCCGGTAAAACTGCCTGGGCCGCGACCATAAGCAATGACATCAATATCGGCCAGCTTCACTTGAGCTTCTTTTAATAGTTCATCTACCATTGGCAATATACGTTGACTGTGCTCACGCGGTGCATCAACTGTGCGAGCGTAAACCTTACCATCAATAGTCAATGCAGCAGAGCAAGACTCGGTGCAGGTATCAAGCGCAAGAACACGCAGTGGAATGTGAAATGTCATGTTTACAACCAATGTGGAACAGAAATTAGGTCGCTATGATAACTTATGGGATTTGTTTTAAAAAGTGCAACGCCGTATCTAAATCACGGGTACGATGCATTGGCGGCAATGAATTAATAAAAGCTTGCCCATAAGAGCGATTAACAATGCGATTATCACATAAAATCAACACACCACGGTCTTTCTCATCACGAATAAGCCGGCCGACACCTTGTTTTAATGCAATAACAGCTTGGGGTAATGAAATAGTCGTAAAAGGATCAAGTCCTTGTCGTTCTGCGCTAGCGGCTCTTGCTCGATATAAAGCATCATCAGGCGACACAAAAGGCAACTTATCGATGATTACGCAGCTCAGCAATTTACCTCGAACATCGACACCTTCCCAAAAGCTGCCGGTACCGAGTAGTACAGCATTACCCAATTGACGGAATTTATTCAATAAGCTTTGCTTACTGCCCTGGCCTTGTACCAGTAATGGGTAACTCACTTGGCTACGTAATAAACCCGCAACTTGTTCTAACATACTATGGCTAGTGAATAAAATGAAGGTACGACCCTGCGCTGCATTTATTGCCTTTACACATACCTCAACCAATTGCTTAGCGCTATTCTGGGTTTGCCCTACTTTGCCCAAATGCCGTGGCACACAGAACATCGCTTGGTTAGGATAATCAAATGGACTGTCTAAAATAACCTGAGTCGCTTTATGTAGCCCGAGTTCTTTTGCAAAATGAGATAACTGACGGTTAACTTGTAGTGTTGCCGAAGTGAAAACCCAACTGATTTTAGGGTCAAACAGCTGCTCACATTGCTTAGAGACATTAATAGGCGAAGCACGAAGTGTGATAAACCGTGGCCCATATTCAACACTGTAAGCTGCTTGAGGGTCTTGGCATTCGAAAAATATTTTTAATCTTTCATTCAATTCGTGGATTTGTTCAAAAGCATTATCTAAATCATCATCGCGGCCTAAGTGGTGTGTCAGCAATTCACTTAATTCGGTTAATGATTGATGTAATGCCCAAGCACTAACAATAAGTGCTTTAGTCGATAACACCTGACGCCAATCAGTTTTACCACTGTCAAACATCTCATTATGCCACTGAGCTAGTTGCATGATTGAGCGGTTAGCAAAGTGTTCAATCTGAATGCTGTCGCGAATTTTTTGTTTGTGTATAGTGACTAAACTGTTTAACAGCTTATCGATTTCACGGCTACTGATGTGACTACCAAAATAACTGATACAAATATCGGGCACTAAATGAGCTTCGTCAAAGATGACAACATCAGGATCTGGAAGCAGTTCAGCAAAACCAGTGTCTTTGAGTAATCTGTCGGCAAAAAATAAATGATGATTTACCACGACCAGCTTTGCTTCCATGGCTTTAACACGTGCTTTGCGGGTAAAACACACGTCATAAAAATTACACTTCTTGCCGGTACAGCTTTCTTTGGTACTGACAATGCTTGAGATCATGGTTGAATTTTCAGACACTGACGTTAGATTACCTATGTCACCATCTTTACTGAGTACCGCCCACTGATTTATTTTAAGTAAGTCATCTAAAGCCTGCTCCCGATACTGACTGGCATGCTTCATTTGGTTATCTAAGCGCAATTGACATAAGTAGTTATTGCGGCCCTTAAGCAAAGCAATTTTTGGTTGTATATCTAACATGGTTAGCAATGCAGGGAGATCTTTTAAAAATAATTGTTCTTGCAGGTTTTTACTGCCGGTACTCACAACGACTTGTTTGCCACTTAATAACGCAGGAATAAGATAAGCAAAGGTTTTACCGACCCCTGTACCTGCTTCCAAAATTAAGTTGATTTTTTTTGCGATAGCTTCACTTACTGCTATCGCCATATCAGTCTGGGTTTGACGACTACGGTACTGATGCACATGACGGGATAATGAACCGCCTACACTAAATTCAGCGGCAACCAATGTGGTTAAACTCGCTAGCTTATGCGGAATTTGAGACGTGTTTGATTTCACAGTTTTAGTAGATACTCATAGTGTAATTCTAGTTTAAATGCATCAAATCTAGCGAAGAGATGAACAACCCAGCCATGATAGGTATTCAATCTATAGGTTCCGAGGTTTGGCTAACTCGGCGTATAGGGTCGAATAAGCTTCAGTTAATAAAAATAATTCAACTGGATAAGCGGCAAACAAGACGGTCTGAAAGCTTTTAAATATCACTGGCTCAGTTTAAAGACCAGATCAATTACATCGTCCAATATCACTGTTTACTGACTTGACTATTATGCTGATAAATAATGATTAATCCAACTAATTAACTCTGCTAGGTATAAACAAGCTTTCTAGCGGTCCCTTTTATGCAAACGAAAGCTAAATTATTAGCTAATCTAAATCAACAATACCTATTTTATTCAAAAAACAGTTATAAAAAAAGGAACCCTAAGGTTCCTTTTTCAAAGCCGATTAACTAATTACTTAGTTAAAGCTTCTTTTGCTTTTTCAACTAAAATTGTAAATACAACTTTGTCGAATACAGCGATGTCAGCCAAAATCTTACGATCGATTTCGATAGACGCCTTTTTCAAACCGTTAATGAAACGGCTATAAGACAGACCATTTTGACGAGAAGCCGCATTGATACGTGCAATCCATAATTGGCGGAATTGACGTTTCTTTTGACGACGGTCACGGTAAGCATATTGACCAGCTTTAGTTACTGCTTGAACAGCAACACGGAAAGTACGGCTACGAGCGCCATAATAACCTTTAGCTAGTTTAAGTACTTTCTTGTGACGAGCACGAGCGGTTACACCACGCTTAACTCTAGGCATTGTTCATTGCTCCTTTAATTAAGCGTATGGTAGTTGACGTGCAATTGCTGGCACATCAGACTTGGCGACTAAACATTTTGCACGTAAGTGACGTTTACGCTTAGTGCTCTTCTTGGTCAAAATATGACGTAAGTGTGCTTGTTTGCGCTTGAAACCATTAGCGGTTTTTCTGAAGCGCTTTTGCACACCCTTGTCTGTTTTCATTTTAGGCATTTCTAAAACTCCGCATTGGGATATTTAATAAACGTAAGGCGAGCAAAAGCCTCAAGAGACTTTTGCTACTTTTAGGTTGCCCTACTATTTCTTTTTAGGTGCTAGCACCATAATTGCTTGTCTACCTTCCATTTTCGGGAAAGATTCAACAACCGCATACTCTTCCAAATCAGCCTTGATACGGTTCAAAAGATCCATACCTAGGTTTTGGTGTGCCATTTCGCGACCACGGAAACGCAGCGTAATTTTCGCTTTGTCCCCATCTTCTAGAAAACGAATCAGGTTGCGTAGTTTTACCTGATAGTCGTTTATATCAGTTCCAGGACGGAATTTTATTTCCTTAACCTGAACCTGCTTCTGCTTCTTCTTTTGTTCCTTTTGCGCTTTCGCTTTATCAAAAAGGAACTTACCGTAGTCCATTATGCGACAAACTGGAGGCTCAGCGTTTGGACTGATTTCAACAAGGTCTACCCCTGCTTCATCCGCGACGCTTTGAGCTTCTTTAATGCTAACGATACCAATGGGCTCACCATCTATGTCCGATAAACGGACTTCAGGAACACCGGTGATTTCATCATTGATTCTATTAGGCGCTGGTTGTCGCCCTGCTGTTCTTTTGATCTTTATGACCTATTCCTCCAACAATTTTAGACTACGGAGCGAAATCTGTTGATGTATCATGGTAGCAAAATCTTCGATTTTAAGCTTACCTAAATCAATACCATCACGTGTACGCACCGCAACTTCCTTATTCTCAACTTCTTGATCACCTACGACCAACAAATAAGGCACACGTCTTAAGGTGTGTTCGCGTATTTTAAAGCCTATCTTCTCATTCCTCAAGTCAAAAGATGCACGAATGCCCTGTTTTTTGAAGTTTTTTACAATTTCTTCTGCATATTCAGACTGTTTGTCAGTAATATTCATCACAACTACTTGCATAGGTGCAAGCCATGTTGGGAATTTACCAGCATACTCTTCAATCAAGATACCGATGAAACGTTCTAATGAGCCAAGAATGGCACGATGTATCATTACCGGCGTTTGGCGACTATTGTCTTCTGCAACATACGTTGCACCTAAACGAGTCGGTAACGCGTAATCTAATTGTACAGTACCACACTGCCAAGCGCGATCTAAACAATCATGTAATGTGAATTCAATCTTAGGACCATAGAAAGCACCCTCGCCAGGTAGTATATCATATTTGATATTATTAGCTTTAAGCGCTTGCTTTAATGCTTCTTCAGCACGATCCCACATATCGTCGTCACCAATACGCTTTTCAGGTCGAGTTGATAATTTGACAACAATATTTTCAAAACCAAATGTGCCATATGTGTCATATACCATTTGAATGCATGCACTCACTTCTGTTTGCACTTGATCGTCAGTACAGAAAACATGGGCATCATCTTGGGTAAAGCCTCGCACGCGCATCAAGCCATGCAGTGAACCCGATGGTTCATTACGATGACAACAACCAAACTCAGCCATACGCAATGGCAAGTCACGGTATGACTTTAAGCCTTGATTAAAAATTTGAACATGACCAGGACAGTTCATCGGCTTAATGGCATATTCACGACTTTCGCTATTAGTAGTAAACATAGCTTCTGAGTATTTATCCCAGTGGCCTGAACGTTCCCATAACACGCGATCCATCATTAGCGGGCCTTTCACTTCTTGATAAGTGTATTGACCTAGCTTTTGACGGATAAACTTTTCAAGTTCTAAAAATATGCTCCAACCATCATTGTGCCAAAACACCATTCCTGGCGCTTCTTCTTGCATATGATAAAGATCTAATTGCTTGCCGATTTTACGATGATCGCGTTTAGCCGCTTCTTCTAATCGTGTAAGGTGCGTTTTAAGGGCTTTTTTATCTGCCCAAGCCGTACCGTAAACGCGTTGTAACATCTTGTTATCAGAGTTACCGCGCCAATAAGCACCAGCAACACTCATTAACTTAAAGTGTTGACAAAAACGCATGTTCGGCACGTGCGGACCTCGACACATGTCGATGTATTCTTCATGATCATATAGTGCAGGCGTTGCATCTTTGCTGATGTTTTCATCTAAGATGGCAATTTTGTATTCTTCACCGCGCGCACTGAATGCATCACGGGCTTCTTGCCAAGAAACAACACGTTTGACTACGTCATAATTTGTTTTGGCCAAGTCTAGCATGCGTTTTTCTAACGCATCTATGTCATCTTGGGTAAGCTTGTGCTCTAAATCGATATCATAGTAAAAACCGTTATCGATAACAGGACCAATGGCCATTTTAGTTTGAGGCCACAGCTGCTTAATAGCATGACCTAACAAATGCGCACAAGAATGGCGAAGAATTTCAACACCTTCTTCATCTTTAGCCGTGATGATAGATAAATCCGCATCGGTAAAAATTAAATCGCAAGCATCTTTTAGCTCACCGTTAACGCGACCAGCAATACAGGCTTTTGCTAAACCTGGGCCGATGTCTGCAGCAACATCAAGGGTAGATACTGGATTAGCAAACTCACGTTTGCTGCCATCAGGCAATGTAATAATAGGCATGAAAATTCCTTGTCCAGTGGTGACCCACACGTAGGGCCACTTGGTAAATAATGAATAAAAGTTATGAACACATTTTTGAAATAAAGACAGTACAAGAGTCTTAGTTACCCAAAAATGTAGCGCTCGATTGTATGTGACAACATAGTAATGAATCAACCTTTAACGGCTTTCAATACTGCCAGAGCTGAATAAATTCATAAATTACACTCGATGCGGTATAGCTAAAATAGGGCTATATTTAATAAAGCACAGTAAATGACTTAAATTCCATCACAGGAGTACAAGATATGAGATTATTGTCGCGATCAATAAGCTGCCCACATTGTGGTCATCATCAACATTTAACCATTGATGCCAGTTCTGGCGATCAAGAATATTATGATGATTGCCGCATATGTTGTAATCCTATCCATATAAAAATGCATTTAGATGACAATAGGCGAACCATTCAGCTATTTATTGATTCAGATGACGAGCAAATATATTAATACCTGGCTTGGTTGTCGCCCGAAACTAACCCTGTTGCTTCTTAGCTAATATACGCTCAACCGTATCGACAATAACTTGAGTTTGACTGTCAATTTCAATATTCATTTTATCGCCGACTTGGTGAGCTTTGATATTAGTTAGTCTCAGTGTTTCTGGAATAAGGTGCAATTTAAAGCCACGTTCCGTCAATTGCCCTACTGTTAAGCTACAGCCATTAACCGCGACAAAGCCTTTATAAAACACATAGTCTTTCCACTTTGCATCTAAGGCTAACTCAATATCATAATGCTCAGCGGTATCACTCACCGATATCACTTCAGCTTGTGTATGGATATGCCCCGAGAGAATATGTCCGCCAATTTCACTGCCAAAGGTTAACGAACGCTCAATGTTAACTTGGTCACCTTGCTGTACTTTATCTAGGTTAGTTAGACCTAATGATTCTTCCATTACATCGAAAAAAACCTTATCATTCGATATCTTAGTAACCGTTAAACAAACACCATTGGTCGCAACACTGGCTCCTGTTTGTAATCCGGTAAGCAATTCAGGCTTTAACGCAATTTCAAAACGTTTCAATCCAGCTTGCTGTTGAACCGATACCACTTCACATGTGGCTTGTACAATTCCTGTAAACATAAAATAACTCTCGTTTATTAATAGGCTTAATATGAACAACACCGGCTTTCAAGCCAAGCGCTTAATACAACTTGCCTTACCAATATTGATCGCCCAAGTGACTCAAACTATGATGGGCTTTATTGATACTGTTATGGCAGGACGTGTCAGCGCTGTCGATATGGCCGCTGTCGCTGTTGGTACAAGTTTATGGTTACCGGCCATCTTATTTGTTCAAGGCCTACTTATGGCCTTCACACCAGTATTTTCCCAGCATCATGGCGCCGATAACCAAAAGGTGATCCCAAACTTAGTCTTTCAGGCGGGATATATTGCCATAATTGGCGCCTTGGGTGTGATGTTATTTTTAGCGTCATCAAGCTATATCTTAGATTTAATGGATTTAGAGCCACAGCTGAATAGCTTAACTGTCGGTTATATTGATGGCATCCTTTGGGGCGCACCTGCATTTGCGTTATATCAAGTGCTTCGCGGTTGCAGCGAAGGCATTTCTTATACTCTGCCCACTATGGTAATTGGCTTTGTTGGTTTGGCAGTCAACATTCCAGCAAACTATATCTTTATTTATGGTGGCTTTGGCATTCCAGCAATGGGTGGGGCTGGCTGTGGAGTAGCAACTGCTATTGTCTTTTGGGCAATGTTAATTGCTATGACCATCTATATGCTCATTGATAAGAAGTTTATTGAAATTGCCCCCTTTAAACAGTTTTATGCCCCTAAATGGTCCACAATGAAATCAATGGCCAAACTGGGTTTTCCTATCGCAATGGCACTGTTCTTCGAGGTAAGTCTATTCGCGGTTATCGCATTATTTTTAGCGCCAATGGGTGCCAATGTGGTAGCAAGCCATCAAATTGCTTTAAACTTTTCATCCATAGTATTCATGTTGCCTTTGTCCATTGGCATAGCGGCATCCATTCGCATTGGGTATTATCTTGGCAGAGAAAGAACTGATATAGCGCAATTAGTCACTTATGTCGCCCTAGGATTATCGCTATCTTTAGCCATGTTAACCGCTATTTCAACCGTCATATTTAGACATGAAATAGCTCTACTATATAATGATAACCCTGAGGTTGTTGCACTAGCGGGTAGCTTGATGTTAATGGCAGCCTTATATCAAATATCGGACTCTATTCAGGTTGTAGCCGCGGGCGCGTTACGTGGTTATAAAGACACTCGTAGTGCCTTCTACATTACTCTATTCTCGTACTGGTTTATTGGAATGACATTAGGTTATGTATTAGCCTATACCGACTACGTAGTCCCCGCTATGGGCGCTCATGGATTCTGGATTGGACTTATAGCAGGACTAACCTCTGCCGCTATTCTATTTGGCTGGAGATTGAGATACATACAACGAAAAGGCATTATTTTTGTTGAAATGGATTAGAGTTACATTAATTAGATTAAAATGAAACAAACTCAAATAAAACATAAATTAACAGCGTAGACATAAAAACCAACATTAGCTTTGATGTTACGTCGCTCTATTATCATATTTGAATGAGCGGCATAACCAGAGCTTTAACACTTACTAAATCAATACCTATCAGTAAAGAGTTCAGGCTAAGCAAGGCAAATTAATTAGGCGCGTAAAAAATAGGGTGTTGCCACCAAGACAAACCCAGCAATCACTAAGGTAGTCACATTCGCAACAAAGTACGGAAACACCATCAAAGCCATACCAACACATAATGGAACAATCGCTTTTTGACGTTTGCCGTAAACAACATAGCCCATTCCAATCGCGCCAAATAGCACGCTCCACATGATCATTGCTGCACTATCCATTTTATTTTCCTGTTTGTTTTATCATGGAATATTTTTTCATCAACACGCTTTAATGAGTTAATTATCAAAACAACAATCAATTGTAGCCACATCTTAACATTTGAAACCGCTATTAAGCTTAATCCAAGCGCGTTAATTATCCCTAATAATCAAAATACCGCTTTTAGAGTTTATCTAAGGTCGAACTTAGTCTAGTACAGCCACATCTTGCCAAAGTCATATATTGCCAACACAACACATTTTTCAGCAAGGTAACAAGCGGTACTTTCTCATTTTTCGCTTCTTACAGTTTGATAATCTAAAGCATTCAACTTAGCTAGGATTCAACTCAAATATCAGGCCCAGTGTGAAAATGGCAATAACAATAGTTTCAGCACAAACCTTTAGCTAAGTAAGTAATTAAATTAGCATTGTTAAATAAAATAATTTTAATGTCTATAAAACATATACATGCAACGCTATAACAATAATATTTAACAGAATATTGAGTCGACAAGCGTGATCCAGTTCAAATAAACACTTGATAGTTAGTGCTCTAATCATTAGGATTGTTGCTAATTGAACGTTCAATCAATAATCTTTACGTTATAAAAAGGAAAAAATTAATGCCAAGACCTGTAATGAAAAATGTCAGGAAACAGCAGTTAATTGAAGCCACATTGATGTCTGTTGAACGTTTTGGACTGAACAAAACGACCATTAACACCATTAGTGGAATAGCTGGCATGTCATCAGGGATTATTAGCCACTACTTTGGTGGTAAGCAAGGGTTGATCCAAGCTACACAGAAATTCTTACTTGAAGAATTAAAGCAATCATTACTGGCAAGAACATCAGGTAAAACCTTAACCCCAATGGCAAGAATATTAATGATAGTCGAAGCCAACTTTACCGATTTACAACGTTCAAACGCTGCGGCAAAAACATGGTTAAGCTTCTGGTCTCAAGCAATGCACGACCCGGGACTGGCAAGACTTCAACACATTAATAGCCAACGCTTATATAGCAACCTGCTTTTTTCGTTCAAACAATTATTGCCAAATATGGCAGCCATTAATGCAGCAAAGCAAACCGCAGCAATTATTGACGGTTTTTGGTTACGCAGTGCGCTAAGTCAAAACCCTACAGAAGAATTTAAGCAAGCCCAAACTTTATCTAAAGCCTTTATCAAGGCTGTGATCGTGCAACACGGAGAAATTGAATGTCAGCGTTAATCACCTATCAAAATTATGTTCACGGTAAGTACATTGCAAACGGCAGTGGCGAAACCTTCCAGGTCATCAACCCTGCTACTGGCGAAGTCAGTTATTTAGTTGAAGTGGCTACTGAAGCGGTGCAACAAGCCGCGATTGAAAGCGCAAAAGCGGGCTTTGCTACTTGGTCAGCTATGAGCCCTATTGAGCGTAGCCGCATTTTATTAAAAGCCGTTGCCCTACTACGTGAGCAAAATGATGATCTTGCTGCTGGCGAAGTATTGGACACGGGTAAGCCATGGCAAGAAGCCTCGGTTGTCGATATCGTTACTGGCGCCGACTCTATAGAGTTCTTTGCAGGTCTTGCCCCAAGTATTGAAGGCAATCAACAGTCTGTAGGCGCAGACTTTTATTATACTCGTCGTGAGCCATTAGGTATTTGTGCCGGTATTGGTGCCTGGAACTACCCATTACAAATTGCCTGTTGGAAAGCAGCCCCTGCTCTAGCTTGCGGCAATGTAATGATTTTCAAACCTTCAGAAGAAACCCCGCGTGGCGCAATGCGCTTAGCGGAAATATTCACTCAAGCGGGTGTGCCAGATGGCGTATTTAATGTTGTTCAAGGTGACGGGAAAGTGGGCGCATGGCTGACCAGCAGTGCCGATATAGCCAAAGTGTCATTTACTGGCGAAGTCGAAACCGGTAAAAAAGTCATGGCCGCAGCGGCTGGAACACTAAAAGAAGTGACCATGGAGCTAGGCGGTAAGTCGCCGTTGATTATTTTTAACGACGCCGATGTTGAGAATGCCGTATCAGCGGCAATGTTAGCTAACTTTTATACTCAAGGTGAAGTCTGTACCAACGGCACACGAGTCTTTGTACAGCAAGATATTTATCCGCGATTTATTCAACGTCTAAAAGAACGCACTGAGCAGAACATAGTTTGTGGCGATCCTATGCATCCGGACACCAATTTTGGCGCATTAATTTCACGCGATCATCAACAAAAAGTACTCGATTATATTGAAATAGGTAAAAAAGAAGGTGCGACTTTATTAACTGGCGGTGGTGCATTAAAGCCTAGCAATGCCCCGAACGGTTTTTTTGTCGCGCCGACTATTTTTACAGACTGTACTGATGAAATGACGTTATCTAAGGAAGAAATCTTTGGTCCGGTAATGTCAGTATTAACCTTTACAGATGAAGATGAAGTGATTCGCCGAGCTAATAACACCCATTTAGGGTTAGCAGCAGGAGTATTTACCCAGGACATAACTAGAGCTCATCGTGTTATCCATCAAATGCAGGCCGGTATTTGTTGGATAAATGCCTATGGCGCCTCTCCTGCAGAAATGCCAGTTGGTGGTTACAAAATGTCGGGTATTGGACGCGAAAATGGCTCAGAAACATTAAAGGCATACACCCAAATTAAAGCTGTTTACGTGGGTATGCAGTCACTTGAAAGTCCATTTTAGGAGTGACCAATTAATGTCTAAACAAATCAAAAATCAATATGATTACATTATTGTCGGTGCAGGTAGCGCAGGTTGTGTATTAGCCAACCGCTTGAGCGAAAATCCGAGTAATAACGTGTTAATACTTGAAACGGGTGGTAGCGATAAAAGCATTTTTATCCAGATGCCAACCGCGTTATCAATCCCAATGAATACTAAAAAGTATGCATGGCAATTTGAAACAGAAGCTGAGCCACATTTAGATAATCGTCGCATGCACTGCCCTCGTGGCAAAGTGTTAGGCGGTTCATCATCAATTAATGGCATGGTTTATGTCCGTGGTCATGCCCGTGATTTTGACGAGTGGCAGCAACAAGGCGCTAAAGACTGGGACTATTCACACTGTTTACCTTACTTTAAAAAAGCTGAAACTTGGGCTTTTGGTGCTAATGATTATCGTGGAGACCAAGGACCATTAGCGGTTAATAACGGTAATGAAATGAAAAACCCCTTATATCAAGCTTTTGTTGATGCAGGTGTCGATGCCGGTTATCTCGCGACGAGTGATTACAATGCCAGTCAGCAAGAAGGCTTTGGCCCGATGCACATGACAGTTAAAAACGGTGTGCGTTGGTCTACCTCAAATGCATACCTTCGCCCAGCAATGAATCGCGCGAACTTAACTGTAGTTACTCATGCTTTAGTACACAAAGTTATCATGCAAGGTAAAACCGCTGTCGGCGTGCGTTATGAACGCAAAGGACAAATAATTGATATTAACTGTAATAAAGAAGTGGTGTTATCGGCAGGCTCAATTGGTTCACCGCATATTTTGCAACTGTCCGGTATTGGCGATGCGGGTACTTTAGCCAGTGCAGGTATTGAGCAAGTTCATCAATTACCCGGTGTAGGTCAAAACCTGCAGGATCACTTAGAGTTTTACTTCCAATTTAAGTGCTTAAAGCCGATTACTCTTAATGGCAAAATTGATCCTTTAAACAAACTGTTTATTGGTGCTCGTTGGATTTTAAATAAGTCGGGTTTAGGCGCAACGAACCATTTTGAGTCATGTGGATTTATCCGCTCAAAAGCCGGTTTAGAGTGGCCAGATCTACAATATCATTTCTTACCCGCAGCTATGCGCTACGACGGTAAAGAAGCATTTGCAGGTCATGGTTTTCAAGTACATATCGGTCACAACAAGCCTAAAAGCCGAGGTGCTGTAACCGTGGTATCAAATGACGCCAAAGTTGCACCACAAATTCAGTTCAATTATTTATCACATCAAGATGATATAGAAGGCTTTAGAGCCTGTGTCCGCTTAACCCGTGAGATTATTAACCAACCGGGCTTAGATGAATACCGAGGTGAAGAAATTCAACCGGGCTTAGCAATACAAACCAATGAAGAAATTGACAGTTTTGTCAGACGTTCAGTAGAAAGCGCCTACCACCCTTCTTGCTCGTGCAAAATGGGGCAAGATAATATGGCCGTCGTCGATTCAGATACCAAAGTTCACGGTATCACAGGTTTACGAGTAGTTGACTCATCTATTTTTCCAACTATTCCTAATGGCAATTTAAACTCACCTACCATTATGGTTGCCGAACGCGCTGCCGATTTAATTTTAGGTAACACGCCACTGGCGCCAAGTATGGCAAAAGTGACGGTGGCCGAAAAGTGGCAAACATCACAACGCTTGCAAGCACCTAAGCGACCAATTAATTAAGACTTATTAAGTTGATGGGTATTATTTATTACCCATCTATAACAGGTTGATGGCCAACCTACGTTTTTTGTAAATGGCCAATTTAGCCAAGATCAATCTATCAGGGTTTAACTATCGTCAGCACGATACTTAAGGCTTGAGGGCATTTAGCCTTTAAAAATTGTTCTATGGCATTAAAAACATACAACAAGGAGCCAACACTATGTTTGCACACACCCTTTATTCAGGAGTCAAATAATGACAACCTGGTTATCAATAGGCATTTTATTTGCTTTTTCCGCTATCGCATTTGTGATTTATCGTTGGGGTAACATGCAGTGCATTGGTGTCACACCGGTGCGTAAATTTACCTTTATTGCGATTTTGTTCACCTCAGGGCTTGATGTTGGCTTAATCATGTTCCCGTTAACTGAATTTGCAGGATATGCCGATTTAGCTGCTAGTCCGGAATATGGTTTTAGTAATCCGCTGGCTATTGAGTTTGGTTTTTGGGCCTGTTTAATCTGGGCTTTTTACTTTTTAACCTGTTTTTACTTCTGTGTTATCGAACCAAGAGTAAAATATTTTGAAATTCCGCTGATTAAATTTATCAATAATCTCGTCATTATCGGGACTTGTGCCTTTACTGCCTACTTATTATTGACTAACTTACCTTGGTATTTACCGCAATTAGGTAATGGTGAATCCGTTGTTAGCGGTTTCTACTTAATCGTATTTTTGGTTATCTCAGCAGCAGTCTATTCAAGTACCAGTATTCGCTATGTTCGTTACCTTAGTTTAGGCAGCACCTGGTTATTCTTCGGTTTAATCACAGTCATGTGGTCTGGTGCCTTTTTATCAGACGACTCTAGTGTTGGTGAGTTTTTTACCACGTTTGCCTTAATAGGTGACTACTTTGCTAATATCCATAACTTTGTATTACCCATAAATGATTACCATGAGTTTTATCTGTTTTGGTGGTTTGCATGGAGCATCATGATTGGCCAATTTACTTCACGTTTTGTCGGTGGAATGAAAACCTATCAAGTATTAATCGCTATGATGGTATTCCCTTCAATACCCATCGCAATTTGGTTCACCGTACTTTATTACTACAGCTCAAACGGTATCGATACATCAGGCTTCTACAACCTTGCGATGGTAATTGTAGGCATCACATTTGTGATTAACTCACTCGATTCGCTAGTCCGATTATATACAGACAACTTGAACCTAACGGTTGAGCGTTTTGGTAAAGTTACTTACATCATCGGAAATATTGTGTTGCTAAGTTGCTTAACCTTACTATTCAAACTAGACTTTTTAGAGATCCAATGGGTAGGCGCGCTTGCCATAGGCTTGATACTAAGCTGTTTCCTTTACATCTTAAAATCTAACTACCGTAAAGTAGGAGCAATAGAACTCTCTCCAAAAGATAATAAAATCGATTTCAATAAGATCGAGTTGTTAGACTAAATCAATAATGAAAAAGGAATGATGATGAACACCACAATTAAAAAATTAGCACTATTAAGCTTATTCGCTTTACCAACTACACTCATGGCTGGAGAGTTAAGTACCACAGTTAATGCAACGTCTGACTACACTTTTAACGGTGTTAGCCAAACTGACAGCGGCCCGGCATTACAAGCCAGCTTAGACTATGCAGCCGATGATGGTTGGTACGTGGGTTCTTGGGCATCAAATATAGACTTTGGTGACGCGGATGATACTTGGTTAGAACTTGATTTTTACGCAGGTAAATATTATGAGCTAACAGACAAATTATCTATCGATGCTGGTCTTGCTTATTACACCTATCATGGTGATGATGCCTCTGATGAATATTACTACCCAGAGCTATACACCAAGTTTGGTTATGCATCATCACTGGGGCAAAGTGAATTAAACTTTTGGTATACATGGGATTATTTTGGTGTTGATGCAGGTCATTACATCATAATGGCAGCGCATACTTTTACGGTTGCTGAAGGTCATGACATTCGTGTCAGCTTTGACCGTTCAACGTCGCAAGACGAAGACAAATGGGCATGGGGCGACGATGCTTCTTACAACCATTATCGTGCAGAATACATGACAAGCTGGGAAGGTTTCGACTTTAACCTAGCAGTAGAAGATACCAGCCTAGATAGCGATGCAAGTGATACCCGCGCAGTGATCTCTGTATCACGTACTTTCGCGCTATAAGTCTTTAATACGACTTAGCTAACATCATAGTTAGCATCACTAAGCAGAATAATGTTTATGACATTATTCTGCTTTTTTCTATTTATCAGATACCTAAATATCAATTAAGTATCAGTAAGTCATAATTCCACCTTAATTATCTTATACGCTCATTCAACTTCTCTGCCTTCAAGCTCATGTTCAAGTTCAAGTTTGTTTATGCAGGCTTTAAGCACCATCTACCACTCTCTTACGATAAAGTCCTTCCCTAAGGCTATTTTTACCAGTGTTAACCTCATTTAGACTCTACAGACTCAATCGCATCAGGGTACCTATTAATAACAATCTTAATCTTAAATTAGACTAAAAATAAATATAGGTCTAAAATAAGACACATATGGTGCTAATATAGCTAGCATAAACACCTGTTAAGACTTTAGCTTAAATGTAAAACGGAGAGTAATTGTTATGACTGCATACAATACCAATACATCAAACATTGATTTTGCAGATGCAAAGACCTCAAAAGTGGGTTTTAGTGCCGCTGTAACTATTCTAGAAAAATGGGGCTGTGCACCAAAAGATATGCTCAATATTTTACGTTTACCTCGCTCTTCTTACTTTGCATTTAAAAAGCCAGAGGCGAAATTCGTGCTCGACAAAGATCAGTTAACACGCATTAGTTACATACTGAACATTCACGCAGCACTTAGAATGTATTTCTCTAACACTGAAAACGTATATGGCTTTATGCAAATGGAAAACGCCAATCCTTATTTTGAGGGGCGTAAACCTCTGGATATTATAAAAGGTGGAGGTTTTCCTGAACTGCATGAAGTATTTAGTCGTGTGGATAGCATGCGAAGTGGTGGCTGGTAATGACGACAATATCAACCGTTGAGCATCAGGTTGTATATAGGCTTATCAATTCAAAGTTTCCACCCATTTCGATGTTTGATGACGTCGCTTCTGTCGAAGATTTTGATACTATTTTTGCGTTACAAAGTCTAACCAATCCAAGGTTACTGGATCAGCTTGGCCATATTGATTTAGTCAATAAGGCTGATATACCTTTTGGTATTAATGGCTGCTCATACGCCACAGCCCCTTTTACCCACATCAATAAAGATGGCAGTCGTTTCTCTAATGGCTCGTTCGGGGTGCTTTATCTTGCCAATGATATCGACACAGCTATTGCTGAAACAAAATATCATCAACAAAAAATGCTAATGGCTATCAAAGGGGTTCATTATGATACGATTATCATGCGAGGTTTACGCTGTGTATTTACTGCCACATTAACTGACAGCACAGTGACAAGTTTAGAAGCCATGTCAAAGTCGCCTATTTACCACCAAACCAATTATAGCGAAGCACAGCAGTTTGGAGCACAGCAGCGAAAATCTGCAATTGAAGGCATTCATTATACGTCGGTAAGAAACCCATTAACGGCTTGCTACGCGCTATTCACTCCAAGATGCGTCGAAGAGATTGTACAATCATCACATTACGAATACGTTTGGGGCGGTTCATCAATCGACGCAGTGAGACTAATATCCGCGCCTTAATCACTTTGAATGACTAGAGTTAAGTGGCAAATAAATAATCACATCGAAAATTGCAGCATAAAAAACATCACGCTTAAAAGTGGTAACAAACTATTGGTATAGTTTAAAACAAGGGACTTTATTACAGATAGAGAGGAAAGGATAAACAAGATATGGTACACCCGAGTGGACTCGAACCACCGACCCCTACCATGTCAAGGTAGTGCTCTAACCAACTGAGCTACGGGTGTATATTGGAAATTGGATAAGATTAAATTGGTACACCCGAGTGGACTCGAACCACCGACCCCTACCATGTCAAGGTAGTGCTCTAACCAACTGAGCTACGGGTGTACAGACTTTGCTTTCCTAACAAAGCGGTCGCCATAGTAAGGGCGTTGGCTAACGCTTGCAAGTAAAAATTACCTTAACATGACTAAATGGTGATTTGCTGTGCAACTTGCCGATTTAATAACAAAAGTCCAAGCCATGTTAACCTAACTTTCCCTGGACTTTTTATCTAAATGTTAAAACTAAACGATCATATTAGGGAGTAAATGAATTAATCATGATATTAAATCTAATATCGATTTTAACCTGCCGCCACCAATGGCGTAGCTCGATTCTCCAGTAACACTGGAATACCATCATTAATCGGGTAGGCTATTTTATCAAACTTACAAATTAGCTGTTGGGCTTCTTTGTCAAATTCCAGTTTACCTTTGCACACAGGGCAAGCGATAATATCAAGTAACTTTTTATCAAAAGCCATTTAGATTTCCTTTTTAAGTTGAATAAGTTGAGTCACTCGACTCATAAACTGAATATCAAATTGTTCACTTAGCTTCGCATTTACTGGCATGTACCACCAGTTTTGTAATGCAAAATCGCGACATTTAACCGCATCTTTTTCGGTCATTAACAAGGTGGTTTGTGTTGATAGAGCAATTAGCCGTTGTTGATCGTAAGCTTGATGGTCGGCAAACGCCACGGTCTGCTTAAGTTGATAACCTTGTTGTATCAAACTATCAAAAAAACGCTGTGGATTACCTATACCTGCTATCGCCACAATAGGTTGTTCAATGATTGATGCCTCTGTATCAAACAAGTCTGCGACTAAGGTTTTATCAAACAGCTGTGTGTTAACTCGGCATAATGGCGCTGGTACTAATTGCATCAGCTGTTCTTCCGGCCCTTGAGACTTTGTTAATAGCGGGCCACCATTATTGATAATCCAATCGATATTATCTAAACGCCACAAACCTTCTCTTAATGGTCCTGCGGGTAATAAACATTGATTACCATAACGGCGTGCACCATCTACCAAGGCTATTTCAATATCACGCCCTAAGGCATAGTGCTGTAAACCATCATCACAAATGATCACATCAACATCGAAATCTGCTAGTAATTTTTGCGCGGCTAATACGCGTTGACTACCAACCACCATAGGTACATGGGTGCGATTGACAATCATTAATGGCTCATCACCCACATCAACCGCTTTGCTTGACTGAGTGACACTGATTACACCATCAATATTCGCCCCGTAACCACGGCTTACAACGCCAGGTTTTAAACCATTGGCTCGTAATAAGTTGATTAAATAAATCACCGTTGGGGTTTTACCGCTACCCCCGGCGGTAATATTACCTACTACAACCACAGGCACAGGTAATTTGGTGATGTTTTTGAAGCCCAATTTGAACAATAAGCGCCTGATACTGCTAATTAACGCAAACAGTACCGACAAAGGCAGTAAAAGCCACCTTGCCCAGTGGCCTTGATACCAAATTTGATTTATCCATTTTTGCATTCGGATATAAACCTAGCTGCTAAATTGCATTTGATACAAGTTGGCATACACCCCGTTTTGGGTAATCAAATCTTTATGTACGCCGCGCTCGATAACTTTACCTTGATCGATGACCAAAATTTCATCGGCCGATTCAATGGTTGATAAACGATGCGCGATAACCACTGAGGTTCGGTTATGGCGTAAGTTGTCTAAACCTTTTTGAATCGCTTTTTCAGACTCTGTGTCCAATGCCGAGGTTGCTTCATCTAAAATCAATACCGGTGCATCACGTAACATGGCACGGGCAATAGCGATACGCTGACGCTGGCCGCCAGATAACAATACCCCATTCTCCCCGACTTGGGTGTCTAACCCATCAGGCAAGGTGTTGATAAACTCCATGGCGTATGCAAGCTCTGCAGCTTGTTCTATTTGTTCACGGGTTGCTTCACCGGGATAAGCATAGGCTATATTGTTAGCGATGGTGTCATTGAATAAAGTGACTTGCTGAGACACTAATGCCACTTGATTACGAAGGCTTTTTAATTGGTAATCATAAATGCTGGTGCCATCGAGTAAAATATCACCATTTGATAAACCACCATAAAAACGGGTGATTAAATTGGCGATAGTCGACTTACCAGAACCAGAACGACCGACTAGGGCGACTGTTTTGCCCGGTTTAACATCAAACTCAATTTGATCTAGGGCTTTTCTATCTTGTTCTGGGTAGCTAAAGCTGACGCTATTAAATTGTAAATGTCCTTTAACACGATCAACGCTATGGGTGCCGGTATCGGGTTCTACTGGGGTATCTAATAATTCAAAAATGGTGGTACAGGCTGCAATACCACGCTGAAATTCAGCATTGACTCGGGTTAAGTTTTTAATTGGCTGTAACATGGCCATCATTGCGCCTAAAATGGCGGTGAAGGTACCGGCCGTTAGCTCTGCCTTCATGCTGTCCCAACTGGCAGCATACAGCACAAATGCTAATGCGAATGAGCCAATGATCATAATTAACGGTTGGCTAACTGACTGCGCTACTGCTAGCTTCATATTTTGATGACGATTACTGTCATTCACTTTAAAAAAACGCGCCATTTCAGTTTTTTGACCACCAAATGACAGCACATTTTTATGGCCTTTGATCATTTGCTCGGTTGTGGCTGTTACTCCGCCCATTGCGGATTGAATTTGTTTAGACACTTTACGAAAACGCTTGCTAACCACACTGATGACTACGCCCATTAATGGGCCTATTACCAAAATACACAGTGATAATTTCCATGAGAAATAAAACATGATGGCTAACATGCCGATAACTGTCATTGAGTCTCGGACAATAGAAATAAGCGCACTGCCTGATGCTCGGGCAATTTGCTCGGTATCAAAGGTGACACGAGAAATAAGGTTGCCACTGTTTTCACGGTCAATGTAACTGACAGGTAAATGTAGGTAGTGCTCAAAAACCTGCTGACGCATGTCCATGATGAGTTGTGCACTCATGTACGAAACACAATAGGTTGAGACAAAGTTAGCCAAACCGCGCAAAGTAAACATGCCGATCACCACAAACGGAGCCATACGCATGATGTCATTGTCGGTGTTAAAGCCACCGTGCGAAGGAATTTCTACTCCAGCGACTGTAGTGGCCGTTGAGGCAAAGCCTTGGTCAATAAAAGGTTTAATAAACGCAATAAAACCGGCATCGACAGCGCCATAGGTAAGCAAGGCCAATACCGCCATAATAAACATGGCTTTCATCGGTAAAACATAAATCATTAAGCGTTTAAAAACGCTCCACATTTCATTATCAGAGTATGACGACATTTATATAATTCTTGACTGACAAACATGGATGACATTCTACTCTGCTTTAACTATCTGGCCAAATCTAAACAAACGGTTATACCAAAATGGCGCTAAATCGTTGCGATAAGTGCTTGCTTTATAACCAGCGTGTTGAAATTTAATACTAATTTGACCTTGCTCGCCCGTGATCAGAGTATTGATGTCACGCTGTTGATACCGCGCCATCACCTCTGATTTAGGAAATCCGTATTGATTATTAAAACCTGCATTTACTATGGCTAATTGTGGTGACACGGCATCAATAAATTGATCTGTTGATGAAGTGCGACTCCCATGGTGCGGGACAAACACAATATCAGCATCTATCTGCTGCTTGTTTGATATTAAACTTTGCTCTCTTTGTGCCTCAATATCACCCGTCAGCAATACGGCAAAAGCCTTCGTGGTTGACTCGTGTGGAAGTATAGACTTTCGATCACCTTTACCGGGATGGTCTGCACCTTGTTCAACAGTTTGAAGGTGATCATTCTCAAATTCGATATGCAGCATCATTACGCAGGATTGATTGTTATCTTTATCTGAGCCTAAATGATCTGCCAAGATGGATATTTGCACACTTCCCCAATGCCATGATACAGGATTACAGTCACTAACATTAATGTCTGCTAAGTCAGCTGCTTGATTAATTAATGCCTTACTATTATCGGCAATTAACTGAGCATTTGGAAATGCCGTTAAAATCGGCATTACCCCACCGCTGTGATCATTATCATGGTGGCTTATGACAATATAATCTAACTGGGTGATACCCCTTGCCTGAAGAAAAGGCAATATTGCCCTTTCAGCATAGCTAAAATCACCAAAGGCGGCGCCTGTATCATAAATGATGGCTCGGTGTTGTTGTTGAAGTACGATGGCTGAACCTTGTGCCACATCTAATACATGAAGATAAATTGGCCCACTTAAGTTAAAGGCCAGACGTTGATCGCCTGTATTGCCCATCTGCAACATTTTGCTAATAGCCAATTGCATTAACGGCAAGTTCATCACTAAAGCGACGAGTAATATGATTGCATGATGATCAATTTTAGCCATCTGAGTTGATTGACTGTGTTTATTGAATATTGATTTCATGCCATTAAATGAATGTGTAAGTAAACGGCTAAATGACCAACGAAATGTCAACAATAATGTCCATCCCAGCAAACTAAATATACCGGCCACAACCCATGATTCACTCACGTAAACAACATTGTGGCTAAAGTCACTAGACCAAGTTAATAGCTGACTAAAAGGGACGAGTAGTTTGTCTGCCACAATAAATAAGACACTATCAAAGCTAAGTTCATTGGCACTTGAAAACTGGAATAGACTCACTAGGGCACTGGAGTGTATCAAGGGGCTTAACATCATCCAGACTAAAAAACTTCCCAATACAATGGGGATCACCAATAAACTAAACCAGGGCACAACGATAAGGTTTATCCAGATACTGTGAATGGATAAGGTGCCAAACAACAGTGCTTGCAATAAGCCTAGGCCTAAGGCTAATCGCCACTGAATTGACCACAAGGACCCGATGTAGCCTGTCACTTTTTGTCGCCAATGATGATCTGTGGATACTTTTTTAGCATGACTTACTGAGGTATCAACAAAGCGCAAGATAATGGCCAGTGCAATAAAAGATAGCCAAAAACCTGCGCTAAGCATTGATAAAGGGTCAATAAACAACACCCCTGCCAAGGCATACATTAGTCGTTGCCAAACACTGTAGTGCTGTTTTAACACGCTAAACAGTACCAAAAATATCAGCATAAACAGGGCGCGCTGAGTTGCAACGGCGAAGCCAGCAAGATAGGCGTAACCCAATGCTGACAATGCTGCTACGGTTAATGCTAAATAAACCGCAAACATGCCATACTGCAAGTTGACTTTGCCCATAACGATTTGCGCCAGCTTAACCCGGGTTAGTATGACAAAGAATAAGCCGAATACTAAACCAAACACCACTGACAGGTGTAATCCAGAAATGGCAATTAAATGACCTGTACCGGTTTGACGTAATTGTTGCCAGCGCTGATCAGATATTTGGCTTTTATCACCAAACAGTAATGCCAGTAGCAGATCACCATTAGTTATCTTTGGGGTAATGGCAGCAAATTCAGTTAACCAACGCTGGCGTAAAGACGGTTGATACGATAACAAATCAGCCTGTTTGACTCGCCCTTTTGCAACAATATGGCGATTAATATAATACCTTTGCTGATTAAAGCCGCCTTGATTAGCTATACTGGTAATAGGCTTTAATTTTGAATCAAACTGCCATATTTGGCCTAGTTCTACTTTTGGTGCTTGTTGCCAGGTTAAACGGTAAATTTGATCGCCTGTTATGGTTTTAAATAAACCAAATATATTAATATTGGTTAATTTTGGTTCAATTACACGCACATCAAGGCTTATCCAGTCGCGGTTATGATTTACTAGTGATACTATCTCCGCTGTAAAGGTTTTGTTAGTTTTTGGTGTAACTTCTGGCTGAAAGTCTAACGAATAGAAATAGATACTTATCCAAAAAACAGCAAAAAATGCACCGCTTAATCTAGGTGTTTTGAAAAGGCAGACCAAAGCCAAGAGTAACCAAATAGGTAAACACCATAGCGATGGGATTACAGGCCAAAGTAATCCAATGAGGCTACTGATACAGAAGCCGAAAATAAATCGATTCATAGGGTACTAGTAAAGACAGTAATCACTTAAGATGCCAAAAAAATTCATACAAAAATTTATGCCAGATCCAAAAACACTGAAAAAGCATAAATATTTGCGGGTGTTTGGTAAATTATTGGATAAACCCAATTTGTGGGTATTGAATCGTAAATCAGCCCCTGGGGCTTTTGCGGTTGGATTATTTATTGGCTGGATGCCTATGCCATTTCAAATGGTCGCGGCTGCTGGCTTGGCAATTTTATTTAACGTTAACATTCCAATTGCGGTCGCTTTAGTGTGGATAACCAACCCGATCACTATGCCATTTATGTTTTACATGGCCTATTTATTAGGTGTGAAATTACTCGGGGTTGAAAAGTTGCCCTTTGAATTTGAAGCAAGTTGGCAATGGGTAGAAACATCGATATCGACTATTGGCCCACCCTTTTTACTTGGCTGCTTTGTATTAGGCGTTGTGTTTGCTGCAATTGGTTATTTGATTATTAATAGTTTATGGAAATATTCAATACTATTTAAATGGCAAAAACGCAAATAAGCTTTGTATTGCCAGTGTATTTTTGAGTTTACTTTTAATATTGAGTTATTTACATTTTCTATTGCAATAAGCTGAGTTCAAAACAGATATCAAGCTGATATGACGACACAAGATAACGTGCAAACTTACAGCCTTTAAGCCTATGTATCAGCAATTCACTTGAAGCGTTTTTTAATTTCATAATAAGCTAAAAAAAGCAGGTGCAGTAACAATAGCGCACTGAAAGCTGAACAGAAAAAAAGCAAGGCTATCGAATCTACCTTAGTTGGCTGTTCTGCATAAAACCCCCACCATAATGTCCAACCAATAACAGATAGCACAGTTAACTGTGCCATGCACATGAAACACCGGCCCAGTTTTTGTATAAAAATTGATTCATCACATTGATTACAAGCCATGTTATTACTTATTGCGTGATTCTGTTAATGAGCCCAAAAGAAGATAATAACCCAATTGGCTTAACTATGACTAAATTCACTGGCTAGCATGGCATACAGGTATTCATCGCCCCACTTCCCTTTAAACATCACATTTTGCTTAAAATGGCCTTCTTGTCGAAAATTGGCTTTTTCTAACACTGCTATACTGGCTTTATTTAAACAATCAGTAATTGCAATAACACGATGTAGCCTCAACTCAGTAAATAAATACTCTAATAAACGCTGTAATGCTTGTGTTGCCAAGCCTTGATTATGGTGTTGTGGCGCTACGGTAAAGCCCACTTCAACCTGTTGTTCATCAATAAAATTTACCGCTAAGTCACCCAGTATTTGATCCGTTAATAGATCAGCAATCGCCAGTTGATACCAATGACCTGGCACAGCAAAATCAGTATAATCCGTTTTTGCCAGCAGCTGCTTAGCATCATCTAAACTGTATGCAGTCCAGCTTTGATATTTGGCGATGTCGGCAACATTTCGATATTCAGCAAAAACCACTAAATCAGACGTTATAAAGCGACGGATAACTAAGTGTTCAGATAAAAGAGTCGGAGCACTAATCTTAGCAATGACAGATTTAGGCAAGGTATTTTTAGACATAACGTTCTACTTAGGCTTAACTGAGTTAAAGTGGTACAAGATTAAACGCTAACAGAAATGGGTTAATCTCACTATAAATATTGAATCACACGGCATTATTAATCAGTAACATCCGGCTTTGTTTAACTAGGTTAACTCCAAGTATTCAGCTGAAAGTTAACACATTGCTAATTTATCGCAAATATATCATCCCATAAACCAAATAAACCGCTAAACACATCCACATAATGCAAACTAGATCGCATTATAAATCGACAATTGACTACTTCCCTGTATAATTCGGCGCCTACTAATACACTCAAGTCAGTCTTATTCTCACTAAAGCCGATTATCGCTTTTTTGTCGATCAATATTCTGTAATTACTCAATTGGATACATGTTTTGATTTCTACCGCAAATATTACTATGCAGTTTGGCCCAGAGCCGTTGTTTGAAAACATTTCGGCGCAATTTGGCCACGGCAATCGTTATGGCTTGATTGGTGCTAATGGTTGTGGCAAATCCACATTCATGAAAATTCTCAGTGGTGAACTGACTCCTACATCTGGCAATGTTTCTATTTCGCCAGGTTTAAAAGTGGGTACATTGAACCAAAACCAATTCGCTTTTGAGAATTATAGCGTTGTTGACGCGGTGATCATGGGTGACGTGGCATTATGGAAAGTGAAACAAGAACGCGACAGCATTTATGCTCAAGCAGAAATGAGTGACGAAGACGGCATGCGCGTCGGCGACTTAGAAAGCCAATTTGCTGAAATGGACGGTTACAGTGCAGAAAGTCGTGCTGGTGAAATCCTATTAGAAGCAGGCATTGAAGAATCGTTTCATTATGGTTTGATGGCACAGGTTGCTCCAGGTTGGAAACTACGTGTGTTATTGGCACAGGCACTGTTTGCCAACCCAGACATATTGTTACTTGATGAACCAACCAACAATTTAGACATTCACACCATTAGTTGGCTTGCTAACGAATTAAACAAACGCAAATGCACCATGATCATTATTTCCCACGACAGACATTTTTTAAACTCTGTTTGTACTCATATGGCAGATATTGATTATGGCGAACTGCGTATTTACCCAGGTAACTACGAATATTTCTTAGCACAGTCAAGTTTATTGCGTGAACAGCTTCTGGCCGGGAATGCAAAAAAGAGTGCTGAGATAGACGAGTTACAAGACTTCGTTAACCGCTTTGGTGCTAACGCTTCAAAAGCCAAACAAGCTAGTTCTCGTGCCAAGAAGATGGACAAAATTAAGTTAGATGATGTTAAATCATCAAGCCGTATCACCCCATCTATTCGCTTTACTGAATGTAAAAAGCTACATCGCCAGGCGTTAGTGTTAGAAGAGCTCGGCCATGGTTTTGATGAAGTATTATTTGAACATGGCGATCTTATTTTAGACGCAGGTTCAAAACTGGCTATTATTGGTGAAAACGGCGTAGGCAAAACAACCTTACTTCGTTGTTTAGTTGAAGAAATTAAACATAACCATGGCCGCATGAAATGGTCTGAAAATGCTGCGATTGGTTATTGTCCGCAAGACAGTAGTGCAGACTTTGATAATGACATGACTTTATTTGACTGGATGTCATTATGGCGCACACCTAAACACAATGACCTTATGGTACGTGGTATGTTAGGTCGTTTATTATTTACTGAAGATGACGCGAATAAAAAAGTGCGTAACTGTTCTGGTGGTGAAAAAAATCGCCTGTTATTCGGTAAGTTAATGATGATGGACGTTAACGTATTGGTAATGGATGAGCCAACTAACCACATGGATATGGAAGCAATTGAAGCGCTGAATCAAGCATTGAAATTATTTGAAGGCACATTGATATTTGTCAGCCATGACCGTGAGTTTGTATCATCACTAGCGACACGTATTATTGATGTAAAAGATAAAAAATTGGTTAACTTCCACGGTACATTTGATGAGTACCTTGCAAGTCAACCGCCTTTGTAAACACAAATTGACGCGATAAATTAAGGCCTTCATTGTGATACCCAACTATGGGAGACTAAATCACAGCTTTGATGAGGGCCTTTTTATTTATCCACTCGTTTAGCACATGAGTGTTTATCCGTTAACACATAACACTGACTCGTATTGATAATTCATATTGATTAACCGTTTTGCTAAGCGTGAACAAGACCCACAAAATAGTCACAGAATAACAATAGTTGGCATTTAATTGGCTTTAACGCCTGTTTCTTTTAAGCAACATCAACCCAAATAGCGAAAGTATCATGAATAGAAAAATCGAATTACTCGCACCAGGCGGGGATGTAGATGCAATTAAAGCAGCCATTATTGCTGGCGCAAACGCGGTATATTGTGGTTTAGAAACCTTTAATGCGCGTAACCGCGCCGCCAACCTTTCCTTTAATGATCTCATTGGTGTTATTTCGCTAGCCCATCGATATCAGTGCGAAGTGTTTTTGACCATGAATATCGTCATTCTTGAAAACGAAATTCCGACCTTGGTTAAACTGCTTAATCAACTGGTCAATACCGGAATAGATGGCATTATTGTTCAAGATTTGGCTTTGTTTCACCTAGTCAATAAACACTTCCCCAGCTTACTGGTACACGCGTCAACACAGTTAACCACCCACAATGAAGGCCAAATTGGCTTTTTAGCCAAAGTGGGCGCAACCCGTGTTAATTTGTCGCGCGAAATGAACCTAGCTGAAATAAAAAGCCTGACCCGTTATGCACATGATTTAGATGTACTAACCGAAGTCTTCGTGCATGGGGCGCTGTGTATCGCCTTCTCTGGCCAGTGCTATTCAAGCTCTGTCAGTGTAGGGAATTCGGGTAACCGTGGCCGTTGTAGTCAAGCGTGTCGAGATGAATACGACATAACTGCAGCGGGCAATAAGTTCCCACTAAACCTTAAAGATAATTCTGCTTATTTTGACTTGCCTGAGTTAGTGGACGCCGGAGTTGATTCATTAAAAATTGAGGGCCGTATTAAAGGCGCACAATATGTTCATACTGTTGTCGATAGCTGGCGTAAGCAGATTGATCAATTTGTTGAATCAGGCAAATTACTGTCAGATGACTCAAATCTTTATAAAGTGTTTAACCGTGATTTTACTAATTCTTTTTTGAAGGGCAACCTGACTAAAGACATGTTTATCGACAATCCACGCGATAACAGCTTTAAACATGCCAACGATAAAAGTAATGCCATTTCAGTGGTGCAAATTCAAGAGGCGCAGCAAACACTGTCATCAGACAAAGATGCCATCGTGTCACTGGTAGCCGACAAGGTCAGCCAACTGAGCATTGAAAAAGTCAGCTTGTCACTGCGTTTCTCAGGTAAGCTAAACGAGCCCTTAACCATTACTGCTGTCACAAAAGACACCACAGTTGAAATTCAATCGGCAGTAACACTAACATTAGCAACAGATTCACGTATTGACGAAGCGGCAATAGTAAAACGCTTTAAAAGCCTTAAGCAAAGTGAATTTGAGTTATTACCGTTTAATTTTGATGGGTTAGAGAATGACTTAAGCATTCCTTTTAGCCAACTAACGCAGATGAAAAACCAACTGCTGTTCAAGCTGACACAAAGAGAATACATAGGCGCGGTAACCTTACCGCCATTGACCCATCACCCCAAATTAAGTAGCCAGCCAACATTGTCATTGCTTATTTGTGATGAAAAAGATGTTGATTTATGTGACGTCACCGATGCTGACATTTACTTTAAATTGCCTGAAAGCTTTAAAGTTAATGACAATAAGTACATTGATATATTTTTACGTAACCCAAGGTTAATTCCGTGGTTTCCGGCAGTGTTAATTGGTAAAGATTATCTTGAATCCGTTAGATTGTTAGAAACCGTAAAACCTAAACGCATAGTCAGTAACAATACCGGCGTGGCATTTATTGCAACCAATATGGGGATTGAGTGGATTGCTGGGCCGTTTTTAAATACCACCAACTCTTATGCTTTGTTAACATTGCAAGAGAGACTGAATTGCGCTGGCGCATTTATTTCAAATGAAATAAACCGCAACCAAATTAAGAATATAGCCAGACCAAAAAACTTTAAAATGCTTTACAGCATTTACCACCCTATTTTGATGATGACCAGCAGACAGTGCTTTTTCCAGCAAACGGTTGGCTGTAACAAGCCCAGTATTGAAGATGGCTGCATGCTTAAATGTGAAAAGGCCACTACGATCACCAATGTTAAAGGCATATCATTTGCGGTTGATAAACAAAAAGGTGGTTACCCAAGTATTTATAACCACGAACAATTTTTAAACATTGACGCGGTTGAAGACTTATCGCATTTGTTTGATGAGTTCTTTATCGACTTAACCGACATAGGTTCAGGTTCTAAAGCTAAGATAGATAAAGTGGAATTAGTTAGTCATTTTGAAAACGTGCTAAAAGGTATTACTGAATCGAAAACTAGCCTTAAGCAGTTGGTCAGTATTTCAACCAATGCCCAATACCAACAAGGGTTATAACCGCAGGTTAATTTTGTTCGCGTTAACCTGAATTTTGATAACAAGTATACCGCTCAGCAAAAAGGCTTTACCTTCGCAGGTAAAGCCTTTTTAACATTTTATTTAGCTGCATTTCAGTTTGATTTACTTATTGAAACGATCTCACTTCGTCTGCTGTTAAGTCTCGCCACTTGCCAACGGGCATATCAAGCAGCACATTACCTACTTGTTGACGATGTAAGGCGTTAACGCGATTGCCTATGGTAAAAAACATCCTTTTAACTTGATGATATCGCCCTTCTGTAATCGATAACAGCACCTCCGTATCACTCATAATAACCAGTTCGGCAGGTAACGTTGGTTTACTTTCACCTTGTAACAACAAGCCTTTTTTAAACAAGGCTATTACATCATGGTTAATAGGTTTAACTAATTGCACTCGATACACTTTACGGCAAACACACTCTGGTCGAGTAATATTGTATGACCAACGACCATCATCGGTTATCAACACTAAGCCTGTGGTATCTGCATCTAGGCGCCCTGCTATATGCAGCTCGTCTTTATGGGCAACATCGATGCTATTGAGTAACGACGGATAATGGCCATCGGCATTAGAACAAATCGTGTCAGCCTGTTTATGCATCAGCATATAACGAAATGGCCTTGTGGTAAGTGTGAGCCCATTTAATTGAATCAGGTTATTCTCATGAACCTGGCTCGTTATGTCAGTATTAACCTGGTCATTAACCAAGACATTGCCCAGACTAATCTGCTCAATGACCTGAGCTTTAGTTAACAATGTACTTTTAAGTACAAATTTATCTAGCCGCATAAAACATCTACTCTGTTAACATTAATGCATTATTTAATTCATAGTCATGACAAACAACAATTCAAAAAACGACTTATATTCAACGATTCACTTTTGGTTGTTGCGCTAAAAACGCTTTGAAAGCTTTAACTGTTTTAAGCGGATCTTCTTCTTGAGGAACATGACCAAGTTCGTTATAGCGCACTAGTTGGCTACCAATAATGTCGTGGTGAAATTGGTCTGCAATTTCAGGCGGAATAAGCCTATCTTGCTCACCCCAAATAATCAGTGTGGGCAGCTTAAGCTCAGATAATCGCGATACTAGCTGACCAGAACGGAGTTTTGGCAACAGGTCGGCTAAAGCCTGCCTGTTGCCAGCTCGGGTAGTAAGATCGAAATATCGGTCCACTAGTTCAGGGGAAACCAGATCTGGATTACCATAAACATTTTTAACACTGCTTTCGACAAGTCCCCTTGGTAGCACTTGTTGCATGAGTTTATTTAAAATCGGCGTACTCGCAATTCTAAAGCCTATTGGAATAGACTCTGCTTGAAATGGATATCCACTGGAATCAATCAACACCAACTGCGCAACGCGATCAGGATAAAAGACAGCTGTGGCCCACGACACATACCCTCCTAAAGAATTACCAACCAAAATAGCACGGTCGACCTTGAGCTTATCAAGCACCTCGATAACAATACGGGAATAATTTTCAATACTGTAGTTATTGTCAAGTGTTGGACCTGTTAACCCAAAGGCGGGTAAGTCAAAACGAATAACACGACGATCATCTTTTAACGCATTAACCCAGCCATCCCAGGTATGAAGCGATGAGCTTGTACCATGTAACAGCACTATGGGGATCGCATCATCACGTGGCCCTTCATCCCTTAAGTGAAGCTGCATACCCGAGATATCAATAAACTGTGACGGATGTTGTGCCCATTGTGGCTTAAGTTGCTCAACAGAACGGTCAGGAACACGATTAATTGAGAAAAAAATAATCGCAATAATGATAAACAACAGTAAAAGGCTGCAGACTAATATGAATATAAACCTCAATGAAAACTCCGACTTAATAATGAACCCGTTATAGATTTGACATTCTACTGATGGAACCATTAAAGAAACAAGTATAAGATAAATAAATCATTAAGGCTTTTACGCTTGTAAACTCACCACCCCTAATTATTAAACCTGCATATGGCTTTGTAAATCTATTTAAGGCGACCATTACCGCGAGTCTATTTCAGCAACCATTTCTGAACCGCGTCTTTATCCGGTACAGACCCTGAGTGCACTAATTGATTATCTATTACAACCGCGGGCGTACTCATTACATTATGTTTAAGTAATATCTCAAGACTGGGCTCTTTAACCACGCTAACTGTCACGCCACAATCATCTGCAACTGCCTGAATTAATGCTGCCGTTTTGACACATTTTGCACATCCGCTGCCAAGCACTTCAATTTTTTTCATAAGACTCCCATTAGATATAAATAACATTAATTATCCACCCAACAAGAGTGAATGAAACGAGTAAAAGCATAAAAATGATAGTCAGTAACTTCCAGGTCATGACTTGCTTTAACAAGATAAATTCAGGAAAGCTTGCAGCAACGGTACTCATACAAAATGCCAATGTTGTACCAAGTGGAAGCCCTTTAATGATTAAACTTTCCATAACTGGAATAATCCCAGTTGCATTTGAATACAGAGGAATGCCAGCTAACACCGCCATGGGCACAGACCACCATTGGCCGCTACCTAAATTGGCAGCAAACCACAAGTCGGGGACAAAACCATGTAAAGCAGCGCCTAATCCTACCCCAATAAAAACCCATTTCCATACCCGAGTTAAAATATCTAACAACTCCGCTTTGGCAAAATCGTGCCGTGCTTTAAACGTCAACTTAGCATGAGTTTTCTGCGGGCTATCTGGCTGACTTGCGGTTTGATATGCCTTAAGAGCAAATGGCTGTAACATTTTTTCAGCCCGAATGAGATCAAGAAACATCCCCGCTGCAATGCCTATTGCCACACCTACTAGGATATAAATAACAGTTATTTGCCATCCAACTAAACTTAACAACAACAGAACTGCCACTTCGTTTATAAGCGGTGACGTGATGAGAAACGACATGGTAATACCGACAGGTATTCCTGCGGATGTGAATCCCAGAAAAATAGGTATGCTGGAGCAGGAACAAAAAGGGGTAATAGCGCCGAATGTTGACCCCATTAAATAACCGATAAATTTATTTTTTGAGGCTAAATAATCACGTACCCGGTTAATATTGAGTGAGGCACGGATCAATGCTATGACATAAATCATCAACACAAGCAGAAAGAATATCTTGGTGGTATCTTCAATAAAAAACTGAACCGCACCACCGAGTTTAGAACCGGGCACCAAACCCAATAGTGAGAATGCTAACCAATCCGCAAATGTTGTAAAAAGGGATAACATAAAACCTCTCAATAGACATTTAAGGTCAATTCAGTCGTAAAACGCTTAACCAAATTTCTTATGGATAAAACATTTATTTGCAAAATAAACTGACATCCTAATATATCAAAAATACTTATTTTATTATTAGTCAATTACTTAGAAGCCTAGCGGTTAGTTGCTTAGTTGCTTAGTTGCTTAAAATGGTTTGCAAATTAAGTTATAACAACAATACTAGATAGATTATGTATTAGGGATCGCAGTTTAGTGATTAACAGTGTTGTTTATGAAAATATCTTGGTTTAATTACAACATTAGAATGTGCTAACTTGGTTACCATAGGCGAGTATAAAACAAGGCATAGGATTGCTTGGTTTTGAGCTTGATTTATGTGATGTGATGATAAATTGATGTAAATAACTCAAGCTGGAAAGGAGTGCAGATTGAAACTTATATTACTAGTAACACTATTAAGCTGTTTTAGTGCGTGGGGAGAAACATCCACAAGCAAACACACACGCCAGGATATATCACTGTATACCTATCACTATATGCCGCCTTACGTAATTGATAGTAAAAATGAAATAGGCCTGCTTTATGATGTGGCACATTTTTTTAACCAACAGCAACAAGATTACCATTTCAGCGTGTCTTACATTCCTCGAAAACGTCTTAATCATTTGCTCGAGACACAGAAATTTGACGGTATGGTTATCGGCGTAAACCCTTTTTGGTTTAAAGACAAAGATAAAACAATTTATTTATGGTCAGAGCCGCTAATGCGCGATCAAGATGATATAATTTCTCATCTAATTAATCCTGTCGAATTTGACAGTAAGCAAGCTTTGTACGGTAAAGTCGTCGGGGGCATCTTGGGTTTTCGTTATCACACTATAGACAAACTCGTCGCTGACGGCTTAATGACTCGTGTCGATACTGCTAACGAATCACAACTGATTAACATGCTTATCAAAAAACGTTTTGATTTTGCTATTGTGTCGAGAGCAACATCCCTTTATTACCAAAGCTTACTCGAACAAAATCAACAACTTTACTTCTCTTCCAAGCCTCACGACAAATATACTCGGCATATTCTGGCTCCCAAAGCACTCAGTACTCAATTTAAGGCAATTAACCCTCTTATTGTATTACTTAACAACAACCCTGATTGGCAAGACAAAATGCAAAAGTATAAAACCTTTCTATTACCTGTTGATCTAACAAAGGTTTACTGACAACAACTAAATCAATGAAAGTTGTCATTGAATGTCCCGGGGAACAGCTTGAAAATCAACCATTATTAATCAGTACTTTTACTCTTGCCATTTGTGATTGCAACAGCAAACTGTGTCGATGTGACACCACCTTACTTTCAAATATGCCTTGCTCAATTAGCCTGTAAGCCTCTTCTGCTTCAAAATGATAACCTAGCGATTGTCTGTTGTCAGAAAAGGTATCGACTTGATCATCAAGATGGAACAAGTGACATTTACTCGCCCTAAAGGCATCTGGAATAATGATGTAACCTTTATCTCCTATTAAATACGCATTGTTCGACAAACGGCACTGAAATGATGCGGCTAAACTTACCATCACCTGCTCGCTTTTCGCTATGATAATGACATCATCTTCCACGCCCGTTTCACAGCAATGTGCTTGAACATAAAGATTGTCTATATCTGCTTCAAGAAAGTAATTAGCGATTGCTAAAGGGTAAATCCCCATATCCAATAAACAACCGCCAGCCAACTGCGGATTATAGGCTCGATCGTCGGGATTAAATGGAATGGGATAACCAAAATCTACTTTGATATGCTTTAACTGGCCAATTTGGCCATCATCTATCCACTGTTTAGCATGTTGTAAGGCGGGTAAAAAGTAAGTCCATAACGCCTCCATTAACAACAGGTTCTTCGTTTTAGCTAACTCAACCAAAATTTGACATTCTGCAACCGAAACTGTAATTGGCTTTTCACACAACACATGCTTTCCTGCCATTAAGGCATCATAGGTTTGCTGAAAATGAAAATTATGCGGCGTGGCAATATAGACAATATCAACCTGGGGATCATCAAATAGCGTTTGGTATCCCTGATAGGCTTTGATAATCTTATGTTGTTTTGCAAAAATATCAGCATCTTGTTGTTGTCTTGCCGCTACTGCATATAAATGACTGTTTGCAGAAAAAGCTAAATCCTGACAAAACGACGCAGCTATTCTGCCTGTGCTGACTATGCCCCAATTTAATTTAGTCATTTATGTCCTTAAAACTGATCTAGTGATGAAGTGGTTAGTATAAGCGCATTTAGTAATCTTTATAAACTGGAGCAATAGCGGAGAAATCTGCTAAAAAAGCTTGTTAGCTATTATTGCTTAATTCTATGAAAGGAATTGAATAACGATATTTTTAAAAAGGCTTAATTTATACACTTGGACGAAATATAAGTATTTTCATTTAAACCCATATATTGTAGCAAAGGCTAAAATAAGCTGGCTGTTAAATGGTCAATAATTCAATCGCTAAAATAACCGGCTAATAGTTACATTGTTGATATGCTTTTTTGCATTTATACATGGCTTTATCGGCTAGCAAGTAAGTCATTAAACAGGCAATATTCTTAATCTAATGACTGCATTTAATCACAAAGTAACCGTTAGCATTACCAATGCAAATAACATCATCTGGTAAACCGATTAAATCGCTGCAAAAAATAATGACTTAAAGTGACACTTTACATAACCTCTTTATGAGATATCAATCTAGCTAATCACAGTATTCGTTATTAATTTAGCCATTAGAAGAATGGCTAATATCCTGTTCAGCAAGCAATAGCTTTGTTGCTGACTCGTGATCAACAGGTTTACTGTGGTAATAACCTTGGGTTCTGGTTGCACCAATTTTTTGTAGTGTCTGATATTGTGTCAGAGTTTCAACTCCTTCTGCAGTGACTGCAATCCCAAGACGATTAGCCAAAAGCACAATACTTTCAACAATGGCATGATCTTTTTCACTATCCATTAACCTACTCACAAAACTTCGGTCAATTTTTATATTATGAATAGGAAAACGATGTAGATAACTCAGTGATGAGAAACCAGTACCAAAGTCATCTAAATGGACGTTAATGCCTAGCTTTTGTAATTGATACAATATTTTCATGGTCGTTTCTGGATCATTAATTAACACATTTTCAGTCACTTCTATATTAAGACAACCAGCAGGTAAACCATGTTTGTCTAATAGCGCTTTCAACTTATCCACTACGTGATAAGTTGAAATTAAGTCACTGGAAGCATTACAGCTAATAGTTAAATCTTTTCGATTTAACTGTTTACGCCATTTGACTATTTGATCTAATGCTTGGTCAATTACTAAGTAATCAATTTCAGCAATCCTTCGCATATCTTCTGCTATAGCAAGAAACTTTATCGGCTCAATCAATCCGTTTGTTGGATGCAACCATCGAACTAAAGCTTCAAAACCTGCAATGTTTCCGGTTTTGGTATTAATAGTGGGCTGAAAATAAGCAACAAATTGCTTCTCATCAAGTGCCTGACTCAACTCATTGCGCAGTCTTAGCTGATTTTTAGCCATTCTATGCATGTCTTCATTAAAGATTGCATAACATCCTCGCCCCTCACGCTTAGCATGGTACATCGCACTGTCTGCATCACGCAGATATTCTTGCGCATCAATCAGTTCTTTACTTGCTAACACAATCCCGATGCTCGCATTGGTAATCACAGATTCATTATTTAACATAAAAGGCTTTGCGAGCGCCCTGTTAATACGATTAGCAAGTTCAATCACTTGAACTTCATCAGTGTAGCACTCCATCAATATGCAAAACTCATCGCCGCCAAACCTTGATAACATATCGGAGTCGCGAATGACTTGTCTCAATCTTTCGGAAATAGCAATTAATAGCTTATCTCCTTCTAGGTGTCCCAAACTATCATTGACTAATTTAAAGCCGTCTAAATCAAGAAACAACAAAGCAAATTTGTATTGTTCATTACGATTATACTGCTTTACTGCCTTGGTCAGAAACTCAATAAATAATGTTCTGTTGGCCAAATTAGTCAAAGGATCATGGAAGGCTAATTGATTTAATTTCACTTCAGCTTGCTTTCTTAAACTAATATCAATGCACTGAATAAAAATATAATCAGCTAATCCATCGGTATTTTTTTGAACAAAAGCATTAATGTAACAGCAAAGTTCAGTGCCATTCTTGGCGATTAAAATGACCTCTGCATCATAAGACTTAGTCTCCGCTAAGCTAATAAGTGCTAATTGTTTGAGGCCATATTCACGCTCGTCAGGGTGAAGTAAATCAATATAACTGAGTTGGCAAAGTTCATCATGTGAGTAGCCAAATGTGTTGCAGAGTGTCTTATTGGCTTTTAGTATCCCGCCATCAAGCCCCACTACGGCCATACTAATAGTGGAGTTATGAAACACATTACGAAAGAGTTGCTCACTTTCTTTTTTAGCTTGTTCCGCTTTATATTGCTCACTGAGATCTTGAACCGTTCCTATCAGGCGCTGACCATCCTGCTCTACTTGTCCTGTTAAATGAACAAAGCAACGATCATCCTTATTATCAATGTTAACTAATTCATGATTTAAACTAAAAGCGACACCTTGATTGATAAGAGCTTGAAATGCTTCTGCTATTTCACCGTTGAGACTTTGATCTACACGACCAAGCAAAGCTGCAATATTAAAGGTATCCACTTGGGATGGTGTTAGCTTAAGTAATTTTATCAGCTCATTAGACAAACTTAATTGCTTATTTACCGTGTCGTACTCCCAACTGCCCAATCTTGCCGCAGCCTGTGCATTGGCCAGTCTGTGTTGGCTTAATTTTATCTGATGCAACTGCGCTTCAAGCACATTATTAGCACTGGCAAGCTGATTATCCCGTTTAATTAAATTCTCATTCATTATATTAAATGCACTGGCTAAACGGCCAAGCTCATCGGGGCGAAGGTGATCCAGTTTTTTAGCTTGATCACCTCGCGATAAGGCTAAAGTGGCATGATTAAGTTTAGACAGTGGTTGAGTAATCTTTCTTTTCATTACAAAGAACAACACTAACAGTTCAATGGCAAGTGCAATAAAACCTGAGATGAAGACAATAATAGCGGTACTTGAGGCTACATTACTGACAACCGATTTAGGGATGACACTGACATAATACCAACCAGGGCCTGAAAGTTTACTCACCAGTAAATAAGAATCTATCTGAGTTAGTTCTATCAATTTCTGCTCAGGTTCAGCATCGATAACGGCTTGATAAATGGATTTAAGCGAGCTATCTCCATCTTGGTTAATGATAAAGTTACCATCAGCTGCCTTCAACTGGTCAACGTAATTCTCATGAGCAATCAAGCGACCATCTTGACGAAAAATCAGGTTGTATCCTCCTTGAGGTGCCTGGTTCATCGTTCTTACAAATAACTCGTCCAATGACATATCGTTACCTATGGTAGCGATATGTTGCTGCTGATAATAAATAGGCGTTTCTATTGAAACCATCCAAATATCAGATTGCTTATCAAGGTAAACACCGGTCCAAACTGTCTTTTTATCTGGATTATTTTTTTCAATCGAAATGGTAAAATACTCTTCCAAACGAATATCAAAATCAGCAGCTAATCGATAGGTAAAATCAGGAATTTCAGGCCAATAAATAGCGGCAAAGTTTTCAGTACCATAAGCATAAGTATTAATGAAGCGATTGCGCCAGCTTTTGCCATAATCGCTCACTAATGTATTGAGTAAACTAGCGCGGTATTTAAGCTCTTCGGTTAATTGGACATCTTTTGCAATCCACACCCCCGCTCGTTCATCCGCATCGAATAATTGTGGATTAAAACGCACAGCATGATCATCTTGACGAATGAAGTCTTGCTCGAAAATGGCCAACATCGCGGCTTTATTTGAGGGTTGATAAGAATTCAGAATATCTTGCTTCAACAGTTTATGGTTGTCTTCTGCCAGAGTAAAAATTTGGCTTTCTCTTGCCACCCTTTCTTGGGTAAAAGATTGAAATTCAGCTAACTTAGTTGACTCTATTTCGGAGAAGATATGGAAATAGCTAATGGTGGTTAACATGCTGATCACTAATAATATTCGAACACCTACAGCCATCAAAGTATGACTGACAATAGATTGATTCAAACGTGTTAATAGCTTTATCATTCACATTCCCTGAAATAAGTGCACTAATGAATACTGTAAAAAGTGCTGCAAAAAATGCTGCAAAAATGAGTTGAAGGTTTCTATTTAGCTTATACAACATCGATAATACTTGCTGTTTTTATCTTAGCAGAGCCAACAAGGTGTTAACAAACAGTTAATATAATCATCACCATTAATGAGGCTAACATGCTCATAACAAAAACTAAACCTCATAAAATATGGTTTTTGCTCATATTAACTGTAATTGGCTTGCATTAAATGTGATTAGTGATTGGCTTTAATAGACTTAACACTATCGCCAAAGCAAAGTTATCTTTGATTACATTTACCCTCATGAATACTCACAAGAAAGTTATTAAGGAATAAAAATATTATTAAATGTTTTTTGTGTTTTGGATAGTTGGACTGGGTTTTACTCTTTCAAAGGGATACTTTGAGGCTTTGTCATTCAGAATAATAATCTAGCATTCTATCACGATTGGTTGGCAAACGGTAAAGTGATATGCAATCTTAAATCAAATAAAGTGTGGACAAATTAGTCGCTAAAATGCCCAACACTTTATCCCAAATTATTACTTGGCTTTTACTGCATCAATAAACGGTAATGTGCCCATTGGCAACATTGTTGTTGGCAATTTACCATCCCAGCGTTCAGCTTTGGTCAATTCAACTAAGTTTTGGTTTTGAGCTAATGCTTCAGCACGGCTCTTAATTGCTGTCGCTTCTGCAATACCTTTAATACGAATACTTTCTGCTTCGGCTTTCGCACGAGCCAATTGTGAGTCAGCCTCTGCTTGCGCCTGTGTCACAGCAATTTGAGCACTTACACGCTCTTTTTCCAAATTTTGTAGCTGAGTTTGTACTTCAACTTCGGCGCGCATTCTGTCTTCAACTGATTTTTCGTAAGCATTAGAAAAGTCGATATTTTCAATCTGAACTGAGGTGATTTCTACCGGCCCCTTGATTGACTTTTTAATGGCTTCAGTGACATCAATACCGAACTTAATACGCTCTTGCACCACAGAAATGGCAGTGTATTTACCGAAAATATTTTCGACTTGCGTTGGTACTTGGCGATCTAGCAGGCGGGCAACCAAGGAATCAATACCTTTAAAGTTAGCGTATACAGCTTCAACCTGATCAGGGGGGATACTGAATGTCACTGAAGCGCGCAGAGTTGCTGGCTGCTGATCACGGCTGTAAGCCTGCAAAGCTTGATAGCTTGTGGTGTGAGTCTGAGTAGATATTTTTACCACACTGTCTATCATCGGCATCTTAAAACCTAACCCAGGCTCTGCAGTGCCTATAATTTTACCATTACGTAATATGACTCCGCGCTCTCCTTGATCTATCGTATACCAACTACCGAATAAGGCTGTTAAAGCCGTTATTAGCACTACGAGGGGGATCACTTTAGCAGCACTTAATATTGAGGAAAGTTTTACTTCGTTATTTATCATTTGGCATCCTTTGCGTTTATTTTAAATATTAGTTGATATAGAAGAGGGTAAGCTTAACAGCTTGAAAGAAATAGGTTATCTATCCCTGTAGCAGTAAGCAATAAAAAATAGCCGAAGCTTATCCTTATTATCAATATATCCTTGTTTAGCAAACGTATATTACCTAAACAACAAGGCTTTATCTTTGGATGGCGCCTTTTTGTTAGAATGTAGCGAAGTGATAGGAATTTAATTTGCGCATAGCTTAGATTTTTAATCCCGCCTCTTGATAAAAGTCAGTGCGGTAAAGCGGCCTTGAGCACTATACAAGTCTCAGTAAGGGTACTAGTTAAATAAAATGAATCACTTCAGTGGTCAAACAATTATTTTTACTCCGGGTTGCTGCAAAATAGGGCTGTATTTTCCATAAGGTGCTATGAAATCACTTCGCAAAGCGCCTTGTTTTAGGCCGCTACGTCTGCGGCCAATATACCTCAATGATGGATCTTAGCGACCATTGAGCTATGGCTTAACTCTCAATATTGCCAACAATTTTCATGAGTATTATCTTTAAACCTCACAATTGATTTTCACCATCAGGGCTGAAATTAACTCTATTATGCTTCGGGCAGAATGATTTCGAATCCGGCTCTGGCGCCAGTACCTGTGTTGGCCACCTTGATCTCCCCACCCATCTCACTGACTATACCGTAGGACACCGACAGACCCAATCCAGCTCCATTACCCACCTCCTTGGTGGTGAAAAAAGGATCAAATATATTATCGAGTATCGCCTCGGGAATGCCCTTACCATTGTCTTCAAACAATACCCCGACTGGCACCGAATCAACAATTCTCTGAATCATGCGCTGATAGGCCGTATTGGTAAATACACTATGGGGTCATGGGCAGCAAAATCCCGCCAAACTCAGGTTGAAGAGTTAGAAATCGGCGGTGTCGGTAATCCGTGAGTGCCGAGAAACAGCAACACACTCTGTTCGGCTAACAATACGAATTTACCTCGCTGCTTGAGAGAATTTTAAGTGCTCGTAAATGTATTCGCTGTTGGCATATGGCGCAATGGTGGCTTCTTTGGCGCCGGATGTAGGACACACGGCGCCGTTATCAGCGTTTACACTTTATTAAAAAGAAAAATCATCGCTGCTTAGTGACATCATTGAGTCGACACCATTTTGAATGCATGCTGCATGGCCTTTTGCTTTTGGTAACATACGTTGCATATAAAACTGAGCAGTTTTGATTTTAGCTTCATAGAATGCCGTTTCACTTGTATCTGTAGCCAGTTTATCTTGAGCGACTTTTGCCATTTTTGCCCAGAAAAACGCTAAGGTTACATAGCCTGCATACATGAGGTAATCAACTGAAGCACCACCGATTTCATCAGGATTCTTCATCGCTTTAGCACCAATCAAAGCAGTAAGTTCATGCCACTCTTTTGCATAAACCATAATCGGTTTAATAAACTCAGCCATCAAAGGGTTGTCCATGTTTTGTTGACAGAATGCGGTCACATCTTTAGAAAATGGTTTTAGCACTTCGCCTTGGCTGCCAATAATTTTACGTGCAAGTAAATCTAAGGCTTGAATACCAGTAGTACCTTCATATATACAACTGATTTTGGTATCACGCATTAACTGTTCCATGCCCCACTCTTTGATAAAGCCATGGCCACCAAGCACCTGAACGCCAAGGCTGGTGCATTCAAAACCAAGTTCAGTCATAAAGGCTTTTGCTATTGGGGTTAATAATGCCAATTTTGTTTCAGCATCCGCTTTGATTGCCTCATCTGTTTCAGCATGACCGATATCAACTAACTGAGCCAAATATGAAATTAATGCACGGCCACCTTCGGCAATAGACTTTTGAGTTAACAACATCCTACGTACATCTGGATGAACAATAATCGGATCCGCCGGGCCATTAGGATTCTTAACCCCGCTGATAGACCGCATCTGTAATCGTTCTTTGGCGTAAGCTAATGCACCTTGGAAAGAAGCTTCCGCAGCGGCAACACCTTCACTAGCAACACCGATACGGGCAGCATTCATAAAGGTAAACATGCATTTAAGGCCACGGTTAGGTTCACCAATTAAATGACCTGTGGCGCTATCAAAGTTAATCACACAAGTTGCGTTACCATTAATGCCCATTTTGTGTTCTATTGAGCCACAATTCACGCCATTTCTATCTGAAATGGTGCCGTCAACATTGACATTAAATTTAGGCACAATGAATAAAGATATCCCTTTGTTGCCTTCTGGCGCGCCAGGAATACGGGCTATAACAATATGAACTATGTTGTCTGACAGATCGTGTTCACCCGCTGAAATAAAGATTTTAGTGCCAGTTAACGAATAGCTACCGTCATCTTGAAGTTCAGCCTTGGTGCGCAACATTCCTAAATCTGTGCCACAGTGCGGCTCTGTTAAGCACATGGTGCCCGTCCACTTACCTTCAACAAGTTTGGGCATAAACTGTTGCTTTTGTGATTCTGTGCCGTGGGCTTCAATGGTGGCTAATGCACCATGACTTAATCCTGGGTACATGGCAAAACTATGGTTGGCACTGGAAAATAGCTCAGCGATACTAATATTTAGCGAATGTGGTAAACCTTGACCACCAAATTCTTCAGATTGAGATAATGTCGGCCAACCACCTTCTACATATTGGGCATATGCCTCTTTAAAGCCATCAGGTGTTGTTACAGCACCGTCTTTCCATGTACAACCCTGTTGATCGCCAATTTGATTTAATGGTGCAACAACCTCTTCTGTTAGTTTTGCAGCTTCAATGATAATTGCATCAACCATATCAAGACTGGCATCTTGGTAACCCAAATGTTGATAGTGGGTCTCACATTCTAGTAGCTCTTGCATAACAAATTTAACATCACGAATAGGGGCTTTGTATTGCGGCATTGTGGCTCTCCAAAATTTTCTAAGAGTTAAAAGGTTAACTGTCTATTTGTTGTATTTGTTCAAACACACAATATTTACTAGCTACAATGCTATTTGAACTGCAAGTATTATTCAAATTCATAATAATTATAGGTATACATTCGTTTGAATCATACACTCGTTTTAATGGTCATTTATGAAGCATTACTAACGCGATGCTGATGCTGATGCTGATACTGATACTGATACTGATACTTACTTTTACATTAGCCAAGCCTAATGCGAAAAAGGTAATTAAAGAAATGTGGTGATGACGCTAAAAGATCAATTATTACTGCATTATTCTTTATATGAATAGTTGCTTATGAAAACAATTGATTGGTTTAATTTTAAAACACCCCCTAGCATGATTTGGCGGTTAATTGTTCACTATAAGTGGTCGTTTTTATTTTCAGGACAGATTTTCAAGATAGAAAATTAAATACTGATGATCCCCCTTGCTGTTATTGAATCACGCTGATTTTACAAAACTGTAAATTTACAGGTTAAACATAATAATGCTTAACCATCATAAATTTTTTGTAAACCAATGTATTGGCACGCTTATTTTATAACAATTAGTATTTATCTGGGGAAATAAATGAATAATAATAACTCAAAAATATTTAAACATTCTTTACTCGCATTTGCCGTTATGGGCGTGCTTGGTTCAACTGCCTACGCTGAAGAAGAAAAATCAACTAACGAAAAATATGAAGGCAGTATTGAAAGAATCGTTGTCACCGCGTCTAAACGCGCAAAAGGATTACAGGAATCTCCTGTGGCTATCACTGTGGTGAGTAGCAAATCGATAGAACAAGCCAAAGTAATGGATATCACTGATTTACAAACTCTTGTACCTACTTTACGTGTGACACCACTACAACGTTCTACTAACACTAACTTTGCTATACGTGGTTTTGGTAATGGCACCAACAATACTGGTATTGAACCTTCCGTAGGTGTATTTATCGACGGTGTGTATCGCTCCCGCGCGGCATCTCAGATAGGTGATTTACCAAGACTGCAACAAATAGAAGTATTAAGTGGTCCACAAAGTACCTTGTTCGGTAAAAATGCTTCCGCAGGGGTTATCAGCGTCACGACTAGAGAGCCTTCATATGATCAAGAAGGTAAGATTGAAGTCGGGGTTGGAAATTATAATCAACAAGAGATAAAAGGTTATTACACCAATGGCATAACCGATAATTTAGCATTTAGTGTTTCTGGTGGATTGAACAAACGAGATGGTTACACCGAAAGTGTTGTGGGATTAGATAACATCAATGACCGTGACCGATGGAATGTTCGTGGTCAAGGGTTATATCAACCAACCGAAGACATTAAGCTGCGTTTAATTGCTGACTATAGCCAAATTGAAGAAGCATGTTGTACTGTGGAAAATTCAATTAATGGCCCAACTACTACTGCTGTGCGTGCATTAGGTGGTATGGACCTTGATGAAACAGGTTCATTTGCCTATCAATCTACGCTTAATTCGAATCCTGATAACACCGTAAAAGATGGTGGGGTTTCGTTACAGCTAGATGTTGATTTTGATGGTTATTCATTTACATCAATCAGCGCACTTCGTACCAATGATTCCGATTTTATGAATGATGTCGACTATACCTCTTTAGATATTTTAAATGAAGGTGGTTATACCGATATTAAAACCATTACCCAAGAGTTTCGTTTAACGTCTACCGGTGAGCGCGATTTAGAATGGATGTTTGGCGCCTATGTTTTCAATGAGGAAGTCACCACAGGTGATACTTTGTATTATGGAAATGATATTAGAAATTACTTCGATGTACTGATGGCCGCAGGTGGTGCTCCGGGTTTATTAAGTGGTGTAGAAGGTGTTTATGGTCTTGATTCCGGTTCCTTTTTCTCAAATGAGGCATTCGTAAACTCAGAATTTGATCAACAAAATGATGCTTACTCATTATTTGCCAGTTTTGATTATCATATCACTGACGATTTTACCGCGATTTTTGGTGTGAGTTATACCAAGGATCACAAAGAAATCACCATTTCACAAAACCATACTGATGTGCTTTCTGCCCTTGATTTAGACACAGTACCCACATTATATGGCGTGCCTATTGGTAGCATTCCACAGCTTGCCCCAGCAGTACCTGTTATCAAGAGCTTGCAGTTTTTACCGCCAATGCTGGAGTTGTCTAATGCGGTAGAAAACAATGAATCAGATGATAGCAAAACAACCTGGTCACTTCGCTTAGCCTACGAAATGAATGACAACGTCAATATATTCGCTACGGCAGCTACAGGTTTTAAAGCAACTTCATGGAATTTATCACGCTATTCAAGCCCTTTCGTATCGGACCAATCAGCAATAGAAACCGCAGGATTAGCAATGCCAAATCAGGTTTATGGTGGACGCTATGCCTCACCTGAAGAAGCTATGGTGTATGAAATTGGTATTAAAACCCAATTTGAAAATGGATCATTTAGCGCAACTTTGTTTGATCAAACTATTGAAGGATTTCAATCATCTATCTTCATTGGTACCGGTTATGTACTGGCCAATGCGGGTCAACAAAGTACCCAAGGTCTTGAGTTTGATTCTAACTATAACTTAACTGAAGACTGGTCATTCACCTTAGCGGGAACCTTCCTTGACCCTGTTTATGATTCATTTGAAGGAGCGTCTGGTTTAAACGGCCCTGTTGATTTATCTGGCGAGAAACCGGCTGGTATTCATGAAGTGAGTATTACTGCCGGTCTTGTTTATAACTTTGAAGTGTTTACCAATGCCGATGGCTATGTTCGTACCGATTATCTTTACGAAAGTGATGTCAAATTAGCCGAAAACACCCCGGAATCATTAACGCGTGAAGTGAATAGCTTCAATGCGAGTGCAGGATTAGCATTTGATAATGGTGTCAGTTTACAGCTTTGGGTACGTAACTTAACTAACGATGAGTATCTATTGTCGGCATTCCCACCACCAATACAAGCGGGCAGCTTTAATGGTTATCCAAATCAACCACGTACATTTGGAGCCAATATTTCGTACCAGTTTTAATTAACCCAACAGTTTGTAGTGCCGGAAATGGTGAATTGCTGTCACTACAGACTTTTTATTAACAATAACAATTTCATAAATGACTTATATCACCGGCAACGATATAAAATCACTATCAATAAAATAATAAGAGTGTCCTATATGTCTATTGAATCAATATTGAAAAACCGTTATTCAGCACGCGCCTTTCTCGATAAACAGGTTGCCAAGGAAACCTTAGATTTAATTTTTGCACATGCACAGCTCTCTCCTTCGAATTGTAATGTGCAGCCATGGCAAGCCTGTGTTGTCTCAGGTAAGACAAAAGACACATTGAAGCAAAAATTTATGGAAACACTTATGAGCGGTGCCTCGCCAAATCCTGACTTTAATTGGCTCCCGCAATATCAAGGTATTCATCGTGATCGACAATTTGGTTCCGCAAATGCTTTATATAGCTCAATAGGTGTAACGCGAGAAGATAAAAAGGCCCGTCAAATGGCGATGGTGCGTAACTGGCAATTTTTCGACGCCCCTCACGCAGTATTTTTCACTATGGATAAATACTTAGACATTATGGGCGCTGTTGATTTAGGCATTTACGCTCAAACGCTTTCTTTGATTATGGCAGATCACGGCATATCAAATTGCATGCAAGGTGCGTTAGGACAATTCCCCGATCCTGTTAGAGAAATATTAAACCTACCTGCCGAACGCGGTATTTTATTTGGGATGTCTTTTGGCTACGCCGATGAATCAGCAGCAATTAATAATACCCGCACCGACCGTGAATCGATTGAAAATGCTGTAGCATTTTTTGATTAACGCCCTCTAATTCAAAGTCCTGTGTAATCTTAAGATAAAGTCTCTTAAGGATAGACAGGCAAGCTCAATGAGATTGAATATGAAGCTAGAGCATAAAAATATTTTAGTGGATAACGTCAATATTCATTACGTTGAATCAGGACAATCTACTTACGTCACTAATGCCATAAATGCAAAAGATATATCTACTGCAACAGTCATCACCGCGGGCAAACCGACGATGATATTTTTGCATGAATTTCCTGAATATTGGCAAACGTGGTCAGCTCAACTGATTTTTTCTTTGCGCCAACACAATTGGAAAAATGCAGCCTTGAATGGAGTGTTGGTGAAACCATGAAACCAATGAAGCAATCGTTACTCCGCTATATCGACTTTTGCAGATCCATTATCACCATTTCCAACACCCATGATCTTGAGCACGTTAATGACATTTACCAACAGGTTTTAGCCGGAACGGATGATGCATCTATTGGACAAATCATATCGTTATTTAAAGATACACACCACTCAAGTATGCAATAGGCAAATCCATAATCAACGAGCTTGTGTTTAAAAAATAAAAATGGACGTTTTCGTCCCAATAAAGGTCATATCTGAATGAGGTTATTATGGAAGATATTGAATTAGTGACATTTGTTAATTCGCAAGTTATCCCAGTGTGCATCTTTTTAATTATGATGGGCATGGGCCTATCTTTAGTGACAGACGACTTTAAACGCGTGCTTAAATACCCTAAAGCAGTGGCAATTGGATTAACTAACCAGCTACTTTTGTTGCCTATTATTGGCTTTGCATTAGCCAATATCATGCCATTAGAACCAGAATACGCAGTAGGAGTCATGTTGCTGGTACTTTGTCCAGGTGGCACAACATCCAATATGTTTTCTCATTTAGCGAAAGGTGATGTAGCACTGTCGGTCACCATGACGGCGGTAGCCAGTTTAATCACCGTGTTTACTATTCCCGTGGTGCTTAATTACTCATTAATTCACTTCATGGGGCAAGGCAATGAATTTCAGTTACCAATACTGACAACCATGTTCAGCTTAATGAAGCTGACCATGGTGCCTATTTTGCTTGGCATGTTGATCAGACAATATGCCCCAAAAATTGCTGAAAGTACTCAAGTCCATGTATCACGCTTTGGCATATTGTTTTTGACGTTGTTAATTATATTTTTAACCTATGTTCAGCAAGATATTGTTATCCCTGCACTTATCGCCGCCGGACCGGTATCGATTATTCTTAATATTTCAACAATGTTATTGGGATATTACTCAAGTAAATGGTTTGGATTAAATCTGGCGCAACGCACATCAATTACTATTGAAGTTGGTTTACAAAACAGTACTTTATCTATGTTTATGGCGTTAACATTGCTGGCTAACTACAAAATGTCTTTCACGCCTGCAATTTACACCCTCACAATGCTCTTTACCGCAGGGATTCTAGCGGGTATGTTAAATTCCAAGTATTTTAAATCGAAAAATAATGGCGAAGCTTTAGCTGATAAAGCATAGTCGCAATCCAATCGTTAATCACCATTAGCCAAGTCGTGATTGACGATTGAGTAAATACTGTTACTTAACTAGTCATTAGAACGCTTTATTAGCACTCTTCGTTAGAACTCTTAATTAGAATAAGAAAGGTAAACAATGGAACTGATCACCGTAGTAATCGAAAATAATGTGCATGTTATTACCCTTAACAATGGCAAAGTTAACGCAATATCGCCTGAAGTCATCGCCCAAATCAACAGTGCATTAGACCATGCAGAGCAACAAAATGCGGTGGTAATAATAACTGGCCAACCAGGTATTTTATCTGGCGGTTACGATCTTAAAACCATGAAGCAAAGCGCTGAAGCGGCAATTGCTTTGGTCACTGCAGGCTCAACATTAGCCCGCAGAATGCTGTCATTCCCAACACCTATTATCGGTGCATGTTCTGGCCATGCCATCGCCAAAGGAGCATTTTTACTACTCAGCTGCGACTACCGTATTGGCAGCGCAGGTCCGTTTAAAATTGGCCTTAACGAAGTGGCTATTGGCATGACTATGCATCAGGCGGGTATTGAAATTGCTCGTAATCGCATTCCGCAAAATTACCTATCACGCGCAGTGATAAACGCAGAGTTGTTTGCACCAGAACAGGCGGTACTGGCTGGGTTTCTGGACCAGGTGGTTGAACCTGATCAACTAATGAACACCGCTCATGCCGTGGCTAATCACATGCAAACGTTAAATATGGCTGCGCATTGGGGCACCAAATTAAAAGAACGTCAATCCATTCTTGCGTTACTGGATGCTGCAATCGAACAAGATAAGCAAATTACATTGAATTTATAAGGATATAAATATGATATTGCAAAACACCTACCAAACACTCACTGTCGATATTAGCCATAAAGTGGCCCATATCGTCCTAAACAGACCAGAAGCGTTGAATTCAATGAACGTCGATTTTTGGCATGAATTCCCAAGTGTTATTGATGATATTAATAACCAATCAGCAGCTCGGGCGATTGTTATTTCATCAACGGGTAAACACTTTAGTGCCGGTATGGATTTGGCCGTTTTCAGCGCCAATGGCACAAATGACAATATCGAATTAGGCCGTAAACACGACCAACTACGTCGATTGGTACTAAAGCTACAAGACTGTTTTAGCGTGTTAGAAACGGCTCGGATGCCGGTATTAGTGGCGATTCAAGGCGGCTGTATTGGCGGCGCGGTTGATATGGTTACCGCCGCCGATTGCCGCTACTGCACTCAAGATGCTTTTTTCAGTATTGAAGAAACTAAACTCGGCATGACCGCTGATGTGGGTACCTTACAGCGTTTACCTAAGCTAATCTCAATCGGTTTAGTCAAAGAGCTTGCTTATACGGGCCGCAGAATGCTGGCAGAAGAAGCTAAACGAGCCGGTTTGGTCAATCAAGTGTATGACGACCAAGAAACGATGATAACCGCAGTATTAGCTATAGCAGCCGAGATTGCCGCCCGCTCGCCTTTAGCCGTTACAGGTTGTAAAGAGATGATTAACTATGCCCGCGATCATAGTGTCCAAGACAGCTTACAATATATGTCTGTATGGCAAAGCGGCATGTTCCAACCCCAAAACGACATGATGGAAATCTTCAAAGCCAAAGCACAAAACCGTGCTCCTGAATTTGAAGAGTTAACTCCAATCGATCCTTTAAAAATATTCTAAGCATTGGGTTTTGAGCGCTATTTGAGAGATAACGTTAGTTGAATGAATTAAATTAATCGCAAACAGTGTTTACCCTTTAGAGATACTATGACAAAACCACTGATAAACCTAGTTCATGCTAATGGCTTTCCAGCGGGAAGCTATAAAACATTGTTAGCAGAATTTAACCGCGATTATCGCACTGTGGCTCATGATCAGTTTGGACACAATATCATGTATCCGATACACAGTAACTGGCAACACCTAGTCACTGAACTGGTTGAATTTATTAAGAAACAGGATGAAAAAGTTATTTGTGTTGGCCATTCTTTTGGCGGAGTTATTTCATTTATTGCGGCTTGCCAGCATCCTGAATTGTTTCGTGGCTTAGTGATGTTAGATCCACCGGTTGTTACCGGCGCATTGTCTCATTTACTGAGCTTTATCAAACGCACACCGTATATTGATAAGCTGTCTCCAGCTGGTAAAGCCAAAAACCGCCAAAATCACTGGCCAGAAACAACGAATTTGGTTGATTATTTTTCACATAAGTCATTATTCAAAAACTTCGACTCTCGTTGCTTGCAAGACTATGTACATTCTGGCGCAGTTTCACGTAACAAGCGTTTAGAATTAACCTTCTCACCGGCTGTCGAAGCGGATATCTTTAGGCACTTACCGACTAACTTAGTGACATATAAAAACAAACTCAAGGTGCCCGCAACACTGATTTATGGTGAGAAAACGACCATCTTCCCGATTAAGCATTTTGTTCGTTTTGCCAAACTTAACCACATCGAATTAATGATGCTATCTAACGGCGGTCACATGTTCCCACTAGAGCTGCCAGAGAATACCGCGGCGATGATCAAAAATGTCATTCAGGATTGGTAAGCGTAGGCTATTGATAATGCTAGGCTATTGATAAGATTCGATTATAGATAGAACTCTTGATAAGAATCAATGTCGATAATCTTGTTATTGAACTTCATGGTGACTGTCGTATAAGTTTGGCTCAGCAATTAAGTCTTTAATCTATCTAACTGGATCTGCTCTACAACCAATTTAGCCCATGCAGTATACATTTGTGCGCCGGGGTGAAAACCGTCTGCGGCCATCATTTGGCGCATAAATTCCAGCATAGTGATATCTTGCAGGGGCTTATCTAAGGGTAAATTAATCATCTTAAACTGAGTTTGACTGTCTGCTTGTTGATCAAACTCCAGCAACAGTTGCTGCATATTTTGATTAAATTGATTTGCGCGTTGCCCCAAACTCCAGCGAAGAGGATTGGGTAACGCTGGGAATAGTCCAAGCGGTGGTACGGCAGTCACCAGTACCAATTTTGGCTTATATCGCTGCGTGATGTGTGTGAATAACTCATTTTGTTGCTCTAGCCACTTCACACAGCTCAGTGCGGAAGTTATATCATTAACCCCAAGTGAAGTAATAATGACATCAAAATGCTCTTTGCCGAGAATGGGATGTAAGGTGGCAGTGTGTTCATTTAACGATGCAAGGGTGCTGGCTGTTGTTGCACCGGTCTTGGCAAATAAGCCGTAATTAATATTAAAACGGGGACGTAAATGAGGGATTACCTGGCCTAACAATGCCTGATCTTGGTTTTCTACTCCAACACCAGCGGCGGCTGAATCACCTAAAATCAGCACACTCAGCTGAGGATCAGGGCCCGTTTGCCCCAAGCGCTCACCCACTGGCTCTGCTAATTTTGGGGTTGTGCGGCGAACGTTAAGCCCTTGCATCAGTAATACAGGGGTTAACAGGATAGTAATTCCCTTATGTAGCATTGCTATTCCTTTCAGTGCTGAGCCGCCACTGATACTGGAGTAAAAACTAAATCACTCAATTTACTAATAAAATTGTTTATAATATAACGTTTAGCGGAGGTTTTATTCTAACCAACAGCGCTATTTTTTGATTGAATTTTAGCCATCATCGATAAAATGTGAAGCGACTCAGGAAACAAAATTAGTCAGCATCTTTTAGATTGATCACATGTGCGTTATCGCTGAACCAACACAGTCGACATAACATCAAACATTCGGTTCACTGTTAGCTAATATCTTTAATCGCCCGGCCAATACCATCAACAGTGAGTGGGTACATTTTATTGCCAACAAGCTGCTGGATAATGGCAATAGAATGATGGATCTGCCAGTGATTTTCAGGTTGCGGATTTAACCATGCGACCTTATTGAAATGGCCTAACAATCGATTCATGTATTCGATACCTGGTTTTTCATTCCAGTGTTCAACACTGCCACCTTTAGCGATAATCTCATAAGGCCCCATGGTGGCATCACCGACAAAAATCACTTTATAGTCAGATGAAAATGTTCTGATAATTTCTTCAAGATCGATGGTTTTATCAAAGCGCCGGCTGTTGTCTTGCCAAAGTTGCTCGTAAACACAGTTATGAAAATAGAAAAACTTTAAGTGTTTAAATTCGCTGTGGGCAGCGGAGAATAGCTCTTCGCAAGTATGGATATAATCATCCATAGAGCCACCAATATCAAAAAACATCAGCACTTTAACGGCATTATGGCGTTCTGGCTCCATATGCACATCTAACATGCCACCATTTTTGGCGGTTGAGCTAATCGTAGTATTGATGTCGAGCTTTTCACTGGCGCCGGTACGAGCAAACTTTCTTAGCTTTTTAAGGGCTAACTTGATATTACGGGTACCTAATTCGCGATCTTGGTCGAAATTCTTAAACTCGCGCTTGTCCCATACTTTCACGGCACTGTTATTACGATTTTTCTCTTGGCCGACTCTGATCCCTTCGGGATGATAACCATAAGCCCCAAAGGGTGATGTACCACCCGTACCGACCCATTTATTACCACCTGCATGACGCTTTTTTTGTTCTTCCAGACGCTCTTTCAACGCCTTCATTAATGCTTCAAGGCCACCAAGTGATTTGAGTTGATTCTTTTCTTCTTGGCTAAGGTGTTTTTCGAATTCTTTTCTGAGCCAATCTTCCGGCAAGATATTATCGAAAATATCAATACTTTCTATGCCTTTAAAGTACTCAGCAAAAGCTTTGTCATATCTGTCGTAGTGTATCTCATCTTTAACCATGACGATTTTGGCAAGGTTATAAAAATCTTCTACGTTGGCAAAAATCAGCCCTTTTTTGAGCAAGGCAATAAGATCTAATAGCTCGCGTAAGCTACATGGCACCTTGTGTTTTTTTAGGGTAAGAAAAAAATCAACAAACACTGTTAGATCACCTGTTTCTGCGACTCATAAAGGCCAATTTTTCAATCAGTGAAACGTCTTGCTCATTTTTTAACAACGCGCCAAACAAGGGAATAATATCTGATTTATTATCGAGTAAGATATCTTGCGAAATGTCATATGAGATCAGTAGCTTAAGCCAATCAATTAATTCTGATGTTGACGGTTTTTTGTTAATGCCATTGACCTCACGTAAATCAAAAAACACCTCTAGTGCTTGTGTTAATAACGCTTGCTTAACATCAGGATGATGTACATCGATAATTTTTTCCATTTCAGCTTTAGTAGGAAACTTAATGTAATGGAAAAAACAGCGCCTTAAAAACGCATCAGGTAACTCTTTTTCATTATTTGAGGTGATGATAATGATGGGGCGTTGTTTAGCCTTAATCACTTGCTGAGTTTCGTAGACATAGAACTCCATTTTATCGAGTTCTTGCAGTAAATCATTTGGAAACTCAATATCGGCTTTATCGATTTCATCAATCAACAATATCGGTCTTTGCTGTTCTTCAAACGCCTGCCACAACTTACCTTTTACGATATAGTTGCCAATATCATGCACGCGGACATCACCTAACTGACTGTCGCGTAAGCGCGATACGGCATCGTATTCGTAAAGCCCTTGTTGCGCTTTAGTGGTCGATTTGATGTGCCATTGGTACAGCTTACAATTAAGTGATTTAGCTAACTCTTCGGCTAACTGGGTTTTACCGGTTCCAGGCTCGCCTTTGATTAATAATGGCTTCTCTAATAAAATGGCCGCATTTACCGCCATCGTTAGGTCGCTGGATGCAATATAATTCGGTGTACTTTTAAACATGCTCTACCTTTTCATTGATTTCGTTTGGCGCGAATAACATTTACCAGTAGCAAAATATTAATTGATATCGGTTTTTATTGATTGTAACAAAAGCCCGCTGGCTTAGTTAGGACACTTTGTACTTAGCGACTATCTTTTAACACTAGAGTGATAGCAACTGGCGTACCATTAAATGCTGCATTCCCAGTGAGCATATCAACTCGACTGGCATCTGTTAAATCATTAATGCTCACGCCCGGCTGAGTGGCTGCAACCGACATGTTCGTGCCCTGCTGATTATGTCCCCAGCCTTGGGGTATAGTCACCACACCAGGTTGAATATCATCGGTGAGGACCACTTCAATATCAATTTGGCCCACAGCCGAACTGACTTTCACTAGCTGGCCTTGTTCAATACCCAGCCGGCATGCATCTTGTGGATTCATTTCTAAAGTACAAGGATTTTTACCTTTTATGAGCCGTGCTGAATTTTGGGTCCAGGTATTATGGCTTTTAACGAGTCGACGCCCAATTAACTCAAATGGATAAGCAAGATCGCGCGAAACTTGTGTCATTACAGATTTCAATCGGGGCAAATCATCACTAAATACTTGCGGAAACAGATCGATTTTGCCGTTTGCGGTTTTAATTCGTTCTGCTAAACACGGCATTAATGGGCCGATATCGATACCGTGAGGGTTATCGATTAACCTTTGTAAACTCATGCCTTGATCGCCATAGGGGCCTTGTTTGAGTTCCATATCCAAAATGATTTCAGGAGTGATTTTTTGCATTGGATCGTCTGCTGCAATATTAAGCATTCGCGTAGAAATTTCTTTGAGTATTTGCCAGTCGCTACGTTGATCGACTTGTTTTTCAAACAATGGCGCTGAGTATTTAACTGTGTTTCTAACCGAGAATGAGTTAAAGAAAATATCAAAGTGTGAATTCTCAACGCCCGTGGTGCCCGGTAAAATAATGTCGGCATATTTAGTGGTTTCATTGAGGTAAATATCGACCGAAACCATATAATCTAAGCCTGCGAAGGCTTGGGCTAATTGATGACCACTGGGGGCAGACAATACCGGATTTCCAGCAACGGTTATTAAGCTTTTAATCTGCCCTTCTCCCGGTGTTTGTATTTCTTCTGCCAAGGATGCAACCGGAAATTCACCATTAAAAAATGGTAGTTTACGTACTCGGGTTTGATGCTGGCCAAAGGAACTTTTATGGCCTACTTGATGGTTACGCAGTAAATCAAAAGCCGGTTGTGGGAACATGGCACCACCGGCGCGGTCAAAATTGCCTGTGATTATATTGAGTACATTGGTAAGCCATAAACATAAGCCACCAAATGTTTGTGTAGATGCTCCCATGCGGCTGTAACACACAGCTGAATCTGCTAGCAACATATCATCGGCTAGCGTGCAAATGGTACTGGCATCAATGCCGACTATGCTTGCAACCACATCGGGTGAATAGGTTTTGGCAAGTTTAGCAACATCATCAAGCCCCTCTATTAAGTGTTCTAAATGACCTAAATTAACCTTGTTACGCTCAAACACACAATGGATCAAGGCGAGCAGTAATAAGGCATCTTTTTCTGGGCGAATAAACAAATGTTGGTCGGCAATTTTAGCGGTACGGGTTCTGCGAGGGTCAACCACCACAATTTTTCCGCCACGCTGTTGAATAGCCTTCATACGGCCAATAACATTGGGCGCTGTCATCATACTGCCATTGGATACCACAGGATTAGCCCCTATGATCAACATAAAGTCAGTTCTATCGATGTCGGGGACCGGGATTAACATGCCAGCGCCGAACATGAAATTAGCCGCGACATGATGAGGCAATTGGTCAGCAGAGGCTGAACTAAAACGATTTATTGTGCCAAGTGACTTCAAAAAAGGCTTGAGGAATAGCGCATTACCCAAACTATGGGCATTGGGATTGCCGAGATAAACTGCTAACGAATTTTTCCCATATTGCTGTTGAATGCTCTTAAATTTAGCGACTACCTCGCTAAAGGCGTCATCCCAGCTAATAGCTTGCCAACCAGAAGCCGTTCGTTTTATCGGCGTTTTCAAGCGATCTTTATCAGTATAAAAATCTTCTAAAGCAAGTGATTTAGGGCAATTATAACCTTGGCTAAAGGGATCAAGTTGGTCACCTTTAATCGATATGATTTGTTTGTCTTGATAAACAATTTCCAAGCCACACATGGCTTCACAAATATTGCAATTTCTATAATGGGTATTTATATCGCTCATATATATCGCCTGACTTGGATGGGTGAACACAAGGTTATTTAAAGATTAAAATAAATCTTCAAACCATTTCTTGGCACTGCCAAGCACAACCATAGAGTTAAGTTTAAACAAGGCAAATGTATCGCCATCTTGCAGTTCTGGTTCACCACAACGCGGGTCCGAACGCTGCAATGCACCTGTCATACTGTGATCTATCGGGATAGGCTCGCAACCATGATCTGATTCACAAACAAAATCCCACTTTTCACGTGCAGGTAAATGGCAAGTAAAACAGTTACCGCCAAAACGGTTATTCACATCAGTGAATCCTCGTTTAACGATAGTTGAGCCTTGTTCGTCGACTTCTAATTCAAAAAACTCCCAGTCACCAGTGGCAGGAAAAGTGCCAGCTTCCCGTTTAACCATCACTTCAGTGGGTACTAACTGCACCACAGATCCTTCAGGATAGACGGCTCCTTCAGGATTATTAGCAACGGCTAAAGTACCTTGTGTATTACCAAGGAGATTATCGACATAAAAATGGCGAACAGGTGTCATATCTCTGATGCAATTAAAGCTATTTTCATCAATATTACTGGCTATGTTTGCAGCGTTAATTGAAAATGCTGAAGCCGTTAATAGTGTAAAACTGATAGTAATAACATTGCGTTTATTACGCTTGTTCATAGTAAATCCCTTTGACAGCATGGTGGTAATGGCTTCCGCCACCATACATGTTGAGTGGCCGTGAAATTGATTGAAGGATGATTTTATAATTTAACGATTAGCTTGCCTTTGTTTTGACCAGTGAAAAACAAGTTTAAGCCAGTGATGGCTGACTCAAGTCCGATTAATACATGAGCGCGATGTTTAATCTGCCCTTTCATGACATAAGGTGTTAATTTTTCGAGTAACGCAGGTACATCACCAAAATGATCTGGCATAGTAAAACCTTGGATAATCAGCCGTTTTTTAATTATCTGCACCCAGCTTGGACCTAAATCTGGTACCGCTTTGGGATAATCAGCAATCATGCCACACACCACAATACGCCCATGTGCATTCATTTTGGCAAACACGTGATGCTGGATAGGACCACCAGTGTTTTCAAAATATACATCAACGCCATCAGGGGTTAATTCAGCCAGCTTTGCGGCTAAATCATCGGTTTTGTAATTAATCGCACCATCGAAACCTAGCTCATTAATAATCCAATCCGCTTTTTCATCACTGCCGACTATACCAATGACTCTTAAGCCATCAGCTTTAGCCAGTTGACCCACTATCGACCCTACAGAACCCGCTGCACCAGACACTACGATGGTTTCACCTTTTTGTGGTTTTCCTACGTTGAAAAGTCCTTGTGTAGCCGTTAATCCTGGTAAAGCAAATACCGATAAAATAGCTTCATCAGGTAATGGCGCAGTCACTTTATGTAAACCTGCACCATTACTTAGAAAATATTCTTGCCAACCCATCATCCCCATCACTCGGTCGCCAACCGTAAAGTCAGGATGATGACTTTCGACAACTTCACCTATGCCAGAACTGCGCATAACCTCGCCCAAGGTGACAGGAGGTATATAACTTTCGGTATCTGGGCTCATCCAGCCAAACATGGCCGGATCAAGTGACATATGATGTTGCTTAACTAAAAACTGCCCTTGTGCCACTGCTGGCATTGGCTTTTCGACAATTTCAAATAATTCTGGGCCAATTGGGCCACCTTGAGGTCGGGCGACTAAGTTAATGGCGGTATAGGTGCTCATATTTGATTCCCTTTATATGTGAGTGAATATCAATAATCGATATCTAAAAATGATGGATTAACCTTGTCACAGGATGAGTTGCTTGATGCTTTTGATACTGTTGATATTTTGCGTTTGATAAAAGTGTTTAAAGTGCTGAGTAAGTTTTTCACTTTCAACAAAAACCTGCTGCCAATATTGGATCCGTTGAGCAGGTTTCATTTCGATAAAGTCTTTGCGATCAGGGATTTTATGATAAGGCAATGAATCAATAAATTCTGCTGATGGACACAATAATACCGTGTTGTCGTAATGATCTAGCCTAACTTTTCTAGATAAGTTTTTGTCAAACCAACCTGCTTTTAAGGTGGAACTAAAATGAGGATAAAGAGTTAGACCTTCATTTTTAATCTTAAAATCAAAATGATAATCAATAATGCCACCATCACGATACATGCCAGGAGGACAATCTGCAATATTCTTTATGCCTTGCATCACCATAGGAATTGAGCCAGATGCCAACAATGCCGTTTTGATATTTTGTAGGCTAAATGGCACTGAAGTGGTGGGGATATGGTCAGGATCAAAAATGGATAAATCACTTTGATGATGCTGAAAAATGTAACGCTCATACTGGCTTTTGAGTAATGGCCGACTTAACGCGTTTCTCATTAAGCTACTGAGTAACCCGACACCTTGTTTTAGTTTGTTTTCAGACGCCACCAATCCATGACATTTAGCCACAATAAAATGGGCTTTAAAAACACTATTATTAATGATTTCAGTTGCGCCCGTATCGCCGAATAACTCATCAAGTAACGCTACCGCTTTAGCGGTAATTTCGGCGGCTTGAGGTTTAGTGTCATCTGAATACACAGTTTCACTGTAATGTTTAGCTAATCGCTCTATTGCTGCGACGGGATCACTTTGCGCAAAACATGCGGCGCGAAATGCTCCAGCACTTGAACCAATGACATTTAACGGCTGTTGTCTGCCATTAAAAAATTCACCAAAGATATACTTGTCTAATCCCAGTAAAGTAAACCATTTAGGCCTACCACTTGCACCAAGAAAAGAGCTAAATAACGCTGGAGAAAATCCATCTTGATGGATTTTTGTTAAGGCCGTTTCACCGGCATAAATTTCTAACATAACATTCTTATGGTTAACCTGTCGGCAATCAATGCCGACAGTGATTTTAGTGACTAATACTAAGTGACCAATTATTGATGAATATAACTTCGCACTAATGCTGGATTAAAATACTTAGCGCTTGATGAAAGCTATAAGCTTAACGCTATAGCCACGAGAGATCCGTTTCAACCAAGCTTATGCCCTGTTACGAAGGTCTTTACGTAACACTTTACCGACGTTACTTTTCGGTAATTCATTCATAAATTCAATTACCTTAGGGCGCTTATAGTTGGTCAGCATTTTATGACAATGATCAAACACATCTTGCTCGGTAAGGTTGGGATCTTTGCGCACTATGTACACTTTAACTCGCTCGCCGGTAATATCACATGAGGTCCCTACTGCAGCGGCTTCAAGTATGCCATCATGCATTACTAGTACTTCTTCAATCTCATTTGGAAACACATTGAAGCCAGAGACAATGATCATGTCTTTTTTACGATCAACAATTTTAAAGAAACCATTTTCATCCATGGTGGCAATATCACCGGTGGCTAACCAGCCATCAATGAGCACCTCATCAGTCGCTTTTTGACGATTGTAGTAACCTTTCATCACTTGAGGGCCTTTAACCCACATTTCCCCTGGCTCACCTAATGCCACTTCTTCACCATCTGCCCCAACCAAGCGAATATCTGTTGATGATGCAGGCAAACCAATCGATCCATTATAACTTTTTTGATTATAAGGGCTCATAGTCACTAAAGGCGCACATTCAGTTAACCCGTAGCCTTCTAACAGACGACTTTTAGTGACTTTTTCCCAATGTTCAGCCACAGGACGTTGCACTGACATGCCGCCGCCAAAGCCCATTTTTAAAGCGCTGAAATCAAGCTTGTCAAACCCAGGGGTATGTAACAAACCGTTAAAAAGCGTGTTGACGCCAGTAATAATGGTAAAGCGATATTTAGCTAACTCTTTAACAAATCCCGCCATGTCACGTGGATTGGTAATTAATAGATTGGTGCCACCAAATGGTAAAAAGGCTAAGCAATTAGAGGTCAACGCATAAATATGATAAAGCGGTAATGCGGTGACAATGATCTCTTTACCCACTTCAAAGATATTTTTAGTCACAGCATTTGATTGTTCTAGATTAGCAACCATGTTGCGATGAGTCAGCATAGCGCCTTTTGATGGGCCTGTAGTGCCGCCGGTATATTGTAAAAATGCCAAATCAGAACCAATAACCTCAACAGGTATAAAGTTAAGTTTACTGCCTTTGGACATCGCATCATTAAATTTAACTGCAGTAGGTAAATCAAACGCAGGAACCATTTTTTTCACATGTTTAATCACGCCGTTAACCAATGCGCCTTTTATGGGCCCTAATCGATCACCAACGCCAGTAGTGACCACATGCTTAATATCGGTTTTATCGATCACGGCTTGCAATACATGGGCGAAATTTTCGAGGATAAGGATCCCTTTAGCACCCGAGTCTTTTAATTGATGTTCTAATTCGCGGGCGGTATACAAAGGATTAACGTTTACAATAGTAAGTCCAGCAATCAGCGCACCAAATAGCGCGATAGGATATTGCAGTGTATTGGGGATCATGATGGCAAATTTGTCACCTTTGACTAACCGCAAATCTTGCTGTAGATAGGCAGCAAAGTCAGTCGCTTGCTTTGCCAGTTGCTGATAAGTAATACTGACATCCATATTCACAAATGCAGTATTATCGGCATATAACGTGGTATATTTTAAAAATAAATCTGCCAAAGAATTATATTTATCAGGATCGATTTCAAACTCAACCCCGGGCGGATAACTCTTTTCAAGCCAAATCTTTTCCATAATATTGTCCCCAAAATGTAATGTTATTAGCAGCTGCAAAGTCCATTTCAAATATGCAACAGAACCTAATACCCGAGCCGCTATCTATGTTTATTATTATTTTGCATCATGTCATTAGCGTCATTAAACTGGACACTTACCTTAAATCTACACACCAATCTTAAATTTAAACTTAACGAACCATTAACAAGGGGTTGTTGGTCTTTTAAGAGTAATGTTATAACAGTTCAAATAACCCAGCCGCGCCTTGACCACCGCCAATACACATACTGACAACCACATATTTAATACCGCGGCGTTTACCTTCAATTAAGGCGTGCATCACCATACGTGTGCCACTCATACCATAAGGATGACCGATTGATATTGCGCCGCCGTCGACATTTAAACGATCGGCGGGAATACCGAGCTGTTCAGCACAATAAATGACCTGAACGGCAAACGCTTCATTGATCTCCCATAAACCAATGTCGTCTATGCTAAGGCCATTTCGCTCAAGCAGTTTAGGAATTGCATAAATAGGACCTATGCCCATTTCATCTGGCTCACATCCGCTCACCACCATGCCTCGATACGCGCCTAATGGCGTCAAACCTCGTTGCTCGGCTAGTTTACGTTCCATCACCACAACGGCTGCAGCACCGTCTGATAGTTGTGATGCATTGCCACCGGTAATCGATCCATTTTCTTTAACCGCTTTTAAGCCAGCTAGACTTTTTAAATTTGTCGATGGGCGATTGCCTTCATCTTGAGTTAAGGTCACTTGTTGTTTACTGATTTCACCGCTGACTTTATCCATTATCAGCATAGTGCAACTGACCGGGACTATTTCAGCATCAAATCGGCCTTTTGACTGTGCTATTGCGGTGCGTTGCTGAGATGATAATGCATAGGCATCTTGTGCCTCACGTGAAATATTATATCGCTTAGCCACCACTTCAGCCGTATCGAGCATCGGCATATAAATCGCTGGACGATAGGCTTTTACGTTAGGATCTACCGCGCGATGCATGTTCATCTTATCGTTTTGTACCAAGCTGATAGAGTCACAACCTCCGGCAACCACAACTTGGGCACCATCACAAACAATATGATTGGCGGCTATTGCAATAGACATGAGTCCTGATGAACATTGGCGATCAACCGTCATGCCCGGCACCGACACCGGTAATTGCGCTGCCATGGCCACTTGACGACCAAAGTTCATGCCTTGGTTACCTTGGGTTAAGGCGGCGCCAAAAATACAGTCTTCAATTTCATTAGGATCGATTCCAGCTCTTTCTACCGCGGCATTAACCGCAATAGCGGCTAAAGTGGGTGCAGATAAATCGTTAAAGGCGCCGCGATAAGCTTTACCAATTGGTGTTCTGGCGGCTGAAACAATGACGGCTTCTCTCATGACAAATCCTTTTTTAATGATGTGTGCTGCTAATCAATTAACCCTAGAGCCTGAGATTTCATAAACGCCATGGCTTTCATCACAAACTTCTCACCTTGTTGCGAACCCGACACTAAGGCTTTTTGATTGTGTTGATCGGTGAGTTGATCCCAGTGTTCACGCACAGTTTCAGGGCTTTGTTTCGCGGTAGGAATAAAGCAGCCATCAGTTTCAAAGATACTCGCGCTTGAATAACCACCTGCGCCAGCACATAAAATGAATCGATTAGGCGCGTCATCGTCACACAAAGTCAGCATGCCTGCGGTGACCGCTTCTGATGCAAAAGCTTTAACGATTTCTTCAGGCATTAAATCTTCGGTCATACGTGTGCCAGCCGTTGGTGCCAGCGCATTGATATGGATATTATTTTTCGCACCTTCCAGCACCAAGGTATTCATTAGGCCAATCAGCGCCATTTTAGCCGCGCCATAATTGGCTTGACCAAAGTTACCGTACATACCACTCGATGACGTCGTCATCACGATACGACCGTAATTTTGCTGCTTCATGATGTCCCATACGGCTTTAGTGCAGTTAACCGAGCCCATCACATGCACGTCCATAACCAGTTTAAAGTCATCTAAGGTCATCTTTGAAAACGACTTATCACGTAAAATACCGGCATTGTTAATTAAAATATCGATACGACCCCATTTATCCATGGTTTGTTGCACCATGTCTTGTACTTGATCAAAATGGGCAACGTTAGCGCCATGGCTAATCGCCTCACCGCCCATTGCTTCAATTAACTGCACTACTTCTTGTGACGCTGCAGAAGATGCACCGCTGCCATCACGTGCGCCGCCTAAATCATTAACAACGACTTTGGCGCCGCGTCTGGCTAATTCCAACGCATGTGAACGGCCTAATCCATTACCGGCCCCAGTAACAATAGCCACTTTTCCTGCAAAACTGATAGTCATGTTATTACCTTAACTGTTTATTTTTATTTGTTATTATTTTTTCTGTGCCAGCATGATGAATTAACGATCATCACTTAACCAATATTAGTTAACCATTTGTACTGATATCCACTCAGCAACTAATGCCGGTGTATCAACGTCTTCAATTTCAATGGTCACTTCGGTCGATAAGCGAAATTGCCCCGGCTTTTTTTCTTCAATAGAAAGGATTTTCGCATGTGCCCTAATGCGGCTATTGACGGTAACGGGTTGCAAAAATCTGACTTTATCGAAACCGGCATTGAGTCCCATATAGAAGCCATCAATAAGCAGGCTAAATTCTTCAGCAAAATGAGACAACATAGATAACGATAAAAAACCGTGGGCAATGGTGGCGCCAAAAGGAGTGGATTTCGCTTTTTCTTCATCGACGTGAATAAATTGATGGTCGAGAGTGCAATCGGCAAATTGATTAATTTGATCCTGAGTGATTTGGTGCCAGTCTGTAGCGGCTGCTTGGTAGCCAATATAGTTGGCAATATCATTACGATTAATTTTTGTCGGCATTATTCCCTTTCCTCTGATACTTTCGCGGTACTATCCATGAATGAAATTTAAGCGATATCTCATGCTAGTTGCGCTAGGTAAATTAAACAAATGAATAGTTTTGATACTAAGTTATTCACAATATGAATAGCTTGGCGTTTGGTAGGCTGCTAACAGAAACAAATATCTTGATAGCGTTAAAAACAAAAAAACATTACTGCATTTGGCGGTAATGTTTTGATTAAAATAGATTTTATAACGCTTACCTAAAACTAGATTAGACCAATAAGCCTAACCGCATTTTAAGCCGGTTTAATTCACATTGAATCAGAACCAATCAGGCTTCATATCAAAGCAAGTGCTATCTGTGGTAATGAGTAGGTTTGACCAAACGTTAATTTCAGGTAATTCAAAGCGATAAAAATACTGACACGCTAGCAATTTACCTTGATAAAAATCCATATCAGCTTGATGCGGTTGTTCAGCTATCGCTTTAGTGGCGACAATACTTTGCTTGAGCCACAACCAGGCAATAATAACATGACCAAACAAATCTAAATATTTAACCGAATTGGCCAGAGCGAGATCAATATTCTTAGTCGACATTGCCGCTAACACTGCTTCGGTTGTGGTACTTAAGGTATCAACTGCTTGGGTTAATTGGCTAGAAAACTCTTGTAAACTCGGATAGTGTTTTGCCTCATCAATGGTGATGACCATTTCAGCTAAGGTCGCCTTATAACCTTGTAAGTTATTCATCGGTACTTTGCGGGTGATCAAATCTAATGATTGAATCCCAGTGGTACCTTCATGAATGGGGTTTAAGCGATTATCACGATAGAACATTTCAACCGGATGCTCGTTAATATAACCGTGACCGCCCATCACTTGAATCGCCAGTGAATTAGCTTTGGGGCCATATTCTGACGGCCAGGTTTTAATAATAGGGGTTAAAAAATCCAACAATATATGGGCATATTGGCGTTGCTCGGCTGTGACAGCAGTACGTTCATCATCACTTAATTGAGTGCCATATAGCACTAAAGCCATCGCACCTTCCGCATAGGCTTTTTGGGCTAACAGCATGCGTTTTACATCAGCATGCTCAATAATATTCACCATAGGTGATTGTGGATCTTTACACGAGGGTAATCGACCTTGGGGGCGGTTTTTGGCGTAATCGACTGAATATTGATATCCCGCTACCGCCAAAACTGCGCCACTGGTGCCAACCATAATGCGGGCTTCGTTCATCATGTGAAACATATACTTTAAGCCACAATGTTCTTCACCGACTAAATAGCCAATGGAGCCTTGTTTTTCACCAAAACTCAGTGCTGTTGACGTTTGCGCACGACCACCCATTTTATGAAACAAACCTGCCAGAGCTACGTCATTGTCTGCACCAATGCTGCCATCGTCATTGAGTAAAAACTTAGGTACCACAAATAACGAAATGCCTTTAACACCTTTAGGTGCTCCTTGAATTCGAGCCAATACTAAATGAACGATGTTGTCGCTTAAATCGTGATCGCCACCGGAAATATAGATTTTATTGCCCGTAATCCGATATGTACCATCATCGGCTTTTACCGCTTTGGTAATTAAATCACCTAAAGCAGATCCACTACCGGGCTCTGTCATGGCCATGGTGCCCATAAATCGGCCTTCACGCATAGGTTTAACCCAGGTTTCAATCAACTCAGCATTGCCATGGGCTTGCAGTAAATTGGCATTCGCCGTGGTCAACATGTTGTACCCCATGCCAACACCACCGGCAACACTGAGATACGCCCCTGCTGCACTGGCAATTATTGGCGGCAGTTGCATACCACCTAACTCATAATCTGCTGTTGCAGCGCCAATGCCCGACTCGTTTACTGCGTCGATGGCGGTTTTAAGTTCTGGGATAATGTGTACTTTTTTGCCATCAAAAGTAGGCTGATGGGTATCGAGCTTTTGACGAATTGGAAGAAAATATTTTTCTGCAATTGTTTTGGCAGTATTGACCACCTCATTAAACGTTTGGCGATCATGATCTTGATAGCGATCTCTGCTGGTTAATGCTTCACTATCAAACAGTTCATACAGCATGAATTCTAGGTCACGTTGATTCATTAACGTCGCAGGCATAATATTCTCTTCTTATTGTGTTTTCTTCTAGAACGTGTAAATGACGTAGCGAACGACTCAGCATATGTTTACGCTAACTGCACGAGCAACCGCGTCAATGATACTGACTGCAAAGCGCAACTTAATAGGCTGATACGCCACCGTCGACCGCAATACATTGGCCTGTCATATAGGTATTGGCAGGAGATAACATCATCAGCATCACGGCAACGATCTCTTTCGGCTCACCTAAACGGTTCATTGGCGCGCCGAGGGCCATTTTCTTTTGTTTTTCTTCATCAGCAAAATTCGTCACCATAGGCGTAAGGGTAAAGAATGGGCATATTGCATTGATGCGAATATTGTTACGACCGTATTCAACCGCGCCAGTTTTGGTTAAGCCAATTACCGCATGTTTAGCCATTGAATACGCGCTGCCTCTGGCTGCGCCGCCAAGACCAGCCATCGAACTGACATTGAGAATGACGCCCTCGCCTTGTTTTAGCATTTGCTGTATCTGATGGCGCATACCAAATTGTACACCTTTAACATTAACCGCAAATTGGCTGTCCATAATCGCTTCATCTATAAGATGAAGCGGCATAAACTCATGGGCAATACCGGCATTATTAACCCCAATATCGACTCGACCAAAATGCTCAATCGCACTATCAACCATGGCTTTGCATGACGCCTCTTTGGACACATCACATTGCATAGCAATAACCTCGGCGCCGCGAGAGGCAATATCATCCGCCACCTTACGTACACCTGCTTCATTAATGTCGCTAATCACTAACTTAGCGCCGCGTTTGGCTAATTCTTGTGCCAGTAACTGACCAAAGCCTTGAGCGGCGCCGGTGATAACGGCAACCTTGCCGGTAAAGTCTAATAATGGATCCATGCAAGTCACTCCTGTAATTGAGGGTCTTTTTGATGTTGTTTTATCATATGGCTGATCTGATGTTATTGTTTAGCCTCACAAGCAATGACGTCTAAGGCCATTTTGGCTAGAGGCTCAACAAACGATCCCACTTTATTAGCGTGTTCATTGGAGGCATTACCTTCCGTAGCTCGCTTCGCGACACCTTGTGCGATCGCTGCTAAGCGGAAGAAACTGAAAGCCAGATAAAAACCCCAGTGCTCAATCTGTTCAAAACCCATGCGTTGACAATATTGCGCGACATATTCCTCTTCAGACGGAATCCCTAAGCTGGCGCGGTCGATATCTTTTAAACCATCAATGCTGCCCATACCTGCTGGCATACGCAGTTGCATACATTGGTATGCTAAATCAGCAAAGGGATGGCCTAAGGTCGATAACTCCCAATCCAGTAAAGCAATAATCTCTGGTGAATCTTTGGCAAACATCATGTTGTCTAAGCGAAAGTCACCGTGTACTAAGCAAACACGACCATCATCACTGGGTAGATTATCTTTAAGCCAGTCAATTAATACATCCATCGCAGCAATATTGTGTAATTCTGTGGCACGATATTGTGATGTCCAACGACCGAGTTGACGTTCAAAGTAATTGCCCGCTTTACCATAATCAACTAACCCGACGGCATCAACATCGACACTGTGCAGCGCTACCAAGACTTTATTCATCGCGTCATACATAGCTGAGCGTCGATCATTACTGTCTATTTCGGCTAATGATGCACTCCAATACACAGTGCCATCGCAAAATTGCATAATATAAAACATTGAACCAATAACGCTGCTGTCTTGACACAGATGAAATACTTTTGCCACTGGTACATCACTGTCTTTTAGCGCATGTAATACCCGATATTCACGATCGACTGCATGGGCTGATTTTAATAATTTGCCAGGCGGTTGACGACGCAACACATACACACCTGTTGGCGAGGTCACTTTGTAAGTGGGATTGGATTGACCACCTGAAAATTTTTCTAAGGTGATTGGCCCTGTAAAGTCGGCGACATGCTGCTCTAAATAAGCGCTAAGTTGTTCATTATCAATGGGGAATACTTGTGACATTTAGCAATACTCTCGTTGTTTGATGGATTTAGCTTGGCTGAGAAAAAGTACGATTACGCCTTGAAACGCTTGTTGCGTTTCACCCTAAACATTTATTTACCCAGCTATCTTTTTTACTAAATCACGACCCAGCTGCATCATATGAACTTGATCTGGGCCATCCGCTAAACGCAACGTTCTCTGGCCAGCCCAGGCATGCGCTAAGAAAGTATCTTGACTGACACCTACTGCGCCATGGCATTGAATCGCGCGGTCGATCACATCAAGAGACATACTTGGGGCAACAATTTTAATCATAGCGATCAATTCTTTAGCTGCTTTATTGCCTTCAGCATCCATTTTCTGGGCTGCTTTTAAGGTCATTAAACGAGCTTGTTCAATTTGGCAGGCTGATTTGGCTATATCTTCGCGAACCGACTGCTGTTTGATCATGGGTTGACCAAATACAATACGCTCGCCAACGCGTTTGCACATTAAATCAAGCGCGCGCTGAGCAATACCGATTGAACGCATGCAGTGATGAATGCGCCCAGGGCCAAGACGTCCTTGGGCAATTTCAAAACCTTTGCCTTCGCCAGCTATAATATTTTCCAGCGGCACACGCACATTGGTAAACGTTACCTCAGCATGGCCTTCTGGTGAATCATCATAGCCGAACACTTTCATCGGTCTTACCATGGTGACACCAGGGGTGTTCATCGGCACAAGCACTTGAGATTGCTGAATATAACGGTTGCTATTTTCAGCATCTGTTTTACCCATCACGATCATGATTTCACACTGTTTGCGACATGCGCCGCTAATGTAAAATTTGCGGCCATTAATCACGTATTCATTGCCATCACGCACTATGCTCAGTTCAATATTAGTGGCATCGCTTGAGGCGACTTCAGGTTCTGTCATCGCAAAAGCGGAGCGTATTTTTCCGTCCAGTAAGGGCTCTAACCATTGTTTCTTTTGTGCATCATTACCATATTTGGCCAGTACTTCCATGTTGCCGGTATCGGGTGCCGCGCAGTTGAATACTTCTGACGCCCACATGACTTTGCCCATAATTTCGGCCAACGGGGCATATTCTAAATTGGTTAATCCAGCACTGTATTTACCGTAGGCAACCGGTAGAAACAAATTCCATAAACCTTCAGCTTTGGCTTTGGCTTTAAGTTGTTCCATTAACGGCGGCGTTGACCATGGTTCGAGCTGAACTTGCTTATGCATTTCTTCTTCGACAGGAAATACATGTAAATCCATAAAGTCGTTGACTCGCTTGATTAATCCTTGAACTTTTTCGCTGTATTCAAAATTCATTACTGTATCCTTTTACCCGGTAATAACTGCGTTAATCGTTGTGGTAATGAGCGTCGACCCACTGACTCAAGCGATTAACTTAACGACATTAATGACTTCTTATTAAACGGTTTAATCTCATCAATAGCGTTGTGCTGGATTTTTTTAACCCACTGAGGATCAACTAAAAGCGCCCGCCCAATGGCAACTAAATCAAATTCATCATTGTTTAAGCGCACTAATAACTCATCAATACCGGTTGGATTTGAAGTACCCGACAAATCAGCATTACCCTCACCGATAAAATCAGCATCTAGGCCGACATTACCCACAGTAATCACCGGCTTGTTAGTTAATTTTTTAGTCCAACCAGCAAGCCCAAGATCTGAACCAGCAAATTCTGCAACCCAAAAACGACGAGTACTGGCATGGAAAATATCAACGCCAGCATCACTTAATAAACCTAAAAATGTATCAAGTTCTTCAGGTGTTTGGCACAACTTGGCGTTATAATCTTGTTGTTTCCACTGCGAAAAACGGAAGATAATGGTAAAGTCATCACCCACAGCAGCGCGGATGGCATTAACGATTTCAACACCAAAACGGGTGCGATTTTCTAATGAGCCACCGTATTTATCGGTGCGTTTATTGGTCCCTTCCCAGAAAAACTGATCGACTAAGTAGCCATGAGCACCATGCACCTCGATGGCATCAAAACCGATGTTTTTAGCATCAAGCGCGGCTTGAGCAAATGATGCAACAACGGCGTCTATATCGTCTTGGGTCATGGCAACGCCATTTGCAGCACCAGGCTTATACAAACCAGAAGGACTATAAGCTGGTGACTCTTTTTGTGGACCTATACCTGACTTTCTTACCGAACCCACATGCCAAAGTTGGGGTGCAATTTTGCCGCCAGCGGCATGCACTTCATCAACAACATGCTTCCAACCAGCTAATGCTTGGTCACCATAAATAGCTGGCACATTCTCGTACCCATTAGCCCCTTCATGGGAGATAAATGTCCCTTCGGTGATAATCAGGCCTACATCGCCTTCGGCGCGTCTACGGTAATATGCAGCTACCTCATCATTAGGGATATAATTAGGCGAAAATGCTCGAGTCATTGGCGCCATCACGGTCTTATTTTTAAGTGACAATGATGCTGTGACAAAGGGTTCAAATAATCTATTTACACTGGTGTTTTTGTCGCTATTCATGTTTGCTTCCTAGCGTTAATTGATGCTTTATTTTTATGTTGTTTATCTTATTCAGATGGCTTAAGCATTTGCTATTGGAGCCAGCTTGAGTATTAAGCAGTTAACCAATCAAATAACCACCATCAACATTAATCGCTGTACCTGTGGTATAGCTTGATGCATTAGAGACTAAATATAATACAGTGCCGGCCATTTCATCAGGTTGTGCCACGCGCTTCATCGGTACGTGATGCATCATTTGCTTAAGAATGGCTGGATTATCAACTAAAGCAGAAGCGAATTTAGTGTCGGTACCACCGGGTAATAATGCGTTTACGCGGATATTAAATTGGGCACATTCTTTAGCAAAAGCTTGCGTCATTGAAATCACTGCCGCTTTAGTAATAGAGTAGATACCTTGGTAATCGCCCGGGATCACGCCATTAACTGACGCAACATTGACAATAGCGCCACCGCCACTGTCTTTCATTAATTGCGCGCCCTTAGTCGACATAAAGAAATACCCCCGAATATTCACATCAACCGTCTTTTGAAAGGCAATTAAATCAGTATCAATAATGTGACCAAAATAAGGATTTGCCGCCGCATTATTGACTAAAATATCCAGCTTGCCATGTTGCTGTTTGATTGCAGCAAAAATTGAGTCAATTTGATCTAACTCGCCAATATGACAGGCAATGGCTTGTGCACTGCCGCCTGCGGCAACAATTTCATCTACCACGGTTTGGCAGGCTTCAAGTTTTCGGCTTGATACAATCACATGAGCACCATACTGGGCTAATACTTTAGCAACACTTTCGCCAATACCACGACTGGCTCCGGTGACTAAAGCAACTTTCCCTGTTAAATCAAATAAATCGCCCTTGTTCATGTTATTTCCTTATTATTTTGGGTTAATCATTTTCGAGTTAATAGCTTCGAATTAATTGTATTCGGGTAAAATTGTTATATTGGTTTTGCTCGCTGAACTGAGCGAGTAAACACCGGCTGTTGATAGCGTCAGTCAATGTTTACGTTACTCCATTTGAATCTTATTTTTAAACGTGTAATGGCACTCGAGTTTACTTGTAGGTGATCCACTCATCACCAGCCTGCTCTAGATGGCTATAGTTATTAAAATAATCCACGCTCAGCATATTTTCTGAAAACAGCAATTTGGTCACGCTGGTATTTCTGGTTTGTTGATTAATTGCTAATGTTTGCTGATCGTTTAATTTTAATATGTGCTGGATGATCACTGAAATGGTACCGCCTGAGGTGAACACTAAAATGTCTTTAGACGGTTTAGGTTCATGGTTCACCGCACGTAACTGGCGTTTATGACTTAATTGCTGTTGAATAATATCTTGCAATGCGCGAATACAGCGTGCCTGAAACTGCGGCCAACTCTCTTTGTACTCATGATTGTTATTGCCTGAAATCCAGCGTTTAAGTGCTTGATAGAATTCTTTCTGCAGTGCCTTATTGGGCTCATCCAGTTGATTTAACGCTTCATTCATTTTGGCAAAGTTATGCCACAGGGGATTGTATTGCTGCAAAATCTCGACATGATCAAACTCGTTAAAACCAGAGTGGATAACTATAGGTGTGGTCTCACCTTGGTATCCATTAACAAAGTGAGTTAACGTTTGGCCATGACGCAGCAAGTCGCCGCAATAGCAATGACTCGGGACCCTCCTTGAACGCCAATACTCGCCCAACAATCTCGCCTGCTGGCTACCTTTGTTTGATAATTGATCGTAATCAGTGCTGCCAAAAGAGGCTTGCCCATGTCGAATCAAATAAATTGCTGCCATTTAGTGTCTCTGACTGAGTAAAAGATTGATGACTCAATAGGTAAACAATGAATCGTTGGTAACTTGAGTGTAATACCAGCCGTTTAATCTGCTGTGTCATATCGTTTATTTGCTTGTCATAACGGTCATTTTGTATGCATTTCGCACTGTATCGAATCTACTTGACTATGCTAATGCCAACATCTAAATTGAACAAATGAATAGTTCTAATACCCTACTATTTATAATTTAAATAGTATGCCATCTTAGGTGGTGTTAATGCACAGTAAGGGATCACTGGATGAAATATGAAAATTGATTTGAATTTGTTTGTGGTGTTTGATGCAATATATTGCGAAGGGAATATCACTAAAGCGGCATCGGTATTGAATCTATCCCAGCCAGCAGTGAGCCACTCGCTGGGTAAATTACGCACTCATTTTGATGATGCTTTATTTATCAGGCAAGGTAATGAAATGCGCCCGACTCCGGTGGCGAAGAATGTAATAGATGATGTGCGCGAAGCCTTACATCAATTACAAGTGTGCCTAGTGCAATCTAGACAGTTTGAACCATTAACCTCACGCAAAAGCTTTTCATTATCCTTGCATGGTTCCTTAGAACCTTACTATTTACCCATATTACAACAAAGCTTGTCGTTAGAGTCGCCAGCAATCAATTTAAGCAGTAATAAGCGAGTCAGACGCACAGAACTTGAAAACAAACTGGCCAGCGGCGACATTGATTTAGCCATTGATACCTTGATCCCTGTCAGCAACAATATTATGCATACGCAATTAGAGTTAGATCAACTGGTTGTTATTGCGCGTAAGAATCATCCTGCTATTTCAGACGCACTCGATTTAGATACTTATTTATGTCTAGAGCATGTATTGGTGTCATCTCGCTCAACCGGGCCTAGTTTGGAAGATTTTGAACTGTCACGTATCGGTTTACATCGAAAAATATCTCTGCGGTGTCAGCATGCGTTATCAGCGTGTAGAGTGATCTTAAATAATGACATGTTACTGACATTACCGAAAACGGCCGCTGCCATGTACGGTCAAATGCTTGATATCGCCATTTACCCCATGCCAGTTGAATTACCCGATATTGGGGTGCATTTATACTGGCATGTTAATGTCGACAAAGAGCCAGCGAATAAATGGCTCAGAAACAAAATGATTATTGCGGCAACAAATACAAGAATCACACCTTAATCGAAATCAATAATGGGTGAACAAACAACTACAACGATAATCCAATTGTGGTAAATAAAGCCTTCAGTCCGCATCGTTCCGCGGGCTTAAGTGATGACCATGTCAACATAGAAAAAAGCCATATTCCCGGGGATATCGCTATACCATTATCATTGTCACCCTAGCCTGACCATCAATAAAAAACTAACATTAACAATGCTTTATGATTGATTAATTCTAGCCCTATTGCCGAATTACAAAAAAGTTAGCTTAATGGCGTTGCAGCCAGGATCATCGATAATACCAGGTAAAGTTAATCACGTTATCCCTCAAGCGCTTGCCAAGATTGCCGCTGAAGTGATCGGTAATGAACTATCATCATCACAGCTCAGTCGGGTAATTTTCAATTAAAAGTCATGCTGCCAGTTATTGCTGACAAGTTTCTGTCTAGTATCGCTTTACTAATCCATGCCTACTAAGCCATAACAGACAAACAGCGCCAAGAGTAAAGGCCATCTTTGCGCGAACCGAATTTAAACACAACACACCATACCAGCTTAAACCGCGACTTGGTATGTTAGCGGGCATTACATAATAACTAATCATAAATAAATAATATAACTTATCATAACAATCAATTTGTTAGTTTAAATTTTAATAGCAATTACATTCTCAACAAACTAATTAATATCACTTACATCCAACTTGTGATCGAAAATATTTAAACAGCAAGTACATGAATACTACTCATGGTATGTGTGAAATAAATGCGCTTTTAATCATGTATCGATCCACGTATAAAACCTACTCTTCTATTCACTCAGGACAATATGAACTTTGATTCTTAATTAGGTCATTAGACAAAAAATGAAGAAAGAATGAGCTGTTTGCTGACTGTAAAAATCATAAAACCCCATTCGAAATGTCCACAAAGAGTACAAAATAAATTCAGGTTTTAAATTATAAATTGGATACTAGATCACCATGAATAAAGACTTTACCTTTACGATTAAAAGCATTTGTCTCGATGAAAATTATCATCCATCAGACAAAACCCGTATCACTACCAACTTTGCTAACTTAGCCAGAGGCAGCTATCGTCAGGCCAATTTACGCAACGCGTTGAAGATGATTGATAATAGTTTTAATGCCTTAGCCCATTGGGATAATCCGAAAGGCGATCGCTATACAGTAGAACTTGAAATTATTTCCGTTAATATGGACATTTCAGGCAGTGGTCAAGCCTTCCCTTCAATTGAAATTTTGAAAACCAATATTGTTGATAGCAAAACCAATAGGCGTATTGAAGGCATAGTCGGCAATAACTTTTCTTCTTATGTTCGCGACTATGACTTTAGCGTGTTACTGCCTGATCATAATAAGGATCAGGCCCAATTTAGCATCCCAGAAAACTTTGGCGAGCTGCATGGAAAGCTATTTAAGTATTTCGTTAATTCAACTACCTATAAGCAACATTTTACTAAGCCACCGGTTATCTGTCTCAGTGTTTCGGATAACAAGACCTATCATCGCACTGAAAACCAACACCCAGTATTAGGGGTTGAATACCAGCCGAATGAATCGTCATTAACTGAACAATACTTCCAAAAAATGGGCTTACAGGTTCGCTATTTTATGCCGCCAAATAGTGTAGCGCCGCTGGCTTTCTATTTCTTCGGTGATTTACTCAATGATTACACTCATCTTGAGCTGATAAGCACCATTAGCACAATGGGCACCTTTCAAAAAATCTATCGACCTGAGATTTATAATGCCAATGCCGTAGCAGGAAAATGCTATCAACCTAATTTGAAAAATCTGGATCACTCACTGACGCAAATTGTTTATGATCGGGCCGAACGTAGCCAACTAGCTAATCAACAGGGAAAATTTGCTGCAGAACACTTCATCAAACCATACCAAAAGGTACTTGAGCAATGGTCAGCTAATTATGTTTAATCGCTCTGTTTAATCATTACGTTCAATCTATAACTACAATCGTTACGTTAAAAATCAACCCAAATTTATGGCATCAATATTATGAAAACATTACTTAAACAAATGCTGTTACCCACTTCCACTGCTGGCAGTTTGCCTAAACCTTTATGGCTTGCTGAGCCTGAAACACTTTGGTCACCTTGGAAATTACAAGGTGAAGAGTTAATTGCGGGCAAACACGATGCTCTACGTTTGTCATTACAAGATCAACAGCAAGCAGGTATTGATATAGTCAGTGATGGCGAGCAAACGCGCCAACATTTTGTAACTACCTTTATTGAACACCTCAATGGCGTTGATTTTGAAAAACGTAAAACTGTTAAAATTCGTGACCGCTATGATGCCAGCGTTCCCACAGTTGTTGGTCCAGTGAGCCGTCAAAAGTCGGTTTTTGTTGAAGACGCCAAATTTTTACGTCAGCAGACCACGCAACCAATAAAATGGGCGCTACCTGGCCCTATGACAATGATAGATACACTTCATGATGATCATTATAAAAGTCGTGAAAAACTTGCCTGGGAATTTGCCATAATACTGAATCAAGAAGCCAAAGAATTAGAAGCTGCGGGTGTTGATATTATTCAATTTGACGAACCTGCATTTAACGTGTTTTTTGATGAGGTGAATGACTGGGGCATTGCGTGCTTAGAAAGAGCTATTGAAGGGCTAAAATGCGAAACTGCTGTGCATATTTGTTACGGTTATGGCATCAAAGCCAATACCGATTGGAAAAAAACCTTAGGCTCTGAGTGGCGCCAATATGAAGAGGCATTTCCGAAACTACAGCAATCGAATATCGATATTATTTCACTTGAATGTCACAACTCCCATGTGCCGATGGAACTACTTGAACTCATTCGCGGTAAGAAAGTCATGGTTGGCGCGATTGATGTAGCAAGCAATACCATAGAAACGCCAGAGGAAGTGGCAGATACTCTGCGAAAAGCACTTCAATTTGTCGATGCTGATAAGCTTTACCCTTGTACCAACTGCGGCATGACACCTTTAACGCATCAAGTAGCAAGAGCCAAACTCAATGCCTTAAGTGCAGGCGCAGCGATCGTTAGACAAGAACTCTTGGCCAACACGAATTAACTTTTTGTGTTTGTCCAGTAACAAACATTAACCCAAAAATCAATTAATTGACCCATTATTTAACCTTGCTACATAAGGTTTAAGAACTTGTAATTAATTACTGATGGCGATACTTGGTGATGATCATTTTGTTGATTTTTTAACAAAGATTTTTCGTTATAAATAACGGGATTGGTGCGTAAAACCAATCCCGTTATTTAATTATGATGCTTAAGCTTTGGTTCGGTGCTCAGTGCTTATTGACCAAGCGCTGGTGTGCATGGAGGAATAACACGCTTGTTGCCCGTCGCTTCAAATGCACTGGCAAACTTAAGCAGATTATTGTCGTCATAGGCACGGCCTGCAAAAGTTAAACCTACTGGCATACCAATATCGGCCATTACGCCCATAGGTACAGTTACCGTCGGTACACCTAAGTGACGAATAGCCAGATTACCGTTGGCAACCCAAACACCGTTGCTCCAAGCTATGTCGGCAGACGTAGGATTAAGGTGTGCATCAGCAGGACCCACATCAGCCACAGTTGGAAACAGCACAGCATCAAGTTTTAGCTCGTCCATCCAGTCTTCCAAGTCTAGCTTGCGCGTTTTCTCTAAGCCGCGCAAACCATCAGGAATACTGTCGATCTGGTTATACGACTTAAGCCCTCTTTTAGCCATGTTGACGTATTCATCCATGCCTGCGGCTAAATCGCCCTCACGATTTGGCAAGGTGCCTAAATCATGTGGGAAAATTAAATGGCCGTTAACGTCAGAAAGCTTATTTAATTTAGGATCATTATTGGCACGCAAGAATTCATCTAAAGCCCAACCCGATAGTGCCCATAACTCGTCTTCAAGAAACTCAGAGGTGACTATGCCGCGATTGAACACGGTCGGCGCACCAGGTCGGTCACCTTCGCAGTTGGAAACCAGCGGAAAATCCACTTCAATGACTTGTGCTCCAGCAGACTCAAGTGCTTTGCGCGCCGCTTCCCATAAGTCGATAACTGTCGCGCGGGTATTGATACGCTGACCGGTTGGTCCGCCAATACCTGGGTTTTCGCTGGTGCCAGCCAATTCATCTTTATTGATGTACATGCGCGGCACCCCAAAACGCTTGCCTTTAAGTGTGTCGGTTTGAGCAGCAAGATCCAAATAAGATTGTGGACGCACGCTTGATGCTTTGGGGATTTCAACCCAAGGTTGTAAACGCCATAAATCACCGCGGGTGATAGGGTCATCAGCCACGATGACATCAAGTACTTCGAGCATGTCTGCCATAGTACGAGTGTAAGGCACCACAACATCCATAGTCGGTGTCAACGGCCAGTTGCCGCGCACAGAGATTACACCACGAGATGGAGTATATGCACACAGGCCGTTGTTTGATGCAGGACCACGACCGCTCGACCATGTTTCTTCCGCCAGACCGAAAGCAGAATAGCTTGCCGCAGTGCCAGTACCGGCGCCATTGGACGAACCAGAAGCAAAAGGCGCGGTAAGGTAGTTTGCATTATATGGACTTTCTGCGCGACCATAGTGACCACGTTGCATACCACCATTGGCCATAGGCGGCATGTTGGTTTTGCCTAAGCAAATTGCACCCGCTTCGCGCAGACGTTCCACGGCAAAGGCATCATATTGAGCCACTAAATCCTTGAAGGCTGGGCTACCAGAAGCGGCAGTGAGTCCCTTAACAAGATAGCTGTCCTTAGTCGTATAAGGTATCCCATCAAGTGGGCTAAGTGCTTGACCACTAGCTCGACGTGCATCAGAAGCCTCAGCTTCCTTTATCGCATCTTGATTGCGAACCACTAACGCGTTTAGCTTGGTCTGTGTCGCTGGGCCGTCGTAAGCATCAACTCGAGCTAAATATGACTTAACCAGTTCAACCGATGTAGTTCGGCCCGACTCGAGAGCCTGTCGCAGCTCGGCAATAGAAATCTCAGTGACTTCGAACATGTTACAACCTCTTCTTGAAAGGCAATTGTGTGGAAGATCAATTGCTCTAAAAGATAAATATCATCAAAGACAGTGACTGAAAATTCACTGTCTTTTATTGGTCTTGATTTTTATTTACTGACCAGAGGGGATCTGTTGGGTAATACAATGAATATTACCCCCGCCTAATAAGATCTCCCGTGCAGGCACACCAACAATCTCATACTCAGGGAAAATGTCCTGTAATTTTTGAGCTGCAATATCGTCAGTTGCAGGATCAAGTAGTGGGAACACAATACGCTGGTTGGTCATTAGAAAGTTCACGTAAGAACCCGCTAAACGCTCACCCGCCGTGCGTGGTACACCAGTGCCCACTTCTACACCTTGCGCTTCTTCTTCAGTACAATACAACGGGCCCGGTTGTGGCATTAAATGAATTTTTAACTTACGACCTTGTGCATCAACAGCATTTTGTAACACATCTAAGGCCGCTTTTGAGCGAGGAAACTGCGGATCATTTTGATCATCAGTCCAATGCAAAATCACTTCACCTGGACGCGCAAAACAGCACATATTATCAATATGTCCATCGGTCTCATCCATGTAAACGCCATCTTCCAACCAGATAAACTGCTGTACATTTAAATACTCAGACAGTAATGCTTCTATCTGTTCACGGGTCAAATCTGGGTTGCGGTTGCTGTTAAGTAAACATTCAGCACTGGTCATGCAGGTGCCTTCACCATCGACATGAATTGAACCGCCTTCAAGAATAAGTGGCGCGCGATACCCCTCAAAACCATGTTGCGCGTTCATTTGCAGTGCAACTTGCTCGTCTTTATCCCATGGAGAGTACAAACCGCCGTTATGACCGCCCCAGGCATTAAAGCCCCAATCGATACCACGACATTCGCCCTTGGCATTCACCACGACAGTAGGGCCAGTATCGCGTGCCCAGCAATCATTGCTATCGATTTCAACCAAAGTAACGTGAGCAGGCATAACCGTCTTAGCTTGAGCTAAAAATGCCTTGGGTACACCCATATAAACAGGTGTAGCGGCACCAATGGCATCTGCCACCTTGGCAAAGGTGGCTTGAGCATAAGCTCCTGCACTGCGCCAGTTGTCAGGACGGTATGGCCAAAGCATCCACACAGCTTGCTGCGTCGCCCATTCGGCGGGCATATGAAAACCATCTTCAGATGGCTTAGTTGTTAACTGCGTGGTATTCACGTTTGTCATGAGTCTTGTCTCCAGTAATGCTGAAAAACGATAAGGGTAAGCGCCCTAAGATAGGACGACAGGAAAGAAATACACCTAGCATCATTCTAATAAAAATCGATTTACGGCACTCATCAGGCGGATAGTTAGGCCGAAATAGCCGCATCTTCACTAGGTGAGTTTTAGCTTTGTTAAAACATATTGCCATATCATATCATTTAAGGCTGCTTGCGCTAAAGGGTTGTATGTCTTCTAGTAAAGTAAATTTATGTGTTTTTTAACATGTCTGCATGCATCAATATTAACACTGATTAATGATTATACATTTAAGTGGGTTGATTCAATAAACAGGCCTAAATCTTGATCAATGGTTTCAAGATACTCCCAACAACAAGATGACGCACAATCGCGATTGAACGCTGCTTATAAGTAAGAATAGTGTTATGTCGGCAGATAAATTCGGGTATGACTAGTTAGGTACAATTTACGGCTAAGTTTTCTCTACAAGCAGGCAAAACTTTAGAAACAAACAGATGTAAAAAACTGTCTATTTTAAAGTAATAACACCCAAATTCAGATAATCGTGCCTTTGCTGTAGAGCTACCAACACCTACTATCATTTTCTCAACTGACAGATCCAATTAGGTGATTTCAGTAATCTGGATTCAATAGCCAAAAAATGACTCATAAGCTAAATTAAACACAGCTAAAAAACTTGATATCAATCTAGTGAAATATGGTTTTTTATGATTAATAATATTATTTAATTATCTATATTTATCCACTTTAATATCATTTCAAGTAAATAATTAGAATTATTACGACTGCAAGGCTACCGGAAGGTTATCAGAAGGTTTTAAATATTATTTAATGTATATTTATTATCGTAAGCAATAACTGATTAAAATTATTATATGCCAGTTCAGATATAAGCAATATTTGTAAATAAAACAATGAAGTAAAATCATTAAGATAATTAATAATTTATCTATAAGTTAAGCGCTAATTATCTTAAAAGTATTATTTCAGTACAAATGATAAGTTACTAATTTTAATGACATAACAGTTAAAAGCAAAGCCGGTATAGCTTATTTATATATTTCAGCAGATAACTATCAGCTTTTACACGGGCGTTAACCAACAGAATACCCTTAGGAAGGTGTAAGCCAATATTGGCAACATATTGATAGTAAATAAAACCACAAAAAGGAATTTTAAAATGTCAACATCATTACATAGCTTAAAAAGTTCTTTCAGATCTGTATATCCTGAATACGCTAAATTATTAGACAGTGCAAAATCGCAAGCTGAGATTAAAAAACTTCAGAGTCAGTTTTTGAAAGAGGCACAATATAATTTAGCAAAAGCTCTAAATAAAACACCAGAACAGCTTTTAGCTGCAGATCAAACAGCACCTATTGCATTAACTCAAAAGCAATATGAAAATCTAATAAATGCCACAGGTAATGTGATAGAGCAGCAATTACACGTTATCTTGGATGGAACCTCCAGATTAAAAAGCATGGAAAAGGATGATCCTGCAACAGTAACAGCTCAAATTGTAATTTCAGGCTTAGTTGCCTTAGGTGGAATAGCTTATAAAGCCGCTGGAACAGAATTAGTTGCTGGTGCTGTGGAAGCTGCTGCTGCATATGCAGGGGTTGAAGTCGCAACAGTAGGCGCAGTGTGTGCTATTGCGGCAATTGTCATTGTGGCAATACTGATCCCAATTATTTACTTTATGGAAAAGCCTGCAAACTGCATTGTTTTATTAATAAACGAACTTGACGATGAGTTAGCATTTAAGTCAGATGCAAATGTGCACGGTAAGCCAATGCTAATGACGACACCGATACCTCAAGCCGTCGTTATTCCCGGAGTAAGAACTGTTGCTACAGCAGGTTTTATTGCGACCGAGAAAAGAGAAGATGCTTTAGTGGGCACTCAGTATGGTTTCACCTTTTCATATAAAAATATTGATCTGACTTTTGGGGTTGAATGTCCTTTAACAGGAATATACGTGGATAACAATTGTTACTGCGGTATCGGGATCAGCCCCAATGATGCAGCTGAAAAAACAGACTCTACTAACAAACAAAGTTATACAACATCGAAAGATGGAATAACCCTTTCTATAACATGTAATTCTGGTTCTGGTTCAATAGCATATTACGTTGCTAGAGCATATAAAACTCCAGCATAGTAATGTTCAATTCACTCGAGTACTAGCTCAGATTTGAGCTGACAGTTATCCATTTTATATGGTGCTCGTCAGCTTAGATTTGAGCTAAATGAACTCAGGCTAAATGCTTTTTAAGCACAAGATACTTTACCCACCCTTTATCTAAAGTCAGTATTTCTGCTTTGCGTTTAATGAATGGATGATTAATGTACAAGATGATCGTTACCTCTAAATTTTATAAAAAGCTCGACATCTTTATCAAACAGGTCTCTTTATCAAGTTGAATGTCAGATCAAGTCGAGACTAATACAATTGACGCCAAATCAATCAAAGCTGTAATACCAAAAAGATTTGCCATTATTTTTAAGCTGTTTCAATAATTGCATAAAATGGTTCGTTGCTGGTCTCGCTATAAACATTTGCGGGCACTTCCTGCTAAGCTTAGTGAATACACTAACCAATCCCAATCAAAAATAGAGTCGAAAACCTTATGAGTAAGATGCGTATAGAGTATGACAGTATGGGGAAAGTTGAGGTGACAGATGATGTTTATTATCAAGCACAAACTCAACGTGCACGAGATAACTTTCAGTTTTCGAAGCGACGCTTTCCGACGCCAGCGATAATCGCCCTTCTAGATATAAAGTCAGCTGCAGCAAAGGCTAATAGTCAACTCGGTTTGCTTGATAGCGCTATGGCCAATGCAATTCAACAAGCCACTACCACCAGTAAGAAGCTTGATTTTTCGCAGCATTTTCCGATTGATTTGTTCCAAACAGGTTCTGGCACCAGTTCTAATATGAATGTTAATGAAGTCATTGCCAGCCTCGCTAGCAACATTTTGCAGGCAAAAGTTCACCCTAATGATCATATCAATATGGGGCAAAGCAGTAACGATGTGGTGCCCGCCTGCATTCATATCAGTACGGTTAGGCAATTAAAGGGCTTGTTGTATCCATCGATTAAGGGCTTGAGTGACAAATTAGCAACTTTGGCCGATGAGTATTCAAATACAGTAAAAACCGGTCGCACCCATTTAATGGACGCCATGCCCATTACACTTGGGCAAGAACTGCAATGCTGGCAACAACAGCTAAACAGCGCTCAAGCTAAAATTCAGTACGTTGAGCAGAGCCTGCATCATTTACCATTGGGCGGAACTGCGGTTGGTACTGGCGTTAATTGTGACCCAGGTTTTGCCGCACTTGCATGTGATTATTTGCAACAGCAAGATCAGATCCCCTGGCAAGCGGCGGCAATCCCTGCATTGTATATGAGTAGCCAAGATCACACCTTAGCCATGGCTTCTGCGCTCAAAGGGTTAGCGGTTACCTTATTGAAAATCGCCAATGACTTACGCTGGATGAACTCTGGCCCTGTGGCAGGATTACAAGAAATTAGTTTAACGGCGTTGCAACCGGGCTCATCGATAATGCCTGGTAAGGTTAATCCCGTGATCCCAGAAGCCGTAGCCATGATTGCTGCTGAGGTTATCGGCAATGAAACAACCATCACCATCGCGGCGCAATCGGGTAATTTTCAGTTAAATGTGATGTTACCACTGATTGCCGACAAGCTACTTTCCAGTATTGATTTATTAACCCATGCCTGCCAGGCCATGACCGACAAAGTGTTTGCCGAGTTTGAACCTAATGTTGATCACTTGACCCAGGCATTGGAGAAAAACCCCATTCTGGCTACCGCACTTAATTCAGTGGTGGGTTACGATATGGCCGCAAAAATTGCTAAACGTGCTGATAAAGAACATAAATCAGTATTAGTAATTGCACTTGAAGAAACCGATTTGGACAAAGATAAACTTAAAGCAATACTCGACCCATTGAATCTGGCAAAGCCTTTTGAATAGCATTGTGCCTGACGATAAGCGCCTGTATTAACCTATATTAGATCGATTGATTGACTAATGTTTGCGTCATAATCCTTTCCACCTTAAACAAGATTGCATCAGACTCTTAGGTTAAGATAGCTTGCTGTAATAAAAATAAACCCTCGAGTTCAAAGTGCTATTTTCAGCTCAAAAAAAAGCCTTGTCATTCGACAAGGCTTTTTCGTTGAATCATGCAAAGGGATAGTTTGTTTGTAATAAAGAGGAAACCAAACTCTCGAATTGAAAAGTTAACACAACTTTTAAACTTATTTGGTTACAGTGACTTTAAGAATAAAAACTGCAGTGACTCACTGGGATTGACCATATTTGCATCTTGAAATAAAGCCCATTATTTCAATATAAAAATATAAAAATAGATAACTTTACGCCAAGCACCTTTTAAATGATTAGCGTAAACATGGCAGTCAAAGATCACAAAAAGAGGTAATAATGTTTATTCATCATCACGATCATAATGAGCTTGAAGACTTTGCTCATGTTCAAGATTGAAAGGCTCTGAGGGATCAAAAGTAGGTGCGTTTTTCACTTGCTTCTGCGTCATATCAACATAAATTTTAGAGGTAGGCCAACTCACCTCTTTAATCCATTTGGGGGCAATTAAAACAAGATGGCCCAGCCACCAATTACTGGTGTTAATAATCAAATAACGAATTTCCCAAGTGTCGATATCTATTAACATACCTTGCAAATGGCCCAACTCACCGTCTATGGCATCAAGGTGATAATCCGTCACGGCATCACTACTGCGCAGATGATGATCATTATCCCGCGATAGTGCAGCGTCGACGTCTGCGAAATTGTCTGGAGAATCTAAGTCATCTGTCTTTGGCGCTACGCTGTAATAACCAGGTGCTATCATGTTAGGACTGGGATAACTTCCCCAAATACCTGTGTTATCCCAATAATGTGAGTAACCATAATATCGCATGTATTCTACTTCATACTGCCTAGAAACCGGTTTTTCACTATCAATGTCAGGGCAACTTTTAACCTGCTCCCTTGAAATTGTGACAGTGAGCGTCTGTTCCTCCTTATTTAACTCTTTGATTGATATAGGCGAAAGCAATATCTTTTTGCTAAATAACCAAGATCCAGTTTCGACCACCAGATATCTGATCACCCACTGTTTATCATCAAAATAAAAATCTTTGGTCAACCCAATATCTCCATCCGATGCATGAATGGCTAAATTTTTTAGATCATTTAGTGTATGTAACATGATGTATTTTCTCCAGATTATAGATAGAAACAATAAGTCATTGTTTTGCTAATAGAGTGAATATCTATTAGCTTGCACCAAATTTCTGATTCAATCTGTTCGGTGTCGCACCGAAGGAGCGTCAATACTAGCCTAATCTAGATCTATCTATAAATGTTAAGGTGAACTAGCATGGCTGAAATAGAAAAAGTAGAGTTAGCGGCCCATCGCAGCGATATTATCGAAGATGTAAACAATTTGATTGAAAAATATCGCGCTATTTTTGGCTGGGATGTGCCCGATATCGATGAAAACCTGGCAAACAGGTTAATTTTAAATGAAGTTCGGCAGGCGATTGATGATATTCAAAATGAATAAATGGCAAATCTCTGTTAAAAAATTCAATGTATGCGTTTGGATAGACTATAAAATCAGATACTAAGTACACCTTGCATCAGACTGCACATTAACTCAATGCATACAACCTTAGCTAACGCCGGCGGCAAAAGCTAAATCTCTAGTTGCCGTTAGAAAAAAGGCCTTTAAAATCACTTTGCTGCTCCACCTTTTTATACCACTCATTTTGATAAAACCACTGCCTTAATTGCTCACTTAATGCCTAAAAGTAATGGCTATAGGTTGTTATTCAGTCTCTTTGCAATGAGTGAATCGCAGCGATCCAAAAGTCTTGCTTTACTGTCTATCCTTCCCACTAAAGACCCTGTCGATGGGCAATGTATACAACACAAGATGCAATACCTTTTAATCGAAAATAATGGTCCCACTCGCCTGCTGTGATAGCTACTGACGCTGAGCAAGGCACATTAAATCCTCTCGATTTAATAAACTCTGTTATATTGATAACAAGATTACTTAATTATTATTAAATATCAAATAAAAACAATTGGATAGGAAATACCATAGCTATTAGTGAATGACTCACTTTAATATATAAAAAGGTTATCAATGATTAACCCAAATGAGTTCACGCTGAAGGGAACGCCCGCATTGGTAAGCACAAATAAGGGTAAGATAAATAACGCCACGGGTAACTCCAGCGCATCTTCCCAGCGACGTGGTGGTGTACTGGCACGTTCTGCTAAGTCACGCATATCTAACACCTGTTCATGGGCTTCGCGACTGCCGAGAACATCGACTGAAACTGATTTTTTCTGCATTGACTTGATCGTAGACTTAGCTTTAACCAATTGTTTCTCCGATGTTAATTTTGGACGAGCTGGTACAGTCAAAGCGATAGCGACACCGGCAAACGTAGGGTGAACACCCGATTTAAGCATCATCCACCAGGCTGCGACGCCAAAAATAATATAAAAGTAGGGTTGACGTATCCCTGCGTAATTGCCCAGTGCTAAAAATGCAATCAGTGCAAATGCGCTTAATAGATGCAAGATAGATAAATCTTGAGTGTAAAATATTGCAATTACTAATATTGCACCTACATCGTCCACAATCGCGAGGCCGACGAGAAAAGCCAATAGACTGGTGGGGATGTATTTTCTTACGGTAGTGAGCACTCCTAAGGCGAACGCGGTATCGGTTGCCATGGGTATGCCCCAGCCAACCAGTGAATCATGTGACCAGTTGAACAACGCATAGATTACCGCTGGACAAACCATTCCACCGATGGCGCAAAGAATTAACATGCGTCGATTTTCTGGACGAGCTAGATCGCCGGCAAGGACTTCTCGTTTAATCTCAAGTCCGAGAAAGAAGAAAAATATCACCATAAACCCATCATTAATGATCTGGTTTAGGGACGCCTCCAGTTTATAATCACCCAGAAAAAATCCAATCGATGTATGTGTCAGGTTCTGGTAACTAGAGTAATACTCTGAGTTAGCCCACCATAGGGCAATGATAGTCGCAAGCAGAAGAAACCAGCTAGTGGTAGCCTGCGCACGAATAAAACTAGAAAAAGGATCCTGTATATTTTCAAGTCCACGTTGCAACGCATTTTTGGAGTCATCAGTCATGTTGTTAATCCTCTGTGCACCGTATACCTAGAAACCCTCGGCGACCTGATGATGTATTTTATTTGTGTGCAATTGGCTTATCAGTAAACAGGTAATCTTTTAACTTCTTATCAAAAGTTGAGTCTTGTCTTCTGATCCATTCCAGCAACATGGCGGCATGCTCTTTCTCTTCATCGCGATTGTGCGCAAGAATTTCCTTTAATTCTGTATCTTTACAGGCATCAACTCTTTGGTTGTACCAGTCAACGGCTTCAAGCTCTTCCATAAGTGATGTAATCGCCCTGTGCATATTTCTGGTGTCATCTTTTAGCTCACCTATTGGTTCGTGATAGCCTTCATTCGACATGCTTATCTCCTCGAGGAATGTTCAAATACGGTATAACTACTTAGCTGCGTCGACTATCATGATCATCTTTTGTTCAACATCTTTAGCAATGGCGGCTAACGCAGTATCTTGCGACAATGCCGACAGCATTTGCTCAGGCTTTATCAAACCAATTAATGTTTTTCCTTGCTCAGTAAATACCGAGATCCGGCAGGGTAAGGCCATATTTAAACGCATATCAATAGCCAACACCTTTGCTGCCTGCATAGGATTACACACTTCAAAAACCTTACAATCTTCAGTGAAATCAATCCCCTTACTCCGTAAAGTCATCCCGAGATCGTGAATATATAAAACACCAAAATCATGACTTTTTACAGCCTCGTCGAGATCATTCGATACTTGTTCAAATGATTTATTTGTTTCTACTATGTAGTACATTCATTCATCCTTTAAGCGAATTAATTTATCGTTTCGTCTACCCTAAGGTACCGTCCCCATCATCAACCGAAGTATAGTTTTTGTCTGTACGCTGCCGAACATTCCTTAAAGGTTCGGTAAGCTGTTGAGATGGTTTCCTGTAAAAATAAATTAGCAATCAATAGCCACAAAATGACCGATTAGCTAAATTCAACGCAGCAAAAAAGCTCGATATCAATCAAGTGGAAAATAGTTTTGTGGGGTTAAGTGTTCATTAAATGTCATGCTGCACTTATTGCTGGCAAGTTACAGGCTAATATCACTTTTCTAATTAATGCCTACTAAGCCATAACAGACAAACAGCGACAAACAGCGACAAACGTAAATAACATAAATAATATAAATAACTTATAGTAAATATAAGGGTCACTGCACTTTAGGCAATTGCATATCATATATAGTGAGCTAAACTCTGAACAGAGTCTTAATACTTATCCTATTTGAGAGTAAATATGGTCAAATTATCCTTATCCCTCGTTTTTTCACTGATGATCTCCAACCCTGTATTTAGTCAATCTAAAGAAATTGTTGCCTCTTTTGGGGAGTCCTTACCTCCGTGGGTAATTGAAGAGGGTCCCACCGGAATACTGGTCAACTTGTTGCAAGATTGCCTAGAACCTGCAGGTTATAAACTGACGCCAAAAACACTGCCTTACGCAAGACGAATTGCTGAGTATCTGACAGATCAGGTTAGTGTGGTGACAGATATCAATGAAAAAACCATTGCTGAAAGAGGACTTAAAGGCTATTACACTGGCGATATCTACGCCTATGAAAACTTTCTTTTTTCTCTTTCAGAAAGGGCACTTAAGGTCAATAAAATAGCTGATCTTGCTGAATACTCATTAATTTCATGGCAGGGAGCAATTGCACATATTGGCGGTGAGTACGCTGCAATGGCAACGCAGAATAGAAAATATAGTGAAACTCATAATCAAAAAACTCAGCTAAGAATGTTATTCAGTAAAAGGGTCGACTTTATTCAAATGGATGGACAAATCTATCAATTTTATCGACAACAATTGTTAAATGACAACGAATTTGACGAGACAGTTGCGGTGGATAAATCCCCCCTATTTGGAAAGAGTCCCAATGGTTTTCTATTTAAATCAGAAGCGGCAAGAGATGCTTGCGTGACTAACTTAAAGCTGATTAAAGAGGAAAACAAATATAAGGAAATTTTATATTTTGGCGACTAGCTTAAAAATCCACATTCGTTGTTTATTTTTCTTAAGCCATATGATCTTTTAGGGTACAGAGACTGATGATCATCATAGATTATTTAAAGAAATCGTTAGCGCTAACACAAGCCTTAATCGCTTTAGTGCTAAGTATTCTCATTGCTCTGTTAGTCAGTGGATACTCGCTTAGCTTGCATCTGTCAGACCAAAGAGATAAAGCCTTTAGTTTGGCTCAAGAGATCCTTACCGCTGCTGAAGGTGGCGCTACCAATGCGGCTTGGACTTTAGATCCTGCTCTTGCCGAACAAATTGTAGCGAGTATAACGGCTCTGGGCATGGTTCAAGATGCGGTACTTATTGGTGAAACTGGAAATATTATTGCCGCCGACAGAACAACCGTTCAGGAAAGCAAACCTTCGATTGCATGGATCACTGCTAACTTTATCGGCGACGAAATTCTCGGTGAAAGAAAACTCTATATTGAACTGAATAACGAAAAACGCCAAGTGGGCTTACTCTCAATAAAATTAAATCCCACCCCTCTTGCCCAACAGTTTTTAACCTTTGCCGGCAGCGTAATCATTACAGGTCTGCTGCAGGCCGTTATCATTGCTTTGGTCTTATTATGGTTATCTTCATGGCTACTGAGTTCACCTTTGCGGCGAGTAACTCAGTCCATATCAAAAATTGACCCTGAAAATCCAGATCCAAGAACACTGGAGAGCTTAACTATCCATGCTGAGAATGAAATGGGACAGCTGGTTAATCATATCGAGCAAATGTTAAAAGGTCTGATTAATGCTCAAGTACAGCTTAGAAATCTAGCAACGAGAGATCCACTGACAAAAATACTCAACCGAACACTCATAGCCGACCGATTATCGCAAGCAATTGTCACCGCCAAACGAACCAAGACTAAAGTGGCTGTTTTATTTATTGATATGGACAGGTTTAAAACGATCAACGACTCTTTAGGTCATGATGTCGGCGACACTCTTCTTATTGAAGTGGCTAACAGATTATTAAAAGTACTTAGAAGTAGCGATTCCGTCGGACGTTTAGGCGGAGATGAGTTTCTGGTTGTGATTGAAGGAAATAACGAGCTAAGCGAATTAATGTATGTGGTTCAGCGAATTGATGAGGCATTAACACGGCCCTATTTTTTGGCTGACCGGGAAATTCGTACTTCAGGTAGCATTGGGATTTCTATTTATCCCGATAACGGAGAAGATACAAATCAACTAATGCGCTGCGCTGACTTGGCCATGTATAAAGCAAAAGGGAGTGGTAAACATTGGCACTTCTTCGCGAAAGAAATGAGCGATAAAGTCGAAGCAAGATTAAATATCGAAGCCGCGCTAAATTATGCGGTTGAGCGTGAAGAGTTTCATTTGAATTATCAGCCAAAAATAAACTCTGAAACGGGCAAGTTAGTAGGCTGCGAAGCGTTAATACGTTGGAATAATAATCCTGAAGATGTTTCAGTAGAAGGCTTTATTAAAATTGCTGAGGAAAATGGATCAATTATCGCAATTGGAGACTGGGTATTAGAAACCGCTTGTCAGCAAATAAAACGCTGGGAGAAAGAGTATGGTGGAATATGCGTTGCGATCAACGTTTCTGCTCGACAGATTCAAGAAGACAATTACGTTGAACATGTACTCTCAGTGATTAAAAAACATGATGTTAACCCTAAACTGCTTGAGCTGGAAATTACCGAAACTGTATTGATGAAAGCTCTCGATAAAAGTTTTATTGCCTTAAAAAAATTACGCCAGCATGGGATAAATATTTCAATTGATGACTTTGGCACCGGTTACTGTTCACTTTCTTACCTATCTCGTTTACCTGTCGATACACTCAAAATCGATCGTTCTTTTGTCTCAGGAGACCAACCATCCACTGCCGTTTTAGAAATGATTGTTGCAATGGCTAAAGCTCTAGATTTAAAAACGATTGCTGAAGGGGTCGAAACCAAAGAACAGAAAGATTGGCTCGTTAGAGAGGGTTGCGATTATTTACAAGGCTATTTAATCAGTAAACCTATTTCAAGCAAAGAGCTCGAAGAAAAATTCTTAGTTAACCTCAATTAAATATCTGCCAGTCTCATAATAAATATCAAAGATAATCGCCAGCTCAATAATACGAGCATCTACTACACACTCGCGTCGATGTTCAAAATATTACCTGTTGATGTATCAAGACAACAAAGAAAAGCCTTACGTACCACCCGCGAACAGCATTGATAGTAAGCCGTATCTTCTAAGCTAACGGTATTTTTTCTGGTCTGGCTATGTTCAATATGCTGAAAAAATTGTGATGTTGAGGGTGTTTTGTGCAAAGGTAATGAAACAAGTGTCGGAAGCACTCACGAGGACAAGAGCATAAACATTCTTGAACAAAGGCTTGTTAAATTATCTGAGCTTAACCTCATTATTACCTTTTACTGACATAAAAAATTAACAAAAATAAGTAATGAAGATAATCAAATCCTATATTCTTTTCCTAGTCGGTTAATTATTTGCACAATTTGAGAAGGGATATCCTGCAAGCTTAAAATCATCTGCGCGGCTCCTAAGTCAATTGCAGCTTTAGGCATTCCAAATATAACTGAGCTTGCTTCATCCTGTGCGATAGTAATACCATCAGAGTTCAGCAGTTCCAACATTCCGGCAGCACCATCTTTACCCATACCAGTTAAAATAACACCTAAGACATTGCTACCTGCTGTTTGCGCTAAAGATTGAAACATCACATCAACTGAAGGCCGGTGACCGCTAACTCGCTCACCATCAGACAGTTTAATCCGATAATCAGCACCACTGCGAACAACAAGTAAGTGCTTATCGCCTGGCGCTAAATAAGCACAGCCAGGGATCAATCTTTCACCATCCTGAGCTTCTTTCACATGTATCGCACTAATATTGTCGAGGTGTTCGGCAAAGGTTTTAGTAAACCCTGGAGGCATATGTTGGGTAATAACAATGGCTGGACTGTCGATAGGCATTTCAGCAAGTAATGATTTTAGTGCAACAGTTCCTCCTGTTGAGGCTCCAATAGCAATAATTTTCTCACTTGTTTTAAATTTAAATGCAGTATTTACTGTATTTTTTTTGATAACTTTAGGCTGAACCTTTGCCTTAGCAACAGAGCGTATCTTAGCAACAATTTCGCTACGATAGGCCTCCATGCTATTAGCAATATCCAATTTAGGTTTGGGAAAAAAATCAACGGCGCCAATTTCTAAAGCTTTGAGAGTCACCTCAGCACCCTGCTCTGTTAAACTAGAAACCATTAACACAGGAGTTGGTCTGGCTTTCATTAAACGGTCTAGAAAAGTTAAACCATCAACCTTAGGCATTTCGACATCTAATGTAATCACATCAGGACTAAAGGTGATAACCATATCTTTTGCTACAAAAGCATCTGGAGCGGCACCAACTAATGTAAAATCTGGCTCAGCTCGAATAATCTCACTCAATAAGCTCCGAATAAGGGCTGAATCATCAACTACTAATACTTTTATTTGTCTAGTCATCAAATAGCTCCACATCACCACTCATAGCTTGTGAACGTAACTTAAACTTGTACTCACTTTCACGGTCTAAAATTGTAGTGTTATGCATAGTTTTAATTTTTCTAACCAGTACCCGTCCCGTATCTGGGAAAAAATAAACTTTACGGGGGTAAACATCAAGTAGGTCAGAAGCTATTATTGGAATATGTTCCATTCTTAAATAATCTTGCACAAATTCAGCGTTACGTTCACCAATATTAACAGTCATAAACCCTTGCAGCACATTACCGCCGCCAAACACCTTAGCCTCAAGCCGATTTTTACTTGCACCGAGCTTGAGTAAATGGTTAATCAGTATTTCCATCGCATAAACTCCATAGCGAGCAGACTCAGAAGTCCCACCACCTTGTGGGTAGTTATCCTGTGGTAGTAAGAAGTGATTCATACCGGCAATTCCTAGGACAGGATCTCGTAAACACACTGATACACAGGATCCTAAAACTGTCACAATAAGGGTATTTTGTGTTGTAGCAAAATACTCTCCGGGAGAAATTTTTACTGCTTCAGAATTAAAATACCGGTCATAATATCGATTAGGAGCAAGGTTCGAATTATTAACATCAAAGTTTAACAAGCTTACCTCACAGAGTGATTTGGGTAATAAGTTGTGTTGCCAGCAGATCTAACCAGATGAGTAGCATTATTAAAGGTTTCAGAATGCCCTGCTACATAAAGACCATCAGCAGGTAATAATTTAACCATCCTTTCTAATACCTTTAACTGAGTCGAACGGTCAAAATAAATCATTACATTGCGACAAAAAATAATGTCAATTGGCTCCCTTAATGACCATTCAGATTTGAGTAAGTTAATCTGTCTAAATTCAACCATTTTCTGTAACTCTGGTACGACTTTAACCATACCAGTAAATGCTCCTTTTCCTTTAAAAAAAAATTGTTTTTTACGTTCCTCTGCTAAAGAATTTATTCTATCGATTGAATAGATCCCTGCTTTAGCTTTTTGCAATACCTGACTATCTACATCAGAAGCAATAATTTTAATTGGCACATCAAACATAGCAAAGGTTTCAGCAACCACCATTGCTATAGAATAGGGTTCCTCCCCTGTACTACTGGCGGCACACCAAATCGTTCGTGTTTTAGGATGTGCTATTAAGTACTTTTTAAGAATGTCAAAATGATGTGGTTCACGAAAAAATGAAGTCAAGTTTGTAGTTAGCGCATTAATGAAATGTTCTTCTTCACAAGGATGAGTATTAAGATGATGCAGATATTGCGAAAAACCTTGCAGTTTTAACGACCTAACCCTGCGGGCTAAACGGCTATAAACCATCGAGTCTTTACTATCTGCTAAGCGAATTCCTGTTAATTGATATAACAAGGTTCTCACTGAATCAAAATCAGCTTTTGCAAAACTGAACTCTCTATTATCCCAGCCTTCAGAGCTTGTCATTATAATATCCTAGTATAGACGTATCATAACCCTCACCGGATAGGTGAGGGCTTCAATCATTTTATTACTTAATACTTATATGGCTAAAAACTCTCCCATTCGTCATCTTTAGGTTGTGATGGTTTGATGGCATTTCTTTTTGGTAATGTGTTCTTAGCGTGAGAAATCATCTTTGTTTTGGGTGCCGAATGTGGTAAAGATGCTTGCACATGTTGATAATTATCGTCTAGTTTAAATTGGCCAACATTAGTCGCTAATTGTGCCGCTTGAGATAGCAAACTCTCAGCTGCTGCGGCTGCTTCTTCAACCAAAGCAGCATTTTGCTGTGTCATTTCATCCATTTGACTCACAGCTTTACCTACTTCATCAAGACCGGTCGCTTGCTCACTTGAAGCCGCGGCAATTTCGGCCATGATGTCGTTGACACGTTTAATCGATGTCACGATTTCTTTCATCGTATCACCAGACTTTCCGACTAATTCATTGCCGTTATTAATCTTACCGACAGAGTCAGAAATCAATGCTTTAATATCTTTAGCTGCGTTTGCTGATCGCTGCGCTAATGTTCTTACTTCAGATGCAACGACAGCAAACCCTCGACCTTGCTCCCCAGCTCGCGCAGCTTCTACTGCAGCATTCAATGCTAGAATATTAGTTTGGAAAGCGATCCCATCAATAACACCGATAATGTCAGCGATTTTTTGTGATGACTCGTTAATAGATGCCATTGTAACGACAACTTGATCGATTAAATTTCCTCCGTTAATAGCAACTTCAGAAGCTTTAGCTGAAAGCGTATTAGCTTGTCTTGCATTATCAGCATTTTGACGCACGGTCCCTGTAAGTTCTTCCATGCTCGATGCAGTTTCTTCGAGGCTGGATGCTTGCTGTTCAGTACGACTAGATAAATCAGTATTACCTTGTGATATTTCACTTGAAGCCGTTTTAATAGTATCTGCGGCGGTACGAATTTCACCTAACATCTGCGATAGATTCTGGGAGGTTTGATTACAACCATTTTTAAGTAACTCAAACGAACCTTGGTAATCAGCGGTTACACGCTCAGTTAAGTCTCCTTCGGAAATGGATTTAAGCACTCGATTAATGTCATTTAAACCACTTTCAGTGACCCTAAGTAGCGAATTTAATCCCTCAGATAATTTCAAGAAAAATCCATTTTTTCCTTCGGTCGAAATTAAACTGGTAAAATCACCCTCTGCTGCTGCTTGTACAGCAGTATTCACTTCAGACTCAACAAACACCTCTTGAGTACGATCTAACCACTCTACAACTGAGCCTAATCTTGTGCCATCATTGGCAAAAATAGGGTTAGCAACCAAGCGAAAATGACGGCTTCCAACAACAATATTTGCGGTATATGTTTTAGTTAAATTGGCTAGAAGGTGCATTTGATGAGCAGGGTTCTTATGGAAAATATCTATATTACTGCCAACAACCTTTTCAACAGAAAAGTGAGGAAGCTCTTTTCTTAAATCAGACTCAGCAATGCGAAGCATGTTTTCAACTGATTTATTCATATAGGTGATATTACGATCAATATCGGCAATCATTACATTCGTTGTAGTGGTTTCTAATGCACCTAAAATTCGGCTTAATTCATGCTCGGAAGCGACCTCTTTCGTGCGGTCAATCCACTCCACTACTGTGCCTAATCGATTACGCTTTGTATCAAAAATTGGATTAGCAATTAACCGAAAGCTTCGACCAGCAACAACAATATTTCCTACATAAGTTTTGTCTAACGCTGCAAGCAATCTGCGTTGATGCGATGGTTCTTTGTGAAAAATATCAATATTACTGCCAATGACGGAACTAACAGAAAAATGCGGAAGGGCTTTTCTAAGATCGCTTTCAGCTTCCCTAAGCATCCGTTCAACAGCTTGATTCATATATATAACGTTGAGGTCATTATCCGCAACCATTACATTTGAAGATGTTGCTTCTAATGCTGAGGTTACTCTTAATGAAAGTAATTCATGCTTTTTCTGCTCTGTAATATCGTGCCACTCTACTGATGTACCAAGAGATACCCCCTTCTCATCACGAAGTGGATTAAGCACCAGTTTGAAACAACGCACACCGACATTGATTGAAGCCGTATGAGTTTGGGACAGCTGAGAAACAATATTTTTTTGGTGTTGAGGTTGTTTGTGAAAAATATCAATATTACTCCCAATCAGAGAAGATACTGAAAATTGGGGTAATTCTTTACGAATGTCATCCTGTGCTGCGGTCAATAAATTAACTACTGCTCTATTCGCATAAACGATAACTCGTTCGGGGTCTGCAATCATAAAACAAGTGCTGCTATTGTCTAAAGCCAAACTAGCGCGGGTTAACGATTGTTGTTGCTGTCCATTATTTTCAAACCAAGATCTGATACCCATATTTATCACTCCGATGGCAATGCTGTAGAATCGAATAACCCCAGCTCTTGGCTGGAAATCAATTTTTCAATGTTAAGTAAAATAATCATTTGTTCATTAACTGGTGCTAATCCAAATAAATACTGGCTGTCAAAGGCTACACCAAACTCTGGAGGCGGTTTAATATCTGAAGCCTGCATATTAATGACATCAGACACTGCATCTACCACTATGCCAACAATGCGATTATTAATATGAAGCATGATGACAATAGTAAATTCGTTATAGGAAGCCTCACCAACATCGAATTTAAGTCTTAAATCAACAATCGGAACAATATCACCACGCAAATTCAATACCCCTTTAATAAAGGCTGGGGCATTAGCAATTTTCGTAACTGGTTCATACCCCCTAATTTCACGTACCTTCATGATATCTAAACCGTAATGTTCATCACCTAAAATAAAGGTTAAATACTCATGTGCGGTGCTATCTTGACTATCTGCATCTTTTTTTTGTTCAGTTATCATACTTAACCCTTTGCTTTAAAGATTCATTGATTTTCAAAGCCAATGATTCTGCATCCAATATCAATGCAACACTGCCATCTCCCATAATAGTCGCTCCAGCAACGCCTTGTACTCGGCGATAATGTTGTTCCAAACTCTTAATGACAGCTTGTTGCTGCCCAATTAGCTCGTCAACAAGCAAGGCAAAGCGCGTGTTATTAGTTTCAACTAACACTAAAATACCTTCAGTTGCTAACCTAGACTGGGGCTCTAAATCCATAACCTGATATAAATTTACAATTGGCCAATAAGCGTCACGTAAATCCAAAACTTGTTCATTACCAATAAACTTTAATTGAGAACTTTTTGGTTGTACGGATTCAATAATATTTACCAGTGGAATAATAAATATTTGCCCACCAACGGAGATAGACATTCCATCAAGGATAGCTAAAGTGAGAGGCAAGCGGATTTGAAAAGAAGAACCGCGACCCTTTTCAGAGAGTATTTCTAGCCGGCCGCCCATAGACTCTATATTACGTTTCACAACGTCCATACCAACGCCACGACCCGAAACATCAGTGACTTGTTCCGCGGTTGAAAATCCCGCAGACATGATTAATTGCCAAACCTGTTGATCGGTTGGATTTTCAGGCACATCTACATTATTTTCAAAAGCTTTAGCGAGAATACGATCACGATTGAGCCCTGCACCGTCATCTAATACTGAGATCAAGATGTTACCCCCCTTCTGTTCAGCTTTGAGGGTGAGTACGCCGGTTTCGGGTTTACCATTAGCAATCCTGATTTCAGGCAATTCAATGCCATGATCTAGACTGTTGCGCACCAGATGCGTCAATGGATCCACCAACAGTTCAATTAAGCCTTTATCTATTTCGGTTTGGCCACCTACAATAGTTAAATCGATTTTCTTATTAAGCTTTTTAGATAAATCTCTGACAACCCTAGGAAACCGATTAAAAACAAAAGACATAGGCAACATCCTAATCGACATGATGCCCTCCTGAAGTTCTCGTGTATTCCGTTCAAGTTCGGCTAATGCTGAGCGTAGTTTTTCACTTGCAAGGCCGGTTATCTCGTCACCAATAAGATTCAGCATAGATTGCGTAATAACTAATTCGCCAACCAAATTAACTAAACTGTCGATTTTTGCTATGTCGACTCTAATGCTGCTACTTTCACTTGCTTCAGCCTTCGCTTTGGTATCTTTGTTAGATTTTGAAAGGGACGTAGATTTAGCATGTTGTGCAAGACTGGATACTGAGGTAATCGAATCGTCTGTCGTATCGTGAAGAACTGATGCCTCTAATTCAGGCTCCTCATCATTGGACACCTTTTGTATAGATGAATTTGAGTCTGGTAAATTATCGTCTAAATCAACAAAAAATCCAAAACCGTCCTCTATATCAGCGGTGCTTTCATCAACTATAGGTTCAAAGAATCCAAAACCATCGTCAGTGTCATCATTTACTTGCGCCATGATTTCGGAAGTATTGCTTTTACTTGAGGAATTAAGTGGCTTAAAAAAACCAAAGCCATTTTCATCATCTTGCGACTCTGCGTGACTATCTGGTTCTAAAATAACTTCTAAAGATGCGGTGGTAGAATTAACTAAAGCCCATTCGATTTCGGTACTATCAGCATAGCTTTTTAACAGCTTACGAAGAGTATCAACAGCCATTAATAATTCATCTATGATATGCACTGAAAAATTAAATTTACCTTGTCGAGCTTTGTCAAAAAGACTCTCCATAACATGGGTAACAGTAATTAGCGCATCAAAGCTAAACATGCCACTACCGCCTTTTATCGAATGTGCAGCACGAAAAATACTGTTTAACTCTTCGATATCTGGCGAACTTGGATCAAGGGCTAGTAATAGGTGCTCCATCTCATCAAGATGCTCTTGGCTTTCTTCGATAAAGACACCATGAAATTGACTCATATCCATTGACATAATGTTACCAACTATTAAATAAGAGGACTTATCCCAACACTTTAGAAGCTACTTGCAGAAGCTTATCTGGATCAAATGGTTTAACCATCCAGCCAGTTGCCCCAGCCGCTCTCCCACGAGCCTTCATTTCATCGCTTGCTTCGGTAGTTAATACCACAATAGGTTTAGTCCGATATGCAGGTAAACCTCGTAATGATTTAATTAATGTTAGTCCATCCATACGTGGCATGTTTTGGTCTGTTAATACGAAGTCAAAATTTTTGATTTTACATAAATCAAAGGCCTCTTGACCATCAGAAGCCAATGTCACCTGGTAATTGGCTGATTTAAGTGTTGCCTCAACCATTTGACGAATTGAAGCAGAATCATCGACAACTAAAATGCTTTTACTCATAGTTTATGTTTTCCAACTAATACCACCCTTACAGCATTTCCAGGGGGTATAATTTCAAGGGTTTCAGCTAAGTGCTTAATTAAAGTTAAGCCTCTGCCGTAGCTTTTAGACAAATTACTCGGTTCTATATCGTTTTTAAAAAAACCATGGCCACTATCTTCGATATATATTTCTAAGCGCTGTAAGTGGCTTTGCCACTGAACTTTTAATATAATTTTATTTTCATTAGATAAGTGATTTACTCTTTCCATTTTTTCTTCATAAAAAGTTAAAAAGCCATTCTCTTGTGACTTAATTTCACTATTTAACTCGAGTACACCATGTTCAAATGCATTAATATATAACTCAGATAACACGGTAAAAATTTTGTTAACAAAAGACAACGGTAATTGCTTAGCTAATAATTCACACAAGTGTCCTGGAATATCCAACAAATCGATTGCTGCACCCTGTAATGTGTGTTCAATAAAAAATGCACTCTCTTGAACAGCAGTTAATTCATCATCTTCTATAAAAGACTGCAAAATATCGTGAGTATCAATTAGCACAACAGAAATATCGTCTGGTGGCGATTCACATTCAACATTAAAATGCTGTTTCACACCTTCCAGAGGTTCTCCAGGTAACTTTAGTAACGAAACCAGATCATCTACGGTTAACATTTTTCCTTTATTAGATGGGGTTTCGATAACACCATCACTGAAAAGAATTACCCTTTGGTTATCTTGTAAATCAATACGTTCTGAATTAACACTAAATTGATTATCGGACAAAATACCCAATGCCATATTCTCAGGTTTTATCTGCTTAATTATTTGGTACTGCTCATTGACTATGATTACTGGCGGCATACCTCCATTCCAAATATCAATAGTTTTATTGTTCGGTTTAAAATGAATAATAACTGCCGCCACAAAACGATCATCTGGCAAAAAATAATTTAGCTTATTATTGAGTTCAAAAACAATATTACACAGCGGTAAGCCTTTTTCTGTCATGGCCCCAAATGCCTGCATTATTGGCATAAGCGACACTGCGGCGGCTAAGCCATGCCCCATTGCATCGGCTAACATCACATAATGACTGCCGTCTGGACCATTACAGTGGATAACGCCGTCGCCACTGAATAATGATGAAGGTTTAATCCAATAGTTTATCGCTGGTATATCTAAATGAATTTTTCCATGCATGGCGCCAAATAAATGTTTAGCCAGCACTTGCTCCTGCAATTGTGAATCCCGCCAAACATTTATTGCAACACGTTGATTGTTGTTAATTTTTTCCAAATGGCGCTGGTGGATTGACCTTTTAATTTTTAGCCATAATAAATCCATCTTGACTGGCTTTAATGCAATATCGTCAATATCTTGTTTGAATGCTTCAACAAAAAAATCGGTATCACTATTGGCACTAACAATAATAATAGCCGCCATAGGTAAGTGTTCTTTCAGCTGAGAGACAAACTTAATCCCTTCACCGTCGGGTAAATGATTATCCAGTAACACCAATTCATAATTAAATCGTGGTCTATAAACTTCTTTTTTTGCTTTTTCTATTGATGTACATACGGCTACTTTTATTCCTTTTTCCATAAAGAATTGTTTGTACATCAAAATACAAACAGGATTATCCTCAATAATCAATACTGATATAGGTGGGCGACTGTCGTGAAACAGTTCAAATGAAGACATAAAGTTTAGTCATTTTTGCGATTTCTAGGATTTCCAAAGCACCACCATGAGCGCCTTTAATGAGCAGTTTCGCACGAACACCTTTTTCATTTTTCTTTGATAATAAAACTAACATTCCTAGCGCAGAACTGTCTAAATAGTTCACCTGAGAGAAGTCTAATTGAATTTCTTTAATACCCGCTTGTCCAACTAATGACTCAACCTCTTGGTTGAAGGTTTTGTGGTAACTAAAATCAAAACGGTTTGGTAACCTAACACTATAATTATCCAAAGTACTTTTCCTCAATGGTATTTCATTGTAGATATCTGTTTTCTAGAAGAAATCTATGTCACCACTTGCCATAGAACTGGCTGAAACAGGGTTATGTTTTTGAATTCTAAATTGTACAAGGCTTTCATTACACCCTTGCATCTTAGCCTCATCTTCCATACCACCAGGTTCCATCAATATATTTAATTGTCTGTTAACTTCGGCTAACTGTTCAGCGGTATAAGACAGGTTTTGTGCGTTAATATCACCAAATTGCAGCCCTCGCATCGCGTCATTCAAAGACTGTTGTAATATTTGGTTATGTTCATCAAGAGCTGAAGTATGCTTTCGATTGCCTGTTGCGTTTTCCATTAATTTATCGATAGCAATGTGGACATTTTTTTTCGATTGCATCACATAAGTAACATCTTGTGAGGCGACGCCACCTATATCAGCAGTTAAAGTTTCAATTTGCACTGCCATATTTTTTAGTTTTTGTTGGATCTGATTACTAAAACCCGCTGACCGAGTAGAAAGCGACCTAACCTCATCTGCTACCACGGCAAATCCGCGCCCAGCCTCGCCTGCACGTGCAGCCTCAATTGCCGCATTAAGTGCAAGTAAGTTGGTTTGTGATGCTATTTGATCAATATCTTTCATCGCCTTCATAACATCAGGAACCATGGTATTAATTCGACCGACTTTTTCGACTAGCTCCATTGAAGATGCTGACATATTGACTGTTGTTTCAACAAACTGTTCAAGAGTTTTACTGGTTTCTTGAGCAAATGAAGTCAACCAACTATTCCCATGCTCATCGTTTTCAGCTTCTAGCAACTGCATTACGCGATCTTGTTGTAGCTCTGCCAACTCTTTTAATCGAGAAAAGGAAGTAACAAGCGTTTCAATAGCATCCGATTGCACATTATTTACATCGTCAACATTTTGTTTGCATTCGAGTAGGGTTGATTTTAATGTGTCCAGAAATTGTTGTTGTAATTGGTCGACATCATTTGTGAGGGTAGTTTTCTCTGCCGTAGTATCGTTATTAACAGTGGAGCTAGTCGTTATCAATTTTAGTGCAAAACCGCCAGATAGAGCGCAGATAAGCACTGCGATAAACAAGGCAACCACTACTGGCACCCAATTCATCAATAACCAAGAAATGCTAAAAGCGATAAATGAGCCTATCGCTAAAGCTATAAATGGTGATGACATAAAATGCTTTTTTTTCAAGAGGCTGTCCTTAATTTCTTTTAATATTAAAAGAATAGACAATAACTTCTTAACTGCAAATTTTATTTATAGAATATTTATTCTTATATACATAGCTCTGATGATTTTCAAAAATGATGGTGTGGCTAAAAAAAGGGATTTAAATTTTAGGGATGAAAAACGCAGTGCGAAGGTTGGTTAAAGATCATTTATTATATTAATATACAGACACTTACTTCCTTGACCAAGGTGTTCCTCTCAACAAAACCTACGAGTTTGTAGCGGTTCAAGGTATTAAATTATGCTTTCTAAGATGTATTCGAGAAAGATAACCTATTCTTTATAAAAATTATAATTGCTCATGTCATTTTGTCTTAGCAGACATACAAACGTACTATTTTGGTCGTTTTTATTTTCATTCAGCTCATTTAGCAAAAAGCTTATGTTCAAAAGCGATTGCTTTATCGCACTGGGTTTCGTGGTACATAATGTGCTCTCAATAAACTAAAAAAGAGTATTAGAATACTCTATAATTCAGTTCGTTGAACTGGCTTTTTAAATGCTCAACATTCTTACACCACCACGCCAAATAAAACATCCATAGCTGCAAGAGTGCTATAGAAACGGTTTTATTCATGGCTATTACATAGCTTTTTGTAATAGTTCTATTATATTTAATTTAACCTTTTCCTAGTTACAAGAGATTAGTATGTTTCTAACTCGTTTAATCTACGTAAGTACAGTGACAGATTTTATTAACGAATCGTCTTTAGAGGACATACTCAAAAAAGCACGTTTGCATAATGCTAAAAATGGTATGACTGGAATACTCTGCTTTAATAATAATTATTTTATTCAATGCATCGAAGGTAGTAGAGAAAGCGTTAATGAGACTTATAATAAAATTGTAACCGATACACGCCATTCCAACATTGTGATTATTGAATATTGCGAGATATATTCAAGAGAGTTTAGCTCTTGGGATATGGCATATGTGCCTGCAACTAAAAATATGGGGCCCATTAATTTAAAATTTTCAACCTCAACAGAATTCAATCCTTATAACATACCGGGTTCAGCAGCTTTTCAGATGCTTTTAGAGCTTCGAAACAGTCTTATTTCTGCTTAACTTTTAGCAACAGCCAATAAGAGAGACAGATAAAATCATTAGTCTAGGTTTGATGAACTATGGTGTTGAAGGCTTAGAAAAGGCTACTACCCTGTCACGAATCAGTAGCGAGACTTTTCATCAAAAGGAAAGTCTTTATTGCATAGCGACCAGGCTAAACAGATCCGTGTGAAGTACACGTTATTGAGTGCTTTGCTAATGTAAACAGCAAGTACATTGTCTGAGCCAATCCTTATGGATAGCCACTCAAATCCCAAAAACGACATGCCCATTATTCCTGATGTTACATTTGTCTTGAATCTTGCGGGGGATAGCTTGCTTGTAATAAAGAGGCACCTGGGGTTCAAAGTTTTATCTTTCGCCAAAACAAAAAAGCCTCATCATTTCTGATGAGGCTTTCTCGTTGAATGTGGCGGAGGGATAGGGATTTGAACCCTAGAACGGGATAAACCGTTGCCGGTTTTCAAGACCGGTGCATTCGACCACTCTGCCATCCCTCCGAACGCGGCGAATAATATGACAACCTATTGATGCTGTAAAGTCCTAATTGAAAAAAAATACTCAATTGATTACTTTAAGGTCAAATTGATTAGTCTTCATCCTTTTTAAGGGCTATTCTGGCTGGGTCTGGCATTGTAAAAGAATCAAACCAGCTGTTCCATGAAGAATAACGACTAGTGTAATAGGCGCCAAATACCATCACTGAACAGACTAAAATGCCTAAACCGATTGCCTGCTCACCTGCCCCTGCAAATGCTGCCACAATACTTGATGCGCCAAATGCGACACTGATTTGAATAAAATTCTGTAATCCAGCAGCTTTGGCGGCATCATCTTTAAATGTTTGCAATGCATTGTTCACTACAATCGGGTATATCGCACCATTTGCTGCGGCCATAAAAGCAAACACGATTAATAGTGGATAGATGGTTGTCATCTCGAAAGCGATGGTCAAAATTGAAATCAAGATTGTAGTGGTGAAGAAAATACCTAACTGCACTTTCAATGCGGTTTGACTGCCAAGACGTTTAATGAGTATTTTTCCGCTATAACCACCAACGATAAACATGATAGTTTGTGGAATAAAACTTAAGCCGATCGCAGTTGCATCAAAGCCAAATTTATCCATCACCGCAGGCCACAGGGTTAAGTAAGCAAAGAATGCACCAGAACAAGCAGCAAATATCATCACATTACCCACATAGAATGGATTTGCTAACATTTGCTTGAATGTCATCGCTTTATCTTTATCGGCTTTAATTGCTTCTGCGCTAGGCTTGTCGGCTTTGACAAATATTTGTGTCATCAAAATCAACAAAACACCGAGTAACGCTAAACAAACAAAAATACTCCGCCATCCCCAATACGATAAGAAAAACGCACCGATTAAAGGCGCTATCGCAGGTGATAACGCAACCAGTGGCATAATGTTAGACAATACATGCTGAGATTCTTGTGCATTATACTTTTCAATGACCAAAGCTTGCCAAATTACACTAGCACTGCACACTCCTATAGCTTGAATGAAACGGCCAATATTCATCATCACAATATTATCGCTAACAATGATTAGGCCAGTAGCCGTAATAAATAGCATTAAACCTAATAGCAGTGAATTTCGCTTACCCCATTTTTCAACCAACTTGCCATAAAGCAGTTGACCAAAAGCTAAGCCCGCTAAGAATGTCGTGAGCGACATTGCTACATCCGCAGAGGGTGCATTAAATGAGCCTTCAATTGATTTAAAAGCAGGCAAATACATATCGGTGGCAATAAAACACAACATACTCAGAATGGTTAAATAGAGAAAAAAACTAGCTTTCTCAATAGCACCAGGGGATTGTTGTTGTTTACTCATATCTAATACTCAAATTAATTTTCATTGGAACTAGTTTAATTATTAGAAATTCATCTGTGAAACGTTTATATTTGAACGCAGCCATCAAAAAATATCACAGCAAAGGTTGCCCTATGCTTTCAGAACAAACGTTACACATGATTGATATTGTCGCCCGATTAGGCAGTTTTACTGCGGCGGCAAATGAATTACATAAAGTGCCGTCAGCGGTGAGTTACGCTGTTAAACAAGTAGAGACTGATATTGGCGTAGTGTTATTTGAACGCCACCATAGATCGGTAACCTTAACCCAGCCAGGAGAGCATTTTTTAAAACATGCTCGAGAGTTACTCAGGCAAATGGATGAACTGAAACGTGAAACACAACGAGTTGCCAATGGCTGGCAACCCACTTTGTCGATTGCGTTAGATAATATCGTACGTGCCGATAAAATCAGCTCCTTAATTGCTGATTTTTATCGCCATTTTGATGATGTTGAATTAATTATTCAAATTGAAGTGTTTAATGGTGTGTGGGAGTCTCTGGCGAGTGGCCGCAGTATGGTGGCAATTGGTGCTACAACCGCTATTCCTGTTGGTGGGGTTTATCAATACCGTGATATGAAAGACATTGAATGGGCATTTTTAGTTAGTAAGAACCACCCATTAGCCGCGATTGATAGACCGCTTGAAGACGATGAACTGAGGCAATATCCCGCTATTTGTTTAGAAGATACCTCAAGAGAAATCCCCAAACGCACCACATGGCTTTTAGACAATCAGCGCCGTTTAGTAGTGCCAGATTGGATAAGAGCCATTAATTGTTTTCGCTCTGGCTTAGGCGTGGGCTATATGCCAATTCACCTGGCACAGCCGTTTATTAGCGGTGGAATGTTAATTGAAAAGCAATTAAAAAACTCTAAACCCTCTAGCCCTTGCTGCTTAGCCTGGGATCAAAACCGTATGTCCCCAGCACTGCAATGGGTGTTAGATTATTTAGGTGACACAGAAAAATTACACCGGGAATGGTTAGCTTAGTTTTATTTTATTAGCGTCATTTTATTAGCGTCATTTTGATAACTTAAACGTTTTGCATTTTGTGCTTTACACAAGATCATTTGGATTGTATTTGACATTAATTTTTGGAAACTAATAAGTTGAGTTTTCAGTTTTCGCCCTCATATTTACTGATATAGATATAAATAATGCTAGTGTAATGATAATGCTAGCGTGAAAGTCCGCTAAAAGCGTTATTTTTAATATTGGCTTAAGCTAGCTTGATAACAATGGTGACATGTTAAAATTTAAATGACTTAAATTACTGGTTAACCCTTATTTATGGTGCTAAATCGCTATGTTTACTTTAAGCTGGGTCATCTAAATTAAACGAATTAATCAACTATTTGCGTGTGGTTGTTTATTGTTCAGAATACGCATTTTACTGTCTTGGAGACTGTTATGAATCAACAAACTTTGTCGGGCCATCAAGCTACGACGGTGGAAACAAACAAACTTATCAAAAACACCTATATGCTGTTGTCGATGACTTTGGCATTTGCCGCGGTAATGGCGGGTGTGGCAATGGCGTTAAATATTGGTCCATTCATGTCTATCGGCTTATCATTAGGCAGTATTGTAGTCATGATAGTGACCTTGAAAAAAGCCGATAACGCGTCAGGTTTAGCGTGGATATTTGCTTTCACTGGTATGCAAGGTGCATCACTAGGTTACATTTTAAACCACTATGTCGGTTTAGCAAATGGCCCTGAATTAATCATGCAAGCCTTTGGATTAACCTCAGTTATATTTGTGTCGCTATCAGCTTACGCAATCACCACCAAGAAAGATTTCAGCTTCATGGGTGGCTTTTTGTTTGCAGGTTTATTAGTGGTTATCGGCGCATCACTGATTAACATGTTTGTGGGTAACGGCGTAGCATTTGTGGCTATTCAAGCTGCTGTAGCACTGTTGATGGTAGGCTTAATCCTTTATGATACAAGCCGTATCGTAAACGGTGGCGAAACCAATTATATTCGCGCTACCATTTCGTTATTCTTAAACTTCATCAACTTATTCATGGCGCTACTGCACTTATTAGGCATGAATAACGACGATTAATCGTCATTGACAGTAATTTACGATAAAATGGCCCTAAATTAGGGCCATTTTTTTTATAATGAATAAATTTATTGTACAAGTTAACGGACCAGCCTATGGGTCTACCGCCAGCTTTAGAGCGCTTAAGTTCTGTCAGGCTGCGGTTTCTGCTGGTCATCAAGTGGTAAAAGTCTTTTTTTATCAAGACGGTGTATACAATAGTAATGCCCTTAATTGCCCAGCTTCCGATGAAGTTAACCTACAGCAAATGTGGCTAACCTTCTCACAAGATAATCAAACCGCAATGATAAATTGTGTTTCAGCGGCACTGCGCCGTGGTGTGTTGTCTGAACAAGATGCGCTTGAAAATGCTAAAGCCCATTGGAACAGTAACGATGTATTTGTAATGGGTGGCTTAGGTGAGCTTGTTAGCGGCATAGAACATGCCGATCGCTTAGTGTGCTTTTAAGGACTGACTAAAATGAAACAGATTTGCATTGTATTTCGTCACGCCCCTTATGGCACAACTTATACCCGCGAAGGGATAGATTTTGCCTTACTGAGTGCCAGCTTTGAGCAGCAAGTGTCGTTGATTTTTTGTGATGAAGCTGTGCTGCATTTATTACCTGAACAACACGCTGAACTGGCCGGTAGCAAAGACTACGTATCGGTTTTTAAAGCGTTTGATTTATACGAAATAGAAACCGTATTGGCCTGTGAGCAGTCTCTTAATACAATGGGGTTAACAGTGGATGATTTAGCTATTGATGTGGAGTCAGCAAGCGCTCAAGCGATTACAGCACAATTAGCTTTGGCGGATGAGGTATTGGTATTTTGATTTTACATCACATTCAAACATCAACCACGAGTGATAATGCTTTAAGCCTATGTTTAAGATACATAGCGGCTGATGACAGTATTTTATTGGCGGCTGACGCGGTAAACGCCCTACTCAAGCCGCAATTATTAACGGCTATGCAAAATAATGACGTCTATGTGTTAAGTGATGACATTCAAGCCCGAGGCTTATCAGCAAAAATAGCCAAGCTGCAATATCCTAATATTCACCCGATTGATTACACTGAATTTGTTAATCAAGCACTGCGCCACGCTAAGGTCATCACATGGTAGAAAAGTCATTTGAATTTATGTTTGAGTTTAATGGTCAAGCCATTGAAACCGATAAACAAGGCTATCTTAAAAGAGTGGATGATTGGCAACTTGATATGGCGCCCGTTTTAGCGGCTACTGAAAACATTGCCTTATCTGAAGCGCATTGGGAAGTTGTTCATTTTGTGCGTAACTTCTATTTGGAATATAAAACCAGCCCAGCTATTCGGGTATTAGTGAAAGCCATTGGCCAAAGCTTAGGAGCGGATAAAGGCAACTCTAAGTATCTGTATACCCTATTCCCCGTTGGCCCGGCTAAACAGGCAACAAAAATTGCCGGATTGCCTAAACCCGCTAAATGTCTTTAAGGTGATTTGGAATATTATTTGATAAAAGTGCCTTTAATGTTAAAGGCACTTTTTATGATCTAGCCGTTTACTCGTTTGCAGATATCTGAGCAGTTTATTAGCGACCAGCCAATGCCGCTGCAGGGGCAATTTTAGTGGCTTTCCAAGCGGGATAAATCGTCGCCAACAAGCTCATTACTAGTCCAATAAATACCACAAAAAGTACATCGTGGGTTTGTAATTGTGATGGCAAAAAATCGATAAAATAAATGTCCGAGTCCAACAGCTGGATCCCTAACATTGATTCTAAGCCCTTCGCTATTGCACTTAAATTAACCGCAATCAACATACCTAAAATACCGCCTATCGAACAACCTAATAAGCCGTTTAGTCCGCCTTGCATGATAAAAATAGCCATAATTGCGGAGCGTTTTAATCCCATGGTCATTAAAATTGCAATTTCAGACGCTTTGTCGCGTACAGTCATCACTAACGTCGACACAATATTAAAACAGGCTACGGCGATAACTAACGCCAACACCAAATACATCACCATTCGCACTAATTGTATATCTTGATAAAGGTGACCTTGGGTTCGCGTCCAATCATTTAGGTATAGATATTGTTCCTGCGCATAACCTAAGTCGCGGGTAACGCTAGGGGCGCTAAATACATTATCGACTTGTAATCGAATACCGCTAACGCCATCGCCCATATTCAATAGTTCACTTAAGTATTTTAACGGCACATAGGCTTGTGAGGCTTCAATTTCACCACCTAAATCATACACGCCACTGACCACAAACCGATGACTTTTAGCGGCACTTAAGCGGTTGTTGTTAGCGGCAGGCGTGTACATTGCCAAGGTATCGCCCACCTCTAATTGCAGTTTGTCGAGTAAACTGCGACCCAGCACAATATGATTGTCTGAACCTTGCAAAGACTGCCAGGCACTGTCATTCATATATTGCGCAATGCTTGATACTTGCTGTTCATAATCAACATCAATACCGTTAACCACTATCCCCTGAAAACCACCAGGCTTTTGCACTAATCCCTGCAAGCGCACAAATGGCGCTAAACCGGTAATTTGCGGGATGTTTTTAGCGGTTTCAGCAATGGCTTGCCAATCTTGAATCGGCTCATTCACGCCGACTAATTCGCCGTGTGATATCACCCCAAGTAAACGAGTTTGTAGCTCTTTTTCAAAGCCGTTCATGGCTGACAATACAATTATCAATACCGCCACACCCAAGGCGATACCTGCGGTAGAGGCAAATGAAATAAAACCAATAAAACCATTATTTTGCCGCGCGCGATAAAAACGCCAACCAATTAAAAAGGGTAACCATTTACTCATGGTCACTTCCTAATGACGGGTTATTAACAGCAACCTGTAATACGCCATCTTTCATGGTCAATTGACGGTCCATTTTAGCGGCTAATTTATGGTCGTGCGTTACCACCACAAAGGCTGTACCAAATTGCTGGGCTAGTTCACGGATCAATTGATATACGGTTTCGCCACTGCTGGCATCTAAGTTGCCCGTTGGCTCGTCGGCTAACACTAATTTAGGTTGATTAATTAGCGCACGGGCAATCGCTACACGTTGACGCTCGCCGCCGGATAATTGCGCTGGGATATGCTCCAATCTATGGCCTAAACCAACCCGCTCTAATAACACTTTGGCATTAGCTAACGACTGTTGTTTATCTTTACCTTGAATAAAAGCTGGCATGGCGACATTTTCAATCGCACTAAATTCTGGTAACAAATGATGAAACTGGTAAATAAAGCCTAAATCTTGGTTGCGCAGGCTTGCTTGTCTTGCCGATGATAACTGATAAATATCTTCGCCATCTAACATCACCTTGCCATCACTTGGGGTGTCTAACGTGCCCATAATATGCAGCAAGGTACTTTTGCCCGACCCTGAACTGCCTATTATCGCTAACTGTTCGCCTTTGTAAACCTCAAGATTAACATCAGTAAGCACCTGGGTGGTCACGTCACCATCATGGTAATGCTTGCTAACATGGCTAATGGTTAATAAAACCTGTTTTTTCTGGGTCATTATTCGTATCTCAATGCGGTAGCGGGTTGAACCTGTGCGGCGCGTAACGCTGGGTAAATAGTAGCAATTAGGGTAATCAACAAGGTGCCAACAATAATGATACTTAACTGAGCGAATGATAATTGCACCGGCAGTGTTTGGCCTGCGCCCAGAATAGAGACACCTAAGGTGGTTAAAATCTCATTTAAGTTTAGGGATAAAATAACGCCAATAAGGGTGCCTAATCCTAAGCCTAACAAAGCATTTAGCGAGCCTTGCACGATAAAGATGTTCATTACAGCAGCTGTCGTTAATCCCTGGGTTTTAAGCACTGCTACATCTGTGGTTTTATCAACCACCATCATGACCAATGCTGACACAATATTAAACGCCGCTACCGCCACAATAAGGCTGAGCATTAACGACATCATGTTTTTTTCCATATTTACCGCAGCAAATAAATGGCCAAAGTCAGCACGCCAGTCACGGCTAGTTGCTTCAACACCTTGTTGTTGTAACAGCTTGGTCGTCAATGGCGCGATACTAGCAACATTAAATGGATCCGTTAAATACACTCGCAGCTCAGAAATAACATCAGGGTCTTGGCGCATTAAGCGACGAGCGTCTTGATGATGTATATAGGCAACTGAAGCGTCAACCTGAGCACCCATTTCAAATACTCCGGCCACAGTAAATTTACGCTGACTTGGCACAGGACCTAGCGGTGAATACACCACACCATCACCACTTAAAATGCGAATTTGATCGCCGGTTTTAACCGCTAAGTTTCTAGCGAGTTCGCTACCTAATACAATGGCATAGCTTCCCGGTGTTAAAGCATCAAAGGCGCTTGAATGTGTGTGGGATATAATGCTCGACAAACCTTGTTCAAGCTCAGGGTAAACGCCTAATACTTGCGCAGCGGCGATGTTAGCACTGGATTGCAGCATGCCTTGGGTCGTCGCACTGGGCACAATGCCGACAATGTCATTCTTTAGTTGTTTGTGTTGCTGTAAAAAGGTGGCTTGAGCCTGCCAATCATCAAATTCTGTTTGATGCACTAAGGTCAATTGCGGTACAGCACCTAAAATGCGGTTTTTAAGTTGCCCTTCTAGGCCATTCATTACCGAGCTGACCACAATTAACGCGGCCACACCGAGAAAAATACCAGACACGGCAAACAACGTGATAAATGACGCAAACGCATTGGCTTTACGTGCACGCCAATATCGAAACCCCATAAAAAAAGAAAATCCAAAATTCATATAAAATTTGTCATCCAATGCGCATATTAGCGCGTATATTGGTTATGCTTGAGTCAAAATTGACGCTAAAACCATTACAAAAAGCTTATGACTTGCTAAACCATCAAGTTGGGCATGATAATAGGTGTATTAGATTGATAAATAAAGAGGCAAACCTTGATAAACGATAGCAATTCTTATTTTAGCGTGCCTCACCAATTTAATGTTTATCTTTCGCCCTGGGATAAACAACGTCCTATCCCTGATGACACCCAACTCAGGCAAATGCAATCTACTGGACTTAAACTACTGTCAGAAGTTAAAGCACTTGAATCAAATTGCTTGTTGCAGTTACGCCAGCTAGACAGTGCGACCCAATCTATTGTTGAATTTTTAAAGTTACAATCCCGTAAAGTCGATTTAGTATTGCAGCATGTGCTTGAAAAAGAAGCCCAAGCTGGTGTGCAATATCAAGGACATCAATTTGGCGGCAGCGGCTTGAGCCTTTTTTCAGACAAACAAATGGATATTGGCAGTATTTTTAGTTGTCATATATACCTTCATGCCGAAGTGGTTGCCGTACTGTGTATTTGTGAAGTCACTGGCTCATACCCAGCAGATAAAGAAGAAGCCATTGCTCCAAATAATCCAGCAACGATTGAACAGGCATTATGGCAAACTGACCTCGCCTTTATTCAAATTTTAGATGAAGATGTTGAGCAGTTAGTTAAAGCCAGTTTAACTGTACAACAAAAAATGCTTAAACTGCGCAAGCAGCTGCGTAAAGACAATCTGTAAGTTCTCTCAATACAAGTTAATCAATTAAATGAAACAATTTAGTGTAATCGCTCCGCCAAGTGTTAAAAAAGGCCAACAACAGCAAGTTTTAACCACCCTTGGCGGCGTATCCCAAGCGCTCACTGTCGCAAATTTAATTAACCAGCATTCAGGCACTAGCTTGATTGTCACCCATGACACCCCAAGTGCACTGACCTTAGAAGCCGAACTCAGCTATCTTTTGGCCAATACTGGTGTCAATGTGTGTTTATTTCCTGACAGAGAAACCCTGCCCTACGACAGTTTCTCACCGCATCAAGACTTAATCTCGCAGCGCTTAGAATCACTGGCGCAGATCAGCCAAAGTAATCATAACGTGGTGATTGTGCCGGTAAACACCTTGATGGTGCGACTCCCGCCAAAATCATTTTTAACCGCCAACGTGATGATTTTGAAAAAAGGCGACATATATAGCCTTGATCAAGTTCGTCAGCATCTTACAGATACCGGCTACCATATTGTTGATCAAGTCTATGAGCACGGTGAGTTTGCCATTCGTGGTTCGATTATTGATATTTTCCCTACGGGTTCCAAACAGCCACTGCGTATTGAACTGTTTGACGATGAAGTCGAAACCATCCGCTTTTTTGATGTTGATACCCAACGTTCAGGCATGGCACTTGAGCAAATTAGAATGCTGCCCGCGAAAGAGTTTCCTACAGACAGTGCTGCAATTGAAGGCTTTAGGCTGCGATATCGTCGCCGTTTTGAAGTGATTTCTAAAGAAGCCGAATCAGTGTATCAATCGGTGAGTCGTAATATTATGCCTGCGGGCATAGAAAACTATTTGCCGCTGTTTTTTGATGAATCATCTAGCTTATTTGATTACCTGCCAGAACAAAGCCAGCTTATTACCTTGGGTGACATTGATAAAGCCTGCGAGCATCATTTACAGGAAGTGCACAGCCGTTATGAAGATCGCCGCGTTGATCCATTAAGGCCCCTATTAGAACCCAAAGAGCTTTACCTGCTAGCGGACCAACTGTTTGCGGCATTTAAACCTATGCCCCGCAGCCAAGTCATTAATGCAGTGTTTGATGAGCAAGGTCAAATTAATCCAGATTCACAGCCAAAACATGCGCTACTTGCTAAGGCAAATAGCATTAGTGATATCAATGCCAATCACAAACTCAAACAGCCTTTATTAGCACTACAGGAATACAGTCAACAGCATCCGCAAATGCTATTTGTGGCTGAATCTGAAGGTCGACGTGAAGCTTTGATTGAATTGCTGGCAAAAATTGGTATTAAACCAAAACTGTTTAAGCACATTGATGACTATGTCACCGCCAAAGAGTTTATCGGTTTAGTGGTATCTCCGCTTTCTCGCGGATGTGAGTTAGAGCTAGGATCTAAAGGTAAAGTCAGCATTATTTGTGAAACCGAATTATTCGGTCATCGTATTTCACAACAGCGTCGACGTGAGAAGCAAAAACAAGTCAGTACTGATGTGTTGGTTAAAAACTTAGCTGAATTAAAAGTTGGTCAACCTATAGTGCATTTAGAACATGGTGTTGCACTGTATCAAGGATTAGAAACCTTAGACACGGGCGGTTTAGTCGCTGAGTATTTAAAACTTGAGTACGCTGGCGGTGATAAACTTTATGTGCCTGTATCCTCACTGCATTTAATCAGCCGCTTTAGCGTGGGCAATGATGAAAACACCCAACTAAATAAGCTAGGCAACGAAACTTGGGCCAAAGCCAAGAAAAAAGCCATTGAACGTATTCGTGATGTTGCCGCTGAATTACTCGATGTTTATGCCCGTCGTCAAGCTCGCCCAGGTGAAGCCTTGGCACTTGATGAAGAAGAATACGCCGTATTTGCCCAAGGTTTCCCCTATGAAGAAACCGTTGACCAAGAAAGCGCGATTCATGCGGTATTAGCAGATTTACAAGCACCTATGGCGATGGACCGTTTAGTGTGTGGCGATGTGGGCTTTGGTAAAACAGAAGTGGCTATGCGCGCAGCCTTTGTTGCCGTCAATGCCGGAAAACAAGTCATCGTATTAGTACCCACCACCTTGTTAGCACAGCAGCACTATGAAAACTTTACTGACCGCTTTGCTGATTGGCCATTCGTAATTGAAGTGATGTCACGTTTTAGAACCACTAAAGAGCAAAATCAAGTGGTGCAGTCATTAAGTGAAGGCAAAGTGGATATCGTTATTGGTACCCATAAGCTGCTCACAGCAGAGGCTAAGTTTGATAACCTCGGCCTACTGATTATTGATGAAGAACATCGCTTTGGCGTGCGTCAAAAAGAAAAAATTAAAGCCTTACGTGCCAATATCGATATTCTGACCTTAACCGCCACGCCTATTCCGCGCACCTTGAATATGGCCATGTCGGGTATGCGAGATTTATCGATTATTGCTACGCCACCAGCAAAACGTTTAGCGGTGAAAACATTTGTGCGCGAGTACGATATTGCCACAGTACGAGAAGCCATTTTGCGTGAAATTTTACGCGGTGGCCAAGTGTATTATTTACATAATAATGTCGAAACCATTGAAAAAGCGGCCCAGGATATTCGCGACCTGTTACCAGAAGCCAGAGTCGTAACCGCCCATGGCCAAATGCGCGAACGCGATTTAGAAAGAGTGATGGCTGACTTTTATCATCAACGTTTTAACGTACTGGTATGTACCACTATTATCGAAACCGGCATTGACGTGCCTAGCGCCAATACTATTTTGATACACAGGGCTGACATGTTTGGTTTAGCCCAGTTACATCAATTACGGGGCCGAGTGGGCCGTTCACATCATCAAGCTTACGCCTATATGATGACACCGCACCCAAAACGTATGACCTCAGATGCGCGTAAACGTTTAGAGGCCATTGATGCCCTGGAAGATCTGGGCGCAGGATTTTTGTTAGCCACCCAAGATTTAGAAATCCGTGGAGCAGGTGAATTACTCGGTGATGAGCAAAGCGGACATATCAGTAAAATTGGTTTTAGTTTGTACATGGAAATGCTCGAATCAGCCGTCAAAGCGCTTAAGGAAGGCAAAGAGCCGTCATTAGCCTATATGATGAATGCGATTTGTGACATTGACTTACGTATTCCAGCCTTGCTACCTGAGGATTATGTTGGTGACGTCAATATGCGTTTATCACTATACAAGCGAATTGCCAATTGTGACTCTGAAACCATGATTGATGAACTTAAAGTCGAGTTTATTGACCGTTTTGGTATGCTACCCGATCCAACCCGTAACTTGATGGACATTACCTTATATAAACACCAGGCAACAGAGCTAGGGCTGCAACGTATTGAGATGCACTCAAAAGGTGGCAGCTTAGAATTTGGAGCGGAACATAGGGTCGATCCGATGTTTATCATCGGTTTATTACAAAAGCAGCCACAAATCTATCGAATGGATGGGCCAAATAAGTTAAAGTTCACCATTCCAGCTGAAACCAGTAAAGACAGGCTCGAATTATTAAAGACTTTACTTGAACAGCTTGCTAAACATCAAACTGGAGAGCAGTAGTGCTTTTGAACATAACAGTGCTTTTTAAAAAAAATGTCCTTTGCAAAATATCAGCGTTACCCAGTATCGCGATAACCATGGCAACGCTCGGTGCGTTAACGTTTTCATCTCAAGCCCAAGCTGAATCTTGGTTTGAGGTTGAGGTATTTGTTTTTGAACGTGAAAGCTCATCGCTAGAGCAATGGACTAATGCCGTTGCACCGAAAATTAGCGATCGTGCGGTCGATTTCATCACGCCCTTAATCAGCACAGATATTACCGGCGTTGCTGTGGGACTCAGTGGTTGTAGTGCTAATGATTGGTCTACCGAGATCACCCCAGACTGTAATGACCCGTTAACCAGCAGTACGGTACGCAGTCACCCAAGCCAGGTGCCATTTACTATTGCAGCATCAAGTGAACAGCAAGCTTATATAGGCATAGGGCCACTCTTGCTTGCCGACAGCCAAAGCAAATTTAAAGATATTATCCGTACCGTTAGCCGTGAACGTAATGTCAAACCGATTGTGCACTTAACCTGGCAGCAAAATATGGAGTCACAGCGCAGATCAACTCCGGTAAGAATATTTGGTGGGAAAGACTTTTCGAAACAATTTGATTATCACGGCCAGCAAGTGAGTGGACAATCTCAAACCGAATCGTCATATCAACTGTCAATGAATGACTTTTCAACCTTGGGCGATATGACTCAAACCGAGCAAAAAAAACCGGTATGGGAGCTCGACGGCACCATCAATATTTATTTAAGCCATTATTTATATATTGAAAATAATTTAGCGCTGCGTAAACCGACTCAAAAGTTAGTCGAGTCTAACCGTAGCGAGTTCAATCAGTTTAATGCGGTCAATACTAAAGTTGAAAAGACGATGAAGCCGTTTTTACAAGTGATCCCATTAGCGCAAAACCGTCGGGTGCGCAGTGGCGAAATTCACTACTTTGATCATCCGCAAATGGGCATGGTAATGCAAATTCGCAAAATGGCTCAGCCAACCTCGGTAAAGCCAATTGATTTAAGTAAACCTAGCTATCAAGCCCAACCAAATTCTCAAAGTCAAAGTCAATCCGGTGTTGTGCAACCCTATGGCCAGTAATCCTTAAGTTAATGCTATCTAGGTGAATAATATCTAGAACGAGTACAAACCGGATCATGTATCCGGTTTTTTTATACTTGAAAATATGCTTACTGTACGACGATAATATAATTTGATAAAAAATTAAGGTTGTCATGAACGGTAATGACGTAATAGTTTGATAAATTATCAGAGAACAAATTTCATTTTTTGAGAATAAAGTTTGATCACTTTGAAACTCACTTTTGGACAAAAGCGGGTTGCAAGATTTGTTTTTCTAAAAGTTTGCCCTGACCAAACTAAATTTTAAAACTCAATTAAATTTTCATTGGCGTCAAAGGTTGACTACAAGTGCAGATGATCCAGCCAGACGCCGCAAGCACCTCCATGTGGGCTTAACCAAAACATCCTTGTTTTGGATACTCGCTGGCTCATCTGCACCCGCATTTATATCTCTTCGATTTAGCTTTATTTGTGATTGTAGTAAAAGCTAAATCAGAACAAGAGTTAACTCGTTTTTGGACAAAAGCGCGTTAGAGTTAAAACTCTTAAAGTGACGATATTCATTAGGAAAAGTATCCCAATCGGATATGTACTAGCGCTGTTGCCCTGGCACATTAAGCAGGAAAATCACACGAGTGCTTAATTTTTAAACTCTACGTTTGACCTTCAAGCAAAAGAACATGAAACCATCCTAGCTATGAAGATTTACGAGTTATGGCAGTTCGTTAAATAATCTGGTTTCGTTCAAGAAATGTTCGCGATCTCGCACTGGTACAACAAGGCCTCTCACTTTGGTTGATTTTTAAAATATCTTCAAATAAACATTTCATAAACAATTGAAAAAAATTAATTTAAAGCCTTCCATCAACTAAACAAGGTTTATTTTTCCAATTATCCATCCAACTTAATATATTTTTTGCAGGCATAGGTTTTGAGATGCTATAACCTTGTGCAATGTAACTGCCCATTGAAAGTAAGAGTTCAGCATGTTCGGGAGTCTCTACACCTTCTACAATCACTTTAAGACCAAATGCCTGCGCTAATCCAATAATACCTTGAATAATTGCTTTGTCATTCGGATTTGTTAGCATGTTTATAACGAACGATTGGTCTATTTTTAAAGTCTCTACAGGCAGACGTTGTAAGTAGGATAATGATGAATAACCTGTACCAAAATCATCAATTGAAAAACTCACGCCAAGCTTATTACATGCTTTGATTACTTTTGATATTAATTTGATATCTTTCAATGCACTGGTTTCTAAAATTTCAAACTCAATGCCTACTTGTTTAATGTCACCATACTCAAGAATCATCATCTTCAAGTCGCTTACAAAGTTATAGTGCTGTAAATGCAAGGCGCTGATATTTATGCTTATTAAAATATTAAGCCCCAAAGATAGCCAACACTGATGTTGTATCAAAGCATTCTTAATAACCCATTTACCTATTTCAATTTCTAATATATGATTTTGGATCACAGGTAAAAAAAGATTAGGAGATACAATTCCTTTTTCAGGATGATTCCAACGAATAAGCGCTTCTAAACCAACTACTTCAAGTGTGCTAAGATTTACCTTTGGTTGGTAATAGAGTAAAAATTCTTCATTGGTTAACGCTTCTTCTATCCTCTGTACTTCTTCATTCTTTAATATTACTGCTGCATCATTTTCTATATCAAAAATATGTCTGCAATTTTTTCCTTTTTGCTTGGCTATATACATGGCTTGGTCTGCATGTCTTATCAACTTGTCTGGGTCTGAATCATCTAAAGGATAATGTGTGACACCGATACTAGCAGAAATCTTAAGTAATTTTTTTTGAATGATAATTGTAGAAGAAACAGCCTTAAGCATACGAGCTACTACGACATCACTTTCTAAGGGCGAGGAAATATTGCCAATTACCGCAACAAACTCATCGCCTCCAATACGAGCTAATGTGTCGTCAGCTCTCAGTACATTCTTCAATAAAGTTCCAACTGTTATCAATAGTTCATCACCAATATTGTGACCATAATTATCGTTAACTTTTTTAAAACCATCTAAATCAATAAATGCTATTGATACATATGTATTATTGCTATGACTTTTATCAAGTGCCTGCTGAATTCTTTCGGCCAATAATTTTCTGTTAGGCAATCCTGTTAAAACATCATAATATGCAAATAGTACTAACAAAGAGTTCGCGCTTTCTAACTCTCTATTACTTTTCTCTAATCTTCTCTGGTTAGTTTTTCTTTCAGTAATATCTTGAAAAATACCTGTTAGGCGAATAATTTTTCCTCCCTCGCGTATTATAGTACATGTTGTTCTTACATCTATTTCTTGACCTTTGAAAGTAAAAATCTGTAACTCAAGGTCATAACCGATTCCATTAATAATAGCTCTTTCGAAAGCTTCAGAAATAAGCTTTCTAGAATCGGGTAAATAAAGATCTATAGCTGAATCTACCGAAGGGTTAAATTCTTCTGCAGACGTTTCATGTATTCTATAAGTTTCATCTGACCAAAACAGAACATTTGTAATTAAGTTTAAAGTCCACCCACCTAATTTCCCCATTCGCTGTGATTCATTTAGCAACTCACTAGACAGAAGCATTTGCATTTCGATATCTTTTCGTTGTGTAATGTCTTGGTGAGATCCCACCATTCGCTTTGGATTACCTGCATCATCTCTTTCAACTAATTTACCCAACGCTAACACCCATATATAATGACCTGATTTATGTTTCATTCGGGCCTCAAACTCATAGAAAGGAATCTGATTATTGAAATGTTGATCTAGTAGAATATTGGCTCTAATAAAATCATCAGGGTGAATAGTATTAGACCAGGTACTAAATTTTATCGGTTGTAGTTCACCAAGAGTATGTCCTAGCATATCTGCCCAAATTTTATTGAATTGTAAGTCCCCCGTTTGAACTTGCCAATCCCATATACCAACACCAGTTGCATTAAGAAAAGCTTCGAAACGTATACTTTCGAGATTAGGTATTTTGCTGTTCAAAGTTATGTCCTTGCTAATGAGCTCTTTTTCTTGGAAATGCAATCACCCAAGAACACTAAATTAGTATTGCTTGTGAATTTATATGAGGTACATTAAAAATACAATACTAATTTAGTTTTTTATGTGTTAATTTGCGAATCTGTTTTAGCGGATAATGTTTTTTAGTTGAGGAGTGCAATAAATGTTTTACAAATATTCATTAGAGTTAATTAAACCGAGTTATTAGATTATTAATCCTCCGCTGTTTTATAGAGCTGATACTCTAATTAAATTAGATTTTTAGTTGGCATCAGATTTTTGGCAAAATATAACTCACAAAGTGACCGGAAGTATTATGCGTATAGAAGTTCATATCTACCCATTTGTGCTAGGCACCATTAGTAGCTTACTTTTGTTATTATTTTCTCAATTTTCAATCGTTATTATCGTCAGTACTTTGCTTATTACTGGATTAGGTTTGCTATTTGGCCACTGGACTCATCAGGCTTTAAGTTTAATTAAAACACAAGTTGTTGAACTTAAATCTCAAGTTAACACTCAAAACGAAGCGAATAAAATAATCAATAATGCAGATAAACTTTGCCTGGCAGTGTTCCCTATTTGGAACCGTCATATCGAAACGACCCGTCAACAAACTGAAACAGCAACAACCGAAATGGCTAATACTTTTAGTCAGTTGGTTGAAAGTTTAAGCCAAGCTTTTCCTACCCATTTAGAATCAAGCGATAAACAAGATAACAGCTCTATTGAAAAAACGTTTTCTGCAGCAGAAAAAGCGCTTAATAGCGTTTTAGCCTCATTGCAAGCAACACAGCATGATAGAACGGCAATTTTAAATGAAGTACGCATGTTAACGACTTACACTGATGAGTTAAAAAAAATGGCTTCTGAAGTTGATGCCATAGCTGGGCAAACTAACTTATTAGCACTAAATGCTGCTATCGAAGCGGCTAGAGCTGGTGAAACAGGAAGAGGTTTTGCCGTGGTAGCCGATGAAGTCAGAAAGCTATCATCCTTGTCCAGTGTAACAGGTAAAAATATGACCGAAAAAGTTAATGTTATTAACGGAGCCGTTAATGGGGCTTTTTCGGTGGCAGAAAAAGCCAGCAAAGATGATGATGGCATGATGGAACATGCTGAAAGGTCCATTAAAGAAGTACTAGCCAGTTTTACTATTATTGTAAAAGATTTAGCTGATTCAAAGGGTGTCATGCAGCAAGAAGGGCAAAATATACAGCAAGAAATTGCTGACATGTTAGTTTCATTACAATTTCAAGACAGAACTAGCCAAATTTTAACGCAAGTTAATCAAAGTATTGAGGACCTGTGTTCGACGATCAATCAGGTACATACCAATCGACAAATAGGACAAGAATTTACTGATAGTGATCTCAACCATTGGCTGACTGAAATGGAAAAAGGCTATGCCATGCTTGAACAAAGAAATAATCATGGTTCAAATAAGAAACAGCTTAATGTCGCTGAAGAAATAACCTTCTTTTAATAAAAAATCACTATTTAACCACCAACTACACAAAGATAATAATAACGATTAAGGAATATTTAATGGCTAAAACAATCATGATAGTGGATGACTCCGCTAGCTTAAGACAGGTCGTGAGTATTACCCTCAAAGGCGCAGGCTATAATACTATTGAGGCATGTGATGGTGTCGATGCACTAAAAAAGCTTGCTGGTGCTCAAATAAACCTAATCATCAGTGATGTTAACATGCCGAACATGGATGGGATCAGCATGGTAAAAGAAGTCAAAAAACTCCCCGCACATAAGTTTACTCCCATCATAATGTTAACTACAGAATCTCAAGCTGACAAAAAATCAGAAGGACAGGCTGCAGGCGCTAGAGCCTGGGTTGTTAAACCTTTTCAGCCTCAACAAATGCTCGCTGCTGTGGCTAAATTAATTTAGTTATTAAGTTAAGGCATCAACAACCTAACATAAATTAAAGGATTACTGAACCATGCTGACATTCACAGAAACAGATCAAGGTGGCCGCGCTCATATTGAAGGTCCTATGACGATACATAACGCTATGAACCTAAAAAGCCAATTTATGGGTGCCTTAAGTGCTAGTCAACATTTAGAGTTAAATTTAGCCGCCGTTACCGAAATTGATGCTGCAGGATTACAACTTCTGATAATGGCAAAGCAACATCAAATACACATTCAGCATGAACTTAATTTAATTAATCACAGCGAAACGGTATTAGCAGCCTTTGAAATGATGGGCTTAGTTAGCTGGTTTAATGATCCGGTTATTATTACTAGGCAATAAATATTAATCACTGTAATTAAGAGATATAGGGATTTTTCCATGGATGAGATAGAGCAAGTATTAGGCTTATATATTTCAGAAAGTAGGGAGCTACTGGATGAAATGGAATTATTATTACTCAATCTAGAAAACGAACAAGATCAGGCTGAAAGTCTCAATGCGATTTTTCGTGCTGCACATACGATTAAAGGTTCAGCTGGGATTTTTTTGCTCGATGATGTTGTTCACTTCACTCACGGCGTGGAAAGTTTACTTGATAAAATGCGTGATGGTAAAATTGCATCAAACTCTGAACTCACTTCTTTACTATTAGATTGCAAAGATCATATCAGCTTGCTTCTAGATAACGTCGAGCATAAAACAGTTCTTGCCGATCATGATTTTCTTAATGGTAAAGCACTACTTCAAACCTTAATTATTGTGGTTAAGCAAGGTGGTACTGATGGCCCTAAAGAACCGCCTAACGACAATACCCAATTGGTACCCACTCAAGACGTTGAAAGAGAGAATAGTCCCAAAGTACTAAGCGACAATTGGCATATTTCAGTGCGTTACCATCCAGACTCGTTCCGTTTTGGTATGGATCCTTTAGCAATATTGCGCTATTTGACCACTTTAGGCGATATTGAGTCTATTACGACACTATTCCCCTCCTTACCCAGCGCCTCTGAAATGGATCCTGAAACCTGTTATTTAGGTTATGAAATCAACTTTAACAGTCAAGCCAATAAACTTGATATTGAAGGAGCATTTGATTTTATTCGCGATGACAGTCAAGTCCATATTATCCCTCCCAGCAGTCGTATCAGTGATTTCATCACTCTTATCGAGTCTCTACCCGAACAAGATATACAGTTAGGTGAAATTTTAGTCCAATCGGGTTCATTAACGCCTAATGAGCTTGAATTTGCTTTGAGTCTACAAAGGCAATTGAAAAGTCAATCCATCGAGGTGCCACTGGGGACGTTAGTTGTCAATAATGGTCTAACACAACAACCTGTACTTGAATCAGCAATAGCTAAACAAAATCAGATACGCGATGTAAAAACAAAAGAAATTCAATCGGTAAGAGTCGATGCTGAGAAACTAGACCAATTAATAAATCTAGTGGGTGAGCTTGTGATAGCAGGGGCGAGTTCAAGCCTGCACGCACACCGTTCAGGTGACCGGGTCTTAATAGAATCTTTTTCCATGTTAACTCGTTTAGTCGAAGAAGTGCGTGATGCTGCTTTACAACTTCGGATGGTACAAATTGGCGCCACATTTACGCGTTTTCAACGTGTTGTGCGCGATGTTGCCAAGGAATTGGGCAAAGATATTGAGCTAGTGATTACCGGTGCTGAAACTGAATTAGATAAAACGGTTGTTGAGAAAATTAGCGATCCTTTAATGCACTTAGTCCGCAACTCTATGGATCATGGTATTGAAACACCCGATGTGCGCATGGACAATCAAAAATGTGCTAAAGGCAAGATTACTCTTAATGCCTATCACGACTCAGGGATGATAGTGATTGAAGTATCTGATGATGGAGCCGGTCTTAATTATGAAAAAATTCTCAAAAAAGCCCAACAAAAAGGCCTAGTGCTTGAAGGGGAAACGTTAGATGTACAAGAGGTTAATAACCTCATTTTTGAACCCGGTTTTTCCACTGCTGATTCGGTAACTAACTTATCGGGTCGCGGGGTGGGAATGGATGTCGTTAAACGTAATATTACCGATCTTAGGGGAACGGTTGAGGTACAGAGCACTTTTGGCCACGGGGCCATGTTTAGTATTCGTTTGCCGTTGACCTTAGCCATAATAGACGGTTTTTTAGTCGAAATTGAAAAGTCGTCCTTCGTAATACCATTAAACATGGTACTAGAGTGCGTTCAGCTGAGTGAGGGCAACTCAGACATTGATCCAAATACACAGCAAAGTTATATCAACCTCAGGGGAGAAGTCTTGCCCATTATTAGACTCAGGAGCTTGTTTAATTTAGGCGGGCGTGTGCCTAAACGAGAGAATGTCATCGTAATATCTTGCCTTGGCAGCAAGGTTGGCTTGGTGGTCGATAAACTGGTGGGGGAATATCACACTTTTATTAAACCCTTAGGTAACATATTTATTCATATACAAGGAATAAGTGGTTCTACTGTTATTGGCAGTGGCGAAGTTGCGCTTATTTTAGACGTGCCTAACTTAGTACAAAAGATACTAACAACTGAATCAGCCAAAGCCCTTTACAGCCAGACCGAGCGCATGAATGTTCAATAATTGACCTTAACAATAAAGGTACACTCAATTGCACTCGTTAATATCTGTTTTCAGCTTAACATTCGTATAGACCATGAGTGTTTATCGAACAGTTATTGAGTAATAAACGTTCATACGGTAGCTCTAACGAGGTATGCCTGTTCGTCAGGCGGTGAATGAGTATCGGAAAACGAGCCGAGGATTAGCTTGGCCAACACTGATTTGATCAACAAGGCCCATCCAAACGGCAGATACGGTTATTCGCTTATGGTAGGCAACAGTATTAAGGAACATAGCCGAAAAAGAGATGACCGATTTATGAGTATGGAAGCAGTATTACAAATAGAAAATAAATTTTTAATTCAAACTGAGGGTGTGTAGATGTTAAATAATATAAAAATTGGCGTTAAGCTTATCGCAGCATTTTTGCTAGTCTCTTTTATAACTGCGGTTGTCGGTTATTTAGGAATATCCAATATGTCACATTTAAATGATCAAGCGGATATATTATATGACCGAGAATTGCTGGGGCTTTCTTACATTAAAGAAGCCAATATTAGTTTAATCGGTGTCGGTAGATCACTGCGCAATTCTGTTCTCTCAAGTACCGAAGAAAATAGAAATCGACGCATTGAAACAACACAAGTTTACGCAAAATCTGTGCAAGATAATATTGATCTGGCCACGCCTTTGCTATTGCGCACAGACGTTAAGGGTATTCTCAACCAGTTTAACAAGGAATGGCTTAAATACCAGGCCGGTATAGAAAAAGCGATCGACTTGATTGTATCGGAACCCTTGAAGGAAAGTGAGGGTTCGGTTCTCTATATCCAGCAGGACTTGCGGCCTATCGCCAATAAAGCGGATGATTTATTGAGCCAATTGGCAGAGATAAAAGAGCAAAATGCTAAAGAGGCTTCTGAAAATACCACTGAGTTATATACCCAGAGCCGCAACATGATGATCCTGTTTACCTTGGGCGGTATATTAATAGGAATATTGATGGGGTATTTCATTTCCAGAAGCATCAGCCAGCCTTTGATGAATGCTGTTGCCATTGCTAATGATATAGCCGAAGGTAATTTGACAGGCAGCATCGCAGTCAAGGGAACTGATGAAGTAGGTCAGCTTTTAAGCGCCATGAAAAGCATGGTGGCTAAGCTCACGCAAATAGTGACCGAGGTAAATAGTAGCAGTGACGCCCTAGCCTCGGCCTCAGAAGAAGTGTCTGCCACCGCGCAAAATTTAAGCCAAGGCGCCAGCGAGCAGGCTGCCAGCGTAGAAGAAACCACCGCGTCGGTTGAACAGATGTCAGCTTCGATTGCCCAGAATACCGACAATGCCCGAGTCACCGATAGTATGTCGGCTAAAGCGGCTAAAGAAGCCGTCGAAGGCGGCGAAGCGGTCACTAAGACGGTGCAGGCAATGAAATCTATCGCCGAGAAGATCGGCATCATTGATGATATCGCCTATCAAACCAATCTGTTGGCGCTCAATGCGGCTATTGAGGCGGCCCGTGCCGGTGAGCATGGTAAAGGCTTTGCCGTGGTGGCCGCAGAGGTGCGCAAGCTGGCCGAACGCAGTCAGGTAGCTTCGCGGGAAATTGGCGAGGTGGCGAAAAACAGTGTTAGTCTGGCGGAAAAGGCAGGTAAGCTTTTAGAGGAAATGATACCTTCGATTCAGAAAACTTCTGATCTGGTGCAAGAAATTAGCGCGTCGTCAGTTGAGCAGAGCAGTGGCGCTTCCCAGATTAACCAAGCTATGGAGCAGCTCAACAGCATCACCCAGCAAAGCGCATCATCGTCGGAAGAACTGGCTTCAACCTCGGAAGAAATGAGTAGTCAGGCTCAGCAATTACAGCAATTGATGACCTTTTTTAAAATTGATGAAGGCGACAATAAACAAAGCGAACGCAATACCAGTAATAAACAACTTAACCCGCCCGCTAGAGTTGCCGCTAAAAAAACCCGAGCCTCAATCGAAAGCGACGATACCGATTATGTTCGTTTCTAGGAGGTTGTTATGAGTCTTCAACAAATAATGCCAAGTACCGGGTCTAAAAGACAACAAGGCGTGTCAGATAACGGACATGAAGCCGAAGAAGTGGTTCAGTACCTGACCTTTCTTCTCAGCGGTGAAATGTATGCTTTTACTATCCTCAACGTAAAAGAAATCCTGGAGTACGCCAACGTCACCCAGGTGCCTATGATGCCGAACTTTATTCAGGGAGTTATTAATTTGCGCGGCGAGGTCGTCCCAGTGATTAATCTAGCCCGCCGCTTTGGTCAAACCGTATCGACCATCACCAAACGCACCTGTGTCATTATCATCGAAGTCCAGAGTGAAGATCAGCATCAGGATTTTGGGGTTATGGTCGATAGCGTATCCGAAGTACTGGACATTCTGCCTACCAATATTCGTCCAGCTCCCGGATTTGGGGCTCCCATCCGTACCGATTTCATTCGCGGTATGGGCAAGCTGGGCGAAGATTTCGTGATTATTCTGGCAGAAGACAAAGTGCTTTCCGTCGATAAATTAGCCCTCGTGGATGAGGTTCGGGATATGGCCTGCGACCCTGAAAACACTGAGATGAATGGCGATAAACTAAAAGGGAATATCGATTAATTATGCATCCTGATAACGCTCAAATGGCTTTAAGCACTCCCACCATAGCACTGAGCGACACAGAATTTAATCTGTTTCGCCGCTGGCTATATGAGACGGCCGGTATACACCTTGCCGATGCTAAACGAGCCTTGGTCGCTGGGCGTTTGAGTAAACGATTACGTGAGCTGGAGCTTAATTCCTATCAGCAATATTTTGATTGCATGATAGAAACTAGTAAGGGTGATAATAATTCTGAGCGCCAGACCGCGATTGATTTGCTCACCACTAATGAAACTTTTTTCTTTCGTGAAATTGGGCATTTTGATTATCTTCGCCAGAAACTGTTCCCCGAATGGGGAACACGCGCCGTCCGTTGCTGGAGCGCCGCCAGTTCTTCTGGTGAAGAGGCTTATACACTGGCCATGACTCTGGCTGAACATTACCCTGGTGACTGGCGGATCATTGGCACAGACATTAGCAGTCGGGTGGTCAAATCAGCCCAACGTGCGGTTTATCCCATGCTGAGAAGTAAAAATATTCCGACGCGCTATTTGCATGAATATTGTCGCAAAGGCACCGGCGATAAAGCGAATACTTTTAAAATTGCTCCCAAGTTACGCCAAAATGTGGAATTTTCTTATGCCAATTTACAACAGCCACAAACGAACCTCGGCCAGTTTGATCTGATTTTTTTACGCAATGTGATGATTTATTTTGATAAAACCTCAAAGCAACGGGTGGTTAATCATGTGCTTGACCGCCTTAAACCAGGCGGTCTGTTATTTATCGGTCACGCTGAAAGCCTGAATGGCGTGACTCAGCGGGTAAAACTGGTGAGTCCTTCAATTTATCTGTATCTAGGCTCTAATTGATGTTTTCATTGAGAGATAAAGCTAACCAGATAGTGTTGACGCCGGGCCAGTTGTATTTTGGCAAGGGACCTGCACTGGTGCACACATTGTTGGGTTCTTGTGTGGCAATAACCTTATGGCACCGCAAAACAAAAATGGGCGGTATGTGTCATTATTTACTGGCTTGTCGCCAAAGTTACGAGAAAAACGAACATCATTCGCTAGGTTATTACGGCACCGATGCCATTAATTTTTTTAAACAGCAGTCGATAAAAAATGGGCTGAATTTCGATGAATTTGAGGTAAAGCTGTTCGGCGGCGGTAATATGTTTGAAGGTATTCATGATCGACCTAATGTGGTCAATGTAGCTAGCAATAATATCGTGCAGGGTCGCCAAATGCTTGAAGAATTTGGTTTCGTGGTTAATGCGGAAGATGTCGGTGGGGTGCGCTACCGCAAGATTTATTTTGAACTGACCACTGGTGATGTCTGGGTTCAATATGGCAAACACAGTAAAACTTGCCAGTAATTTGAAAAGATTGGTATGCAATCAAAAAATATTCTGAATAAAAAGAAAAGTATCAACGTTTTAATCGTCGATGATTCTGCTGTGGTGCATAAGGTGCACTCTGCGCTGCTTGAGGTGGCCCCAAGTATCGAAGTAATGGCGGCGCTGCCCGATCCATTATTTGCGATGAAACGAATAGCCATAAAATAGCCGATGTCATAGTGTTTGATATTGAAATGCCGCATCCAAAGAGCAGTCTTCTGGTGCCGCCCAAATCAACACCGCGATGGAGCAGCTCAGTCAAATTACTCAGCAAAACGCCTCTGCATCTGAGGAGTTAGCTGCTACAGCTGAAGAAATGAGTAGCCAAGCAGAAATACTACAGGACGTTATCGGATTCTTTAAATTTGACATGTCCAACGTAAGTCCGGTGCACAGCAAGAGAATTACGACTCAAGTGCAAGCAGAAAAATCAAATACTAGGGCTAAAAAACGTTCTGTTGCCACTATCGAACATGACTTTGTACGCTTCTAGGAGGTAATGATGAATTTTCCCAGCAAGATGGCCACTTCGACTAATAGTAATATTGATGATGATTGGCAATATTTGACCTTTAATTTAAAAGAAGCCATGTACGCAATTGGTATTTACGTATAAAGGAAATTCTAGAGTACAGCAATGTCACACCAGTCCCTATGATGCCAAATTTCATCAAAGGAGTGATAAACCTCAGAGGGGCCGTAGTTCCTGTTGTGGACTTAGCGGCTCGCTTTGGGGCCGAACAAAGCAATATTGTCAAACGGACTTGCATTGTCATAATTGAGGTGCTGAATGATGATGTGATGCAAGACATTGGTGTGATGGTTGATGCTGTTTCCGAAGTGATTGAAATAAGTAACAACGATATAGAGCCAGCCCCAGCCTTTGGCGCACAAATACGGGTAGATTTCATTCAAGGAATGGGTAAGGTAAATGGTAATTTTGTGATTATCTTACAGGTAGATAAAGTCCTGTCCGTCCAAGAGATGACCATGGTAAGCACCTTAGTTCAAGAACAAATACCTAATAACAAACAGTGAGCAGAATAAAAGTGTTATAAATCAATCATTTATTCCTACGTTTTGAAAACACGAACGAGTGTGGGAATAATATTTTTTGATGAGCTGTTTTTGAGGATAAGTATGGATGTTTTAAACCTCAGTGATAAAGAGTTCTGCTTATTTCAACGAATGATTTATGAAATAGCCGGTATTAATTTATCAGAAAATAAAAAAGCACTCGTGAGTAGCCGTCTTGCCAAAAGGGTTAAACATTTTGGCTTAAATAGTTATGCGCAATATTTCGAGTTACTGCAGAGTAAAGCGCATAACGAATATCAAATTGCCATAGACTTACTGACCACCCACGAAACCTTTTTCTTTCGCGAGCCTAAGCATTTTGATTTTATCAGGGATAAAGTTATTCCAGGTTGGAATGGTACCCAGCTCAGAGTCTGGAGTGCTGCGAGTTCATCCGGGGAGGAGGCTTATACTCTGGCAATGATTTTGGCAGAACATGCTGGTAATAAAAATTGGGAGATCGTAGGTACTGACATAAGTACCCCTATATTAGACAGAGCCAGAAGCGGACACTATGCTATTGAAAAGTCAGCTAATATTCCAAAAAACTATCTTGTAAACTATTGTTTAAAGGGCACTAGACAACAGCAAGGCACGTTCATCATGTGTCCTGAGCTGAGACAAAAAGTGCAATTCATACATGCTAACTTAAAAGACAACCTTAGCCAACTTGGTAGTTTTGATGTGATCTTTCTTCGCAATGTACTTATTTATTTTGATATGAAAACAAAGCAACACGTTGTTTCACAATTACTCAGACAGCTCAAACCTAATGGCTATTTTATTGTTGGTCATTCAGAGAGCCTCAACGGCGTTGTGGATAATCTCATAGCCGTTAAACCTTCAGTGTATCAAAAACGATGAATGCTATGTTGACAGCCACTGAATTTAAGCAAGTCACTTTACAACCCGGTGAGTTTTATTTCAGTAAAGGAAAAATAAAAATCAATACTTTACGGGGTTCCTGTGTCGCTATCACTTTATGGCACCCAGACAAGCATCTTGGGGGGATGTACCATTATATGTTGCCCTATAGTCGTACATCTAACAGACTAGAAATAGGTTTCTTTGCCAATGGTGATATTAATGTTTTTAAAAGTAATCAAGAAACATCAAACCTTACCCCACGAATATCAAGTCAAACTGTTTGGTGGCAGTAATATGCTCCATCAGTTAAATAGTGATCATCAATATCTCAATGTCGCTGAAAAAAACATTACCGCTGGACTAACATTGCATAAAAAACATGGATTTAATGTTCAAAACATGGATTTTGGAGGCTCGGTTCACAGACAAGTCTATCTAGAATTATTAAATGGTGATGTATGGGTAAAATACGGTGAATGCGATCTTACTAGAGTATCGCTATGACAAAAATCAAAGTCATGATAGTCGATGATTCAGCCATTGTCAGACAGGTGTTGCAAAGTGTATTGAATAAAGACCCTGGCATTGAGGTTATTAGTGCTGTTGCTGACCCTTTATTTGCCATGAATAGAATGGCAATTCAATGGCCTGATGTCATTGTTTTAGATATAGAGATGCCGAGGATGGATGGTGTCACTTTCCTTAAAAAAATCATGGCAGAACGGCCAACTCCAGTTGTGATTTGCTCAACATTAACAGACAAAGGTGCTGAAACAACGATGCAGGCTTTGTCTGCTGGTGCAGTTAGCATAGTGACCAAGCCAAAAATAGGTTTAAAAGATTTTATCCAAGATGCCGCGAGTGATATTACAAACGCAGTTAAAGCCGCAGCAAAAGCAAATATGAGCAATATTCGCATGCCTAAGGCTGCGGTCACTGTAAGAGTAAAAAATGGTGTAGAAAGCTTAATACCTTGCGGGGCATCGGCTATGTCTAAAACGACCGAACATGTGGTCGCCATTGGTACATCCACAGGTGGCACTCAAGCTTTAGAGTACCTTCTAAAAGCTTTACCTTCTAATTGTCCTGGCATAGTGATTGTTCAACATATGCCTGAAAAGTTTACCGCATCTTTTGCTGAGCGACTGAATAATATTTGCGATATACGTGTTAGTGAAGCGCGTAACAATGATCGCGTCTTGCCTGGTCAAGCACTTATCGCTCCTGGGGGGAAGCACATGCTGTTGAAGCGCAGCGGTGCGCAATATGTGGTTGAGGTTATTGATGGTCCCTTAGTTAATCGTCATAAACCTTCGGTAGACGTACTTTTTAGATCGACCGCTAAATGTGCCGGCAAGAATGCGGTAGGATTTATTCTAACCGGCATGGGCGATGATGGTGCAAGAGGTCTAAAAGATATGCTAGATGCAGGTGCACCAACTGTAGCCCAGGATGAGAAATCTTGTGTAGTATTTGGCATGCCAAAAGAAGCTATTGCACTTGGAGCTGCGAATAAAGTATTGTCCCTAAATCAAATCCCACAAGAAATTATGCGCTATGCCCATTTAAAAGATTGATAATTGAATATATAATTTTTATTGCTAATTCAAAAAGCTTTTACGTGTTGAGGTGGAATAAGTTTTACTCTATGACCACATGTTCGTATTTTCGAGCCCAATAATACCATGTTGCACAAGCATCGAGAGTAACTAAACATGTTGGATAGTTTTGGGGAACGACAATACTTGAGCTAATGTTAACTTTTTATTAATTAAACGACCTTGTTCATTGTAACAAACTACATGAAATAATCGTTTTGCTATGTTTAACTTGACAGAAACATGTGCTAACTACTGTCTACAAGGCCAACTCGATAAGGCTAGTGAGTTCTGACGGTGAATTTCGTTAATAATATCTATCGGATATATCTAGAGTGGGTTTAGCCCCCTGTGTCAGGATAGTTGTCGCCTCAATTAATTTACAAATAAACAGGGAGCGGTAGGTTAAAGCAAGTGAATTATCAAAGGCATTCAGGTCAATTTAAAGAAGCAATATTAAACAAGTTTAGTCAAAGTGGTTTGTCGGTTCGCAAGTTTGCAGAGCAAGAAGGCATTAACCTCTCAACCCTGTATAGTTGGCAAAAGCAATTTAATACTTCAGGGTTAAACGTGTCAAAAGTCAGTTCATCGGATAAGTGGTCAAGTGAGGAAAAGTTTTCAGTGGTATTGGAAACCGCCTCTCTGTCGGTAGTTGAGTTAAGTGAATATTGCCGAGCTAAGGGGTTATACCCTGAGCAAGTTAACGCATGGAAGCAAGCTTGTATTGCCGGTAATCCAAGTACAACACTGACGAGAAAAGCCAAGATAACACCTGAGCAGAAGACCGATAAAAAACGCATTAACGAGCTAGAACGTGAGTTACGTAGAAAGGATAAAGCGTTAGCGGAAGCGGCAGCTTTACTCGTCCTCGGAAAAAAGTTCGATGCCTATTGGAAAGAAAAAGAGGAAGACTGATTTCGCTGACCGATAGGCAGAAGCACGCGCAGTGGGTCAGTACCGCTGTCGCATCAGGTGCGAGACAAGATAAGGCCTGTGACATGATTGGATTATCAAGTAGGACCTTGCAGCGTTGGCGAATAGACGGTGACATTAGCGCAGATAAAAGGCCAACGGCAACGAGGCCGGAGCCTGGAAATAAACTGAGTCAAGCAGAAAGACAAGCCGTGATTGATGTGTGTAATAGTGAAGAGTTTGCCTCATTACCACCAAGCCAAATTGTCCCGATACTCGCCGATAGAGGTGAGTATATTGCTTCGGAGTTGAGTTTTTACCGTGTATTACATACTGAAAACATGCTGCACCACCGAGGCAAAGCTAAGCCGAGAAATGTTCATAAAAAGCCAACCAGTTATACGGCTAAAAAAGCGAACGAAGTGTGGAGTTGGGATATCAGTTACCTGCCTACAACGCTGATAGGAAAACACTATTATCTGTATATGATTGAAGATATTTACAGTCGAAAAATCGTTGGTTGGGAAGTTCACGACAGTGAAACCGGTGAGCAAGCTGCAGCACTACTAGAGCGTAGCGTTTGGGCAGAGAAATGCTTAAAGAAAGACGTTGTGTTGCACTCAGATAATGGCGCGCCCATGAAGAGCCTAACGATGCATGCTAAGATGTACGATTTAGGTGTTGTGACCTCACGAAGTCGTCCAAGGGTAAGTAATGATAATCCATACTCAGAATCGCTGTTTAGAACGGTAAAGTATCATCCACGCTGGCCTAGTGAAGGTTTTAAATCGTTAGAAGCAGCGCGTAAATGGGTCAATGAATTTGTTTATTGGTACAACAACGAGCATCGCCATAGCAGGATTAAGTTTGTGACACCAAACCAAAGGCATGATGGTCTTGATGTTGGAATACTGGCGAAGCGAAAAGCGTTGTATCAGACAAAAAGAAATGAACATCCAGAGCGATGGTCAAAAGAAGAGCTAAACTGGCAGCCAATAGGCGCTGTGGAGTTAAATCCAGAGCAACATAAAGAAGCTGCTTAACAATTTAGGCGACAACTGTCTTGAAAAACACCGTTAGTGATAATCGCAGACATAAATAGTGCCGCGTGCATTAGCCGAAAAGCAGGCTAAGCGTCTGAAGGTGTTATTACGTTGGGATTTAGGCAACGTTAAATAGGAAGGTATACTGTTCATTCCTATTCCTGTTTGCCTATCTAATCATTTGTGTGCTCAGCTAGACTCTTGGTTATGGCGATGTAAAGTATTAGCGAAGTGCTATCTATGGCTAGCTTTGCTAGTTTGAATTAGATCACTTTAATATCTTTATTAGTTTTGACTTCATACGTTTGATATCTATTGGCACTTTTGCCATAGTATCAAGTTTTACGCTGTGCAAAGTATTTGAAATAATACGATTGACCATATTCCAATTTTCTTTCAATCCACATTTATCTTGGAATTCACAAAGACCGCCATCTAACTTAGCACATTCTGTTAATGCAATCGGTCCATCTATAGCTTCAATAACTTCTGCAATTGATATTTGATCGTGAGGACGACTCAGTCTAAAACCACCTTTGGAGCCCCTTGCAGATTCCACTAAATTGCTACTGATAAGAGATCGCATTAGTTTTCGCATGGTTGGCAGAGATAAATTTGTTACCTCGTGCAAGCTGTCTAAAGTAATAAGCTCATCGCGACTAAGCATATTGAATACCATTAACAATGCATAATCTGCCATGCGGCTAATTCTTAACATAAAAGATTCACAGAAGTAATATAAATAAACAACGATAATAATATAGAACCTATACCAATGATATTACTTTAATCTCATACCTTATATCTTAGAGCCATATCCGCTTTACCGACTTTGGGTTTTCCTTGCGCGACGTAAGCGCTCAATGAACCGGTGAAGGTTATTCTGCTTCACCTAAATCAACATTCCATGGCAGCAAATCAGACAGTTCATCTGATGGTGCACGCTTGGGTAATTCCGTAAAGAGATGACGGAAATAGTAGTAGGGATTCAAATCATTGGCACGGCAGGTCATTATGTAATCCGCTGGTGAAAATTCATTAAAATATGGCCATAGCCTAGCCTCACTTCCTTTATCATTTAGGTATTTAGGCTGAGTCATACGAAATAAACCGTTTGATATAAATTCTACTCTTGGCAGCCAACTATTGGTTCTATTATCGAAAACCAAACCATAATACTTTACAAGCATTAGTACTCTCCAGTCGTGTAAGCCTACCTATGTGCCACCTTATCCACACATAATGCGATATATTTCATGCACTTGCAATTTACAATCAGCCCATCATTTGAATCAAAAGTTCATGTATTAGAATGCAGTAAAGCCATTTAGTTCGACAGAAAACCACTACACACCTTCAGATAACTTTTTATAAGGCAAAGTCATATTAACAGGTGATGAGTGAGTATTTACTCTAAACGATTTTGGGGCAGAAATGTGTTAGTCCTTAACCCGTTTCCTCACCAAAAGTCCCAAAAAATATCAAACTATAATATAAACGCACTCTTACGGTGTAAATAATATCTAAAAAATGGCTATCTATTGATAGCCGCTTTTTTATTGTTACTGCGAAAACTTACACTGCTGCATGGATTTGTTTAGCCGTTGCAATTGCCGCTAACCAGCGCGCATCTTGCTCTAACGCATTAACCACATTGAGTGTGTCAGGTTTTAAACTTAATGCATTGGCTATCGGAGGATTTGCTGGCCAGGTAAACTCGCTTAATAATGCCGCTACACCGGTTGGGTCATTACAAACTAAAATCATGTCACAACCCGCATCTAACGCCGCTTGCGCTCGACCTAAATAGTCACCGGCAAAGCTGGCTCCTTTCATGCCTAAGTCATCAGAGAAAATAACCCCTGTAAACCCTAAACGTTGGCGCAATACATTCTGTAGCCAGTAAGTAGAGAATCCCGCAGGATTGGGGTCAACTTGATCATAAATAACATGTGCAGGCATAACACCATTTAATTGCCCTTTAGCCATTAAGCTAACAAAAGGCTGCATATCAAAGGCTTCAATTTGTGCCAGGCTGCGACTGTCTACAGGCATAGCCACATGGGAATCTGCGGCAACGCTGCCATGACCGGGGAAATGCTTACCCACAGCAGCCATGCCCGCTTGTTCCATACCAATAATAAATTCTGCCGCTAAGTTAGTCACCTCATCAGGATTAGCACTAAAACTTCGCTTACCAATCACTTCACTTATGCCATTAACATCTAACACAGGCGCAAAACTTAAATCAATATCACAGGCTAACAGTTCAACCGCCATTAAAAAACCGCACTCTTTAGCCCACAATTTTGCTAATGCTAAATCACCTTTTGCAGCGGGTAAAATATCGCCCATAGCAGGAATATGAGTAAAGTCCTGCTTAAAGCGTTGCACTCGACCACCTTCGTGATCAACGGCAATTAATAGTTCAGGCCGAATATTTCTGACTTGCTTAACTAGCTCAATGAGTTGAGATTTACTCGCGTAATTGCGGGTAAATAGAATAATACCGCCCACTTGAGGATGTTGTAGTTGCTCTGCTTCTAGCGCTGACACTGTCAGTCCGGCTAGATCCATCATTAAATAGCTCAATCGTATACCTCGTATAATTTAACCTAATAAGCTTAATGTATAAGTTAGGCTAATCTGAAAATAATGCATAAAAAAAACTAATGAACTGTCTAATCAAAAATATGGGATACTTCAGCCAATTTAACGCGTGTTAAAAAATACGAGTATGCCATCAAACAAGTGTTCAGTGTTTTGCTAACTGTTTTGTTATCTAAGTTGCGAAACAGATCACGTCACACTCAACTATAGTGAATCAGCTATAATTAAGTCACTTCGACTATAGTGACTTTTACTATATTGATGTGAACGATCGTGACGTGATGATTTTAATAGCGCGATGATAATACTCTCAAATAACTAAAACAATAAACGACCACATAAAGGCTAAAAATTATGATTAGCGTATTTGACATGTTTAAAATCGGTATTGGCCCGTCTAGCTCCCATACCGTAGGCCCAATGAAAGCCGGCAAAATCTTTATGCAGAACTTAATAGACCAAGATTTGCTATCGGGTATTGATGAATTGCAGTCAGAATTGTTTGGCTCATTAGGCCAAACAGGTAAAGGCCACGGTACAGGCAAAGCGGTGATTTTGGGGTTAATGGGCGAAGACCCAGAAACCGTTGATACCGACGCGATTGACGGCATTTTAGAAGCCGTATCGAACGATCAAAAGCTTAAACTAGCTGATGGTAGATTTGTTAAATTTACCCGTGAAAATGGCGTAACTTACCATCGCCGTAAAACGCTACCAGCCCATGCAAACGCGATGACTTTATATGCGTTAACCCAAGGCGAAATCACTTATCAGCGTACTTACTATTCCGTAGGTGGCGGTTTTATTCTTGATGAAGATGAAATCACCCAACGCAATGCATCACCCGCAACGCCTATAAAAGAAGCCCCATATGACTTTAACAGCGCAGCGCAATTATTAGAATTATGTTGTGAAAACGGCTTAAGCATTTCATCTTTAATGATGTATAACGAGCTCAGTATTGCCAGTGAAGAAGAAATTAAACAAGGTTTATGGAAAATTTGGCAAACCATGAAAACCTGTGTTGACCGTGGATATCAAAAAGAAGGCATATTACCTGGTGGCCTTAAACTTCGCCGCCGTGCGCCCTCTTTATACCGTCGACTCAAAGCTGAGGGGCGCAATAACACAGATCCGTTAACCGCAATGGACTGGGTAGATTTATTCGCCTTATCGGTAAACGAGCAAAATGCAGCAGGCGATCGCGTAGTGACCGCGCCAACAAATGGCGCTGCTGGTATTATTCCTGCGGTACTGTGCTACTACGACATGTTTGTGCAAGAAGTCGATATAGACGTGTGTAGTCGATATTTATTAACCGCTGCTGCTATTGGTATTTTGTATAAGAAAAATGCCTCTATTTCAGGTGCAGAAGTGGGTTGTCAGGGCGAAGTCGGCGTAGCGTGTTCTATGGCGGCTGGCGCACTGACTGAAATTATGGGCGGCACAGTAGAACATGTTGAAAACGCGGCTGAAATTGGCATGGAACATAACCTAGGCTTAACCTGTGACCCTGTTGGCGGCCTGGTACAAGTGCCGTGTATTGAACGTAATGCCATGGGCGCCGTTAAAGCGATTAATGCCTCACGTATGGCGTTACGTGGTGATGGTAACCATAAGGTGTCACTAGATAAAGTGATTAAAACCATGATGGATACCGGTCGTGACATGCGCAGTAAATACAAAGAAACCGCCAAAGGTGGTTTAGCGGTCAATATTGTCGAGTGTTAATGACTTTTAGCTAGACTGCTGAGTTTTTACGTCAAATCAATGCCAACCTACTGAGGTTGGCATTTTCATTTAAAACACATTGTTTTTACCGAGTATTTAGCGTTATATAAAGTATAGAACAACGCATTTTAGCTAAAAAGATGAGATTGAATTGATGAAGAATATTATCTGCGATATTGATGGCGTATTACTGCACGATAACAAGTTAATCCCCGGCAGTGATAAGTTTATTCATCGCATTATTGAACAAGGTAACCCACTGGTATTACTGACTAACTACCCAGTGCAAACCGGTAAAGACTTACAAAATCGTCTTGGTGCTGCCGGCATTAATGTGCCCGAAACCTGCTTTTATACCTCAGCCATGGCTACCGCTGATTTTTTAAAGCACCAACAAGGCACTAAAGCCTTTGTGATTGGCGAAGGCGCCCTCACCCATGAATTATATAACGCAGGTTTTACCATCACTGACATTAATCCAGACTTTGTAATTATTGGCGAAACCCGCTCGTACAACTGGGAAATGATCCATAAAGCCGCGCGCTTTGTTGCTGGCGGTGCACGCTTTATTGCCACCAATCCTGATACCCATGGGCCACAATTTAGTCCAGCCTGTGGTGCACTATGCGCCCCCATTGAGCGCATTACCGGCAAAATGCCATTTTATATTGGTAAACCTTCAAGTTGGATCATTCGCTCTGCCCTCAATCATATTCAGGGCCACTCTGAAAATACCGTGATCATCGGCGATAATATGCGTACCGATATTTTGGCAGGATTCCAAGCAGGTCTAGAAACCATTCTGGTCACCAGTGGTGTTAGCCAGATGGGCGATATAGATAAAGAACCGTTCAGACCCAATCATGTATTCGCCTGTGCCGGCGATATTGACGTAGTCTAGGCTTTAAGTGCCTAGCTAATTTGGCTAATTAAACGTTAGCAAGAACGACTAGATTTACATTAGGTAACACATTATCAAGCCAGTACGCTTTTATAAGATGCTGGCTTGCTTCATTATAATCTGCAAGATGTTAAAGCTAATAATTGGAATACTGATGAAGCATTTATTTCCCCTTTGCGCGATTGCGCTGTTAGTGAGCGCCTGTAATGGCGACACTAAAGATAACTCGCAAGTATCACCGGCTAGCAATGATGTTCTAGCCAGTTCAACAACGGCATTAGTGACGTTTGACGAACAACGTTTTCGTCAAGATATAAAAGTACTGTCTTCTGATGAATTTGAAGGCAGAGCACCGACCACTAAAGGCGAGAAACTGACCTTAGACTATTTAACTAAACAGTTTACCAACATGGGATTAACCGGCGCCAACCAAGGTAGCTTTTTACAAGCTGTGCCTATGGTGACCTACACCCCAAGTGAGCAGCAAACGATTACCTTGGCCGATTTGCCAATGCAGTATCGCAAAGACATAGTACTAAGTAGCCGTCACGCTAACGAGCAAATCACTATCGACAAAGCGCCATTGGTATTTGTGGGATACGGTATTAATGCACCTGAATCACAATGGAATGATTACAGCGGCATCGATATGACAGGCAAAATAGCGGTTATTTTGGTGAATGACCCAGGTTTTGCGAATCCTGAAGGGACGAAGTTTAATGGCTTAGCCATGACCTACTATGGTCGTTGGAGTTATAAATTTGAAGAAGCCAGTCGCCAGGGCGCATTAGGTGCCATTATCATTCACGACACTAAACCCGCTTCTTATCCCTGGTCTGTGGTAGAAAATAGCTGGACAGGCCCTCAACAGGATTTAGTACTCGATACAGACGAAACTAATAATCGCATTCAAGTAGAAGGCTGGATGACCTTAGATGCGGCCAATCAACTCTTTACTAAATCAGGCTTTTCATTACCAACCTTAATGGAACGTGCCGCTGATGAGCCTGTCAATGTTGAACTTGCCCAAACCGCGTCGATTAAGTTTGCCAATAAAGCCAAATATGCCGACAGTTATAATATTGTCGCTACCATAAAAGGTACTAGTCAGGCTGATGAACAGTTATTGTTTACTGCACATTGGGATCACATAGGCAAAGATGAAACTAAAGAAGGCGATCAAATCTATAACGGTGCCCTAGATAATGCGTCGGGTACTGCGGGTATTATGGAAATTGCCCGTCAGTTTGCGGTGCAAGCAAAACAAGGCAATGGTTTAAAACGTTCATTAACCTTTGTAGCAACAACGGGTGAAGAGCAAGGTTTATTAGGCTCGCGCTTTTATGCGGCAAATCCAATTTATCCACTGGATAAAACCGTTGCCGTATTTAACCTAGACAGCACCAATGTGTATGGCAAAACTAAAGATTACACTATAGTTGGTAAGGGTCAGTCTGAATTAGAAAACTACCTTGCCGATGCAGCAAAACTGCAAAACCGTGAAGTTAAGTCAGAACGTAACCCTGCATCAGGCGGCTTTTTCCGCTCAGATCACTTCAGCTTTGCTAAATACGGCGTACCAGCAGTATTTGCTGGTGGCGGCAGTGACCCACTTGATGATGCAACCGCAGCCTATAAAACTGAAATGGAAAAAACCATGAAAGGCTGTTATCACAATGTGTGCGATCATTATCATGCGTCATGGGATTTATCGGGCGCATTACAAGATTTACAGGTGTATTACCAAGCGGCAGAGACCCTAGGCAACAACCAAGATTGGCCAGGTTACCTAGCTGGCTCAGAGTTTAATAGCTTACGTCCAGCCAAGTAATCATTTGCAAAATTGATGAAGAGCCTATTAATTAATAGGCTCTTTTTTTAAGCCGACCTCAAACCTTGATACAAAATTGGGTAAAAAAATCAATTTTTATCACTTAATAATCTTCAGCAATATCATTAACAATTCCTCAAAAATGGCGCACCTTAGCCGCTAAAATCAAAGATTCATCAATAGATATTGAATTTTTATAAATAATCCTCAAAACAAACTCAACTAGATAGCTACATAATCATTAAAATAGCCAATTTAATGAGCTTTAATCAAAAATAAGACTTGGCTAGTGAATAAAATGCTGTCAAAGTACCAAACAGATAAAGATTAAATAATGTTGTTGGAGTCGTATTATGTGTTCAATATTCTCAATTTTAGATATCAAATCAGATGCAAGTGAACTTCGCCAAGTGGCACTTGAAATGTCAAAGCTGTTACGTCACCGTGGCCCGGACTGGTCAGGCATTTATGCAGATGAACATGCGATTCTTGCCCACGAGCGTTTAGCGATTGTTGATGTTGACCATGGTGCCCAGCCGCTTATTAGCCAGGATGGCAACATCATATTAGCCGTCAATGGTGAAATTTATAACCACAAGCAACTTAAAGCTGATTTAGGTGATAAATATCAATACCAAACCAACTCTGACTGTGAAGTGATTTTATCTTTATACCAGGAATACGGTTGTGACTTTTTAGATAAACTTAACGGCATCTTTGCGTTTGTCTTGTATGACAAAGCCAAGCAAACTTATTTAATCGGCCGTGATCACATGGGTATTATCCCGCTTTACACTGGCTTTGATACTGCGGGTAACTTCTACATAGCCTCAGAAATGAAAGCACTTATGCCTGTGTGTAAAACCGTGGCAGAGTTTTTACCAGGCCAGTACTTATATTCAGCCGATGGTCAACCAACGCAATATTATGTCCGTGACTGGATGGAATATGATGCGGTAAAAGATAACCCAGCCAGTATTGATGAGTTACGTGAGGCCTTAGAAGCGGCGGTTAAACGTCAATTAATGTCAGACGTACCTTACGGCGTATTGTTATCTGGTGGCTTAGATTCATCGGTTGTGTCAGCGATTACCCAAACCTATGCAAAACATCGTATTGAAAACGATGGTGAAACTGGCGCCTGGTGGCCACAGCTTCACTCATTTGCGGTTGGCTTAGCGGAATCACCCGATTTAGTCGCAGCGCAAAAAGTGGCCGATGCCATTGGCACCATTCATCACCCGATTGTGTATACATTCCAAGAAGGGTTAGATGCTATTAAAGAAGTGATTTATCACTTAGAAACATACGATGTCACCACAATTCGCTCAGCGACGCCTATGTATCTAATGGCACGAAAAATTAAAGCCATGGGTATTAAAATGGTGTTGTCTGGTGAAGGTGCTGATGAATTATTTGGTGGTTACTTATACTTCCATAAAGCCCCTAACGCGCAGGCATTCCACGAAGAATTAGTGCGTAAGTTAGATAAACTGCATTTGTTTGATTGTCTTCGCGCCAACAAAGCGATGGCCGCCTGGGGACTTGAAGCCCGCGTGCCTTTCTTAGATAAAGAGTTTATGGATGTGGCAATGCGCATCAATCCAGAAGCGAAAATGTCTAAAGATGGTCGTATCGAGAAACACATTCTGCGTCAGGCATTTGAACACAAACTGCCAAAAGAAGTCGCGTGGCGCCAAAAAGAACAGTTCAGTGATGGCGTAGGCTACTCTTGGATTGATGGCTTGAAAGAACATGCGGGTAAACATGTTGATGATGTGCAATTGGCAAACGCAAAATTCCGTTTCCCTTACAACACACCAGAAACCAAAGAAGCTTATTTTTACCGTTGTTTCTTTGAAGAGTTCTACCCGTTACCAAGTGCAGCTGAAACCGTACCAGGTGGCAAATCAGTTGCCTGCTCTACCCCAGAAGCACTGGCTTGGGATGAAAGTTTGCGCGGCATTATCGACCCATCGGGACGCGCAGTGCGTAACGTACACGCCAGCAGCTACCAGTAATCTGCTATCTGGATTCTTGATTCTTGATTCTTGATTTGAACTTTAACAATGCCTAAACGCCCGCGACTTATGTCACGGGCGTTTTTTTATTTTGCTAGTTCATATCTGTTAGGTTGCTAATCGTTTAGTTCTTATTTCAAATACTGGAAGTAGCCTATGTGCAAACACTTCTGCTACACGCCGCAAGCACATCCATGTGGGCTCTACGCCAGTTTGAAAGTGATCATGATGATTACCATACGTTTACTTTGGTTCAACAGACGATAAGATGCTAACAGTGAAGTCAGGTTATTTTATAAACATCTTACCTTCGTAATTACAGCTTCTGTCAAATTAGTCATAACAATCATTATTTAAAGGGAGTGTCGGATCATGAAAATGGAAGTTCAACACAAATTTGAAAGCTACCCTGAAAAGATAAAGCCGTTATTAGTTCATCTGCGGCAGCTTATTTTAGATATTGCCAGTCAACATCATTTAGGCGAAGTTGAAGAAACGCTGAAATGGGGTGAACCGAGTTACGCGGTTAAAAATGGTAGCCCGATAAGAATTGACTGGAAACCTAAATACCCCGAGCAGTATTTTATTTTTTTCAACTGCAACACTAAACTGGTTGATACATTTAGAGAGCTGTATCCAGATGTTATTCAATATCAGGGGAATAGAGCCATAGTATTAAAGGTTAATTTTCCGCTTCCAACTAAAGTGATTCAACACTGCATAACGCTGTCACTGCAATACAAAAGTATCAAACATTTACCTTTGCTTGGGGCTTAGCTCAATTTTAACATTAGGCACTAACAAGCCATTCTACGCAAAAATTGTACAACTAAAGCATAACGATAAAGTGATGCCATACCCATAACAGATCTTAAAAGCGCCCTTGCGACTATGCTTTCCCCTGCAAAATGCTACTATCTGAATATTGGTTAACCCCATCCAACTACCTGAACTTGAAAATAAAGGCTTTTATATGAATCGTGCTAAATCAACCCTAGAGCAATGGCGAATTTTACAAGCTGTGGTTGATCATGGTGGCTATTCACAGGCGGCCGAACAACTCAATAAAAGCCAGTCATCACTAAATCATGCAGTAGCAAAATTACAGCATCAGTTAGGCATTCAGTTATTAGAAGTCAAAGGCCGCAAAGCCTATCTTACCGAGCAAGGTGAAGTACTACTGCGCCGATCTCGCCATCTGACACAGTCAGTAGATGAACTTGAACAGCTTGCCACCAACCTTGGCCAGGGGTGGGAGCCCAGTATCACCATAGCCAAAGAGATCATTTATCCTACTGAAAAGTTAGTCGATGCACTTGAAGCATTTATTCCCCTCAGCCGCGGTACCCGAGTGACAGTGCTTGATTCAGTAATATCCGGCACCCATGACTTAATTAACCAGCAAATGGTTAATATTGCCATTTGTGCCACTCCACCGCGTGCCCATTTAGCACAACCATTATGTGAATGTGATTTTGAATTAGTGTGTCATCCTAACCATCCATTGGCTCAGTTAGACAGTATTGAAGATGAAAAGCAGCTTGCGCAGCATTTGCAGATAGTGATTAAAGATACTGGGTCAAACTCAATCAATGATATTGGTTGGTTAAAAGCAGAGCAGCGTATTACTGTATCAAATTTTCATGAAGCCAAAGTTATTCTAGGCCGCCAGCTAGGATTTTGTTGGATACCCAACTTTTTGGTTGAAAATGATGTGAAGCAAGGTAAGTTACACAAACTGAAACTGCATGGCAGTTATCAGCGCAGAATAACCTTAAATTTAGTTGTGCCGAATAGAGACCGACAAGGCCCAGCATGTCGTTTACTAGAAAGTTTAATTTTATTGCAGCACGAAATCGAAACCAGTCAGCCTTATACTGAAAAAGCTAACGCCTGATCAGATTTATCATACATAAATGAATTGGTTGAGTATGTGTTGGGAGCCGCTTGATTTTGTAGGTAAGCTAAAGTTGCTAGTGGTACTTGAGGTGTTCGCGTATCTTGTGACTCAGCCATCTTTTGACTAAATCGACTTTTTGCATCTGCTGTTGCTGTATTGTTTTCAGCCAATGTGAAAGGCGCTAACTGTGACTGCTGAAATCCATTTTGTTGAGCATCAGCCTGCTTGTAGGTATTAGCTAATTCATTGATATGCTGAATATCTTCAGCGGGAATAATTTTTTCCTGACGCAATTCAGCCATTTCAGCTTTAGCTTGATTCATTTTTTGTACCGCTTCAGCTGCGACACGAATATCGGCACTAGATGGCTGATTAGGCGCCATTGCAGCGGCATATACCTTTTGCATTTTATTAAATGTCGCTTGTGGATCGCCAGAGACAGCACCCACATCAATTTGAACTTCACCATCAACCGCATAACGTTTACCATCGGGGCCTTTTTCATAAGAAAAAGAAGGACTTTGCGCAAACATTCCACCCACGGCTTTGTGGGCTTGTTCGTGGGTTTTTACCTCAATATCACGCCTTGATAATTCACTGATTATTTGTTGTTCGGCTTGGACAATTTTTTGTTGCTGCTGCTCAACTTGATCACTAGCCTGCTGTTGCTGTTGTTCTTGCGCTTGTTGCTGCTGTTTTTGTTGCTCAGCAGCAATGGCTTGTTCTGATGTTGAAGCTTGTTCTGCTTGACCGTTTACTTGAGCGTCTTGCTGACGATTATCGGTATCCTGATCAACCGCGCTCTGACTAACAGCACTTTGACTAAGCCCGGTATTCGCCTTACTTGGTGGTGTTTTATCTTCAAAAGGATTAATGCGCTCTTTTTCAACGTCTACATTAGGCTCGGTTTGTGTTTGCTGTTGAAACAACTGCTGATAATCGGTTTTGGTATTAGTCGGTTCTGTTTCACTAGGCTCTGTTTCGCTAGGTTCTGCTGTGGCAAAAATATTGACTGCTTGTATTGCATCAACACTAACAGCACTTGTTTGACTCACTTCAGGTTTAGCTATTTGTGCAGGATTAATAGCCGCAATATGACTTGCACCAGTGCGCAAATTAAACCCATTAGATGAAATAGTGCTGGGACTGTTAGTTGGGGTAACACTCGGGTTTTGATTAGCTGCAGCGCTACTGGTGTTGATCGGCGATACAGTAGCAAAACTTGCTGTTTTGACGGCAGCGGGAGATACCACAGGCGATACATTTTGGCTAACAGCTGCTGCCGTTGGGGTAACGGTTGATTTAGCAATTGGCTTAGCTGTTGTAAGTGCCACATTGGCCGCTAAACTTGTGCTTGAAGCCGCACTTGAAGACGGAATGGTTGATACCGAACTTATTGAAGCTAAATTTGCTGAAGCTAGGTTTGAAGCAGAAACAACGTCAACCTGCTTAGATTGACTCGTCGCAGGTTGAAAATTATTGCTTGGTAAGCTTGATTGACGAATGTCCATTTTTCATCACAAGTGAGATAAGTGGTGCTGTGGCGCTAAAGATTCATTAAACGCTCACCGCTCACTTAACTCATTAGGCCTCAATATTGATAATGCTGCCAACCGTTTCGGTAGCGGCTTCTATCACTTTAACTGAAGCTTCGCCTTGCTGTTCTGATTCAACGGCAGAGACTAATGCACTGGTTTTATCTGACTGTTCAACAGCTTGGCTACTTAATGTTACCGTATCCTGTTGAGCCGCAGGTGCTGTCGGCTTAGGATCGGGAGCTGCAACTGCGGTAGTTGCCTGCGCCAGACCTTGTTGAGAATTTTGTAAACCTTGAACGCCCGATGAATACGCGGATTGAATTTGCATAATACGTCCTCTGATAACCAATAAAACTTAACTCAGTATCGCTCATACTGGCTAAAATGTACAGTATTTAACCGTTTCGATTATCATTTTATCCAGCTATTTTCCCAATCTTTAAACACTGGATTAAAGCCCTTTTGTTGCATGGCTGCTATCACCTGTCCAACATTGCGCTGGTCGCTTATTTCAAACTGATCCAACTGACTATTTGGCTGCTGATAACCCCCTGGTTGGGTTGAACTGCCCGCACTGATATTGGTGATCCCAAGTGGCAATATGTTATCTCTAAATTCAGGGGTTTCACGGGTAGACAAACTAATATCAAGCTGATGATTAAACAGTCTAAATGCACAAATCATTTGCACTAAGCCTATATCGGTTAACACGACTTTAGGTTCAATTCCGCCGGTGCATGGCCGTAACCTTGGCAGTGAAATACTGTAGCGGGTTCGCCAATATTGTCGCTCAAGATAATCAAGATGATACCCCATTAATAACGCATCTATACGCCAGTCATCTAACCCTAACAGCACCCCTAATCCGATTTTATCCACCCCAGACTTAGCGACCCTGTCAGGAGTATCGAGACGATAATTAAAATCTTGTTTTTTACCGCGGGTATGATGTTTTGCATAAGTGTGCGCCCGATAGGTTTCTTGATAAACCATTACAGCATCTAACCCTTGGGAAACGAGACGACGGTATTCATCTGTTTCAAGCGGCTGTACTTCCATTGCCACATAACTAAAATGTTGCTTTATTTGTGGTAAAACATGAGCAAAATATTCAATACCAACTTTAGTTTCATGTTCACCGGAAACTAACAAAACAGAGTCAAATCCACGGGATTTAATGATGTCCACTTCAGCTAAAATCTCATCATCATTTAAGGTTTTACGTTTGATTTTATTACTCATGGTAAAACCACAGTAATCACATTCATTGGCGCACAAATTTGACAAATATAAGGGTAAGTACAACCCTAAGTTAGCCCCAAAACGCTGTCGAGTTAAACGAGCCGACTCCTGTGCCATTTGCTCAATATACGGCTGTGCAGCAGGCGATAACAGCGCCATTAAACTGTTTAGATTGCCACTAGCATGTTGCAATGCTCGCTCAACATCAGCAGCTGAACTGGCATACAGCTTCATTGATAAATCATCAATGTTGAGCTGGCTAAATGTTTCTGAGTAGCGCATTAGCCCACCATACTCGAGGTTAAAAACCCCGTTAACGGACTGGTATTATGGGCATTAGCACTAACTACACCCAGGCCTGCTTGATAAGCTTGTCGACCACTTTGGACTGCTTTTTTAAAACAATCGGCCATTAAAACAGGATTAGCGCTGCTGGCAATGGCAGTATTGACTAACACAGCATCAGCTCCCATCTCCATTGCACGGCATGCCTGTGAAGGTGCACCGATACCGGCATCAACAATCACTGGCACGCTTGATTGCTCAATAATTATTTTTAAAAAAGCTTCGGTGGCTAAGCCTTGATTACTGCCAATAGGGCTTCCCAGTGGCATAACTGCAGCGCAGCCAACTTCTTCTAAACGACGACATAACACAGGATCAGCATGGATATAGGGCAATACAATAAAGCCTCTCTCACATAGCGTTTGGGCAGCGATTAATGTCTCTATTGGATCGGGCATTAAGTATTTTGGATCAGGATGAATTTCTAGCTTAATCCATTTAGTGCCTAACATTTCAAAGGCTAGTTCGGCGGCAAAAATGGCTTCTTTAGCATTTCTGGCCCCTGCGGTATTAGGCAGTAGTTTTACCCCTAATTGCTGTAACGGACTCAGTAAATCATCTAAGCCGTTTTTAAAATCGATTCGCTTCATCGCTAGCGTCACTAACTGTGACTTTGACGCTTCGATAGAGGCCAACATAGTGGCCGAATTAGCAAACTTACCTGTACCAGTGAATAAGCGGGATTCAAATTGATGATCGGCTATCGTTAACATATTACCCTCCCGCTACGGCGGAAAAAAATTCAAGTTGATCATTAGCTTGGCATTGATATTGATGCCACTCGCTGCGTGGAATGATTTGCTGATTAACCACCAGCGCGACACTTCTAGGCTCTATCTGTTTTAGCACTAGCACTTGGGCTAATGAGGTATTGGGCTGAAGACGCTGTAGTTCTCCATTGATGTTGATTTCAATCATCACTGCACCTTAACTATTGTGTTTGTTACTGTTAGTGTTCAACAACCTTGCTCATCATTTAGGTCATCCACTTTTGCCATCACTGACAGATACGTTACTGGCAAACATGGCAATGCTTATCAATATTCATTTTGGCTTTTGACCAAGACAGCCTTTTAGCATCAAAACGATGTAAGACCCCGTACTCTATTGGCCGGCCAATCATCTGGTTCATACCTGCTAACGCCTGCATCGATGCCATAACCCCAACTGCTGGGCCTAACACCCCTGCTTGGCTACAATTTTGGCTTAAAATACTGTCGGACGGATAAACACAGTGATAACAACCGTGAGAGTTAATGCTTAATGCTTGCGTCTCAGATGAATTTGACTGAGGTAAATAGACGAACCATTGGCCTTGATCAGCAGAAATTGATGCACTTATCAGCGGCATTTTATATTCAATCGCGATCCGATTAACTAATTGCCGGGTAGTAAAATTGTCGCAGCAATCAAACAATACGGCTGATGAAAGGCCGCTAGCTAATGAAGATTTGGGTACAAGGCTGTCAAATAATGCCTGATAGTTACCAGGATTAATAAACACCTGATGGGCGCTTAAATCACAAACCACATTCCTTTGATGTAATTTTTTCATAGCAATACTGGCTTTATTACTCCCTATATCATTAGCATTAAACAATATTTGCCGAGGCAGGTTAGACAACTCGACATCATCACCATCAATAAGATGAATTATACTCACCCCAGATGCGGCTAAGTATTGCGCCACCAGCTGCCCTAAACCTCCAACGCCGACGATAATAGCGGTGGCATTCATCAAAGCTAACTGGCCTTTTTCTGACACATCAGTTAGTAGCATTTGTTTGGAGTACTGAATGTATTCATGATCATTTAAGCTAGTTTTCATATGCCCTCCAAATGCGTTTGGCTAGCGGTAATATCACTATCTTGGTATTGGGTTTGTCGATTAGGCGGAGTCGATCTAGTTTGAGAACTAGATCCCGTTTGCTGTGTTGGTTCTGTTTGAAATGACGACTCGGTTAACTGTTGCCATTGCTGACTCAAGTTTTTATAGGCAACAGCCGCATCTTTGGCCTGAGTTATTGCCCGCACCACTGCAACATCATCTACACCAGTTTCGGCAACCTCTTTTAAGCAATCACCATCAATTCCCCCAATAGCAACGGTGGGATAATGACCATTTAGTAACGACACATAACAGGCTAGTTTTGTTAACCCCTGTGGCTTGGATGGCATCTGTTTAGTTGTGGTGGCGAATATATGCCCTAGGGCGATATAGGATAGTTTTAACTGAGTCGCGAGTAGTATTTCAAAGTAACTATGGCTAGATAACCCAAGCGCGATATTATTTGCTGCAAGGGCCGATAAATCTGCAACTAAGGCATCTTCTTGACCTAAATGTACCCCAAATGCACCGTGCTTAAGTGCAAGTTGCCAGTGGTCATTAATAAACAATTGGGCATTAAAGTCTCGACCGAGCTGAATAGCACGTTGTATTTGTTGTTCTAACTGCTGTTGTTCTAACTGCTGTTGTTCTGACTGGTGTTGATCTAAAAGGTATTTAGCGGCAATAGGCGCTGAGGCTTTCGGTTCTGAACTTAACTGCCCTGAACCGTATTTTGCTAACCACATCGCTTTGTGCTGTTCATCAACAAAACTGTGCACCTTGTCATAGGACACTACTTGCATATCTTCCACATCTTGCTTAATCCGCAGTTGCACTGTTTTACAGCCCGCTTTCAATAGCTTCTCTAACATATCTACCGATGACACCACAGGATAAATACCTAGTGGTGTCGACAGTTTTGTGAAATTAATAGTAGCTGTTCTTAATAGCGAGTTATTAACTTGTTGATCAATTCCAAGGGATGGTTTTACCGCTAAAGCAACCTCCTTTGGCGCTGTATCGGTAGCTTTAACATCTACAGCTAACTGTAAAATATGTGGCATTAACTCAAGCGATGTTGGCCAACCGGTTCTGGCTAAACATCCAGGCCCTTGACCAAGCTTAATACTGTGTTTAAGACCGTTAGTGACATAGGCTTTAGCTAATACTATGGCATCGTGCTGCACAAAATCCTGTGCGATAAAACTGGCCATTGCAGATGACAAGGTGCAGCCACTGCCATGGTTGTTAACCGTATCCACGCGATCTGAGCTTAATATAAACACGCTGTTATTATGCTCGGCGCTGCCACCTTCAACATGATGGCAAATATAGACATCATGGGCTTTATCAGTTTGCCATGGCGCATCGCCACCTTTGGCGACAACAGCACACTCAAAATAATCACTCACCCGCTTGGCCATATTAACCATGCAATCAAGCGTCATATTTTGAGTATCAGTTAACTTATGCTGACCGCCACTATCATCTGTCACGTTAGTGTTTATCGCTTCAACAAGGCTGATTAACTCCATCTGGTTTGGGGTGATCATATTAATCACTCCTTTAAATGGACTAAAATCTAGCCTGTGCTGGTTAAGCTTATCACCACTGCTTGCGACCATTACAGGGTCAAGGATAACCGCTATGCTTGCCCTACCATCGAGCTCGTTATTAGTACTAGTGCTAAAATTTCGCAACCAATTAGCCAGCTGATTAAGCTGATGCTGATTGGCAAGCAAACCGATTTTAATCGCTTTAGGCGGCATGTCGGTGACTAACGTATTGAGCTGTGCCAGTAACATTTTTTCTGACACAGCCTCAACTAAACTCACCTGTACTGAGTTTTGGGCTGTAAGCGTGGTGATGACACTGCAACCATGGCATTGCAAGTCAGCAATAGTGGCTAAGTCGGCTTGAATACCGGCTCCGCCACCACTGTCTGATCCTGCAATAGTCCACACTATCGGCTTAAGCCCTGCTGACTTTTTAACTGCTGATTGGACAGATTGAATTACTGGCGCCATTACTCAGCAACCTCTGCCACCGATTTTTGATGATACAGATTTGAGCCTGTCGCTTTAAATTCCGCTGACTTTTGTGCCATTTTTGCAGCTATTGTGTCTTTTGACTGACTAGGCAGCAGATCACCTTGTGCTTGATAAGACTGATAATCAGCCGGCGAAATCACTTCAACATTTTGCAGCGCTTGTTTTTCAAGGTTGGCGGCATATTCACGCACGTCTTGAGTAATTTTCATCGAGCAAAATTTAGGCCCACACATGGAGCAAAAATGGGCGACTTTGGCCGACTCCTGCGGCAATGACTCATCGTGATAGGCTCTGGCTGTGTCAGGATCAAGCCCTAGGTTGTATTGATCTTCCCAGCGAAATTCAAAACGGGCCTTTGATAATGCGTTATCACGTACCTGTGCCCCAGGATGTCCTTTGGCGACATCAGCTGCATGCGCTGCTATCTTGTAAGCAATTAGCCCTTGTTTGACATCTTCTTTATTCGGTAAACCTAAATGCTCCTTGGGTGTGACATAACACAGCATAGCGACGCCATACCAGGCCATCATGGCCGCACCTATGCCAGAGGTAAAATGATCATAACCCGGTGCAATGTCCGTTGTTTGTGGCCCTAAGGTATAAAATGGCGCCTCATCACAAAGTTCTAGTTGTTTTTCCATATTGATTTTAATCAACTGCATTGGCACATGGCCAGGGCCTTCAATAATGGTTTGTACATCATATTCCCAGGCAATTTTAACCAGCTCGCCTAAGGTTTCTAATTCGGCAAATTGCGCCTCATCATTGGCATCGGCAATCGAGCCTGGACGCATACCATCACCGAGTGACAAGGACACATCATAGGCGGCACAAATCTCACAAATATCTCGAAAGTGCTCATACAAAAAGCTTTCTTTATGATGACTTAAACACCATTTTGCCATTATCGACCCACCACGAGACACCATGCCGGTTAAGCGTTTTGCCGTCATAGGGACATAGCGTAATAACACGCCAGCATGAATGGTAAAGTAATCTACGCCCTGCTCGGCTTGTTCAATCAAGGTATCTCTAAATACTTCCCAATTAAGATCTTCTGCCACGCCGTTTACTTTCTCTAGCGCTTGATAAATAGGGACTGTGCCAATAGGAACAGGTGAATTACGAATTATCCATTCGCGGGTTTCGTGAATATATCTGCCAGTCGATAAATCCATTACCGTGTCAGCGCCCCAACGTGTCGACCACACCAACTTCTCAACTTCTTCTTCAATCGATGATGTCACCGCTGAGTTACCAATATTGGCGTTCACTTTAACCAAAAAGTTACGCCCAATAATCATAGGCTCTGACTCTGGATGATTAATATTAAGCGGAATAATAGCGCGTCCTCTTGCCACTTCACTGCGGACAAATTCAGGAGTGATTAACTCACCAATCACAGCACCAAAAGCTTCACCCTTAGCTTTTTTTGTTAGCACAGGATCGCTAACCTCTTGCCTTGCCATATTCTCGCGAATGGCAATGTATTCCATTTCTGGGGTAATAATTCCTTGGCGAGCATAATGCATTTGCGTCACTCGCTTACCCACTTTAGCGCGGCGCGGTGGCACTAGCGCATCAAAGCGTAGATGGTCCAAACCATCGTCAGCTAAACGTTGTTGGGTAAAATGAGAGCTAGCACCATCAAGTGCTTCGGTATCGTCACGCTCTTCAATCCAAGTTTGACGAAGCTTGGCTAAACCCAAGCGCACATTAATTTCAGCATTGGGATCAGAATACGCACCAGCACAATCGTAAACCTTTAACGGAGGATTTTGCTCTGTAAGGGGATTGGTGTCATCACCACCCAAGATGGTATCGGTTTGATGAATTTGGCGCATGGCTACGTGTAAATCAGCGCGGCTACCTTGCAGATAAATTTTTTCAGAATTGGGGTGTTGTAATGGTTTTAAGTTATCAATAAAAGCTTGTGCGCTAGCACGGGTTTCGCGACGAGTTAAATTTGACATGAGCAACCTCGAATAAAATGAGAGAAAGTTGCTTGTCTGGAGGAAAATGTGTTGAGAGCGAGCAATGTCATTGACCCAATTCAAATAATGGTCAAATTCAATTGCTGTCAATAATCAAAGAGGTAAACACGGGTAAAACTAAGTGGATATGGTAAAACCACTTAAGTTTTACGCATGAATAATCACACAAGATTATTATGCTTGTTACCTACGCAGGTTTTAGCCTGATCAGGTTCAACGGATCCCGAATTAACGGTCTCAGCCTTTAAAGGCACTCCGACAAGATGTGCAGCAGTATAATCAGAAATAAGCCTTAATAACAAGATGTAATACCTGCATATATTTTCAAGATGTTATTTAACCTCCTAAGCTAAGCAATAAAGAAAAATGAATTATTTTTCAATAACTGTCGCAGTCTCCCCACTAACCTAGTTATAATTAGCGGGTTTATGTAAACGCAAAGATGCGTAGAATTTTAGGAGATAATTTCCATGCCAGGTTTTGAATTATTCGGTCCAGAAGAAAAGCAGGAAGTCGCTGACGTAATGGAGAACGGTTTTACCTTCCGTTACAACTTTGACCATATGCGAAATGATCGCTGGAAAACTCGCGACATGGAGCAATTACTCTGTGAGAAGATGAACGTTCAGCACGCTCATCTTGTATCAAGTGGTACTGCTGCACTTCAAACGGCTATGGCTGCTGCGGGTGTTGGCGCAGGTGATGAAGTTATTGTACCGCCGTTTACTTTTGTGGCTTCTGTAGAAGCGGTATTTATGGCTGGTGCCATCCCCATTTTTGCTGAAATTGATGAAACCTTGTGTTTATCGCCAGAAGGCATTGAGGCCGTTATTACCCCACGCACCAAAGCAGTAAATCTAGTGCAAATGTGTGGCTCTATGGCAAAAATGGATGAAATCAAAGCCGTCTGTAAGAAGCACAACTTGATTATTCTTGAAGATGCTTGCCAGGCCATAGGTGCAAGTTACAAAGGTCAAGCACTAGGCACTATCGGTGATGTCGGTTGTTACTCTTTTGACTCAGTTAAAACCATCACTTGTGGTGAAGGTGGCGCTATTGTCACTAACAATTCAGATATCTACAACCACAGCCATATGTTCTCTGATCATGGCCATGACCACGTTGGCAGTGACCGGGGCGCTGAAGGTCACCCAATAATGGGATTGAACTTCCGTATATCTGAAATGAACGCCGCGATGGGTTTAGCCCAGTTACGTAAGCTAGACAAAATTATTGCGATTCAACGTAAAAACAAAAAGACCATTAAAGATGCGATGGCACAAATTCCAGAAGTGACTTTCCGTGAACTACCTGATCCAGAAGGTGACTCAGCAGGTTTCTTAAGCTTCTTCTTACCAACAGAAGAGCGCACAATTGAGATAAACAAGAAACTTGCGGCAAACAAGGTCGATGGTTGTTTTTACTGGTATATCAACAACTGGCATTACCTCAAAAATTGGAAACATATTCAGGAGCTTAAAGCCCCTGCTGCGTTACCAATTATGTTAATTGCTGACCGCCCTGACTATACACAAATTAAAACACCAAAATCAGATGCCATTATGAGCCGTACGATTTCGATGTTAATTAAACTGTCTTGGACAGATGAGCAAATTGCAGAGCGTATTGAAAACATCAAACGTGCTTTTGCTTAAATAACTTATCTTCTATCACCTCATTTGAGGTGATAGTACTTTTTACAGTAAATATCTCAACTGGAGAGTGTTGTAATGAGTTTTAAAAATTTTAAATGTGTACCAAAAATGATTTTTGGTCGTGGCTCCTTCCTGCAATTGGACGTGGTATTAGAGCAAGAGCGCAAAGAAGCCGATGATTTTGTGGTATTTCTGGTTGACGACGTACATCAAGAAAAACCATTAGCAGGCCGAGTTCCCAACAAAAGCCAAGACTTAGTCATTTACGTTAACGTAGATGACGAACCAACAACGGTGCAAGTTGATGCATTAACAACACAAGTTAAAGCGTTTAACACTAAACAACCAGTCAGTGTTGTTGGTTTAGGCGGCGGCTCTACAATGGATTTAGCCAAAGCGGTATCGCTTATGCTGACTAACCCAGGTAGCTCATCTGAATACCAAGGTTGGGATTTAATTAAAAACCCTGCAATTCACCACATTGGTATTCCTACAGTATCCGGTACCGGCGCTGAAGCATCACGTACTGCGGTACTGTGTGGCCCTGTGCGTAAGTTAGGCTTAAATTCTGACTACACTGTGTTTGATCAAATCATTATGGATTCTGAGTTAATCGCAGGTGTTCCAACTGATCAATGGTTCTACACTGGTATGGATTGCTTCATTCACTGTGTTGAGTCTTTACAAGGGACATACCTCAACGAATTTGCTAAGGCCTTCGCTGAAAAATCGATGGATTTATGCCGCCAAGTTTACCTAGACGATCATCCAGAAAAAGATGACAAGCTAATGATGGCATCTTACATGGGCGGAATGAGCATTGCTTATAGCCAGGTGGGTGCATGTCACGCTGTATCTTACGGTTTAGGCTATGTATTAGGCTACCATCACGGTATTGGTAACTGTTTAGCATTTGATGTGCTTGAAGAGTTTTACCCAGAAGGTGTGAAAGAATTCCGTAAAATGATGGAAATTCATAACATCACATTACCGAAAAACATCTGTAAAGACTTACCAGACGAGACTATTGCTAAGATGGTTGCTGTCACTAAGAGCATGGGCCCATTATGGGACAATGTTTACGGTAAAGGCTGGGAAGAAAAAGTTACCGATGAAATGCTGACTAAGCTGTTCCGTCGTATATAATACGTCTAAGTCATTTTGTCATAAGGGCTCAGATGAGCCCTTTTGTTTACCATTAAAATAGGTTTTTATTAATGAATGTTACTCTATTAATTCCAGCTCGTTATGGTTCAAGCCGTTTTCCTGGAAAGCCATTAGCGCCGATTAATGGTAAACCGATGATCCAACACGTTTACGAACGTGCCTCATTAGCCAGAGGATTAGACAATATTTACGTTGCTACTGATGATGTCCGCATTAAAGATGCCGTTGAAGGTTTTGGTGGTAAAGTGGTTATGACTAGCGCTGATGCCGCATCGGGTACAGACCGTATTAATGATGCTATCAGCCAGTTAGGCTTAGCCGATGATGATTTAGTGATTAACCTACAGGGCGATCAACCCTTAATTGACCCTATTTCGATTGAACAAATCATTAGCTTATTTGAACGCCATCCTGGTGAATTTGAAATGGCGACCTTAGGGTTTGAAATCACCGATAAGAAAGAATTAGACGACCCAATGCACGTTAAAATGGTGTTCGATAATGACTTCAACGCATTGTATTTCTCACGCGCACGCATTCCGTTTGGCCGTGACACTAACGACTACCCTGTCTACAAACACTTAGGTGTTTATGCTTACACCCGTCGTTTTGTTAATGCCTTTGCCCAATTACCACTAGGTAAGTTAGAAGACCTAGAAAAATTAGAGCAACTGCGTGCATTAGAATACGGCTATAAAATAAAAATCGCGATTAGCGCATTCGATTCACCAGAAGTTGATACCCCTGATGATATTCGTAAATGTGAATTACGCTTAGCGGTTGATTAACTAAACCTTGGAGCATCATTATGGATTTATCAGGTTTTGAAGTGTGGATCATCATTGGGTTAGTACTTGGTGTGATTGCCAGTAATTTAGCCGTATTAAAGTACAGCGCTAAATTTAAAATGCCACATTTAGGTGATCACAAAGATAAAAGCATTGCTCCAGGTGAAAGCGCAGATAAAAATGCCGATGAACATCAGAATGACAATACAGGCGATAATGCTGGTATAAATAGTACTGATACAAGCAAAAAAGATAACCCATCAACAAAAGCAGATTAATGCTCACTGGCTGTTGTTAAATCTTTAAAACCAATGTTGTTACTCACATTTAAGGCTTCTCATTTTAATGAAATGAAGCCTTAAATGATTTTGAGTAATTGTTTTTAAATTAGGTTAATACCCTCTAAAAATTCAGTATTCAACCTTAGTTTCGCATAATCCTTAGGAGTAATATGCCCCTTACCGCCACTGATACCAGCTCAAACACAACCCATAAATCAAGTACAACAACGACAACAAATTCACCTAAAGCAAACCTAATGTCAGACGAAATGCTCACCCGCATTGACCAATCTGAAGCTCGCGTCATTAAAGCTATTTTTCCGTCTAACACCAATCATCACAACACTTTATTTGGTGGCGATGCATTAGCATGGATGGACGAAACCGCTTTCATTGCTGCGACTCGTTTTTGCAGAAAGTCTTTAGTTACTGTTAGCTCCGACAGAATTGATTTTAAAAAAGCCATTCCAGCAGGCAGTTTAGCCGAATTAGTCGCTAGGGTTATTCATGTGGGTAATACCTCGCTTAAAGTTGAAGTGAATATTTTCGTCGAAAATATGTATGACGACCATCGCGAACATGCGATTAGAGGTGTATTTACTTTTGTTGCAGTGGATGAACAACGCAATCCTACCAAGGTTTGGCCATTAGGCTAACGCACATAGCACTCCAATAATAGAAACATCAACTTTATCAATGACCACAAGGATGTCGGTCAAGTTAACGTCAGCTATTTTCCAACCACATCACATTTACACTAATACCTGGCGGGTATTTTTGATGAAATGATGAATTTGATTTTCAACTTTAATATCAATCATCTCTTGGGGACGACAGCTATTTGGGCATGGCATATTAGGTGTAGTACCAAATAACCGGCATATTAATGGTCTTTCATCGTAAACCGTACAACCATTTGGCCCTAAATGTACGCAGTTAAACTCATTTAATGCCGCGTCATGCTCAGCATCTGATTTCACTGGTAAACGTGACATTTCTTCTGAGGAGGTGGTGACAGGCCCGCAGCAATCGTGGCAACCTGGTTTACATTCAAACGTCGGAATACGATCGCGTAAATGGTCAACTATCTCTCGGTTATTATTCATAACGGCCTAATATTCTATAATTTGTCGTTATTATAGTGGCATACATACCACATTAGAAGTTGATCTTGGTTCTGGTGAGCTTCAAGCTGATGATCAAGTGTGAGGTTAAATGATTCATTGACCGTAAACAGTATATAAAAAAACCACTGTGCCGCGCACCTTAATGCGCAACACAATGGTTTACATTCAAATATTGCCTTTAGATTTGCAATCTAAGCAGCTATTTATGTTTACGCTATATCAAAACGGTCTGCATTCATGACTTTAGACCACGCGGCGATAAAGTCGTCAACAAACTTTTGTTTGTTGTCATCTTGAGCATACACTTCTGCATAACCTCGAAGAATCGAGTTAGATCCGAATACCAGATCAACCCGTGTTGCAGTCCATTTGACTTTGCCGCTATCTCGCTCACATATTTGATACAGATTTTTGCCTGCCGGTTTCCAGGAATAATTCATATCAGTTAAATTGACAAAGAAGTCGTTAGTTAACGCGCCCTCTTGCTCAGTAAATACTCCGTGTTTGGTATTATCATGGTTAGTACCAAGTACCCGCATGCCGCCAACTAATACTGTCATTTCGTGGGCGTTTAGCCCCATCAATTGAGTACGGTCTAGCATTAACTCTTCCGCGCTCACGGCATAATCGTTTTTAAGCCAGTTACGATAAGCATCGTGAATGGGCTCTAGCACATCAAATGACTCAGTATCGGTCATTTCAGCTGTAGCATCACCCCGACCTGGCGTGAATGGTACTGATACATCACTACCTGCAAGCTTAGCCGCCTTTTCAATACCGACATTACCAGCCAAAACAATAACATCAGCCAAGCTTGCACCGCTTTGTTTTGCTATTGGCTGCAATACCGCTATCACTTTAGATAAGCGTGCAGGCTCATTACCCTGCCATTCATTTTGTGGTGCTAAACAAATGCGAGCACCATTAGCACCACCACGAAGATCAGATGACCTAAAGGTTCGCGCACTGTCCCATGCTGTGGCGACCATTTCGCTGATCGTTAAATTACTGGCGGCAATCTTGTCTTTAATCGCCTGAATATTGTAGTCAGTTTTACCTGCTGGTACAGGATCTTGCCAAATTAAGGTCTCTTCTGGCACATCAGGGCCAATGTAGCGAGCTTTAGGCCCTAAATCACGGTGGGTTAATTTAAACCAGGCTCTAGCAAACACATCAGAGAAATATGCAGGGTCTTTGGCAAATCGTTCGGTGATTTTACGATACTCAGGATCCATTTTCATGGCCATATCGGCATCTGTCATAATTGGATTACATTTAATCGATGCATCTTCAACGTCAGCAGGTTTGTGCTCGTCTTTTATGTCTACAGGTTCCCACTGCCAGGCGCCTGCGGGGCTTTTCTTAAGCTGCCAATCATAATTGAGTAGCATGTCAAAATAGCCATTATCCCATTGGGTTGGATGAGTTGTCCATGCACCTTCTATACCGCTGGTGACAGTATCACGGCCTATGCCGCGTTTGGTTTTATTTAACCAGCCAAAGCCTTGGTCTTCAATTTCAGCACCTTCAGGCTCAGCGCCTAATAACGAGGCATCGCCATTACCATGGGCTTTACCTACAGTATGACCGCCAGCAGTTAGTGCTACGGTTTCTTCATCATTCATTGCCATGCGGGCAAAGGTTTCACGCACATCTTTAGCTGTTTTAAGTGGATCAGGATTGCCGTCTACGCCCTCAGGGTTAACATAAATAAGCCCCATCATCACAGCAGCTAACGGATTGGCTAACTCACGGTCTCCTGAGTATCGGCTATTCGCGTTATCAGAAGGTGCTAACCACTCTTTTTCAGCGCCCCAGTAGATATCTTTCTCTGGATGCCAAACGTCTTGACGACCAAACGCAAAACCAAATGTTTTCAATCCCATAGATTCATAAGCTATTGTGCCTGCATAGGCAATTAAATCGGCCCAACTTAGCTTATTACCGTATTTTTTCTTGATCGGCCAAAGTAGACGGCGTGCTTTATCCAAGTTACCGTTATCTGGCCATGAATTTATTGGGGCAAAACGTTGATTTCCCGTACTGGCTCCGCCTCGACCATCGGCAATTCGGTATGTTCCTGCAGCGTGCCAAGTCATACGGATCATTAGTCCACCGTAATGGCCCCAATCCGCTGGCCACCATAATTGGCTGTCAGTCATGAGTAAGTGAAGATCTTTTTTAAGAGACTCAACATCGAGCTTTTTAACTTGGTCTTGATAATTGAAATCAAGTCCCATCGGATTGGTTTTGTTGTCGTGTTGATGAAGTATGTCTAGATTTAGCGCTTTAGGCCACCACTCCATATGTGACATATCACTCTGTGTCGCGCCACCGTGCATAACTGGGCATTTACCTGCTGACATTGTGTGTCTCCTATTAGTTACTTGAAAAGGCATTTAATTGTGCTGCGTCAGTAACATTGAAACTCTTCTTTTTAAATCACTTACTTTAACTCACGCACTAACTTAGCAGCTTTATACTTAATAACATGGGGTTAGGATCAAAAAAACCAACCTTTATCAAGTATTAAGCTTAGTTAATGCATTATGAATTTCAATATTTCTCCACTCAACCACCATTTATAGACCATTCAACCGATTAAGATAGCCAATTTAATTAGACCAAAGTCTACTTTTGTTGTAATTTTGCACTGTTGTAGGTTCATTTAGACACAAAGCAATGGAATACCAGATAACTTTTCTGTTACATTGATTTAATCTTCAAGCGCAACAACGAATATAAAAGCCATGAAGCTAGAAAATTTAAGTATCATTATTGCCGACGACCACCCCTTATTTCGTAATGCCTTGCGACAAGCTTTAAGCTTAGCTTTTAATAACACTCAATGGTTTGAAGCTGACAGCGCAGAAGCATTACAAAAATTGATGGACTCAACCGAAGTCCCTGTTGACCTTATTTTGTTAGATTTACAAATGCCGGGATCACATGGGTATTCGACGCTTATCCATTTGCGCAGTCATTACCCTAATATTCCTGTTGTGGTCATTTCCGCACATGAAGACATCAATACCATTAGCCGTGCCATACATTATGGTAGCAGTGGTTTTATCCCGAAATCGTCATCAATGGAAACCTTGGCAGAAGCCCTAAATGCCGTTTTATATGGCGATATTTGGTTGCCCGCTGGCACCCAAATTTTACCAGTAAGTGATGATCCGACAGACCAAATGGCCAGCCGTTTATCTGATTTAACCCCGCAGCAGTACAAAGTATTACAAATGTTTGCCGAAGGATTATTAAATAAGCAGATTGCCTATGACTTTGGTGTGTCAGAAGCGACCATTAAGGCCCATGCTACGGCTATTTTTCGTAAACTCGGGGTTCGTAATCGCACGCAAGCGGTTATAGCGTTGCAGCAACTGCTTATGGATAAGGTTAATTTATCTTGATTGAGTTAGCGCTTTTACCCTTTTCTCAAGCGTGTGAAAACAACAAACAACCCATTTTAGATATTATTGCGCCACGGTTAATTAAGCCACTTCATTTATTGGAAGTGGGAACTGGCACAGGTCAACATGCGGTATTTTTTGCCCGTCAATTACCACATATTTGTTGGCAAGCCAGCGACCAAGTCGTTAACTTAAATCATATCAATGCCCGTATTGCGCACGCTAATATCATTAATTTACCCGCAGCAATTGCCTTAGATGTTAGTCAGCAGTGGCCTAAGCAAATATTTGATGCTATTTATACTGCCAATACCTTGCACATTATGAGTAGCAAGCTAGTTGAAGCTTTTTTTGTCGGTGTCGGACAAGTAACTAAAGTAAATAGCCAAGTATTTATATACGGGCCATTTAACTATAACGGCCATTTCACCAGCGACAGTAATGCCAATTTTGAACAGTGGCTTAAACAAAATGATCCCTCAAGTGGAATACGAGATATTGAATGGATACTCGAATTAGCCAAAGCACAGCAATTAATCTTAATTGACGACTTTAGTATGCCTGCCAACAACCGTTTATTGCATTTTATCAAGCGATAATTTCCACAGTTGAATAACTTACTTTTTTGAATAAAAAACGTTAACTTACTACACAGCCTTAAAACACCACGAAGTTGAACACAAGGAAATGTATTATGGGTTCAGTGACCACCAAAAAACATCAAAATGGTCTTGATTATGTCGAGGTCAGTACCGATTTATGCCAAGCACGGATCTTTCTTCAAGGGGCACAAATTGACCAGTTCACCCCGACTGGCAAAGCACCATTATTATGGGTATCAGCAGCAGACGATTATCAAGTAGGTAATGGGATCCGCGGCGGTATACCCGTTTGTTGGCCATGGTTTGGTATGAGTGGCAATGGCGGATTTCCTCAACACGGTTTTGCCCGTACTCGGCTTTGGAGTCTTGACTCTATCAATATGCACGATGAAATAGTGGATTTGATATTTAGCCTAAAGCTCACAGAACAAGACCGCCAATATTGGCCACATGATACCGAAGTTAAAGTGCTATTTACTCTAAGTGATACTTTATCCGTCAGTATCGTTAATAAAAATAATGCTAACTATCCTGTCAGTTTAACCCAAGCACTCCATACCTATTTACCTATTAATGATATTCATCAACTGTCAGCCACAGGTTTTGACGGTTCCAAGTATATTGAATTTGGTGAAGGTCCTTATCAACAACCCAATGATAAAGTGAACTTTGATAAAGAAACAGATCGAGTGTACACGGATTTATCGCCAGTTCAGCACTTACACACGCCAACTGGGATTATCGAAGTTAGCCGAGAGAACAGCCAATCGGCAGTATTGTGGAATCCGTGGATAGAAAAGTCGACTCGCCTTTCTCGTTTTAAAGCAGATGACTACCTCACTATGGTATGTTTAGAAGCCGCCAATGTATTAGATGACAAGGTGACCTTATCTCCCGGCGAAACCCATACCCTAACAACTCATATTCGCTGGGTTTAAACGGTTAATTCTGCATTAATTCAACAATAGATAACATTACTTTTAAGCCAGAGTTTGATACGCTGGCTTTTTATTTAACTTCTTGAAGTGTTAATGATTAAAGGCATATTCACCGTTAAGCGAATATTACTACTTTTACTGCTGATGATTATCGGTGCAACTTGGTATGTCAGCCAAAATATTCACCCTATCAGTGTCAAGGTGCTCAACAAACTGTTATCACCCTATGATATTCAAGTACTGAACTTAGACACACAGTTAGTATCGATAAACCAACTGCGCATTCCTCGGCTTATCTTACAAATAGAAGACAGTTACATTTCCATACAAGGTTTTGAACTCACCCTAACAGATACCCTTGCCATAGCAAAAAAACAACAACTCGATCCCAGTGACATTGTTAAGTTGAGTAGTAAAAGCGTTTATGTTGATTTAGGCGCTAGCTTTTTTAACCGTCAAACTCAGCAACAAACCGAGTCCAGTGCAGCATGGCAATTAGTATTTAACCACATCCCCGACATTGATTTAGGTGAAACGATAATTCGCTTACCCGCTTTGCCCGCTGCCGGACCTGAATTAACCATGGCTAATGGTGTTGTGACTCATTTTCGCCACAGTTTAAAAATGGATACATTTACTCTTAACCCACAAGGCGCTTTATCTACCCTGTGGCGATTCGATGACAATGAATTATTTAACGTTAATGCGCAAATAATGCCCACACAATTACAGTTATCCACCAAATTGAATCTCAAACAAAGTCAGCTGGGATTAAATGCATTATCAGACTATCTAACGGCCGCTATTACCACGCTTAAAGCTAAGAGAAGTGAGCAGGAAAAATACAGTATGATTGTTGAAACCCAACAACAATTAGCCACTATTTTAGCTCCTCTTAATCAATATCAAATTGATATTGATGGTAATTGGCATGCCGATACCCAAATTAACTTAACCAATAATGAAATTTATTCGGTTAATCATTTCAGCGCACTCAAAGTTGAGTCACAAAAATTTGAACACTTAGCATTTAATGTACCTGATGACTTTAAAATAGAAGTGGATGTTAAACAACAACCTGTTCCTGCTGGTATAAACCAAAGTGTGCAAAATATTTTTGCAGCCAAAATCGATATAGCACCATTTGAACAACAGTTCAGTCTTAATAAGCCCCAACTGAATCAACTTCTGAGTAAATTATTTCCCCTTGATATCGCGTCTCAACTTAATGTGTTTATTGAAGGTCTAAAAGTTGACTCGCACGACGCCACTAGCCAGATTGGTTTATTGGTATCAGTGCCCAAACCAAGTTTATTGTGGTTACCTTTAGCGGCATTAGAAACAAATGAAGATTCAAATGAAGATTCAAATGATAATACTAGCACTGTAGTGCCAGTCAGTTTTTTCACACCTGAAATTATTGCCAGTGTCTCAGGCGGTATTATCGACAACACCTTTCGCCTAACTGATGTTCTGGTCAATGATTTAGGCGAAATCCATATCACCCCTTCTGTTGAATTAGACATCACTCAAGCAGTTGATATGGTAAAGCTATTTACGCCATTAACCGAGTCACCCTTAGCGCTAACATTACCCTTTAATGAATTCGCCTTATCAAAAGCACGCGTAACCTTAGAAGCAGAATTTGAACGTTTATTAAATAGGCATAATAACAGTGAACAACATACGCTAAATAAAGACTTTACTGATAAGCTCATTATTATGCCTTCAAGCCAAATTTTAATGTCTCAGTTATATGTGAATAAAAATAACTCAGCATTAGAATCGACCATCGCCCAAACGAGCTCAAAAAGCTTAACTAGCACAGAAATGAGTATTCAATTTCAACAACAAAGTACGCTTGAATGGACAGCAGGTTATACTCAGCTAACGTTAGCCCCATTGCAGCTTGAACTGCAAAAAGTTAACGCTGTAGCAGTCGATTCCATGGGTAAAAGGCAATCATTTTCTGCTAAGAGTGCTCAATTTGATTGGCTGCCATCAACTCATTTTACATGGCAAGTAAACACAACAAACAGCCTTATTGATCAATTCCTTGCGCAAAGCAGTCAATATCAAATTAGTAGTCAATTAGATCATATCAAACTCAGCCAGACACTCCCAAAACAGCGAAAACAGACGTTACTTAATTTAGATAATGTCAGTTTAAAACAGCAAACATCTGTAGATAAAGGCTTAATTCAAAGCCAAGAACAATGGCAATTTGATAATATCAATGCCACCAGCCAACACTTCTTTCAGCCTAAATCTCAATCGCTAGCAGGACAATGGCTGCTAGAAACCGATATTAGCCAAGCATTACCTACCATAGGTAAAAATCAGCCTATTGCACCAGGTTTAAACATCGCAGGTCGGGTTAAGGTAGCGAGCAGCTATTCAATGAGAGAGCAGGATGGAATCCAATATTTTGAAATGTTAATTCAACCTCAGCTGACCGATTTAAACCTTGATTATATCGACTATTATATTTCAGACTCTTGGATCAATACTCAATGCCAATTTAATTGGCAACAACACATTGAAGATTCAATATCAACAAGTCAGCTAACATGCCCTGAAACCAACATTAATATCGCAAAAGGCCGTGCAGGATTACTGTTTAGCAATTTGAATTTACAAGCTAATATTGAACTCAACATGGATCCTACTAAGCCACTGAATAATTGGTTACAAAAGCTAACAGGACTGAGTGAAACAGATATCAAAATGACCCTTAGAGGTGATGCTTTGGGGGGCCAATTTCTTGTGCCAGAGTTTGTATTCAAACTGCATGATAAATCCCATGGCTATTTACTGTTACAAGGCTTAAGCCTTGAACAATTGCTTGAGCAGCAACCGCAAGTGGGTGTGTATGCTGATGGCTTGTTTGATGGCGTTTTACCCGCCGAATTTATCAACGGTGAACTGACTATCTCAGATGGACATATAGCCGCACGACAACCTGGTGGCCTAATTAAAGTGGATAATAATGAAGCCATTGAACAATTAAAACAATCGCAGCCTTATCTGAACTTAGTCTTCGGTGCTTTAGAACATTTAAACTATCGTCAGTTATCGGGTAAATTTGCAATGCGCTCTAATGGCGATGCACAAATTAATGTTGCCATTAAAGGTAAAAGCCTGGATATTGCTCGGCCAATTCATCTTAACTACACCCATGAAGAAAATTTGATTCAATTGTACCGCAGCACCCAAATTGGTAATCAGCTACAATCGAATATAGAGAAGTCCGTTAAATAAGGAAGACACTGTGAAACTTGCCGCCCTGTTTGCTTCAACTTTGATGTTAATCAGCTTAGTTTCAGCCTGTACGCCCACGGTTAGAATTGAGCCATCAGATAAGCCTATTGTGATCAATTTAAACGTTAAAATTGAGCATGATATTAGAATAAAAGTGGATAAAGAACTCGATAATTTATTAGAAAACGAGCAGCTATTTTAATAGGAATTTAATATGAAATATACCTTACCCGCCCTATTAGTTAGCTTACTGCTCAGTTTCAATGCATCGGCGATGACGTTACAGGATGCTAAAAATAATGCACTTGTGGGTGAACAAATTAACGGTTACCTGGCGGTAATAACAAGCTCTGCCGAGGTTGAGGCATTAGTCACTGATATTAATGCTAAGCGTTTACAACATTATCAACGTATAGCTCAAAAGAATGGTCTCAGTACTGCCAGCGTAGCCAAACTCGCCGCAGAAAAAGCCATTGAAGCGGCTAATACAGGCCATATCTATCAGGATAAAAAAGGCATGTGGCAAACCAAGTAAAGACACAAATACTTTGCCATAACCACTGAGATAATTTTTAATTTAACTACCGAATCAAATTAACGGATCAAATTTTTCAATAAAAAAGCCCAGAAACTTCTGGGCTTTTGCTTGAAACATCCTCAATCAAACCGGATTAACCACATCGACAAAATGATGAGTTAAGCCAAACTTATCCGCTAAATGCTGACCTAAAGCCTGAATACCATAACGCTCAGTTGCGTGGTGGCCTGCTGCAAAATAATGAATATTTTGCTCCATTGCACTGTGGTAAGTTCGCTCTGACACCTCACCACTGATAAATGCATCTACACCCATCTTAACGGCATAATCAATATAGTCTTGCGCCCCACCAGTACACCAGGCAAGGGTATTAATAGGTTTACTGCTATCGCCAATATGTAGCGCTGGTCTTTTCAACACCTGACTTATGTGAGCATTGAACTCGCTGGCACTCATGGTTTGCATTAAATGACCATGCCATAATAAATCTTGCGGAACATCTTCATAAACAGTTGGATTTAAAATACCTAGTTGCTGTGCAAGTTGCACATTATTACCGACACCATGATGAGCATCTAGCGGAAGATGATAGCCAAATAAGTTAATGTTATTATCCATGAGTGCTTTAATGCGTTTGTATTTCATTCCAGTTAATACTTCAGGCTCATTTTTCCAAAAAAAGCCATGGTGAACCAAAATAGCATCGGCGTTCAAAGCAATGGCTTGTTCTATTAACGGTTGGCAGGCTGTCACCCCAGTCACAATTGTGCGAATAGCATTTTTGCCCTGTACTTGTAATCCGTTTGGCGCATAATCTTTAAATTTTGCGACATTCAAAAACTCATTTAAGTAAGTTGACAAAGAATGACGATCTATTTCGTTATGACTCATGGTAGTAATCCATTATTGATGCTGGGTTAATCATATTATTTTACAGTATCTGCTAATCAAGTGACACCCTGTAAAAAGCATGAAAAATGATTCATTTGAGTACCTTAATGCTTAAGACTAAGATGAATTAATATTTTTCAATGGTGTCAGGGACGGTATATGAAACATTTATCACGATTTTGGATATTAATGCTCTGCATTTTGGCTACGTTAGCCTGTTATGTAATGGGATTTTCATCTGGCATTGCCGCTTTTATAGGTTTAGGAATATTATTCGAGGTGTTATTTTGGGGACTTATCATTGTTAAAAGTCGTGGTTCAAACAGACAAAACAACACCTAAAGTACCAACAATAACAAATACTGTTTAACATAAAAAATACCCTAAATTGGACTTTTGTGTCATTTAACCTATAAAATTAGCTGAAACCAAAAAAGTAAGTTAGCTAAAAATAGGTTAAATTATGACAACATTATCAAAGGAAGACGTTATTAGTTCATTGCAGGCTGCATTAGAAAAACAGTCAGGTACTGCAGTTAACATCGAACAATCTGGAAGTTGGTATAAAATTGATGGCGGAAAATCAGTTCGTTTTAGTGAGCTAGAATCAATGCTAACAGCAATGGATAGTGGTTCACAAATCGTCACGAAGGCGGCAACAAAATCCGCAGCTAAAAAAGCCACCGTGACAAAAGCAAAACCAGCTGCCGCTAAAAAAACCTCTTCTACGACAGTTAAATCAGCCCAAGCGAGTGAAGGTTCAGGCTTAAGCCCAAAAGAGCTATGGCGTGCAAAACTTGAAAATGCCAAAGGTAAAAATACCTTACCGCGTGGTTTTTAAATTGATTTAAATTCCAACAATAAAGGCGCTTTATGCGCCTTTGTTATTTCTAAACGTGATATGTTTAAATAGATTACATTGCTAAAGTTACATCGCCACATCAACTCGAACATAACCCTGTAAGTAAACCACTCTGACTTCATCTCCGGCTTTAAACACCATTCCAGGATCTAAGTCTTGAATGATCATCACTTGAGTACCGTCTTCTTGTTTAATCATCATTTCAACTAACTTGTACTCAAGATAATATTCTTGACTACCATATTGGTTCGCAATTCCACCACCTAATAGTGCCCCAAGTACTGTGGCAACATCTTGTCCGGATCCACCACCAAATTGATGACCAATAACCCCGCCAATAAGCGCACCACCAAAAGTTCGCCACCCTTGGTTTTTATCGGCGACCAGTTGTTTCTCGGTAATATTTTTAACCGATTCGATATAACCATAGAGTACTTTTTCTACGGGTACAGCTTGGTTTCTGTCGTAAGCTGCCAATACTGGCGAATTTACGCTGCCGAACAGAAATATTAACAGTAAAAAACTAGATAATTTACTCGCTGAGATGTTCAACATACGCTTTTTCCGTTAACTTAATAAGTAAGGTCTATATGCTAACTATAATCAATTGTGAAATCACTGTCTTATTTAAATGAGTTAATTAATTTTCCCCCTCCAGAACAGGCCTTAGCTGAACCTAACGGCTTATTAGCTGTAGGGGGTGATTTATCTCCAGCAAGATTATTGGAGGCGTATTATCATGGTATTTTCCCCTGGTTTAACGTAAATGATCCAATATTATGGTGGTCACCTAATCCAAGAGCAGTATTTACTCCTAAAATGAATTTTGGCAGTAAAAGTTTAAAAAAATATCTTAAAAAAGTACCTTGGCGATACACCATCAATCATGCTTTTTTGGATGTGATGGCTGGATGCGCGCAGCCTCGAGCCGATCAAAATGGCACCTGGATCACCCCAGAAATCCAAATGGCTTATTACGAGTTACACTTGCAAGGGTTCGCCCATTCGTTTGAAGTATGGGAGGAAGATCGGCTAATTGGTGGCCTATATGGTATCCCAATAGGTAAGGTGTTTTGCGGTGAATCGATGTTTCATCGGCAAACCAATGCATCAAAAGCAGCATTTACCATGTTAAATCAACATTTGGCAAAGCATGATTTTGCGCTTATTGACGCTCAATTAGTTAACCCACACTTGATTAATTTAGGCGCAGAGGCAGTTAATAGAACGTCATTTTTGACGACTTTAAGACAAAATAGAGAACAAGATGTTTCACCTAACATATGGCTCAAGCAAGAGGTAAAATTTGAATTCTAAATCTGTCACAGTAGGAATTAGTAAACCTTTTGATTGCAGCTATATCGTTGGTAATCAAGAGCAACTACTGGTTATTCAAGAGTCTCATCTTGATGGGCAATTGTTTGAACAATTACTCGCAATGGGCTTTAGACGTAATGGGAATGCGATTTATAAACCGCGTTGTCCTGCCTGCCAGGCATGTCAGTCTATCCGTGTACCCGTGCAAACATTTATGTTGTCAAAACGTCAAAAACGCACCTTGAAAACAAATCAACACCTGCATTGGAAAGTGGTTGAAAGCAGCACTCCTGCTCATTATGCATTGTATGACCGCTACATAAGTGCACGTCATCACGACGGGCCGATGTACCCACCTTCACAGGCTCAATTTGATGATTTTTTATTGTGTGATTGGCTACCATCAACCTTTATAGAACTCTACGATCAAGATAAATTGATTGGCGTTGCTGTCACAGATAATCTTGCCCACAGCTTATCGGCAATTTACAGTTATTTTGATCCAGACTATGAAAAAAATTCATTAGGTTCTTTGATGATTTTAATCCAGTGCCAGCTGGCAAAATCCCTAGGTAAACACTTCATCTATTTGGGTTATCAAATCGATGAAAATCGTAAAATGTCTTATAAGCGCCAATATCGCCCTTACCAAATATTAACTGCTGACGGTTGGCAAAATGAAGAGCAAGTTAAGCCGTTATCTTGTTAACGGCCTTTACAGCAAGGCGTTTTTGCGGCATGATACGCCCGATTTTCATATTTGAAGGCTAATGGGATAATTTATTAATGGCGAAAGAAGACAACATTGAAATGCAAGGGACTATCCTTGAGACCTTGCCCAACACAATGTTCCGCGTAGAGCTTGAAAATGGACATGTGGTGATAGCCCACATTTCTGGCAAAATGCGCAAAAACTACATCCGTATTTTAACGGGTGATAAAGTCACTGTTCAGTTGACTCCTTATGATTTATCTAAAGGACGTATCGTCTTCCGCGCACGTTAATGATTATAGTTTTCGTATGAAAAAAACCGACTCTTGTGTCGGTTTTTTTATAGTCACTTTTACGATAGTGTAGGGATAAAGCTGATTGGTATTCTGGTGCAATTTTTACTTAACAAAAACCAAATCAGCAAGCTCGTATCATTATAAAGCCATAAAAAAAGATGGCAGTTGCCATCTTTTTATAAAACTCATTATATCGACATATTAAGATACTTTTTCAAGTGTTTCACATTCAATATAGATCTCACCGTCTTTAACATCAACATGCGCAATGCCACCAGCTTCAAGCTTGCCAAATAGGATTTCATCCGCTAAAGGACGTTTAATCAATTCAGTGACCACACGGCTCATTGGACGAGCTCCCATGTCTCTATCGTAACCTTTCTCGGCAAGTAAAGTACGCGCTTCATCACTGACCTCTAACGTAACACGCTTATCATCTAGCTGAGCTTGAAGTTCGACTAAGAACTTGTCCACCACTTTTGCAATAACTGTTAAGTCTAAATGGTTAAACCACACAATCGAATCTAAACGGTTACGAAACTCCGGTGTAAACACTTTATTGATTTCAGCAAGCGCATCTTGGGTATGATCTTGCTGCTGAAAACCAATCGATTTACGAATGGTTTCTTGCACGCCCGCGTTGGTTGTCATCACTAATGTGACATTGCGAAAATCAGCTTTACGGCCATTGTTATCGGTTAAGGTACCGTGATCCATAACCTGTAGTAACAAGTTATATACTTCAGGATGCGCTTTTTCAATTTCGTCTAATAACACCACACAATGTGGGTTTTTAATCACGGCATCGGTCAATTGACCACCTTGATCATAACCGACATAGCCTGGAGGTGCGCCTATCAAGCGTGAGACCGCGTGACGTTCCATGTATTCAGACATGTCAAAGCGAATTAGCTTTAAGCTTAACGCAGCGGCTAATTGATTAGTCACTTCGGTTTTACCCACCCCGGTAGGACCAGCAAATAAGAAACTACCCACAGGCTTTTTATCACTGCCTAAACCGCTGCGTGAGAGGCGGATCGCCGCTGATAAGCTCTCAATTGCCTTATCTTGGCCGAAAACTACCATCTTGAGGTTGCGCTCAAGGTTTTTAAGCAAGTCCTTGTCAGACGACGATACAGACTTTTCAGGAATTCGCGCAAGTTTTGCGATAATAGCTTCAATTTCAGCTTGGCCGATTGTTTTTTTGCGTTTGCTTGGAGGCATCATAACCATCCGCGCACCCGCTTCATCAATCACGTCAATCGCTTTATCTGGCAAGTGACGATCATTGATGTGCTTTGCTGACAAAATAGCCGCGCTGCTGATCGCCGCATGGGTATAACGCACACCATGATATTCTTCGTATTTAGACTTTAATCCCATCAAAATTTTGGTGGTTTCAGCAACGGAAGGCTCATTAACGTCAATTTTTTGGAAACGACGCGCCAATGCACGGTCTTTCTCAAAAATACTTTGATATTCCTGGAACGTGGTTGAGCCCATGCAACGTAATTTGCCACTAGACAATAGTGGCTTCAGTAAATTAGAGGCATCCATGACGCCACCAGAGGCTGCACCAGCGCCAATAATGGTATGAATTTCATCGATAAATAAAATGGCATGTTCATCTGCGGCTAGCTCTTTGAGCAAGCTTTTAAAACGTTTCTCAAAATCACCACGGTATTTGGTACCCGCTAACAATGAGCCCATGTCTAATGAATACACAGTGGCATTTGCCATCACTTCAGGCACTTGCTTATTGACAATACGGTAGGCTAACCCTTCGGCAATAGCAGTTTTACCGACACCAGCCTCACCCACTAACAAGGGATTGTTTTTGCGGCGACGACATAAAGTTTGTACCGCACGTTCAACTTCTGCATCGCGGCCAATGAGTGGGTCAATAACCCCGTCTATTGATAACTGATTTAGGTTGGCCGCAAATTGCGACAACATGCTGCGATCTTCAGTTGAATCAGATTGATCTTCTGAATGTTCACTGCCGCCATCATCGGCTTTTTCTTCATCTTTTGAAAAACCGTGGGAAATGTAATTAACCACATCTAGGCGAGTAATTTCACAACGACGTAATAAATACACCGCCTGTGACTCTTGCTCACTAAAAATGGCAACCAAAACATTGGCTCCGGTGACTTCATTACGCCCAGATGATTGCACATGAAATACCGCTCGTTGCAAAACACGCTGAAAACCCAATGTTGGTTGGGTTTCTTTTTCATCTGCACTATCTGCAATAATTGGCGTGGTTTGTTGAATAAAATTATGCACTTCTTCACGGAGTTTATTAATGTCAGCCCCACAAGCAATCAACGCCTCATAAGCTGCGGGGTTGTCTAATAGCGCTAATAATAAATGTTCTACCGTCATGTACTCATGACGCGAATCTCTAGCTTGCTGAAACGCTAGGTTCAAGGTGACTTCTAAGTCTTTGTTCAGCATAAGCACCCCCTCAAATTAACCACAAACTGCAGAGTAAGATTATTATGTCTTAAGCTACACTATTCTTTCTCTAAACTACACAGTAACGGATGTTGGTTTTCTCTTGCAAACTGATTTACTTGTAACACTTTAGTTTCAGCAATGCCGAATGGAAAAACACCACAGAGCCCTTTTCCTTGGTGATGAATAGCTAACATGATATCAACTGCCTGCTGTTCATTCTTATCAAAGAAACGTTGTAACACTTCAACGACAAAATCCATTGGCGTGTAATCATCATTATTTAAGACTACCTTATAGAGATTGGGTCTTTGAATGTCTGATTCAACTTTTTCTTCAACTTTTTCAATGCTGCCTATTTTAGCCATGCTTTAATACTAGCCTCTCATTTCAATACCGACCACATGATAATAATAAATTAATTTAATGTTGTCTTTTTGTTAATTTCTGCTTGACTTCTTTTCGTACAAATTTCATTCTGTTTATCAGGCGGCGTTTAAAGACCGCTGAATAATAAGTTTTACTATCTTACTGGTAAGTAGACATAAGAAGGAAGTGGAAGTATGGCAAGCGGAACTGTTAAATGGTTCAACAACGCCAAAGGATTCGGGTTTATTTGCCCAGATCAGGGTGGCGAAGATGTATTTGCGCATTATTCAACTATAGAAATGGAAGGTTACCGAACGCTTAAAGCGGGGCAACCAGTTTCTTTTGAAATAGAAGCAGGCCCAAAAGGGATGCATGCTTCAGCCATTTCACCAACTAATTAGTTGGATGGAACTATAAAGCAAAAAGACAGGGATTTTAATCCCTGTCTTTTTTATTTATAGTAAATAAATTTAATAAAACAAAAACGCGCCCAATTAGGCGCGTTTTTTATAAGTTTAAATAAGGGCTTACGCCAAAATTAAACTATTTAATGTTTTACTTGGACGCATTGCTTGTTCTGCTTTAGCTGCGTCTAAACGGTAATATCCGCCTAAATCTACCGCAGGACCTTGAGCTTCATTAAGTTCAGCAACAATAACCGCCTCATTTGACAGTAAGTCTGCCGCTAATTGAGTAAACTTAGCCGCAAGTACTGTATTGGTCGTTTGCGCTGCAAGGGCTTGTGCCCAATACATTGCTAAATAGAAATGAGAACCGCGGTTGTCTAACTCGCCCACTCTACGTGAAGGAGACTTATTACAATCAAGGAACTGACCAATAGCAACATCTAACGCATCAGCAAGTACCTGTGCTTCTGCATTACCCGTTGTTTGACTTAGGTGCTCAAGTGAAGCTGCAAGTGCTAAGAACTCACCTAAAGAATCCCAACGTAAGTGGTTTTCTTTTTCAACTTGTTGCACGTGCTTAGGCGCTGAACCACCTGCACCGGTTTCGAATAAGCCACCACCGTTCATTAATGGCACGATAGATAGCATTTTTGCACTTGTGCCTAATTCAAGAATTGGGAACAAATCTGTTAAGTAGTCACGTAATACGTTACCGGTAACAGAAATAGTATCTTCACCTTTAATGATGCGATCTAATGTGAAACGTGTAGCATCAACTGGTGACATAATACGGATATCTAACCCAGCAGTGTCACTGTCAGCTAAATAGGTATTCACTTTTTTGATGATCTCAGCATCGTGAGCACGGTTGCTGTCTAGCCAAAATACCGCTGGTGTATTACTTAAACGTGAACGCTTAACAGCAAGTTTTACCCAGTCACGGATTGGGGCATCTTTCACTTGGCACATACGGTAAATATCGCCCGCTTCAACCGCGTGGCTCATTATTACCTCACCCGCTTGATTGATAACCTTAACGGTACCAGCAGCAGTGATTTCAAATGTTTTGTCGTGGCTACCGTATTCTTCTGCTTTTTGTGCCATCAAACCTACGTTAGGTACGCTACCCATTGTCGTTGGATTGAATGCCCCATTGGCTTTACAGAATGCGATAGTCTCTTGATAAACACCTGCATAACAACGATCTGGGATCATCGCTTTAGTGTCTTTCAATTGACCATCTGGGCCCCACATTTGACCAGAAGAGCGAATAGCAGCAGGCATAGAAGCATCAATAATGATGTCACTTGGCACATGTAGGTTGGTGATACCTTTATCAGAATCAACCATAGCTAATGCTGGACGTACTGCATAAACTGCTGCAATATCCGCTTCTACTTCGGCACGTTGTGCATCTGGTAAAGATTTAATTTTGGCATATACGTCGCCAAAACCATTGTTAACATCAACGCCTAACTCAGCAAATAAAGCACTGTGCTTATCAAATACCGCTTTAAAGAATACTTTAACGGCGTGACCAAATAAAATTGGGTCAGATACTTTCATCATTGTCGCTTTCAAATGAAGCGATAATAAAATATCTTCTGATTTAGCTGCTTCAATTTCATGGGTATAGAATTCAATTAACGCTTTCTTACTCATTACTGCAGTATCAATCACTTCGTCAGCTAATAATGCTAAACCTGATTTTAATACTTGCTCGCTGCCATCGGCTTTAGCTAATACGATACTCACTTTATCCGCAGCGGTTAATGTCACTGATAATTCGCTACCGTAAAAATCGCCTTCGTTCATATGAGCAACGTGTGACTTAGAATCACTCGCCCATTTACCCATTGAATGTGGGTTTTTCTTGGCGTAGTTTTTCACAGACGTTGGCGCACGACGATCAGAATTGCCTTCACGTAATACAGGGTTTACTGCACTACCTTTAATTTTGTCATAACGTGTCTGAATGTCTTTCTCAGCAGCCGTTTTAGGCTCATCCGGATAATTTGGGATGTCATACCCTTTAGCTTGAAGCTCTGCAATACAGGCTTTTAACTGTGGCACTGACGCGCTGACGTTAGGTAATTTAATGATGTTAGCTTCAGGTTGGTTAGCTAATTCACCTAACTCCGTTAATGCATCAGCAATTTTCTGATCTGCTGTTAAATTTTCAGGGAAGTTAGCAAGCACACGACCAGATAAGGAAATGTCACGTGTTTCAACTTTAACGCCTGCGGCATTAGTAAAGGTACGAATAATAGGTAACAGAGAAAGTGTCGCTAATGCTGGTGCTTCATCGGTTTCAGTATAAATAATCGTTGGAGAGTTATCTTTCATGGTTTTTCCTACATTATTGTAAATTAATAATTTATTAGAATATTTTGGTGCGGATATAAAGTCGATTTCACGCTTATGTCATCATGCAAGTATAATCTGTATACATTGATGAAATGAAGTTGAGCCAATACACCCTATTAGTGAGTACCCATTAAATGTGCATCGCTAACCTGTGTTTTTGTTCCAACGCTGGCGAAATCCCCTATCCCATTTTTTATTATTATTAGTACTTGCTGCATTGCTTTAGATAACAAGCAATGAAAAATCAGTTTCCTGCTTCTAGCAAACGTTGAGCTTTCATCGTCAAAAATCATATCGAAAAATCAATTGTCACTGGTACAGTAAACCCATTTTTTAAAAAAATTAGGTGCAGATCACAATTTTCAGGCCAACATCATAGAGCATTCTGAATAATATTCAAATTCCACTTATGGCGAATAAGCAGTAAACTTGTTGCTGTTCATTTTATTTTACTGTTTTAATGCTGATTAAACTTAAGTTAACCCTTGGTTTTCAATAGCCGACTTTACTTTGGGCTAAATTGAGACAATTGCATAAACACACAAAGGCTTTCAGTTCCCATTATGGCGCTTCCCGCAAATAAACAATCGACTAAAAAACCGTTTAACAGTAAAGCATCTAAATCTGCTTCAAATTTTTTTGCTGATAAAAAACAAACATATAAAAAACCATCTCCTACTTCACCTCACTCGGGTAAAGTAAAGCCAAGGCCGTCAAACCCAGTCATTGTGTTGTTTAATAAACCCTTTGATGTACTTTGCCAGTTTACCGACGAAGCGGGCAGGCAGACCTTAAAAGATTTTATCCCCATAGCCGATGTTTATGCCGCGGGACGCTTAGATAGAGACAGTGAAGGATTATTACTACTCACTAATGATGGCCAATTACAGGCAAAAATTACCCAGCCAAACCAGAAAACATTTAAAACCTATTGGGTACAAGTTGAAGGCGAGCCTACCCAAGATGCGATAACCGCGCTTCAATTAGGCGTTGAATTAAAAGACGGTAAGACCTTACCTGCCAAGGTACGTTTAATGCCAACACCTGATGTTTGGCCACGCACACCTCCAGTAAGAGAGCGCAAAGCTATCCAGACCAGCTGGTTAGAAATTCAAATATGCGAAGGAAAAAATCGCCAGGTAAGGCGTATGACGGCACATGTCGGTCACCCTACACTTAGATTAATCCGTTATAAAATAGGTCAATGGTGTTTGGATGATCTTCAAAGTGGTGAATTTTCGGTACTGCCAGCAAGCAGTAAAGAACGGCAATAAAGCGGCGTATAAACTAGGCTTATTGTTATTACAGTCGTGATCAATTTAAGAGAAATTTAAGAGAAATTTATGAGCCAGCGATATAAACCTAACACCACAGTGGCTACAGTCATTCATTGTAGTGGTAAGTTTTTATTGGTTGAAGAATGGATTGATGGACAAATACGTTATAACCAGCCTGCTGGACATCTAGAAGCTAACGAGACCATTATAGCCGCCTGCAAACGTGAAGTACTGGAAGAAACAGGCCTTAATATCACCCCATCTGGGTTAGTCGGCATTTATCAATTTACCGCCGCCAATGATGTCGCATTTGTTAGATTTAGTTTTTGCGTTGAGCTACCTGTGCAGGTCACTGCTATTCCACAAGACAGCGCAATTACTGCTACCCACTGGTTTACACGCGATGAAATAAATTCAAAATCGACGCAAATGCGCAGCCCATTGGTGCTTAAATCTATCGATGATTTTTTAGACCAACAAGGCCAACATTACCCGCTAGATGTGCTGAATGCAGACTACTTTTGAACGCGGTATACATGAAACACACAAAACCAGCTTCAAGATAGCCCCAAAGGCTAATGCGTGATAGAATATGCGCCGCAGAATTTACACAATTTCCCTTTTTGCAATGCCCTAAAAGGGCGTTTCATTGATACACTGAACGGTTTATAGGATCTATGACATCAATCACACCCACTAATGGTAAAAAAGTCATCGTTGGCATGTCCGGCGGTGTGGACTCTTCAGTTTCAGCTTATCTGCTTATGCAGCAAGGCTATGAGGTTGAAGGTCTATTTATGAAAAACTGGGAAGAAGATGACACCGATGAATATTGTGCTGCCAGTGATGATCTTAAAGATGCACAATCGGTTTGCGACAAGCTAGGTATTAAATTACATACTGTCAACTTTGCCGCTGAATATTGGGATAATGTTTTTGAGTACTTTTTAGCCGAGTATAAGGCTGGCCGTACACCTAACCCCGATATCATGTGCAACAAAGAAATCAAATTCAAAGCGTTTTTAGAATTCGCTGATGAAATTTTAGACGCTGATTACATCGCTATGGGTCATTATGTCCGCCGACGTGACAATGCCGACGGTACTACCCAAATGCTACGTGGTGTTGATGGTAATAAAGATCAAAGCTATTTTTTATACACGCTCAGCCATGAGCAAGTCGCACGCAGCTTATTCCCTGTCGGCGAGCTAGAAAAACACCAGGTACGTGATATTGCTAAAGAAATGGGCTTAATCACCCATGACAAAAAAGACAGTACAGGTATTTGTTTTATCGGCGAACGTAAATTCACTGACTTTTTAGCCACTTATCTTCCTGCATTACCAGGTAGCATTGAAACAGCTGAAGGTGAAGTCATTGGTACTCACCAGGGCTTGATGTACCACACTTTAGGTCAACGTAAAGGTTTGGGGATTGGCGGCTTAAAAAATAGCAATGACGACCCTTGGTATGTGGTTGATAAAGACTTAGACCGCAATGTGCTTGTGGTTGGCCAAGGTGGTCATCATCCACGGTTAATGTCTGTTGGCATGATAGTGAATCAGTTAGATTGGGTAGATCGTAAAGGTCCTGCTGATGCAAGCAGTATCAGCGTAAAAACTCGTTATCGTCAACGTGATGTTAACTGCAAAATCAAACACATCAACAATGACACTATCGAAGTCATTTTTGATGAACCTGTTGCCGCTGTTACACCTGGGCAATCAGCAGTATTTTATGATGGTGAAGTATGCTTAGGCGGCGGCATCATTGATAATTTAATTAAGGGATAGGTAAGCCGCACAGTGACTGACAATATATTATATGAACGCACTATGGCTTTTGCAGGCATTTTACAGGCCATCGGGCAAGTACAATATATCGCCCGCCATGGTGAGAGTGACGAGCAAGCCCTAGCGGCAAGCCTTAATACTATTTTGGTGACTAATCCTGATGGCATTACCGATGTGTATCCTGATAAGGATTTATTGGATAAAGGCTATCAGCTTATTCAAAACCAACTAGGTGACGGCAGCAATAAAGACGTTGAAACTACGCGTTATCTGGTTGGTGTATTGGCATTAGAGCGTAAGCTATCTCGCTCACCTAACGGCTTAGGCATGCTTGCTGAACGTATAAGTCAAGTGCATCGCCAACTTCACCATTTTGCGATTACCGATGAACAAGTATTGGCTAATTTTGCCAGTATTTACAGCGATGTGATTAGCGCCCTTGGCCCTAAATTACAAATTTCGGGTAATCCTGCATTTTTAAAGCAAACACATGTGCAGCATAAAATTCGCTCACTATTATTATCAGCTATGCGCAGCGCGGTACTGTGGCGTCAATTAGGCGGCAAACGTCGCCACTTAGTGTTTGCTCGTAAAGCAATATTTGATATGGCTGTCAGCAGCCAGCAAAATAAATAATTCGAATCACCCTACAATATAAAAGTTCATCAAGGAGCTTCAAATGGATCTTTCTGCACTGACTGCAATCTCGCCGGTAGACGGTCGTTATGGTAGTAAAACCGCCTCATTAAGAGGGATTTTCAGCGAGTTCGGTCTTACTAAGTACCGCGTACAAGTTGAGATCAACTGGTTAAAATTGTTATCTAGCTGTCCTGACATTGAAGAAGTGCCACCGTTCAGTGAAACAGCACTGGCTTTATTAGACAGCATCAAAGATAACTTCAGTGAGCAAGATGCATTACGTGTTAAAGCTATCGAAAGCACCACTAACCATGATGTCAAAGCCGTTGAATACTTCATTAAAGAACAAATTGCTGACAATGCTGAATTAGTCGCAATAGATGAATTTGTTCACTTTGCTTGTACATCTGAAGACATCAACAACCTGTCACATGGGTTAATGTTAAAAGAAGCACGTGAATTAGTCCTTGTGCCACAGTGCCAGCAAATTATCGATGCGATTAAAAAGTTAGCCCATGACAATAAAACCGTGCCTTTAATGTCGCGTACCCATGGACAACCAGCCTCACCTTCTACCTTAGGTAAAGAAATGGCTAACGTGGTTGTCCGTTTAGAGCGTCAATTGAAGCAAATTAAAGCCGTAGAAATTATGGGTAAGATTAATGGCGCGGTAGGTAACTATAACGCCCACCTATCAGCATACCCAGAAGTAGATTGGCATGCATTGTCACAACGTTTTGTGACCAGTTTAGGCATTCACTGGAATGCTTACACCACTCAAATTGAACCACATGATTATATCGCAGAGCTATTTGACGCTATCGCGCGATTTAACACCATTTTAATCGATTTCGATCGTGACATTTGGGGCTATGTGGCATTAGGCCACTTCAAACAACGTACCATTGCTGGTGAAATTGGTTCTTCAACCATGCCACATAAAGTTAACCCTATCGACTTTGAAAACTCTGAAGGTAACTTAGGCATCGCCAATGCATTAATGCAACACTTAGCGGCCAAATTACCGGTTTCTCGCTGGCAGCGCGACCTTACCGACTCAACGGTATTACGTAACTTAGGTGTGGGTATTGCACATTCATTGATTGCATATCAAGCCACGTTAAAAGGCATTAGCAAGCTAGAAGTAAACGAAGCGCATCTTCGTGCAGAATTAGATGTTAACTGGGAAGTACTTGCTGAGCCAGTGCAAACCGTTATGCGTCGTTATGGCATTGAAAAGCCATATGAGAAGCTAAAAGAATTAACCCGCGGTAAACGCATAGATGCACAACAATTAGCGGTATTTATCGATGGACTTGAGCTTCCCGCTGAAGTAAAAATCGAACTTAAGAAAATGACCCCAGCTAATTACATTGGCCGTGCAGAAGCCTTTGTTGACGAACTAAAATAAGACGTCAGCTGAGGTGTATTAACCTCACTGAATCTAGCGGCAGTTCGATATTCGAGTTGCCGCTTTTCTTTTATAATGCTTTCACACCGAACAGAGAGTAAGACCATGTATCAATTAACTTTTGACACCCAAGCATTCATAAAAAAGCACTGGCAACAAACCCCAGTGGTATTAACACAAGCCTTCGAGGACTTTGTTGACCCTATTGCCGCAGATGAATTAGCTGGTCTTGCTTGTGAAGAAGAAATTTCATCACGTATTGTGGTCACTGAAGCAAACCAGAATCAATGGAACGTTATTCAAGGTCCATTTGAAGATTATGATGCTTATGGTGAGACACACTGGCAACTGTTAGTTCAGGCCGTTAACCATTGGTATCCAGACTCGCAACCATTAGTTGATGCTTTCCGCTTTTTACCTGATTGGCGTTTTGATGATTTAATGGTGTCCTTTGCGACCCCATTAGGCGGAGTCGGACCACACATAGATAATTATGATGTGTTTATTATTCAAGGTGAAGGTGAACGTCGCTGGAAAGTCGGTAATAAAGGCGATCATAGACGTCGCGGTGGTGACGAAAACTCACCATTAGTAGAAGATTTTGAGCCGATTATCGACGTGGTATTGAAAAAAGGTGATGTGTTATATATCCCACCTGGATACCCACATTGCGGTGAAACCTTATCTTTAGCCATAAGCTATTCAATAGGTTTCAGGGCACCAAGCCAACAAGAGTTGCTAACTCAGCTAGCGGATTCACTGATTGATAACAACAGTGGCCACCAGCGTTTCACCTCAGACTCAGAAGCCCTAGAACCAGGAATAGTGAGTCAAGAACAACAACAAGGGATTATGCAGCTATTAGCTGAGCTGGCTACCCAACCAGAAAAGTATCAAACCATGTTAGGTAAGCTATTAAGTCAAAATCGTTTTGAGCTTGATATTTGTGAAGGTGAAGAGCCGCTTGATTTAGAAGAATTACAACAAGTCATTGAAGATGGCGCCAGCATATTGCGCATTGGCGGCTTAAAAGTATTACGTTTAGAAAATGATAATATTAGCCGCTTGTTTATTAATGGTGAAGTGTTTGCACTTGAAAATGTTACCGAAGCAGAACTTGTCAGCTTTGCTAATACTGTTAATTTAGACAATGAACTTGCTGCAATAATGTTCGACAATTTAGCGATTGCAGAACTATTAGTTGAGCTGATAAATCAGGGTCTGTATTACCTAGCTGAGTAATGTTTTATCTCATTTGAATAAAATAAAAAAAGGCACTCAATGTGCCTTTTTTAATCTATGAATCCAGTCAATATAAGCGACTAAAATTTACGAGCATTGCTTACGTTCAGAGCTTAAGACCAAAGCTTTTCATCTTCATGCATTCTGTATAGACTTTCTGCACGAGTTACCAATAAATTAGCAAATTTAAGCTGGGTCTGATCACGCGTTGCACCAGATTTATGTAAATTTTCAGCTTTGAGCTGCCACATCATTGAAAAGTGACGCATTGCTTCACGGGCTGTTTTAGCCACTTTCACATCGACATAATCTGTAGGTAAATCACCAGACATCACCCAAAAGGTTTGTTTAGTCGGTTGTTTAGAATCCATCTTCCAGATCGCTAAATAAGGTGCAAGGTAACGACTTTCTTCTGTATACACTTTATTTGGTAGCACACCCTTTTCAGCTAAAAAACGATTGGCTTTTTGAAATTGTGTTTTTACCCAATCTTGTCTTAATGCTTCTTGATCTACAGCGGGTGTTGCAACCTGCTCAACTACTTCATCAGTCATAACACTTCCTATCTTATTGTTATCACGCATTCGCCGGACATAATTTAAGCACCAACGACACTCAATTTAACACGCACCCCTAAAATACTTTACGTTTACGTAAAGTGGCAAGCAAAATTGCCAGCTTAATCACAAAATTTACTAAATCAGGCTTTGTTGAGAGTATCGCTAAATGCTATCTTGCTGCAATACCAAAAACCAAATACCGAATTTGATGCATATTTGATATCCTCAGTGTTGAACATGCGAAAGTAGTGCATAACGAATGGTGTAGCTCAATCTACCCTCGTGGTTATTGCTTTTAAACTTGTCATAGCCTGTTATCAAGTATTGCCAGAATGGTAATAATTAAGTGTTAGTCAAAACTAGCACACGACCCCAAAAGCAAGTGGAGATTTTCCGTGTCTGTATTTAATCATGTCTCGTTTGATGAGCACGAACAAGTAGTATTTTGTCATGATAAAGAAAGTGGCTTAAAAGCCATTATTGCGGTGCACAATACCAATAAAGGCCCCGCTGTGGGTGGCTGTAGAATGTGGAATTATCAATCTGATGATGAAGCATTGACAGACGTATTGCGTCTTTCTAGAGGGATGACATATAAAAATGCCCTTGCTGGTTTAACTATGGGTGGTGGTAAAGCCGTTATCATAGCTGATCCTAAAACGACAGACCGTGAAAAACTGTTCCTCGCTTTTGGTCGTTTTGTTAATAGCTTAGGCGGAAAATACTACTCTGCGGAAGATGTCGGCGTATCCACATCAGATATGATGATAGCCAACCGTGAAACCCCTTATGTAGCTGGACTTGAAGGCAAGTCAGGTGATCCGTCGCCGTTAACAGCTCTAGGCACGTATTTAGGCATTAAAGCGGCCGTTAAACACCAACGTGGAATTGATAGTTTAGAAGGCATTAAAGTGTCAGTACAAGGTGTTGGCCATGTCGGATACTATTTGTGCAAACATTTACATGAAGCCGGTGCAAAACTCATTGTCACAGATATTCATCAAGCGTCTCTTGACCGTGTCGCAACCGAGTTTGGTGCAACCCTAGTAGAGCCGCAAGATATCTACAATCAAGATGTTGATGTATATGCACCTTGTGCATTAGGGGCAACGTTAAATGACATTACATTGCCTTTATTAAAAGCCACTATTGTAGCGGGTTGTGCCAACAATCAACTAGCTGAAGTGCGCCACGGTGAAAAGCTTAAAGAAATGGGCATTTTATACGCACCTGATTATGTGATTAATGCCGGTGGTATTATTAATGTCTCTTTTGAAAATAACTATGATAAAGCAGCTGCAACCGCTAAGGTTGAGCAAATTTATCAAACATTATTAACTGTGTTTACTCGCGCAGATGCTGAAAACCGCACAACAGGTTCAGTCGCCGATGAAATGGCTCGTGCCATTATTAATGCAGGCCGTTAAATCAGTTCAAAGTAATGATGGTTAAATATTCATTACCCAAGCAAGATCAAACAAGGGAAGCATAGGCTTCCCTTTTTGTTACTTGTTCAAGTCAATTAACTCAGCAGCAATTTGTAAACTTCATCTAAATGCAATATATCCGTCACGAATTAGTCAATAATCCCCAGTAAGCTTTCATTATCTTAATGCAATACTATTTGTAGAGATTAAGCGAATGGATAAAATCAGTGCGTTATTTAAACAAGTCTCGCAAGCATCTGCTCACTCTGTATTCTCATCTCATATATCGACTAAACACCTTCATCAAGAAAATGATAGTTGGGATGAGGCAACATCCGAGCAACAGTCGTTTTATGCCGTTTGGCTGTCGGATGTTCATTTAGGCAGTATTGACTGCAAAGCTGATTTTTTATTAGATTTTTTAAATAGTAACCCATGCCAATACCTGTATTTAGTCGGTGACATCATCGATATTTGGGCATTAAAAAAACGGGTTTACTGGCCAGATAGCCATCAAGCTGTATTAACAAAAATACTAGCATTAGCCCAAAATGGCACCCAAGTATTTTATATCCCTGGTAATCACGATGAGATGTTCAAACCTTACGTAGATAGTCATTTTCGTGGTATCACAATCGCACCAAGTTATATTCATCAATCTATTCTGGGCAAACGCTGCCTGATGTTACATGGCGATCAATTTGACTCTGAAGTTTGTGTCAGCCGCACCTACGCCAAACTAGGGGATCATTTATACGATGTTTTGTTATGGCTAAATCGGCATCTTCATAGTGTACGCAGCCAACTTGGCTACCCTTATTGGTCACTTGCCAGCTATATAAAACTCAGAGTAAACAAAGCCCAACAAGCCATTAATAGTTTTAAAGATGCAGTGCTACGATTTGCCTTAAAACAACAAGTCGATATGGTCATTTGTGGCCATATTCATCAACCAGAACTCTCTATTCACCATAAGGGTAAACACAGGATTATCTATGCTAACGATGGTGATTGGGTTGAAAACTGTACCTTAATCGCTGAAACCCTATCCGGTGACTTTCAATTATTAAAATGGAATGAACTGACTAAAACGCCTCAAATTATCGACAATATTGGCACCGCTAGTCCTTTACCTCTTCATACAGCCTCAACCCAAAAACAACCTAATAAGAAGGTAGCATAATGAAGTCCGCAGAAATGATGTTTACTGTCGATCAAATGGTTGACAAAAATTTACCTCAATTGGCTAAATTCCCTTGGTTATCCAAGCCAACCAAAGCCATGCTACGTTATCTTTTGCACGAGCAGCAATGCAATGATATTGCGATGCAGTATAAGCATTTAACCGGGGTAGACTTTGTTGAACAGGTACTGGCTAGCTTTAATTTTAGTTACAGCGTACCCAATAATGAAATTGAAAATATTCCGATTGACGGCCGTGTGGTTATCTATGCTAATCACCCTATCGGCTCACTTGACGCCCTTGCATTAATCAAGTTAATTAGCAAAGTCCGCCCAGACATTAAAGTCGTCGCCAATGAGTTACTAATGGCTATTAAACCGCTGCACTCGATTTTATTACCCGTCAGAAACATGACTGGCGGCACCCCAAAGCAAAATTTAGATAATATCCATCAACATCTAAAACGTGAAGGAGCAATATTAATATTTCCATCGGGTGAAGTGTCTCGAATACGCCCAAGCGGTGTGACGGATTTATTATGGCAAAGCGGGTTTGTTAAAATGGCCAAAGCCTGTAATGCGCCATTGTTACCTATGTTTGTCGATGCGAAAAATTCTGCAACTTTTTATGGCGCATCAATGATTTATAAGCCATTAGCAACACTGTTACTCGTTAAGGAAATGTTTCGCCAAATCAATCAAGTGATGCCGGTTCGTATTGGCAAACTGATTGCTAAAGAAACCGTGTCGAATAATGACTTTCCGTTAAAAACTCAGGTTAATCTGCTAAAAAATCATCTTTACCGTATAGGTAAAAATAGGCCACCGCTGTTTAGTACTCAAAATGCCATTGCTCACCCAGAGTCTCGCGCCACTTTGCAACATGAATTACAACAATGTGAACAGCTTGGACTCACATCAGACAATAAAGTCATTTATCTTTATCAGCATGATGACAGCAGTGCCATCATGCGTGAAATCGGCAGACTACGTGAAATTGCCTTTAGAGCTGTCGGTGAAGGCACTGGCAAACGCAGAGATACCGACAAATATGATAATGACTATTGGCACCTCGTATTATGGGATAAAGATGATTTAGAAATCGTCGGTGCTTATCGTTTTGCTAGTGCAAAGCGTATTCATAATGAAATATCTACCACAGGGCTATATAGCCAAACTTTATTTCAATATCAGCCAGATTTTAGTCCTTATTTTGAACAAGGGTTAGAGTTAGGCCGAAGCTTTGTGCAACCTAAATATTGGGGCAGAAGAAGCCTTGAGTATTTGTGGCAAGGTATTGGCGCATTTCTTCTCAAAAACCCTCAGTATCGCTACTTATTTGGCCCGGTTTCGATTAGTAACAGCTATCCTGAGCCCGCTAAAGAATTACTTATTTATTTTTATAAAAATCAATTTCCAACGCAGTCTACACTGGCAACCTCATTTAATTCTTACCAGTTTACCGATGAACGGACACACCAATTATGTCGTCAATTCAATGGTGAGACATACGCTGACAATTTTAAAATTCTGAAAAGGACATTAGCTAATATGGGTGTTTCAGTACCGACTTTATTTAAACAATATGGTGAATTGTGTGAAGATCAGGGCGTGCAATTCATCGACTTTGGCATTGATGCAGAGTTTGGTGATTGTATCGATGGCCTGGTCTTGGTTGATGTTCATCAGCTCAAACCGATTAAAGCACAAAAATATCTTGGCTTAACAAGGTAGCGTTTAGCCTTTTTACTGATTAAGATTATGTAGCTAACTCATTGTTGTACTATAGTTTATCTGATATATATAAATAATACGGTTAACGCCTCTATTATTCGCCGTGTTATAGGAGATAAATATGCCTGCTGCAATGATATTAGTTCGCGACATTATGACAACACGTATTGTCACCGTTTCAATTGATGATAGATTGTCGGTGGCAAAACACATTTTCGACAATGTCAGTTTTCACCATTTATTGGCCATTGATGAAAATGACAAACTGCAAGGCATTTTATCACACAGAGACTTTTTAAAAGCCCTTAGTCCTAACCTAGGTACAGCTGCAGAACTTATTCGTGACACAGAAACACTCAATAAGCGCGTCCACCAAGTAATGAGCCACAACCCTATTACCGTATCACCAGATACGCGTCTTAAACATGCTTGTGAAATTATTCTAAAATATAATATTGGCAGTTTGCCTGTCTTGGACAATGGCACATTAATTGGCATTATTACTTGGAAAGACTTACTCAAGAGCTACAGTGATAACGATTAAAACTCAGTCCTCCACCGCAAACGTAAATAAGTGTATAACCGCCATTTAGGCAAGAAAATATAGTGAAAATAAAAATTCATTTAGCCACCAATCAATTAGCCTGTTTTCTTTAAACCTTCATATTTTGACACTGGAAAATGTCATATTACTCTGCTTAGCTTATTACTAGTCGCAACAGTTAAAGCACAACAGGGGTGATGCTATGATCAAGTTTAATTATCTTTTAAACCAAGACAATTTTGAACTGCAAGCAAGCGATTGGTGTGGACTAGAAAAGGTGATATTGAATGGTAAAGTTGTGTCGAAAAAATTCAATTTCGGCATTTTAAGTTGTCACGACATCTTGTTAAATGACGGGCATAAATATCAATGTAAATTATTGGTCGATCCTCAAACCGATCTGCTCACATGCAGAATTTACAACCAACAAAATTTAGTCACCGTATTGAAACAAGGCAAGAATCAACTACAAAAAAGCCAGCGACTCATTGAGGCTGGCTTAGTTTGTATACTGTTCTTGCTACTCACTGTTTACATGGTGTTTTAGCTATTAGCAATGGTGAAATCAAGACGCACTTTTGCTTCTGCCTGAACCGGATTACCATCAACAAACTTAGGTGCATAGCGCCATTTTTGAATGGCCTCTAACGATTCTATTTCAAAACGTTTTCCGCCCTTAGAATCTAATACCGATGCCGACTTAACAAAGCCATTTTTATCAATGATAAACGCCATATCAACCCATCCCTCTTTTCTGTCTTTTGCATAGGATTTTGGATAATTTGGATGATGTCTAAATAAGGGCACTTGATCCTGATCATCCGACCAAGGTTTCATTTTACCAATCGCAATACAGTGTGCCGTCGCTTGTTGGCTATTATTTTGTTTCTCATACAACTCAACCAACACAGCGTGAGCATGCAACTCTGATGGATGGCTATAATCAAGGGCTTGATACTGTTTGATTACCTCAAGAAATAAGCGCTTTGCAGTGTCATAGTGTTTTTCAGCAAACTGGATGGATGCCGCCAGATGAGTGGCATCAACACGCACAATAGCATCCTCGGGAAGATGTTGGCTGTAAATGTCATATGCCTTTAAACCATAGTTTTTTATGGTGTGATTATATTTTGAGGTTTTATATAAGTGCTTAAACGCCGCAGTATAAACTTCAGCTAACACTAATGGATCTTTGAGTGACTTTGCCACACCAATGGTATCTTCAAAAAGTGCTTGGGCCTTTTTGTCATTGGTTGTTGACTCTGCAACTAACAACATAGGATCTAACACTTCAATGCTATTGTTTCCATAATGTGTAATGTAGCTGGCCAATACGTTGTCATAATTCTGGCTTGCTGAAACGTTATCACCACTATCACGTTGCGCATTGGCAAGGTTCATCAGTAACATCGCCGTATCGATGTGGTTTTCACCAAAGCTGACTTTTCCGAAATCATAAGCTTGCTGAGCATACACTAATGTTTGCTCTACATCTTTTGATGCAACGGCTTGTTGATAAGCTTGATAACTTGAAGAAAAATCAGCCGCTTGCACCATAGGCGAAACGATGCTCGCCACTAAAAGACTGCCGTAAACACACATTCTGATTTTTGCAGCAATAATATTCGAATTAAACTGGAAGGGTGTATATTTCATGAAGATTCCATTCTCTATTTATCTGAGTAAAGTACCTAAACTGGGCACTAAAAAGACATAATTTAGCAACAATAACGGTACATCATTTACCGTATAAAGTCACCACAACAGCACCACCTAAACCCACATTATGTTGTAATGCTAAGCGAGCTCCTTGCACCTGACGATCACCTGCTTGATCGCGTAAATGCCAAACAAGTTCTGCGCATTGCGCTAATCCTGTAGCACCAATCGGATGACCTTTAGACATTAAGCCACCTGAAGGGCCAATAACAAACTGGCCACCATAGGTATTGTTTCCCTGCTTAATAAATTTTTCAGCCTCCCCCTCTGCGCATAACCCCAAAGCCTCATAGGTGATGACTTCATTAGGCGTAAAGCAGTCATGTAGCTCAATCACATCTAAATCCTGTGGCGATATACCTGCAGCGTTATACACTTTTTTCGCCGCCATTTGAGTCATGCTCTGGCCCACTGCATTAATAGGATCTTGCCAAGAATCTTGGGTATCGGTTGCCATAGCTTGAGCAAGAATTTTAACCTTGGAGCTTATACCATGCTGTTTAGCAAATTTATCACTGCATACAATGACAGCTGCCGCACCACAAGTGGGAGGACACGCCATAAGGCGAGTTAAATAGCCATCGTAAATCACCTTATCAGCCAATACTTGCTCCGCACATAATGGCATTTTCAATAAAGCATAAGGGTTGTTCATCGCATGGCGACGGGACTTTACTGCAACCTTGGCAAATAATTCAGCAGTGACATTATATTTATCCATGTAATGGCGGCCCGCAGCTCCAAAAGCCCGTAATGCGATTGGACCATCGGGTGCATTAAACTGATTTAACACCGGTGCTATTCGAGTAAATGGGCTTTCTCTGTCTTGCCAATTTGACCCTAGGGCACCTGGCTGCATTTCTTCGAACCCAAAGGCTAATGCACACTCAACTTCGCCAGACATCACAGCCTGCCTGGCTAAGTACAACGCGGTAGAACCACTAGAGCAATTATTATTGACGTTAATAACAGGGATACCACTTTGAATAACATCATAAAAAGCATGTTGCGCACAGGTACTATCACCATAAATATATGCACCAAATGCCTGTTGTATTTGCTTAGCATTAATACCGGCATCGGCCAAAGCTAACTTAATTGCATTGGCAGCCATCACACGATAAGGCTGATGCTGTCCTGGCTTACAAAAAGGCGTCATACCTACGCCAGCAATAACAATGCTACTCATGGCTGGCTCCACACATCTCTAGTGTGACATTGGTAATGCATACATTTTGCTCCAACCGATAGCGTCCACTGCCTGCGGTAACAGTCGTAATGGTTACCTGCTGTTCACCCTCGGCATCATTTGAAATCGAGACTTTAGATATAGTGCCATCACGGGGAAAAGTTATTCCCGCGGCAAAGTCCCCTACATCAAAATTGCGATATAATTTAACGCTGATACTGCCAATAGAACGAGGCTCTAATCGTCCTTCCTCAACGATTAGAGACATGCCTTTAGTTAAACTGAACACCTGAAAATAGCCGTCAGCAGAGTGCGATTGCAGCAAATTTTCAGTAGGATTAATGAAGGACTCATTGGCATTCGCATAAAATGATTTAAAAACTAACACAACAAAAAGACTAAAAATACCCAATAACTTCTACATAGTGCATATCTCCAAATAGTGCATATCTAAAAATGTAGCAATGTAATGATAATACTCTGTATTGAAAAAATGTTAATCGTTAATCTATTCCACCTAGCTCACATCAATTGACTCTTTTTTGATTTACATCAAAAAAACCATAACTATTGTATTCATATTGTTGTTATTTATAACATCTAAGGCACACTGATTACATAAACTAACAAATTGGCTAGATTGTTGATTTTAATGGAGGATGGATGTCAGCACTGCTCAAGCTATTAACCTCTATGTTCAGTAGTTTTAAAGACTTAGTTCCCATTATTGTCGTTGTGGGATTTTTCGAAATTTTTATTCTAAAACAAGCACCCGATCAATTAGGTTCAATTCTTGTTGGGCTAGTATTTATTGTACTAGGTTTAACATTCTTCGTTTTTGGCCTAGAAATGGGCTTATTCCCTATAGGTGAATCTTTAGCTGAAGCCTTAGCCAGAAAAGGCAGTCTGTTTTGGCTAGTTATTTTCTCTTTTTCTCTGGGGTTTGGTACCACACTGGCAGAACCTGCATTGACAGCCGTAGCCAATGAAGCCGCTAAAGTTGCCGCAGAAGCAGGCGCCATTACTAACAATGAAGCGGCTTTAAATGACTATGCTATGGGCTTGCGCTTAACTGTAGCAATATCCGTTGGTTTGGCCATTTTACTCGGTGTTATTCGTATTTTAAAAGGCTGGCCTATCCATTACATGATCATCGGCGGTTACTCCATAGTGATGATACTGACCTTTTTTGCCCCTGCAAGTATTATTGGTATTGCCTACGACTCTGGAGGTGTCACTACATCGACCATAACCGTTCCATTAGTGACGGCTTTAGGCGTAGGGTTAGCAACCGTTATTAAAGGCAGAAATCCTATGCTGGATGGCTTTGGTTTAATTGCTTTTGCTAGCTTAACACCAATGATTTTTGTCATGCTTTACGGCATGGTCTTTCTATAAGGAGCCAACATGTTTTATCTGCTATTGGAAACCTTATTACTGACAGCCAGAGATGTGGTGCCCATTGCGGTTATCTTATTTGGCTTTCAATTAGGCGTACTAAAACGCCCTATTCCTAACTGGCGTAAAGTGGCCTTAGGTTTCATTTATGTCATTGTGGGTTTGACTTTTTTCTTAGTCGGATTAGAGATGGCGTTATTCCCTATAGGCGAAAGCATGGCCAATCAGCTCACCACAGCAGAATTTTTGCATCCTGACGGCGCGCCAACACCGTTTATTTGGCAAGATTATTTATGGGTATACATATTTGCTGCGGCCATTGGCTTTAGTACCACAATTGCAGAACCTTCACTGATTGCGGTGGCAATTAAAGCCAATGAAGTATCTGGTGGTACTGTTGGCATCCAAGGCCTGCGCATATCGGTTGCTATTGGTGTTGCCTTTGGTATCGCATTAGGCTGTTTTCGTATCGTAGTTGGCGATCCCATTCATTACTACATCATGGGGGGTTACATCATAGTGGTCATTCAAACCTTTTACGCCCCTAAAATGATTATTCCATTGGCATATGACTCTGGCGGAGTCACCACCTCAACCGTTACCGTGCCTCTCGTTGCCGCATTAGGATTAGGTTTAGCGACTAATGTGGAAGGTCGTAACCCTTTAATTGATGGCTTTGGCCTGATCGCTTTTGCCAGTTTATTTCCGATTATTTCCGTGATGGCCTATGCCCAAATAGTCGAATACATCTCTAAACGTAAAGCTGCCACTGAGCAGCAAGAGGAACATACAGATGCGCTTTAAATTAATTGTTGCCTTTGTGGATGATGATTGCACAGATGAGATCCTAGATGCTGCTCGCGAAGCCGGCGCAACTGGAGCCACAGTCATTAATCATGCAAGAGGTGAAGGTCTGGTAAAGAAAAAAACCTTTATGGGCTTAGGCTTAGATGTACAGCGTGATGTTATTTTCTGGTTAGTTGAAGAACACATGTCACGTCATATTTTGGAGACAATTTCTAAAGTGGGTAAATTTGATACCAATAAAGGCCGCGGCATCGCCATTCAAATAGATGTTGAAGACGCCGTGGGTGTGGCGCATCAAGTACAACAGCTGACCAAAGAGATTGAGGATCAAATATGAACGTTAGGACCCCTGTAAGAAACCGTGATGTGTTAAATCAAGACTATGCCATGGTAGATGGCACAATTACAGTTTCAGAAGCAATTGCCACCGCTGTTGCCAATAATGTCAAAGTGTTAGTAGTCAATAAACGCACTGAACATGACGAGTATGGCTTGGTATTGATGAGTGATATTGCGCGCAAAGTTTTGGCCAAAGACAAGTCTCCGGATCGCACCAATGTATATGAAATTATGATTAAACCGGTGTTTTCTGTTTCAGCTGATATGGATGTGCGCTATACAGCCAGATTATTTGAGCGTTTTGGCATTAACAAAGCACCAGTATTAGAAGACAACGACATCAAAGGATTTGTAACCTATGACGATATTGTATTAAAAGGCATGATTGACAAGTAAATGGGTCGGAACATCAATTGTTATATGCGTCTGGATTAACAAAGATTGTCAAAGTCTGAGTTTATTAGCAGACGCATTGTTTTACCAGTACATAGCACTACTTTTAGAAAACTTTGCTATCAACTTTCCCAGAAAAATCTAAGCAAGCTTTGACCCGAATTTGCTGCACTGTAGATAGATCAGCAATATCGAAATATTGGTACTCGCTGTGTTCTGAACTTAATGCAATCATGGTTACATCCATAATATTGCATTTAAAAATAAACACCTGTGATTGATAAGCACCGTGATAATAAACGCCCGACAGATAGTCAATTGCAATATCGCAACCTAACTCTTCTAAACACTCACGTATAACGGCTTGATGTATGGTTTCACCTAACTCTAACGCGCCACCAGGCAAGCCCCAATGTTTAGCGCCATAGGTCGCTTTAAGTTGTAATACCTGCCCTTCATCATTAGTTATTACCGCATGGGCACTCAGCCGAAACATATCATTAAACGCCATCTGCATTCCTTTTAATATTGTCATCACTCAATTAATAAAAGCTTATGAATAACACGCTCTAACCAGAGATCGACTGTAACAGCCGTTATCTGCCATTCAATGATGATTTTATAGCGCTGCACTATAAAAAATTCGATGTATAAAAGTGCCTTACCTTAAGTTGAGGATAAGTCGCAGTCATACATCGAGTTCAAATAACCTAGCGAAGACTTAATAAGCACTGTTCTAGCGCTTAATGGGCGGCTAATAAATGACTAATTAGCATCAAATTAACGTTGAACTAGCTGAATATTTGATCATTAAACACATTATCGATTAGCATAAAAAGAAAAATATTCTCTGACTTCTTTTTCAACACTTGGAGGGCTCTCTAATTCAACATAATCCCTTCCCGAAACAAATTCATTTGCTTGAATGGCAAAACTTATATTCACGAGTATAAGCACCAATAATTTAAGCAATAAATTGGTCTTAAAATATGTTTCATAGGTGTTTATTAGTTGCATGACTCATTCCTTGTCTTATAAAAAAAACAGCCTTAATCTAACTTTATATATCAGCAATATACGCAGCACTTACACCCCATACAAGCCAAATAACGGTTAACAAAAAAACGTTAAAATTTATAACAAAAAAAATAACCACAAGCTAAAGCTGAATACCGAGAGCAATGTCGATAGCACTACCGTACTGCCTAAAGTCGACTCATGTTGTTTAAGTTCAGTGGCAATTAAGTAGGCATTAACCCCTAAAGGTGAAGCGCTGAGCAACACAAGCATGGTCGTTTTTTGGCTTTCTAAATTAAATACCATCACCGACATCAGGTAAACAAGTGCTGGAAGCAACAGAATTTTTAACCCACTCGCCAATAACGCTAACCGCCAACTGTCGCCTATTTTATAAAAACTTAAATTAGCACCAAGTACAAATAAAGCACACGCTAAGGCTGGTTTTGAAAGTAACGTAAGGCTTTCCTGTAAATGTGTGCCTAAATTGAGACCAACAGCGTTGGCTGCAATCCCTAAACTAATACTCATCACAACCGGGTTTAACACCATAGAACGAGTAAATTTTCTCCAAGAGAAACCCTGTTCGTGTGCTCTTGCTGCCAGAATAAAAGTTAACGCAAACAAACAAGCGCTATGAAATGTAATAATCATAAATACTTGCCCTATCATCGCCTGACCTAATGCGGCAATAATTATCGGTAAACCAACTAGTACGGTATTGGAGTAGCTTGAGCCTAAGGCAAAAACAGCACTGGCGTCTCGGCTTCTAAATTGAATCGGATTAAAGCGGCGATTAATACGATAACCCAAAGTGAAAATGATCAGTACGGGAATATAGAAAGACAATAATGTATAGATGTCGATACTTTCAGATAAAGGTGCTGCCAGCATATTGATAAACAAAAAGGCTGGAATACTGACATAAAAGGTAAATTTACTAATGCCGCTTATATGCTCTTTAGTGAAAAACTCAAAGCGTGTCAATAGGTAACCCAAAGCTACCATAAATATTAACGGAAAAATGATCCCAAAAATCGACATAACGACTTATCTCAAACCATGCTTATTGATTTAATAAATATCAATAAAGGTACAAATTAAAAACAAAAAAGGCGCCTAAGCGCCTTTTAAACTAGTGAGGTAATGATATTACCAACCAGTACGAGTACGCAGTGCTTTACCAATGTCAGCTAAAGAGCGAACAGTAGTTACGCCTGCTGCTTCAAGAGCCGCAAACTTATCTTCAGCCGTACCTTTACCGCCAGCGATAATTGCGCCAGCATGGCCCATGCGCTTACCTTCTGGTGCAGTAACACCAGCAATGTAAGATACAACAGGCTTAGTAACGTGTGCTTTGATATAAGCAGCAGCTTCTTCTTCAGCATTACCACCGATTTCACCGATCATTACAATAGCTTCAGTCTGTGGATCGTTTTGGAACATTTCCAATACGTCGATGAAGTTAGTGCCAGGAATTGGATCGCCACCGATACCTACACAAGTAGATTGGCCGAAACCTTCATCAGTAGTTTGCTTAACCGCTTCGTACGTTAATGTACCAGAACGAGAAACAATACCCACTTTTCCAGGTAAATGGATGTGACCAGGCATAATACCAATCTTACATTCACCAGGAGTGATAACACCTGGGCAGTTAGGACCGATCATGCGAACACCAGTTTCTTCAAGCTTAACTTTCACTTGAAGCATATCAAGTGTAGGAATGCCTTCAGTGATACAAACGATCAACTCAATGCCTGCATCGATTGCTTCAAGAATTGCATCTTTACAAAATGGTGCAGGTACGTAGATAACAGATGCTGTTGCACCTGTTTCTGCTACTGCGTCTTTGACAGTGTTAAACACTGGAAGACCTAAATGGATTTGACCACCTTTACCAGGAGAAACACCACCAACCATTTGCGTGCCATAAGCAATCGCCTGCTCAGAGTGGAAAGTACCCTGACCACCAGTGAAACCTTGACAGATTACCTTGGTATCTTTGTTAATTAAAACAGACATTATTTGCCCTCCGCAGCTTTAACAACTTGCTCAGCCGCGTCAGTTAGACTTGTTGCCGCGATGATATCAAGACCAGACTTAGCCAATACTTCACGACCTAATTCGGCGTTAGTACCTTCAAGACGAACAACTACTGGCACTTTAACGCCAACTTCTTTAACTGCACCGATAATACCTTCAGCGATCATATCGCAACGTACGATACCACCGAAGATGTTAACTAATACTGCTTTAACATTGCTGTCAGAAAGAATGATTTTAAATGCTTCAGCAACACGTTCTTTAGTTGCTCCACCGCCAACGTCTAAGAAGTTAGCTGGCTTGCCGCCATGTAAGTTTACGATGTCCATTGTACCCATTGCTAGGCCGGCACCGTTAACCATACAACCTACGTTACCGTCTAAAGCAACATAGTTTAATTCAAATTTAGCAGCATGTGCTTCACGAGCATCATCTTGTGATGGATCGTGCATCGCTTTGATTTTTGGCTGACGATATAATGCGTTGCCATCAATACCGATTTTGCCATCTAAACAGTGAAGGTTGCCTTCAGTAGTGATAACAAGCGGGTTGATTTCTAATAACGCAAAATCATGGTCGTTAAACATGTTCGCAAGACCCATAAAGATCTTAGTGAACTGCTTCATTTGAGTTGGGTTTAAACCTAACTTGAAGCCAAGATCACGAGCTTGGAAAGCTTGAGGACCTGTTAACGGATCAATGATAGCTGTGTGGATTAGCTCTGGCGTATGTTCAGCCACAGTCTCGATATCAACACCACCTTCAGTAGACGCCATAAACACAACGCGACGAGTGCTACGATCAACTACTGCACCTAGGTACAATTCGTTAGCGATGTCAGTACAGCTTTCAACTAGAATTTTAGCAACTGGCTGACCTTTAGCGTCAGTCTGGTACGTTACTAAGTTCTTGCCTAACCAGTTTTCAGCGAAGGCTCTGATTTCGTCTTTATTACCGGTAACTTTAACGCCACCTGCTTTACCACGGCCGCCTGCGTGTACTTGACACTTAACAACCCATAAGTTTCCGCCAATGTGGCCTGCTGCTTCTACTGCTTCTTGAGCTGTATCACATGCAAAGCCTTCAGAGACTGGTAAACCATATTCGGCAAATAAAGATTTTGCCTGATACTCATGCAAATTCATGATGATCTATCCATATACTTCTAATCAAATCCAACTGGCTCAATATGAGCCAGCGACGAGGGGTTTATCTAACTACTTATAAATCAAGTAGTAGACGAGTTGGATCTTCTAAGAAGTCTTTAATTGCGACTAAGAAGCCAACTGACTCACGACCATCAACAATACGATGATCGTAAGAGAGTGCTAGGTACATCATTGGCAAGATTTCAACCTGACCATTGACTGCCATTGGGCGATCTTTAATAGCATGCATGCCTAAGATTGCACTTTGTGGCAGATTTAAAATCGGCGTAGACATTAACGAGCCAAACACGCCACCGTTAGTTACGGTGAAGTTACCGCCGGTCATGTCTGCAACAGACAACTTACCGTCACGGCCTTTGATTGCGAGTTCACGTACCGCTTTTTCAATTTCAGCTAAGTTCATGGTATCGGTGTCACGTAATACTGGTGTTACCAGGCCACGAGGAGTTGATACTGCAATGCTGATATCAAAATAGTTGTGATAAATAATATCATCGCCATCAATTGAAGCATTAACTTCAGGGAAACGTTTTAGCGCTTCAGTTACCGCTTTGATGTAGAAAGACATAAAGCCTAAACGAATGCCGTGACGCTTTTCAAAAATATCTTGATATTGCTTACGGATATCCATGATTGGCTTCATGTTCACTTCGTTAAACGTAGTTAACATAGCGGTAGAATTTTTAGCTTCTAACAAACGTTTTGCAATCGTTTTACGCAAACGAGTCATAGGAACACGTTTCTCGCTACGACCTTCTAACGGTGCAACTGGTGCAGACACAGCTGCTGACTTTGCCGCTGGTGCTGATTTAGCGAACGCTTCAACATCTTCTTTAGTGATACGTCCGCCAACACCTGTACCTTTAATTTTTGCAGCATCAAGATTATGCTCAGCAATTAAACGACGCACTGATGGGCTTAATGCATCGTTTGATTCGTCAGAACTTGGCTCTGATGCAACTTCAGCAGCAGGCGCTGTCGCCTCAGCTTTAGTCACTTCTTGTCCAGACACGGCACCTGCAATAAATCTTGCAATAACTTGCTCACCTAAAACGGTGTCGCCTTCTTCAAATAATAATTCAGAAATTGAACCGTCTTCTGGTGCAACAACTTCTAGAACAACTTTGTCGGTCTCGATATCAACTAAGTTTTGATCGCGAGACACCTGTTCACCAGGCTTAACGTGCCAAGTAGCAATTGTTGCATCAGCAACAGACTCTGGTAATACGGGTACCTTAATTTCGATACTCATGGAAAGCTTCCCTTTATATAAATTATCTTTACGACAGTTTTAATGCGCTATTAACTAATGATTCTTGCTGATGTACATGCAACCCTGGATAACCACACGCTGGCGCAGCTGACGCTTCACGACCAGCATACGTTAATTGAGCGCCTGCAGGAATGTTAGCCCAGAAGTGATGCTGACTACAGTACCACGCACCTTGGTTTTGAGGCTCCTCCTGACACCAAACAAAATCAGTAACATGTTGATATTTCTCTAATGCCGCACGCATTTCCACATCAGGGAAAGGATACAGCTGCTCAACACGAATAATGGCTATGTTAGTGATATTTTCTTTACGACGTTTTTCAAGTAACTCGAAATACACCTTACCGCTACAGAACACAACTCTGTCAACTTTACTTGCCTCTAAAGTATCAATTTCACCAATGATATTTTGGAAAGTACCTTCAGCAAGCTCTTCTAGGCTAGACACAGCTAATGGGTGACGTAGCAAAGATTTTGGTGACATCACCACTAGTGGACGACGCATTGGCCGTACCACTTGGCGACGTAACATGTGATAAACCTGCGCCGGTGTTGATGGAACACATACCTGCATATTATGGTTAGCACATAACTGTAAGAAACGTTCTAAACGAGCACTGGAATGCTCAGGCCCCTGACCTTCATAACCATGTGGTAATAACATTGTTAAGCCACATAAGCGGCCCCACTTTTGTTCACCAGACGATAAGAATTGGTCAATAACCACTTGAGCACAGTTAACAAAGTCACCAAACTGTGCTTCCCAAATGGTTAATCCACCTGGTTCTGCTGTGGCATAGCCGTACTCAAATGCTAATACAGACGCTTCAGATAATACTGAATCAGTAATATCAATCGGTGCTTGCTCTTCTGCTACATTACGCAAAGGTAAATAGGTTGTACCGTCTTTTTGATTATGTAATACCGCATGACGATGGAAGAAAGTACCACGGCCAGAGTCTTGGCCAGTAATACGCACACGTTTTTTGTCTTCAAGGATAGAAGCATAGGCTAAAGTTTCTGCGAAACCCCAGTCGAGTAACTTCTCACCTTTTGCCATTGAGAGGCGGTCAGCACAAATTTTGGCAACACGTGATTGCAACGTATGATTTTCAGGAATATCGACTAACTTATTCGCTAAGTTTTGTAGACGTTCCATTGACATAGAACCTGCGTAATCTTCATCCCATTCGCGATTCAGATAAGGTGTCCAGTCAACGGTATGTAACGTCATTGGACGCCACTCTTTGACCACACAGTCACCGGCATCAAGCGCATCACGGTAATGATTAATTAAGCCAGTAACTTCATCAGCAGCAATGCTGTTTTCAGCAATTAACTTATCAGCATAAATTTTACGCGGCGTTGGGTGTTTTTTAATTTTTGCGTACATCAACGGCTGTGTTGCACTAGGTTCATCAGCCTCGTTATGGCCATGACGACGATAACAAACTAAATCAATCACCACATCACGCTTAAACTCATTACGGTAATCCACAGCCAGCTGCGAAATAAACGCAACAGCTTCAGGGTCATCTGAGTTAACGTGGAAAATCGGTGCCTGAACCATCTTAGCAATATCAGTACAGTATTCTGTTGACCGGACATCTGCATGGTTAGATGTGGTAAAACCAACCTGGTTATTAACCACGATGCGGATACTACCACCCACTGTAAAACCACGGGTTTGAGACATGTTAAATGTCTCTTGTACGATACCCTGCCCAGTAATAGCTGAGTCACCATGAATGGTAATGGGCATAACTTGTAAGCCATCTTTACAGCCGCGACGATCTTGACGAGCGCGTACGGAACCGATAACCACTGGGTTAACGATCTCAAGGTGTGATGGATTAAAAGCTAACGCTAAGTGAACATTGCCACCTGGCGTTTCAAAATCTGATGAGAACCCTTGGTGATATTTAACGTCACCTGAACCATGCGTGTCTGCATGCTTGCCAGCAAACTCGTCAAATAATTCACTAGGACGTTTACCGAGCACGTTAATGAGTAAGTTTAAACGGCCACGGTGAGCCATACCTACGACGATTTCTTTAGTTCCCGCTTCACCTGCACGGTAAATGATTTCGCGCATCATTGGAACAAGCGAATCACCACCTTCTAAAGAGAAACGTTTAGCGCCTGGAAATTTTGCACCTAAGTATTTTTCAATACCTTCAGCAGCATTTAGGCCTTCAAGAATACGTTTTTTAACCGCATTGTCGTAATTAGCCTTACCTAAGGTTGGCTCTAGACGTTGCTGGATCCAACGTTTTTCGTCGGTATCAGTGATGTGCATATATTCCGCACCAATCGAGCCACAGTAGCTACTCTTAAGGGCAAAAATAATATCCGCAAGTTTCATGGTCTCACCGCCTAATGCGAATGAACCCGTGTTGAACTCACGCTGCATATCTTCAGCGGTTAAGCCGTGGTAAGCAGGATCTAGCTCTTGAACCAAGTCACGCTTCCACATACCTAATGGATCTAGGTTAGCATTTTGATGACCACGGAAACGATGAGCGTTAATTAATTGCAGTACTTTAACCTGCTTTGCATCTAACTCTGGGTCACTGACACGAGCAGCCCCTTTCGCACGGCTTTCTAAGGCTAAACTACGAAAATAGTCACGAACTTTAGAGTGGGAAACCTCTGGTACTTCAACAGAACTACCATTAACAGGTGGGAGATTATCAAAAACGACCTGCCAATCAGCGGAAACTGATTGCGGATCTTCTTGATAGGCTTCATACATCTCTTCTACATAGGTCGCATTCGAACCACTTAAGTGAGACGACTCGAGCCAGGCTTTCATGATGCCTTGGTGCATTGTTATTCCTTTCAAACTTGATACACGTGCTAGCCATAATGCATAACAATTAACACAATCGTCATGCTTAACTTCTATCTCTGCCAAAGACTTGTACTAAATAACGGATCTAACAAATTAATGACAAAGGTAATCCGTAAACACACAAAAGAGCCATCTCCAATATGAAGATGACTCTCATAAAGAGCTAATTAAACGAATTTAAAGGCTCTTCTGTGTTCATTAAACAGCTCGTTTCAATAACATTGACTTGATATGACCGATGGCTTTAGTTGGGTTGAGTCCTTTAGGACAAACATCAACACAGTTCATAATTCCGTGACAACGGAACACACTGTAAGCATCGTCAAGCTCAGATAAACGCTCTTCAGTAGCGGTATCACGGCTGTCAATTAAGAAACGATACGCATGTAATAAACCACTTGGTCCGATAAACTTATCTGGATTCCACCAGAAAGAAGGACAAGCCGTAGAACAACATGCACACATGATACATTCGTATAAACCATCTAAATGCTCGCGCTCTTCAGGTGATTGTAAATGCTCACGCGCAGGGGCCTTTTCATCGTTGATAAGATAAGGCTTAATTTTTTCGTATTGCTTATAGAACTGAGTTAGATCAACGACCAAATCTCGCACTACTGGCATGCCTGGCAAAGGACGAACTACAATTTTTTTCCCTTTAAAGGTCGAAATTGGCGTAATACACGCTAAGCCGTTTTTACCATTCATGTTAACACCGTCAGAACCACACACGCCTTCACGGCATGAACGACGAAACGCAATTGTTGGGTCTTGTTCTTTCAGCTTAATTAATGCATCTAACACCATCATATCAGAGCCATCAGGCACTTCTAAGGTGTAGTCCTTCATATAAGGCTTGGTATCTACATCAGAATTATAACGATACAATGCAAATGTTAATTTCATCTTTGCAACTCCTGCCTAATAGGTACGTTTTACCGGTGGAAACGCATCACGTAATTTAGGTGTCATATTGACATCACGTTTTGTCATAGCTTGTGTTTTTGGATCATACAAGCTGTGGCATAACCAGTTATCATCATCACGCTCTAAATAATCTTCACGAGAATGTGCACCACGGCTTTCAGTACGGAAGTTAGCTGCATAAGCAGTTGCCAGCGCTGTTGACATTAAGTTATCTAATTCTAAACATTCAATACGTTGAGTATTAAATTCATCAGAATTATCAGATAGCTTAGCCTTCTCAAGACGCTTTTGGATTGCTTGTAGCTGTTCTAGACCTTCTGCCATGGAATCACCACTGCGGAAAACAGAGAAATTTAACTGCATACACAATTGAAGCTCTTTACGGATAACCGAAGGGTCTTCACCGTCTTTGTTGCTTTCCCAACGATTAAGACGAGCAAGTGATGCACTAATTTCTACGTCTGTGGCCGGTTTTGGATCAGGTGTAGCGTCTAAAGCTTTACCTAAGTGCTGACCTGCTGCACGACCAAATACCACTAAATCAAGAAGAGAGTTACCACCTAAGCGATTGGCACCGTGTACTGAAACACAAGCTATTTCACCTACAGCAAATAAACCTAGTACGTCTTGCTCAGTACCATCAACATTCTGACGAATAACTTGACCACTGACTTTAGTCGGTAAACCACCCATCATATAATGACAAGTTGGAATAACAGGAATTGGACCATCAGCCGGATCAATGTGAGCAAAAGTACGTGATAATTCACACACACCGGGAAGACGGGCTTCAAGGGTCTCTTTGCCTAAATGATCAAGCTTAAGTAATAAGTGTGGACCTAAAGGACCATCTAAACCACGACCTTCACGAATTTCAGTCATCATTGAACGTGCTACCACGTCACGCGATGCTAAATCTTTGGCATTGGGTGCATAACGTTCCATGAAACGTTCGCCATCTTTATTTAAAAGATATCCACCTTCGCCGCGACAACCTTCAGTCACCAATGTACCTGCGCCAGCAATACCCGTAGGGTGGAACTGCCACATTTCCATGTCTTGTAACTGAACACCAGCACGAGCCGCAATACCAACGCCATCACCAGTATTGATGTGCGCATTAGTGGTTGACGCATAAATACGCCCTGCTCCGCCAGTTGCTAAAATAGTTGCTTTTGCTTTGAAATAAACAATGTTGCCGGTTTCAATTTCAATCGCAGTACAACCAACAACAACGTCATCTTCATTTTTAACAAGATCTAAAGCATACCATTCAGAATAAACATCTGTTTTATGCTTGACGTTTTGTTGATACAAACAATGCAATAGTGCATGACCTGTTCGGTCTGCGGCAGCAGCGGTACGCGCAGCTTGCTCACCACCAAAGTTTCTTGATTGGCCACCAAAAGGTCGTTGGTAGATAGTGCCATTTTCGAAACGAGAGAATGGTAAACCCATTTGCTCAAGTTCGATAATCGCTTCTGGACCGGTTTTACACATAAACTCAATGGCTTCTTGGTCGCCGATAAAATCAGAACCTTTCACCGTATCGTACATGTGTTGTTCCCAGTGATCTTCATGCGCATTACCTAACGCAACAGTGATACCACCTTGCGCAGACACGGTATGAGAACGAGTAGGAAACACTTTTGATAAAAGCGCACAGCTTTTACCTTCTTTAGAAATCTGTAATGCTGCTCGCATACCAGCGCCACCGGCGCCAATCACGATTGCATCAAATTCGCGTACTGGAATACTCACTTATACACCCCACACTATCACGATGCCGGCCGCTAAATAACTGAATGCGGTCACAACGAAGGTAAATTGTAATACACCACGTAACGATGTGCTTTTTACATAGTCAGTCAATACTTGCCATACACCAATCCAAGCGTGGACGAGTAAAGCAACTAAGGCTAACAGAGTAAATACTTTCATCGGCAATGCGCTAAACAAGCCATGCCAAATTTCGAAAGTCAGTGGAGAACTACACGCAATAAATCCCACCAAGAAAATAGTATAACAAGCTAGGATTACCGCACTGGCGCGTAGTAAAATATAGTCATGGACACCACTACGTCCAAAACTTGCTGCGTTAGTTACCATACCCAAATCCCCGCTATGATAGAAAAGGTTGCTGCTAAAGCAAACATCACTTTAGCTGAAGCTATACCTGAAGCTAGCTCTTCCCAACGACCAGTATCCATAATCAAATGACGTATGCCACCTAATAAGTGATATCCAAGCGCGGTTAGAATGCCCCAAAGGATGAACTTCATTACGAAACCATCAAACAAGGTTTGTACGCTAGCGAAGCCTTCTGCAGAGGTTAAAGTAGAATTTAACAACCACAAAAGAATACCAATAGCGAATAGCATGATGACACCGGAAATGCGGTGTAGGATAGATGCGATAGCTGTCGCAGGGAAGCTTATCGTCTGCAGGTCTAGATGGACAGGTCTTTGCTTTTTCACGTTCTGCTCACTCAGCTCCATTGAGCATTATTTTTTTATGTATCTCTTTTTTGCTTTAAACGCATCAAGGTCAAAAAATGTTTATTACATTATTTGAGCAAAAAAGAAATTACTATCAAACATCTAAGCAATTGAGAAATCACTAGTTTAGTTTGTAAAGTAATTATTTCTAAAGTGTGATGTTTGTCGCCCTTAGGGACGTAGGCAAGTATACTCGTGAGAATTGTCAAATACAAACATCACATTATGCAAATTCTGTTTTTTTATGATTTTTTTATTCTAAAGCCTATACCACAAGGCTTTCAGCTAGATATATACCTTGGTCTAACAAATTTAAACGCTTATTTAAATTGATCTGTCATCCCTATTCACTGTAAAGTAATGTCCGCTTAACATGCCGCACTCATAGATATAGAATGACGTAAGGAGAACGGGGTATGGCTGATAATATAGCCAAATTAGAGTTACCAGGTAACGATTCAATCGACTTACCAATCAAGAAAGGTACTGAAGGGTTTGATGTAATCGACATCAGTACATTAGGGAAGAAAGGTTATTTCACTTTCGATCCAGGCTTTCTAGCAACAGCTTCTTGTGAGTCTGCAATTACATATATCGATGGTGATCAAGGTATTTTATTACACCGTGGTTATCCGATTGATCAACTTGCAACTGAATCAACTTATTTAGATTTATGCTACTTGCTTTTATACGGAGAGCTACCGTCTAAGGCTGATTTCGACAAGTTTGAAGCTACAGTGAAAGAACACACTATGGTTCACGAGCAAATCGCTTTCTTCTTCCGCGGTTTCCGTCGTGACGCACACCCAATGGCAATGCTATGTGGTGTGACAGGTGCACTGTCTGCTTTCTATCAAGACTCTCTTGATGTAAACAATTCTAAGCATCGTGAAATAGCAGCTTATCGTTTGGTGTCAAAAATGCCTACGATTGCTGCAATGTGTTTCAAATACTCAATGGGTCAACCATTTGTGTATCCACGTAATGACTTAAGCTATGCGGGTAACTTCTTATCAATGATGTTCGCAACACCTTGCGAAGAATATAAAGTTAACCCTGTTGTAGAAAAAGCAATGGACCGTATTTTTGTACTCCATGCTGATCATGAACAAAATGCTTCGACATCTACTGTGCGTTTAGCTGGTTCTTCTGGTGCTAACCCATTTGCGTGTATCGCAGCGGGTATCGCATCACTATGGGGCCCTGCTCACGGCGGCGCAAACGAAGCTTGTCTTGCTATGCTTGAAGAGATTGGTTCTGTGGATCGTATCCCTGAGTTTATCGCCAAAGCGAAAGACAAGAATGACCCATTCCGCTTAATGGGCTTCGGACACCGCGTTTATAAGAACTTCGACCCTCGCGCAAAAGTGATGCGTGAAACCTGTCATGAAGTCTTAGAAGAGCTTAAAGTAGTCGATCCATTACTCGACGTAGCAATGGAACTTGAGCGTATTGCACTTGAAGATGAGTACTTCATCTCTAAGAAGCTATACCCGAACGTTGACTTCTACTCTGGTCTTATCATGAAAGCCATTGGTATTCCTAATGATATGTTTACAGTGCTATTTGCATTGTCACGTACCGTTGGCTGGATTTCACATTGGAAAGAAATGTTAGATCAACCAGGTCACAAAATCAGCCGCCCTCGTCAGTTATATACTGGTGAGTCAGCCCGTGAATTTGTGAGTTTAGACAAACGTTAATCTATTGATTAACCAAACTAAAAAAGCGCCGAAAGGCGCTTTTTTGTTATTTAAATTTAGATGTCGGTGACTATTAAACGTAGTGTATAAACCAACCCTAAACATCTTTGATGATTTATAATCGGTTAAAAGCATGTTTTTTGGAACATTTAATATTAAAAACTTTAACAGATTAAAGTCGTTTACAGTAAATCAATTTTGAGTTGGTGGTAGTTACACTCAAATTAGTCTTTGCTGATGACTCTATTATAATCCGGATCACCATTACCGGTGTGCAAGTTAAGAGGTACTAAACCTCTCCAAGAACCCATATTAATGGCTTTTTTACACCATAGTTCCAGCTTTTAGGAGCATTAATTAAGCTTTTTTGGCACCGCTCCGCGGCAACATTAATTGTTAAGTTGTGATCATCTATATCAATTGAATGATTCCACCTCGGACCTGCTGCGTTGGTGAAAGATATAACAATGACAAAGTAAACAAAAATGTTTTCCCCGTGTCAAAGTCTCTTCTGAAGAAACTCTTTTTTGAGAAATATAAACTGTAAAAGAAAACATAGGCGAAGGTATGAATGAGCCTGTTCAGCAAAATAGACCTGCTTTTCTAATTCATCATCTTGGTACATTTATTCTACTTTAATCACTTTGATTTTAGCAAGATAATGAACATTTTTAATTCACTAGAAATCTTCAATAGAGCCCAACTTACTAAAACCTGAATCATCACAAAGCCAATATTCTTTTTTACCATTTTTTTGTATTGTTACTGATGTTTCTTTAGTAATCATATTAAGTTCTTCGCTGTAGTAGTCACTCACGATAACTTCACTATCGCCGTGTGTAAAAGTAATACTGTGCTCAGTGGCTAAAGAGCGGTGGAAGCTCGATTTACTCACATCACTAATTAGCGTTGTATTAGCAAGCTTTGAACTTGCAATGTTAAATTGCTCTAATTTAAACGTGTTATCCATTTTATTAATAACAACATCAATCGATTTGGGCTGCTCAGCGTGGCATTTAAATATAATCTCTGCCTCATCACGCTGAGAGGCACTACACGATGCAACTAAAAATAAGGGTAAAACCCACAAAGCGTTAGAGAGTTTACTTTTTGTCATATTTTTCAAATGCCTTCTGTAATTTAACATCATACTTATTCTGTTCGTACTGCGACCCGTTATAACCTTTGGCAAATGAAGCCCAGTCTAGCGTTATTAGGTACTTTTCTAGCCCTTTATTCTTTACAAAGCTAACGAAAGCATCAAGCTGTTTTCTTTCTGAGCTGAACATTGCTTTAACAAATGCTTCTACGCTAGTAAAACCTGACTCACTATAATTAAAGCCCATAATTTGAAAACGCCCCCATGAAGTCGACTTCAAAGCCTCTGAAGAATCTAACGTCATGGCAACTTCAAGCCTTGCATACTCCTGGGAGCTACCGTTATATAAGCTTCGATTCCAAGTTCTGCTGGATACAGATGGGTTACTCTGTTCTGGTCAACTCCAACCGGACACTTTTCTAAAAGAAATTTCAAAATCTATCGGTGACTGATCAGCATTTGCCGAGTGCAGTCGCTCTAGATTGTAATATTTCATATATTTAGCTACATCATCACACATATGGTGACGAGTTGGCTGTGGTATTTTTAATAGCCAATCATGCTTTAAACTACCAAAGAAACGCTCCACAACTGCATTGTCCCAACACGCACCGACATCACCCATACTCGCTCGACAGTTCAATTGTTTTAATAAACGTCGATACCCTTTACTCGTATACTGCGAACCTCTATCGCTATGAAATACTAAGCCTTTAGGTGGTTTTCGCAAGTTGTAAGCCTTCAAAAATGCTTTCTCCACTAAGCTTCTCGTCATACGCTTAGAGATATGCCAGCCGACGATTCTGCGAGAATACAAATCCATTACAACGGCAAGATATAGCCAACCTTCACCTGTTTTAAGATAGCTCACATCACCTGCCCATACTTGGTTTGGCCCAACAGGATTAAAATTCATATTAAGCAAATTATCAGCCACGCTATCACTGTGTTTACGCTTTGTGGTGACTTTATAAGCCAGACGTTGCGTTACCACCAGTTTCAATCGCGCCATTAACTTAATAGTGCGATAACGTGTAATGCTAACCCCTTCTTTGCGTAATGCTTTAGCTAACTCTCTGCTACCTAGGCTGTTTCTACTGGCCTTGAATAATGCTTTAGCTCGACGAAATAATTCTAGAGTGTCAGCAGTGATAAGCTCACCAGGCCTTTTAAGCCAAACGTAATACGCTGACGAACTGACTTGCATCACTTTACACGCCATCGAAATAGGAAATTTCGACTCAAGATTATTGATAAATGAATACCTTACTTCATTTCTTTCGCAAAGAAGGCGCTGGCCTTTTTTAGTATTTCGCGCTCCATCAATAAGCGTTTATTCTCTTTACGCAATAACATGAGCTCAGTGCGTTCATCTACAGATAATGCATCGCCTTGAGTTAGCTTTTTTTGTTTAGCCACCCAGTTATAAAGAATTTTATCTGTAATACCTAAAGACGCTGCTGCTTGGACTATCGTGTAATTTTGTTCAAGAACCAAAGCGACAGCTTCTTGTTTAAAATCATCTGGATATTGTTTATTTATTCGTTTAGTCATATTCACCTCAATAATGGCATTATTATATTCCTTTATTGAAGTGTCCGGCTAATTCAACCACAACACCTAGAAGTGTTTGTGTTTTAGATAAAGCATTTACTGTTACTCTATTTAGGATGTCAACATGTAATAACCTTCTTTCATCAAGCCAATTTTCATCTATTGCAGCTTTATCCCAAGCTTCTCCCATTGCACTTTCATCTGTAAATGCATCTAATGTGGTCATGGTGCCATTGCTATTTGCTAGCATTTTTTTACGAGCAGCATAAGTCTGCGAGTCTTCTTTACACAACCCAAACGGATCCACCCAGTTAACTGGATTAGGAGCATATTGATAATGGTTTATGCCACCCACTAAGCCAATAGGGTCTTGATGTATAAATCGAGCTTGATCGGGGCTGTAGTACCTAAAACGATTGTAGTGTAAACCAGATTCAGCATCAAAGTATTGGCCTTGAAAACGAATTGGGTTAGCAATGTTTTTTTGCTGGCCTGCATAATCAACATCAGCATGCTCATTATCCGCATCTTTAAAATCTCTATCTTTAATAGATGTGCTTTCAATTGTCTGGCCGAACACGTCTTGCTGACTGCGCCAGACAATTTTAGCATTTTCATCCGTTAAGCAAATCGGTGTGCCGAGTTGGTCTAGGTGATAATAATATACTTGCCCTGCTTTAATGAGTGCTACAGGTGTAAAAGTATCAGGCTGATAAATATACCAGCTGTATTCACCTAAGGTGCATTCACCAATCAGCTGGTGATTATCCCAAATAAAGTCGGTACGACCAAGATCAGTGATTTTTGCGCTGCGACGGCCTAAGGCATCATATTCATATTGCGTCAGCTTGCCATTTACGTTGATTTGCACCAGTTGGTTTAAGCCATTAAAGCTGCGCTGTTGTTTATCGCTAGTGCCAATTTGGCTGATCTGGTTGCCACTGGCGTCGTAACGGTAATCGACCCCAGCCATGCTCATTAAGCGGTCGTTGTTTACCACTACATCGTGATTGTTTTTATTGGGCCTTACCGTATCGGATGATAAAGTCGATGACGATGAGTGTTGAATGTGTTATGCACGCTCTAATTCAGCTGCCGGGCTGTTAACACTGGCATCTGCACTGTTATTGTCAGCACGAAGTGAATGAGTAGGATTACCAAATCCATCCCATTGGTATTGTTGCTGAACACGGATTTTGTTGCCAGTAGGGTTAGCCGATACACGAGTATGACTGTCACTGACGAGTTGGCCGATGTTGTTATAGCAAAATTGCTTAACATCGGGCGCGCTTTTGGTTTCAGACCCTTGGGAGGTTTGAACCTCACTCGTTGCGCCCTGCTCTACTACTTCGCTATCACAACGAAGTAATTGATGTTGTTTATCGTATTGATAATGTCTTGATGCAAATAGTGCTGACTCTGATGAGGCAAGCTCTTCTAATATAAGCTCTGGTGCTACGTTATTTGAGCTCGTATGTCGCCATGTCTGCTCAATTAATCTTGAATGGCTATCATACGCATGAGTGAGTTCAAGCTGATTACCCTGTATCGTTTTATGCAATAATCCTGATGACAGATAGTGATAATGAGCCAGCTGCACAATCGGCTTCGATGGGCCATGGCCTGTAAAGCTACTGTCTATTAATGTAATGCCACTTAATTGACAGTTATGTTGTTGAAATACTACTACCAGTAACTATGAACTTTCATACATAAACCATAGGCATGAGGTAGAATATTGCCCTCTTTAACGACTAAACAACAACCTTCGACAGGCGTGTCATCTAAGGTATAGCCAAGACTTTACCCCCAATTAAAAGCAGGTGCGTTAACCAGTAATGTACCTATATTTTGGCTATCCATTTTTAAAGAACTAAACAGGGTTTCGCACTAAAGGAATGATTCAATCTTTAAAGTAAAGTGCCGTGGGTTCATCAATCACTAAATTGATAATCTTGACCCCAAACGACATTTAGCTGCGTATTTCTTCATCTACAATTGGCGGTAGCACACTTCGTAAGGGTGGATTATGCGTCACAATCGATTTTTGAAAACTCACATTTAAATCAGCTAATGACTCAATGCCAAATTCTTTTAATGCTGACATCAATTGCTCTCCCTTGATATTTTTATCACGTAAATCAATCACAAAGCTTTGTAAATTTTGCAGTTCAGCCAATATTTTACTGACTTCTTTACTTAATGGTGCTTGTGCTTCTTTTAACGCGTTATAAGCCGCTTCCCTTGCGCTGTCTGATGATGAGAAAAGTGTTATTTTTTCATCAAATGCAGAGTGTAATTCTGCTTTATATAGTGTTAATTTTTCAACAATATCAGCAATAGTCAACTCTTTTTCACGGCTGAACTCCTGCTTAGCGTCATCTATACGCTCGAATACTTTTTCTAATCGTTCTTCATAGTAGTTAAAGTCATTCACCACTCGCCATAAATCAGAAACCGATTTCTGCGGATAATCCGCCTCTTCAATCATGCCAAAAATCTCCATACGAATAGCGTTTACCGCTAACATCGCAGGTTTAATGGCGGCAATCGCAAACACCCCAATCACAGCATACAATTGATATTCTGACGTCATGCCAGGAACGTGACCGGTAACAAAGTAAACAACGCCAGCATTGATAATATGCGCAACAACTGCAATTACTCCGGCTTTAATCTTGATTTTTTAACTCGGATTAAGTCATTGGTTAAATCAATACTGTCAGGCTTTTGCGGATGTGACGCACGTCTCTCTAGCATGGTTTGAGCATTACGGGCTATAAAGTAAGTGCTACCGATTAATAAGCTAATGGTAGATACATACCAGAGATAAAGAGTGGCTGAAACCCAGACATGAAATTCAAATTCTGGGACGTCATATTGCTGAGCAAACCATTTAATCAATACCACCAGCAAAAATGTCCCCACAATCCAACCTAACCACTCCTTGATTGTTTGAGTGTAAAATTCGCGTCTAATTTCGCCAAATATATCGTGCATAGTATTCCTTTACTTTGTTAATGATGTTAATTCCACCTAATTTCTGTAGGAAACTAGGCATCAGATATTATGGTGATAAGTTTATTTAATGTGGGTATGAGACCACTAATCACCAAGACAATGAAATAATTAATAGTTGAAAGGATAAAAGATAATCTTTGTTAATTTTACCATTTTTTATAGAACCCTATGTGTGTAAACGTTATTCTTCGAGTTAAATGCCACACAGAAAAGCGTTAACCACCACTCGCGAAAAACGGTGATAATAAGGAATATATTCTACGCTAACGATAGTGTCTCTTGGCCTGGCAGTGCCATTTAATTCAGTAGCCTTATCAGCTGACAGCACAGCAACTGAGATGAATGCCAATGATATTATTTTAACGCTTTTTATGTATACCCGTTAGGTCAAAATCATAGTATGCCAATTGGTTTATTACCTTATCATTAACTAATTCGGTATTGTTAACTTCAATACTTCCATTAACGATATTGATTTGGCTTAAATTACTACTTAAGGTAAAGTTTGGAAGTTCAATTAAATCAGAGTCTACATATTGGTACCCTTTCAATACCTGAAGCTTGTTCCCCGTATGATATTTAATCAAGGCATACTCAATCTCATCTTTTTTTATCAATGTGATATTTGGCGTGTGTCCCTTCAAACGAGCAGCAATAAATGGAACACCTTCATTATATGCTAAAACATAGGTGTCAAGAGTCGGTAAACAAATGCCCAATTTATCTTCATGTAAAAGTTTAACTTGATCAAATCTTTTTGACTTAACATCATCACTAGTAAATTGCACTACTATCGGCTTTATCACTTTTATTTGAATACAATCTGACGCTGCAGCAAAATGGCTAGCGGTCAATAATAAGACTGCAAAAATAGATTTATATAACGTCATTACTTAACCCCATAGGTTTGCCAATTATGAACATACTCTTGAATCGTTCCCTTACCTAACGGCGTATTGTAATAGGATTTCCAATACGCTGCCTGACCATGAAGATCATCCTCTGATGGTAACCCTGCTGGAGCCCTTAAATAATGCACTCTTGCCATAGCACATGCATATAGATCATTATCTTTTAGCTCTTGTAATTTGTCATCATTGTTCAACAATTCGCTGACTTTCTTTGCAAGCTCAGGTCTATACGCTAGATAATTATCCCAAATATCATCGTGTGGGGCTGGTTCTATTTGAAAATAACTTAAAGCAGGCCCGCCACCTAATTGTTGTTGGTATTTTAAACGGCTCTCTTGGATGGCGGTTCCTAGTAGTAACATTTCTGCTTTTCTGGAGGCTAAACCTATTTTCAAAAGAGCCGGCTTTATTACATTTGCCATGAAAAATTTAGGGTCTTGCATGCCTGCGATCTGAATGCTCTTTGCTATCAATATTTCATTCATCTTTCGATAAGTTCGACCATTCGCGTCAATTTTGCCATCTGGACGTACCATATTAAGTACTTTGCTTTGAAATAACTTAATCGCTGCAACAGTTTTAGAGCTTTCAGGCCTAGTGCCTAAACGGCCATCAACAATTAATGATTTTGTAGGAGGAATGAATTTAAGTAGTTTGTTTAAACCGCTTTGAACTGTTTTTACATCGTTTACATTGTTAGCGCCACCCAGCCCGACAGCTTGAGTTATTTTTATTGATGACATCGTATTATCCTTGTCATTGTTGATTTTAATAAGAGATAAAATCTGTAATTCTTTAATTTTCAGGAACTGATTTTTGACAATTTAGCGATATAATTCCATTTCCATGAGATGTTCCCCATATGCTCTCATTGTCAAAAACTACTTACCAGCCAAATAATAATCCCTTTCAATTTCATTCATCGCATCTTTTATCTCTTCTGGTGTAGAGTTTTTTTCATAGCGGTAGCTCTAGTATTTCTGAAGCTCATTCAAGTCAAATAATTCTTTACCAATTAATGGAGCCTCGGTTTTGCTTCTTTGAAATTTTTCCTCTTTCTCAATTAGTCGTCTATCAAGATGCTCTTTGAAAAGTTTATTTTTATCTATTTGTTCTTGAGAAAATTTAGTTTTATCCATTGTTAGAATGCCAATATTAATTGGTTAAATTTTTAATATTACAAAAATGCATAATTTCAATAATCTTCACTATACATTTCTCGTGATACCTCATCTAGTAAGTTTTTAATGGCTAATTCCTCTGGGCTGCAAAACTCTCTAGATGCAAGTACACTATACGTAAATGTTTGCCCTGTTTTTAACTGAGATCTTGGGTCAATTTTTTTTTCTGAATATTTAATAATAAATTCTAACTGTTGCAATATTGAAAGTATTAATGTGCTATTTTGATCGATAACATCACTGGCTATAATTCTATTTTTAGCTACTCTTGCTTTTTTTGTTAACAACATAAAATTCATTTAAATACCTATAAAGTTAATTTTTGAAATTGCAGCCTTTACACTGTCACTTACTAATAATTGAGTGCCACCACCATTAGTGAATAATGGTTTGTCTGGTGTAGTCCAAGTATCCATAACTGGTTTCGCTGTAGACTTTAAGCCTGTTCCATCCACAACTTTGAAAGATTTCAAAGTTCGGCCTTCGCCACTAATACCCAATAAATCTGGGCTTTGATTGGATAAGGGATCAAACCAATTACCTGGATATCCATGTGGAGCTACATATTGAGTCATTGAGTCTGGCGGAGGAAATGTCATAACTTCAACTGGTTTTGTTAAATCAAAGCCACCATCTTTTGTGCCATCAGGCGAACCTAAAGCATCAAAAATTTGGTCTTGAGTAAAGCCATTTTTATTCATATAATCAAATGTGAGCTTCTTTCGTGCTTGGAGCTGCTCTAAACTAGTACCTTTAGTTTTAGCTAACTCAATTTCATCTGCTGTTATTCCTTTAGCTAACTTACCTTTTATTAAATTACTTTTAGCACTATTTAATACTGCTTTGCCACCAATTAATGTGCCAGCGATTTCAACAGACTTATGCGCCATAGTAGCAAGTAACGGTGAGCCTGTCGCATCAAGTGCAGCCTCACCTAAGGCTGTCATCTTATCTTCATAATACTCTTGCACAACAGGTGCAATAGCCTGAGCGACCTCATTGCCAGCACCTGTTAATGGTCCTATCTGTTTATTTTGCACACTAGCAATAGTATGCGTTGCGGCATCAATATCACCGCCAGAAAAAGCCAAAGTAACTAAACCTGCACCACCCGCTACTATATCAAGTGCAGAATTAACTATACCCGTCACGATTAAATCAACACCTCCAATAGCCGCATCAATAGCATCAATATCACCATCTTCCTTCGCACACAATCCAAACGGATCCACCCAATTAACTGGATTAGGCGCATATTGATAATGGTTTATGCCGCCTACTAAGCCAATAGGGTCTTGATGTATAAATCGTGCTTGCTGAGGACTATAGTACCTAAAACGATTGTAGTGTAACCCTGATTCGTCATCAAAGTATTGGCCTTGAAAACGGATTGGGTTAGTAATCTTATCTTGCAGACCAGCATAATCAGCATTTTCAATGTCTCTATCTTTAATAGATGTGCTTTCAATCGTTTGGCCAAACACGTCTTGTTGGCTGCGCCAGACGATTTGGGTGTTTTCATCGGTCAAGCCAATGGGTGTGCCGAGTTGGTCTAGGTGGTAATAATAAACCTGCCCGGACTTAATTAGTGCGACGGGTATAAAGGTCTCAGGCTGATAAATATACCAGGTGTATTCACCTAAGGTGCATTCACCAATCAGCTGGTGATTATCCCAAATAAAGTCGGTACGACCAAGATCAGTGATTTTTGCGCTGCGACGGCCTAAGGCATCATATTCATATTGCGTCAGCTTGCCATTTACGTTGATTTGCACCAGTTGGTTTAAGCCATTAAAGCTGCGCTGTTGTTTATCGCTAGTGCCAATTTGGCTGATCTGGTTGCCACTGGCGTCGTAACGGTAATCGACCCCAGCCATGCTCATTAAGCGGTCGTTGTTTACCACTACATCGTGATTGTTTTTATTGGGCCTTACCGTATCGGATGATAAAGTCGATGACGATGAGTGTTGAATGTGTTCTGCACGCTCTAATTCAGCTGTTGGGCTGTTAACACTGGCATCTGCACTGTTATTGTCAGTACGAAGTGAATGGGTAGGATTACCAAATCCATCCCATTGGTATTGCTGCTGAACACTCGATTCACTACCAGTAGGGTTAGCCGATACGCGAGTATGACTGTCACTGACAAGCTGGCTGATGTTGTTATAGCGAAATTGTTTAACATCGGGTGCGCTTTTGGTTTCAGGCCCTTGGAAGGTTTGAACCTCACTCGTTGCGCTCTGCTCTACTACTTCGCTATCACAACGAAGTAATTGATGTTGTTTATCGTATTGATAATGTCTTGATGCAAATAGTGCTGACTCTGATGAGGCAAGCTCTTCTAATATAAGCTCTGGTGCTGCGCTATCTGAGCGAGCATGTCGCCATGTCTGCTCAATTAATCTTGAATGGCTATCATAGGCATGACTGAGTTCAAGTTGATTACCCTGTATCGTTTTATGCAATAATCCTGATGGCAAATAGTGATAATGAGCCAGCTGTATACGCTGTTTCGATGAGCTATTGACTGTAAATCCGTTGTCTGTAACGCTAATGCCACTTAGTTGACTGTTTTTATTGTATTGATAATCAATTTGTTGCCCGTCAGGTAACGTTAAACCACTGCGATTGCCAGAGTTGTCATATTGATAGTCAAGTTGCCACTGGCTTTGTAATACCTTATTTATACGCCCTTGAGCGTTAATGTGTTGTTGCACTGTACGGTGTTGGTTGTGGGCGCGAGTTATTTGCCCTATCGGGTTATATTGATAAAAGTTCTGAGTATTCAGTAGCGCTGATGTAGCACTTGGCTCAAGTTTTACATGGCTACTTTGCTGACAAATGCGCCCCATGGCATCACGTTTGAGCTCAACAAACCGAATATCACTGTCATTCACGGCCACTAAGTTATCATTGGCGTCATATTGATAATGTTGTTCACGGCCATCAAAACCAATTAAGGTTTTAGGTTGCTCTGTTGCTGTGTATTCAATACGGTACTGAGCACCATCGTTGCGTTCGATGCGGTTTAAGTTACGTTCTTTATCGTAAAAAAACTTCAGCCAGCTGCCATCGGCAAAGGTTTGTTGGCGCGCTTGGGCTAAACCGTCATAGTCGATAATGTTATCAATATACTCACTATCGTTACTGAGCTCTTGCTCGCCAGCCACATCTGCCTGTTGACGCTGGCGAATAATGCGTCCGGCATCATCGTACTGATAATAATGACTAATGGCTTCTTCAGGCTTGTCTTGATGATCTTGTGGGTAAGATTTACTTTCGATAATCTGACCTTTGTTGTCACGAATAAATTCAGTGACCAGATCTTGCGGATTAATCGTGGCGTTAACACGCCCCAGTCTGTCATGACTAAAACGGGTAAGCGCATCACCGACTTGTGTAGCAAGTAACTCACCGTCGCGGTCCCAATGGTAGCGATGTGTTACACCAGTAACATCGACTTTTTGAGTTAACTGCCCAGCATCATTGTATTGATAATGACTTGGACGACCATCGAAACCTGTTTCAGATAGTAATCGCCCAGTGGCATCATAATGTCTTTTAGCTGTTCGGCCGATGGCATCTCGGGTGACAATTCTTTGACCTAAACGATTATATTCAAACCGCGTAGTGCCGCCATCGGCTTGAATAACAGCCAGTAACTGTCCTTGATGGTTATAGTTATATTGTATTTTGTTATCACAGGCATCAATGGTAGCCACTTTACGACCAACTGCATCATATTGATGACGTATTATGCTGCCATTCGGGTTGTGGTGTTCAGTCAACAGCCCTTGTGTATTGTGAATAAAAGTTTCGCTATGACCTAAAGAGTCAGTACAACGGCTTTTTACGCCGTGAACAAGTGCTGTATATTCAAAATGATAATGATAGATATCATCATCACCCCATTGCTCAATGCACTTGGCTTGGTGATCTTGTCCGTCCCATGCAAAGTGATGGCTAAAGCCAGATGCGCGTGTTCGGCGATGTAATAAATAAGTGGTATTTTTAGGGTTATATTGATGATCACTGTCAGATGTGATATCGGCTGACTTGACCTTGACATAACTGTAGCGCTCTACTCGGCCATTGATGTCAGTGGCGGCAATAAGTGCTTGAGCGTCGTCATATTGATAACTGGCTAACAAATTTTGATGAATCTGTTTCTTACCTTGGTTATCTAACATGTACGAAGCAATTTTTAATAAATTGCCCTGGGCATTGTAAAATAACAAGACGCCGCGTTTGGGCCCTGTAGTAATTTGGTCTAGACGGCCATAGTGATCATAATAAAGTTGAAAATACTGCCCTTGGTGATTACTAATGGTCTCTAATTGCCATATGTCTTTACCGGCAAACTGTTTTTTGACAAACGCCCAATGAGTGTCATCGGGTTTAATGAGAACATGGCGGCCATCAACTTGATGCACTAACGACCAACCTGTTGAAAGTTGAATACTGGTTTGCCCACGTTTAACCGAGTCAAACACATGCACACGGCCTTCGTCATCGGTTAATTCAAACCAATATTTACCTGGCTTTTTAGGGCCTACTTTGGCAGGTGCTTGATACTGATGTTCTAGCTGAACACAAAAGTTATGTCGCCAACCGAACCCCAGACCGACATTAACACGGGTTTTACTTGAACGGTATAATCGGCGCCAGGTAAGTGGCATCAGACCATTCAGCTCGAAATCAATTAAAGGTAGAATTTCTTCACCGCTGAGCATTGAAACCGGGTCGCTGCGGCATTCTTGCTGATCTATGGCCACTTCTGTTGGGGTGTTATTTGTGATAACTCCAGATTGTACAGGGGATGTAGTTTGTCCACTTTTATTATTTCTAGCCGCTTTTGTATTATTGGCACTGGAACTTGCCGCTAAGGTTGCTGTGTCTGTTGAATGCTGGATCTGCTGTTTTGGGATTTCACTATAAACACGTAATAATGATCTTGTTATTGCTTCATTTAATTTACCAACAATCTGACGAGGCTGTAACTGAGCAGTCAGTCCTGCATGAGTGACCAGTTCCCGGCATTGCATTAAGGCATTTCTATCACGGACTAAATGAGGTGAAATCTCTTCAATTAACTCAACTAGTTTATGCGGTTGTTCAAAGGTCAACAGTTGAAAACCTGATGGCGTCGAAGCACTAACAGGCGCAATAATGATATGACGATTATGGCCTTTAAAACGAAAGTTACTCATTGTCATCCGTGTTTATGCCTTCTCTATCCATGAGTACATTGCCAATCCTAAATGCAGTGTTTGCGACACTTCAAGCTGTAGGCTGCTCCCTGACAAGTCATGCTGCTGATAACGATTAAATAAATGTAAAAAGTTATATAAACCCGCAGCGCTACCTATGTGTCCGGTAAAATTTGTGGTTTGATTTATTTGACTGTCTTCGTCAATGTGACCTGCTAATTTTTCATAAGCATTTAGCCAATTATCAGTAACCGTTTGATCAAAACTCGGTAAATAAAGCTGCTTTAAAACATGCTTATTTATCTGACTTGCTTGAAAAAATAGATTTTGTATCGCTTGAGTCTGCTGAACTAGGCTACTATTTTCGAGAAACAATCCTGCAATATTTATTCCGGTCTCAGTACTATCAAGTATGGTTATAATCGCCGCTTCAGCAGGTTTTTGACCGACATCTTGAGTATCGTTTACTAGTACATTACTGCTTTCTAACTCAGTTAACATAAAATAAAGGCTGTCAACGGATATGACTACAACACTATTTTCTTGCTCTTGCATTAATTCACATGCATTCAGCGCAAAAAATAATGAGGCGCTACCTTGAGGAAAAAAACGACACTGCGGATGGCTAAAACAATGGGGAAAGCGTTGATGAAGAATGCTTACCCACTGCGTTAGCTCAGCAGTATCCAAGTTTGGCAGTAACCACAATACTGGCTTGTCTTTATAGGCTTGCCAAATAAGTTCATCGTGTAACTCAATTTTCTCTAATAAACCCACTAGTCGATTAATTTTGCTATCGGTTGCAAGCCCATAGTCCATCGCAGCGACATAGTGATTTTCACCGACCACTTGATAATTAAAATCCAGCGGCTCACTGTAAGGAAAGTTGAGTAGTCGCAATGGATCGCTACTAGAGCCTATTGCGACACGAGTCTCACGTGCACTAACAATCATGATGCTAACTTAAACTGTTTTGAAGCAGGTTGGCTGATCACACCTTGTAACCGCAGCTTATGTAACCTAGCGACTTGTTGATGCACAGGACTTGAATGACTAATGATTTTATCAATCGTTTCAATGTTAACTTCAATACCATTTATCATGCGAACATTTAACATTTTCGGCGCTAACAGTAGCCACCGATTAAGCAATTTCGCACTGTAAAACTGCAAGTATTCGCACCTTTTTGATTGATCATCTTCAAACTGCCACTGATATGGAACGGCATGATCAAGTTCTGGACCCAAGATGGTTCTTAATGCTTTAAAGGCCGCCAATGTTTGTGCCGGTTGCTGCATAGCCCGAGCTAGAAAGGGAACAAACTTACTAAAACCTGAATAACCCATTAATTCAATGACTCTAGCTCTCATTGAATTATCTTGGCTCATCAGATTAACAAGTTGAGTGAAGATAGGTTCTTCTAGTGAAGTGATAAATATGTCAAACAATACATTATTACAAAGTGCTAGTTCTACAAAGTCTGTATACAAAGCTAGCGGCTCCTTTGGTGTTTCCATAAGCATCTCAATGTATAACGTCGTCATTGGCGTCATTGAAACCTCTAGCACTTCAGCCGCACCTTTACGTTTTAATCGCTTCCCCCTATAAAGACAAAATAATAAATATTGATGTATTTGAACCGACATTTTATTTGTTGTTCTAAAAGGGATTTTGTCTATATTTTGTTGGCTTGCGATAAGCGCAAGGTAAGGTAGATATTTATCGGAGTTAACAGTTGAACTTTCAAATAACTTTTGAAAAACATCAACCTGTTTATCTGGAGCATGCTTGTAATGAAGATGTAAAAGTAACTGCATTATCACAAGTTGATTTTCGATACTGTATTCAGCTTCACTCTCTAATGCTGAGATAAAATCGGTTGATGTTTTTGCATTAAGCAAAGGATGAGAAACACCTCCCTCCTGAAGTAGCATTTTTAATGTAATTAATAATGATTGAGTATTATCTGCTAGATTTTTAGGCTCACACTGAAATGACGACAAAATAATTTGTCGTTGTGCTAATAGAAAATTAAAGCTCTCAAGCAAGCTCATTAATACTATCCTTGTATAGTTAGCCGATCATCACGGTAGGATTTCCTACAATGATTTTTCCACCATGAGCGGTACCATCACCTAATCGTGCAGCAGGTTTACCGTTGATCATTACAGAGCTAGACCCAGCATTGATCGTATCTGGCGGCCCGACACAAATTAGCTTATCGCCTTTGCGTGCAGCGGGCAGAGAACCGATTAGTACATTGCCAGACCCCATAATAATTGGGCCTCCGACATGCGGGACAGGACCTGGGTTAACTTTGGGGCAAATATGCATACAAGATAACGTTGCAGCGGGCATTCCCATCAAATATTCCTTTATTTGTGTTTTAAAAACGGATTAAGTCAATTGAATATATCAGTCTTTATCTATTGGAATAACCAATAGTAATCGTTGCTCAAATGCAATCGATATAGCCGACACTAATTCGCTTTCAGATAACGGAACCCCAGCATAATCATCTGCTATAAGATAATGATAAATACGACTCAATATATCTGTCTCATTTTTCCAACTATGGCGACTTAATAAGAACTGCTCGCCAAATGTTGCACTGACTACAACGGACATATCAGGAAGATTTAATAATGGATCTTGTGGCTTATCAACTGGTTTACAAATCAAATGAGAGTAACCAAATTGGCACACTAATTCATGCCCACGGCAAAATGTACCTAAATGACCACCCCCAGAATAGGCAATAATAGACATGATTAATTTAACTTAATTTGAGCAGCTTTAAGTGCAATACTCGTCCCATTGACTTTAATATCAGTACCTTTGATTTTGATATTGGTTCCTTCAATTGAAATAGAGCCATCACTACTCATCTTGATACTTGCACTACCGGTTTTAATGACAATTTCGTTGCCGGCTTCAATATTTAACACTTTACCCACTTTAACTGTGTCATTATTGCTAATTTCAATTTTACGATCATTGCCAACTTTGCCATTGTCATTATTAATGACTTCTGTAAAACGATCATTACCCACTTTATCTTTCTGGTCATTTTTGACATTAAGCTGATGATCCTTCTCGGCTTGGAAGAATAATAATTCCTTACCTTTTTCATCATCAAAACGTAACTCGTTGTAGTTATCAGCGCCACCATCTTTTGTGCTATGAGATTTAATACCCGATTGTGTTTTCTTAGATGGTAATGCGTACGGCGGCATTAAGTCAGCATTATACACAGCGCCACTAATGATAGGTTGATCAGGATCGCCATTAATAAATTCAACTAGAACTTCTTGTCCCACTCTAGGGAAGAAAAATGCACCCCATTTATTACCCGCCCAGCTTTGAGCCACACGGATCCAACATGAACTCTTAGAATTAAACTCACCTTCTCTATCCCAATGAAACTGAACTTTTACCCGACCAAACTTATCAATATGTTGTTCATCGCCTGGTTCCCCCGTGACAACCGCAGTTTGAACACCATTAATTAATGGTTTTCTAAGTAAAGAGGTGCTGCGATAAGCTATGGTATTAGGAACACATTCAAAATCATTTTGGTAGACAGAGCCGGAGCCACTCTGACTTGCACCAGACTGGTTCGGTTGGGTGGCAGATGTTCTCAATGCGCTAACAAGAAAACTCTTCCCTTTATAACTGCTGTTTTCATGATCTTTAAAAGTAAAGAATTTACCCACAGTAAAACTGCGACAGTCGCTTTGGCCACTGCATTTATTCATGTCTTTTTGACAGGCTTCAAGCTGGTTATTAGCTACAGGCTGTGAGCGTTTATTGAATTCGGACTCACCTAGGTACTCAAAGACTTCAAGTGGCTTCTGCTCTGGTAGACTAGCTTTGGCGTTACTACCAGAAGGAAACTTTTTCGGCTGAGTATAATCATACCCCTTATTCATGAAGCCACCGCTAACCATGCTCATCCCCCCTTGCCAATGGGACACATGTGACTCAGCTAAATGACCAGAAAAACAACGAACCTGGGCTTCATCACAGGTATTATAGGCAGTAATATCATCTGCTAATACCAACTTGTGATCACTTAAACTATGGTCAAAAAAGTAAAAAATACCTTCTTGCTGCAATAAGCGATTAATGAAATCTAAATCTGACTCTAGGTACTGAACACAGTACTCATATTTAGGATAGGTCCGGGTGGTTTTATTTTGAAAGCTAACACCGTGCTGACCAAATAAATCAGTAAGAATATCAATGACGGACTTGTTTTGAAAAATACGACAGTTGGTGCGTTTTTTCATTAATGCTGCACGCGGTACAATGACAGCATGATAATCAATATAATCTTCAGCTACATCAGATGCCGCTGTACGCATTCCTGCGGATTCAATATGGCTTACCACTCCATGGAAGTATCGAACAGCTCCTGCACTTTGTGCATTTCGCAAAGTAATGCACACATTCTTACCGACCAAACTTTCAAGGTTGATTTGCTTACCAACGGTAAACATTGACACACTGATAGAGAATAGCTGTGATATAGCTTCAGTGGCAGTAAAATGTGTGAGGTAAAGGATATCCTTACCAAGAGGAGTGGTAATACTGATAATATTATTTTTTTGAGTGGCCTTAAGCATTCCTTGCCTCAGTCTTTTAAGATAAAGAACCCGGGGAAACACGTTCCCCAGGATTCAAGATCACAAACAAATTACATTTGTTGACCTTTAACACCGCTATAGCCATAACGTAGCGCTGCAGTAATGTTATTTTTATCATCAGTAGGAGTAACAGCCATCATCATTTCAGTGTAGCTGATGGTAATAGTCTCAACTGGACGATCACCATGTACAGAAACGCTATAGCTAGAAATCATTGCATCTGTTAATTCAATTTGCATGATTTCTTCAATTTTATCACCTTGTTTAGTGATATGAAAAACAGCTTTTTTACCTTTACCAATAGTCGCTTCTTTAAAGATATCAGTAGAAGCATTATCTTGTAATTTAGTAATAGTCACGTCACCTAAGCGAGTAGAACTTGCTTCACGATCTTTTGCTGTACCTGTGAAAGAAGAAATTTCACGGCTTACATTCCAATCGACAGAAAGTACAGTGATCATGTCTTTAAATTCTTCAGCGGTAGTTTCGCCTTTAATTCCTTCATAATCTAGATATGTGTTCGCTTGCATTATTAATGCTCCTTTTGCGTATATGTCATCCATTAATGGACAGGTTTATATAAGTTCACAATCAAACTTAATATTTCAATTTATTAAAAATGCACTTTGAAAAAAATTGACCTTAAGTTACCAATTATTTAAAAAGTAGAATTACGTCTAAAGCAAAAATATTATATCAAAGGTAGATTCATAATCAATTATCCTTACGAAAGGAATGTAAAAATATTAAATAAACAACTCAAACCTTAAAAAACAAACGCTTGCAGAATATATCGCCCTTAAAACTTATTAATTTGAAATTTAATAAGGATTAGAAAATACTAAATCTAATACTTTTTAATAACATCTGATTTAATAATTATATTTATACCTTATAAGTAAACTCTTCCTTTTCGATATTTACTTTTACATTTACTGTTTTTTTATTTACTGCCATATTCTGTAAAATCTTAATGGATAAATCTGGCAGCATGGTGTTTTGTAAAATATTGTGCACATTACGAGCGCCAGAACCGGCATCTTGGCACATAGACACAATCTTGGTGACAACATCATCGCTGTAACTAAATTTAGCCTGGTAATGGGTAACTAAACGTTGTCCAACTCGCTGTAATTGCAGTCTAGTTATTTCATTAAGCATCTGCTGAGTTAGTGGTATATAAGGAATAACATTAAGGCGGCCTAAAAATGCTGGTTTAAAGTACGCTAATAAGTCATCTTGAAGGGCTTTTCGTAGTCCACTTATTGACGGTGCGATATCTTCATCTTCAAATAGCGCCATTGTAGTATCAGTTCCCGCATTAGATGTCATAATAATAATGGTGTTTTTAAAATCGACATCACGCCCTTCACCGTCTTTTATTGTCCCTTTATCAAATACTTGATAAAAAATATCCTGCACTCCTGGGTGTGCCTTCTCCATTTCATCAAGTAAAATTACACTGTAAGGTTTACGTCGTACTGCTTCAGTTAATACTCCACCTTCACCATACCCAACATAACCCGGAGGCGAGCCTAATAAGAGCGACACTTTATGCTCTTCTTTAAATTCAGACATATTGATTATGGTCACATTATCTTCACTGCCATAGACTTGTTCGGCTAAAGTTAATGCTGTTTCTGTCTTACCAACGCCACTTGGGCCTGCTAATAAAAACACACCAATTGGACGTTTTTCATCACCTAGTTGAGCACGTGATGTTTGCACCGTTTTAGCAATTAAATCTAATGCGTGATCTTGACCTATTACTCGCTTTGCCATGACATCTTTTAGATTTAAAATTGTTTTTATTTCATCATCTTGCATTTTACCAGCAGGAATACCTGTCCAATCCGAAATAACTTCAGCCACGAGTTGATCATCAACTTGCCAATGCACCATTGGCTGTTTATTACTCGTAAGTTTTTGCTTGTATTCTGATAGTTGGGTGACTAAATTAGCAAATTCCTTTGGCTCATTTTGAATTTGTGTTACTAAAGCGGCAATACTTTTTACCGTTTCTAGCTCTGATTGCCATTGTTCTACAAGCGGTCTAAGGTCTTTTTCAAACAACTTCTGTTTTTTGACTAATTCGGATAGTACTTTATTGTGATCTGAGCCATTTTTCTGCTCTCTATTCAAGATCATTATTTGTGTTTCTAATTGTTGAATTTTGCGTTGTATTACCTCAACAGCACCCGGAGTTGAAGCCTGGCTCATTGCTACTCTGGCACAGGCTGTATCCAATAAGCTCACCGCTTTATCTGGTAACTGGCGCCCTGTTATATAACGATGGGATAGATTTACCGCAGCACAAAGTGCTTGATCTGATACGAGGATCTTATGATGACTTTCCATAACAGGTAATAAACCGCGCATCATATCTATAGCCTGTTCAGGGCTTGGTTCTTCTATTTTTACGACTTGAAAACGCCGGGCTAGTGCTGCATCTTTTTCAAAAAACTTCTTATATTCTGCCCATGTTGTGGCGGCTATAGTCCTTAACTCTCCTCTTGCTAAAGCTGGCTTAAGTAAGTTTGCGGCATCGTTTTGTCCAGCTTGTCCACCACTTCCGATCATAGTGTGCGCTTCATCGATAAATAATATAATCGGCTTTACAGCATTTTTAACTTCATTGATTAATGCTTTGAGTCTATTTTCAAATTCACCTTTGACACCGGCTCCAGCTTGTAACAAAGCTAAGTCAAGTACATGAATTCTCAAATTAAGTAATGCATCAGGTACTTCTTTTTGAGCAATTTTAAGTGCTAAACCTTCAACAACCGCGGTTTTCCCAACTCCCGCCTCTCCCGTTAGGATTGGATTGTTTTGCCGACGTCGAGTCAAAATATCAATCATCTGTCTGATTTCATTGTCGCGACCTAGAATAGGGTCAATTTTACCTAAACACGCTTGCGCAGTAAGATCTTGGGTAAACTGGTCTAGATTAGGTGTTTTGCTTGGTGCTGCTTGGGTTTCTTCAATATCAGCACTTGATACTCTATGCTCCGATGATTGACGGGCTAGTTGCGGCCAAGCGTGTTTTAATTGTGCAGGATCAATTTTCATTAATTGTTTGGCAGAGCGAGAAATTAATGAATTAAGAGAATCATCTGCAAGAAGAGTATAAATTATATAAGCAACTCGAACTTCGCTATCATTAAACTCTATACTGGTATTTAACCAAGACTGTCGAAGTAAGTTTACAATATGCGGCGACAAGCTTGGCGCGGCACTGTTTCCTGTTTTAAACTTTTCAAGTCCTTGACGAACTTCAGCAATAAGCTGATCTTTATGGACAGAGAAGCTGGCATTAATTATATCAAAGTCACCTGATTCGCTTTCTAATAACGCTATTAACCAATGTTCAATTTCAACTGTAAATTGACTACGGCTATGGCAAATACTGGCGGCAGATTCTAAAGATTTTCGGCAAACAGGATTAAGTTTTTCGACCAATTTACTCAGAGTCATTGCTGACATATATAGTCCCTTATTTGTTATATCATTAATCGTTTTAAGTGTTGACCATGCTCTGCACGGTTTAATAATCCACACCCTAACCCTAACGGGACTGCTGACTTTGACAGCTGTGCTTTAGGGGCATCTTGTTGTTTTATTTCTAAATAAATCTTATGCTTAACAGACAGACCTAAATAGCTAATGACTAGGTCCTTCAAAGGGGCATAACCTGGTTCACCCGGCATAAATGCAGCTACAGTCGACTGTTTATTCGGCTTAATATTGATAGTAATGCTTGAGTTAATATCCCATACTCTGTCACCTATGCTGGCATCAACGCCCAAACGAGCATACTGACCTTCAGGTTGCATTCGACTCGCCAATCGTGTTTGCTCTGTGGCCGCTAAATATTGCCACCGCCCCTGAAAAGATAATACTTCAACATCACAACCAGTGAAGTCTTCTAGCATCATTCTTAACGACTCTGCACTGGGTGATTTTCGCTGATAAAAACCGCTGTAATATCGGTGGTAAGAATGCTCACCACTTAATTGGCTTAAGACATGGGTAAAAGTATCTTTTGGCCCCTTATCCGCTGACTCATAATTAACTGCAAACCGATATTTCTCCCAAGCACGATAAAAAAGCGATATAAGACGATGATTAAAAAGATCATAAAAATCGCGCATACCGCTGTCTTTCAAGCGCAACCGCTCTAATACGAGTTCGGTATAATGCTGTGGTAACACACCACTTGGACCTGTTAAACCCATAAATGACACATGAATTTCAGCAGATTTTTTTGTTGTTTGCTTGCTCTCTTTGGGATTAATACGACTGATGGCCTGGCCTGGGAATCCTAGGTGCTGATCCGACTTAAACCGCAATAGTTCTGAAGACGGAATAGAATCATACCCCACCTTAAAACCTTGTTGCTGTTTTGAAAGCTGCTGCTGAAATTGATATACCGCTTGGTAAAAATCATACTCTGTAGGCGCATCAAATATGGCTTGTAAATTCATAGCAGCGGTATCTTCCCTGCTCGAGCAGGCCAAGTATGGTAAATAGCATCTTGGTCTTTAAATCGCATACTCAGCCGAGTAAAGCTATTAACAACGGAAAACTGCGCAAAAAAATGGTCTAAAATACAACAAAAGAAAAATACTCCACTGCCTGAATAATGATCATTAATAAAGGTAATTTCTATATGACTGCCACTGCAAAAACTTATACGTCCACTTTGGTTAACTCTTGCTGTGTCAGTAGTCACATTCACTTGGTAAATATTTTCAATCAATTTCTTATTTTCAGGCGAGCATTTAAAGTCATACAACTTAAGTGTCTGTTTTAAATTATTAAGAGCATTAGGACCACTAAAGCTATCAATTGAGAGGTGGCTGACTAATTGCCAACGGGAAGCATCGCTTAGTGCAGCCCTTACTGGTAATGTCGGCGCTAATAAGCATTTAACTTGTTTAATAATATCAGCCCGTTCAGGGACAAACATTTTAGGTTCATCGGTACTAAATGGTAAATGCGCGGGTAGATTTCGGTTACTGCAAAGCGCGTTAATACTGAGCACCCACGAGCCATAGCCTTCCTCTGCGGTAAACCCTTTAAAATGATGATCGACCAATGATAAATAGGACTCGGTCCCCTGCTCACTATAGCCACCAGCCCAACTCGCAGATTCCCGTCTAACATGCCAAAACAAGTTACTGTGACCAAGATATTGTGGATGAGACTCACCATAAAATGGCGTAACGGCTACTTTGTTATCTTTGGGATCAAATGCAGTAACCTCTTGCACATTGATGATTTCTGTCACTTCGGCATCAGCATAACGCGCGGCTAACTTATACTCATACTGTGCACCATCGATGCTTACTGATTCTAATTTCTGCTCAAATAGGTTAATGATTGGTGTACAACCTAATAAAAAATGGCTTGCTGTTACTTGTTTCTCAAGATCGGATGAACCTTCCTGAAGATAAATATATAACGAAAACTTACTATCAAGGCCTTGCCAACTATCTGATAAATCATCAATATCAAAAAAAAGAAATTTCTCAGGAAAAATAAAGTTTTCTAGTAATAATCGATAACCTGCACTACTGCGCTGACTATAGGGAATAACTTGCTCCGCATCATCAAATCCAACAGATTGTAAATGGCGTTTTGTTAAGAACTTACAGACTGATTGGCTTTCATTTACCAATGCAAAACCTAAGCTATGCTCGAACAGTAATTGGTATAGCTGAAATGTTTGATGGTCTTGTCCATTAAGAAAGAAACGCAGTTTGTCTACGCCTAAGCTAGGCATATTGATTTCTTCAAACTCACACGTAATATCAAGCTTAATAATAGCCTGTGCACGTTCAGGCCATTGAGGCTCGGGAGCATTAAAAGGAGCATTTTGAAATTGCGCCTTTTTTACTTTAATTGGCCACAGTTTCATGTCATAACATGTTTTAAATTGGCATGACTTCATCCCTTCAACCTGTGTTTCAACCTGAGTACCTTTTGGCAATTGCACTCCGGTTGTTGATAGATTTTCAGTTGTAAGCTGAATAACTGACATAGAGGGAATAGGCGCTTGATAATCAGGGTATAGTTGACCTAATAGTGCTTCGGTTAATTCAGGAAAACTATCATCCAACTTTTGTCTTATTTGTGCCGTGAGTAATGAAAATGCCTCAATGAGTCTTGATACATGTGGATCCTCTACATGCTCATCACTCAATCTAAGCCGTCCTGCAACCTTGGGGTACTGCTCTGCAAACTCAGACCCCATATGACGAATAAACGCAAGTTCACGATTGTAATATTCTAGTAATTCTTGGTTCACAATGACGCCTCATTCACTATCATGGCTAAATGCACTGGTTCTACTTCTGAGTCAAAAGTAATAAATTCTGGTTCAGGATCTGCATATAGCAGCGCATTGATTTTTAATCTAAGCACTCTGTCTAATGGTTGTTCTTTATCAACCGTTTCAACCATCACTTCTACAAATCTTGGCTCAAAGCGTTTTATGGTCTCTGCTACTTGCTGACATAACAACTGACGACCATCTAGACTTGCGACAGGCATGGAGGAAAAGTCACGTAAACCATAATTCATGAGTGACTTATCTAGCTCTACTAAATGTTCAGGCCAAGTCTGCCACTGCAATTTTGCATTTAACAAATTTTCAAGATCACGGCGTACATTGGCCCTTAATTGACGTAAATTAAGGCCGCGATGACTGTCTTTGATATCTTGTTCATCAGGAGCATCGTCAATAAGCCTATCTAACACAGATGCCATTATTGGCTGAGCTTTTTTCACTTATTAAGCCTATTGGATCACTGGTGTGTTTATTTTTTTGAACTGGCTTAATGGGCTTGCCTTATCATCAACAAACCACATTTTTAATCCTTTACCGACCATGATGTCCGTAGCAATTTCTTGCCAATCGGTTTCACGCCCCAACTTTTGAGCATCTGTTTCGCTCCCCCCATAAACCATGGGTATGTGAGCTTCACCACTTGGACCATTTTTAATTGCCAGTTCAACACGACGCCAAACATTTTCAATCAATGATGAAACAGGCTTGAAATTGATGTAATCGATCTCTGATAATTGCGCTAAATAATAGTGTCCATCGGTGCCAAAAACCTCAATAAATCCTCCTAAAGTGTCATCCAGATCTCGTATTTCCTCACTTATTCTTCCATCTAGCTCGAGATTAACTTGAGGACGCTGTTGCTCTAAATTTAGTGCACATTGGACAACATCATCTTGCCCATCTGCCAATGCCAGCCTTAACTTCATTAAAGCCTTGCCATGTGGATCTGCATCAGCAAATAATTTAGGCACAGCTTGGCCTTTCATAAAATCCTGACGTGCCTGTTCTGCGCGAATTAATTGACGTAAATTGGCGGCTCCTATTAAGAAGTCAGGATGCTTTTGCACCAAAAAATTTAACTGCTTATCAGCCCGTTCAAGTGACCCATTAATGCACAAGAGCTCAATATGAGCACTTTTAAAATCTACATTTATAGGATCATCTCTTAGCTTACTTTCAACATATGAAATTGCTTCTTGTAGCTGACCATTGTTAAGCATTTGTTGGATCTTATTCATTGCATACCTTTTTTAAAATTAGTTTCTTGACGTAAGTTCAGTAACCAGCTTTATGCTAGATACCATCTGGTCCAATTGAAAGTGAGGTTGAAGTTGGATAATTGAGTAATAATGCCCAGGTTTACCCCGCATTTCTCTAACTTGAACTTGTGCGTTACGTAATGGGTATTGGCTTCTCACATCTTCTGACGACACTTCAGATGCCGTGGTATATTTATGTAACCATAATTGCAGATCTCGCTGACAAGCTTCTGCTGACTGTAAAGACCCTATTTTTTCGCGCCCAATAACTTTGATGTAATGTGCAAAACGAGAAACACATAGGATGTATTGCAACATTGAGGACAACTTTGCATTGATACTGTCTTCTAGTAGTTCGTATTTAGGCGGTTGTTGTACTGAGGCATTACTATAAAAAACTAAATGTTCACAGCCTGATACAGGCGACAGAGGAATAAAGCCTAAGTCTGACAGGGCTTTTTCTGCCTTATCACTGATTAATAAATCAATTGATGGTTTATTGCGCTTTCGGTATAAATCCGTTTCATATTGGCATACCGCCAAATCACACACTAAACCCTTTTTGCGCGCCCCAGGCTCAAGACCTCTTATTTGACCAAACCAACCTGATTCACTAAATGCACGAATAATGACCCCGCCAAAAGCATAAGCGGCATTTCCCCACAAATGATCTTTCTTAGGATTTTTAATCGACTCTTTAAACTTAAAACCTTCACTGCGAGTTCCATCAATTAGATAAGGTGAACGCATCAAGATATTGGGTAATGTAAGTCCAATAAATCTCGCATCATCCATTTTGCGTAGTGAGTTCCACTTTATATATTCTTGTTGCTCAAAAATTTTACCAATATTCATATGTGCAGAAAGATCGGAGAAATCGTCCGCACCAAATAACGATGGACTTGCTGAGGCAATGAAAGGAGCAAAAGCGGCTGCTGCGGTGCGTGATATATCTTTTAAAACATCAATGTCACTCATCGATACACCAGGACGATTTTTATGGCTAATCTGATAATCGCCAATTAGCGCACCAAAAGGTTCACCTCCTGACATATCGTATTCATTATTATAAATAAGTTTAAAAAATTCACTTTGGTCGAATTCAATCGCTTTATTTATATCTTTTGATAACGTTTGCCAACAGCAGTCCAACATTTTAACTTTTACTTTTTGATCTTTATCGTGCATGTTTTGCTGTTCAACAAGATAAAGTACCCCGCGCCAGCTAGCTTCTAAGGCTTGAAAAGATGCATGATGAATGATGGCGTTTATTTGTTGCTCTAATTGCTTATCGATTTGATCGATGGCTTTAAGCAGAAATGGTAAAACGGAGGTTTTATCAAATAGAGTCAACGAATGATGTGAATTCTCTAGCCACAGTAACAAGGATCGAGTTGAATCAGATTCCCTAAGGAAGCGTTCAACCAAATGCTTGTTTTTAAGCTTTTGCGGCGTCGAAGACACTGATGTTTTCACACCAGTGTCTTCGTTAAAAATTTTACTTGTCACAAATGAAATAGCTTCTTGCGTCATCGTTTGTTTCTATCCTTGAAAACAAATGAGGCTCACCTAACGGTGATTAGCCTACTTTCGGAATTTTCGCGACTAAGCGTAAAGAAGCGGTTAACTCTTCCATCTGCAACCAAGGGCGAAGCCAGGCGACTGCATTATAAGATCCCGGTTGACCAGGAATTTCTTTCACTTCAACCTTAGCGTCTGCAAGGGGATATTTAGCACGGATATCCTGACCACCACCTTCAGAAGCATTCACAAAGGATAAGATCCAACGGTTAAGCCATGCTTCAACATCATCAGCCTCCATAAAGCTACCAATCTTATCTCGCGCCATTACTTTTAAGTAATGGGCAAAACGTGATGTGGCCATCAAATATGGCAGGCGGGCAGAAATAGCAGCATTAGCTGTAGCATCATGGTTTGAAAAAATCTTCGGTTTTTGACACGACTGAGAGCCAAAGAAAACAGCATAGTCTGTATGTTTGTAGTGACATAAAGGCAAGAAACCTAACTTACTAAGTTCGGCTTCACGACGGTCTGTAATCCCAATTTCTGTTGGACACTTAAGATCTGGGTCACCATCATCACTGGTAAATACGTGCGCAGGTAAACCTTCGACTTTTCCGCCACCTTCCGCGCCTCGAATAGCAGTACAGAAACCGTACTTACTAAATGCTTGGCCCATATTAGTTGCCATAACATAAGAGGCATTCATCCAGCAATAATCATCATGACCAGCCACTTTAGAACGACCACCTCCGTCGTCTAACTCAAATTCTTCATAGCAAAACTCTTCGACAGGTTTGGTGGCCGAACCGTAAGGTAGACGAGCCAATACTCGTGGCATTGTCAATGTAACAAAGCGTGAGTCATCGCTTTCACGAAATGAGCGCCACTGGGTATATTCTAATGATTCAAATACTTTCTCTAAATCACGTGGCTTGCTGAGTTCAGTCCAATCATCAAAGCCAAATAAAGACGATCCTGCTGCAGAAATAAACGGACAAAATCCTGCGGCTGCAACATTGGACATTAATGATAATGATTCTACATCTTCTGGATGATTACTAAATTCGTAATCACCGACTAAACAACCATATGGCTCGCCACCAGGTGTGCCAAATTCTGCTTCATAGATTTTTTAAACATTTGGCTTTGGTCAAACTCAACGGCTTTGCTTAAATCTTTATGCAGCTCTTTCTTTGATAAACTCATGATACGAATTTTAAGTGTGGCATTCGTTTCAGAGTTTTTGACTGTGTGGTGAAGACCACGCCAGCTACCTTCAAGTTTTTGCAATTCGCGATTATGCATAATGGCAGATAACTGCTTAGAAATGACATCATCTAAGCGGCTAATCGCTTTATTGAATGTAACCGTAAGGTTTTTATCCCATTGAACGGTACCTTTTAATGCTTCTTCTGTTAATGAACGAATTAATTCTTCGGCACGTGATGAATCGGTTTGCTTTGTCGCACCAATCGCTTGCTCCAGAATTGACACACCTAATGTTTTTTCTTCAGATACAGCATCTAATGTAGCGGCTTCCATGCTCATTACTCAGCTCCTTTAAGATTCAGTTCACCTGCTAGTTTGTCTAAACTCGTGGTGTTATTTAATACTTCTTCTAAAATATTCTCTAGATTCTCTGAACGGTCAACCTTAGTCATTAAATCACGTAGCTTATTACGTGTTTCCATTAATTTCTTTAATGGTTCAACTTGGTTGACTATCGCAGCGGGTTCGAAATCCTCTAAGCTATTAAACTGTAAGGAGACATTCATTTCTGAATCATCATCTACCAAGGTATTAGGCACTGAAATATTTAGTTGAGGACTCATACGCTTAAGAACATCGTTAAAGTTGTCACGGTCAATCTGTACAAAACGGCGGTCTTTCAATGGTTTAATGTTTTCGGTATTGTGACCAGTAAAGTCTCCCGTAATACCAATAACAAAAGGCAATTCTTTTTTGACGACTGCACCTTCAGTTTCGATATCATAGGTAATATGGACGCGGGGTTTTCTTACTCGCTTTAATCGATCATGTACACTCATTTGAACTCCTTTCAATAATATTGTGAGTAATCAACTAGGGATTATTCTTCAGTTTTTATTCCAGATAACTTGAAGAAGCCATTCCTCGCTTCACCATCTTGGATTAATTCTTGTAATAACTCAGGTAAACTTAAATCGCTCCAACGTATGACTTGCTCTATGGCATATGACATTGGAGAATGTGGCTCTGTTTGCTTAAAAAATTGCGCTATCGACTCCAGATGGTTAATTGCTTGTGCTCGTGAATGGAGTTGCTTTTCTACGCCTATTATCCCCGTATAATGCGCAGCAGGACCTTCATTACCGTCAATTTCCGTTGGCACATCAACACTTTTATTGTTTTTAGCCAATATAGGTTCAGATATAGAGCGGATTTGTAAAGCGCATGCTTCAAGGGCTTTACGGATATAACTAGTCGGTTGCGGTTGACCAGACATAACCTCGTCCATCACATCTGATAATCTCAAAAATGCTTCAATCGCATCATCAATATCTTGACTGAGTTCGATATAGAAATTATCTGAGGTTTCTTTAATACTAAGCTGTACTTCTTCAAGTGATACTGCACCTGCTTCAAAACGTTTTTCTTGCTTATCGTTATCTAAACGGTCAACATCTAATGCTTGCTCATACTGCCAAGTAGAAAATACAAAATTACCTTCTGTAATTGGAATTGTCTTAATAGGCTGAATTAACGAGCCTTCACTATCAATTCCGTTAAGGCCGATAAGTGGTGCGAGTCTTTCTGAGAGATCATCTGGCTCAGGTGTTGGATAAAGATCATCCCAGTACTTTTCAATTAATGATGTCGCAAGTGAAAAACCAAAACTTAGTCCTTTAAAACCATATAAGCGACATGAGGCCTCAATAAACCAAGCGACATATTCAATGTCTTTAGTTTGGGCTTTAAGCATACTGGGAACTTGCTCGAAAATGGGACGCCAATCTATCGCAACGGAAAGAACATCTTCATCGTTAGTAAGGGCTTTGCGCTCTTTTGCGCGTGCATTATTTCGAACGTCTTTTAATAAGTAATATGCAGAGGTAGGGCTAATATCTTCACGCGGATCCTTGCCTGTTACCGCTTCATCAGTAATAGGCAATATTAAATCATCAATTAATAAATTTTTTAACTTTCTCAACTGAATTCAATCCCTGAATTTAATGAACTTTGATTCTAAAACTATGACAAATAAAATGATATAATACTTTTTAATGTTTTTTATGTTTTTTATGTAATAGTAATCACTATTTATTACATACGTTAATTACACAAACACCTAAAAATACACCTAAAGTAATTATTTTTACTTATATTACATTACTAATAACTTAGTTTTATTAAAATTAATAAAGCAACCAATATACTAAACTAAATATTTATATCAACACAAGTCATACTCAAAAAAATATAAATAAATTATGTTATATAAAAACAGGAATGGTTTTATCACACTCATCAGTTTTGACGGCTGTAACTTGAACATTTTTAACGAGAATACAAGTAACATTATCTCTAGCATTACGTACTAATGATGAATGTAATAGAGCTAAACCTGAATCAATAATATTTCCTGCTTTAATAGTCCGCTCTATTTCTATGTCACTTAACTCTTTATTAAGCCCATCACTACATAAAAGAAAAATATCACCTTCTTTCAGGGGCCCGACCTGATAATCAATATCTAAATCTTTATCAACGCCTACAGCGCGGGTAATAATATTTGCTAAAGGATGTGACTCTGCATCTTCTGGCGCGAGAATACCTTCATCAACCATATCATTCACTTGGCTATGATCTTTAGTGAGTTGAACTAAGAATTTATCTCTTGAGCGATATATTCGACTATCTCCAACCCAAAGCAAGTGGTATTGCCCTGCATATAACCACAGAACAACTACTGTACTTCCCGCAACCTTGCCATCAAAATCAGATTGGCTCATCTGCTGAAGTAATCGGTTACTGTTCTGCAAAGAAGACTTTAAAATGCCAACGGTAATTTCTTCAGGGGTTAAGCACTCTAATGATTGCTGAATGCCATCAATTACTAACTGGCTGGCAACATCACCGGCTGCATGTCCGCCCATACCGTCAGCAACAACCCAAACCCCTAAGTGAGGTAATTCTAAAAAAGCGTCTTCATTTATTTCCCTTACTGTACCCCTATGGGTTAATGCATGACTTAAGTGCACGTATTTTCTTCCTTAATTATCCTGGCGGTATTCCAATCACGTTGTATCCACTGCCCATTCAGCATCGATATAAATTGACTCACTGGTGGTAATCCCTCAGTCACAATCACACATGATTCAACTTCTTCTGAACCTTCCGTCCACCAAATACTGTATCGTTTAAATCGCCGCATATATTGCAAATCAAGTAACGACAGTAGATCTAAATTATCAGCTCCTTGGAAAACCCAGGCCTTTTTAGTTTGATCCATCGATTCATGTTCAAAAAAATGACATGTATCTATTCCAACAGTAAATTTATGCTGAGCGAGGGCGTTAAACCAATCTTCCATAGCGATGTCATCTTCAAGCACAGCTAATATATTTTGTTCAAATACTGTCGAGCAAGTATTGTCACGCCATCCCCTTAATGCTGATTGAGTGTGAAATCCCGCTAAGGTAAATGGATAGTGCCTCCCAATCTGATCAACACTGGGGATAACTGTTCCAACAACGGCTTGATCACAGCACACTCCTGCAGAAAGAGAAAAATGCCAAATTGGACTTGTTAAGTAGTATTCCAGCCAATTATTCCCTGCCTGTTCCTTACTAACAGCGATAACAGCTCTAAGCCAGTCATTCCAATTTTTAAAGAAATCCTCATTCAATCCTTGTTGAATAAAATCACCTTTTGCGGGGACTTTGCCACAATATCCAATATGTTTTAAAGATTGGCTGGACATGTAAACTTCTCCATATTTGCCATCCAAAATGGATTGTTTACACTATTAGCACTCAATATCAATTCAGCATTATAACCACTCAAACTAATGAGTAATTTTCCATCCTTTTTGGTTTGAGGACGCTTATTACTTAACTCATCAAGCAGCTTGAAAAAAGACCACTCCCCTTCATATTTCATATTAATTGAACGACCACCATTAGGCGGAGAAAAGGCGATCCGGGTTTCATTATTCGCACTAGGCCCAGGCCAAATAAACATTTCTTTCCTTGTTGGGCCATGGCGATATTTAAGTTGCTGAGAGTCCATTTCCAATAGAAATAAGCTCACACTGCTATCTAATAGCTGCGGCTCTAGAGAGAAATTGATTCTAGGATGATTAGTGCCCGGTTCAAAAAAGGCTTCTTTGATAATCTCGGCTCGTTGATACATGGTTAACACATCATTTCGAATACCAATATTACGCTTGAATCGCCAAGGCTTTTTGCTCGTATCTACATGCATGGCTAAGTATTGGTCCCAAAACTTATCTAAGGTGCCACCGTAACCAAAGAATTTACTAAAATCTTTCAGCCTGACATCTTCTGTGGCACTTCGATTAAAAGGATATCGACCAGCAATAGCCTGCTCAAATTCAGCAAGCACTTGTGATCGCCAAATTCCATTAAACCGCTGGCTTTGATTCGACTTTGCAAATGAACGTGTTTGAATAGCAACATTACTTAACCAACCTTTAACCGGGTAAGGTAAATCAATAAGTTGCTCGGATAAATTGGATCCCATTTGGGCAAAACTTTCTTCTACCGCTTGATTCATTACGCTCCCAGGGCCTTCAGACTGAAGTAACAACTTATTGTAACTTCGATTTAATGCCCTGAGAGTGGTTTGAATTTGATCGATTTCGGTTAGATCTATTTTTAAAATATCAGCAAATGCAACCTCTACTTCTTTACCCGGTAAGTCCATATTAAGATCAATTGCAGTTTCAGGTAGTAGACGATTTAATTGTGCTTTTTTAGACCTAAATGCGACATCTGAAATGTTGCTTGCAACTTCACCTGCGGCTTTTAAGTTATTCGACTCCATCGGCAACTTTGTTAATTCGACATTTTTTTGTACTGCGGCTAAAATCGTTTTTATAGGTTGATCAGGACTAGCTAACGCTGCCGTGACACGTTCAGCCTCTTCAAGAGTTGAATATGATTTAATAGCAACATCACTTAATAAATCCTCCCAGTAGAAAATATAATCTCGAATATACTTAGTTTCTAAATCAGCAGTTAAACGTTTACGAGCTTGTTCATCTAAGTGAGTTAAGTCATCACCATAAACCCAGCTATCTGCAGTTAAATTTTTGATGATCTTGTTTTTTTCAATATTAAAAATGCCATGAAAACCATTAAAGGTATATAAACCTGGAATACCTCGATTAAACGGCCGTCCACTGGTAAAAACTAAACCATCTAAGCTATCTAAACTCAATATATCAACTAACTCAAAGTCAGGAATACTGCTTTGGGAAAAATCACTTTTTAATCGCTGATAAGCACGTTCTACTAAGGGCAACATAGTCAAATTTGCCCGAGCACTGTCTACGACTACTTCATCATATTTATTTCCGCGTATACCTATGCTTAATAGGGTTTCTATATGAGTGTTGAGTTGTTGACGCACTTCAGTATTAACGCTGCCTTGAATGTTGCGGTCAGCATAAGCAGAGAACCAAACTTTAATATTGTCCTCTTTGTAGTATTCTGATTGATATAGCATCAAGTAGGTTTTTAATGTCTCATAAAGATAATTTAAGTGGCCACCATTGGCGTCCATTTCCTCACTGAGAACCGCAAGCATAAAAGGTCTTAAATGAGTTTCTAACGCCCTAATATATGCAGCTGTCGCCGGTTGTTTTAATTTGTCTCCTTGATAGAGGCCAAAAGTCTGTGCATCATTCGCCTTATCTGTTCCAAAACCGACAGGCAAATTTCGAATGATAGTCAAACCTTTTGTTAAGGTAACAATGTCTGATTTTGAAGATAAACCGCCATTTGTGATTGCTTCATATTTAGCTAGATCGGCATAAGTATTATCAATAAGTTGTTTATTCCAGTCATAACTTTGCCACCAAAGGTAACTTGACAACAAGGTTACGGAGGCTGCGATACCTACAGAAATCTTACGCAATAGCTTGTTATGGTTTACATGTTTCCTATTGGTTGACGCTAAGTTTTTTTCTGGAAAAATAACATCTTCAAGCAAGCGTTTTATAAAGTAACTGCGTACTTTATAGGTAGTATTTACTCTGGTTTTACTTTTTAACCCACTGGATAAATGGGTTGATAAATGATCTATAGGGGTCCCTTCTTGTGTGGCACTCGTTAGATATACCCCTCGTAATAATGGCGCTTCTTCATATGCATTAGGAGCAAAGATTTCTTTTAAAAAATCATCCGCTGAACTTTGTAATAGCCTTAACTGTTTTGGAAACTCATAAATTGCCGCTCTACGATCTAAATCTCGTTCATGCCTTAGACGGCTATTAAGTCTGGCATTTAAATGTAATAGCAGGTGATGGAACTCTTTATTAAAAGTGCTCACAACATCACTACCATCATCCATATTTAGTGGGAATGTTACACCCCATATTTGTTCACATTCATCTTTGGTTAAATCATCAAAAAACTCATTGAAACCAGCAACTAAATCTGATTTAGACAGCAGTACATAAACAGGAAAAGTCATGCCTAATTGGTTTTGTAATTCTTGCAGTCGCTGCTTAATCGCTCTAGCATGTAAATTTCTCTCAGTTTTTGTTTGATTTAATAAATCAGACATTCCCATGCTAATAATCACCCCATTGATAGGGCGAATAGGTCGATACTTTTTGAGTAGCCCTAGAAAACCTTGCCAAGCACGAGAATCTTGCTTGATATGACTATCTTGAGTGGTATAGCGGCCTGCTGTATCTATCAATACCGCTTTATTAGTGAACCACCAGTCGCAGTGCCGAGTTCCACCGACTCCCTCAATCATATCTACCCCCATTTTATCTTTTAAGGGATATTCCAAACCTGAATGTTGGATTGCTGTGGTTTTCCCGCTACCTGGTGGGCCAATCATGATGTACCAGGGTAATTCGTAAATACTTTTATTTTTAGTTAATTTAGTGTGCTTTAAAATATCTAACGCTTGGGTCATTTTATTCTGTAACACTTCGATTTCGCTTTTAACTAAATCATCCCCTGTTACCGAACTGCCTTCGTCACCATTAATAAGACTATCGACCATTTTCTCACTTTGCTTTTTACTGTTTATTTGCTTTGAAAAATGTAAAACACCCCAAATAATGATAATAATAAGTAAAACTATGACCCTTACTGCCGCTGATGCTAAAGGTTCATATCCTGCTATGGCGACTAATGGACCACCAAACCAAATTAATAATGCTAAACATGTAAAGCCAATAATTGTGATAACCCATTTGGACTTGAGTACATCAACAATCCTTTTGCCAATTGATTTTAAAGACATCAATACATTCCTTCGTGTAATGCTAGAATAATAAGTCTATTTCGATACGTCGATTAAGAGTGCGGTTCAAATCACTATCGTTAGCAACTCTAGGTTCAGACTCACCTCGTCCTTCAGGCCAAATACGACCACGCAATGATGCACTCTGAGCAAGTACGTCACCGATAGAAGTTGCTCTGGCAAGTGACAAGTGCCAATTTGAAGGATATTTAGAAGTAAAAATCGCTTCATCATCAGTGTGTCCGGTAATTAAAATCTTACCTGAGGTACTTTCGAGCGTGCGCGCAATTTTGGCTAAAATCGCTTCAAAATCTGAACGTGGCTGGGTATTGCCTGAGGAGAACAACTCACCAGCACTAATCCTGATCCGCACCCGATCATTTAGTTGCTCAACTTCAAGTATATTTTTGGAGATCTCTGTTTGTAATAGTTGCTGCAATAGGAGAGCCTCATCACGGCTTATTTGCTGCTCTTCCTCAGCTTGTTGCCAAGGTACTACCGATGTTAGCTGCTTGTATGCTTGCGAAGAATAATCATTAATGCTGTAACTGAATCCCATATAGATAAACAGTAACAAAACACCAAATAATACCCCTATAACCCATAATGGAAAAGGATGTTGAAAGGTAAGATGAGACGCTATATTTTGACGCCAACTGGGAGAAAGTTCGCGGTGAACTTCATCCTTTGTTGATTGAATCGCTAGGTATATACGTTCGCGAAATGCTTCTAATTTTTGATCACCCTGATGCTCAACACGCATTTTGCCAACAAAACCAAGAGTCAGACATAGATACATCAATTCAAGTAGGTTGGACTTTTCATTTGAGTGAACTAATGAAGTATCTAAAAGAGTAAAGAAATACTCCCCTCCTAAAGTTTCATTATGAAACGTTGACAATAAACTATCTGATGCCCAGTAACTTTGTTCTCCCCAAGGAGTATTCAGTACCACTTCATCAATAAAGCAACATATGCAATAGCGAGCAGACTTAATGTCGTCTGACGCGACGTCAGCATTACGTAACTGTTGTTCATAATTTTTAATTAATTCAACGCAATGCACTCGTAAAGTATCGACATCATCATGCTGTGTACTGGCTTTTAATTGAGTACAAATAGACAGCAGTGTACCTGCAAAATCAACAATTGGATTTTGAGCAAGACTAAGCACGGCACGTTGACCTCGATTCTCAAACCTTTGCTCTTGAATTAAGGTTTTTTGATTATCATCATCAATTTTTGGTTTGCTGCTTGCCATCCCCGCCCTTTTCCCTGGCCGAGGCTTAACAATCGTTTTATCGTTCACAACTAACGTCCTTTTATATTGTGTTTGTTATAAGCTAACTGCCCATAGCTCAATTTGTAAATCAGGATAAGCACCTGAGATATGTATGGCTACGCCACCACTTGATTTAAGTTTTATCCAATGACTATTATTTTTATCAAGTTGGAAATAATGATAACCAGCATGGTAAGGTACTTGTCTTGGTGCAACAGGAAGGTTGGTAATTCCGATCCCGGGAAGCTGGTTGTTAACTAATTCACGAATACTTTCTACCGAGCCAATTTTAATCTGTGAAGGTAAACGCTGACGTAACTCATCATTTGGTACATTGGCTTTAACTGCCAAAATGAACTCAGAATTATCCAACATACCTTTATCAGCAATCATCGAGAAATAAACACCAAACTTAGTCTTTTCTAAACTTAATTCAGTCGCACTTTGCTCTAATACACTGCTTAACCCATGATTGACGATAACCATAGTATTACTAAATACATAAGTTAAATTATCATGTTGATATATAGGGAATTTCGGTGACCGTTTATCTGCGCTACTAAAGGTGGATAACTCACCGGCAAAGGCGATTAATGCACAAAATAATTTTTCAGGATGGATATAGCTAGCAACAGAATAATGTTCAAAAATAGGTTGATATCGATTTAGCAATTGCAGCATTAAAAAGTCAGCTATGGAACTTGATGTACCCTGAGATTGGTTTAACCTAGCCGCTATTGCATCTGCACGCTGATGGATCATTCCATTCACTTCAGAATTAATATTCTTTAGTGCTTTAATGTGCTCAATGCCCGTACAGGCAGGAATAAACTTCTTATCGAGCCTGACGACACCTTCATCAGACACGTCAACTACTCTGGCAACGGCAATAGAAACATATCCGGAGCGATCTTCACTTTGTAATTTAAGTCTACAATCGAGCTTTGCTACTTGTAATACCTCCATCGCATCAGAACCCGCGCTGGTGTCGACAATATTATGATCATCAAAAATATAACGGGTGATTTGATTTTGCTCAATTGATGAAATATTTAAACCATTGCTTTTTGTGACAGGCAGTACAATATAAATAAGTTGATCAAGGGTACCCGCTGGCACAGTAATCACTTTAGGTAATGGGCTTTGTTCAGGCATAAGCGCTAACGAATGATCTTGAAACATACATTCAATACGGTCTAAGCCAAACTGCCCTAAAGGCAACAAACTGTAGTTAATGTCTACACTTGTCACCCCCCAGGCAAATGGATTCAGTTTATTAACAACACGTGTTTGTTGATACTGTAAAAAACGCTCTTGTTGCTGCATATGTTGAGGGCGTAAAAACATCCCTTCGGTCCATGCTATTGGGCTAAAATCGCTCATAACTTCCCTATTATTAACGTCTACTACTGATATTCAAACTTTGAATATGCTTGCTTAAGTGACTAATCTTCTTTGCTATATACAGCTATTTGCTCAATATTAATGATGAAATTATCATACCCTGTCGGATCTACAGCAACAACAGATCGCCAACGCGAGGAATCAATATCTCTATAAGCGACAACCACACCAACATAGCGAGTGTTATGACCCAAACTCATTGGGTACTCTCTGATTTCTGAAGGCTGCAACTCCAATTCATCTTTACGGATTAAGTCGGGTCCCAACACTGCTTCTGCATCTTCATATAAGGTAAAAAAGTCTTGAGTATCAAAGATTGTTCTGGAAGATAACTCGAATATTTTTACCACTACAGGCGACGGACGAAGATTAATGTCAGGATTAATATCTGCACTGGCTTGAAAAGTAATATCTGTAGAGGCTGGCACTACTGCATTGATGGTTTTACAGCCAGTATTAACAAGCAACAAGCTAACGATGAAAATGTGATAAATACTTGATTTAAGGTTCATTGAGTCGTCTCCAACTATTTATAATAACTTAAGTTTATTGTCATAGGCTTTAACAAAATCATCTGACAATGCAGCATGTTTGTCTTGCATAAATTCATTTTTCAAATCTTGATGTAAGCTTTTATATACTTTCCACTGTCGACTTTGCTTCTGTCCTGGCAACATATCGGCAAAAGACTGGCTTTGACTTTTTTGCTCAATAAGCTCTGGTGCTAATTGGTTTAATAAACCTTGAAGTGCACCTATAGTGCCTGATGTCAGTGCTATATCGTGTTTTCTGGCATCATTAAAGGCTTCAATAATTGCTTGCTGTGAGGACAAAAAACTTGCACTTTTACTAAGAAATAAATTTCGAAAAACATCATCGATGTTGGCCGAAAACTTTAACGGATTATTTTCTCTTTGCTGAAAAGTAGTGTGGTTAATTCTAAACTCCATTTTTAATTGAGAGCGTTGTCGCAATGAATCCATTAAACCAGTTAACATTAGGTGCATGCTTTGCCCTAGCTCCAACATCAATGTTTCATTCAAGAATTTGGTATAATTTTGCTCATCAACACCCAGCCCTTTAAAAAAAGCTTGAGTCAAAGAATTCGCCTGTAAAGCGGCTTGAGTGGTATTGTTTTGCGAAGGCTGATTCGCTGAAGAGTTAAAATCATAGGCTGGAACAGACTCTCTCACAGGTTGTGTTTGAGCTTGTCCTTTCGGCGACTCAATAACATTTGCATCTGACGGCCCAAAAAAATCTTTATCCCATTCTTCCGGTATGCTTGAGCTAGGCGGTTGAAAATGGTCCTGTAAGTCTGCATTAATATCTGAGAAAAGTGCTGTTTTTTGACTTGATTGATTCAAAAGCCTGTGTGCATCAAAACCTGTCACTCCGTTGCCCGAGGGTTCATTAATGCTCGGAGATTGCTGCTTTTGAGTTACATTTAAATTCGCCTGCAAATTATTCGACGAAACGGCCAAATTGTTTATCTGGTTCATGTCAGCGTTATTTAATGGCTTACTGATTATTTTATTATTAGAAACAAGAGCAGCGCTAACCTCATAGTCACCAAAAGTGAATAAATCTTGATGGTCAATTCTGTGTAATGCTTTTGCACCAAGAGCATCGACAGCTCTATTTACAAACAGTCCATTGGTCGATAAATCTTCAATATAAAAACCATCTTCACGCCTAGAAATGCGAGCATGTGTTCCTGACACAACTTTTTCAGGATCAGGTAAATACCAATCACAGGTTTCTGCTCGCCCCATAGTTAAAGATTGCATAACATTTTTGGTTGTTATCTGTTCGGGAGATAATCGGTGATAACTGACAATTTCTAAAGTTAATTCCATTTTTTCTACGTCACCCATACTCTACAAGGTTAAACTTACCATCTGTTGACATTTATAACCGCTGTACACCATTCAAGCGTTCGTACATTTCATTACCTCTGGCAAATAATTCACGAGCGGTTTTCAAATATTGTTTATCTAAAAATATGTTTGCTTGGCGTAAAAACGAGGCTGCTAAACGCTTATCAAGTGTTAATAATGGTTCAAAATCCTCAGGTAAATTAGTCGCTAAATCTCGCACTTCTTGATCAAAAGCATGTAAGGTTTTTGGTTCATTGATGCTATCTAATCGTATGGTGAGTTTATTAAAAGTATCGCGATAATAAACTTCAGCAGCAGAGTAAGGATAATCAACAACAAGCCCCTTGGCTTTAGCATCGTTGTAATCACTTAGTTTTCTAACAGCTACCCGTAACTCCGATCCATATTCAATAAGAGGTTTAGCTAAAGGTTGATTCGAAAATATAACCTCACCGGTAATAATTAATGTATTTAGTTGTTTAACATTATGAGACTTTAAAGCTGTAGCAAATGCTTGTGAATATAAATTAAAATCAGCTTCACTTGGGCTATATTGATATTCAGGTTCAATAAACGCTAAGCCTTCTATAATAGTTTGAATATTATTATCACCCTCTTCATTATATCGAGACTGTGATAACAACACGGTTAATCGTTCTGACAATGAATCTATAACAGATTGCTTACTACGTTGCGCTTGATTACTAATTTGTAATAAACGAACCGAATCAGGGTAATAACTAGACACATTACTTATCATTGATTCTATTTTTTTGTAGTCTTGATATAATCCATTACTGCTCTTAGGGAGTGATTCAATTTGTTGTTCAAGAGTATCTAATATTGATTTCTGATGCTTTCTCAATAAGCCATTTCGAATTAATAGTTTGTCGGAAGGGATCTCTTCAATGCGGGCTAAAACTGAAGATGCTGGTAAGAATTCATAGGCTTGTATATCGTTTTGCGCTTGAGTGCTCTGCACTAGTCTGCTTTGTAAAGCTAAAATTTCTTGTTTATGACTAAGCTGAACAAGTACTCCAATTATCGTGAGCGCTAATACCGAAGCAACAGCTGTGGTGATAGGCCAGCTTTTGCTTTGAAATTTATCAATTATATTCTTTACCGAATCCACTCTTTGCGCTTTTTTAATAGCCAGACCTTTTTTCAAAGTCAACCATAAGCCTAAACTGATATGTTTTGGTTTAATCAGCTTAGTTTTAGTTAATTCGATTTCGTTAGCAGCGACTCTTTGGTAAGGATGTTTACTTGTTAGCAGCTCATAAACAATACATGAAAAAGCAAAAATATCATCTGCGGCACAAGCGTCTTCGCCAGCTAACTGTTCAAAACTAGCATACGCAGGAGTGTATCCAGTTAAAGATGAGTCATGGTCTGTTTCAGCAAGTGCATATTGGTCTACATTGTGTTGAAAACTTTTGGCAACTCCAAAGTCAAATATTTTGATATTACCTTGACGAGTTAAAAATACATTTGAAGGTTTTAAATCTGTATGAACAATACCTTGCTGATGGGCATATGAGAGAGCTGAAGCAATTTGTTCAACTAATTTTATTGTACCGTTAAAGTTAATGCCTAATGGTTTAGACCGTTTAATAACTTGCTCTAATGTTTCACCATCTAACCATTCCATTACCATAAAATGATAACCATCATCGGTATCAACATCATAGACACGAATAATATTAGGATGCGAGAGCTGCTGAGTCTGGACTGACTCTTTAATTAAGACTTGTTGGGCTTCCTCAACATTAGAAAATTGTGATAACAATACCTTAATTGCCACATAAGGCTCAGGGATCTTGAGTGATTCCAGATAAAGATCTTTAGCACGATATATGTCACTCATACCACCATGACCAATTTTAGTCTCGATTAGGTAGCGTTGTTTAAAACACTTTCCAATTAACTTTACTTCATTATTAACCTTTTTCGGTTGGGTTATTCCAGCAACAAAAGTTTTATCATCAATTGGTTGATTTGGTACTTTACTCTTATCCATAAGTGCAGGTTAATCCCTTAATATTATCAATAGGTATGTAAACTAACTACCTAGTAAAATAAATTTACCCCAATATGTTGCAGCAACAAATAATAAAAAACAACATCTAAAAAAGTTTCAGAACATAAACATGAGAATAGACACAAAACCACACCCCCAAAAGGATGCAATTGCTAAACAAGTAATTACAAAGGATGTATTGGTAAAATATTACTATCTGTTTTAGATAATAATATAGCGCTTTACCCTGACCAATATAAATTGCGTATTTGGTAGCAATGTTATTTTCCAGCTGGATTCCGGCTTAATTGATGGAGTGTTTCACTTCGATGTAGAATGTGGAATCAACTACAATCAAGTGTACACATTCTTGAGAAGAAAATGTAAAACGATTAAATTTTCAATGCACAAATACGTCAGATGTATTTTTAAATAATATCTAAATCACAAAAACAACACAATTTATAATACAATAACAACAGGTTAGTCTGGCTAATATAATCTGTTGTTACTATATTTCAAATATTCTTCCCATTCTTTGAATATGCTTCAAAGGAACATTATGCTTGTTTCGCTGTGCGCACAGGAGTTGATGCGACTCTGATTTTGGGTCACCAGCTATAACAATTTTCACCTTATACCCTAAAGCGACAGCAGCAGTTTTATAAGCGATATATTCCCAATGACACACATTGGTATTATCACATATCACTATGGGTTCACCTCTTGATAAGGCCTCAATGAATAAGCTTAAATTAATTTGATGATATTCAGATAATTTACTGATATCAAATTGATACAGCCCCTCAACAACAAATAAACTATCGGTTGAGAAATAACCATATTGCTTAATTTGCAACGCAACAGATAAAGGTTGCGATTGAATGAATTGTTCTATCCAATGGGATTTACCACTTCCGGGTAAGCCACGCATAATGATAGCTAGCCTATGGGATAACTCACCATCAATGCATGTGTGCTCAGTGCTCACGGACTCATTATCTATTGTTTCAGAATCTATTGACTTAATATCTACGGAATTGGTACACATGACTATGTTGACTCACTACCAATGGTTTTACCCTGTAAAATATTGTCCACTAGCTGGGGCATAATGTCCCCTGCTTTACCGGTAAAATGGTATTGGAATTGACTATGTCTGTCGGGGGCAACAAGATTAACCTCAACGGTTTGCGCGCCATGATGATTAGCGCTATCAACAAAACCTGCTGCAGGATAAACCGTACCGGAAGTGCCGATAGCGATAAATAGGTCGCAGCGGTCGAGTGCATCATGTATTCGGTCCATTCCGAAAGGCATTTCACCAAACCAGACAATATGTGGCCGTAAACGCATTGCAGGAATACAGCAGGTACAGCAATTGTCGGGACCAAAGGGTTCGCGCAAAATAAATGTTTGCAGTGATTTAGGGCATCGACCTTTGGATAATTCCCCGTGCATATGCAATAAACGTCTTGAACCAGCACGTTCATGCAAGTCGTCTACATTTTGGGTGATGACCAGTAGATTGCCCTTAAACTCAGCCTCTAACTTGGCCAAGGCAATATGAGCCAAATTTTCACATACTTCACCTGAGTGTAATTGTGTCCAACGGTTATTATAAAATCGCTCAACTAATGCAATATCTTTCGCATAGCCTTCAGGTGTCGCCACGTCTTCTATGTGATGCTGCTCCCATAAACCATCTTGATCACGAAAAGTGCGAATACCTGACTCTGCAGAAATGCCTGCGCCGGTTAACACGACAATATTCCGGTACATGGTGGTTCCTTTTTATTATTAGGGTGTATTTTTAGGTTATATAATGAATTAGCTCTGCCGCTGCCAGCCAAATAGCAGGCTAAATAATCAAGCTTACACTATCAATAGCAGGGTTTAACCTGCAACTAACTTCAATCATTTTTAGCTTTATTTATTTCAATAGACTAAATAAAACATATTTTCTAATGTTAATCCAAAGACCATTAATGGCAATAATCCCTTAGTATAAGTAAGCCTACTGTCACAAATAAGCTAATTATTTACTAAGCGTCGTTAATAACGACGATTTTTGGGCTAATAAGTCGATTAAGCAGTTTAAGAGGTTTAAGTTTTCCGATTCAACACATATAATGAATTAATTACCCACGGATGAACCGATTGGTTCTGCAATCAAGAGATTAGCAATGACAGATGGAAATCAAGCGCTTAAAAAAGCCGGTTTAAAAATTACCCTGCCAAGAGTTAAAATTCTAGAGCTAATGCAAAACCCTGAAAATCAACACATCAGTGCAGAAGACTTGTACAAGCGATTACTCGAAGTTGGTGAAGAAATAGGTTTAGCCACTGTTTACCGCGTGCTTAACCAATTTGATGATGCGGGTATTCTTAACCGTCACCATTTTGAGTCGGGTAAAGCGGTATTTGAAATGTCGACTCAAAAGCACCACGACCATTTAGTGTGCTTAACCTGTGACAAAGTTATCGAGTTCTCTGATGATGTTATTGAACGTCGCCAGGATGAAATTGCGATGCGTCATAATATTAAATTAACTCACCACAGCTTGTACCTTTACGGCCATTGTACCAATGATACTTGCGACCACGCAGACGAATAGTTAATGCTATTGCTCAGAAAGCTAGAATATTAAGATTAGTACACTATTGCATCAAGCAAAATAAAAACCAGCTAACATAGCTGGTTTTTTTGTATCTAAAATTATCATCAATGGTATTTATAAATCGCGCTGATAAACATGCACTTTATGACCATAATACTCGCTCTGTTCAAAGACTGACATTCCCACCTTTTTAGCTACCGCTTCTGAGCCAACATTTCCGTGCAAAATTAATGCTATAGCAAGTTCAATTCCATATGATGGCTTGAATGTGTTAATTGCAGCTTGTGCCGCTTCATAACCAATTCCCTTTTTCCAATACTCTGGTAAGTAACGGTAACCCAATTCTACCTTATCAAACTCAGGTAAATATTTAGGCCCACAAAAACCAATGACCTTATTATCTGCTTTATGATGTACCGCCCAGCGGCCAAACCCATGTAGTTGATAGTCTGCAGTAATCACATTTTCAAAAATATCTACCGCTTGCGACTCTTGAGTCATTGGCTCTGCAGGAATATAGGTAAGAATTTCTGGAATACTATTCAGTAAAAAAAGGCTAGGCACATCAGAAATTGTAAAAGGACGCAAAATTAAACGTTCTGTTTCAGCAATAATACTATTTTCATCAACCATGATTGGCTATTCCATTTTCAATATTTATTGATTATTAATGTATTATTATAATTGAAAACGTTGAGATTTTAGCATGTTTTGTTGATTTTATTTAACAAACGCATTAACTCTTGTTGCTCAGTATAGGTCAGTTGCTCCAAAAATTGCTCATTGACCCATTCTGCTTCATGGATGAGGTCATGCTCTAAGGCTTTACCGTTGTCGGTTAAATAAATTTGAAATGCGCGCCGATTATCGGCTTCTTGGTGGCGAGTGACGAACCCTTGCACTTGCAACTGATCAAGTAACCGCGTCATGGTGTAATTAGCTACATCACATCGTTTAGACAGTTCTGTTTGACTCAAGCCTTCTTCTTGCCACAGGGTAAACAATACTGGCCATAGCTTAATATCTAACTCATATCGCTTGAGGCGCGCATCTAACGCTTGCTGCAACGTCAAATTTAAATGAGATACCAAGTAATTTAAACTTTCGAATCGTTTCAATTAATGCCTCCTCGCTGCGTTTGTACTGCAGATACTCCCAAGATCAATTTTCACTCATAAAACATATCGTATAAACTTACGTTAAAGCATACGCTACAAAACAGTATTTTAGTCAAAATCGACATGTTCATTAATGTATCGGTAATAGCAAGCGCGGTTTAATATTGCTGTTAATCCCCTAGGAAGGCTTACAAAAATTCCCTGCTGTTCCAATTCAATATCTGATGGTATCACGTTAAAGTCAGTATCAAGGTTAGATTTAAAGCAAAAACCTTGCTCTGTTTTATCGACATCAACCATTAACAGTGGCCAGGTTTCAACAGATACTTTCACCTTTTCGACAGGAGTAATTAAGAAGTACTCAGTATCGATGCAATGTAAAATATGACTAAACATTCGCGCAAATTTAGTCGGTAGCGGACTGTTAAGATACAGCCAACTACCATCAGATAAAATACTGAATAACACCTCATCACTGCATAACTTCGCCCCGTCTTTATGGGTGAATTGCTCAATAGATGGCATTGTTTCAGTCTCGTTATCTATCATTTCATCACTACCTAGTTATTATCAAGCAAAGCTAGCAATGCTTCTATTGGGTGCTTTGGATTAAATTTGGCAAACCGTTTAACCTGGCTTCGGCATGAATAACCTGACACTAAAACCTGGCTCTTTTGAGCCACTTTATCAATACTTGATTGCCAAGACATGTCAAATAACGCTTTAGACCGCTCAAGATTTTCTAATTCATGACCGTATGTGCCCGCCATACCACAGCAGCCTAGATTTAAACTACTTACCTTAGCACCAAAGTGACTAAAAATAGTTTGCCATTCCTTACCTGTATTGGGTTTAGCCGTTGATTCGGTACAGTGGCTAAACCAGGTAAACTCTGCTGGTGTCTGCTTAATGATTTTAGGTAAATGTTCAATTGCGGTAACTAACCACTCATTAGCGAGTTTTACTTCAAAGTCGCCACGCTTTTTCCCCAAAGCTTCATGGTATTCGTCTCGGTAACACAATACTAAAGCGGGATCTAAACCGACCATCGGCATTCCAAGGGAATGCACCTTATTCAAAAAGTCAGCACTGTCTTGAGCAGTTTTAGCAAACTTAGACAAAAAGCCCTTGATATGGCTAGGCTTACCATTAGGTTTAAAGGGTAATAAAACTGGTTTAAAGCCTAGCTTTTCGATTAACTGAATAAAACGATACACAATATCGGCATCATAAAAAGAGTTAAACGGATCTTGTACAACAAGTACGTATTGGGCGCGATCAGCTTCAGGGATACTGTATAAAGCATCTAGGTCATAACCCCTACTTGGGTGACCATCTAAACGTTGCTTTAATGTCGGGACTGACAACTGGGGTGAATCGACATAACCAATCGTTTTCTTAATGATCCATTGGCTTAATGGATTTTGTGACGCAAGGTTGGTCACTTTTGGCATTGAGGCCATTAATGGCAGCGAGTCTTCAATGCCGGCAACTAAATAATCTTTAGCCGGACGTAAATAACGTTTGTAATAAATGTCAAAAAATTGTGCCCTAAATTTCGGCACATCGACTTTTACCGGACACTGACTAGAACACGCTTTACAGCCTAAACACCCTTTTAAAGACTCCATCACCTCATGTGAATAGTCATAATCACGTTTAGCATTAATGGTATTTTGCACCCGTTGCAATAAGCTTAATGACTTTGATGCGGCTAACGCTTTGACATCAACACCTTCAGCTTCAAGTAACCTTAACCACTCTCGCATTAATCCCGCACGCCCTTTAGGCGATTGAATTCTGTCACCTGTGACTTTAAAAGATGGGCACATAGGCGAATAAGCACTGTAGTTAAAGCACAAGCCATTGCCGTTACAATTCATCACATCGGGAAAAGCGTCACGCACTACCACTGGAATTTGTCTGTCAAAACTGCCTCGTTTGGCGCTATCAACATTAAACATCAATGGACCAGATTGTGCTGGGGCAACTAACTTACCAGGGTTTAAACGATTATCTGGATCAAATAAGCCTTTTATATATTGAAGTACGCCATATAACTCGTCACCAAAAACCGCAGGACCATACTCGCCGCGTACACCTTTTCCGTGCTCGCCCCACATCAAGCCGCCGTACTTAAGGGTCAATGCAGCCACTTGATCAGAAATAACCTTTAATAGCTTTTCATCGGCCTCATCACACATATCAAGGGCTGGGCGAACGTGCAGAACACCAGCATCTACATGGCCAAACATGCCATATTGCAATTTATGGCCATCTAACAGAGCTCGGAACTCCATAATAAAGTCGGCCAAATTTTCAGGTGGCACCGCGGTGTCCTCGGCAAAAGCAATAGGTTTACGGCGACCTTTAGTGGCGCCAAGTAAACCTACCGCTTTTTTACGCATACCATATATTTGCTCGATACTGGGTTTATCGCTGGTTATTTGAAAACCAACAAGCCCATATAACTCGCCACTAAGTTGCTGGGTTAATACCGCTTCTAAACTGGCCACTTTGGCACGAACGTCAGCATCATCCCCGGCAAACTCAACCATATTTAATCCTTCAATAACCTTGTTAGGCACATCTTGAATTAAATCTGCCACCGAATGCCAAATAATATCTTTTTTTGCTAGGTTTAATACCTTGGAGTCAACGGTTTCAACTACTGTGGCTTTGGCTTGAACTAATGACGGAGCATGGCGTAACGCGGACTCAAACGAATCATACTTTATATTGACCATCATCCGCGTGGTGGGCAGTGGTGTGATATTTAATTTAGCTTCGGTGATCACCGCAAGTGTGCCTTCTGACCCAGCAAGAATACGTGATAAATCAAATTGACTTAAGGTATCGTCCCAGACATGCTTTAAATCATAACCAGTTAAAAAGCGATTTAATTTAGGAAAACGGTTATCGATTAATTCACGCTTATCACGACAAATATCAGCTACTTTGCCAATAATACTATCTGCTAGTGCATTTTCTGTCGGTGAAGAATGGGTTGAATCTTGATTAATAGGTTGAGTCGTTAAAACACTACCGTCGATTAATACACTGGTAAGACCTAAAATATGATCAGAGGTTTTACCATATACTAACGACCCGGCACCTGAAGCATCTGTGTTAACCATTCCGCCAATGGTTGCACGGTTTGATGTGGATAAGTCAGGACTGAAAAAGTAGCCATGGGGTCTGAGTGCATCATTCAACGCATCTTTTACCACCCCCGCCTGTACCTTCACCCATCCCTCTTTGGCGTTAACCTCGATCACTTGGTTCATATGACGGGATACGTCTAAAATAAGCCCATGAGTTAATGATTGACCATTGGTGCCGGTTCCACCACCACGGGCGCTGAATGTCACCGCACTAAATTCAGGTTTTGCAGCCAAGCGTAACACCAGCTCAACGTCTTTTTGACTGGCAGGATAAATAACAGCTTGAGGCAAAAATTGATAAACAGAATTATCGGTGGCTTGAATAAGTCTGGCGCTATATCGTTTGTCGATTTCACCATTAAAATCACTTTGTTCCAGCACGTCTAAATACGCTAGATAAATCGGTTCTAAAGTTTGTTTGTGTGAAAGTAGAGGTAACATGGCAGACTTATTATTTATTATTAGTTGCAGCCATTATAAACAAAAAAAAGCCGCTAAATAGCGGCTTTTGTATCAACTTGATAAAAATAGCTGTTATTGGCTTCGAAGCTAAATGCTAAATCGAATACAAATCAGCTATTTTGATAAGTTTAATTGATTAAGCGTGTTCTTTTGCTAAGTACAACCAAGTGTCAATCACAGTATCCGGGTTAAGTGATACACTATCGATACCTTGCTCGACTAACCATTGTGCAAAGTCAGCATGGTCAGATGGGCCTTGGCCACAAATACCCACGTAAGCACCTTTGTCTTTAGCCGCTTTAATTGCCATAGCTAATAGTGCTTTCACGGCTGGATTACGCTCGTCGAATAGATGGCTGATAATGCCAGAGTCACGATCAAGACCTAAGGTTAACTGCGTTAAATCATTAGAGCCGATTGAGAAGCCATCAAAGTACTCTAAGAACTGTTCAGCAAGTAATGCGTTAGAGGGTAATTCACACATCATAATAACGCGTAATCCATCTTTACCGCGCTCTAAGCCTTCTTCTTTAAGCAAGTCGATAACTTGAGCTGCTTCGCCTAGGGTTCGTACAAATGGAATCATCACTTCAACGTTAGTTAAGCCCATTTGATTACGCACGCGTTTAATCGCTTCACACTCTAACGCGAAACAATCGCGGAATGATTCAGAGATATAACGACTCGCACCACGGAAGCCCAACATTGGGTTTTCTTCTTCTGGCTCATAATGTTCACCACCGACTAAGTTAGCGTACTCGTTAGACTTAAAGTCTGACATGCGTACAATCACTTTTTTCGGGTAGAAAGCCGAAGCGATAGTCGCTATACCTTCAACTAAACGTGCGATATAGAACTCAACAGGAGAGTCATAACCAGCAATCATCTCGTTGATTTCGGTCTGCAACTCAGCACTTTGCTGATTAAACTCAAGCAAAGCTTTAGGGTGAATACCAATCATACGGTTGATAATAAACTCTAAGCGCGCAAGACCTACACCTTCGTTAGGTAAACGAGCAAAATCAAATGCACGGTCAGGGTTACCAACGTTCATCATGATTTTCATTGGTAAATCTGGCAATGTATCTACACGGTTGGTGACGATTTCAAACTCTTGCTTACCTGAGTAAATAAAGCCGGTATCACCTTCAGAACAAGAAACGGTAACGAGTTCGCCGTTTTTAATTAAATCAGTGACGTTGCCACAACCTACAACAGCAGGAACGCCTAGCTCACGCGCAATAATTGCTGCGTGACACGTACGGCCACCACGGTTAGTGACGATCGCACTAGCACGCTTCATGATAGGTTCCCAATCAGGGTCTGTCATGTCGGTAACTAACACATCACCTGGTTGAATCTGATCCATGTCAGCAATTGATGTTAATACTTTTGCTACACCTGAACCAATTTTATGACCAATCGCGCGACCTTCACAGATCACATCGCCTTTGGTTTTTAAATGGTAACGCTCAATCAGTTGAACATCTTCACGGCTACGCACGGTTTCAGGACGGGCTTGAACGATATATAACTTACCGTCGTTTCCATCTTTTGCCCATTCAATATCCATTGCACGGCCATAATGCTTTTCGATAATAACGGCTTGTTTCGCCAGTTCCATCACTTCAGCATCATTGATTGAAAATATACGGCGCTGATCAGCAGCAACATCTTCAATTTTAACTTGTTTACCGTGAGATGTTTCATCAGAGTAAACCATTTGAATTAACTTGCTGCCGATATTACGGCGCACAACGGCTTGATGCCCTTGCGCTAAAATTGGTTTGTGAACGTAAAATTCGTCTGGGTTAACCGCGCCCTGCACAACCATTTCACCTAAACCAAATGATGAAGTGATAAAGACAACGTCGTTGTTACCTGATTCAGTGTCCATGGTAAACATCACACCTGACGCCGCTTTGTCTGAGCGAACCATACGTTGAATACCGGCTGACAATGCCACACCTTGGTGCTCATAACCTTGGTGAACTCGGTATGAAATTGCACGGTCGTTAAAGAGCGAAGCAAACACATGCTTAATAGCAAGAATGACCGCATCGTAGCCTTTGACGTTTAGGAAGGTTTCTTGCTGACCAGCGAATGAAGCGTCTGGCATATCTTCAGCGGTTGCCGATGAACGCACGGCAAATGAAGCCTCTGAAGTTTCGCTAGCTAACTGCTCGTAAGCTTCACGAACGGCGGCTTCAAATTCTGGATGGAATGGAGTTTCAATAACCCACTGTCTAATCTGTGCACCGGCTTTAGCTAGCGCGGTTACATCGTCTACATCTAAGGTTTCGAGTAGGTCGTAAATCTTTTGATTAACACCACTTTGCTCAAGGAACTCATTAAACGCATGAGAGGTAGTTGCAAAACCACCAGGTACTTGAACGCCTGCATTGGCTAAATTACTGATCATTTCTCCAAGGGATGCGTTTTTACCGCCGACCTTGTTCACATCACCCATGCCTAATTCTTGATACCAGAGTACGTATTGCTGCACAGTTTTATCTCCGCAAGTTTTTATTTCAGTGGCCACTTCACATAAGGGCAGCAGCATTTTACACTCCCCTATAAGACGCGTAAATAATTAATTTTATTTGTAATTTTATTACTACAAGAGGTCATTATGGCACCTAAAGTATTCTACATCTCAGATGGGACGGCGATCACAGCTGAGGTTTTTGGTCATGCGGTACTATCGCAATTTCCTATTCAATTTGAAGCACTTACCATTCCGTTTGTCGAAACGCTCCAAAAAGCAGAAAAAGTGAAGATTCAAATAAATGATAGTTTTATTACCACAGGAGAAAGACCCTTGGTGTTCCATTCTATCGTTAACCCCGACATCAGGAATGTCATATTCTCGTCAGAAGGGATGGATTATGATTTTTTGAACACCTTTGTTGCGCCATTAGAACAACATTTAGGTGTTGAAGCTAAGCCCGCTTTACATCGAACTCATGGTAAAGCTAACCACAGTTATGAAGCTCGAATTGAAGCGATTAACTTTTCAATGGAAAACGATGACGGCCAAACCATGAAACATATGGATAAAGCAGACATCATTCTTTTAGGGGTATCGCGATGTGGAAAAACTCCTTCAAGTCTCTACTTATCAATGCAATTTGGTATAAAAGCAGCGAATTATCCTTTTACTGAAGATGATATGGATAACCTTAAACTACCCGATGCCCTTAAACGTAATAAGTCTAAATTATTTGGTTTAACCATTGATCCCAACCGTTTACATGAAATTCGTCAAAGTCGCATGGAAAATAGCCGCTATTCATCGCTTAGACAATGCCGTTTAGAAGTCAAAGAAGTTGAAATGCTGTATAAAAGAGAGCGTATTCCCTTTGTGAATACCACTAATCATTCAGTAGAAGAGATAGCGACTAAAATTCTTGATATTACAGGATTAGAGCGCCACATGTTCTAGGTTGTCTTTAATATAGAACAATCTCTAACACGGCTGATTTGACGAATATTTCATCTATATAATGAAGAAGTATTCGTTAAAGCTATCCCAAAAGTTGACCGGAATTTATTCGAAAGCATGTGAAAAGGGCCTAATCGGATTTACCGTTGAAGATCATTGATATTTTTCAAGCATTAGTTGACCTCTGAAACTCGCATCGTCAGCACATTTGAGGTTATAATCGCCTCCATTATGGTGCAAATAAGCATCTCACGATTTAGCGGTAAGATGAATGACGATTAAAACAGATGAACTACGCACATCCCTATTATGCAAAGTAATTTCACCCGCACAACTTGCGTCTGAATACCCGCTTACTCAAAATGCCGCTGACTACCTTGTTCAGCAGCGTAGAGAAGTAGAAGCTATTATTTCTGGTGAAGACCAACGCTTGTTGGTGATTATTGGACCTTGCTCGATTCATGACACTAAAGCCGCACTAGATTATGCCCAGCGTTTATCGACATTACACCATGAATTAAAAGATGACTTATGCATTGTTATGCGAGTCTATTTTGAAAAGCCTCGAACCATTGTAGGTTGGAAAGGTCTGATTTCAGATCCTGACTTAGACGGCAGCTTCAGCCCTAATAAAGGCTTACGTATGGCACGTCAACTGCTACAACAAATCACTGAATTAAAGCTACCTATAGCCACTGAATTTTTAGACATGGTAAATGGTCAGTACATTGCCGACCTTATCACCTGGGGCGCTATTGGTGCACGCACCACAGAAAGCCAAATTCACCGTGAAATGGCATCGGCTTTATCGTGTCCTGTAGGCTTTAAAAATGGCACTGACGGCAATATCAACATAGCCGTTGATGCCGTTCGTGCAGCCCAAGTGCCGCATATATTTTATTCACCAGATAAAGATGGCGCAATGGCGGTTTACCGCACCCATGGAAACCCTTATGGCCACATTATTTTACGTGGTGGTAAACAGCCTAACTATCAAGCAGCTGATATAGAAGCCGTGCGTAAGCAACTTGAAGATGTTGGTATTAGCCAACGTATAGTGATTGATTTTAGTCATGGTAATAGCCAGAAAAATCATAAAAATCAATTAAATGTTGCCGAAAGCATTATCGCACAACTACGCGAAGGCTCAACCGCCATAGCTGGAATAATGGCAGAAAGCTTTATGATTGAAGGTAATCAGAAAGTGATTGAAGACCAACCGCTAACATACGGTCAAAGTATTACCGATGCATGTTTACATTGGGACGACTCTGAAAAATTACTGCGTGACTTAGCTCAAGCTTCTCGCGACCGTAAAGCAAAACTTGCTTAACCGTAATCTGCTTTATCGTTTGTAAATTGTCATCGCGATTGTAATCATAAAAAACCAGTGTTTAACGCTGGTTTTTTTTATGTCTATACCCCGGGCTTACTCTGGGTTAAGTGTGGCAAAATCTTCAGTTACATGTAAAAAGGCGTTAACAACACTAGGATCAAACAATATACCTGACTGCTGCTTAATAAACTCAATTGCAGCATTATGACCCATTACTTGCTGATAGCTTCGTTCACTCGTCATGCCATCATACACATCAATTAATCGCATAAGACGGGCACCTAGCGGAATAAGAGTACCCATCATATTTTGTGGATATCCTGACCCATCCCAATTTTCATGGTGATACAAAGCCATATCCCTCGCCATTAATAACAACTCACCATTAGAGTGGTAATTTTGTAAGCCTTTTAGTAAAGAGGAACCGCTGACACAATGCCGTTTTATCTCTTCAAAATCATCTAGAGATATTTTGCCTTTGTAGCACAATAATCGCTCTGGGACCTCACGCATTCCAACATCATGAAGCATACTAGCCAGCATGAGATCATCTATTTTTTCAACCATTTCATTATGACTAGATGCAGTCTTCGCCAGTTGCGTGGCTAAAATTTGAACATACATCGCCACACGGTGAATATGTGATTTAATGTCTGGATTATATGATTCTGACAATGTGGCTAAGCCAACAACGAAGGCGTAACGAGATGACTGGGTTTGTTGCAAGTTCTTCTCTGTTACAGATAATAAATAACCACTAATCGACATCACAAAAATATTGGTCGCCATGAAGTTAATAGATACTACGCACCAAATAAAAAATGTGTAGCCTTCTATTTCTGGCCACAACAACATCTGGTGGTAAAAAAATAAACCTATCACGGCTAAGGTAAAAAAATTAATAATTTGAGCAATATAACCTGCTTTGTTACCCAATAAAGAAAAGCTGATTAGAGGGTAAATAAACAACCAAAAAAAACCTGCTCCAGAAGGACCGATAGCAAGCAGAAAGGCGACCCCAATGAAATAAGTCATTACACAACCGATAAAAAATCGAATCTTGAGTGGGATAAAGGAGCCAAAGGTCACAGTCAAAAAAGCAGCATAGGCAAACGTATCAAATATCACTAATTCCCAGTAACTCATCGTAATACACAAATAAACACTGGTAATATAAACGGGGATACAAATGAGGGATAAAATGCTAAAAATGCGTTCAAAGACTGTTTTACGCCAGGCAATAACAGCAGACGGTAAGGCTAATTTGATCTGTTCTGAATCTTGATTCAATAGCGTGGCGGGCATTGTCAGTCCTTTGGAATGGCATCAACTTATCTTAGCTAGATATATTCAATTAGCCAATTGAGTATATTGCGTACGATTAATTTAACAATCACAATTTTGTCAACCGTCATTAAGGAAGATCAATGCAAAAATCAAGTGCAACAATTCTGGGGATAATGCTGGTTATCAGCTTCACCGTTTTTGGCATGTTGGTAAAACAGGCCTTAATTGAAGTAAAAACCTATGACCGCAGCGTCACAGTAAAAGGCTTAGCTGAAGCTGAATATCCTGCGGACATTGTTATATGGCCGATTCAATTTACCGCTGCCAGTAATGACATTGAAGGTTTGTATAATCAGGTTGATACACAGGCACAGCAAGTTATTAGCTTTCTGACATCACAAAATATCGCTGCTGATGAAGTCAGTTTTTCAGCACCCACTATCAATGACAAGTTGGCACAACAATATGGTGGGCAGCAAGACTTTGAGTTCCGTTACACTGCACTGCAAACCATTACCGTTTACTCTAAAAGTATCCAGTTAGTGCGCGATGCCATGCCTAAACTCACAGATCTTGGTAAAAGGGGCATTGTATTTAGCCAAAATGATTACAAGGCGCAGGTTGAGTATATCTTTACTCGACTAAATGAAATCAAACCACAAATGATTGAGCAATCAACCACCAATGCCCGTATGGTTGCAGAGAAGTTTGCTACTGACTCAAACAGCCAGCTAGGTAAGATTAAACAGGCTTCACAGGGACAATTTTCAATTAATGATCGCGACAAGAATAATCCGCACATTAAACAAGTTAGAGTTGTTTCAACGATTGCTTATTATTTAGCAGATTAAAAGACTCACTGGTGGCTGAGTTACTACATAACAGCCACCAGTGCTAAAGACACCTAAAAGGACAACGCTTACGCGAAAAATAAGTTAAGGGTATTTAAGATGTCGCTTACCGTCTTCCTATTAGGGGATATTCAAGTATTTCTTAATATATTATTTGAGCATGACATCGGTCAATACTGACTATTTTATTGTTGATGTTATTAATTTGATTCACTAATAGCTATCTAACATCAGATAGAGATAGTTTTATATTTACCCAGTCTACTTGACCATTTTTATAAACAACAACGCCTTCAAGTTGATGTAAACTGACACCTAACGCTTTAGCTTAGTTAATTAGCACCTGCAGTCCTATATCTTTTTATAGATACAACCTGTAACGACCTTTTCTTTCAGGTTGTCGGATCAATCCCCGCTCTTCATAAAAACAAATCGCTTTATAGATAAACCCTTTTTTTGATATTTCACCAATATACATATTACAAATTCTGATCTTATTGATCGGCTAAAATCAATTATAAAAAGTTAACAGGGATGAACATAGCCACTAACAATAGGGCACGATTAGTAGTCCACTAGCAATCAAAAATACAGCTTTACACACCCATCTCAATCACTTTTTTTGGGGTAAAACTACTGCCTACAGAAGCGATAATAACTAAACCAATCGCGCACCACTGCAGTAAACTCAGTAGCTCACTTAAAATGATAAAACCAGCCAATGCAGCAATTGCGGGCTCTAGACTCATCAATACACTAAATGTTTGAGTAGGCATATTTCTTAATGCCACCATTTCCAAAGAATAAGGTAGCGCACTCGATAATATGCCAACTAACAATCCTAATGGTAATACTTCCCAGCTAATTAACGCTAACCCCTGACTCACGGCGCCAACAGGAACCAGCACAATCGCAGCAACCGTCATACCCAATGCCACTGTAATACCACCCGATGCTTGCTTGCCTGTGCGAGTACCAAACAAAATATATCCAGCCCAGCATGCCCCTGCACCTAAAGCCATTAACACACCGGTAAGATCAAGTGCTTGTGCACTGGATGAATCAGGTAACAGCAATAAAATACCTGCAATAGCGCATCCCACCCATAGCAGGTCAGTTTTTCTTTTTGACCCCAAAAGCGCTAGCGCTAAAGGCCCTGTAAATTCAAGCGCTACTGCTATACCCAATGGAATTCGTGCAATAGACAAATAGAACAAAATATTCATTCCACCTAAACACAAACCATAAATAATAATGCTTTGCCAATCTCTACCCTGAGGTAGGGCACGCCACGGACGAAATACCAACCAAAGCACCGCAGCGGCAAAGCCCAAACGCAGTGCCGTTGTTCCTTCTGGGCCAACTATAGGAAAAAGTTGTTTAGCTAAAGAAGCACCAGACTGAATAGTCACCATAGCCAGCAAAACACTGCCAATAGCCGTTAGAAGTACACGATTGATTTGCATTTAAAATAGATCCAAAAAAATAAAAAAGTAATAGGCGGCCATTCTACCTGAGGCATCTTAAACCCTGCAGCAATTATTAATTGCTAAATATTAAAGCCCCCCTTGATATAAATATACTATCAGTAAAAAAGACGAAGTTTTACTTGTATATAACCTCAATAGTTAATTTCATTTTCAGTCAAAATCACGTAAACTACGCGCTGTTTTTTTAAGTCTCTTTTTAGGTAAATAATGATCCGTTTAAACCAAATACAATTGCCTCTAGACCATAGTGAAGATGCATTGCAACAAGTCGTATTGCAAAGGCTCTCTATTACAGCGGATCAGCTAATTGATATACATGTATTTAAACGTGGTTATGATGCCCGCAAAAAGAACGCAATTTTCTTAATTTATACCCTAGATGTCGCCTTAACAGATGTTGACGAAGCAGCGTTATTGGCATCCCTTGCCGATGATCACAATATTCGCGTGTCACCAGACACTGATTATAAATATGTTGCCACTGCGCCAACAGGATTAACCGAGCGGCCGATAGTAATAGGCATGGGACCTTGCGGTTTATTTGTTGGCCTAATATTGGCACAGATGGGCTTCAAACCTATTATTTTAGAACGCGGTAAATCTGTTCATGAACGTGCTAAAGATACCTTTCGCTTTTGGCGTACCAGTGAACTAAACACCGAATCGAATGTACAGTTTGGTGAAGGTGGCGCAGGTACATTCTCAGATGGTAAGTTATATAGCCAAGTTAAAGACCCTGGATTTAAAGGCTTAAAAGTAAAACAAGAGTTTGTTGCTGCTGGTGCGCCGGCTGAAATAATTTATGTCAGCAAACCTCACATTGGTACCTTCAAGTTGGTTACCATGGTGGAAAAAATGCGCCGTGAGATTACCCGACTTGGCGGTGAAATACGTTTTGAAACACGGGTTGATGAAATCAATATTAGCGATCGACAAGTCACCGGTGTCACCCTGAGAAATGGTGAAGTTTTACACTCTAAACATGTTATAGCGGCAATAGGCCACAGTGCCCGCGATACCTTCCAAATGCTGCATGATAAAGGTGTATTTATGCAAGCTCAGTCATTTTCGATTGGCTTTCGTATAGAGCACAAACAAGAAATGATCGACAAAGACCGTTTTGGCATTAATGCAGGTCACCCTTTGTTAGGCGCGGCTGATTATAAACTAGTGCATCATTGTAAAAGTGGTCGCAGCGTTTACAGTTTTTGTATGTGTCCTGGCGGCGTGGTTGTAGCAGCAACCTCAGAAGAACACGCGGTAGTCACTAACGGTATGAGCCAATACTCGCGCAGTGAACGTAATGCTAACAGCGCTATCGTAGTCGGTATTGATCCAAGCGACTTTAATAATGACCCACTTCAAGGAATCGCATTACAGCGTAAATTAGAGCGTCACGCCTATATTATGGGTGGCAGTAATTACGATGCCCCGGCGCAAATGGTAGGTGACTTTTTAGCTGCAGGTTCTGGTAAGCCATTTGAAAATGTTGAGCCATCATATAAGCCTAATGTCAAAATGACCGATTTAAGTGACGCGTTACCGCAATTTGCCATTGATGCTATTCGCGAAGCAATACCTGCATTTGGCAAGAAAATACGCGGCTTTGACAGCAAAGATGCCATGTTAACAGGGGTTGAAACTCGTACCTCTTCACCATTACAAATTAAACGTGGTGCTGATTATCAAAGTATCAACACCAAAGGCTTGTATCCTGCAGGTGAAGGTGCCGGATATGCTGGCGGCATTTTATCTGCAGGTATTGATGGTATTAGTATTGCTGAAGCTGTGGCATTAAACATGATAAAACAGATGGCAAACAATCTAGCTAGCACTTAAGCTTTACCATTATGTGCCAACTTATCTCCAGAAAGTTATCTTAAAAAGATTATCTGAGTACTGGGCACAATTACCATAAAAAGAGCAGCCGTATGGCTGCTCTTTTTGCTGATACCAATAAACACTGAAAACGTGCCATGCTGCTAATAACGCTTTATTTTAAATAATATGATAATGCATTCAGATAGCGACAATGCACCTTAATCAGCAGGAGAATTAACAAGCAAATAGCATGAAACTGACTTATACCGTTAACCGACCTAAGCGCCTAAAATCTCTTTTAACACAAGTAGCCCAAATAATTGAATATTCCGCAACAATTATGAGTTTCCCCGTTAGACAAAAGATATTCTAAAGGCTAATCTAACTTTAACCCCTTACTATTTAGAGTATTCGTCATCCGCTTTCTATGGTTGTTGCTATTATTTTATAGTCTTTGTGCTACAAGCAAAGCTATTGAATTATCTAACGTTTCTAGTGAATTATTCATTAACGAACACTTAAGTATTCTACAAGATAGTAGTGCGAATTTGTCGTACCAAAATGCTTTAACGCAGTATAAGCAAGGACTGTTTACTGAAAACAGAGATAAAAAAGTCAGCTTCGGCTTTACCCATGATGTGTTATGGGCGTCTGTGTTAATAAATAATGCGTCAGCAGAGGAGGTAAAAAGAGTATTTTATCTCGATACAGCATGGTTAGATCATGCGGATTTTTATTTCATTCATCAAAATAAGCTGACAGATAAAGCCTCTATAGGGGATGCGCTACCCTACCATGCCAGAAAAAAACAAACCCGCATGTTATCGCAACCACACACATTTAAACCGGGTATGACTCAGGTGCTGATGCGATTTAAGTCCAATGACCCGCTGCTAATTCCACTTTACTTATCGACCGAAGAAACCATCCAAAACAACCTCGTGTCCTCAAGCTACTTTTATGGATTTCTATACGGTGCATTTTTTATCTTATTTGTCTATAACATTGCACTTTTCATCAGCCTAAAAGATGTCAGTTACGTTTTTTATGCTTTGTATTTACTGTCATTTTTAAGTTTGAATATTGCTTACACTGGTCATGGCTTTAAATTTATTTGGCCTAACAATGTTTTATTACAACAATGGCTCATGACCCTATTTTTGTATTTTTACATTATTTTTGGTATCGCTTTTTGTTTTGAATTTCTTAAATTAAAAGTGTTTTCACCCAAAATATACAAACTCAATAACTGGATATACACCAGCCTGGTTTTACTCATTGTCTGTCTATTGATTAATGCAGATCAATTACTCGCAGTGAAGGTGGCTGTCGCACTCACGTCGTTATTAGTCATTATTTTTGTATCTCTGGGTTTTTTAGCCTTGAATAATGGTCATAAAATGGTGAAGTTTTTTATCCCAGCGGTCTTTATGGGCGCCGGAGGGGCTGCTATTTCGGCGGCAACTACTGGTGGGGTAATTCCGTATAACACATTATTATTCCATAGCATTGAAATCGGTATGTTAATTGAAATGTCAATTTTGGCTTTAGCATTGGCGTTTAATTTAAATGAAGTCGATAAAGCCCGTATCACTGCTGAGGTCACCGCACAAGTCGATCACTTAACGGCGCTATATAATCGGCGTGCGTTTACCGCCACTGCTAGCCTATTGTGGGATTTAGGTATTAGGGATAACACAGACTTTTCGATGATCTTACTCGATATTGATTGGTTTAAGAAAATAAATGATGAACATGGTCATGCAGCGGGAGATGCTGTGCTTAAAGGTATTGCAGATACGTTAAACCAGCACATAAGAGATAATGATATTTTAGCCCGTTGGGGCAGTGAAGAATTTATTATTTTTTTACCCAATACCAATAAACAGGCTGCGGTGGCACTGGCGAATGTAATCCGTAACAAGATAGCAGAAATGGTCGTTTTACATGATGGAGGCTCGCTATCTATCACCGCAAGTATAGGTGTGGCTGACTTTAATAATCAAATGAATGAATTAGAGGATCTTATAAAACTTGCCGATATTGGTTTATATAAAGCGAAACACAGTGGTCGAAATACAGTTTGTGAAATGCCATTCCCTCCAAAACAAACGGAAGCTGACCGATAGATAAACTTTTTATCAACATTCACCCTAACCAACCCCATTTTTTTATACAAAATTTGCCGTAAGATTTAATGTTTAAATACTAAATTAACCTCAGCTCGGGATAATAAATGCTTACCAAACAGCTCTTTGTCTTGCTAACTACGTTTCATTAACGTGCAATAGGCCAGCTATTGACGTGTTAATGTGCCTTGTTTTCAAAACAAATGACAAGTTTGCTACAAAATAAGCTAAATCTCTTGAATTCAGCTTATTGAGCCCATCTCTTAACCCGAGTTGAGGTTAAATTACACTTGCACATCAATGCGCCAGTTTCACTATACAGAAAACCTTCACCGCCGCACCTAACCTTCAATATTATCGCAAACTGACTTTACTCTTTCTATTTATGTTCTGCACTTAGAGTATTAATAGCCGCTAGAGCTAGCTGCGCTTTATCTATTGGGATAAAAATATGATCATGATAATAAGCAGCCACCACATTGGCACTAATATTATGTTCGGTTAATTGATTGGCAATAGCAGCCGTTAACCCAACAGCCTCTAGACTTGAATGAACCGTGAGGGTAATTTGTTTGAAAACAACACTATACTGAATATTATTCTGGTCAGCTTGGATTTGACTAAGCAGTAACGTTAACCCTTCTGCCTCTATAAAGGTGGCTAGCGGATTAAGCTGTACGTAATCCACTAATGTCCCTTTAACCGAACAAAACACCCAATCTCCGGGCATAATTTCAGGCTTCATTGTCGCTAATAATGTCGATAAATTAACAATTCCATTCATTTATGACTCCATAATGCTGTCAATTTATGAGCAGTAAATTAACAACAAAATGGCTCAATCAAGAACAATTCATGAGCCAGTTGTTGTTAATCTTACTGTGGGTTAACTCGTGCGATATTGTGCCAAAATTTGGCTTAGCCCTTTTGAGGACACATTTAAGTCTTTGGCAATAACCAATGCCTGATTGGCATTAGCCAGAATAGTATCGGATTGACTTCTGACTTCATTAACTTGTGAAACAATGTCAGCGGATGCCACACTTTGCTCTTCTGCTGACGCAGCAATCTGGCTACTCATATCAAATACGACATTAATCGACTCTGCCATATGACTAATTTCTTCCCCTACGGCTTTAATGCTGACGCTTCCCTCGTCTGCCTGCGCAACTATTTCATTGGTGATTTGAGTTAACTTGGTGGTACCTGTTTGTAACCCCTCAATCATAGTTTGAATTTCAACAGTCGCTTTCTGCGTCCGACCTGCAAGGGTTCTGACTTCATCGGCAACTACTGCGAAGCCGCGGCCTTGCTCACCGGCTCGAGCAGCCTCAATGGCCGCATTTAATGCCAATAAGTTAGTTTGCTCTGAAATAGAGTTAATGGTTGTCACCACAACATTAATTTGGGTCGCATCTTTAGACAGTTTCTCTACTGAAGCGAAGGCGTCAGAAATACGCGCAGTTAAAAAATTAATACGCTCTTCAGCATCTTTAATTCCTTTACGACTATGATTCACTTGGATTGAGTTTTCTTTAGTATGACCTGAGGTTGTTGATGCGTGATGTGATACATCTGCAATGGCTGCTGTCATTTGTTCCATAGAATGTGAAACCGAATCTAAAAAATGATGTTGATGTTTTATTAAGTCTTCATTGGTACTGGCTTGTTGGCTGAAAGTGCTTGCAGCCATAGCTAAGGTTTTAGCATTTTCACCAATGGCGGTGACCATTTCACTCATATTATCTGCGCAGCGATCAATTTCAGTGGCAATTAAACTAAAATCATCGGTACCAAAAAAGTTAAGCCTTTTGCTTAAATCGCCATCAGCTAAACGTTTAATCGCGACATACATATCCCATAATCCGCCACCTAACGAGGTAGAGATCCAATAGCATAATTGAAATAACGGCAATAAACCCAGTAAAGCATACCAAAATAAGCTGCTATCAGATTGCACTTGCTCCCATTGGGCAACATTTCTTGTTAATGATAAAAATTGACCAGCCACTGGTGCCGTTACCGTGATGGAATCACCTCGTCTAGTTGCAGACGATTGTGTCACCACAGATAACTGATTAGCTTCAGCAAACTGATTTAGTTGTTCCGCAGACAGTTGCTGGTTTGCTGCGACATCTGCAAACGCCTGCACGCTCGCACTGACCTGAGCCATTGAACTGGCTTGTATCATTGCTTGATTGTGCTGATGATTTAACACTGCTATGGCAAGTGTAATCACGGTAACAAGTGAGCAAACAACCCAAAACTTACCGTTTAAACTGAGCTTAATAAGCATAGCATCGACTTTACGAAACTGAATAGCCTTCATAAGATTTCCCTAGTAATCTTTAAGTACACAAAAAAGTAATCTGAACCAAAGTATAGTGTATTAATTTTTTAATTTAATTTTGCTCAGATAAATATGTTGAGATAAAGCCTAACCACAAGACCAATAAAAAGCCTAAGTGTTGACCCAACACTTAGGCTTATATCTATGTCGGCATAGATCTATTTATACTTTAATTAAATGATCTGTTTAGAGCGATAAATCACGATTTAGAGGTAAATCTCGATATCTTTTTCCTGTCGCGGCATAAATAGCATTAGTTAAACTTGGCGCTACGGGTGGAACACCTGGTTCTCCTACTCCTGCAGGGTTGGCATTTGAGGGCACTAGTATCACTTCAATATCCGGACATTGTGGTAACCGTAGAAGTAGATAATCATGGAAGTTTGATTGTTCCACTTTACCCTCTTTAAAGGTAATTTCACCCATCATAGCTAAACTTAAACCAAAGATAACCGCGCCTTCAGTTTGTGATTTAACCCTATCAGGATTAACCACTAAACCCGCGTCAATCGCGGCAATGGTTTTTAATACCCTAAGCTTGCCATCTATTACTTCAACTAACGTTGCCACTGCAACGTAACTGACAAAACTGCGGTGAATAGCAAAACCCCAGCCTTGGTTTTTCGCTGCTTTAGGCAGCTTGGCTAACTTGTCTTCCATGATATCGAGCAAATGATGATAACGGCCAACATCAACGGGATGGGCAGCTAATTCTTCACCATAATTACCGTATTCAAAACCTTGATTAGCAAAGGTTTCTTTCCGTGAAGCCCCAAGTATATCACGCCACATTTGAATACAAGACTGATTGGCTTTAACCGCTAATTCATCAACAAAACTGCCAATACCAAAAGCATGTTGAATATTACAAACTGATCGCATCCAGCCAATGCGTGTGTGCGCTGTTGCCTTAACGGCTTCTAACTGAATGTGGGGTAACGCAAGCGGCACATCTGAAAAACCTAAATCGAGTTCACCGGCTGATGGCATATCAACACCTTCGGCAAACGTTGAACTGATTGACGGAAAACCTGTTCGCGCTAAAAAAGCATCAACTTTATTGTTACCATCAAACCTTGCTTGATAAAATTGAGCACTAATAGCATGGTAATAACCGTGCTGAATTTCATCTTCGCGGGTCCATGATACCTTTACGGGTTTATTTAATCGCTTAGAAATAATCGCCGCTTCTACACTGAAATCCGGCTTAGATTTACGCCCAAAACCACCGCCTAATAAAGTGACATTCACTTTGACTTTATCTTCTGCTATGCCCAAAGCGCCGGCCACATTTTGCTGAGTACTTTGCGGGGTCTGGGTTGATGACCACAGCTCACACCCCTCACTAGTAACATGCGCGGTGGCAACCGGAGGTTCCATCATGGCATGGGTTAAATAAGGTACTGTATAAACTGCATTTAGCGTTGATTTTTCTGGCCAGTCTTGGACACTGTCGCCTAATTGGCGCATCACCTTGCCAGGTTTTTGAACGTTTACGACCAGTTCAGCCATATATTTATCAGTATCATGACTGTCATTTACTGACGCAGTCCAGGTCACTTTTAATGCTTTACGACCTTGCATCGCGCTCCAGGTATTAGTGGCAATAACAGCCACACCACCTAACGCATGAAACAGCGGCGCACCTTTTGGTACTGGCAACTGAATAACATCGATAACCCCAGCCACTTTTCTGGCCTCAGTGTCATCTAAACTGGCTACATCACTGCCCAAAACTGGCGGGCGACTAATACTGGCATACACCATACCGTCGAGCTTAATGTCGTAGCCATATATCGCTTTGCCATCAAGCATCGCTTGCATATCAACAATGGTTTTAGATTGACCAATATGGGTAAATTCACTTGCAGGCTTTAAGGTTAATGACTCGATTTCAGGCACTTTTTGCTTGGCTGCATCAAGGGCGAGTTCGCCAAATGATAAGCTTTTATTTGATCCTTTATGGTGTACTTTATTCGCTTTTGCATAAACTTCAGTAAGGGCTACTTGCCATCTTTCAGCCGCTGCCATTTCTAACATGGTTCTGGCCATCGCACCCATCTGGCGCATACGGGTGTAATGTTTACGAATACTGCGACTACCATCGGTATTTTGGCTGCCATAACGTTTATCAGCTAAACCTTGCACGACAACAATATTGTCCCAATCCGCTTCTAACTCATCGGCTAAGACTTGTGGAATTCCGGTACGGATCCCCTGTCCCATTTCTGAACGATGACAGGTTAAATAGACTTTATTATCTTCGCCAATAGCGATGAACATATTCATCATCGCCAGCTTATCTTGTGCTAATGCCATTGGGCTCCAGGCTAAGCCTGTCGCACCTAATGCTAATCCACCACCTGCTGCACCAAAAAGCTTTAATACATCGCGGCGACTAATATTTTCTACTGCGGTAAATGTTGTCATGATTACGCCCCCGCACTGTCAGTTGTAGTCGCTTTTATGGCAGCTTTAATACGTGGATATGTACCACAACGGCATAAATTGCCTGACATAGCTTGATCAATTTGGCTATCTGTTGGTTTAGGATTTTGTGCAATTAATGCGGCAGCAGACATAATTTGCCCCGCTTGGCAGTAGCCACATTGTGGCACATTATGTTCAGCCCATTTGGCTTTTAGCTTGTCAGCTTCGACACCTTCAATAGTCGTCACTTGCTTACCGCTAACTTGTTTAAGACTAGTTAAACAACCACGCATTGGCGCACCATCAACATGAATGGTGCATGCACCACAAAGCCCTGAACCACATCCAAATTTGGTGCCGGTTAAGCCTATAATATCGCGTAATGCCCACAGAACTGGCATATTAGGGTCTGCTTCTATGGTAAAGTTTTTACCATTAACTAATAGGGTTTGGGTTGGAATTGTCATCACTCACTCCTTGTTTGCCAAAAATCTTGATAGATCGGCTCGGGTATCAATATCTATGCTCGCTTGCGGTAAATCTATTGCCACTAAGCGATGTGATTGTTGTCGTTTTTTTAATATTTTTTTAGCGCCACTGTCACCAGTTAGCCCTAACAATAGTTCAAAATCATCTGGTAAAAATATAGCTGGCACGCCCACACTTTGCTGATAAAAAGCACAGACTGTCTGATTATGCATGGCAAAAGATTGCAATAAGGTCAGGTAGTGTTGACGAGTTAATGCGACCTGGTCAGCTAATATCAACATTAATCCGCAAGCTTGTTGTTCAAGCGCATAATGAACCGCACTGTGTATCGAGGTGGACAAACCTTGTTGCCACTGTTGATTAACCACCACTTCCACCTGGTTAAGCATAATAGACGATAATTTATCGTCCAATATTTGCTGTTGATTTGCGCCCAATACCACTGCCACTTTCGCCAGTGTAAATGCACTTTGACGGATAATATTGGCTTGCTCTGCACTGTTTCTATTAACGTCGACATGATTAAATGCCTGCTGCGCGGCGTTAACGGCCTCAATTGTCGAGACCAGTATGGAATGACTCGCATTAATTTGCGCGATTTGTTTAACACCTTCAAATCGACTGCTGCTACCTGCGGCTAAAATGACCGCAACGAGTGATTTGTCATCCTGTTGGTTTGGATTGGGTATTTTGATGAGTGACATTAACGCATCACTTTGTCTAAGCTAATTAACTGGCTGTTATGTAATATCCCATGGCATTGTGCCAACATACTTAATCCTACCGAACTAGGTAACTCACCGCCCAATGCTAGCCCTGCTGGGGCTGAAAAATAGCCACTAAAATCATTAATATTCAATTGGGCTATATTAAGCGTTTTATCACGCCTATGGTTTGGCCCCAATAAGGAAATGTACCCTAAATTAAACTTAACCAGTTGGTTAAGCGCCTTAGCATCAAGAGTAAGGTTGTGGGTCATTACAAAGGCGGCGTCCAAAGTTTGATACACCTCATCATTAACACCATCAAACGGCATTTTCATTATGTTGGCGCTGGGAAAATCGTATTGACGAGCATAGGCAGTGCGTTCATCAAAAATAGTCACTTGCCAGCCTAAAATAGCGGCCATTTGTGCAATAGGTTGTGCATCTAATCCGCCGCCAAAAATACCAAGATGAATTGGCGGAGTAATAGGAATAATCAACTGCCCTTCTATATGATGAGTTTGAGCATCGTCTGAGCTGACGCTTTCGCTTCCCTTAACGGATCGGATAAAAGTCGTTTTTTCAACCTGTAGATTTTTAGATTTAATCTGCCATTTACCACTGACCTTATTTGAAGGTGTGTCCTGTTTGGCTATATCGATTTGAAACTCACCTGCTTTACCGCTATTTAAATCAAAATAGAGCTTTTGCAGGCCTAAATACTGATTTGATGAATTGATCGGTAACATCATAATATTGACAATTCCACCGCAACCTAATTGATAGCTAGTGTCTGACTCGTCAGTGGCATCATAGGTTAATTGCACAACTTGCTGGGTTTGAATAGCGCGCTGTGCATGTCGGCGTAAATCGGCTTCTAAGCAGCCCCCACTGAGCATTCCTAATGTTTTCCCTAGCGGGTGAAAAAACATGATAGCTCCGGGTTTTCGATACGAAGAACCTTGTACATGTGTAAGGATGGCAACAACCCAATCATCTTGATAATCAGCTTGCCAAACATCTAATAAATCAACCAAGTGTTGGCGCATTCAGAACTCGAACTACAGTGCTATGTACATTAAACCTAACACTGTACGCTAAGTATGAAAAGCATGAAGATGTATAAAAGTATGTAATGTCGTTTTATCTAGTTTGGAGAATGCGTTATGAACACCTATAGCTGGATCTATAACTGAGCCTTTAGCCAAGCGACTAACTTAGCCTGTACTAGTGAAAACTAACTGAGTAATTGATCGGCAACAAATGGATTATGTTCACGTTCTTCTGCAAAGGTAGACATAGGGCCGTGGCCAGGAATAAAACTAACATGGCTACCCAAAGGCCATAGTTTTTGGGTAATTGAGCTGACTAAATCTTGATGATTAGATTGCGGAAAGTCTGTACGGCCAATCGATCGTCTAAAGAGCACATCCCCAACCCAAGCCAATCCTGAAACTTTGGAATAAAACACTATATGTCCCGGAGTATGCCCAGGGCAATGTAATACCGATAAAGACTGTTCACCGACGCGAACCACATCTGCGTGATTCAGATACTGATCCGGCTCAAAGGCTTCAACAAGCGGAAAACCAAAATTTTGACTTTGTTTAACAAGTCCTTGCAACCAAAACTGGTCAGCTATATGTGGGCCAATAATGGGCACGTTTAATTGGCTGGCAAGTTTCTTTGCGCCGCCAACATGATCGATATGACCATGGGTTAACAGCACTTTTTCAATTGTTAGTCCCAGCTTGTTCACTGCCATTAAAATTCGTTCAATATCGCCACCGGGATCTACAACCGCGGCTTTTAAGCTAATTTCACACCAAATCACACTACAATTTTGCTGAAACGGGGTAACCGGTATGATTTGATATTTCATCTAAACTCTCCAAAATGCCTATTCTAAGGTATCATTATTGTTTAATTTTGCTTTTGCTAACTTGATCTTGATAGCAATTTACTTAAATTTAATTAGTCGGATTGATTGTGATAAAACAAGCAGGCACATACAATCACACTCAAATTAATAACGATAAGCTCATATGATTATTTCACAAACCTTAAAAGACATTGTTGTTCAAAAACACACCTTTTCAGTGCCTTTGGACTATCTGTCCAGCTCAAGCCAGCAAATTTCAGTCTTTGCCCGTGAAATCGTCAGTGTCGCAAATCAACATAAAGCGCTCCCTTATTTAGTATTTTTTCAGGGTGGTCCAGGTTTCGGTGCCGCTCGGCCTGTCACCAATAGTGGTTGGATAAAACGCGCATTACAAGAATACCGTGTATTGTTACTCGATCAACGTGGTACTGGACTTTCTACACCTGTTAGTGCCGTATCGTTAAGTCATTTAACGGCTAACCAACTAGCAGAGTATTTAAGTCATTTTCGCGCCGACAATATCATTCGTGACGCAGAGTTTATCCGCACTAAATTATCGGCAAACCAGCCATGGAGCATTTTAGGCCAAAGCTTTGGCGGTTTTTGCGTGCTGCATTACTTATCGGCAGCACCACAGGGCGTTAAAGAAGCCTATATCACAGGCGGTATTCCCTCCCTAACACGCAGTGCAGATGAAGTTTACCAAGCCACTTATCAACGTGTGTTGGCTAAAAATGCTGACTTCTTCACCCGTTTTACTGACGCTAGAACCTTAGTAGACCATATCGCCCAATATTTGTATGAGCATAAAGTCTACTTAGCAACGGGTGAGCAGCTCACCGTAGAAATGTTCCAGCTACTGGGGATTAATTTCGGCATGGAACAAGGCCCTGAAGCGGTTTATTATTTGCTAGAACAAGCCTTAATTGAAACCAGCCATGGCATTGATGTTAATCCACTCTTTTTACATCAATTTAGTCAGTTTTTAGATTACAACACCAACCCGATATTTGCCCTATTGCATGAATCTATTTATTGCCAACAAACCGCATCAAAATGGGCAGCACATAGGGTGCGTGATAATTATCCTGAGTTCCAGTATCAGCCGAATAAACCACTACTGTTTACTGGCGAGATGATTTACCCGTGGATGTTCAATCAATTTGATGCGTTAAAGCCACTAGCTGCTGCTGCAGAAATAATCGCCAGCAAAAATGATTGGTCTAAGCTATATGATTTACATCAACTTGCAAATAACTCGGTTCCTATTGCTGCTGCTATTTATAGCGAAGACATGTATGTAGAAATGCAATACAGCTTAGAAACAGCCAAACAAGTCGGTAATTTAAAGTATTGGTTAACGTCTGAATTTGAGCACAACGGTATTCGTATTGATGGTGAACATATTTTAGATAAGTTGATTAGCCTTAATCGTGGCCATTGCTTACGCTGATAACATTACCCGACTGATAGTCATAAATACAAGAGTGATTATACTATTAGCCATTAAATACTGATTAACACGCACTTCATTTCTAATTAAGTATGAGTTAAGTATGAGTTAAGTATCAATGGGTAAGATGACCTCGTTCTACACACTCTTTGTACTTTTATTCCGTTTAATAATTGATATTTAACCCATCATATTAAGTTTTAAACCCTTCCAGTATACAGGTAAACCCCCATTGGTTTACCTTTTTTTTTACTTTTCGACTGACTTATTTATAGATTCCTCACCTTTGAGACCCTGCATCAAAGCCAGAAAAATCAAGATGGTGATCAATAATATGCACAAACGCATATTCAAAAGTACCCGGCTGAGCGTCTAACGAGATACTCTTAAAAAGAGAAGCTAACAGGATCGTCAATGATGTGGCTAATGAAGCGATGACTGCTCTCTATCACCATTATGAAAAATGCTATTTAAGTAAAGCGGAACGACGTGATGTCAATAAAGCAAATAACAGTAGCAGGCCATGCTGTAAGATTCTGGCCCCATGGGTTTGTAGAATAGACTTAATGCTTTGTCAGATACTGGTTAAACATTTTCAAAGGCAAAGGTTTACTAAATAAATATCCTTGGTAGTTTAAGCACCCCGTATTAGTCAGTAGTTCTTTCTGTTTTTCTGTTTCAACGCCTTCAGCGATCACCTCTAAATTTAGACTATTTGCCATAGCTATAATCGTCCGCACAATTGCCCTATCATTGGGATCATTTTCAATATCTTGAATAAATGATTGGTCAATCTTAAGCTGATCCAAAGGTAAGCGTTTTAAGTATTGCAAAGACGAATATCCGGTACCAAAATCGTCGATAGAAAATTTGATACCCCGTGCCTTAAGGGCTGTCATTTTTGTAATGGTATCTTCCATATTTTCCAATAAGATGCTTTCTGTAATCTCTAGCTTAAGTTTCTCAGGGTTAATATTCGCATGACTCACGATAGTTAATACATTCTCAACAAATGCAGGAACGCCCATTTGTCTTGCACTAATATTTACAGCCAAGGTCAAATGAGCTGATTTCGGTTCTAACGCCCAACTTGCAAGTTGCTGGCAGGCTGTTTCTAAAACCCAATTCCCCAAGGGTAAAATCAAACCTGACTCTTCCGCAATAGCAATAAACTCGAAAGGTGACACAATACCTCGGTCCACAGTATTCCAACGAATTAGCGCTTCAGCTCCCGTTACAATACCTAATGAGTTAATCTGAGGTTGATAATAAAGTTCAAATTGTTTTCCCTTGCTAATGGCTTCGCGTAATTCGGTTTCAATACGAATACGCAAAATAAGCTGGGCTTGCATGTCGGGGTCATAGAAAAATAGCGCACAGCCACCTGTTTTTTTAGACTGATACATAGCAATATCAGCTTGCTTAAATACTTCATCAGCATTTTGATGGTCTGCACCCAATAATGTAACACCAATACTAGGGGTTATAAGGTATTGATGAGAAGCCAGTTGGTAGGTTTCAGACAATGAATGTAGAATTTTTTTGCCGACAAGGTCCGCTTCTGCGACAGCGGTTATCACTTGTTCGCTGAGCCCTTTAAGCATGACAACAAACTCATCACCACCTAAACGAGACACTGTATCACTCTCTCTTACACAAGCTTTGATTCGACTCGCGACCTGTTGTAATAATAGGTCACCCATATCATGGCCTAATGAGTCATTGAGCGCCTTGAATTTATCCAAATCAATAAATAAAAGAGCGGCTTGCTTTTTGCTATTGACTCTTGCCACGAGTTCCTGATTTAAACGGTCGAGTAATAAGCGCCGATTAGGAAGCAGGGTCAATGAGTCAAAAAAAGCAAGATTATGAACTTCATCTTCTGCATACTTTCGTTCAATTGACACACTGGTTAATCGAGCCGTTCTCTTAATGAGTTCGATATCATCTGCAGAAGGTGTTGCCACTTCACGACAATACATTGCAAAAGTACCCAATATTAAGCCTGTTGAAGAGATGATAGGCTGAGACCAGCATGAAGCTAAGTTTGCCTGCGCTGCTAATACTTTATAATCATTCCAAAAAGGGTGTGTCTGAATGTCTTCAACAATAACCCGTTCTTTAGTGAACGCTGCTGTACCACAAGAGCCAACACCTATGCCAATTTCAAGCCCTTCAAGCGCTTTGTTATAAAAATCAGGCAAATTTGGTGCAATCCCCCTAACAAATTTTTTGCCGTTTTTATCAATCAACAGAATGCTGCAAATAAATTTTCCTTTTAGATCCTCGAAACCTAATACGATCGATTCCAGAATATCATCTAAATTTTTATTCTGGGCCAATAACTCTAATGTACGTGTATGGAATTTATCATAAGCTTCAATTTTTTCTCGCTCGTGAATTTCATGATTTAGTTGCGTATTTTGGTCATTAAGACTATTTAAATGGGTTAAAATACCTTCTTGCATACTGACGATAGTATTTGCGAGCAGCCCTAGTTCATCTTGCTTATAATTGGTGAGTCGAGTCACCTGATTTGTCTGACTAAAACGACGCACAACCGACACCAAATTCTTCAAGGGACGCACAAATATTCTCGCCACTATAAGCGAAATAAGAATACCAAGAAAACTCAATCCTAGAACAACCCGCAGAACCGTTTCTGTCAAAATGTTCGTTTCAGATAAAGCAAAATCAATCGGCACAGTTAAACCAATAATAACGAAACGATTACCGGAATATTGACCAAAAGGAATACTGGTGAACCCACCGATACTTTCAATATTATCAACACCTAGCGTTTGGCGAACCGTGACGGCTTGTGAGCCAGAACTAATAATTTGATCAACCGGCTCAAAGGTCTCTTGCACTAAAAATTGTCGTCCACGATCAAAACCAAAGGTTTTTAGTCTATTTGGATGAATAAGAAAATCGCCTGTCTCATTAGTCAAATACAGTTGATACTCTTCAGACATATCTGATTTCAATATACTAAACATCAAATTCAAGTCGACATTAATAACAATCACCCCCATGGCTTTACCTTTGTTATCAATAACAGGCGATGCGACCTGCAATGTAGGTTGGCCTAATCCAGCATGAGCGCCCTGTTCATGGTTAATGAATATTTTCGAAAAGAAAACTTCGCTTTTATTCAGTTTTAAGGTTTTATAGACATAAGGATAATGTTGTTTTTCTTGTAGATGGGTTTGAGGGATCACAACTAGTTGGCCTTCATCCCTATCAACCCTAACCATTTCGCGTCCATACTCTTGCGCGCCAATTAATCTAACTTGAAAATATTCAGGGTAAACCGACAACAAACTTTTGAAATTATCTGACAAAGATTCTCGGGCTATCACCGAGGCGTTATCATGACCAAAAGAGTCGTTTACTAACTTTGTGTTTGCCAGAACTCTTGTTTGGTTAGCGGCCTCATTAGCCATCGAATAAAAACGTCGGCCAAGAAGTTTTGTGGCATCAATCATTCCTTGCGTCGCTTTGTCCGATAGGATGTCGCGGGTGGCATTAAAGGTGAAATATCCTGTAGAAGCACTGGCTAAAATCCCAAACAGTGACAGCAGGATGGTAAGTTTAATCGCAATACCAAACTTAACAGGCTGATTATTTGATGACACCGCAGCCATTAAAATTCTTCCTGCACGTCGCCAGAGATAATTCTATCCCATAGCAATTTACGTTTATCCATATTTTCGACCCGCTCCAACCAGATGAGTTTATCTGATCCTGTTAACCCTTCAGGTTCTTCAAGCGTATTTGCTAAGCCTTGTCTTTCTGATAGAGCATGACTCACCTTTTGTTCCAATAGGAAATTAATCCAATCTTCCGCTAATTTTTTATTTTTGGCATCACGAGTAACAGACCAACAATCCAACCAGGCTAAAGCACCTTCCTTGGGGATCACATAGCCAATATTAGCTCGAGTTTCTTTGAGCATTTTGACTTGTTGAGAACCATAATTTGCGAACATTAATGCAATATGATTTTCGTTGAATAGCAGCGTCGCGTCTTCCGGCTTCTCATAATAAGTCAAAATATTTCGACGCAAAGCAATAACTTGTTTGGTGACTAAGCCAAACTCTGAATTGGGGATCTGAAAAGGATTTTTTAAACCAAGCGATAACGCGGCAAATGAAAAATTATGCTCACTGCCCGCATACATCAATACTCGACCTTGATAACGCTTATCCCACATTACCGAAAAAGAATCAGGAGGCTGGCTAAACTCATTTAGATCATAAATAAGGCCCATTTCTGAATAAGTGTAGGGAATGGCGTATACTTTGCCGTTTCGGATCAGACCCGGTATTGAAGAAAGATCACTAAAACGGGGTAATTGTTTTTGACTATTTGGGATATTAGATAATGTTAAGGGGATGCTAATGCCCTTATCAATATAGCGTTGCAATTGGGCAGTATTGACAGCAAACACATCAAATTTATCCCCATTACTTTCATTTAACCGCTTCCACATAATGTCATCAGATTCGACCAAGGTGACATCGACCTTAACCTGATGACGCTGTTCAAAAATGTTAACTAAATCTGGATCTGCATACCCAGGCCATGCCAATACACTTAACGTATCCTGAGAATAGGCAGCAAGACTAAAACAAATAGATGCCAGAAATATAATAAAACAACCCATTTTTTTATACGTATTAGACATCTAACTACCACCTGATGTTGAAGCATTTCAACATTAATAATACAAATTTTGATGCACTTAGAGAAAGTATCTTTTACTTAAATAATGAAATCGAATAGAAATCCTATCCTGTAGGTATAGCATAGTAGAGAAGTGGTAATTACCAGTACGAAAGTACAAAAATAGCTGACAAGGATTATATAAAGTGTTTACCAAATGGCTTTTAACATTTAAAGCGATCAGAAAAATTTTTTAATTCCCAAAAATTAACATGCGACAAAATTAACTCGTCACCTTTTTTGAAATAACAACATAACCCCTTTCGTTTTGAATTATCAACACCTATTATTATTTTCCAAACGAACAGATTCAACCTATAGCTTTACAAATATGGTCTCAATAGCCACAGCATGAGACATAAGTTCAATTCAACACAGCAGAACAGCTTGATAACTATCAAGTAAGCAATGGGGGTACATACGCCTGACAGTAAACAGCACCTTATCGTCAGACCAAAGTTCCCCTGCCACAGCTTGCCGCCTTCTTATTAGCCTTTCGTTTTAGCTTTCTTTTTATACGTTTTTTTAAAGCTGCGTTTCGGTGCACTGCTAGCTAAGCCTTTTAGTACTGATGGAAGCTGGCTAGATGTTGGCTATTGAGGTTATCTAATTGGCTCAATAATGGCTGCATAAACGAATCATACCTAAGCCGTTTTTGACTGATGGCATCCAAGCTGTTTTCCCATAATGCGGTCATATCAGAAGTAGTTGCTGATTCTGGCAAATTGCGGATTAAACCAGTTCCCACTCGGGTGGCCAATATCGATTTACCCTGGCAAACTAAATAACCACGCTTAAACAACAATTCAATAATCCCTGCTCGAGTCGCTTCGGTGCCAAGGCCATCAGTTTCTTTAAGAATTTTGTTAATTTCACCGTTTAATAAATAGTGACTAATACCTGTCATAGCAACCAATAATAAGGTGGCATCAGTAAAATTCTTTGGCGCCTGGGTCATTTTTTCTAATAACTCGCCGCGATCACATTGCTGTATTTGACCTTTTACTAATAGTGGCAACGACTGCACCGCCTCGTATCAAATAATAGAAATTTTGGTCCGCGAAACGAAACTACCTATTCATTGAGTAAAATGCCCCATTACACTAAAAATAGTGATATTTTTGCTATGAAGCACTCGTTTTTTGTACAAAAAATGACTACACTCCTTTGCCCGAATTTGCGGGTAATAACTAGGAGTTGCCATCTTGGGTAACACACGCTTAATCCGCAACAAGCTCCACCTTATATGGTTAGTTTTTTTATTAAATGCCTGTGCAATGCCACTGCTGCTGTTGTCACCACAAGGGCAAATGATGTGGGCATTAATGAAGCCTTTAGTTGGATTAGACCCTAACGATGTCGGCCTGTTTGAGCAGCCCATGGTCAAAGACAGAATGCAGGCGATTTTAGGGCCACAATATGGCAATGCCATGAAAATACTGGCAACGGCAGATGAAATCCAACAACAAGGCCCCTTGTATTATGTGATTTCTAACCACAGCCCAATTCCTGATATTGCCGACAAAGCTGGCTTTGTGTGGAATGCTGAGAATAACCAGATGGCGGTGATGCTACTCACTGGCGGTTCACCGCAGATTTTTGCTGAGAAACTGGTGAAAGACACAGTCAACACCAAAGTTGAACAGACTCAAGAGCAAATAACACAAGCGGGTAAAGACCAACTGGCTCAGCAAGTCCCCCTCTGGCCCACAGAGCTTACCGCCATCATTGAAGCTAAGCAGCTTAACTAACCCCCCTTAACTAATACATTACAGAAGCCCCAGCGTTAGTGCATCAATCAACTAACGCAGGGGAAAGCACCAAGCGCACATCAAAGCATTATCTTTACAGCACTTTTTATACAAAATTCTTTATATACAGAATCTTGCAACCAGCCACACTGAAAAATAATGTAAATTGTAGTAATAAATTACACGAAAATGAGTTTAATTCTGTTTTGCTAAGCGTTCAATCGTATGCGAAAGATAATGAATTAAATGTGTATTTAAAACTTAATGACAATGATGATATTTTTACATTTATGGAAGACCTAAACGTGTAGGAGCTTGGTGAAGATAAGCCTGATTATTTTAAACCTTTTACGCTTTATACGTAGGCATTTAAGTTGAAAGTTTATAATTACCCAATGTATAGGACCAATAAATCAGATCCATCATTATAAAACAATAAGATAGTCCACTTTCGCGGACACTCAAGCAAGATGAGATCACTGCCTGAAAGGCAATATGACATGAATTTATGTAAGCTGATTGGCTAAATTAACTGATTTCATTCAGAAAAAGTGATTTCCATCCACCATATCCAACCCATTAAATGGGTAAACTCTGTAGTGAGCTTGAGCCATTTATCTTGAGGGAAATTCAATCCTGTGAGTAATTTAGCGCTTAGTTTGTGCTTTAGTCCTTGGTGTAGTGGTTGATTTGAAGCTTGATCTAGTACTTGCAATAGCTTTTTTCTTAAAGGGCCTTTTCGCGCCCTTATGAGGGCTAGCAACGCCTTGCAACGCTGATGGTAATTGACTAGATGCTTGGCTGATTAAACCTTCTAATTGACTCAATAATGGCTGCATAAACGCATCGTACTTAAGCCGTTTTTGACTTATGGCATCCAAGCTATTTTCCCATAATGCGGTCATATCTGGAGTAGTTGCTGATTCTGGTAAACTGCGGATTAAGCCCGTTCCCACAGGCGTAGCCAATATCGACTTACCCTGGCGAACTAAGTAACCACGCTTAAATAACAATTCAATAATCCCAGCGCGAGTCGCTTCGGTGCCAAGACCATCGGTTTCCTTGAGGATTTTCTTAATGTCGCTATTGGTGACATAACGACTAATTCCGGTCATAGCACCTAATAAGGTGGCGTCGGTAAAATGCTTTGGTGCCTGAGTCATTTTTTCTAATAACTCGCCGCGCTCACATTGCAGTATTTGCCCTTTAACCAATGGTGGCAACGACTGCACCGCATCGTCGTTATCGTCTTCACTGTTGTTTGAATGAGTATGGGTATGACTTGCTGTAGCTACCCGTTTAAACAGTTGCTTCCAACCTAAGTTTTTGTCTTGACGTGCTTTAGTGGCAAACAGACCACCAGCAATAGTGACTTCAACTGTGGTTTCTGCATAAATATAAGCTGGGTAAAACTGGGCTAGATATTGGCGCGCAATATGCTGATATAACTTGGCCTCATTACTGGATAACGATGATAAATTAGCCACTTTCTCTGTAGGCACTATGGCATGGTGAGCATCGACTTTACTGTCGTCCCACGCCTTAGATTTAAGCTTGGCATTAGGCACGTCGCAACCGTCAACTAATCCGGCCGCACCATTAAGTACCGCATCCAATACTTTAGGAGCCAAGCTATGTTGATCTTTGGGTAAATAGCGGCTGTCTGAACGTGGATAAGTAATCAATTTATGCCGCTCGTACAAGCTTTGACAGGTATCTAACACCTCTTTTGCCGATAGCCCAAAGCGCTTTGCTGCATCGATTTGCAGTGCCGATAAACTGTAAGGTAATGGCGGGTTTTGGCGTTTATCTTTCGCCTCAAGTTTGGTGACTTCTGCGGGTTGACCATGAATACGCTTAACCACATTTTCGGCCAAGCCTTTGGCTAATACCCGGCCGTCTTCATCCATATAAGGCTGGCAAGCTTCGCTAGGTTGCCATTTAGCACTAAAGGTTTGTTGTTGATCGGTAACTAAATGTGCCACCACCTCATAAAAAGACTTGGGCTTAAAATCGGCAATCTCATCATCACGGCGCACCACTAACCCAAGTAAGGGGGTTTGCACCCTGCCCACTGACAACACACCTTGATAACCGACCTTTTTACCTTGAATGGTATAAGCTCGTGTCATGTTCATGCCATATAACCAATCTGCACGGCTGCGGGCTAATGCTGAGGTGGATAATGGAATAAAGTCTCGATTACTGCGCAATTGCCCTAATGCCCTTTTAACCGCTTGCGGGTTTAAGTCGCTAATTAATAGTCGCTGAACTTGAATAAGCTTGTCACCCTTTACGCCCAGGTAAGAAATCACTTCATCGACTAAAAGCTGACCCTCGCGGTCGGGATCGCCAGCATTGATTATCGACGATGCTTGCTTAACCAATTTACGTAACACGGTTAATTGGCTGCGAGTTTTAGGTTTGGGTTTTAATTGCCAGGTTTGCGGAATAATCGGTAAATGCTCGAGTTTCCATGATTTAAACGCTGCATCATAGGCATCAGGTTCAGCTTGCTCGAGCAAATGACCAATACACCAGGACACACAATCGCCGTTGGCTGCGGTAATAAAGCCCTCACCTTTTTTATGCGGTTTAGGCAATACATCAGCAATGGCTCGGCCTAGACTGGGTTTTTCTGCAATGTATAAAATCATTCAACACTCAAAACACTGTATATATTAACAGTAAAATAGCGGATTGATCCGTGTTTAGCAAGTTATCAGCCATTAAAGATACACGCCATTACTTGAGATATGTAAATGGCTCAATGCTATTTCTGAGTACTTATGGCGTGATGTTCTATGTTTTAGCCGTTGGTTTTAGCCGTTGGCTGCAGTATTAATTTTGGATAGCGTTCAAGCCACTTTTTCTGGATGACACGCTGTTCAAATATACTTGATGAGCGCTTTGGGTTATGGCTCAGACTAAAATTAAATAAACATGCTAATTCAAAGGCATGGATAAATTCCAATGTGTTGGCGCTAATGCAAGAGCCAGTTTTCACATTAACGCTATAACTGGCATGCTGCGGGTTCACTTTAACCCCATTCAGCTTAACCGCTATCGCAGTTTGTTTTTCAGGCCAATACCCCATTGCATCGAGACATGAATGATATTGTGGGTCTTGATTACGAATATGCATTCTGGCTTGATTTTTAACCGACCAATTTAGCGGCATCAAGCTTAACAGTATTTGCTGAATGTGCTTGTCTTGAGCTTGGGTGATGTTTTTTTCGCAATAGTAAATGACATCGATATCATTTAACTCGCTTAACTCACTGATTGAACAACCGTGCAGTTTATCCCAAACAAAGTCACGTACAAAACCAGCGGCAATAGCCCAGTCGGCTATATTGAGTTTGGCAAACACTTGCGCACAAACAGTTAAAGCCTGCATTCGCATTGCATCTTGCTCAAACCACTGATTTAATTTAGCTAGCTCAGATAACGGTACTGAGTGTTCTAGACTGGGATTATCAACGGCTAGTTTTACAATACTGTGTGGCGAAGGCATTAGGCATTAACTCGCGTCAGCTTGTTGTTCTGGCGCAGCTTGAATAAAGGCATCAAGTTGATTGCAGTTCTGCCATACACGCACAATGTTTGGGTAAGCATCCATAGGCACCTTAAAGCGCTCGGCATTATAAACCTGTGGCACCAGACAAATGTCAGCCAGAGTGACCTTGTCGCCAAAACAAAATTGGCCAGAAAAACGTTCAAGTTGTGCTTCTAATGCGCTAAAACCAACATGAACCCAATGATGATACCAGGTCATTTTCTGGGTTTCATCTACGCCCATTTCTTTGACTAGATATTGTAATACCCGCAGGTTGTCGAGTGGATGGATTTCACAGGCAATAGCTTGCGACATAGCGCGCACCACCGCCTTATCTTCTAAATTAGTCGGTAGTAAATTAATTTGTGGGTATTTTTCGTCAAGGTATTCAATAATCGCCAAAGACTGGGTCAGGCTAAACTCGCCTTGTTCGTTGCTATCAACTAACGCAGGTACTAAGTGTTGGGGATTGAGTTGATGAAATGCCTCTGAATGTTGCTCACCACCATTATTAACTAAATGCACTGAAATATGTTCTGCGCTTAATTGCTTAAGATTAAGTGCTATGCGAACTCGGTATGCGGCACTAGAACGCCAATATCCATACAATTTCATCTTATTTTCCCTATAAAAAAGGCAATAACATGGTCTGTTATTGCCTAAATATCATCTTAATTGATAATGAATTAACCTTTGTACTCAACAACTTTTTGGTCAATTGAACCAAAAATGCTGACATTGTTATCGTCAAACATCTCGATACGAACAGTGTCACCAAAACGCATAAACGGCGTGCTTGCTTTGCCATCGGCAATAATTTCAAGCATACGTTTTTCAGCTAAACAGCTTGAACCGGCACTACGGTCATAATTAGAAATAGTACCTGAACCGATAATAGCACCTGCTCCCAAAGGACGTGTTTTCGCAACATGAGACACTAGCTGACTAAAATCAAATGTCATGTCCACGCCAGCATTTGGGCGACCAAATAATTCACTGTTTAAATGCGTCACTAATGGCAAATGAACCTTGCTGTCTTGCCATTTATCACCTAATTCATCAGGAGTAATGGCCACAGGAGAAAAAGCACTTGACGGTTTAGACTGGAAGAAGCCAAAGCCTTTAGCTAGCTCACCAGGAATAAGGTTACGTAAAGATACGTCGTTAACTAACATCAATAATTTAATATGCTTAGCGGCGTTTTCACTGCTTACACCCATGGCAACATCATCAGTGATGATAGCAACTTCTGACTCGAAATCGATACCATACTCTTCACTGGCCATTTCGATATCGGCTTTAGGAGCGATAAAGCTGTCTGAACCACCTTGGTAGACTAATGGATCTGTCCAGAATGTTTCTGGCATTTCAGCGCCGCGTGCTTTACGCACTAACTCAACATGATTCACGTAAGCACTGCCATCAGCCCACTGATAAGCGCGTGGTAATGGTGATAAACATTTGCTTTCGTCAAATGCAATCGCATTGTCCATTTGGCCAGCATTCAACGCTTCATATAATTCTTGTAATTGCGGGTTTAATAAATCCCACGCGTCAAGTAGTTGCTGCATAGTGTGAGCAATAGCAGGTACCGCGACAGCTTTAGTTAAATCTTTGCTTACTAACATAAGTTGGCCATCACGACGACCGTTGTTATAACTTGCAAGTTTCATTATTGCTCCTAATATTCGAAAAGTCTGTCGGCCGTATAAGAATGCGAGCCAATCAGACAATTACAGCTTGATTGATGATAGAAATAACCGATAAACCGTGCAATAAACAGCTTGTGAGCTGAATCACATATCCTAGTATCAACCCTAATTTTGTAAATATTTATATACAGTTATAAACATAGCCTGAAAATGATGATTTTCAGGCTATACATTGGCTAAATAGCCAACAAAACGGTGGCATAAAAACGTTACAGTGTATTTTTCACTGACTGGCTATCGTTTCTTTGAAATACTGTAATCACGTAATTTATTCGCAATAGCTGTATGTGATACGCCAAGCTTTTTAGCTAATTGACGGGTACTTGGATAAGCAGGATATAAACGACGTAATAAATTCGCCTCATATTCTTTCATCGCTTCATCTAATGTGCCTTCAAACTCTTCATCAAAGTAGCCAAAACCTTCGGCATATGATGGCAATTTAAGTTGCTCAACCGTTAATTCAGCCGAACCATCCCACATAGACACTGCACGGAAAATAGCATTTTTCAACTGACGCACGTTACCTGGCCATGCATAGGTAAATAAATAATCACGGCACGAGGCTGATATTCTGCGCAGCGGGCTGGATAATTGATGACTGTAATGCTCTAAAAACATTTCAGTTAACGGAATGACATCAACCTTACGCTCACGTAATGATGGCATATGATAACTCAGCACATGAATGCGATAATAAAGATCTTCTCTAAACTCACCAGATTGGCATAGCTCGGCGAGATTTTTTTGAGTAGAACAAATAATTCGCACATCCGCACGTACTTCTTCGTCCCCCCCATGCGCCTAAACGCACCATCTTGTAATAATCGCAGTAACTTAACCTGAGCCGCTTTAGACATTTCGGCAATTTCATCTAAAAATATCGTGCCACCTTTTGCTTCAGCAAAAAAACCACGCTTGACTATGTGACCATTGCTGACAAAACCAAATAATTCTTCTTCTGCAACACTATCAGGTAATGCGGCGCAGTTAATGGCTATAAATGGATGCTCACGGCGCATACTGGCGTCATGACTGGCTCGCGCCATTAACTCTTTACCTGTACCGGTTTCGCCCGTGATAAGTAACGGTGCATCTAATTGCGCCATTCGCTTAGCTTGCTTAAGCACATCTTTCATTTTGTCACTGACCGCAAGCACATTATCAAAACCCGTGGTTTGATTCTGTAATGCGTTAAACTGCTTGCCTACCCGGGCTGGCGATTTAAGTGATACTACGGCGCCAGCAAGAATGGTTTTGTCATTATCGTCAGGTAAATAAATGGGCAGCATTTCGGCTAAGTATTCACTGGCATTAATGGTAACTCGCGATGCAACGGCAGGTACTTGAGACTCGCTTAACCAACGTACAAAGTTAAATCCCTGCACCCAATGGTTCAAAGACTCAGCTACAACTTCATGTTCGGCCATATTTAGGGTCAATAAAGCCGACTCGTTGACAATACGAATACGTCCCTTAGCATCAAGGGAAAATACCGAATCTGGTAGGGTTTTTAATAAGGTTTTTAAGGCGTAATGCTCTTGCTCTGAAGGCATGAAAGATACGGTACGCACATCGTGCACACTTTCTACCTTACGGATAAGGGGCATTAACTCGCGCAACATTTCAAAACTGATTTCGGCAAATTGCAGATACAAAAAGCCTTTGTTGCTAGCATCGATGGCAATTAAATTAATACCATATTTTTCAAGTACGACGAGGATGTCTTTCGCGAGGCCGACGCGATCGTTACAACTCACTTCCAAACGCATAATGCTGTGATTCCCTAATTATTGGTGTTTTCTTTGGAAACTGCGCATACGGTAGAGTGTTATGATAGAGGTGGCAAGTGAAGTTTACAGCAGAATTGTAACAGAGAAACAATTCAGCACATTACGCTTACGTAACATGCTGAATTATTGAGTTATGTTTTTAATCTAACAACTGGTCGGTCTTGGCTGCCATGATAAAGTCATTTTTGTGCAAACCCTTAATTGAGTGCGACCACCAGGTTACAGTAACCTTACCCCATTCGGTAAAAATACCTGGGTGATGAAATTCTTCTTCTGCCAAATCAGCAAGCTTGTTACTAAATGCCATGGCTAATTTGAAGTTTTTAAATTTATACACTCGCTCTAATTGCATTACGCCATCACGCACTTCAACACCCCAATCTGGGATCATTCGTACTAATTCACCTAACTCGGCATCGGTTACTTTTGGGGCATCAGCTTGGCAAGCTTCACATTTCATTTCAGATAGTGCAGTCATTGGGACTCCTAAATACGGCTAATTTATGAATAAGAATTAAAAATAACACTAAAAAGTTCGCCACAAATGGCTTAACTTGCTTTTACTTTGGGGGCAAACTTAGGTTCAAACATCCCCAGTTCACGGGCTTTTTTCACATAAGCCATAATATCCATCTTGGAAATTTCATCCAAATATTCAATATCTTCGATAACATAATATATCGGTTGCATGATATCGATGCGATATGGCGTTCTCAATACATCTAATAAATCAAAAGGTCTAAGCTCTGGCTTGTCGCTTAATGCATACAAGGTTTCACCAGGGGAACTTAAAATGCCTCCACCATAGATGTTTAATGGACCATCTTTAGCTTGCACTAGACCAAATTCAACGGTAAACCAATATAAACGAGCAAGAAAAACGCGATCTTCTTTTGATGCGGCTAACCCTAATTGACCGTAAATATGTGAAAAATTAGCAAATGCAGGATTAGTTAATAAAGGGCAGTGACCAAAAACCTCATGGAATACATCAGGTTCTTGTAAATAATCAAATTCTTCTTTGGTGCGAATAAAGGTTGCTACCGGAAATTGCTTACTGGCCAGTAATTCAAAAAATTTACCAAAAGGGATTAATGCCGGAACTGCGGCGGTTTTCCAGCCTGTTAATTCAGTTAAGACATTATCGAGATCAGGCAGTTGAGGTATTCTATCAACTGACATATTTAATGTCTGAATACCTTGTAAATAGGCATCACATGCTCGCCCTGGCAAGTTAGTAATTTGGCGCTGATACAATTGTTGCCATAAATTATCCTCTTGTTCAGAATAATTAATATACCCTTGGCTATCAGGTTGATGAGAAATATACTTTGTCACGTTGCTCATTAATTCCACTTTACGTCAACTTCACTCCCTTCATATTGTGCTATGCCATCGATTTTGTTAACTCCCTCACACTTTATAGTAGGATTAACAATGTTAGCTTTTTGTAAACATAAGCATACGTTGGCGTATACTCTAAAAAAATACCTAATAATATCAGACCAATATAATGGATAGGAATTTTGACAAACTTGGCTACGACTCGAAATAAACCATCATTATTACCCGTTAAATCGGTTTTTTTATAGTAATTCTAAGCAACTGATTTACAATAAGCATTAAAGGCAAGTTCAATACTTTAGATAATTTAGGATATAAACATGGCAATTTTAGTGACCGGTGGCGCAGGTTATATTGGTACCCATACAGTTATAGAATTATTGGCTATAGGACAGGAAGTCATTATTGTAGATAACTTGTCTAACTCCAGCGTTGAAGCGTTAAAGCGTGTAGAACGTATTAGCCATAAAACGGTAACTTTCTACCAAGGTGATGTACTAAACAAAGCCTTGCTGCAAAAAATATTCTCCGATCATGAAATTGACTCAGTGATCCACTTTGCTGGACTAAAAGCTGTGGGAGAGTCAGTCGCCTTACCCCTTAAATATTATGAAAACAATGTCACTGGCAGCATCATTTTATGCCAAGTAATGGCTGAATATAATGTTAAAAATCTTGTTTTCAGTTCATCTGCAACTGTGTACGGCGATCCGGCCAGTTTGCCCATTAAGGAAGACTTCCCGACAGGTGCAACTAACCCTTATGGTCAATCAAAGCTAATGGTCGAACATATTTTAACTGATTTATATCACTCAGATAACAGCTGGAATATTGCCTGTTTACGCTACTTTAATCCTGTAGGTGCGCATGAGTCGGGTTTAATTGGCGAAGACCCTAATGATATTCCTAATAATCTTATGCCATTTATCGCACAGGTTGCCGTGGGTAAACGTGATAAATTGAGCGTTTTTGGCGGTGATTACAATACCCCTGACGGCACTGGAGTAAGAGATTACATCCATGTTGTTGATTTAGCCATGGGACATTTAAAAGCCTTAGATAAACTCTCAACTAGCCCTGGATTAGTCACTTATAACCTAGGAACAGGGATTGGTTACAGTGTGTTAGAAATGGTTAAGGCATTTGAAAAAGCATCAAATAAAACATTAGCTTATCAAATAGTCGACCGCCGCGCTGGCGATATAGCCTCTTGCTACGCAGACCCAAGTTATGCTGCCAGCGAGCTTAATTGGCATGCTACTCATACTATTGAAGATATGGCCAATAGTAGCTGGAAATGGCAGTCACATAACCCTAATGGTTATAAAGCCTGATTTATTAGACGTTAAAAATCAGGACAATCTAGGAGTCACAATGAGTCAATCTGTCAACCAAGGTCGCCGCAGTTTATTTAGCCGTCGAAAGAGTAATGCATTAAGGCCGCCTTGGGTAAAAACAGATATTGAATTTACTGATATTTGTACTCGTTGTGATAACTGCATTAAAGCCTGTGAAACCAGTATTATCAAGCGAGGGGATGGCGGTTTTCCTGAGGTTGACTTTACCCTTGGCGAGTGTACTTTTTGTCAAAAGTGCGTCACAGCATGTGAGGAACCTTTGTTCGACACAGAACAACACGTACCTTGGCTGATTGTAGCCAATATCAAACAAACCTGCCTAACTTACAATGGCGTATGGTGCCAAAGCTGTAAGGATGCTTGCGATCCGCGCGCGATAAGTTTTGTCATGGCGGTAGGGCAAGTCCCAAAACCGATTATTGATATCAGTGCATGTACTGGTTGCGGAGCATGTGTGTCGCCCTGCCCCTCAAATGCCATTGCATTAACTGCACCTTAAAGTAATATTCGAACTCACCTTAATACTGATTTTTAATTTACATGTCAGTCAAAATGATTATATTAATATCCATTGCAAATAATGATGTTAAAAAAACAATAAGAGCAACTGATGTTTAATCCCAAAAAAGACACACCCCAATTAAGTTTTATTGCCCAAGGCTGCGAGCTCACCGGAGATTTTCAATTTAATGGCGACGTGATGATAAGCGGTAAAATACTCGGGGATATTATTACCCAAGGTAACGTTGTCGTCGAAGCAGGTGGTGAGGTAAATGGCGATATTCAATGTCAGGATGTCAGCATTACAGGCCTAGTAAAAGGCACTGTGCAATGTCAAAAGTTACTCATTTCATCAACGGGCTTATTTGACGGTGATGCTTACAGTGAAAAATTAGAAGTGATTGATGGTGGGCAGTTTTTAGGCCAGCGCCACCGAGAATCAAAGCATACAAAAAACTAACTACTAGGTATCATCATCCCATTTAACTAACCGTAAATGCGTTTTATAATGTTTTTGAAACGCTATCATTTCTCGCCTGCGGGTACCTTTTACAATTGTCGTCAATCTTTAACCACTTTACTTGGCTGTCGGTGTAAATATGGTAATTAGGTGAAACTAAGTTAGGATTATCTAAGCTGGCAATCGATAGAGTGATATATTCAGCATAATCTTGATGCCGATAACTCAAACTACAGCCACACTGTTGGCAAAAGCCACGCTTAATTTTTTCTGAAGAAGCAAACTCTGTTACTGTGCCGATAAGCCAAGTGACTTTGTTAACCTTAAAATCCATCCATGACATGACGACAGCACCAGATGAACGTTGGCATTGACGACAATGACAATAATCCGCATCAAACGGCTGACCAACTATCTGGTAACGTATCGCGCCACATAGACAGCCTCCTTGAGAAATGATGTCATCACTCATTTACATTCCTCGCATCGCTTTTTGCTGCCACTCACGCAATACAGTGAGCATCTCTTTTGAGTCTCGGTCTAGTGCATCATGGGATACGTATAAATGAAAACCCAAATTTTCTGCTAAGGTTTCACTTCTGCGGCCAAACATAGCTAATACTCCACGGTAACGTTCACCATGGCTCACAAACGGGCTAAACTCTGCACTTAAGTATTGTTCTAAACTGTGTAAATCTTCATCATGAGTCGCCGCTGTCATTAATAGCGGCCGCTGCTCAGTCAATAAACCCGTTGCAAGTCTAGGTGAAATAGAATCTAACACAGGGTTCATTTTTTTCACTTTAAAGCCAATATAGGGTAGCTCTATTAACTCCATATTTTGGGTTACTCTGACATTATCGATTCGCTGTAAATTGAGCCACTCAAGCGTCACTTGGCCACGACGGTGAAAATACGTCACTCCTGTTTCATTTAATTCAAGGCTTATCAAAGGTTCATTTAGTTTAGCGGCGCCCAGCAACACGCTTACACTTGATAACCCAAACAGCACCAATGAAAATGGAAATAAGCTACTGTATTGAATAAATAGCACAAAGCTAATCAACAATCCTGTCGCGCCCGCTAATGTAAACGTCAGCCCATTACGTTTTGTATTTGGGTATATCGCTAAAGCTTCAGTCATTTAATTCAATTCCTTATCAAGTGACAGTTGATTTACCATTTGATCAGCCGACACACCTCTAATACTCAGCCACAACATCCCAACGTACTCATGAATACTTCTTTGGGATGTCAACAAATTACTAGCATCAATACGCCACCACACACTTTTTTGCGCAATAAAATCTGCTGGTGCGGCTTGGGGGCTCATTCCTAATGCGCTAAATATCATCATAGAGCGCGGCATATGGGTTGCAGATGTGACTAATCTAAACGGCTGTTGTCCAATAAGTCTATATAAAAAAATTGCTTCTTCAATAGTGTCTTTTGCTTCAGGAAAGCTAACAATAGTGCCAGGATTAACCCCTAACTCTATTGCAGCTTGCTTCATTATGGTCGCGTGCGCAGTGGACATATAACCGCCATTCCAGCCACTGACGATTAACTGACAATTTTGTCCCAGTGATAACTGACGCACACCTTCGGTTAATCTCCCCAAGGCAACAGCCGACAATTTATGCACCGCGGTTAGGCCTGCTATTTCATTGTGACCTGAGCCTAATACCATCACTACACATTGCTCACTAGGGGCTATGGGTGTTGAGTTAACCGGATATTGGGATTCTAAAGAGTTGGCTAAATAATAGCTGCTATCAGATTGGCTTAAACCAACCAGTATTGCCAGTGCTGCGAGTAAGCTTAACTTTGCAATAGACTTTAATTTTGATGCCGCAAATGTCATTAATAACAAAGAGAGTAAAATGAATAACACCGTTAGCGGAATAGGCATAAATAATTGTGAGATGATTTTTTTAAGCCAAAACATTCAATAGCTATCCAATTGACAATAATCGCAATAGTGTAACGACTCACCCTCAAATTAGCGAAAGCAATTTGAGTGGTTTTACAATTATTTAGCTGGGCCACAAAAACAAAAATGCCATTGAATCATCAATGGCATTTTTAGGCTGACCAGCATTGGGCTTCGAACTTACTTACCCCATAACCACGCCGCACCACGAACACCCGATGAAGCACCAAAGAGGTTTTTAACCACAGGCGTGCGACACTCACGACCAACGACATATTGAGGTAACACTTTTGGTAACTCAGTGTAAATGGCGTCGATATTAGATACTCCACCACCTAACACAATCACGTCAGGGTCCATCATATTGATCACATGCGCTAGTGAACGGGCTAAACGGTCAATAAAACGATCAAAAGCCTGCTTAGCAAACTCATCACCTTCAGCCATCATTTCTGCAATTTGAATACCGCTAGTTGCTTCGCCGCCAGCCGCACGGAAATCACGCACAAACCCAGTACCCGAAATAAAGGTCTCAATACAATCTTTATTACCACAAAAACACTCGGTTGAATGATGCTCTTCTGCCGTCATCCAAGGGAGTGGATTATGACCCCATTCACCGCCAATACCATTACCACCTGCATGCACTCGGCCATTAATAGCAATGCCAGCGCCACAGCCGGTGCCTATTATGCCACCAAATACCACACCTTTACCTGATGCCGCACCATCTACGGCCTCTGATACCGCAAAACAATTTGCATCATTAGCTACTCGGATTTCGCGTTCTAAACGAGCGCCTAAATCTTTGTCTAAAGGATGGCCATTAATCCAGGTCGAATTGGAGTTTTTGACTAGGCCTGTAAATGGCGAAATAACCCCAGGAATACCTACACCTACCGAGCCTTTCTGGCCCAGTGTGGTTTCGGCTTCATTCACTAGGTTGATAATCGCATCTAAGGTGTCAGGATAATTTCGTGGTGTCGGTATACGTTTTCGAAATAACTCATCACCATTGTCAGCCAACGCCACTAATTCAATTTTAGTCCCACCAAGGTCAACGCCCATGCGCATCATAACTTGTCTCTCCATTTAATTATTATTCATTCTGGTGTCGTATTTGGCTGACGTAAACAAATGATTTATTAGACTAACGCTCAAACCATGCCGCTGATGCAGCAATAAAATACGGATTTAAAATATTTTCTTTTTGGTTGTACTGTAAAGGCGTTAATGCCGGATATTCAACCACAACACCACCAGCACTTTCTAAAACCGCTTGTGCCGCTGCGGTATCCCACTCACTGGTTAATCCAAGTCTTGGATACACATCAGCTTGACCTTCGGCCACCATACAAAATTTTAACGAACTGCCGACGCTGAGCATTTGATGCTCGCCCACAGTGTGTAAATATGCAGCAACATCAGGGCTTATATGTGAGCGACTACCGACAACAACAGGTATAGGCAAAATACTGCGCTGGCTAATATCCAAACGACTAATTTGGCCATTATGTTCAAGCCAGGCACCATTCCCCACAATACCGCTATAACATTTACCTAAAACGGGCGCATAAACCACACCCGCTATTGCTTGCCCTTGATGTATCAGGGCGATGTTGACGGTGAACTCACCATTACGCTTTATAAATTCTTTAGTGCCATCTAACGGGTCGATTAACCAATAAGTCTGCCACTGCTTACGCGTCGCCCAGGAAATGTTGGCATCTTCTTCGCTCATGACAGGGATATCAGCAAAATGACTTGTTAACCCTTTAATAATCACATTGTGGCTAGCAATATCGGCCGCGGTAACCGGACTATCATCCTGTTTAATCTCTACCTGCAGGTCGGTTTGGGCATAAACATCCATAATGGCATTACCCGCTTGCTTGGCAATAGTCACTATTTGCTGCAGCTCAGCTTGAGAAAGTACAAAATTAGACAAATCAATTCCTTAGCAAAACGCTTGGTTCATTAAAACACTTAATAATGGCATATTATGCCATTATTAAGATCATTGATTTATAACTATTTGATTGTACTTCTATCAAAAACAACTAACTTGGACTTGATACTATGCTAAGCACTGAGTCAGGCAAAGAAAACAGTGCGTTTTTGCATTCGTATTCAATAAAAACACTTACAATAAGATGCACTTAAATCAGTGTAGCCCTGAGCTTATTGGGTCAGCTTAATATTATCAATTTGCAACACCACACCTTGTTGGTCGCCCCACTTAGGAAAAATAACAATCGGGGTATCAACTTTGGCCAAATCCAGACTTGAGCCGTTGTTAGCCACCAGATCAGTTAATGCAATATCATAATGGGTCCATACACCTAAGTCGGGAGGCATTATGTCAAAATCTCCAGAACTACACGGGGTTTGACAGTCCATTTTAATCTTCATACTTCGCACTTCACGCAGATCTGTCACCACATTCAAATCGAATGATAAGAAGTTAAACCCGCTAAAATCCATCACAGTGCCACTGCTTTGATAAAATCCTACAGCTTCATTGGTGTTAAAGGTTAATTGGGTCACTATTTTATGTTCGCCTCCAACATCAACTTGCTCCTCTAGTAATTGTCCAGATGCTGCAAACAAACCAAAAGCATAGGGCGCCACAGCGGCATCATCATATACCACCAATTCAGTCTGCTGAGCCACTTGGTATTCATAACGAATATTATCCAGTTTTAATACCACAGGGCCTGTTGGTTCGATAACAAATGGATTAACAACATCGGTAAAATTGACCGTACTGCCGGGTGAAAATCGATTACCACCGGCCACAAGACTGGCAAATGATATTCTGACTTCTTGCCATTGATTGAGGTTATCCGGCAGTGAAATACTGATATCGCCAGTATTTGGCCAACCACTATCCACTTTAACCAATACTTCTGTTCCCTCTACAATTGAGGTCACATTGATATCAAACACTAACTCACCAAGCTCTTGCCAATGGGATAAATCAACTCGAGGAGAATATTCAAAAAATAGATTACCTACCGCTGCTGTTTTGGTGATTTCTAGGACCTCACCGCGCACATCATCGCTACCAACCTGATAGGTTATCGCACCATCAGGATTATAACTTCCAAAAGATAAATCTGTGTTAAGAGCAATGGTATCGGCATAACTAAATAGGCTAAAAGTGGGCCCTTGACCAAATTGCGTATCCGGTATCACAATCTCTGGGGCGCTGTGACCCGGCACAATAATCGCCGCATCATCAATAGTGGCGCAACCTGCTCCCGTATTTGGAGAGTCGGCGCATTCATACACACGCACATAATCAATTTGCATTGCCTGTGGGAACACACTTTCATCAATACCCGTATTATTGACATTCGCCGCCCAAGACCCGCCAACAGCAAGATTCAATAACATATGAAATTGTTGATTAAAAGGTGCATCATTGGGTGCATTGACAGTATTGCCATTTTCATCAATGTATTGGCTATACCAACCAGATGAGCGTTGCGTCGCATAATGAACATCATCAACATACCAACGGATCTCATCTTCTTGCCATTCTAGGGCGTAAACATGAAAATCATCAGAAGGATTTTGTGCGTTAGGTAAAGCGTAATCTTGCCCACTGTAAACATTATTCGGCCAGGTTTTGCCAAAATGTAGTGTGCCGTGAACCGCTGATTCAGGTTCGCCTCCATTGGTCACCGTTTTTAAGTTAACGGCTTCCATAATATCTATTTCACCCGATCCCGCCCAAGGGCCATATACCCAGTCAGTTGGCAACATCCAAATAGCAGGCCATGTGCCCTGGCCTTGCGGTAATTTAGCGCGAATTTCAAAACGACCATATTTCCAGTCACCTTTATTTTTGGAGACTAACCTTGCCGAGGTATAGTCCAAAGTTTTAGACGTATCTAAAGGATCATAATTTGGATCAGAGTCATTCACTGCAGGCCCAGAGAATGTCTCTCTTAGGGCGGTGATGGTTAATAACCCTTCCGCCACCTGCGAGTTTTCAGCCCTTGCGGTATAACACTGGGCTTCATCATTACCACCACCAAAACAATCAACTGCAAAACTCCACTTGCTGCTATCAACTTCAGTACCGTCAAATTCATCTTGCCACACCATTTGCCAACCCGTAATGCTTGTGGGAGGTGTTGCTTCAACTTCGTCAATACCGGTGGAGTTGTCTGAACCACACCCTAATAAAAACAGTCCTGACAAGGCAATCGCGGTGATATTAAGCTTAAAAGGTAGCCCATTTATTTGCTGATTCATTTTTGCTCCTAAACGAAATTTAATCGCGCTTTGTCAATAACGGCGCCCAACTCAGGGCCCGTCAACTGCTTTCACTCGGCACATTTTTGCATGCACTTAGCTAAGCTTTACTGACATCAGCAAAGCTTAGCCGCACTGTGGCTTAATGATTAATTACATTGAATAGTGTTTGGTTGATGGTTTGCTTGAATAATGACATCGCTAAAGCTCAGTTCAACCATAGCGTCTGTTGCAAGGAAAAAAGGCGATACAATTTTGCCAAAATCCATTGACTCAGATGCAAAACAATTCAATGCCACACTGACATTGTTCCACTCGCCAACAGTCACTTGCTTGCTAATGTCGTACTGAGGACGGCAATCGCCTTCACACGCCATACCCAGCCACAAAGGTTGAGTTAATGCAGTGTCAACCTTAATACTAAACGACAACGCCGAATCAGTATTACTATAGGCACGAAAATCTCTTGGGAAATTACTCTGCAAACCCACTGTACCTAATTCAGTACCATTAAATGTCACTAAACGGGCATCTTCTTGCACAACTCTGTCCATGGTGCGAATTTTAAGCGCACTATTTTTAGCCACACTGCTGCTGAGTCCTTCTCGCTGCGTTGCTGTAGCAATAAACATTGACCAGGGCGATTTAACCGCACGTTCAAATAACGCTAAATCTTCAAGAGATTGAGTTGATGACAAATTATCTTCTAATAAGTTATCTAAGGTGATGACATCTGTTGGTGCAGATTGATAGTTTAAACCGTAACCATAGGGAATAAGCGGTTGATAATTACTGTTTAACGCAACTAATGCTTCCGTTTCTAAAGGCACATTGACTGAAGTTTGTTGCGGGTTAGCCGGCCATGAAAATGATAACTTACCGACAAAATCATGGTTAACCTTACCCTCTGCATCAGTAAACAACACATCTGCAATCCCATTACCTTCCGAACCGGGTAACCAGGCTGCAACAAAAGCATCCGACTGATTAAGCTCTGCATTAACCCACATTGGTCGGCCGCTGATAAACACCGACACCACAGGTATGCCCTGTGCTTTAAGTTTTTTAAGTAATGCTAAATCACGTTTATCACCGCGTTGATATTCTACATTATCAATGTCGCCATTACCTTCGGCATAAGGTTCTTCACCAAACACCACTATGGCCACATCCGGCTTTTTCACCAATTCAAACTCACCATTGGCACTTAATATCGCTTTGCCGCCAGCTTGGGTAATGACATTATCAATGCCAGCGAAAATAGACGTTGCCCCAGGAAAATCACTGTTTTTATTGTCAGTACCTTGCCAAGTAATTGTCCAACCACCTGATTGCTTACCGATATTATCTGCAGCGTCACCTGCCACTAATACGGTCAACTTAGGCGATAATGGCAATAAATTTTGATTGTTTTTTAACAGCACGAGTGATTCACGTACTGCTTGTCTTGCTACTTCACGATGACTGGCTTGACCAATTAACTCAGTTTTACCCGAAAGTGGTCGCTTAGCAGGACTAGGTTTATCAAATAATCCAGCACGAAATTTAACCCGTAAAATACGCGTCACTGCATCATCAATTCTAGACTGGGCAATTTCACCACTGTTAACTTGCTCAATTGTATTGTAATACAGAGGTTTCCACGCAGCGGTTGGCACCATAAAGATATCTAATCCAGCATTGACCGCTTGCGCACATGATTCATTAGTACAACCAGGCACTTGTCCATGGCCGTTCCAATCACCCACAACAAAACCATCAAAGCCAAAGCGACCTTTTAGTACATCCGTTAGTAAGTATTGATTGCCGTGAATTTTATCGCCGTGCCAGCTGTTAAATGAAGCCATAACAGATTGAGCGCCTGCAGATAAACCACCGACATAGCCTTGGGCATGAATAGCATATAAATCTTGTTCAGAGGCCGTATTGTCCCCCTGATCTATGCCCTTTTCTGTGCCGCCGTCACCGATAAAATGCTTTACCGTTGACAGCACATGTTGATCACTTAAAAAGTCACCATTGACAGCACCTTGCAGGCCTTCAACTATCGCAAAGGCATAATCCCTTACAATACGAGGGTCTTCTGAATATCCCTCATAAGTGCGGCCCCATCGGTCATCACGAACCACGGCAACTGTAGGTGCAAACACCCAGTCAATACCGGTGACCATAACTTCTTTGGCAGTAATAGCGGCAATTTTCTCGATTAACACTGGATTGTCTGCTGCACCTAAACCAATGTTGTGCGGAAACAAAGTCGCGCCAATCACATTGTTATGGCCATGAACCGCATCAGTGCCCCACATAGTCGGAATCGCTATCCCGTCAACAGAATCATCTATCGATGCTTGATAAAAATCCTCAGCCAGTTTTATCCAATCAGCAGGCGTAGCGTGCTTATCATTATTGGGATAAGCACCACCGCCATTTAGATATGATCCAAAACCATATTTGCGCATATCTTCAACCGTAATATCACGAATTTCAGGTTGGATCATTTGCGCCACTTTTTGCTCAAGTGTCATGGACATTAATAATTTGGCAATTTTATCCTCTAACACAGGATCAACCGCTATAGCCGGTGCTTGCTCAGGCCAAAGGCTAATATCTTTAGCTGGCACAGCCTGCATATTTGCTGCAGAGGTATCGACTACAACCTCAAGTGCCTTATCAGCACTCTTTACTGGAGTCGATCCCCCCTGAGGCTGACACCCCATTAATCCTAAACCTATTAAAGTCGATACGGCCAGCATAGTAAGGCTAAACGGCATCAGATCAGATAAGCTGTAACGTAATGCAGAATCATATTTTGGTATATTAAATAACATCATCATATCCCTTAAACTGACTTACTAGGACGTTTAGCATGACAGCCTATTAATCCGTAATAACAAATAAAACCATAACAAAGCAGTGGCAACACAAACGCTAATTGAATGCCAAATGAATCGGCGAGCATGCCTTGTAATAATGGCACCACGGCACCACCGACAATAGCCAAACATAAAATACCTGAGCCTTGACTGGTATATTGTTTTAAATCTTGTAACGCTAAACTGAATATCGTTGGAAACATAATTGAGTTACATAACCCGACTAACAATAATGCCCACATAGCAGTTGTGCCTTCGGAAAATATCGCTATCGCCACCAGCACACAGGCAAAAATAGCGTTGAATGCCAACACCTTGCCAGCGTTAACCTTCTGCATAACCAGCGCACCAATAAAGCGTCCAACCATGGCACCACCAAAATAATAAGCAATGTATTTGGCCGCTTGTGATTCTGTTAACCCACCAATTTCATCTTGGGTTAGGAAGTTAATCAAAAAGCTACCAATACCCACTTCAGCACCCACATAGACAAAAATACCGACCGCGCCTAACACTAAATGTGGATATTGCCATGCACTACCAGAGCCGGTTTGAAGACTTTCGCTTGGATCTTTTTTACCTAACAAGGGTAATTTTAAAAATAAGAAGATAATCGCAAGTAGGAATAACGCTGCCGCTAGAATTAAATAAGGTACTTGAACCGTACTGGCTTGCTCTGCAACCGTTAAGGTCGCGATAGCTTGATCTAGCTCGGTAACCGAATCAGGATGTTCAATCGTTGATAGAATTAACCAACTGCCAAAAAATGGTGCCACAGTGGTACCCAATGAATTAAATGCTTGGGTCATAGTTAAACGTGATGAAGCGGTATTGGCCGGTCCTAAAGTACTGACGTAAGGATTTGCTGATACCTGTAAAATAGTAATCCCAGATGCCAACACAAAAAAAGCAAATAAAAACATATTGTAAGAAGCTAAACTCGCTGAAGGATAAAACAATAAGCACCCAATGCAGGCAATAACTAAACCGGTAATAATACCTTTTTGGTAGCCGATTTTACCGACTAGATTACCTGCAGGAATAGACACAATGAAGTATGCACCGAAGAAACAAAACTGCACCAACATGGCCTGGGTATAACTTAAATCAAACATGTTTTTTAAATATGGAATGAGGATGTCATTCAGACAAGTCAAAAATCCCCACATAAAAAATAACGACGTTAATGCAATTAACGCAAAACGGTAATTCCCTGACTGATGCGGTGCATCTTGTGCCACGGTAGTTTGAATTGATGCATCAGAAGTTGCCCCGGCCATATGTTTCCACCTGTTATAGTTATATGTTTGTTTAAAAGCGTGTGTAAAACAAGTTATCGCGTTTTTACGCTTAAAACTTGTATTGACCTTTTGATAATTAATCACTAGTCTCAATGTAAGCGCTTTCATTTTTAACATAACGATAACCGATGTCAACGATTTTTGATTCAAACTAAACATTTTTTGACGTGATTGGTCAACAACGAAGACAAACCGTGAAGTGATGCAAACGCGCACTTAAAGACTTTACTCAGCCAATTTCGTTTCGACATAACATGGGTCAATTCAAACAAAACTAAGTGAATAGAAATATGAAAATAACCTTACCCGCTACATCACCTATGCTTTCTAAGGATTTTACATTTGGAGTGGCTACCGCCTCATTTCAAATTGAAGGCAGCGCACACAATCGCTTACCGTCTATTTGGGATACATTTTGTGCAACCCCGGGGAAAATTAGTGACGGTTCTGATGGAAAGCAAGCATGTGAGCATGTGAAGCTATGGCAACAGGATGTTGAGCTCATTGAATCACTGGGGGTTGATGCTTATCGTTTATCTATTTCATGGCCTCGAGTAATAAAGCAAGACGGCAGCCTTAACTCAGAGGGTGTTAACTTTTATATCCAATTATTAGATAGCTTACTTGCTAAGGGCATAAAACCTTATGTCACTTTATACCACTGGGATTTGCCGCAGCATATTGAAGACAACGGTGGCTGGCTTAATCGCAGCACAGCATATTTATTTCAAGACTATGCTAGCAAAATAGTGGCTGCATTGGGTGACAGAGTGCATTCTTACGCTACCTTTAATGAACCTTTTTGCAGCGCATTTTTAGGCTACGAAATTGGTATCCATGCACCAGGTAAAGCCAAGGTCGCTTATGGTCGTCAAGCTGCGCACCATATATTGTTAGCGCATGGCTTAGGTATGCAAGTGCTACAAAAACAAAGTCCTAATACTCTTAATGGCATTGTGCTTAATTTTACCCCTTGCTACCCACACTCATATAACATCGCTGATATTAACGCAGCCAAAAAAGCCGATGAATATATGAATCAATGGTATATCAAGCCTCTTTTTGATAAATGCTATCCGGATATCATTAATGACTTATCTGAGGATGTCCGCCCGGTGGTTGAAGCTGGCGACTTTGATATCATTGCGCATAAAATCGATTTTTTAGGGATTAATTTCTATACTCGTGCAGTATATCAAGCCCATACAGAAACCATTTACGCTCAAGTGGACATGGTCAATGCTCCGAAAACGGATATGGGCTGGGAAATATACCCACAAGCCTTTACCGATTTATTAGTATCGCTTAGTCAAACTTACCCTTTACCGCCTATCTACATTACCGAAAATGGTGCAGCAATGCCTGATCAGTTAATTGGCGGTCAGGTGGATGATGTCGATCGTATCGACTATTATCAATCGCACTTAAATGCAGTAAACAATGCTATAACCCAGGGCGTTTATGTGGCGGGTTATTTCGCCTGGAGCTTGATGGATAATTTCGAGTGGGCGGAAGGATATTTAAAACGATTCGGTATTGTATATGTTGATTATCACACCCAACAACGTACCATAAAAGCCAGCGGTAAAGCCTACCGTGACTTAATTCGTTCTCGTTAGAAGCATCATAAAATCAAGAGGCTAGGATGATCAGCATAAAAGAGAAAATTGCCTACGGATTAGGTGATACTGCCAGTAATATTGTGTTTCAAACTGTGATGTTATTTCTCACATTTTTTTATACCGACATTTTTGGTATATCGCCCGCATTTGTGGGCACGATGTTTTTAGCTGTTCGTTTAATTGATGCGATAACCGACCCCTTAATGGGGGCGTTAGCCGATAGAACCAATACTAAGTGGGGAAAATTCCGTCCTTATTTACTCTGGTTTGCGCTGCCATTTGGGGTAATCAGTGTACTGGCATTCACCACGCCTGATTTGTCTGAAGATGGCAAAATGATTTACGCCTTCGTCACTTACACCGCATTAATGATGGTTTATACCGCCATTAACATACCTTATTGTGCCTTAGGTGGCGTGTTAACTGCCGATCCTAAAGAGCGCGTATCGGTGCAATCATATCGCTTTGTGTTTGCTATGCTAGGCGGTCTACTTGTATCTGGATTAACTCTCCCACTGGTCGAGTTTTTAGGCCAAGGCGATCAAGCCAAAGGGTATCAACTGACGATTGCTGCGATGAGTATTTTAGGCGTAGCGATGTTCCTAACTTGCTTTTGGGGCACTAAAGAGCGTTTACATCCACCTATTGATCAGCAATCTAGCTTTAAACAGGATTTAGCTAATTTGTTAAAAAATGATCAATGGCGAATACTGTCAATAGCTTCAGTGTGTTTGCTTTCTGGTATGGTACTCAGAACCAGCTTGGCGATTTACTACGTTAAATACTTTTTGAACATGCCTGATTCTATTACCTTATTTATTACCTTAGGTATGTTAGGTAACATTTTTGGTTGTATGCTAGCAGAGCCGTTAGCCAAAAAAGTCTGTAAAGTTAAAGCCTATATAAGCTTACAAGTTATTGCCGCTGGGTTATGTATTGCCAGTTACTTTGTTACCGCAGACCAAACGACACTTGCCTTTATTATGTTTATTGCTTGGGGTTTTACCTTCAACATGGCCACTCCCCTTTTATGGGCAAAAATGGCAGATGCCGTTGATTATGGGCAATATAAAACCGGCGTAAGAATTACTGGGATGATTTATTCATCGATAATTTTCTTTATTAAGTTGGGCGTTGCTGTTGGCGGCGCTGCTGCTGGTTGGTTATTGTCTGGTTATGGCTATCAAGCCGATACCGCTCAAACACCAGAAACCTTAAAGGGTATATTAATGTCGTTTACCCTATTTCCTGCTATTGGCTCAATTCTTGTTGCCGTTGTGATGAGTTGGTATAAATTAGACTCTGCCAAGGTAGATGAAATTCATTTGCAACTGAATAAGCAAACCTAGTGATTATCGTTAAGTTTAATCACAAATACTTTCAATATTTTTGGTTTTTATTTGTTTGATTTCCAAATGTAATAGAAACCATGTTAACCTTCTGCCGATTTTAATTTATACAAGAAGCAAGCAAAAATATGGCGACAATTTACGATGTTTCAATACTGGCAGGTGTTTCACTCGCGACCGTATCGCGGGTGATGAATAACAACACCAAAGTCAGTGATAAAACTCGACAAAAAGTGCTAGATGCTATGGCATCATTAGGTTATCGCCCTAATACTATTGCACAATCGCTTGCTTCTAGTTGTTCAAATAGTATCGGGGTTTTGGTGTCTCAATTGGACGGTCCATTTTATGGCCCAATGATGACCGAAATCGAAACGGCACTTCGCACAGCCAATAAACACGTCATCATTGCCGCAGGGCACGCTGATGAGGCGCAAGAAAAAGACAGTGTCGAGTTTTTATTGAGTCGAGGCTGCGATGCACTCATTTTAGATGTCGAAGCGGTTTCTGATGAATACCTGATCGAACTGCATAAACAAAAAACCCCTATTGTGTTGATCAACCGTTACATAGAAGCGTTAAAAGACAATTGTATTTATCTTGAAAATGAACGTGGTGGCTATCTGGCAACGGAATACATTTTATCTTTAGGTCATAAAGATATCGCCTACATTTCTGGGCCTATGTACAAACGAGACGCCAGAGACAGACTCCAAGGTCACCAAAGAGCATTAGCAGAGCATAAAGTCATGTTTGACCCTGCTTTGTGCTTTGAGGGAAACTTCCGTGAATTTGGCGGTAGCGATGGGATGAGGCATTTGCTCAGCTTAAATAAAAAATTTACCGCTGTAGTGTGTGCCAGTGACCAAATGGCATCAGGTGCGATTGCTATCTGTTTAGATAAAGGTATTCGCGTGCCTGCTGATATCTCATTTATCGGTTACGACAATACCCCCTTCCCTCAATACATATCACCCAAACTCACCACAGTCAGTAACCCGATTGATGAAATGGGTAAAATGGCAGCATTTTGGGTATTAAAAAATGTCTATAAAAATGACAAGGTCACTGTCGATTGTTCATTTTCACCAGCACTTTTCGTTAGAGACTCAGCAATAACGGCAACGTAATCTTTGTCCTCATAAAATCCTAAACGTAACGAAAACTTGTGTAAATGGCCATTTGCATATCAGCTGAGTCAACTCTGCTTACTACTACTTGGAACATATCCTCAACACCACAAAGAAAGCGCTTACAAAACAACATTAAAGCAACACCAATTATTTACTATTAAATACAGCAACCTATAGAAAAACCTACATAACACCTCACAAAAGTTAATGAAATGTTGATTTTAATTACCATTTATATTGACTCAGGTCACAAATTAATCTAGTTTTATGTAAGCGCTTACATAGCTATTAACAACACTGTGACGCTAATAGAGAATTACAAATCGATTTGCACTTTATTCAAGGGCAAACTATAAAATAGTAAAATCTAGTCAATGGGGATTTCCTAGATGAAAACAAGAACATTTACCAAAACTAAGCTAGCAACAAGCCTATCACTTGTGCTTGGTCTCGGTTCAATGATGCCAGCTCACGCTGTAGATGAAGCCGCTGAAGAAAATATTGAAGTGGTTCAGGTTAAAGGCATACGTGGTAGCTTAATTAAGTCAATGGACATTAAACGAAGCTCTCAGGGTGTAGTGGATGCCATTAGTGCTGAAGACATGGGTAAATTCCCAGACACTAACTTAGCCGAATCATTACAGCGTATATCAGGTGTATCAATCGACCGTTCAAACGGCGAAGGGTCTAAGATTACCGTTCGTGGTTTAGGGCCAGATTTCAACCTAGTGACATTAAATGGACGTCAAATGCCGTCGTCCAACTTAGAAGCAACCACAACAAGCAGCTCACGTTCATTTGACTTTGCTAATATTGCTTCAGAAGCAATCAGTGGTGTTGAAGTTTATAAAACAGCAAAAGCCGATGTTTCAAGCGGTGGTATTGGCGCTACCGTTAATATCCAAACAGCAAAACCATTAGATAATCCAGGGCAACAAGCTTCTTTTGGTGTTAAAGGAGTAATGGACCAGTCGACTGATGAAGGTGATAACATTACCCCTGAACTGTCTGGTATCTACAGTAATACCTTTGCTGATGACACCATTGGTATTGGCATTTCATTTAGTCACCAAGACAGAAATGGTGCCACAAAAGAAGCCGTTGTTCCTCAATGGCACACTCAAGCCATCGCTCCAGTTGATGGTTGGAACGGTGGTGTCAATAATACTGATTGGGATGAGGGTGATACCTTTAACCGCCCACAACAGTTCCGTTATAACTTTACCGAATTTGAACGCAAAAGAGATAACGGTCAGGTTGTTTTTCAATACGCACCAACAGATGACCTAACACTTACAGCTGATTATACAATGTCACAGCAAACCGTTTCATCGACCTCAAACGGTATCGGTGCATGGTTCTGGGAAGGCGAAACGATTGACGGTAATTTAAATAAATTTACCGATGGCCCAAATCATTCACCACTTGTATGGCATTCTGGTGCGGGTCCTGATTTATCTTTTTCTACTTCTGAATCTGGCCAAAAGAACAAAAATGATTCAATCGGTGTTAATTTAGCGTGGGATGTTAACGATAATCTAACCCTAGAACTGGATTACCATAACTCTTCAGCCACCTCAAAAGCAGATAGCCCATACGGCAACAGCTCTGTAATCGAATATGCTGTTAACTCTCGTCAAAGTACCACAATTGACTTCAGATCAGACTTCCCTGTTATGTCTATCGCGCAATTAGATGGCTTAACTGGTGCTCCATCTGAACTAATTGCTACCGGTAGCTCATTAAGAAACAGTCAGTTTACTAATGATTTAGACCAAATCCAGCTACGTGGTAAATACGTATTTGATGATGGCTTCATTACTAGTGTCGATTTTGGTGTATCGAAAACTGATAATGATGTCAGAGCATCTATTATGACGGCTCAACGTGATACTTGGGGCGGCGAAGGCAGTGTTGATGATGTTAGTGATAGCCTATTTACACCAGGCAGTAGCTCAGGTCAATTAAGTGACCTACCGACAACGGGCCAAAATGCTGCTGGTGACCAGATAAATCTTTTCGACCTATTCTACAAATTTAGTTTTGCAGACGCAGCACGCGAAATCGCTTCTTATGCAGCGCCTGATAATAGCGGTAATCAAGTATCACCTGGTATATGGCCTTGTAGCGATCGTTTCTGTGTCAATGACAACTGGACAAGAGATGAGATGATAGCTGAACAATATCAGGCTATTTTTGCTCAAGTTAACATGGAATTTGATATTTCAAATATGCCGTTAAATGTCTCTGTCGGTTTCCGATATGAAGATACAGATGTTAATGCAAGTGCTATGGTGCCAGCATATACAGGCATTGATTGGGTTTCTAATAATGAATTTGCAACCATAGATACTGGTGAAAGTGCGTTTACCGATTTCAACGGTAGTTACGACAACTTTTTACCTAACATTGATGCTAGCTTAGGTATTACTGATGATTTAATTGCAAGAGCATCAATCGGAAAAACCCTTTCAAGACCAACTTACAATCACATTCGTGGTGGCGTAGGTATTGGTGAAGTAAGACAAGGATTTGCTACCGCAAACAGTGGTGATCCAGGGTTAGTGCCTTATGAATCTACCAACTTTGACTTTTCCCTAGAATGGTATTTTGCTCCTGCGAGCTACGCATCTGCTGGATACTTCAAAAAAGACATTGAAAACTTTATTGGTACTCGTACAACCAAGGGTAATTTGTTTGATTTAAGAAATCCAACTAACGGACCTCGTTATGCAGAAGCCCTTGCTGCGGTTGGAAGCAGTGATAACGCAGCAATTAGACAATACATTTTCGAAAACTATCCAGAATCTAGTACAGTCACAGGTGCAGACTCAAACGGAAATCCAACGGGTAATATCCACTCAACGGCTGAAGATAGCCTAATAGATTTCGATATTACTAAACCATTTAACGAACGTGATGCTTCAATTGATGGTATTGAACTTGCTTTCCAACATACATTAGAAATGGGTTTTGGTATGCAAGCCAACTATACTTTTGTATCCAGTGATGCAGAGTATGACCCTAATGTATTTGATAGCCAGTTTGCACTACCTGGTTTAAGTGATACTGCAAACGTTGTGGCTTTCTATGAAAACTATGGGTTTTCACTTCGTGTCGCTTATAACTGGCGAGACGAGTTCTTAGTCTCAACCAATAACAACCTTAATAATCCACGTATTAGTGAGGCTTATTCGCAAATCGATATCAATGCTAGTTATAACATAACTGAAAACTTCATCATTTTTGCTGAAGGCATAAACATTACTGATGAAACACAGCGTATGTATAGCCGTCACAGCAGTGAATTACTGAATGCTATTCAGTCAGGTGCTCGTTACAACATTGGCGCACGCTACACTTTCTAAAAGTGAGCTATATTTAAAAAACCGCCTTCTGGCGGTTTTTTAATAATAAAAACAAGTGCAAAATTTTACATTATTTCATATTAATGAATTTAAATTATAAGAGATAAATTATGTCAAACCACCAAATGTTAAATAATGAGCAACATAAAAACTTAAAGGTTCACACCAAAAGAAGTTCAGATTTAGGTGATAATGTAATGCTTACACTCACTTTCCCTAGTGAGTTTTACGCTATTCAGTCTTACTATCCCATTGTCTTTTATAAGAACGAATCAACCGAAGAGTTTCAAGCGTTCGCATTATTCGGTTTAGAGAAAAAAGAAAATCTATTTCTTTCACCAGATGAACGTTGGGATTGCGGCTATGTTCCACATACTATTAAGGCGCAACCATTTTTAATTGGTTATCAAAATCAAGAAATAAATGGTCAGATTCAAAAACAAAAAGTCATCCACCTTGATGCTGATAGCCCAAGATTAAATGAACACGAAGGTGAAAGTATATTTACTCAATATGGTCAAAACACACCATTTATAGAAGATATAGGTAATATTTTAGGGGAAATAGACCAAGGATTCGAAGATAGTAAACAATTTTTCAATTTATTAAGCCAATTTAATTTAATTGAGAAGTTTGTTTTCGATATCAAATTGAATGACCAAAGTAGCAATAGATTGTCTGGTTTCTATACCGTAAATGAAGATAATTTAAGCAATTTATCTTCCCAGCAACTTTTTGAACTAAACCAGAAAGGTTTTTTAAAACCTCTTTATATGGCTAGTGCGTCTATGCTAAATATGAGCGAGTTGATAAAAAGAAAAAACCAGAGATTGCAAATAAAATAGAGGATAGACATGTTAGATACGCTGAAAAAAGTGGTCACTGTAGAGGGCATATCTGCTTCTGATGTCCCTTCTTTTGTAGTTAATTCTAAACAACCTCTGATACTCAAGGGCTTCATTAACCAATGGCCTATAGTCAAAAAAGGGCATGAGTCTGAAGATGCTTTAAAAGACTATTTATTAAAGTATGCTAACAATTTAGCACTCACCGTTGGTCATGGATCCCCAGATATCAATGGTCGGATTTTTTACAATGATGAGTTTACCGCGTTAAATTGCAAAGCGTACAAAATGTCATTAACCGAATTGTTTAAGCATATTGCTCAGTCTAAGGGGAATGAAAAACCGCCGTTATATTATATGGGCACAACATCTGTTGATAACTATTTTTCGAGCTTAAGAAATGAAAATGATATCCATATAGAGGGCAAATCTCCAACAATGAACTTCTGGATGGGCAATCAAAGTACTATACCGGCTCATTATGATGTACCTCATAATATTGCATGTAACGTATACGGTAAGAGACGATTTACTTTATTTCCGCCAGAACAACTTGAAAATCTTTATATTGGACCGCTTGATTTCACCCCCGCGGGACAATCGATTAGTCTAGTAGATATAACAAAGCCAGACTTTAAAAAATACCCTAAATTTCAAGATGCTCTGCAACATGCTCAGGTGGCAGAACTAGAAGCTGGGGATGCATTATTCTTACCCAGCATGTGGTGGCATCATGTAGAAGGCTTATCCCATTTAAATTTATTAGCGACCTTTTGGTGGTCAGCAACCGATTATGCTACCGACGAGTCAGGTAATGCTTTGCTTTATGCGGTAATGGCATTAAGACATTTACCGGAAGAAAAGAAGCGAATGTGGTTAAACCTGTTTAACCATTATATTTTCGATGCTCAGCCTCTCGACCATATTCCAGAACATGCTAAAGGTATGCTTAATCCGCAAAGTGAAACAACACTTAGAAATTTTAAAGACTACCTAATTAAACGTTTACGATATTAGAAAGGATAATGAATAAATGAATAATTTATCAGCTGTAAAAAATGTTGTAATTGCAGGCGGAGGAACCGCAGGTTGGATGGCAGCAACAGCACTAGCAAAACTTATTGGTAATAAACTGAATATTACACTAGTAGAATCAGATGAAATTTCTACTGTTGGTGTTGGTGAAGCAACAATTCCGCCCCTAGTCACGTTTCATAAGATGTTAAAAATTAATGAAGCGGAATTTATGAGTAGTGTCAACGCCACATTTAAACTGGGTATCAATTTTGAAAACTGGAAAGACACTAGCAGCGAATATTTCCATTCTTTCGGTACCACTGGCAGAGATTGCTGGGCAACGACTTTTTTACAATTTTATAATCGCAGCAAGCAGGAAGGTTATCAGGCAAACTATGAAGACTACTGTTTAGAGCTTCAGGCGGGAATGAATCAAAAATTTGCCCATTTACCTGATAGTGGTTTGAAGTATGCCTACCATATAGATTCGACTTTGTACGCACGGTTTTTACGCACTATATCGGAACAGCACGGTGTAACAAGAATAGAAGGTACTATTGATAAAGTTAATATCGATGAAGAATCTGGCTTTATCACCTCGTTAAGATTGACTTCAGGACACATTATAGAAGGTGATTTATTTATTGATTGTACCGGCTTCAGAGGTGTTTTGATTGAGCAGGCTTTGCATACCGGCTACGAAGATTGGTCACATTGGTTACCCTGCGACCGTGCTGTAGCCGTTCAAACAGAAAGTATTGAAGACCCTAAACCTTATACTCGTTGCATTGCTCATGAGTCTGGATGGCAATGGCGTATACCGTTACAACATAGAACGGGTAATGGGCTTGTTTACTGTAGCAAGTATTTAAATGATGAAGATGCCGAACAATTATTACGTAACAATGTTGAAGGGAAAATATTAAAAAAACCACTTTTTATTAAATTTTCCCCAGGCCAACGTAGAAAGCATTGGAATAAAAACTGTGTTGCATTAGGTTTATCTAGTGGGTTTATTGAGCCCTTAGAATCAACAAGTATTCATTTAATTCAACGCGGTATCATTAGATTGATGCAAATGTTCCCAAAAACAGGCATTACTGACAGTGTAATAAATGAATATAATTTCCAAGCCAAAGAAGAAGTTCAATATATTCGGGATTTTATCATTCTGCATTATCATCTCACCAACAGAAATGATTCAAACTTCTGGCGTTATTGCAGCAAAATGGAGGTTCCAAGTTCATTAACACATCGACTTGAACTATTCAAAGACCATGGCTATGTATTCAAGGCTCCTTGGGACTTATTTGCAGAAAACTCTTGGATTCAAGTAATGCAAGGTCAAGGTTTATCCCCTCAAATGCACCACCCTATAGCGGATATGATGTCTGATAAAGAACAAGATATGTTTATGAATGGGATCAAAAATTCTATTTCACAAACCGTTCAGTCGTTACCAACTCATAAGCAATATTTAGATCAATATTGTAAATCAAAAGGCTAACTGGCTTTGATATGAGCATTAACACTATTTTTAATGCTCATTTTTGCAAAGTGGAAGCTCTATTAATTTTTTATATACCAGTATTAACATCTTTGACAGCGCGGGATAAAGCAACGTAGATTAATACTAATACACGAGCAAGCCAGTATTAGGCAAGTTAACAGGCAAAATAGCCAAACCGACCATCAAAATAAGCAATAACGGCGAAACACCTGAAGACAGCGGGTAACCTATATTAGCGACATATAAACTCACATCACTCTGTGCGTTAAAGTTACGTGTCCCTTTAATGTGCAAATTATAAAACCAAGATTTATCACCTAACTCTATTTTTTTGGCCATATCCCCTTCACTTCATCACACTAAAAAAACCGAAAAAACATTAATAACCAGATCATCAAACATATCTTCTAAAAAATGTAAAAGACCAATATCGGGCTGAAACGGTTATATAGATTCGAGGGTTGATATTGATTTATAGACCATTTATATCAACGTTGAGGCGCTAAAAAATCAACCATTCCGTCTTGATTAATATCGTCACTGTGTTGTGGTTGAATTAGCCGGACACTTCAATAAAGGAATATAATAATGCCATTATTGAGGTGAATATGACTAAACGAATAAATAAACAATATCCAGATGATTTTAAACAAGAAGCTGTCGCTTTGGTTCTTGAACAAAATTACACGATAGTCCAAGCAGCAGCGTCTTTAGGTATTACAGATAAAATTCTTTATAACTGGGTGGCTAAACAAAAAAAGCTAACTCAAGGCGATGCATTATCTGTAGATGAACGCACTGAGCTCATGTTATTGCGTAAAGAGAATAAACGCTTATTGATGGAGCGCGAAATACTAAAAAAGGCCAGCGCCTTCTTTGCGAAAGAAATGAAGTAAGGTATTCATTTATCAATAATCTTGAGTCGAAATTTCCTATTTCGATGGCGTGTAAAGTGATGCAAGTCAGTTCGTCAGCGTATTACGTTTGGCTTAAAAGGCCTGGTGAGCTTATCACTGCTGACACTCTAGAATTATTTCGTCGAGCTAAAGCATTATTCAAGGCCAGTAGAAACAGCCTAGGTAGCAGAGAGTTAGCTAAAGCATTACGCAAAGAAGGGGTTAGCATTACACGTTATCGCACTATTAAGTTAATGGCGCGATTGAAACTGGTGGTAACGCAACGTCTGGCTTATAAAGTCACCACAAAGCGTAAACACAGTGATAGCGTGGCTGATAATTTGCTTAATATGAATTTTAATCCTGTTGGGCCAAACCAAGTATGGGCAGGTGATGTGAGCTATCTTAAAACAGGTGAAGGTTGGCTATATCTTGCCGTTGTAATGGATTTGTATTCTCGCAGAATCGTCGGCTGGCATATCTCTAAGCGTATGACGAGAAGCTTAGTGGAGAAAGCATTTTTGAAGGCTTACAACTTGCGAAAACCACCTAAAGGCTTAGTATTTCATAGCGATAGAGGTTCGCAGTATACGAGTAAAGGGTATCGACGTTTATTAAAACAATTGAACTGTCGAGCGAGTATGGGTGATGTCGGTGCGTGTTGGGACAATGCAGTTGTGGAGCGTTTCTTTGGTAGTTTAAAGCATGATTGGCTATTAAAAATACCACAGCCAACTCGTCACCATATGTGTGATGATGTAGCTAAATATATGAAATATTACAATCTAGAGCGACTGCACTCGGCAAATGCTGATCAGTCACCGATAGATTTTGAAATTTCTTTTAGAAAAGTGTCCGGTTGGAGTTGACCAGAACACTGCCTTCAATCAAATCTGAAATACCATCGCCGTCAGAGTCTGAGTCAAGCCAATTGGGCTGTTCATCATTATCTTGATCAATCGTTGAATTCTGCATACCAAAAATGAACTCTAAACCATCAAGTATCTTGTCTTGATCCATATCGTTTTCAAGTAAATCAGAACCTAATGCACGCTCTTTCATGTCATCGAATGAATCAACATCAGTGTCATTAAAAAATACAATTTCGTACGAGAGGTCAGGCCCCCCAGCAAAATTGTCATCGATTAAACTCAGTTGATAAGTACCTGCGTCGTAAATAGGAAAATTAACCACGTACACATTCGGTTTAGTGTACTTATATAAGAATATTGCACCAATCACTAGTCCGTCAGCGTTTGAAACGTACACTTGTGGTTTAAATCTCGCTGATGAAGTTTTGAAAACAGCTGTGTATTGTTTAAGCTCAGTTGTTACAAACTTAAACAGATCACCTTTGTCCAATTCAGAACTTATGACCCCTTGTACTCTAACCCCTTGATCAATTTCTATCCGCGTAGCGATGCCAGGGTAATCGTTCGGTTCCTGTTCGATGAATAGCGGATATTTACTCTTACTCGCATCAAATGGATAGTCATCTTGTTCATCGAGCACGCCATCACCGTCTTCATCCTTGTTTTCCCAGCTACCAATAAGCCTACCTAGATCTGATTGAACCACTTGATTTGGTGAAACAACTGCCTCTATAGAATCAATTGCAGTAGTAGGAGTTTCCGGTTGCTGCACACCCTCAGCTAAATCACGATTACAACCACTCATTCCTAAGTTTGCAGCTAACAATATTGCTAACCAAAGTGCATTAAGTTTCATTGCCTATATCCCTATATAAATCCATTTTTTCAATTTTTACTGATGTTATTCCAAGCTCATCTTTACCTTAATAACAATCTAAAAGGTGCTTGCATCCGCACAGTTCACCTTACCAAACCTGAGTTAAATCACTCTCCCCCGCTATTGACTACCGTTGACTACAGTGCATTACAAACGAGCGGTTCTGGCATAACAATACCAAGCAGAGATTTTGCCCAGTCAAACACTTAAGTCATCATAATATGTGAGGTAAGCAATACGATATATAACAGGAACATCCCACCTAGAAATGTCAGAGGTATTGGATAACGATAACTGATTTTTGGAGAATAACGCTGCTGTATGTATTCGATAAGCTCAGGTAATGCTATTACGTTTACCCGAGATAAATTAACCACTTCGCCATTGTTTAATATTAGACGCGCGTGGGTGTATATCTCGCCCTTGGCGGACGAGTTAAAAATGGCGCTGGGTTTGACATAGCGGTAAATATGATAAAAACGTTGAATACAAATTTCTTCAATTCGACTAAATGGCACATATCCTGTCGAATGCCGCCCCATTAATGCCGTCGGTAATTCAATGGCCTCTTTTGTTAAGGTTGCTTTCAAACCTTTGTTAGAATAAAGAATAAAATGAAGCATAAAATGGCTAACCAGAATGATGGCTAATGCAGTAAAGGTCGCCTCTAATACATATTGATAATAATCCAATGCTAATAACCCCAATGGAATACCCACTAAACACAGCAAAAATAGCGTCCAAGTGAAGTTAGATAAGGGCCACACTATTCTATTTGATGTTAAAACAACCTTATGCTGTTGTGCCAATTGGTCTGATAAAGAGGAAGTGTTGTTAAATTTTCGGAGCTTGTTTGCTATCCAAGGCATAAAAAATCACTGTAGTCTTGTCGTTAAAAATATAAAAACGGTTAACAAGTTAGTCGTTTTAGTTTGTTTTTATCATCTAAAAACTAAATCTAATTAAACATAAACCATTCATTAGACTCTTTTTCACGACCAAATTGACATTCATAGCTTACAGGTCGCTCCTGTTTAGAAAACTTAACATGAGTTAGAATTGAGCGTTGTTCAACAATATTAAATCCAGCATGCTTACTGTCGCTTGCTGGATTAGGCAGCTCGTTCATCTCGACGACAGTCACACTATCTGCAACTCCTTTTTCCGCAATTCTTCTAGCGTGTTTGGCTTGTCTTTTTATATAGAAATCAACAAATTTAGGATTACTTCTGGTTTTAGGATAATAATATTGAATTAATGACTCTACATCCCCTACCAGCTTATCATTGACAATGTTAACGCATCTTTTCTGTAAATCTTCATCAAACTGAGCTTCTGCAACACTGCTATTGAGCAATACAAATACCACTATAAAAAATAATTTATTCAACCTAATGTCCTTTTTATGTTAATCAATTACGGCTTGTTTAATATCGCCAAACTTAGACCCTTTGTTTAGCGTTTAAGGTATGACATTAACCAGCTGTGAATGGCATAACTATATTTTGTCGGTATTTTATAAGCGAGTTGCTCTGAGCCTTGACGTGTTATCAAATAAGTTATTTTAGCCACATTAACCACACCAATCACTTCAGATAATGGGTATTTTCTTACACCAAATACGCTTGTTTTCACAATCAAATTACCATGGTCAATCTTCAAGCGAGTCGATACGCTGCTATTAATACTAATATAACTAAGACCACTCACAATGATGAATGCTATTAACTGCTGAACGGCAAAAGGGATGTATATAAAACCTTCCATCTCAGACAAATACAACAAAAATACGCTGGTCATTACTGCCCAAAAGATAATACTAACAGCCACAATTCTCTGTCCAATTACTCCTCCCTTTGCAGCTGATATGGTTAACTGTTGAAACCCCGTTTCTTTAATGATTGAGTCATTAGGTAATGGCGTTTTTTGATGGTTTTTCAATAGCCCTTTGGCGCTAAACTTATGTCTTTTATGCTGCACGACCAAGGCTAATTCGGTATCAAAATGTTGCTCAATAAACAACGCAATATCGAGCATAGTTGGAAAACTTCTAATCAAAAGGTTCCACTCTGGGTAGCTGTAGAATTTAAGGCTGTAATGATGTCTAGCCCGCTCAGTGCTATCAAAAAACGCCTCAACTTCACCGCTGGTGAAACCTGACATTTCCAGTAAAGATAAACTGCGATTAGTGACAACCTCCTTATTGGTGGTAATGCCAAACCAAGACTTGGTTTTAATGATTTTTTTATTTACAGCATCAATAACTAATCGGTTAACTTTAAATACGGGGAAGAAAAAACAACAACCGACAAGGGCAATAATAAGTGGCATGAGTAGCTCGCCCGTATCTTGATAACCAAACCAACCTAAATATATAACCCCTGCGCCAAGTGACGCCAACACTATTCCAAAAATAAAATCGATGATGCCACCAGTATCTTGCAGCACAATGCAATCATCTGTCTGCTTACAAATTTTATAACTCATAAATCCCTTTAATATGCTTTAGGCATTAAAAAAGCAAAGCCCTATTGATTTAACAATAGGGCTTGTTTACTTAGCTAAGGTTTTTGGGCAAGGTACCAGCGATTATCTTCAAATTGTTCAAAAGAGCACGAACTACGTCTATAACGCTTCATAACACCCGCTTGATATTTTATGCTTATGCTTTTAACTGGATGACCTTTATATTCTGATTTTTCAACTTCATCCTTCATATCAAAAAGTTCATACTCAGTTAACGACTCAGCACCAAAGCGTTTTAAATGGCCTTCATACCATTTTTTCTCCAATCTTTCTGCACGGCTCACCATTGATTTAGGCAATAAATGGAAAAAAATCTCAGGATCATTTTTCAAATAACTATTAACCATATAGTCTTGGCAGACGGCCTTTAGGTTCGCATCTGAGCCATCTTCAATCCCCGCGAAGCGCTCCAAGGCACTCGCTGAAGTACTGAATAGCATCATGCTACTTAGTGTTATAAGGCTTGCTACTGATCTCATATTAATCTCCATTTAACTTATATACTCCGGTATCTATTTTTTAAAAAAGCAAAGTAAACCATGCTGTTATTTAATATCATTGCCAAAAGCCCGTAGCTTTTCGAAAAACGCATTTTGTGCGTTTGCATCAGCAAAACTAAAGAAGTAGATATCTTGTTGTAATTGGCTATACACATAATCATATAGCGCAGGGTATGACGGGTTTGTTTTCATCGACTCAAGCGTCAGTTTAGGGTGGCCATATGTCAACCATGCAAACAGTGTCGTATCCAAAGAAACGGTCTGAATATCATTACCTTGAATAGGTAATGCATACAACTTTATGTATTCAGCGTCTTTCTTTACATACAGGGTTAGCAATGGGTCGTTTAGCGCTGGAAGATCCACTACCGTTACCCCAGAGGCATTGAGATCTTTCACATTGCCGCCAGCATCACGATAGTACAAACGGTCATACTGACTTGACAAAGCTTTGGGTACAGATAAGCGTATTGAAAATTCATTTTTTATTTTTAGTCGATGACTATTGCCCTTACCCCATCCATTTTGTAACTGAACAGAAAACTGGCTTATCTCATGTGGAATTTTAAATTCAATTTCTTTGCTGTTAGAAAGGGAATGACTTTTAACATTGATATCACCGAACCATGCCGAAGTATTGTAGTTAAAGTTCCAACCTTTGAATCTAATCACCTCTCCTTTAGCATAGGTTCGATTATCAAATTCAGTGATAATGGGCACTTCAGGCGCTAATAACTCGAATTGACTGGTATTAGTCTGTGTATCCATAGATGAATAGACAAACACACTGCTTGCAAGACTACTCGTTTGAAGAATACTCAGTGGCGGTATTTTTAACCTCAGTTTTCCATGGTTATCACTCACCACTTTTTGATTAAACAGCTCATCACCAATACGTAATACAAGGGTATATTCGGTATTGTTTGCAAATGTACCCGATAGTGAAATAGTTTGCCCTTGTATTGATTGCCCCGAAAGCTGCGTCTGCTCAGTTAAAATGGTACTTACGCCATATAACTTAAATTTTGTAGCATTAGAATCTGACTCAGCAACTTGAACAAGCCTGTTACTATCATAAATATCAAAAATGTCGTCTGCATCATCATCTAAATCAATATAATCAGGTGTATTATCGGCATCGGTGTCTACCGGTATGCCCATGTTAATTGCTTCAACAGCATCGATAATATTATTACCATCACTGTCTGTATCAACAAAATTACCCAGGCTATCTTTATCAGCATCAGTGAATGACTCAAGCCAATCTGGCAAGCCATCGTTATCGGAGTCATCATCTAAAAAGTTAGCAATTCCGTCGTTATCGACGTCAGTATTTAATTGACCATTTCTGTAAACATAATACTCGTAACTATCCTTAATACCGTCATTATCAGTATCGGCGGCATGTAGGTTCATACCTAACGCTATTTCTGTTATGTCTGACACACCATCAGAGTCACTATCTATCGACACTTGCGCTGTATATGACGCATCCCCCACTTGCCTTAATGAAGAAATACTTAAATACGCAGTGGTATTACCGTTGGGGAAATAGATAAAATGATATTTAAAGCCATTAACAGGTTTAATATTGTCTTCACGGTATGTAACGAGTTGAGAGCCATTTTTATCGAATAAATTTGCCGTAGGATTAAAGTTATTATTACTCGATAAAATAATAATACTTAACCTATCTTCTGGCGAAATTAGCTCTGTTGGGAATGTAATTTTAAACACATCGGTATCACCTGAGTTGGGCAATGTGCCTAAAATACGAAAAGGGAAATGTCCCGCTACGTCATCAGCGGTTTCAACAAGGTTATTTTGCTCACTTTCTTGCAGTGTGAAAAATTCACTTTTAGCCGCATCGAACGGATAATCGTCTTGCTCATCTGGCACGCCATCGCCGTCTTCATCTTTATTTTCCCAGGTGCCTGTTTGTTGTCCTGTAGTTTTAGCTGCGACTTCAGGGCTATAACTGGTAAGACTCAGACTGATTAGCATTAAAACTACCAGCTTAAAAAGTGTTTGGTTCATTGTTTACATCCTTATAAAACATCATCCATTGTCCATTATGTGCTTGGTCAAAAGCGGCGCGCAGGCCACTTTACATATTATTTATTCACTTTTGGATATTTAGTTTCAGTATCCCCAGCTGAAACTAAGGCCGATTCAGGCTGAAGTGTTAGCTTATATATTGGTCATGTACCAATTTCCGGAAGCTTTCTCTTGCACAAAGTGGCAGGCAGGCTTAAAGATGGGACCATCTTCAAACTCAATCTTGGGCAATACCAGCACTTTTTTGACAATATCAAAGGGCAGTTCACGATCGCTTTCAATAATGGCTACCTCCTCGGAGCTTAATATCTCCACGGATGAAATCTCTTCTGTTCTGTAACGTCCACGACTCTTCATTCTTTTGCCCATATATTTTTTGAAAAACGCAAATTGCTTTTCATCTTCTTTCGCCACTGGAGGATAATAGGTAAGCACGGCCTCTAAATCGCCAGCAATAATCTCTTTTTGCAGCGCAATGCATTTTTGGTTGAGCGCCTCATAGCTTTCCGCCTGTACGGTAAAAACAGGTAACAGACCTATGAGTCCCAAAATGAGTGTATTTTTAAGCATGAACTGTCTCTCCTTTAATCGATAAAAATAGATGAATGCATTAATTTGCGATTTTTCTGTATTTCCGCCTAAAGTTCACCTAACCCTAATCAGTTGAATAGTTTTAATTAGTTTTAATTAGTTTTGTCAGGGTAAACTTTCTAGGAGAAGGGTGACACATATCATTGTGTGGCTTTTTCTTCCCTAAAAGGCGTGATCAATAAGTTTATTCATCGCCGCCCAACGTTGTCCTTAAGTTGCCATAAGTGAACCTAGTTTATCTTTTTTCTGATAGTGTCTTACCAAATGCTGTTACAGCGACTACCGCCGCCTGCTCCAATGCTAAGTATTGACTGTCAGCGGTGTACTCAAGGTTGCTCAAGTGCCCAGAAATATAATTGGATAATTTTTTTACTTCAGGCAGATCACCAATGTCATCATAAATATCTAGCCATTTAGAGGCTGGAACGCGTTTTCTTATTCTAGACTTATACCACGCGGCTGAAATGGCTCTGTCGAGCGGAGAGAGACTCACTCCCGCCTGCTCACCAAATGCTGTCCGATAAAAGTAAGGCAATTTTTTACCTTGTTCGTTTTGATACATCACGATGATAACGTCATGCCCAGAACCAACAATAACCTCTGTCACTCCCTGCGAATTAAACATGCTAGGCTCTGTCGCTGGTGAATGAAGTGAAACAACAAAAAGCTTAATAAAATCAACATTATTAATGACTTCAGCATTGATATCTGCAACGACGCTTTTTCCAACGTTAATCATTCGGCTATTGCCTTTTCCATAACTGTTTTTTAACGTAATTTCAATTTCTGAAGGCAGGCCTGAAGGTAAAATAAATGTCAGCTTTGATGATGAATGTATAGTGGGATCAATTATTAACTCACCAATTATCACCTTGGTATCGTCGAAAAAATGCTTTCCAGATAACTCTACAAGTTCACCTTCGCTAACATACGGATTATTCAGCGAGTTGAAAATTGGAATGTCTTCATCTGAATAACTTATTAACACTTTATTTGAACGAAAATCATCGGCAACAAAAAACAGGTTAACGGCGCCTCTTGGCATAACGAAATTTACTTTATCGGCGCTATTTGACGTTACAGGCATGTTTATGGGCGGAACCGCTTTACCCATATCAAATACCAAAAATCCACTGCCGGTGAGTCCATGGCCACTAATGCTGTGCGCTTCGCCCGCAATTTGAACCCCATGTATCTCGTCGCCACTATAAATATATGACAAATAAACGATGTTTTTATAACCCGTGTCTCCTGGCATGGCAACGCGCAGTGCATTCAATGGGTCGTTATCATGAATATCCAACCATCCATCATTGTCATCATCCACGTCCAAGAAATCATACAGGCGATCATTATCTAAATCTCTTGGAGCCATACTTGTGTCTTTAACTTCAACATCGTCATTTATGCCATTACCGTCGGAGTCAAGGTCTACAAAGCTGGCAAAACCGTCGTGATCGAAATCGAAAATACCTTCAACTCGATCAAGGATGCCATCGTCATCACTATCATTATCAAGCCAGTTGGGTACTCCGTCTTTATCTATGTCATGTGCCAATACATCATCATACTCATAGACATAAAATTCATTTGCATCAAATATTCTGTCTCTGTCAGTGTCAATGGAGAAGTTTGAAAACCCATAAGCGGACTCCAATGAGTCATCAAGACCATCAACATCAATATCTTCAAAAACGTGTACTTGATAACTGTACTCAGGTGCACCGCGTCTTTGCTGATCATTGACAACTAAATAATAAATCCCATCTATCGCTAAGGTAAAAGTAACCGCATAACGAACCCGTCCTACTGGAGAGAAATTTGTTGGCACTGGAGTCAGTGATTCACCGCTTTTGTTGAGTATGGTGACATAAGGCGCAAAATCTGAATTTTCTGACTTTAGAATAACGGTTTCCGCTTTACGACCAACCGAATTAAACTTGAATAGATCAATATCCAGTTTATGCTGGATGGCACCATTAACCCTGAAAGGCACGCCATCTTTAATTGAGTTTGCAACCGCTAAATGATTGTTAAACTCTTTTTCATACACTAATTCGTATTCAGACTTGGTGGCATCAAATGGATAATCGTCTTGCTCATCTGGCACGCCATCGCCGTCTTCATCCTTGTTTTCCCAGGTACCTGTTTGTTGCCCTGTAGTTTTAGCTGCGGTGTTAACTGCAGTTTTAGCTGCGACTTCAGGGCTATAACTGGCAACGCTCATACTGGTAACTATTAAAACTACCAGCTTAAAAAGTGTTTGGTTCATTGTGTACATCCTTATAAAACATCATCCATTGTCCATTATGTGCTTGTACTCGCTTATCAATAAAATGAAGCGGCTAGCGGTTTGAGTTCATTTGTATTGTTAATCTATCTGATTGATAAACGGTATTTTTGCAGATATCTGCTATTTGCTTACCAAGCGATTGCATTTGATATAATCCCCCATATTCAAACTCAAACTCAAACTCAAAAAGCAGCGTTATTGATAATCAGTGTTAGCGTATTACTTTTCCCGTATGTATTTTTGACATAAAGCTCACCAGATTTAATGGTGTTAGGGATAGTAATAGATAGTTCGGTAGGGGTAATTTTGGTCGGTATAATTTCAATACCTGAAACAAATACCGTCGTTTGTTCATTGAATTTTTGACCTGTAATAACCAGGTGCGCATTAGGAGAAGTGTGTAGCTTTTCTTGGCCTAGCAGTATTGGAATATATTGATTTCGATATTCAATAATGACTTCATTTGATGTAATTGTGTTTAAAGTAACAAACCTTATGTTGCTCGCATTAGCAGGTAATACAAAATCTATACTGCCATCTGCGTTAGCACTAACAGACATATTAATCGGCACACGGGTATTTCGATTAAAAACCAACAGGCCGTCGGTTAAGCCCTCACCGGTTAATCGATGCATTTTATTTGAAATCATTATATTTTTTATCGGTGTTTCCCCATCAAGCAGGTAATAGATACTGGCTATATCTTTATAACTATCAGTGCCATAAGGTGCTGACTTCACCTTAACTAGAGGCTCTTGATCATGAACATCTAGAATAAGATCATTATCATCATCAAGGTCAATAAAATCGGCCACTGAATCAGCATCTGAATCGATTGGCGCTGAACTACTGCCCCCGACATCCACTGCATCTGATATGCCATTACCGTCAGAATCTAAATCAACTAACGCTGCAAGACCATCTTGGTCTAAATCAGATGAACCTTCATACTGATCTTTAATTCCATCACCATCAGCATCTTTATCAAGCCAATTAGGTATACCGTCATTATCCATATCATGATTATTGACATGAAATTCGTCACCATCAAAGGCGCCATCAGAGTCAGAATCTTGTGAATAAAGTGCAAACCCAAAAGCGCTTTCGTGTGAATCATTAATCGCATCAACATCATGATCAAAAAATACATCTATGGTGTATGTGTAATCAGCATTGCCTTGAAATCGCTTATCATTAATCACTAAATAATAAACACCAGACTGCCGAGGTTTAATTTGGATTGCACGTTTAAACTGACCAACAGGATGATAGTTAGGCACCCAAGTATTGATAGCGATTCCATCACTTCCAAGCACTGCCATTCCAGGATTTAGCTTGTCACTTATAGAGGAGAGTAAAAATGTCAGTTGCTGACCGGACTCAAGTTGCAATTTATAGAAATCTAAATCATTAATTTGTTGAATAACACCTGATAATCTTGCGGGTACTTCACTAACAATCGTGGCAACATCTTGGTTATTATTAAATTCTTGTTCATGCACAAGCTTATATTTTGATTGGCTCGCATCAAATGGATAATCGTCTTGCACATCCGGCACACCATCGCCGTCTTCATCTTTATTTTCCCAGGTGCCTAATGGCTGTTTAGCTTGTTTGGCTGCTAAGTCACTACTAGTACTGACCAAGGTGGATCCTACTGTTAACAACATCGCTAACCAAAGTGCATTATGTTTCATTGAATATATCCCTATAAAAATCCATTTATGTACAACATCCCTCAATCATTTATCAGTTACACTTCACCGCCCTATCGACAATGTCTTTATTTTCTGTGATTTGCATCCTGTTAAATACATTAACGTCCGTGTTTAGTCCTATTTTAAATGTCTATTTGTTATGCAAAGTGATTAGTCGTTAGCTATTTCGTTATCGTTATCATCAATCTCAATTGTTGTATCAAAATCATTGGATATTTCGACTTGCAGTTTTTCAAGCTCGTCGAGTATGCGAATAAATTTCTCACCAAATTCGGTGACGTTATATTCCACCCTAGGTGGCACTTCGTTAAAGGTGACTCTTTTTAAAATACCAAATTTGGTGTTTTTCTGCAGGCAAGTGTTCAGCACTTTAGTGGTTAATCCATCCACCGACCGCACCATTGCCCCAGGCCGATTAATACCATCAGACAATAATTGATACACGGTTAATGACCATTTACAGCCATAAATAGTCTCTACCATTCGGGCACTTCGCTCGGGAGCTGACTTCTTTAAATATTTTTTTTCGTTAGTTTTCATTAAAACGTACCAATATGTACCTACTACACTTGATTGTGCCTACTTTTCAATAGGCTAACGGCTTTTGTAATATGTGTCCACACCTTACAAACAAGTTGAGAAAATGATGATACCAACACAAGTGGCAATGATTATAGGCGGTTCAAGCGGCATGGGGCTGGAGACAGCAAAGCAACTTCACCAACAAGGTGTTGATGTTATTATTATTGGCCGTGATACCGATAAGTTAGCCCAAGCAAAACAGATGTTAGCGGGCGCGGCGAAGGTTGAATCAATTGAAGCGGACCTTTACTCAGCTACAGATGTAGAACGGCTAATTAGCACGATTAATCAATCGACTCGCCACATTAAATATCTTGTTAATGCTGCAGGTTATTTTAACCCTACCCCATTTTTAGACCACAAAGTGGAAGATTTTGATATTTATGCTGATTTAAATCGTGCGACCTTTTTTATCTCCCAGGCGGTTGCCAATAATATGCGTCATCATGGTGGAGGCTCTGTGGTCAATATTGGTTCTATGTGGGCACATCAGGCGATTAAGGCGACGCCATCATCTGCATATTCGATGGCTAAAGCTGGGCTTCATTCACTTACTCAGCATATGGCAATGGAATTAGCCGACTATAACATCCGGGTTAATGCGGTAGCGCCTGCTGTGGTTAACACCCCAATATATGGCGCATTTATCGACGAAAAAGACATGGACAGCGTGCTGGCTTCTTTCGATGCATTTCATCCTATCGGTAGAATTGGCACTGCGACAGATATTGCCAACACGGTTTGCTTCTTACTTGGGGATCAATCAACTTGGGTAACCGGTGCCATATGGGATATTGACGGCGGCGTAATGGCAGGCAGGAACTAATTTTTAAATCTGGCTGAATGTTAAAAAGGCCTAGTCGCCTTTTTAACTTAATCACGGCGTATTTAATATTAATCTAATACGTTTTTCTCAGCATCGGCAATTATCGCGTGTAACTTACCCGACTTAACTAAGTCCTTAATGCCGTTATCGATAATAGGCACAAGCTCTTTTTTGTTCGGATGAATATATACATAAACAGGTTGCGTTTTTATAGTTGCTGATTGCACGATTAAATTCTTTGCGTGCATTTTATTGATAGTAGCCATGCCATCCATATAACTGGCAATGACCACATCAACTCTTTTCTTGTCCAATAAATCCATCATTTTTTCAGTTGTAGTCGAGTAGAATACCTTTTTAGGATCAAGCCCTAAGTTTTGTGTATGCTTTACCCCGGTTAATACCCCTACATTTAAATTAATAATATCGGCAACAGATGCGATTTTATACTGAGTATCTTTACGGGTAAAAAAAGCAGTTTTTATTTCATAATATGACGTTGGTACCCTAATAAAATCGGGGTTATCTTCACCATAACGCCAAACTCGCATAATTTCACCGCTGACTAACCCCTCACGCATATTCCGTTCAGCACGCGGAGCGGGTAACATTTCAATATTACAATGTAACTTCTGGATAAAACAAATCTCACCTAATACTACTCTACCAATATTTTGAATTGATGAATCAGCAACACCCACAAAATGAGTAGCACTATCGTCACTAAATACTTGGGGAGTAAAACCCAGAATAAACAGGCATAAAAGCGACTTTAGCTTTTTTTGACAACCTCTATACGCTTGAAATGAAATAAATAATCTAACCAGCTCATCCTTCATTGGGAGCTCTCTTGTTGTTTTGCGACATCATTAGCTTTAGTCGCTGTAATACCTGCTGTCAAATTAAACCGCATAGCATCTTCAAATGACCAATCCACTTCAATTAAATCTTCACGCCTAACCAGTGTGGTTACCCCAGCCATTTGATAACTTAATTGAAACAATACCGGCACCCAATCGCCTTCGGGCAAAGCATCAGCTAAAGGTTGAGGCGGTTTATCGCTCATAATAGAGCCGACGATATAGCTACCATTAGCTTGTTTGATTAACACAGTTTGTTGCGCCTTATGATTACTATCACGGTTCATTAAACCCGCTAAGTCCCTAATACTGCCATAAACTGACTTGAATAAAGGGAACCTCATTAATTGGCGCTCTAACCAGCCATAAAGTAGCACTATTGGGCTGACCGAAAATAACAGACCGGCAATAAACACAATGATCGCCACTAAGATAAATCCCGCACCGACAAACAAATCTTCAATACCTAGCAGGCTGAGTAATAACTTGCCAAGCCCATCCAGTGAGATAAATAATGACCAGAATAACCATATAGATAACACCATAGGTAATAAGTTGGTCAGTCCGCGTGCTAATGTGTTTTTCATAGTGTGAATAATTAATTTTCGTTGCCAATATTCTGGCTATTAAAGCAAATAAAAACGCCTTAAGCGATGACTTAAGGCGTTTTATTATAGGTAGGGTTTATTTACATATGCAGGCCATCAAACAAAATGGTTTACAGTTTTAAGTCTTTTTCCATATCTTCATATGAGGTGTGACGAACATCTTTACCCTTAACGTAGTAAATAATGTACTCACAGATATTTTTACAACGGTCGCCAACTCGCTCTACAGCACGCGCGGCCCATAACACATCAAGTACACCCGGTATTGAACGCGGGTCTTCCATCATGTATGTCATTAATTGACGAATAATACCTTCATATTCTTTGTCTAATTTAGCATCTTCTTTATGCAACTCTAAGGCTTGCTCGGCATCCATACGTGCTAATGCATCCAATGTAGCGTGTAACGTACGCGTTGCATGACGCCCCATACTTTCAATGCTAACCAATAATGGCTCTTGGCTTTTAGCCCGTTTGTCTACTGCCGCTTTAGCAATACGTACACAGGCATCGCCAATGCGTTCTAAATCAGTAATGGTTTTAGAAATAGCAAGTATTAAACGCAAATCGCTAGCTGCAGGCTGACGCTTGGCAATGATACGAGTACATTCCTCGTCAATCGCCACTTCCATACCGTTAACTTTATGATCGCCTTCGATAACCGTTTTAGCCAATTCAGCATCTAGGCCAGCTAATGCATCTAATGCCTGTTCTAGCTGGCGCTCTACCAAGCCACCCATTGCCAGCACGCGATTACGAATATCATCAAGTTCTGCGTTAAATTGACCTGAGATATGCTTGTTTAAATTTACTTTTTCCATTTTATTCAACCCTAAGCTAATTTTTGAACTTTACGCCAATCTTTTCAATTGTACCCTAAGCCTACCATACCGAGCATTTGGCTTGACAGTATCATTATTGAGTAACAATTAACCGTAACGGCCGGTGATATAATCTTCTGTTTTACGTTTTTTGGGCGTAGTAAATATGGTGTTAGTATCAGCATACTCAACTAACTCGCCCATATACATAAACGCTGTGTTATCAGATACTCGGGCAGCCTGTTGCATATTGTGTGTCACAATGACTACGGTATATTTTTGCTTCAGCTCAGTGATCAATTCTTCAATCGTTAAGGTTGAAATAGGGTCAAGTGCCGATGTTGGCTCATCGAGTAACAACACTTCTGGCTCAATGGCAATGGCACGGGCAATAACTAGACGTTGCTGCTGACCACCTGATAAACCAAAGGCATTATCATGCAAACGATCTTTTACTTCATCCCAAATGGCTGCGCCACGTAATGAACGCTCTGCCGCTTCATCAAGTTCACGACGATTATTTAACCCTTGCAAACGTAAACCGTAAACTACGTTTTCATAAATTGACTTAGGAAACGGGTTCGGACGCTGGAACACCATACCGACATTACGTCTTAGCGCTGCCACATCAACTTTTTTATCATAAATATTCTGACCGTGAAGTAAAATTTCACCTTCTATTTTACAGATGTCCACCAAGTCATTCATGCGATTAATACAACGCAATAAGGTTGATTTACCGCAGCCACTTGGGCCAATAAAGGCAGTGACCTGCTTTTTAGGTATTTTCATCGACACATTAAATAGCGCCTGCTTTTCTGCGTAACGTAAATCTAGGTTACGGATTTCTAAAGCGGTATCCTCTGCAGGTAAGTTAGCTAAATCTACAGTTTCAGTTTGCATGTTTGTACGATCAATCGAAATCATTTTAATTTTCCCTCTGGATATCGCTATTAGTGTTCTAGCGAACGGAATTTTTCACGTAAATGGTTACGCACGCTAATGGCGGTTAAATTTAACGCGACAATTACCGAGACTAATAAAAACGAGGTAGCGTAAACCAAAGGACGCGCTGCCTCAACGTTAGGGCTTTGGAAGCCTACGTCATAAATATGGAAGCCTAAGTGCATAAACTTTCGCTCTAAATGCACAAATGGAAAGTTCATATCTATTGGCAGTGTTGGGGCAAGTTTCACCACACCCACTAACATTAAAGGAGCAACCTCACCGGCGGCGCGCGCAACGGCTAAAATTAACCCGGTCATAATAGCTGGACTCGCCATTGGAATAACAATCCGCCATAGAGTTTCGGCTTTCGTCGCCCCTAACGCTAAACTGCCTTGACGCACAGCACTTGGAATACGGCTTAAACCTTCTTCAGTCGATACAATCACTACGGGTAAGGTTAAGATAGCTAAAGTGAGTGCAGACCAAATTACCCCTGGCGAACCAAATGTTGGCGCGGGTAACGCCTCAGGGTAGAACAATTGGTCAAGTGAACCACCTAGCATGTACACAAAGAAGCCTAAACCGAACACACCGTAAACAATAGATGGCACGCCAGCTAAGTTAATCACCGCTATGCGTATCATCTTAGTAATCGGGCCTTTTTTAGCGTATTCGTGTAAGTATATCGCTGCAACTACACCAAATGGGGTCACGATAACTGCCATTAGCATGACCATAAACACGGTACCAAATATGGCTGGAAACACCCCGCCCTCGGTATTTGCTTCGCGAGGGTCGTCACTAACAAACCGCCCCATACCAATAAACCAGTGGCCAATTTTACTGATAAAACTCATGTGATTAACATAGTTAACATCAAGAATACTGTCTAGCTTTAAGGTCACCTCTTCGCCGCGCATATCGCGAATAATTACCGAGTCCCGTGCCGCTTTGTCACGTAATGCAAAAAGTGACTTTTCAAGCACTAAGTAATCTTGGTTAAGTTGATAAATGCCAGCTTCAATTTCTGCTTTGGTTGCTGCGGTTAACTTACCTTCTAACTCGTACTTACGCTCTTTTAAGCGTAGACGTTCAATTTCATAGTTAATTGTACCTATATCACTTTTCTGTAACGTTAACGCTTCGTCACCAATATCAACCGCACGGTTGATATGATCAATCAATGACGTTTCAAGCGCGCCACCTTCAAGCGCTAAGCGCTTACCATCTTCGATAACTGCAATGGGATAACCGTAAAAGTTACCATTTTTGGTACGCTCAAATTTTGCGACATCTGATGGCGTGCTACGACTCACTATGTCTGTCGCTAATATCCATCTAAAATCTAAACCAACAAATTCACGGTTACCGGTTTTCACCAAGTAGCGCGTCACAAACTCTCCAGGATGTTGGTTAAATTGGTGCCCAGCTGATATTAAGCGTTCAGTGGGTACTTCTTCCCGGTCATAAATTTCGCCAATAAGGGTACTTTTAATGCCTTTTTGATTCTGTAATTCCCACTGATAAACTTCAGCAGGCCAAAAGTAACTTAAGCCACGCCAAGCAATCAATAGTAATAAGCCTATCACGGCAATCAAACTGATACTTACTGCGCCACCTGTCATCCAAATCCATGGTGAGCCTGATTTAAACCACTTACCCATTATATAAACCTCTCAAGACGACCGCGGTAATTGTGTATATAAAAGTCATCATTATTCCTTAAAGCGAACTGTAGCGGTCACGTAAACGTTGACGAACTACCTCTGCAATGGTGTTGAATACGAAGGTGAATATAAACAGCACGAATGCAGCTAAGAACAACACGCGATAATGAGATGAACCAATAGCAGATTCTGGCATTTCTACTGCAATATTTGCCGCAAGTGTTCTCATACCTTCAAACACACTCCACTCCATTATGGCGGTATTACCTGTTGCCATAAGTACAATCATGGTCTCACCAACAGCACGACCTAACCCCATCATAATCGCAGAGAAAATACCTGGACTTGCAGTCAGTAATACAACTCGCGTGAGGGTTTGCCAGTTTGTCGCACCTAACGCTAGGCTACCATTAGATAAATGGCGCGGTACTGAGAAAATAGCATCTTCAGCAATAGAGAAAATGGTTGGAATAACCGCAAACCCCATGGCAATACCGACTACTAACGCGTTGCGTTGGTCAAAGGTAATACCTAAATCATTAGTAATAAACTGACGCGTGTTGCCATCAAAAAACATGATTTCGATTGTTGGGCTAATAGCAAATGAAAACCAGCCAACAAAAATAATCACCGGAATTAACATTATTTCCTGATAAGTTTCAGGCAAACGTTGCTTCCATTTTTGTGGCAACTTACTCCAACAAAATGCGCTGGTTAAAATAGAGGTAGGTAATAGTATCAACAAGGCTAAAATGCCGGGTAAATGATCTTCAATCAGCGGAGCTAACCATAAACCGGCTAAAAATCCCAAAATAACTGTCGGCAGTGCTTCCATAATTTCAATGGTAGGTTTAACCACATTGCGCACTTTAGGTGTCATAAAGTATGCCGTGTAGATAGCACCAGCAATGGCCAATGGCACAGCAAATAGCATGGCATAAAATGCGGCTTTCATAGTACCAAACGCTAACGGCATCAAGCTGAGTTTTGCTTCAAAATCATCTGAACCAGAGGTTGACTGCCATACATACTGTGGTTCAGGATACCCTTCATACCACACTTTTTGCCACATAGCGCTCCACGAAACTTCAGGATGACTATTTTCAACGGCTAGTAAATGTAACTGTTTGTCAGCTTCAATGATAAGCGCATTTGAACGTGGACTAAATGACATCAACCCAGGGTCAGCTAGGTCAAATTTCTCATCAAACAAATTACGTTGGCTGGTAGCATATAATAGGGTTAACTCTCCTTCAGGGCTTAATACTGCAAAGCTTTTACGATAAAACTCTGTCGCCATTGTGCCAATTGGAGCTAACTCGTCAAACTCACGAATGTACTGATATAAACGGCCGTTATCACTATTCACTTGAAAAAACTGACTAACAATACCTGTGTCATAACTGACCAATATTGAACTAGCACCGGCAAGTAAATTCACCTGTTTAATATGAGCATCGCCTTTTGTCACATCAATCACTTGCATCAACTCAACGGCTTCTGCATCACTGATATCATAAACATACAGCTTATTGGCTGATGGTAGAATAAGTTGGCGATGATCAGGGGTCATTAGTGGCATTAATGATTTAGACGGCGCTTCTTCAATAATAGAATGATATGAAACCCACTCAACCTCTTCGGTCATCATATTTTCTTCACCATCAAGGCGATTGATATTCCACACACCCTGTTGGTCTTGAAACACAAAGCTCATGCGGTTGTCTGAAAAATCAAATGCTAAATGATGAACTGAACCATTAGCATTAATCGTTAATGGCTCTTCGTTCAAATAACGAACTTTAGGGGTAATCAAGCGTTGATTGTCAGGATAAGTGACCTCGAAATCGATTCCCAGTACCAGCACCTGACCATTACTTAATCCCAATGCAAAGCGTTGCTCATTCGGACTTGATTTCGCACTACTAGTCACGGTAGTTCCGATTGGAAGCTTAACAATATGCGAGGTGATAAGTTGGTTTGTTACCGAAGAATAAAAATCCACTTGGCCATCGTTTGCCACGCGAAATAACACTTCATTCTGTTCATCACTACCAACCATTAAGGTAGGCACATCAGTGTGCAACATGCTCACCTTGGTGCTAGGCTGAATATCAGCACCGTCGAAAATAGGTTTAATCACGTATAGCAGATAGAAAAATATCAGTAATAACGCAACAAACACCATGGTGCCACCGACAGTGACGGCAACTTGTGCTGCTTTATCCTTAAATGCTCTGCGTGTTGCATAGCGATCTACAAGTAGATTTTTAGCCGCAGAACCAGGTTGACTTACCTGACTTTCCATTAAGAACCTCTATATTTAATCATTCACTAAAATAGCGCTTTGATTGTGTAATTTACTGTGTTAACAATAAATGCTGATGACAATAAATGTCTTTCATTATTAACCCAACTTAAAGTGGTTGGCATTATATGACGTAAAGATGACAGTAGTGTTACAGTCAGAATTTTAGTTTCATGTAGGAGAGGATTTTTATGATGCGTTATTTGGTTACCCTTCAAGCTCCTGATAGAAAAGGCTTAGTTGAACAGATCGCTAATGCAGTAAGCCGTCAAGATGGTAATTGGTTAGATTCAGAGATGCGCCACCTGGACGGAATTTTTGCTGCAATATTACAATTAGAAATGCCCGTCGATAAATGGGATGCATTTGTCGATGCACTAGAATGTATTGATGGCCTATCATTAACTTATTCACAAGCAAGTCAAACGGCACCACCTATCAAACATGTAAGTTATCAACTTGTCGCTTACGATCGCCCAGGACTGGTGTTACATATTTCAAATAGTCTCAATGCGCTTGGGGTCAATATTGAGCACTTTAGCAGCCAATATGAAACCGCAAGTCATACTGGCGTGGCCTTATTTAGAGCAAATATGAGCTTAGGCTTAACCGAACTGATTCAAGAAGAACAAATCGTCGAGCAATTTTATAAATTAGGCGATGATGTTGTTTTAGATAAAGTCACTAAAACCAACTAGCAATAAGTATCCAGCCAACCTGAAGCAAAGATTTAAATGCACTATTATATAGTGCATTCAAATTATGCCATCGAAATTATAGACTTCCACTAGCATAGAAATACTGTCATGCCTCAGTTTCTATAAGCTAGGAATTGTTGATTTTTCGACAAGGCTTTTACAACAGTTTGTCATCATTACACTTGGACATCTCACTTAATATCGAAGTTAAGTATCTGATTATATATGGTCTATTAGTTAATAAGGTGTATACATAATGCTAGATTATGATAATCTTCATTTATAAGACTAAAGGGATAATTAGTACTGTGACACCGATGAATATGACCTCTTCAAAAGCTTGTGTGCTGTTGATTTGCTTTCTAGTTAATATTTATAGCTCAAATGGACTTGCAAACGAGTCGGTTGAATATTTTGAAAACTATGCAGGATCTCATTCTGTAGAAGAAACGCTGAAACACTTAGATCAATTCAATATCGAAACGAGCATTTTAGCTAGTGAAGATAAAGCAAAGTTGTATTTTTTATACGGTCAACTGTATGAGAAAAACCGCCAGCTTGATTTAGCAATTAGCAGTTATGATAACAGTATCAATTTGGTTAACACATTGGCCATATCTGATACCTTAATTGACAGCCATCTTGAACGCTCTTTTGCCCTCTATCTGCAAACAAATGACCCTGCTATTTACTGTGTCGATCGTTATAAAGCGCTTGAATATGCAAGACAGCAAAATAATACCGAGCTATTAACCAAAACATTGACCCAAAATGCATTTTGTTATGAAGGAGCAAATACCATACATATAGGCATTGCTTTACTAGATGAAGCAATGAATATTGTCGATAAAAGTGAAAATCTCAACACCAATCGAAAAGCGTTAATTTATAATGCAACAGGCAGCCTTTATCGAAATGTCGGCTTGCATCAGCGTAGCTATGACAATTTTGAAAAAGCCTATCAAACCTGGGCGACAATTGATGATAAACAAGACATGTTTAATATGTTGCACAACATGTTGAGCCAAAGTATTAAGCTAGGTCATTGGCCTGAAGCAAAAACCAATGTTGAGGCACAATTTGAGCTCGCTAAATCAAACCTAGCATTCAAAGATTTTACTTTTTTCGCACACTTAAATGCTGGACGCGTCGCATTGGGTATGAATGATTATCCAAAAGCGATAGCAAACCTAAATAATGCCATTCAGTTGCGTCACACCACCCAAGAGCAATATTTTGTCACTAGTGGTTATTTATTTCTTGCAATCGCTTACATGCGTAATGGGCAGACTGCAGAAGCTGATGAGATGGCGACGCTATTTAAACAAGATCAAGATTTCAGAACAGACAAACAACAGATGACACTTAAAGCGGATGCAATTATTGCATTTGCAAAACAAGATTACTTAACTTCAGTCAATTTACTGTTTCAATTAATTGATGATGAACGTAAAAATAACCTCAACATGTTAAATCCAGAAGTCATCAACTCGGCTTTAAATCACCATGCCAAAGTCGCTGAGTTTGAAAATATTCTCCTCGCCAACAAACTGGCTATCAATGAACTAAAGCTCACCGCAATTCAAGATAAAGAAAGAATTAATGAGCTTACATTAACCATTGTGGCTTTATTAACTATCACATTGGGCTTGTTTCTACTTTTTGCACTAAACACTTACAAAAAACGCTCACAAACAGACTTTTTAACGAAAATTGCCAATCGAGGATTTACGTTTATAAAAGGTGAGCAGTTAATCAAACGTGCTATAAAATTACAACAATCTGCCTCATTGATCATTTTTGACATAGACAATTTTAAGGAAATCAATGATAAATACGGCCATCACATTGGTGACTTAGCGATTAAAGCACTCGCACAAAGAGCGCAAACTTGTATTAAAAAGCAAGATCTTGTAGGCCGTATCGGGGGGGAAGAGTTTTTAATCGTGTTACCAAAAACGAGCGAGCAGGATGCTTGGGCTATTTCAGAACGCCTTAGAAACAGCATTGCCGAAAAAGACTTCATCTTTGATGGCATCACAATAAACTTTACCATTAGTTTAGGTCTTGCTGAATTACATTCATCAACCACCTCACTGCAAGACTTAATGATAGAAGCAGATAAAGCCCTATATCAAGCAAAGTTTTCGGGTAAAAATAAAGTCTACCTAGCAAGGCAATGTGCTTAACAAAGCACGACTATATTTCGATTAAGCAGCCCTAAAGACGAATGTAAAAGTGCAATTGAACTAAATTACGGCATGGTTTAGCCATCACATCTGTTAAACTCTGTTGCAAAAGCTCATAAATGGAACACGCATGTTAGGCACATTATCAAAACTCAACACTTCACTTAACTCAGTGGATGAAGTGCAATATCAATTACCTGTGGGTAACTCACTTATTGCATTAAATCCCCTAATCGGTAAATCACTGACGTTAACGCATACTGGTAATATTTTTTGTTGTAATTGTGGCAAGAAAACTAAAAAAAGTTATTCCCAGGGCCACTGTTATGTTTGTATGCAAAAACTGGCTAGTTGCGACATGTGCATCATGAAGCCCGAAACATGCCATTTTGACCAAGGTACTTGCCGTGAGCCAGAATGGGCGCAAAGCCATTGTTTTGTTCCTCATTATGTCTATTTATCAAATACCTCAGGAATAAAAGTCGGCATTACTCGTCACAACCAAATACCGACACGCTGGATTGACCAAGGCGCCACCCAGGGATTGCCTATTTTTAAAGTGTCGACCCGTAAAATGTCAGGGTTAATTGAGATAGAATTAGCAAAATTCATCAATGATAAAACCCATTGGCAGGCCATGCTTAAGGGTCATAATGATGATATTGATTTAGTGTCTCAAGCGGCTGAGTTAATACCTTTAATCGCTGATAAATTACAACAAATAGCCGCTGAACATAGCAATATAATTATTGAGCGATTAGACGCTAACATTCAAGCAATTCAATACCCTATTGAGCAATTTCCACTAAAAGTAAAATCACATAACTTTGATAAAGTGGCAGAAGTAACAGGTATATTACAGGGTATTAAAGGGCAATATTTGATATTTGATACCGGGGTGATAAATATCCGTAAATTTAGCTCATACGAAGTTGAAGTCAGTAACCTGTAGTCTGTTGTCTGTTGTCTGTTGTCTGTTGTCTGCTAAGAAAAAAACATCAATTTTAACAACTAAAAACACAAAAAAAGCCCTAGAACATTGTCTAGGGCTTTTTTATTTCGTTTCAGCTAGTCATAGGATTAGCGTTAACAAATACTCGATATTAGAACTTCACGTTAGCACGAACGAAGAAGTAACGACCTAACACATCATAAGTGAACGGGTCGGTATTTGAATCGTTGTTACCAGTGAAATATGGAGGCTCTTCATCAAAAATGTTATTCACACCAGCTGACATGCGAACAGTGTTTGTCACGTCATAAGAACCTGATAAATCGTGGTAAACAATGCTGCTTACAGTAGGTGCATAACACTTAGTGGTGTCAGCTTTACATGCAAAGGAGTCCATACCATCGATATAACGCGCTTCATAAGTTGCGCTCCAATCATCACCAGTTGCTGTGATGTTAAAGTTTGACTTAAACTTAGCGTAAGCACCGACACCGCCAGTGATATAACCACGGTAGTCAACAGCTTTACCATCTGGATCAAACTCTTCATATGAAGAAAGAATTGAAGAGTCTAAACCCGCTTTCCAGCTTAAATCTAACGCATCAAACACATAAGCTACGTTAATGTCATAACCTGAAGTATTGGTTGCGCCAATGTTTTGTAAACCATTGTCAAACTTAATACGGCCAGTGTTATCCAACGAAATATTAGAAGACTGACACAATGCAGTACCGGTATTGATTAACGAGCCATCAGCACCTAAACACTGGTTAGCCACATAGTTAGAATCAACAGCAGTAATCGTGTTGGTAATACCGATATCGAAATAATCTACAGTGAACGATAAACCTTCAACATAGCTTGGAGAGTAAACTAAGCCAATAGTAGTAATATCAGCTTCTTCTGGAGTCAGTAGTTGGTTACCACCTACAGTTACTTCAGCTTGCGTTTGAGTAGTTGCTGGGTGAACAACTTGGTTAAACGATGGCGACTTACCACCAAATAACTCACTTACTGTTGGTGCACGGAACGCTGTCGAGCGACCACCACGAACCATTAGATCGTCATATAAACGCCATGTTAGACCTAACTTCCAAGTTGTATCTTCGCCAAATGTGCTGTAGTTGAAGTAACGCACTGCTGCGCTCATATCAACTTGCTGTGCCATTGGTAAGTCGGCTAACAATGGAATCGCTAATTCAGCATACAACTCATCAACACTGAACTCACCAGCTGTACCTTCAACACGTGGGTCGTTAGCTAAGCCCTGAGCCGTTAATGAGTCAGGTGTATAATGTGCTGACTCTTTACGGTTCTCATAACCTGCTGCAAAACCTAATTCACCCGCTGGTAAATCAACAATACCACCCGATAAAGTAGCAGCAATAATGTCTAACTCACTACCACCACTGTTCAACTCAGTGTAAATGTACGGAGCGATATTATCGGCTTGCCAAGATTCTTGTAAGAAAGGATCAAATGTACCTTCTAATACAGCATCATTGATAGAGCCTAAGTTATGTAGGTTGGCTAAGGTATCAACAGAGTCATTCTTACCTTTGTTGTAAGATGCATCCCATGTCCAGCCATTGTCAAACTCGCCTTCAAGACCAAGTACAATACGAATTGTATCAACTGTTTGGCTAGACTGGCGTGTACCAGACTCAACCATACGACGACCATAACTGACACCTTCACCATTAGCAACCCATGGAAGTAGATCATCAGTCATCCAACCGCCAGCAGCTTTTGGCTGATAAACCCAAGGGCCTTTGTTCCAAATTGGTTGAGGCGCCATTTGTTGGTCAGACCAACGCTTGCTATACATGGCTTCAGAGAAGAACATTGTTGAATCAGTCAGGTCATATGTACCCGCGAAGCTTAAGTTTAAACGCTCCATTGGCGTTGAAAGGAAGCTGTCTTTTGAATAATTAAAACGGTCAGCATCTGTAAACTCGTGGTATTCACCACCAAGACCGCTTAAATCTGCACCGTTATCACCCCAAACGTGACCACCTTCAGAATAAGAGCTACCTGCACAGTAAGTTGTTTTAGCACCTGCAGCACCTTTCTCAGCGATTGGACACTCAGAGAAACCACGATCAGCTTGGCTAGCTTCACCGCGTTTAGTGTACTGAGCATTGATAACTACGTTACCTTTATCAAACGTGTTACCTAAAGTAAAGTCGATGCTTGTTTCATCAGCATCACCTTGGCCAGAAATACCGGTTTGTGTATTTAATTCTAAACCGTCAAAATCACGTTTTAGAATAACGTTCACAACACCCGCAATAGCATCTGTACCGTAAACAGCTGAAGCGCCATCTTTTAATACTTCGACACGTTGGATCATTGAAACTGGAATCGTGTTTAAATCAACCGTTGAAGCTGCACCAGTACCTGATGCGATCATACGACGACCGTTTACCAATATTAGAGTACGGTTTGAACCTAAACCACGTAGGTTCATTGATGCATTACCACCAGAACCATTATTAACTGCAGCGTTAGTCATTGCGCCGCCTGACGATGTCATTTTTTGCAAAACATCATCAATTGAAGTCGCGCCAGATGAAAGAATAGCAGACGCATCGATAACACTGACTGGGCTTGCTGTTTCCATGTCGGTACGTTTAATACGTGAACCGGTAACAGCAATACGCTCAACTTTTTGAGCCTGTTCTTCTGCTGCAATAGCAGAAGCTGAAAATACACTGACAGATGCAACACTTGTTGCTGCAACTGCTAATAAACTACTACGAATAGCTTTCGCAGTTAATGAAACTGAACTCATAATAAAACTCCCTGCAACTTAGTTTTAAAAACATCAAGTTGTTATATTTTTTATAATGCAATTAGCCAAGCGCTAATTACAGGGAAGCATTATTAATAAATAAAAAACGATTAGTCAACAACGGCAACATATCAAACACAATAGGGGTGACAATTTATTCACACGAACAAAGATAAAAGTAAGCTTCTGATTTTAAAGTAAATTAAATATATCAATTATTTATTTTAATTTATATTAAACAAAATTTACCAAAATAAAAAACAAATTTAAAACACATTAATTCACAAAAATTAACAGGGAAACAATATAAAAACAAATGCATCAATAACTACACAATTCAAGTGATTATTAAATAGACTGAATTAATGAAATAAATACATAAACTGATAGATAATTACTTTTTTATTGCCAACGCTGTGATAAAACTCACTTTAATATAGTTGTAATTAAAAGTTTATCTATTGAAAATATTGTATATAAAATACACTCAAATAAATTAACATTATTAGTTTGCTAAATTCGTTAACAATTCCACTGCTCATATAACAGCTTATATCGTGACAATTCTGTACCCTTAGGGAATCTACATGCAAACAATAAGCTAAAGATACAATTAATAAGCTAGTAAAATACGATATTTTTACTGCTATAAAATACTAAATGTAATGACTTCGGTCACAGTACAATGGATAGCGTTAATAGGTTGAATCTCAAATTTAGGGCAAAAAAAAAAGGCGCCTAGGCGCCTTCTCATTTCTTAGCAAAGATTAACGAGTGCGTGGGCACACTTGATCAGCGCTAAAGAAGTAAGCAATTTCACGAGCTGCTGATTCAAGTGCATCAGAACCATGAACTGCGTTTTCATCAATGCTAGCAGCATAGTCGCCACGTAGCGTGCCACGAGCAGCTTCAGCCGGGTTAGTAGCACCCATGATTTCACGGTTAGCTAGAACAGCGTTTTCGCCTTCTAACACTTGAACCATTACTGGGCCAGAAGTCATGAAAGAAACTAAAGCACCAAAGAAAGGACGTGCGCTATGTTCAGCGTAGAAACCTTCTGCTTGTTCTTTAGATAAATGAACCATTTTAGAAGCAACGATCTTAAGACCTGCTGATTCAAAACGATTATAAATAGCACCGATGTGGTTGTTAGCAACTGCATCTGGTTTGATTATAGAAAATGTGCGTTCGATCGCCATAACTAGCTTCCTTAATGTGAGCAAGTTTATAAAATTCGCGCGGATTATACGTAATTTAATATTGTATGCATAGCATAAGTGGTGTTTTAGGTGAAAATTGCTTCTTTACGGACGCATTTTTAACCATACAGCGGCGATAACAAGGCGTGAATATCTAGTGGTAAAAACTAGCGGTATTAATCAAACACAAAAAAGGCAATAACCCTCTAGGTTATTGCCTTTTAAATATGGCTAAAATAGTCAATGACTGGCTTAGCCTTCACTCACCATATTAACGGTGTATTTAGGGATATCAATCACCATGTCACATGCAACCACTTTAGCCTGGCAAGATAAACGGCTCTCAGGCTCTAATCCCCAAGCTTTGTCTAACATGTCATCCTCAAGCTCATCACTTGCTTCAAGCTGATTAAAGCCTTCACGCACAACCACATGACATGTAGTACATGCACATGACTTTTCGCAAGCATGCTCAATATGAATACCATTGCGTAAAGCTACGTTTAAAATGGTCTCACCGACTTCAGCTTCAAGCACTGCACCATCAGGACATAACTCACTATGGGGTAAAAAAACTAATTGTGGCATGTTCTCACCTATATATTGTCGACAGAACGGCCCTTAAACGCCGCTTTTATCGAGTTATCCATACGTCTTGCCGCAAAATCTTGGGTTTGGGCATCTAAATCGTTGATGGCTTTTTCAATCGCATCAACATCATCTTTTTCTGCGGTAGCAGCTAGTAACTCAATAGCAGTTTGTAGCTGTAAACGCACATTGGCTTCGAGTAAATCACCGTCTTTTTGTAATGCAGCATTTAACGATTCAATAACTCTAGCAGCTTCAACTTTTTGTTCTGCAAGCATACGGCGAGTAATATCCTCTTTTGCATGCTTCATAGAATCTTTAAGCATTGTAGCAATTTCTGTATCAGATAAACCAAATGATGGCTTAACCTGAATGCTAGTTTGTACTCCGCTCGACTTTTCCATTGCGGTGACATTCAGCAAGCCATCTGCATCGACTTGAAATGTCACTCGAATATGCGCAGCACCGGCGGCTAAAGCGGGTATACCTTGCAAGGTAAAACGCGCTAGAGAGCGGCAATCATCGACTAACTCGCGTTCACCCTGCACAACATGAAATGCCATTGCAGTCTGACCATCTTTAAAGGTAGTGAACTCTTGAGCTCGCGCAACAGGAATTGTGGTATTTCGGGTAACCACTTTTTCTACCAGGCCGCCCATGGTTTCAATACCTAGGGATAACGGAATAACATCTAACAATAATAAGTCTGACTCAGGCTTGTTACCGACTAAAATGTCAGCTTGAATTGCGGCGCCAATAGCGACAACCCGATCAGGATCGATTGTGGTTAATGGTAGTTTATTGAAGAAGGCTTCAACCTGCTCACGAACCAAAGGGACACGTGTAGAACCGCCAACCATAACGGTTTCAATCACTTCATCGGTAGTCACACCCGCATCACGTAATGTGCGGCGACAACTACCAATAGTTTTTTTAACTAATGAAGCAATTAAAGAGTCAAATTCAGCTTTAGTAACAATTAAATCAAGTTGTTTATCATCGTACGACAAATTCGCGGTCACGTTTTGATTATCTGTTAGCGCTTCTTTGACTCGGCGAGCTTCAATCAATAGTCGACGAGACTCTTGTGCTGTCAATGTGGTTAATTGCCAGGCTTGCTTAAAGTGTTCAAATAAAAGGTGATCAAAATCATCACCTCCTAATGCAGAGTCACCACCGGTAGCGAGTACTTCAAATACACCACGATTTAAGCGCAGAATAGAAATATCGAATGTGCCGCCACCTAAATCATATATGGCAATCACACCTTCTTGTTTAGAGTCTAAACCGTAAGCGATAGCGGCTGCTGTAGGTTCATTAAGTAAACGCAGTACCTTTACCCCTAACAGCTCTGCGGCATCTTTGGTCCCTTGACGTTGTGCATCGTCAAAATACGCCGGAACCGTAACCACTACGCCCTGTAATTCGCCACCTAAGGTTTTTTCAGCTCGTTCTATCAAGGGTTTTAAAATTTCTGCGGATACTTGAATTGGATTAACCTTGGCTTGCTGAGTAACAAACACAGGTAACCCATTCTCACTTGCTTCAAACTGATAAGCATGTAGAGCATCACGATTTTGAATATCTTGTAGGCTGCGGCCCATAAAGCGCTTAACCGACACAATAGTATTTTGTGGGTCAATCGCTGACTGTGCTTGAGCCTCATGCCCCACTAAAATAGTATCTTTACCGTAATGAACCACAGATGGCAAAGAATGCTGACCTTGCTCATCGAGTAATGTGCTTGCTTGGCCGCTTCTGACTGCCGCGACCAGTGAATTAGTGGTACCTAGATCAATACCGACAGCTAAGCGATGTTGATGCGGCGCGGCGCTTTGTCCAGGTTCTGCTATTTGCAACAGTGCCATAGTGTTCCAACTTTGTTGTAGATAAGCCACAGGGCTTATCAAAAAAAAACGGGGCGAAGTCGATAAGTGACTGCTTGTAATCTAAGGAAAAATATTGCTTTAGATTAATCAAGTAACGCATCTTCGATACGTGCAAGCTCATCGTGTAATTTTGCCATGAATTTTAACTTACGAATTTGATCTGCCGCTTGCTTATTATCATTTTCATCAGCGCTTATGAGCTGCTGGCTCAATAAAGTAAACAATGACTTTTCGTAAGAGGCAAAAGAATCGTATAAGGCATCAATTATACCTTGTGGATCGGCTGAGTCGGTAATGTCTTCCAACATTTCTCGCCATTCCATTTGCTGCATTAAAAAACCCGTATCTTTAATGGTCGTCGTTTCATGACTAAGCTCAATGCCGCGCAAGCTTAATATGTGCTCTGCTCGTCTGAGTGGACTCTTTAGGGTTTGATAACCATCATTGACTTGCGCAGTACGCTGAACAGACAATAGTTTTTGTTGTTCAGTATCATTGGCAAACTTATCGGGGTGCACCGCCCGTTGCAGATCGCGGTAGCGCTCTGCAAGTGAAGCGGTGTCAATATCGAAGGATGGAGCGAGGTCAAACAATTCGAAGTAATTCATTTAATAACATTCATACTTGCATGTTTAAAACACAGTGAAGTGATCATTTACACGGTAAAGCTTTCACCGCAACCACACTCACCTTTGGCGTTAGGATTATTAAATTGGAACCCCTCATTGAGGCCCTCTTTAATAAAGTCTAACTCGATGCCTTGCAAATAGATAAAGCTTTTGGCGTCGATGATAATATTAACACCGTCAATAGTGTATAACTCATCATCGTCATTAAGCTCATCTACAAACTCAAGCACATAAGCCATTCCTGAACAACCAGATGTTCTCAACCCAAGGCGTAAGCCAAGGCCATTGCCGCGATTAACAAGAAATGATCTTACTCTGTCAGCCGCAGCTGGGGTCATTGAAATTGCCATCTTTAACTCCAGGTATTACTTAGACTGCTTCGACTTGTACTCTTCAATTGCCGCTTTAATAGCATCTTCTGCTAAAATAGAGCAATGAATTTTCACTGGTGGTAACGCTAATTCAGCCGCAATATCAGCATTTTTGATGCTACCAGCCTGGTCAACCGTTTTACCTTTAACCCACTCTGTCACCAGCGAGCTAGAAGCGATAGCGCTGCCACAACCGTAGGTTTTGAATTTAGCATCTTCAATAATGCCATCGGCATTAATTTTAAGTTGCAGCTTCATCACGTCACCACAAGCTGGTGCGCCAACCATACCGGTTACTACTGAAGGGTCGTTCTTGTCAAATGAACCCACGTTACGTGGATTTTCATAATGGTCGATTACTTTTTCGCTATAAGCCATGATACTGCTCCAAAATCTCTGTCATTTATCAGTTGGTACTAATTGGTGAGATAACCAATTAGTGATGTGCCCATTGAACTTGGTTCAAATCGATACCATCTTTAAACATCTCCCAAAGTGGAGACATTTCACGTAACTTATCGATAGATTCAGTGATTACATTAATTGCATGATCAATTTCTTCATCGGTAGTAAAACGACCAATAGAGAAACGAATTGAACTGTGCGCCATTTCATCATTTAAGCCCAGTGCACGAAGCACATAGCTAGGCTCTAAACTTGCGGATGTACAAGCTGAACCGGAAGAAACCGCTAAATCTTTTAGTGCCATCATTAACGATTCACCTTCAACAAAGTTAAAGCTCACGTTAAAAATACCACAGAAGCCTTGCTCAGCATCGCCATTGATATAGGTTTCTTCAATGTGATTAATGCCAGCCCAAAGCTTGTCACGTAGACGACGAATGCGCGCTGTATCTTCTTGCATGTCTTGCTTTGCAATAACAGACGCTTCACCTAATCCTACAATTTGGTGAGTTGCTAATGTGCCACTACGCATACCACGTTCATGGCCGCCACCGTGCATTTGAGACTCTAAACGGATACGAGGTTTACGGCGAACGTACAACGCACCGATACCTTTAGGCCCATACATTTTATGGCCTGATATTGAAATCAAATCCACTTTTGTTTGCTGTACATCAAGCGGTATTTTACCTGCACTTTGTGCAGCATCCATGTGGAAGAAAATACCTTTAGCACGACAAAGTTCACCGATTGCGTTGATATCTTGTATCACGCCGATCTCATTATTAATGTGCATAATGCTGACAAGAATAGTGTCATCGCGCATTGCAGCCTCAAGACGAGTCAAAGGAATAATCCCATTGGCTTCAGGCTCTAAATAAGTGACTTCATAGCCTTCACGTTCTAACTGGCGACACGTGTCTAACGTGGCTTTATGCTCAGTTTTACTGGTAATAATATGCTTACCCTTCTTATGATAGAAGTGAGCAATACCTTTAATCGCAAGGTTAGATGATTCTGTTGCACCCGATGTGAATACGATTTCACGATGGTCAGCATTAATCAGATCAGCAACTTGATTACGGGCAATATCAATCGCCTCTTCAGCTTGCCAACCATAACGATGAGATCGAGATGCTGGATTACCAAACACTCCGTCCATAGTCATATGTTGAACCATTTTCTCTGCGACACGCTTATCGACAGGGGTTGTTGCGGCATAATCTAGATAGATAGGAAGTTTCATAACACACTCCGTACTTAGTAGTCTCAGTTGAGTCTACATACAACGTACAAATAATAATTATATTTAAATCAACACTGTGTTTAATAACTACCAGTTATAAAACACGGTGTTCCTTCTGGATTTTATCTTGCTTAATAGAGATAAACTGCACATCTCTTTTGTTCATCAGACCAGCAAGTGAAATACCATTTAAAAACTCTGAAATTTGTTTGCTTAAATCACCCCATAAAGAGTGGGTAAGACAGCGGGTGCCACTTTGGCAATTCCCTTGTCCTTGGCAGCGAGTGGCATCAACAGATTCATCAACTGCATGGACAACCATGCCCACGGAAATGGCATCAGCCTCTAAGCCTAAACGGTATCCGCCACCGGGTCCGCGTACACTGGACACCAGACCGTGCTTTCTTAATTTAGCAAAGAGTTGTTCAAGATAAGACAACGAAATGCCCTGTCTTTCAGATATATCTGCTAAAGGTACAGGCCCTGTACCAGAATGAATCGCAACATCCAGCATAGCTGTGACTGCGTAGCGACCTTTTGATGTAAGTTTCATAACTTGCTACTGCTCCCAAAAAGTATGCAGTAATTTCATCATACCCGAGTAAATTAGTCAAGTATTAATCCTACTAATTTACTCAGGTATTAAAGTAAGAGAACACAAAAACAGCTTCATTTTAGCCGAGGTATTTAACCTTTTTATAGCTTAAAATTCAATGCCCATAGGGGATTTATTCCCCTATGGGCATTATTTTTTGACCAAGATAGGCATTTAACACTTTTTAAGCTTTATATTGACTGGCTAATGAGCCAACCAGTACAAGTTATATACTTGGATCAAACTCAGTCAGTTCACGTTTTCGGTTTTTAGCTGCCGCTTTTTCAGCTTCGTCAAAGTCACCTACATTCAATTGAGGTAACTTTTCAGTGCACACTTCTCCACCCATAGTTTGAACGGCTTGACAAAGTTCCTGTACTTTAGAATCCATTAGATGCATATGGTCAAGCATCTGGCCAATCGCATTGGCGACAGGATCAGGATTGTCCGGCGACACGGCATATGCATCAAAGCCATATTTTTTAGCCATCTCAGTACGACGTTCAGCTTTCTCTTTTGACTGCGTACTTGGTGAAGAGACAACTCGTCCCGGAATACCCACAACAGTATTATCGGCCTCAACATCTTTAACCACAACTGAGTTAGACCCGACTCGTGCACCATCGTGCATAGTAATTGGACCTAATATTTTAGCCCCTGCACCAATGACCACATTGTTACCTAATGTAGGGTGACGTTTCCCCGCCTGCCAGGTTGTTCCACCGAGAGTAACTGAATGATATAAGGTACAATCGTCACCAATTTCAGCCGTTTCACCAATCACAACCCCCATGCCATGATCGATAAAAAAACGTCTTCCTAAGGTCGCTCCTGGGTGAATTTCAACCCCAGTTAACCAGCGGGAAAACGTCGACAAGCAACGCGCTGTTAATCGCCAATTTTTTCGCCAAAACTTATGACTAATCCTATGCAACCAAATTGCATGCATACCAGGGTAATTGAGTAAAATTTCAATCGTACTGTTTGCTGCAGGATCACGGTGATAAATAGATTCAATATCTTCTTTTAATCTTGATCTCACGCCCATGTGAACTCCCTTATCACCACTATTTTTTATCTATCTTTTTATCTATCGAGGTTAAAATACCCCGTAAAATATTCATTTCTTGTGCTTCAATTCGAGCACGGCTATATAAACGGCGGAGTTTCGTCATCACATTACCGGGATGATTCTTAATAACAAAGCCAGTCTCCGACAAGGTAGACTCTAGATGTACAAAGAAACGTTCTAAATCTTCAGCCAGAGGATATTCTTCCTCTGGTGCGGGCTGCTCACCCAAGGCTAAATGCGCCACACGAGTTTCATAACAAATAATTTGCACAGCTTGGGCTAAATTAAGTGAGCTATATTCTGGGTTTGCCGGAATAGCAACATGGTAAGTACACTTTTGCAGTTCTTCATTACTTAAACCATGATTTTCGCGGCCAAATACAATAGCAACCGGACCTTTAATACTTTCAAGCGATAATTTTTCGCCAGCTTGGCGTGGGTCGAGCATCGGCCAATCTAATGTACGGCTACGTGCACTTGTCGCAATAACTAAACTACAACCAGCAATAGCCTCATCTAATGAGTCAACTGTTGTGAGATTTTTTAAAATATCTGATGCACCTGCCGCCAGTGCGATAGATTGTCCATCCGGCTCTACTCTTGGTTCAGCAAGATATAAATTAGATAAGCCCATGGTTTTCATTGCACGGGCAGTCGAACCAATGTTTCCAGGGTGAGACGTGCCCACAAGCACAACACGAATATTACTTAACATGACACCACTTTAATTCAAAAAATATTGGACATATGTTACCACAAGCCCTGTTTATAACGTTATATGAAAATCTGCATTTGATATAACTATTGAATAAGGTATAATGCGGCCGCTGTTTTATTCGTTCTTTAAAATCCAGGGGATTGCTATGCATCCGATGATGACTATTGCCACACGCGCTGCCCGCGCTGCTGGCCAAACAATTATGCGCGCCTATACTGAACTCGACCGTGTTGAGGTAAGTACCAAAGGAATTAATGACTTTGTTACGAGTGTAGACAAGGAAGCAGAAGCAACTATTACATATCAAATTCGTAAATCTTACCCTGATCACACGATCATTGGTGAAGAAGACGGTGAAAACCGTGGCGAAAGTAAAGATTATGTCTGGATAGTAGATCCTTTGGATGGCACCAACAATTTCGTTCGTGGTATTCCTCATTTTGCTGTTTCAATTGCCCTTCAATATAAAGGCGTGACAGAAGTCGCGGTTATTTATGATCCGGTTCGTGAAGAGCTGTTTTCAGCTGTTCGCGGTAAAGGCGCAAAAGTTAACGATTTCCGCATGCGTGTTACCAGTGTCGGTGAATTGGACAGTACCATAATAGGTACAGGTTTCCCATTCAAAGCACGCCAGCATACAGAAACCTATATGAAAATTTTAGCGGATGTATTTCCGCAATGTGCTGACTTACGTCGTACAGGTTCAGCAGCTTTAGATTTAGCTTATGTTGCTGCAGGCCGTTTAGACGGATTTTTCGAAATTGGTTTAAAGCCTTGGGATATCGCAGCAGGCGACCTAATTTGTCGTGAAGCTGGCGGTACGGTTACAGATTTCACTGGCGGGCATAATTACCTGATTTCAGGTAACATTGTTGCTGGTACTCCAAAAGTAACCACTCAATTAGTTAAAATTATGCGCCCTTTACTTAATGAAGCGTTAAAGCGTTAGTCATTGACTGCGAGTAATAATAGAAACGATTACTCATACTCGTCAAAATGGTCGCTAAAATATTGAAACCGCTAATTTAATTAGCGGTTTTTTTATGTCTGTGATTAAGATCTCTGGGCAAGCGACTTACTTTACTGAATAATACCATTAAGGTTTCACTACAAAATAACAGAGCTAAACATGCATAGAATAAAACATGCCAGCATACAATCTTTAAAGTCGATTGAATATGTAGTCCTTTTCATTATTGCTTTGGCCACTACTTTTGCTATTGGCGAAGAGATAATGCATATGTTCGCCATTAAAACCGTAGAACTTGCCGATCTGTTATTATTATTTATCTATCTTGAAGTATTAGCCATGGTGGTCAATTACATAGAGTCAGGTAAGTTACCTATTCGCATGCCACTGTATATTGCCATTGTTGCCTTAGCACGATATCTTATTTTAGACATGAAAGGCATGGATGACTGGCGAATTTTAGCTATATCATTTTCAACCATATTATTAGCAGCTACGGTGATTGTGATCCGCTGGGGACAATTAAAAATGCCTTATCCCAGAAATCAAGACTACGACAATTAACGTTAAGTCACTTAACACTAAAACGCCAAGCATTTTGTTTGGCGTTTTTGTTTTTAATAACCGTTTGGTATTGCTTAAAAAAACCAATATGCTAAAACTAAAGTATCGAATCCACTTAAGGGGAAATAAAAATGGACCAAGAGCCGACAGGTTTTGATGAAAAACGTACTTCATTGCGCGTAGATATGGAAGCTGAGCGGATCAAGTTACATTGGATCAATAAAGCTGGTGAAAGTAATGAAGACGATGGTGTTTGTATTGACCTGGCTCGCAAAGGCGTATTATTTGATTACCGTCAGGCTTTTGAATTAGGACAATTAATCGCACTTACATTCAATCCCGGAACCGATAAACAAAATACCATCAAGGGGCAAGTATGTCGCTGTAATCAAAGTTCACCGCACAGCTATCACATTGCGTTGCAATTACTTTAACAACGACCTTCCAGTCGTGTTCAATTAGGTCAAAGTATTATACATATTTACCCAGAGTGAAAAACATGTTCTATACTCAAATTATTAAGTTAAATAGATGAAACTTATATTGATAAAAAACCACAATGGGAGAAGGGTATGATACTGCTCGTAGGCGGTGAAAAAGGAGGCAGTGGCAAAAGCTGTTTAGCACAGAACCTTGCCGTTTATATTACTCAAAAATTCGCTGCTAATGTGTTGATGGTAGATTGTGACCCGCAACGCACCACATCCGATTGGATCCAAGCTCGTAATACAGATCCTAGCCTTGCACCCATTAACTGTATTCAACTCTACGGTAAAATTCGTAATGATTTACTGAGTCTAGATGAGCGCTTTGACTACGTCATTGTTGATTGTGGTGGTCAAGATAACCTTGCTATGCGCGCAGCCATGTCCGTTGCAACTTATGTGGTCATCCCTTTAAGACCAAAACGTCGTGACTTAAAAACTCTTCCACATATGGAAGATATGTTAAGCACCTGTAAAATGGTCAATCCTAAGATGGTAGCAGCAATTGTAATGACCCAGTGCCCTTCTTTACCTACGCAATTTAAACGTATTTTAGAAGCCAAAGAAGTTGTCGAGTCATTTAACCTTCGCGCCTTAAACTCAGTTACTTTTAGCCGTAATATTTATGACGATAGTGAAGAAAGCGGCTCATCGGTTATGGAAATAGAGCCTGATGGTAAAGCCGCAATTGAAATCCGTGCAATTGCTGATGAATTATTTGCTATACCACCAGAAAATAGTTATGAGTTTAACTGACCTTAAGCGTAAAAAACCGAAGCAAAACAAAAAGTCTGTTTCGGTTGACGACTTTATCGAAGATGCCAATAACTATGCGTTGGGCAAACAGACTGTTGTGGGTGAAAATCCACAGATGCAACAATCGACTAAAGCATTTTTAAGTGGCCTAGATAAAAAAAGTGTCAAAATTTATCGTCATGCGACTTTTACACTCACAGAGAGAAGCATTACCCAATTAGACGAACTGTCTAAAAATAATAATGTGGCTAAATCAAAACTGCTGCGTATCCTAATTGACGATTTTTATCATTTATCAACAACAGATCGACAAAAGCAGTTAAAGTAATATTGAGACTCCCTGTAGGATACTATTTTAGCGTATAATCTTGCTCTATCATTTTATTATCGGCCTTACTTTTATTATGACTCAGCAAAATAATCCGCTTCACGGCATTAAATTAGAAACAATCATTACTTATTTAGTCGAAAAGTATGGCTGGGAAGATTTAGCCCTTCGGATCAACATTCGCTGTTTTAAAGACAATCCGAGTGTTAAATCCAGTTTAACGTTCTTACGTAAAACTCCATGGGCGCGTGATAAAGTAGAATACCTATATTTAAGGTGTAATAAGCTGCCATTGCCGATAAAAAAAGAACAAGAGGCTCCTTCAAGATCATCGACCCAAAAATCAACTCATCAAAAAATCACCACAAAGGTAAAGCCTGTTACTTCGCCTGATAACACTCATGATGATAAACCTATAAATGCAAATATTTGGGGTAAGTAAGCTCAACTTGGGATAATAAAATCTTTATAGAAAGGGTTACAACGGGAATTCGAAAATGAGTCGCCACACTTGTAGCCCACCTCCAACCTGATAACTCACACCCAACCGGTCTATTTTTAGGCCATCCCAGCCAAAAACATCATGACCTATCGGTTTAGAGAACTTCCAAGTAGCACCTACTTCATAGGTGTGATTGGTGACTACATCAGCACCTACAGGGTTAACGAAGGTCAATTTGTCGAAAAACCAGCGACCAGCAAAGAACAATCTAGGCTCCACCTCAATATCATTCCAAAGCCAGTTCGTGCCCAGTCCGAAATCTAGACCGCTTTGTAAAACAGAATAACTTTCAGCGCTATCATTTAAACTGCTGCGATAGCCTGCATAATACAGTCGGTTTATCCAGGTAGGTGAATAGATAGGCATATCAATTTGATACACTGATGATATACCAAATGACATGATCCCAACATTACTTTCATTTGAAAAGTTATAGCCATAACCCATATCTAAATAGCTTTCGATTGTCAATTGTTCATCAACAAACCAATGGTACTCAACTCCAGGTGTAAAGGTTATTGTACCGACGCTTTTAGGTAATTGCCCGCCAGGTAAATCATTAAATGAATAGTCGAAAAAACCCAAGGATATAGGTAAGCGTAACTTAACTAAATGATCTTCCGCTTGGTCGATAACAACTGAAATAGGTATATTGGCCACGGCAGCACTTTGACCTGAAGTGCGATAAACACCACTGCCAAGATAGTTTGCAAAAGCATAGTGTGAGGCATCAGGAGAGGATATAGGTGTTTCGGGTATATCCTGTGCGATAGACAGAATTGAGTATTGCAAAGCCATAACAGTCGCAATGATTTTGCAATATTTTGCCAAATATGGCTGCTTCACTAAAGCTTGATTAGTCTTGCTTATCATTGAAGTGATATTCAGACATCATGTGCCCAAGCTCGGTGGATTTAGTCTTTAAGTAGCCTTCATTGTAACGATTTTTGCCTACTTGTAATGGCACTCTTTCAACCACTTCAATGCCTTCATTTTCCATAGCTTTTACTTTGCGTGGATTATTGGTCATTAACCTGACTTTAGATACATTGATTTGCTCAAGCATCGGCTTAATCATATCGTATTGACGCATATCAGCTGCAAAGCCTAAACGCTCATTAGCTTCTACTGTGTTAGCACCGCCATCTTGTAGCTCATAGGCTCGAATTTTATTTAATAACCCAATACCGCGTCCTTCTTGACGCAGATATAAAATAAATCCTTGCCCTAATTCAGCAATATTTTGCATCGCGGTTTGCAATTGAAAACCACAATCACAGCGTAAACTAAATAACGCATCGCCGGTTAAACATTCTGAATGAATACGCCCTAAAATCGCTGAGTCAGCATTTAATTCACCGAAAGTTAATGCAACATGCTCTTTGCCAGTTTCAGTATCTTCAAAACCGTGCATGGCAAATATACCCCAAGGGGTAGGTAATTTAGACGTAGCGATATATTTTATCGACATGAAATAGACCTTACAACAACACTCATTCCCTGAGACCTAATATGAGACCGTATTTCCAGAGACTTACTTGCCTAAGAATGGTCGTTGACGGCACCAAGTAAAGCTGCAATCAACTACACAAAAAATTGAAACTGTATTAGAACTCGCTTGGGGCAAAGCCCGTCACTGTCTTAATGCCCATTTCACGACCTAATGCAGTCATAGGGTGAACAACCACTAACCCTTTAACAGACTTTTTCAATTGACCCATGTCCGCTTGCTCGGCTTTGGTTAGCTCTCGTTTAAAGGTTAAACCCTTCACTTCACTGCCTTCTTTATTAAGCTGGCGAGTTTGTTGGCCTTTAACGTTAGCAATACGTTTAGTCATTGCGGTGATTTCTTTTTTGAACTGCAAAATAATAGCCGCGTCACCGCGCTGTTCAGCCGCCGCTAATTTACGACGAAACGTATCTAATTTACCATTAAGAGTTTGCAGTTCTTGCTTTAAATTCATTACTTTACCTTTAAACTATTCAGACAATTACAATGAGGATTGAATAGACACTATTCAATATAAAACCACATCATAATTTAAGGAGGGAATTATATACCCAAACCTTGTTAATTTGCGAACATCAATCACAGGTTTGTGAATAATTTCAACATAAAATATCAAGTGGTAGTGGCTTAAAAGCCTACTTTACCGCTATGCTGATTTTAATAATCACATAACGGCGAGTTTAATCATGTTGCAAGATCTCTTTAGCGCGGTTCAAATCACACCTCAAACAACACTTAAAAACCGTTTTGTCAAAGCCGCTATGGAAGAGAACTTAGCCAGTAATCAACAACTACCCGATGAAAAACTGTTTCGCCTATACCAACAATGGGCCCAAGGCGGCGTTGGGTTAATCATTACGGGTAATGTAATGATAGACAGAATGGCAATGACAGGCCCCGGTGGTGTCGCACTTGAACATGACACACCCTTAGCGCCATTTGTTAAATGGGCAAATATAGCCAAAGCTAATAATACTAAAGTGTGGATGCAATTAAATCACCCTGGTAGACAAGTATTTAAGGCCATGGGAGGTAAAAATATTGCACCATCAGCTATCACCCTCAATTTGGGTAAGCATTCCAATTTATTTTCAATACCACAGGCAATGATTGAAAATGAAATACAAGATGTAATTAAACGGTTTGGCCAAAGTGCTTATAAAGCTAAACAAGCTGGCTTTAATGGAGTAGAAATCCACGCCGCTCATGGTTATTTATTAGCGCAGTTTTTATCGCCATTAACCAACCAACGCAGTGATGAATGGGGTGGAAGTTTACTCAATCGCGCCAAGTTATTAATTGAAGTAATAAAACAAGTAAGGCAATGCTGTGGTACTGATTTTGATGTGGCGGTAAAGCTTAATTCAGCAGATTTTCAGCGGGGTGGTTTTGATATTGATGATGCTGAACAAGTCATTAACTGGTTAGCAGAGTATAACGTAAACCTAGTAGAGTTATCGGGCGGAAGTTATGAAGCTCCTGCAATGCAGGGGCGAAGCGCAGATGATAGAACATTAGCACGCGAGGCCTATTTCTTAAGTTTTACAGAGTCACTGGTTAAACGATCACCTATTCCATTAATGTTAACCGGTGGTATTCAAAGGCTACCCATTGCCCAAAAAGTCATTGATGCAGGCTTTAGTTTATGCGGTCTAGCAACTACCCTTGCCTATAAGCCTAACATTATCAATAAGTGGCAAACCAATCCAAATATGTCTGTTTCCACTAAACAAATCAGTTGGGAAAATAAAACCTTCGCAGCACTTGCTACAATGGCGATTATTAAGCGTCAGTTACGTCGAATGAGTCGAGGCAATAAGCCAAAAATGAACGATTCGCCACTGTGGAGTTTAATATTAGATCAAATTAAAACTAAACGTAGAATGGCTAAATATAAGAAATATTTACAGGCTCACTATTTAGCCACAAAAAATCAACTTTAGTCACCTTGGCTAACTGAGAAAATTGAGGCAGGCTAATACATTAAACTTTTAACCTGCTTTTTTGCGGAAACTCTGCTGATTTAAGGGAAGCTTCATCTAACTCAGCTCATAATAAGTCGTATTTAAACTTCATTTCACCACTAAAAATCGTAATAAAATTACAATTGCTACTTATGTGTGGACTTGATCACGATAAAAGTACTGATAAAAAGGTAATTTTATAACATCAGCCAGGTAGATATTACATAGAGAATGGTTAACTAAAACTGATTTATTTAACTATTTTTTAAAGGAAGTGATTATGACCGTCACCAACACAGAGCAACTTAACCAATTAGTCGACAAGGTTGCTAAAGCGCAAAAAGAATATGCTAATTTTAGCCAACAACAAGTCGATAAAATATTTAGAGCCGCTGCACTTGCCGCATCAGATTCACGTATTTTGTTAGCTAAAATGGCAGCAACTGAAACTCAAATGGGCTTACTTGAAGATAAAGTGATTAAAAACCATTTTGCCTCTGAATACATTTATAATAAATATAAAGACGATAAAACCTGCGGTATCATTGCAGAAGATATTACCTTCGGCACCATTACGATTGCCGAACCCGTTGGTATAATCTGTGGCATTGTGCCAACCACTAACCCAACCTCTACCGCAATATTTAAAGCGCTTATTAATCTTAAAACTCGCAATGGTATTATTTTCTCACCCCATCCACGAGCAAAAAAATCCACCACAACAGCGGCTAGAATTGTATTAAATGCGGCCATTGCCGCTGGTGCGCCTAAAGATATTATTGGCTGGATTGATGAGCCTTCAGTTGCATTATCTAATCAGCTAATGACCCATGAGAAAGTTAATCTCATTTTAGCCACTGGTGGCCCTGGCATGGTAAAAGCAGCCTATTCATCTGGCAAGCCTGCTATTGGTGTAGGAGCAGGTAATACACCGATTGTGATTGATGAAACCGCAGACATAAAACGTGCTGTGAGTTCTATATTAATGTCTAAAACCTTCGACTATGGTGTGGTATGTGCATCAGAGCAAGCTGTTGTTGTAGTTGATAGCATCTATGATCAAGTCAAAGAACGCTTTGCCTCTCATGGTGGTTACATCCTGTCAGTGGCTGAAACTAAATTGATGCAAGACGTCATACTTAAAAATGGCAATTTAAATGCCGATATAGTAGGCCAAAGTGCAGAAAAAATTGCCGCCATGGCAGGTTTTAAAGTTCCAAACTGGACTAAGGTATTGATTGGCGAAGTCACTGAAATAAATGATACAGAAGCTTTTGCCCATGAAAAACTATCGCCTCTATTAGGTATGTACCGTGCTGTAGATTTTAATGATGCTATGGATAAAGCTGAGGCACTTGTCACTCTAGGCGGTATTGGTCATACATCAGGTTTATATACAGACCAAGACAGTCAAAGCGATCGCGTGAAAACCTTTGGTTTTAGAATGAAAACAGCACGCATTTTGATCAACACCCCTGCTTCCCAAGGTGGCATTGGTGACTTATATAACTTTAAACTGGCGCCTTCGCTCACTTTGGGGTGTGGTTCTTGGGGCGGTAACTCTATCTCAGAAAACGTCGGGCCAAGTCATTTAATTAATAAGAAAATAGTCGCAAAAAGGGCTGAAAATATGTTGTGGCATAAACTTCCTTCATCTATTTATTTCCGCCGTGGTTGCTTACCGATTGCACTTGAAGAGTTAGAAACCAAGAAACGCGCGCTTATCATCACAGATAAATACTTATTCAATAACGGTTACTGCGATGAAACTATTAAGATTCTAAAAGCCCAAGGACTAGAAACTGAAGTATTCTATGAAGTAGAAGCCGATCCGACACTGGCGATAGTAAAACAAGGCGCTAAAGTAGCGCAAAGCTTTCAACCTGATGTCATCATTGCCTTAGGCGGCGGTTCACCTATGGATGCTGCGAAAATCATTTGGGTATTGTATGAACATCCTGATGTCGATTTCGCCGATTTAGCTCTGCGCTTTATGGATATTCGTAAACGTATTTATAAATTCCCAAAACTTGGCGTAAAAGCACAAATGGTCGCTATCCCTACGACCTCAGGTACAGGATCAGAAGTGACACCATTTGCAGTAGTGACTGACGAAGTGACAGGCATGAAATACCCTATTGCAGATTATCAACTCACGCCCAATATGGCCATTGTTGACCCTAATCTTGTGATGAACATGCCAAAATCACTAACAGCGTATGGCGGAATTGACGCGATTACTCATGCACTTGAAGCATACGTCAGTGTGATGGCCAACGAGTTCAGTGATGGCCAGGCCCTACAAGCATTAGACTTACTATGCGAACATCTTCCAGCAGCCTATGAGCTAGGTGCAAACGCACCGGTTGCAAGGGAAAAAGTGCATAATGGTGCAACCATTGCGGGTATTGCCTTTGCCAATGCATTTTTAGGTATCTGCCACTCAATGGCGCATAAACTCGGGGCAGAATTCCACTTAGCACATGGCTTAGCCAATGCTTTATTAATCAGTAACGTTATTCGTTTCAACGCTACTGACATGCCGACTAAACAGGCCTCATTCAGCCAATACGACCGTCCTAAAGCATTATGTCGTTATGCAGCCATTGCAGAACACTTAAAACTAGATGGTGTCACGAAAGCAAAAACGGATAAGCAAAAAGTTGATCTGTTAATTGCTAAAATTGATCAACTTAAATCAGTTATCGGCATACCGGTATCTATACAAGCTGCCGGAGTCAACGAAGCTGACTTTTTAGCTAAATTGGATGAGTTAGCTGAACATGCATTTGATGATCAGTGTACTGGCGCGAATCCACGTTTCCCGTTAATCAGTGAACTTAAACAAGTCTTACTAGACAGCTTTTATGGCACCCCATACCAAGATAAATAGCGCAATATATAATACGAAGTACTGCTGAGTGGCTAGCGAAGCTACAAAAGGGGCAGTATTAAAGCTAGTAGCTGAGTAAATTGAAATTAACTAAACGAAGGCGATAATCAAAAGATTAACGCCTTCGTTTAGTAGCAATCTAATGTTACGACTTTTACTTTACCTTGCTAAGACCAATCAAAACCGTAATAGCCCCTCCCACCATGCCTAACCAAGCTTCAATCGGTGTGTCACCATTTATGGCGCGAGTTACTTGAGCACTTGCTGAATCATAAATGTTGTACCCCCAAATAAATAACGCTGCACCTACTGCAATGATTACGATACCAAGAATTTTTTTATTCATTATGACTCCAAGTGTTTATAAAATTTTTGTCTCGACAGCAATGATTAATACGACTACTTTGGTAAACACACTACCCTTATTAATAATATTTGGGTTTTAACGGTAAAGCATTATAGCTTGAAAGCGGTTATTTCATTGTCAAGGAGCCCATTCTATGAACAAGAAAATTCTACCACTTATCATTTTTAGCACTTTAATAGTGTTCTCGATAGGTCATAGTGTTGCTAAAGACAAAGATTCAAAAGGTAATAACGGCAAACAAAAATCAGAGAAACATCAAACAAAGCATAACAATGATAATGAACAGAGCTCGCTGAGCTATTTTAGTAATGACCGCCAGATAGTTATTAAGAATTACTACAATACAATTCGAAGTGATAAGCATTGTCCACCTGGGCTAAGCAAGAAAAACAATGGTTGCCAACCTCCGGGACAAGCTAAAAAATGGCACAAAGGCCAACATCTGCCTAAAGATGTTATTTACTATGATGTGCCTATTGGACTTACTAATCAGCTAGGTCGCACTCCTGAAGGGCAGAAGATTGTCCGTATAGGTACCGATTTACTTTTGATTAGCATAGGCACTGGTATGGTGATAGATGCTGTAGAAGACCTGAATGATATTTTTTGATATAAGCTTAAGAATATAAATATTTTAAGTGATTTTACGCAATTAGCGCCTCAATAGAGTGAGACTCTTATGAAATCAATCGAGGCGCTTTAGCAAAAAATAACTAACGCTAATAACACTGCTAAAACAATAAAAATCGAGACATTTGTTATGGTAGCTGATATGGCGGAACAATCATAAAGTTGTGATTAAAGCAGTATTCTCTAAGAAGCGATGCAACTAACTAGCAGTGAATATTACTTATGTTTACGTTCCCTTTGTATAGGTAAAGTATAGCAGTACTTCGAATACTAAAAATCAATTCATTATCAATTTCTGTCTGCTTCTGGATATGATCACCTCAGTAAAAACCAACGTATTATAATCAAAATATCCATAACTGATTAAAATAAAAATGGGCCGCATTGCTGCGGACCAGCCATAAAGTAAACAGTATTCAAAAAACTGGTTTGCTTTTAAAGCTCAAGATTTCGGGTTAGCACTTCTGCAGATGTAATGATGCGCTTTGTACGGTAAAGTTCAGGATGTTTTTCACTATCAGCGTACCCTACTGGTTCGCCTGCACCTGTGTTTACAAACCAAGAGCTTGCAGGTGTGCGATCACCGAGTAGTTTTTTTAATTCCGCTGGTTTGATACCTATTGCTTTGGCCGCGGCATTATATGTACAGCGGATCCTAGCTTCGTTTAGGTAGTCTTGTATGATGTTAATTTTATCCTGCATTAAAATGTCATTCCTAGAAAGTTAACGCCCCAATAAATGGGATAATTTATTGTTGGCAAAAGTGTTGAACAGAGTGAAAACAGCCAACTGTAAATTTTCCCTCTTGAGTGCTTTGTAGCCTGTGCACAAAACAGATAATTATACTTCACAAAGCAGTTTTTAGCTGTATCAGAATGGCTCAATCTATCAAATATTGAACCATTAAACCTTTTAAGCTCATTAAGTTTAGCACAACAAGCCACATTCCCTGCTATAAGCTCAAAAAACAAACGCTATCTAACATCAATAAAGCAACTCTAACAATCAATTAACATCACACTATTCACCTAATTACGATCACTTTGATCGTTAATAGACGAGCAAAATAATAGATATAAATAGCTTTATTTACTCTTGTTGTAAAATTTAAGTCTATACTTATTCAGCAATTGTTTGTATCTAAGCGCATATGTGTAATTGATGCTAACTCTTTTTAGGCAGATTATTAGGTTAACCTAAGCGTTGCAATACCGGGCAATGTTATTACACACATAATAAAAATAGGATTACTAAAGATAAAATAAACTTAACTAATTGTTTAATAATAACAATGTAAGCCTCAGACAAACAGGTAAGAGATTACCCTTGATATCAATAACAGCTCCAACATGTTGTTTACTCGGGTTCAATTTTTCATTTCTAGGAGATATTATGAAATTTAACTATGCCATTTTGGGATTACTATTCGCTGTCAGCAGCGTTACAACTCACGCCGAAACCGTAAACCTTACTTCATTAGATTGGGCACCCTATTCAGGCAAAAGTTTAGAAAATAGAGGAGCTAGTGTTGTGGTAGCTCAAGCGGCATTTAAAGCTATGGGTCATGAACTTGTTGTCGATTTCTTCCCATGGAGCCGAGCAGTAAAGCTGGCTTCAGAGCCGGGGTCTAAATATGCAGGATATTTTCCAGAATACTTATATGAATCAAATGAGTTTACTTTTTCAGCACCCATGGGACAAGGTCCGCTAGGTTTGGTTGAAAACGTAGCATCGCCTATAAGCTGGGCTGAGGTAAGCGATCTCGCTAAATATAAATTGGGCGTAGTCCAGGATTATGTCAACACAGAAGAACTTGATGCACTCATCGCCAGTAATGTAATTAAACCTCAGGTTGTCACATCTGATGAGATTAATGTTCAAAAAGTTGCAGGAGGTCGTATCGACGCAGCTGTGATTGACGCGAACGTATTCAATTATATGCTCGCTAACAGCAGTAAGCTGGTAAAGAATACAGATAAGGTACAGATGAACGCTAAGTTATTAATGAACAAAGAGCTTTATGTTGCATTTCGAAATGATGCTGATGGAAAAAAATGGCAAGAAATTTACAACCAAGGCTTAGCTAAAATTGATATAGATGCTCTGATGACAGAGCATTTAAAGTAATAATTAAATAGTCAATAACAAGTGCCGACATGTTCCAACAGATTTCGGACTGCTTTATCGGCATAAGTAACATTTAAGTATCGCAATAAAATGGATTACGTTGCTTTATACACTCAAGTTAAAATGAGTACTTTTTATGACGCTAATGAAATCAATTTCTTTTAAGTTAATCATGGCAGCGCTAGTCACTGTAACCTTTTTAGTTGTAATATTTGGGGTGTATGACTATCTGGCACAAAGTGCAAAACTACAACAGAAACAAAATGTTCAACTTGATTTAGTTGCTTCAAGATTACAGTTAAGCCTACCTAGCGCAGTTTGGAATTATGAAGAGTCTCAAATGGCTCGATTACTTGATTCAGAACAACAATCTGATGACGTTGCTTTTTTAAGTTTTCATAATGACAACGGTGACCAAATTGCCCAATCCAAAGGTGAGAAAAGTACTAACTTTCGTACAATACCACTACAATATGTAGAAAATGATACAGCCTCAGATATCGGTACAGTAAGATTATACATTGATGATACTAGCATCAAAGAAGAGCTAGCAGAACTCGCTTTTAGGGCTATTTTAAAAGGGTTGTTACTGGATGTTTTTTTAGTTACAGCACTCTTTTTTCTATTTAGTCGACTGATTACTCGCCCACTCACCCATGTTGCTAATGCCTTAGAAAACATAGCCAGTGGCGAAGGCAATTTGACCCGTAGGCTTCATGTAAGTCGCGAAGATGAAATTGGCAAGGTATCAAGTTCATTTAATCTCTTTGTAGAAAAAATTCAAGTGCTTGTACAATCTATACAGGTTTCTGTTGATGATGTATTTCGTGCAGCAAGAAATGTACACACCGGAGCTGAACTCAGTCGTGGGCATGTACACGACCAGCAATTAGAAACCGATCAGGTCGCGGCTGCAATCACCCAAATGTCAGCCTCAGCAAAAGAAATCGCTACAAGCGTGAAGCTTTCAGCAGAATCGGCGTTGCAAGCTAATATGGATACCAAAGAAGTATCCAACATTATAAATGACTCTATTGATTCTATTAATGATTTATCTAGTCAATTAACAGAAGCTGCCACTGTGGTAAATTCGCTAGATAAAGATGTCACGGCGATAGTGTCCATATTAGATGTGATCCGCAGTATTGCAGAGCAAACGAACTTATTGGCGTTAAATGCAGCTATTGAAGCAGCTCGAGCGGGAGAGCAAGGTCGCGGTTTTGCTGTCGTGGCGGATGAAGTCCGCGCCCTTGCTAGCCGAACCCAACAAAGTACTGCTGAAATTCAAACAGGTATTACTAAGTTACAATCCGGCGCTAAGTCAGCAGTAAAGGTGATGCTTGAAAGTCAAAGCAAAAGTGAGGCTTCAGTGGTCAATGCTCAAAGTTCGGGAACAGCCATCAATAGAATTTTAATTTCTACAGAAAAAATTACCGATATGGCAACTCATATTGCAACAGCAGTAGAACAACAAAGTACGGTAGCGGAAGACTTAACCCATAACATCAACCGTATTGTCACATCGGGTCAAGAAAATCTTATACAGCTAAGTGAAATGAATAAAAACTCTGAAGATTTAGAGTCGACATCAAGGAATTTGAAGAAATTGACTAATCAATTTAAGGCCTAACTCTCCTGCTGGCTCTGGCTAATAGTACCAGAGCCACCTATTTTTATAATCAATTAATATCACGTCTATCTACTTTTAATACGATAGCATTAATTGCTATTCAAGCTTAAAAATAGAATCCGAGTTTTAAATTAATTTGGTACTTGCAAGCAAGCTGAGGTTAATCCAACGCGAGTTCGATAATTCACTCGCTAAAATCAACATAACATCTGGTCAAACTTGTTAAAACTCAAGTGCAGCTACGATTCTAGCTAGACCTCTTTCAGCGCTCCTCATCATTAATAATGTGCTTCCCATACACCTTTTAATATTTTTATTGACTATCAAATTGTTAACCAAATAGATCCGCAAGTGCATCGATATCTTTGATAGTAAAGGTGAGTAGCGCTCTCGATAAAGTAAGTAACTATGATACACAAGGAGTTCGAATGAACATTAACCAGAGAAATTTAGCACCCATTCAAGTTACAATTTTTGTTGCCTTATCTGTTTGCGGCAGTTGTTATGGTTATGGTGAATCCTCAAGATACTAAATACCTTAACAACGAGCTATAAAAACAAACAAATACTAATCAACTACTTCAATTTTAACGTTAATCAAACCATTAGATATATTAGCGATGCTGTTGAAGGCTGACTTAGAAAGGTCAATGATACGGCCCTTAACAAAAGGACCACGATCATTGATTTTCACGATAATACTTTTGCCATTGTTGATATTGGTCACTTTGACATTTGAGCCAAAAGGTAAACTTTTATGTGCTGCTGTATTTTGACTGTGAATATATAAATCACCGCTTGCCGTTTTCTTGTTTTGATGTCTGTCAGAATAGTATGAGGCTTGACCGGATTCAGTGAAGTTTATTATCTTTCCACCAGCATCTGGCTGTAGCGAAGTACACCCTGTTAATATGAAGAAAAAAATTAACAACTGAATTTTTCGAGAAATGGCAACCATGTTTTGTCTTTTAGTATGTTCACATAACGAGCCTGTGGAATGGCTCATTTGTGGTGATTTAATAATGTCACGAACACTAACTGAGTTTGAATAGTGATTCAAATGAAACCGCTGTTTTATTAATGATTAGGGTAAATATCGTTTTGTGATGCCAGAAAACTGTGGGGATGTGTTACAAGTAAGCAATATAACGCACAGGGCTATTGGCCGACTATTAGGTATTTGCTTCCTTTGAGCCGCACAAGAGTTTCAATCCGACAGTGTTGGCCAATTTATAATTTAGTATGCTTTTCCACTGTGATAAAAAAGGCTTCTGAATGTTTTCAGAAGCCTTTTATAAAAACTAGAAAGTCGTTTGATATGGGCTAAATAGTGTTTAACAGCATGAGGACTTTTCCTTGCCGTTTATAAGCAAATGCTATTCACCCATTTCAAAGACTATAGCTTTTGCCAAACATTATTCACGCCGGGCTCATCGCCTTTTGTCCACCATTTTGCCTGGTATTGCGCATTGTTATGGATAACTTTATCACCACCATTGTAAGTCGAACCCGTATTCCAGCTACCTATCGGGCTACCATCTGTAATTACGACCTCCCAAGCTCCACCTGCGTCAGGTCTATCGCCCTGAGTCCACCATTTGGCTTTATATTCAACACCTTGATATTTAACCTTATCACCTGTGTTATATACTTTTGTGGCAAGCCATGTGGTGTCACCGCCAGCATCGATATTGTTAACAGCTACTGTAAAGCTTTTAGTGACATTACTTGTGCCATCAGACACGCTAACGCTAACAGTATAAACGGTGTTCTGGCTAACCTCGCCCGCCAGCAAGCTAATATTCGCACCACTGCCTTGTAAGGCTAATCCTGCTGGAACAGTCCAGTTATAGGTTAACGTGTCGTTATCGGCATCCGTTGCATTTACACTGACTGTCGCTGTTTTATTTTCATCGATACTCAGATTGGCAATATCCGCTATCACAGGAGGTTGATTAACAGCAGCATTTGCAATGACTGTGACTGTGGTTGACTTAGTCACAGTAGTCGTACCATCAGATACACTTAGAGTGGCAATATAATCTGTGTTTTGACTTACATTAGGGGCATTGAGCACTAGAGTATTAGTATTGACACCTGTTGCGGTAAATGCAGCATCAACTGCCCAGCTATAGGTTAATGGATCATTATCTGCGTCAGTTGCGGTTGCAGCTACAGTAAGTGAATTACCGGTTTGAACGCTATAGCTAGCCATTAGCTGAATCACAGGCTTACTATTAACAGGCGTACCACCCGCTAAACCTTCATGCATAGCATTGAGGATATCACCGTTATCAGCATCGATTTCCCAGGCAAATAGTCCTGCCAAACCTAAACTACGAACATATTGACCTTTGGCATTAACAGAACGAGGGCTATCATAGGTAGCCAAAGTACCACTGCTTTTATTCCAAACATACGCTGCCTGTGCTTGTTCGTCATAAAAGGTTTCAAAACCATTAACACCGTTACCCGATGCACCAATCATGGCATTTTTCATGCCTTTATAGTCTTGAATACCCGGCTCCCAAACACCATTGGCAATCGTGCCGGTCAGTTTGCCTGTGCCCATTGCGGTCATTGGATTATTACCTATGGCGTTAGCAGGCATCACACCCTCCCAACCTCTACCATACATAGCTGCACCGACTACAATTTTAGATGCAGAAACCCCTTGAGCAAGCAGCTTTTGTATACCGTTATCAGTAGTATAAGCAGGGCCTTTACGCGGTTTACCTTCATCATCTAACCCAGTACCATCACATTCTCCAGCGGTTAAATGTTCACCACAGTAAATACCGGTTTGATGTCCGGTGACATTGTTCCAGCCACCATAAAAGTCATAACTCATGGCAAAGATATAATCCATGTATTGTGCAGCTTGGCCATAATCCACATCCTCAATTTTATCAAATCCAACCCCAATGGCTGATGTCAGTTGATATTCACGTCCAGTATCTGCCTCTAAACCATCAAGCATGGCTCTTAACTCTTGCATTAATGCGACATAAGCTGGGCCATCATTAATTGGGTCGCCTAAGTTAGGATTTGGTCCACTTCCACCTGGATATTCCCAATCGATATCGACGCCATCATAAAATTTCCACGTTTGCAGAAATGTCTTCATTGAGGCAACAAAAGTGTCACGATTAGCTTTATTGGTAAAAGAATGAAATGGATCAGACAAAGTCCAACCACCAACAGAAGGCAAAATTTTCAGATCAGGATAACGTTGCTTTAACGCCATTAATTGGGCGTAGGTACCACGAATAGGATCTGTGTTGCTTATGCCTGGTAACGTTTTTTGAATGGCTGCCCAAGGGTCATGAATAACCACCTCATAATCTGCGCTGCCTTCACAGGCTTTTTGTAAAGCACGCCAGCTATTGCCGTTTTCAATCTCTTTTAATGATTCATTAGCGCCACAAATAGGAATAAAACCATAGAGTATATGGGTTAAGTTTTTTGCGGGAATATTCGATACATCAAAGTCTCGACCATAAATCCCCCACTCAACAAAATAAGCGCCCACTACGGTATCTTGCTGATGTTGATAGTCTTTATTGTTAGGATTAACATCCATAGCTAAAGGTGGTAAATGGCCGCCGTCGGTATCGGCAATAACAATCGCTTTACCGTCACTCACACTACAACCGTCATTGTCACACAGAGCAACCGTTAAATTATGACGTCCTGATTTATGGTAAGCAAAATTAATCACACCACTTTTGGTGCCCGCGGCTAAATTGCCTTCATTGACTAGCATGTCATCAAAGTAAACTTTGTAGCTATTGCCCCCGGTACCGCTCCATGCATTCCATTTTATATTGATGCCGACTTGATTTTTTACCGTCACTAAATCTTTATAAGAACCCTGACCATCTAGGTTAACTTGTACAAATGAATAATCTTGCGGTTGCCAGTCTATGCTAGGTTTTGATGCTGCGGCTGCAGCTTGCCAAGAGGCCGCTGCCGCACTTAGGGCAAAAACGGTTAATAATGTATTTTTCATAATAATTCTCTTCTCATTCTTATTAGGGTTATTTTGATTGTTCAGATTTGTTACTCACTCTTTTGCCATACACTGGCAACACCAGGCTCATCGCCCTGTGTCCACCACTTAGCACTATATTTACTACCACTATGCATAACTTGTGTTCCTCCTTGATAAGCCGTTTGATTATTCCAACTCGGTGTTTGACCGTTATCAGGCATTGCCAGTTTCCAGGCATCGCTTGTTGCGGGTATTTGATTTTTATTCCACCACTTAGCTTGATAAACCTTACCTTGATAAGTGACCTTGTCACCGGCGCTATATGCTTGAGTTTCAAGCCATAACGGTATATTCGGTAGACCAGGATGATTAATAATGTTGACGTTAAAGGATTGACTGGTAGTGAGTTTTCCATCTGAAACAGCTACTGAAACTGTTACTAATTGATCACGTTCAACCTCTCCAGCGAGTAAACTAATATCAGCACCACTGCCTGTAAAACTTAAGGGGGTTGTCACTTGCCATTGGTATGTAAGTGGATTGTTTTGATCATCAAAGGCATGCACATGGACATCGGTGCTGGTGTTCTCATCCATGTTCAGCGATGGTAATTCATGAACAATTGGCGCGGTATTCTCAGGGCTCGGCATAACAGATAACGCAAAGCTATAGTCGTTATCTAGAGTCCAGACTTTATTGGAAAGCAGGTTATCAGCATCAAAGCTAATATCGCCCGTGGCGGTTTTAATACCAATTTTTACTAATTGGTCATACAAGGTATTGAGTAATGCGCCGAAATCAGCTTGCCAATGTTTAACATTGTTAGCTGTCACCTCAAAGTGTTGATTAATCAGCTCCTGACCTGAGGCATTAAACAACCTTAACCACACTTGATCTCCGGCATTTGCAACTTGTCCTTGTTTGACAAAGTAATCAAGAGGCTGCCATTGATCTGGCACAATATCATCACGGACGATATTAATGTCACTACAGTTATAAAAACCTTCGCCAACGACATCATCACGTTGCCAACGGCTGTATAACAAGGCATCACCCTGGCGGTCGGCAGGAATATTGACTTCCATATCATAATAGCGACTGCCATCTGGAGTTTTAATAAAATCGATGTTGTCATATTCTTGTATAAGCTCAAGATCTTGCCAGCGCAGCACATCAGTACTGGCATTAAATCCAGGCTTAGACAAATATAACTTCCAAAAGCTTGGGTTATGGGGTGTTTTGGCATTAAAACGAATTTGAATATTCCCTTGCCCATTGGGAGTAACCTTGGTTTTTTGCCAATCAGGTGAAGCAAGGTTTAATCCTCGTTTCTCAAATACTCCCGCAGAACACAAGCTACCGTCCGGTATCGCTGACTCAACAGCTTGTTGATTATGATAGTCTGCTACGTTGACTGAAATTTCATGCTCTTGAACAAACTGCACATATCCAGATGCTATAAAAGCAGCTCGACAGGCAAAATTAGGAATATTCGAGCCATCAGCTGGCCACCAATAACCGCCTTGAGCCTGACAAATTGACTGACGTGCTTTTGGGCTTTCCATAAAGCCATGGGCATGGCTTGTCGCAGGTAATAACATACTGGTTATCGATAAAAACACCCCACTGGCAATTAACGAGGAAGTAAATAGAGTTTGCACAGATGTATTATTCATAATGTATCGTCCTTAATAACTAAATGTAATGTGAGTAAATTATTCCCCCAGAAAGTTTGGGGGGAATACAGTTACAAACTACACACTTGCTGCCAATCAGCACTACTAGGTTCAGCGCGAGTCCACCACTTGGCTTTCCAAACCACTTGGTTACTGAGCATCATGTCACCAGCATTTGCATGATCTGGATTTCCTTGCCAGTCCTTTTGAGGGAAATTAGGATAAACAGGAATATCCGTCACATTAACGCCGTCACAGCTTTGACCAGTGCCACCGCCCTCATCTTTTTTAGCTTCAGGTAAACCTGGGTACTCTGCTTTAAAAGCGTAGCTTTTATCACCTTTTTCTATGGTAAAGTTTGCTGGCCCTGTAATTGGCATGTAATACATCACTTGTGCGATAACGGTTTCACCTGGTTTAAATGATTCAACAACACCACCAAACTCATTAAGAAGCGTGATTGAAAAACGGTGAAACTCATTTTCGAACCCGCCAATGTTATTACCTGCGGCATTTGATGCATTCATCTCAATGGCCATTTTTAATTTCTTCTGCGAATTCCAGTTAGATTTAAAAATTGCTGATGTTGATACTGGAACATCAAAAGCAATTTTTGCGCCTGATAAATCCAGTTGTGATTGATTGGTAAAAGAAAAGCTTGCACTGATAGGATAATTGTCATCGCCAACAGGAAAGTCTTTGGCAACAAAATCAATATCAACCATTTTCTCTGGTACCACAAAAGCAGCGTTTCCTTTGTGAATGTCGTAAGCTATGCCGCTTTGACGGAATTTATCATAAGCAATAGTCGTCATGGTTGAACCCATATAATACTCTTGCTTGACTTGGTCATAGTCAAAGTCACCTGCCAGTTCCCAAAACATTACCCCGCCTAATCCATTATTGATGACATAATCCACTTTACGAGCCATAGACTCTTCATCTTCAATTGACAGGAAAACTTTCTTTTGGTCATTCCACAGCCAAGGCGTGGCAGCAACAGCATCATAGTAACGTTGATAGCTGCCGACTAATTTATCCTCAGGATCCGTTTCTGGATTTAAACCGTAGGCACTGATGTAGCTACCATACTTGCCTTGTGCCAGATTTTTTGTATGCCATAGTGGATTACTACCAGCGGCAATTTCATTATCATTTTCAATGTCATGCCATAAGTTATCGATACCTACAGCACCATTGCCACAGGAGTTTTTATCCCCTTTACCCGTGCCTTTTGGACAAGTAGCTTGATCTGCCAAGGCCGCTTGGCCCCATAAACCATTAGTGCCGCCAGTTACATCTTTAAAGCCGCGGGTATAATAAGGAATACCAATATTTATCCGTCCTGCCGACAAGGCACCACGGAAATATCGTACTGCCCAATCGGTATTTAGGTAGCCAATACCTTCAAACTCAGCCGTGCCATAAACTCCCCACGCAGCAAGCTCAGAGTCTTCGCCACTATCAAATAGCGCCGCATTAGGTCCAACATGAGAATTCCACGCTCCGTGTAAGTCATAGGACATAATGTTGACGTAATCTAAATATTGGGTTGCTTGGAAGGTTTCCATGCCACGTAATAAATAACCTGAAGAAGGTGACGCTATGGTTAATAGATAATGTTGCCCATCACTCTGCCCCGCTTTATCCAATGCTTCACGCAATGATTTCATTAACACCAGATAAGATTTGTTTAAGGCTGCACGGCGAGGATTGGAAAAGTCGAAATCATCAGGATGACCTGAGTCAGACATTGAAGACGGATATTCATAATCGATATCAATACCATCAAAACCGTACTGTTTGATAAAGCTAACCGCACTGTCACTAAAGGTTTTTATCGCTGCATGATTAACACTACCGTCAGCATTTGTGGTCAGGGTGTAAAAACCACCATTGGCAACCCGACCCGTTTCATCAAAAAAGCCACCGGTTTCCGCCCAGCCACCAACAGATATCAGGGTTTTAACATGTGGATATTGCTTTTTATATTTGGTTAATAAATTAAAGTGGCCTTTATAATTCAAACTTGTGTCTAGCTCTGCGCCAACAGCATCGGGCCATTCCATATTGGTGGCAGGATTATTTACACTATTAGGATCGCCAATTGACACTTTATTATTGGCATCAATATGAGCGAATGCGTAATTAATATGAGTAATCTTATCCCACGGAATATCGTTAACTAAATAACTAGGTTGGTTATTGGCACCATTACGCCAACTGGTAAAATAGCCAATAACTCGACGTGGATGATCCGCGCCCATTTTTTCACGGCCATTCACATCATAAACGGTACAATAAGGGGTATTAGTTTCAGGGGTTTGATATAAGCCGCTCGGTTTACAAGCGTCTCTATCGTTACCAACGTCATCCACTGCAACAATATTGACAATAACGGCAGCACTAGTGCCAATCGCATTATCATCATCTGTAGCTTGTAGGGTAAATGTTACCTGCCCTAACTCAGTGGCTTGCCAAGTAAAACTCTCACTAGCAGTTACCGAAGAAAATACTGAGCTGTCATTGGCAAATAACTCAAGCCCAGCAACAGAACCATCAACATCAGTGGCCGTTAATGCAAATTGAACTTGATCGCCAATATGAACTTCTAAAGTTGAGTCGATAATAGTTAAGTTTGCATTAGGTGCTTGATTATCCGGTGGAGTATCTTTTTGCTGTACTGTCAAATTCAATAGGCTCGAACTTGTAGCCTTTTGTTTATCGTCATAAGTCGTAACTGAAAAATAATGCAGCCCTTTGACAGCAGACCATGTCACTTGATTTGCGGTCGCAGCCAAGGTGGTCAGTAAAATACCGTCAAGAAATACATCGCTATGATCGATACTGCCATCACTATCTTGTGCCAAAAAAGATATGACAACGCTGTCATTTTCAGTCAAAGAAGTATTGTTTACTGGCGAAATCCAACTCACTGTTGGGGCAAGATTGTTATCTCCACTTTGACAGTCGCCCAGTTTCTTCCACTCTTGCCAGGATCCAGAATGCTGTATCGGATCGGTCTGATTCCACCATTTAGCTTCAAATACCTGTTGCTGGGTTTTGACTTTCTGCCCTGCGGTATAAGTAGATCCCGCTTGCCATTGAGTAAGGGCATTGCAATCAATAACAGCTCCCTGTACTGAACAGCCTAAAAATATTAGCGATAACACACCAATATTCACAGCGGGTTTTAAAATAACTTTATTTTCCATGTCCACACCCTTATCACAGTATTGTTAATTATTTGTTGTGTCTAATTTTAAAATAACACAAACTTTAAATTGCACAATATTTATTCAAAATAGTGTTTTTAGACTGATATAAGGCTCCATATGTGGATGCACTATGGATTGCTGAGGTAAAAACCCAAACAATAGCTAAAATATAATTGACTCAATAAAAGCAATTAACACACAAAAAAACGGATGATGAGAAAGTTATGGTAGTAATTTATTTTATTAACTAAAACAGAAGATTAAGAGTGAATAACATTGAAGATCGCGAGATATTTAGTGAAACAAGCAAGACTTTTACCCACCTAATATATCATTAAGCACTAATATATACCAAAAATGAACTAAAAATAACTAACCCAATGACATGAATATGATTTGTACCAATCGTGTTGAGAAAGTAGGTACAAATGAAATAAGCTTAAAATGAAGCTGAGATTAATAGAAGGATGAAGTATTACTAACGGTATTAATGTCATCTCCCCCTCACGAAAGAGACTTTCGGTATTAACGACTAAGTATATTTAAATAAAGATATCATAATGTTAAAGTTAAAAAAGGTCTTTACCCATTTAATAACAATACCCATTGTGACCATAGCGTTTAATTTTAGCAGCGCAACAGTATCACCCTGCTCAGGTTCGCTTTCGCCCAACGGGCGATCGGAACACTGCAATGCTCCTGTCATACTATGGTCGATTGAAATAGGTTCGCAGCCATGATTAGACTCACAAATAAAGTCCCATTTATCGCGTGCGGGTAAGTGACAAATAAAGCAATTATCCCCGAAACGATTGTTTACATCGACAAGCCCAGCTTTGCAATAGTAGACCCTTGATCCTCAACGACTAATTAAAAAACTCCCAATCACCTGTAGCAGAAAAGGTACCGGCTTCTCGCTTTACCATAGCTTCAGTAGGTACCAATTGCACTATAGAACCAACGGGTTAAATAGCCCCTTAGGGCGCATTTGCTGCCGCTAATGTGTCATCTATATTGCCGAGTAAATTATCAACATAAAAGTGACGTACTGGAGTCATTTTTCTGATATTGGTGAAACTTTTTTCACTTATATTTAGCACACTTTGTTCTGCATTAATTGAAAATGCCATGGTCGATAATATTAACGAACTTGTAACTGTACTGATTATTTTATCGTATATGTTCATATAAAAACCAACAACGTTAGTAATAGGAATAGCCTGTCTTAAACAGGCTATTTCCGATCATTAACTATAACTTATCAAATAATGATTTTTTATGTACTCTTGCGCTTTTGTAGCCAAGTTAGCAAAGCTCGGATCGCGCCGCATATTAATCCTAAAAAAACAAGATTAACTCCAACGCCAAAATGCGGAGGCATCTCTGCAACCTCTCCCATAATTTCATTGCCATAGGTAATGCCATAAAATGAAAGACCGCCCCCTAAAATCAGCAATGAAAGTGACAAAAATAAACCTGATAAATACTTCATAAGCGTGTCGTAAATTATTATTAATCAAATAGCAATATCGGCGAGTCGACAACAGATTTTTAGCTCAAATTATTATATAATCGACATTTTACATACAACATGATAAGAAACACCAATTCGTACACTATACTTTAATAATATAGCTTTACTTCTTATGTTTATAATATAAAATTCATTAAAATCAATAACATAGCTAACTCTATTCACTATATCATACACTTTCTCATTAAGGCTGATTGGCATTTAAATATCCATTTTGCTTTAGTTTATGCAAGATGTTTCGAATAACGGCTAGCTATACATGAATATGTAATGACGCAGTAGAAAGTCAGTGCATACTTACAAGGGTTCTAGTAAACAGTTTGCATTTAAAATTTTGACCCCAGCAACTCAAAATCTACAAAAAACAGAACGACATTATTGAGATAGATATTATGAAGACCATTGACCTAGCTGCACTTAAAGATGTGATGGATTTAATGCTCGATGCTGTTTGTATTGTGAATAAAAGTGGCTGTTTTGTATTTGTAAGCGCTGCGTTTGAAGATATATTTGGATATTCGCCAAATGAAGTTATCAATAAGCCAATTATTGACTTTGTTTACCCTGAAGATGAAGCCAAAACGCTTCAAGTTGTTGAAACACTTATCAGTGGTGAGAATCAACGTCGTTTTGAAAATCGTTGGGTGCGTAAAGACGGCAAAGTTATTGATATTCTTTGGTCTGCACGCTGGTCAGAAGAGCATCAATTTAGAATCGCAATTGCCCATGACATTACCGAACGTAAACAAATGGAACAACAGCTTCATTATATTGCTGGACATGATCCTTTAACACAATTACCCAATAGAGCATTATTATTTGAACGCTTACAGGCTTCGCTAGGATTAGCACGCCGAGGTGGAACACATTTATCCTTATTGTTCATTGATATTGATGGTTTTAAACATGTAAATGATAACTATGGACACCTTGTCGGCGACAAAATGTTAAAGAGTATTGCTCAGCGTTTACACAATTGTGTGCGAAAATCTGACACCGTTGGGCGTTTTGGTGGCGATGAGTTTTTGGTGATATTAAATGATATTGAGTCATTTGATAAAGTGCTTGTTATTGCAGAAAATATTCGCTCCGAACTCGATAAACCTTATCAGTTTGATGAGTTGGTTTTACAGTTATCCCCTAGCATTGGCTTAGCACGTTACCCTGAAAATGGTGATAATGAGCAACAACTAATACAACATGCTGATCAAGCTATGTATCAAGCCAAAAGCACCGGAGGAAATAGCGTAAAAACCACAGTAAACAGTGCTAAATAGTACCTTTATTAAATGCTTTTATTTAAGTGGCGCTATTTAATCGATATATAACCTGATTTGAACTGCCGCGCCATTTTAGAGCTGGATCTGCCAAAGACTGTTCAAACTTACCATCAATCAATACATCTACCAATGCGGTAACAGCTTGTTGCTCAAGGGTTAAATTTGCTAGCTTATAGCCAGTCCACAACCAAATATCTTTGCCAACACACTCAGTTTTCACTCGCCTCACCAACTTAAGCACAGCAGTAATATTACCAGGATGCAAAGGGTCGCCACCGCTTAAGGATAAGCCTTTACGACGAATGCGGGTGTCATTCAAATCAGCAATAATGACGTTTTCTAGGGCTTGGGTAAATACATGTCCGGCATCTGTTCGCCAGGTTAGTTGGTTATAGCAGCCTTTACAGGCATGCTCACAGCCACTGACAAACAAGGTACAGCGAGTGCCCTCGCCGTTAATCACATCAACACTGTAATATGCGCTATAAAACATTAAATGTGTTTCACCCGTCGTTTTACTTCCTGCTGTTTGCCATGATTAAACGGTCTAGCATCTGGGCTGCCTAAATAACCGCATACTCGGCGGGTAACCGACACTCGACTGGGCTCGTGGTTACCACATTTAGGGCATACAAAGCCTTTACTAGTGCAATTAAACTCACCGATAAATCCGCAGTCATAGCACTCATCAATGGGAGTATTAGTGCCGTAATAAGGTACTCTGCTGTAGCTGTAGTCCCATACGTCTTCTAAAGCTTCAATGTTATTTTGCATGTTCGGATATTCACCGTAACAAATAAAACCGCCATTACTTATCTCAGGATACGGCTGTTCAAAGTCTATTTTATCGTATGGGTTCACTTGCTTTTCAACATCTAAATGAAAACTATTGGTGTAATAACCTTTGTCTGTTACCCCAGGTAATACTCCGAACTCTTTTGCGTCTAAACTGCAAAAACGACAGCACAGATTTTCACTTGGGGTGCTATATAAACTAAAGCCATAGCCAGATTCTTGTTTCCATTGCTCTGTGTTTTTCTTAAGATAAGCCACTATTTCAAGCGCTTTTTGACGTAAAACCCTATCATCAAATACATGTTGCGCATTACCATATAAAGCATTAATGGATTCATGTAAGCCGATGTAACCTAATGAAATTGATGCGCGACCATGTTTAAATATTTCACTAATGTCATCATCTGCTTTAAGGCGTACACCGCACGCCCCTTCCATATAAAGTATTGGCGCAACGCGGGCTTTAACTCCCACTAATCTTGCTATACGAGTGTCTAAAGCTTTTTTTGCTACCACGAGGCGTTTATCTAATAAAGCATAGAACTTGGCTTCATCGCCTTGGGCTTCTATGGCGATACGTGGCAGGTTTAAGCTCACCACCCCGAGATTGTTGCGGCCTTCATGCATCAACTGACCATCTTGCTCGAATGTGCCCAAGAATGATCGACACCCCATAGGTGTTTTAAAAGAACCGGTGACTTTAACGACTTGTTCGTAATTCAAAATGTCGGGATACATCCGCAGGCTAGCACACTCCAACGCTTGGCGTTTGATATCATAGTTTATATCTGCTGCCTTATGGTTAACGCCATCTTTAATTGCAAAAACCAGTTTTGGGAACACCGCAGTTTTACGGTTTTTACCTAATCCCGACTTGCGCACAGTTAATATTGACTTTTGAATTAAACGGGACTCCCAGCTAACACCCAAACCAAAGCCAAAGGTGACAAAGGGCGTTTGCCCATTGGCGGTATGCAAGGTATTCACTTCATATTCAAGTGATTGAAATGCATCGTGGCATTCTTTTTCTGTTTGCGCTTTTGCAAAGGCTTCAGCGTCGGCAATTTGCCACTTAATCCCCGTCGCAAGATGCTTTTGATAGCTTTTTTGAACAAAGATTGCCAACACTTCATCAATACGATTAATCGTGGTGCCACCATAAATATGACTCGCCACCTGGGCAATAATTTGTGCCGTTACTGCAGTTGCAGTCGAAATAGATTTTGGGGTTTCAATTTCCGCGTTACCCATTTTAAATCCGTGGGTTAACATGCCAGCCAAATCAATCAACATACAATTAAACATCGGAAAAAAAGGCGCGTAATCTAAATCGTGATAATGCAGTTCTCCCCGCTCGTGAGCGGCCACCACGTCTTTGGGTAGCAAATGAGTTTTAGCATAATGTTTTGCCACAATACCCGCTAATAAATCGCGTTGCGTGGGTATAACCTTCGCGTCTTTATTGGCATTTTCATTTAATAGGCTACTATCGCTTTGTTCTACTAAACCGCGAATTTGACGATTTAACTTACTTTTGCTCTCGCGGCTCACATCGCGATCATGTCGGTATTCAATGTAATGACGAGCAACCGACTTAAAAGGACCTGACATTAACCTGTTTTCAACTACATCTTGTAGTTGATGAATATCCACTTCTGCTTGTTGCTGAAAATCTTGTTTAACAGACAATGCCAAAGCACAGGCATAGTCATGATCTGATTGTCCGGCAGACTCCATTGCGGCAATAACGGCATCTTTTATTCGACTTGAATCAAATGCAGTGCGACATCCATCGCGCTTAATAACAACCAACATAACCAGCCTCTCCCTTAACGCTACCAAATCTATATATCGGTATACGAAAAATACAAAACACTATATGTAGTGTATTAAGCGTTAAATTGTCACTGACCGTGTTGATCTAGATCATCATTTTTCACGCTAAGGGGAAGCAAATAAAATTTATGTTGTGAACTCCAACAATCCACTTATTAGCGCTTGTTCAAAGGAATCAAGCTAGCTTAGGGGCAACATTTTCAGATTAGTTTTTAAGCGATGCTTGAATTAAATGCGCGATATCTTCAACTGCTTTTTTGCCTGCTGCAATCGCTTCATCTGCACGATGAAACTCCATGGTACCAATATCGGAAACATTGGGGATAATGCAAATATCCGGTGGGTCGCCCATTAACCGAGAGCGCTTGTGACGCTGCTCTAAAATATCCATTGACTGTGACATTACCGCTAGCATTCCAGGGTGTGACTTAGTGCCAAGCGACAGTTTGTCACTCAAACTAGTGATATAGTCTTTGCCCTTACCCAATAAATCCATAAAGCCTAAGTCAGGCTGCTCTTCATCTGAATCAAGCTGTTTATCTGACACAGGCTCAGAGCTACTGACTTGCTGAGGTAAAACTTGCATTTGCTTGCGTAAATAACCGTTCAAATCAACAGCGATGACAATATCGACACCAAGTGAGCGGCATAATGAGACTGGCACAGGGTTAACCACAGCACCATCAACTAACCAACGGCCATTTTGTTGTACTGGCGGCAAAAAGCCTGGCATCGAACAAGATGCTCTGACGGCATTGCGCAGTAAGCCTTCTTTAAACCAAATTTCCTGGCCAGAATACAAATCCGTTGCAACTGCTGCAAAGGGACGTTTCAAGTTTTCAATATCAACAGCGCCAATATGAGTAGACATAACGTCAAATACTTTTTCACCGCTAATCAGCCCACCTTTACGCCAACTAATGTCCATTAATCCAATAACATCCCAACTTGAAAAGCCGCACACCCAACTTTTAAGTTCTGCTAGACTGTCATTGGCATATGCCGCTCCAACCAGTGCGCCAGCAGAGCAGCCAGCAATTTTATCCGGATAAATGCCTAATTCAGCTAAGCCTTCAAGCACACCAATATGCGCCCAACCTTTAGCTGCACCGCTGCCCAATGCCAATCCGATAATCGGTTTTTTCTGTGGTGAGGCTTGAACTGGTGCCATTTATATACTCCATAGGGTCACTTTTAAACGTTAATAATCAGGCTTTATTAGCCAAGTGCTTTATTAGCATAAACAAGCAAGTCATTATTGGCTATAGCAAGCTTATCCAGCTATAATATTGGGCTATTATTTTTTAGGGGATCCACCTTTGCAGTTTTCTGATTTTTCGCTTGATAAACGCTTGTTAGATAGTTTGAAGCATATGGGTATTACTGACCCAACCGAGATCCAAGAACAAGCCTTACCTATTGCCCTAGCGGGTAAAGATTTGATGGCATCATCGAAAACTGGCTCAGGGAAAACCTTAGCGTTTTTACTGCCTGCGATGCAGCGGATTATTTCCAGCAGAGCGCTGTCGAAAAAAGATCCTCGCGTGCTGATTTTATTGCCGACTCGAGAGCTTGCTCAGCAAGTATATGGTCAACTCAGATTACTGGTTGCCAATACCCAATACAAAGCTATCAGTATTTTGGGCGGTGAAAACTTTAACGACCAAGCCAAAGGCTTGTCCCGTGACCCACACTTTATTGTGGCAACTCCGGGTCGAATTGTTGATCATCTTGAGCAACGTCACTTATTTTTAAATGGCCTTGAATTACTTGTTCTTGATGAAGCTGACCGCATGTTGGACCTAGGTTTTGCACCACAACTGAAAGCCATTAATGAAGCAGCTGATCATAAACGTCGTCAAACCTTGATGTTTTCTGCCACCTTAGATCATCAAAGCATTAACGATATTGCCGCCACATTATTGAAGAATCCAAGCCATGTGGCCATTGGCACCAGTTATGCTGAACACAAAGATATTGAACAAAAAATGCTGTTTGCAGATCATTTAGATCACAAACAAGCACTGTTAAGCCACTTATTGAAGCAGCCAGAACACAAGCAAACCATTGTATTTACCGCAACTCGCTCAGACACAGACCGTTTAGCCACGCTGTTAGCTGAACAGGGTTTTTCTACCGCAGCATTAAGCGGTGAGCTAAAACAAAATGCCCGTAACCAAATTATGGATCAATTTAGTCGTGGCCAGCAGCAAATTCTTATCACTACTGATGTGGCCTCTAGAGGGCTAGATTTAGTTAACGTGTCATTAGTTGTTAACTTTGATATGCCAAAATTTGCTGAAGAATATGTCCATCGTATTGGCCGTACTGGTCGTGCTGGCGCTAAAGGTATTGCAGTTTCATTAGTGGGGCCAAAAGACTGGCAAAGCTTTTTACAAGTGCAGTCATTTTTACGCAAAAACTTTGAATTTACCTCGGTTGACGGTTTACCAGCAAAGTTTTCAGGCTTAAGTCAGCAAGCGGGAACTAAAGCCGCCAAAGACAAACCTGAAACCAAAGTCGCAGCTAAGGCTAAAGCTAAGCAAAAAGCTAAAGCTGTGCCTAAGCGCGACAAAACATTTATTACCGGCATAGACGTTGGCGATGCGCCAATGCGCCGTAAAGCGAAACCCATTGTGATTATTGAACAAAAAATCAGTGACAGTGAAGACTAATTATTAAGTGACACGCCGGTTAAAGTATCATGCGGTCACTCATTGAAATGCGGAAAGGATAAACATGAAAGTTTGTGGTGTAGAGTTAAAAGGTGGCGAGGCCATCATCAGTTTACTTAGCTATGAAGGTGAAACCTTCAATGTGCCGAGTTGTCGTAAAGTATCATTTGCGGTGTCAGATTCGGCATCGACAGAGTCTCTGCGTGAGTTTCATTTTGCTTTTCATAAGCTAATGGAAGACTACAAGATTGACCAAATCGCGATTATTGAACGTGAACAAAAAGGTAAGTTTGCTGGCAGCGCAACAAGCTTTAAATTAGAAGCGGCGATTCAAATTACCGAACTGCCAGTGGTGATGATTTCACCATTAACTATTAAAGAGCAGCTAAAGCGTAATCCACCGCAAGTTGACTTTGATTCTTTAGATTTAAAACGCGTTCAGCTAAATGCATTCGATGTCGCTTATGTGCATCATAACCGATTGATATTCGGTAAAGTTTAATTCCGAGTTGACATTTTCAGGGCTGAGCTTTTAGCGTTATCTGTCATCACACTCAATGGAGATAACGCTAAAAGCAGCGCTTAAAAACACTTATGACAAACTCTAAATCAAAAAAACTAACTGCTCCACCTAAAATGCAATTAAAGTCTACTAGCCAAGCATTAAAGCCCAAAATAGACATAAGCACACTCATCACCAGCGATGACGTTAAAAAGCAACAAAGTGAGCGCAGTGCGATGCGCTATCTGTCTGGTTATAATCCTCAAATTATCAGCCAAATAGCTGAATTAGTTGATAATAATAAACTTGGCGAACATTTTTTAAGCCGCTACCCTAAAAAGCATGATATTCGTACAGATAAAGCACTATATGACATGGCAATTGCGTTGAAAAATACTCATATGCGCCAATCAGACCCGCTATCGAAAGTCATTTTTGACGAAAAAATTAACCTAAGTCATCATGCACTTGGATTACATTCCTATGTTAATCGTCGCCAAGGACATAAAGTTAAAGCAAAAAATGAAATTCGTATTTCATCTCGCTTAAAACACACTCCTTTTGAATTACTGCAAATGGTAGTGGTGCATGAATTAGCCCATTTACGTGAAAAAGAACATAACAAAGCCTTTTATCAGTTATGTACTTTTATGTTGGCAGATTATCACCAACTGGAATTTGATATGCGGGTATGGCTGGTTGCCGAAGAAGTGGGACAATTACCCTATGCTTAACGGCTCATTGGCAATTACTAACATTTTGATCCTACAACACTTAAATATCCACACCAAAACCGATAATTAACTGAAAGTCATTTTTTTCAGGGATAGTGCCATCGGTTTCGGCTCGAGGAATGCTTATTCTATCCCAAACTAACGAGAGATCAAGATCAAACAAATCCGTCAACTCTACTGATACTCCCGCCACAGCATGATGAGTATACCCACCAGAGTTTTGGTTACCAAACTGCATTCTATAGTCAGCGTTAAAATCAACTGAGTCAGTTAGTTCAGTGGTAAAAGTACTGCCTAACACTATTGTGCCACTTTTATCGGAATCATCTTCACCCAGTTCAACCTCATTGAAGCGTGTAATATTGTATGCAGGACCGCCACTGACATTCCACTCTGTTCTAGAGTTATCTATGATGCTATAACCGACACCAGAACCTAAGGTCAAACGCGATGAAATATTCATAAAAGTATCGGTATAATACTCACCAAATACTGGCCTTAAGAAGAATTGATTCGAAAAAAACCAATCAAAAAAACTGTTTACACGGTGATTGTTAGTGGTGTTTTCTCCGCCAGATTTACTGTAATTACCCAGGTAATCAGTTCTAAAACGGGACTCAGTTGTTCTTCGACTCATTCTTGCTTTGGCTGAATAATCGATTTGTTCATTATTGCCTGAACGCAAATTTGCCCCCAATGACGCATTGCTAGACCAGTAATTAGCTTCCTGTTGCTTACCTGAAATAATAGTCATTATGTCATTGACATCAAATTGCACACCATCAAGATAACCTCGTCCATGTTGGATAAGTAGACGCCCGGTTCTGGTCGACAAATCAGTAAAACCTATACTCACCTCGCCACGGCTTTGCAACACGATAACATCTTCCCAGTCCACCGTAAGAGTATTCAATTGGTCGCTTTTAAATTCAAGCTTATCGCCATAAAGGTTTCTAATTTTACCTTTCAGCAACTCATTACTGCTTAACTGTAACCAATCATACTTGTCTCCCACTGGTACATTAACCTGCATGGGAGTAAATTGATTTTGCACATTTTGTTGTTCTGCTGGCGTTTGCGCAGCGACATTGGTACTAACTAAATAGCTAAAAAAAGTAAAAGCTAACGGCTTGAAGGTTCGCTTTACGTTTGAAGAGCGGATCATGTGAATTTTCCATTGGCCGCAGCTAACTTGTGAACTGCAATAAAACTATAATTTGCTGACATTTTAAAGGCTAGCGCCAACTTAAACAACCGCTAGCCGTTAGGTTATTAACTCGATATCGATGACTTTGTTGAGTTCGAGAATGCAACTAATGACAGCCCAAAACAAAACTGCAGCCATTAGGCTGCAGTGTTAAGTTGTGTAAAGCGGGCATTGATATTAACTGAGTTAACCCAATTCCATCATCATCTTTCGACTGCGAACGATTGACTGGAACTCAGATAAATCTTTCTTAGGTAATACTTTCGCTTCGGCAATATTAGCTTTCATCGAGTCAATTGGGCGACCTTTGACATGAAATTCATAGTGTAAATGTGGTCCCGTAGACGCGCCTGTATTACCCGACAAAGCAATAACTTGACCTCGCTTAACACGTTGACCTTTTTTGACCTTAAAAGCCGATAAATGTAAATATCGAGTACGCACTTTATTATCATGTTCGATAACGATATATTTACCTGCAAACGCATGGTTAGTCACTAAGCTTACAACACCTTCACCAGGAGCAAGCACTGGCGTACCAACAGGAGTCGCATAATCTGTCCCGTTATGTGGACGTACTCGACCGGTAATAGGGTGTTTACGGTTTGGATTAAAGCGCGAAGTCATGCGATAGTTTTTACTCAGGGGAACACGCTGAAAAGCTGGCGCTAAACTTTGGCCTTTTTCATCGTAATAATTGCCGTCTAAATGTTGAAATGCGGTAATATCACGGCGACCGGTGTGAATTTGTATCCCTTCTAAATTACTATTACCAGTGGTTTCACCCGCAATAAATTGATCATTCATTAATACTGAAAATCTATCTCCTGCACGTAACTCACGCGAAAAATTTAATTTACTTGTTAATAAACTCTCAACCTTGGCAATTTCAGCAGCACTTAAACCAGCGGCTTTTGCTGACACATAAAACGAGCCGTTAATTTCGCCACCGACAATTCTATTTTGCCAAATCCCTTCAAGATTAATGTCTTTGACTTCATAGGTACCGTCATCATAACGGGTGAATACCACTTGGTGGGCTGGGTTAAAGTACAACTCCATCTTCGCCAAATTACCTTGGTTATCATCCCAAAATTGAATACGGTTACCTGGCATTAACGTATCTAAAGCTAGTACGTCTAAATCAGCCTCTAGTACTTTATACATGGTTTTTTGGTCGATACCGGCCATTTCAAACAATTTACTCAACGTGTCACCATTAGTGATCACATGTTCAAGTATTGGAGTCGGTTCTTCAAAAACCTGACCGGCTTTAATAGGCTGGTTAATATGGGGAATAAGTGCATCTAGGTCTAATGTGACAGGAATTCGTTGTGATGAAAATTCTTGCTGTGTTGGCCATAATAAAGCCGCACCAACCATAAAAACACTCGCCAATAACACTTTCTTATGCAAGTTTGGCAAGTTTGATAAACTTGCAGATGGCTTTTCGAAGCCCATAATTTTACTCGTTAGCAATCTTTAATCCACCTAAAAGTTTTTAGTTATTATTTGTCGTTATTAATATTTTTACTTTTATCGTAAACTTTAATCGCGCGTTATCAATATGTTAAGCCGAGACTAATGCTTTAAACATTTGTAACTTGCTTGCATCAAGTGATGCATTTTCAAGCAAGAATAAATTTTCGTGTGCACTGTTATATCAAATATTTGTCATATTACAAATATATATTGATGAGTTTTCATATATTTTTTGCGCTAGATTCCACTCTCTACAGTAGCTTGAGCCAGATCAAGCCCTGAATTGTTTCAAGCTATTGCAAACTGGCTTTGTAGTTTGCTTACACCAAGTCCATTCATTTTGTTGACTTTAATTTGTACAGCTATGCGCTCTTTCATGGCTTCTATATGGCTGATCACACCGATCATTTTGCCTGATGCATTAAGATTATCTAACGCATCTAACGCTGTATCTAATGTTTGACTGTCTAACGTGCCAAAGCCTTCATCAAGAAATAATGAATCAATGCTGGTTTTATGGCTGACCAAATCGGACAAGGCCAGTGCTAATGCTAAACTGACTAAAAAACTTTCGCCCCCTGACAAGGTTCGCGTATCTCTGATTGCATCACCTTGCCATGTATCCAGTACCTGCAGTTCTAGTGCTTCGCTATCTTTGCGCTCAAGTTGATAGCGGCCATGCAATCTATCTAACTGTTTATTAGCCAAGGCGACCAAATGGTCTAGCGTTAAACCTTGTGCAAAACGGCGGAATTTATCGCCTTTTTGTGAGCCAATTAATGAATGTAAATAGGCAATGTCATCATAGTCTTGCTTTGCCAGCGTCAACTGTTCAAGTAAAGTTTGTTGTTGATCTTTTAACTCAAGATCTTGTTTTAAGGCATGCTGGCACTGCCATAATGTTTGTTGCTGAAGATGCTGGCGTTCAAGCAGCGTTTGCTGCTCTAGCGTGACCTCTTCTATTTGCAATACATCAAAAGCATGCAACACGCCTTGCTGTATTAAATCATTATTATTTTTAGCAGCTTGAGTGAATAACACCTGCGACTCTTGTAATTGATTATCAAGCTGGCGTTTCAATACTGTTAATCTTTGATGTTCCTCTGGCGCCAGCAATGCTTGGTGATATGCAGCTGCATTTTCAAATGGACTGGCTATTAATGCCAGGTGCCAACGTTCTGCAACCTGTTGATGGTCTTGATGCTCTGACTCAAGCTGACGAGTTAATCCCTGTTTTTGGGTGGCTAGGGCTTGAATGTGAGTTTTACTATCTTGCAGTTGAGTGAATTTGTCCTGCAAACCGCTTTCTTGCAGCATCAGATCATGTTCACTTTGATGCTTGACCTCATCGACTTGCTTATCGGCAAATAAATCAGCTCTTTGCTGCTGCTTTAACTGTAAATCCTCTTGGGTTTGAACTAATACCACTTGAGCCAGCTCAATTTGTTCGGCGATTTGCATTGCTTGATGCTGATATTGCTGTGATTCCTGCCCCAGCAATGCCAATTGCTGACGATTATTATCCAGCGTTTGACGAGCATCTAGCCATTGTTGAATATCGGCCTCAAGTGAGTCTAACCATGAAGCGGCCTCAGCCCAATCGGGTAATGTTAGATCACACTCGTTGATGTGTTGGGTTAACTGCTGTTTAATCTCACTTAAACTCGACTCAATTACGTTAATTTGATGGGTGTGCTTATCGATATGCTGCTGTGCCGTTTTCAGCTCAAGTTGTGCCAACTGCAACTGGCTATTTTCAGCGTTTTGTCGCTGTTCCAATTGAATCATGTGCTCACCCAATTGGCTGGCTGATTCATTAAGGGCTTTAAGCTGCAACAATACATCTGACAACTGCTTTTTATATCCATCTATTTGGGCATTATAATCAGCAATGGCTTGCTGACTTTGCACATCAATCAAATCAAAGCTCACGCCCAAAGCCTGACAGCAATCTATTGCTTGCTGCTGGTATTGCAGCAGTTTTCCTTGCCACTCTTGGATAGCGATTTGTTGGTTTTGTTGAATATAAGTCAACTCGGCTAGCGCTTGCTTTTGCTGCTCGCCTTGTTTTTTCAATTGTTCCAGTTCATCGAGTAACACGGCTTCTCGGCGCTCGGTGTGCGATAAATCCAGTTCTTGGTATTCAGTCACTAAAGGATGTTCAATTGAACCACATAATGCACATGGCTCACCCTCAATCAATTTTGCTCGCTCACTGGTTAAATCAGCAATGCGCTGTTCTTGCTTGAGTAGTTGCTGTACATCTTTTAATTGCAGATTTTTATCGCTCCACAGCCCCCTTGTTTGGGTAAGCGTCTTATCTTTATCAACCATTTCCTGTTGGCGCAGATGAATAGCCTGTTGCCCATCAGCTAAAACTTGACGCCCGAGAGTGTAATCCTGTGCAAGTTGTGTCAATTTCTCTCGAAAACCTTGCTGTTCTAGTATCTGTTGATGCTCATTTTGTAAGTCGCCTTCGGTTTTACCCGCTAACAATTGGCTTATATTGGCTTTTAGGTTTTGCTGTTCGCTACTCAAAAGCACTACTTGCTCGCTATTGGCAGAAATACTTTTTTGTACCCTATCAATTAGCTGTTGCTGCATTGCCGATGTGCGCGTATGAACATCAATCTCGGCGCGATACTCCCGTTGGTTTTTAGCCAGAGACAACCATTGCTGATACTGAGTTTTCCAAGAAGCAATATGTTGGCCAATAACCTGCCCCAAGGGAAACTGGCTCACCAAATCAGTTAAATGATGCTGGTTTTGGTTGATATTCGCGATGGCGTTTTGGCTATCGATAAGGCGTTTACTAACAGTCTGGTGGTCTTGCTGTTGTTTGGCAAGAGTTTGCTGCTCACGCTCAACATGCTGCTTTAACACTTTAATATCATGATCTAAGGGTATAATTTGCTGATCAATTAATAGTAATAATTGTTTATGTAAGGTTTTCGCCGCATCGACTGTGAGTTGCTGAGCAATATAAGCCTGTTCATTTTGGCCTACCTTAATGCTTGATTGTTGTAACTGCTGACCAATGCGTTCGATTTGCGTGGTTAAATCAACCAGCTTTTTGGCTAAATAAGCTTGCTGTTCAAATATCGGTTTAAGCTGCTGCGCTGGCTCACTATCCGCTAACCTTTGCAATGCACTTTGTTGCTCATTAATAGCTACTTTTGCCTGTTCAAACGCTTTTTGGCAAGCTAAATGGTGTTGAGTGGATTGAGTCAGTTGCTTGTGCCACTGCAAGAACATATTTTTATGTTCGATCTGTTGATGTAATGTTTCCAATTCGCGGGTTAACGTTTGCTGCAACGCTTTATTTTCTAACACTTGATCGGTACTTAATACCTGAACATGGTTAATTTGGCTTTCGAGTAACTGTAATTGCTGCTTAGATTGGCTAAATTCCTGGTGCACTCGCTCAGATATCAAACCATAAATTTCCGTGCCCGTTAATTCTTCAAGTAACTCTGCTCTGACATTAGCATCGGCATTCAGAAATGCCGCAAACTCGCCCTGAGATAACATCATGGACTTAGTGAAACGCGCGAAATCTAAACCGGTTATTTTTTCCATGGCATCAGATTTTAATTTTATTTGGCTGGCTATAATTTTACCGTCTGCCATTTGTGCTAACTCAACTTGCGCATCCTGTAGGTTACCATCGGCATTATCTCTGGCACGACGCTGGCTCCAAAATGCCCGATAACCGACCCCTTTTACTTCAAATTCAACCTCAGCTAAACACTCACTGGTGCCACGGGTCATTAGCTCGTTAGTTGACTTTGATATCACAGCTAAGCGCGGTGTTCTGTGGTAAAGCGCTAAACAAATCGCATCTAAAATAGTCGTTTTACCCGATCCCGTTGGGCCGATAATGGCAAACAGACCGTTTTCAGCAAATGGGCTGGCGGTAAAATCAATTTTCCACTCATCTTTAAGTGAGTTGATATTTTTAAATCGCAGAGACAGTATTTTCATTATTTATTCTCCGCTTGTTGCGCCAATTCAACTTCTTGCTGTAATTGGTCAAACTTGGTCATTATCCTTTGTTTAAATGCTTCATCATCAAACTGTTCCTGCATTAGTCGGCGTTGAAAAACCTCTTTTACTGATAATTCTGACAGGGTTTCATTTTGATTAATTTGCATTGCCGCTTTACGGTTAGCACGAGCACGTTTAAGTTGCAGTACTTCGACAGCTTTATGTTGAGTCATTTCGACAATTCTTGACTGTAAGTCAGATAAATAATCTTGTTCAGTGACCTCGATACTTAGCCAAGTTTGTTTGAATGAGCCAGAAACATCAAAAGCGCTAGACACGTTATCGTCATTACTGTCAGCAAATAATGCTATTTGTTGCTGAATTTGAGCAAGGTTGCCACGAATAAACTGCATAGGTTGGAACATAGGAATATTAAGTGCCTCAACCTGCATAGGGCCTTCTGCCTGCCACTGCACTAAAAACACACTTTTATTAGACTGGTTATCTTTTGATAACTCATCAAAACTTAATGCTAATGGCGAGCCTGAATAACGAATATGCTCAGTTTTAGCGACTTTTTGAGGCCGATGAATATGCCCTAAAGCGATGTAGTCCGCAGGTGGAAATAAGTTGGCATTAAAAGCATCTAAGCTGCCAATATAAATCTCGCGCACCGATTCAGACGTGCTCGCGCCAACAGTCGTTAGATGCCCAGTGGCAATAATCGGTAAATCTTCATTTGTCAGCTCTTCATGCTGCGCTTGTAGGCTCTGTGCTTGTTCAAAGCTTGCTTGATAATATTGGGCTATGGCATTGCCAAGCTTTAATTGCTTGTCTTTCGCACTTTCATCTACCTGGCTTTGAATTAACTCTCTGGGACGCAAAAAAGGAAGACCACACATAATGGCACCCGGCAGACCTTGACGGTTGTTAATCACAAAAACATGCTCTTCAGGTGAGGATAATGCGCCAGGGATCACTAGGGTATTTAGGCAAGCAAGTAGTTCTTTAGACTCGCCCAGCATGGAAACTGAATCATGGTTGCCACCTAAAATAATCAACTGGCAACCAGATTGCTGCATTTGTACAATAAATTGATTGTAAAGGGTTCTGGCATAACTTGGCGGCGTACCGGTATCAAAAATATCGCCGGCAATAATTAAGGCATCAACCTGATGTTGCTCAATTTGCAGCAGTAACCAAGCCATAAAAGCTTGATGTTCTGCGGCGCGGTTTTTTCCAAAAAAATGCTGACCTAAATGCCAATCTGAAGTATGAATAATGCGCATAATGACCTTTACTCTAATTCGTTTTCAATACGACCCACTGAAATAAATACTGGGTGCGGATGTTCGACATTACATATATTGTGACCACAAGAGTTTTATACTCATAGCAAAAGACATGACCACCACCAAGGGTTTGATGATTTTCACGCCTTTGGTCATCACTAGCCGTGAACCGAAGGTGGCGCCTATAGCCTGGCCAACTAACATAATAAGCCCAAGCACCACAACGACATGGCCACCAATTACAAAGAATATTAACGACGCTATATTGGTTGAAAAATTCAGTACTTTCGCATGCGCAGTGGCTTTAGCTAAACCAAAGCCCATTAATGACACAAAAGCGAGTGCAAAAAAACTTCCGGTACCTGGGCCAAAAAAACCATCATAAAAACCGACACTCAGTGCAGCGGTAAAGGCAAATACGGTCGGGGTGAGCACTTGGTGACGATCATCTTCTGCAATTTTTTTAGAAAATAGAAAATAACAGCCAATGGCTAAAATTAAGAATGGCAATACAAGCTGTAACACCTCAACATCAATCATTTGAACTAAAATGGTACCTACAGCGGCACCTAAAAAAGCACATATTAATGAGAGTTTAATGGCTTTAAGGTTAACCATGCCTTTGCGAATAAAATATAAACTCGCAAAAAAGCTGCCACCACAAGCTTGTAGCTTATTGGTACCCAATGCCGCAGCTGGCGGTAAACCAGCCCACATCAATGCAGGAATAGTAATTAAGCCTCCACCTCCGGCGATAGAATCAATAAAACCAGCAAGCAGTGCAACGGCAAATAAAATCAGGCCAATGTGTAAAGTGAGTTCAAACATGTATCGCAACCAGGACAGGCAAAGAGAGGTATTAAACCTGCTTTAAAACAGAATTACAAAGTATCAAAGCTAGAAAATACTATAACCTTAATAAAGAGGCTTATTTACGATTAAACAAACACCACCTTAATAGAATGTTGTTCATATCGTTTACAGGCTTATTGCGCTAATATTGATTAATTTAACCTTGTCATTTTATTTGGCATAAAAAACCACCTATTTAAGGTGGCTTCTAGTCGTTAGTCATATCTAGACTGGCCAACACTTATAGTAACGAGAATTACTTTAGCTTTAGTGATGACAGTGCTCATCATGAACATGGTCTTCATCGGCAAAATCACCGTCACCATCTTGATGCTGCATCACACCCCAGCCATCTGAAACACCATCAAACTCTTTAGCGAAATCATTTAATTGGATTTCTTTAGCAACTAATGCATCATAATCTGGCACCATATTGGTACACACAATGACTTCCCATTTACTGCTATCTTCATCAAAGTTGAGTTCTAACTCACCTTCTTCATCTTGTTTGCTTAACACTTCAAGTGCTGATTCAGCATCGCGCTTGTCATCAAACACAAGGAAAAAATCGACTTCTAATTCAAGGGTTAAATCAATACCAGACTCAGCCATCGCAGCCAACATTTGTCCGTTATCATCATCAGGGAATTGCATGGAATATTCCTTAAACTGTTGGCACTATTTTAATCATTTGACCGTTGAATGAAATAACATCATCAACGACACACTTTTTACGTTTGCGGGTGTCAACATCACCATTAACGGTAACTTGACCTTCAGTGATAACATGTTTTGCCTCACCACCACCGTTCACTAAACCTTGTACTTTTAGCACTTTATAAAGTTCAACGAATTCATCGCCGGGTAATAATGGAAAATCTACCATGGGGATTTCACCTTGATTATCTAATTCATAAGATCAAACGAAAATTATACCCTATGGCAGCTTAGCAAGCATCAAGCATTTTTAACAGATGTGGTTGCTGATAGGTAAAGCCCAGCTGTTGGCATATAAGATTGCCATCAATAACTTTACTTGGCGAAATTTGTTGATCAAAAGTCGGTGCACTCATTCCAGCATGGATAGCAGCCTGGCTATAAAAAATTTGTTTTGTTGGATGGTCTGGCGCGCACAGATTATAAACAGCGCCGATTGAAGATGAATTAAGAATAAGGCTTATTGCCGCCACACAATCATCGAGATGAACCAGATTAACCGCCACATTACCGCCACTAACATTTTCTTTGCCAGCCAAAAAACGTCCAGGATGTCGTTTCGGCCCGACAAGCCCTGAAAATCTGACGATACAAGCATTGTCCATACAAGAAAAAAGTGATTCAGCTTGTAACAAAATGTCACTGACTGGACTATGTGATATGGCGTCTTGTTCCGTCATAATCTTATCTTCACTAGGGTAAACACCTGAAGTACTGATAAAAATGACTCGTTGGTATTGTTTATCCCCTATTACTGATTTTAGCGAATTAAGGTTTGCCATATAGTCTGTTTCACCACGTCTAAGACCCGGCGGTATATTAACCACAAGCATGTCACTATCAAGTAACTCGGTAGCGGAAGCCAAATCGATTTCAGTACTAAGATCTAATTGATATGCCGTGATGCCAGCTTGTGATAAGGCAATTAAATCTGCTTGTTTGCGCTTATTAGATTTAACATGGTGCCCTTGTGATATAAGTGATTGAGCCAACGGAAAGCCGAACCAACCACAACCAATGATGGTAACAGATGCCATAAAATACCTTAGTAGGAAAAATGATTAAAATAGAAGTTGATAAGATTATCTGCTTGCAAGGTCTTTATCGCGCCATCACTCAAACTGTCTTTTTTGACCACTTCAACAATTTCCACTTCACCGTCAATTAAAAAACGCAGACTGGGATTACCACCACTGATATTACACGACCAAACATGGGGCTTTTTAACTTCACGGGTGGTTATCATCACCTTAGCGACTTGATCATCTGACAATTTAACTAATGTACCAGGTGGATAAATACCCAACACTTTGACCAATAGTGACACTAAATTTGCTGAATGCTGACCAGCCCGTTGCTTAAACAATATGCCTAACGCTAATTGAGGCGAATGGTACTGATGCATCAGCTTTTGATAATCATTGGCCAGAGACACAATTTGTGTAGTTTCGGCAATATTTTTTTCAGTGAGATGATCAGGATAACCTGACCCATCTATAAATTCGTGGTGATGTAAAATAATATCGACTACCGCTTCAGGAAACAGCCCACAGCGATTAACCAGGTCATAGCCTAAATTGGGGTGCATCTTCATGAAATTAACTTCGTGGGCAGTTAATTCTCCATGCTTACGCCGAATAGCCTCAGGTACTTTAAGCTTACCTATATCGTGCAACACACTGCCTAAAGCAATATCCCTTAGCTTTGATTTATCCATATTATTTAAGTGCGCAATAGCCATTGAAAGTACGGCAATTGAAACACCGTGTGAAGTCAGACTGGTCTCTTTTTTACCGTGATCAACCAGGGATAAATACACAGTTTCACTTTCGAGTAAGTGTTCTAATAAATCTTCAACTAAGGTGGCTGATTCACGGTACATGCCTTCAGGATCACTTATGACTTGACCGAACATATTATGGCTATCATTAATCGCTTTAATAAATCGTTTCTGCCCGATACGCATCGACTTTTTGGCTAACGCTTTATAATCAGTTTCAACAACCTCCTCTTCAGTTTCTTCTTCAACTTCCTCAACTTCGCTAACAGCGGGCAGTAAATCATGGCCGGCCAACACGAATACGAAATCAATATCCAGTCCTTTAATAATTTCGATTTGAGATTGTTGCTCAAGCTTAATTTTATTAATAAAAAAAGGGTTTTTTGTCCACGGCAAAGGCAGCTTTATCGTCAGCCCTAATATAAGCTCAGACAGTGGTATTTGGATAGATTCTTGTTTAGCCAATGAATATGTCTTCCATACTGAATTATTATTATGGTCGAAGCCATGGAACAAAATATCGTTCGAATACTTATACTATAGAATAAATGTTGAATTTAAGTTGCTTTTTTATCATCTTGTTCATCAATGACATGCCAGTCATTAAAATAATGATGTAAACGTTTCGATTTTAACAGGTAAATACTGGTCCAAAATAGAAATAAAGCATCCAGCGCATAGGTCAAACTAAATAAAAAATCAGCATGTATTAAACGTTGTATCAACATGCCTGCATCAAGCATCAATAACAACCACAGTATGGTTTTCCCTCGCTTAAACCAGGGTATGAACCAGTGCCATTGCCTTTTACGCTCAGCAATAATCAGCCCATACAAAAATACCGCGCCTAGCCCAGCAAATAATGCCAAAATAAAATCTTGTTTGTGCGGGTAAAATAATCTTACTAGCCCAGACTGATCATTAAACTGCGTCAAAGAGGCAATAAAAACACACCAACCACGGGCTAAAAATACCAATATAATATACAAAAAGTAAGGTGGCTTTATATGACCTTTATCATCAAGCCAGGTAATGTTGCTAAAATCCATACTACGCAATGACCTTTTTAACAAATATATGAGTAGAGTCGTTCGCCATACTACCCATATTAAGCCTGTAGAATAGCGATTAAACTATCTTCATCAATCACTTTTACACCTAACTCTTGTGCTTTAGCGAGTTTAGAGCCTGCTGCCTCTCCCGCCACTAGACAATCGGTATTTTTTGACACACTACCTGCAACTTTGGCACCTAACGCCTGTAGTTGTGCTTTAGCGTCATTGCGATTCAATTGGGTTAAGGTACCTGTTATTACCCAGGTTTGACCTTTTAAACTTAATCCACTTTCATCTGCTTGCTCGATGGGTGGCCAGCTAATACCGCTTTCGAGCAATTTACTAACCACCTCTAAATTATGCTCCTGGGCGAAGAAATGGCTGATATGTTGAGCAACAATTTGGCCAACATCATCAACGTCTAATAGCTGTTCAATTGAAGCAATACGAATTGCCTCAATAGTTTTAAAATGTGCCGCTAGATTTGCTGCAGTCGCCTCGCCAACTTCACGGATACCCAAGCTATATAAAAAGCGCGCTAAGGTCGTTGATTTAGCATCTTTAATTGCTGCGACTAATTTTGTGGCTGATTTCATTGCCATGCGATCAAGCATAGTTATCGCTGACGCAGATAAACCGAATAAGTCCGCGGGACTTTTTACCAGTTCTTTGTCAATCAGTTGCTCGACAATTTTATCGCCCATACCATCAATATTTAATGCTTTACGTGAGGCGAAATGCTTAATCGCTTCTTTGCGCTGTGCTTCACAAAATAATCCACCAGTACAACGAGTAACAGCCTCACCCTCAATACGTTCAACATCGCTTTGACAAATAGGGCAACATAGCGGAAAAACAATATCCGTGGCACTGTCGGCACGCTGTTCTAACACCACAGCGACGACTTTAGGGATCACATCTCCCGCACGTCGAATAATCACGGTATCGCCAATTTTCACCCCAAGACGGGCTATTTCATCGGCATTATGTAATGTGGCATTTGATACTGTCACGCCACCAACAAAAACTGGCTGTAATCGAGCAACTGGGGTAATAGCACCCGTGCGGCCAACTTGAAAATCAACCGCCTCTAATACTGTCATTTCTTCTTGAGCAGGAAATTTATAGGCTATAGCCCAACGTGGCGCTTTAGCCACAAAACCTAAATCAAGCTGTTGCGGAATCGAATTAACTTTAATCACCACCCCATCAATTTCAAAGGCAAGTGCGCTTCTACGGGTTAAAATATCCTGGTAATAGGCATAAACTTTATCTAAATCATTACACACTTTAACTTCAGCGCTAACTGGCAAGCCCCAAACTTTAAGTTGCATTAACTGACCAAAATGGCTTTGTGCCATAGGCAGTGATTCACCCTCAACCACACCCAAAGCGTAAGCATAAAACCCCAGCGCCCGTGAAGCAGTAATTTTACTATCAAGCTGGCGTAAACTGCCGGCGGCGGCATTGCGGGGATTAACAAAAGCTTTTTCATCTTTCGCCATTTGACGTTGGTTTAAAGCGTCAAAGGCGGCTTTGGGCATAAACACTTCACCGCGCACCTCAACTAATTCAGGGTAACCTTCACCCCGCAGTTTTAATGGGATTGACTTAATAGTGCGCACGTTTTCAGTAATATCTTCACCAACAGCGCCATCACCGCGGGTTGCTGCACGTTCAAGTACGCCATGACGATAAGTAATCGATACCGCTAAACCATCTAATTTAGGCTCACACACATACTCCAGCTGCCCGACTTTATCAGTAATACGCTTGTTAAATGCTTCAAAATCAGCCTGTTCAAATGCATTATCTAAACTTAGCATAGGTTTTAAATGGGTGATCTGATCAAACTTTGCTAACGCTAAACCACCCACTCGCTGGCTCGGTGATTCAGAAGATTTAAACTGTGGGAAGTCTCGCTCAAGTTGAATTAAACGCTGCATTAAGCGGTCGTATTCAGCATCAGGAATAGTAGGTGCATCATCTACATAGTAATTGATATTATGTTGATTTAAGGCTTGAGATAATTGAGCGATTTCAGTTTGAATTTCTTGCATAATATTAATCCGTAATACAATAAATAAGGCCGCATTAGCGGCCTTATAATACTAATAAACAACAAATAATAATTCGATACTAAGCGGTTGCGATCCGGCGCTTATAATCTTCTTTGGCGGCATCATTCCAGGGCTGACGCTTACCATCTAACAATTCAGCGTCTAAGTCTTCGGCCAATTGCATGGCGGAGTTAAGCATAATGGTAAAGTTCATTTTAGGGTCGCCATAACAAGGTAATGTCATAAATAACACCACACCTTCGGTGACAAATTGTTCCATATCATCAGGATTAAACACCCCTGGCTTTACCATATTAGCTAGCGAAAACAGTACCTTGCCTGTTCCAGTATTATCAATATGACGGTGAAAAATTTCCATGTCACCAAACTTAAAATTTAACGACAACAGCGCAGGCAATAATTCAGCACCTTGCAATAATTCACCGGCTTTAGACACAACATGCAATACTAATACATCTGTTGGATCGCCTAGTGGCTGTTCTGGTTTCGAGTCAGCAACATCAACAGCCGCTTTTGCAACCGCTGACGGCAATGGTTGACTATCTTGTGTAATTTGCGTTTCAGAAAATGACACTTGTTGTTTATCGGGTTTAGCTTGTAACAACTGTTTTTTAGATTCTGCATAAGTCGGCAGCTTTATTTCTTCAAGGTTTCTATTCTTAACATCTCTACTTTCAATATCTGTGCTTTCAATATCTGTGCTTTCAACATCTCTATTAGCCGCGTTTAATGGCGCTTGCTTTTTATCAGTTGATGACTGCAGGCTGGTTAATGTTTGTTGTTGTGCTTTCTCAGCCGCTTTATACAAACCCATCTCAACAGGTTTAACATCTTTGTCTTGCGCCGCTTTAAATATCGTACTGCTTTTATTAAGGGCAGATTTAAGCACTGGAGGTTCAACTTCTGTTGATTTACGCACCCTAATAGTGCCAATACCATCATTGTCAAAACCATTTGAATCGCGTCGATCGGCTTGCTCTTTATAAAAGTTTGCCATAGGGCTTTCTTTCATCGACTTGGGTTGCTGTTTTCTAATTGACCAAAAACCGTGCACAAGAACCGCAATAATTGCGATTGCACCTAAAACTAACAACACTAGCTGTAAATCTTCCATTGTATACTTAATTCCTATTTATATTGCGTCAGCAAGCGCTACAGCGGCTTCTATATCTACCGCGACTATACGTGAAACACCCGGTTCATGCATAGTGACACCAATGAGTTGGTCAGCCATTTCCATGGTTATTTTATTGTGGCTGATATATACAAATTGCACACTTTGCGACATCTCTTGTAGCAAACGACAAAATCGTTCTACGTTAGCGTCGTCCAGAGGTGCATCTACTTCATCCAGCATACAAAATGGTGCTGGGTTTAATCTAAATATGGCAAATACTAATGATAAAGCGGTTAACGCTTTTTCTCCACCACTAAGTAAGTGGATGGTACTATTCTTTTTACCCGGAGGCTGCGCCATGATGGTCACACCGGTTTCGAGTAAGTCATCATCGGTCAGTGCAAGGTATGCTTTCCCACCACCAAAAACCTTAGGGAACAATTGCATTAAGCCATTGTTTACCGAGTCAAAAGTAGCTTTAAATCGTATTCGCGTTTCTTTATCAATTTTACGAATAGCGTCTTCCAATGTCATTAGACCTTGATTTAAATCGCTATCCTGACTATCCAAATATTGTTTACGTTCACTTTGGGTATCATATTCTTCAATAGCCGCGAGATTGATGGCACCCAAGCCATTAATCTCGTCACGGACTGTTTCTAATGCTTTTGAACATGCCTTTATATCAAAATCATCATCAATATTGGCTAACGCGTTTTGAAGGTTAATATGCTCTTCCTGCAAAACCTGCAATTGCACATCCGCTTGGCCTTTTATACCCTCACGACGTAACTTTAACGCGCTTATTTTTTGAGTCAAGCTTTGTAGCGTGACAAGCTGTTGTTTTTGCATCATTAGTGATGCATCTAGGCTTTGTTGCAAATCAGCTTGTTGTTGACGGTTAGCATTAAGCTTAATCTGATTGTGGTGCTGAATATCAAGCTGTTGCTCTAGCTGTAGCTTAATATTATCCCGCTCAACCTGTTCAAGTGACGCTTGCTTTACCTGACTATGCTGCTCAATATTTACATAACGCTCTGATAGCTCGGCTATTTTTTCAAACTGCTGAGCTAACTGCTGACGGCTGACGGCCACCTGGGTATTAATTTGTTGCAAGGTCTGGTTGATATTGGCCTTGTTTCTTTCAAGCTCCGCACGCTGGGTTTTCAAGTCGCGTAACTGCACGCTGGTATGCTCAAACTTTTGCTGTGCTTGCTCTAGCCTCAATTGGCACTGATGAGTTTGTGTCTCTAAAGTTTCAACTTGCATTGATAAAGCTTCAGCTTCAATCAATTGTTGTTGCTGATGTTCCTTGGCCAAGTGTAATTCTTGAACCAATTGCTGCTGGGTAATTTGACGATTATGCTGCTGATCAACTAATCCTTCATACTTAGACTGCGCTTGGGTTTGTGCCACCAACAGCTGTTGTAACATTTGCTGAGATTGCCCTAATAGGACATTCACTTGAGCTAACTGAGTAACTTGAGTCGTTTGTAACAGCAATGCACTGGTACTTTGAGCTTCAAGCTCTGCCACGCTTTCAATTAAGCTTTGTTGCTCGGTGACTAAGCTAAACACTGATTGATGACTAGACTGCGCTAGTATAAAACCGTGACCAACTAAATAACCTTCTTTTGATACCACAACCGATGAGGCTGATAAACTGGCAATTTTTGCTTTTGCTTCTACAAGCGTCTCAGCAAACACAACCTGCTCCAACCAAGGTGCAAGATTAACTGGGCTGGTCAAAGCCATATGTGAAAAAGTATCACTTAAAAGCATAAAGCCATTACTAATAGAATCTGAGATAGAATCAGAATGAGTAAGCGCATTTTTTGTCGTTAGCACTGCAGCCTTGCTAACAGATTGTAGCAATACGTCAACAGCTTTCTCATAACCTGGGGTAACATTGATTACTTGCCATAACTGCTGAAAATCGGTATCGCCAACTTGGTTATCTAGCCACTCATTAATTAATTGCAGCCGCGCCTTGGTGCTGGCGAGTGAATCTTTTATGAGATGATAACCATTCTGTGCCTGTAATAGATGTTGTTCAGCTTCAACTAAATGTAGATCAAGTTGTTGTTTAGCCGCTTGCTCCGCGATTGTTTGCTCATTTAAACGGCTTAATTTAGCTTGCTGTTCTAGAATATCTTGCTCGATATCTGCATGGGTTAACTGTTGTAATTTTTGCTGTAATAAAGGAATTGTTTGCTCATGCTTATTAAGCAATTGTTGCTGGTGCTCATTTCGCGATTGATACACGGCAAGCTCAGTTTTAACCTGGTTTAACGCATTTGCAGCATCATTAAACTGATGCCATAGATCATCGCTAGATTCATCAACCTGATGGACTTGTTCATCTAACATCTCGAATTGAATTTTAGCTTCTTCAAGCGCAGGCATTAACGCTGACTGTTGATTTAATCCTGCAGCAAGCTCTAACTCATATTGTTGTTGCTTAAGAACGGCCTCATCAAGACGCTGCTGAATAAGTAACAGTTCTTGTTCGCGCTGCGAATCTTGTTGTTGTTGATGTTTTAATTGCTGCTCAAACTTAGCGACTTGATTGCCGGCTTGATAATATTGCTCAACCAGTTTTTGTTCGACATCTGTTAAGCCGTTAATTTGTAGCTGTAACTGCAGCACTAAATTTTCAGATGATTGCTGACTCGCGGCAAATTCACTTTGTTGGCGGTCAAGCTCATTTAACTGGCTGTGCATTTCTGCCGACTGCTCCGACAAATCTTGGTAGCGTCCGGCTAATAAATTGGTGTGCAACTGACGTTCTTGTGACTTTAACGCTCGATATTGTTTTGCTTCTTGAGCTTGTTGGGCTAAACGTTCAATTTGATTACCCAATTCTTGACGAATATCGTTTAACCGTTCAAGATTTTCACGGGTATGGCGAATGCGGTTTTCCGTTTCACGGCGGCGTTCTTTATAGCGAGAAATCCCCGCAGCTTCTTCAATAAATACTCGTAACTCTTGCGGCTTAGACTCTATTAAGCGCGAAATGGTGCCTTGTTCAATAATGGCATAGCTGCGCGGTCCCAGGCCGGTGCCCATAAATAAATCGGTGATATCTTTGCGACGACACTTTTGGCCATTTAAAAAGTAGAATGATTCACTGTCACGGTTAACCTGCCGCTTAACAGAAATTTCTTGATAGCTAGCATATTGCCCTGCTAGTCGACCTTGAATATTTTCAAATATCAGTTCAACACCCGCTACAGAAATAGGCTTTCTGGAGGTGGAACCATTGAAAATGACGTCTGTCATCGAGTCGCCGCGCAGGTTTTTAGCGCTACTTTCGCCCAGCACCCAACGCACAGCATCAATTACGTTAGATTTTCCGCAGCCGTTTGGACCTATAATGGCGGTCAAGGGATGATCAAAGGGGATTTTTGTTGGGTCTACAAACGACTTAAATCCAGCAAGTTTTATTTGTTTTAATCGCATTAATGCCGGTATAGTTTGGTTAACGTTGCTTCTAAGCCGCTCACTGTAGCAATTGAGGCGCATTTTGTAACGATTTTTTGCTTTTAGATACAGTTTATCGCTTGTTTTCTGTCATATCGATTGTCACACTCCCCTTAAGAAATACTTATCACCCCGTCGAGGAGCCATCAATGGCAGTAACATCTCCTTCAAACCGTAAAAGTGGCGTTAACTACTTTTTGGAAGGCTTTGCACTTATCAAGCAACCCGGATTACGTACATTCGTGTTTATCCCCTTAATGATAAATTTGCTGTTATTTTCTGCGGTAATGTATTTTGCAGTGGGAAAATTAGGCGATTTATTTACCTGGATGAACGGTGAAATACCGGACTATCTTACATGGTTAAATTTCTTCCTGTGGCCGTTAGCCGTATTAACAATGCTAGTGGTGATGTCGTTTATCTTCAGCTCAGTGATGAACTGGCTAGCAGCACCTTTCAATGGTTTGCTAGCTGAAAAAGTTGAACAGCATTTAACCGGTAAAAATCTTAATACCGGTGGCGCGGTAGATTTAATTAAAGACTTACCGCGGATAATGGGCCGCGAATGGATTAAGCTGAAATACTATTTACCCCGGGCACTGATTTTTTTAATCTTATTCTGGGTACCTGTTATAGGCCAAACCGCTGCGCCTATTTTGTGGTTTTTGTTTACCGCATGGATGATGGCAATACAATATTGTGATTACCCATTTGATAACCATAAAGTACCCTTTGATGATATGAAGTTTGCTTTGCGAAATACTAAGGGAACCAGTTTTAGCTTCGGGGCATCGGTAACACTATTTTCAATGATCCCAATTGTGAATTTTATTGTTATGCCAGTGGCTATCTGCGGGGCAACGTCAATGTGGGTTGAACGCTACCGTGACGCCTATAAAAACCCGTCAGTTGCAGCAGATTAACCATACTTGCTTACAAACAGTGAACCCTTTATGCAGCGATTTCATTAAACAGTCGCAGACTAAACAGTAGTGAACTCAAATCGCCCCCAACTAAAGCGCTAAGATTGACTCTTGGCGCTTTTTTGTAATGATATTCCACATTCACATCGTACAATTTCACCAGCACAAATTTTGTAACATTTTGACAATCTTTTTATAGCATTAAAGGTCGGAATTATTGCGTTTGTTTGCGACAATGGATAAAACAACTAACAATATTCAAGATAACCAGTGAATAACTACTCAAAAACTCTATTAATACTCAGTGGCCTAATCAGCTTTAGCACCTTTGCCGGCAGTAGTGATCAATTTCATGCCACGCTGCCTACACTGAGCGATGACATTATTATTGATGGTGATTTCGATGAGCCTCAATGGCTGCAAGCTGAAGAAGTTGAATTGAAGTTTGAAACATCACCAGCGGAAAACGTTGCTGCACCAGTGGTTACAACCGCCAGAATATTTGCTTCGCAAACCAGTTTATATGTGGCATTTACCGCTCACGATCCTAATCCACAAGCCATTCGAGCCAATTTGCGTGACCGAGACAAGTCTTGGGGTGATGACATGGTGGGTATTAAACTAGATACATTCAATAATGCCCGGTTGGCCTATCAATTTTTTATCAATGCCTATGGTGTTCAAAGTGATTCAATTGAAAACGAGCTCACAGGACAAGAAAGTGATGCTTGGGATGGTATTTGGTACAGCAAAGGTAAAATCACTGAGACTGGCTATCAAGTAGAAGTTCAACTTCCGCTCAGATTATTCAACTTTGATGATTCAAATGCAGTTCAAAACTGGGGCGTAGAGTTTATCCGCTTTTACCCTCGACATGAAAATCAGCGTTTTTCAACGCATAAAATAGACCGCAATGTGTCATGTAAATTATGTCAGCTGGGGGTTTTACAAGGGTTAGAAGGTGCTAAACAGGGTAAAGATATTCAAATAACGCCGTCACTTGTTGCCAACCAAAATAACCAGCGCAACTTAACCCCTAGTACGCCCTGGGAAGCGGAGTCAGACGTTGAAGCAGGACTGGATTTACGTTGGGGCATAACGCCAACAACACTATTAAATGCAACAATTAACCCCGACTTCTCCCAGGTAGAATCAGATGTGGGTCAATTAGATGTGAACAATACATTTGCACTGTTTTTCCCCGAAAAACGTGCTTTCTTTTTAGATAACAAAGACTACTTTGACAGCCAAATGGAATTGCTTCATACCCGTAATATCAGTTCTCCTGACTACGGGGTAAAACTGACCAGTAAAACCGATGATCATACTATTGGTGTATTAGCTGCAAATGATATCCAGACTCAATTTTTAGTTCCTGGTAATTTAAGCTCAGATATCGCCACCCTTGATCAAGAAAGCTATAACGTAGCAGCGCGATATCGTTACGACCCCAGCAAACAATTATCTATTGGCGGGGTCATGACTCTCAAGCAATCTGATAATTATCAAAACTATGTTTATAGTACTGATATGAAATATCAGCCGACAGAGCAAGACACCTTTACCGCCCAGTATGCATTTTCACAAACAGAATATCCTGATAAGTTTTTTAATCAATTCTGTAAAGGGGATGATTGTACTATTGCTCCAATAGAATGCGATTTAAGTAACTGTGACTATAACGAACGAGTCCTGCGAACGAATAAACAGGACCAATTTAGCGACAATATGTTCAAACTAACCTACCAGCATAATCGTCGCGAATGGTACGCCTCAACACAGTATGAATCTGTGGGTGATGACTTTAGAGCCGATTTAGGCTTTATTGAAAAAGTCGATGCGGCCAAGTTTGTTGCCGGTGGTGGCTATCGCTGGTACCCATCTGAGAACTTTTTTAATAAGATTCAATTAGGTGGCGATTGGGATATTACACATACCCAAAAAGGGGAGTTGCTCGAACAAGAAGCTGAAATGTTTGTTGAACTTGAAGGTGGCTATCAAAGCTATATTGCTTCAGGCATCACCCAACGTGAACGTGTAGGCAGACGCCATAATCCATCCAATATCGACATTGACAACAACACCCAAATGTTTGATGAAACTATAGGCTGGTTTTATACCAACTTTGTACCGCTGCAATCAATCAAGCTAGAGTTGGACATCAATTACGGTGATAGCATCGACTTTGCCAACGATCGCTTAGGCACATTAACCATGTTCAACCCCGAAATTGAATGGAAAATGACCGACTCGATTGTGTTAGATTTATCCCACAGATATCAAACGCTTGATGTTAATGGCGGTAGACTGTTTACCGCAAACCTAACCGACATCCGAGTAAACTGGCAAATTACTCTTAATAGCTTTATCCGCCTGTCTAGTGTGTATACAAATATAGAAAGAGACCCAAGCCTGTATATTTATCAACAACCTAATACCAAATATAAAGACCTAGGTAACGAGTTGCTCTATGGCTACAAACTCAACCCACAAAGTGTGTTCTATATCGGTTACTCAGATGCATTTAAAGCCGATGACGAGATTGATTCGTTAACCCAAAATGACAGAACCTATTTTATGAAAGTCAGCTATGCTTGGTTACTATAGGCCAATAATCGGGTATTTATTTACAATCGCTGTGACATACCTACAAAGTAATAAACAATTCATTTAAAAATTTTTTAATAGGTAACAGGCTATGTTTTTGCGATTAATTCATAGCGTCTTGTTATTTAGAAAGTACTTTGTCAAAGTCTAATTTTTGTTGGTATGTGGGTCTATTAACCGCTTACGATGATTTATTTCTGCTTGTTTCCAAGATCGATTATGGTCGTAACAGGAAAAACAGGTCTCTTCTTAGGGTCAATAACGAAAGAGCAAATACAAGCGATAATGTATAACCTGCTTAAAAATGATTAATACCTACTTTTTAGCGAGTTGACACTACCTGGTTTCTGCCTGCGTCTTTTGCTAAATATAAATATTCATCTGCACGGTGCAGAACACTATCAATGGTTTCACTACGAAGCGTTGCCACACCACAACTAAATGTCATCGTGATTGGGCCTATAGAGGTATCAATCACTTTATTGGCGCATTGTTGCCTAAATTTATCCATCAAGGTATGAGTTTTATCACCGTCTAACCCTTTGAATGCCACCACAAACTCTTCACCGCCAAATCTTGCTACGGTAAAAAGTTGCCCAAATGCCGTTTCTAAACGTTTAGCAAACTCAATCAAAACCTGATCACCAACATCGTGACCATGGCTGTCATTCACTTTTTTGAAAAAGTCGATATCAATAAGCGCCACAGAAAACACATTGTTTTCTTGCTGCTCATATTGATGTTTTTTGAAGAAATATCGTCGAGTAAAAGACTGGGTTAGATAATCACGATTAGCGGTTTCCCAAAGACTGCGGATCATATCTAATGAATCTAGGGTGTTTCGTACGCGGCAGTGAAACTCTTCATGAACAAAGGGTTTTTGTAAAAAGTCATTTGCACCGTTTTTGATAAAGCGTGCTGATAAACTTTCATCATTATCATTAGATAACCCAATAATGGCGAGGTTTTCACGGCTGAATTTCTCTCTTACTCGTAAGATCAACTCAAAACCATCGACATTAGGCATATTATAATCGGTGATTAATAATTGTATATCCGGCTGTTCTTTCAATACCGTCAATGCTTGAGCCCCATCATGGGCTTCAAGTACCTGAAATAAATGTTGTTCTAATAATACCCGCACGAACTTACGACTAACTACTGAGTCATCGGCAACCAACACTTTTACTTGCTGGTTACGCTTCAGGCGAGAAATCAGCTTAACTACATATTCATAGCTATATCGATTCTCTTTAAGCACATAATCCGCTATGCCTAATTTGAGTAGTTCTTTACGCTGCTGAGAGTCAAGACTAGCGGTCAATACAATACAGGTTGTATGGTAAGAGTTCAGTACTAAACTAACAATCTCCCCATTAGGCGCATCGGGTAAATTTAAATCTGCCACCACTAAAAAATATTTATTGTGCTCAAGTAAATGAATAGCTGATGCAAGATCAGGGGCTATATCTACCTCGCACTCTATCTCTTGTATGATTAGATGCTTTAGTACTTTGGAAAGTGTGCGGCTGTCTTCAACAATTAATAACTTCAAAATTTTACCTAAATAACTAACATTTTTCGAGTACGATACTGCCAATAGAATAGCCAGCACCAAATGAACATAGTAGACCGAGATCGCCGGTTTTAAAATCGCTATTAAACTTGTTAAAAGCAATAACCGAACCAGCAGAAGCGGTATTAGCAAACTCATCAAGTACTATTGGTGCCGTTGTTTCGTCAACGTCATCACCTAATAATTTTTTAACTACAAACATATTCATGTTGATATTAGCTTGATGTAACCATAAACGTTTAAATTCTTCAGGTTTGATTTGCTCATCTGCAAATTGCTTATCTAAATGCTGATAAATCATTGGCAAAAGCTCTTTAAATACTTTACGTCCTTGTTGATGAAATAACTTATCGGCAGTGCTCGCATTGTCAGGATCACAACGATTCACAAAACCAAAATTGCTGCGAATATTGTTAGAGTAATCTGTCATACAACTTGTCGATAAAATATTGAAAGCATGTTCTGTTTGAGCTAAATCTTGCCTTTCGACCACAACCGCAGTTGCCACATCACCAAAAATAAAATGACTGTCTCGGTCTCTGAAATTACTTTGCGGCGAAGTCAGTTCAGGGTTTATGACTAATACGCGATTTGCAGTACCGCCTTTAATAGCATTAACCGCATTTACTATAGCAAAGGTCGCTGACGAGCAAGCTACTAGCATGTCATAGGCAAAACCTTTAGTGCCAATAGCTTGTTGAATTTCAATTGCAATTGCAGGATACGCCCGCTGCGTATAGGCACAGGCCACAATGACTAAATCGATATCCTCAGCATTCACTTTTGCCTGGGTCAGCGCTTGCTTTGCAGCTGCAATACCCATGCTAGCCTGCAGCGACAGCTCATCAGACGCTTGATCAGCAATTAATGGCATCATTATCTCAGGGTTTAAGATCCCCTCTTTCACCATTACGTATCGATTTTTTATCCCTGATGCTTTCTCGATAAATTCACTAGATGAATATGCCAAGGGCTCAAGTTCATTGCTTTCTATTTGCTGAGAGTGTTGTTGATTATGCAAATCAACATAGCTGTTGTAGCTAGCAACTAGCTCATCATTAGAAACCGCATAAGGAGGAACAAAAAGACCACTACCTGAAATAACTACTTTTATCATGATGATTACCATTATTAATTTAATTGAGCTAAATGCCTATTATTTGGAATAACAAAAACCATTAAAATCCCAAATAAGGCTATACAGTCACCACAAAAATTGTATCTGTGAAAAAGAATTCATATATTTAGCCGCTTGGCGCCATTTTAGTCCTAACTAGAAAAATAGTCTCACTAATATGTCCAAAATAACTCGATGGTCAGACCATACAGGGGCTAGAGGATATCTCTTTGTATACAAAACGACCGCCAAAACCATACATTAAGCATAACAGTGAACCCTTTTATAACCAAAAGGAATAAAGAATAACAAATATTCACTTCTAAATTCTCCAGTGAAGTTTATGATTAGACAATGCAAAAATAGGAGTAAACATTCATGAGCAAAATTTTCGAAGATAATTCATATACTTTAGGTAATACTCCACTCGTTCGCTTAAACCGCGTCAGTAACGGTAACGTATTAGCCAAAATTGAAGCTCGTAACCCAAGCTTTAGTGTTAAGTGTCGTATTGGCGCTAACATGATTTGGGATGCGGAAAAGAAAGGCACCCTAACTAAAGATGTAGAGCTAGTAGAACCAACATCAGGTAATACAGGTATTGCACTTGCTTATGTTGCCGCAGCTCGTGGTTATAAGTTAACCCTAACTATGCCAAACACAATGAGCCTAGAGCGTCGTAAACTGTTAAAAGCACTCGGTGCTAAAGTGGTATTAACAGAAGGCGCTAAAGGCATGAAAGGCGCAATTGATAAAGCAGAAGAAATTCGTTTATCAGATCCGTCTAAATATTTAGTTTTAGGTCAATTCAGCAACCCTGCTAATCCTGAAATTCATGAGAAAACCACAGGTCCTGAAATTTGGAATGATACTGATGGCCAGGTAGATGTGTTTGTTGCCGGTGTAGGTACTGGTGGCACGATTACAGGTACTAGCCGTTTCTTAAAAGCACAGGGTAAAGAAGTTATTTCTGTTGCTGTAGAGCCAGTGGACTCACCCGTTATCGCTCAAGCTAAAGCGGGTCAACCTATCCAACCTGGACCACATAAAATCCAAGGTATTGGCGCGGGTTTCATCCCAGGAAACCTAGACCTTTCATTAGTTGACCGCGTTGAAGCTGTTAGCAATGAAGATGCTATTGAAATGTCATTACGCTTGATGAAAGAAGAAGGTATTTTAGTAGGCATATCTTCTGGTGCAGCTGTTGTAGCAGCTAATCGTATTGCTGCACTGCCAGAATTTGCAGACAAAACAATTGTTGTTATTCTACCATCAGCAGCTGAGCGTTATTTATCATCAGTGTTATTTGCTGGTGAGTTTGGCGATAGCGAAAACGTACAATAATGGTGCGATTGTTATAACGACACACTCGTTATAATCCGTCTTCATCATCAAAAACCCGGCTAATGTCGGGTTTTTTATTAGCTTAATTTAACTGACATACATTCATTTTAATTGCTAAATTAGTAACACTAATTTTAATAAGAATTAAGTGAGTAGATCTGTGCGAAAAAAACTTAAAGATGCTTATGGTTTAGAAATGGATCAAGCTATTCGTTTTTATACATTAAATAAATTTGATGTAGCATTCTATCACTTAGAACGAGCGCATATTCTAGGTCAAAGTTATATTCTACCTCATACAAAATCCCATTGGTGGATGCTTAAAATTGGTTTCAAGAAACACAATTTCAGAGAAGTATTTGGTCAGATAAGCAGAATAATAGCGTCGGTATTGTTTTCAAAAATTTGGGTTCCGACAGGAAACACAGGCGGAACTAATGTCAATCCATTGAAATCAATGCCTATCCCTGAGGATGTAAATAAAATTCTGAGTGAGTAGCCCGAGTTCAGGCTAAGTGAAAATATCCAGCAGATTAAATGGCAGAATACAGAGGCTTTCACCTCATGAGTCTATCCCCATAAAGGGCGAACACTATTGCAAGCAGCCGGAAAAATCATTCACTGTTAAAGACGTTGTGTTTTAAGGAGAAATTTTGAAAACTAGCGTAAATATTAGTTTGGCTCAAGCTCCTGTGGCAAATAGGGACGTAAAAAAAATCTCACACAACATATCCAAATGGTTGAGCAATCTTCATTATACAAAGCTGGTTTAATCGTTTCACTGAATAATCTTTGACTAGCTCTGAGTCTAAGTCGCCTAGCTTAGTTTCGTGCAAAATTGCAGGCAATGAGAACGATGCAATCCAAACGAAGCATAACTTTTTTGATGACTTCTGTAGTCAAATAAGCTATTTAAAAGAATGCATCGAATTCATTTGTCGCCATCAAATCATCGTTCGCTTAAACATAAAGTCCCCTAATCCACTATGCCGCAACACGGCTACAATAAAACATTAAACAAGGAGTACTAAAATGTATCAAAAAATTATAGACTTTTGGTTTACAGAGCTTGAGCCTAAGCAATGGTGGCAAAAAGATGTTGCCTTCGACTTAATGATTCAAACTCGTTTTGGCGCGGTCCACAATCAAGCTAAAGCCGGTGAGTTGTTTCATTGGCGTGAAACAGCTTTAGGTAGTCTTGCTGAGGTTATCGTAATAGATCAATTTTCACGAAATATTTATCGTGACAAACCAGAGTCATTTGCATGCGATTCAATGGCATTAGCACTTGCTCAATTTACCATATCAAAAGGTTTGGATAGCGAGTTATCGCAAATTCAGCGTATTTTTCTTTATATACCCTTTATGCACAGTGAGTCGAAGTTAATACACACAGAAGCGGTCAGGCTATTCAGCTCTGTGGGTATTCAAAGTAACCTAGATTTTGAATATAAACATAAAGAGATTATTGATAGATTTGGTCGTTATCCGCATCGCAACGCAATTCTAGGGCGTCAATCAACAAAAGATGAAATAGAATTTCTAAAGCTACCAAACTCAGGGTTTTGATCTTTGAACAAGCTCTCAGTCATCAATATTCCCAAAGATGATAGCGATGTTTAAGCAGGATTCAGGAAAAAAATGGAATGAGTATAAAAATTGCTTGGTTCTATTTTGCAAAGAAAATTGAAGATAAAAATGTAGCTAAAAAAACAGATAGTCACATAACTAAAGAAGAGGGCTAGCGGAACCTCAATGGTATTCGCTAGCCCACTGTTTTACACGTTAAGTATTGGTGTGATAACTAAATAACTAATCTACTTCTGTTTTTACCGCAGGTTTAATTATGCTATTTGTTGAGGTAATAGTTGAAAAACTGCCGTTTTCAACTAACCAGTAACCTAAACCTATCGCGACCGCCCCGCCAACAATATTGCCTAATGTCACCGGAATTAAGTTATTAAAAATAGCGTTGCTTAAGTTAACGTCGCTAAATTGATCTCGGCTAATTTCTAACGCCATAAAAAAACTGTCTGGGGCAAAATTTTGTACTGCGATACCAAAAGGCAACATAAATAAGTTAGCAATACAGTGTTCAAAACCTGTGGCAACAAACATGGCAACAGGCAATATCACTAGAAAACATTTCGTTAATAAGTCTTTAGTGGCAAATGTCATCCAAATGCCTAAACACACCAACACATTACACAAAATACCTAATACAAATGCTTGCAGCCAAGTATGATGTAATTTGTGCTGGGCAATATTGAGTGCCGATAAGCCCCACTGGTTATCCGCTAACTCAAATAAGCGGCCTAACATAATAAGCAACACCATCAATAATGCGCCAACCATGTTGCCTAAATAAACCCGTGCCCAGCAATGTAATTGTTGCTTCATAGTGATCCGTTTATTAATCCAGGTAACACTGGTTAATACCGTACTGGTAAATAACTCACCACCTGCGGCAATAACCAGCATTAAGCCTAAACTAAACGCGATACCACCAATAAAGCGCGTTATGCCCCAACCGGCTTCACTACCAGTCGTAACCGAGATATAGAACACAAAAGCGATTGCAATAAACATCCCTGAAAATATCGCCAGAGTGAATGATTGCCAAGAAGATTTTTGGACTTTTTTCATTCCATAATCATCAGCAATAGACAAGGATGTTTCGGCTTTAATGATGGCATGTTGATTGCCCACTAAAGTGGTTTGGGTATTTTCAGATTTCATTAATCACTCTCGATGCAAACATTACTCGCTAGAGCACACGGACTACCATCTATAAGCCACATTCGCTTATTCTTTTTCACCTACAATTTAAAACCAAAAACCATTAAGGTGCTTTGGTAAGACCAATTACAGGTTGCTTTTTGATAACAATTAGTGCGCAACAAAACTGCTAAAATGAACTTTATGACAGGAATGATTGCACATTCAATAGCGAGATATTAATTAATTCCGCCTAATGTCGCGAATTATAGTGCCAAAACTGTTAGCTAGCTAACAGTTTTGATCAAATACCTTATGAATTCCAGGTCAATTAATGCCAATGTAAATATGCTGTGGTATTATATATTGGTAAATTGGTCTTACCAAGAAACCATGTAAAACTAAGCTTACAAATATCCTTTTAACGTCTATGTAGATAAATAATAATCCAGTTCAATATCGTTTCATGGATTTGACGTTACAGAGAAGACAAGATAAATCAGGTTATCTTGTAGTAAATAGCCCAAATAACCTGAAAAGAATTTTACAGCCTGTTAGCTAAGATAGTGTGACTGATGTTAAAGCCGCAGTAATGCCAAACAGACTGACATACCGATTCATTAAGTTTAAAGGTAAAAATGACATGACTGATAACACAACTGTTTTTGCAAATGCGTGGAATAACTTTGTCGCAGGTGACTGGAAAACACAGGTCAACGTTCGAGATTTTATTCAGCATAATTATACTCCTTATGAAGGTGACGAATCCTTTCTAGCCGATGCCACTGACGCAACTTTATCTTTATGGGATAAAGTGATGGAAGGCATCAAGCAAGAAAACACCACCCATGCCCCGATAGATTTTGACACCAAAATGGTGTCGACTATCACCTCTCACGATGCCGGTTATATCAATCAAGAACTTGAAACCATAGTTGGCTTACAGACAGATGCCCCACTTAAACGTGCCATGTTACCTAATGGTGGCATTCGTATGGTTGAAGGCTCGTGTAAAGCTTACGACCGCGAATTAGACAGTGATATTAACTACATTTATTCTGAGCTACGTAAAACCCACAATCAGGGTGTATTTGATGTTTACACCCCTGAAATTATGGCTTGTCGTAAATCGGGGATATTAACTGGCTTACCTGATGCTTATGGCCGTGGTCGAATTATTGGTGATTACCGTCGTATTGCCTTATACGGTATCGACTATTTAATGCAAGACAAGCTTGCCCAGTTCACCTCTTTACAGGCTCAAATGGAAGCGGGTGACGATCTCAATAACGTTATCCAGCTTCGCGAAGAAATATCTGAACAATACCGTGCATTAACGCAAATGAAAGTGATGGCCGCTAAATATGGCTGTGATATTTCAGTACCCGCCACGTCAGCGAAAGAAGCTATTCAGTGGACCTATTTTGGTTATTTAGCGGCAGTTAAAAGCCAAAATGGCGCGGCAATGTCTTTAGGGCGTACCTCATCATTTCTAGATATCTTTATTGAACGTGATATTAAAAATGGCATCATTACTGAACAACAGGCTCAGGAAATGGTTGACCATTTTGTGATGAAACTGCGTATGGTTCGTTTTTTACGCACCCCTGAATACGATGAACTATTCTCTGGCGACCCTATTTGGGCAACAGAATCTATTGCAGGTATGGGTGTAGACGGTCGTACTTTAGTGACTAAATCAAGTTTCCGTTTCTTACATACCCTATACAATATGGGCCCAAGCCCTGAGCCAAATATCACCGTATTGTGGTCAACAAAATTGCCACAGGGCTTTAAAAGTTATTGCGCAAAAGTCACTATCGATACCAGCTCAATTCAGTATGAAAATGACGACCTAATGCGCCCAGACTTCCAATCGGACGATTATGCGATTGCCTGTTGTGTTAGCCCTATGATTGTCGGCAAACATATGCAGTTTTTCGGTGCTCGCGCTAACTTAGCCAAAACCATGCTTTACGCTATTAATGGTGGCGTTGACGAAAAGCTTAAAAAACAAATTGCCCCAAAAACCGCAGCAATTACTGACACAGTGCTAGATTTTGATGATGTGATGACGCGTTTAGATTCGCAAATGGATTGGTTAGCGACCCAATATGTCACAGCACTTAATAGTATTCACTTTATGCACGATAAGTATTCTTATGAAGCTGCGTTAATGGCATTACACGACCGTGATGTTCGTCGTACTATGGCCTGTGGTATTGCCGGTTTATCGATTGCAGCTGACTCACTTTCAGCGATTAAATATGCCAAAGTAAAACCTATTCGTGATGAGAGTGGTATTGCCGTTGATTTTGATATTGAAGGTGATTATCCGAAGTTTGGTAATAATGACTCACGTGTAGATGATATCGCCTGTGACTTAGTTGAGCGTTTTATGGCGAAAATTCGCGATAAAAAAATGTATCGCAATGCGATACCTACTCAATCAATCTTAACCATTACCTCTAACGTGGTTTATGGTAAGAAAACCGGTAACACGCCAGATGGCCGCCGCTCTGGTGCGCCTTTTGCGCCAGGTGCCAACCCAATGCATGGTCGTGATGAAAATGGCGCTATTGCATCATTAACCTCTGTGGGCAAGCTACCCTTTGAGCACGCACAAGACGGTATTTCTTATACCTTCTCTATTGTGCCCAATGCGCTAGGTAAAGAAGATAGTACGCGTCGCAATAACCTTGCTGCATTGATGGATGGTTACTTCATGCACAATGATCATCAACAAGGTGGTCAACATTTGAACGTTAACGTGATGAACCGTGAAATGCTTGAAGATGCGATTATTAATCCAGACAAGTATCCACAACTCACCATTCGAGTGTCTGGCTACGCTGTGCGTTTTAATGCTCTTACCACAGAGCAGCAGCAAGACGTTATCACCAGAACCTTCACTAAAGGTTTATAAACTCTGCTAAAATTAGCTGTATCGAATATTCGATGCAGCTTTTTTATTGAATATTGGTTTATTACTCTCATTTATAAAGGGTGTTATATGGCAAAGGGACGCATCCACTCCATCGAATCATTTGGTACCGTTGATGGTCCTGGTATTCGCTACATTGCTTTTATGCAAGGCTGCTTAATGCGCTGCCAATACTGCCATAACCGTGATACCTGGGACTTAGAGGCCGGTAAAGAAGTCACTGTTGGTGAGTTGATGTCGCAAATTATCACCTATCGCCCCTTTTTAGAAGCCAGTGGCGGCGGAGTTACTGCAAGTGGTGGTGAAGCCATTTTACAGGCCGAATTTGTCGCTGAGCTTTTCAAAGCCTGTAAAGACCAAGCTATTCATACTTGTCTTGATACCAATGGCTTTGTCCGAAAATACGATCCTGTTATCGATGAGTTACTTGATAGTACTGATTTAGTGTTACTCGATATTAAACAAATGGACGACCCAACTCATATTTTGCTCACAAAAGTCAGCAATCAACGCACATTGCAATTTGCTCAGTACCTGGCAACTCGAGGGCAAAAAACCTGGATACGCTATGTGGTGGTCAATGGTTTTACCGATGATATTGAATCGGCAATTAAGCTTGCTGAATTTATCAAGCCCATGACCAATGTGGAAAAAGTAGAATTATTGCCGTTTCACCAGCTAGGTGAGCATAAATGGCAAGCCTATGGCGAAGCATCGCCTCTTGCTAATTTATCACCGCCAAGTGAACAAACCATGTTATCCATTAAACAAGTATTCACTGACCGTGGTATTGAAGCTATTTTTTAATCCGATGCTTACAGTTAGGTAATGTTAGCACATGTAACTTATAGCTCATCCCAATAATGCTTATCCAATCGGTTAAAGGCAATATTAAGTAAGCTAGCAAAATCTAAGTAACACGCTTTGGCACCTAGTGGTTGGCAATTAACGCCCATTTGGTTGAGTTTTTGACTAAGCTGATTGCTCCAATCAAACAAACTTAATGGCAATGGATGACGTGAACGCCAACCAAGCCAGAGCAAGCCTTGAATAGGTAAACTAATAATAAACAGGGTCATCGCCAAAGTTTGGGGGAAATGACCCCAACCTAAAACATAAATTTGGCTAGATGCAACAAATAAGGCAATAACTGGCATTGCCCAAAAGGCAGTTTGAGTCGCTTTAACGACACGATATTCAGGAAAATAAAAGCCTAACTGGCGCACCATGGGCCAAGTGGACATGTATTTTTTACCGTCGCGAATTAGCGTGACAACATTGAGTACCAAAGAGAATTACCTAACATGGTGGAACATACTTAAACAATAGCATATTGAGTAAGTTTGTCCCAAATAAACAGCCAAAATGATGTTGGCTAACACACGATACCAATGCACTGCCTAACATCGATTATGCGGCGCACTCTTTAAAATTTTTGATTAAGCTTAGTAAGGTCTAATTATGTCAGATAACCTAGAGTCAGATGATTTAGTATTAGTTTTAAACTGCGGCAGTTCATCGCTAAAATTTGCCGTTATTGGCGCCCAATCGGGTGAAGAGCACATTTCAGGTTTAGCAGAATGCTTTGGCCTTGAGGACTCGCGCATTAAATGGAAAGCTCAAGGCGGCAAAAACGAAGCAAAGTTAGGCGCATTTACCGCACATCGTGAAGCCGTTGAATATATTGTTAAAACTATTCTAGCGGGCCATCCAGAATTAGCCGCACAGATCAAAGCCATTGGTCATCGTATTGTTCATGGTGGCGAGAAATTCACCCGCTCAGTGATTATCACTCCTGATGTCATTCAGGGTATTGAAAACTGCGCATCACTTGCTCCGCTTCATAACCCGGCTCACTTAATTGGTATTCGTGCAGCAATGGCATCATTTCCAACACTGCCTCAAGTAGCAGTATTTGATACCGCATTTCACCAGTCAATGCCTGAAAAAGCCTATATTTATGCTCTTCCATATAAATTGTATCGCGAGCATGGCATTCGTCGCTATGGCATGCACGGTACCAGTCATTTTTATGTCAGCCGTGAAGCGGCAAAAGTATTAAACAAAGACATTGCCGATACCAATGTTATCGTCGCACACTTGGGCAATGGCGCATCGGTTACTGCGATTAAAGGCGGTAAAAGTGTTGATACTTCAATGGGGTTAACCCCACTTGAAGGTCTAGTGATGGGCACACGTTGTGGCGACTTAGACCCATCGATTATTTTTCATTTAGTCAATCAACTCGGATACACCCTAACTGAAGTCAACAACCTGTTAAATAAGCAAAGTGGACTACTGGGGATTTCAGAACTGACTAATGATTGTCGTGGCATTGAAGAAGGCTATCAAGATGGCCACAAAGGCGCGACATTAGCACTAGAGATTTTCTGCTATCGTTTAGCCAAGTATATTGCATCATATACAGTGCCACTAGGACGATTAGATGCGATAATTTTCACTGGTGGTATTGGTGAAAACTCTGACTTAATTCGTGCAAAGGTATTAGATTTATTAGCTATATTTAACTTCAAAGTCGATGATACTAAAAACAAAGCTGCTCGTTTCGGCCACGACGGTATTATTACCGCTGATAATAGCCCTGTGGCTATGGTTATTCCAACTAATGAAGAGTGGGTTATTGCTGAAGATGCGGTTAAATTAATCTCAGCTAAATAGACTCGGTTAAAATAAGCACACCTAACAAAAACTAAGCAAACTCAGCTTTAGAGGTTTGGCTTTAGTCATTAAAATTTTATTGAGGTTTATATGTCTCGAAATATTATGCTCGTTCCGATCGGTATCGGCGTGGGCTTAACATCACTCAGTTTAGGTATGGTGCGCGCGCTTGAACGTAAGGGCGTAAAAGTACAATTTTTCAAGCCAATTGCACAAATACGCTCTGGCGATAAAGGCCCTGAGCGCTCTACCACCATTTTAAGCAAATCGCCCACCGTTAATCCGTTAGAGCCATTTGGTATGGAGCACGCTGAAGCGTTAATCCGCTCTGAACAAACAGATGTGCTAATGGAGCAAATTATTGCACGGGCATCAGAGTGTGCCGCCAATACTGAAATTATTGTAGTAGAAGGGTTAGTGCCTACCCGCAGCCACCCATTTGCCGATGATATTAACTATGAAATAGCCAAAGCACTTGATGCTGATGTTATTTTCATTGCAACACCAGGTAATGACACCCCTAATGGCTTAATGAACCGCTTAGAAATTGCTTATAACTCATGGGGTGGGGCTAAAAATAAACGCGTAATTGGTTCTATTATTAACAAAATTGGCGCTCCTACCGATAATGAAGGTCGTGCTCGTCCAGACTTGTCTGAAGTATTTGATCATAACAACGTTAAAGTCGGTGATACCGCAGGCATGTTTCAGCTACCAGGAAAAAGCCCACTGCGCATTCTTGGCAGCGTACCATTTAATTTAGATTTGATTTCGCCTCGTGCATCAGATTTAGCAAAACATTTAAATGCCAGAATAATCAATGCGGGTGAAATGCATATTCGACGCATGCGTCGTGTCACTTTTTGTGCTCGTTCAATTCCTAATATGGTAACCCATATTAAGACTAACTCATTATTGGTCACCTCTGGTGATCGATCTGATGTTATCGTCTCGGCCTGTTTAGCGGCAATGAATGGTGTCAAAATTGGTGCATTACTGCTGACCGGTGGCTATGAGCCTGAACCTGAAATTATGAAATTATGCGAACAGGCATTCGAAACAGGTTTACCGGTATTCTTAATTGACAGTAACACCTGGCAAACCTCACTCAACATTCAACGTTTTGATCATGAAGTACCTGTAGACGATGCGGTTCGAGTTGAGAAAGTACAAGAATATGTCGCCAGCCATATCGATCAAAGCTGGATCGAAAGTGTCACTCAGGATTCAACTCGCGAACATCGCTTATCACCGCCCGCTTTCCGTTACAAACTAACCGAATTAGCTCGTGCTGCGCGCAAGAAAATTGTGCTACCTGAAGGCGAAGAGCCACGCACCATTAAAGCTGCGGCTATTTGCGCTGAACGTGGTATTGCCCGTTGTGTATTGTTAGGCAATAGAGAAGAGATTCTTCGTATTGCTTCGGTTCAAGATGTGGTGCTAGGTGAAGGAGTTGAAATTATCGACCCTGAAACCGCACGTGAGAAATACGTCGAACCTATGCTAAACCTTCGTCGCCATAAAGGCTTAACGGAAGTCGTAGCCAGAGAGCAGCTAGAAGATAACATGGTACTCGGTACTATGATGTTGGCTGAAAATGAAGTTGACGGCATTGTATCTGGTGCAATCAATACCACAGCGAATACGATTCGCCCTCCATTGCAGCTGATCAAAACAGCGCCAGGCTCAAGCTTAGTCTCTTCGATATTCTTTATGTTGATGCCAGACCAGGTGCTCGTATACGGCGACTGTGCCATTAATCCAGATCCCAACCCTGAACAGTTGGCAGACATTGCAATTCAATCTGCAGAATCTGCTGCTGCATTTGGTATTGAACCTCGTGTCGCTATGATAAGTTATTCAACAGGTACTTCAGGTACGGGATCAGATGTGGATAAAGTACGTGAAGCAACTCGTATTGCCAAAGAAAAACGTCCCGACCTCATCATTGACGGTCCATTACAATATGATGCCGCGGTTATGCCTAATGTCGCCATGTCTAAAGCACCTAATAGTCCAGTCGCGGGTAAAGCCACAGTATTTATTTTCCCAGATTTGAATACGGGTAACACAACCTACAAAGCGGTTCAGCGTAGTGCCGATCTAGTCAGTATTGGACCAATGTTGCAAGGCATGCGTAAACCTGTAAATGACTTATCTCGCGGCGCATTAGTCGATGATATTGTTTACACTATCGCATTGACGGCTATTCAATCCGCACAAAATGAAGCAAAGGCTAAATCTTAGCCAACAACCAATATTATTGCTTCAAAGCTATTATTCAAGCTAACAAAAAAGCACTGCTAATAAGCAGTGCTTTTTAATATCTTTCAATAATACGTAAAAGGCACTTTTTAACCACGAAATATAGCTAATAAAAAACAATGACTTAATCAGCCATCATTAATCCATTCACATACTTGTCCACAGATTCTGTGGATAACCTTTAAGATGTAAAAATTTACTCGCAGTTATAAATACTGCAATTAAAGGCGAATACATTGTTTACACCAATTCACCATAGCAATTTATAGACTTACCTTGCCAGTGATAATTTAATTATAGATACTATTACCCATTCATTTGGCTAGGTTTTGCACAAACTGTAGGCTTTAACGGCATTTTAATACTCTAACGGGGTCATCCCTTAATGAGTGTCTTTATAGGAACAGCATATTTTTATGTTTAGATTTGTATTTATTTTTAGCTTGATAGCCTTATTAGGCTGTGAAAAAGTCATTGAAAAAGGCGAAGCCCCACAAACACCAGAAAGTGTCACATTAAGTTTTTTAGAAGCTATCTATAACGAAAGGGACATAAGTAAAGCGTTACCCTACGTAACACCTGAGTTACGTGAAGTATTAGAACACTACCACATTGCCTCATCAGTACAGCGTCATGTGATGGGATTATCAATGACCGAAGTCAATATGAGCATTGATGAAATCGATATCGATTTTTTTCGTAAGTTTACTGATGAAGTGACTATTATTGTCAAAATGGAAGGACTTAAAGGCGGTAGACCTTGGGTAGACGACAGAACACTGCATTTAAAGAAGAAAGGTAAAAAGTGGATTATTGTAGAAGTATTACCAGAAAAAGGCCGTATTAGTGGCTAATAACCTGAGTTTATTATTGTTGTTCGAAGTACGCTTAATCCGTGTTCAATCATTATGAACGACAACATACTAATCACTACCTACAAAAAACTTGCCAGATAAGGTCAGTTAACCTTTAGATTACTCTCCAAAAAATACAACAAAAAAATAGCAGCCTAGGCTGCTATTTTAATGTTTTTTGCATTGTCGCTTGGAGTGTAAACCTAAATCTATAGGCCATTATTCCTCGTTCAAACTCTACTCTTCATCAGAAGGCAGAGACTCTAACACGTCGTCTTTTACTTGATAGTAAGCGTTTTCGTATTCATGAACTTCCATAATAACTCCAATCATTTCTTAGGTCGTTTAGGGTCTAGGCATGTTTATTTTTAGGCTATCTTGTCAGTAACATTTACCTAGTAACAGAGAAGAGTACCAATCACGTTCTTCTGCTGGCGAGTATATCAACCTAGGGCTAATGATTACTAGTCTAACACCCACAAACTTACCAAAAACTTTCAGAATAGAATGTTTTTATAGTGGCACAATCCATATAACAGCCAAAATAATGAAAAACTTTCACCTCAAAAATCACTTTTTATATCCTAAAACCTGATATTTAGAAACTGTTACAATTAATGGTTATAACAAACCGCGTTGTTTTAAACTATATTTTAATTACCCCAACCTGTTTGTAGGGAATAAACATGAATGCACTTGTTGAATATGAAGCAAGCCAGTTAGTGGCTCTCTTTAGACAAAGTGATAATCTGGGTATGCATATGTTTATGGAACATATGAGTATTCCTGTTGATGTCCAAGATCTGCTGATTAATGAAATTTCAACCTTGCGCCAACTCGATCAACATTCTGTTGGTGAAGTTATTGAACATTATGGTCAAAGCTTGATGTCAGAACGTTTACTACGGTAAATATTAGTTTCAATCGTTTACAGTTATCCCCATAAAAAAACCTCAACTTATACAATAAATTGAGGTTTTTATCTGTGTAGATTCTATTGAATTAAAACACGCCTTAAACCTGGCTGATGTGATTTAAAATTCGTTTTTCAGAAATTGGATACGCTGTGCCAAGTACTTGAGCAAAACACGACACCCGGTATTCTTCAATCATCCAGCGTGCTTCATGTAACGCTTCAGGTACTGCTTGCAGTCGCGGGACTTTCGCTAATTGCGCTGCCAGCAGCCCTTCTACCTTACTGATGCTGTGCATGTGTATTCGGTCTCTGCTAGGGTCAACAGGTAACTTATCTAATCGAGTTTCAATAGCGGATAAGTAACGTGCTACATCGGTCAACTTATCCCAACCACATTCTTGCACAAAACCCCTGTATACCAATTTATCAAGCTGTGTTTGAATATCACTCATTGCAAAGGCAATATCTAAACTGATTTTACCCTTTAGGCGTTTCTTAATTTTTTGATAAATTGTCAGTACTTTTTCGACTTTTAAGGCAATTTTTTCAGCGGTGCTGTTTAATTCTTGCCTGACCCAATCTTTAGCCTGTTCAAATTGTTGTTCGTTACGCACATCTAGATTTTTTTCTTCCAGTAATTGCTGCACAGATGCCTGAATAATATCGTCTATCAGAAATTGTACCTGGCCAAATGGATTAAAGTACATTGCCAGCTTAGCTTTATTAGGCAGCGATTTTTGCAAATGCTTTACCGGTGAAGGAATATTGATCAACAATAACCGCCTAATGCCTAATCTATGCTGCTTGGCCGCCTCTAACTCATCATCAAAAAGTTTAATCGACACGTCAGTTTTATTATCAATTAACGCAGGAAATGCTTTAACCTCATAATTCCCTTTGCGCTGCTGATATTGCTCCGGCAAATGGCCAAATGACCAGCTAGTTAAACTGTCTTGTTCAATGCCTTTATCAGCCACCTGGCGAATAGCTTTAGACACCACACCCTGTAGTTGCTCTTTTAACGGCTCGATTTGCCGGCCTTGAGCAATTAATTCGCCTTTATCATCTTCAATTTTAAAGTTAATTAATAAATGGGCTGTTAATTGGTTAAAATCAAAATCATCAACCGTAATGCGTGTACCGCTCATGCGCAGTAATTGCTTGCATAAGCTGTCGATTAAAGGCAGCTCAAAGGGCGTCATGGCTTGCACACATGCCCTAGCATAATCAGGTGCGGGCACAAAATTACGCCGTAATGTTTTAGGCAAAGACCTAATTAAGCCAATCACTTTTTCTTCACGAAGCCCTGCCACTAACCAATCAAAATCTTGCTCATCTATTTGATTTAATAACGCCACAGGTATGTGAACTGATACACCATCATCGGCATTCGCAGGTTCAAAATGATAACTGACTTTCAGGGCTAAATTGCCTTTATGCCAAACCTCAGGAAAATCTAACGCTGAAATGTGCTCAACACTTCGCTGCATTAATAAATCAGCGTTAAAGTCTAATAATTGTGGCTGTGCAATGCGTGCTTGCTTCCACCACTTGAAAAATAGCGGCGCATTATAAATACCTTCAGGTATTCGTGGCTCATAAAAGTCCACCAGCACATCTTCATCCACTAATATATCCCGGCGCCGAGATTTATGTTCCAGGCTTTCGATGTCATCTAGCAGTTTTTGATTATTGATAAAGAAGGCTTCTTTGGTTTGCAACTGCCCTTCTGCTAGCGCGCTGCGAATAAATATCTCACGGGCTTCAATAGCATCGATAGGACCATACTGCACACGACGTCGATTGACGATAGTTAAGCCATAAAGCACTTGATTCTCTAGTGCGACGACGCTGCCAGCTTTGGCTTCAAAATGCGGCTCTACATGGTTGATTTTTATCAAATGACCTGCAAGTGGCTCTAACCATTCGGGTTGTATTTTGGCACAGCAACGGGCAAACAAACGTGATGTTTCCGTTAATTCAGCCGCCATAATCCACTTAGGACCTTTTTTAGCCAGAGGAGAGCCCGGAAACACGAAAAACTTACGGTTGCGGGCACCTAGATATTCATTATTAACATCTTTAAAACCAATATGACTTAACAGCCCTGCCAGCAAAGCTTTATGCAAATTATCATAGCTAGCCGGAGTATCATTTAAGCGCCATTTTAATTCATGAACCGCTTGTTTGAGTTGAGTGTATAAGTCTTGCCACTCACGTACCCGCAAATAGGCTAAGTATTCATCACGGCACTGTTTTCTAAATTGGCTAGCGGATAGTTCGCGTTTCTGATCCTTGATGTGATCCCATAATTTAATCCAGCTACTAAAATCAGAGTCTTTATCGGCAAAGCGATTATGGTACTCGTTAGCGGCTTGTTTTTTATCAATGGGACGCTCACGGGGATCTTGAATCGATAATCCTGCGGTTATTACTAATGTCTCATGTAAGCAGCCCTGTTGATTAGCTTCAAACACCATGCGGGCTAATCGTGGATCTAGCGGAATTTTAGCTAAGTTTCGCCCAAGCGGGGTTAACACTAAATCGCCTTTTTGCTTTTTAACCGCTTGCAGCTCTTCTAGCAATAAAAAACCATCGCGAATATGCTTTTGCTCTGGTGGCTGAATAAACGGGAACCCAGCTATATCACCTAAACCTATGGCCAGCATTTGTAAAATAACCGAGGCTAAATTAGTGCGCAGAATTTCTGGATCGGTAAATTCAGGACGTTGAATAAAATCAGTTTCGTCATACAGACGAATACAAATACCAGGGCCAACACGACCACAACGTCCTTGACGTTGATTGGCACTGGCTTGAGAAATAGGCTCAATCGGTAAGCGCTGCACTTTGGTGCGATAACTATAACGACTCATTCGCGCCGTACCGGGGTCGATAACATAACGAATACCGGGCACAGTTAATGAGGTTTCTGCCACGTTAGTCGCTAATACAATGCGGCGGCCTATGTGGCTTTTAAATATTTTAGACTGCTCACCATAAGAAAGACGCGCGTATAACGGCAAAATTTCGGTATCACGATAATTTTGTTTACGCAGCATATCTGTGGTGTCGCGAATTTCCCGCTCACCATTCATAAATATCAGAATATCGCCTGGGCCTTCAGCAATCAGCTCATCTACTGCGGCAAAAATGCCATCAGTCACATCCCTATCGGGATCATTGTCTTGCACTAATGGACGATAACGGGTGTCAACAGGATAAGTACGGCCTGATACTTGGATAACGGGAGCATTATCAAAATGCTGAGAAAAACGTTCAACATCAATGGTCGCTGAAGTAATAATGACTTTTAGTTCAGGACGTTTTTTAAGGACTTGCTTCAAGTAACCTAAAATAAAATCGATATTCAAACTGCGCTCATGCGCTTCATCAATAATAATCGCGTCATATTGATTTAGGTATTTATCTGAGGTTAATTCTGCCAATAAAATACCGTCGGTCATTAACTTCACATAACTGTTCTCGCTGATGGCATCAGCAAAACGCACCTTAAAACCAACAACATCACCAAGTGGACTATTCAATTCATCCGCTATACGGCTGGCAACGCTGCGGGCAGCCAAACGACGTGGTTGGGTGTGGCCAATAATGCCACGACAACCTAAACCAAGATCAAGGCAAATTTTAGGCAACTGGGTGGTTTTACCCGAGCCAGTTTCACCTGCAACAATCACCACTTGATTAGTCGCTATTGCACTGGCAATTTCGTCACGTTTTTGCGAAATGGGTAAGTCGTCAGGATAGTTTATTTTAGGCCGATTTTGCAGACGCAGCTGTACTTTTTCAACCGATGCAATAGCTCTAGCTTCTAATTCTGCAATCGCTTTTTCTCTGGCAGCAGCATTTGTAGGATCTGACGATGTTTGTTTATTGAGCCGAAACAAACGACGACGAATGTAGGCCGCGTCAGTTTGCACACAACGCTGTAAAAATGCTTTGGAGAGTGGCTTAAGATCCGCGTTCAAATTTGTTTCCTTAGCTAGCATCGAAATCGAAAATATCGATCCTAGCAAGGAAGCTGACACATTGGTATGTTTTCGCGCGTTAGTTTGGTGCCTTTTTAAGCATATATGACTTTAAAAGTAATTTAACCCTAGGCTGGCGCTAAATAACATTGTTGCATGTAGATGTTCATCGCTTTTAGTACATCTTGACGAGTTATCGCACCTATCACTTTGCCATCTTCTACCACAGGATAAATTTTGGGTTTAGCGCCTGTCATTTGTTCAGCTAAATGCAACATACTGTCCTGTGGGCCGACACTCAGTACATCGGTTTTCATGCAATCTGTTACCATACTAGTTAAATCGCAGTGATAACTGCTTTTTAACATGACGGCAAGGCAGTCTTGTTGAGATAAAAAACCCACTAACTCGCCAGATTCACCCACTACTGGTGCGCCGGGTTTGTTACTGGTAATTAACTTTTCAACAGCAACCGCAATTGACATATCTGCTTTAAGCAACACAGGACGCTTGTCCATATAATCGATAATTTTAATTGAATCCATTTAATATCCCCATAATGATGTTTGACTGCCTGTTAGATCCCAACCTAAGCTGACAATAGATAAACTTGGCACACAAGGCTCAACTTCATACTTAAGTTTAGTCAAAAATTATTAAAGAGCATTAAAATAAATCTAATCATTTTAATCGACATAATCGATTGATTGGTTTTCAAAGTAAAAACTCATTCACACATGAAAACCTCTCAGAACCTATGCTTATTTATCTCTCCAAATCATAATATTAGCAGGCTCATTACCCACTTTAGTTGCACGGTACATACCCGAGGTGTTAAACGGTGTTGCGATATTACCTTTAGCATCAATGGCTATCACACCACCAGTCCCGCCGGCTTCTACTAGTCTTTGGTTAATCACTTCATCCGCTGCTTGTATAATTGATTTTTGCTGATATTTAACCCGCGCACAAATATCGGCAGCCACATTATAACGAATAAAAAATTCACCATGTCCTGTCGCAGAAATAGCACAAGTGCCATTTTCAGCATAATTACCCGCGCCAATGACTGGGGCATCACCTATGCGACCAAACCTTTTTGCCGTCATACCACCCGTTGATGTTCCTGCGGCTAAATTACCCTGTTTATCTAAGGCAACTGCACCAACGGTACCAAACTTATAGTTGTCGTCTAATTTATTAACCGACGCTTGATAATCATTGTCCAGCAATTCTGATTCCATTATTTTCTTCTTTGCATCAAGTAATTGATTATATCTATGCGGGGTATCAAAATGTTGATTTGGCACAAAGTCCATTCCCTGTGATATGGCAAACTCTTCTGCACCTTGGCCATATAACATCACATGGGGAGATTTTTCCATCACTGCCCGCGCTAAGTTAATTGGGTTTTTAATGTGGCTAACGCCAGCAACTGCGCCCGCTGCCATATTTCGCCCATCCATTACAGACGCGTCTAACTCATGTTTGCCATCAAAGGTATATACCGCTCCAACACCAGCGTTAAATAACGGGCTGTCCTCTAATACGTTAATTGCTGCTTGAACAGCATCCAGACTGTCGCCACCTTGAGTCAAAATTTGATGACCTGCATCAATAGCCTGTTGTAATTTATCACGATAGGCTTGCTGTTGTACTTCGCTTAAATCGGCTTCATTAATGGTCCCTGCACCGCCATGAATCGCTATTGCAAAGGGTTTATTATCATCTGCCTGTAGATTAAAACTTAAGCCAATTAATAATGGCATTAAGCTCATCCCCACACTTAAACGGTTAAAAAGTTTATTTTTCATTATATTTCTTTCCTTTAGGATTAATTCTACCCATAGTTTGCCTTGCGACTTTAACGCTTTCTAGCGACAATATACATAATATGCGCCTAAATCGGTAAGTACCTTAATATTGTTAATTAAATATCTAAAATTTAGCCTTTTTCTCATCATTACATTTGCTGTATTTTGCAGCAACAGCATCATGGCGGCAGATGATTGGTTAACAGTTTCAATTTCGGGCGTTAAAAGCCCACTGAAGAAAAATATTATCTCCCACTTGGGGCAAGCCCCTCAAAATGAAATACAACGTCGGGCATATTTATTCGGTGTAGAAGACAATACCACCGAGGCCTTAGAATCCATGGGCTTTTATCGTGCTAAAATTGAAGTCAGTGTGGTTGAAACTGAAACCGGCCCCTGGCAACTCAACATTAAGGTTGAGCCAGGAGAACCAGTAATCCTTCAGTGGATTGATATCGGCTTTGATGATGAAATGTTAGAGGATCGTACTTTTATGCGTTGGCTTGATGGGCTAACCATTAAACCTGGAGATAAGCTACATCACGGTGTGTACGAAGACATAAAATCGCAACTGGTCACTTTAGCGTTAGCCCGCGGTTATTTCGATGGTAAAATTACCCGTTCTGAAATTGTCATCAATCGAGATAATAATACCGCCCAAATCAATCTTCATTTCCAATCTGGACAACGTTACCATTTAGGGGACGTAACATTTGAAGGCCATACTCTTAACGACAACATAGTACAAGCACTGGTGCCGTTTAAACTTGATACCCCTTACGCCACGTCTGACTTAGGTACCTTAAACCGAAATCTAATTGATACAGGTTACTTCAGCAATATTAAAGTGTTGCCACAAATTGACCAAATAAAAGACGGTAATGTCCCCGTGCTTGTTGAACTTACCCCACGTGCAAGTCATTCGCTAGAAATAGGCGCGGGTGTAGATATTGGTAATAGTAGTGATAACGGGGTTGAGCCTCGTATTCGGCTCACCTTGCGGACACCGCAGGTTAACCGCTTTGGTCATAAGCAAGAAACCACTGCTGAATGGGCACCTGACAGACCTAAACTGTTAACGACCTATACAATTCCTCTTACACATCCATTAGATGACCAGCTAAAAATCAGAGTTGGGTTATTACGCGACAAATATGGCGTCACCCAGGAATACAGTGCCGATGATAGAAAGTTCGTCAATACTGGCCAATTAGAGTCCGAAAAATATCAAATAGGCTTTATTAGACAACGTCGCACCGAAGACAACTGGTTATTGGGTTACTCTTTTGAAGCCATTAAGGAGTTTTATAATCAGTTAGATACAGACTATATGCCAAATTTTTATTTATTTGGTTTAACTATGTCAAATACTGTCCGTGGCGATAACACCCTCGACCCTAAATCTGGTTTTCGCCAAACCTACAGTGTTGAGTATGCCGATCCAAATTTAGGCTCGGCCATTCAATTAGCGCGTTTGCAGGCAAAACTGAAATGGATAGATACCTTTTATGACAAACATCGATTTGTCGCCCGGTTAGACATAGGCGCTAATATCGCAGATAAAGAAGATATTCCCTTCATATCGCCTTCACTGAGGTATTTTGCCGGTGGTGATCAATCGATACGTGGCTATCGATATCAAGAGTTAGGCCCATATATTGATTATACTAATACCGAAGGTGGTATCTCACGGCAGGTTGTGGGTGGTCGTTACCTACTCGTCGGCAGTCTTGAGTATCAGTATTATTTAACCCCAACGTGGCGTCTAGCGACATTTATTGATGGCGGTAATGCATTTGACACAGACCAGTTTGAATCAGTGGTCTCGGTCGGTGGTGGTGTTCATTGGATTTCCCCTATCGGCCCAATTAAGTTCGATCTTGGTTTTGGCTTAAAAGAAACTGAAACCGTTGATCGCTCGTTCCGTTTCCATTTAACCATGGGGACTGAGTTATAATGAATACGTCTGATAACAACACATCGAACGCTGCCAATAGCACAGCCAACCCACTAATGCCTGAGCAACAAGGCGAGAATGCCGTTTCAGACAGTGCCACATCTCAAAATGGTGTAGAACAAAACAGAGCTGAAAACATAAAGCCAAAAGATTCTGTAGCCATAGGTCTACTTAAACAGCTATGGCGAACTTTTAAGTTCTACACCCGATTATTAATTTATATTCCACTTGTTCTACTTGTTGTTACTGCATTAGTGCTTGGCACCTCCTTTGGCAGTAAAATTGGCATTCTTGTCGCCAGCCAGTTAGTGCCTAATTTAACCTTAGATTATCAATCAGGCGCCATTAATAGTGATCTAAAGTTACACTATGCATCTTGGTCGATGGACGGAATGAGTGTTGAAATTGAAGGCCTGACTCTGGACTGGTTACCACGCTGTTTTATCAACAAGCAGCTTTGCGTCAATAACCTAAAAGCATCTACTGTTAAGGTCAATATTCAAACTGACCAGTTTAGCAATGCCGCTACAGTAAATGAAAATGCCAGTGCTGATGATGCTTCATTAGATGAACATGCATTATTGCAACTGCCATTTGACATTAGCCTCAATCATGCTGAATTAACCAACGTGAATATCACTGTAAACGACATGCATTATAATGCGGCGCGACTCAAGGCTCAGGCAATTTGGAATGAAACAGGCTTAAAGGTCGAGCACCTAAGCAGCGTTGGGCTAGAAGTGATTATTCCGCAAAGTGACGGAATAAATGATGTTCAAGTAGCAACTGATGCCAACAAACAATGGCCGTTAGCCCAATTACCTGCGGTTTATCTTCCGTTTCGATTATTTGTAAAACAATTAACCTCAGTTGATAGCATGCTACAGCTAGGTGATAGAAAAGACGTATTCGAGCTCATTAATCTTTCGGGTAATTATATTGGCTACAACGTCAGTATCAGCCAGCTGCTTGTCAATCATACCTATGGCAATATTGATTTAATCGGTGATATTCATTTAGTTGACCATTATCCGATGGATATCAAAGTCAAAGCTCAAATAAGTAATATTACTGAAATACCGCATTTACATGATCAAACGCTAAACCTTGAAATGACAGATGACCTAAGTAACTTAGGCATTGAGTTAAAAGTCGCTGGCAATACTCAAATCAATTTACAAGGTGTGATTGATTTAACTCGCCCTTCAGTGCCATTTAATGTGGAATTAACCAACAGCAAACTCATCTGGCCGTTAGAAAATGAGTTATACACTGCTGATATCAAAACCCTGAATGCTAAAGGGTCAATCGACACCATTAAAGGACAATTATCAGGGAGCTTTAACAGCCCTTACCAACCAGAACTGAGCTTAGATTCCACATTCGCTTACCAGCAACAAACCCTAACATTCAATAACCTTGATATTGTTTCCGAGGCAGGTAAATTTAATATTGCTGGCGATATAAACTTAGCGGACAACATCTCGTGGCAAGTTAATGTCAACATGCAAGATCTTCGGCTACAGCATATCCAATGGTTAAATCAACATTTGCCAATGCGCAGTAAAATTAGCGGTCAGTTCACCACCCATGGCAACATTGCTAATAATAAATGGAACATAGGTATCGATGACGCTAGCTTACAAGGACGCATGAATGGCTACCCTTTGACGCTCGAAGGACAAGTTATCGTTGATCAAGACTTTACCGTTAATGCTAACAACCTGCATGCTACAGCTTTAGGTGCTGACTTATTTGTTAATGGTCGAGTTGATGAAATGTGGGATATCAACCTAGAGCTGAACGTCCCCGATCTAAGCCAATGGCTAGCGGGTGCTAGAGGTAATTTGCATGCCAAAGTGAATGTCACTGGTGAAAATAGTCATCCTAATGTCGATCTCAGCGCCGAAATGCAAAGCACAAGCTATCTGGGAGCAAAATTAGATAATCTGAGCTTAAAAGCGCATTATCTGCCATTTGACAAGCATCAGTATTCGTTATCACTAAGCAGTCAGAATATTTATTATAAGGGTTATAAACTCACTAGTTTACAACTCGACAGCAAGGGCGATGAAAGCCAACAAACAAGTTCAATGAACACCAGCGGTGATACCAGCATTAAAAGTGAATTAATCAGCCAAACTGATCTTAAAAAAGAAACGATTAGCGCCCAACTTAACCAGTTGAATATTGACAATATACTGGGGAGCTGGCAATTAGATGCGCCTCTTTCATTAGCATGGGATCAACTAAAAAATAGAGGCAACATAGGGGCTTTTTGTATCAGCCATCCCAGTAATAAATTTTGCCTCACCAACAATGTCACCCTCGGGCCTACAGGCCAGGCTGAGATAAACTTCAGTGGTAATCCAGGTCAACTTTTTGCTCCAATAATGTCAAAAAATATTGATTGGAACGGTAATGCTGCATTAACCAGTCAAATTAATTGGCAACCTAAACATAAGCCGACAGCATCGATCAATTTCACCCTTTTACCGGGTAATATTAAGTTAATTCGTAATACTAACAACATCGTCAGCATTGATTATCAACAGCTATTGCTCACAGCTAATTTAGATGAGAAGCAATTACGTACCACAATCAGTGCTGATTCAGAGGGCATCGCCAGCTTACAAGCTGAAATCAATGTCAATGTGACCCCAGATAAAAGTTTAGATGGATTTATTCACATAAATTCACTCAACCTTGAACCCTTTGGAGAGTTTTTCCCAAGAATTCAAACACTTCAAGGTGACTTATCTAGCCGAATTGCATTAGCTGGCAGTTTAGACACCCCTGAATTGACAGGCAACATAAAACTAGCAGAAGGCGCTTTTGCGCTTTCATCTAACCCAACCTTGCTGGAAAAAATATACCTTGGCTTGCAACTTAATGGTCAACAGGCAACATTGGATGGTCAACTTCATATTGGTGATGGACAAGCCTTAGTTAATGGTTCGCTCTATTGGCCTAATGGACAAGTGTCCGGAGACATAAGCTTTAAAGGGGATAATCTTGCGGTTATTCAGCCGCCCATCGCTATTTTAAATGTATCGCCAAACCTTAATATTCAATTTGATATGCAGCAAGTTTCAGTTAAAGGCGCATTAGATATTCCTTCTGGTCAAATTAAAATAATGCAGCTTTCCGAGGGCGGAGTCGCCGTATCAAATGATGTGATATTTAATGACTCAATATCTGAATTAGAGGTGAAAACTAGCCCCTATGCCATTTTGGCCGACATCAATATCAATGTTGGTAATGAATTATCCATTGATGGTATGGGATTAACCGGAAAATTAGCCGGTAGTCTCAGACTTCAGCAACAGGCATTTAAGCCACCATTATTATTTGGTGATATTAGAGTCACCAATGGTAACTACAAATTTATGGGCCAAACCCTTAAAATTAATGCCGGTGAAGTGCAGTTTGTTGGGCCAATTGAGGTTCCCAACTTAAATATTGAAGCGATTAAAGAAATCAAAGAAGAGGACTTAACCGCAGGAGTGCGAGTAACTGGCACGCCTATGCGTCCAACGGTTACAGTCTTCTCCAATCCAGCAAAAGAGCAAGCAGAGGTTCTTTCTTACATCTTAACGGGCAAAGGATTTAGCAGTACTAATGATCAACAAAGTAACTCATTAATGATGGGGGCAGCGTTAAGCCTAGGCTCACAAGTGGATGGTGGTGCTATCAACAACATTGGATCAACAGCCAGAGGCGTTATAGAAAAGTTTGGTTTTTCTAATGTACAATTAGATGCAAATGATGATGGCAGAATGGCTATCAGTGGATTCATTGGTGAAGATTTAATGATTAAATATGGTATTGGCGTATTTAACCCAGGCTATGAAATGACAGTAAGATATTACCTATTATCACAGCTTTACCTTGAAACAGTATCTGGGACGATTAGCCAATCATTAGATATTTATTATAACTACGATTTTGATTAGTAAACTATTTCTACATCAATATGCCTTGAAGTGATATTGGTCCCTTGAGTGATATTGGTATAAGACTAGTTTGCCTTGCTGAGTAAAAAGTAAATTTCAAGCACAAAAAAAGCGCCTTAAGGCGCTTTTTTCACATAGATGCGATTAAGCAAATATGAAGTCAACATGTTCGATAAGGTGTCTAAAAGCATGACGTTGCATTGCTTTTGGAACAACTTTGATTTCTTTACCGTCAACGGCGATAGTTAAACCATCATAGAAATCTTTGTTTTCTTGAATGTTGATGATGTCTTTGTGTAAGAACTTAATTGAAATAGGCTCTTTACCAGGACCATAAATTACAGCAGGTACCATATCAGCGTGACGTAGGCGGCGGCTCGAACCTTTCCCGACTTCAGTGCGGATTTCGGCGTTAATAGTGTAAGACATGTTAATACTCACTTAATAATTAAAATAAAGGACGTCACCGTTCTCGACCAACGACGACTCAAAATAAAGCGCGCGAATGTTAACACACACACAGACAAACCAACAAGGTTAATTAAATTTAAATCTTGTATGCTTCAGTGTGCAGCCTTATTTGCTTCAATATACTGCAAAACAGCAATCAAGCTCACTGCCCTAAAGCAGTATAATGCAGTCTATTATTCAATAGGCTGTTAGTTAACAATTATAACAGGCAAGATAATAATTTGTTAAAAAACGTTTTAAAATTAACCGCATAAGTTAAATAAACAAGAGTTAATTGGGACTCAAGCTATATAATTGCTATAAAGCTCTAACGATGCCAATCACTCAATTAAATACGCTTTCTCTATGAATAAAAAACAGTTAATTTGTAAAATGTCACAGCAACTCGATATTCCACAAACACAGTGCAAAACTCAATTGGAACATATTCTCGCAACAATTCACCAGGCACTCTGTGAAGGGGAAAAGGTGTATATTCCGCAGTTTGGGACATTTGAATTACGGTTTTATCTACCTAAAAATGGGCGTAATCCCCAAACAGGTGAAAAGATAGAAATTGCAGGCTTTAATCAGCCGAGCTTTAAAGTATCAAATCACTTAAAAGCACAGGTCAACACCTAGACAGCTTTAGTGGGCTATGCCGATTACATTAGTAGCAGGCTTTAATCTGCACAGAAAGAAAGGCCGCGACATAAAGTCACGGCCTTCTGATCTCTTGTTAAGCTATCCCGCTATTTTGGTTGCTCCCTGCACCATCCATGCGTATATGCTGCTCCTGCACCTATCCGTGTTCTATCCTTGAAAATCCTTGTACTTACGTACTGTCCTTCTTACTCGATTATCCTTTGACCGAGCCTGCTCCATCCTGAGCGTGTCCTTGAATCATCCTTGAAATTCATTTTATTTATCCACATCATCCTGATGGGTTTTACTATGTTAAGTGTCAATCCTAGACACTTATCTCGCCTTATCCATAAAACGAGTTTTTTATCCTTTATTACAGCTTCGTTGTCTTCCATAACAACACATCCATTGTATAAGCATCCTGCCTAATCACATTTCCAATGTCGCGCTTTCCTTAGCTGCAGTAATAATAGTGGAAACCCTTAAACCATAATAGGCTTAAACATATCCGCAACAAAAAAACAAACAAGACTACAAAACACATAAAACAAAAAAACCTTTAATATCAATTGAAAAGGTTATAAATGTAAGTGGTCTGTTATTATTAATAACCTATTAGGCTTACAGTCTTTGTGAGATATATCTCACAAAGACTGTAGAGTTAAGCCATCAACAATAGCTTAGGGAAATGACTTACAGCCAATAAAAAGGCACAACCTAAAAAGGTTGTGCCCATTTAACACTGTCGTTAGCCATCCTGCTAAATTTGTGCTCCCTGCTCCATCCTTGCGATTCGCTATCCTAGCGGCTCCCTGTTCCTTTTATCTCAACATTCCTTTACTAATGTAAGTTGAGTTCAATCCATTGTTCAGTCATCCATGGCTGAAAATTCAAATCCGTTGAATCGTCCCTGTGCATCCTGCAATCCTATCCTTGATTCCTTGTGTTAGCTTACGCTTCCACTCATCCTTGTTTCGGCTATCCATTTACCGAGCTCATGCCCATAATCCTTGAGCGTGTCCTTGTTTCATCCCTGAAATTCAAAATGGTGAGGTCATATTATTGCTCTTCCTGAGCAAACCTAGTGACCTCATTCACTTGATGTAACTATTGTATATCGAACGGCCTGCATTAAAACACATCGCACCAACACAACTAAAAAGATATCCCCAACAAAAAACAAAGGTAAATCGTAAGGTATTGATATATATTTAAATAAATATTAATGATTGATTTTGTACTACAGCAAAACCTAATAACACCTACACAACTGTAGGATAAGGCTTACAAAATACTGGGCACTTAAAGCTTAGCAATCAACTTTGATAACACTCTTTTTAACATTTGCCCGTACATTACCCAATCTCCAAGTAAGCTATATAGAGGGTAAGTGAAAGTAGCTGGACGATTCTTCTCAAACATAAAGTGTCCAATCCAAGCAAAACCATAACCAATCACCGGCAACCAAACTAATTGCCACCATTGCTGGTTAATAAAAGTATTGATTAGCCAAACAATAATAATGGTGCTGCCAAGGTAATGCAGTCGCCTACATACTAAGTCTTGGTGCTGAGATAAATAGAATGGGTAAAACTCTTTAAACGTTTTATATTGTTTACTCATCATCGCTTACCATTCATTTTGCATAAAATAAGATTTCACCTTCAACCTCACCAATCGTTACACTGGCTATGCTTTTAAATCCCTGGTGACTAAACACCTTATTATGAACTGGATTGTTAACAAATACGCCAATGCCATCAAGTTGGGGTTGTTCATCACACCAACTCAATACTGCTTGAATTAACTTGGCACCGTTACCTTTGCGCTGCTGAGTAGGTGCTAATGCAATAAACTGCAATATTCCGCATTTATCAGAGGGTAAGTGTGTTAATAAACAGGTTTCTTTTTCCATTAATCCCTGAGTAGACTTCCAACCAGTGCCTAACACCATTTTCAAACGCCAATGCCAGTAGCGTGATTGACCAATCGGAATTTGCTGGGTAATAACACAAGCCACCCCAATGAGTCGCTCACCATCAAACCAGCCAATTAAAGGTTGTTCTTGCTGCCAAAGCTCATTTAATTCTTCACGAATAGCTGCACGTAACTTTTGTTCATACATACTATTATCTTGGTTGCCAAATACCTTTAAAAAGAATGGGTCATCGTGATACGCGTTATAAATAATAGAGGCTGCTACACGCAAGTCTTCAGCCGTTAGATACACTGCTTTAAATTGTTCCAAGGTTTTGTTATCCATTATTGTTCCTTGACTATTTTACGTTCAACATTAACTTAGCAAGTTAACAAGTTTGAAACAATCACCAATTAAAGCTGGATAATAAATTATAACCACAGTGGGTTTGCAATTAGCGGCTACGGCAGTAATACTGGTTAAAACCAGAGGAGCTAAAATGGATACCACTAAAACAGATTTGAATCATTTATTTATGCAACTAGGCTTAGCTTATGGGGAAAATGAAGTGGCGGCATTTATTGCTAGTCATCAAATAGATGACCACACATTATTGATTGATGCACCATTTTGGAATTTGGCCCAAAAAACCTTCTTCAAAGAAGCACTAAATCAAGACGCCCAATGGTCAGAGGTGATAGACCAATTGGACGTTATGCTAAGATCGACTCGTACTAGCTAGACATTAGCGGTTAGGCTAGATGAAACTTAAATTTGTTTGTAGGCTGTATCGCCCCAGCCTACTAACTCGCTATTTTTAAATACAATAGGTGTGCATTCATCTTTGGTTGTTTTACCATCGCCTTTCGCCCACTGGGTACGATAAAATAATACTTTAACCTGTTCTTTATCTGCCTGGTTCACAAATGCCTCACTAAAGTCTGAGGTGCCCATAATCACTTGCACTTGATCTAAGGTCATTCCTAACGACAGTTTTGTTAGACTATCGCGGTTTTTTTCTTGTTGTACTTCCCAATAGTCGTGACTTTTTCCAGACTCATGATCACCCACATTTAATACACAGCCACTTAAGCCTAAAGATATTGCGGTAATTAGCGCTGCGCCCATTAATTTTGATTTCATGTTATTTCCTTTTTGTTAGAATAAATAGCTATTGAATAAGTTAACACTTACAGTTCAATTAACATTCCTTAATGCTATTTTCATGCCAAAACGTATGCTATTGATTTTATATAAATTAATAGTGTAATAATAATAAAGTAGTATTTCTCACTACTAAAAAACAAGGATTTTCACCACTTATGAGTCCAATTGAACACGTTATCGCGGCTGCTAAAGCCATCGCCATCAATGGACATACTCCCAGCGTTGCCTTAATTAAAGGCCGAGTGGGCAAAGTACCTATGCCATTAATTGTTCAAGGGCTTCAGCAATTTAAAGCAATACCTAAATCTGAATGGCAAGGTATTGCTGATTTTGTGCCGACGGAAGAATCAGAAAATAAACTGCAAAACAACATCAGCTTGACCGAAGTGGCAGAACAGCAACACAAGATGCAGCAACAAATTAATCAACTAATGTCGCGTATCACACAACTTGAGCAACAACTCGACCAGCAAGCGGAACAAAAGGCTGAACAACCTTTAGCACAAAAGGCACCATAATGTTTGTTATTGAATTACGCTTTGAACCTTTTGCAGATACCACTATCTCCAGTGCAGAAAAAGCCATTAATCATTATTTAGAAGCACTACGTGCCAACGGCCAAATACTGGGCAGAGAATTTGCAGTGGCGTTTAACGATGGTGAATTTAAAGCGCGTTTGATGCTGCCAGAAAAAACCAGCTTAGCAAAACGCCATAACAGCCCCTGGGTCAAATCAGCGATAAATGGATTAACTGAAGCTAAATTGCTTGCACCAAGGGAAAAGTTTATTGGTCAGGACATTAATTCAGAGGTCAGTAACACTGAACCGGCTAGTTGGCAGCTGCTTTACACCAGTTATGTACATATGTGTTCACCATTAAGAAGCGGAGATAACTTACTGCCAATTCCGCTTTATCAGATCCCCGCTACCTTTAATGGTGATCATAAGCGCATCATAAAATGGCAAAGCGAATGGCAAGCATGTGATGAGTTACAAATGGCTGCCGCAACCAAAGCAGAATTTGCTGCACTTGAAGAAATAAGCACAGTCACTAGCGACCTGTTCAGGCGAGGCCGTGATTTATGCGGCAGAATAGAATACCTGACCCAAATTCCAACCTACTACTATTTGTATCGAGTCGGTGGTGAAAGCTTACTCGCAGAGCAAAACCGAACTTGCCCTAAGTGTAACAGTGCTGATTGGAAACTAGATGAGCCGTTATTAGATATGTTTCACTTCCGCTGTGAAAACTGCCGCATCATCTCAAACCTGTCATGGGATCATCAATAAATTGTTTATTTTTTACGTAACAGATATTGCCACATCAATTTAATACGTTGCCAAATACCCGGATGCTGCCACTCGGTATCTTCCGTGGTATCGGGTTTAATTGGCGGAGTAATTCTTGGCGAAAGTTGATCAATAAAAGCACTCAATGAATCAGCTAACCTTTGTTTAGGCCTATCACCAGGTATTTCAATCCAAACACCACCGGATTCATTATCAACCGTTAGCATTTGATCGCCATCGCCTAACACCCCAATAAACCAGGTTGGCTCTTGTTTAAGCTTTTTTTTCATCATTAAATGGCCAATCATGTTTTGCTGCAGATATTCAAAATCTTGTTGATTCCACGTCTGCAGTAACTCCCCTTCGCCCCAGGAAGAGGTAAACATTAATGGTGCGCTATAGAATTGACCATAATATTGATTAATATCATCATGCAGTGATAGTTCTAACGCATGCTCAACATTACTAAAGTCTGCTGATGTTTTACGTTTAAAAGGTTTAAAATATACTGCATGATCACTGTTTTGCTCGAACTGACCTTGAATACAAGCAGAGTCTTCACCCATAGGGTAATATCGCGGTAATTCCGACAGTGCATCTTGATATGCGAGCAGATACTTATTTATAAAATTTTCAAGTGCGGTTGAACAAGACACTAGTGCTTCTCGTAGTTTATAATAAAGCGATATTTTGACATGGAAACCGATTAGATGACACACAATCACGATCCTTATAGTGATGCAGAAGCACTCAAAGGCCTAACTTTAGGCCAAACAACCGAGTATCAAGCTGAGTACGATGTATCACTGCTGCAAGGGGTCCCGCGTAAACTGAACCGAAATGCTATTGATTTAAGCAATGATTTACCCTTTCATGGCACAGATATCTGGACAGCTTATGAATTATCTTGGCTAAACAGCAAAGGTAAGCCAATGGTTGCCATCGCTGAAGTCAGCCTTGATATAAACAGTGTTAATTTAATCGAATCAAAGTCATTTAAGTTGTACTTAAACAGCTTTAATCAGACAAAATTCGACAGTGTTTCCACCGTTGAGCAAATATTACAAAAAGACTTAGCAAACTGCGCCCAGGGTGATGTGGTTGTTAAAGTGATTGAGCCTAAACACTTTAATCTAGAACGAATCGTTGAACTGCCAGGTACCTGTATTGATGATCTGGACATTGAAGTCGACAATTATGACTTTAACTCTGACTTGTTGTTGGGCAGTGGCTCTGAAGAAAAAAACGTTGCTGAAACCCTAAACTCTAACCTGCTGAAGTCTAATTGCTTAATTACGTCTCAGCCAGATTGGGGTAGCGTGATGATCCGTTATCAAGGGCCAAAAATAGACCGTGAAAAGCTGTTACGCTATTTGATATCTTTCCGTCAGCATAATGAGTTCCATGAGCAATGTATCGAGCGGATTTTTGTTGATTTAAAACGCTATTGCGGCTGTTCAAAATTAACTGTTTATGCACGCTATACACGACGAGGCGGTCTAGACATTAACCCGTATCGCAGTGATTTTGAAAATCCACCGGAATCAAATCGTTTAGCAAGACAGTAAGCTAGGCGCTATTAACCTTTCAAGATGAATTTTGCAGCAGTTTGTAGCCGTTTAATACAGACAATAACGCAGTAGAAAACCGCTACAAGCACTGCCTGAAAGATTCACAAATGTCTTAAGCATTGAAAAATCGGTTAATGGCAATAATTGGTTAGTGGCGATATAAGCCATTAACCAAATGATTCCGCCATACTCACGCTGATTAACTCCCTTAACCACTGACTGGCTTTATCTTTATGGTAACGAGTCGGCCAAATGCTATATATATTGATTGGCTTAGTGTCAAACGGCAGCGGTAATATTCGTAAATTAAATAACTTAGCGTAACTTTTCGCATAAGTTTGCGAAGAAATACCAATCGCATCAGATTTACTGACCATCGACATCATACTCAACAGTGAAGACTGCTCAGAATAGACATTACGCATAGGCATTTTCTCAATTGAAGAAAACTCTATTACTGTCTGGTTTTCACGGCGCATTTTATACAATACATGTTTAGCATTAAAAAATTGCTCAAACGATATACTGTCTAAAAACTCAGGGTGATCTTGTCTAACAATACAAGCCAAGCTCTCTTGTGCGATTAGCTTATGCTTCACATTGCGGTAATACGGCAAAGCAATATCTAACGCTAAATCGACTTTATTATGTGATAAGTCTTCATATAATTGATCTTCACTTAATGGCGCTTCACGAAAAATAATCTCAATATTAGTGTCTAGCAAAGCCTGATAAATGACAGGTTGCAGCAAATCGATTAACACCTCGTTAGCATAAACCTGAAATACCCGAGTAGATAACTTAGGGTCAAAATCTTGAACCGACTGAAGGGTTTGCGCTAACTGCGTCATTAAAGGCGACAGGCTTTCATACAAAAAATAGCCGGTTGATGTAGGTGAAATACCCCTGCCGACTCGAATAAACAATTCACATCCTAAGGTTTTTTTAAGCCGTATTAAGGCATTACTTACCGATGACTGGGTTAAGTCAAGCTTCTCGGCGGCAAGGGTTATAGAATTCAATTCACACACAGTGCAAAAAACTCTAATTAAATTGAGATCTAACTGACTAAATATATCAATATTTTCAGATACCCGCGTTTGCTTGACTTTCACTCATTCCACCTTAAACCCTATCGTTCTCTCACCCCGATTACATTTATACAATAAATGTATTACCAATTGTTAGCTATAGTTATCTTTTGCATTTAGCTGGTTACTATAAGTACATCAAGTTTAAACAACAGCTTATTTTAACATTACAATACAGTGAGAATGAAAATGAAAAAAACGACTATCGCTTTTGTTATCATCAACACCTTCGCACTTAATGCGTTTGCAGCTCAACATGAGCACGACCATATCAGTGTTGATTATCAAGGTAAGCCAGCAACCCAGGCGACAATTGACGCAAATAAAGCGGTTGCAAGCACATTGAAATTTGAAGATAAAACCGCGTTTAAGCGCTTTAATCATCAACTCATCACTAAACTCGATAAAGAAACAGAAGCCATTCTGCGGGCGGAATTTAGCTTTATAAGTGAACAATACCCAGACTCAGTTAACCCATCTTTATACCGTCAAGCTCAGCTTAATATGGTGTCAGATGGTTTGTACAAGGTCACTGATGGTATTTATCAAGTGAGAGGGACTGACTTATCTAATTTAACCCTTATTCGCGGTAAAACCGGCTGGATTTTATATGATGTGTTGCTGACAAAAGAAGCTGCCAGCCAGTCGTTAAAATTTGCCTTAGCCAACCTACCTGAAGGCAATGATCTACCCGTTGTTGCCATGCTTTACTCGCACAGCCATGCCGACCATTTTGGCGGGGCAAGAGGCGTACAACAGATGTTTCCAGATGTGAAGGTATATGGATCGCACAACATCACCACTGAAATTGTCGATGAAAACGTCTTGGCGGGTAATGCAATGAGTCGTCGCGCCGCTTATCAATATGGTGCAACATTAGGTAAGCACGCTCACGGTATTGTTGATGCTGCATTAGCCAAAGGCTTGTCAAAAGGTGAAGTCACCTACGTTAAACCTGATTATGAGCTAAATCAAAAAGGTAAATGGGAAACCTTAACAATCGACGGTATTGAAATGGTGTTTATGGACGCATCAGGTACAGAAGGTGCAAGTGAGATGGTCACCTATATTCCATCAATGAAAGCCCTATGGACCGCAGAGCTAACCTATGACGGCATGCATAATGTGTACACGCTTCGAGGCGCTAAAGTCAGGGACGCATTAAAATGGTCAAAAGACATTAATGAAATGATCAATGCATTTGGTGAAGATGTGCAAGTGGCTTTTGCTTCTCACTCAGCACCGGTTTGGGGTAACACTGAAGTGAATGATTACCTACGTATGCAACGTGACAACTATGGCTTGGTGCACAACCAATCTTTACGTTTAGCCAACCAGGGCGTAGTGATACAGGATATTGGTGATGCGATTATGGACACCATACCGCAAAACGTAAAAGATGTTTGGTATACCAACGGATATCACGGCACCTACAGCCATAATGCCAAAGCGGTATACAACATGTATTTAGGCTACTTTGACATGAATCCAGCCAACCTAAATCCATTACCCACACAATCAGAAGCCACTCAATTTGTGCGCTATATGGGCGGAGTTGATAACATCATAGCCAATGCTAAAGAAGATTTCAGCCAGGGTGAGTATCGTTTTGTCGCCACAGTATTAAATAAGGTCGTGGTTGCAGAGCCTACCCACAAAGTGGCTAGAGACATGTTAGCAGACACTTATGAGCAATTAGGCTATCAAGCCGAGGGCGCTGGGTGGAGAAATATATACTTAACAGGCGCCCAAGAGCTGCGGGTGGGTATTAAACCCGGCGCACCAAAATCGGCATCTGCGGATGTATTAAGTGAAATGGATATGTCGACCTTATTTGACTTTTTAGCGGTAAAAGTCGACAGCATAAAAGCGGCTGAAGTCGGATTTGTTAGCCTAAATGTGGTTAACCCTGACGTGCAATCAGACAATAAGTTGTATGTTGAATTAAGTAACGGCAACTTAAGTAACGTGAAAGTAGACACACTGAAAACGGCTAGCGCCACATTAACCATCAACCAGCATGATGTGACTAAAATTTTACTTGGGCAAACAAACTTAAAGTCATTACTTGAAACTAAGCAAGCCAAGTTAACCGGTGATCAAACTGCCTTTGGCAAAATTGCATCAACCTTGGTTCAATTTGACGAACAATTTGAAATAGTGCCTTTAGCTAAATAACGACATCAGCTAAATAAGCACAGCAGCGAATAAAAAGCCGCCATCAATTTATATTGATGGCGGCTTTTTGTTATACAAAGTGTTACAAATTGGTAATGCTGACTGAACTCTGTTTGTCGAGTTACATGTTAATCTGCAGTTAAATCCTAACAAAAAATGAGACTTTACCATGCGCAAACTTCTGGTCACATCCTGTACTGTACTATTTTGCATGCAATTAAGTTTATCCACCTCAGCCAGTTATGCAGCCGACAATAGTACGAGTAATAGCAGTACTAATAACAGCAGTAACACAGCTGACAGGGTAAAACGTCAAATACCAATCGATCAGACAGTTATCACTGAGCACAAAACGACTATATTAGATAAAAAAATAGCCTATAGCGCGACTACCGGCACGCAACCCGTTTGGGACGAACAAGGTAACCCTACCGCCACTCTATTTTATACTTATTACCAACGCACTGATATTAAAGATAATAGTAGCCGCCCTCTGGTTATCTCTTTTAACGGCGGTCCAGGTTCAGCATCGGTGTGGATGCATGTTGCCTACACAGGGCCGCGCGTACTCAATGTTGATAATGAAGGCTACCCATTACAGCCATATGGGGTAAAAAGTAATGATTACTCTATTTTAGATGTGGCCGATATTGTATTCGTTAACCCGGTTAATACCGGTTACTCACGTGTCCTGCCCGATGCAGAAGGCAAAATGCCTTCTAAAGATGAGCAACAGAAAATGTTTTTCGGTGTCAATGCTGATGTGAGTTATTTAGCAGAATGGATCACTACCTTTGTGTCACGAAACGAGCGTTGGCGCTCACCTAAGTATTTAATCGGTGAAAGCTATGGCACCACAAGAGTATCGGGATTAGCACTAGAGTTACAAAAAAACCAATGGATGTATCCTAATGGCGTCATCCTAGTGTCACCTACCGACATAGGTATAGAACGTAATGGGCCGGTAAAAACCGCTAATCGCCTGCCCTATTTTGCCGCAACCGCCTGGTATCATAAGGTATTAGCAGAAGATCTACAGCAGCAGGATTTAACCCCGCTACTTGCCGAGGTTGAAAACTTTACCATTAACCAGTACTTGCCAGCATTAGCCAAGGGAAGCTTTATTGATGATGAAGAAAAACAACGTATTGCTAAGCAAGTGGCGCATTATTCAGGCTTAAGTGTGACTGAAGTATTGCAAAGTAATCTAGATATCGACACCGACTACTTTTGGAAAACCTTACTGCGTGAACGTCAACAAACGGTTGGACGATTAGACTCGCGCTACTTAGGTATTGATGAAAAAACAGTCGGCGCACGCCCAGATTACAACGCAGAGCTTACTTCATGGTTGCACAGCTTTACCCCAGCAATTAATGATTATCTTCGCACTGAATTAAATTACAAAACGGATATAAAATACAACATGTTTGGCCCGGTTCATCCGTGGGATAGAAGTAATGATCATTCTGGTGAGGACTTGCGTTTAGCGATGGCACAAAACCCCTACCTAAATGTCATGATCCAATCAGGTTATTATGATGGCGCAACCAATTATTTTGATGCCAAGTACACCATGTGGCAGTTAGACCGCAGCGGCTTGATGAAAAACAGACTGTCGTTTAAAGGATATCGAAGTGGCCATATGATGTATTTACGTTATGAGGATTTAAAGCAATCTAATCAAGATTTACGCGAATTTATTCTCTCTAGTTTACCAAAACCAGACCAAGCGGCTAAGTACTAAGCTGTTGACAACAGTTGATCACAACAGTATTTGATCACAATCGTTGTTCACAATAATTAAGACAACAACTGAGCCAATGATGTTAATACCATTATTGGCTCAGTGATTTTTACACCACCCGCTAAATCATCACTACCATTTTCATTACTGCCACTCAATACAGCATCCGTCCCGATACAAAAACTGAATCGATAGCTGTCAGTCAAGCGCCCAAAGCGGCAAGTCCATTGTGAGTTATCGGTAACCGGAGCAGTAAAATGCACGTCATCATGGCGGCATAATATCGGTGATGGCGCGCGCTCAGCGGCCTTGACAACAGCAGATTCAAACGCAACAGCAGGCGCATTTTTAGATACAGAAAAACAGTCTGCTTGAAACACCTTGTTATCATTAAATGAAAACGAAAATGAGCTTAATGATTGTGCTAATCCCTTACCCGTCGCTTTAATAAAGGCTTCTTTTAAGGTCCATAAATCAAAAAAACGTTGCCGTTGTAGCGCATCAGGTAAGGCGACTAAATCAGCCACTTCATTGTCAGTAAAGTAATGATTCAAAATAGGCTGAATATGGGTACTGGCACGCACACGTTCAATATCAAGACCAAATAATATCGCCTTGAACACACCATAATGGCGACGTTCACTATCACCAGAGCTAATACCAGAGCTAGCTTCAGCACAGAGCAACACTCCAATCATTAACCAGTCACCACTGTGGCTTAAGTTAAAATGTAACCCCGTTTGCTCAAATAGCTCAGCAGATAAACTTGGCTTACCTTTATCACCATATTCAAATAACCATTGATGTGGAAGCACATCACTGTGCATGGATAAAACCGCCCGCAATGCTAACCGAACCTGTAATGCATTATGTTGAGCCTGCTCAGCTTTATAACGATGCACCTTGTTTATTTCATCCTCAGTTAACCAGCTTAATGCCAATCCCTGTTCAAACTGAATTCGACTAAGCTGATTATTTAACGGTATAAAATAAACATGTGGTTGAATGATCATTAAAAACTCTATGTGAGCCGACAGGCTTTTTATCGTTAAAGGGTGTTCACATTATTTAGCAAACACACTCAAGTTAGTTATTCAACAACGGTCGGAATTGCGGTAAAAGGCTTTATGCCAAATTCAGGGTAAACTTCACTCGGAAAATAAATAACCCCGCCTTTTGACACCATAGCCACCGTCTTAATGGCACGAAGATCTGCAATAGGATCACCAGGCACTAAGAAAAAGTCAGCATACTTACCCACTTCAATACTGCCAAGCTGCTCGCCATAGCCTAAATAATTCGCCATATCATAAGAAGCCCGGCGCAATACTTCAGCATTAGTCATACCTATTTTTTTGAATAACTCTAACTCACGATGCAGTTCAAAAGCGCCACCTAAGTCGGTACCCGGAACCAGTAAAATGCCTTTTTTGTGCATCAATGCCAGTGTTTCAATCACTTTATCAAACGCTAGGCGATAATCTTTATCCTCTTGTTCATCGGCTACATTTAATAAGGCCACTTTCGCGCTTCTTTGCTCGCCAATCGGCATATGGTCGATATAATCTTTAACGCCAATACGGGTTTCACCGTTTCTAGCCGTTAAACCTAATTCATGAATAACGATGGTGGGATCAACCGCAATATTTTTTGCCACCATAGTATTTAAGGTATGTTGTACTTTGTCGCTATTGAGGTCTAAATCGACAAAACGTTTCATGCCAGTAATGCGATAAAGCGTGCGCGTATCTTCATCTTTATCAAGCACCCAACTCAGCATTGCCTGGTTGATATGGGTAATTTCGTCATACCCTGCAGCAATCATTTCATCAGCGTTTGAGAAAGCAGGAATATGCCCAGTTATGCGCATACCATGCTTTTTAGCGGCTTTAGCCATAGCAGGTACCCACTCACCATTAATCGAGCTGTATACTTTTATTTGAAAATAACCGCCTTTTTCACCGTACATATTCACAAGGTCAACCGCTTCTTGCTCAGTAGATGCTATCTCACCGGTCGCCGCGGAAAACTCGCTTTTACCCTCAATAAAACCACTTTTGGTAATGCGTGGGCCAATAATTTGATTAGTTTCAATTTTGTCGATTAATGGGTCGAGAATGTCAATTTCATTACCCATATCTCTAACAGAGGTGACGCCTGCCAATACATTCAGTAAGGCATCGTTATCACTCATGTGGCCGTGCATTTCATACAAACCAGGAATTAATGTACCACCGTTACCCTCAATGAGTACTTCGCCCTCTTTTGCCGAATCAACCATGGCTTCAATAGCCTTAATTTTATCGTTTTCAAGCAAAACAGATTTAGCCGCAGTCAGCTGCAGGCTTACAGGGTCAAATATTCTAACGTTGTTAATCCGTATCGGCTTGTCATATTGATGAATCGCTTTCTGGGCAATTATTTCAAATCGGCTAGCATTCAAGTTAGCCGCTAAATCACTTAACACCTTACTTTGTGCTTCTAATCCCTCACGAATAATCACCACACGTGGCGACAAATATCCAAGCATTAGCTGATTGTCATCAAGGGCAATATAACTTGGGTCAAGATTAATTCCTTTAACGGCATAAATCGTCGCATTCACCTTAGCGTTATTCGCATCGGTAAGCACAACTTTACTAACCTGACTAATCGTCAGCTCGCCAGCAGGCAATGCCGATAATGACAATGTCGGTTGCCCAAGCAAGGCTTTGGCGTAGATGTAAAGCGCATAAGGACTAGCGTTTTGCGCAATGAATAACGCATCAGGGTTAAACTCAGCACTGCCACTTTCAGATGAACTCTGCCAGTTCACCCTATTACCTTTAAGGCTAAACTGCTCATTCACTTCATTGCCGAAAACCGTTTTACCACTAATTTGCCAATCAATGGGTAAACCTTTATCAGACAGCTGTAACACCTCTTGTGAACTGGCACCGCGACCGTTATTACTGAATGAAAAATCAATGTCGATGTTTTGACCATCACGATTAACTGTCATGCCACCAACATCAGTACCACCAAATATGACTTTAAACTTTTCTTGCGCCGGCTGAACAACAGCGGCTTTTTCGACTGAAGCATACTGCTGAGAACAGCCGGCCATAGTTATAAGCAGCACGCTATACATCATTGATTGGAAGATTTTTGACGGTATTTTAATCTGCATAGAGATACCTTTTTCTATTATTATTTTTAAAGTACGAAGAGTAGACAGCATCAATGCGTAATGCAACGTATTGGTATTGAATTCTGGCAATGTTTTTAAGCTAGATTACCAGCAATTGATTTTACAAGTGTCCTTATAATTTCAACGATTTTAAAATCGTCAGGTAGCACTCTTTGTTTCACAAGAATTCGCAACCAGAGAGTCTTTATATGTTTTTGCATGTTATTTCTAAAAGCACGATAGCTCCACAGAAGTAAGTATGCTGCAGATGAGACACTTTTTCGGTTAAGTGCTGCTTGTCGAAGCTTTACTAGCAGCTGAGTTCTATAGTGAATGCACTATTATTTAAACGGCTTACAAAAGCGAGATCCCCGATTAAAGATCCCGGGGATGACGTGATGGTGAGATGGTGAGATGACCAAATGATGAAGTGATGAAGTGATGAAACTATTAAGGGCTAATCGAAGTTAAACGAGTATCAGGTGTGAGCGCGGCGGTGACCATCTATGATATGAATGGCATAGCCTACTTTCAGGGGCAAACTTGCTGCGTGTCGCAGTAGTTCTGATAGCTAAGTTCTATAGTGAATGCCCTATTATTTAAACGGCTTATAAAGCGAGATCCCCGATTAAAGATCTCGGGGATGACGTGATGGTGAGCTGTTGAGGTGGCGAGCTAATGAGCTGACGAGCTAATGAGCTAATGAGCTAATGAGCTGACGAGCTGGCGAGATGGTGAGCTGACGTGATGGTGAGCTGACGAGCTGGCCAGATGATGAAATTATTGGATAGTTCAAACTAATCCATCATTCCCACAAATCCAATTTGTTGCTCAACATTCGCAAGCCATTGCTTAATAGCAGGGTAATGGCTTAAATCAAATCCGCCTTGATGGGCGACATGGGTATAAGCAAACAGGGCGATATCGGCTAAGGTAAATTGCTCGCCCACTAAAAATGATGAATTTTTCAGAGTGTGCTCCATTAAATCTAGCGCTTTATAGCCTTTTTTATGCATCGCTTTATATTCATCAAGTCGGTCGTCTGGCATACCTAAATAAAACTGAATAAAACGGGCTACTGCAATATAAGGTTCATGGCTGTATTGCTCGAAAAACATCCATTGGTACATTTGCGCTTTGGCAAATGGATCGTCAGGGATCAATCCTGAACCCTCAGCTAAATACCCTATAATGGCATTCGATTCTGATAATAGTTTGCCATCATCGGTTTCAATTAATGGAATTTTGCCAGATGGGTGTTTTGCAAGATACCAATCATCCTGGGTATCACCTTGTAAAATATCCATCTCATGCCAGCGATGCCCAATGGCTAATATTGCCAGCACTAATTTAACTTTGTAACAATTGCCAGATTTAATGTCGCCATACACAGTTAACATAGTTTTCCTTAAAAAAGCATTCCGTAACTAAATCATTGCTTAACTAAACTTGAAATAAGTGCCCTTAACGCCGCAGGTTTAATCATTTTCGCCATATAATGATAGCCGCGCCTCTCAACATCCTCTACTAACTGTTTGTTGGTGTTGGCTGTAATCAAAATACCCGGTAAATGTTCCCCATATCGGGCACGAATACCATCCATCGCATCCACACCATTTTGATCATCATCAAGGTGATAATCCGCTAACACAATATCTGGCGCTATGCCTTTTAGGCCTAACTTAATCCGTGCATCGGCTAAATCTTTGGCGCACACCACTTCACACTGCCATCGGGTTAATAATGATTCTAATCCCGCTAAAATGGCTTCTTCATTATCAATACACAATACTTTCACCCCAGCCAGAGGTTGTAATAAACTTGCGGTTGGTTTGGTTTCAACCTGGTGCACGGTTTGTCCTAGCGGTACTTTGATAGAAAACATAGAACCTTCACCCAGTGTAGAGGCGACATTAATTTCATGCCCCAGCACTTTACTGATCCTATCCGCAATCGCCAATCCCAAGCCTAATCCGCTAATGTTGCGACTACTTGGATGGTTAAGGCGTTTAAACTCGCGGAAAATTTCTTGTATATCGTCTTTAGCAATGCCGCAGCCAGTATCAAATACTTGAATCTCGATATACTGACCTTGTCGGCGACAACCCATTAACACTCTACCGCCACGGGCGTAGCGATAGGCATTAGTCAAAAAGTTTTGCAAAATACGTCTTAACAGCGCAGGGTCTGAGTTAACCGTTAATGTTGAACGCACCATATTAAAATTAATCTGACTGTCTTGCGCCATCGCATCAAACTCTATCGCCAGGGCATTAAGCAATTCTCCAATAGCAAAGTCACGGCGATTAACCTCTACATTGCCAGAATCCAGCTTGGAAATATCTAATAAATCAGTCAATAACTCGCCGGCAGTTTTCAATGAGCTGTTTACATGGGTAAGCGTAGTTTGTGCCTCTAAATCTAAATTAGGGTATTGCGCTAATGACGCTGTAAATAATCTGGCAGCATTCAAAGGCTGCATAAGATCATGCCCCACGGCGGCTAAAAATCGCGTTTTAGACGCGTTAGCCAGCTCTTCCAGGGCTTTAGCTTCCAGTAATTCGCTATTAAGCATAGCCAACTCATAGGTACGAGATTTAACCCGCTCCTCAAGGGTTTCATTGGCTTCTTTTAAGGCTTTTTCCTGTAAACGATATTGGGTAATATCGGTAAACGTCATCACAAAACCACCGTCAGGCATAGGGTTACCTTGAATTTTGATGACTTTACCGTCCTTTCTTTCGCGCTCAGAAATATGCTGTGTACCGTTACGCATATGCTGTACCCGCACATTCACTTGCTGTTCAATATCACCCGTACCACAAAAACCTCTGGCGGCATTAAATCGCACCACTTCACTGATTGGCATGCCTTGTTTTAAAAAACCGTCAGGATACTGATAAAGCTCAGAATACTTATAATTCCATGCCATTAAGTTAAGGTCTTTATCCACCACACTCATGCCCTCATAGGCATGCTCAATCGCACCACGTAGCATATCCTGGCTAAGCATAATTTTAGATGATGCCTCATCCACTAAGCTGAATACTTCATCCAAGGCAAGATCCCGCCCTTGCATGACAGAGTCCATCACTAACTTAGCACTAGATGCCCCCAATATGCCCGCTAACATGTGTTCTGTGTGGGCAATAAGCTCATCGGGTGCGGCTTTATGCCAGCTATCACTTTTAACGGCATCGGGGGAAAATCGACTAAAACTTTCATATGCCCGTGTGGGGCTAACAAAACGACTCGCAAGAATTAATAAGTCTTGTTGTGCAATAGGGCCTTGGCGCTTATTGTCATTTTGTTTTAAATGCCACGGTTTAACAAAATTACTGGCTTGAATACGCTCCGCAACCCCAGTTCTAAACCATAACGAGCCCAATACATAACAAATAATATTGGCTAAAAGTGCAATGAGGGTATCGCTAACATTAGGTTTAATCGACTCTAAAACACCTTGATTAGCACCAAAGTGCGATAACGCACTAACATCATTGGTGCTAAAAAACAAAATGTAACACCATAAACTAAAGCCCACACCCAAACCTAAAAATACCCCACTACGGTTACCGTATTTCCAGTACAAGCCACCAATTAATGCCGGGGCAAGTTGTGCAAAAGCGCCAAAAGACAGCATGCCTAAATGCGACAGCGAGTCACTATCAGCCAGGGTTAAATAGCTGATATAACCAAACCCTAAAATGAGCACTATGGCTAAACGTCTGGCATTCAGTAACAACTGTGAAAACTGGCTAAAGTTCTTTTTTCTTATCTGGCCGGTACGCAACATAATCGGCACTAACCACTCATTGCTAATCATAATGCTAATGGTCACCACAGCTACAATCACCATTCCTGTGGCGGCTGATAAAGTGCCTAGTAATGCAATAACAGCAATAATGGGCTGCTCTAATGCCAACGGCAGATTAATCACATAAGTGTCAGCAGCAACACTGTCACCCAGTAGAATTTTCCCCGCCAATGCTAACGGCGCGACAAAAATACCAAATAAGGCTAAATAAACCGGAAAAATCCAACGGGCTTTCTTAAGCACCGACTCGCCACCGCACTCCACCACCATCACATGAAATTGCCTTGGCATACACAAAAATGCCGCCATACCAACAATCAATTCCGGCAATAACGCCCCAACTCGTAACTCACCAAACTCAATCAAATCGCGTTCACTAGCTTGGCGCCAAATATCACCAAAACCATCAAAATAGCCAAAGCTAATCACAACGCCCACCAGCATAAAAGCCGTTAACTTGACCAGAGATTCAAACGCAATGGCCACCATCATGCCGGGGTTATGTTCAGTAGCATCCAGTTTTCGGGTACCAAAAAGAATGGCAAACACCGCCAGAATAAAGGTGATCAGTAATGGTACGCCCTGGGGATTAAGCGGCGAATTTTCAGGTTGAAATAAGTTAAGCGAAAACACCATAGCCTTAAGCTGCAGCGCGATATAAGGCATGATGCCAAATAAGGCAATCAATGTGACTAACGCAGCTAATAGCTGTGACTTACCATAGCGGGCGGCAATAAAGTCAGCTACTGAGGTGATATTTTGCGCTTTAGACACCACCACCATTTTGCGCAATAAACCAAAGCCAAAAGTAAAAATGATGATCGGGCCAACAAAAATAGGCAAGAACGACCAAAGGTCATTAGCCGACTGCCCTACCGTGCCCAAAAAACTCCACGACGAACAATATACCCCCAGACTTAAGCCATAAATCCATAACTGAACTTTTTGGCTAATTTTGCCATACCAACGCTCTGCGCCCCACGCTAAAGTGAATAATAGCGACACATAACATACGGCAATAATTGCCACAAAAAGGGTTAAATTCATAACGCGATTCATTACCTTGAATTATTGAATGAGTCATTCGATATCATTCTTATTATTATCTGGTTATTTTTTCAAAGCCTGCAATATTTGTCGATTAAACAATCAATATTATGCCGCCCTATTAAATTCGCGGCATATATGTACAATTGAACCTCAGTTTAGCACGTGCAACAGGTTAAATAATAAGGGCTTTCTCAAACTAGACCAAGGTCTAATAGTGTTGCAAGCCTGTTGCAGATGATACTTTAACCACGCCATTTATAGAAAGGGAAGCCCCTATGAGCTCGCAGTCTCTTTACAAAGTGCCTAGCGCTATCGCTGAAAATGCACTGGTCAATAACGATCAATACAAAAAAATGTACCAGGAATCTATTGTTAATCCAGAAGGTTTTTGGAGAGAACACGGTAAACGCATTGACTGGATCAAGCCTTACACTAAGATAAAACAAACCTCGTTTGATGACCATAACTTATCAATCAATTGGTTTTATGACGGCACACTAAATGCTTCAGCCAACTGTTTGGACCGCCACCTTGAAAAAAATGGCGACACTGTTGCCATTATTTGGGAAGGCGATGACGCTAACGAACAGCGTAAAATCACCTACGCAGAACTGCATGCCGATGTCTGTAAGTTTGCTAACGCCCTTAAAGGCCAAGGCGTCGTTAAAGGCGATGTCGTCACTATTTATATGCCTATGGTGCCAGAAGCTGCGGTAGCTATGCTTGCCTGTGCTCGTATTGGTGCAATTCATTCTGTTGTTTTTGGCGGCTTCTCACCAGACTCAATCGCATCACGTGTGATTGACGGCAAATCTAAAGTCGTTATTACCTCTGATGAAGGTGTTCGCGGTGGACGTAAAATTCCGCTTAAGCGCAGCGTTGATGAAGCAATAGCTAATCCTGATGTTGATTGCGTCGAAAAAGTCATTGTACTTAAACGTACTGGCGGCAACATTGATTGGGTAGAAGGCCGCGATGTGTGGTGGCACTCATTAATGGAAGTGGCATCTGAGCATTGCCCATATGAAGAAATGGGTGCAGAAGACCCATTATTTCTGCTGTATACCTCAGGCTCAACCGGTAACCCTAAAGGTGTGTTGCACACCACAGGCGGTTACATGGTTTACGCATCAATGACCCACGAATACGTATTTGATTATAAACCAGGTGAAGTTTACTGGTGTACCGCCGACGTAGGTTGGATCACCGGACACTCTTACATGGTTTATGGCCCATTAGCCAACGGTGCAACCGTGTTAATTCATGAAGGGGTCCCAAATGCGCCAACACCTTCACGCATAGGTGAAATGATTGACCGTCATAAAGTGAACATTCTTTATACCGCGCCAACATTAATCCGCGCATTAATGGCTGAAGGTAAAGAACAGTTCAGTGATTACAAAGGTGATTCACTGCGCATTATGGGCTCGGTCGGCGAACCCATTAACCCTGAAGCATGGCGCTGGTACCACGAAGTCATTGGTAATGAGCAATGTCCAATTGTCGACACCTGGTGGCAAACCGAAACCGGTGGTATTTTGATCAGCCCATTACCAGGCGCAACGGATACTAAACCAGGTTCTGCAACGCGACCATTCTTTGGTGTTCAACCAGCATTGGTTGATAACATGGGTGAAATTGTTGAAGGTGCAGCTGAAGGTAACTTAGTTATTCTTGACTCATGGCCGGGACAAATGCGCACCATTTTTGGCGACCACGACCGTTTTGCATTAACGTACTTTAAAACCTTCCGCGGTATGTACTTTACCGGAGACGGTGCCCGCCGTGATGAAGACGGTTACTACTGGATAACTGGCCGAGTGGATGACGTGATTAACGTATCTGGTCACCGCCTAGGTACCGCAGAAGTTGAAAGTGCACTTGTGGCACATGAACTGGTCGCAGAGGCAGCTGTTGTAGGTTATCCGCATGATATTAAAGGACAAGGTATTTATGCCTACGTTACTTTAACCCGCGACGTTGAACCTACAGAAGAGTTGCGTCAAGAGTTACGTCAGTGGGTTCGTAAAGAAATCGGCGCCTTAGCCACACCTGATTTAATTCAGTGGGCAACCGGTTTACCTAAAACCCGCTCAGGCAAAATCATGCGTCGTTTCTTACGTAAGATTGCCGCTAACGAAGTGACTAACCTAGGTGACGCTTCAACACTGGCAGATCCAGCAGTGATTGACACCTTGATAGAATCTCGTTTGAACAAAACCGAGTAAAAATAACATGAGTTGATCAGTTAACCCTACTGCTCAACTCTTTTACTCATTTAATACCCAAATGCTTATTTCCATTACTTGATTTCCATCCACCCAAGAGAATTCTAACCAGTTTCTCTTTTTCGCCCCTCTTAACGAGGGGCTTTTTTTGCTCTGCTTTTAGCGAAGAGGAACAGTTAAGCACCTAAGTGTTAATCTTACTGCCAATACTGTTTAAATGGCCACTAACTCGCCATAAAATTACCGTGAAACCCAAGCGGTAAATGGTAAGGTAACCAGGCTCTGGCTAATGGCCCTGCTGCTAAGTCATTAGCCGCAAAAATATTCAAGCAAGTGCGTTTTGTCGGCACGTGCAATGCAGTACCCATTAAGTAGCCGCTGCCCTCAACGCCTTTAGGGCAAACACTAACATGCTCTTCTACTAAATAATCATCACCAAAATGATAATGCTGCGTAGCACCGGTATCAATATGCAAAGACGATAAGGTATCGCTCCATAAGCTGCTAGATTTAGCTGATAAGTGATACAAATACTGATTTTTAAGCCCCACTAGATGGTCGCATACCCGCGGAAACTCACTGCTATCACCTACAGTTTGCATGTCATAAGTGCCATCAATATATAAACTAAACAAGGCTGTTTGCGCCTTGACACTTGCCTGCGACATCTTACCTTGCATCACATTCGCCAACTTATGCAGCACATCAACATTAGGATACAAACTGGCGTCAAAATGAATGGTGCCATTGGCTTCTTCCCACGCATTACCATAATGAAACGCAAAACCTGCGGGTAATTCAAAGCGTTTAGTCACCTTAAGAGACTGCTTATTTATCACCAATACACTCATTGGAATATCGCTATTATATTGAGTACGGGCAAAATTGCCTTCAATCGCCTTATCAACAAACAATGACGGTAAAATGATCAACACACTTTTGTCTGTAATCAAAAAGTCATGCAACATACCGCCACGGTATTGGCTATCAATTAGACCCACATTTTTAACTTTGCCATTAGCCGCTAATTGATAAATCACCACCTGACCTGATGGATGCAAACCAAAATTCCAAATATCCCCATTAGGGTCAACTTTAGGGTGCGCTGAAAAAGGCAGTCCTTGTAAACTGTTGTCATATTTAGACCCTGCGCCTAAATTAACCTGTTGAGTAAACTGCATGGTATCCCGGTCAATTTGGGTAGGAGATCCCGCCTCCCACAGCGCCCAAAGATCATCTCCCACCGCAATAATATTAGTATTAGCGGTATTAACCGTATCAGCGCTGGTCACAGGCAAAGCATGGGCAATTTTAGTATCAGGGCCTGAATAAACAAACTGCTGCGCCTGTTGCTCTTTAGCAAACTTAGGCGTGTTAATAAATTGGCCACGGTGGACTATTTTTTGGTCGCTAATCTCAAAACGCTGCAACATACCATCGCCTTCAAAAGCATGTAGATAACGAATATCGCCACGTTCATATTTGCCAGGGCCGTTACGATAAAAAACACCTTGTAAATCGGCAGGAATACGCCCTTCAATCGTCAGCGGTTGTGGCTCAAAGTTAGCGTCAACATTGGCAAAACCAATTAACTCAGGGTGCTGTGCCAGCGCCTGATTAAATTGCTGCTTAATATTAACCACAGTAGGAGCAGAAGATGCCAACGCATTCACTGCACCGGGCAGCATGCTTGATGCGCCTATTATTCCCATGCCTTTTAAAAACTGTCTGCGTTGCATGCTCATCTCCAAAATAGTCACCTTTAAAATTGCCATCTCTAGAATTGCCATCTCCCAAATGAGTGGCTTAATAAATAATTTGTGTGTGGTTAATCTGGGTTGATGCGTCTTCAGTGACCGTGAAAGCAGCGTCCTTATAAGCAACCGGACCATAATTAGGTTTAGCATTGTTAGAAAAACCATACCCTTCAGACGGCAAACCAAATAAATTGGTGTCTAACGTGCCGTTATTATTCTCGTCCTGAAAAAAGCGCACCGCATACTCACCTGCGGGAACATCGGTAAAAGACACAAAATTAAGCCCCGCTTTAGCCTGAATGTAAGTCGCTGTTAGCGCATTGCCATTTAAGTAATTATCTTCACCATTAAACAGCTGCACATAAATCTTACTTTGCTGGGCATTGACCCCTGTAATCTCAAGCTTAATATCCGCGGCAAAAGTGGATGAATTAACCCACATTGATGCAAACAGCAATGAAACGGCTAATAACGATGATTTACTCATATTGCTACTGTTAGTCTGAGTGAATTGAGTCGCGGCATTATGTGTCAATGTGCCAGTCAGTTTAGTCGTTAATCTAGTCATTTTTATGTTCCTATCGTCTGTGATAAAGGGGTTATCTTAATTGGCAGTTCGCATCGACATAAGCCGAGCCAATCTCGCCATTGCTTCGTGTTGAAAAGACGATAGAATGGAGCGATAAAAAATTAAAGTCGCTTTTCGTAAAGTGACCCAAAAACTTCGTAAAATGTAACTAAAAAGGAATGTGTACCTTTGACGAATCGTGAAATACCCCTAAATAATCAACAACTAAAATCTGAACCCACTAAAAACAAATTACTGCGCCAACTGCTTATTGTGGTGTTTATTGGATTATTTATTGGCTTTATGCGCCCCTTCGGCATGGATCAATTCACCCTATTATTGTCGATGAGTTACTGGGTGTTTACCTGTATTTGTGGCTATTTAATTTATATGCCACTGATCAATTTAGGCCATAAATACTTAGCAAAAAGCATCACTACGCTCTGGCAACGGGTAGCAATATCATCACTATTAGCCAGCCTAATAATGAGCCTAATTGTGCCTTTTATTGGCTGGCTGTTTTTTGACCACACATTACAATTAGCTGATAATTTTCTACTCGCGCTGCCTAACACCCTGGTTATTGGCAGCATTATTACCTTTGTCAGCATGTTACAAAATCATGTTAATCATCAAAAACAGCAACTTGAACAATCAAAACACGTCATTGAGCAATCGCAAAAGGTCATTGAACAGCATCAACAAAGTCGTGATATAGATACCATTCAAATTGAACAGTTTATGGGCTTATTACCATTAGAAAAGCGTGGACAATTGCTGTGTTTAGAAATGGATGATCACTATTTAAAAGTACACACAGATAAAGGCCAACATATGCTGTTAATGCGCTTAAAAGATGCCTTAATGCAGCTAGAAGGGTTTCCTGGGCTGCAAACACATAGATCCTGGTGGGTAGCCAATCAGGCCGTGGTGTCGGTCAATAAAGAAAATAGAAAAATGTCATTGTTGTTAACCAATCACCTTGAAGTGCCGGTTTCTCGAACTTTTGTTGAAGCAGTTAAAGCTAACCTAGCCCTATAACCATGATATTATCCAACCATAGCTAACCCAATGTATGTTGAATCGAATATTTGAAAGCTTCTACTGACACACCTACTTTGCAACTGCGCGATTACCAACAGGATTCGGTTAACGCCGCCATCAAGCACTTTCGCAGCAGCCAACAATCTGCCGTATTGGCTTTGCCAACGGGTGCAGGTAAAAGCATTGTAATTGCTGAACTGGCACGCATTGCCAACGGCAATGTATTAGTGCTCACCCATGTAAAAGAGTTAGTTGCGCAAAATGCTGAAAAAGTCGGCTTACTCACCCAGGCTGCCAATATTTACTCTGCCGGATTAAACCAGAAAAAAGCTAACGGCAAAACCGTCGTCGCCAGCGTACAGTCAGCAGCGCGGGCATTAGATAGATTCAACCAGCCTTTTTCGCTGGTGATTATTGATGAATGCCATCGCGTCAGTAATGAAAAAACCAGCCAATATCAGCAAATTCTACAGCACCTAAAAAAGCAAAATCCAGCCATTAAAATCTTAGGACTCACTGCAACTCCTTATCGTCTGGGCATTGGCTGGATATATCATCACCATTACCACGGTAAAATTGGCAATACTGACACTGCAGTGTTCGATAAATGTATTTTTGAATTACCCATGCGCCCGCTTATCAAGCAAGGCTTTTTAACTGCGCCTAAGTTATTTGATGGCCTCAGTGCCCAGTACGATTTTAGTCAACTTGAACCGACAGAAAGCGGCGAGTTTAATCAGCAGGAAGTCGAATCTTTACTGAATCATCAAGGCCGTGCCACAACAGCGATAGTCAAACAAATAGTCCAACTGGCAAATGTTCGTAAAGGGGTAATTATTTTTGCCGCAACCGTACGTCACGCACAGGAAATTATTGGCTTATTAAACAAGCTTATCGACAATGCCGCCACGCCAACCAAAGCGGCATTAATCACCGCCGCCACGCCCCATAATGAACGCGACACCATTATCGATGCCTTTAAAGCGCAGCAGATTAAATACATTGTCAATGTGGCCGTACTCACCACGGGCTTTGACGCGCCCCATGTCGACTTAATTGCTATTTTAAGGCCTACGGCATCGGTAAGCTTATTTCAACAAATGGTGGGGCGTGGGCTGCGTTTAGCGCCGGGTAAAACCGATTGTTTGGTGATTGACTACGCCGCCAATGGTTTTGACTTATATTATCCTGAAGTTGGCCAGGCCAAACCCAACAGCAAGTCAGTGCCGGTACAAGTGCACTGCCCTGTGTGCCAATTTGCCAATACATTTTGGGGATTAGTCGATAATGACGGTGACATCATCGAACATTTTGGCCGCCGATGTCAGGGACTTGTTGCTGCTAATACCGCGGCGGTAAAAGCTAAAACAGCCAATACCGAACAACAATGCGACTTTCGCTTCCGCTCTAAAGTCTGCCCAGACTGCGGCGCAGAAAACGATATCGCCGCGCGCATTTGCCAAACCTGTAACTCAACACTCATCGACCCTGATAAGCGCTTAAAACAAGTATTACAGTCGCAACATCACCACTTATTCAAATGCCAGGAAATGCTCATCACCCAAAATGAACAGGGTTTGCTGGTGCGCTACATAGATATTGAAGGCAATGACTTTAAGCAAAGCTTTAAGTTTGATACCCCAGCACAAAGAAAAGCCTTTTACGCGGTATTTGTGCTTAGCCACACCCGAACGCCTGGTATGTTACATCCGCGATATGACAAAGCAGAACAGGTACTGAGTGACCAGAGCCGCTTTAGAAAACCCGACTTATTATTACTAAAAAAACAAAAACATCACTGGAAATTAATTGATCTATTTTTTGACTATCAAGGTAAACATAAAACAGATTTCAGTTAGCTTTATTCGGGGTATTTATTTGGGTTAAGCTAAATTCATTTAATCACGTTATCATTTGCAAAAAAGTTGTACTATAAACACACCATCTAGCCAAGTAGGAGTTACTATGTTTGTTGTTATTTTTGGCCGTCCAGGCTGTCCGTATTGTGTTCGTGCTGTTGAGTTATCTGAAAAATTAGCCGCACATCGTGAAGATTTTAAATTTAAATATGTAGATATTCACGCTGAAGGTATTTCTAAAGCTGACTTATCAAAAAGTGTTGGTAAAACAGTAGAAACAGTACCACAGGTATTTGTTGATGAAGCCCCAATCGGTGGCTATACCGAATATGATCAATATGTTCGCCAACATGGTCTACTAGACTAAGCTTTTGTTTATAAAGCTTTTTACAAAATAAGAAAAAGGGCCATAACAATGTTATGGCCCTTTTTTTATCGGTAATCTAAGTGATTAACTCGAGCTAAAATCACTTAAAGTACGTATTTAGCCGAGAACATAATGCGATTTAAATCGCCATCTGTGCCGTTTTCTCTCTCGTTCAATGCTCGCATAAACTCAACACCAAAGGTCACAGGCTTAGACGGTGAATACAGTAAGTTAATGTAGCTTGAGTAAGCTTCTTTGTTTACGCCGCCACCCGTTAACGTAGCGTTATTGTCTGCAGAAAATCCTGACAATGTCACGCTAGTGCGCCATTGATCATTCCACCAGTGACGATAGGCTGCAAAACCACCATAAGAGGTAATGGTCTCAATGTCGCCATTGGCATCCAATACACCCGCGTTAGCATAGTTTAATGCCATGTAACGGCCTAAACCTTCACCATAGGTTGCAGTGAATTTAAAATCATCTTTACCCACCGGAATAACACCCGCAAAGCTCACACCATAACCCATTTCGCTGGCATCAAGCTGAGTGCCGCCCTGTGTCTCTTCAATGTTTAATTGACGCACAATACCCGCTAGTGAGTACGCAGAGCCACCTTCTGAGGTAAAGTTGTAACGTGCAACCACATCAGGAATCACGCCACTACCGCTAGTAATGCGACCGCCACCACCATTTGGGGTTAAAGTGGTTTCAGGGTTTTCTAATGCAAACTGAAAACTACCGTTGGTGTATTTAATCAATGATTGACGCACAAACGGCGTACCATCAGCTGCACCCACAAAATCTAAATTATCGGGTAATGCACCAGGGTTTTGAAATGTGGTCCAGGTTTGACCAATAGTCCAGTTATCATAGGTAACAAATGCATGGCGTATACGCGGTGAATAGCTGTTTGATACGCGCTCGTTACCGTCGGTATGGGTCATAAAATCTAATTCAATAAACCCAGTTAACGAATGACCGCCTTCCATATCGGTAACAGTTTTAAAATTAAAGCGAGTTTCACGGGCTTGAAAGTCTACAACCTGTTCGCCACTGCCTTCTTTACCATAAATAGTACCTGGCACATAAAATTGGCGCGACAAGTTACCCGACTCAGGTGCACCATTACCATAATCACTAAACATAACATCGGCTTTAATATAGCCACCAAAAGTCATATCGGTATTAGCTTGCGCCGTACCTGTCATTGCTAACATTGCCCCAGAAATCAATGTAGCGAGTGTTAAATGTTTCATCCATGCTCTCCAAATTATTGTTTTAATCCTATGCAATATGTCTCAATTAACAAAAACGAAACATTAGCAATAGGTCTATAAGACAAAAGTAGAGCATTGAAAACTCACTGCCAGTGATATGTGGCCGTACCATTTGTGGGTAAATCAGTTGCACTGATGAAAACAAGTTACTTTTACTTAAGCACAAGTCTTAATGACGCGAGTAATTCGACTAACAAGAAAGGAAAAAAGGAAGGAAACAAAACAAGCCTAGAAATGAACGCATTTAATGTAAACCTACAAAAAAGCCAATGCATCCTTTGCAGATGCATTAGCCTAGGGTCTTGACTTAAATATCAGCAGTGTTAGCGGTATTCTTCTAATAAACCAGCAAGCTCTTTTTTAAATTCGCCGCCCAGTTTAGGGTCGCGTATACCGTACTCAACAAACGCTTTCATGTAGCCCAGTTTATCGCCACAGTCATGTGACTTGCCTGTCATATTGAATGCTTCAACCCTTTCAGTGGCAATTAGCATATCAATGGCATCGGTAAGTTGAATTTCATCGCCTGCACCGGGTGGTGTTTTGGCCAATAAATCCCAAATTTTTTCAGACAACACATAACGGCCAACAACAGCTAAATTTGACGGTGCAGTGCCAAGTTCAGGCTTTTCAACCATTTTAAAAATCTTAGCGGAATCACCAGGATTAATACTCTGGCCACCGCAATCGGCAATACCGTATTTATCAACCTGATTTTCAGGCACTGGCGCAACCATAATTTGGCTGGCGAGTGTTTCGCGGTAACGAATTAGCATAGACGCTAGGTTTTCGGTACGTTGGTCAGCTGAATAAGAATCTAAAATAACATCCGGTAACACTACCGCAAACGGGTTATCACCAATACACGGCTTAGCACACAAAATGGCATGCCCTAGCCCTTTCGCTTCACCTTGACGTACATGCATAATAGTCACATTTTTAGGGCAAATTGACTGCACTTCATGCAACAGCTGACGCTTAACCCGTTTTTCCAGGGTTGATTCAAGCTCGTAGGATTTATCAAAATGGTTTTCAATCGCGTTTTTACTGGCATGGGTGACCAATACAATTTCTTTCACCCCAGCGCTGACACATTCATCAACAATATACTGAATAAGTGGTTTATCCACCAATGGCAGCATTTCTTTTGGAATAGCCTTAGTCGCTGGCAGCATCCGTGTACCTAGCCCTGCAACGGGAATAACAACTTTCATAGATATCCTTATATAGCGTAACGCTAAATGAAACAAAATTGATAATTTATAACAGCTTACATAATTTGACCCAGGCAACTTAACCCAGGCCTAAAACGAGTATGGTATATCTGGCGCTTATGGCGCTTTTTGCAGCCTGGAACCCTGTTCAGTGGGTAAATAACGCACCAACCAACACAGGGTTAATATAGTTAAAAACAGCAAAGTGTTTGCCGGAGACTGCAAATTAAAATCAACCGTACAATGAATCAACATATGCACAATTGCCATCGCACAACCAAATGCAATGCCCTTGTACAGTTTATTATTACGTAAATACATGGTTCGGCAAGCTAACCACAAACAATAAATTATCCACAACCCAAGTGACGCTGTAATGACAACCCCATATTCTACTGCAAATTGAATATAGTCATTATGGGCATGGTCATAAAAACCGGAATAAGGCACGGTTTGATACTGCGGAAAAACAGTGTAAAAACTGCCAGCGCCGTTACCGGTTAACCAATTTTGTTCAATAATAGGAATACTGTCTCGCACCACATCATCACGGGTTTCTGCCGCAAATGAGGTATCTTCAATACGCTGCTTAACCTTTTCGACCCCAAATATAGACCCAACAATAATCAAATCTAAAATAAAAATGCTGATCACCAGCGGCTTTAACATTTTTGGCGGATTACGATAAATAACCAGGGCCAGTAAGGCTACTGTAATTAACGCGGTAAAAAATCCAGCGTTACCCATACGCGAGCGGCTTAAAATCAAGCCAATAATCATAATCACAATCGCCAGCCGTAAAATAATCTTACTGCTTATCAGGGTTTCAAATACCCCTAACATAAAGGTTCTAAAATCAAATTGGCCTGAACGGGTTGTTTTTAACTCAGATATTAACCAACCAAAGGCAATGGTAATCGACAAGGCTAAAAAGTTAGCAAAATGGTTTTGATAGACAAATGATCCCCTTGCCCTGTCACCATCACTAATACCAAATATTGGCGACTTTGGTAAATCCAGTAAATTCAATACACTGCCGTAAAACGCTTGAATACAGCCAGACACAATAATAGCAACACACACCCAACGCAGTAGCCTGGCTGACTGGCAATGCACTGCTAAAAGGTAGACAAATAAGCCAAAACATAAGGTTTTAATTAACTGCTGAAAAGTTTGAAACCCATCAACGGTATCAATACCCGTCACCAATCCAGTCCATTGTAAAAAAGTAAACAGCAATAATAAGCCTATCGGCAACAAAGCATACTTCTGCCAATTCTGGGTAAATAAAGGTTGGCTGCGCACAACACAAAATACCAAATGCAAACACGACAAACTAATAATGTAAAACTCAATAATAGACCAGGCCCAAATACGATTACTGGCAAGTGGAATAGGCACCCACACCAGTAAAATGCACAGGGCAATAATAAAAAAAGAACTGCCATATAAAGATGGTTTCATAAAACGTTAAATAACCTCTTGCTGAACGAATAAAAAAGCCAGTTTGCTATGCTTATTTTGCCGTCATCCTCGAATGCTTTTATCGGGGATCCATTCCTGGCTTTAAGCGCCTGAACTGCGGCTAAAGGATTTAGATCCCGGCCCAGAAGCATTACCGGGATGACGTAGTAGAAACTTACCCGGATGACGTAGTAGAAACATACCCGGATGACGTAGTAGATCCCACACCAGTAACATGCACAAGGCTATAATAAAAAAGCCAGTTTGCTATGCTTATTTTGCCGTCATCCTCGAATGCTTTTATCGGGGATCCATTCTTGGCTTTAAGCGCCTGAACTGCGGCTAAAGGATTTAGATCCCGGCCCAGAAGCATTACCGGGATGACGTAGTAGAAACTTACCCGGATGACGTAGTAGAAACATACCGGGATGACGTAGTAGAAACATACCCGAGTGACGTCATAGATCCCACACCAGTAACATGCACAAGGCTATAATAAAAAAGCCAGTTTGCTATGCTTATTTTGCCGTCATCCTCGAATGCTTTTATCGGGGATCCATTTTTGGCTTTAAGCGCCTGAACTGCGGCTAAAGGATTTAGATCCCGGCCCAGAAGCATTACCGGGATGACGTAGTAGAAACTTACCCGGATGACGTAGTAGAAACATACCCGGGTGACGTCATAGATCCCGGCCCAGAAGCATTACCGAGATGACGACAGGTGACGGGACAGATGATTCGCTGCTCGTCACACTAACGTTTTTTACACAAGGTATTTTCTATCCAGTTAGCAGTGTTTTCTGCTAGCGGTTCTGTCAGGTGGTTAAAATAGCTGCACACTACAGACTGTTTCTGGAACAACCCCATAACACTAGCAAGATGACGACGGGTGTCATAACCCATTCCGGCGGCAGTTTTTAGGGTTTCAAACACTAAATACTTATCTTCTATAGTGATACTGTCCCAATTGGCAAAACCAACCATTAGTAACTGTTGCACAACCTCAGGGGCAAAAGCGCCATAATCTAGCCCAAGGCGCAGCTGCTTAAAGGCTAAATCGGGTCTAGCCTGGTAAAATGCCAAATTAAACGCGTAATCGCTATATGCCGCAGGCCAGTTATGGCGCAGCTTAATGGCCTGGTTAAATAAGTGGTTAAACTCGTCGTTTGTAAACGCGTCAAAACCTGAATAAATGCCCCACTCCATTACTTTAGCCAAAGTAATAGCATAATGCGGGCTAGTATCATTTAAATCATAAGCTTTGGTTGCGGCCGCTAAGGCATCACGGTATTGGGTTTCATCAATAGCCGTTTTACCTTGCCAGGCAGTAAGGTAAAAATTAGATTTAAAATGGTAAGCACTCGATACGCCCTGGTTAAACACCAAAGGCAATAAACTGACTAAGCCTAGCAAAAGCAATAGTAAAAAAAACTGGCGGGAATAACGCTTTATCGACATACAATATTAATCATTAAATAAACAAGCAGAAATTAACGCAGGCGTATTGCGGGTAACATCATCAGCGTACTGTTTATCTGTTAACTCACACACTCTTTGCCATGCCTGGGCAAGCTTTGGCGGACGCCTGTTCACACTATGACAATCAGACGCCACTATGGTGTAGCGCTTTTCTATAATCCATTTCTCAGCCAGGGTTTTAGCCGCGTCGCTCATATCGCCCAGTAACGAAGCCCCGGTTAATTGAAATAAACAGCCTAACCTGGCAAATAACTCAATCCGTTCAGGGTGGGCTTGTAGCTCGCGGTTTCGCTCAGGGTGAGCAATCATAGGTAAAACATTTTTAGACAACAGCCAGCCGATTAACTTATCTGTGCCAGGGGTAATGTGGCTGCTAGGCAACTCAAGTAATAGCACATCTTTATCGGCAAACTTGCCAATAAAAGGCAATTGTTGCCGTTCAATAAAAAACATAATCTCAGGGCAAATACGCACTTCAGCTGCGGCACGAATGTTTAGCTTACCGCCGCTTAGTGCATACTCTTGCTGCAATAACTCAAATGCTGCAGTAATTGTGCTGATATTATTATCAAACACCCCCAAATGAATATGTGGCGTGGCCACCATATGGGTAATACCTTGCTGTTCGGCTAATTCAAGTAATGCCAGGGCCTCGTCAATCGAATTAGCCCCATCATCTATGCCAGGTAAAATATGGCAATGTAAATCAAACACTATGCAGACTTTCCATTAGTTTTAGCGTTAGCATCATGACCATAGGCTTCATAGTAACCATATTGACCATAATACTGGCGCGCTTCATCAGTATTAAATTGGTTTAATACCACCCCAAACACCTTAGCGCGGGCCTGGGTTAACTTAGCTAGTGTCAGTTTAATCGCTTCTGTGCGAGTATGATTTGCCTTAACAACGACCACCACGGCATCACCATGTGACGACATCACTAAAGCATCACTTACCGCATGCACCGGAGGCGTATCAATAATAATTTTGCTGTACTGGCCTTTTAACTCGGCCAACAACTCAGCAAACTTAGGCGAAGATAACAGCTCTAGCGGGTTTAACGGTATTGCCCCAGCTGGCATTAAATCAACATTGGGTTTGATGTTTTCAACAATACAATGGCTTAGTGCATCAGTACCGGTAAGGTAATTGGCCAAACCATGCTGAAACGTAGGCAAACCAAAACGCATACCCATATTCGGTTTACGCATATCGGCGTCAATAATAAGCACTTTTTCCATGGCTGAATAGGCAAATGCGATATTCATCGACACTGTGGTTTTACCTTCGTTAGGAAACGAAGACGTCACCTCAATCACCGACAAGGGCTCACCAATGGCCAGCAATGACATTGAAGTACGAATCGATCGCACACTTTCAGCATGCAGACGTTTTTCGGGGTCAAAAAAGGCAAAGTTAATTTGATCAAAGGTCTCTTTTTTGCCGGCTTTAGGTAAATAACCTAATGCACGCTGCCCCAGTATTTGCTCAACCTCAGCGGTAGACTTAATGGTGTCATTCATCGAATCAAACACTAATACCAATACAATACCTAGGCCTAAACTGGCCACAAAGGCTAATATTACAATAAGTTTTTTCTTCGGTTTTATCGGCTTTAACGCCATCACAGCGTAATCGGTAAAGCGTGCCACTGGCGAGTCAAAGTCACCGGTCACTTCGGTTTCTTTTTGGCGTGACAAAAAGCTTTCAAATAGCTGACGGTTAGTGGCAACTTCACGTACCAGTCTACGGTAGTCAGTGTCCACTGAACTTAAGTTTTGGAACGAGCCTTTAGACTGACTAAATTGCGCTTCTAGGGCTTTTAGTTTTTGGGTAGCTGATTGTGCTTCATCTTCAATGCCCTGCACTAATCGGCCAATTTGAGTGCGTAGGTTTTGCTGCACTGTGGCTAGCTCGGCATTGGCACCAATCATTTTAGGGTGCTTAGGGCCGTAAACCTGTGATAGCTCAGACACTTTACGCTCAACTAAAATCACGTCTTTTTTAACGTTTTGCACCGACATGTGCGAGGTCACTTCAGGCAAGCTTTCTAGGCGACCAATGTCTGACTTACCATATTGTCTTACTACCGCTAAAAAGCTTTCTGCTTGTGCTTTGGTTGATCTGGCAACGGTAATTTCGTCGCTTAAACGCTCAAGCTCTTTAGCGTCTAACGCGGTTACGCCTTCAACGTCAACCAGGCCGTTTTGGGTTTTAAAAAATTCAAGCTTTTGCTCAGACACATCTAACTTAATGCGTAAGTCTTCTAAACGCCCACCCAGCCATACGTTGGCTTTTTGGGTCATACCTGACTTAGCCTCTAACTGGCTAACAATGTAAGCATCGCCTATGGCATTGGCCACAGCCGCGGCTAATTTAGCATCAGGGCTGTTATAGCTAATGTTCACTAACTGGGTTTTACGCACAGGCGACACGCTAATGTCTGCCATAAAATCATCAACTAACTTTTGCTTTTTAGCCGTATCATCAACTTCAGCCTCGCTGAGGTCCATCGGTAAAAAATCTAACCAGGATATCACCTGCGACTTTACCTGTGACAAGGCTGAAGGCTTAGCTTCAAAACTAGGGTGATTAATTAAATCTAATTGGTTAAATACTCGCTCAGCAATAGAGCGCGACTTAATAATTTCAAACTGAGTTAAATAGTATTCCTGTTGGCCAGAATTCATACCATAAACTTGCTCAATTTTAATCGCCCGCGCCTGCTCTGACTCAATCAGTAAGGTGGCGGTCGAGCTAAAAATAGGTTGTAAGCTAAACACCACAAAGGTGGTTAATGCGGTAATTAACATCGCGAACGATAAAATACGCCACTTTGACTGCAATACCGGCTTAATCAGCTTGCGTAAATCAATCACCTGCTCGCTGGTTTGCTCAGCAGTGTTCGGCTCGTTTATTAACAAATGGGCTTGCGACGTCATTAAAAAAATCTCTGTTCAATAGTAATAGTATCGCCAGCGCTAATTTGACTATTAATAGTACCGTTCACTGATTCTGACTTTGTCCCTTCGCGTGAGATAAAAATTTTCTCCTGCGAGGCACGTTCGGTAAGCCCCCCTGCCAGGGCGACAGCCTGATTGACTGTCATGCCTGGCTGGTAGGGATAGCCACCAGGTTTTTTAACTTCACCGTGAATATAAAATGGTCGATATAGCACAATGCCAACAAACACATTAGGCTCAACCAAATAATCCCCTTTTAAACCTTTATATACCAATTCTTCAACTTGCTTTATCGACAAGCCTTTAATCGAAAGAGTACCTAAAAAAGGGTAATTTACCTTGCCACTATTGGTGATTTGCGTTTCAAGTGTCAGGTCATCTTCACCAAACACTTTAATCACAATGGTGTCACCTGCACCTAAGCGATAACTGTCATCAATTGCTTCCGCAGACGTTATCGGGCTTAGCAGTACAAGCAAGGCAAACAAACACGGAATAAAAAACCACTTCATCTTAAAACCTATAATGTCATCTGAGCATTGATATAATAAACGTTACGATCAAACCCAAAGTTTTCATCGCTAGACCAGCTATCGGTCACATCAACACCCGCTACAAGTGTTAACCAACGAGTGGTCACGTAAGATGCTGAAAGTGAGAACACTTTTAGCTCATCTTGACGGTCAACGCCGTTATAGTCATCATCGGTTTGGTTATAGCTTACGTTAGTTGATACAAAGTCATTCCAACCGTGGTCCCAGCTTACGCCATAGGTGGTTGACTCAATATAGTTACCCGCACCATTAGGGTCTTTAGCGCTGTTACCGGTATTGAATGTCAATGCAGAATACGTTAATGGCGACCATGTCACACTGGCGTCCCACGATAAACCACTAAAGTCATCACGGCTTGAATTATCAAAGTCTTTTTCCTGGTTACCAATACGGATAGAACCTGCGGTAGCAGCGGTTGCTTCCCAGTCCACACCCACACGGTAGAAGGTACTAGTACTGTCACGGTCGCCACTTAAGTCAGCAATCTGGTAATCAGTGTTCACTACGCTAGCATCAAAAACCCAGCTAACCGATGCGCCACTGTCGTAATAAAAGCTGGCACCATACTCAGTGTCAGAATAATTACGGTAGACAGTAATGGCTTCAAAGTTAGTAAATTCTTTGTCGTAGTAATTGGCATTCACTTGCACGCGCGCAGGGGTTGTTTGTGCGCCGTACTCGTAAAAACCACCTACATTGTAACTGTCAAAAGTAGCAGGTTCATTTTGTAAATCACCATTACCTTCAAATAATCCGCTACCACGTTCTTCATGGCCAGCATCATAGTTTGCATTAACGTTAAACTTATTTGACTGGTTTAGTTCAACATCTGCTGCACCACCTAGATTAAAATCTAAGAAGTTATCGTCAGAACTGTCTAAAAAGTTACCGTAATCAATATTGGTTTGGAAGGTGTATTCATTATTGCCATCCAATAATTGACCTTGCAAACCAGGGGTAATACCTAAAATCCAGCTGTCTGTTTTAAAGGTTTTAGTGCTGGCAATGTTGTCATCATATTTAAAACCAGTATTAAGATACGGAATTAAATCAATGCCAGAAGACGTTTGAATCACGCCAGGCTGTTCATCTGCAGCAAAAGCTGGCGACAAAGCAAACACGCTGAGCAACGCTGCACAACAATAACTGTATTTAAATGGGCCGTTCATCTTGTATATCCTTATAAAAAGCATGTAAAACAGGTGAAGTGAAATTTTCACGACAGCCTATCGGTTTCATTTTAAACTATCAATCTTTTAATCAATTTTTAGCGGCATGCCAATTGAATTATAAGGACTTAATGCCTCATAACCCAAAAAATCATACCTTCTTACTACTTGACAATTTAGTTAACAACTTACCTAACGACTTTGTTAACAACTTGTTGATTAGCTATGACCAAACTATCAATTGAGCCAATGCTAATAAGTCAGTGTTAAAAAGTTAGCTGTTAACTTCACTGCACCTTTGCTAACACTCTATCTATTTATAAACAGTCATCGAGTCACTGATGACATTGGCTTAAGGTTATTATCAGGTCTATACGCCCGTTATCAATAAGCCAAAGGTTAATCTCAGGGTTGAGCAAACTTCACTTACAAGGTTAAATCTTTTAATACACGTTCTTGCCAACAAAGCCTTTAAATAAGGTCATAAACACAATTCTTACATCCCACCACAGGGTCCAGTTACGAATGTAGGCTAGGTCATATTCAATGCGCATTTCCATCTTATCTAATGTGTCGGTTTCACCGCGCCAACCGTTCACTTGCGCCCAGCCGGTAATGCCCGGTAGCACCTTATGGCGCAGCATATAATAGCTTACCAACTTACGATATTGTTCATTGTGCGATACCGCATGGGGCCTTGGGCCAACCACCGACATATCACCCAATAACACATTAAAAAACTGCGGTAACTCATCTAATGAGGTGCGGCGAATAAACGCGCCCACTTTAGTTACCCGCGCGTCCCCTTTACTGGCCTGGGTAACAATGCCAGCATTTTCAGTTACCGTCATCGACCTAAACTTCCACACTTTAATTTTACGACCATCAAGGCCGTATCTGTCTTGCTTAAATAACACCGGCCCTGGTGAGGTGATATACACAGCAATAGACACAGCTAATAACACAGGCGATATGGCAATAATGGCGAAAAAGCTGAATGCCACATCAAAACTGCGCTTATAAAAACGCTTCATGCCATTTACCGGTGACTCAAACACACTTATGGTATCAACATCACCCACACTACCAATACGCGCATGCATCAGGTTTTTCATTAAAAAGTCAGGGGTAATCAGCACATCTACCGTGGTATTACCCAATTGCTCAATAATGTCAGCAATGCGCTGCTCAGCTAATAAAGGTAAGCAAATATATAATTTTTGAATGTCGCCACTTTTAGCTAATTCAATGGCAAGATTAATATTGCCCTCAATCAACTTAGGCTCGTGCTTTTCAATCCGGCTAGGGTCTCTGTCATCAAAAAAGCCGACGCAATCAAAGCCAAGCTCATCATGTTTCCAAATCTCTTCATACAGGTTCATGCCCGTGTCGGTTAAGCCAATAATCGCGACTTTTTGAACACTGTAGCCCCGTATGCGGCGCACACGCTTTACTTCACGCACTACCATGCGCCAGGCAACTAATGATACTACCGATAATATAAACCAGCCCGTCATTACCACCCGCGAATATAGCTCGGTATATTTAAATAAAAATAATGTGGTAAATGTGAGTAAAAAACAAATAACAATAACCGCAACCAACACTCGGCACATATTAGAAAACTTACCTAAACGCCACGAGCGATATAAGCTAAATGATTCACTAATATAACTAAATAACAGTAATACCCCTGCCAGCACCAATAAATAATCTTTATTAAATGCCACCTTATAACCCTGCATAATCAACAGTAGTGAACACACAATAATGGTCATATCAATCATTCTAAGTATAAAACTAGAATTAGTGCGAGAGAACTGTAACTGGGATGGTCTATCCATTTAATTCACCCAATAAATTATCTATATTAATAACGGATAGACGTGACAATACTGCGTCTACACACTGTTTAGCCTGTTTTGCACTATGACTTTCAACATAACAACGAAATTCAGGTGCATTACCTGAAGGTCTTAAATGCACAACATTGCCATTTTCTAAGGTAAATCTAAGTCCATCTATCGCGTTTAATTTAACGCTATCATTGCCAAGCAGCCCAAGTTGGTTCAACAACTTCTTAGGAAAACTCGTTCCAAATTTAATAATCTGCTGGCTTTTGGCTACAGCAAAGTCGGTTAACCTATCGCTGTGAGTAAAACGTTTAGGTAAATTTAAAATTAAAGATGAAACTGTGCTATTTCTGGCACTAAACAGCGCCATAAGTACTGGCAATATGGCATCACGAGTTGGCAATGCGGCTAAGTGTTGCTGATTAAAGCTAACGTCAGAGCCTAATAAAAACCCCCCATTTGCCTCAAAACCGGCATAGGTATCATAAACTTGATTCAGAGATGAAAAACCAGCAATCACATAGGGTGAGCCAATTTTAGTGCGCATCACAAAATCAAATGATTGCGACAACTCAACAGCGGTATTACAGCTTACCGGTATTACCAAAGCCTTAATCGCTAAAGCCTGGGCACATAACAAGCCTAATATGTCGCCACGTAACCATTGACCGTGTTCATCTGCAAGCATTGGCCGATCACCATCGCCATCGGTTGAAAACAACGCATCTAGCTGGTACTGCGCAGTCCACTCAATCGCTTTTTGACAATCAGCTTCACTGACAGCTTCAGTATCGATAGGAACAAAGGTATCGCTACGGCCAATTAATACAACCTCAGCACCTAATTGTTCAAATAAACCAGGATATAAATCACGACCCGCACTCGAATGCTGATAAATACCAATGCGCTTACCGGTAAGCCACTTTGTGTCGAATAAACTCCTGTAACGGGCAACATAAGCGTAAGCCGCTGAGTCGTCCTCAATAAGTTCAACTAACGTTTGTAATGGCTCATAAGCAAACTGACCGTTTACTATTGATGATTCATCGGCTTTGCTAATTTCACCGTCTGGGCGATAAAACTTAAGTCCATTACGGTCAAAAGGGATATGACTCCCCGTCACCATAATGGCTGGAATAGCTAACGCCATGGCTTTAACAGCCAAAGCAGGGGTTGGCACTACGCCATAATAAATGACCTGTATACCCAGTTGTTGCGCTGCCGTAGCACAGGCCTTAGCCATAAAAACACTACTAGGGCGATTATCAATTGCTATTGCAACCGTATTAAAACTAAATGAAAATCGCATAGTCTCAAGAAACGACACAGTAAACGCCGCACAAACATCAGCACTAAAGTCTTCTACTAAGCCTCTGGCACCACTGGTACCAAATGCTATGCCGCTGTTAGCAACAACGTTATGGCTGATTAACATGAGCCAGGCTCCTTAATATCAATACGCCCGTATCTGTCTTCAAACCTAACAATATCGTCTTCGCCTAAATATGACCCAGACTGAACCTCAATAAGCTCTAGCGGCAGTTTGCCTGGATTTTCTAGCGCATGGATCACACCAACAGGAATGTAGGTCGATTGATTTTCAGTCAATAAAATCTCTTTGTCACCGTTAGTCACTTTGGCGGTACCTGAAACCACAATCCAATGCTCGGCGCGATGATGATGCATTTGCACTGATAATTTTGCCCCAGGCTTAACCGTAATACGCTTAACCTGAAAACGACCGCCGTTATCAATCGAGTCGTATTTACCCCATGGGCGATACACTTCACGATGATGTTGCCATTCACTGCGGTTTTCGTCTTTTAATTGCTCAACTATCTGTTTAACTTGCTGCACTTCAGATTGCTTTGCCACCAAAATGGCGTCTTTGGTTTCAACAATTACCACATCATCTAAACCAATGGTGGTCACCAGTTTGTCTGTTGCATGCACCAGACTATTACGGGTATTAATGTTAATCACATCACCACGGCAGGCGTTACCGTATTCATCTTTGTCAGACACTTCCCATAACGCAGACCAACTGCCCACATCACTCCAACCACAATCCATAGGCACTACCACGGCCTGATCGGTTTTTTCCATCACAGCATAATCGATAGAATCATCTGGACAGGTTTCAAAAATAGTCTGATCAATACGAATAAAATCAGCGTCATAATGGGTTTGTTTAAGGGCGTTTTCGCATGCCGCTAAAATATCAGGGCTAAAACGGGCTAATTCTTCAATATAGCGACTGGCTTTAAACAAAAACATGCCACTATTCCAATAATACTGACCCGACTCAACATACTGCTTAGCCGTAGCTAATTGTGGCTTTTCAACAAATTCAGCAACCTCAAAGCCAATATCAGCACTTTGTGAATCAGCATCAGCGCTAGAGACGGCTAGCGCCTGACCGCGCTTTATGTAGCCATAGCCTGTTTCTGGTGCCGTTGGCACTATGCCAAAGGTGACTAACTTATTTTGCAAGGCTAAATCTGTCGCCTGTGCCACTGAGCGACAAAACGCCGCTTCATCTTTTATCACATGATCTGCTGCCAACACCAATAATAATGGGTCATCACCACGGCTAAGGGCAGTTAATGCGGCTAGCGCAATGGCGGGCGCGGTATTACGCCCAACTGGCTCTAAAATAATCCCGCTATTAGCAATATTATTCACTCTAAACTGTTCAGCTACTGCAAAACGATGGGCTTCATTACAAATCACCATTGCAGGTGCATGCTCAACACCCTGCAAACGGTTTGCCGTATTTTGCAGCATAGAATCATGACCAAATAAGGTAAGAAACTGCTTAGGGAATTGTTGACGCGATAAAGGCCACAAACGTGACCCAGAACCGCCCGCCATAATTACAGGTAAAATCATGCTTAATCCTTTACTAAAGCCTTTATTAAATTCTCAACCTGCTGTGACTCAAAATACCATTGGGTATGAAGGTGCACAGCGGTATCAATCAATAGCGTTGAAATATCAAACCATTGATATTGTCCATGTTGAATATTTAAAGGTAATAACGTTAATTCACTATCAAGTTGCAGCACATAACCTAGGGCAACGTAGTGTGTTGTAAACTCTTTACCAAACACATTGTCGTTATAAAAATGATCAAAAGGCCCTATAAGTGATGCTTGCGAAATATCAAACTCACACCCTAACTCATCCAGTGTTAACCGCTTAAAGGCTGCACTTAAAGACTCATCCTTTAATACTCTGCCACCGGGTACAAACCAACTACCTTTAGCAGGGCGATTTAAACGTTGCCCCAATAATGCTTGCCCTGCACCATTTATCACCACTAAATCAATAGACACCAAAGGTGCGCTTTTGATAACCGTTGAAAACGTGTCTTGATCAAGCAACATAGTCAGGCCTACTTTCTAAAGCTGTGTTGATTAGCTAAAAACCAGGCATAGGTTGTTTGTAAGCCTTGCTCTAACTCAATACTGGCGGTCCAACCAAGTGATGCTAGGCGCGACACATCCATCAACTTACGCGGTGCGCCGTCCGGTTTAGTCGCATCAAACTCAATATTGCCGCTATACCCTACTACCTGCGCAACCGTTTCAACCAACTCACGAATAGTACAGTCAATACCTGTGCCAACATTAATGTGGCTTAGCATAGGTTGAGTGTTAGCGTCATAGGTAGGTTGCTCGAGATTCATCACATAAATAGAGGCCGCAGCCATATCATCCACATGTAAAAACTCACGCATAGGTTTGCCAGAGCCCCAGGCGACGACGTTTTCAGCTTGCGCTAACTTAGCTTCGTGAAAACGGCGAATTAACGCAGGAATAACGTGCGAATTTTCAGGGTGAAAATTATCATTTTCACCGTATAAATTAGTTGGCATCACCGAGCGATAATTACGGCCATATTGACGGTTATAAGATTCACACATCTTAATACCAGCAATTTTAGCAATGGCATAAGGCTCGTTAGTTGGCTCTAATGTGTCTGTCAGCAAAGCCGTTTCGGCCATAGGTTGCGCGGCAAGCTTGGGGTAAATACAAGATGACCCTAAAAACAATAAATCTTGCACGCCCGCCAAATGCGCCCCATGAATGATATTGTTTTGTATGGTTAAGTTTTGATAAATAAACTCAGCCGGGTAAGTGTTATTAGCCACAATGCCGCCCACTTTTGCGGCGGCTAAATACACTTGATCAATCTTGTGTTCAGTAAAAAAATTAAACACGGCTTGTTGATCAAGCAAATTTAGCTCATCACGGCTACGAGTGATTAACTTAACGCTATTATCAGCACTTAACTGACGTACAATAGCAGAGCCCACCATGCCGCGATGGCCTGCAACAAAAACGGTTTTAGTCGTCATACTTATTCTACCGACACACTATTGTTATAACCGTGCGCTTTTAAAATAGCGTGCTGCTTAGCCTTACCTAAATCATTTAGTACCATTTCAGCGCACATTTGCTCAACGGTAATTTCAGGCACCCAGCCTAAAATAGCTTTGGCTTTTGATGGGTCACCTAATAAGGTTTCAACTTCAGCAGGTCTAAAGTAACGAGGGTCAACGCGCACTACCACATCACCGATTTTTAGCGCGTGCGCATTGTCACCGGTAATCGATGCCACTGTGGCCACTTCATCAAGACCAGAGCCAGTAAACTCAAGCTCAATACCTAACTCTTTCGCTGACAAGCGCACAAAGTCACGTACAGATATTTGCTTGCCGGTAGCAATAACAAAGTCATCAGCCACATCTTGTTGTAACATCATCCACTGCATACGGACGTAATCTTTAGCATGACCCCAGTCACGTAGCGCATCCATATTACCCAGGTACAAACACTTCTCTAAACCCTGTGAAATATTGGCTAATGCACGGGTAATTTTACGGGTAACAAAGGTTTCACCACGGCGCGGTGACTCATGATTAAACAAAATGCCATTACAGGCATACATGCCATATGATTCACGGTAGTTAACTACAATCCAGTAAGCATACATTTTGGCAACAGCATAAGGTGAGCGCGGGTGAAACGGCGTGGTTTCTTTTTGTGGTATTTCCTGTACTTCACCGTATAGCTCAGAGGTAGACGCCTGGTAAAACTTAGTCTTTTTCTCTAGCCCTAAAAAGCGAATAGCCTCAAGCAAACGTAAAGTCCCAATAGCGTCAACATCGGCTGTGTATTCTGGCGCTTCAAACGACACGGCTACATGGCTTTGTGCACCCAGGTTATACACTTCATCTGGCTGTACTTCTTTTAAAATACGGGTCAGGTTTGAGGTATCAGTTAAGTCGCCATAGTGTAAAAAGAACTTAGGGCTAGTTTCATGGCGGTCTTGATAAATATGATCAATGCGTTCAGTGTTAAAACTTGATGCACGACGTTTAATACCGTGTACCTCATAGCCTTTTTCTAATAAAAACTCGGCTAAATATGAGCCGTCCTGGCCGGTTACACCGGTAATTAATGCGACTTTACTTGTCATAACATGTCCTTTGTAAAACGAATAATAAAATTAATATTTGTATCTTGCTTAAGGTTTAGATCTAACAAGTGCCGTTAAATCAGACACAAATTGATCAATAATTTGGTTTTTATTTAAAAATTGCACAGCAAAACCACGTGCAACGCTATTGGGTTGGGTTAAGTCTCTACTTAACAGAGTATTTAAACCGGTAATAAAAGCATCGGTATTTTCGGGCTCAACACAATCATAAATATTTGGGTATTTCGCCGCGATTTGTCCAAGTTCTGTATGAGCTTCAGCGGTAACAATGGCATGCCCGCCTGCAGATAAAATATTGGTTAACTTTGACGGCAACACGGCATCAGCCGCGCCCTTTCTTTGCACAACCAAATGAACATCAGCAAGCGCCAACATTTGTGGCACTTTTGCCCAGGCTTGCAGTGGTTTAAAAAATACATTACTTAATTGCAGTTTGGATGCATTAGCTTTAAGTGTATCGACATACGCGCCAGCACCAACCAACACAAACTTAATATGTGGCTGCAATGAAAAATGCTTTGCTGCCTCAAGTACAATTTCAAGCCCTTGCTTGTTACCAATATTGCCTGCATACAAAATAACTTTATCGTCAGCGCTAAAGCCCCATTCGGCTTTTAAACTTGAGCCATCTGTATCAGGGGTAACAAATTCAGTGTCAGACCAATTAGGGAAATGAATGATATTTGCAGCATCGACGCCTTTCGCTTTAGCATTTTCAATCATCGAGTACGAGATGGTCGAAATCGCATCAAAGCGACGCATTAACCAACGCTCTACAGCCTTAACAGACTTTGCAGCCACACCATCACCCATCATACCCAGTCCAAATAATGCATCAATTTCATAATCTTGAATATGCATTACCGCTTTAGCACCAGTTAACTTTGCATATAACAATGTAAAGGGCGCACAAAAAAGTGTTGGTTGCACCAGCATTATCACATCTGGTTTATTAAAAATTCGGCTTGTTAAAGCAAGTGCTGACGTAACTGCAAACGATGCCAAATGAATAATTCGTTTTAAGGTGGTTACATTTTTAGGGACGTATAAAGGGCAACGTAAAACACTAACGCCCTGTATATTTTGTTTTTTATAGCTAAAAGCTTCAAAACCCTTATGAACTTGCCATTCTGGGTAATAAGGTGGTGCAACTATTGCGGTAATATCCAAACCACGCTTAACGAGCTCAGGGCACATCTCACCATTGTACTTACCTATACCCGTTAGTTCTGGTGAGTAATTAAGGCTCTTAAGAAATAGCTTCATCAGTAGCCCCTTGATACTCTGTTAATCAACTGTTCGTAATTATTTTTTGCAGAAGATGAAGCTTTCGTAATTGCATCTAATGTTGAATGCTTCAATTTTTCCAATTGTTCTGGCTTTTGAACTAATTGACTTACTATGTTTGGTGTTTGTAAATTAAAATCATTTTGATCGATAAATACAAAACCAGAATTACAATCTATATCGGTACTTATACAGCCTGTATTAATTGTCAATGCAGGGCAACCATAAGCCATCGCCTCAAATAAAACATTAGGTTGGGCTTCATTTCGGTATTCTGTAGGGAAAAGGAAAACATCTATTTTTGAATAAAACTTATTCTTTTCCTGCTGATTGACGGAACCATAGTAATTAACTTTACTACCTAAAATCTGCAGTTGGCGGCTAATATACTTTTGTACCTCATCATTTTCTGCAGGACCAGCCAATTCAAGTTGGAAGTCGACATCCACGCGATTTAATGAATGGCATAATTCAAACACTTCCTTTAATCCCTTTTCATAACCTAAGTTACTTAAGTGACCTAAGACAATTTTTTTTTGGAACTTTTTAGGTTGTGATATTGGTTGAACATATTGCGCATTAGATACGATAATCCCGGACATGTTTCCATATAACTTTTCAAATTTCAATTTCATTAGTGAACACAAAAAGATATGTGTTGAATTTACAGGCTGAATTTTCGTGATCAAACTCATAGATATTGTTTTTCTATTAATATACAAAAAGCTTCTATGATGCATAAATATCGGAATAGAAAACACTTTAGCTAAAACAACAAATAGCAAAGTATAAAACGCCCCAAAACCTGCATCCGGAGGTAAATAAATAGATTTAACCTGACAAAAAACACAGTTTTTTAATAAATAACATAAACCAAAAAAAACTTTTTTTAGCTTCACTAAATGATATCTACTACCACGAACAATTGTGCCTGGACTTATATCTACAACCTTAACTTTAGCTGCTTTACTCAGATCTGCAGCGAATATTTTCAAGTTTTTTGCCATACCATGCACTGGTGGAGGAAATGGACCAATTACAAAACAATACATTATTTTTCCTTTAAAATCCTAAATGTCTTATACCAAGTTGCAACTGTTATAATTGTAGAATAGAAAACTAATAAACATGCAACGATATATATATTTTTTTCTGAAATCGTTAAATAAAATAATGATAAGAAACACGCAAAAAAAGAAACTAACGATATATACTTCTCATTACCAGTCATCATTAAGACCATTTGATTTATTCCAGAAAGAGATATTAAAAACTGTGAAAATAGTAAAACCTGAAATAAATTTTCGTATTGTAAATACAGACCTGAAGAATAAACAGTAAGAAAACTATTAAGTAAAAGAATACTAAAAGCACTAATAACAAAGCTTACAAAAAATATTAACAATGTTGATTTCTTAATAAAATCATATAACTCAATTTTATTATTAGCTCTATAAAGAATCGATACCTTAGCTGAAAAAATAACGCCAAATATTAAAGTCGGAAAAGTAATCAAATAACTAACACGATGGGCCAAAGTATACGCTGAAAAAACTTGCTCATTAAAATTATCCTGAACAAATAATACATCTAGTCTGTTCATAACTAGACGACCTAACAGAAAAAATATTACAAAAAAAGCTGGTGAAAAATATTTATAAAAAACATTTTTAGAAAATCCAACCTTAATCCTATAACCTCTAGAAATATTCACGACAAACATAAGTAATGTCGATATCACTAATCCAGACAATAAAAACACTTGTAGATAAAAGTAGTTGTTATCATAAAAAAGATACAATAAAGGAGGTAGAATCCATAACAGATCATCATAGAAAATTATTTTTTCAGAGCAGTTTAAGCCCATAGAAACTCTTTTTAAGTAGAACTTTAATATAAAAAGATAGATACACAATATCGAGAATAAACTAATAAATCCACTCAATGAAATCAACAAGAAAACAAAAAACAACAAACACAATATTGCATTTAGTGATGATTCAAGTTCTGCTGCATCGTCGCTCTTGATTGCAGTTATTCTGGTTAATATCTGTGGGTAACCTACGAGTATTAATTGGGATAACAATACAGAGTAACCCAATATAGAAGCTAAACTTGTAAACTCACTAATAGTAATTCGATCAGCGGCATACAACATAAATACAACTTGCAGCCCTAATCCCAAACCTGAAATAATACTGGTACTAAAAAACTTTTTAATCATAAATATTCTTCCTAGCACGTATATTATCAATTAAGTAATACAAGAAAAAAAACACTATGATTTTCCAAAATGTTCTAATGGAATATGTATGTAAACCAAATGCTACATAGGTAAAAACCACTAACACTAAAACATTAACTATATTTATTTCATGTTTAAGTCTTAAATCAATGTTTTTCATTATGTAAAAATAAGGCAGCAATAAAAAAATTACATATTGATAACCAAAGCTTATTGACTCACTCAATGACGACATTGGTACATTCGGTGCCCATTTGTATTTCAGATCATCTCGAATTAAAGAGAAACCATCCATGAATGAAAAAAATGGCGAATAAGACAAGAGTTTATATTTAATATCAAATCTAGGTTCATGTAATAAAGTGTTCGCTAAATTCATAGCACCTTCAAATATATTAACAAATATACCAAATATATAGATTGGTATATCTTTTACAAAAAAATAATCATAAAAATCAAAAATATGATTAAAACCATGATAATCAAGTTCACGACCAATCAAAACTTTAACTAAAACCATAAAAAAGCAAATTGCATTTAAAATGAATAGAAATGGGTTTTTCGCTAACTTAATAAATATAAAGCCCCAGGCTAGGTACATAGGAGCCCACCTTGAATCACCAGATAATAAAAATATAAATGGATATATTGAAGATATAAAAAAAACAATTGCTAATATATATTTTTTCATAAAAAAAGATATAAAAAACATTAGAGCAAAGCATAAACCGATATATCTAAAAAAAATATGATAAATTTTACCTACAGAAGATGTTAAACCTAATAAATCACTTTCCTTAAGAAGAAGATAATAAGTATTACTGTAGAAAAAAGATTCATTAATTGACAGGAAATGAATTAAGTTACTCAACCCAAACAAGATTGATACTAATAAACTTATATAAAAAAATTCTACGCTCCCAATTACTTTACTCATTATATTTAACTTTAAAGAAAAGTCATTATGATTTAGTAGAGGTTTTTTTATTACAGGAAAACTAACATAGTAAGCTGAAATTATTAGTAACATATAAATAAATAACACTTCTTTTATAACGTCACCAAAATAAGGCATTGGCATAGCGGTAAAACCAAGATCGTTTTTGTTAAGATCTAGTAAAAAAACTGTGTAAATAACAACCATGCAGCCTAAGCAATAAAATGAATGCATTGTTGCAACACTAAGCGTTCCATTTTTTTTATATATCCTATAAAACAAATAAGCACTTACTGCTATAAAGAATAGATTCAATTACCACCTACCAAAACATTAAGTTTATCTATATATTGCTTTGATGATAAGTAATTTTCATTATTATGAGTACCTTTAACAAATGAACTAAATTTTATTTTGTAAAAAGGACTAAATATGTTAAACAATCTAATTGTACCTGCACCATTAAAAACTTCCTTATAAAATCTTATGTTTTTTGGCATACTTGAAATACAAAATACATATTTTTCGAAGCTTAAAGCAACTACTCCAACATGTAATTTTGTAGTGATTACGTGAGTACTAGTTTTAAGTGTATCTAAAACTGTGCTCAAGCCATTATATAAAATGACCTCTGAACTACAAAATTCATTTATCTTTTCACTAAAAGAGTTTGCATTTGGTATTAACTCAGGAAAACTAGATTGGTCAAAAAGTATATTAACTTTAATTATTTCATTTGATTTAACAAAGGCTAATATTTTCTTTCTAATTATTGCAGATAGTAAATTGTTTTTTAAGACTTTTCCAGTTGCATGTATCGTTAATACGCCCCCATTTTCAACATTTTCAACATTTTCAACATTTTCAACATTTTCAACATTTTCAACATTTTCAACATTTTCAACATTTTCAACATTTTCAACATTTTCAACATTTTCAACATATCGTGAAGTTTCACCTAATACAACATCACGATATACAGCGCACTTCAAATCAAACTCGTTTTCAATAAAACTTGCAGAACTATTATTTCTGACGATAATACTTTCAGCTCTTTCAAGGATTATTTTTACATTCTCTTTAACTTTACGATTATCTAACGGACCAACTTCTGCTCCATAAATAACATAAGGAGTTTTATTTAAAAATAATTCAGTTGATATTTTATAAAAAAATGAATCGTCGATAAATCTTTTGCTCCATTGACTAACCTTCAGATCTGGTTGACCAAAGTACCCGCCACCTATAAAAAAAACTTTATCTAAGCAATTTAGTGAACCAAGGTATATTAATTGGCACTCCAAATTTTGCTCCAATAGCCTTTGCATAAAAATTGAGGTCGCGCCTACTATAAATACTTCATGTCCCATTTTTTTAAATTCTTTTACATAAAATGCAAACATTAAGGAATCACCAAAATTATCATGATCCGCTCGTCCAACTAAACCAACTTTCATCTTTCGTCACCTAAAAATAATAAATACCATTCAACAAATTCATTAATACCATCTTGCAACTGTGTATTAGGTTTAAAATCAATTGTGTTTTCTAAACCGCTTACATCAGCAAATGTTCTGACAACGTCACCATCTTGCATGGGTAAGTATTGCTTATTTGCTTTTTTACCTAAAGCATTTTCAATGCAGGTTATAAACTGCTCTAATTCTACCGGTTGATTATTACCAATATTATAAAGTTTATAAAAAGCTGAGGCTTCAGATGATTCGTCTAGAGTAGCTTTATCAGTAGGCATTGGAATAACATCTTGAATGCGAATAATGCCTTCAACAATGTCGTCGATATAAGTAAAGTCGCGCTGCATTTTGCCATTGTTGAATACTTTAATCGGTCTATCGTTGGCGATGGCGTCAGTAAATAAGAATGGCGCCATATCTGGTCGGCCCCAGGGCCCATAAACGGTAAAAAAGCGTAAACCTGTTGTCGGTAATGAATATAAGTGGCTGTAGGTATGCGCCATTAACTCGTTAGATTTTTTAGTTGCGGCATAAAGCGATACTGGATGATCGACTCTGTCAGACTCGGCAAAGGGTATTTTTTTATTGGCGCCATACACTGAGCTTGATGATGCATAAACCAAATGCTGTACTTTATTGTGTCGGCAACCTTCAAGAATAGTCGCCATGCCAACCATATTTGAATCAATATAAGCCATTGGGTTTTCAATGGAGTAACGTACACCCGCTTGCGCAGCTAAATGAATGACTCGATCGAACTTTTCATCTTCAAATAGCCTAGCTATTGCGATGCGATCAGATATATCCATTTTAATGAATCTGAAGGTACTTAAATGTTCGATGCGTTTTAATCTGGCCAGCTTTAAATTGGGATCGTAATAATCATTTAAGTTATCAAGCCCTACTACGTCATGACCTTGTTCACACAAACGTTCTGCGACAAAGTTACCAATAAAGCCAGCAGCACCGGTTACTAGGTATTTCATATTAATCTTTTAGTCCTTTAATTTCTGGCAGTTTACAGCTAGTCATTACCAAATAAATCACGGGTATACACTTTATCTGCAACATCACTTAACTCTTCAGCGGCTCGATTTGAAATAATCACATCAGCTGCCGCTTTAAACTTGGCTAAATCGTTATAAACCTTTGAGTGAAAAAACTCGGCTTGCTCTAGTACAGGTTCATATATGATCACTTCAATGCCTTTAGCTTTGATGCGCTTCATAATGCCTTGAATGCTTGACGACCTAAAATTGTCTGAGCCTGACTTCATAATAAGGCGGTAAATACCGACTGTTTTAGGGTTGCGCCTGATGATTGAGTCGGCAATAAAGTCTTTGCGAGTGGTATTAGAGTCAACAATGGCACCAATTAGATTATTAGGCACGTCGGCGTAGTTGGCGCGCAGCTGTTTAGTGTCTTTGGGTAGGCAGTAGCCACCATAGCCAAATGATGGGTTGTTGTAGTGATTACCTATGCGGGGGTCTAAACACACACCGTCGATAATTTGTTTGCTGTCTAACCCATGTGCCTCGGCATAGGTGTCTAGCTCGTTAAAGTAGGCTACCCGTAAAGCTAAATAGGTATTTGAAAACAGCTTAACGGCTTCGGCTTCGGTTGAGTGGGTAAATAGCACTTCAATATCTTGCTTAATGGCGCCTTGCACTAATAAGTTGGCAAAGGTGTTAGCACGTTCGCTTTGCTCGCCAACAATAATGCGTGACGGGTAAAGGTTGTCGTGCAGGGCTTTGCCTTCACGCAGAAATTCTGGCGAAAATATAATATTGTTACAGGCAAACTCTTGTTTAATACGTTCGGTATAGCCTACTGGCACGGTTGATTTAATGACCATTACTGCATTAGTGTTAATGCTGATAACATCTTTGATAACAGATTCAACTGACGCGGTATTAAAGTAGTTTGTTGTTGGGTCGTAGTCTGTTGGTGTGGCAATAATAACAAAGTCGGCGCCCGTATAGGCTGCCTGCTTGTTTAAGGTGGCGGTGAAGTTGAGTTTTTTGTTTGTTAAAAAATCTTCAATTTCAGTGTCGGTAATAGGCGAGACTTTATCATTAAGTTGGCTTATTTTTTCTGCTACTATGTCTACCGCAACCACTTCGTTGTGCTGCGCTAATAACATAGCGTTAGATAAACCGACATATCCTGTACCAGCGATGGCTATTTTCATGTTGATGATCTTCCTGATGATCTAAACAAAACTCATTGGTAACTGATTTAAAAACTGACTTAAAAAAAGCTAACCGATTCAAACCGATTGTTACAGCTGATATTTTATGTGTTAAGCGCTAATACTAAACAACTTAAGCTAATAAACTAATACTAATACTAATAAGCTTGAACGACTAAGCTTGAGCCAATAATGTTATTAAGAAATAGTAGACACAATTTTACCCGACCAGAATTCACTTTGGCTTACAGGTGACGAAACAACAGTTGTTGCACCTGAATGGATAGTTTGGGTATTGTAGGAGTTAAAACAGGATGAGATTACAGAGATAAACTAACGAACAAAATCAGGTGATTTTGATTCAAAAATAGCTAATCAGTGGCGTCATGCCTTGTTTTAAAATTTCCTTTTCTACTACTAATTTCTATGTCAGCACTCTATTTCGCGGAGATTATAGAGTAAATGCTAAGTTAATGACAGTTTTTTGACGCATTTTGTTATTTTTTGACGTTTTTTTATTCGTCTGATTTTTCACGTTATTTTTTTCTATTTAAAATCAGAAACTAGCCGCGCTTGCTGGTTTTGTCGTTTGTCGTTTTGTCATGTCAGTAACCACACCTTGTACTGTAACGTCCTTATTACTTTCCCTTTCACCTTCACTATCACTTTACCCCTAGTGCGCTTTCGTTTCTGAGTTACGTTTTGGTTTCTGAGTTGCATTTTTACTTCGATGTTGCGTTGCGCTAACGACGGTAACGATTATGTTAGCTAGCCTGTTGGATATAGCTTATTTGAGTATTATGACAATACTATGTTGGCCAATGTTTTGTTTTTGGCTGCTGGGTTCAGGTGCTTGGCTAATGCTACTGGGCTCATTACAGGTATGCAGCGACTAAATTTAAATGACTTAAGCTAGCTTAAACAGATTTTGAACTTGCATAATGGCTAACACTTTTGAATGACGAGGTTAAGCGCAACGCATTCAAATAAAAGACTTTGTTTGCCTGTGCCGTTGTCATTTTATTGTTGTTTGTAACTTAACTAGATTATGATGTGCATCAGGTTTGTGTCACTTTATCTCAATAGACAGATTATTGGGTAATTTTGCGGTGATTATCGCCCTATTGATTCAATGATAAACAGCAGGAATGACGTGTATTAAGAGTGTGCTTGTTAATATGAATAAATACCGCCATTGGTTAGCCATACCTGTGGTGTTTTCGGCTGTGTGTTTTGCCACCTTAAGCGACAGTTTATTTACCGACGACTTTTTTGCTGGCATAAAACAAGGCTACGGTGATAAAAAACTTAGCGACTTTTATGACTGGCGTGAAGTGATTGATGAAGGTAGCGACCAGGATGATTACGATAGGTTGCTATTGGCCAATGAGTTTGCCAATAGGCATATTGATTTTAAGTCTGACTTGAAACATTGGAATACTTTAGATTACTGGGCAACGCCAACAGAGTCCTTAGGGACTGGCGCTGGCGACTGTGAAGATTATGCCATTTTCAAGTATATGACTTTGCTTGGTATGGGCATGGATGAGAATAAGCTGCGTTTGATGTATGTGCGGTCGTTAACCTTTAATGAACCTCATATGGTGCTAATTTACTTTGAAACACCGTCATCGTTGCCGTTAGTGTTAGATAATCTTAATCGTAAGGTGTTATCGGCAAATCGTCGTCCAGATTTAAAACCCATATATTCCTTTAATGGACAAGGTTTATGGTTAGCTAAAGCACATGGGTTAAGTTCAGCTAAACCCGACAGTAAAGGCACTACTGATTGGTCAGTTTTAATGCAGCGTATAGAAAACGGTGAATAACTTTAACAGGGTCAAATATTATGTTTAGAAAGGGAATCTCTTTACGGGCGCAGTTGTATTTATTAATTGCGTGTTTGTCTTTATTTAGCTTTGGTGCGTCGCTGTTTAATAATGTGTCTAATATGCGCAGTTATTTAAATGAGCAATTAGCATCCCATGCTCAGGGGGCGGCTATTAGTTTAGGTTTGTCTATATCGCCTTATATGGATGAAGAAGGCATGGTTATTGCGGCAACCATGACTAATGCCATTTTTGACTCTGGTTATTATCAACGTATTTCGTTTACGGATATTAACGGTGACGTTAAATTTGAGCGACTTAATAAGCAAGGTAACTTTAATGTACCTGGCTGGTTTATGGCGATATTGCCGCTTACGCCACCGTTAATGGTAAGTGAAGTGAGCAACGGCTGGAACATTGCCGGTACGCTTGAAGTGCAGTCCCATGCGGGCACATCTTATAAAACATTATGGGACCATAGCGTTAATGCGTTAACCACCACCCTAATACAATTTTTTATCGCGTTATTGTTTGCCTATTTGATCATTAAGTCGGTACTTGCGCCGTTAAAACGCATTGAGTTACAGGCTGAAGCGGTCATTGAAAAGCGCTTTGATTTAAACCCTATCAAGCCGTTCACTACTGAGTTAAATACGGTTGTGAATGCCATTAACAAAATGGTGACCAATATTCAGCGCTCTTTTTCAGAGCAAACACTGAACGCGGAAAAGTTATCAAAAGAAGTGTATATCGATAGCCATACTGGCTTACCTAATAGACGCGCTTTAATGAAGGCGTTTGACTCGTTAAAGCATGAGGCTGAAAAAAACGGTAACCGTTTGTATTTTGGCATGGTGTCGTTAACCTCACTGCAATTGATTAACGATACCGAAGGTTATGCCCACGGTGATGCGTATATTACTGAAGGGGCAACTATTTTAGCGGACCAAGTATCGGTTTATAACGATGTAAGCCTTTATAGGGTATCGGGGTCTGAGTTTGCTATTTTGTCGCAAACCACCCATGACCTGGTGTCTATTTTAGATGGTAAAATGGGCGATGCGTTTTCGGTAGCCAATACCAACCGCTTTACCCAGGGCTTTGCAAAACATGCATTAACCAGTGTTGAGTATAGTGAAACCTTTTCTGATGCGGCGAAGCGTTTAGATAGCCAGTTAACCCATAACAGTTATTTGGATTCCCCTGTAACGGGATTAACCACATCAACACCTACAGCAACCCATTCACGTGAAGAGTGGGTGGCAATACTTAAGCAGTTTACTGAGTATTTTAACGCTGAGATTGTTCACACTAAGCCGCAGGATTTTGCGATTAAGTGTATCCCTTTAGATAAGCTGTTTGATTTAATGCTGCAACCGGTAGTGGATACAACTAACCAGCTGCTTTATGTTGAGTGTTTTGTGCGGTTTAAGCACAACAATGAAACGCTGTCGACCATTGATGTATTTGCTATGGCCGAACGTTTAGGGTTACTGCAAGAATTAGAGCAAACGGTGATTTGTTTTATTTTTTACAAGCTGCATCATGTTAAAAATACTCGTGTGGCGATCAACATTAGTAACCATGCACTGCATAATACTCGCTTTACTGAATGGCTATTTGACACATATAAACAATTGCAGTCGAAACTGCCGCCGCTGTTGTGTGAATTTAATGAGTCTGGGGCTATGTTGTCACTGGAGTCGACTAAGCAATTTATTAGTCAGTCGAAAGCATTAAATATTGAAATCGCCATTGAGCGTTTTGGCTCAAGCTTAAGCTCGTTTCAATATATTAAAAATTTAAATGTTGACTACATTAAAATTGATGGCAGCTATATACGTGATATAGAACAAGCAGATACACAGTTTTTTATTCAAACCATTACCCAGATTTGTCACGGTATTGGCATTAAAATGATAGCACCACAGATAGAAACCTTAGCAATAAGCCAGCATTGTGTGCAATTGAACATTGATGGCCTGCAAGGAAACGGCTTGTACTCTGTACGTAATTTTAATACACTTTTACGAGTAAGTGCTGATACAATTGAAACAGAACTTAAACTTAATGATTTTTAACTATTGTAAGGAACACAATGATGCGCAAGTTACAAACTGCTGCAGTTGTACTTTCTCTTCTATTGTCTGCCGGTGTTTCAGCTGTCAGCCTAGAAGAATATAATGCAGGCTTAGAAGCTGCTGTTACAGCAGGTACTGTTGGCCAGTACACTGCAGACATGATAGCAAATTCAACAGCTGCTGAAGCTGAAGCTATTTTAGCTGCTGCGCTTGTAGCTGCTGCAGGCGATGAAGCTGCTCAAGCTCAAATTATTGCCGCTGCTCAACAAGCTGGCGCATCATCAGACGTAATTGCTGTAGTTGCTGCTGCAAATGGTGTTTCTTCAAGCGTTGTTGCTCAAGCAACTCAAACAGCAACTGCCACTGGCGGTCAAACATCTGGCACTTCAGTTGGATTAAACCCAGGTCAATCTGGCGGAAGCTCTAGCGGAAGCAACGGTGGCGGCGGCGGTGGTGGCGGAAACGGTATTTCTGGTAACTAGAAACCGATTTCACTAGCTAATAGCTGTTTTAAAAAAGCCCATTAATATGGGCTTTTTTATTGGCTGAATTTTAATAATTAACTGTTTTACTTCTATCTCTTATCCCGAGTTCAGGTTATTTAATCAAGATATACAGCAGTACATTGCCCAAGTTTTCAAATTCTAATCTTTGCTTCTTAGATCACCCTGCTCACCTCAAGACTTAATCTGTAGGCTTTAAAGTGCCGAGCTAATTGATACGGTTTGTGTTTTAAATACCTATTACAAAGGTGCGGATTCTGCATATAGATTTAAAGTGGGTTAGCAAGCCTGAAATGGCTTATTTATAATTAAGCTCCCTTTGTGAGTCTACTCAATGATCTACGCTGCTAGCTGTTTATATTTGCTTGTAGAAGCATTGCATAGCATAGCGCAAAGCGTTTTGTTTAAACAAATAGATAAGCCGTATTGGAAGAAGTAAAGAAGTGTTGGGTTGTGAAGAATTTGAACCTTCGACCAATGGGTTAAAAGCCAACTGTAGCTTTTGATCTCATTCTTTCATAAGAGCAACAGTGACTGAGGTAACGACCCATCCTGGTTTTGCTAAGCGATATGGTTAACTGGAGATTACAACTAGGAGTTACAACATCAGGAAGGAAAAGTGGTGGGTCGTGAAGGATTCGAAGCTTTAACCTATTGGTTAAAAGCTAACTGCAGCTTTTGATCTAGCTCTTAGCTTAGAGAAGAAGTGACTGATCTAACGACCCATCTTGGTTTTACTAAGCGATATGGTTAACTGGAGATTACAACTAGGGGTTACAACATCGGGAAGTAAAAGTGGTGGGTCGTGAAGGATTCGAACCTTCGACCAATGGGTTAAAAGCCAACTGCAGCTTTTGATCTAGCTCTTAACTTAGAGAAGAAATGACTGAGCTAACGAACCATCTTGGTTTTGCTGATCTTTAAGTAGTTAACTGGAATTTAGTACGAAGAGTTGAAGAAGTGGTGGGTCGTGAAGGATTCGAACCTTCGACCAATGGGTTAAAAGCCAACTGCAGCTTTTGATATAAATAAAGAGTGACTGAGCTAACGACCCATCTTAGTTTTACTAAGCGATATGGTTAACTGGAGATTACAACTAGGAGTTACAACATCGGGAAGGAAAAGTGGTGGGTCGTGAAGGATTCGAACCTTCGACCAATTGGTTAAAAGCCAACTGCAGCTTTTGATATAAATAAAGAGTGACTGAGCTAACGACCCATCTTAGTTTTGCTGATCTTTAAGTAGTTAACTGGAATTTAATACGGAGAGTTGAAGAAGTGGTGGGTCGTGAAGGATTCGAACCTTCGACCAATTGGTTAAAAGCCAACTGCTCTACCGACTGAGCTAACGACCCATCTTGGTTTTGCCAACCTTATTGGTTAACTGGAACAAAAGCCAACTGTCTATGTTTCAAGACCGACTGAGCTAACGACCCATCTGGTATTACTTTAAACTTGATTCTACTTTAAATTCTTTAACCACTATTTAAAAAGTGGTGGGTCGTGAAGGATTCGAACCTTCGACCAATTGGTTAAAAGCCAACTGCTCTACCGACTGAGCTAACGACCCATCTAGTATTGCTTTAAATTCTTTAACCACTATTTAAAAAGTGGTGGGTCGTGAAGGATTCGAACCTTCGACCAATTGGTTAAAAGCCAACTGCTCTACCGACTGAGCTAACGACCCATCTTGGTTTTGCTAACCTGTTATGGTTAACTGGAACAAAAGCCAACTGTCTATGTTTCAAGACTGACTGAGCTAACGACCCATCTGGTAAGTGAATTATTTAACCACTCTCAAATAAAGTGGTGGGTCGTGAAGGATTCGAACCTTCGACCAATTGGTTAAAAGCCAACTGCTCTACCGACTGAGCTAACGACCCATATGGTAACTGAATTATTTAGCCACTCTCAAATAAAGTGGTATAACGTGAAGATTAAAACCTTCGACCAATTGGTTAAAAGCTAACTGCAGCTTTTGATGTAGCTCTTCGCTTAGAGAAAGAGTGACTGAGCTAACGACCCATCTTGGTTTTACTTTAAATTCTTTAACCACTATTTAAAAAGTGGTGGGTCGTGAAGGATTTGAACCTTCGACCAATTGGTTAAAAGCCAACTGCTCTACCGACTGAGCTAACGACCCATCTTGTTTTGCTAACCTGTTATGGTTAACTGGAACAAAAGCCAACTGTCTATGTTTCAAAACGACTGAGCTAACGACCCATCTGGTAAGTGAATTATTTAGCCACTCTCAAATAAAGTGGTGGGTCGTGAAGGATTCGAACCTTCGACCAATTGGTTAAAAGCCAACTGCTCTACCGACTGAGCTAACGACCCATCTTGTTTTGCTAACCTGTTATGGTTAACTGGAACAAAAGCCAACTGCCTATATTTCAAGACCGACTGAGCTAACGACCCAGAATGTTCTAAATAACTCTAAAACATCCCCCAAAAGGCTATGCCGTTCTGAGGGCGCCTATAATACCGTTTTCATTTTGTCATGCAAGCGCAAATTTCTAATTTGTGGTTGTTTGCATGAAAAACAGACTAAGAGGCTGCTTTTTGACTTTATTAGCCATTAAGTGCTGATAACTGCTGCTGTGCAAGGCGTGCTGAAGCGCTGTTAGGGTATTCTTTTAATACTTTATTATAGAGTGCTTTTGCTCCGGCAAGGTCACTCTCTTTTTCAGCTATCATACCTAACTTAACTAAACTATCGCCACGTTTGTTTGAATCAGCAAATTGACTCACAACCGCACTAAAGGCGCCTTTAGCATCTGCATGCTCACCTTTATTAAACAATAGCTGACCTAACCAGTAATTTGCGTTAGCAGCATAGCTTGATTGTGGATATTGTTTTATAAAACTTCGAAAGGCAGGAATTGCATCATCATACTTACGATCTTTAAGCACTAGGTTAACCGCAGCTTCATAGCTACCTGTTTCGCCTAATGTCGAACTTGAGGCGGCAACGCTAACTGCATCTGTTGCAGCGGGTGCATTTGCTACTGGTGCGGCTTTGGTCGATAAGTTTGCTATGTCTTCGTAAAGCTGGCGTTGACGTTGCAACATTTGATTGATCTGGTAATTCTGTTGCTCAGTAATGCCACGTAAATCCAACACTTCTCTTTGCAAAGCGTCTAGTCGACGTTGCATGTCAAATTCACCCTGTTGCTTTGCTTTTATGATGCGTTCTACACGTGCTAAACGATCATCGCTTGAACCATTAGCAACATCCTCTACAGGGGCGGGAGCAGCTACTGCTGCCCCTGCACCAAAGAACATTGCCGCAACTAATACGGCATGTTTCATGTAAATCTCCTAACGGGTCAACCAAGGTGGTTGACCTTTTTTCAATAACGCTTAGTAAACTAACACACCGCGACGGTTTTGAGCAAAACCGGTGTCAGTGCGAGAAAAGTCTAAAGGCTTTTCTTCACCGTAGCTTACGATACTCATTTGGCTAGGTTGTACACCCATGCCTTGTAAGTATTTAGCAATCGCTTTAGCGCGACGTTCGCCTAGTGCGATGTTGTATTCTGGTGTACCACGTTCGTCAGCATGGCCTTCAATTAATACGCGAACATTTGGATGTTCAACTAAGTAATTGCCGTGCGCCATAAGAATTTCAGCATTGTCAGTTTGTAATTCACTGCGATCAAAGTCGAAGTAAATAACGTTTTGACGACGTAATTCTTGCTCATTTAAACGTTGTTGTTCTGCTGGGCTTAAGACTGCACCAGCACCACCTGTTTCAAGACCACCATTGCCATACTCGCTAGATGAACCAGAAGTAGAACCGCTAGCATCTGTGTCAGAGTCTGAAGTTGAGCTACAAGCACCCAGTGCCATTAGCGGAACTGCAACCATCATAGCTTTGAACAACTTATTCAGATCCATGTTAAATCCTTATCGATACTTAATATTAAAGAAATGGGGACCAGGCTGGTGATTTCACCTCACCTTGTCCAGCAGGCAATCTTGCCTTAAATCGGCCATCGGTAGAAACCGCAGCCAGTACTTGTTTACCTTCGTGAGTCGTACCATAAATCACCATAGTGCCATTAGGTGCAACACTTGGAGATTCATCTAATCGAGTAGATGATAACACCTGCATAAAGCGAGTTGCTAAGTCCATTCTGGCAATATTGAAACGTCCATTAGTACGATTCACAAAAATCATGCTGCGACCATCAGGTGTAATTGAACCACCTAAATTCCATTCGCCTTCAAAAGTCATTCGACTGACTTTGTTTGTATCCAAATTCACTTTGTAAAGCTGCGGTCTACCACCACGCTCAGACGTGAAAAGAAGCGACTTACCATCGGGGAACCATGAAGGCTCTGTGTCAATGGCGTAGTGATCTGTAACCCGTTTGGTTGCTTTAGTGGCTATATCCACTGTGTAAATTTCTGGCTGACCATCTTTTGATAAGGTCACGGCTAACTTTTTACCGTCTGGTGAAAAAGAAGGCGCGCCATTTATACCGTCAAAACTACTCACTAGCGTACGAGTTTGAGTGTATATGTCTTGAACAAATATTTCAGCTTTGCGATTTTCAAAACTCACATACGCTAAGCGACGACCATCTGGAGACCAGCTTGGTGACATTAATGGTTCTGGCGAGCGTAATAACATTTGCTCGTTGTAACCATCATAGTCGGCGATCATTAAATGATACGGCGCTTTTTGACCTTGCTTAACGACAACATAAGCGATTCGAGTTAAGAATGCGCCTCTTATTCCAGTTAATTTTTCATATACAACATCACTGATGCGATGGGCGTATTGTCTAAATTGGTTGGCGTTAATCACTGTTTCGCGGCTTTCTAATAACAGTTCGCTAGTATTAACTGGGCCTTTACCAGCTTGAAGCTGTGCTTTTACCAGGTCGATAAGTTCAAAAGTGACTAAAAATTGACCTGTACCGTAGGGCTTAACCGAACCAACAACAAGTGCATCTGCGGACACATTGCCCCAGTTAGCAGCGTTGAACTGAGCTACTGTATTAATATTAGACTGTGGTAATGCACGTTTATCAAGTGGTGAAAAAGTACCACTTCTAGATAAGTCAGACATCACTACATCTGAAATAGATGCAGGCGCTGCACCTTCACCTTGCCATACAAAAGGCACGATAGCGATTGGACGCGATTGATCAACACCTTCGGTGATCACAATATCCAAGGCTGCACGTGCTGGCGTTATCATTACAACACATGCCAATGCGAACCATTTAACCAAATTATTCATGAGACTCCTTCATACCCTTCGCATTTTTAATGCATTATTTTGTATAGGTAATACATTAATATACTAATTAAATTCCGGTGAAACCGTTAAGTTAATTTCTTTTAATTTATCGTATACACCCGCTTCTGTAGATACGGGTAAACGACCTGCTTTATTAATTGCTGCTTTTGCTGCACGACACACAACCTGATCGCCATCTAATGTCTGACTTGACGTCACAAAACCATCTTGTGCTAATCGGATAAACACGCGACAACTTTTTCCGCGCATCGACTCGTCAACCACAAGGTTACGCTGAATAGTGGCAATGATCATCGCTTTAAATCGATCCACTTCTGACATAACTTGCTTATTTCGCGTTTGCGATAACGTTGCTTGTTCTGCCGCGAGTGCGTCTGTCATTTCTTGCTCTTGACGTGCTTTTGCATCGGCATCGGCTTTCGCTTTGCGTTGGCGATCTTCCTCTAATTTACGTTTGCGTTCATCTTCTTCAGCTTTACGCTTACGTTCATCTGCGGCTTGTTTCGCTGCGGCTTCTTCTTGCTTACGTTTTTCTGCCGCTTTTTGTGCGGCTTGTTCCGAAGCTTTCTGTTCTTGCTCTTTTTGCTTACGAACGGCTTCGGCCTTATTCGCACGCTCTTTTTCTTGCTGCACTTTTATTTGAGCAGCTTTAGCGGCATCATTGGCTATTTGTGTTTCAACTTCTTTCTGTTTGCGTTCGATTTCTAAATTCTTGATCTTTTGCTGTTCTTGCTCACGTTGTTGGCGTGCTTCGTTGGCTTTACGCTCTAACTCTGCTTGACGTGCCTTTTCTTTGTTTTCAGTGTCTTGCTTTTGTTGCTTTAACTTTTCTACATGCTGAGTGATTTTTTGTTGATCAACCATAACAGCTTGAATAGCAGGTGCACTAGGTGCAGATGGCATTGTTTTAGGCTTATCATCGAAACTTACGCCTATCACTAAAATAACAATCGCACCAATGTGGATACCGGCAGAAATCGCTACCGGTATTTTAATAGTAGATTGATTAGCCACCTATTTCTCCTTCGGTGAATCAGTCATTAACCCTACCGCAGGCACGCCCGCTTGTTGCAAGCTCACCATGAGTTGAATAACATTTTCATAGGCAATACTTCTGTCTGCCTTTACAACCACAGGCCGTAAGGGTTCAAGCTGGATCATGGCGCCAACCTGAATTGCAATTTCATCCAGGTCTAAAGGGTCACTATTAGAACCAGAACCCACATTTAAAAAGTATTCACCCGCTGCATCAATAGAGGCTACGATAGGCGGTTTACTGTCTGGTGGTAATGATTCAGCTTTGCCCTGTGGCAATTCAACTTTAACACCCTGAGAAACAATTGGCGCCGTGACCATAAAAATGATCAATAGCACCAACATAACGTCGATATACGGTACAACGTTAATTTCAGCAATAGGACGTTTACGCTTACGTTGGTACATTACACCGCTTCCTTTTCACTATAGGCTTGGCGCTGTAAAATGTTAGAAAACTCTTCCATAAAGTTTGCGTAGGCCATCTCTAGCTTTTCAGCTTGTGTAGCAAAACGGTTGTAGGCAACAACTGCAGGAATAGCGGCAAATAAACCCATAGCGGTTGCAATCAGTGCTTCAGCAATACCTGGTGCAACCATGGCCAATGTGGCATTCTCTACTGTACCTAACGCGATAAACGAGTTCATAATTCCCCATACGGTACCAAACAATCCAATATAAGGACTGGTTGAACCTATGGTGGCTAGCATAGGTAAATTGTTTTCCAGTTTTTCCATTTCACGTGACAAACTCACGCGCATGGCTCTAGATGTGCCTTCCATTACAGCATCTGGTGACTTACTGTTAACTTTGATCACTCTTGAATATTCTTTAAAGCCTGCAACAAACATTGCTTCTAGGCCAGCAATGCTTTCGCCTCTGGCGGTTAGTTCTTTGTATAAGCGGTTTAAGTCGACACCGGACCAAAAGGTATCTTCAAAACGCGCGGATTTTACCCGTGCTGAATTCAGCATTGATCGGCGTTGAATGATCACCGCCCAAGATGCAATAGATAAACCTAACAAAGTAAACATAACTAGCTTTACCAACACACTGGCTTGTAAAAACAAACCAATAAAAGACATATCAGCGTGCACTCTTAAACTCCTGAACGATAAATTCTGGGATGGCTATGGGACGCATTTTTGATAAGGACACACAAGCGACTATCACCGTTGCCTCACAATAGCATTCACCTAGCTCATCAATTAAACGCTGTTGGAACACCAACGACGCTTTTTTTAATGACGATATAGAGGATTCAACTATAAAATCCTGTTCAAACTTTGCCGCGCGGCGAAAATCTAATTCTGCACGTTTAACAACAAAAGCAATGTCATCAGCCAATAATTTAGTTTGACTAACGCCCATTGATTTAAGCCATTCGGTGCGTGCTCTTTCAAAGAAGTTTAAGTAATTTGAATGATAAACAACGCCACCAGCATCGGTGTCTTCATAGTACACTGTTACAGGCCAATTAAACGTCATTTTAAGACTCGTTCTTTACTTACAAAATTTTGCATACTATACCGAGTAGCAAGGCAGTTGTGAATCATCTCACCCGCTGAAAACAGACTTTATTTCGAGCATAACAGTGTTAAATTGCATTATCTGGGGTTTAACCAACTTAGATGAAGATTTTTTAATGTTTTCTGGCCTTCAAACAACCCAAAAATTGAATCTTAATTAGATAAAATAAGTGCATTTGATGATACAGATTGCAGCTTAGTTAAATATTAATTTCAAAAAGCGCTACATCGCTATGCTTTGCCGGTCAAAAGTATAAAAAACGATTGTAGATTACAAAAAAACAACCCAATAAAAGCTTATTTTTTCAGGTAAACACTCACTTTACTAAAGCTATTAACATTTACGTTTAAAAAACAATTCAACTTATCCGAATATTTATTCACTCAAATGTGAATCATCTCAACAAAACCTACTGTTATGGTACTCAGAGGCCATTTTAAATTCAAAATCAGTACATCCTGCCATTACAAAATCTAATGCGAAAGAAGAATAAATCTATCTTGTGCATTTAGAGTAATAAATCTATTATGAACTTGTTTTCAGGACACATCGATTTGATGAGAAAACAATGAACTTCAAGTTAGTGTTTGTGAAACATTAACTTATTCCCAGTTCTTATGCTTGACTTCCTTCCTTAAATTTGTTGATTGCAAATTATTTAGCCCACTCGGTTTGAGTGGGTTTTTTTTGTCTAAAATTTACCTTCAAACACAAACAAAAAAGCCTGAACATGATTCAGGCTAATGCTACAGATTAATGGCTAAGGTTACTTTGAAACAAATTAAGGTCTGTGTATTTTCAAAGTAATAATTAACAGCACTATATAGGTTTAGTTATTCTAATCACGACTCTGCGGTTTGTTTGTCGCTCTGACGCTAAGTCATTACCAGCCACGTGACGTTTTTCACCATGCCCTTCTGTGGTGATACGGTCTTGTGAGATACCACTGGCAATTAATAAACTTTTAACTGAATCAGCACGTTTTTCTGACACTTTTTGGTTAATTGAGCGGCCGCCGTAGCTGTCGGTATAGGCATCAACCACCACTAACTCGATATTAGGATCGTATGATAAGTATTCTTGTACTTTTTTAAGCTGATAATTTGAAAAACGAGTTAACTCGGTTCCACCCTCTTGATAATTTAAAACCGTGAATGCAATGTCATCAAAACTGTATGGTAATAAATTAGCTAAGCATGAGCGAAACTCACGATACTTGCTGGCAAAGTTCACCGCTGAAATCCCCACTGCAACTTTACTTGATGCATCATACCAATCGGCATAATAAAACGTAGGCTGACGGCCCTGGCTTAATTCATTTAGCATAGCCCAGGCAGCTTTTTTAGGGACTTCACCGTTAAATTGTTTTTGATACTTTAATGCGATAATTTCTTTTGATGCATCACCTGGGCGCCAGGTCGGTGCTCGGCTGATTAATTTAGCATTGGTAACCGCGTCGGGCTTAGCCCACATATCAAGCGTAAAGAGTAAGTTAAGATCTTTTCCAGATTTACTGGAAAAAATAGCTTTGCCGTAATCTGGAATATCATGCTCTAGTCGACATTCAATAGGGGTATTTTCACCTACACGCCAGGCAGAGTTTTCAAGGGAGGCAACATAGTGACGTAAATCAGCACTTGCAGTAGCACTGATACACAAACTGGATACTAATATGATTTTTTGCCACATGGTGTCACCTGTCGATTTTATTACCTGTTAATATATCGGCGGCTAAATCCTTTTCTTAAGTTTAAATTAGCACTGAAACGAGCATATTAAGACAGTTTGGGTATAATGCACGGCCTATCTGTCACAATAAGCGCAGGCTGGTCTTTAATGGTGACAATAATATTCAGGTTTAATGGGGTAATAAAATTACATGAGTGACATCTGCAACAGCAATAAATTTAAATATCGATTTCGCGGTTATTTTCCTGTGGTGATTGATGTTGAAACAGCAGGATTTAATGCTAATACAGATGCATTGCTTGAAATCGCAGTTACCATGCTAAAAATGGATGATGACGGCTATATAAGCTTAGATAAAACCCTTCATTACCACATTGAGCCATTTGAAGGTGCAAACCTTGAACCCGCAGCATTAGCCTTCAATGGAATAGATCCTACCAACCCGCTTAGGGGAGCTGTTGATGAAAAGGCTGCCTTTTTAGAAATATTTAAAGAAGTTAAAAAAGCTCAAAAAGCGGTTGGCTGTCATCGCAGTATTGTTGTGGCACATAATGCCGCATTTGATCTTGGTTTTATTAATCAATGTATCGAGCGAAATAGTTTAAAGCGCTCACCGTTTCATCCCTTTGCCAGTTTTGACACAGCGTCCCTTGCCGGATTAGCTATTGGCCACACGGTATTAGCCAAAGCGTGTAAAATGGCTGGCATTGATTTTGATAATAAAGAAGCTCATTCAGCACTGTATGATACTGAACGTACCGCTGAACTTTTTTGTTATATCGTTAATCGCTGGAAAACCCTTGGCGGTTGGCCGTTAGCGACTTTAGATGACTCGGATGACGAGGCTGACAATAGTGATACCGACGACTGAACATAGCAGATGTGCGGTTTAGCTTAACTTTATTTAAGTTACAGAAACAAAAAAAGCTGCCTGGGCAGCTTTTTTGATATTCAACAAGCGAAGATTATAGCTTGTCAGAGTGATCTTTTAAGTATGAAGCAACACCATCAGTGCTCGCTGTCATGCCTTTATCACCTTTAGACCAACCTGCTGGACATACTTCACCGTGCTCTTCGTGGAATTGAAGTGCATCGATCATACGTAGCATTTCGTCAACGTTACGGCCTAATGGTAAATCGTTAACCACCTGGTGACGTACTTGACCTTCTTTGTCTACAAGGAATGAACCACGGAAAGCAACACCTGCTTCTGGATGTTCAACATCGTATGCTTTACAAATTTCATGCTTAACGTCAGCAACTAAAGTGTATTTAACTTGGCCGATACCACCTTTGTCTACTGGAGTGTTACGCCATGCGTTGTGAGTGAACTGTGAGTCAATAGACACACCAATAACTTCAACACCACGCTTAGTGAACTCTTCCATGCGGTGATCAAAAGCAATTAGCTCTGATGGACACACGAAAGTGAAATCTAAAGGATAGAAAAAGATAACCGTTGGCTTACCTTTAGTTGCCGAAGCAAGGTTAAAGTTGTCAACAATTTCGCCTGAACCTAATACTGCTGCTGCGGTAAAGTCTGGGGCTGGACGGCCTACTAATACGCTCATTTTATATCTCCATTAATGGCTTGTTAAAATTCTAAAAGAAGGTGCAATGTTCACCCTTCCACAATGTGCTATACCATACCTTTTATTTGCGCCCCCGATAAGAGGTTTCGAATGAATTTTGTTTTACCTGCTGAAAAACCCCTCATCACAGCCTTACTATTTTTAAGGTTTTAAAAACAAATAACTAAAAATGGCTTACAACAGATTACATTTTGGCCTCATTATTTAACATTGATGAACAAGGTAGGCATAGCATGCTCGTTATACACTAATAAAATAAAGGCTTTACTGGACAAGCAAAGTAAATAACGGCATAAATAAACGCCTTAATACTTATAATAAATAGAATTAAAAAATATGAATGCTGTGGTGATATCTGTTTGCTTGATGCTTGCATTGAGTTTTTTTCGAGTAAATGTGGTTATTGCGCTAACAATAAGCGCTTTAGTTGCCGGCCTTGTCGGTGGGCTTGATATACAACAAACAATTTCCGCTTTTAACGATGGTTTAGGTGGCGGTGCTCAAATCGCCTTAAGTTATGCCCTATTGGGTGCGTTTGCTGCGGCATTGTCACATTCTGGTTTAACTACATTAATTTCTAACAGTATTATTAAAAAATTGGGTAAAGAGCCTAATAGTAGTAATACCCAGGTTGTGCGATGGATGCTGTTGGTGACGATTCTGGCAATGGCTATTTCTTCGCAAAATATTTTGCCCATTCATATCGCCTTTATTCCTATTTTAATACCACCACTATTACATGTATTAACTGCATTAAAAATTGATCGCCGCCTTATTGCCTGTTTACTGACATTTGGCTTAGTGACTACCTATATGATTTTACCTATCGGTTTTGGCGGTATTTTCTTAAATGACATTCTACTGGCAAATTTAAACAGTAATGGCTTAAACGCGGTTCATGCTCAAGTACCACAGGCAATGTTATTACCCGCATTAGGCATGGTATGTGGGCTATTATTTGCGATGTTTATTAGTTACCGCAAGCCGCGTGAATACCTATTTATCGCACAGCAAACGGTTACTGAACAGGCAGAGCAGACAATTAACACTAAAAGTATTGTCATTTCTTTAATCGCCATAGTCGCCACCCTAATAGTGCAACTTCAAACAGACTCGATGATATTTGGTGCCTTAACCGGATTTGTCATTTTCCGCTTTTCGGGAATTATTAAACAAAGTGTTGGCCAGGACTTATTTAACCAGGGGGTGCATATGATGGCCAACATTGGTTTTATTATGATTGCTGCTGCTGGTTTTGCTGCTGTTGTAAAGTCAACCGGCGAAGTGAGCTCTTTAGTGACGTCACTAGGGGATTTTATTGGTGACAATAAAGCACTGGCGGCAATACTCATGCTTTTAGTCGGTTTACTTATTACCATGGGGATTGGGTCTTCTTTTTCAACGATACCCATTATTGCAACCATTTATGTGCCACTGGCGCTTAGTTTTGGATTTTCTGTGGCCGCGACAATTGCCCTTGTGGGCACAGCTGCCGCATTAGGTGATGCTGGCTCACCTGCTTCGGATTCAACTTTAGGCCCTACAGCGGGTTTGAATGCCGATGGACAACACGACCATATTCGTGACAGCGTGATCCCGACTTTTATTCATTATAATATTCCGTTGATTATTTTTGGCTGGATAGCGGCCATGGTGTTGTAGTGAGTAGTGAGTAGTGAGTAGCATTTAGTTTTTAGACATACTGCTTTAAGCGTTGACTGGGTAGATTAAGCAATATGACGGATAAAAAATGGGAACCTTGTGGTTCCCATTTTTTTCTAACCGATTTATAAAATCAGCTTATTTATTATTTAGTCCCGAATATCTTATCACCAGCATCACCTAAACCAGGCAGAATATACCCTTGCTCATTTAGACAATCATCAATTGCTGCTGTGTAAAGTTCAATATCAGGATGAGCTAAACCAAGTGCTTTAATGCCTTCAGGTGCAGCAACAAGCACTAATGCTTTAATTGACGTACAGCCGCGAGCCTTTAATAGGTCAATAGTGGCTATCATAGAGCCGCCAGTCGCTAACATAGGGTCAACGACTAACGCGATGCGCTCGTCAACATTACTGACTATTTTTTCAAAATACGGTACCGGTTCTAACGTTTTTTCATCACGATAAATACCGACAACAGAAATACGTGCACTCGGTATATGCTCAAGTACACCATCCATCATACCTAAGCCCGCGCGTAAAATAGGCACTACAGTAACTTTTTTACCTTTGATTTGATCGACTTCAACAGGGCCGTTCCAACCATTAATAGTGACTTTTTCAGTTTCAAAGTCTGCGGTAGCTTCATAGGTTAACAAACTGCCGACTTCGGTCGCCAATTCGCGAAAACGCTTAGTACTGATATCTGCTTCACGCATCAATCCTACTTTGTGGCGAATAAGAGGGTGTTTTACTTCAACAACTTTCATCTTCGATCTCCCAGCTTTGTCTAATTACAGCCAAATTTAACGAATTTTAGTGTATTTATCCCTTCTATAAAACATAAAGTTTTATAAATGCAGTAAATCGTGAGCTAAGCCAATAAAAATAACACAATTTGGTGTTTTATCTGGCGGATAAAGCTAAATGATGGCTTTCGAGTAACGGCACAAGCTGGTAGAATGTGGCCGCATAAAATTCCTTAAACGATGTACCCGAGAGGATCCTCCGTGAGCACTCCTACACCATTAAGTTACAAAGATGCCGGCGTTGATATAGATGCAGGTAACGCATTAGTTAGTAACATTAAAACTGCGGTTAAACGCACCCGTCGCCCTGAAGTTATGGGCAACTTAGGTGGTTTTGGCGCATTATGTGAATTACCGACTAAATATAAACACCCTGTATTAGTGTCTGGCACCGATGGTGTTGGTACTAAACTGAGACTGGCAATTGATCATAAGAAACATGACACTGTCGGAATCGATCTTGTTGCCATGTGTGTGAATGATTTAATTGTATCGGGTGCCGAGCCGTTATTCTTTTTAGATTACTATGCGACTGGCAAACTAGACGTTGAAACTGCAACCTCTGTTGTTAATGGTATTGCTGAAGGCTGTGTTCAATCTGGTTGTGCGTTAATTGGCGGTGAAACTGCTGAAATGCCAGGTATGTACGAAGGTGAAGATTACGACTTAGCCGGTTTCTGTGTTGGCGTTGTTGAAAAAGCTGACATTATTGACGGCACAAAAGTTAAAGCCGGTGATTCACTTATCGCTTTAGGTTCTAGCGGCCCTCACTCAAATGGTTATTCGTTAATTCGTAAAGTCTTAGAAGTAAGCAAAGCAGACCCTAAGCAAGACTTAGCCGGTAAGCCGTTAATTGATCATTTACTTGAACCAACCAAGATTTATGTAAAATCATTACTTAAATTGCTTGAGCAAACTGAAGTTCACGCGATGGCGCATATCACTGGTGGTGGATTCTGGGAAAATATCCCACGCGTATTACCAGCAGATTGCAAAGCGGTTGTTAAGGGTGATTCTTGGCAATGGCCTGTTGTGTTCGACTGGTTAATGACTAATGGAAATATCGCTAAGCGTGAAATGTACTTAACCTTCAACTGTGGTGTGGGTATGGTCATTGCGCTGCCAACTGATAAAGTTGACGCTGCATTAGCATTGTTAACTGCTGAAGGTGAAAACGCTTGGCTAATTGGTGAAATTGCCAATCGTAATGCCGATGAAGAGCAAGTGGAGATTGTATAATGCCTGCTAGCTGTCGCGTTGTGGTGTTGATTTCAGGTAACGGTAGTAATTTACAAGCTATTTTAGACGGTTGTGATGACAACCTAAACGCTGAAGTAGTGGGTGTTATCAGTAACAAACCTGACGCATATGGCTTGATACGCGCTCACCATAGTGAAATTGATACCAGTTGTGTCATTGCTCGCAAAGGTGAAGCACGTGAAGAGTATGATATTCGTCTTGCTGCTTGCATTGAAAAATATCAACCTGACTTGATTGTACTTGCCGGTTTTATGCGTATTTTATCCGATGACTTTGTCGGTCGTTATTTAGGTAAGATGATCAATATTCATCCGTCATTATTACCTAAGTATACTGGCCTTAATACTCATCAACGCGCTATCGATGCCAAAGACAAAGCGCATGGCACTAGTGTGCACTTTGTTATTCCAGAACTTGATGCAGGACCGGTTGTTTTACAAGCTAAAGTACCGATTTATGCTGAAGATGATGCTGAGATATTAGCAGAGCGAGTGCATGAGCAGGAACACGCTATTTACCCTCTTGTGGTTAAATGGTTTAGTTTGGGCAGACTTGAAATGAAACAAAATCAAGCTTACCTGGACGGTGCGCTAATCGGCCCTAATGGTTACGCACCGGATTAATCCTAGCCCACTATGTTTGCATAAAAAAATCACGCTGCGGCGTGATTTTTTATTCTAGCAATGTTTTAACGGGCTGTTTTCAAAAACTCTTTTATTATCAACTTAGCTAATCGACACTTTAGCGCACAGGCAAAGTCATATCAGCAAACATTTCATCAATAAGTTGTTGATCACGCAAAGCCACCGCATTTTCAACCACAGTACGGGTTAAATGGGGAGCAAAATGCAACATGAAGTCGTACATGTAACCACGTAAGAAACTGCCACGTCTAAAGCCAATTTTAGTGGTGCTGTGAGCAAATAAATGACTGGCATCTATCGCGATTAAATCTTTATCGATATTGGCATCAATTGCCATAGATGCAATAACCCCTACTCCTAAACCAAGACGGACATAGGTTTTTAATACGTCAGCACTGGTTGCACTAAACACCACTCTAGGGTGTAAATTAGCACGATTAAAAGACTTTTCAATTTCAGAGGCTTTATCAAAACCAAATACATAGGTCACTAAAGGATATTTGGCTAAATCTTCAATACTAGGTTTAGTGATACTGGCTAGAGGGTGATCGCGGGTGACCACTATTGAACGATTCCAGTGATAACAAGGTAGCATAATTAAATCGGTATAAAGGTGCATCGCCTCTGTTGCAATAGCAAAATCAGCTTCACCTCGAGCCGCTTGCTCACTAATTTGGCTAGGTGTGCCTTGATGCATATGTAAATTAACTTTAGGGTAACGCTTAATAAATTCTTTAATTATTTGCGGTAGAGCATAACGGGCTTGGGTATCAGTTGTGGCAATATTTAGCTCGCCTTGATTTGGCTTAGTATATTCTTCTGACACTTTTTTAATGCTTTCTACTTTGCCTAGAATATCATTCGCTATTTCGATAACCTGCAAACCAGCGGGTGTAACATGCGTTAAATGTTTACCACTTCGTCCAAAGATTTGGATCCCAAGCTCATCCTCTAGCATACGAACTTGTTTGCTGATCCCCGGTTGTGAGGTATATAAATTTTCAGCAGTAGCTGATACATTTAAATTGTGTTTGACCACTTCGGCAATATATCTTAATTGTTGCAGCTTCATGGCACCATTCCTTACTATTTAATTGGAACATTAGCAGTAATGACGCAACAGGACGCCACTAACCTCAACCCTTCTATAACTAAATGTTATAGATAGTAGCAAATGTAATGCAAATTAGCATATAAGACAAGTGAAAATAGCCTACTGTAACTCAGCAAAATCCCCCTGAAATAGGCGTTAGTCGGCAAACTAACACGTGTAACAAGCTACACAAATAGTGCTTTTGATGATCATTCAACAACTAACAACAACTTTTATCATCAAAATGACTGGGTTTTCAACGACAGTAGGCATAACTTACGCTAAGATATATATTAATTTTGGTTTTGCTATTCATCTAGTATTAAAACAACAAATAGACTCGTGTTGCCTCTAACTGTTTTTAGATGCTGTACACGCAATAACTATGACAACATGGAAAACCTATGTCTTTAATTCTAATATTAATGCTGATTGGCGCTCTACTGCTACTCATTATTGGCTTCAGTATTATTCAACAACAAAAAGAGCGAGCTGAAGCAGAGCGAAGATTAGAAGTCTCTCGTCATCGCGCTATTATTGATGAAACTGAAGCTGTTTTAGCTAACTCAGGAGCGGCATCTTGTTCTAGCCATATCATCTTAGTCCTTTATAAACGGATACAAGATGCACTCGAACAATCTATATCGCATGCGTCAGGCCAATTACTGAGTGATTATCAGCGTCGTTTAAGCGACATAAACAGCCAAATCAGCAGTATTTCTGGTTCGACCCCTCAAGTACCTCCGGTTGAGAACTTTCGCTTACCTGATAATGATCGACAAGTATTAGACCTAGTAAAAACCTTAAAAAAGCTTAAAGCTATATTACGTGCCGAGCATAATAAGGGAAAAGTTGATCCATCTGTGTTCAACGCAGAAGAAATGCGAATTGACAGCTTACAGCAACGTATTAACGTGGAGTCTATGATTTCCCGTGCACGCGCGGCATGCTACATGAAGCAATATGGTTCGAGTAAGCAAATGGTGACTAAAGCCCTTTCTACATTGCACCTCATTAAAGCCCAAACACCTAACGACCCCTTTATAACCCGAAAATTAGATGAAGCAAAACAGCTGTTAGATGAAATTATGGGTGCGCAGAAAAACTCAGGTCCTGCGGTTCCGCAACCGAAGAAGAGTGATGACGAAGACGATTTAGATATGTTATTCCAGCGGAAGAAAAAATGGTAACAGGCTGTATTATTGTCTGAATAACCGCCAAAACGGCTTCTATCTAATTAAAACAAAAAAGCCTCATTTACTGAGGCTTTTTTGTTTTATGATTTTGGATAATCACTACTTTTGCTTTTGTTTCTCTTGTGCTTTCTTTAATGCTTCTTTGTCTTGTCTGCGCTTTTCAATGACTTGATTTACGTCACTGCCGATATGGACCTCACCACGCTGCGTAGCGAGCTGTACCTGGCGTTCACGTTCAATAAAACGTTGACGTTGCTCGTCTGTCACCTTGTCAATACAATGAGGACAGCTAACACCTTGCTCATACGCAGCAGACAGTTTTTCTTGTTCAGTAATAGGCATGCGACAAGCGTTGCACTGGTCATATTGACCTTTCTCTAACGCATGATTCACAGCAACACGATTATCAAAAACAAAACATTCACCTTTCCATAAGCTGTCTTCTGGCTGAACTTCTTCAAGATACTTAAGAATGCCCCCTTCCAGATGATAAACCTCTTCAAAGCCCTGTTCTTTCAAATAGGCGGTTGATTTTTCACAGCGGATGCCACCGGTACAGAACATAGCCACTTTCTTGTGCTTAGCAGGATCAAGATTTTGCTTCACGTATGCTGGAAATTCACGGAATGTTTCTGTTACTGGATTAACCGCATGTTCAAAAGTACCAATTTGCACTTCATAGTCGTTACGAGTATCAACGAGTAATACATCAGGATCAGAAATAAGTGCATTCCAATCTTTAGGCTTAACATAGGTTCCGACAACTTTACGTGGGTCGATGCCTTCGACTCCCATAGTAACAATTTCTTTCTTCAGTTTAACTTTGGTGCGATAGAAAGGCATTTCATTATCGAAAGAGACCTTAGTGACAATATTATCTAAGCCAGGCTGTGAGTCTAGCCAGGTGAGTAAAGCATTGATGCCCTCTTTATTGCTGGCTACCGTTCCGTTAATGCCTTCACTGGCTAACAACAATGTTCCTCTTACGTCATGTTGCTCCATGACATTAAGCAATGGCTGTCTGATGGTTTCAAAGTGAGGTAAAGCAACAAACTTATAAAGAGCGCACACCACAAATTCTGATGTAGCTGCTGGTGTAGGTGTAGTAGACATAAGATCTCCGCTAGCTGGAACTTCATTTCCAGTGCATTGTGATTAAAAAGTTGTGTGTCGAGGCCAAAAAACGGCCGGAATTATAACTAAATCACACTAAAAAAACAGTTATTAATCCATCAATCGTATTTTCTGCGTCATTTGCCCCTCAGTCTGGAGCTTTTACGGTAGAATATTGCTCTATTTAATGATTCCTACTCAGGTTAGCATGATAAATTATTTGTATACTTTTCGTCGTTGTCCTTACGCTATGCGTGCAAGAATAGGGCTACACCTCAGTACACTTAATCCCGATGTGCGTGAAATTGAGCTTAAAAATAAGCCTGCTGAAATGTTAGCTATTTCAGCAAAAGCAACTGTGCCTGTTTTAGCTTATCAACAGCACACCATTGCAGAAAGTTTAGACATTTTCCAATTTGCGATTACGCATTATACTCTAGATACGTGTCCATATTTAGATGAAACTCAATATCAATTAGTTATTCAAAGTATTCGCTCTGAAGAACAACAAGCACTGGTTTATAAAAATGATAACCACTTCAAACCCTGGTTAGATAAATATAAATATGCTGATAGACACCCACAAATGAGTCAATCGGCTTATCGACATAAAGCTGAAAAATTTGTACAAGAGCTTGAACACAAACTTAATCTACAAACATTTTTATTTGCTAACAGTCCAACATTTGCTGACTACGCTATTTTTCCCTTTATTAGACAGTTTGCAGCGGTTGATCATAAATGGTTTGAGTCTTGTGAATATACTAAAGTACAGCAATGGTTATCAGCGCTCGTTAGCTGTGGTCTTTTTAAAAAAGTGATGATTAAATACCCACTTTGGCTAGATAAAAAGAAATCAATTCCACTAAAACCACAATAAAATAGTTATTAAGTATTAATTCGAAGTAATAATAAAAAATAATTTATATTTTAATAACTTAAGCCTCTTTTATTTAGAGCAAACTTCAGGTAAATTAACTTACTCCGCACAATAAAGCTAAGTATTAAGATGGATTTTTAACTATTTTGCAGCAAGTTCACAATTAACAATTATGCTTAATAAAAGTCATTGCATAACGCAAAGGAAAATGACATGGACAATATGGATATTACGCTAGCAATACTGCTTGTTACACTGATGCTATTACATGTTTTATTTTGTTACCGTGCGATTACCTCGCATGCGCATATAAGCAATAATAAACGCTGGTTTTGGAGTGGAATTAGCTTAGTGATGGGACCATTAGGTTATTATGTGTTTCAAAACTCATTACCGCTAGAGTCTCTTGAATAACTGTTATTTATAGCCCTTATCTTTATAGCTTAAGTTCTAAAGCTTAAATTTTAAAGCTTCACTTGTTTTTGGTTATGTTTTTACATTAAGTTTTTAAATTAAGTTTGATGCTTGAGAAGTTATAACGGCTTAACAATATCATTTAATTTTATCGCCGAAATGTATGTGCTCATAGGCTAGTATTTAACGCATACATTCAACACAGATAAAACTGTTATATACCTAGTGCCTATTTGATAACAGGCACTAGAATGTATCCACTACAAAGAACGCGCAAACTGGCGCCCCTCTTTGAGTGACTTTATTGGTGCCGTTACCGTTGGCGTACCTATATATAAAAAGCCTACTATCTGATCATTGTCATTCAAGCCTAAATCTTGATGTACGTTTCTGTCAAAAGCAAAGTCTCCCGAACGCCACACAGCCCCTAAACCTAGAGAAAAGACAGCCTGTTGCATCGCCATTGTTGCACACCCTGCTGCTATGTGTTGTTCTATAATTGGTACTTTAGAATGAGTTTGTGTTTTTGCCACCACAGTGATAACCAATGGCGCTCTAAATGGCATTTTTTCAGCTTTTTCGATAAAAGCTTCATCGGCTTGCGATTTTTTTGCGGCACTGACAAAAATCTCAGCAAGGCGAGTCAGACCATCATCTTGGGCAATAATAAACTCCCATGGCGTTAACCCACCATGATCAGGTACACGAGCGGCTGCATTAAGAATGAAGTCCAGCTGCTCTGTCGTTGGCGCTGGAGTGGTCAATCTTGGGCTAGACTGTCGAGTTAATAATAGTTCTGATGCTTTCAATGTTTTTATCCTAGCGATGGCTTTACTTAGGCTGATAATAACAAATATCCCACCTGTTTGGTGGGATATTTGCATTGGGTTTAATCGGGATAAAATTAGCCTAGTGTCATTAATACTAATGCCATGAATACTGCTTATGCAGTTTTAGCCAGAAAGCGCTGAATATAATAGTCGAGGCTCACGTAACGCCCTCCTCCCATAAACAGTAACACCAAAAGCATGAGTAAATAGGTAATAGCAAACTCAATGCCGTTATTCAAAATAACAAAGTTACCTGAACTGGTTAGCCATTCATAATTACCATGTTGCTGTAAAATAGCTTTAGCCGCGGCGAGTTTTTCACCCGCTTCTAACACACTGTTATTAGCAAGCCATGAGTTAGTGTCAGCAATAGCTAACCAGCCATTTTGCCAATGAACCGCAAAAGCTGCCACAGCCATTGTCACTATTAAAGGTAATGAAATAAGTCTTGTTGCCAATCCTATGAGTAACAAAAAACCACCAAAAAGTTCAGTTCCAGCCGCCAAAGCGGTCATCACTTCAGGCATAGGCAGACCAAGGCCCCAATCAGGATTACCAAACCAGGCCGCGGTATCTTTGAAATGGGCCAATTTATTGTATCCAGCTTGCATCAACACTGGTGCAAGATAAATTCTTAATGCTAGTGGGGCCAGACCATCAAAATGAGACAGTTTTTGAAGTATCTTTTGGTATAAAACAAATAACGTTTGCATCCAACTTCCTTTATTAAACAACATTGTTATTACTTTAACTATGTCAGAAATATTATGTAAATGGGTATGGCTAAATAAGACCCTGTATAAGCCAAAAATATTTCAACACAGAGATATTTAAAACCAAATTCAGCTCGGCTGGGCAATGCACACCACGAATATTGATTTAGTTACTATCTAAATTTTGGTTTAAGGATAGCTGAAATCAATTAATGAAAAGTATCTATGATACAAGGGGAAGGAGTTTTGGCGGGTATCTCTTGCCATCAATAAAGCCCACATAGCACAAAATAGCCAATAACAATTTATCGCATATGCTACGCATTTGGGGGCATTATTATTTAGTGAAGGAGATGCTGTTTCTGCTTGCCATTGAAAGTAGGCTTGTAACAAAGTATCAGTTTGTTGCTTTGACAAACTATGGGTTGCCAAAATTGACGCAAAATCAAAAAGAGGATGACTGGTGGCTGCATATTCAAAATCAATACACATTAATCTTGCTAAGTCTTTATTTTGATAGCCGTGAGTGTTCAATAGCAGGTTAAAGGGGGTTAAATCTCTGTGGCAAAAAGTCGGTGCAATTAAACATTCCTCTAATGCATTAAACCACTGCTTAACCATGTCGCTTTGGTCGTCGAGTTGGTTGAAATAGTGTTGCCATTCGGCGGTTTCCTGCTGATAAGAGGCTATAAGCTGCTGCCGATACTCGTGCCATTGTTGCAGTAAACTCACCTTTTTTTTAGGTAAAGGCAAGGTTGACAGCGTTTTTAATACAGCAAGAAGTTGCACTACAGGTTGTGAGTTTGATTTACCTATGAGTATCTCACCCTGGCGAGGAGTATTAACACCATACTCGTGATATGCCTTATTCCAAGGTGTAGTTTCAACAATAAAGTCACTGAGATAAATTTCATAATTATCACTGTAAAAGTGTAATTTAGGTGCTATTGCTATCTGCTGTGCTTGTTGCCAGCTAGCGACTTCATCTTGACGAGAGCACCATACTGCATCAACTTGATTCACTCTTAACACTTGTGATTTTTGCATCTGTTCAATTTGGCATTTAAGCAGATAATTTTGGTTACTCAATCCCCCTGACAAGTGTTCAACGCTGATGCAATACTTAGCCAGTTTTTCCAGTTGATTAGCAGGTACAAGCTTGAGCAGCAAGCTGACCACGTCATTAGGAAGTAAGTTTAACGCTGATTGAGCAACCAATATTTCTAATTCAACCATTTTGAGATAGTGGCTCTGAATTTGAATCTGTTTCTGCGAGCCATGTTTTGCGCCACATAAAGTATCCCACCACAGCCATAAAGACATAAAGTACAAACAGTGCGGTTGTCAGCATTAAGCCTTTACTAAAGTACAAGTAAATTGATAGCGTATTGATAATAATCCAATAAAACCAATTTTCAAGCACCTTTTTGGCCACTAAAAAAGTCGTCATTACTGCAAAGCAGGTAGTGGCAGAATCTAAATAAGGAAATGATGCCTGGGTGTAGGTTGCCATAAGATAACCCACAATAATTGATATTATTGATGTCACAGTGATCAACATGAAATGCGTATTAAGCGACCAACTGACAATGGCTGAACCACTGTCATTAATAGCATGCTCTGGACTATTACTCGGCTGTTGCATCCACATCCAATAACCGTATACAGCCATCGCCATATAATAAATATTAAGCACTGACTCCATTAACAAAGACACTTTCCAGAAAAGTACCGTATAAATTGCCGTGCTGATAAACGCCGCTGCCCAGCACCAAATATTGGTGCGCATGGCTAATGCCAGGTACACCACGGCTAAAATGACTGCAACGGCCTCCCAGGCGGTCATGACACCCATTTCATTGAAGGCCTGGCTTATTGTTTGGCTAAATTCAAACATAAACATTACTCACTGTGGGCTAAATTAAGTTCACCACCAATAAACTTACATACAAATACCGCCTTGCCCCACTTAACATGTGCCGCTTGCATTTCAATCGCCAGCATCGACATAACATCACCATACTCTCCACATATCTGTGTTGCCATAGCATTGGTTACTCGCTCAATATTGCTGTAGCTGTCAACACGGCCTATAAACCACTTAATAGGGTCTAGGTAATTTTCATTAAATGGATACATGCTAATTTCTGCAGTTAATTTCATTATTGCACCTCAAATAGTATTTGCGGCGCCTGGAAATACCAAACCGCCGCAATGGTTGAGCTCATTTAACAACGTCCAATATCAACATATGATGCAAATGAGCTTCACGAAAAATCACATAAATTTATAGTCGAAAGTTACGCCAATTTGACGTGGGTCACCGTAACGAATGTATTGCTTATCAGCCCAATCTGTATCGGGCTCGTTACCAAAGTAGAATCCACGCACGCCATAGTTTTCATCAAACACATTACGACCCCACAAATAGGCCGACCAGGTTGGTGTTTCATAACCTAGGCGAGTATTGACTATGTTATAAGCGTCAGATTGAGAGTCATTGCTGTCTGAATAATAGAAGTCACTTTTACCACTAGTATTAATATTGGCAAACCAACCGGAGTCAGCAAGATAAGTCACACCAGCGCTGTAAGTAAAGTTGGGTGAGTGAGCTAATTCGCGTCCAGATAAATCAACAATAGTCCCATTTTTATCTTGGTAGCTATAATCGCCATATTCTGTTTCTAACCAGCCAAAACTACCGTACATTTGCAGATTTTCAGTCGCGTACCAATTCAAGTCAAGTTCGGCGCCGTAGTTACTTGAGCTGCCTGCATTTTCAGTGAATAACACAAAGCGTTGTGGATTTTCAGGATCTTGTAATGACGCTGCAACTTGTTGATCTTCTCTGTCCATAAAGAAAAGCGCAAAGTTAGTATCAATTGCTCCCGCTAACCACACAGACTTAACGCCTAATTCGTAGTTATATAAAATTTCAGTATCGAATTGTTTTTTATCAGCCAACTCTGCAGGTAGAGTCATGTTAAAACCACCCGCCTTGTAGCCGCGAGCCACTTTCGCATAAGCGTTATGTGCAACATTAAGCGCTTTAGACAAGGCTATATGGCCGCCCCACATGTCTTCAGAAGGTTTGAAGTTGTCATTATTAGTATCAGAGTATTCACTCTCACGACGCTCAAGGCGTAATCCGCTAGACAGTATGTAATCATCGCCTAAATGACTATCAAGTTGCGCAAATACAGCGAAATTAGTCGCATCATAGCTTGATTGCAACACTTCATCAGGCCAGGTGTTATATTCAGAATATAAGTCATTGTCTTCTTGAAGGTTCATAGCGTACAAACCAACTAACCAGTCCGTTGAGTCATTAAAAATACGGCTTGCCTGGTTTGATGTGAAGCGAAATTCCTGCGATACAGTGTTACGGTCGCCCTTTTTGTTCCAGGTATAATCGTAAACACAAGGTGCTGAGCCTGTGACATTCCAGTTATCATCATATTCATTACAGGTTTTACTGCTCCAATAAGCAGGATTAGCCCAGTCACCGTCGTATCCATGTTGATGATCAGTTTGTGCAAATGAGGTTAATGAGGTTAGTTCAAAATATTTAGCCCCTGTGAACGACAGTTTTAGCCCTGCGCCAGTGGTTTTTTGATTATCAATACCGGGTTGATCCGTTAGGGTATCAAAACCATTATTATCCAATGTCCATGCATCATAACCGTTGTTATAGTTGGCGTGTAACAAGGTTAAGTCTGCCTGTACATCATCGGTGGCATACCAACGTAATTTTGCTCGGGTGGTCAATTCATCACGTTGATTAGTATCATCACGGCCTAAATAGCTGTTGTTTCTATAACCATTCTGATCATGCTTTTCAAGCGACACTCGATAAAGTAGCTTTCCTGAATCCGTGATAGGACCAGAGCTAAAACCTGAAAAAGTTTGCAGATTATCATCACCTAAACTGACTTTAGCGCCATTTTCAAACGTGTCTGTTGGGTCATTACTTTTAAGATAGATCAAACCCGCTAATGCATTGGCGCCGTATTGTGTGCCTTGTGGACCACGTAATACTTCAACCTGTTGCATATCGTACATGCTTGACACCATGCCAAGACCTGACAAATCGATATCATCAACAATAAAACCAACCGATGAGTTGGGCGCGCCTTGATATTGCTCTTGTTCGCCAATTCCGCGTATTTGGAAGTATTTTGGGCGTGAGCTACCACCCGACCAGTTAAAGTTAGCAATAGAGTTTAATACATCTTCAAAATGCTGCGCGCCTTCATCTTCTAATTGCTGGGCATCGATAACCGTGACACTTGAAGGCATTTTATCAAGACTGATATTGCTGAAATCTGCATTTACGACAATCACTTCCATCTTTTCAGATTCAGGTGCGATACGCTCAATAGATTCAGTTGCTGCAAGACCATTGGTTGCATAAAGTGCCGTAAAAACAGCTAATGCGAGTGATGATTTTACTGGGAAGATATTTTTTACAGGAAGCATAGGACCTCAAATATTAAGTTTGAGATCCGGCAAGTAGCGATAAAGAAGTGCACATCCATGAGATCGAAGTGGCCCATTCCTACGCCGGTATTAGCCGGATCAGGTTCTAAGGGTTCATCATTTGATATCTCAGTTTTCCAATTAAATATAAAATTTAACCAGCAAAACACCCCTTGGCGGAGGGGATTATATCTTAAATTTAGCTCGCTAGCAGGCAAAACTAATACTTTTTTCTGACTAAAAATAAAGCCAGCAAATGCTGGCTTGATAAACGTGGATTTTTACTCATCTTAAAGGCTAAACTGCGGTTTAGCTAAGTTATCGGTTAATTTGAAAATGCCTGGCGAATATACACCTCAAACCGAGTGGCTGTGGCATTAGGGGCAACCGCATTAACTTGCATTTGTTGTTTGCCGTGTAGCTTAAGTGATTTCCAGCTAGTGGCTTCATCTTCAATGGTAAAACCAGTGGCATCAAACCAGGTGAATTTATACTGTAGGCGTAAATCTGTTGCCACTAAACTATTGATTTGTGCCGCTGCTTGAATTAAATCTGCGCTCTGGCGCTCATTCACATTAGTCACTGACACTTGTCGGCCAAAAGTACTGTTATCGACTCGTACTTCGCCTTGGGAATTAACTGAAATACCCGCTGTATGATTTGCACAGGCTGACAACAATAAACTTGCAGATAATACGAAGTAACCCGTTAACTTTTTGATATTCATTGCAAAGCCTCTTCATTTATTCAATCAAAAAATGTGCTCTAGCAGTGGCAATTAACTGCTTTCTATTGGTTTGCCAGCAATTAATACTCACATTAGCCACTCTACGTCCCTGGCGAGTAATTTTACATTCTGCAAAGGTATCCTGGTGTAAACCTGCGCGTAAATAGTCAATGGAGAAATCGACAATTTTAGGCACCTTCTTGGCTTGCATAAACACCATTAATTGCACAATTGCCGACATTTCCATAAAACCTGCTATTACACCACCGTGTATAGCGGGCAATATAGGGTTGCCTATATTGTCATCCTTAGCAGGTAATTTAAACACCATTTCGTCGCCAAAACGTTCTACCGACATACCAATAAATTGTGAATACGGTACTTTAGCCAGTAAATAACTGTAGTCATTCAGTTCAATCGCACGTTTTACCACATCTCTCACATCCAGTGAGGCTGAAGTGTCTGGTGTATCGCCTTGAGTTGCTAAGGTTTTAGAGTCAGTCATGTTTGGCCTCCGGTAAATTGCCCATTAATGCCTGGCGAAACTCTTCGCCGACCATTTCAGGACTGATACGCATAAAGGTGCCAACGGCATGGGCGATAGGCTCATCAATGCTGTCCTGATAAGCGATTGCACGGGTAAAGGCTACGCTAGAGGATAATCGATAACATTCAGCAAACGCATACACAGCTTTGTGCGGCTCAGCCGGTTTCATATAATCGACACGTAGATCTAATGTGGGTGATATTTCTAAGGTTTGATATTTTTTTAAAATTGCACACACTACCGCAGTGCCGCAGGTTGTATCAATCAATGTGGTGATCACGCCGCCATGAATAACACCGGTATCTGGATAACCGATAATATCTTGACTGTAAGGTAGTTCAATAAGTACATGGTGTTCGCTGGCTTCTTTAACCGACAAGCCTAATCGACGACACTGGGCTAATTGATTAACAAATCGGGTTGCCACTTCCGTTAACGGGAAAAAATCAGAATTAATTTTCATTAGCCGCGGCTCAACATAGGTCCAAGCGGCTTACCACCTAATAAATGCAGATGAATATGGTACACTTCCTGGCCACCATGTTTATTGCAGTTCATGATCAACCGATAACCATCTTCGGCAATGCCTGCTTCATCGGCAAGCTTGGCCGCGACAGTCATCATCCGACCTAGGGCTAATTCGTCCGATGCTTTAACATCATTTGCAGTCGCAATTAGATGGTTAGGAATAATCAAAATATGCGTCGGTGCTTGCGGTGAAATATCACGAAATGCAGTAACCAAATCGTCTTGATAAAGAATATCAGCAGGAATTTCACGACGAATAATTTTGCTAAAAATGGTTTCTTCAGCCATTTGATTGTCCTTTTTGCGATAGCCATGTTGAATGACAAAATGTGGATAGGCTTAAGTTTATAGTATTTTTCAATAAATATAACCGCTAATGATGCTTTTTCATTGTAGTCGTTTGCGTAAACCCGGCAATTTTGGCAGCATGGGTTTATTATCGTTTCTAGCGACTGGACCTTTTATGCATCATCACATTCATGCCATCGATCCCAAAGCCCATTTATTTGCCGTAACCGCCACATTGAATAATGCTCAGCCGCATCAAATATTCAGCTTACCTGCCTGGTTACCGGGCAGTTATATGATCCGTGACTTTGCTAAGAACATCATCGACATTCAATTTTTTGATGAAAATGATGCGCCGATTGCCTTTACGCAACTCGATAAACAAACATGGCAAGTGGATAATCAATCAACCACGATTACCTTGCGTTATCAAATTTATGCCTGGGACTTATCGGTGCGCACAGCTCACCTTGATACTAATCATGGCTTTTTTAATGGTAGCTCAGTTTTTCTCGCTGCCAATGGATTAGAGCATCACCCTCAACAGGTTACGATAGCGCCACCAGCATTAAATGACTTAATCCAATGGAAAGTGGCCACCAGCATGACACGCGCAGCGGGTGAACAATTTGGTTTTGGCGAGTTTACCGCTGAAAATTACCAGGACTTAATTGATCATCCGGTTGAAATGGGCGACTTAACCATTGATACTTTTGTCGCTGCAGGCGTACCACACGATATCGTGTTAAGTGGAAAGCATCGCGCGAATATGGCCCGCTTAAAGCAAGACTTAAAAGCAATTTGCGAGTACCAAATTCACTTTTTTGACACCCCTGCTCCGTTTGAACGCTATGTGTTTATGACCACAGTATTAGATAACGGCTTTGGTGGTTTGGAGCATAAAGCCTCTACTGCCTTAATGTGTTCACGCAATGATTTACCTAAAAGTGGACAAGGTGAAGTCGAAACAGGCTATCGCACCTATTTATCCCTTTGCAGTCATGAATACTTCCATAGCTGGAATGTAAAACGCATCAAGCCGGCAAAGTTTACCCCGTTTGATTTATCCCAAGAAAGCTACACTGAGCAATTATGGGCTTATGAAGGTATTACCTCTTACTTTGATGACTTAATCACTTATCGCAGTGGCTGTATAGATCAAGAAAGCTATTTAACCTTATTAAGTGAAACCATGACTCGGGTTTATCGTGGTCAAGGCCGCTTTAAACAAAGTTTAGCTTCATCAAGCTTTAATGCGTGGACAAAGTTTTATAAACAAGATGAAAATGCCGCCAATGCTATTGTCAGTTATTACACTAAAGGGGCGCTATTTGCGTTACTGTTAGACTTAACCTTAAGACTTGAAACCCAGGGCAGTATAAGCCTGGACGATGTGATGCGCATTTTATGGCAAGAGTACGGTTTAACCGAAAAAGGCACCGATAACAAAAGCCATCAACGCATTGTTGAATCATTATTAAAGCGTAATTGTGATGACCTTTTCAGCTTTATCTATAACACAGATGATCTGCCGTTAGCTGATTTACTCGCTAAAGTGGGCGTTGAAATGAGCCTGCGAAGCAGTGAAGGCAGCAGTGATACTGGCGGCAGTAAAGCCAAGGGCTTCAAAATTGGATTTGGTGCCCGCGTTAAGGCAGAAAGCTTAGGCTTAAAAATACTTGCCGTCACCCAGGATAGTCCAGCTCATCAGGCAGGTTTAAGTGCTGGCGACTTATTGATAGCCGCTGATAATTTACAAGTAAATGGTCAATTTGAGCAACAACTGCAACACTACCCTATTAATGAGTCGATTAAACTGCATTGGTTTAGACGCGATGAATTAATGCAAGGTGACTTAATAATTCAAGCTGCTGTAAATGATACAGTGATGCTAAAGATTAAAGATAAAAATTTAGTCAAACTTTGGTTATCTCAATAGACAAAATAACTTAGCGCTTAAATATTAGCGCGAACTGATTAAAAAAAGTGCTTAAGCTTAGCCCTAGAAGGTATCGTATTGTGTGCGATATCTTCTAAGCTAATTAAGTCCGTCATTAGTCAAGTGGTCCCTAAACCATCACCTCATGAACATGAGTTTGAGCCCATGCAATTGCTTGACCGCGGCTTGATACCCCAATTTTTCTAAATGCGCGGTACAAATGAGTCTTAATAGTCGATTCACTAACAAATAGTTTATTGGCGATATCAAGGTTAGTATTGCCAGATAATAATGCCTGTAATACTTCACGCTCTCTAATGGTGAGGTTATCAATATCATTTTCATTGTCTAGATTGTCGGAATCAACACGTAAATCAGCAGGAATAACACTTTGGCCTTTTAAAATACTTTCAAGCCCTTTGCCTAGAGTGGTTAACATTGCATCAGTATAAAAAACGCCTAATGTGGTCTTAGGGTTTATTAAAAATCTTGCATCAACTTGCTTAGGAAAATTGATAAACACGGTTTTCGTTTCAGCTAACTCCCGTTCAATCACTCGCTGTAATTGATACGTTTGTTGTAAATCTATTGTCGACAGATCAAAAACAACTAAACTGCATTTCTGCACCGCAAGAAAGTCGGCCATGTTACCTGGCTGCGCACAGGTTAATTTAACTAAAAACTCTTGTGGCCATCGTACTGTCAATAAATCCATTAATAAATGCGAGCGAGACACCAGCATCCAGTTGGCTACTTTAAACATTATTTAACTCTCCTTGTAAACTGATTAACATACAGTGCTGCTTCATCAGTCTAGATGAAACGCTAAAGCACTAAAGTAACAAATTAGTATTACATTAAATATTAGCCAAAAGAGTAGAGTTGTCACTTTTGTTTATATTTAAACATCTAACGCTATCAAAAAACCAACAAACTAAATCGTAAACTATTAATAAGATTAAAAAAATAACAAATAACAGCTAGAGCTATCATTAACTTAAATAGGTTCACCCCTCTTTATTACTATAAAAATTTGCTAAACAAAGACGCAAGTAATGACAGAAACAGCATAATTGATACTATTTGCCAGAACTTAAGTGGATCTTTTTCGATAAAAGGTACCCTAGCTTTGGTAATTTTATGTATTTGAGGGGTATGTAGTTGATGGATAAATTCACAGGTATCGGCTTGTCTAAAGCTGGGTTCAATACTCATGGCTTTTTTGAGGACCGAATCCATCCATTCTGGCACCATAGGATTCAATTTATGTACACTGACATAAGTTAGTTTTAAAAAATCATTTCGCTTGTGACATTTGCATAGCTGACCTTTAAACGGCAATTCACCGGCAAGCATTTCAAAGGTGATTACCGCTAACGAAAACAAGTCTGCTCGGCCATCTGATTGATAACCCAATATCACTTCTGGTGCTGTGTAATCTGCAGTACCCAAGATATTATCGCGCACTAATGGCGTGCTAATTTCAGCAATACCTTTAATAAAGCATGAGCCAAAATCAATTATTTTTACCCCACTCTGGCGGGTAATAAAGATATTATCTGGCTTTAAATCTTGGTGTAATGTCTCACGTCGATGAAAAGCTCTGATGCCGAGTTCCATCTGCTTAACCAGCCGCAGTACCTCTTCTACTGAGGCTTTTCTATGCTGTACTAACCACTGTGACAAACTCACACCATCTAAAAATTCGGTTAAATAGTACAGTGCGGATTTGGGTCTATTTTGTTCGGCTATTTTAACCACATAGTTATTATTGATGCGATTACCCACCCAGCTTTCTAACATGAATCGCTCAATATAGGCGGCATCATCAAGGTAATTAACCGAAGGGGTTTTCATGCAAAAAGCTTTACCCTCGCTATTTATTACCCGATAAACCTGGCTGCGTTGCGACTGATGGATAATATGGGTCACTTGATATCCATCAAGTTTCATCCCTATATCCATTGGCGGTGGAAAAGGTTTGCTGGCCAGCCGTTGATAAACGTCATCGATTTCTTGATTGGGCAAACGGTCGATGTACAACAGCTGCGCACTGACATTATCTTTGCTTCCAGCACTGAGTGCTTTTGCCATTAACTGGAGACAAAACTGCTCACATTGTTCATCTAATAATTGCGGGTGCAGGCTAATATGTTTATTTAGGTATTGGCTAATTTCATAGTCAGTGAGTACATCATGAATGCCGTCTGTGGTCAGTAAAAACACATCCCCAACCTGTAACGAAATGGCTTTATAGTCGACCTCTAACTTAACGTCCATCCCTAGTGCTCGAGTCAAATAATGCTGTGTATCACTGACGCTGGTGCTGTGATCGCGACTAAGTTTAACTAGCTCACCGGCTCGCAATCGATACACTCGAGAATCTCCGACATGCAGCATATGGGCGGTACACGATTTAAAAACCAGTGCAGAAAAAGTGCAAACAAAACCTCGGCGAGCATCTCGATAATCTTGCCCTAACCCATATAACCAACGGTTTAATGCTGTTAGCACTTTATTACTTGAGGTTTGCACACTCCAGGTGTCAGGTGTGGAATAATAATCGCTAATAAAATTACTGACACTGATGGCTGATGCCTGTGCGCCGCCTTCTGCGGTGCTTACGCCATCACTAATAACCGTGACAATACCTTTAGTGGTCAGCATTAATCCCGAGGGAATACGAATGCCAATTGCATCTTCATTAGCCGCTTTAATCCCTTTGTCTGACGCTTGACCTACATGGATATGAAGTTGCTCGGTATCGGAACACATCAACACAGTGTTATCTGCCACTTGATTGCTTGCTGTTGCTGATGTTGCTGATGTTGCTGATGTTTCTAATGTTGCCAATACTTCTAATGGCGACACTAACGCCTGCTGCTTTGTTTGTTCAGCGCTTTGTTTGATCATATCGTCTTACCCTGCACCTTATTTAAAGCCAAGCATTATAAAATCTCAACACAAAACTCGCCGTTAATCTTAAATAGACTTACGGCGAGTTAATCACGCTACACTTTTGGCAATTAGCTAACACTGATTAAAGTGACTTCACCTTGCTCATTCACCTCGGCAATATGCCCCTTAGGCTCACTCATAAATAGTAAGGTGATAAAGCCAAATATGGCACTCACGCCTATCACATAAAAGAATATTTGTGTCGATACCATAGAGTAAACGGTTAAGAAAAACACTGCACCGACATTACCATAAGCCCCTGTCATCCCGGCAATTTGTCCGGTTAAACGCCGCTTAATTAATGGCACTGCGGCAAACACTGCACCTTCACCACCCTGAACAAAGAACGAGCAAACCATCACCACCACTACCGCCACAGGCAAATTCCAGCTTGAATCAATTTGCGCCACCGAGAAATATCCAATCGCTAGTCCTGCAGTTAAAATCAGTAAGGTGACTTTACGGCCAAACTTATCACTTAACCAACCGCCACCTGGGCGAGACATTAAGTTCATAAAGGCATAACTTGACGCTACCATACCCGCTTGCGCCATACCTAAACCAAAGGTTTCAGCAAAAAATAATGGCAACATAGACACTACCGCAAGCTCTGAGCCAAATGTGGTGAAGTACAACACATTCAGCACCGCCACTTGCTTGAACTCATAACGTTCAAATTCTGGCACTTCGCTGCTAAAAATATGCTTATTGACTTGATAGGTCTGGTAATAGTCAATAATAAATATTACAACTAATGCGCCATAAATGAGGTTAGTGATGTCTTGGGTAAACATGCTGACGCCTGCTGGAGATAACTTCCACCCCAGTAAAGCAAGCGTGGCATACATAGGGATTTTCATGATAATCAATAACACAAAATCCCCTTTGCTGGTGACTTCTAAGCCGCCGCCTTTTTTGGGTTTAAAATACGTTGACCCTTTAGGTGTATCGGTGATATTAAAATAATACACAAAAGAGAATGCCAAACTCATTAACCCGGTAAAGGCGATAGCATAACGCCAGCCATTTTCACCACCAAAAGCTAACGCAACAGCTGGTAATGTAAAGGCCGCCGCGGCTGAACCAAAATTACCCCAGCCGCCATATATGCCTTCAGCGGTGCCCAGCTCTTTAGCGGGAAACCACTCACTTACTACCCTAATACCAATCACAAAGCCTGCACCGATAAAGCCGATTAAAAAGCGCGCTAAGGCTAGCTGCTCAAAAGTATCTGCTACCGCGAACATAAAACACGGAATAGAACAAATGGCTAATAACGCTGAATAGGTTAACTTTGGACCATATTTATCAGTCACCATGCCGATAATAATCCGCGCCGGAATAGTTAACGCCACATTCAAAATTAATAGGGTTTTGATTTGATCTTTCGTTAAGCCCAAACTATCCGCTATCACGCTCACTAAAGGCGCGGCGTTAAACCACACTACAAAGGTGATAAAGAAGGCCATCCAGCTCAAGTGCAATACTTTCATTTTGCCCGTAAATGAAAATAGGTTAAATTTTTCTGCGCTCATATTAAACTCCTGATACTTTGGCGAGAACAAATACTTTGCCCTGCTCGGTTTTGACTTCAAATGGACTGGCCACCAAATTTGCATCTTCAAAGCAAACCCCTGTCACCAGGTTGTAATGCTGCTTATAAAGCGGCGAGGCCACGCAGAGTTCACCTTCCATTTCGCAAATCAATCCTCTAGCCAGCAGACTCACGCCTGATGCAGGGTCAATATTGTCTAATGCGAATAAGCCATCTTTACCTAGGTTAAAAATGGCAACCGCATTACCGGCTACCCATGCAGCGACCCCAGAACCTTGGGGCAGACTGGTTTCATCACAAATATTTATCCAACTCATGCTACAACCTCCTCAACAGTATTGTTTATTTGTTCGTCAGTAATGTCGCGAATAGCGATAGTGCCTGCCCCTGCATCTTTAATGGCTGGAAAACGCTGTTCACGTATGCGTTGATAGGCTGAAGTGTCCGCTTTAGGGGCATCTGCCGGGTTAACAAACTCATTGAAGCGGCTCAGGAATGATGGCTGTTCAAGACTGGTTTTCCACTCACATTGGTAAGAGGCGACAATGCTGTCCATTTGTTTTTCAAGCTCAGTATTAAGACCGAGTGCATCATCAATAACCACCGACTTTAAGTAGCCTAAACCACCTTCTAACGAGTCCATCCACGTTGAAGTACGTTGTAATTTATCGGCGGTTTTAACGTAGAACATCAACACTCGATCGATATATTGGTATAGCTCTGCAGTGCTTAAATCGGTTGCAAATAAATCACCATGTCGCGGGCGCATACCGCCATTACCGGCAACATATAAATTCCAACCCTTGTCAGTTGCTATTACACCAATGTCTTTACTTTGTGCTTCAGCACATTCACGGGTACAACCTGATACCGCAAATTTTAATTTATGAGGACTGCGTAAGCCTTTGTAGCGATTTTCTAAATCAATCGCTAAGCCAATCGCGTCTTGCACGCCGTAACGACACCATGTGTTGCCAACGCAAGATTTAACCGTGCGCAAAGATTTGCCGTACGCATGACCGGTTTCAAAACCTGCATCAATCAGTTTTTGCCAAATTTCGGGTAATTGTGACAACTGCGCACCGAACATATCGATACGTTGGCCGCCGGTTATCTTGGTATATAAGTCATAATCTTGAGCGATTTGCCCCATAGCGATAAGTTTGGCAGGGGTAATTTCTCCTCCGGCAATGCGCGGCACAATAGAGTAAGTGCCATTTTTTTGCAGGTTGCCAAGAAAAGCATCATTAGTGTCTTGTAATTGCACATGGCTATTGTCTTGGTTTAGTACATATTGATTTTGTAAACTGGCAAAAATGGATGCTGCTGCCGGCTTACAAATATCACATCCATAGGTGTGACCTTGGGGTGAAGGTTTGCCATGCAAGGTCATTAATGTCTCAAAATCATTAATGCCTTCTACCTGACAAAGGTGATACAAGGCTTGACGGTCATGATCAAAATGAGCACAAATTCCGGCATTAAAATCTAGCCCTTGCGCTTGTAATGTTTGGTCAATAATTTTTTGCACCATAGGTGCACAGCCACCACAACCCGATGCGGCGCGAGTACATGATTTGATTTCAGCCATTTTATGATTGCCGGCTTTCACTGCATCGACAATATCGCCTTTGGTCACCTGATGGCATGAACACACTATTGAAGTGTCTTTTAAATCTGCTTCAGATTCTGCGCCCGCTAATAACAACTCAACCGCTGAGCCGATAATTTCATCCTGCGATAAATAAGCCTCTAATAAACGGCTGTAGTCGCTATTATCGCCCACCAGCACGGCGCCCTTTAAAAATTTGCCGGTTTCATCTAACCAGAGTTTTTTGTAAATACCCGCTTGATTATCAGATAGCTCGACAAACTGTGCATTATCAAAACCACGACTAGCGCCAATTGCGGCAACATCTACACCCAGCAATTTTAGTTTGGTGCTCATATCGGCGCCGGTAAAGCTAGCAGCTTTATTTTTAGGTTCTAAAATAGATACCGATGCGGCGATATGAGATGCCGCAACACGGGCCATTTGATACCCCGGCGCGACTAAGCCAAATATTTTTTGTTGCCATAAAGCGCACTCACCAATAGCATAAACATCAGGCGCCGAGGTTAAGCAGTAATCGTCAATTTCAATGCCGCCACGCTCACCAATGTTAATGTTGGACACTCTAGCCAATGCATCCTGTGGACGAATACCGGCAGAAAACACGATCATATCCGCTTCTAAATATGACTCATCACTGAATGTCATCCGATGCAACGCGGTTTCACCATCAATAATTGCCGTAGTCGCTTTAGAGGTATGAACACTCACCCCGAGTTGCTCAATTTTGCTGCATAACAAATCGCCGGCTTTGTCGTTAAGCTGAACCGGCATCAATTGTGGTGCAAACTCAACCACATGGGTTTTTACTCCTAACTGCATCATGGCATTAGCCGCTTCAAGCCCCAATAAACCGCCACCGACAACTACGCCAACTTTACTATTATTTGCCGCAGCTTGAATATCTTGTAGATCTTCAATGGTGCGATACACCAGACAGTGTTCACGGTCGTTACCTTTAATCGGTGGCACGAATGGAAACGAGCCAGTCGACAGCACTAAACGGTCATATTGATATTGAACACCTTTCGCGCTGGTGAGTGTTTTAGTGGCAATATCAATAGCGGTAATTTGGGTATTAAGGTGTAAATTAATCCCCCAATCAGCATAATCTTGCGCACTGGTTAGCATAAGAGAGTCGGCTGTGCCGGTTTCAAAATACTTGGATAATTGCACCCGGTCATATGCCGGGCGAGGCTCTTCACCAAAGACATGCACGTCAAATTGTTTGTTCAGCCCCAGGCTGCACAATTGTTCAATAAAATGATGGCCAACCATGCCATTACCCACGACAACTAACTTAGATTTTGTGACTGCCATATGTGGCTCCTTCATGCCTTGGTTTATTAAAAAAAAAGGCACCAACTTCAGTTAAGAAGTTGGCGCCTTTGCCTTAATAAAACCCGATTTTTAATATAAATCTTTACTGGTACTGCATACTACATGCCAAAAACAACGTTATTTACAATATCGATTTTAACTATTAAAACAATAACTTATCTACTACACATTGCTAACGTTTGTTATTGTCACCTTCATATTAAGCGCACCCGCACCATAATGAGGCGCACTGTTTTCTGGCATAACCGATATTCCTGCATTTTTTGCAGCCTGATCGGATGTCATCACCGCAATAATTTGTGCTGACATTTGAGCCACGCTGACGCCCTTTTGCATTGCTTGTTGCTGAATAATCTTGTGTGCTTTTGCTTCATCAAACCCTTGTTGCATCACAATAAGTTTGGCTTGGCTCAGTAGCTTTAGCCCTTTCACTTCATCATCGAGTTTTTTAAATTCTGCAATACTCTTATTAGCGGCATCAAAACGTATTCTAGCCAGATTGACTAAGCTGACTAGGCGACTGGCAACCAACACATCGGGGACAAAAGTAAGACGACCACAGGTTAATAGAGCCGCTAACTGTTGCTGTTGCCATTGATTAGCATTAACGATAATCGCTGTTGATTGAGTCAGCAGATTTCGCTGAATAAACCCCTCTGTGTGCAGGCCGAGTTTATCGGTTAGCACTAACATCACATCAACAGGGTAAGAGTGAGACATGGCCTCAACCTCACTGATAGAGTTCATAACCCTGACTTTACCCATTAATAATAAAATGGCTTGATAGTCAGCTAAACGCTTTGCAGCATCGTCTAATTGTGAAAATGTTGAATCACATAAAATTATACTGTGCATAATTTATCCTTCGCGCATGTTGATGACGTATTCAATGATTCAAACAAGGTAAGGGAATTCGGCTCAGGGAAGGTATTGGAATCCAATCGACCTGCCCACCATTGCTGAGCTAAGGCCAATTTTTCAGGTATAACAATACTGTTAGACTGTAAAACGTCCAGTAAACTCAGCACAAAACATAATGTCGCTTCAACACTGCTTAATGCCTGCTTAATCATGGAGCAAGGCATAGTGGCGGTGAGTTCAGTTAACTCAACGGACAGAGTATTATTTGCTTGATTGTGCCATTCTGTGCGCCAAAGCTGCGCAAGTATTTCAATAGCCAGTTCTGCCTGGCCCACTTTTGCACCAGAAAAGCCCTCCAACAATGTTGGTAGCTCAAATGCACTAAACTGGACATTCTCACCAGAGTATTTCACGACTTGAACATCAGTTGTGACACGGGGATTTATTTCCGTCTCGCCTTGTAAGCCTTTAAAAATACCGACAACACCTTGTTGGTAGACATCTTCAGTAAATAATTTCTCTGCCACTTTTTGATGCAATTCATCAAGCCCAGGATGAAAAAAACTGCGTAGGCTCAATGGCGCATTACTAGGGTTCATGCAGCGAGATGCGGTTTGAATAATGCTTCTTAAGCCAAGTTCTTGATGCAACAAACGGCAATCATCTAACACAGGGGCTAAATCACCTGCAGGGACATATACTATGCCGCTATCATCCAATGCTTGTTGTGCTTTTTCTGCCGTTTGACACAGCGCAATATCTAATGCTTGAATACAAGACTCAACATGACGACGATGGGGCAAGGCCTGACTATCACCGTGTAACATAATCCGCATACCTTTGCGGGCTAACAACTTTGCCACCAGCAGTAGCCAAGGTAACTGCTCACGTTTTCCGGCATAAACTGGCCAATCAATATCAACGTTTAATTCCCCCCAAGCAGGATTAATAGTGTGTTTAAGCCCAGCAACAACACCTGCTACCTCTGCCACGGTTTCGCCTCGCACCCGCATTAGCATCATTGCACTGGCCATTTGGGCTTTAGTCACTTTGCCTTTGGCAAAACCTTGAATTAACAAACTAGCTTCGGCAAACGTTAAACTGCGTGAGCCTTTTTCGCCCTTGCCAAGCGCTTTGATCAATAATCGAAAGTCAAAGTCTTCAACAGAGGTGAGTTCAAGCTGTCCAATTTTAGGCATATAACACCTCAAATGATTCGCTTTGGGGGAATGAATGCTGGGTGTTATCGCCAATGTCTGCAAGTAACTGCGACAACTGCAACCCGACACTGACCACTTCACCGATAATAATTAGCGTTGGCCCTGAATCTTTAATGCTTAATGCATCGTGTCCCATATTACCCACGGTTGAATAAGTGACTAATTGATTGGGGCGACCGCCATTAGTGACAAAAGCAACAGGCAGATTTGCCGCGCACATGGCGTTTATTAACCCATGTGAAATACTAGCTGCCTGCTCTTTTCCCATATAAAACACTAGGGTAGATTGCGCCACAAGTAACGCCTGCCATTGTGTTGGCGCATTGGCATTATCAGCATCAGTCATTTTAGTGCCAGTAATTAAAGTGACACTGCGGGCGACACCTCGAAATGTCAGTGGAATACCTGTGCTGGCAGCACTGCCCAAAGCAGCGGTAACCCCGGCAAAAAACTGCGAGCGCACTCCATGATTAGCGAGATAAAGTGCTTCCTCAGCGCCGCGGCCAAATATATGTGGGTCGCCACCTTTTAAACGGACTACTTTTAACCCTTGCTGAGCTAATTTAAGCAATAACGCATTAATATCATCCTGCTGAGTACTCGGCTGGCCGCAACGTTTACCGACAAAATGACGTTGGCACTGGGCATTCACTAAGGTCAAAATATCGCTACTGACCAAACTGTCGAACACTAATGCCTCTGCTTGTGCCACAATGCGTGCGGCTTTAATGGTCATCAAGTCTAATTGACCACATCCTGCGCCAACAATAGCCACGTCTCCACCTTTGAGAGTTTGTTCTGCACTAAGTGTCTGATGGGTATTTTTAATCATGGCTTCGACATTATTCATTAGGCAACATCCTCTTTTGCTGGATTGGTTTGTTGATGCTCGGTATCTGACTCATCACTAGAATCAGTATAGGTAAGCGCCTCAGCCCAATGCGCTGCGGCGCACTGTTTAACTTCACTATGGCAACTGCCACATTGTCGGCCACAGCCTAATGTGGATTGCGTCGCATCTAAAGCCTGTTCAAAGCTGATATTTTTTACACCTTGTTTAAACACTTGTTGGCTAAATTGTTGATTGATTTGATCACCAATACTGGCAGCGCTTACCCCAGTACAGGCACAAATTAATGGACTATTACCTGCTTTAATCTGTTGATGAAGTTGGCCTAATAGCTGGCTATTTAAGGTTTTACCAATAAATGCGCCTATAGGTTCTAATGCCACATTAACGGGGCTGCGCGATAATATTTTCAACGCAATCAATTGCCCCTTATGCACATTGCATTGAATGTGCAACAACTGATGCCCAGATTGACTAACTCGCGTTAAGGTCCACTTTAATGAATAGGGTGTGGCTTGATATGCAAAACCATCTTGTTGGTTTTCAAACCCAATATGATGACAAATACCATTGGTTAACGTTTGAGCCACTTGCCAGCAAAGACCGATAGCCGCTTTATCATGATCTCCAAATACCACCCCTTGCAGAGCTAATATAACCGGCGATAAAGTGACAGCTTGGCATTTAAATCCTGGCTGAAGTGAAATGGGATCAACTCGGCTATCAATGACTTGATTAATCCCTTGGGTCAGTGAAAACTGCTTTGACCAGTGCATAGACATAGACGCAACATCGACTGGCATGTCTTTATCTGCGACCACACGAGCCATTGTAAAATATTGGGAGGTTGATTTTGTTTTTTGTTCAGCTTGAATACGGGCTAACCCACCTTCCACTAGATTAAATAAACCCAGTTGTTTGGGATGTAAATGGATCACAGGTTCTGGCACGCTGGCGCGTAGGCTAGCAATATGGCCTGTACGGGTCATGGTGTGCCACTGATCTCGACTGCGGCCACTATTGAGCAACAAAGCGGGTAAGTTTGGGCGACTATTTGCAACACCAGTTACTGATTGACCTTTGGCTAAGTGAGCTGATACGTTCGCAGGCGTCATAAACTGTGCTTTACCGCTGACAGTTGCAAACTGGCCATTGGAAAAAACACGTTGATGTTGTTGGCCTATTTGCTCAATGGTTGCAACTGGCCACTGTGTTGGCACTAAATCATCATATTGAGTTTTCGTTAATCCAGCGAGTCCGCCAAGATTAAAGTGTTTATCTGGAAAAGCTTGTTTCACTTTGGCACTGAGTAATGCAAATTCGCTAAATACACTGGCATTATGTTCGAAATCAAAGCCGTTAAAGCCCATTTTAATCGCCACTTGGCTCACCGCCCACCAATCAGGTTTTGCCTGACCTTTGGCGGTAATAAAACCACGCTGGCGTGTAATAGTGCGTTCACTATTGGTTACTGTGCCACACTTTTCGGACCATCCTTGCGCGGGTAACAATATATCCGCTAGCTTAGCGGTGTCAGAATCAGGACTCACTTCAGACACCACCACAAACGGACAATCGGCTAGTGCTTTGGCAATTTTGGCGCTATTAGGTAGCGATACCACAGGATTAGTGCCCATAATCCATATGGCTTTTATCTTACCATCGGCTAACGCATCAAACATATCAACAGCCGCTAAGCCTTTTTGTTTAGCCACTGTTCCGCATTGCCAAAAGTCTGCCAGTAACGCCCGCTCATTATCAGCAAATCCCATATGACAGGCTAATTGAGTAGCCAAACCGCCTACTTCTCGGCCACCCATTGCATTAGGCTGTCCGGTCAGCGAAAAGAATCCTGCTCCAACCTGGCCTATTTGACCTAGCGCAAGATGACAATTAATAATCGCATTAGTGATATCAGTGCCATTCACTGACTGATTAACACCTTGGCAGGTGGCCGTAACCACTTGCTCATGCTGACTAAAAAGTTGGTAAAACTGTACTAAGTCCGAATACGTCACCCCAACAGAGTCGGCAAGTGTTTGCAGATTTGCACTGAACTGTTGTGCGTGGGTAATGGCTTCAACAACACCTTCTGTGTGAGCATTAATATAGCTTTGATTCAGTGTGCTGTTATCTGCAATAAAGCCCAGCAAGCCAACAAATAACTCTAAATCTGCCCCTGGGTTTATCGCTAAATGTAAATCAGCTTGCTTAGCCGTTGCGGTTGATAACGGGTCGATAACTACCAATTTATAGCCATTGACTTTTTTGGCCGCTAAAATACGTTGGAATAAAACAGGATGGGTCCAGGCAGTATTCGCGCCAATTAATACAATAACTTGTGCATGCTCAAAATCTTGATAACACCCAGGCACCACATCTTCACCAAATGCTCGCTGCATTGCACTCACAGCTGACGACATACACAGGCGTGAGTTAGTATCGATATTTGCGGTTTTCAAGAAGCCTTTAGCAAACTTGTTGGCAACATAGTAGTCTTCGGTAAGCAACTGACCAGATAAATACAAGGCCACTGAATCAGGGCCAAATTGATCAATGGTTTGCTGAAAGGTATCTGCAATTAATTGCGTTGCAACATCCCACTCAAGTGGTTTACCTGAGCGCAATTTAGGGTAGCGCAGCGTATTGGGCTGAGTTAGGCTTGCTAATAAACGCTCACCTTTAGCACACAAGTGGCCAAAGTTAGCGGGATGAGCTCTGTCGCCTTGTAACGTCAACGCTAAGCCGGTTTCACCAAGTGTTTTTGTTGGATGTTGTCTTATGGTTAATCCACAGCCGACACCACAATATGCACAACTTGATTGAATATCCGTCATTCCAACACCTATCTTCTCGCTACAATAATTACATTTCACATCGCAACTAGCGTGCCAGATTTATATTGAATTGAAATTAAAGGTGTTTTATTAATTTAGTGAGAAAACCAATGCGAATTTGCGCAACAAAAGTGCAACAATACGCACCAAGTTTGCGCATCTAATTGAAAACAAAGCGATTTAAATACCTCTTTAGAGGTATTCCGGTTTTTTTGCTTGTTATTTGAAGTGGATAACACTGAGGATGATTTGATTTGATGGCTGTTAAAAGTGTTGATGTAAATGAGCCATCAACACTTTATTGGACGTCGCTACACTCTATTTAGCGACACGGCCATCATCGTGGCACGCTTCACAAGCTGGTTGTTCGCCGACATTAACCTCATGTACAGCATGGCAATCTGCACACATTAGCATACCATCATGCGGTTTATGGTTATCATCCATTTCAGCTAATGAACCATGGCAACTTTGACATTGTTCAAATTCATATCCACCGTCAGCAGAAGGCTCTTCATCAGCATGACAGCTTTCACATCCATTCATGCCGGCATGAAAATCAGCTAAGTTTTCCTCTGCGGCAGACGCGCCAATTGAAAAAGTGAGCACTGCAAAACAAACAGCGAATAGAGAACATAAGAAAATATTTTTCATATCAACCTCTTTTTATCCACGTTAGCCACAATGGTATTGAATAAAGATGATTATTCATGATTGAGACTTTATGTAGATGATTTTTTGGCTTAAATCCAATTTAGTCGAACTACTGTACTTAAGCAACTATCATGCTATAACAAGACTTTAGCATTGAGGCTGAACTTGAAACGTGCGTTATATCAATACATCCATAATACAAGCTATAAAACAAAAACTGGAGCACAAGGCTCCAGTTTAGTGGTGTTTATTTTACCGGCAATATTAGCTGTTCTTTAAAGCCGCAATGCGTTTTTCTAGTGGCGGATGGCTCATCATAAACTCAGCCATAGAACGCTTACCGCTAATACCTAACGCTGACATTTGAGCTGGCATTGCACCCGCTTCTGGACCCATTTTTAAACGTTCAAGCGCAGCTATCATCTTATTCTTACCCGCTAAACGTGCAGCACCTTCATCCGCTCTAAACTCACGTATACGAGAGAAGTAAGCGACTATGATTGAAGCTAAGATACCAAACAACATATCTAATACAAACACCACAGCCATATAGGCAAACATACCTAAGCCTTCACCCTCTTCGCTATTGCTAGAGACAACATTATTAATAATGCCAGCAACAACACGCGCCGCGAAAATAACAAAGGTATTTACTACACCTTGGATTAAGGTCAGGGTTACCATATCACCGTTAGCAACGTGACTAACTTCATGAGCAAGTACGCCTTCAATTTCATCCTGTGTCATGCCATAAAGTAAACCAGAGCTTACCGCGACTAATGAATTATTTTTACTTGGACCTGTGGCAAAAGCATTCATTTCAGGTGATTGGTAAATTGCCACTTCAGGCATTTTTATACCTGCTTGCTCAGCTTGACGAGCAACGGTTTCAACTAACCAGCGCTCAGTATTATCACGTGGATTGGTGATCACTTCACAACCCATGGTTTTCTTTGCCATCCATTTTGAAATGGCTAAACTGATAAAGGCGCCACCAAAACCAAAAATGGCAGCAAACACTAATAATCCACTCATCGTAGAAGTGTTAACTCCTAGAATAGACATTACAATTGAGGCCACTAGCAAAATTGCCATGTTGGTCGCAATTAACAAAAAGATACGCTTCATTTTAGCTCCTGTGTTGGCAAGATTGCCGATATCAATACATTCTACAGACATAATATGTCCGGTAAAATGATTTTCAAGGTATTGAAGATTAAATATGATTTAATCAACCAAGATACATTATTACGCGCAGATTTTAGGTACAGATACTTAATTGAAACTTAAATATCGCTACACAAAAACCGGAAAGTTATCTCTATTATCTTGCTGCGATTAACTTTGTTAATATGGCTACAATCGACTGTGGTTATTGAAGAAAAAAAGGATATTTTATGTCAGTTAATGCTTTATTATTGAGCGCTTCTAGAGTGGGTGACACCCCGTATTTACAGCATGCTGTTGAGCTTATAAAACCATTGTGTGTAGCAGGACAAAAATGGCTGTTTATTCCTTACGCTGGTATTGGTATGAGCTACAGTGAATATTTGGAAAAAGTCCGCCAAGGCTTAGCTGATTTACCCATCAATATTAGTAGCATTGATGAATACGGCGATCCAAAACAAGCCATAAATGATGCCGATGGTATTTTTATTGGTGGCGGTAATACTTTCCAATTACTCAATGAATTATATCGTTATGATTTAGTTCACCTGATTAAACAGCAGGTCAGTGAAGGTAAGCCTTATGTGGGCTGGAGCGCTGGCTCTAACATTGCTGGCTTGTCAATTCGTACCACCAACGATATGCCAATTATTGAGCCGCCTTCATTTACCGCTATCGGCCTAGTGCCATTTCAAATAAATCCACATTACAGTAATTATCAAGCACCGGGCCATAATGGTGAAACTCGTGCCCAGCGTTTGTATGAGTTTACTCAAGTGGATCCGCTCACCCCCATTATTGCTATTCAAGAAGGTACTGCACTTAAGCTCGCTGATAGTAAGCTGACATTAGTGGGTAACAAGCCAGGCTATTTATTCCAGGGTGAACAGCAAGAAGTGCCTATTGAGCCTGGCACGGATTTATCACAGTACTTATCCTAATATAATTTACTTACAGTGACTTATTACGACTGAAAGCACTGATAATCATTTAATTCAATACCCAACATGTGGATTAACCGCAGGGTATTGAATTACTTTACATCAAGCTTATGAGCACTTGTTGAGGCTGAAGTAGGTTTAGGTTTACCACCTGCTTCACCTAACTGCTTACACAAGGGTTCGTCATCTAACTGAGCCATTTGGGCAGATGCTGATGACAATGGTGAAGAAACAGTCGTAGTGTTTAAAGGTAAATCGTCTGACTTAGTAAAGACCTGCGCAGACAATTCAGCAGCATCTGTATGTGATAATTTATCGACTAATCGGTAGGCCACTATCACACCCGCAAGACCAAAAATAATTGAACCGATAATCTGGCCAATTAATACGCCGTAAACCTCGCCCCACTGCGCACCAAAGTAAACAAATGGAATTGTACCTATGGTGGCTTTGCCCACATTGAAAAAGGTTGAATATTTAGCTTTGCCCAAATTATTGAAAGAGGCATTGGCGACAAACAATATTCCCGAAAAAATGAAAAATACCGCAATATACTGACAAAAGAACAATATCAGCTCTGCAGCATCGCCTTTCATATCAAAACCACTCACAATGTGATGACGAAGTAAGAATAAAATGAGCGATACGCTGACAACATAAATCACACAGAACTGAATCGCTTTATTCAAACTTTGCTTAACTCGATCAAATTCATTAGCACCAAAATTTTGTCCTACAATCGGTCCTACTGCGCCAGATAACGCAAAAATCATCCCAAAACTAACCGGGATCAACCGGCCTAAAATAGCCCAACCAGCGACATAACTGTCACCAAAATCAGCAATAGCGCGGGTGACTACCGCATTGCCTATCGGTGTGGCTATATTGGTTAGCATTGCAGGTCCTGCAATCGCAAAAATAATCGGTAAATCCTGTTTGAACTCATCAAAGTTAAACTTGCCTACCAGCTGATGTTTAATCAAAACCCCATGCCCTGCTATAAATAACACTGCAAAGCGCGAAAATACTGATGCAATAGCGGCGCCTTCAATCCCCATAGCGAATACAAAAATAAAAATCGGATCAAGTACCGCATTAACACCGCCACCCGCTAATGTCGACATCATCGATAACTTGGCATCGCCTACCGCTCGAAGTGCGCCGCCCAGTGCCATTGCAAGACAAATTACCGGTAACGATGGCACTAATATATATAAATAACTTTGTGCAAGTTCAGCGGTGTAACCTTTGGCACCAACAAGGGCAAGTAACTCGGGAATAAAGCTCATCACGATCAATGCCACCAGAACACTGATAATGAATGTCACCACGGCACAGTTTAAAAATAAGCGTTTTGCTTGATCGCTGTTTTTGGCTCCGATGGATCTTGAAACCAAAGCACCCAGTGCAATAGATAATCCAATCCCTATCGAAGTGGTAAAAAATGAAATAGTCCCAGCATAGCCCACAGCAGCAGCAAGCTCTTGCTCACCCAGTAAACTTAAAAAGAAGATGTCTAATAAATCGACGACAAATAATGCCGAGATCCCCACTGCGGCAGTAGAACTCATCACTAATATATGGCGTAAAATCGGCCCTTCGACAAACTTGGCTGTGGTCATGCTTATCCTTTTAAATGATCGCGATTAACTTATACGACTTTATTGGGTTTATGGGGCATTATTTAGCTTATAAAAAAGGACCACAGACTATGGCTGAGTTAAAGAAGCCAACGACTCTAATTCGCTGCCGCAATGGTTACAAAATTGGGCGTCATTATCATGGCCTGCCTTGCCACAATTACTGCATTTACGCAGATCACGTACCTTGACCATTTCTTGAGAAATCTCAGCGGTTAAAATACCGGTTGGAATGGCTATGATTGAATAACCTATCAACATCGTTAATGCTGCTATAGCTTGACCCAGTGGCGTTTGTGGGGTGATATCACCGTACCCCACAGTGGTGATAGTCACAATGGTCCAATACATAGATTTAGGAATTGAGCTGAAACCATTATTAGGGCCTTCGACCACATACATAACGACGCTTAATACCAATATTATTAAGCTCACTGAAAAGAAAAATATAAACACTTTTCGACTTGACTGCAGCATAGCTTTTAATAATAAATTACCGTCTGCAAGAAAGCGTAATAACTTCAGTACTCTGAATACCCTAAATAATCTCAATACCCTAATAGCAAGAGCAAAATTTGCCCCAGGGAAGATCAATGCGAGGTAACTTGGCAGAATGGACAATAGATCCACTATGCCAAAAAAACTGCGAGCGTAAAGTAAGCGGTTTTGCGAGCAATAAAGCCTGAGTGCATATTCAAGGGTAAATATAATGGTAAATATCCATTCACCGATCAGAAAAAAATCACCATAATCCGCATGAAAACTACCAATTGTGTCTAAGCTTATCAGCAATATACTGGCGACAATCGATATCAAAAGCACAATATCAAATGCTTTACCCTCAGGGGTATCTGTACCAAAAATGATGGTCCGTAAACGCTGTTTTAGCGGCGAGTCGTCTAAGTTTGCTTCGTTCATACTCGTTTAGCTCAAATCCTGAAAAAGATATCTAACATAACCATACCATTTACAAACGGATAACGTTAAAATCATTTCAATTAACTGATTAGCCGAGTAAAAGTGGCTAATTTACCCGCATTGTAAAAATAATAATATTCATTATACGGAGATATCATGCACTTGCGTTATTGGTTTTTCGCCCTCAGTATTGCTTGCCCTTTATTTGCCAGTGCTTCTTCAGCTCAGCCACATGCTAAAATCGATTTAGTGGTGGTCAATAAGTCCGAATCTCGTATGTCAGTGATGCGCGACGGTAAAGTATTAAAAACCTATGTTATTGCGATGGGAGATGCTCCGCAGGGACATAAATTAAAAGAAGGCGATCAACGTACCCCGCAAGGACGTTACGTACTTGATTATAAAAAACCTGACAGCGCGTTTTACAAATCTATTCACATTTCATATCCCAATGATGAAGACAAACTGCGTGCGCAGGCGTTAGGCATCAGCCCTGGCGGTATGATTATGATCCATGGTCAAAACCCTCGTTCATCCATGTCACCGGAAGAAGCGCAAAGATACAATTGGACTAACGGTTGCATTGCCGTCACCAATAAAGAAATGGATGAATTGTGGCGCATGATTGATGAAGGCACGCCTATTGAGATTTGGCCATAATCAACAGGCCATTTAAGCAGCCTAAAAATTTGGACTTTTTATGAATTACAGCGTTTTGCAACACACTTGGCCAGACTTTAGCTTACAAATCCAAGCTTTTATCACACAGCTTGGATTAACCTCGCTGTCGTTAACTTGTGATCACGCTGCTTTACGCGTCAATAATAGCCAAACAGCCCAAGCACTTGCTGATGAATTTGCTCAGCTAGGTCAAGTCATTTCAAATAATATAATTAATGGTCGGCCAATTTTAATCATTAAATTATCTGAACCTATGATGATGGGGACGACATCAATTGAATGCGTTGAACTCCCCTTTCCATCAGATAAAATTTATCCAATGGAAGGTTGGGAGCATGTAGAATTAGTGTTTCCTTCAAATGCGCAAACCTGTGATGATTTAGTATCCCAGTTAATAGCTCATGTACCGCAACTTGCAGCTGTCATTGCTGGTAAAACAGACGTGAAGGTTAAACTTAGCTCACCTAAAGGTGATAACGAGCGTTTAGCCAATCCGACCATCGCGTTCAAGGCGAATGGCATTTGTGTCAAAGTGCATCCGCACGATATTCAAACCATTATCGAAAGTGAGCAAGCGTAATAAAGATTTACGGTCATTGATAAATAATTATGTATTGTTATCCGCAGGATGATTGATACCATCAAGAGTCACAATATTCTCAAGTTCAAAGGGATTAACCCCCTCTAAACATCCCACGTTATAACCATACTCAGATGGGTTTGAACGTCGTTGATGGTGAGTATAAATGCCACAATTTGAGCAGAAGAAGTGTTTGGCTGTATTGGTATTAAATTGATAGAGTTTAAGTGCCTCTTGGCCGCTGACTATCTCAATACCATCAAGCTGAACTGAAGCCACTATCGTCCCTCGCCTTCGGCACATAGAACAATCACAACGCCTTGGCTTTTCTATTCCATTGGGTAATGTCAGTACTAATTCGACAGACCCACAATGACATGTGGCTTTGTGTTTTAGCAGAATCTCAGTGTTACCAATTTTATTGATCATATATTGAATCCTTTCAAATATTATTGTTTAACATTGAATAAAAAAGGAGAACATCTATGTTCTCCTTTATATCAATCTAATTCTTGAAGTCTACGCAATCAAACCGCTATTTTTTAGCGGTTTTTTCCGCCGCTAACACACTCGACATAGATGGCACGATAGACACAGGATCTAAACGCATTTGAAACCAGTTCAAACGCCAGTCTAAATGTGGCCCAGTTACACGGCCTGTTGCGCCTATTTCAGCCAGCTTTTGGCCTTGAGTCACTTTATCACCAACCTTTGGATATAACTTACTTAAATGTAAAAATGTCGAACTAACACCATAACCGTGGTCAATAATTAATGTCCCACCCGAGTAAAACATGTCTGGTACCGCTAAGGTAATCACACCGTCAGCTGGAGACACGACGACCGTACCCGTTGGTCTAGCGACATCGACACCAAAGTGCGGGTTACCTGGTACATCGTTATACACACGCTGACTGCCATATACGCCAGAAATCCGCCCCGTAACTGGCCAAATAAAATCCTGCATAAAAGCGTATTGTTCAATAAATGTCTCACGCGCGGCATAGGTTTGCTTACTGTCTTCAGCGGCTCGTTTTTGTGCAACAGGATCAGGCTTCATAATTGTGGTACTGATCCCAGTCACACGATCAATTTTATATTCGCGACTGGTAACCTTAATAGGCTTAAGCTCAGTTAACCCAGTTGGGTAGGTTACCTCCAACATTTGCTCGGTTTTAGCATCGCGGTCAAATCCAATAGCAAATTGCCCTTTAGGGGTGACTTTTACGGCGCCACCATTAAGTTTAATGCTGCTGCCCACTGGCACAGTACCGCGCACTAATGCGCCCTGTTCAAATTGACCTTGGAAGGTAATTTCAGCGCTAGCTGGAGATATAAGCACACTCGATAATAAAGCACTGTAAGCTACCACTGACAATTTCAAATAACTCAATTCCTTGTTCCCCTAAAACTCACAATAACTAATAGCAATTCAATAAACGACAATGACTTTTTCGTTTCTATCTATTTTGTTCAGACTATTACTCAGACTATTGTTCAGCCCTATCCTCTTACCGCAATAGCCCCTTTGCCAATGCCTTCATAGGCAATCACTTTAAAATGGCTTTCAGGCACTTTTGCCGCCAAAGTGACTGCCATATAATCAGCCAGTAACTCTACTGTAGTGTCATGGGGAATAATATCGCAGCAATTTTTAGGCATGGCTAGCTGGAAATCTCCCTGCGGAGCAACATAGTGAAAACCATAATGGGTATCATCACTGACATTAGCTTGTTTAGATAATTGCAGATCCGCGACAGGAACTATATCCTCTTCTGTGCCTAAATAAGCATCATGCCAACGCTCGGCCCAATACTCGTCCCATTTGGGCGCTGCTATGCCATTTTCAAATACGGTTACTGGGCTGCGATGACCATGAGCAATGCGCTGACAATTACCATCATGTTTACGCAAGCCATGGCTGTAATGATAATAAGGCGTCGTCAGTACTTCATTACGTAATGTAATGCTAATATCTTGGACATTGTCAGGTAAGGCTTCGCGAAGGGCTTTTTGTAAAAAGTCGTTCACACTTTCAAAGTCGATGACTTCTGTAGGTATTAACGCGAATGCTTGTGATGGGCAAGCTAAATGAATATTGCCTTTTTGACTAGCAAAATCCATCCACACTCTGTCACCCTGCTGTTGCCATCTTACTTGGCTACATGCCGTTGGGATCAGCAAACGATGGTCGGCAACATCATCAATAGTATTCTTAATGGTTTTTTTGACTTTAGAAAAATCAAGCACCATATTTTGCTCGTCTAGCCCGCCGTCAAGCAGCACATCAACAATCCAGCTTTCGCCGATCATACCGCGTATAGGACAAAGATAAGAGAAGTCGATTACGGTTAAATCTTTTACAAACAGTTGCATTAAAGCTCCTAGGCAGAAAAACAGTCCACCTCAGTGTGATTCAGTTCCAATTAGCAAATGGCCAAAGGATGATGAGGACAAACATTCTAAACAAAAGTCACTCTATGAGCGAGTAAACATCTTAAATATGATAAAAAACGCTGAAAAGAGCGATTAATCTGACTCGATTTTATAACCCACCTCATATATAGAGTGGGGTAAGTTGTGTCACGCAACATCGAAGTTATATTTGCAAGAGAAATGACCAGCTTATTTTTTGCATTAGCCCAATTGCCATCCTCAAACTAGCCAAGATAAAGACCATCTAGACATTTAAGTCACTCGCTTTGACAATTTTATAGCGCAAATGCAAGTCATATAATCCCAGTTGAGAGGGATCCAAGTCGTTAATCTGAGCAAAGCCGACAACTAAACACCTTTTGACAGTGCTTTGACATTAGCAGTTAACCCATCAAAAACTGAGTTGTAATATTATTCGGAATGCCTTTTAAGCATAGATCGTGCGATGATATTAATAAATTAATCCTAGAAGATTTTTTACAGGCAAAAATTAATATTAAGAAAATACTATAAATTCAGATGCTCATCAGCCCAATATTAGTTGATAACAAAAAAGGATAGCCAGATTTGAAATAAGAACGAATTGAAAGTCATAAGACACCCACTAGACGACTGGTCTATTTGAGTGTATCCTCACTGGATGAAAACAAGCACCCAAGATACACGCCAACATATTTTAGATATCGGCTATCAATTGATCGCAGCACGCGGCTTTGTCAGTGTTGGATTGTCTGAACTCCTTAAACATGCCGAAGTCCCTAAAGGCTCATTTTACCATTATTTCAAATCTAAAGAGCAATTTGGTGAAGCGCTTATCGAAGATTACTTTGATGATTATCAGCAACGTCTACACATCCTGTTTGGAAACCAAGCTCAATCTGGATTAAAACGCTTAATGGCATATTGGCAAGGTTGGATGACGTCACAGGCAGATAGCTGTTCATCGCAAAAGTGCTTAGTGGTTAAACTGAGTGCCGAAGTAGCTGATTTATCTGAGCCGATGCGTGTCGCATTATTAAAAGGCACCCAAGTGGTACAAGGGGCGATTAGTGGTTGTATCACCTCGGGTATTGAAGATAAATCGATTAAAAAACTCAGTGCGGATGAGACAGCTGAACTGCTTTATAATTTGTGGATCGGCGCAAGCTTAATGGCAAAACTAAGTAAAGATGACAAAGGGTTAAAGCAGGCAATGGACATAACTATATCACTTTTAAAGCCATAGTCAGCGATGATTAATTGATTCAAAAAGATTTATGTAAACCGACATGCTATACGATTTAAGGTACATCCTCACCGTTTTAGAGCGGATATTTACAACCAAAAAATAGACGACTAGTCTATTAATTAGGAATGCAGATGAAAATTTTAATGGTATTAACCTCACACGATAAACTAGGTGACACAGGTAACAAAACAGGCTTTTGGCTAGAGGAATTTACCTCACCGTATTATCATTTTGCTGATAATGACGCAGTGATAGTGTTAGCTTCCCCTTTAGGTGGTCAGCCACCTTTAGATCCAAGTAGTGATGGTGCAGACTTCCAAACAGCAACAACTGCACGCTTCAAAAGCGATACTGATGCTCAAAAACAGCTCGCAAATACAGTACGCCTTGACAGTATAAATTTAGCTGACTTTGATGCTGTCTTTTACCCTGGCGGCCATGGTCCACTTTGGGACTTAACTGAAGACAAACACTCGATTGCCTTAATTGAACAGACTTACCAGCAAGGTAAACCATTGGGTCTCGTGTGTCATGCATCAGGCGCATTACGCCATGCAAAAAATGCCGATGGCAGCTTTTTAGTTAACGGTAAAAAAGTTACAGGTTTTACTAACAGCGAAGAAGATGCTGTGCAACTAACGGCTATCGTCCCCTACTTAGTTGAAGATATATTGAGAGAAAATGGTGGTATTTACACTAAAGGTGCAGATTGGGCTAGCCATATTGAAGTTGATGGCAACTTAGTTACTGGCCAAAACCCGGCTTCATCAGAAGCGGTTGCTCAAGCCATGCTAATCTTACTTAAAGCATAAATATTTAAGCCACCTTTGGGTTTAATTGATCATAAATAGCGGCATAATGGCCAAACTATTTAAGGCGTAAAGACCCAATCAATAACCCTAGCCAAACTGAAACATGGCTAGGGTTATTATTATGGCTAATAAAATATACTAACCACGGCAATCTATCTAATTAACCCTAGGTTCAAACCAAGTTAATCTTGATTCAGCTTAGTTAAATCTGGTTAATAGATTTATTAACTTCTATCTTGCCCGCTTTTAAAGGCAAACTGACAGTAAAGGGATTATTATGATCACACTACACCATCTCAATCAGTCTCGTTCGAAACGTATTTTATGGTTGTTAGAAGAACTAGGGCAAGCCTACCAAGTTAAAGCTTATCAAAGAGACAAAGTCACCTTTCTAGCACCACCTGAATTAACTGCAATTCACCCATTAGGTAAATCACCAGTCATTGAGCACAATGGCCTAGTCATTGCTGAATCAGGCGCCATAACCGAGTATTTAATTAATCAATATGCAAGTCACTTAGCACCTGAATCAAATAGCACTGATTACGTTAGTTATATACAGTGGCTGCATTTCGCTGAAAGCTCTGCAATGTTACCTCTGTTACTTCGATTGTTTGTTGAAAAAGATGGCTGCCAAACCAATTTCATAGCGGGTTACGCCGATATAGAAGTCGCAAAAGTAATCGGTTACTTAAATGCATCTTTAGAAGGTAAGCGCTATTTAGTAGCCGATAAACTTACTGGCGCCGATATCATGATGTCATTTGTTATAGAAGTGGTAGCTGCAAGAGGTGAACTGGCTAAATACCCAAACCTCGATCGCTACTATAAACAACTTAACACGCACAGCGGATTCACTCGTGCCAGTGAAATTGAAGCTCAGCAGAATACCCTTTAGCGCCTTAAGCTACATATTGACTTATAACTTCATTAAGCCACATTAGTTCAAAAAACATTTCAACCAGATAAAAAAGTAAGGCTACCCGATTAAGGTAGCCTTACTTTTTAGCGCCTGGAAATGATCTACTCTCACATGGGCATATCGGCCACACTATGTTTAATGTAAATTGTATGACTTATGCTTAAGAATAATTGTTCGACACAAAACAGCAAGGCCACTCAATTTGAGTGGCCTTGCTGTTTTATTTGGCGCCTGGAAATGACCTGCTCTCACATGGGCATATCGGCCACACTAATACTATGCTCAAATGACATGCTCAAATCTCAAACGTAAAAAAGCCCGTTACGTTAGTAACGGGCTTATCACTACTCTTGCGAGTAAATTTGGCGCCTGGAAATGACCTGCTCTCACATGGGCATATCGGCCACACGACTTTCATGCTTAAATCTTAGACGTAAAAAAGCCCGTTACGTTAGCAACGGGCTTATTACTACTCTTTCGAGTAAATTAGGCGCCTGGAAATGACCTACTCTCACATGGGCATATCGGCCACACGACTTTCATGCTTAAATCTTAGACGTAAAAAGCCCGTTGCATTAGCAACGGGCTTATCACTACTCTTGCGAGTAAATTAGGCGCCTGGAAGTGACCTACTCTCACATGGGCATATCGGCCACACTATGTTTGACTCATGCTCAAGAATAATTTTTCGACACAAAACAAAAAGGCCACTCAATTAGAGTGGCCTTGCTGTTTTATTTGGCGCCTGGAAATGACCTACTCTCACATGGGGAGACCCCACACTACCATCGGCGATACTGTGTTTCACTTCTGAGTTCGGAATGGGATCAGGTGGTGCCACAGCTCTATGGTTTCCAGACAAATTTTGTTTATCTAACGCCATTTAACTAGCATTAAATAATAATTCGGAAAGCTGATTACTTTATCTGAGTTTGAGTCTCGTCACACTATTTAAGCGTCCCATTCTAATACTAAGTCGTATCAGTAAAACCCATCTGGGTTGTATGGTTAAGCCTCACGGGTCATTAGTACAAGTTAGCTCAACGCCTCACAACGCTTACACACCTTGCCTATCAACGTAGTAGTCTCCTACGGCCCTTTAGAGAGCTTAAAGCTCTAGGGATGACTCATCTTGGGGCTCGCTTCCCGCTTAGATGCTTTCAGCGGTTATCGATTCCGAACGTAGCTACCGGGCAATGCCATTGGCATGACAACCCGAACACCAGCGGTTCGTCCACTCCGGTCCTCTCGTACTAGGAGCAGCTCCCCTCAATCATCCAACGCCCACGGCAGATAGGGACCGAACTGTCTCACGACGTTCTGAACCCAGCTCGCGTACCACTTTAAATGGCGAACAGCCATACCCTTGGGACCGACTTCAGCCCCAGGATGTGATGAGCCGACATCGAGGTGCCAAACACCGCCGTCGATATGAACTCTTGGGCGGTATCAGCCTGTTATCCCCGGAGTACCTTTTATCCGTTGAGCGATGGCCCTTCCATTCAGAACCACCGGATCACTATGACCTACTTTCGTACCTGCTCGACGTGTATGTCTCGCAGTTAAGCTGGCTTATGCCATTGCACTAACCGTACGATGTCCGACCGTACTTAGCCAACCTTCGTGCTCCTCCGTTACTCTTTGGGAGGAGACCGCCCCAGTCAAACTACCCACCAGGCACTGTCCTCAACCCCGATAAGGGGCCAGAGTTAGAACATCAAAACTACAAGGGTGGTATTTCAAGATTGACTCCACTCCATCTAGCGACGAAGCTTCAAAGTCTCCCACCTATCCTACACATGTAGGTTCAATGTTCAGTGCCAAGCTATAGTAAAGGTTCACGGGGTCTTTCCGTCTAGCCGCGGGTATACGGCATCTTCACCGCAATTTCAACTTCACTGAGTCTCGGCTGGAGACAGCGTGGCCATCATTACGCCATTCGTGCAGGTCGGAACTTACCCGACAAGGAATTTCGCTACCTTAGGACCGTTATAGTTACGGCCGCCGTTTACCGGGGCTTCGATCATGAGCTTCTCTTGCGATAACCCAATCAATTAACCTTCCGGCACCGGGCAGGCGTCACACCGTATACGTCATCTTGCGATTTTGCACAGTGCTGTGTTTTTGATAAACAGTTGCAGCCACCTGGTATCTGCGACTGCCGTCAGCTTAGGGAGCAAGTCCCATCACCAACAGCAGCGTACCTTCTCCCGAAGTTACGGTACCATTTTGCCTAGTTCCTTCAGCCGAGTTCTCTCAAGCGCCTTGGTATTCTCTACCCGACCACCTGTGTCGGTTTGGGGTACGATCCCTACTAACCTGAAGCTTAGAAGATTTTCCTGGAAGCATGGCATCAACTACTTCATCACCTTAGTGACTCGTCATCAGCTCTCAACGTGTACATTTAAGTACGTGTTCCCGGATTTGCCTAAGAACACCGCCTACTACCTTAAACGCGGACTACCAACGCCGCGCTAGCCTAGCCTTCTCCGTCTCTCCATCGCAGTTAGCAGAGGTACAGAAATATTAATCTGTTTTCCATCGATTACGCCTTTCGGCCTCACCTTAGGGGTCGACTCACCCTGCCCCGATTAACGTTGGACAGGAACCCTTGGTCTTTCGGCGAGGGAGTTTTTCACTCCCTTTATCGTTACTCATGTCAGCATTCGCACTTCTGATACGTCCAGTGTGGGTTACCCCTTCACCTTCAACCGCTTACAGAACGCTCCTCTACCGCTTGCAGTAAACTGCAAACCCGTAGCTTCGGTGGTATGTTTAGCCCCGTTAAATCTTCCGCGCAGGCCGACTCGACTAGTGAGCTATTACGCTTTCTTTAAATGATGGCTGCTTCTAAGCCAACATCCTAGCTGTCTAAGCCTTCCCACATCGTTTCCCACTTAACATACACTTTGGGACCTTAGCTGACGGTCTGGGTTGTTTCCCTTTTGACAACGGACGTTAGCACCCGCTGTCTGTCTCCCGAGTAGTACTCATTGGTATTCGGAGTTTGCAAAGGGTTGGTAAGTCGGGATGACCCCCTAGCCTTAACAGTGCTCTACCCCCAATGGTATTCGCTCGAGGCGCTACCTAAATAGCTTTCGAGGAGAACCAGATATCTCCGAGTTTGATTGGCCTTTCACCCCCAGCCACAAGTCATCCGCTCATTTTTCAACATAAGTCGGTTCGGTCCTCCAGTTGATGTTACTCAACCTTCAACCTGCCCATGGCTAGATCACTCGGTTTCGGGTCTACGCCTTGCAACTAAACGCGCAGTTAACACTCGGTTTCCCTACGGCTCCGCTATTCGCTTAACCTCGCTACAAAACGTAAGTCGCTGACCCATTATACAAAAGGTACGCAGTCACGGTCTCAAGAACCGCTCCCACTGCTTGTACGTATACGGTTTCAGGTTCTATTTCACTCCCCTCACAGGGGTTCTTTTCGCCTTTCCCTCACGGTACTGGTTCACTATCGGTCAGTCAGGAGTATTTAGCCTTGGAGGATGGTCCCCCCATATTCAAACAGGATGTCACGTGTCCCGCCTTACTCGTTTTCATCTATGGTTAGTTTTCATGTACGGGGCTATCACCCTGTGCCGCTGAGCTTTCCAACTCATTCCACTAACACCCCATAGACTTAAGGGCTAATCCCCGTTCGCTCGCCGCTACTAGGGGAATCTCGGTTGATTTCTTTTCCTCTGGGTACTTAGATGTTTCAGTTCCCCAGGTTCGCCTCATACAGCTATGTATTCACTGTATGATGACCACTTATGTGGCCGGGTTTCCCCATTCGGATATCGTTAGCTCAAATGCTTATTACTAGCTCGCCAACGCTTTTCGCAAGTTATTACGTCCTTCATCGCCTCTGACTGCCAAGGCATCCACCGTATACGCTTAGTCACTTAACCATACAACCCAAATGAGTTTCACTGCCCTTGTAAACAAGAGAATGAACTAATCAGACTGTATCGCAACTAGCTGGTTTTTACTTGTCTCACTCCCGACCAGGAAGTGTGACTCGCCTTAGTTTTTAGAATATTCAAGACACTTAAACAGTGTTTTGAGAACTCAAGATACTGATGCTTTCGCATCAATATTATTTTCGCACTAACCTAATCACACAAACGACAACGAATCATCATCCATGCGCCTTTAGTTAGTACTATCAGCTTTCCAAATTGTTAAAGAGCGGGCTTAAAAAAGCCAAAGATAAAATTTCGTTTATCTTTGGCATCTCGGACCAATATGTATGTTTCTCATTAAAGAGAATGGTGGAGCTATGCGGGATCGAACCGCAGACCTCCTGCGTGCAAGGCAGGCGCTCTCCCAGCTGAGCTATAACCCCTTTACATACAGTGAGAATTTACGTTCACCTTCAACGAAGGCATTATACCAAATCGTTTCTATTCAAGGCGGTAAGTGGCGACGTTTAGCTCACTAAACGAGTCACTTTCCAACGCAGGAAAGGAAAGATTTTGGTGGGTCAGAGTGGACTTGAACCACCGACCTCACCCTTATCAGGGGTGCGCTCTAACCAGCTGAGCTACAGACCCAACGTAATTTCTCTTTCTTTCTATCAAGTAATCTGTGTGAACACTCACATGCATCTCTGCACTTTTAGGTATTGAGTTAGTCGTATAGGTAAGGAGGTGATCCAGCCCCAGGTTCCCCTAGGGCTACCTTGTTACGACTTCACCCCAGTCATGAACCACAAAGTGGTGAGCGTTCTCCCGAAGGTTAAACTACCCACTTCTTTTGCAGCCCACTCCCATGGTGTGACGGGCGGTGTGTACAAGGCCCGGGAACGTATTCACCGTGACATTCTGATTCACGATTACTAGCGATTCCGACTTCATGGAGTCGAGTTGCAGACTCCAATCCGGACTACGACGTACTTTGTGAGATTAGCTCCACCTCGCGGCTTTGCAACCCTCTGTATACGCCATTGTAGCACGTGTGTAGCCCTACTCGTAAGGGCCATGATGACTTGACGTCGTCCCCACCTTCCTCCGGTTTATCACCGGCAGTCTCCCTAAAGTTCCCGACATAACTCGCTGGCAAATAAGGATAGGGGTTGCGCTCGTTGCGGGACTTAACCCAACATTTCACAACACGAGCTGACGACAGCCATGCAGCACCTGTCTCAGAGTTCCCGAAGGCACTAAGCTATCTCTAGCGAATTCTCTGGATGTCAAGAGTAGGTAAGGTTCTTCGCGTTGCATCGAATTAAACCACATGCTCCACCGCTTGTGCGGGCCCCCGTCAATTCATTTGAGTTTTAACCTTGCGGCCGTACTCCCCAGGCGGTCTACTTAATGCGTTAGCTTGGGAGCCCAGTGACTAAGTCACCAAACTCCGAGTAGACATCGTTTACGGCGTGGACTACCAGGGTATCTAATCCTGTTTGCTCCCCACGCTTTCGTGCATGAGCGTCAGTCTTTGTCCAGGAGGCCGCCTTCGCCACCGGTATTCCTTCAGATATCTACGCATTTCACCGCTACACCTGAAATTCTACCTCCCTCTACAAGACTCTAGTTCCCCAGTTCCAAATGCAATTCCTAGGTTGAGCCCAGGGCTTTCACATCTGGCTTAAAAAACCGCCTGCGCACGCTTTACGCCCAGTAATTCCGATTAACGCTCGGACCCTCCGTATTACCGCGGCTGCTGGCACGGAGTTAGCCGGTCCTTCTTCTGTAGGTAACGTCACAGCAATAGTTTATTAAACTACTGCCTTTCCTCCCTACTGAAAGTGCTTTACAACCCGAAGGCCTTCTTCACACACGCGGCATGGCTGCATCAGGCTTTCGCCCATTGTGCAATATTCCCCACTGCTGCCTCCCGTAGGAGTCTGGGCCGTGTCTCAGTCCCAGTGTGGCTGATCATCCTCTCAGAACAGCTAGGGATCGTCGCCTTGGTGAGCCATTACCTCACCAACTAGCTAATCCCACCTAGGTTCATCCAATCGCGAAAGGCCCGAAGGTCCCCTCCTTTCCCCCGTAGGGCGTATGCGGTATTAGCAGTCGTTTCCAACTGTTATCCCCCTCGACTGGGCAGATCCCTAGGCATTACTCACCCGTCCGCCGCTCGCCGGCAAAGATAGCAAGCTATCTTCCCGCTGCCGCTCGACTTGCATGTGTTAGGCCTGCCGCCAGCGTTCAATCTGAGCCATGATCAAACTCTTCAATTAAAGTTTTTTTGTTCGACTACGTCGAACGGCTCAATGAATTCTACTGTCATAATTCGCTTCGCTCATAAGAGCTAACGAGTTATTTACTACATTGCTGTAGTTTCATATTACTATGAACATTCTCATCATCGAGTTAAATTTTTTGATTGCCAACATTCCGGAGAACAGAAGACAATTTCGAATAACTCAATACCTGTGAATGTCCACACAGATTACTTGATAAATTGTTAAAGAGCGGACCTGGTAACTTGCGTTAGACGCCGTGTTCCGTGTCAGTGGTGCGCATTATAGGGATAGTAGATTTTACCGCAACCCCTTTTTGCAAAAACTTTCAAAAAAACTAACCAACCGAACACTTTTTAAACTAAGCGTATACTTAACCATCAAAAAAGGCCTAAAAGGCCTTTTTAGGCTGGACTAATTAAGTGTTTCTACAAAAGCGGGCACATCTGCAATGCTATCAACTACAATAGATGCTATATCAATTCCGGCTTCGTCTACCTTTTTACCACTTCTGACTAAAATACTGTGACCTATACCCGCAGCTTTAGCAGCACGGATATCATCAGCCTTGTCACCGACCATAATTGAATTGGCTAAATCAAGTTTTAAAAATTTAGCCGCCTCTAACATCATACCTGGTTTTGGTTTACGGCAATCGCAATCTTGCTTGTATTCACCTAAGCCTTTTTCTGGATGATGTGGGCAATAATAAATACCATCTAGTTCGATACCTTTATCAGCAAAGTTCCAATCCATCCATTCAGTTAAGAAATGAAAGTCATCTTCACTGTACATACCCCGGGCAATACCAGACTGATTAGTCACAACAACAAGTTTATAGCCCATTTTCTTCAAGGCGAGGCAGGCATCAAATACACCTTCAATATATTCAAAGTCATCCGTTTGATATACATAGCCATGATCTTTGTTGATCACACCATCTCGGTCAAGAAAAACTGCTTTATTCACTTATTAATCCTCATTAATTTTCTGCACTAATTATCACACCGTCTTGGCATTTGAGCCAGCCCAATAAAGGATAATTATAGCGAATGACCATGTTTCACTTTATTAAGGCGTCATGAAGCGGTAACCTTGCTCGGTTATTTCGCGAAAAACAAAAGAGCTAATGAGTAATATACCCCCTATCATTCACAAGACGCGTACTCAACTTGTAGTTGAAGTACTCAGAGAACAGATCCTTTCTGGTGGTATAAAAGGTGGCGAACCCTTACGTCAAACTGCTATTGCTGAACAATTGAACGTCAGTCGCATTCCTGTACGAGAAGCTTTAGTACAATTAGAAGCTGAAGGGTTAGTTAAGTTTGAGCCGCATAAAGGCGCCACGGCAACGGTTTTATCTGTTGAACAGGTCACTGAGTTATTTGAACTCAGAGCAATGATTGAGTCTGACTTGCTTGCCAAGGCAATTCCTAATTTACAAGACGCTGATTTTGAAGAAGCGGACAGAGTATTAAATGCACTAGAAAACGCATTTAAGCGCCAGGATTCTGTGGCCAGTTGGAGCGAGCTTAATACGCAATTTCATACTTGCCTATATAAAGCCGCCAACCGCAGCCATACACTCGAAGTTGTTCATGGCTTAAATACTAATTGTGATCGCTATATTCGTTTACAACTATTGTTAACAGGTGGGATCCCCACTGCGGAGCGAGAGCACCGTGAATTACTTGAGTTGTGCCAAAGAAAAGATATTGAAAAAGCGACACACTTACTGCGTGAACATATTCTTCACGCTGCTGAAGCTATTAGAAAGTTAGTTGTTAAGCATTTAGACTAGACTAATTCAAGACTGAGTGGGTCAAATATTACCTTAATCGCCTGTTTTATTTATACATTGAGAGAAGTTTTATGCAGTATGCACATATCACCGGATGGGGAAAAGCTGTCCCTCCTGCATCGCTAACCAACGATGACCTTGCCACTTTTATGGAAACGTCCGATGAGTGGATTAAATCTCGTACAGGAATTAGCAAACGCAATATTAGCCATGTTAATACTTCTGTACTGGCTAGCGTTGCAGCAAAACATGCTTTAGCCGCTGCTGGGATTGATGGCAGTGAGTTGGATTTGATTATTTTGGCTACCGCAAGCCCTGATAGTTTAATACCTAATATTGCCTCTACCGTGCAGGCAAATGTCGGTGCGACATGTGGCGCATTTGATATTAATGCGGCATGCAGTGGTTTTTTATACGGTGTGGGATTAGCAAGCTCGTTAATTAAAAGCGGCCAAAATAAGAAAGTGTTAATTATCGGTGCTGAACGTTTATCTTTTTATTTAGACTGGTCTCGCCGTGAAACTGCTGTGCTATTTGGTGATGGTGCTGGTGCTGTAGTGTTAGAAGCCCGCGAAGAAGAAGGCGGAGTATTAGGTTACGAACTAAATAACGATCCCGATGGACGTGAGATTTTAAAATCGAACTTTGGCAGCCAAATGGATCGCTTAGATAGCAGTTCTTTAGATTTCTATATCCAATTTAATGGCCAAGAAATATTTAAGCGTGCTATTCAAGGTATGGGCTCTTTAAGTACTAAAGTACTGGAAAAATGTAATGTTGATAAAGATGATGTCGATTGGGTTATTCCTCATCAAGCTAACGAACGTATCATTGATACTTTGGTCAGTCGGATGAAAATTCCTAAAGAAAAAGCCATCGTCAATATAGAAAACTATGGCAATACATCAGCTGCGACCATCCCAATTGCGATTTGTGATGCTTTAGATAAAGGCTTAATTAAGCCAGGACAAACTATTTTGTCATGTGCTTTTGGTGCAGGATTGACATCAGCAGCATTGCTGTTCAAATGGACTGACCGCGTTACTCCTATTAATACTAGTGATGCCAAAGTGCCAGATTGTGAGCAAACTGCACTAGAATTAATTAAACCTGCGGTGGATTACTTTTTCAAAAAAGCTGAGCAAGAAGGTCGATAGACCTGTTATGTAAATCGATACTCTATCGTACTCATAAAATAAGCCAGTCAATTGACTGGCTTATTTTATGTTTGAATTAAAGCTGTTAATTAGAGCTATTTAGTTAACCCAATTAACTCATAGCATTTGATGTTTTTAGCTCCGCCTAATGCAGATACTTGCGCTAAAAATAACTCAGCACAGGCAATGGCATCAATTAATGCATTATGTCCGCCATATACAGGCAAGTGATAATGTTCTCGACTTTGCCCTAATCGAACACACCCTTTAACTAAGTGGTCATGCTGACGCAGGTATCGTGTTTTTTCAATTGCTAAGGTGTCAATAAAAGGCAAGAGTGCTTTTTGTCCAAATACACTGTGTAAGTTTTTTTGAATAAATGCCATATCCATTGGCGCATGGTGTGCCACCAAAATATATCCTTGGGTTTCTTTTAGTAACCAATTCATTGCTAAATCAATGGGTAAAGCATCATCTAATTGATGATCAACAATACCGTGAACAGTTGCACTTTGGCCTACACTACCGTCAATTGAAATCATCAAATGCTGAGCTTTAGACAGGGGGATTTGTCCTTGAATGATAGGCACTATACCAATACTAATGATCTGATCCTTCTCGGCATTAAGGCCGGTCATTTCCAAATCAATCGCCATCAATTTAGCATCAAAGATAGTGTGATTAAATTGGTTTGTTAATGCCCGCTGATAATCCGCTAATATCGACTTTTCGCCCTGCTGATTAACCAGTGAATCTAACCAAAACCGACCTTTAAGCCATAAATGATTGACCACTAAAAACTCCGGGTAAACTTAAGTTTCAAACCAGATTGAGCATCATGAACTACTTTAAAGGCATCTCGTAATTGATGGCGCAATAAAGATGACAAATCCTGTGGCTTTAAAAAATTACTCACAACCAAATTATTAGTCGCCTGATATCCCTGATTAGCTAAGCGCATATGCGCTATAAACTCATGGGCGTCCGCTAAATTAAGGGCATCTTTGCGATTAATGATATTGGCGTCCATTAACGCGCGAATACGTTTAGCGGTATTGACCTCTTTAATGCCAGCACTTAGGGCATAGACTCTGGCAATATCATTGATTAACGCACTGCCCTTGTGCTTCAAATCCATGCCTTTGACTTCACTGCCATCTCGTTCAAGTACAAATTTTCTGAAAAAACCTAAAGGCGGTGATTGCTGTAATGAGTTACCCGCCATACCGGCTAAAAAAATGTCATTATTTTGGGTATGCGACATCACTGAGTTCTGTAATTCATCAAACAAGGTTTGCGGTCCATACACTGCGCGCATATCAAAGAAAATACTGGCGTGCATTAGGGCTTTAGGATCAGGTGTGAGTACCCACTTTTTGAATTTATTCTGCCATTCGAGCAGTGATAACCGCCACTTAGGATTTTGCGCCATAATATCGCCAGGACAATAGATATAACCGCATTGATCAAGTCCCTTACAAACCGCATGGGTTAATTTATCGAAGTAAGCTGCTGCGAACTCATCCGGTTCATGTGCTAATAACAAACCATTATCTTGATCTGAACAAGCCACTTGATCTTGCCTACCTTGCGAGCCAAAAGCTAACCAACAAAAAGCCATCGGAGCTTTACCCAATAATTGCTGATTTAGTACAATTAAGCGCCGGGTTAATGCATCTGTGACCGAAGTTAACACCCTACCGATCTCTTCAGCCCGTGCATCTGCACTTATAAGGTTTTGCAATAATACTGGGATTTGCTTACTGACAAAGATCAACTTATCAATTGAATCTTGGCGATCTATTTCACCAATTAATAATAATGGTTGTGAACTCTGGGCACGTAAAATATCAGTACTGGTCACCATACCTTTGGCTTGATTATTGTCTATTACAGGTAAATGATGGATATTATATTGACTCATCAATAACATAGCTTCAAATACTAGTGCATTAGAAGCCACAGTTTTGGGCTGAACAGTCATTACTTGGTCTACACAAATATTGCCATCAAAACCTTCTGCTAATACTCTATTTCGTAAATCGCGATCAGTAACAATACCGACTAAGCCGTGATCATTTAACACCAACACTGATGAAACCCTATTATCGCGCATTAATTTTGCAGCATTTTGCACACTGGCATTGGTTGCAATACAAATTGGATTTTTAGACATCATATTAGTAATACGACTGGTCGTGGTGAGATCTTTGGCTTTAAACTTATGTTCATTACGTAGTCGCTGCGCAAACGCGCGGGTAAAAAAAGTATCAAACTGACGATTATGGGTTTTTAATTCGGTGAATAAAAGTTGGGGGATATGATAAACCAAACCATCTTCTAAAATAGCGACCTTGTTAACCACTTTTTCGCCTGACAATAATGTCGAAAACCCAAAACATTCTCCTTCTGCGACTCTATCTACTAATACACCCTGTGGATCTCTGACTTCAAATGCGCCACTTCGGACTAAATATAATTTAGGATTATTAGGATCAAACTCAACAAATGCCGATGCCTTTGCGTAATAGCCAATATTAATTTCCCGAGCACAACGCTGAACTAACGCTTTAGACAATAAATCAAAAGGTGCATGGGATTGTAAAAACTGCTCAATTGGCTGTAATTCACTGGCATTCATATTATTTTCTCATTGGCGGTTTTATTTAATATACCTGTGCCAACTGAATACTGGCTATAAGACTTAAGCCCAAGCTTGCACTATATTTGGTCAATAAAAAAGAGCGCCGAGGCGCTCCTTTAAATGGGGACTAATTAATGAATTAATAATTAGTGGTTTTGCGCTTCGCCTGCTCCTTGTGGGAAACGAATCGATTCAACCATATCAACAACATCTTGAGGTACAGGCTTGGTGACTTTACTGACAGCAAAAGCGACACCGAAGTTAATAAACATGCCAACCATACCAAACCCTTCAGGCGAAATACCGAAGAACCAATTATCACTTGTATTAGCAGCAGGGTTAATAAACTTAAAGTACACAATATAAGCAGCTGTAGATAGCAAGCCTAATACCATACCGGCAATTGCACCCTCTCTATTTACCTTTTTAGAGAAGATCCCCATGATAATTGCAGGGAAAAGTGATGCAGCGGCTAAACCGAAGGCTATTGCAACCACCGCGGCCACAAATCCGGGCGGATTTATACCAAAGTAACCAGCCATTACAACACCCAATGCAGCTGCAATACGCGCATACATTAACTCTTTCTTGTCAGAGATATCCGGCATAAGATTTTTCTTAAGTAAATCATGCGACACCGATGTTGAGATAACTAACAGTAAACCCGCTGACGTTGATAGTGCAGCAGCTAAACCACCAGCAGCAACTAAGGCAATAACCCACGCAGGTAGACTGGCAATTTCAGGCGTCGCTAGCACGATAATATCACGGTCAATGGTCATCTCATTCGAATCACCATTAGCATAAGATATTTTGCCATCACTGTTTTTATCATCCCAAGTAATTAAGCCAGTTTTTTCCCAGTTTTTAATCCACTGTGGCGCGGCTTCATAAGCGACACCTGTAGAATCAGGTCCATTAATTGTCTCAATCATATTTACACGAGAGAAAGCAGCTAAAGCAGGTACTGTAGTGTACATAATAGCAATAAACACTAGCGCCCAACCCGCTGATAAACGTGCATCTTTTACTCTAGGTACAGTAAAGAAACGAACAATAACATGGGGCAAACCTGCAGTACCAAACATCAGTGCACCAGTAATAAAGAACACATCAATCATTTCTTTAGAGCCTTCTGTATACTGGGAGAATCCCAATTCAGCAGAAAGACCATCAAGCTTATCGAGTAAGAAGACTCCTGTACCATTACCTGCAGCATCAACTAGCTCAGCACCAAAACCGATTTGCGGCAGAATATGACCTGTCATCATCACAGAGATAAAGATTGCTGGAACCATAAAGGCAAATATCAACACACAATATTGTGCAACCTGAGTGTAGGTAATCCCTTTCATTCCACCTAAAACAGCATAGAAAAACACCACTGCCATGCCAATGTATACGCCAGTTTCAACTTCGACTTCTAGGAAGCGAGAGAAAACCACACCGACACCGCGCATTTGACCTGCTATATAAGTAAAACAGATGAAAATGGCACAAATTACCGCAACAGTACGGGCAGTTTGTGAGTAATAGCGATCACCGATAAAATCAGGAACCGTAAATTTACCAAACTTGCGTAAATAAGGCGCCATACACAAGGCTAATAAAACATAACCCCCAGTCCAGCCCATTAAATATACTGAACCATCATAACCTGTAAATGACACAATACCTGCTAGCGAGATAAATGATGCCGCTGACATCCAATCTGCTGCGGTAGCCATACCGTTCATTACCGGATGCACACCACCACCGGCTACATAAAACTCTTGAGTGGAACCAGCTCTCGCCCAAATCGCGATGCCAATGTATAGCGCAAATGTCGCGCCAACAATAATATATGTTAATGTTTGAACATCCATTTTTCAGTGCTCCTTAATCTTCGTGAACATCATATTTCTTGTCTAGGGCATTTGCTTTTGCCACATAAACAAAAATCAGCGCCACGAATACATACATTGCACCCTGCTGCGCAAACCAAAAGCCTAATTTGAATCCCATGAAGGAAAACTCATTAAGCACGTCTACTAATAAAATACCGCAGCCAAATGAAACTGCAGCCCAAATTGCTAGCAGTACAAGTACTAAACGTAAATTTTCACGCCAATACCCTGCTGCCTTTTCGTTATTTTCAAAAGCCATTGCGACTTCCCCTGTATTGTTTTTTTAAAGTCGAATTGTAAAGTCATTGTTAATTTAGCAACTCACAGGGGTTCGACAATCAAGACCTTAGTCTAACCTACAGTGAAAAATAACCTAAAAACCGAATTTATCCATTTATAAACAATAGGATACTTATTTTACAACAAACCTAGTGAACACTATAACTATTGAAAAACTAGACCAAGGTCGAACGAGAAATAACATGTTATCAGCAACCTCGGATAAGAGAGCGTCACTAATTGTCGATAAAAAATAGTTAGCAACACGCCAATAGTCATTTAAACACTTCAAATTTATCTACAATAAGCGAAAATAATTTAAGAATATATAAGTAAACTATCTAAATAACGTTACTTATCTTAGATTTAAGCTGTAATTAACAGTCAATTGCTTGTGATTATCGTATAAGGGGGGTAAAATTTTTTGATAATAATGAGAAAGGATATTTCATTGAAGAAATTGCCGTTAAATCCACAGAATCTGATGTTTTCAATAGTAATGGGTGTTATTGCACTTATTATTAACTTTTATCCTATCCCTTTCTTCGCAAACGTCCAATTTGTACTCGGTAACACACTGACCGTGATAGTCGCCATTTTATGTGGCCCCTGGTATGCGTTAGTGGCGTCATTATTAGCCTCAACCAGTTTAATGCTTACCTGGGACAGCTATCATGTTTTCTTCATTTTTGGGTTAGAGGCATTATTTTTAGGTTTTTGTCGTAGAATAGATATCTATGCGCTATATGGCAACATCATATTTTGGCTTGTTATTGGCATGCCCATTTTCTATTTAATGGCCAAGTTATTTTTTGATATGCCCACTGAGCACTTACCCTTTGTGACCATAAAGCAGGCGATAAATAGTTTAATTTATACCAGTATAGCCTCTATATTAGTATTGATGGTGCCTAAATTATGGATGTTTGAAACCAAGATTAAAGATAAACAGCGTAGAAGTCTTAGTAAGCAGATGACTTATTTCGTCACTCTTATGATTACCTTATCTTTATTATTTTCAACGCTTTATTTCAACTATATTTCATTGGATAAGCAGCAAAACTTAATCGTGAAAAATCAGCAAGAATCGGTTTTTTATTTAAACAATGCGGGCGAGCAATATATCGATAATCATCAAAAAGTGATAGAGAATGCAGCACGCTACTTCAGTATAACCAACGGCTCACCACAAGAGTTACAGCCTCTTCTGAGTGACTTACATAAAAATTATCCTGGATTTATCAGTATGTTAATTACCGATAATCAAGCAAAAATAATTGCCGCATCACCTGCTATACGATTAAATGATGCCAAGAATAACAATGTCACTGTCAAAGATCGAGATTATTTTATAGAGTCATTTTATAATCAAAGGGTGTTTATTTCTTCAGTATTTTTGGGTAGGGGCTTTGGTAACGACGCGATAGTAGCGATTAGTGCGCCCTATTATGACAAGCAAAATACATTACAGCCATTGGGCATAATTGAAGGTTCGTTAGATCTAAAATACTTTTCAGCAATCGACTATGATTTCAATCAACAGAAAAACCAATCGATTATTTTGACCGATGAAACCAATAATATTATTTATGCCTCAGAAAAACTAAATTTAAACGTTCTGTCGCCTTTTAAATACAGTATCCACAATGGACTGTATTTAACCAAATTACCCCTGATGAATATCACCAAAACAGAATCTAGAATTCCAGAATATATTTATGCTCAGAAGCAACTAAAAAATGGTTGGAAAATTTATATTATTGAGCCCTTTTCACCATTATTGCAGCTCGCTGAAAAACAAATGCAAGCCAGTTTTTTTATGCTACTAGGTGCTCTTTTCATCAGCTTTTTTATTTCAAATAGAATTAGCCAACTGCTAACTATTCCCCTCGAAATGGTAGCCAACCAATTTGGTCACCTTAGCCAACATGATTTAAATAACCAAGTACTAGATGAAAGTTCCCCTAAGGAAGTGTATAGCCTTTATCAAAGGTTATTGATTAGTAAGCAACAGCTGATAACTCAGCAATTAGAACTGGAAGAAACGGTTGTTAACCGCACTAAAGAATTAGAGAAAGCCAATAAAAAACTCAAAGAATTAGTCGACAAAGACCCATTAACTCAACTGTTTAATCGCCGATTTGCTGAACATAAGTTCCAGGAAGTGAGAGAGTTTTGTCTTCGAAGTGAACAAGCCATTACTGTGGCTATTCTTGATTTAGATTTTTTCAAAGCTGTTAATGATAGTTACGGCCATTTAGCTGGGGATGAATGCTTACGTCAAGTGTCAGCACAACTGTCTCAACATTTTAAACGTGATATTGATATTATTGCCCGTTATGGTGGAGAGGAGTTTATTTTAATTTTACCTATGTCGAACGCGCTTAGCATTGAACATCACTTAAATGAATTTAAAGTCAAACTGTCTCAAATTCCCATTAATACGCCAGACAGAACTGAAGCATTTGATATCACCGTCAGTATCGGGGCTATCACGGCTGATGCGAACTTTGATGCTAGGCTAGATAAATGGATAAAGATAGCCGACGATAATCTGTATCAAGCTAAAGCTCAAGGTCGTAATCGCACTATTGTCACTATTATCAATCCTGAGGTGGAATCATAAATTTGTCCATTCTATCCATCATATAGGGGTAGAATGGGTTCCATTTTTGGCGCAACATATTGGCGGCAGACATAGAAAACAATCCTTTTTCAGCTTGAAATACCGCTAAGCCTATTTGTACCGTTTCAGTATTTTCTATTATCAAAGGGCCATAAAGTGGGTCTTCTATCGGAAATGGCAACGCAATGTGCGAAAGCGAGAACACACCTTTAGGCCATTCGAGCAATAGTTCTTGTGGGGCTTGCTGATTCAATATACCAAGCTCTCTAGCTTGTACGGCCCTAGATTGTTGTGCCTGACTTTCAATTAGCGTTAAGCGATAATCCATATCATTCTTTGTCCAAAATGGTTCAAAAAACGTGATTGGATCAAGATTCATTAACAGCCTAAACCCGGTACTGCGATTATAGTCAAACATCACTAATTCATGACCGTTTTTAGGCAAATATCGGTAAAGCTCATCGACGACATTCACAGATGAAACCGTATCATCTATGACTGACTGAAAGGTTTGTATGGGCGCGATTTTCTGTTTTTGCTCTGCGGATAAACTGTCTAATAATTGTTTATTACGCAGAGTTAGCTGGTAAACAATATCACCTGCATTAACGGCAAATGACATATATTTAAATGGATCGTACTCAACTTCAATACTATTCCAAAACAGTTTTTCCTGCCCAAGTAATGCACCTAGTTTAGCCTGCCAATATGCCGCCTGGGCAATGGGAGCCAAGCCAATAGCTGGTGACATAAAAATCATCTTGTCATAATGAGTCGGCTTATTCAGACTTATCGCTTCTAATTGGTTGTTTAGCGCGAGTGCTGCACCAGTAGAAAAACCTACAACATATAAGGGTTTACCTTTTAATTTATCAGATAAATGAGCGGTAGCTAACGCCACAGCACCTGCTAAATCAGGCCAGGTAATATCTGTTAGCCCTGAAGGCGTGGTGCCGTGACCTGGTAATCTTAATCCGACTATATGGGCTTGATGTCGATAATGCTCAGCAATATGCGACATCGAGTAAGGTGAGTCAGACATGCCGTGGATCAATAACAAACCAAATTCTGCATCATCATTTGGCCACTCAAAAGATCGATTCCAGTCTTCATGCCACAAAGCAGGATCCGATGAGCTGCCCTTTTCATAACGATTTATCGGAGAGGCGACCTCCGGTTGGTATTGTTGGTATATTTTCTGCTCGACTTCAGCAAATAGTTTATCTTCTAGTGCTAAATACTGCTTAAAATTATCTAAACCTGATTGTTGATGATATTCATTTTTAAGATGTGTGGTATGCCAAAGTGACAGTTCTGGCCTAGCATTCAATAACCATACAGCAATAATAATCAACGCAATAGACGTGCCTATAGTGCTATAGAATAGGGCAAATAACATATGCTTAGTGGATCCGATAACAATAGCGCGCATGATTTCCCTTATACTAAAAAATGATTACAACGATGCAAATAAAGGCCTAAAATAGCCTGACAGAATAGGTTATTATAATAGCAAGTATGCTAAAAGCTAAAGAACATGAAAACCGCTAGCAATGAGACACTTTCAAACAATATTATTAGTCACTACTTTGGTTCCCTTTTACCTAAAGTGATTTTTTACTTGCCCACACCACCTATCATTGCAACAGATTGGAGCGAAAGTGACCCAAATGCAGCAAAAAGACTAATCGAAGCTAATGGTAATCATTGGCGAAAAATTATCATTATTATCTGCAAACTTGTGAGTAAAGAATTATCTTGTTGGAGAACGATACAAAACACACTATTTCAACAAAATAGTATTGCTCATTTACCAATGGCCATTGCGATTGTGGATCAGTCTACTGAGAAAACTATCGACATAAAACCTGATAGCTCAATCATCCATATCATTTGCGGTAAAAATACCTTTTCACGTTTTACCATTGAAAGTACATTACTTGTTAGCACTCTTTCATTGAATCAACAGCAAACGATTCGATACCACCAACAGGTTTTTCTCACACCATATTTAGATTATCGACAGTTTCCTAATGCCTTGATTGATCTATTGAGACCCAAGCTACACCAGGACAGATAAATGAATCTGATACCTATTGCCAGCTAAATTTGGGCACATTTACAAACTCCAGGTTTCAAGACCACCATCAGAACTTAAGGTTAATAGTTTTCCATTAGGTTTAATCCTCATGGAAAATACCGTTGTGCCTGCACTGTAGGCGTTGATATCCCAGTGACAAAGCTCCTTTCCAGAGTTTGCATCCCAGTAGATAACCGTTTGTTTTGAGGTTGCGGTAATTAAATTATTAGCATTATTGATAAATAGAGCCTGTCTAAAATAGCGATAACGCTCAAGGTAATCTAGTTGGCTAATAGGCAAAGCGGTTTGAGAGTCAAGAATGACATTGTTATCTAGTGCATCGGCAATAAACAAGCGTCGATTAGTTTCATCGTAGCTAGCACTGGTGATCCGCTGCGGACGTGAAAAACTACTAATCAACGCGCCACTATAAGTGGACCAAATATGCACGTCACCATCTAGTCCTGTTGATAATACCTGCTGTTCAAAATTAGATAGTTCAATATGATTAACTGCGCCACTGTGTTGCTTGAACAATGACATCGTCATGCTGCTTCGTTGAATAACAGTAATAGAACCATCATTCATGCCCACCAAAATAGTACTGCCGGTTTGGCTTAAAAAAAGGCTTGAAACACTTGCGTCGGGGTTAAAGCCTTGAGCAGGCCAGCGTATATCTAGTTTGCCGGTTTCAAGGTTGAAAATAGATATTTTGTGTTTACCGGCAGTAGCCAGATATTGGTTATTACCTGACATAGCCAGCAGATAGTTAGACTCATCAAAGTCATCATCAGTCCATTGATGTAATAATTTATTGGTCGCAATTTCCCATACCGATAATGTGCGGCTTCTGCCTAGTGTCACAGCTATACTCGCATCTGCTGACAAAACGCCATCAACAAGGGTTTCTTTTACCAGTCTCAGAGCGTTATCCGGACTTTTGCTAACAGCAACTTGATTGCAACCAGTTACAGTGATAAACGCAACTGTGATGGCAATAATCAGACCGACCTGAAGCGATAATCTAGATTGGACCTTAGCTAACAAGTTAATTCCTTAAAAGTAATGCTTTTAATATATTAACATAGAGAATCAGCTTATTAGCCACCCTAAATTAAGTCGAATGACATAAAACCAAATGACACAGGTTAGAATTAGCTTAACTTGTGTCACATATATTGTCGGCTTAATCCGTAATCATAGCGATATTAATCGTAAATAGTGGGTATCGCTTTACGCTTATGCTGGGTCCGCTGATAAATGCTAATCAGCTTGGTTTCAACGCTTGCATCGACCGGTTTGCCTTCCAGAAAATCATCAATTTGATCGTAGCTCATACCTAGCGCCACTTCATCTTCTAATTGTGGTTTGTCTTCTTCTAAGTCAGCTGTAGGCGCTTTTTTTACCAGAATATCTGGCGCACCCAAAAAGGCAGCAAGTTGACGAACCTGGCGTTTATTTAAACCAAACAATGGCGCTAAATCGCAGGCGCCATCACCAAATTTAGTATAAAAGCCGGTAATATTTTCTGCGCTATGATCGGTGCCAACCACTAAACCGCCTACCATACCGGCTATTTCATATTGCGCTATCATGCGCATTCTGGCTTTTACATTACCCTTAACAAAGTCGACTTTACCTTCTTCAGGTAAAGATACTCCCGCATTGCTCAAACCAGCTAAGGTGGCTTGATGCACGCCAATAACACCTTCAGCAATGTTAACGGTCACTTGTTTAGACGGTTGAATAAATTGGCAGGCTAATTGTGCTTCATCTTCATCTTTTTGGACTTGATAAGGTAAGCGCACGGCAATAAATTGATAACGTTTATCGGCTAACTCCTGATTTAAGCTATCGACCGCTAACTGACATAAACGACCGGTTAAAGATGAGTCCACTCCACCGCTGATCCCCAACACTAATGAATGACAATGGGCCTCTTTGAGCTTCGATTTTATAAAGGCGACACGTCTTTGTACTTCAAAATCTGGCTCAATGGCCTTGAGTACATGCATTTCACGTAAAATTTGTCCTTTCACTTTAAGCTCCTTCAATTATTAACCTAGGCCTATTCTATTAAAATTTGATGAAAAAAAAACGATAATGACAAAACATTATCGTTTATTTTTAGACTGTTATTTGTTTAGCTCACTAAACCACTGATTAGCGTTCCCAATAAGACTCTTCTAGGCTGTCTTCTCGCTCTGGTAAACCGCGCGATAGACGTGGACTGTGTTGAGCTAACACTTCATAGGCAACGCGGTTAGCATACTTACACACTTGCGAAAACGATGAATAACATAAACCATCGCGTTTATGTTTACTTGACCCAGGGACATTGGTTTTATGGAAGGTATTGGCTGACAAGTCGTGCAATAAGGCTGATAAAGCGCCATCTCCTGCACCATTGGTGTTACGTATATAATCAGGTCCACCCATATAAGGCGCAATGTGGGCATAGACTTTAATGGGTTCTTCACAGTCAGCTTTTAGCATAGGGCGAGAAAATTCATAACGATTGAACTCAGGAATAGCACCAGGTAATAAAGTATGACTCGTTTCACGCTTGGCACTGTCTTCGGCATATCCTGCTGTATATAAACCAATTGGGCCTGCCGTGGTCAACACCATATCACACCACTCAAGTGCAGCCTCACTGGCTAACAATGGGTCTTTGAACCCTGTAAGCGCTTCACCTTCATCTTCATTCATGGCCAAAATAGTGACATGTTCTTTAATAAACTTTTGCCACCAAACAGGGTCTTCTTGAATTAAAAAACGGGTGCCTAGTGTTAATACTACAGGCACTTCAGCAGCTTTTGCATATTCAATCGCTTTCATCGCAGCAGATGTCATACCGTCACCTTCGCTAGCACGCATCAAATAGGCAGTAATCACTAATGCTGAGCTTTCTTGAATCACCTGTTGGTTAATATAATGTGGGGTCAGTTTATCCATCGAGCCTTTGCTGATAGCAAAAGTGCGCTCACCGTCTTCTGAAATTAATGTAAAGCAACGACCAATTGGGCCATCTACAGGTTGAAGATAATTTAAGTCAACTTTTGAAGAGGTATTGCAAAGGTAGCGATAAGCATAGCTACCGACCATAATATTCTGGCTCATCACGCCAAACAACACTGAGCGATCATCGGCTAAAATGGAATAGTTATGTACCGTGTTGCCTATGGTGCCACCAGCAAACTCGTCGCTGATCATGTCATTAGATTTAAGTTCATTATAAAGCGCATGGGCGCCATCATCATCGATTAGTGTTGAGTTACCTTTAGGCAAGCCGTAACGTTCAAGCAAATCATCGGCAACTTTCGCTTCAATATCGACTAACGTTTGATCAACTCCACAAATATAAGTAGAAAATGCTTGAGGTTGATGGGTAAACTGCGCCAGAAGTGGATCGCGGTTACTGACAGGAAAGTAATGTTTCGACTTACGTTGACCAGGAAACTTCATAATCGATTCTCATGAGTTTGCATCCGTGCAACCAAATATAAATATCAGTTTAGCTTATTATTGCTGTAAGCCATGATTAAATAAAAACCGCCTTTGACAAAAGGCGGCGCATGATATCACATTAACTTCATGAGATTAAATGACTTTTAGTGCTTCATTGCCGCTAAACGACACCTGTTCTTTAACTAGGTCAATAATCATATCGCTATGAATATCATCATCATTTAAACCTGGCATAAAGCCATTACACTTAGTTCCTGCATTAACAGAGGTTTGTTTTACCGCTATCGAGATTTCTACTAGGGTTTCTAACAGTCTGATATAAAGGCAGGACATATTAAATCTACTAAACTCACTCCACTGTTCGTTAATCCGGCCAATAACTAATCCGCAGATAGTGTTAATACTTATCTCATAGGACGTCGAAAACAACGATTTTTGTGATTTCTGAATTAAATGTTCAGCAACTATCATAGCGATAGGCTGTAATAAAAATAAAAAAGCCTGCAATGCAGGCTTTTAAACAATACCAACTAAGGCATTGTGATCAATTTGATTAAGCTATTACTTCAGTACTGCAGCTAATTGCTGACTTACGGCAGTAACACTCTGAGTGCCATCAAACTTGTTGTATACGGTACGGCCTTCAGCAGCCACTTTACCGTAATAATCTACCAATGGCTTAGTTTGCTCATGGTAAATACCTAAACGTTTACGTACTGTAGACTCTTCGTCGTCTGGACGAATAGCGAGCTCTTCACCAGTAACATCGTCTTTACCTTCCACTTTAGGTGGATTGAATACAACATGGTAAACACGACCTGAACCTGAATGAACGCGACGACCGCTCATGCGCTTAACAATTTCTTCGTCTGGTACGTCAATTTCGATCACGTGATCAATAACGATACCATTGGCAGTCATTGCATCAGCTTGTGGAATTGTGCGAGGGAAACCATCAAGTAAGAAGCCTTTAACACAATCATCTTGCGCGATACGTTCTTTAACTAGCCCTATGATTAAGTCATCTGAAACTAACTGGCCTGCATCCATCACCTTCTTAGCTTCTAAACCAAGTGGCGTTCCCGCTTTAACCGCAGCGCGTAACATATCACCCGTAGAGATTTGTGGGATACCATATTGCTCCATAATAAACTGAGCTTGAGTACCTTTACCGGCGCCTGGGGCACCTAATAAAATAATGCGCATCTCTAAAGTCCTCTTTTAAGATTATATTCTTTTTAGGGCGGCGATTTTCGCATATCTACCGCTCTTTTCATAGTAGCAATAGCACTGCATTAGACCTATATCTAATAAGATTGACCTAATGTAACGACGTCCGTGTTTAATACAGCAAGGTGTACAACTTACGGCGATATTGATTGGCTAACGCATTCCCCTGCCCCATGGCGGTCATGATCTCTAGAAACATTTGTTTAACTTTTCCATCACCAGCATTAAGATCTTTTTGTAAAAAGCTAAAAAGGCAAGCTAACGCTTCTTCATTACGCTGGGCTTTATTCAGTGCCTTAGCTAAGTCGATAGATAAGATGATATCACCCGGCGTTTCTTCAAGCTGTTGTTGAAGCTGGCGAATTTCTGGTGTGTCCGCAGCATCTTCTGCTAACGCCAGCTTAGCTTTTAAGTTTTGGTAATAACTGTCTTGATCCGCAAGCCCTATCCCTTCAATTAAAGGCTTGGCATCTGCAAGTGCACCTAACTGTAAATAAACATCAGCTAAGACTAAACGCACTTCAGCCATGTTATCAGCTTGTACCGCGATCTCTTTTAATTGCGCCACCAGTAAGGTTAATGCCTCCTGTGTTAAGGGCTCAGCTTGCGCAAGCTGCGCTTTTACGCCATCAAAAGCTTGCAACCAAAGTGCTGGTAAATGCTTATCCAACAAGCTTGCGACACTGGCAGCATCTTGAACGCCTGCAAAACCATCAATCGGGCGACCTTTATCTAGAATTAACGTAGTGGGTAAGCTTTCAATTTGGAAATACTGGGCGATTTCCATCTCCACTTCGCAATCAACACTGGCCAATATAAAACGACCAGCTTGCACAGTGGCAAGTTGCTCAAGAGTTTGCAGCATTTGGATGCTTTCTGGCTTTTGTTGAGCAAAAAAAGTCAATACCACGACTTTTTCCATTGAAGCATCAACAACTTGCTGGATATTTTCTTTGGTTAACGAAATGATGTGTTCCATAGGTCCCCTTAAAATACAAAAGCGGACACTAAGTCCGCTTTTTTATCCGCTTAGTATTACTTAAAGCTCGACATTAACATTTGGTTCATTAATTTAATGAACGCTGAAGGGTCGGCTAAGCTGCCCTTTTCTGAAAGCTGGGCTTGTTGTAGTAACAAGTTAGACCAATCTGCAAACAATTGCTCGTCTTGTTCATTACTCAAACGCTCAACTAAAGGATGGCTTGGGTTAATCTCAAATGTTGGCTTTGAATCAGGAACAGGTTGACCTGCCGCTTGCATCAATTTAATCATTTGGGTCGACATTTCGCCTTCACCGGTGACCACACAAGCTGGGGTATCGGTTAAGCGTGACGTCACTTTAACATCAGACACTTTACCGGCTAACGCCGCTTTGATGCGCTCAACTAGGCCTTTAGCTTCTTCGGCAACTTTTTCTTGTGCTTCTTTGTCAGCTTCATCTTCTAATGAACCTAGCTCTAAATCACCTTTGGTTACTGAATGCAGTTGCTTGCCTTTAAATTCAGTTAAGTGGTTAATTAACCATTCATCAATACGCTCAGACATCAGTAACACTTCAATGCCTTTTTTGCGCAATAGTTCAAGATGAGGGCTATTTACCGCAGCGTCATGGCTGTCTGCCACTATGTAATAAATCTTTTCTTGGCCTTCTTTCATGCGGCCAATATAGTCTTCTAATGACACAGTGGTTGCAGCACTATTGTCATTGGTAGACGCAAAGCGTAGCAAACCGGCAATACGCTCACGGTTAGCATAATCTTCTGCTGGACCTTCTTTTAATACTTGACCAAATTCAGCCCAGAAAGATTGATATTGTTCAGCATCATCTTTAGCAATTTTTTCAAGCATGCCTAAAGCACGTTTCGTTAGTGCCTGACGCAATGTTTGGGTCACTTTGTTGTCTTGTAAAATTTCACGAGACACGTTAAGTGGTAGGTCATTTGAATCAATTAACCCTTTTACAAAGCGCAAGTAGGTCGGCATGAACTGCTCAGCGTCATCCATAACGAATACACGTTGTACAAATAACTTTAAGCCATGTTTTTGATCACGGTTAAACATATCAAACGGCGCTTTTGCCGGGATATATAATAAGCTAGTGTACTCTTGCTTACCTTCAACACGGTTGTGAGCCCACTTTAGTGCGTCGCTGTAATCGTGTGAAATATGCTTGTAGAACTCTTGGTATTCTTCATCTGAAATATCCGCTTTATTACGGGTCCAAAGCGCAGTCGCTTTGTTCATCAGTTTCCAAGCACCTTCAGTTGCGGGAATTTTCTCACCGTCTGGGCCGTCTGATTCAGGTTGACCTGCTTCAAACATTTGCACAGGTACAGAGATATGATCAGAATACTTGGTGATGATTGAACGCAGACGATAATCGTCAGCAAATTCTTTTTCTTCGTCACGTAAATGTAAGGTGATTTCAGTACCACGGGTATTTTTAGTGATGTTATCTACGGTAAAATCGCCTTCACCAGCCGATTCCCACAACACGCCTTCACTGGCTGGCTTGCCCGCAGCGCGAGTCCGCACGGTCACTTTTTTCGCGACGATAAATGCAGAGTAAAAACCAACACCAAATTGACCAATCAATTGTGAATCTTTAGACGCTTCACCTGATAAATGGCTGAAAAACTCTTTCGTACCTGACTTAGCAATTGTACCTAAATGTTCGATAACACCATCACGTGTCATACCGATACCATTATCAGAAATAGTGACAGTGCCTTTTTCTTTATCGGTACTGACGCGAACTCGAAGATCGCCGTCACCTTCATATAAATCATCATTGCTTAGCGCTAAATAGCGTAATTTATCCGCTGCATCGGCCGCATTTGAAACTAATTCACGTAAGAAAATCTCTTTGTTTGAATACAGAGAGTGGATCATCAAATGCAGTAATTGTTTAACTTCGGTTTGAAAGCCATGTGTTTCTTGTTGTGACATGAATAATTCCCTTGATATTACTTTTTACATAAACGATGACATTTGGCAGATAAGATTGATATCACCCAGCAAAAGTCACCACTCTTTAATGTTTCGTTATACAAGAGATGGGGCTTGGTGATCACTTTTCAAGGGGCAATGATTTTTTTGCTGTTTTTTTAAGCCATCATCAACTGACTGTCAATGATGGCAAATGCGTTAGCAGGATTATGAGGGCGTTTTTATTAGGCTTATAACTTAATACGACCATTAAAAGATAAGGCTAATGTGGTGCTATCTACATACTCTAATTCACCACCTACCGGTACACCGTGGGCAATACGACTAATGATCACATTATGACGACGGGCCATATCAGCGATAAAATGTGCGGTAGCATCGCCCTCGACGGTTGGGTTGGTGGCTAAAATAAGCTCTTGTACATCATCTGAGGATAATTGCTGTTCAAGTAAGGCTAAGCCTAGCTCTTCTGGGCCGACACCATCTAAAGGTGATAAATGGCCTAACAATACAAAATATCGACCGTTAAAGTGGCCGCCTGCTTCAATGGCTAGCACATCTGCTGCAGTTTCGACTACGCATATTATTTCCGCATTCCCCCGCTTATGACTGGCGCAAATAGGGCAAAGTGCTTGCTCGGTAAACGTGCGGCAACGCTGACAATGACCAACTTCAGACATAGCTTTTTGTAACGACTCAGCCAGTTTAATCCCGGCCTTTCTTTCACGTTCTAATAATTGAAATGCCATACGTTGTGCCGATTTAGGGCCAACACCAGGTAAGATGCGCAGTGATTGGATCAGTTCATCGACCAACGGACTAAATTTCATCGTATTAAAAAACCTTCAAATAAAAATACTATAAACACTAAAGCGCCGATTATTCACTGTGTGTCGTCAGATTGCAAAAAATGAATGGCATTGAAATCCATTAAATAGACTTAAATTAATTTTGCGGTGAATATCTGGCAAAAATGAACAAATCGACAGTGGGATCTCTGCCTTCAGGTTGAAACTGTTTGCGCTGCAATTCAATAATATCAAAACCATATTGTTCTAACAGCTCGACAAGAAATGAACCTTGGTAATAATGAATGTAAACTTGATCGCCGCTACTAGACGTTTGAAAACCTGATTTATTGACATCATCTTCCATCGTACTGATATAAACCAAACCTCCAGCCTTTAATAATCCAGCCATATCTTTAATCAGTTTAGTGACATCATTTTTGTCTAAATAAGGTAAACCAAAGCCACAAACAATGGCATCAAACTGGCGCGATTCATGCCCCGGCACTTTAAACAAAGTGTTTACCCTAGAAAGCTGGCGACTGTCCATTACTGCAAAACGTGCCGTCGGATTATTTTGTTGTGCCAGCATCACCATATTGGGGGCTAAATCAGTTGCTAATATATCTATATTAGGCAGTTTATCCAGTAAAAAACGAGTGATATTACCTGGACCACAAGCCACATCTAACACCCTCGTTTTAGTACTGCATTGAGGTAACGATTTCAGTAATGAACATAAAGTATCGTAAGTATCCGCATAAGATTCAAAATTCATGTATTTATCTTGATATTGCTGCGCTAACTTATCAAAGGTATTCACTGAAATTTGATACTTATCCATGCTTATACCCTATTTATAACTCACTTAATGCACCGTAAACAAAATGGCTAATTCAATAACTCACCCCATCATTAACGTCAGTGATTAACATCAGTAACAGCAATGTGAATTAATCAAAAAGTACAGATACGTTACCTAATGAAAAAGGGAGAAGTTAGCCTCTCCCTATTTATGTCTAACCCGCTTTCAATAGTTCACTGCATGATTGATTGAGTAATTGACGACAACGCCAGACACCCAATAATGCTACCACTAACGCACCCGATATTGGCGCAATAACCCACCACTCCCAATGCATATAAACCACAAGTTCAAACACCTGGGTTTTAAGCATATAAAGGGCAAACTCAGCAACGATAACAGCTAAGAACCCCGCTATTGCACCGAGTAAAGCAAACTCAAGTCCCGTTGCTGCGCGCAGTAACCAACCCGATGCGCCAAAGGTTCTTAATACTGCTAGTTCGCGCTGCCTTGTTGCCATTCCCGCTTCGGTTTGTGCTATTAACACTAACGCACTGGCAAGTAAGACTAATACCAATACTAAGGTTAGCGATAACGACACTTGATCAATAATTTGTCGCAATTGTTCAACCATAGCGCCAACATCAATCACTGAAATAGTCGGAAACTGCTGGATCAACTGGAGCACCACAGCATTGGCGGTTAATTCGCTGCCTTGAGCCTTTAAGTCCTGGTCGTTTAAGTGAAAGCTGGCCATTGAAGTATACGAAAAAGGCGCTAAGGCTTTAGGCCTAAAAATCATAAAGAAATTAGGCTGTAAAGTTTCCCATTGCACCTTGCGTATACTGGTCGCTTTTACGGTAAACGACTGGTTATCAATATTAAATGTCATGGTGTCATTCAACGCGAGCCCTAACCGCTCAGCCACGCCGGATTCAACAGACACTTCGTCATCAGCCTGGTTAAACACCCCTTCGACTATTGGATTATTAGGCGGCAAGGTGTCACGATAGGTCAAATTCAATTCTCGAGAAATACCCACTCGCCCAGTAATACCGGCACGTTCTTGCTCACCCGAAATCAACTCTTCTTCATTAATGTGGGTTAAACGTCCACGAATCACAGGATAGATATCGGTTGCCTGAATCCGATTATCATCTAAAAACTGCTGTAATGGTTGGCTGTCTTCCGGCGCAATATTGACTAAAAAGTAATTAGGCGCATCTTCTGGAAGCTGCTTTTGCCATTCATTAAGCAAATCTTGTCTTAGTGCTAAAATAGTCAGCAATAATACCAAGGCACTACTAAAACCAACCAGTTGCACTGCATTTTGTCTAGCTCGGCGACGAAGACCAGCCAATGCTAATTGCAGTGGATTAGTGGTTTTCATGCCCACACTATGGCCCATGCGGATCATCACAAAACCCAGTATGCTAAGTAGCGCACCGAGTAATAGTACCGTGAGCACCACCGTCATGGTTAGGGCGAGACTACGAGAGTATAAGTAGCCTAAAAGTGCCATAGCACCTAAGCTGAGTAACAAATGCAACCACATGCCAAATTGCAGCCCTTCAAGTTGACGTTGCAATACTCGTAAAGGTGGAATTGCCAATAATCGCATTAACGGATAAGCCGAGAACATAAAGGCACTGATCAATCCTGTTGACATTCCCAGCAGCAATGGCCGCAGATAAGGCGGTGAATACGCTGCTATCTCGGGAGGTAAAAACTGGGTAATGGCTAAATCAAGTAATACTCCACCGAATAAACCTAACGCTATACCCAGCAAGGTCACCAACATAAGGTGAAAGCCAAATAACAATCTAATTTGCTTTGCCGATGCGCCGAAGGTTTTTAGCATGGCGACGACATCATAATGGCGCTGACAATAACGCTGCGCAGCAATACCAATTGCGGCACACGCTAAAGCAATACCGAGTAAACTGGCTAACAGTAAAAAACGCTCCGCACGTTTAACTGCGGAGGCAATTGGTGAGTCACCGGATTGTACATCTATCCAGCGCTGGCTGTTGTTCAATAGTGGCTTTGCTTGCTCTTCAAAGGCAACTAATGCATCTGCATCACCGGTGAATTGGTATATGTAGCTCACACGGCTACCGGGTTGAATAATGCCGGTAGCGTCTACATCATCAAGGCGCATTAACAATACAGGAGCAGAGGCAAATGGGTTAAAGCCACCATCGGGTAAACGACTTATTTCGGCAGATAACAGCAGATCACTATTACCTAATTCTAATGACTTTGGATAACCTAACAGTCCGCCTAAACGGTTTTCAAACCAGGCCTGGCCTTTAGCCGGTAACAGTGAAGTTTCACCGGTAGATAACTCCACTTTCCCTTTTAAAGGATAACCCTCTCCGACCGCTTTTATAGTGACTAACTGAAACTTGTCACCCGCATAGACCATGGAGTTAAACTGCATATTAGTCACATGATTCAGCTTTAACTCATCAGCTATAAGCAATACCTTTTGATCAACCTCAACCGGTGAATCAATACTTCTATCGGCTGCAATAAACGTCGCCGCTTCACCATTGATAGCAACTTGTAAGCGTTCACTTACTCGGGCAAGGCCACTGACGGATAACACGGCTAAGGTGATAGCCAGTACGATAAGCAGCAACTGCCCCTGCGCTAGTTCACGTTTGAATAAACGCCATGCTAACTGCCATTCCATTAGTGCGCCTCCCCGTTTACTTCAAATTGAGGTGTATTGGTTTGAGATGCATTGGCGTCAGGTGCATTGGTATTAGCGACAGTCGCATTAGGCTCGGTCAACAGGCCATTATCCATCACAAATTGACGTTTACAGCGTTTTGCAAGCTGCAAGTCATGGGTAACCAATACTAAAGTTGTATCACTTTCTTGATTGAGTTCAAACAACATATCGGCAATTTTATCACCGTTAACGCTGTCTAAGTTTCCGGTTGGTTCATCGGCAAACAGGACTTTAGGTTCGCAGATAAAGGCCCTTGCAATGGCAACGCGCTGCTGCTCACCACCAGACAACTGTTTCGGTAAATGGGTTAATCTATGGGATAATCCTACACGCTCAAGCATGTTTTGTGCTTTTTGCCTGGCATCTTTTACCCCTGCAAGCTCAGCGGGTAACATTACGTTTTCAAGCGCAGTCAAAGTATCGACCAACATAAACGACTGAAAAACAAAACTGACTTTGCGCTTTCTTAGGGCAGCCTTTTGCTCTTCATTTAAACCTGATAATGCCGCGCCATCGAGTAATATTTCTCCAGATGTTGGCGTATCTAATGCGGCCAACAAACCAAGTAATGTTGACTTTCCCGAGCCAGAGGGTCCTAATATTGCAACGCTGTCTCCTTGCTTGACATCCATGTTGATGCCCTTGAGGATAGTCAGTTCACCTTCTTGAGTTACCACCGTTTTTATGAGGTTAGTTACTGTAATGGCACTAGAATCTTTAGCAAAATTTGTCAACATAGGATCCTTCTTAAAATTAGCTATTAAGCGCAGTCTTACGACGCTAATTATTATTGTTTCACTTTCTTCTACCAGCTATGCTGCCACGATTTTGATACTAGGTGATAGCTTAAGTGCAGGTTATGGCATGGAAGAAGGTCAAGGTTGGGTACAATTGTTAAGTAGTGAGCTCCCAGAACACACTGTCATTAATGGTTCAGTCAGTGGTGAAACTTCCGCTGGAGGAGCAAGGCGGCTCCCGAGTTTACTGGAATCTATGCAATTTGACCTGGTTGTCATTGAACTGGGTGGTAACGATGGATTACGTGGATTTCCACCAGCACAACTGAAATCAAATCTTACAAAAATCATTGAGCTGTCACAACAAGCAGGCGCAAAAGTTTTGCTAACAGAAGTGATGGTGCCACCCAATTACGGACCACGTTATAGCAAAATGTTCAACGATATTTTTAGCCAACTCGCTAAAGAACATGATATCGCGCTCATTCCATTTTTCATGCAACAAATTGCCCCTAACCCAGCACTAATGCAACGCGACGGAATACATCCTAATGTAGAAGCTCAGCCTGTTATTACGCAATGGATGAAACCTTGGATCATTGATGCGCTAAAAATGTGATCCTAGTTAAATATATTCAACATAAAATAACAAAAAGTCATATTATTTTAAGATTTAATCTTTAGAATGTAATTACAAGGATTTGTTTAAAACATTAAATCAATATTATTATTCAAACAATATTTACAATAAGACCTAACAAGACTAAAAGGAAAAATTATGTCCGTCAGTCGTCAAAAAAAAGTATACCTACCTACCGCAACACGCAAAAACCAGTACATTTCGGTAGGCTTTCCATTAACTGATGCTTTCTTAGCTGAATATGCCGATGTAGACACTTGCTACCACGAATTCAGTAAACTGGTTTATCAGGTAGCCGAAAAGCATGAGTTGTTTAATGTTCATGTGATTGCCACAGACAAACTGCCAATGGTGCGTTTTCATAGCGAATCATATTGCCTGTCAACCGAAGAGCAGCTGCGCTTTTTCTATAACCCTGCTCACCATGAAGCAAACCGTTTGCACAGTATTGCCGGTCATAGAGCCAAAAAACTTAAAATTGTATTTTTAGCAACAGGCACTGAACTGCGTAGTAACTCTGCAACCTTCCATGCCAACGTGCAAAAGTTTCTAGCTGAAATTAAACCTTTGCTACCAGTTAAAGATATTAAAATTAAAGTACGTGACCACCAGCATATTTCATATGATTTCTTTGCTAAAAATAAAGGCATTAAAGAAACCTACGGTTACAAACTACGTGCAGTAGATAACCGCTATAAACGCCGTGAATGTGATCTACCAGAAGATGTCAGCACACTGAATTACGTCACCGTTAGCTTACCTATCGGTCGCCGAATTAAGAAACAACTTCTTGCAGAGAACATGACTAATTTTGGTCCTAGCTATCAAAATGTCGCTGATAAATTTATTGCAGCAACTAATAATAGCCAACTATTTCGTGTGGCCATGGTCGCAAACGGTAAAGTGCCGCTAGTACGTAATAGTAAGTTTGAGCGTTTAAATAGCACCGCAGAATTTCAAATGGTCGGCTTTGACCCTAATGCAGACGCCCCTGCACCGATATTGCACTGGGATGATCAAAAATTAGTTGAAGCGATTCGATTCGTGATTGTTGCCGGTAAAAATGACTCGAATGATGAAGGCTTTGGTCGTTTCATGAATCAAGTGGAAGACGCAGTTCGCAACTTCACTAATGAATTTGATATCGATAAAGAACACATTGATGTCATTTTACGTTTCCATCAGCATTTAAGTTACAAGGCTTAAATAATAATATTTTTATCATAACGTTATACATGCGTTTCAAACGGTAGCCTAGGCTGCCGTTTTTGTTTTTAAGACAAAAAAAAATATGTTACAAAATTGTGGCCAGATTTCACATTGATTAACGATCTCCAAACAAGGCATGTTGAACAGCATACGGAAAAACCGTAGTGGTTTGCTCAATCAAACCAATATCCATAATAAAAAGCAGGAGATGCTATGTTCAACAAGAAATTGCCTTGGCTTATGCCAACAATAGTGGCTACAGCTGTAAGTATCGGGCTTACCGGTTGTGGTTCTGATGACGATAAAACAGTAAACATCACCCCACCAGTCGTTCAACCCCCAACAGAAACCAGCCCTACCTTCCCTGAAGGTGCAATTATGGTTGAAGCTGGCGAAAATCTCACCATGAGTATTCAAGAAGCATTAATTAACGCGCAATCGAATGCGGTCATTGTTCTGCCCAAAGGTCATTTTAAAATTCAATCTACATTATTATTTGATGGTGATGTTGATGGTGATGGTACCTTCGCTAAAAATGTCACCATCATGGGTTACGGCATGAATGAAACCGTTTTGGACTTTTCTGATGCTAATTCAGGAGATGGTATATTCGTTCAAAACGCGGTTAATATTATCATTCAAGACTTGTCTGTAAACGAAGCCAAAAATAACGGCATAAAACTTAAAAACACCAATGGCATTATTTTGCGTCGATTAGCCACTATTTGGGAAGGCGAGCTGGACCAAGATAATGGCGCTTATGGTTTATATCCGGTTGAATGTGAAAACATTCTGATTGAAGATACCTATGTACGAGGCAGCGCCGATGCGGGTATTTATGTCGGTCAGTCTGAATACATTGTGGTTCGGCGTAACATTGCCAAAGAAAACGTCGCGGGTATTGAAATTGAAAACTCAAAATACGCCGATGTTTATGACAATGAGGCAATGGGTAATACTGGCGGTATTCTAGTATTTGATTTACCCATTAATAACCATCGTTATGGCTCTAGTGTGCGTATCTTTAATAACAAAGTTTATGATAACAATACCTTAAATTTTGCTAACGCCTCATCAAACCCTGCTGGTGTGCATATTGTCCCCCCTGGAACTGGGGTGATTATTCTGTCGACCGACAATGTTGAAATTTTTAACAACCAAATAACCAACCACGATACAGTAGGATTAACGGTATCCAGTTTCTTTATTGCTGAGCCTGATATCAGTAGCTTTGTTGGTAATTATGGTCAACCTGGCCAAGCGATCAGCGATGGCTGGCGCCCTACTCCGCGTAATATTCATATTCACGATAACATCATCACTGACTATGGCTCAAAACCTAAGGGGTATCTGATTGATGATATTATCAAAGCCTATGTACTCACCCATGGAAGATTACCGGGGATTTTGTACGATGGCTTAGGTGAAATGCTGTCAAATAATGGTACTGCGGCTTACTTGGGTCTCAAAGAATTACCCTTTGCCACTGACGGAAGCGACAATGTCTGTGTTCAAAACAACGGTGATGTGAGTGTCGGTCGCTTATTTGCTAATTCTAATACCGATATGAATATTCCTGACACGCTTTTCCAAGCGCCACAAACTGATTTACTCGCTTGCTCACAAGTCAGCTTACCGGTTCATACCGTCACCTTTGGCGATGAAATCTTCGGCTGTGGTGTCGATGATGATACTGCCGGATGCGATGGCGGCACCTTAGTTGGTGGCGGCGGTACGATTGGTGAAGGTGAAGGCGGTTTAGTTGGCGATGGCGATTTAACGCTTTGTGAAGCACAAGGTAGCAATGTTAATTGGGATGCGCTTCTTAAAGCAAACTGTCCCAACCTATCGGACTATAATTTATTCGCCGATATGAAAAACCCAACAAGCGAGCCTAATTCTGGTGGCTTACCCTATGATTTAAATACCCCGTTATTTACTGACCATGCGACTAAGTATCGCTTTGTATATGTGCCTGAGGGCAAAAAAGCTGATTACACAGCAAATGAGTCATTTAACTTCCCTGTCGGCACTGTCATCAGTAAAACCTTCGCATTACCTGATAACACCAATAATCGTGGTTTTGCCAATGAAGATTTAGTCGAAACACGATTATTAATTCATCGTGCAACAGGCTGGAGCGCATTGCCCTATGTGTGGAAATCAGACAAGTCTGATGCGGTTATTGCTAAAGCAGGTGCTATTCAAGGTAAACAAATCACTCATAAAGGAGAAGATTTAAACTTTGACTATGTTGTCCCTAGCATGAACCAGTGCAAACAATGTCATCAGTTTAAAGCAGATGATGATAGCAACGCAGTGTTCGTACCAATTGGCCCTAAAGCGCGTCATTTAAATCGTGATTACGCTTACGCTGAGGGTACTATGAATCAGTTAACAAAATGGCAAGCCGCAGGGATTTTACAAGGTGTACCTGATTTAACTGAGGTTGATAGTGTTCCTCAATACCAAGATGGTGATGAGACTAATATTACCAGCATGACCGATACCCAATTAATGCAAACCGCTAAAGGCTATTTAGACATTAACTGTGCCCATTGCCATCGTCCTGAAGGCAACGCATCAAACACAGGCTTAAAGCTTGAATACTGGCGTGCATATGCTGACGATGCAGGTTTCTCGCATGGTACCTGTAAGTCACCTGTTGCTTATGGTGGTGGTAACTTAGGCTTTGATGTGGTTCCAGGTAAGCCTGCTGAATCTATTCTTCACTTCCGGATGGAAAACAACAACCCGGGTGACCGTATGCCTGAGATTGGTCGAAGTTTATCCCATGCAGAAGGGGTCGCGTTAATCAGCGAGTGGATTAAACGCTTACCCGCTGCTAGCTGTTCATAAGATAAACGCGTTGTCACTAAAATAAGGCCGGGGAAACCCGGCTTTATTATGTGGAGGATCATAAGATGCCCCAAAAATATCTTCGCAACTTAGCCAATTTGTCAGTAAAAAATGGCAGACTTATCTCAACTTTGATACTTGCTCAGGCCTGTTTATACGGCTGCAGTGACGGAAATAGTGAAACAGAAATCCCACCAGTAACGATTACGCCGGTGGTAAATCTGTTGTGGTTGAATTAGCCGGACACTTCAATAAAGGAATATAATAATGCCATTATTGAGGTGAATATGACTAAACGAATAAATAAACAATATCCAGATGATTTTAAACAAGAAGCTGTCGCTTTGGTTCTTGAACAAAATTACACGATAGTCCAAGCAGCAGCGTCTTTAGGTATTACAGATAAAATTCTTTATAACTGGGTGGCTAAACAAAAAAAGCTAACTCAAGGCGATGCATTATCTGTAGATGAACGCACTGAGCTCATGTTATTGCGTAAAGAGAATAAACGCTTATTGATGGAGCGCGAAATACTAAAAAAGGCCAGCGCCTTCTTTGCGAAAGAAATGAAGTAAGGTATTCATTTATCAATAATCTTGAGTCGAAATTTCCTATTTCGATGGCGTGTAAAGTGATGCAAGTCAGTTCGTCAGCGTATTACGTTTGGCTTAAAAGGCCTGGTGAGCTTATCACTGCTGACACTCTAGAATTATTTCGTCGAGCTAAAGCATTATTCAAGGCCAGTAGAAACAGCCTAGGTAGCAGAGAGTTAGCTAAAGCATTACGCAAAGAAGGGGTTAGCATTACACGTTATCGCACTATTAAGTTAATGGCGCGATTGAAACTGGTGGTAACGCAACGTCTGGCTTATAAAGTCACCACAAAGCGTAAACACAGTGATAGCGTGGCTGATAATTTGCTTAATATGAATTTTAATCCTGTTGGGCCAAACCAAGTATGGGCAGGTGATGTGAGCTATCTTAAAACAGGTGAAGGTTGGCTATATCTTGCCGTTGTAATGGATTTGTATTCTCGCAGAATCGTCGGCTGGCATATCTCTAAGCGTATGACGAGAAGCTTAATGGAGAAAGCATTTTTGAAGGCTTACAACTTGCGAAAACCACCTAAAGGCTTAGTATTTCATAGCGATAGAGGTTCGCAGTATACGAGTAAAGGGTATCGACGTTTATTAAAACAATTGAACTGTCGAGCGAGTATGGGTGATGTCGGTGCGTGTTGGGACAATGCAGTTGTGGAGCGTTTCTTTGGTAGTTTAAAGCATGATTGGCTATTAAAAATACCACAGCCAACTCGTCACCATATGTGTGATGATGTAGCTAAATATATGAAATATTACAATCTAGAGCGACTGCACTCGGCAAATGCTGATCAGTCACCGATAGATTTTGAAATTTCTTTTAGAAAAGTGTCCGGTTGGAGTTGACCAGAACAATCAGCCCAACAAAGATGATGAATGTAAAAGCCAAACCTCTGTAGTGAACTGGCAAGCATTAATGAGTAAAGATTGTGAGGATTTAGCCGACTATAGTCTGTTTATCGACCCCAGCATCCCGACAGCTTCACCGAGAACACCTGGTTTTTTATACCAGTTATCTACTGAGCTTTTTTCTAACTATGCCAGTAAATACCGTTTTTTGTTTATTCCACAGGGGCTGTCATTTAATTACCAAGCCAATGCACGTATGACGCCTCCCGTTGGTTCGGTATTAGTGAAAACCTTTGCCCTTCCCTATGACACTAGCCTTACAGGCCGTGAAAACGAAGTATTAATAGAAACGCGGCTATTAATTCATCGTGAGGCTGGCTGGACGGCACTCACATACCAATGGCAAAATCAACAAGCTAAATTAATCATTACCGGGGCGGATGTATCACACACCATGAATAATCAAGGTGAAACGCTACAATTTAAATACCATATTCCCAGTAAAGCAGAGTGTAAAATTTGCCATCAAATGATTGATGTTCAAACAAGTAAAATCATGCCTATCGGCTTAAAAACCCATGTGTTAAACCGCCAAATAATACTCGCTAACGGTCAAAGCATTAATCAATTACAGTACTGGAGCAATAAGGGTTGGCTTAACGAGTTAACCTCATTAGATGATGCACCACAGTCATTCGAATTAGGAGACGATTCAAAAGATCTCACCGCGCGGGCAAAAGGCTATTTAGATATCAACTGTGCCCATTGTCATAACTCGCAAGGATTTGCCAGTATTTCAGGGCTCAGACTCGGTGTTGAAATTGATCATACATCTTCTCAATATGGCATATGTAAACAACCTCCAGGCTGGGATGGCGGCCCTAATGGCCTTGCATATGATATTGTGCCGGGAAATGGTGAACGCTCTATTGTGCACAATAGGCAAATCCTATCGTCAGCTAAAGACCGTATGCCCCCTATTGGCAGAGAGGTTATTCATACCGAAGGGGCTGAGTTAATTAAACGCTGGATAGATTCATTGCCACCGAGTTTAGGCAATTGTCAGTAAGCTTACTAAGCTTTATTTAAACGTAAAAAATAGCCTGGGGGGTAGCCTAACCAATGTTTAAAGCTTTGCCGAAAATGGCTTACATCACTGTAGCCCATTAACTCGGCAATATCTTCGACATGCATTTTATCAGATAGAATCATTTTAATGGCCATCTGACATCGAACTTGATCGACCAGTTTTTGATAACTGCTGCCAGCTGATGCCAATTTACGCCGTAAACTTCTATCACTCATATGCATTTTTTCTGCCATACCCTGTAAGGTTAACATTGCAGGCATTGATTGACGAAGTTGCTGTAAAACGGTTTCAATTAATGACGGTACTTGTGGCGTTTGTAGGTGATTATCTTTAGTGTCAAAGAGGTAGGTGATAGGTAAAGCTAACCACTTAAGTTCGATGCTCCACTCAAAATAACTTTGTTGATAGCAAATGTTTGCACCGGTAAATTCAGATAAAAAACAGCCGTTATCAATAACACTTTGATCACAGGTTTCAGCTAAGTGAATATCATTTATCATAATACTTTGCCCCACCAGCTGCCTAGCCAAACCAACAAGGGAACAAATACTGTGCTGAAACTGAAACGAATATTTTTCTCTATTCGATTTACCCGTATTAAGCCAACGAACCCAAATTTTGCCATCCTCGACCCGCACTAAACTATCAGTAAAACTGCCGACCAATTGCGGGTTTTTAACCACAAACTGTAAACAGTCGCCTAAAGAGTCAAACTGGTTTAAATAAGGTAACAGTAAATCTAAACTGTTAACCTGATAACTGGCGCCTAACCTTGCCCCCATGTTATGGGTGCTATTGAGACGCAAGGCTTCAAGCGCAAAATCGACTTGCCACACATAAACAAATTGACTAGCAGCTAACTCCACCATTCCCACCCCAATTTGCTGACAAACGGTTTGCACCAATTCATCACCTAATTCTTGTTGGATAAACAGTAAAAGATTACGCAGTTCAAAAGCGGGATAACATTGGTCACCCACCATTAAATTTGCGTTATAACCACCTTGTTTAAGCATTAAGCCTTGCTCTCTAGTAGATAACTAAATGGGCCGATTAAGCTCAGTCAGCTTATTAACTACACTGTTAACAGATAACGATGCACCGTGGGCAATTTTATCAGCCAGTTTTTTCTTCATTTGGTACTTAAGCTTGTATACTTGATGATCTTTGGCTAGCTGCAACACGATATCATCGCTGGTAGCAATTTCGTCAACCAAGCCTAACTCTATCGCCTGTTTACCATACCAGTGCTCGCCAGTGGCCACTTTATCTAAGTCTAACGCTGGACGATAATGACCAACAAACTGTTTGAATAGCACATGGGTTTCTTCTAGTTCTTGTTGGAACTTTTCTCGTCCTTCATCGGTATTCTCGCCAAACACTGTTAACGTCCGTTTGAAGTTGCCTGCGGTATGTTGCTCATAATCAATTTCATGTTTTTTAAGCAAACGGCTAAAGTTAGGTAATTGCGCTACCACACCAATAGAACCCACAATAGCAAATGGGGCAGCAACTATTTTGTTGGCTACACATGCCATCATATAACCACCGCTGGCGGCGACCTTGTCAATACAAACAGTAAATGGGATATTGGCTTGGCGTAAACGGTCTAATTGACTTGATGCTAAGCCGTAGCCATGAACCATCCCACCACCACTTTCTACATTGACTAATACTTGATCACCCTCTTCGGCAATGATCAAGATAGCAGTAATTTCCTCACGCAATGACGCAACTTCGCCGGCATCAATACTGCCTTTAAAGTCTAGAACATAAACCTTTTTAATTGGTTGCTCGTTTTTGTCGGCTGCTTTATCTTCTGCTTTAACCTTTTTCTCGTAAGCTTTAAGTTGTTTCTTAGACAATAACTCGTGTTTCAAATCATGTTTTAATTGCAATAACTCATCGCTTAAATCTGTCAGTATTAGCTCGCCTTTATCGGTTTTATTTTTCATTCCGCTGGCGATAACAACAACGACGACAGTCACGATGGCAATCACTATGGTGACCGCTTTAGCCAAAAACATGCCGTACTCAATTAAAAAATTCAAAATTTACTCCGAAAAAAAATATTAACCTAGTTTACCAACATCTACTGAGAAACAAACAATAAAAAACCCAGCTTCTGCTGGGTTTTTAAACAATCAAAAGACTAAATTGTCATGATTAATTACAAGACTGAATCACATCAGAATTAGAAATTAATACAGTTGCAGAACCTAATGCTGCAGTACGAGCAAACATGGCTACTTGTGATTGCATTTCAGCAGTAGCTTGAGCTGCCATGCCATCAGTTGCCGCTGTCTCACGGGGGCTCACTATCGAACTGTGATGTCCTTTAGAGAAGCGAACCGCAGCAGACCCCGCAGCGGTTGAATCAGCACAACCTAAACCAAGAGAGGCAATTAATGGCTCTGTACCTGAAAGCGGGAAACCAGCAACCGCATTAGGTAAAGTTTGGTCCGATAAATTACCAGCACCATCGCCAACCACTTCAATTAAATGAACCGGTAACCCTGTTGCAGCTAATTTAGCACCATGGTTAATTGGATCCGCACTGTCTACAGCCGTTTGAACAGCAAATGCAAAAGTCGGAAGAAACTCAGCATAAACCGCTTGAACTAATGCGGCGTATTCTGGTGAGCCCACTTCATAACCAGGAACTTTATTAGCAGCATTAACCAACGCCATAAAGGTGTCTGATTGGGTAATGCTATTAAACAATACTGGACCAAAAGCCGCTGAGCCTGCAAAAGCCCCTGCTAAACCGCCTGCTGGAGCAACAAGTGAAGATGCTGTTATGCCATATGCATTAGGTAATTGTGTACCCGATGCTGGGTCAACTAAGCCTGTGCTTGCGTAAGTTGAGAATGTTGTTCCTACAATGCCACCAAGGCTTAAACCTTGCGCACTTATTTTACTAATATCAAACACTTGCTGACCACCCGCTTGGGCAATTTGCGAGTACATACCAGTAAGCAGTAAACGCAGCGCTAAGTGATCCATCGTCGCTTGGCGGAAGTTATCACGTACGGTTAATGTACTACCAATATTAACAAATACTAATGGGCTACCATTTTCAAAAGCATCAGGCTTACCAACTACTGCACCGTAAGATGGGTCAGTTGCCGACACTTCATACTTGCCGTCACCATTGGCATCGAATGAACGTGCACCATGCAACGGCATATCAATCGCAATTGTAGCAATACCCATTGCGGCGTAAGAACCTGCGTAGGCTAAGGCCATCTCTTTACCACCACCTAAACCATGCAATGCTATGTTAGTTGGCCAGCCGTTCGTTGGCGGCATAAAGGTCAAACCTTGAGATGCTTGAAATGCTGCAACTTTCGCTGCATTTGGCATTGCAATCAATACTGGTACCGTTTCATAACTCATGATTTTCGGAATAGGATTGAACTTAGTTAAATGTTTAGTTGGGTCGGCAACGGTACCGTCATCTAACATCCAAGGGTAGCCAGCTAGCAAAGCAGGATTAGCAAGTGCAGCACTTGGGTCGATACCAAAACCAATAGCTTGCTGGGCAAAGTTAGCCTGACTCATCTTGCCAGCTTGAACCGCTAGTAAGACCGATACAGGGCTATCGCCTTGGGCAAACCAACGGCCATTAATTAACGGCGCACCTTGTGGGCTTAAACAAGCACTTGATGAACAGCTTCCGTACATTGGCAACTTAATGCTCGCGGTATACACATCCGCTAAACTAGATACAACATAAGCTGCGCCGTCTGCAGGTGTTAATCCTGCTGCCTGTGCAACTGTCACCACACCACCAGCACCATTAGGCATAGGAGTAGGAGTTTGAACGAACGAAGGCATATACGGTGCTCGAGCCGCCATAAGTAGCTTGGTCGTTTCGTACACATCTTTTACCGATTGAGTGGTAAATAAACCTGAGAAACTAATGGTTTCAGCATCAACACCGTGTGCTGCAGCCATACCTTTTTCATAACTGTTTACTAATCCCTGTAGTTGTAATTGTTGAGGTGTTGCTAAAGGATTAACATCAATATCTAATTTCAGCAAACCATAGGTTGTTGAAGGTGCAATACCACGCCCAAGTGAATCTTGAATTAGGTCAGTTGTTGCATAAATATAAGACTGGCCTGCCTTAAGTGGCTTAAGTGGCACAATGGCAACTTTATTACCAGAAGCCTTAGAAACGAAATCTACGCCAAATGATAATTCTTCACCTACTTTACATGCAGATACCGAAGCGGCTGCCTTACATTCTGGGTCGCTTGATAATGCCCCGCCAACCGTTGCTTCAAATACTCTTACAGCACCCGGCTGAAATACAGAAGCTGCATCCAGTGTTAATTTGTTGCCATCTAAGTCATTGGCAAGATCAACAGTAATAGTAATAGGAGATGAGGTTGACCAGCCATCAAGGGCACCTAATGCAAGCTGTGGATTGACATAATCAATACCGTTTTCACCTGGAATACTTAATGTGCCGTCTGTCGTGCCACTGAAGAGTAAATCGTTTGGTAATGGTACCTTGCCGTTAGCTGGATCAAATTGCATATGTGAAACAGGTACTAATGGAGTTGCTGTTTCTCTTGCTTCATTGAAGCTTTCTTCTGAACAACCGGTTAGTCCTAGAGCAGATGCAATAGCAACACCCAAAATGAGTCTTTTCATCTTTTTTCCCCAAATCTTGTTGTAATAATTTTGTTTTCCCCAAAAATTGGTCACAATAGTCCAATCCTGTGACCATAAGGACTTATTTTAGTCCTTAGCTAGTCTCAAGTTAACGTAAATATATAGAGTTAGCTACAAGTTTATTACACACTATTGACTGTTTGACATACAAATATCAGTCATTTGTTTAAAACAGTCGTTTATGTTTTGTTCGATTGTAGATTTGACGGGCAGTTCCGTCCCAAGGAATTAATGAATCATGTTGGAATATCAAGCTAAAAAAGATCTCCTTACTAATAAAACAATATTGGTTACAGGTGCTGGTGATGGCATTGGTCGCGTAGCGGCATTAACATTCGCCGCACATGGTGCAACGGTAATACTACTGGGTAAAACCGTTAAAAAACTTGAAAAAGTATACGATGAAATTGTTGCACAGGGTTCACCAAATCCAGCGATAGTACCTTTAGATTTAAACGGCGCCACTGAGCAACATTATCTCGATATGGCTGACACTATTGCTGAACAGTTTGGGCAATTGGACGGTCTGTTACATAATGCTTCACATCTAGGCGCACTTGGGCCGTTTGAGCATATAGACTTAACATCACTGGAAAAAATAATGAAAGTGAATGTGACTGCGGCGGCGATTATGACTAAAGCATTGTTACCTGTAATGCGAAAAGCTAAAAATGCCTCTATCATCTTTACATCAAGCGGTGTTGGCAGAAAAGGTCGTGCCTATTGGGGACCTTATGCGTTTTCAAAATTTGCTACTGAAGGCATGATGCAAGTTCTGGCAGATGAATGTGAAAACACCTCAGTGCGAGTAAACAGCATTAACCCTGGTGCTACTCGTACTGAAATGCGTGCAAAAGCTTACCCGGCTGAAAATCCACAAGCATTAAAAACGCCAGAAGATATTATGCCTACCTATGTGTTTTTAATGGGTGATGATTCGCTCAACACCAATGGCGAAGCTTTAAACGCACAATGAACAACTATCTACAAGCCGTAATTATCTATAACAAATATAGTTAAAAGGCAGTTACAGTTAAATAAAAAGGAAGCTTAATGCTTCCTTTTTATTACCAGACTCGTTTTAAATAGCCAACCTGTCTGCATTTTGAGTTAATAGTTTTTCACCAATACCACTGACCTGAGTCAGCTGCTTTATATCGGTAAACTTACCATTTTTATTGCGATACTCGATGATTGCTTTCGCCTTTGCTTCGCCTATCCCATTAAGAGTTTGCAACTGTGCCGCATCCGCTTTATTAAGATTGACTTTAGCGGTCATTTTAGCGGTAGATTCAGTTGCAGCTTTTATGGTTGGCGTTATTGGTGTTTCTTTTGCTGCATAGGCTGTATTATTAACAGCTGCAAAAAGCACTATCGCCATCACAGCCGCAAGCCAAAAAGATGATATTTTCATAATGTTCTCCTGTTATCCAAAATCAGAGCCTATGTGCCGACTTCCCTATTCCCTGGCGGACTCAATTATCTACTTCATCAATAAAGCAGATAATAAGGCTAGACTAAGATTAAAAAACATACAAACCACCATGTTGATTTATGGAGTATTTTGTTTAACGACCTGCTCTTTTAATGCTTTTGACTGACTCAATGCATCAATCGTTAGCCCTTTTATCTCAGCCAATAAGTGTTGGTGTATTTTACTCAATTTTGGTTTATTCTTAGAATTGAACTGGATCGGTCGACATAGGCTCATCGCCTGATAACCCAATCTTGCCGTTAACAAACCACCGCCTAAGCCCTGCGCGACTCGCGCGGAAAGTTTGCCTGTCAGCTCAACTGACAATAGCTGAGTGCCCAAGTCAGTCGCCACTTCGGCTGTACCAGCATAAATGATATTAACAATAATCGAACGAATGAGTTTAATTCGGCTCCAATAGCCAAGTTCAATGCCATAAACCTTGGCAATTTTTGAAATCATTGCTTGATTTCGCCACAATATCAACGCCATATCTAATGCAGCTAAAGGGCTAGCCGCCAGCAACAATGCCGACTCTGCAGCAAATCTAGCAACATATTGTTTAGCAAGTTCATCACGTTCGCTAAGGACTAAATCGTCAAACAGTAACACTTTCTCAGCGTCATTATGTTCCACACTGACCTGGGATAAATACGCACGCTTGGCATTATTATCAGGATAACGCTGCAGTAATGTTTGAATATAGGCTTGAGCTTCCCCTATCTGCATGCTTTCAGCTAATCGTGAACCAGTGTCTTGATCAACACTGACCTGCTTTAGTGCCGCTAACTTACGCCACTCTTTGATACTTATCATGGCAACCCAACTTATCACCACAGTCAGTACCATAGAGTAGAAACTAAATAGATAAGGACTTTGCTCAAAGGCATTAATCAAACCTGTCACAGTTTGTACTATTACCAACAGTATAATAGCGAGTAAAGATAGCTTTGCCAGTAACGACCAACGATGTGGTTTTTTAGATTCTTTTGTCACTTCATCCAGTACACTCTCTGGCATCATTTGATTGAATTCATCGCTATCAGCGTCAACTTGCGACATAGATGACAATTCGTCAATAAAATCGGCGTGTTCAAAAGACTGTGCTGGTTTAATAGGCTTTGACGCTTGTTCTGAACGAAAGTCTGAATGTTGCATTTCAATCAACTCTTCAACGTCTTGTGCTGAAAACACTTTAGCCTGCTTTATATTACTTCTCTGTTCCATACATTAATACTCACTAATTATGCGAGTTTATCGCCTAGTAAAAACTCTAATAAATGATCCAAACGAATATGGGGATAAAGACGCTCTTGTGGATTGACACTGCCACCAGAAACAAAGTCCTGATAAGGCGGTGCGAATGATGGGAAGCCAAAACCCTGTTGTTGCCAAAACTCAGCATCAGGTAAGTGGCTGGGTACATCACCAGGGTAAAGGGTGATTAATTTTCCCGTTTTATCGCGCCCTTTTATGACTTCTTGTTGGCCATCTGCAGTATTAATCATCCCATGCTGAGTCGCTTTAATCGCACTAACTGCCATGGTTTCGACTTCACAACCTTCAAAACGAGCAAAATGCTGGCTTTGTTTTAGCATGTCAGTTAATAGACTCAAAATATGACTTTGTTGGCTTCGGGTAACACGATCCACCTGACTTGCGGCAAATAATACTTTATCGATTTTAGGTGAGAAAAGACGTTTCAGTAAACTCGATTGTCCAAACTGAAAGCTTTCCATAATACTATTTAATGCCAATCCCATATCATTGAACTGGTTCTGCCCATGGTTTAAACCATTTAAACAATCCACCAACACAACCTGGCGGTCAAACTTAGCAAAATGATCCTTATAAAACGGTTTAACCACTTGAATAACGTATTGCTGGTAGCGCTTTTTTAGTACCTGATAGGTGCTAGCTGCATCAGACTGACTTAGTTCTGCATGTTGAATGGGCGATAAATGCACTAATGGAAAAAATGTCAGCAGCGGGGTATTTTCGTACTCACCAGGAAGTAGCATTCTTCCCGGCTGAGCAAAATAAAAGCCCTGCTTATGCACCATGTCTTGTAAAAGATGCTGATAACTATCAGCTATTTGCTTTAACACTTGCTCATCTGCGGGAGCGGATAAATCGAGTGCAGTGACTTGTTTTGCAAATGCACTATATAAAGGGGAGCTTTGTAATCGACTCACGCCCTGCTGCTGACTCAAGCACCAGGCGGTAAAATCTTGTTTTAACATAGGTAAGTCGAGTAGCCACTCACCTGGATAATCTACAATATCAACAATCAAAGTCGCTGAGTCAGTTAATTTTGCTAACACACCTTGCTCTGGACGATACTTAATTGCTAAACGCAGTTCAGTAATATTTCGCGTGGAGGGTGGCCAAAGCGGAGGCTGTTCACCCAAAGCTTGCATTGCACTTTGATAATCAAAACTGGCGATATCAAGATCAGGTTGTAATGACCGCTTTACCGCCAATAAACGCCCATCACGCGCAACTTGCCATAAAGGTAAAGGATTTTTATCGAAGTTCAAACCAGCATGTAGCAGCTGATTCACCAGTCCAGTAATAAATGCTGTTTTACCAGCACCAGATAGACCCGTTACCGCTAAGCGAACATGTCGGTCGGTACTGCGATGGAGTAAAGATTGGGCTGACTGAGTTATTTTATTGAGCGATCGATCCAGTAAACTCATGGCTGATTCCAAATAAAATAAGGGCGGATAACCGCCCTAGATTTGATTACAGACTATTGATTTGGCGTTTCAAATCAAATGTGTCTGAAGTAACATGTTGTTCAAGCTTTTGTAATCGAGCTTCCAATGTTGAAAACTGTCGATTGACATCAAACAAAGCTTGTTTTGCTGGCTCGCCAGCTTGCCAAACTTTCTTTTTAAGCTCAATGTCTTTATGGTTGTCTTGGTGCTGTTGCACTCGCGGTTTTACATCTAAAATCATCCACATTGCGATGTAAATAACTAAGATTACACCACTACCACCTAGTAAAAATATTGATGCGGCAACTACTCTGACCAACCAAACTTCAAAATTTAAATACTCAGCAACCCCTGAACATACACCTGCAATTTTACCCGTTTGGGGAATACGGTATAAGGTTCGCCCTTTAGGTTCATTCATGTTTGGTCCTCCACTCTGGAGATTCACTGTCTAGAATTGCTTCAAGCGTATGAATACGACCACCCATTTTATCCGCTTTAGCAATTAAATCATTAAGTTGGTTAAATTCTTCTTCAGTGAGCCCCTGGCTCACTTGTCGCTTACTGCGATAATGAAGAACCAACCAGATAGGTGCCACAATAACCAAAAAAATGATAATTGGTGCAATAAGAAGATCCATATCCATAACTCACCTCTGAAAAATTATTATACTTTTGATTTAGGTTGATTTTTAGCTTTCATTTTTGCTTTTAATGCTGCCAGCTCATCATTAACTGAGTCTTCAGCTTTAAGTGCGGCAAACTCATCATCTAAAGTCGATCTCTTACCTAAATCATAGGCATCAACTTGCGCTTCAAGCCCTTCAACACGACGCTCGTATTGTTCAAACTTCATCATAGCATCATCAATTTTACTTGAATCAAGTTGCTTTTTAACTTCTAGACGAGAAGTCGCTGTTTGCTTGCGCATGATTATCGTCTTTTGACGAGCACGGGCGTCCGTTAGCTTATCTTGTAATTGCGCCACTTCATCTTTCAAGCGAGCAATATGTTCTTCAACAACCTTTAATTCCATTTCAAGTGTTGCCAGCAAGTTAGCTGTCTTTTGTTTTTCAACTAACGCTGCTTTAGCTAAGTCTTCACGATCTTTTGAAATCGCTAATTCGGCTTTATCTTCCCAATCCTGTACCTGTTCTTGTACTCGGCTAATACGGCGAAGCAATTCTTTTTTCTCAGCTAATACTTTTGCTGAAGTAGAACGCACTTCTACTACTGTATCTTCCATTTCCTGGATGATAAGGCGAACCATTTTCTCTGGATCTTCGGCCTTATCAAGTATTGCGCTGATGTTTGAATTAACGATATCAGCAAAGCGAGAGAAAATTCCCATAATGTGTTCCTCAAAGTTGTATGTAGATGTCGAATATACTAATACATTATGCGTGCCAACATTTACAAGTTATATAATTTCAATGACTTAAAGTTAAATTGATGTTTTTCTTTATTTATTCTGTTAAGCCATCTATTATAATTTTCACCAATAATTAGCGTAAAAGACTAAAATACTGTGAATAAGCAATTTCAGCAAGATAACCTTATTGGTCAATCCAATGCATTACTCGAAGTATTAGAGCATGTCTCGAAAATAGCCCCTTTGTCAAAGCCTGTGCTTATTATTGGTGAACGAGGCACGGGTAAAGAGCTAATCGCAGAGCGGCTACATTATCTTTCCGGTAGGTGGGATCAGAGTTTTATAAAACTCAATTGCTCTTCTTTAAGTGAAAACTTACTCGAAAGCGAACTTTTTGGTCACGAATCTGGCGCATTTACCGGGGCAAAAGGAAAGCACGAGGGACGTTTTGAGCGGGCCGATGGCGGCACCTTATTTTTAGATGAGTTAGCAAATACCTCTGGGCTTATTCAAGAAAAATTATTGCGCGTGATTGAATACGGTGAATTTGAACGAGTGGGTGGCAGTAAAACAGTACAAACCGATGTGCGCTTAATCTGTGCAGCAAATGAAGATTTACCTTCACTGGCTGAATCCGGTGAATTTAGGGCAGACTTATTAGACCGATTAGCATTTGATGTGATCACTTTACCGCCGCTACGTTGCCGTACAGAAGATATTATGAACTTAGCAGAATACTTTGCCATCAGTATGGCGAGGCAACTCAAACTAGAATATTTTGGCGGTTTTAGTCCTTTAGCTGTTGAACAATTATTAAGTTATACCTGGCCGGGTAATATACGAGAACTTAAAAACGTGGTTGAACGTAGCGTATATCGAGAAGGCAGCGAGGGGCAGCAAATAGATCATATTATTCTTGACCCATTCGCATCTCCTTATAGACCCCAAACTCGTGTTAAAACCAAAGAGCGTCAGCAGGCATTTATTCAACCTGTGATTTCAAATAATGCCGATGAGACACACACAGAGTCGTTGGGGGCAGAAGTAAGTACTTCTATGCAGGCATCACCTTCACAGAGCAATCAAGAGCAAACAACACAATTACCCCCAATCAACTTCCCTATCGATTTTAAAGAGTACACAGAAAAACAAGAAGTCACCTTATTACAATTAGCTTTAGCTGAAAGCCAGTTTAATCAGAAGAAAACCGCTGAAAATTTAGGCCTCAGCTATCATCAATTACGCGGAATTCTAAAAAAATACAACTTATTGTGAAGCTAAACTCTCTGTTTGCCCTTTAATTCAATAACCATTTAAAGGGCAAAGATAAAAAGTAAAAAAAACAATTTAATAACTTGTTTGCTCCCAAGATATTTACACTGCTAAAATAGCCCTTCAGACTCGCAAAATACGATTTGGTTATGGCAATGTCTTTAAGACAACAGATTCAGCATATGCTTATATGTCTTAGCGGACTTATGCTCAGTGCGTGTGGTCAAGCAACCCTCCCCCCAGGACTAGTATATTGTAGTGAAGGTAACCCAGAAAGTTTTAACCCTCAACTTGTTACTTCAGGCACGACTATCGACGCCACTTCCCATCAAATATACAGTCGGTTAGTTAATTACGACCCAGAACTGGGTGATATTGTGCCAGGGTTAGCCACTGAGTGGCACATTAGTGATGATGGTTTAAATTATACTTTTGTGCTGCGTAATGAAGTTTTATTTCACCAAACAAGTCGCTTTAAACCACAAAGAGCGTTCAATGCAGACGACGTTTTATTCTCGTTTAATCGCATTATTGACTCGCAACACCCTTATCATTTCGTTAGTCGCACCGGTTATCCATTTTTTCAAAGCATAGGTTTTGATAAACTTATTGGTTCAATTGAAAAAATTGATTCTCACCATGTGGTTTTCCACTTAAATCGTAAAGATGCTTCATTTTTATCAAATTTAGCCACAGACTTTGCGGTGATACTGTCAGCAGAGTATGGCGACATGTTGCTTAAAAACGGAGAACCTGAACAGATTGATTTCCAGCCTATTGGCACAGGCCCATTTCAATTAAATCAATATGTCAAAAATGAGTACATTCGTTATAACAGGCATCCTTATTATTGGGGAGCTGCGGCAGACATTGAGCATTTAGTTTTTGATATCACACCTAAAAGCACTGCGCGTATTACCAAATTAATTACCGGCGACTGTAGTGTATCAGCCTTGCCTAAAGCTGGAGAGCTAGCAGTAATAGACCAGCATAAGCATATCAAAGTGGATATTAAACCTGGGCTTAATGTTGCATTTTGGGCGCTCAACACTCAAAAACCACCTTTAAATGACATTAAGGTCCGACGCGCACTGGCACACGCTATTGATAAACAAAATATTTTAGACGTGGTATATAATGGCATTGCAGTAGAAGCAAAAGGGATTTTACCGCCCGCGTCATGGGCATATTCTGATAATATTAATGCCAATAACTATGATCCTGCAAAAGCTAAAGCACTATTAAATGAAGCTGGTATTGATAAATTATCGATTGATATCTGGGCAATGCCAGTGGCGCGAGTTTATAACCCTAACGCCCTTAAAACAGCAGAATTAATTCAGGCCGATTTGGCTAAAATTGGCGTCAAAATCAATATCGTTTCATATGATTGGAGTGTATTTACACAAAAACTTATCCGTGATGATTATGACTCTGTGTTAATTGGATGGAACGCAGATAATAGCGATCCTGACAACTTCTTTACTCCTTTACTTAGCTGCGCGGCTTTAGCATCGCACAATAACCGTTCAAAATGGTGCCAAAAAGATTTTGACCACTTACTAACCAGTGCTCAAAATACTACTGAACGTGAAGCGCGTAAGGCAATATACCAAGCAGCTGAAGCCATACTGAGTGATCAAGTTCCGCTTATTCCAATTGCGCATGCTCAAAAGGTTATCTTAAAGAAAGACACTATAACCTCAATGCAAGTGAGACCTTATGGCGGCATTGCATTTGCAAAAATAGTTGAGAAAACACCAGAGAGTAAATAATTATGTGGCAATATTTTTTTAGACGCAGCAGTTTGTTTTTAGCCACAACCTTGATTATGATGGCCGTATTATTTTATGCCACTCATCTATTCCCGGTAGATCAGACCTACGCTTTAACCGGTATTCAACAACCGACCAATCAACAATTCGTTCAAATATATCAAGACTTTAAACTAGACAGTAATTATGTAAGACAATTTATCGCTTATGTACAACAACGTTTTTCAGGCAACATGGGCATTTCCATAAACTCACAACAGCCCGTTTATGACGAATTAAAAGCAGTGCTACCCGCATCATTTGAATTATCACTATTCTCAGGCGCTATCGCATTATTTTTGGGCGTACCAATTGGAGTTATTGCGGCGCTGAGTAAGAATAAACTTGTCCAGGGTAGTATATTGGGACTTACCTTAACCGGTTATTCCACCCCGATATTTTGGCTTGGATTAACCTTATCACTTTGGTTTGGCGTAAACTTAGGCTGGTTGCCTATCTCTGGGCAAATAAATTTACTTTATCAAATTGAGCCAGTCACTGGATTCATGTTAATTGATACCTTGCTATCCGATTCCGCTTATCGGCTTCAAGCTTTTGTCGATGCCATCATGCACTTGATTTTGCCCGCTATTACACTTGCGGTTTTGCCCTTTACCTTAATAGTGCGCATTACACATCAGGCAATGTTACATGTGATGAATCAAACCTATATTCGTGCAGCTGAAGCTAGAGGCTTACATACATTCAAAATTATTATTCGCCACGCATTACCAAATGCAATGATACCTGTGCTTAAAAGCATCGGGATTATGTTAGGCTCATTTGCGAGCTATGGTATTGTTGTGGAAGTTATTTTTTCATGGCCTGGTGTAGGTAGCTGGTTAGTATCAGGTATTTACCAACGTGACTATACCGTCATTCAAGCAGGTATACTTTCTGTGTCACTGTTAATTATCTTTTTAAGCATACTGATTGAATTTATCCATACAGTGATCAATCCAATGAGCAAAAAGGAACTGTATGCCTCCTATTAAGATTTATAAACAAGACTATATTGCTACTCCTGCTGGTAGAGTATGGAAAGCATTTTCTAAAAATCCATTTGCACTTATTGGATTGTGGGGGGTTTGTTTTTTATTATTACTCACTATTTTAGCCCCCTTCATTGCTCCTTATTCTGTTAATGAGCAGAATCAACAAATTTTATTACTGCCACCTTCTTGGGATCCATTAGGACACGTGGAATACTTTTTAGGCACTGACGATCTTGGACGAGACATATTCAGCCGCATTTTACATGGTGTTCAGCTAACGTTCGGCATGTCACTTATTATTGTAAGCTGTGCATTGTTTTTTGGATTTTTAATAGGTTCGATTTCCGGCATGATGCGAGGGCTAAAGTCCAGTATTTTAGGCCATTTACTCGATGCCCTATTATCTATTCCATCACTATTAATGGCTATTTTAGTGGTCGCTGTTATAGGGCCTGGGCTTTATAACGTATTCTGGGCTGTTGGAATTGCTATGGTGCCGCAGTTTATTCGCACTATTCACCAGGCTGTTCATGAAGAATTACAAAAAGAATATGTCACTGCCGCTAAGCTTGACGGCGCTAATAATCTGCAAATTTTTTGGTATGTTATTATGCCAAATGTATGGGAAGTGCTCATTATTCAAATTACTATGGCTATTTCGGCAGCCATTTTAGATATTGCTGCGTTAGGTTTTTTAAACCTTGGCGCCCAGGCACCGAGTCCAGAATGGGGCGCGATGATTGCGCAGGGCTTAGATAATTTATTACTGGCGCCCTGGACTGTTACCATTCCTGGTGTAGCAATATTATTCAGCGTACTTGCCGTTAACCTGGTTGGTGACGGTTTACGATCCGCTATTGCACCAATAAGAAACTAATTTATGCCATTACTCGATATTCGAAACCTAACAATAGAACTCGAAACCGACCACGGTAGAGTGGCGGTATTAGAGAAAGTCAGTCTCACCATGAACCCTGGAGAAATTCATGGTTTGGTAGGAGAGTCTGGTTCAGGACGAAGTATATTAGCTAAAGCCATTTTGGGAATTTTAGGCACTAACTGGTATGTTATGGCTGACAGAATGATGTTTGATGGCAAAGACTTACTAGAATTAACCGCCAAAGAGCGCCGCTGCTTAATGGGCAGCGATATGGCAATGATCTTTCAAGACCCGTCGGGCAGCCTTGATCCGGTAAAAACCGTCGGTAGCCAATTAATTGAAGCTATGGTGCCTAACAAAAATGTTCCTTTTTGGCGTAGATCAAAAGATACCTATCTAAACGCGCAAAAATGGCTACATAAAGTGGGCATCAAAAGCCCTAAATCCTTAATGAAGTGCTATCCATGGGAATTATCAGAAGGTGAATGCCAAAAAGTCATGATAGCTATGGCGGTTGCGAATCACCCTAAGTTATTAATTGCGGATGAACCGACAAACTCGATGGAACAAAATACCCAGGCCCAGATATTCAGGTTATTGTCACAGTTAAATCAGCTGCAAAATGTGTCGATTTTATTGGTTAGCCATGAACTTGAAACATTAGTCCAATATTGCGATCATTTAACCGTATTGTACGGAGGTCAAATGATGGAGTCTGGCCCCACAGATGAGATAGTTGCGAGTCCGTTTCATCCGTATACGCGTGCACTTTTAAAGAACTTACCTGATTACACGGGTAAAATGCGACATAAATCTAATTTACCAACACTGCAAGGATCATCTCCTTCAATTCAAAATCTCCCTGCAGGTTGCAGATTAGGACCTCGATGTCCTGAAGCTAAACGACAATGTGTCAAACAACCTAAAATAGAGCACGTCAAAGACCGTGCATTTGCCTGCCACTTTCCATACAAAAATGAGCAAGAAGCCGATGACAACACCTTTGCTTAAAGTGACCAACCTGAGTAAGCAATACTTAACAGGTTACAAAGGGTTCGTACCACAATATTATGATGCACTATTACCCGTATCCTTTGAGCTAGGGCGTGGCGAAACATTGGCAATTGTCGGTGAAGTGGGCTCAGGAAAATCAACCCTTGCACGTATTTTAGTCGGTGCAGAACAAAGAAGTAGTGGTGATATTTTCTTTGAAGGTGAAGCCTTAGAGTCACGTAATGTAAAACAACGTTGCCGATTAATCAGAATGATTTTTCAAGACCCAAACACCTCTTTAAATCCGAGATTAACCATTGGTGAATTGCTGAATGAACCACTTAAGTTTAGTACAAGCCTTACCGTTGAGGAGCGACGGGTGCAGGTAATTGATACTCTACGCAAGGTAGGTTTATTGCCTGAACACGTTAATTTTTATCCCCATATGGTATCTGAAGGTCAAAAGCAACGTGTTGCCGTTGCGCGAGCATTAATGCTTAACCCCAAAATTATTATTGCCGATGAAGCATTAACCGCGCTTGATTTGTCCGTTCGTTCGCAAATTATTAACTTATTGTTAAAATTACAAAAAGATCTCGGTTTGTCTTATATATTTGTGTCGCACAACTTAAATATCATCCGCCATATCAGCGATAAAATCATGGTGCTTCACAATGGCTGTATGGTAGAAAAAGCGAATACCGCAGACTTATTCACTTCGCCTAAGCATGAATACACCCAAAGGCTCATTCAAGAGCAAACTCACTTCATGCAAAAGCGTTAAACTGCTCCAACCACTGGCCTAAATGGCAACTTTACACAAAAATAAGTGCCATTTCATCGACGATCTAATTATCCTAGTGCCAACGACAAAGGAAGAACTGACTTATGATTATTAAACCAAAAATTCGTGGCTTTATTTGTACCACAACCCATCCTGTTGGTTGTGAAGCTAACGTAAAAGAACAAATCGATTTAACTAAAGCAAAAGGCAAAATCACTAATGGTCCTAAAAAGGTATTAGTGGTTGGTTCATCAAGTGGCTATGGCTTATCTTCACGTATCGCTTCAGCATTTGGTAGTAACGCAGCCACAATCGGTGTGTTTTTCGAAAAACCAAGCTCAGAGACTAAAACTGGCACTGCTGGTTGGTATAACTCTGCCGCATTTGATAAGTTTGCTAAAGCCGAAGGTTTATATTCAAAAAGCATTAACTGTGATGCATTCAGCCATGAAGCAAAGCAAAAAGTCATTGAGCTTATCAAGCAAGACTTAGGTCAAATTGATATGGTGGTATATTCACTTGCCTCACCAGTGCGTAAACTGCCCGACACCGGTGAAGTTATTCGTTCATCACTAAAGCCAATAGGTGAAACCTACAGCGCAACCGCTGTGGATACGAATAAAGACACGATTATTGAAACCTCCGTTGAACCCGCTACTGAGCAAGAAATTGCAGATACAGTTACCGTTATGGGCGGCGAAGATTGGGAATTGTGGATTGAAGCACTTTCACAAGCGGGTGTACTTGCTGACGGTTGTAAAACAGTCGCCTACAGCTACATTGGCACAGAAATCACTTGGCCTATCTACTGGCACGGTGCCCTTGGCAAAGCTAAAATGGATTTAGATCGTGCTGCCCATTCATTAAATAACAAGCTAGCCACTAAAGGCGGCTCAGCCAATGTTGCTGTATTAAAGAGTGTTGTGACTCAAGCCAGCTCGGCAATCCCTGTTATGCCATTGTATATCGCTATGGTATTCAAGAAAATGCGTGAAGAAGGTCTTCACGAAGGCTGTATGGATCAAATTTACCGTATGTTCAGTGAGCGTTTATTCCGCGCTGATGGCCAAGCTCCTGCAGTGGACGACACTAATCGTTTACGTTTGGATGATTGGGAATTACGTGAAGAAATTCAAAAACATTGTCGTGATTTATGGCCATTAGTTACCACAGAAAACTTATCTGAACTTGCGGACTACCGCGAATATAAAGAAGAGTTTTTGAAGCTATTTGGCTTTGGTATTGACGGTATTGATTACGAAGCAGATGTAAACCCGAATGTCGAGTTTGATGTTATTAGTTTATAAGCAGTAGATTCAAATATTAAAAACCAGCCAACTTGGCTGGTTTTTCTTTTTAAGCGGGGTAAGACTTAATAAAAGTGGGCTAAGTACACACTCACTCAAAGAGCTCTTCCCTCTTTCTAGATAAGCCTCTGATGCACCTTGTCCTCACTTTAACAACGCTAACGCATTAATCACTGGCACATTAAATCAACCGGGTATTAAATCACTCACACATTGAACCATAGTGATCTAACTTACCGCTAAATATACTTTCACATGCACATCGTCATTAGTGTCAGTAAGATCAAAACGTTCAAAGGTTAGTGGATGCTCTACAAGCGTAAAATTATTTTTAGCTAGCCATATGCTGTAAAGATAACTAATTTTACCTTGAAGCGCTATTTCAGAGCCTTTATGCACAAAAGTAGCATACGTTCCGCTTGGTATAGCGCTCGTTTTAAAATATTCTGAATCAGCCATTACAACCTGTAGATCACTCAATTTGGCTGTAGGTACACTCACACCAATATCAATCGCGTAATTCATACTCATATTTTGTGGCAAACTATAAACAAAATTAAATGTTCGGTTATCTAAGAGTGTTAATTGATGCGCTTTTCTAAAGGCGACTAACGCCTGAATAGTTTGCGGTAAATAAACTTTAGGTCCGCGATGTTTAATCAGCACTAAATCAACTTTATCTAGCTGTATGATTTCAATATTTACATCAGTATCAGTTAGGGTGTTATGCCCCTGCGATAATGTTTTTAGTGGCTGTTGTTTTATAAAGAAATTAGCCCAATCGGGTGCTTGCCTAAAAGCTTGTGGAGTTTGACCAATACTTGATGTAAAAGCTTTGGTAAACTCAACAGTGGATGAATACCCATCTGCTTTTGCAACGTCAAGGATACTGACACTCTTATCAAACCCTAAGGTTTGAGCCGCTTCAATATTTCTCAATAACGCGATATAGTCAACAACTTGAGTGTGATACAAACTATAAAAAATAAACTCAAAGTGGTTTAAGGGTACTCCCGCCTCAGCAGCCAATCGCTCAAGGGACAGGTTTTCATTCAAGTGGTTATCAATAAGTTGTAAAACACCTTCAAATTGCTGCTCAAGATCCACAGTAAAGCCTCTTAAAATCATATTTAATCGAGATAAGCCTGAGAACATAGCTCATTAAAGTCATTATATAAACAGATGCTGTAAAAGCGAGATAAGTCATCGATAAGATGATAAAGCAAATAAAAAAGCCAAGGTTTAATTAACCTTGGCTTTTATAGCATCGCGATAGTATAGCTAAAAACTATTCAGCTACAGGATATTCTATCTGTGCTTTAGACTTTAACGAATCTATCACAGCACGGTAATCCGCTTGGCCATATTGACGTGATAAACCTTCTTTAATCGACTGTAATAAGCTAGCTTCAATATTTTCAGCAGCATTAACTTTATCAAGTACAACAACAGCATAACCTGCACCTAGTGCAACAGTATCAATTGACACAGCTTCTGCTTCTGGTGCTGGCATTTTGAATGCTTTATTAGCTATCGCAGCGTCAACGTCTTGATTGAAGCGATCTAATTTAGCCACAGTGACTAATTCTGCTCCACTAATAGCAAAATCACCCGTTTTAAGCTGAGTCATATAAGTAGCCGCTTTTTCACGCGCTGCTTCATTGGCTTTATCATACTTAAGACGTTGTACGATTTGCGCTTCAACTTTGTCAAAACTCATGGTACCGGCATCTTGATGCTGCTTAACACGGATAACGACAACATGATTAGGGTCAAGCTCAATCACTTCGCTGTTCATGCCACTGCTCAGTACTTGATCTGAAAATGCCGCTTTGACTAAATCAGGCTTGTTTAAATTAGCCGGAGGATTATCTCGAGTAAACAAATCTGTTGTCTGAACTTCTTTATTAACTGCATTAGCAGTATCAATTAACGTGTCAGGGATTTCATAGCTAGTATCTGCAAGCTTAGTTTGTAAGCCATAGAATATACTTAATGCTTTTGTCTCTTTAATTTGAGCAATAATTTTAGCTTTAACATCATCAAACGCAGCAATTGCGCCGGGCTGAACATCAACTAGTTTAATAATGTGGAAGCCAAATTCACCTTTTACAACCGCTGATACTTGACCTTTTTCAAGACTGAATAAGACTTCATCAAATGCGGCATCCATAACGCCTTGCTCAAACCAATCGATTTGACCACCTTGTTCGGCACTGAATTTATCATCAGATTCCGTTTTCGCTAATTCAGCAAAATCTTCGCCTGCTGCAATACGTGCTGCAATCGCATCTAACTTTGCCTCATCAGCTGCATCATCACCACTAGCAGCATAAATATGGCTCGCTAAGCGTTTTTCAGGTGTTTGATACTGTGATTGATTGTCTTGATAATATTCAGTCGCTTCAGCATCATCAACAACAATATCGCTGACCATATCTTTCACATTTAATTCAACATACTCAAGGCTGACAAGCTCTGGGCTCATAAACTGCATTAAGTTAGCATCATAAAACGCTTTAGTTTCTTCAGCAGTAACATCAGCTGATGCTAAAAAAGGTGTTGAATCAACAGAGATATAGCGAATGTCACGGGTTTGACTTTGTACTTCAGCAAGCTGTTTTGCTTCACCATCAAGTACAAACTCACTACCTACTAACGCCTTTAATAACTGACTACGCGTCATATCAACACGCATCATATTGCGGAATGTGACTGGCTGATAGTTCAATTGACGCAATACTGCTTGATAACGATCGTTATCAAACTGGCCATCGGTTTGAAATGCGGGTTCAGTGAAAATAGCTTGTTTTATTTGTTCATCAGAAACACGTAAACCAAGGTCAACAGCGGCTTGATCGACAAGAGTGTTTGCGACTAAACGATCTAACACACCTTTCTTGATGCCTTGCATATAGCTGTCATCTGCAGATAAAGCATCAAACATTTCGCCATATTGTTGTTTTAAACTAGCACGCTCGTTTTGGAACGCTTGTTCTAATTCAGTTTCAGGAATTTCAATTCCATTAACAATAGCAGCAGGTACACCAGTACTAGAGCCTAAATAGCTACTAACACCAGCAAAAGCAAATGAAAATATCACAAGCACTAGAATCGTTTTAGCAACAATTCCCTGTGATCCTTCGCGGATTTTTTCTAACATCTGAATTCTCGCTTGTTGCGATTAAAATAAAAAGGCGCATCTCTTGTGATGCGCCTTGTTTACATGGAGTTATCAGACGCTACCAAGGGTACAACCCAATACTCCGAATATCAGTGAAATTAACAACTGACATTCCATTTCGTAAAAAGCACCGCCAAAGCAGTGCTTAACTCACGAATGCCTAACAAAAGGCGACGTAATTAACTATTTTTAGTTAACAGCGTCTTTTAGTGATTTGCCAGCTTTGAACGCAGGAATGTTCGCTGCAGCAATTTTAATTTCTTTACCCGTTTGTGGGTTACGGCCAGTACGCTCAGCACGTTGACGTACTTCAAAAGTACCAAAACCAACTAGAGAAATTTTCTGACCGTCTTGTAAACCTTCAGTCACTGCAGCAATAAATGAGTCTAACGCACGACCAGCAGCAGCTTTAGAAATATCAGCACCAGAAGCAATTTTCTCGATTAGTTCAGATTTGTTCATGTCATCCCCTTGAATGTTATTGTCGCGCCGCAACCAAATCCATGTTTAGAGCGGTCTGCGGAGGCTTTTTGTTAAAAACTCAACACTATGTCAAATTTCATAGAAAACCAAAAAAATAAAAATTGGATACAGCTCAAAGTCAGATGCGCCAAGGGCTTGGTGTGTCTGACTCTCCACAAACCTAGGCTACCACAGCTCAGCGTTTTGTTAAGCCCCTTTTTTCACTTTTTTCATACTCTAGAGCAAATTTTTCACTAAAGAGCTACTTTTTAACCACTTCGAAGCCTTCGACCGGACGCTCAAGCGCTAATTTAAGGACTTCATCTATCCAACGCACTGGGTGTATTTGCAAATCAGCAATCACATTTTGTGGAATTTCTTCTAAATCACGCTCATTTTCTTTAGGAATAAGTACGTGCTTAATGCCACCTCTGTGTGCTGCAAGCAATTTCTCTTTCAAACCGCCTATTGGTAAGACTTCACCACGAAGCGTTATCTCACCCGTCATAGCCACATCGCTGCGAACAGGGTTACCCGTTAAGCTAGAAACCAAAGCGGTGCACATAGCGGCACCCGCTGATGGTCCATCTTTTGGTGTGGCCCCTTCTGGCACATGCACATGGATATCACGTTTCTCGTAAAAGTCAGCATTAATGCCTAACTGTTCAGCACGAGCTCGAACAACTGTCATTGCGGCTTTAATAGACTCTTGCATTACATCACCAAGTGAACCTGTGTAGGTAAGCTTGCCTTTACCTGCTACCGAAGTTGCCTCAATAGTTAACAGGTCACCGCCAACTTGAGTCCAAGCAAGTCCAGTCACTTGACCTATTTGGTTAGCTGACTCAGCTTTACCGTAATCAAAACGCTGTACACCTAAAAATGATTTCAAGTTATCTTGATTCACTTTAACCATTTTGACGTCTTTATCTAATAAAATTTGCTTAACGACTTTTCGGCATATTTTAGATAATTCACGCTCTAATGAACGCACACCTGCTTCACGGGTGTAATAACGAATAATGCCTAAAATCGCGCTGTCTTCGATATTAATTTCTTTCGCTTTAAGACCATTACGCTCAATTTGTTTAGTCAACAAATGTTGCTTGGCAATATTGAGTTTCTCATCTTCGGTATAACCCGATAAACGGATCACTTCCATACGGTCTAATAGAGGACCGGGTATATCCATTGAGTTTGAGGTCGCCACAAACATCACATCAGATAAGTCATAGTCAACTTCTAAATAATGATCATTAAAGGTCGCATTCTGTTCAGGGTCTAGAACTTCAAGTAATGCAGACGATGGATCGCCACGCATATCTGAACTCATCTTATCAATTTCATCCAGTAGGAATAATGGATTCTTGACACCCACTTTAGCCATTTTCTGGATAATTTTACCAGGCATAGAACCAATATAGGTACGACGATGACCACGAATTTCCGCCTCATCGCGCACACCACCTAGTGCAACACGCACGTATTCACGCCCTGTCGCTTTCGCAATTGATTGCCCTAGTGAGGTTTTACCTACCCCTGGTGGTCCCACTAAACACAAAATAGGGCCTTTAAGCTGTTTGACTCTACTTTGAACTGCTAAGTACTCTAAAATACGTTCTTTTACTTTTTCTAGACCATAATGATCAGTATCTAACACATCTTGTGCTTTGGCTAAATCACGTTTTATTTTCGAACGCTTTTTCCATGGCACTGAGGTCATCCAATCAACGTAGCTGCGGACAACCGTCGCTTCAGCTGACATTGGAGACATCATTTTTAATTTGTTTAATTCAGCGCTCGCTTTATCTTTGGCATCTTTTGGCATGCCAGATTCTTCAATCTTCTTACCTAAGAGCTCAAATTCATCATGGCTTTCGTCAATATCACCTAGCTCTTTTTGAATGGCTTTCATTTGCTCATTCAAATAATATTCACGCTGACTTTTTTCCATCTGTTTTTTAACACGAGTACGGATGCGCTTTTCAACTTGTAATAAGTCAATTTCAGCTTCCATCATCGCCATTAAATATTCTAAACGCTCGCCAACATTGATCATCTCGAGCACAGACTGTTTGTCTTCAAGCTTGAGTGGCATGTGCGCCGCCATAGTGTCGGCTAAACGTGCAGCCTCATCGATACCAGTTAGTGAGGTTAATACTTCAGGCGGGATCTTTTTATTCAGCTTGATATAGCCTTCAAATTGACCTATTGCGCTACGAACCAGCACTTCTTCTTCTTTTTCCGCTAACGACTCAGATTCTAAATACTCAGCAGTTGCAACAAAAAAAGTATCTTCCTGGGTATAACGGGTAATTTTAGCCCGTTGGCCACCCTCAACCAATACCTTCACGGTTCCATCAGGCAGTTTTAATAACTGTAATATTGATGCAACAGTACCTATGTCAAATATGTCATCTTTTGTTGGCTCATCGAGATCAGCATCTCGTTGGGCCACTAATAGAATTTGCTTGTCTTGTTCCATTGCCGACTCTAAGCAACGGATAGATTTTTCCCGTCCGACGAATAGCGGAATAACCATATGGGGATATACCACAACATCACGAAGTGGTAATACGGGGAGTTCGATATGCGCTTCACGCTCTTGGGTCATGGCTCGATTCCGTTTCATGAAAAGACTTATTACAGAGTATATTGGGGTGATGCACTCAGTTTCAATGGTCAATACGAAAAAAGGAGCCCAATGGACTCCTTATTTTTCAACTTATTACCTAGCTGTATATTTATTACTCGCCAGAGGCCGTTTTCGATTCACTATTTTCATAAATCAAAATAGGTGCAGACTCACCTTTCACGACTGACTCATCAACCACAGCTTTAACCACACCTTCTTGAGAAGGAATATCGTACATGGTATCAAGTAAGATACTTTCAACAATTGAACGTAAACCACGTGCGCCGGTTTTACGATTCATTGCTTTGTTAGCAATGGCTTTTAAGGCATCTTCGCGGAACTCAAGTTCTACATTTTCCATTTCAAACAATGCGGCATATTGCTTAGTTAACGCATTCTTAGGTTTGGATAGAATTTGAATTAAGGCATCTTCATCAAGTTCAGTCAAAGTGGCAACAACAGGTAAACGACCAATAAATTCAGGAATTAAACCAAATTTAACTAAATCGCCCGGCTCAACTTGACCTAAAACTTCAGAAATAGTTGCTTTATCAGCTTCGCCTTTAACTTCAGCACCAAAACCAATGCCGGTTCCGGTGTTTATACGTTGTTCAATGACTTTTTCTAAGCCCGCAAACGCTCCGCCACAGATAAATAAAATTTTAGAGGTATCAACCTGTAAAAACTCCTGCTGGGGGTGCTTACGTCCACCTTGAGGAGGAACTGCAGCAACGGTGCCTTCAATCAACTTAAGCAAAGCTTGTTGTACACCTTCACCTGACACATCTCGGGTAATCGATGGATTGTCAGACTTACGGCTGATTTTATCAATTTCATCAATATACACGATACCGCGTTGTGCTTTTTCAACATCGTAATCGCATTTTTGCAATAACTTTTGAATGATGTTTTCAACGTCTTCACCAACATAACCCGCTTCGGTTAATGTTGTTGCATCAGCCATGGTAAATGGCACATTAAGTGAACGCGCTAAGGTTTCAGCCAGTAATGTTTTACCACTACCGGTTGGACCTATCAGTAATATATTACTTTTACCTAATTCGAGGCCACCTTTTGGAGACGCATTTTTAAGGCGCTTGTAATGATTATATACTGCCACAGCTAATACTTTTTTAGCTTTATCCTGGCCAATAACATAATCATCCAAATGATTACGTAACTCATGAGGTGTAGGTAATTTGTCATCATCACGTTTAGGTGAAATCTCTTTGATTTCTTCACGGATAATGTCATTACATAATTCAACACACTCATCGCATACATATACCGATGGGCCAGCAATCAGTTTTCTGACTTCATGTTGGCTTTTTCCGCAAAAAGAGCAGTACAGCAATTTTGTGCTGTCACCGTTATTTTTGTTATCGCCCATTATTATACCTCTGGTTGCAGCCTAGACCTGACGTCTGAGCTCTGCTTGTCGATATACTCTCAAGCCGTATATCTGAGTTATTCTTACAATTAAAGTAAGAATAACCCAGTCACAGCAAAAAATCAGCTTGTATTAGCTTCTAGTGGTAATTACTGAGTCAACTAAGCCATATTCTGCTGCTTTAGTGGCACTCATAAAGTTGTCACGGTCGGTATCACGCTCAATAACTTCAATCGGTTGACCCGTATGTTCAGCAAGAATTTCATTTAATTTATTCTTAATGCCTAACATCTCTTTAGCATGGATAGCGATATCAGATGCCTGACCTTGGAATCCACCTAATGGCTGGTGGATCATCACGCGTGCATTCGGTAGACAATGACGTTTACCTTTTGCGCCAGCGGCAAGTAAGAATGCCCCCATGCTACAAGCCTGTCCCATACATACTGTGCTCACATTTGGCTTAATGAACTGCATAGTGTCATAAATGGCCATACCCGCGGTGACAGAGCCGCCTGGTGAGTTAATATATAAGAATATATCTTTGTCTGGGCTTTCTGACTCTAGGAACAATAATTGAGCCACAATTAGATTAGCCATGTGCTCTTCAACTTGTCCCACTAGAAAGATCACACGCTCTTTTAATAAACGAGAGAAGATGTCGTATGAACGTTCACCTTTAGCCGTTTGTTCAACAACCATAGGTACAAGAGCATTAAGTACAGATTCTGGCGCTTTAAACATTATTCATTTCCCTAAAATAAAAAATGGCTCGTATGAGAACCTCATACGAACCATTATAAATGGCGAACGCCTTATTAAGTCAAGCGAAGGTTACGCGCGACCGGTAGCCTTGTTCATAAATTCTTCAAAAGCGACGTCTTTAACGGTTACTTTTGCTGATTTTAGTAATGCTTCCACGGCTTGTTCTTCTAAAGCAACGTTACGCATGTTTTGCATCAGTTCTTTGTTGCCGTTGTAGTAAGCAACGACTTCTGATGGATCTTCATAAGCAGAAGCCATAGATTCGATTAATGCATTAACACGAGTATCTTCTGCTTTAAGTTCGTTAGTTTTGATAACTTCACCTAATAACAGACCAATCTTCACACGACGCTCAGCTTGTTCAGCGAAAAGATCCGCTGGTAGCTCAGGCATGTTTTTAGCGTCGCCGCCAAAACGTTGCATAGCTTGCTGACGTAAAACATTCACTTCACCATTAACAAGTGCAGATGGAATAGTGATCTCGTTAGCTGCTAATAAACCTGTGATGACTTGCTCTTTCACGTTTGCTTTTAACGCTTGATCAAGCTCGCGAGTCATGTTTTTACGGATTTCAGCCTTAAGTGCTTCTAAGCCACCGTCAGCAATACCGAATAGTGAAGCAAACTCGTCGTTAACTTCTGGTAAGTTAGCCGCTTGAACTTCAGTTAAGGTGATAACGAACTTGGCCGCTTTACCTTTCAAGTTTTCTGCGTGGTAATCTTCAGGGAAAGACACTTCGATTTCGAATTCATCACCTGATTTATGACCAATGATACCAGTTTCGAAACCAGGGATCATACGGTTGCTACCTAGTTGTAGTTCGAAGTCATCAGCTTTGCCGCCTTCAAACTCTTCGCCATCTACGCTGCCAACAAAGTTCATTTTAACTTTGTCGCCGTCAGCCGCGTTACGCTCAACAGCTGCATAAGTAGCGTGTTGCTTACGTAAGGTTTCAATCATTGCATCAACATCAGCGTCATTAACTTCAGCTTTTGGTTGCTCTACTTGAATGCTATCTAAACCAGCTAATACAACTTCTGGGTAGATTTCAAAAGTAGCAACAAACTCAAAGTTTTCGCCTTCAACTTTACCAGGAGCAAATACTGGCGCACCTGCTGGGTTTAGTTTTTCAGCAACAATAGCTTCAATAAAGTTACGTTGCATGATTTCGCCAGTCACATCTTGACGGATAGCAGCACCATAACGCTTTTCAATAACAGAAGCTGGCACTTTACCTGGGCGAAAGCCTGGGATACGAGCACGTTTAGCTTCACGTAATAAATTGTCTTTTACCACTTTCTCAATTTGTCCAGCAGGAACAGAAATGGTTAGGCGACGCTCTAGGCCTTGAGTTGTTTCAACAGAAACTTGCATTGTTTTACCTCGAAATATGTCTAACGTCCTTTGTAGCAGTCGATATTTCAACTACTCAGTATTCGTTTCTTGACCATGGTTTTGACTAGAAGACCCAGCACAGCTATTTATAAATGCTGAAAACGCTGTTGGCACTAGTAGCTCATAATTGATATTTATCAAGACGCGACATTATAGCTAGCGTTTTTTGCTTAGTCGAGCATCAATAGTGGCTTTTAAGACATAAAAAAAGCGACCTAAGGTCGCTTTTGATATAATCGAACAAATTACGTTCGATTCGTTCATCAGATTAATATTTATCTTTAAATACTAATTTGAGAATAATGGGGTGACTGATGGGGTTCGAACCCACGACAACCGGAATCACAATCCGGGACTCTACCAACTGAGCTACAATCACCACTGAAATGGTACACCCGGCAGGATTCGAACCTGCGACCACCCGCTTAGAAGGCGGGTGCTCTATCCAACTGAGCTACGGGCGCATGGTACAGTTTTCACTGTTTCCTGTCTGGCTTAACAAGCTATCTTGCTTGTTATATTATCCGCATAAATATTATTTAAGCAAATAATGAAATTTGGTCGACCACGCTGTTGTAAAAAAGCGAGGATTCGAACCTATGATCCCTGCTTATTTAACCGTTTAAGATTATTTCACACAAATCATTTAAATTTGGTCGGTGATAGAGGATTCGAACCTCTGACCCTCTCGTCCCAAACGAGATGCGCTACCGGGCTGCGCTAATCACCGAAACGTTATTTGAGAATATATAATGCTATATAGTCTCAAGAACGGAGCGCATATTAACGAGTCACTTTGCTAGCGTCAACGATTTTTTTAATAGATTAATCTATATGGTGCTTTAAACAGCAAAAAAGTGATTAGCATCATAGTGCGAATAGTTTATTCACTGTATTTTCCTAGTCTAGCAAATGACACACTTTCATACGCCTGTTAGAATAGCCTCCGTTAAACATCAATCTATACCTGTGTCTCTCAAAGGAAACTCTACAGCCATGACTGCTCAACTTATTGACGGTAAAGCCATTGCACAATCTATACGCACCACTCTTAAACAAAAAGTCACCGCTCGAAAAGACGCAGGACTTCGTGCACCAGGTCTGGCGGTAATTTTAGTCGGCAGTGATGCCGCGTCACAAGTTTATGTAGGCAGCAAGCGTAAGGCCTGCGAAGAAGTCGGTTTTGAATCACAATCCTTTGATCTTGATGTATCCACATCAGAAGCAGACTTACTCGCATTAATCGATAAATGTAATGCAGATCCTGCAATTGACGGTATTTTAGTGCAATTACCTTTACCTGCGCATATTGACGACTCTAAAGTCATTGAGCACATTCGTCCTGACAAAGATGTAGATGGTTTTCACCCTTACAACGTGGGTCGCTTAGCGCAACGCATTCCTGTGCTGCGTTCTTGTACGCCGATGGGAATAATGACCCTGATAAAATCAACCGGTATTGATACCTATGGCTTAGATGCCACCGTTGTTGGCGCATCTAACATTGTCGGTAGACCGATGACATTGGAGTTATTACTGGCTGGTTGCACCACGACAACATGCCATCGTTTTACAAAAAATCTAGAACAAAAAGTGCGTCAAGCCGACCTTGTGGTTGTTGCAGTAGGTAAACCAGGCTTTATACCAGGAGAATGGATTAAGCCTGGTGCAATCGTGATTGATGTTGGCATTAACCGTTTAGACAATGGTAGTTTAGTCGGTGATGTACAATATGATATAGCCGCACAAAATGCAGCCTTTATTACCCCAGTTCCTGGTGGCGTTGGCCCTATGACCATTGCTAGTTTGCTTGAAAATACGCTATATGCTTGTGAGCAGTACCACAGCTAAGCAGGTTAGAAAAGCTTGCATGAAAAATGCCTGCTTGATTGCAGGCATTTTTATTACAGAAAATAATAACACTACTAGTTTAGCTTAGTTATACCTGCTCCATTTCATCCCAGGATTGTTTTTTACGATAAATAGTCGATGGACTGATATCTAACATTGCAGCCGCTTTAGGGATATTACCTTCACATAAGTTAATAGCACTTTCTATGGTGCGCTTTTCAGTTTTCCACAATGGCTCAATAACCTGCACTGTTGTGATATCCGTTTCATTTTGAATAACCGCTGCAGTGTCATGTGCTGCAATCGAGGATGAGCTAACTTGCTCCATCACCTTAATGTTAGGGGCTATTAACGCTGCTACTTGAGTTTTTTCACCATTAACAATACGTGCTGGCAACATGGTGATATCCACTTCAACAGCATCATTGAGCACCACAATTTGACGGATCACATTTTGAAGCTGCCTGACATTGCCACGCCAGTGATATTCACTCAACACTTTTTGCACCATGTGGTCAAAACCTTTAAACGGTTTGCCCTCTTCTTTAGCGTATTGTCCAAGCAGTTTATTGGCGATTAACATAACATCTTTACCGCGTTGATTTAACGGCGGCAACTCAATAGGGATAACATGCAAACGATAATATAAATCTTCTCTGAACAAGCCATCTTGCACCTGCTGCCAAGGATCTTTATTGGTTGCACTGACAAACCTCACATCCACCTTTTCATCTTTAGAGCCACCCACACGGCGAAATACTCCGGTTTGAATAAAGCGCAATAGTTTACTTTGCAACTCTAAATCCATTTCACAAATTTCATCTAAAAATAATGTTCCGCCATCGGCCTGGGTTGCGGCACCATCACGCTGACTAATGGCACCAGTAAACGCCCCTTTGGTATGACCGAAGATTTGGCTTTCAATTAAATCTTTTGGAATTGAGGCACAGTTTAACGCAATAAATGCCTTATTTTTACGATTGCCTGCATTATGAATCGCTTGTGCGCAAACTTCTTTACCTGTGCCGCTTTCGCCGAATATAAATACCGATGCTTTACTGTTGGCCACACAATCAATGGTTTTATAAACGGTTTGCATTGCCAGTGACTCGCCAATAAACCCTTGGTAGTTAGCCTTGGGTAAACTGTTCTCATACTGAGAGACTAGTTTGACAAGCTGACGTTGCTTCATTGCATTGCGAACCGTAATTGCTAAGCGCTTACTGTCAAATGGCTTAACCAGAAAATCAAACGCACCAGAGCGCATAGCATCAACGGCAATATCAATCGTTCCATGGGCTGTTATCATAATGACTGTCATCTCTGGATGACTTTGTTGAACTTGCAGAAGTATATCCATACCTGACATGTCTGGCAGTTTGATATCTAAGATAAGCAAATCAGGTGGTTGACGGTCAATTTCTTTTATCGCATCGGCACCATATTGCACCAATGTGACGTCAGCACCTTCGCTGCACAAGTATTCAGTATATAACGCACCTAGCGACATACTATCTTCAACTAAAATGACTCGAAATCCCATAATATTCCTTTGAAGTATTAGAGTTTATTCTTTTTTATTCAATACATAAGTTTGTTTAATCGCTGCAATACTTTGCTCTGCAATGTTAATAGTTTGTTCAATTAGTGGATTAATTGGCTGCTGTTTAAGCCTTGCAGCGGCTTCTAATACTTTGGCCACTTCATATAATCTTGTGACACCAAAACTACCCGAGCTGCTCTTTAAAGTATGAGCTTCATCTTCAATCTTACTAAAATCATCATTTGCGTCGATGTTATTTAATATGTCGATACGCATTTGGGTTTCTTGACACAAAACGTCCAACATTTTTTTCAAACTGGGTTCACCAATCACCTCAATTAAGCTGTTTATCACATTGATATCGATTATCGGCGTTTGAGAATGATCCAAAAGCGCTACCTTTATTGGCTTCTGCAATGGAATTTGAAGGTCAATATTAGGATGACTTTTTACTTCCATATCGGGCGCGAGTTGTAAGTCTAATGTTTGGGTTATTTTGGGTAATGGGTTAACAGTATTGTGCCGTAGCTTTGCATTATTTAACCACTGCGCCACCGTTTGAATTAGCACTTTGCTGTTAACTGGTTTACCAATGAAATCAAGCATTCCAGCTTGAGTACAAGCTGCTAATTCTTCTTTAAACACATTTGCTGTCATCGCTAAAATAATTTGTTGTGGTTTATGCTGCAAAATTTTATTGGTGGCTTCTAAGCCATCCATTTCAGGCATACGAATATCCATCAAAATAATGTCATAATCATCCGCTAGAGCCATTTCAACTGCTTCTATACCATTATTGGCATAGGCTAATTCAGCACCTTGCTTAGTTAACATTGTGCCCGCGACCATCTGATTTGCAGGACTATCTTCGGCTAATAAAATTTTACTATTAGTAGGAAAGACAGTAATGTCCTGTGATTCAATTTCAATATTGCTCTCTTGAGTTGCACCACTGATCAAATTCAATAACATGGCTCGACTAAGGGGTTTATTGACCACTTGCTCAATGCCAATGTCATTTAACACTTGTGATATTTGAGCATTTACACCTGTGCTGAGCGCTGCCAAAATCCCCTGGGGTAGTAAAAATTCTTGGTTCAATACTTTCAGCAACTTAGCATCAACCGTCATCATGCAAGAATCATCTATTAAAATCAGATCGAATCGTCCACGGATCTCAGCGTGTTTATAAACTTCAGCAACATCATGAATATAGGTAGTTTCAACGCCATATTGCACATATTGCTTCTTAACTAATTTACACAGCTGTTCATTGGGATGGATAATTAATACCCTAGCATGCTCTGGTAAACGAACATAATGACTCGATGTTTCAGAGCTTTCATTGAGGGTCACCATGACATTGAATCGACTGCCTGTACCCAATTCACTTTCAACCGATATAGTACCGTCCATCATGCGCACTAACTCGGCACTAATGGCCAAGCCTAACCCAGTACCATTATAGTTAGTTGTATGGGTGTCATGTACCTGAGAAAATTCAGCAAATAATTTATCCTGCGCTTCCTCACTGATGCCAATACCTTGATCCGTTATCGCACAACATAATTCAACTCGTTCTTTGTGGCTATCGGGTATCCACATTTCTACCGTAATGCAGCCAGAATTAGAAAACTTAATCGCATTATCAACTAAATTATGGATAACTTGTCGAAGTCGCTGCGGATCACCAACCAGTAGCTGCGGTACATTACGGTTAATAAAGCTGGCTAGATGCACCCCTTTATCAAGTGCTTTACTTTCTAAAATCTGTAATACCTGAGCCACTAATTTATCTGGTTCAAACTCATGGGACTCCAACACCATTTGACCCGCTTCAATTTTAGAGAAATCCAAAATATCATTGATGGTATTGAGTAAAGCATCACCCGCTTCTTTGGCCATAGTGGCATATACACGCTGTTCTTTTAACAGAGTTGAATGTAGCAGTAGCTCTACACTACCCAGTACCGCGTTCAGTGGCGATCGGATCTCATGACTCATAGTTGCCAGAAAACGCGATTTTGCTTTACTGCCCGCTTCGGCTTGTTCTTTAGCAAGACGTAATTCTTCTTCTTTGGATTTTTGCTCAGAAATATCACGCAAAAATGCTGTAAACAAAGTATCGTCACCTAATTGAATAGGAATCACCCTAAGCTCAATTGGAAACTCTTCCCCTGCTTTATTATGAGCTGGAACCTCAACACGTTGATGCAAAACAGCGCCCTGCCCAGTTTGGCGAAAATGCTCCATGCCTTTTTTATGCGCTTGTTGGAAAGCCTTAGGGATAATAAGTTCTTCTAAATGCTTACCGATAACTTCATCACGGCTAAAGCCAAATAATTTAACCGCTGCGGTATTAAACTCCACAATACTACCAGTAATATCTATGGTGATTAATGCATCTTGACTAGCTTCTAAGGTCGCTAATAATATCGACTGAGTTCGAGCAGCAGCTTCTTGATTGAGCTTAATTTCGGTAAGGTTTTTAAGGAAACCTAAATATAAAACTTCCTCATCAATAATCATTTTTGAAATAGATAATTCAACTGGAAACTGTCGGCCATCTTTATGCTCGACCTTTAACTCCTGTCCTACACCGATAATTTTCGCACTCTCCCCTTCTAAATAACGTTTCATATAGCCATCGCGCATAGGACGCTCATTCATGGGCATCAATTTAGCTACATTTTGACCCACTAACTCTTCTTTAGTGTAACCGAAAAGATTTGTAACAGACTTATTTGCCTCACTAATAACGCCATCAGGACTTATGACAATAAACCCATCAGCGGCAGACTCTAGAATGGTATTCAGGCGAATATTCGCCCCTGTTAATGCATGTGTTCTGGCATCGACATTACGTACCATCAGATTAAAGGCTATGGTTGTTTGTGCAATTTCATCTTGACCCGACACAGGAATTTGAACGCCTGTTTGGCCGTCTAATATTAACTTAGATGCATTTTGCAATAGAGATAAATTGCGGGTTAAATAGGTGCCTAACAACCAGGAAAATAAAGCCACCAGCAGCATTTCAAGTGCAGCAATAGAAAAGAAGCGCGTAGAGGCTTGAAGCAGTAATGCATCAAAACCAGAACGGTCAAAGCCAATTTTAACTGAACCAACATCACTCTTTTGATTAATTATTGGCATTTCAATATTAAAAATATGATCATTTTTATTTGACGACGTAAGCTCATTCCCTCCCCAAACAGCAGTGTCATCCTCTTTATGCATAGCAACGATTAAGTCATCACCTTTATAAATATAAACATAGGCAATCTCTTGCTGCTGGCTCAGTTCTGTTACAAGAAGGGTTAACTTAGGTTTATTAACGTCAACTAATGCATCCTTAGCGACAACAGAAAACAAACTCACCGTCAGTTGAGCACGCTTTTCAACTTCAGTTTGATTTGATTTTTTAAGGTAACTGACACTGGTATAAACCAATAAAAGAAGCAACACGCCCTCGATAATTGCAATGCCTAAAATTGTTTTTAATCTAAAAGACAAATTATTGCTCCCTTTGTTAGCTGACCACTAAAACGTTTGATTTTACACCACATAATCACTATGGATGACGCTGTTGCATTTTGCAATGTGCACGATGCAATTTGATAATTGATTCATCACAACTTAGAACTAATAAATGTAAGACATTGTTTAATATTAATATTAAATTATGGAATGACTATTGCTATACCAATTAGGTATAAACACGGAGTGGTTTATTTGCTGTTGCATAATCAATGATGCAGGCATAACTGAAAACTGGAGTCACAGATGAATTTAACTGAAGCAACCCATAAAATTAGTATTTTGCTTGTTGAAGATACACCAAGTGAACGCTTATTTATTGCCAGCATTTTGCAAAAAGTACAACTTGATGGTTGTACTATGGCATTGCATCAGGCTGCTGATGGAGAAGAAGCCATTGCGATTTGTCAAACTCAAGCAATTGACTTAGTGGTAAGTGATTGGCGTATGCCAAATCTTAGCGGCATAGCGCTTTGTAAACGTTTGAAAGCCGAAATCTACACGCCATATATATTGCTGCTGACAGGCAATAATGAAACAGAAGATCTCGTATATGCATTGCAATCAGGTGCTGATGACTACTTAGCAAAGCCTTTTGATCCCAGAGTACTCATCATTCGTGTCATAGCTGCATTACGATTGATTAAAACTCAAAAAATAATGCAAGCTCAGCACAAAGCGCTCAATGACTCGCACAAGCAAACTAAAAAGTTATTAGCTGAAAAAAAAGCCGAACTAAAGCAAGCGGCACAACTTCAACACTCTTTGTTACCCGCCAAACGTTTCACCCTACAACAATGGCAGGTAAATCATTACTTTCAGGCTGCTAGTGAGTTAGCGGGTGACGTGTTTCAATGTTTCAAAATTAATGAGCAGTGGATGGGTTTTTTTCTGATTGATGTATCAGGTCACGGTGCTGGCGCTGCAATGCAAAGTTTTACCTTAGCCCAGGCGCTTAACCCTAATAGAGCCGATTGGCGAACTAGCCCAGAGCTATTGATGGAATATATTAACCGAGTCTTTTTTGACCCAAGTGATCAAGGGCAATTTGCCACCATGATCATTGGCAAAATGAATTGCAATACCGGTGAATATGAATTGTGTAATGCAGGGCACCCTCAGCCTCTACTTATCAGTGAAAATAATTGTGACTCAATCAATATGCAATCTAGCTTGCCTATTGGGATAGATGAGAATACCCAATACGTTAATTGGCAAGGTAGGTTAAACGCTAATCAACAGTTAATGATTTTTTCCGACGGGATTTATGAAATGAATAACCCGACTCATGGAATGTTTGGGCTACAAAGATTAAAAACACTTTGTAGCCTGAAACAAATCATCAGCGGTGATGCCATGATGCACCACATCCGTCATGCCCTATCCGATTGGAAGCAAGGTGATGGTCAGGATGACATGTCTATTATGTTGTTTTCAAATAACACACACAGTCCAACCATTACCCAACCACATAATACAACTCAATTACAGAATACCGCTAAAGACCCGAGTAATAACTTATTAACTCAAATAACCCCCTCGCCATTATCCGTGGCATAAGGAGCGCAACATGAATAGTTTACAATTAAACTTAAACCATCAAGTTATTGAACAACAACAGTTTTGTGTTGAGCTAGACCAATTTATGCTGAATAACGCGATAAACGACCGCCAAAGATTTAAGATTATTACTTGCACTTTAGAGGGGGTGAATAATATCTTGCAACACACCGAATGTGATGCTGCCAATATCATCTTATTAATGCATTGTAATGCCGACCGAATTATTGTCGATTTATTAGATACCGCGCCCTATCACTCGCTGCCAACGCCAACAGATTGTCCTGATAATAATACCGAAAATGGCAGAGGATTATGGATTATGTATAACTGGATGGATCAGGTTTTAAACCAACCTACGGTATTAGGCAGCCATTTAAGAATGAGCCTATTAAGGCATTAAAATGGAAGATACCATAACAGCAAAATCAACTTTCTCAATTATCAGCTTGGCTGCACCTAAATCGCAGCCAACTTGTCGCAACCACAGCACTGAGACTTTATTAAACGGCAATAAAAACTACTTCAATAAACGCCATTAAATATTATGCTTAATAAGCGTTTCTATACCAAGTTGAGGTTATTTCATGCCTTTTCGCCACACATCCTCGCGCCCCTCTTTAATAAGACGCTCGTTGTTCTCCCTCATAGGGTCAACACTGTCAACTGGGACCTGCGGCACGTTACTGTTATCCTGACCATCATTATTGTCGTGAAGTGAAGTAGCACAAGCACTAAGCCCAAATAGAACTAACATTCCGCAAACTGATTTCAGCAACATGCCTTTACCTTTACTAATCTGATTAAGCTAGTCATTTTATGAATTGAAACCTATCGAGTCCAATTATTTACATTTAATAAAGCTAGGTTGAGTAGGTTTGTTAGTTAAATAAATGACCAATAACCCACTTACCAGTATATTGCTGACCGCCCTCAGCTCTGCAACAACATTCATTGAAAGTAGTAAAACCGGATTTAGGTGAAACAAGCTACTTAACTGAGCCACTCGGGTAAAAACTTGTCTGCGAAATGGTTAAATCAGACTGATTTAAGGTATTTATTACCAACAAAGACTCAAATGCCAAGTGCTCGCTATCGTTTAACTATGTTGTGACTTTTATTTATTAATGCTCATTTCAAGATTTTAAGTCCCTAAAAAGAGGTATATGCAATCTGTTGCATATTGCTAATTTTCATATTCAATTTGCAAAACCCAGATCGAAAAACACTAATTACCTAACAAAAACAGACAATTAAACATTGGCATGCTTACTGCTAATCCTTAAGCACGCAAGATAGGTTGTTTTACGTCCCTTACAACTAAATGTAAAACGACAAAAATATCTTACTTGGTAATTTAACAAAAAATGAGGTGACATTATGAACTTCGAATTAAAAGCAGAAAAACATGCCAGTGTGGTTCGTCTACCAGCAAAAATGGTTATGGCACAAACACCCACATACCGCGCCGCGATTTTAGATTACATCAATCAAGGCCATACCCGTTTAGTCATCGACATGAGCAACTTAGATTATATCGATTCAAGTGGCTTATCAGTGTTAATTTCAGCCCGTAAACAGGCAATGAGTTATCAAGGAAATATTGTCCTGCTTAACCCAAAATCCAGCGTTAGGGCATTAATCGAACTGACTCGCTTGCATCATATTATGGACATTTATGAATCAGAGGAACAAGCATTAGACAACTTACGTTATAGCTCAATCATCGAAGATATTGCCAGTTAACTCGCATTTATCTTAATTGATTCATTCTAAGGAGCTACATTATGACAAACACAAAACTTGCAGCACTTATCGGTATTTTTAGCACCAGCTTAACCGGCTGTGTGACCCCGAATGCACCTGCTAGCAAAGATATTTGTCAAATTGACACTCTGACAGAATGCCATTACTTTGGTCAAAATATGCCCTATGACCGCCAAATTAGTGCCCAACGACCCAGTAACCCTGCATTTACACTTGCAGAACATCTGACCATGAACGATGCCAACAACGCTGTTATAACTAAAGACAGTTTTAAGATCGGTCATTTAGACCCGAGTTTACAAGCAACTCAATGGAAAAATGCCCAACTTAAGCTGTCTGTTGGCGATAAATTAGATATCAGTATCTTAAACGGTGATGATTTTAGCAAAGCCGTTGAGATTGATGCTGACGGCAATATCTATTTGCCTTACATGCGGGCTGTTGTGGCTAAAAACCTCACTTTAGCGCAACTCAACAGCGCAATTAAAAACCAGCTTATTATTGAAAATTTAATGCAGCCACATGCTATCCGCATTAGCATTGTTCCAATCAGCTGGGCGCCAATTAACATTATGACTTCAGGTGCCGTATTTGAACCTGGTCAACACATGATCAACAAGAAACTTCCCATTGAAGAGAAAGATGATGGCAGCAACTATGCCGGCGATCAGGCCACCGAACGTAGCATTGAAGCCGCTCTGCGATCCTCTGGTGGCATTCGCCCTGATGCCGACTTAACCGCAGTCAATGTTATTCGTGATAATCAAATTTATAGTCTTGATCTCAGCGGTATATTAACCGGTGAGGCTATCAAAGAGTTCACATTAATGAGTGGCGATAAAGTCCATGTGCCAAGCAGTAATCAGTTTGATGATGAGCTAGCCAGACCATCGCCGATCACAGCTCCCGGTATTCGAGTGTATATTTCAAACCTAACTCAACCAGCAAGCTCAAACAGTCAATCTGCAGTAGACCGTGAGGCAACACGTTTTCCTTATGGAACACGTTTATTGAATGGCGCCATTGCCGCGAACTGTGTCGGTGGTGCACAAACAACTAACGCTGGACGTTACATTTTGCTTATCACTAAAAATCCATTATCTAATCAAGTGGATGTGGTAGAACGCTCTATTGATGGCCTTATTCAACAACCCTGGTCAAATAAGATGAACCCTGTGTTGCTTCCTGGTGACGGACTTGCCTGTTATGACTCTCGCATGACTAACTTCCGTGAAATGGCCCGCAGCGTAACCGAAGTGCTTATTCCTTCAAGCCTGATTGGCTGGTTATAAAGGAGTTTCCCATGGATAACGTCATTGAAAAAAACATAATTGAATATGAAAAGATCAGTGTGCCTTTTACTGAGCCGGTAAAGAACAACTCAAAAAAATCTTCCAATGAAGCTGATTATCAAATAAATGATTCAAAAGATAATAGCTTAAGTGAATTAGCTTATTTGTTTTGGATTAAGCGCGCGGCATTAGAAGGCAGTAAACTCACCCCTAAAGCCCGTAAAAAATTGTATCTTAAAACCGCATTAGTCAGTTTACTGATAATCTGGGCTGCTACTTTCTTACTGATGGCGATTAAACCAACTTCTTATGTGTCTAAATGGACTCTGATTTTACCGGGTAATGGTGCAGGCGCATTGGTGAGTTTGGACAGTATTGGTCAGGCCACCAGCTCATCAAGCTCACCATATTTAAGCTCGGCAATTGACCCACGTGAAAACTATAAAGCAATATCAGACACTGACTTATTACTGACCTCTGCGGCAACCAGCTTAAAAATACCTGTTGGCCAGCTTGGTAAACCAAAACTTAAATTACCCAGTCAAACTGGCTTAATGGAATTTAGTATCAAAGGCGGCTCGGCAAAAGAAGCGCAAGATAAAGCCTGGGCGCTTTACCGTTCATTGCAAAATTTGCTAAACGACTTACGTGACGATGAAGTTAATTTAAGGGAAAGTGGCATCATTCAGGGTTTAGCGGGATACAACCAAAAGGTGAAGCTATCCCAAGACGCAATTTTAGCGTTTCAATCTGAACGCGGCTTAGTCTCACTTGACCAATTTAAAGAATTAGCACTCACCATCGAACGTCTACGTCATAACCGCGTTAATATGATTTCAAAATTGAAAGGTATCGAAGCAGAAGAAAAATCATTAATGTTGCACTTAGGCACCACTGCCAATGAAGCCGCCGATTTATTAAAATTGCACAATGATAAATATTTTCAGCAATTACTGACATCTCACAATGAAATATTGGGTAAATTACACGAGCTTTCTGCACATTTTGGCAGTAATCATCCACAAATAACCAGCCTAAACGCAGAAGAAACAAAGTTGCAAAATGCCCTATCAGAAAGAATTAACACTTTAATTGCACATCAAAAAGGTAAAGCCGATCGCACATTGATTAACAAGCTATTATTAGATGATATTGATGGTCGTGCCGATTTAATGGAGCAGCTCATTCAGTTAAAAGCCACTAACACTGGCCTTAATGAAGAGCTAAATACACTTGATAGCCAAATTTTGCAGTGGGAAACTCGCTTAGAGCTTTCTAATGATGATGCGGCTAAATTAGAGGATTTACACCGCGCTCATCAATTAGCGACAGCGGTAATGACCTCAGCAGTAGCAAAAATGGATGTAGGTAAGGCCGATATTTTTACTGCTTATCCATTATTGCAATTATTGTCACCACCTTCTCTACCATCAAAAGCAGATAATTTAGCGACAATGTTATTACTGGTAGCGGCTTTGGGCGCGTCATTTATGGCACTAATAGGACTGAGTATTTTATGGATCCGCAAACCGTTACTCCGCAAAATGCTGACGAAAGACTCGTCTATAAAGCAATAGTGTATAGCTACCTGTTTTGGCTATTGGGTGCTTTGTATATTGTCGCCCCTGTGATTGCCTGGATATTGTTTTGTCGCTTGTTGATTAAAAAAATATCTTATCAACCAGCACATACTATCAGCCTAGCCCACTATGTATGGTTATTGGGTATGTGGGTGATGTTAATGGCATTAATTGTAGGCCATTTAGAGCAAGGTTTAGGTCTGGCAAAATTAATTAAATCCACTATTGGTTGGGCAAAAGGCTGGGCACTTCTGGCCATTTTCCCTGTGGTAGCTTGCCTTGATATCAGACCGCAAATTATTTATCGGGCTTGCTGCCAAGTGTGTAAACACACGGTTTTATTATTGCCTATATTTTTATTGGCTTGGATTATCCGTTTACCCAGCACCCTTTATGTTTCCCCTTTAAGCATTATTGGTGGCCCTGGCCCTGAGTTTTTCTCGTTAAGCTTATATGAAATAGACCCTGGTAGCGGCATTCCACGTTGGCGACTATTCACTCCTTGGGCTCCAGCCTTAGGCATGCTTGGCAACTTATATTTCATTTTTGCTTTACAAGAATCATCAACTCAATGGAAACGCTGGGGAGTGATAGGCAGTCTGTTAATGGTGTTAATGTCGCAGTCACGCTTAGCATTAATTTGTTATCTCGCCTTATTTGGCTATTTCTCTATGCTTAAATTTGTCCGCTCTCCAATACTTTATTTCATTCTGTGTCCTGTTATTCTGGCCACAGGGTTTGTCGGAGAATCGATTCTTAACAAAATAACCATGAGTATTGCCGCGGTAAAATCAGCAAGGGCGGATTCCACCAGAGTAAGACAGGCCTTAGCTGACATTGCCGTCGAGCGTTGGTGGAATGAGGCGGTATTATTTGGACATGGCATTGTTGAGCGAGGCCCGCACATGGTGGAATATATGCCAATAGGGTCACATCATACCTGGTATGGGCTTTTGTTCGTAAAAGGCTTAGTGGGTGCAGTTGCACTAGCTATGCCTATGCTAGTGAGCTTTGTTGTGCTGATGGTTAATATATTTGCCCGCCCTTTAGCTAAAGTTGGTATGGCGATATTAATGCTACTAATGCTTTACACCTTAGGTGAAAACCTCGAAATCTTAGCTTATCTGTTTTGGCCCGGCTTAATTATTTTAGGTAAAGCCTTAATTGCAGACAATGACAACATGCCCACAGAAGAACCTAATGAACAAATATCAACCAGACTAGACTAAAAACAATGCGCTACATCATCAGCGTCAAAGATTTTATAACTGAAATGCAATGGTGAGGGCCGTAAATTGAGTAATTGCTTTTTGATAACAAGATGATTATTCCCTGACAATTCAAATTTCAATGATTAAAATATGAGTCGCGAGAATCTAAGCCGCTAAGACCCTGTTAGACATTATCAGTATCGAAATATCTCACCATTCGATCTCTTTCACCACTTCAGCGCTCACCTTGGCTGTCACAAACTTAATCCCCTCCACATTGCATTTTGCCTTTGCATTCTGCAAAACCATTTGTCAAAACTAAAAAATAAAATGAAAATCATTTAAAAACAGAACCTTAACATATGGCACGATTCGTGTAACCCCTAGCATACAAAGCGATAAATTAACGCTAGGATGAATATGAAACACCAGCATAAAACATTATTTGATCAACCCCTCATGCTAATTCGCTCAGGATTTACAGGGCTAGGAAAAAGCATGATGTGGTTAGGTTCGGCCCAGTTTAGTGGACGTATTATTCGCCTGCTTTCAAGTATCGTACTGGCCAGATTACTGATGCCTGAAATGTTTGGCCAAGCGGCAATTGTACTCACCCTGTTCGAGTTGATTTGTACCGCAACACGCAGAATTACATCAGCAGCATTAATCCGTATGGATGATGAGCAATTCATTGGCCATTTAAGCAGTGCTAACTGGGTTAACTGGGGAGTGTGTTTATTAGCATTTTTGCTGATGCTAATAACCAGTTACCCGATTGCCAGTTATTACCATGACTCATCGTTAATTTTACCTATTGCGGTAATGGCAACGAGCTTTTTATTACTACCAATAGGTATGCAATATGCCACCTTAAACTTACGCAATAACAAAATGCGTATTGTCGGCCGAGCAAATCTTTGGCAAACCCTTATTGATGCTGCGCTTACGGCAACACTAGCGTTGGCTGGGTTTGAAATTTGGGCAATCATTTTACCCAAAGTATTGGTGATTATTGTGTGGATTGCGATTCATCGTCACCACAACCCCTTACCTAAAATACAGTTGGTTACAGGTATTCAACATGCTCAAGTCATCACACTTTTACACTTTGGCATACCCGTTAGCTTAAGCGATTTAACCAACACCCTCAGACAAAATATTGATTACTTATTAATCGGCTACTTCATGGGTGTAGAAGCTTTAGGGGTGTACTTTTTTGCTTACAACATTAGCCTGGGGATAAGCCTTGGGTTAATTCAAAGCTTTGGCACCGCATTTTATAGCCACCTTTGCCAACGTAATGCGGTTGAGGATGATTTATCGGCAAAATACCTCAGCAGTATCGCCGCCATTATGGCAATAACCGTACCTGTTATTTTATTGCAAAGTGCACTTTCTGATTGGTATGTTCCATTGGTTTACGGTGATAAATGGCTATCAACAGATGCCATAAATGTATTCCTGTTTCTATGTCTAAGTGGCTTAGTAAGACCGCTAGGCGAAGCCGCAAGCCAATTGTTACTTGCAAATGGTTTAAGTCAAACCAACCTCAAAATTAATGTATCACTTACCATTTGTCTGGCAATCGTCATCGGCATTGCTTGCCAATTCAGTTTGATCACAGTGGCACAAACCGTAATGGTGAGTTACCTCGTCACCTTGCCAGTCATTTGTATCTATAGCTACCAAAAAGTATTTAAAAATAATCAACAACTTACCTCTGTAGGAGAATCACTATGAGCCCTAAAATTACTGTTGTTATGCCCGTATATAACGTGCAAAAGTTTGTAAAACAAGCCATTGAATCCGTCTTAGCACAAACCTTCACTGATTTTGAGCTGATCATTGTCAATGATTGTGCAACAGATAACAGTTTGAAAATCTGCCAACAATTCCATGATCGCCGAGTTAAGATAATTAACCATTTGGAAAACAAAGGACTGGCTGCAGCACGTAACACGGGGATCAGGCATGCGCTTGGTAAGTATGTGGCATTTTTGGATTCTGACGATATGTGGCATGCAGAAAAACTGCAACGTCATTGCGATCATCTTGATGCCAACCCAAAAGTCGGGATCAGCTTTTCTCGCTCGAGTTTTATGAGCTATGAAGGCAAGTTATTAGACTTTTATCAGATGCCACAACTCAACAATATTGATGCGGCGCATTTATTATGCCGCAACCCAGTAGGTAATGGTTCGGCGCCGGTGATCCGCCGTGCAACACTCAATGATATTCGCTTTCAAGCAGTGAACCATTATGAGCTTTACTCGTGCTATTTTGACGAAAAATTTCGTCAATCTGAAGATATTGAATGCTGGCTGCGCATTGTGGCAACCACAAAATGGAAAATGGAAGGCTTACCACAACCATTAACTTACTATCGCTTAAATCATGGCGGATTGTCTGCTAACTTACTGAAACAGTTAGCCTCATGGGAACAAATGATCAGTAAGGCACGTTACTTTGCTCCTAAGTTGTTAAAACGCCATGAAAATGATGCTAGGGCTTATCAACTACGATATTTGGCACGCCAGGCTATTAGAATGAAAGATGGCAAAATGGCCGCTAAACTAGCAACACAAGCCTTAACAACGTCACCTAAAATCTTAAAAGATGAAATGGGCAGAACCATTAGCACTGTCAGTGCGGCATATATGCAATGGTTGTTACCCGCTTTTGCCTATCATTGGCTAGAAAGTTTAGGCCAAAAAGCCATTGGCAGTATCCAAAAGTATAAAATTAGCCGTGATGGTGTGTCATCTATCTTTTTATAAAAGCACTCATGTAACATTCCTTATCCCGTCTGATACAAACCTGTTTGCATGCTGCCTTGCAAACTGCAAACAGGTTCTTCCCTCCTTAATTAGTAAATTAAAAAACCTTAAATACCAACGACTTAAAAAATGGCACGATTTAAGCATTGCTAGATATATAACAACTAATTTCCTAGTGGAAATTCAACAATATATCGAGGTGGCTTATGCGAACTCACACTGCACAAATTTCAGCGTCAGTAAGAATTATCGAGACTCTACTGAGCTTAATGTTACTGGTATTTATCAGCCCTATATTAGTGCTTAAGGCTATTCATCTCAAAGTAACCTCAGGACAAGCACTCGAGACTATCTACCTTCACAGTGGTCAGGGTGAACCGATTGCATTGTTGCAGTTTACCCATTCAAAACTATCTTATCTGCTAGGTTTACTGAATGTCATAAAAGGCGAGCTAGGATTAGTAGGAAGCCAATATCAATATGCCGTTTTACCCTATTATGATTACTTGGCTCGTCCTGGGTTAATGTCATTTAAGCAAATGCACGCCAGAATGGGCATAGCCTACGATCCATATGTGATTAACCCTAAACTGAACACTTCAGTATTATGCTACCTGCTAGCAACACTGCGCTGCTTGCTGGGGTACGCCTTGTCTTCGACTGTGGTTTGCTCAACTCAAAAGCAGTTTCAATTATTCAAAGTCACCATCAGTAATATCACCATGAGTGATGCTATTAGCAGTATCCTTAACAGTGCTAAAACCCCTAAGTGCGACAGCTATGCATTTGTGAATGCTGACTGTATGAACATCGCCTATAAAAACCCGCAATATCGACAAATACTCAACCACAATAAGCACGTATTTGCTGACGGAAGTGGTTTACGTCTGGCCTGTAAAATTCATCAAATTGCCCTAAAAGATAATGTGAATGGTACTGATATGTTTCCACTTTTATGCCAACAAGCTGCCGAACAGGACGTGGGCATATTCATGTTAGGTGCGAAACCGGATATAGCTAATAAGGCGGCGGCAAAAATGCAGCAGCGCTTCCCACAGTTACGTATTTGTGGCACCCATGATGGCTATTTTTCTGCGCAACAAACCGATGATGTAATCAACAAAATTAATGCCTCTGGCGCAAAAATACTGTTAGTCGCTATGGGCGCACCAACACAAGAGCGTTGGATAGCTGAACACAGTTCAAAGCTAAGCGTTGGTGCGGCTATCGGTATCGGTGGCTTATTTGATTTTTATGCTGATGCCGTAAGCAGAGCACCTGTTGCCGTTCGTCAAATGGGAATGGAATGGACCTGGCGATTAATGCAAGAGCCTAAAAGAATGTGGCGCCGTTATATTGTGGGTAATCCTTTATTTGTAATGCGTGTCTTTATCGAGTTAGCCCAACAAAAGATATTCAATAGCAAACCTGAATCAACACTTGAATTAGATGAATTGCAAAATGAAGCGGTTAGCTTTCAAAATGCAAATTTAGCCGTAACAGCAGAGCAAAATTTCTCGATGTTAGGCAAAAATTCGCAGCAAGTTAACCACAAAAAATATCAATGGTTTTTTCTTAAAATCAAACTGAATCAAATCGCCAAAAGGCTGCTTGATATCCTTGGTTCAGGTGCGCTGTTGATATTACTTTCACCGCTATTCCTATTCACTGCGTTGGCTATTCGTCTCGAATCAAAAGGCGCTGTGTTATTCAACCAAACCCGTGCTGGGCAAGACAATCAACCTTTTACCATGTGGAAGTTTCGCTCGATGTTTAGTGATGCTGAAGCGCGTTTAGCTAAGCTTCAAAGTGAAAATGAAATGCGTGGTGGGGTCCTGTTTAAAATGAAGCTAGACCCACGGATCACCTACGTTGGTAAGTGGATCCGCAAGCTGTCAATTGATGAATTACCACAACTTTGGAACGTATTAAAAGGCGAGATGTCATTAGTTGGCCCGCGTCCTGCATTACCTACTGAAGTGAACCAATATCAATTGTCAGATAGACGCAGATTGATGGTAAAACCCGGTATCACTTGTATTTGGCAAGTATCAGGAAGATCTGACATTCCTTTTGATAAACAAGTTGAATTAGATGTTGATTATATCTACCAACAATCGCTGGTTAAAGACATTCAATTATTATTTAAAACCATACCCGCGGTGTTATTTGCCCGTGGTGCGTATTAGGAGAAGACCATGCAAGCCATTATTTTTGCTAATCGTTCAGCCACAGAACTAGCACCACTGAATCGTCAGTACAGCGCGGCATTAATGCCTTTAGTGAATAAAGCCTTAATTGAATATACGTTAGAGGACTTATCTTGTGCAGGTATTACCCATGCGAAGTTAGTGGTTGCCAACCGAGCAAGTGAGATTGAAGCGCATATTGGCACAGGGGCCAAATGGAACCTAACCATAGATTACTTTTTAAGTAAGCCTGAAGAAGATGTTAATTCAGTGCTACAACGTATGCAGTTAGACCCACAACAAACTCAGTTGGTTGTCCGCGGTGATATCGTTAGAACGCCCTGTATTAAAAGGTTTGTCGATTTTGCTTCAAACATAAAGCACACTTTTGTATTAGCAACTATGAACAATCAAAATCCTGGGTTATTAATGTTACCCGCGGGCCGTTCACATGGGGCAAGTTTAAATTGGCCTATCGCCGAATTACCCCTTAATCAACAGCGTAGCATCAACCAAGTACTACACGGAAAAACCTTCCATTTAGACAGTATTGAAAACTTTGTTGCTGCGACTAGGCACATCATAGAACATGCCGATGAGTTCGCCATTAAAGGCCGTAAGGCCGATAGCATGGGAGCAGCAGGATTATACCTTGGTCAACAAACCCAATGCCCAAGTTTTGCTGAACAAATCGTTTATGGCTGCATTGGCGCAAATAGCTTCGTCCACCCATCAGTTAACTGTAATAACTTAATCGTTATTGGCCAAAACTGTTTTATAGAAGACAGCGAGCTAAATGATAGCATCATCATGCCCAATACTTTTGTGGGTAGAAATCTCACCGTACAAAATCAAATTATTTCGCAAGATTACATCATAGATATAGCCCAAAGTACCTGGGTAAAAGTTGATGATACTAGCCTTGTTGCAGCTTGTCAGACTGGCGTTAAGCCACAGCAAAAACCGTCATTAGTCCATAGATTCATTGGCTTTGCTTTGCTGATACTGGCTTTACCTTTAATGCTAATAAGTTTACTGGTCGCCAAAGCCACTCATCCTCAGCAGCCTATCACTCGCTTCAATGCCTGTAGTAACCAGCAACGCACAATTCAGTTATACGAAATCGCTGTCAATTCACAAATATTAGCCAAGTTACCGCAATTGTGGCATGTGGCCAAAGGCAATCTATTGCTTTTCGGGGCAAGCGCAACCTTAAACCAACAGGCAAAATACGGGGTATTTGGCCCGGTACAACTGTTACTTGATAAAAATGCTCCCGCAGAAGAAGTCGAATTGGTTGAAATGGAGTTTCAGCAGTTAAGTCAACTCGGATACGTCAAACGTTTATGGCAATTAGCTTAATGCATACCAGACAAAATTTGAGGATACAGATATGAAAACCATTATAACCTACGGCACATTCGATTTATTCCATTTTGGCCATGTTAGATTGTTTAAGCGTTTAAAAAGCTTAGGAGATAGATTAATTGTGGGCGTCTCAACCGATGAGTTTAATGCCTTAAAAGGCAAAGCCGCCTTCTTTAATTATCAGCAAAGAATTGAAATTGTTGAGGCCTGTAAATACGTTGATATGGTGATAGCTGAAACGGATTGGCGTCAAAAACGTACCGATATTATTCGCCTCAATGCTGATGTATTTGCAATTGGCGACGATTGGGCAGGTAAATTTGATGACTTGAATGATATTTGTAACGTCCTATATTTAGAACGTACCCAGCAGATATCGACCACTGATATCAAAAATAATTTAGCTAACACTCGCCCCGCGATATTAAGCCCGCAAACGGTTTAATTTGCGGTTCACTCATTCAATTTGGATAACGGCCATGAAAGCTATTTTACTGTTTATGCGCTTTGCTATCACGCAGCTTATTTATACTCTTTCAGGCTTGAATCCAAGAGGTCACAAAGCGGTGATGGGCTGTTATAAAGATAAATTTGCCGATAACAGTAAATACTTATTTTTACACTGGCAGCAACAACAAACCATCCGCGCCATTTGGATATCCGCTGATAAACACATAGTTAAGCGTTTACAAGCTGAGGGATATGAAGCCTATTTAAGATGGTCACTGTTAGGTGTGTGGCATAGTGCAACCGCTAAGTATTATGTGTATAACACCTATATTGGCGATGTTAATCAATACCTAGCCAAAGGCGCTGTTAAAATTAACTTATGGCACGGTTCGCCATTAAAACAAATCGAATTTGATATCAGTAATGGCCCACTATTTCAGGTTTATCATCCGCAAAATATCAGCCAAAAGTTCATTGCTAAAGCCCTGTATCATCAACAATATGTCCGCCCAAACTTAATGATAGCTCCCAGCGATACGGTTAAAAAACTGTTTGCTAGTAGCTTTAGAATTAACGATGAGCAGTTTTTAACCTGTGGCAATCCACGCACCGACTATTATCAGCGTTATAAAAGTGAAGATTGGTTGCAACTTCAGCTGCCGTTAAACACGCAGCAAGTTATCCTATATGCGCCGTCATGGCGCGACAGCCATTTAGATAACGCTGCCAACATTTATACTCAAGCTATCGACTTTGAACGTTTGTCAGCACAATTACAACAGTCGAATCAATGTTTGTTGATAAGGTTACATCCAAATGAAGCGCATCTTGCGACTGAGCTAAGCCAGTATTCGAATATTATTAATGTCACTTTTTGGGATGATATTTACGGCATTCTGGAGAAAATTGATTTGTTAATAACAGACTATTCATCTATCTTTATAGATGCCCTGCAATACCCATGTGACATTGCTTTTTTCTTATTTGATAAAGCACACTATCAAGCAGAATGTCGCAGTGAATACCCCTATGTAGCTCAATTACCTAAGGCAGGCATCGACTTATTCACCTTTAGTGATTTACAGGATTATTTAATTGAATTTGCTGATCAGCGCCATGATTTAACTGACAGTAAAGTACAGAACACTGTTCAAGACTCAGCCAGAAGTCGTTTAATCAATACCTTTTGGCAATATCAAAGCCGCAGTGGTTTAGATTGCTTAGATGCCTTTGTTCAAAATGAGCAAATTGCAGCCACAAAAAAGCCTGCTTAATTAGCAGGCTTATTTTGTCAGCAATCTAATTACTTTTTACGCCATGTAGTGCCACTTGGGCCATCTTCTAACACGACGCCAAGCTCGTTTAAGCGATCGCGTGCAACGTCCGCTGCTGGCCAATCTTTTTCTGTACGGGCGCGGTTACGTTCAACAATCAAGGCTTCAATTTCAGCCACTTCATCATCAGTACCCTCACCTTTGAAGAAAGCGTCCGGAGTTTGGCTGACAATACCTAATACTGAGGTTAACTGTTGAAGGCTAACACCTAATGCCGAAGCTGCGGCCATATCCGTTAACTTAAGACGGTTGATTTCACGCACCATATCAAAGAGTACTGAGTAGGCTTCAGGGGTATTAAAGTCATCGTCCATAGCTGATTTAAACTTAGCGACGTACTCTGTGGCTGGCGCAGCCTCAACGGTTAAGTCTAAATCTTTTAGCGCGGTGTATAAGCGCTCTAATGCGGCTCGGGCCTGTTTTAAATTATCTTCTGAATAATTTAACTGGCTACGATAATGGCCAGACAATAAGAAATAACGCACAGTTTCAGGGTCGTAATGCGCTAATACATCACGAATGGTAAAAAAATTGCCTAATGACTTAGACATCTTTTCACGATCTATCATCACCATGCCTGAGTGCATCCAGTAGTTTACATAAGGCGTGTCATGGGCACAGCAGGACTGGGCTATTTCATTTTCATGGTGTGGGAATTGTAAATCGCTGCCACCGCCATGAATATCAAAATGCGTCCCTAAGTGCTTGCTGTTCATGGCTGAACATTCAATATGCCAACCTGGACGACCTGAGCCCCATGGCGAATCCCAGGTAGGTTCACCCGGCTTTGACATTTTCCATAGCACAAAATCCATCGGATTTTGCTTGCTTTGATCCACTTCTACACGTGCACCAGCTTGAAGTTGATCTAGATTTTGTCCAGACAAACGGCCATAATCTTTGTAAGATGCAACACTAAATAATACATCGCCATCCGGGGCAACATAAGCATGACCACGGTCTAATAAACGCTGCACCATTTCAATAATTTCAGGCATGTGCAATGTGGCTTTTGGCTCAAAATCAGGACGTACCATATTGAGTGCATCAAAATCTCTGTGCATTTCCGCGGTCAAACGCTCTGTTAACGCATCGCAAGATTCATTATTTTGATTAGCACGCTGAATAATTTTATCGTCAACATCGGTAATATTACGTTGAAAATTAACCTCGTAACCTATGTAACGTAAATAACGCACTATCATGTCAAAGGATACAAAGGTACGGCCATGACCGATGTGGCATAAGTCATAAATCGTTACGCCACAAACATACATCCCAATTTTACCTGGGTTAATCGGTTTAAACTCTTGTTTTTCACGGCTCATACTGTTGTAAATCTTTAACATCGAAGTTCTCTTTTAAGCATATTAATCGAAAAATAATTCCTAGCGATTCTAGCATGATGGACACGCTTTTGAACACAATGCTTTAAGCAGCAATCAAGATAAGTTAGAATCGCCGCAAATTATTTTATCTAAGTGAGACTTCATGATTACTTTACATACCAACCTTGGTGACATTAGCTTACAACTTGATGCTGAAAAAGCCCCTATTACAGCGGCTAACTTCATGAAATACGTAGAAGAAGGCTTTTACGAAGGCACTGTTTTCCACCGTGTAATTGATGGATTTATGATCCAAGGCGGTGGTTTTACAGAAGAAATGGATCAAAAACGTGTTAATGCTTCAATTAAAAACGAAGCAAGCAATGGCTTATCAAACCGCAAGGGTACGGTAGCCATGGCACGTACTTCTGATCCTCATTCAGCTACAGCGCAATTCTTTATCAACGTCAATGACAATACATTCCTTGATTTTAAGTCAGAAACGTCTCAAGGCTGGGGTTACTGTGTGTTTGGTGAAGTGGTTGAAGGTTTAGACATCATTGAAAAAATGAAAGTGGTCGCAACAGGTAACCGTGGCATGCATCAAGATGTACCATTAGAAGCGATTATTATTCAAAGCGTATCTGTTAAGTAATGCGTACCGCTTTTGTGGGTGATTTGCATTTAAGTGCAGATCGCCCTGACATCACCCAGGCATTCTTGCTGTTTCTAAAACAAGGCTTAGATAATGTAGAAGCACTTTATATTATTGGTGACTTGTTCGAAGTGTGGATGGGTGATGATATCGCCGAAATATATACCATTGAAATAGCTAATTCCATCAAGCTAGTGTCTCAACATATACCGGTTTTTTTCACCCAGGGTAACCGAGACTTTATGGTCGGTGAGGCATTCTGTCGCAAAGCAGGCATGACCTTATTACCCGATGTGTATAAAACCAATCTTTATGACAACTCAACGGTTATTTTGCACGGCGATAGCTTATGTACTTTAGACATTGGTTACCAGCGCTTTAGACGCTTTCGCAGCCTAGCCATAGTCCGCTGGATTTATTCACACTTGCCTAAACAGACCCGCCTAAATATTGCCGCTAAAATCAGGCAAAAAAGTCAAACGGGCAATCAGCAAAAACATTATGAAATTATGGATGTTGAGCCAAGTGCTGTTCAGCGTTTACTTGCTGAAACCGGTTGTGATCTTATGATACATGGCCACACTCATCGCCCTAACATTCACTTATTAGCCGAAGGCAAAAAGCGGGTTGTTGTTGGCGACTGGTATACCCAAGGCAGTGTATTAATGGTTGATAAATCAGGTTGTGAATTGGTGCAATTACCTTTTATTGAAAATTAATTCGACATCAAAAACGGTCTCAAAACACTGATTTTTTATTTTTTGCCAATGATGTATTCAACTCAATCACGCACCAAAGCATTACAAGAGCTGTGTATCGTTACCTATAACTACACTGGCACGCCACTGTGAAATCGAAACTCGGTATCATCAGTCATAATCAATGCCGCTTCTTGCACCCTGAAATACGCGATACGATCACTGATATCCTCACCCGCTACATCTTGAGCAAGTGATAAATAATCTTGATAGTGACGCGCTTCTGAACGCAACAAAGAAATATAAAACTTATTTAATTCATCATCTAAGTGAGGGGCAATTTTAGCAAATCGCTCACATGAGCGAGCCTCAATAAATGCACCTACTATTAGCTTATCTACTATAGTGAGCGGTTCATGGGTACGTACATGGTTAATGAGCTGTTTAGCATAGCTACCTGCACGAATATTACTGTAATCAATGCCTCTAGCCGTCATAATTTGTAGTACTTGCTCAAAATGATGGAACTCTTCTTTAATCAACTTAATCATTTTTGATAGTAAATCAGCACTAATACTTAAACGATGGTTAGCAACTAGCTCATTAGTAATGTCATTCTTTTTCACATCACGGTTAAGAAAAGCATGAGCATCTCGGGCTTGGCTATAGACAAAATCTTCATAGGGTTTAGCCCAGGTTTTTAGTATATTTGCGCTGCTTTTATCAATCGCATATTTACGCACCATCATCATCGCGGTTTGAGCCGCTTTTAACTCGCAGTTACAGTGGTCGATTAATAAATCCGTTAATTGTTGCGGTTTTTTAGCATGTTCAATCCAACTGTTAGGGGTTTCACAACCTAAAAACTCATTAATTGGTGCAAGTAGTTGCTGCATAAAGCCCATTATCCTATCAAGTATCTGTGACTATCTTACCTGCAGATATTTTTTTTATGAACACAAAAACATAATACCGCTTGACGAAATGCCATTTATGTTCAATAAATAGTCTTATGCGCAGTTAGTTTTAACTTAATATTAACAAGCGCATTCAATTACCTTAATAGATATACTTCAAATTAGGAATGAGGTTATTACTTGGCAATATTACTACTCAATTTTGTAGTGCTAAGTATACGCAGGACTGATTAAGGCGATTGTAAAGAGCTGTAGTCAGTTCGTCTGTAGTTTGGCGAGCTTGTAGTAATGTGCTAAACAAGGATAACAATAATGATACTGAATCACTTAATGGGGCTTTACACTCATCCAAAACAAGAGTGGCAAACAATTGAAAAAAATCATGAGGCACTCAAAAGCAGCCTTAGCCATGTGCTGCTTATTGCCCTCATCCCTGCGATATGTGCATATTTTGCAACCGCACATATTGGTTGGAACCCTGGTGCTGGGGAGGCCTTATTTCTAACCAGTGAAAGTGCGATGATAATGTCTGTTGGAATGTACTTTGGCCTTATTGCTGGCGTGCTGGCCTTAGCATATCTGGCCTACTGGATGGGTAAAACATTTGATGCAGACCCAACTTATACCCAAGCCGTTGAACTCGCTGCCTATACCGCAACACCTTTATTTATGGTCGGTTTAGCCGCTTTATATCCGGTACTATGGTTTATTATGGTGGTCGGTTTATTCGGTTTAGCCTACTCTGTATACCTGCTTTATGCCGGTGTTCCGATAATAATGAACATTCCAGAAGAAAAAGGCTTTATCTATGCAAGTTCGGTAGTGACGGCAGGTTTGGTCTTACTGGTCGCGTTGATGGGTTCAAGCGTTATTTTATGGAGCTTAGGTTTTGGCCCCATGATGCAATAGATTAAGTATTTAATTAGCTACCCAAGCTATAGCAATAAAAAAACCAGTCTAACGACTGGTTTTTTATTGGGTAAACTGTAAGACGTTACTTATATTTGCGCATAACCAATGTGGCATTTGTGCCACCAAAACCAAAGCTATTGCTCATAATTGTTGTTAAGTTAGCTTCACGTAGCTCGCGAACAATAGGAATATCTTTCGCTTGCTCATCAATGTTATCAATATTGATACTTGGTGCAATAAAGTTATTTTCCATCATCAACATACTGTAAATCGCTTCATGCACGCCCGCAGCGCCTAGTGCATGACCAGTAAGTGACTTAGTTGATGCAACAGGAGGCATTTTATCTTTAAATACCGCACGTAGTGCTTCTAGTTCACGAACATCACCAACTGGAGTAGAGGTACCATGGGAGTTAACATAATCAATCGGTGTATCAACATCCGCTAGTGCTAGGTTCATACAACGAACCGCGCCCTCGCCTGATGGTGCAACCATGTCGTAACCGTCTGACGATGCGCCATAGCCAATAACTTCAGCATAAATTTTTGCGCCTCGGGCTAAAGCATGCTCTAACTCTTCAACAACGACTATGCCACCGCCGCCAGAAATCACAAAACCATCACGGTCTGCATCATAGGTGCGCGATGCTTTAGTTGGGTTATCATTATATTTAGTCGATAGCGCTCCCATAGCATCAAAGCCCATAGTAAGCGTCCAATCAACTTCTTCAGAGCCACCAGCAAATACCATGTCTTGCTTACCCATTTGGATAAGCTCAACGGCATGGCCGATACAGTGGGAAGATGTTGCACAGGCAGAACTAATGGAGTAGTTAACGCCTCTGATTTTAAACGGCGTTGCTAGGCACGCGCTAGCAGTGCTAGACATAATGCGTGGCACTATATAAGGCCCGACACGTTTGACGCCTTTTTCGCGCAAGGTGTCAGCGGCTTGTACTTGATTTGAAGAAGACGCACCACCGGTACCAACCACTAATCCAACACGGTCATGTGAATACTGCTCTTCAGTCAAATTAGCATCAGCAATCGCTTCTTGCATCGCGATATAAGCATAAGCCGCTGCATCGCCCATAAAACGTAGTGCTTTACGGTCAATATGGTCTGCCGGATTGATTTTAATATCGCCCCAAACGTGGCTGCGCAGCTTCATTTCTTCAAACTGCGCTGAATGGGTAATGCCACTGCGACCCGCCTTAAGTGAATCTAACACTTCTTGCTTATTGTTACCGATACTTGAAACTATACCTAGCCCGGTGATCACGACTCTTTTCATTATTTGATATCCATTTAGTAGATGTCGGCACTTAATTGCGGCAATAATATCTGTTTTACGGCATTTAAGTGGTCAGCTTTCCATAAACACAGGTAAAATAATGTTAATTATTCCTGTTTGAGTAAACTATTTTGAGTAAAAGCACCAATTTAATCATGGTAAATCATTATCTGAATTATCTCCAGCGGCTTATAAAACAACTTGATACAGAAACAAAGCTGATCCATGTTGGACATTTAGGCCTAGCTGAACCGTCACATATTAATGATTTAGTGGCTGCATTTACACAATTAAAACAAACCAGCCCAGCCTGGCAACATGGTCGTTTGCATGTGAGTTTATTTACTCATCATAGCAAAGAGCAACAAGCTGAATTTAATGCTTTTATGTTACATTTTAAACAAATATTATGCGATTTTATTTTAGATATTGCCATTGCGCCGATTGAAGGCTGTCAGCGCATTAATATTCGAGATGATATTTCAATAGACTGCTACTTTAGTCGCACTGAGCTGCAATTATCAAGCGTAGCCAATATTCAACATAAGGTTCACCATTGGTTTGCCTGTTCCGATACGATGACGCCCTTATTAAGGGATCACTTTTACCAGATAGCCAATGTTTGGCAACTCGGCAGACTTAGCCATAATAATACGGCAATCAGTATTTACGACAAACCAATCACGCAAACGGATCCATTTTTCTATTCTCTGCAAACAGCTATTGCTCAGGCTGGGTTTAAGTTATTGACGGAGCAAACCACTGCTTCAATCACTCAGGAAGTAACTGGGCCAACCACATCGACTAACGCTGTTGATACGATTGCTTGCCAAGAGCGACAAGCATTAAGGCATCAACAACAAGCTACTTTCGCCTATCAAGGTCCGCTTACGCCTGCATCAATTAATCAGCACATAGGAATTATTGGTGGCGGTATAGCCAGTGCTTCACTCGCTTTATCGTTAGCAGAAAGAGGCAAAAGCGTGGTGCTTTATTGTCAGGACGAAGAGATTGGTCAAGGTGCGTCAGGCAATAGACAAGGTGCCATTTATCCTTTGCTCACACCCGAAAATGATGCATTAAGTCAATTTTTTCAACAGGCTTTTTTGTATAGTCGTCAGCGGATTCAACGTTTAACCAGTCAAGGTTATAACGTTAGTCATGGCTTCTGTGGTGTACTTCACACAGGTTTTGATGAACGCAGCAAAGCGCGGCTGGATAAAATAATCAAAGGCCAGGACTGGCCTGATGATATTGCTCGTCCGGTATCGGCAAATCAAGCGAGCGACATTGCCGGTGTAGAAATAAAGCAAACAGGTTTGTTTTACCCTTTAGGAGGATGGATTTGCCCCTATGAATTTGCCAAAGCCTCATTAGATCATGCTATCGCTATTGGCAATATCACCATAAAGATGAACTGCAATATTGAATCTATCAAACAAACAGCGCAAGGTTGGGGATTATTTTCTGGCGAGCAACTGTGTAACGAACAAGACTCACCTATCGCCTTTCACCAGCAGTTAGTCGTTGCCAATGGTGCAAATTTAACCCGTTATCAACAAACCCGTGAGATCCCGCTCAGCGGCTTCAGGGGACAGGTCAGCCATGTACCTTCACAAGGAACACTTGCCAGTCTAAAAACGGTGATTTGCGCCAATGGCTACTTAACCCCGGTTTATGAAGAACTTCACTGTGTCGGCGCCAGTTATGTCAAAAATCCTCAACATTTAGATTTTTGTCCGACTGAACAACAAGAAAACGGTAAGAAAATGAGCCAAAGCTTTGCTGATGTAAGTTGGCCAGACGATATCGATGTGAGTAAAAATGAAGCCCGTGTCGGTATTAGAATGGTCAGTCGCGACCATTTTCCGGTAATGGGTTATGCAACTGATATGGCAGAATTAAATAAACGCTACCAAACTCAACAAGCCAGCAAAGATAAACCCAGTTTATGGCAACAATACTGGCAAACGACACCAGCTCCTATTCATGATGGGTTATTTGTTTTAGGCGGATGTGGCTCTCGGGGGTTAAGTTCAGCGCCCTTAGTTGCCGAGTGTCTGGCTGCAAGCCTATGCGGTGAAATCATGCCTATTAATCTTGAAACACAAACCCTGCTGAGCCCTAATCGAATGTGGATGCGAAAATTACTCAAAGGCAAAGCGATATAAATTGGATGCCTGTAGTCTTCAAAAGCTGATGCTTATTGAGAGGATAAGCGTGTTAGAAATCGCCCCTTTTGTAAAGGTTTACTTTGATCCACTAAATTACCAAACGGCTGCACTCTGGTTAGGTTAACAAGTCCAATACTTGATTGATATTTATTATCTGCAGCAAAGATATTCAGGATACTCGTAATATCAAGGCCACGTGGTCAGTGATGTTTCATAATTCACACCGGCGTCTTGCTGCTCGACTAGTTTTGGCTTTAAAAAAACATGTTAGGTTTTTGAACTGCATTAGCTATAACAAACGGTATCGTCATAATTATTCATATTTCCATGACTGCAAGTGACAACTTACCGAAGCACAATTAGCTTAGCATCATAACCAAACCTTTGAAGCTACGGTACCCAAAAGTTAGATCCATTATGTGCTTCGACAATAACCATATAAGGTTCTAGTTGGGCGAAGAATGAGTCAACGCTATGCGTTTTCACATCTTATTTTTAACTAGCTTGCCAGCATAAATTACACAACGTAAACGTGAACTAGCCACGACGTCATACCACAGATGTCTATTTCAATCTCATTTGTTATGGTTTAAACCGTTATCAGGTTAATTAGTCCATCGAACATCTAGGGTTATTTGAACACTCTTCATCATTCAATATTTGCAATTCATCTGATTCTATTACTATGTTATCGTCAGCATCTAAGCAGGGTAAGCGTGGGCCGCCTATAATGTGATACATTTGCACGCGGCCATAAGCTCCAGAATAACTACCAGCTCTGCTTTCTTTGATATTTTCTTCTGCATATACATTCTTATACAAAGCGTCTGTAAAAGCGCGGTTAACCTCTTGATTAATATCATATGTTGCCACGGTTACAGCAGCTCCAGTTGCTGCGCCTTTAATAATTCTTATAGTCCAGCTACCAGTGGGTTTTGATATGTATTGTCTTCCTACCCATAATAAGGCCCTTCCAAAACTAGACCTAGAAAGAAAAGCCGCTCCCTTTAACGCTGTTGCTGAAGAAGCGGTGGACCTCACGCCGGCTTTAAATAATTGGCCAAATGATCCAATCTTGCCGGCTCCTCCTGTATAGAGAGTGAATAACGTTTCTGCAGTAAACTGTGCAATGGGAACAATAACATCCCAATCTGAGTATTTTTGCTCGCCAGTCAAATTAAGATTTGCTGCTATGGTAAAAGGTCCCCAGAAAGTATCTCGACTAAATATTTTTCCTGGCCCAATTTCTTGAGAATAAACAGGCCCTACTTGTTCAAGTGAAACACTATAGGTGTAACCGGTTTCGTTTCTGATAACAAAACCAGGTGCCATTATTTTGCTGCTCCATCGCTTGTCATACTTGTCATCTTTAAGTACCGGATCGGCACAATAAAGCGTGCTCTTTTGAAGAAACTCTTCATGCTGCTCTGCAGTGCGCTTGGTAAATTCATAGGTCAAACGGATGGGTTCATTCCACTCAAACCTAATATCGTGGATCTTTAATTCAGGCTTGTTGTATTCTAAGTCATCTGGATCTAGCGTGAAATAACTAAAATCGAGTGATCTTGAAAGTGTTGTTGCGCCACCGGCCCATGTCCGATGCTCACCGTTTTTCCAGCCTGAATCAAAGATACCGTATTGTGAAAACCAATAATTAGAATTACTTGGCAGGTCATCAAATTCAAACATTAACCCACCATAACGTAATGATTGCCACTGTTCGACCACGATGGTTTTTTCTGTTGATGCACCAGGAATAAAAGCGTCTTCGATACCATTGTTAATATTGGTAATTTTATCTCCGTTTGGCTGAGTTATTGATTCCAATATGACATCACTGTTAGTCCAGTTTAAATCATCAGGGCGAGCTCTGAAGTCATTTTTGGTGAACTCCAACATGTAATACAATTCGAGATCATCATTTTCACCAATAAAAGGCACAATCTCATCAACCCAAATTGAGAGTACTTCAGCGGTGACATATGATTTAAAAGTACCAATTCGCCTGTCCGCTTCATCAGTGCGGCCGTAGGCACCTAAATCCTTTTTATAGTCCTTATAGCCTTCTGCGGTGTTTATGAGTTCAGCAACGGCCCACTTCAACTCTCTTATTTGCCGCTGGGCTTCCTCAACACGAATAAAGTTATTATCTGGGTTAAGATCGATATAAGCTTGATAAACACCTTGTGACTTTGCAGCCTTAGCTTCTGACCAAGTCCGGCTGTAAATGTTGGCGCCTTCTAATCGCAAACTAAAGTCCCATGGGCGAGTTTTATCAAAGTGCAGAGCAGCCACTTCATGGGCATCCCAGATAACTTTTACTTGTCGTCGTGGTGAAAATGGCCCCCAATCGGGATAATCAGTACCAACATTAAGAAAGTTTCTATCTGCAGTAAGTGAAACAGTCCAACTTTGCCCATTTTCTATCCAAGTCAATTCATTCGATGATTTTTTTTCTAAAACCATTTCTGCTATTCCATAGCCATTGTATTTTCCAACAAACGTACTAATGTCGGGGGTGTATTCATTCAGTACTAACTCACGTAAATAACAGCCATATTCTTTTTGTGGGGTAGTGGCAATAATGGGCACTGTCCAAAGCTCACATCGCGCTGTTGTATCGGCATAATCAGCACCTTCTAATCGAAATTCCACGCCTGTACAATTAACAAGAGGATCATTTTCTGTTGGGTAGCTATTACAAAGCGCTTGGCAGCTTGCTAAAGAATCTTCGTCGTTCGAGACAATAAAATAATTATCGTTATCAGGATCTTCAGGGTGTCCTTCGTTCTGAGAACCAGCTCGGCAAGCGGTGCCACTAGTGCCAATATATTCGCCTTCGGGGAAAACGCTGACCTTGATAATTTGAGAGGTGTTGTGGCTATCATCCCCATCTGACACGATAGCTTCAACCTCATAGACGTTGTTGTAATCGTTATCTGATGGTTCATCAAAATCAGGTGGATTTTTAAATGACAATACTTCAGGAATTTCATTTAACCTTGCGTAACAGCTGTAAGTGTATTGAGGTGCTGTTGTTACAATGGCTGCAGTCCAAATTTCGCATCTGGCCGTCTTATCAACAGAGTTAGCCCCCTCTTCACGAAATTCAATTCCCTTACAACTGAGCTCATTTGTATTACCATTTAAAGGGTACTGATTACAAACCGCTTGGCATGACTGCAGCGTCGTGGCACTTTCATCAACAAAAAAGTAATTGTCATTATTCGGGTCAGTTGGATTTCCTTGGTTTTGATATCCGGCACGGCAAGCGGCCGCTCTTTTTTCAGTAAAGTTTCGCAATTCAAATAAATGATTATCAAATTGAAGGTTATCACTGAGTGAAAAGCTTAACGTATCCAAAGGAATATCTGCATCACGGGCTTCTAACGTCAGCACCATAGTTCTACCACCATTTACCTCTGCTGCATCGGCGGAAGTAAACTCTGGTGTTTTATCATTACTGGTACTTGGGCATAACAATGCATCATAAGACTCCGCTCGCTCTTGAATACCAAAGGCAAATATTTCAAGAATTTCTGAGTTAATATCAGAGGTAATGCTGTTTTCATCTAAATTAATAACAATATTTTCAAGTCCACTGCTATTACTTAAAAATAGTGATGATGTGTTACCGCCATTTTGCGTAAAACTAGCACAAGCCCCTTGAGTTTCTCTTTCCCATCGGTTATCACCAAGATGCCAAAATGTTCCAATTGGACTGCCATTTGATGCAAACCAGACAAAATTCAAATTAGCAGCACAATTGATCTCAATATCATCAATATTGGCTGAACCAATGCTGCCACTGCCATTGTCCACACTACAGGTTTGACCCGCTGGTTGAGCCGATACGGTCACGCTATAAGCAGCCTTTTCAAGCAAACTGGTCGCAAAAGTAAAGCTGCCACTGCTGGTTGCGGTATATGCATCACCGCCATTATTGAGTAGCACCACTGTGCCGGTTAATCCGCTTATCACACCACCAAGAGTGTACGTCGACGGCGGATTATCAACACAACTGATCGCGACATTGGTGACGTTAACCGCACCTATCGTGCCACTGCCATTCGCTACGCTACAGGTTTGCCCTGCAGGGTGTACCGATACGGCCACGTTATAATCTGTATTTTCGGATTGTAGGAAGTAAAAAGTGAAAGGCCCTTTGGTCGTAATTTTTAGATCATGAGCATTATTTGCTTGAACTATTATGCTACCTGATAGGCCTGTGACATAACCGCCAATTGAGTATTTTGAAGAACTGCCCGCTAGTGAAGTTATACTATCTAGTGCTTGAGAATTTATATAAATTTGGGTAATTGGATTTGTAAGTAAATCAGATAACGCTATGCTATAGGCAACCTGATTAAAACTGATAGCATTATTATCAATATAATTTCGGAGGGTATTGGTATTAGCAATTTGGTTATTGTTAAGAAGTTGCTGACTAATAGCCGCCAGAACTATACCGTAGAGATCTTCTTGACTATCACTAGTTATCTAGTCAATTTTGCTTGGTATTACAGTCGTTAAATCGATACCATCGAGTCCGAAGTCGTTAGCAACTCGATCGATTTCATCATTTACGGTATTAAGAACAATTGCCCCATTGTTATTTGAGATTGCACGTTTAAAACCTATTTCGGTCAAAGGTGTTGCGGTTAATTCAAGCGTCCCAGCCCCCGTATTATCAATAACTCCTGAACGCATTTGAAAACTGCTATCTAAAACTACAATCATTCCTGTGGTTTCATCGACGTAGGTTCCGCCGCTGAAAACTGTATAAACAAGTCCTAAATACGTGATGTCATCAAATGTTGCTTTGCCATCGTCATCTGTTGTTACTGGACCCGCTATCGTTGTACCGATCCCATCTTTAAGCAGAGCTGTTGCACCGACGACGGGACCTTTTGAGTACTGAACCCTAATTGTGCTTCCTGAATACGTTAACTCAGATGGGTCATCATTCACATGACCACAAGAACTCAATAAGAATAATGAAAATATAAAGAAGGCCAACTGCAGAATTTTTGCACTTTTAAACATGATGTATCCTTTGCTGCCAAGATAGGTAAATAGCTCTAGTAGACAATGATTGATTCAAAATATTGATATGTTAGCCGACAGCAACGAATAACAACCAGCACACAGCAACCATACAGCAAATTAACAACAAACAACAAACAACAAACAACAAGTAACAAAAAATAAACAGTAACATCTCAAATCAACTTTAAATTGCTAGTTAAGTGTTTGAAAAACAAAAAAGCCTGCATTTAGCAGGCTTTTGTCATTACATCGACTAACGATTTAACTTAAGGATGACACTCATTGTGCATTTCTAAATTAGTGCCGATATCTTTGGTTCGATTCGCTTTAGCATCATCATTACGTAACTGCATAATGTGATCTAAATATGCTTGATCAACATCATTAGTAATATAATGACCATCAAATACCGATGTTTCAAAACGTTTAATTTCTGGGTTTTCCATTCTAACAGCTTCAATCAAGTCAGTTAAATCCTGGAAAATAATACCGTCGGCACCGATAAGCTTGGCAATTTCATCCGCATCACGACCATGGGCAATTAGCTCATTGGTGGTTGGCATATCAATACCATAAACGTTCGGGAAACGAATTTCAGGTGCTGCCGAAGCAAAATACACTTTCTTAGCCCCTGCATCACGTGCCATTTCGATAATCTGTTCTGAAGTCGTACCACGCACAATAGAATCATCAACCAATAACACATTCTTACCTTTAAACTCGGCATTAATAGCGTTCAGTTTACGGCGTACTGATTTCTTACGCTCTTGTTGACCTGGCATGATGAACGTACGGCCAATATAACGGTTTTTAACAAAACCTTGGCGATACGGTAAGTTCATATGGCGAGCGATTTCTAATGCCACATCACATGAGGTTTCAGGAATAGGAATAACCACGTCAATGTCGTGTTCGTCCCATTCTTTTTTGATTTTTTCGCCTAACTTGGTGCCCATATTCACGCGACTTGCATATACCGAAATATTATCGATAGTCGAGTCAGGACGCGCAAAATAAACAAACTCGAAAATACATGGCGAATAACTTGGGTTAACAGCACATTGACGAGTAAATAATTGACCATCAAGAGTTACGTAAATCGCTTCACCAGGAGCAACGTCACGCATCACTTCAAAACCAACTGCGTCTAAAGCAACGCTTTCAGATGCAACCATGTATTCAGTGCCAGATGCGGTTTCATGCTTACCTAATACCAATGGGCGAATGCCAAAAGGATCACGAAATGCCACTAAGCCCTGGCCGATGATCATTGCTGCAACCGCATAAGCACCGCGGGTTTGAGCATGAACTTTACTAATAGCGTCAAAAACTTCGTCTGCTGATAGCGTTAAGCTGCGGGTTTCTTGCAACTCATCGGCTAACAAATTCAATAAAATTTCAGAATCTGAAGTGGTATTGATATGACGACGTTTGGTTATTAAGCTTGCAGCTAATTCAGTAGTATTGGTTAAATTACCATTGTGAGCCAATGAAATACCAAACGGTGAGTTAACGTAAAACGGTTGAGCTTCAGACGCGCTTGAGCTACCTGCAGTTGGGTAACGTACGTGGCCGATACCAGCATTGCCTTGTAAACGTTGCATATGTTTTGGTTCAAATACATCTTTAACCAAACCATTTGCTTTGCGTAAACGAAATGCATTTACGTCAACGGTTACAATACCTGCTGCGTCTTGTCCACGATGTTGAAGCACTGTCAGCGCATCATAAATCGTTTGATTAACTGTAGACTTGCCTACTATTCCGACGATACCACACATGGGTAAGGTTCCTTACTGTAAGGTGTTTTATTGTTTTAGATTTTGGGTACAAAGCTTGATGTGTTTTCCAAGTAGTCAAAAAACCATTGAATAACCACACCAAATTCGGGCACGAGCACTGATGCCTTCCACCAATCGGTTGAAGGAAAACCAGTAAACGCATCCATAAAAAAGAGTAACGCGCTGACGATTAACGCCCCGCGAATAGCACCAAAACACAAACCAAGTACTCTATCGGTACCTGACAGTCCAGTTTTAGCAACGAGTTGACCTAAAAGATAATTAACAAGTGCACCAATAATAAGCGTCGCAATGAAAAGAATGGCAATTGCGACACCATTACGCACCATTGCATCTTGCATTTGCGTTAGATGAACAGCAAGGTCGAGATAAAATTGACTGGCGATAAAAAAAGCCGCAAACCATACCACTAACGACATGGCTTCTTTGGCAAATCCACGCACTAAACTAATGATGGTAGATAAGCTAATAACAATAATAATTGCGTAATCAATCCAAACCATTGAGATGGGGATCCGGGTAAACACTAAGACGGCGCGATTCTAACAGAGGTGAAGACTTTTCTCACCCCCGATCGACTAAATTAATCATACATGAATCAGAACAATCAATTTCTACAACAGATAAATTATCAATCTAAGTAAAAAAATCTATGCAATCAATGAATGGCCGCATATAACAACTTAGTATGTATGTTGACTAAGATTAATTGTCCATTGGATCATAAGCGATAATTTTACCTTTTAACCCGGTTAGTTTCGCTATCGAGGCTTGACGTGCTTCGAGCTTGTCCATTGACACTTCAGGGCCAACAAATACGCGAGTCAGTGTTCCCTCTACCGGTTTTTCAGGTAGTGTATAGGCGGTATATCCTGACAATCTGAGTTTAGCGATTAACGCATTAACATTAGTCGCACTATTAAACCCACCTAATTGTAAGGTATAACCGGACTTAATTGGGCTTGATGCTGCTTTAACAACTGGCTTAGGAGCAGGCTTGGGCACGACTTTTTCGACTACAGGTTTACTTGGAACAGATTTAGGTTGAGCTTTTGCGGTCTCAATCACTTTTTTTGCCACTGGCTCTTTGGCTAAAGGTTCTGCTGCATTATTACCTAAAGGAACCACATCAGGATCCACTCGAGATTCATCATCGTCACCAACAATATCGACACTGGCAACATCAAGGACTTCAAAATCATCTGGTGTTAATGGCTTGCTCTGAACTAGAGGCGCTGAACGTAAAGGTATTTCAGTAAACTCTTCGACTACTTTGGCTTTTTTTCCATCTAAAAGATCAGGTAAGAAAATTACCCCAAGGGCAACAAGCACTATAGTTCCAACCAAACGGTTTTGAAATTGAAGTTTCAAGATTTTATCCCAGTGTTACATTAACAATTTAAAAGCAGCGACAGTATAAAAAGAGCCAAATACAATTACCACATCATTAGACTCAATAGTAGCATTTACCGCTGTCCAGGCCTCATTCATATTATTAAAAGCATTCAATTGAAAAACACCATCATGATTTAGCTGATTTTGTGCAATGGGCTCCATCAAAGCAATCAATTGCGCTGAACTAGCACCACGATCTGTCGATAGTGTCACCATATTCCAGTGATTCACTACATCAACAAGTTCTGCAAAAACGCCTGATATATCTTTATCTTTTAACATGCCACAAATGGCGACAATTTTGCCTGATATGGCTATTTTTTTGCGTAACTGTTCAGCAAGATATTTTGCCGCGTGTGGATTATGTGCAACATCAACCAAGACTAACGGTGTTTGGTTAACGCACTCCAACCGGCCCGGTAAACTTGCCAACTCAAGACCTTTGTTAATCGTTGCAGAGTTGATTTCGGGCCAAAGCTTATCCATAAGTGCAACCACGCATGCCGCATTCGCTAATGGCAATGTAGGCAATGTCAATGCTGGAGATTGTGTTGTATGAGTAGAGAACGTCCAGCTATCATTATTAAGCTGATAATCAAACTCGTGCCCTACCCTGATAAGCTGGCAACTAATTTGTTGTGCATAATCAACTACCGACTGCGGTAAATTAGGTTCACCTATTATGCTGATACACTCACTGCGACACACGCCCGCTTTTTCACGCCCGACTAACTCTCGGGTATCACCTAAGTATTCTTGATGGTCTAAATCTATGGAAGTAATTATGGTCGCGGTTGAGTCAATCATATTGGTAGCATCTAAACGGCCGCCTAAACCTACCTCTAAAATAATCACGTCTAGCTGAGCGTGTTTAAATAAATATAAACCAGCCAAAGTGGCGTACTCAAAGAATGTCAGTGATATCTCTGCCCTAGCTTGTTCAATGGCTTGAAATGCGGCAATGAATTGGTCATCACTGCAATCTTGCTGATTAATTCTGACCCGCTCATTATAACGGAGTAAATGCGGCGAGCTGTATACACCAACTGTTTTGCCACTTTGAATTAATATCGACTCTAACATGGCGCAGGTAGTGCCTTTGCCATTGGTTCCCGCTACCGTGATCACCTGTGCAGGTTGTAAATTAATTAAGGCTAAACGCTCGGCGACAGCAGAAACTCTGGCAAGTCCCATATCAATTTCGCTGGGATGTATCGCAAGTAGATAGTGTAGCCACTCATCTAAATGAGCATCTTTATTGGGTGCAGTAATTGTATCTGTGTGCATCACGGTTGGCAGCCTTTGTCTTGATTAATCGAGCATAAACAATGGCCCTAAAGCCAGTTTAGGCAAATCATATTGTTCAGGGTAAGAAACGTCAACCAGGTATAAACCATTAGGTTTGGCTGTTGGCGCTGCTAATTTTCGATTTTTCTCGAGTAATAACTGCGCTAACCAGTTAATAGGTTGATGACCTAAGCCCACTTCAATCAAAGATCCAACAATATTTCTGACCATATGATGTAAAAAGGCATTAGCTTTAATATCAACCAGAATATACATCCCTTGACGAGTCACGCTGACATGATGCACTGTGCGATAAGGGGTTTTAGACTGACAGTGCAGCGCTCTAAAGCTGGTAAAATCATGTTCACCTAGCAATGTTTGTGCAGCTTGGTGCATTAAGGTTTCGTTAATTTCACCACGGTAATGGCTAACACCTTGAGACAGTACTCCAGCGCGTAGTGAATGGTTATAAATAATGTAACGATAGCGTCTAGCCGTGGCGCTATAGCGAGCATGAAAGCTGTCATCGACTTCTTTTGCCCAGCGCACAGCAATAGTGTTAGGCAGTTTAGTATTTACCCCTAAAGTCCACGCTGACATTTGACGTATCACGTCAGTATCAAAATGCACTACTTGACCAGTGCCATGAACGCCCGAGTCAGTTCGACCCGCGCAATGCAATCTAATCGGGGCATTGGCTATATACGAAAGCGCTGTTTCCAGTTGTTCCTGTACAGAATCGACTTCGGCCTGTCGCTGCCAACCAAAAAAATTGCTGCCATCATATTCGACACCTAACGCTATCCGCATAACTTGACCTTTCACTTTAAATCAAAATGGCGCGCATTCTAGCATAAAAAAAACGACGCATGTCTAAGCGCCGTTTTAAATAGTAATTTTAGGCTTAGGTTAGCTTTTTCATCAACGAACTTGCTTCAGCTTGTTGGCGATCATTTCCATTCGCTTGAACTTCTTTTAATAAAGCTTTGGCATTATCTTCATCGTCAATTTCGATGTATGCACGCGCCAAGTCTAACTTGGCGCTAACGGAGTTTTCTTCATCATCAACATCGATCATATCGGCATTACCAATAAGTGATTCAAACTCACCCATATCAACATCAATTTCTTTATATCTATCACTGGCAACGCTATCGTCTTCATCTGCGTCATTGAGTAATTTATTGATATCAATAAAGCCATTCTCGCGTTCAAAGTTGCTTAGTTCGGCCTCTGTAATATGTGGCGATGCTAATTTAGACTCTTTTGCATCAAGTGCCGCTATTGCCTCATCAACGGTCAAGCCATCATCTGACAAGACAAATTCGTCTTCATCTATATTAAAATCAATATCGTCATTTACACTGAAATCGACATCTTCATCATCGACTAAAAAGTCCTTACTGTTATCAATAAGGTTATCAGTTGGTGCTGCAGGTTTGACTGGAGGATTAAATAAATCAGTTTCCCAATCCAATAAATCTGCAGGTGCTTTTTTAGCTGCTTTTAAGTCATTGAAAAATCCTGAGTCTTTTTCAGCTTTAGCTGTGACCTGCTCTGCAGGACTATTCACTTGTGCTGATGTATTGTCAAACGCAGACTCATAAAAATCTAACTCTTGAGCATCATTGCTCAACTCATCGTTTAACGTCTCATCTTCAGCGCTCATTCCTGCTAAAAGAGCATCGAGCTCATTTTCGGCGTCGGATAAAATTGAATCATCAATGTCATCGCTTTTTGTTAGATTTTTGTCACTATTAACCTCGGCAGACGCAGCTTGATTAAGCTCTGATTCTAATGCATCAAAACTCAAGTCATCTTGTTCAGTGGTTTCGTTCGCCAGCTCAAGTTCATTAATTAGGTTTGATAAATCATCATCGTCTAGCTCATCATCTTCATCAAAAGATAGAAATTCTTCCGCTTCATCTTGAAGGGTTGCTGATTCGAGCTCGGCTAATAGTGAGTCTAAATGTGGGGTATTTTCTGGCAGCTCATCAAATTCAAGAAATTCATCTTCAGTAAGACTAACGTCACCTTTATCAGACTCAGATCCAGCGGCGATAGCATCAACCATATCTTCTGTTTCAGTTTCAGCAGCTTCTGATGTAATTTCTGCTGTGCTTGCTGCTGTGTTTATAGCAAGCTCATCGACAACGTCAGCGTCTTGATCTGTTTTAGCATCCTCAGCCTCAAAACTGGCTAGCAGTGCATTTATATCATCGTCATCTGTATTAACTTCATTTGCATCAACTTCATCATCTGACTCAAGTTCTGCGGCAATTTCATTTGCCAGATCTTCTATTTCGGTTTCAGTAGCTTCGGCCTCAGTTTCTGCTGGGGCATCATCAGCCTCAAAACTGGCTAGCAGTGCGTTTATATCATCGTCATCTGTATTAATTTCATTTGCATTTACTTCATCATCTGACTCAAGTTCAGCGGCAATAGCATCAGCTAGATCTTCTGTTTCTTTTTCAGTTGCTTCTGTTTCTGCTGGGGCATCATCAGCCTCAAAACTGGCTAGCAGTGCGTTTATATCATCGTCATCTGTATTAATTTCATTTGCATCTACTTCATCATCTGACTCAAGTTCTGCGGCAATTTCATTTGCCAGATCTTCTATTTCGGTTTCAGTAGCTTCGGCCTCAGTTTCTGCTGGGGCATCTTCAGCCTCAAAACTGGCTAGCAGTGCATCGATATCATCGTCATCTGTATTAACTTCATTTGCATCAACTTCATTATCTGACTCAAGTTCAGCGGCAATAGCATCTGTCAGATCTTCTATTTTGGTTTCAGTAGCTTCGGCCTCAGTTTCTGCTGGGGCATCTTCAGCCTCAAAACTGGCTAGCAGTGCATCGATATCATCGTCATCTGTATTAACTTCATTTGCATCAACTTCATTATCTGACTCAAGTTCAGCGGCAATAGCATCTGTCAGATCTTCTGTTTCTGTTTCAGTTTGAGTTGCCTCAGTTTCTGCTGGGGCATCATCAGCCTCAAAACTGGCTAGCAGTGCATCGATATCATCGTCATTAGTATTAACTTCATTTGCATCAACTTCATCATCTGACTCAAGTTCAACGGCAATTTCATTTACTAGATCTTCTATTTCAGTTTCAGTAGCTTCTGTTTCTGCAGGGGCATCATCAGCCTCAAAACTGGCTAGCAGTGCATCGATATCATCGTCATCAGTATTAACTTCAGTTACATCAGCTTCATTATCTGACTCAAGTTCAGCGGCAATAGCATCTGTCAGATCTTCTGTTTCTTTTTCAGTTTGAGTTGCTTCTGTTTCTGCTGGGGCATCATCAGCCTCAAAACTGGCTAGCAATGCATCGTTATCTTCATTATCAATTTCGGCAGATAAATCAGCTTTATCTGCTGTTTTATTATCAAGATCAAAACTGGCTAGTAGCGAGTCGATATCATCTTCGTCAGCTGTATTTTCATCGACGATACTATTATTAACGTCATTCTTTGTTTCAAGTTCAGAGGCAGTCTCATTTGAAGCATCCTCATCAGGTAAGTCGAATCCTGCTAATAATTCATCAATGTTGTCTTGTTGTTCAGCAAGGGGATCTTCAACAGAACTGCTTTCAGGTTCAGCATCAAGATTTGCGAGTAATGCGTCTAAATCATCTTCTGGCACTGCGGGAGCAGTCGCATCAGTTTCACCATCGAGATTAGCAAGCAATGCGTCTAAATCATCTTGTAGCATTTCGGCAGGTGCATCGACTTCATCAGTTTCACCATCAAGATTAGCAAGCAATGCGTCTAAATCATCTTCTAGCGCTGCTGGAGAAGCCTCATCAATTTCTTCATCGTCAAGGCCTGCCAACAAACTGTCTAAATCTTCATCAGTTTCAAGTGGTTCAAGCTCAGAATCCTGCTCTTCCATGGCTTCAGCCCACAGATCATCAAGTGAAGTTCCTTCATCTTCCTCTTCGACTTCAGGCGTGACATCAATTTCATCTTCAGCTTGTGTTAAAAACATTTCAGATGCCATGTCCATCTGGTCATCATCAATCACTAAATCAGTGTCTGACTGCATCTCTAAGCTATCTAAATCTAATAAATCATCGATGGACTCTTCATCGTCACCATCAAGATGAATGGCAAGATCTTCAAGATCATCTCCATTTTCATCATCTGTGCGGCTTAAATCAGTCTTAGAGGCTGATTTATTTTCTGTTTGAACAGGTGCAACAGTATTTGCACTTGAACGGCGACGCATGATTAAAGCAATAACGCCAAAAATTAATAAAATTGGCAAGCTTGCTGCAGCAATTAATAACCCAGTGTTACTGGTTAAGTTTCGCCAGAAATCAGTGGGTTGCTCTACAGGTGGTTTATTAGCCTCTTCAAGTTCAATAACCAGCGCTTCATTTTCAGCAATCAGCTGTGCTTGCTTTTCACCCGAAAGCTGTAAATCTTCTTCAAGACGGCCAATACTTTGAGTTAGTTCAGCTAACTTTTGCTTTAAAATTTGATTATCACTGCGTGTAGCCATCAGCTGATCTTGTGCTCTAGCAAGCTCATCTGTCAGCATCAATGTTTTATTATTTGCGTTATCAAGTTGGTTATTTAGGGTAATAATCTCACTCTGTTTAGCTGCGCTAAGGGGCTCTGTTTGGCTAATTTTGGCAGGTGCTTGAGCAATTATTTGCAGTGGTTTTTCAGGTACTGGTGCTTGTTCTACTTTTACAGGCGTAACAACTGGACGCGGCGTTTGTTTAACAACAGGTTTCACTGCACTATCGTCGCGCTCTGCACGTAGTTTAGCTTGTTCCTTTGAAATAGAGGCCATTACCTCTGCAGAAGGCACAGTTAGGATCATGCCTCTTTCTAAGGTATTAAAATTATTTCCGCTAAATGCTTGGGGATTGGCATCAAATAATGCTGCCATAACTTGATAAATGGTAACTTGATCATTAGGGCGAACCTTCTGAGCAATACTCCAAAAAGTATCGGCTGAGGTAGTTGGGCCATATTGCCGGTTTGCCTGTTTAACTTCGCCATTAGGGCCAGTTATTTTAAGCGTATCGGCTTGAGCCGAAGCAAAAAGTTGAATTCCTGAGACTGCTGTGGCGGCACATAAAAGTAAGCCCACCCAATATGAAGTACGAGATGTCATTCAATCCTTCCCTTTTAGCACGAAACATTTGTCATAGTGACAATTGGCTTTAGGTCATTTTTATCGTTAATTATTTGCTATAAAATTTCGTTAACTGTTATTAACATTATTGATGATTAATGAAATTTTGGCATTTTTACGACTATAAACTAAGTTTGTCAGCCCTGCTACTATAGCGACAAGCCTAAAACTAAAAAAGCCCACAAAATGCGGGCTTTTTAGACTAAACAACTCAATTACCTAAGATAAATTTAACTCATCGGATATTTAGTAATAATCCCGAATTAAAATTTCAGCAATTTGAACACTGTTTAAGGCCGCACCCTTACGAATGTTATCGGCCGTTACCCATAAATTTATACCATGAGAATGAGAAATATCTTTTCTGACACGTCCAACAAAAACAGGATCATGACCTGCTGAGTCAGTTACCGCTGTAGGGTATTCATCATCACTTTCAAATAACACCACACCTGGCGCGCCACGAAGTACCGCTTTAACAGCTTCTGCATCAACAGGCTCACGGGTTTCAAGGTGAATAGCTTCTGAATGACCATAAAATACCGGCACACGAACCGCTGTTGGATTAACTACGATTTCGTCATCACCAAATATTTTTTGTGTTTCCCACACCATTTTCATTTCTTCTTTGGTGTAGCCATTTTCCATAAACTTATCAATTTGTGGCAACACATTGAATGCTATCTGCTTTGGATAAACGCTAGGCTCTGAAGGTAAACCTTGCAGTAGTTTAGTGCATTGCCCCGCTAGCTCATCAATGGCTTTTTTACCTGTTCCAGAAACCGATTGATACGTAGCCACGTTAATACGCGTAATACCAAAAGCATCATAAATCGGCTTTAATGCAACCAGCATCTGAATCGTTGAACAGTTAGGGTTAGCAATTATGTTACGGTTACGGAAATCTGCAATCGCTTCAGGATTCACTTCAGGGATCACTAATGGTACATCAATGTCATATCTGAAATGTGAGGTATTATCGATAACAACACAACCGGCTTCACCTGCTATTGGTGCCCACTTTTCAGAAACATCTCCACCTGCAGAGAAAAATCCAATTTGAGCTTGAGTCCAGTCGAATTTTTCTACATCAAGAATTTCAACCTGTTTACCATGAAAACTCACGGTTTCGCCGGCACTGCGACTACTCGCTAAAGGAAATAACTTAGCAACCGGAAAATTACGCTCTTCAAGGATCTCAATCATTGTTTGACCCACTGCGCCCGATGCACCTAAAACGACAACATTAAATTCCTGAGACATATAAACGCTCGACTCCTAATAATCTTATTGGACTAACAATTTACCTAGTTTACCGCGCTTATACTAGGCCTGATTAGTTAAAAATGGTTCGATTAGGTTGATTTTTTCTCAACTGACTAACCTTATGACAAAATAGGTCACGAATGGCTAACTAAACGAGACTTTTATTAAGAAAAACCCAATGATGACAAGGTATTTCTGCAATCTATAATTGCAGTATTTGCATCATTCACAGGATATTTAACCGCTAAGGCACTAAACTCTCGTCTGTGGGTATGTTGCTTACGCAGCAAGTCAAACCCTGCCGCGCTGCCAAAGTGCTGCCTGAATAGCGCATCATCATCGCGTAAATCAAACACTAAACGGCACATTTTAAGTAAGCTGGTTTCATCTAAGTTGGCGACATTCAGTAACTGACTAAACTCAAATTCTGGTAATAAGTAATTCAATGATTGATTAACGGCAATATTCAAGTGTTGGCAGAGCTGTTGATATAATATAAAAGTGCCCCTAGCCTTACCTTCTAAGCTATATCCAGCAATATGGGGGGTAGCAAATTCAACTAAAGGAACCAGTTCAGCCATTGGATTGGGCTCACCTTCCCATACATCGAGAATCACTCTTAAATCTGTTCGCGTTTGTTTAATCTTTATTAATGCCCGATTATCAATCACCTCACCACGACAGCAATTTATTAACCAGATGTTTGGTTTTAATGACTTGAGCTTTTGCTCATCAAATAAATACCAGGTTTTATGTGGGCCGACTTTAGTAATGGGTACATGTAAAGACACAATATCTGCACGTTCAAGCAACTCATCAAGGGAGATAAAATGACGGCTATCGCCTTCTGCTTGCTTAAGCGGATCGCATAACAAAACTTGCAAGCCATATGCTTGCAAACACTTGGCTGCAGCGGTGCCAGTATTACCGGCTCCAACAATCCCTACCACTTTACCTTTTAATGAGGTTTGTAACCTTTTAGCTAGCTCTAAAAGTGCAATAAAAACGAATTCACCCACCGCAGTGGCGTTACAGCCTGGGGCGTTTGAAAACATAATGCCACGCTGATTTAAATACTCGATATCAATGTGATCAGTGCCAATGGTGGCGCTACCAACAAATTTCAATTTATGGGCATGCTGCAACAAAGCTTGATTAACCTTGGTAACAGAGCGCACTAATAGCACATCAGCATCGTTGACTTGCTCAGCAGTTAGGGTTCTACCATTGACGAACTCTATTTGGCCAAGTTCTGCAAATAATGCCTCAACAAAAGGCATGTTTTCATCAGCAATTATTTTCATCAGCTTTTCTACATAGTTGAAAAATAATAAAAAAGGCGCATATAGCGCCTTTTGTAAAACAATACGAGTTAAGCGAAAGAATCTCTTAACGGTACTGTTAAGTTAAATACTAAGCGATCGGCACTTGAGTCTTTATTATCAGCACAGTAGTAACCTTCGCGCTCAAATTGATATGCTTTTTCAGCTGGTGCATTCACCAGGCTCGGCTCGACCAAACCATTTAATACTACCAATGAATTAGGATTAATCACCTCATCCACGGTATCAAATGTTGCTGGATTAGCTTCAGTAAATAAACGTTCATACAAACGAAACTCAGCAGGTTTTGCAGAAGATGCTTCAACCCAATGGATCACGCCTTTTACTTTGCGACCATCAGCTGGGTTTTTACCTAAAGTTTCATCGTCATAACTACAGTAAACCGTGGTCACGTTGCCATCTGCGTCTTTGTCACAGCGCTCTGCTTTAATCACATAGGCATTACGTAAACGTACTTCTTTACCTAACACTAAACGTTTAAAGTGCTTATTAGCTTCTTCTTTAAAATCTTCAGCATCGATAAATAAATCTCGACCAAAAAATAACTCACGGGTGCCCATCGCTTCATTAGAAGGATGCGCCGCAGCTTGAATACTTTCAGGCTCAGCATGTGGATAATTTTCAATAACCACTTTAATTGGCCGAAGTACTGCCATGGCACGCGGTGCATGTTCGTTTAACTCTTCACGAATGCAAGCATCTAACATACCCACTTCAATTAAGTTATCTTGTTTAGTCACACCGATACGCTGACAAAACTCACGAATTGAACCCGGTGTATAACCTCTACGACGCAAACCAGCAATGGTAGGCATACGCGGGTCGTCCCAACCGTTAACAAGCTTACGAGTGACTAAATCATTCAATTTTCGCTTAGACATTAAGGTATATTCAAGATTTAAGCGCGAAAACTCATATTGACGAGTTCGATTTGGCGCTTGAAAATCATCTAAATGATCTAATACCCAGTCATATAAACGACGATTATCTTGAAACTCTAATGTACAGACTGAATGAGTAATATTTTCGAGCGCATCAGAAATACAATGGGTAAAATCATACATTGGATATATGCACCATTTATCACCTGTTTGGTGATGATGTGCAAATCGAATGCGATAAATGATTGGATCGCGCATACACATAAATGGCGAAGCCATATCAATTTTAGCCCGCAGGGCACACTCACCTTCCTTGAATTCACCATTACGCATTTTTTCAAATAATGCGAGGTTTTCTTCAACAGATGAATCACGATGGGGACTGTTTTTACCTGGTTCTTTTAAGGTGCCACGATATTCACGGGTTTGTTCGCCGTTTAAGAAACAAACGTAAGCTAACCCTTTTTTGATTAACTCAATCGCATATTGATGCAATTGGTCAAAATAGTTCGATGAATAACGAATATCGCCAGACCATTCAAATCCCAACCAGCGCACGTCTTCCTGAATAGATTTAACATAGTTAATATCTTCTTTCTCAGGGTTAGTATCATCAAAACGTAAGTTACACTGGCCTTGATAATCTTTAGCTATACCAAAGTTTAAGCAAATAGACTTGGCATGACCAATATGTAAAAAGCCGTTCGGCTCTGGTGGAAAACGAGTGTGCACATGATTGTGCTTACCACTTTTTAGGTCTTCGTCAATGATATTACGAATGAAGTTACTTGGACGTACTTCGGTGTCCACTTGACTCATGAAAATCCTCTCGGCACACATGGCAATATTGTTAAAAATAAGATGATCCTACAGAACTGTAGCAGTTACAACTATTGCACTACAAAAAGCGTAAAAAAAACAATAAACCCAGCTAAAGCTGGGTTTATTGTTCAATATTCATCTATTAATTAGCTTAACCAGTAATAATTTTTATCCCGGGAATAATCTGTTGAGCTTTGAGGCCTTTCTTCTTTAACCAAACATAGAAGATGACCAATGCAAACATAAAGAAACTTATCCATGCCATTGATTGCACAGGGTGCTCACTGAATGTGGCACCTTGATAAACAACAGTGGCTGTTCCATAAGCTAAAGCAAATGTCCATAACGCGGCAAACCGCGCCCATTTAATACCAAATTCATTAACCAACGCGCCCATAGCTGCAACACATGGCGTGTAAAGTAGAATAAATAATAGATATGAAAAAGCAGCAACTTGTCCACTAAAGCCAGATTGTAAGGCACTGAATGTTGATTTATCAACAGCTAACTCTTCTGCTGCGGTGTCAATATTATCAACACTCCCAACATCAATCGATAATGGGTCATCAGGGGCGATACCAAGTAAGTTTTCAGGTATTGTTAACCATGCCGCATGGAATGTATCAGCTAACGATGCCAACTCATCAGCACCAACACTAGGTGTGCTATATAAACTATTCAAGGTACCAACTACGGCTTCCTTAGCAAATATGCCAGTAATAATACCTACAGTTGCTGGCCAATTATCTTGTTCAATACCCATAGGAGAAAATAAAGGCGTCACTTGTTGACTGGCTACACTGAGTAGTGACTCCTGGCTATCCTCATGACCAAAACTACCATCTATGCCAATAGCATTAATAAAGTTAAGTAGCGTCACTACGATTACAATCGTTTTACCCGCACCAAGAATAAAGCTTTTAGTGCGTTTGGCCGTACGAGATAGTACCGCTTTGACTCTTGGCATTTCATAGCTTGGTAATTCCATCACTACCGCACTACTAGTTCCAGGTAGAACAGTATGACGTAATAGAAGCCCTGTACCAACAGCAGCAAAGATACCAATAATATACAGCATGAAGACTAAATTCTGACCCGAGTCAGGGAAAAAAGCTGCTGCAAATAATGCGTAAACGGGTAAGCGGGCACCGCAAGACATAAAAGGAGCCATCATACCGGTTACGATACGCTCACGCTCACTGCCTAACGTACGAGTTGCCATAATGGCCGGAACAGAACAGCCGAAACCAACTATCATTGGCACAAAGGCTTTTCCGGGCAAACCAATTCGACGCATTAAACCGTCAACAACAAATGCCGCCCTGGCCATATAGCCCGATGCTTCAAGTACAGACAAGACTAAAAATAGCGCTGCAATAACCGGAATAAAAGTCGCAACGGTTTGAACACCTTGACCAACACCACCGGCGAGAATTGTCACTAGCCAATCTGGGGAGCCTATTGAACTTAACATAGCACCAAAATGATCGACAAAAATGGCACCGGCTGTCATGTCAAAAAAATCAATAAAAGAGCTACCAACATTGATACTGAACATAAACATCAAATACATGACGAATAAGAATACCGGAATGCCTAAAAATGGGTGCAGAACAAAACGGTCTAACCTATCTGTCATACTAAGATGTTCGCCGACATTAACAGAAGCGTTAAAGATTTTTTCAACGAAATCGTATCGTGTTGTAGCTACCATCACTTCTATATCTTCACCGCTTTGTTCTGCGGTTTTGGTACAAGCGCTAACAATATCTTTGAGTTGACTGCTGTCACAGCTACCGCAACCATTGCCATTACCTAACATGGCTAAAGCACGGCCTCGGCTTAACTGAGGCAAATGATGTAAATTACTTTGTTGTTGCAATGTAATAACACTTTGCTCAATTGAAGCGTGATAATTGAGCTCAAGTGGTTTTTCTGCTATTTCTTTATCAACAATCGATAATATAGCGGACTTAACGCGTTCAACATCGTTCAAATCTCGAGAACATACACCTATAACAGGACAGCCTAGTGCAGCAGACATTTGTTCAATATCTATGTCGATTTTAAGTTTTTTAGCCGCATCAGTTTTGTTAAGTACAACGACCATAGGGATGCCAAGTTCACGTAATTGCACCGTTAAGTACAAATGGCGTTCAATGTTAGTGGCATCAACCAGATTAATGATTGCATCAACTTTTTCATCTGCTAAATACTGTTGAGCAATTTGCTCATCTAGCGAGCAGTCACAGCTGTTACCTGCGGGTAATAAATCATAGATACCGGGTAAGTCTGTTAAAAAAACCTCGGTATCGGCAAGACTAAACTGGCCAGTTTTCTTTTCAACCGTGACACCAGACCAATTACCCACCTGTTGATTTGAGCCGGTTAGGGCGTTAAAAAGCGTAGACTTACCTGCGTTAGGGTTACCTACAGTGACGCAATGGAATTGTTTAGTCATGATTTAACCACCTCAATAACTTCAGCTAAATCTTTACGCATACAAATATGGCTACCTCGAAGATTAAGTTCTACACCGGAACCCATTGGCGCTCGACGTACTAAACTAAAATGAGTATTAGGAGTAATCCCCATTGAGAGTAATTTACGCTTTACGGTTTGCGGAAGAGAAAGATGGCCGATTTGACAAATCATTGCCTTGTCGCCAGGACTTAGCTCGCTAAGTTTCATTAAGGTACGCCTTTTACATCATTGATGACCAGACAATTCTAGCGAAGGTTAGGCAGTTAAAACTTTATCTAGATCAAAGTTTTTAGTGTTAACGAGAATTGTTTTCAATTGTATTTAGTATTATGTGACAAACCTCTTACTAAAAAAAGGGTTTTTTTATGAATTTTGAAACATCTTTATAGTGGAGCTAATACTAAGCCGAATTGGTAGTCATCTATCCACTTTCCCGCTAAGTAAGTGTGCTGCAAAAAAGTGCCCTCTAAACTAAAACCTACTTTTTGTAATACTTTAATTGAAGGTAAATTCGTTTGAGCACAAACAGCAACATACTTATGAATATCAAATTGTAAGCGGCCCCAGTCAACTAAAGTTTGCAGGCTTTCTGTTCCATAGCCCATACCCTGCATGCTTGAAGACAATAAGTAACCCACCTCAACACGCTTTGAATAAAAGTCCTGACAATAAAAGCCCATTAAACCAACAAACTCGCCATCAATGGTTTCAATCAGTAACGTTAGCCAGTCACCACTTTCAATAGACCAAGGCAACAATCTTGACTCAAACTTTGCCAGTAGCACTACTTCAGTCGCAGGTTCACGAATATACTGGTTAACTTGAGGATCTTGGTTGATAGATAAAAAATTATCCCAGTCTTGATATTGCAAACTTCTAATCACTAATCTATCGCTATACAGTGCTATATCCATATTACTCTCACCGACAATAACAACAAAAAATCTGACAAAAAAGGCGACACTTAGTCGCCTTTAACATCATTATTAACAAAGAGACTAACCTCGGCTAGTCACTTCTAATAAATGGTATCCAAACTGAGTTTTCACTGGACCTTGAACTTGGTTTAATGGCGCGTTAAATACGACTTCATCAAACTCTTTTACCATCATGCCTGGACCAAAAGCACCTAAGTCACCGCCTTGAGAACCTGAAGGGCATGAAGAGTAAGATTTTGCTATTTCAGCAAATTCAGCTCCATTTTCAATTTGTTGCTTTAATTCGTTACATTGCTCTTCAGTACTGACTAACAAATGTCTTGCCGTTGCTTGTACCATTCTAACTCCTACCTAACTTGAAATAAATGTGCCGCATACCTTAGCATAAATAAGATGTGCGACACACGCATGAAAATTAATGTTTTGCTAATTCAGCATCAACCCAATCAGACACTTTTCTTTCCATTACCGCCATAGGTAATGAACCTGTAGTGAGAATTTGATCATGGAAACCTTTAATATCAAATTTATCATCCAATTGCTTTTCAGCATCTGCGCGTAGTTTTAGAATTGTTAACTGGCCTACCTTATAAGATAAGGCTTGACCAGGAATGGCCATGTAACGCTCAACCTCTGCAACAATATCAGACTCCGCCATTGGCGAATTATCTTTCATGTATTGAATAGCTTGCTCGCGGCTCCAGCCTTTGGCGTGAAGACCGGTATCAACAACTAAGCGCATAGCGCGTAGCATTTCATCAGACAGCTTGCCAAAATACTGATACGGGTCAGTGAACAAGCCCATCTCAATACCTAAATACTCAGCATAGAGTGCCCAACCCTCTTCAAAAGCGGTATAACCTTGGAAACGTTGAAATTCAGGAACCTCTGTTAACTCTTGTTTAATCGCTATTTGAAAATGGTGACCAGGAGCTGCTTCGTGTAACGATAACGTGGTCATCCCCCATTTAGGCTGGGCTTTTAAGTTAAACGTATTGATATAAAAAACACCGGGACGAGAACCGTCAACAGCGGGTGATTCATATGATGCGCCTGCTGCAGATTGCTCACGGAAACTTTCTACTGGTTTCACTACATAATCAGCTTTAGGCATAACATTAAAATATTTAGGTAGTACTTGGTTAATGGTATCTTTTAATTCCATATAGCCATCAATCAAGTCTTTCTTGTCAGTGAAGAAATATTGCGGCTCTGATGATAAAGAAGCAAAAAATGCCGTTAAATCACCTTCGAATTTAACTTGTTCTCTGACCTTATCCATTTCAGTTAAAATACGCTTCACCTCAGATAAACCAATCTGATGAATTTCATCAACGGGCATTTTGGTCGTTGTATGGCTATTCGCTAAATGTTGATACCACACTTTACCATTAGGTAATCCCCACCAACCGTCAGAAGCCCTTGCGTTAGCCAAATAAGTACCTTGAACATAATCACGCAGAGTAGCCAGTGCAGGAATTAATTTAACGCTTATAAAAGATTTATACTCCTGTGTCAGTTCAGCCTTTTGTTCGGCCGTGAATGAATCAGGCATCAATTTTATTGGCGAATAAAACAGACTATCTTCAGGGTTAGCAACCACCTGGGCAGTTAGTTGAGGGATCATTCTATCTACCAATACTTTAGGTAGAACCACTTTGCTATTAATACCCTCGTCCATTCTCACTTGGGCCAACTGTAGCCAATTAACGAACCCATCTAAACGAGAAAGCCAGTTTTGATAGTCATCAACCGTTTTAAAAGGTTGTGCGCTTTCACCGGCACCTAACTGAACCATAGTGAAAACGGTGTTATAAAACTGATTCATGGGCAAGAAATGCTCAGGATAAGTTTCCGCCATCAATTCCATATCACGATCATAAATAAACATGCTGTAGCTAATTTTCAAATCAGCAGGTAAAGCATCTGCATCAATATCTTTAGCCTGTGAAAAGTACTTGGCATTAAGATCATGGCGAGCCTTTAAATATTCCTCAGTTAATGATTTACCAAATTGATCATTGTATTCATTCACGCCAACAAAAGTTGCGTAAATCGGCTCAAGTTTTAATTGCTCTTTAAAAAAGCTATCAACCATAGTTAAGTAAGCCTGTTCAGCTGACTCTTTAGTTGATTGCGAAATTGATTGAGCTGCGGCTTCAGTCGAAGCCAAAGATGCTTGTGGCGTATTATCGCTACAACCTTGGATCGCAAACAATAACGATATGCTGGCTGCTAGGAGGGTTTTCTTCATTTTTATTAATCCTTTTACACATGAATCAAAAAACATATCTATAATTAAGTAAGAATATTCAATGGAGTTCCTCAATGACCTATTCTTTTCGCAATTCAAGCTTTAGAGATCCTGAAACGGGTGTCTATAATCAAATATACTTTATGGAAGTGTTTAACCGTGAATGGCACCGCCATCAACGAGAAAAGCAAAGCTTAGCGTTATTGTATCTTTGCCCACACATACATGAAACAGTTAAACAACCTCATTTACTGGAATTATTCACTAATCAGGTGCAAGAAGCACTTTTACGAGCAACGGATCTCATCGCAAGATTAGACACAAATCATTTTGCCCTTGGCTTATTCAATGTCGATGAGGAAGGCGCTAAAGTCGTTTTACAAAGAATTGATGAACAAATAAATCAATTTCTCACCAAGTACGGTAAAGACCATAATTTCAGTATTAATTACAAACTCGCAGGAGGAATATGTCTGCCCAGTAATGATAAAAATATTGAAGGACTATTTGTCAAAGTAGAATCACTTTCAAATGAATTAGCGCTAGACCATTCGCGTCATCAAGCTTTGACCCACTTACAGTAATTCATACAAACTACACATAATAAAAAAGCCCCTCGCGGGGCTTTTTTAATGTCTAGAAATAACTATTAACTACAGGGCCACGTTATGAATACGGGCTTTTTCTTTAATATAAGAAATGTAACTATTAGCACTTCTAGCAGTCTTTTTATCTTTCGATGCTTGAACAGCACGATTATAAGCTGACTTATATTGTTTCAAAGTTAAATGCACTAATGCTAGCTCGAAATGCGCTTCACCTGGGTTATCAATACCCAAGTCGAGTGCTTTTTCAAGGGCAACAATTGCTTCTTTATAATTTTGGTCAAGGGACAATAAACGCCCTTGCTTTAAATATAATTCACCATCATTACCTGCGACAGCTGCTTTACCATAGTAATTAGCGGCTAGCTTAAACTCTTTAGCATTATGGTAGAATCCAGCGAGAACATTAAATGTTTTCTGACTTTCTGGAATCAACCCTGATTTCAAGTGTTTTTCATAAATTTTAGCAGCTTGATAAGGCGAACCTTTTTGCGCTAAAAGTTGTGCTAAACGAGTGATGTTTCCATCAGTATCTAAGAAACCAGCTTTATAAGCTAAGTCATAAGTTGCTAAAGAACGATCATAATCTTCAGTCATCAAATAAAACTGTGCTAACTGAACCCATAGACGCTTATCGTCTTGGAATAAAGGCACCATAGTTTCTAGAATTTTAACTGCATCTTTATACTTTTTCTGATTAAAGTATGCGGTCAATTTCATTTGATATAAGTTTTTATCAGGCTCTTCTGCTAATGCTAAACCTTTATCAGCAACTTCAAGTACTTTATTCCATTCTTTTAACTCTGAGTGTGCAATACCCACACGGCGATACATTTGAGAATCAGCCTTACAGGTAAAGTCCATCCATTTGTAATAATATGGAATAGCTTCCTTAAATTTTCTCTCTTGTAGTAGCAAATCCGCATACAAACGCATTGTTGCCGCGTGATCAGTACCACCAAGAATGTCAGCTTCGACGGCAGTCTTCAAGTACTTGATCGCCGTTTGCATTTGACCTTTCTCAGCATAAAAGTTACCTAACATGCGATCGACATAAGCTTTGTCAAAATCATTTTTAGGATTAGCTTCTAGTAACATAGAGATCGCTGCATCTAAATTGCCTTCAGTATATGCTTCGAAAGACTTTTGTACTTTCTTAGCAGCACTGTCGCCAACTGCACGTGACTGACGCTTGTCAATCTCACACTTTTCAGCTGCAATTGCGGCACTGCTCAACATTGCACTTCCACAAACGGAAAGAAGTAGTGCTGTTGCAATAGTCGTAATTTTGCGCATTATCTACCTCCTTTCTCTAAAGTGAAATCAAGTTGTACAGCCATACCTGTTTGTTTAAGCGCTTTGCCATCAACAATTTTAGGCTTATATTTCCACTTCTTAAGAGCACGAATTGCTTCGCGGTCAAATAAGCGTTTTGGTTCTGCTTTGATAACTTCAACGTCATCTACACCACCAAGTTCATTGATTGTAAAAGAAAGTTGCACCCAACCTTCTTTACCATCACGAGCAGCAGCAATAGGATATTGAGGCTCGATACGAACAATCGGTGTAGCATCACCATCACGGGTCATCATATTACCAAGCTTAAAGCCTGTTGATGCTGAACCCGCTTCAACTCCACCCATATTGAACGCCATATTAGTGTCAATATTATTTGCAGCATCTGGCGGAGTAGTATCCGGCTTCGGTGGCTGCTCTGGTGGTGGTGGTGGCTTAGGAGTTACCCTTGGTTTCTTCTGTGCCTTCGAATCCTGCTTATCCATCGTAATTTCAATAACAGGGGTCTCAGTCGACTCATCGTTGCGTTGTGCACCGCCGCCGACCAAGAATGCCATGAAGGCAAACAGACCAAAAGTCACTGCGGCACCAATTATGATTGATACGAGTGCTCTTAGCATATTAGTCATTCCCCGCTGATACAGAAATTTTGTCGATACCAGCAGCTTTTACGTTATCAAGCACTTTAACTACTAAACCATGAGTAGTGTCTTTATCTGCTTGAATCAGAACAGCCGCTTCCGGTGCTTCAGCTAACATACGTTCTACGTTAGCAGTTACACGTTCAATATCAACCTGACGATTTTCCATCATAATGACGCCAGATTTACTGATGCCAATAAAGATGTTTGCCGAAGGTTTAGACGTAGCCTGTGACGCTTTTGGCTTGTTATAGTCTAAGCCAGATGGCTTAACAAATGATGTTGTTACAATAAAGAAGATCAGCATGATAAATACGATGTCTAGCATCGGGGTCATATCAATTTGCGCTTCCTCATCTATACTGGAATGCTTCTTACGTGCCATGTTCAATCTCTCTTTAGTGGTGAGGCATGCTGTCTTTTAGCATTTCTAATCTGATTCTCATTTTCGAGTCTAAACGAGTGCTGAAAAACACACCCGATAGCGCTGCTACCATTCCTGCCATTGTTGGCATTGTGGCCATTGAGATACCAGCTGCCATTAGACGAGCATTACTCGTCCCCTGAACTGCCATCACATCGAATACTGAAATCATACCGGTTACGGTACCAAGTAAACCAATCATTGGACAGATTGCTACTAGGGTTTTGATTAACAGCATACGTGCATTCAAATCTTGCTTAGCTTGGGACACCCAAGCTTCACGGATACGGTGTGCGTGCCAAGAGTGTGTTTCATCTCTTGCTTCCCATGCAGATATAACAGCTTGATGTTGCTTTGGTGATATCCAGTTTAGATACCAGTAACGTTCAAGCATTAATACCCACATTAGGAAAAGCACAGCTGCTACCAACCAGAGGACATCTCCCCCGGAGGCCATGAAGCCCCTGACGGAATCCCATATATCCATCAGGAATAGCATCATTAGTCAGCCCTCTTCTCAGCATGTTCTGCAATGATACCAGCGCTTTGTTCTTCAAGAACTTGAACGATTGATTTACTACGTGCAACAACAATTGCGTGTAATAACATTAATGGTAACGCTGCAATTAGACCTTGTACTGTAGTAACAAGTGCCATAGAAATACCGCCAGCCATTAACTTTGGATCGCCTGTACCGAATAACTGGATTGATTGGAAAGTTGCAATCATACCGGTTACTGTACCTAGAAGACCCATCATTGGCGCGATAGCTGCTAGTACCTTAATGATTGAAATACGTGCTTCTAAAGCAGGCGTTTCTTTCAAAATAGCTTCATCAAGTTTCAGCTCTAACGTTTCAACATCAACATCTTTGTTGTCTTGATATACTTTCAAGATACGACCAAGTGGGTTCTTACCTGGGTTATTGATATTTTTACGTTGGCTTTTAACTTTACCAGAAGTAACTGTTAACGTGACTAAACGCTCTAATGCGATTAAACCACCTAATGCAAGTAGTACTAGAATAATATAACCAATTGGTCCACCAGCTTCTAAACGGTCTTCGATACTAGCTTTGTTAGTGAAGATGTTTAGTAACACACCACGGGCTGGATCAATATAGAACTCAGAGAAACCAGAAGTTGTATTTTCCCAGTTACCTACTGCAGAAACTTGATAACCTTCAGGTTGTTGTGAAAGCTCTTGAATTAAGCTTAACTCAGGCTTATAAACAACATATTGACCATCAGCTGTTAAGTTGAATGCACCAACACGGTAGATAGAAGTGCTAACAACGTTACCGTCGATTGCAGTCACATCACCGGTGAATTTAACCACTTTACCAGACTGAACCATTTCAAATAATTGCGCTTCCCAGAATTGCTCTAGTTCTTCAATTTTCGGTAATGATTTACGTGAGCCTAATTCTGCAATAAATGCATCACGGCCTGGGTATTGAGCAGAAATATTTGATGCTGCAAGTTTACCAGCGAAATCGCCAGCTTCACCTTTAACAACACCAAACATTTCGCCTAAGTCGCCTTGGGCTGTTTTTAAATCTTCTTCTAACTGAGCAATTTTACGCTCGTTATCTAAAAACGCTTGGTTAAGGTCTTTACCACGTTGCTTCTCTGAAGCTAAAGCATCTTTTTCACGTTTTAATAGTGACGCTTTGTCACCACGTTCGTTTTGGAATTCTCTTTCACGTTTAGCGCTGTTTTTGCCTTCATTAGCGCGTTCAACTTTAACTTGTTGCAATAATTGGTCGATAGTTTTTGGTGCGTCAGCAGCAGAAACCATGCCAGCAGTTAAAGACAAACTTGCAGCTAATACAGCTGTAGTAATTAACTTCTTCATTATTGAGCAGTCTCCGCAGCAGGAATTGGTAATGCGAATAGATCTAGAGCACCTTGCTTACGAGCAATGCGAATACCCTTTGTGATGTCACGTAAATAGCTGTCTTCTAACTTGTTCCAAGTTTTAGCTTCAGCATCGTACATCCACGCAATTTTTTGATCTAAGCTTTGAGCGTAAAGCGCTACGCGACCTAGGTTAAAGAAATCAACAAGTACTTCTTTACCATCTAAGCTTAATTTACCAGTATGAACTGATACAAAGTTACCGTATTCACGTTCAATGCTGTATGCATCAAGAATAAGACGATATTTTTCAGCTAAAGTGACTTCTGCTGTATCTAGAATGTTTTTTAGATTTTGTACACGTTCAGTACGTACTTCAGTATTAAAAGGAAGATCTAATTGAACAAACTGCTCTAATGCATCAACCATTTTAAACATTAACGGCACAACACCTTGACGTAACTTGTCAACGCCATTGATGTCTGTTTGTATTGAATCCAGTGTTTTTTGTTGATCTGCCACTAAACCAGCTACGTAGTCATTGTAAGACTTTAGTGATTCGCGTTCATCAGCAACACTGCCATACTCAAACAACATGTCTTGAGCTTGGTCAAAGTATTTGTCAACTTTTTGTTGTGACGCTGCAGTTTCAGCATGAATTCTGCTGTCAGCCTTTTGCACATCGGCAAGAGGATTTGCAACTACCAGGTTGCTACTAGCTAAAGCCAGTGCGCCAACAAGTGCAGTAGCGATTTTTGTTCTATTGCTTACCTTGGACATAGTTCCCAACCAATTTGAAGTGAATTAAAAAAGTGTAGACAGTGCAATTGTAATAGCTTGATAACAATGTTAGCAAAACGTCAACAACGCTAAGCCTATCTTTCTCTTGTGATTGTTAGTTTTTCTTCCCTTTTCTATGCCTGTTAAGGCATAGACCCGCTCGCATCATTTCACAAAATGTTGACCTATGTCAACATTTGGGAACATCAAAAATGAGTGAAAAGAACACGAAAGATTGAGATTATGTGTAGTCGCTTAATTTGTAAGCACTATGCAGTCATGGGATATATCTTATTTCTAAATTAAATATCAATTCTTATTACAATTGGTGTTAAGCGCTGCAATTTGTTACCTCTGCGCAGATGCCATTAACCACCTAGCTGATCAGCTTGGACTATACGCTTTTTAGGCAATCAATAAGGTATATGCCTTTACCTTTTACGACAAATTCTCATTATATAACACGGCAAGTGCAGCTCTGTTGCTGTGAAGCCACTTAGGCTTACGCTCTTTTGTGGTAGGTTTGATACAAATTAACAACTCTCTTTAAAACGTGCCTCAAGCCTAAAAGCCTGAATAACTCAGACTGGCTCATATTTAATGAATTGGAATGCTGAAAGAGACTTTAACGCTTGTAACGCTTTCAATTGACGGAGGCCGCTCAGTGAGCTCAATCATTGATAGGGGAGAAATTAAACAATGATAATTCACCATAGAATAGATGAAAAGATTCACGCTAATCACAATACTTTTCAATAACTCGCATGTGACAAAAGCAAAAAAGCACTGAACAAATTACTGTCCAGTGCTTTTTAATTAGCTATTGTGTTTATAAGCTAAATTTAAGCTTATATGTTATAGCAACTATTCTTAGAACTTAACGCCAGCGCTAACAAATAGGAATCGACCTAGAGTATCGTAGAAGCCAGCTACTGTATTAGCGTTGCTAGCTACAGTATTACCAACCATTGGAGGCTCTTTGTCAAAAATGTTGTTCACACCAGCTGTAAAGGTGACATTATCGCTCACAGCATAATTACCTGATAAATCGAAGTAGCTGTATGAATCGATACCGCCATTTTCAATTAACTTAGTATCTGCAGTGCCTTCATAGTCAACTTTGTCAAAATAACGCCATTTTAACGCTACGCTATAGTCATCACCACTGTAAGTAGTAGTGAAGTTATGACGCCATTTTGGTGACGCGAAACAAGAAGTACTAATCACACCAGAACAGTCATAAGCTAGGCCAGCATCACCTAAAATAGGTTCAACTTCTTTTTTCATGCTGTAGAAACCGTTTAGTGCGAAATCTAAAGTACCTGCACCTAAATCAATTTTGTAGCCAGCGGTAGCATCAACACCTTCCCAAGTACGGCCGCCAATGTTAGAACCTAGGTTAGATACATAACCTTCTTGTCCAAGCCATAAGCTACCTGAAGCGCTACGTTTAACACTGTCACAGAACAAAGCATCGCCAGTTTCGGCACAGTTAGTTAATATACGCTCAGCGCCAATTGTACCCACTACTTCTTCCATTTGAATATTGAAATAATCCAAAGAGAAGTTGAAGTTATCAAATGGGTTAGCCACTAAACCAACAGTAAGCGTTTTAGCTTGTTCAGGTTGTAGTTCAGTATTACCACCAGAGAATTGGTTGTATTGACCAGCAGGTGATGTAGAGACATTACCAAATTGCGCAGCAGTCATACCAGTATTAGCACACATAGCTTGTGTAAAGCCGGCAGCAGTAATGTCTGCAGCAGAACCTGAACACGGATCATCACCACTCCACAAACCTATCGTTTGTGCATCAAATAATTCGCCGATGTTAGGAGCACGGATAGCTTGAGCGTAGCTCATGCGTAACTTATAAGCGTCAGCAATAGTATAATCTGTACCTAATGAATAAGTATAATCAGTACCTGAAGTTGAATAGTCAGACGCACGAGCCGCTAAGTTTACGTTCCACTCATCAAGCACTGGTATAGCAAATTCACCAAACACTTCGTTAACGATTATCTCACCGTTCAAACTTGGGTTAGGACCGCCTTGACCAAGTAATGTACCTTCTGCATAGATGGTATCAGAAATACGTTCGTATTCCTGTTCACGACGCTCTAAACCAAATACTGCACCTATGTTAGATGACGCTGACGGTAATCCAAAATCGAATTCACCACTAACATAACCGTTATAAATAGTTTGAGTCACTAAACCAGTTTGAATACCAACACCAGCTAACTGAGCCGCTTGCTCTTGGGTTACGCCACCTAGAGTAAACACGTTGTAGTATAAACAACCATCTTCTACATTACACTCAGTGCCTACAGCACCAACACGGTCAGGAATTTTAGTTGCTAACAAATCGTTCTGGTATACAGAGTTTGAAGCTGTTGCTGAATAAGCAAAACTTACGTCATAAGACCAAGCATCAGAAAGCTCACCTTCCATACCTGTTAGTATGCGGTAAGAAGAATGCTCTAGATTGTTAGAACGTGGACCACCTTCAACATTTCGCTTACCAATATAGGCAACAAATTGGTCATCAGCTGTTTGTCCGAAAAGTTCTTGTAGTTGAGCTTTTTGGAAATCACTGATTAGCGGGTTGTTATAATCAAATAACAGTTCTTGGTTATAGAAAGTACCAGATTCTGCAATTTGGCCAGCTGTTCTGTTGTGCATGAACGACAATTCCATATAAGGACGGAAATGTTCGTTAATTTCATAGTTAATAAATGCACCAGTGGTAAAACGCTCGTTCGGACGCATAAAGTGGTTTACTGGAGCATAGTTATAGCGATAACCATCGTCTGGAACAAAACCTTCACCATTTGGATTTAAATATCCATAAAACTCGTTTGAATAATCAACTTCACCATCAACGACAGGGAAGATATCAAAGAAAGGGTTAGGAGTAGTACCAGAACCACCACAAGCTGTGCCGCCGCCATTTAATGCACAAGATGCATAATCGCGAGAACCTTGTAATAACTCATCGTTTCTACGCCAAACAGCATAAGCTACTGCATGGCCTTTACCACCATCAAATTCACTACCCATGGTAATATCCATGGTGTAAGTTTTACCGTCAACACCTGTGTTACCAGTTTCGTAATCAAATGATCTCTTATCCATTAAGCTTTGGATATAGCCATTGCTGTTGTCATGTTGGTAACCAGAAGCGCCTGCATTGAATGCAAAACCTTCAAAATCATCATTCATTACGAAGTTAACAACACCAGCTACAGCATCAGCACCATAAACAGCGCCAGCACCACCAGTTAACACTTCAACTCGTTTAATTAATGAAGCAGGGATTTGGTTAACGTCAGCTACCTGTGAAGTAATACTACCAGCTTGCATACGACGACCATTGATCAAAACAAGCGTTCTGTTTGAACCTAGTCCACGTAAGTCAACTGTTGCTGTACCAGTTGCACCGTTTGCAAGGAAAGCGGTTTCAGCTGCTTCGATTTGTGGTAATTGGTTTAAAACATCTTCAATACGATCGTAGCCTGATGCTTTAATTTCTGTTGCGTCCATAACAGTAACTGGGCTAGAAGTTTCTATATCAGTTCTTTTAATACGAGAACCTGTTACTTCTATACGCTCAACTTTTGCACCATCATCTTCAGCTGCAAATACTGCTGGCACGCTTAACGCAGCTGCTGCTGCACCGCCGATCAAAGCTAAGCGCACTGATTTGGCTAATACGTTCTTATGCATTGTCTATCTCCCTGGATATATTTGTCTTTCTTATAATTCCAATCTTCATCACATGAAGTATTGGTGTTGAGATATCATAACACTTTGCGCTACAAAATCACATTTACACCGCAATAAAATCACATTTGAAACAAGTAATCAACAATTGATACACTGTAAGGACAAAAGTTAATCAAGTGTATTTTTGATATCCGTTCACTTTTATGAACAAAGAGAGATAAATAGATAATATTAAAACTAAAAATCAGACACTTAAAAAAACACCTCTTAAAATTATTATTAATAATATTTATTTAACACTAAAACAACAAATGCAAAAAAATATTTCACAACAGTTAATTATGGTTTAGTTATTAGACGCTTATTATTTAAACTCTACTCGGGTTAAGAGATAAAAAACGAGGTTAGATGAGCAAACATTTATATACTTAAGATAAACTTGAAATTTGCAGGTTTTGCATAGATAAAATCAAATTAACAACATTAGATCAATGACATTTGACCGTTAGAAAAATCGCCATAACTTAACCCAAGTAATGACAATATCGGCTCTGCAATAGGTTGAATTTGTTTTTCGATGTAATAGTCATAATCCATTAACCAGTCTTTATCACACACAGGTTGAACGCCTGCGGTGGTGATCACATACTCAATAACCGCTCCCCTTTTTAACCAGTCGCTATTTTGCTGATACTCGGCCATCAACTTTGCCGCCCTAACATGTGGGGTCGACTTAGCGGTGTAGTCTTCAACATTTCGCTTTAAGCGTTTTTTGAACACTAGTTCTTGATCGAATGCTCCTTGCTTTAACAGCGCAACTTGGGACTCTAAAAACTCGCTAATATCTTGCTGATTAAAGAATCGCTGATACAGCTGATATTGAATGCGTTTAGAAAGCGGTGTCCAATCGCTTCTGACCTGCTCCATTCCTTTAAAGACCATTTCAGGCTTTTCATGTTTATCTAATTTCAAGCCAACATAGCGTTTTTTACTGCCAATTTCACTTCCGCGTAAAGTGGGCATAATAAATTGCTGAAAATGGCTTTCAAATTCTAATTCAAGATAACTTGGTAAATTAAATTCTGTCGCACACCAATCAGCCCATTTATCGGTAATGATTTTTGCCATTTGCAAGCCAATTTCTGACGCATTTAATTGGATATCATTACCTAGCCAAACAAATGTAGAGTCGGTATCACCATAAATGACTTGATAACCCATTTCTTCTATCCAAATCTTGGTCATTTTCATTATCTGGTGACCGCGCATCGTAATAGAGCTGGCGAGCTTTGCATCATGAAATACGCACCCCTTTGACCCTAATACGCCGTATAGTGAGTTCATGATAATTTTGATGGCTTGCGACAATGGAGCGTTGTGATCTTTTTTAGCCTGCTCACGCTGCTCAGCTAAGCTGGCTATCAACTTGGGCAGAATTGGATTATGGCGATTAAACTTTGCCCCGAGAAAGCCATCAACCAGCACTTCACTGGTATCTAAATTTGACTCAGCTAACTTTAAGCCTTCTACTAAACCTTTAGGATCAATCAAAAAAGTGCGGATAATTGAGGGATACAAACTTTTAAAATCAAGTACCAACACATTTTTATAATGTCCTGGCATAGAATCCATCACATAACCACCAGGACTTTCCAGCCCATTACTTGCGGGCATTTGGGGGGCAACAAAACCGCTGCGGTGTAAATGCGGAAGATATAAGTGATAAAAAGCGGCGACAGATGCCCCGACTCGACCAAACTCAAGCCCGGTTAACTTAGCGCGTTCTATGGCAAAATCAAGTAGCTGAGTCTTGTCAAAAATATCCCACACCAAGCGACAATCAGTTAAATTGTAGTGCGCTAGTTTGAGCTTATCCTCAACGAACATTTGGCTTATTTCATTACCTCGATTTTCAACATGGTCAATCGCTTTACCCTCATTTAATAAAGCACGCGACACAAACTCAAGCGAAAATCGATCAAAGTTATAAAATGCAGCTTTAAGCCAATCAATGCCATCTAATACCACTCGTCCGGGCAAATTTAAGGTTTCAGGGCGATATTTATCTTCGACTTTCCAGCTTAACTCACTGTGGCCTCGGCCAATTCTGAGTGGAATATGATGATGTTTACAACGCTTAAATAGCAATGCTAAATCAAACACCACCACAGCCCACCCAATAATAACGTCGGGATCATACTGACTAAACCAATTGATTAATCGGTGCAGTAAAGCAACCTCATCTTTAACCCACACAATGTAATCTTCGGCATCAGGGTATGATGCTTGTTCACCCACCATAATAACGCATTGATAATCAGTCCCGTAAAGGCCAACCGAATACAACTCGCCTTGCATACTGCATTCAAAATCGAGTGAAACAACTTTTAAATCACTTCTTGTTGATAACACATTTTGTTTATCACGCGCGCCATCAGCCAAAGCAGTACCGCTGGCTGCAGCGTGCAAAAAATCATCGTTTACATTGTCTACCTTGGTTGTTCTTACGCTACCTCTTCTTGCACGATGCGCGGTAAGTACTGGCAGACTTTTTACACTAGACTCAATAGTGCCCTCACATTCGATATCAAATGCGATAAATCGCTCAATCAAATAACGTTGCTCGGCACGAATATCGGTTTCATATAAAGGCACCCCGATATCATTGGCAATGCGCTGCAATTGCTTAAGCGCAGAACTGGTTTTTAAATAAATGCCACAAACAATGTGATGGTCAAAATTGGTCATTGCTAAAACAGCCACACGGGCTTGGGTTAAGTAAGGTGTTAACTTGGCCACATCAGCTTGACGGCAAAAGCACACAACATCCTCGTTATGAAGTTCAACGAGCACAGGTCCATTAGCCGTTTTAATATAATATTGCAGCACTAACTGGCCCTGCCGATAGTTGGCATGACGAGTAAGTACCTGCCCTTCAATACGGGTTAAGGCTTTATTTACCGGTAAGAGATTTGAGTTCAATTTTATTATCTGTTTTAAGCACAAAGATTCACTGTTATTATGTACAGCATAAATCAGTCACCGCAGAATAAAAACTACTCATGCTCACTGACCAGGTAAAAACGCAAATTCGCACCATCTATAAAGACATTGCTTCGGCAATGCCTCAATTTCGTTCACGCCGTGAACAAAATTATATGGTGGCAGAAATTTCTAAAACTTTAGCCGGTGAATATGACAAACAACGACCTATCATTGTTGTTGAAGCAGGTACGGGTATTGGTAAATCACTGTCCTACCTTTTAGGCGCTATCCCCTTAGGCATCGCGAGTAAGAAAAAAGTCTGCATTGCCACCGCAACAGTGGCACTGCAAGAGCAACTACTGCATAAAGACTTACCCTTTTTCTTGCAGCATTCTGGTTTAAATTTTAAATTTGGTTTAGTTAAAGGGCGTCAGCGGTACGTTTGCTTAGCAAAGCTAGAGGGAATGATGGGTTCCCAAGACAGTTCGCAAATGGCGATGTGGCAAACAAAGCCTGACCAAAGCCAGGTTGAGCAACTGCAAAAAATTCATCAAGATTATCATCAGAAAAAATGGAATGGTGAACTTGATAGTTTAAAAGAGCCTATTCCTGACTTTTTATGGCAACAAATATGCTGCGACAAACACAGCTGTCATCGTCAGGTTTCTGCACACCATAACTGCCCTTTCCATAAAGCCCGTGAAGATGTTGACACATGGGATGTGCTTATTGCTAATCACAGTTTATTATTTGCTGACTTAGAATTAGGCGGTGGGGTTATTTTGCCTGAACCTGAAGATATGTTTTACATCATAGATGAAGCCCATCACTTACCGATTGTCGCAAGGGACTTTTCCAGCGGGCAGGCGACGATACGTGGTGCATGTGATTGGTTAGACAAGGCGAATAAAACCTGTAGCAAACTGCAAAACCAGTTAAAAACTAATAATATTATTGCCCCAGTTCAAGCCATGCTTGATCACATCACCGACATTATCAGCTTACTTAATCAGGTGGCTCAGTTTTGTGATACGCAGCCACAGTTTTTTGCCAACCCAGAAACCAGATGGCGTTTTGAGCACGGTCAATTACCTCAATCGTTAACCATTCAAGCTGAAAACATCGCCACAGCAACGGGTAGCGGCTTAAAACAGTTTAATAAGGTGGTTTCGGTTTTATCTGAAGCGATTAAAGATGGTGAGGTGCCAAAGCACCAATCTGAAGGATTGCTGTCTGAAACAGGTTTTATTCTGCAACGATTAGAGAATCTGCATAAAGTGTGGAAAATGATCGCCAAAGAAGACAATAAAAAAGGCGCGCCTACTGCCAGATGGATTGAGTTAATTACCGGTAAACAACAAGATTATTTAGTCAGTGCCTCCCCCATTGAAGTCGGTTTTATGCTTGAGTCCATGCTATGGCAAAAAGCCGCTGGAGTAGTGCTGTGCAGTGCCACACTCAGAGCACTGAATAACTTCAATCACTTTGCCCATCAGGTTGGTTTAAGTATCAATGATGGCAGTCGCTTTTTAGCCCTGCAATCGCCATTTGATTATGAAAATAATGCCACGCTTTTTATTCCCCATATGGATAATGAGCCAACAGATGATGATTACACCGCAGAGCTGGCCACCCAAATAGTCGCCTTAATTGAAGGGGAAATGGCCTCTTTGGTATTATTTGCATCGTACTGGCAAATGGACAAAGTGGTAGAATTAGTTGAAGGTAAAATCCCTAGTGAGCAACTTTTTATTCAAGGTTCAATGCCAAGGCAACAAATTTTAAGCCAGCATAAACAACGTTGTGATGATGACAAACCAAGCATTATTTTCGGCACAGGTAGCTTTTCTGAAGGATTAGATTTGCCAGGCGATTACCTCACCAACCTGATTATTACCAAACTGCCCTTTGCCGTGCCGACATCACCAGTTGAACAGGCCCATGCCGAATATATAAAAGTAAAAGGCGGTAATCCATTTTTACAACTCACCATTCCAGATGCTTCGCGCAAGTTAGTCCAAAGTTGTGGTAGATTACTGCGAAAAGAACAAGATTATGGTCGCGTGACAATCTTAGATCGCCGTTTGGTGACTAAACGTTATGGCAAATCGTTAATTGATGCATTACCGCCCTTTCGGCGGGTGATTGAGTAGGTATACCCTTGGAATTAATGTTAGACCCAAGCCACTTAGCGGCATTGGCGGTTATTGGAATTATCGCAGGCTTTATTGACGCTATAGTCGGTGGCGGTGGCCTTTTGTCTATTCCCGCCTTGCTCACCATGGGTATACCACCACATTTAGCCCTGGGGACCAATAAATTAGCGGCATGTTTTGGTTCAATTACCTCTAGCTATACCTATTATAAACAGCAATTATTTGTACCAGCATTCTGGAAGACCTGCGCTATTGCCACTTTTGTCGGTGCGATACTCGGTAGCGGACTGGTATTTTTAATTAACTCGAATTGGCTTGAAAAGTTACTTCCACTGCTTATTATCAGTATTGCGATTTATACTTTATTCAGCCCTAAAGCCATGGGCAGTGCACATTATGTCGCGCCTACCAAAGCTCCAACTAATAAACGCCAAGCAACTCAAGGATTAATACTGGGCGGTTACGATGGATTTGCAGGGCCCGGTATCGGTGCATTTTGGACTGTTTCCTCTATTTCTTTACATAAATTACCGTTACTAGAAAGTTGTGCTTTAGCAAGAATCATGACACTAATCAGTAACATTACTGCGCTAATTATTTTTGCTAGCTTGGGGCAAGTTAATTGGATATTAGGCCTATGGATGGGAGTTTGCATGATGGCAGGATCATTTATTGGGGCGCGAAGCGCTATCCGTTTTGGCATTCCTTTTATCAAGCCGTTGTTTATTATCTCTGTGGTATCTATTGCCACCCATTTAGCCTGGAGTGCCTGGGCATGAACACTCAGCAATTAATCCTAATGCTGAAGCAACAACTTGCTCATATAGAACAAGAAGCACTGCAGCATGATAATCAATTAGGCGACCAGCAGAAGAAAACACTGCAACATGTTGAACGCTTTAATCATAGCGTTTTTATCCAAGAAGGTGCTCAATTAAGCCCTTGCATTGTGCAACTTAGAAAGGATATTGCTCAGTTAGAAAAACAGTTAACGCTTAACTTAGCTAAAAACACTATTGAACTTAGCTGCCAGCGCATTCAAGATAGGTTTACCGCATTAAGGCGTGCTTTGCTGACGACAGGATTAAACTTAAAATCTGCTGAGCAGAAAAAAGCCAGTAATCGTGCGCGATATGCTAAAAAACAACAGCAGTCGGTACAGGATAGTGGCTTTGGTTGGATAGCAAATAACATCATGCAAAACAGTCATCAACTTTATCAAGAGTTGAATAAACATTTTGCTTGGGCTAATAAAATTGAATTTAAAATTCAACAGATGGAATCAAACCTTGAGGTGTGTCATGCTGCTGAAAAAATTACATTGCAAAATGACATTCTTTTAATGCATCGTCGTTTAGGTAAGTGCCGCCAAGCCATTAGCTATATTGAAGAGCGGATACAACACTTTGAGCGACCACGCCAAAGTTTAAATCGTTAAGGAGCTACAATGAAATCATTCGTATCCACCAGTGCAATTTTGGCATTACTTTCATCATCCTCACTGATGGCAGCTAATCTTACCATTCCAATGTCATTTGAATATTTGGCTTTAGATGGTCAGCAGATAGAAACAAATTCGTTTAAACATAAATCTGATTTAAATTTAACCACTGGCAGCCATAAAATTGCCATTAGATATCACGACATGGTTCAAGATGACTTCAGTGATAGCCAAAGCTTCATAAAATCAGCGCCTTTTATTGTCACCCTTAATGTTGATGGCGATTTTAATTACACTCTTTCCCCTGCCGAAGGTGGAGTCGTAAAACGGCCAAAATCTTTTGCCAAAAAACCTGACATTATCATTACTCGTCAAGACAAAGGCACAGTCAGTTATTCGGTTGAAAATACTCAACTTGAAGAGGCCTCTTTTATTGCAAATTTGTTTGGCGGCAACAAAGTCGCGGACATCGATGCCATGTCTGCACATGCAACAAGTAGTCATCCTGCTGTTAATTATACAGCAACGACTTCAGTCCCAGTTTCACCAACGGTAGCCGCAACCGCTGTCACAGTGAATAAATTAAATACAGATCACTCGCCAAAAGCCACTAATCCAGCCCAAGCTGAACAAATGTTGCAATATTGGTGGTTACAAGCCGATGACAAAACCCGTAAAGAATTTATGGGCTGGGCAATAAAACAACTGTAATAGTTAATGAAAATCCCCTTTGTTTATCACGCCAGTTACTCACAGCTGGCGTTACCTTCTCAGCATCGATTTCCAACAAGTAAATATCAAAACTTGTTTGATTATGCTATTGAGCAAAATTTAGTTTGTCCAAGCATGCATCATCAAGCCAATAGAATTGATATTAGTCTAATAAAACAAGTGCACAATGCTGATTATGTTGATGCGTTTATCAATGGTTCCATTCACCCTAAAGCGCTACGCAGAATAGGCTTTCCCTGGAGTGAAAGTTTAGTAAAACGCACTTTGCATGCAGTGAATGGCACATTATTAACCTGCCAACTAGCCCTTAGCCATCAAATATCGGTGCATTTTACGGGTGGCTACCATCATGCTCATCATGATTTTGGCAGTGGATTTTGCATCTTCAATGATTTAGTTATTGCGGCTAGTCACCTAATAGAAACACAACAAGTTGATAAAGTTTTAATTTTTGATTGTGATGTTCATCAAGGTGACGGTACAGCAACACTCTGCCAGGGTAACCCCAATATCATTAGTTGCTCAATTCATTGCAAACAAAACTTCCCATCCAGAAAACCTATTTCAGATTATGATATTGAACTTGATAAGGGCTGCTCCGATGAGGAATACTTATCATACATTGACAGTGTATTTGGGTATTTAATACAACTTCACCAACCCGACCTTATTATTTATGATGCTGGTGTTGATATTCATCAAGATGATGATTTAGGGTACTTAAATATATCTACGCAGGGCATTCTCGCAAGAGATAAGCTAGTATTAACCCTAGCCAAACATCACAACATTCCTGTTGCCGCGGTAATCGGTGGTGGATATAGCCAGCAGGCAGATAAGTTAACACAAAGACATAGTCAATTGCTGATTGCGGCAAATCACGTTTGGGTGTAAAAATAAACTAATGATAAACGTTTTTGTTGTCTACTATAATGACTGATAAAGCCAACACGACACATAATGGAGAAGACCATGCATTTAGAATTTCGTAATTATTATGAAGTCTTACTTTTGGAAATATTGCGCGATGAAGGTTTAATGGATGAATTACCTGAAGATTATCTTGCGGATCTTTGTTGTGTGACTTTAAATCAATTACCAGTACGCTATATTCGACATCTCGTTGATACTTACTTTTTCGAAGACTACAACGAACTTAAACAGATGAAAAATGAAATAAGCTCCGCTTTAGAGCGTTCAAGAGCCTTTTTAAAAGCCAATTTACACAATAAATTAATACAAGAAAATGAGCTATTAACCGAACCAGTCATACAGTTAGGTCACAATGAGTAATAATTAGGCTTGCTGAGTAAAACATCAGCAGTTAAATAGGCATGAAACGTATATCAATAAGTCTTATAAAATAGGACTTATTTACTTATTATTTGCGGGGAGTATTGTTGGAGGCTCCCCTAGAGCCGACACCCCGGCACACGAGTCACTTGCTGCGGTTGCTCCCTTCCGGGCCTGGCCGAGTTCACAAGTTATCATTGCGGGGGGACCCTAGGGTCACCATAGATTTCTAAATAAGCTAAATAAAAACAAACTCATCTAGAACACCAAGGATTATCCCTTAACCCTCCAATGCAATCAAGCCCTAAGTCTGGTCTTTTTGTCTTTAATGGCTTACTTGCACAATGATCACTCAATTTTACTATTTTCAATCAAGGTATAAGAACATCTTCTATACTCTGTAGATAAAGTGTTCGCCGTAAAATACTGACTTAACAATTTTAAAGTCATTACCGATAATCTTAAGGAGAAAGTGAATGCAAAATCTCATATCAATCACTTTCTGTTTTATGATTTCTCTTTTGATCCAATTACCAGTGTTAGCAGCTCAGTTTAATGTACATTATTCAGCAATCCACAACCTCAACTCCCACGCGCTATTTATAGATAACCGCAGAGTTGAAAATACGCTTGTAACTAAACAAGTAATATCGAATGAGGCTGAAGAGTTCGGCTTTATCCCTTCTGTCAGCTTACTAAGTGAAATAAATCCGGATGATAATTACGATTCATTACTGAACAGTCCATTACAAAACTATCTATTACCAAATCACATATCACAAAGCCATCAATTACAAAGCAGTCTTTTCCCGACTTATGTACGTGCTAATGCTCAAGCGGGTATCAAATCACAATGGAAAATCACTTCGGATTTCATGGTTAGTAGTTTTTTAATACGTAGAGCCTACTCAATAAACTGGCAAGCTGAACACTCAAACTCTGCATTTGAGTTTGAAAATACAGCCATAAGTGAAAACAGTATTATCGGCAGTGAAATTTCGATGCACAACTTATTGAATAATAAATTGATCATAGGTGTGAATTATCAACTAAATAACTTCCTAACACAGCAAACTGACTTTCCCCGCCAACAAATTAATACCTACGCAGGTTTTGAAGTGAACAATAATCTCAATGTACATTTGAATTGGATCATATCTGAGAAAAAAGCACTAACGCCACTTTTAAATACCAGAAAAACTACCATACTCACTCCAATTGACATCAATACGATTCATTCTCACTTACTCCTACTATCAGTTAGTTACAAAATGTGACTAATATCTCACTCTGAGAAGATAGCTTAAAAATCCCCCTCTTCAAACGTCTAAAGCGTGTAAACTTTGTAATATATTTGTTACCAAAAAGTTTCCATCAATCGTTCTGTAGTTTGCAAAGATAGATAATTTTTGCTCAAAAACTCACATAAGTAACCATTGTCACAATGAAAAAAATACCACTAAAGGAATAGATGGACATAGTTCACAACTCTTACATCATCAAGCTGAACAAGTACTTAAGGTTGGCTACACTGTCCATAGGTAAAAACCATACACTTTATAATGAATAGCATTTGAAGTGATAAGAATATTGCAGGGAAATATGATGAAACGATTAAATTTAAATACCACAGCAAAAGCTGTGTTCAGTGCGGGGATACTCTCATTTGCACTTATGGGTTGTGGTAGCGATGGTGAAGATGGTGAGAACGGTATTGATGGTCCTATAGGCACACCAATAAAATCAGCAACCAATATCAAAAGCACTATTATTGCAGCAGATGTCGACGAAAACAAACGACTTACTCTCAGCTTTAATCTTACCGATGCTAACGGCGCCGCTATTTTAGGTCTTGTTCAAACAGATATTGCTACAATTTCTTTTGGCCGTGTAGGAGCGGCTACTGAACTGGGTGAAAATGAAATTGTTAGCCCTAATCCGGAACGTAAAATCTGGTTAAGTTACTTCAATAAAGATAAAGGGGAAGGATACTTTACAGGATCTAGTTACTTTGACGGCACAAAAAGTCAGTGCACTGATTGTTTTGTTGATAACAATAACGGCAATTACTCAATTAAAATAGATAAAGCTATCGATACATTAGGTAAATATGACTATGTTGCCGATACGACAAATGGTGTCTATTTATCAATCAAAACAATAAATAACTTATCAAAAACCATGGTCGACAATAGCTTCTTTTATTGGGTACCCGCAACCGATGTGCAAGTTGACAAACCACTAAAAATCCTTGCTAACGCTGACTGCCAAAGCTGTCATAGAGAAGGACAGGCTGGCGAGTTATCAATGCATGGCAGCAAGCATAATACTGAAGAAGCATGTTCATTTTGTCATACCGACTACAACCGATACCTCAAAGAAGATAAAGATTCTGCCGGTAATGTGATTGGTGAAGCATATGCATATGACGGTTCAATCAAAGGCATGGTTCATAGTATTCACACTAATTCACATGCTTCAACCGTGGGTGTATACCCGCAAATGACATCAAACTGTTTAACCTGCCATAACCCAAATCAAGAATTCAACCTAACTGATAGCTGGAAGGCAGATATAGATACCACATCTTGCTGGAGCTGTCATAGCCCTAGCCCAGCGGCTGAAGCTGCAGGGGCAAAAGCTTCACATCATCAAGGCGAAAACTGCTTTGCTTGTCATGGTGGTGAAGAACGGGGCCGTGGTGCAGAAGATGCACACTACTCACTCAACAGTACTCACTTAGCATCGACACTAAAAGTCACCTTTAACTCAATGACGGTTGCAGCTGATGAATCATCTATTACGGCTAATTTTACCGTTAAACATGGTTCAGAACTGGTTACCCTTAAGCAAATTGATCCTCGTCCTTACAAATATGGCGGTTTTAATAGCGCGATTGTTATCAATGGTACTTTAGGCGATGACTTTTTGGTTAACTATCAAAAAGTTGGTATTAATACCTTCACTCAACAAAGTGATGGTTCTATCAATGCTTTAATTAGTGCAACTAGCTTCAATATCAAAACACTCATTGATGCTAAATCTACCATAGCACTGAGCAGCCAACTTCATGTCTGTTCTAAAAAAGGCGTTATTGCAGATTGTGTTGTAGATGACTTAAACCGAGCAGATGGCGATAGAAGCAAACAATATGCGCCATATCTTACCTCTGATACTTTCTACTACAACCTAGATGGCAGCCCGGTTAACTCATCACCACGCATGCAACACGCTAAGATGACTGACTGCCAACAATGTCATACCACAGAAATCACCCACCGTTATTCTAATGATCTTGATGGATGTGCATCTTGCCATAATGGTACTCGGTCAAACTCAAACTTAGCTATTAAGGTACACGCTAAGCACTATGTTTATGACTCAAACGGTGATTTATTCTTCAAAAAAACCGAATGCCAATCTTGTCATGGTGATGATGGATTCTCGATCCAAAATATCAAAACAACGGCATCGCCAGTCGCATTTGGTAAAGACAGTAATGGTGGCTTATTAGTGGTGTCACCGCAAACAGCTGCCTGTGTAAGTTGCCACTTACCGCCTTATGGATTAAGTGAATCAACGATTGGCCATATTGAAAGTAATGGCGGAGTGGTTGGCACTATAAATCAACTTGGTGTTCCTGCCGCTGACTATGGGGCGATGAATGTTCAAGAGACATGTTCAACGTGTCACACGGATACTAGAATTCTTCAGTCTCATTCAAATTGGGGCGGTCATTAACGGTTAACGTAAAGATAAAATGAAGCCGCTCGATAGAGCGGCTTTGCTATCTAAGGTTACATTTATGCGTGTCTATATGAGCAATTAATATACCTCTTTATAAATAGGAAGACCGGCTTCACATAATGTAAAGACCGATGAAGATTTACTCGATTTAATAACGTAATCTTATTATTAACAACGTTTTCCAACATCGACTTAACTGAAAACAACACGCTTTGACGTAGAACGCAGAAAATACTGACAGTTAAGAATATGTTTTACCTTTGCAGGGAAATATGATGAACACACAATACTCAAAAATAGCACTAATACTAGCCGCAACAACATTAACGTTAGCGGGCTGTGGTGGTGGAGATGATGGTAAACCGGGCACACCAGGGTTACCCGGCGGCGAGCCAGCTGCTGATATTAAAGTACTTAACCTAGATGTCACTAACGTCACTTATGTAGACGGCAAACCGGTTATCGATGTCTTTGCGACTAACGAAGAAGATATGCCCATTATTGGTTTACAAGATTTAGGCATTACTGCAGCGCAATTAACGCCCGTTGGCGCCACAGGAGCAGGTAACAGTGCCCAGTGGACGCGTACTGCTAGAGTGTCTGGCATAGCCAATTATACCGACTTGAAAAATGGTCATTATACTTTTACATTCGAAGTAGCTGGTTATAACCAAGCACTGACTCAACGTTATAATGTTTATGCGGGCGGACAAGGTTCCACCTTACTTAACGGTGTAACTGCGGTGCCTAGAAAAGAAATAGTCGAAGACTTCGACGGTAATGGCTATCAAGCACAGTACACCAAAAATATCGTGTCGCATGCAACCTGTACAAGTTGCCATGCTGAAGATAAACCTTTAACCACTCGCCATAGCAATTACTACACCCAAGAAACATGTGCAACATGTCATAGCAGCTCGATGTCTATGGAAAGTCAGTGGAATCATTTGGTGCACAATATTCATAATACCTCAAAAACCTTTACTGATAAAAATGGTAAAGAATACACAGGTGCAGCAGCTGAGCATTTAATCGAAAATAACTGCCAGTCTTGTCATGTAGAAGATGAAAATCTATCTGAGTGGCAGAATTGGTCTCGTATACCCACCATGGAAACTTGTACAAGTTGTCACTCTGATATTGACTTTAAAGCGGGTAATGGCCACTCACAACAACTTGATAATTCAAACTGTATTGCCTGCCATAACGCTAGCTGGACTGAAGAAATTCATACAAGTCCCTTCACCCAAAAAGCCGCTTTTATTGACATGTATGGCATGAGCGCAACTTTGGTTGCAAACAAAGCTGACCAAGATGACTTATCTGCAACACTATCAGTTACCATACTTGATACTAATGGGGCTAAGATTGATGCTAACACCTTAATTAGTAAAATTAAGCGCCTTGAAACTATCACCAACGTTGGCCCTAACTTCCCTATCATGGGCTACAATCCAAATCCTGTTACAGGTTACAAAAAAGTCACTCAAGACTTAGTTAACAGTGGCTTAGTTCAAGATAAGGTCACTATCCTTGATGGTGTGTTACGCTTCAATATCGCCAAACTTCCTTTTGGTGCCGGTGATACTGATACCGCATTCACAATGATTGGATTAGAAATGTGTAATGACGGAGTGCAAGCTATTGATTGTGCTGACGGCGTGGCGACAACATCAATGAAAGCTGAACTAACCCATGGGACATTATCAGGAGCGGCACCAAGTTATCGTCACACTAATTCGGTTAACTTCAGTACTTGCCAAAACTGTCATGGTGAAACTTTTGAAATCCATAAAGGCCATCATGCAGGTTTTGTCATGACCGAACAATTAGGTCGTGAAGTCGATGGTAAAGTGATTATTGGAGTCGATGCTTGTGTTGCTTGTCATACACCGGATGGGACTTATGCTTCAGGCGCAAACCAGGGTGCAATTGAAATGAAGTTGCACAGTGTACATGGCAAACAAGACATCATTAGTGACTGTACCCAATGTCATAATGACTTCAGCCTTGATGCATTCAAGCTTAAAGGCGCATTAGCCACTGCCGGCGGTGGAGATAGCTACACAACTCCAATCACTGCAACCTGTGCTTCTTGTCATGGGTTCGATGAAATCAAAGCACACGCTGAAGGACAAGGCGCGGTAGTTAATGGATCTTACCAGCAAGCTAATGACGCTGCGCAACTTGAATTCTGTTTAGGTTGTCATGTCCCCAGCATTGAAAACCATACAGCTATGAAGTTTTAAATTGCCCACAGGGAGAAGCTGATCACTTCTCCCTGACTTATTGGCAATGCGCTTAATGATTTAGCGATATAGCGCTTTTATGGACAAATTAGGAAGTCTACTTATGAAGACCAAAACAACATCTCAAATCTTGTTATCAGCCTTGTTTTCACTGGTGCTGCTAATGGGTTTAGCAAGCCCTGCTAGTGCAGCAAAATGGGATGAAAAAATGACGCCTGCCGAAGTGGAAGCGACATTAGATACAAAATTTGCTGAAGGTAAATACTCACCTAAAGGTGCTGACTCTTGCTTAATGTGTCATAAGCGTTCAGAAAAGGTCATGGATCTTTTTAAAGGCGTACATGGTGCGATTGACTCCAGCAAGAGTCCAATGGCGGGTTTGCAATGTGAAGCCTGTCATGGCCCACAAGGCTCGCATAACAAGGGTGGTAAAGAGCCGATGATAGCCTTTGGCCCAAACTCTACCCTGCCAGCAGATAAACAAAACAGTGTGTGTATGAGTTGTCACTTAGATGACAAACGCATGTCCTGGAATACCAGCCACCATGATAATGCTGATGTTTCTTGTGCATCTTGTCACAGTGTTCATACAGCCAAAGATCCGGTGCTGTCTAAGCAAACGGAAATGGAAGTCTGTACAAGCTGTCACACTAAGCAAAAAACCGACATGAATAAACGCTCTAGCCACCCAATGAAGTGGAATCAAATGACCTGTAGTGATTGTCATAATCCACACGGTAGCTTAGCGGAGGCTGACTTAATTAAACCAAGCGTTAATGAAACCTGTTACGAGTGTCACACCGAAAAACGTGGCCCTAAACTTTGGGAACATGCTCCAGTGACCGAAAATTGCGTCAGTTGCCACAATCCTCACGGCAGCGTGAATGACGCCATGCTTAAAACCCGTGCACCGCAACTTTGTCAGCAATGTCATACCAGCGATGGCCATGCAAGTAACGCTTATTTAGGTAACACAGGTATGGGTTCAAGTGTGGGTGACAATGCATTTACAGGCGGACGCAGTTGCTTAAATTGTCACAGCCAGGTACATGGTTCTAACCATCCATCGGGTAAGCTATTACAGCGCTAGGGAGTTAACACTATGAAGTACAAATTAAACTTAATTACCCTAGCCTTATTAGCGCCAGCCAGCTTTACCGCTATGGCCGGAGGTTATGGCTTAGCCAATGCTAATACTGATAATGTAAAATTTGATGCATGGGCTTGTAAAGGATGTGCTGTTGCAACTAGCACAACTGGCAGTATTGGCGTTGGTGTGGGTCATAACAGTCAAAGCGACATAAAGTCAGCTAATGCCTTCAAAAGTGATAATAAATTTGCAGGCAAGTTAGATGCCGATATCAATTATCGCGGTACTCAAGGTTATCGAGCACAGTTAGACGCTACCGATATTGGCATGGACAATGGTCGTGCTGATATTAATGTGGGTAAGCTGGGAACCTATAACCTAAATTTCAATTATCGCTCAATTGCTAGCTATAAAACCAATACCGCACAGACGCCCTACCAAGGCGTTGGTAGCAGCGATTTGACCTTAGCCGACAACTGGATAACCGCGGGTTCAAGCTCACAAATGCCTATGCTTTACTCAAGCTTAAATCCATTTGAATTATCACTTAAACGTGAAAAAACCGGTTTAGGCATTGAATACCAAACGGAGTCACTGTTCACAACCTTTGTTAATTATCAGCGTGAAGATAAAACGGGTCTTAAGCAAGCATCGGGGAGTTTTTTCAACCAATCTATCATGCTACCGCAGCCAGTGGATTACACCACAGACACACTAGAAGCCGGTATTAAGCTTAAAGGTGACAATTGGTTTACTAGCTTAAACTACAATGGTTCATCATTTAAAAATGCTAACAACCAATTAAGTTATGACAGTACCTTTAACCCTACCTTCGGTGCTCAAACACGTGGTTACATGTCATTAGACCCAGATAATGAAGCCCATAGCGTATCACTTATGGGTCAGTTCAATGACTCTGTGACTGCGGTATCGGGTCGCTTAATGCTGGGGCAAATGAGTCAAGACCAGGAATTTGTAACATCGGGTTACGGATATCAGCTGCCGTCTGAGTCATTAGATGCCAGCGTTGATATAACAGGCTTAAACTTAAAAGCAGTCAGCAGAATTAGCCGTACGCTAAGATTTAATGGCAGTTATGATTACAACGACAGAGAAAACAACACTCAAATTGAGCAGTGGACTCAAATTAGTATCAATAATGTTAACGGTCAAGTGGCTTATAATACGCCCTATGATCACACTTCACATCGCGCTAAGTTAGCTGCCGATTATCGAATCAACTACGGTATTAAATTAGACGGGGGTTATGAATTCAAACGTGATGAGCGAAGCTATCAAGATCGTGAAATCACTGACGATAATAACCTTTGGGCCCGAATTCGTGTCAATAGTTTCGACAATTGGGACATGTGGGTTAAAGGCAGCTTTAGTCAACGAGATGGATCAGACTATGAAGTCTCTGAATGGACATCAAAAGAGCAGAATCAATTACTGCGTAAATACTATCTCGCTGACAGGGACAGAAGTCAGGTTGAAGTTCGTGTAAGTCATACGCCAATTGATGAGCTAACTATCGATTTTGGTGCGCGTTATGCACTTGATGATTACACCAATACCGAAATCGGTTTAACTGAATCTAAAGACACCAGTTACGACGCAAACTTAAGCTACATGTTCAGTGCCGATGTGATGCTAAATGCATTTTATAATCATCAAGTTATCGAGTCAGCTCAATCGGGTAGCAGTAACTTCGCTACCGCGACTTGGCAGGCTAATATTGAAGATGCGGTTGATGTAATGGGTGCTGGGCTAAGTTACAACAACTTAATGGATAGCCGTTTACGCCTAGGCCTAGACTACACCTACTCAGATTCGGATAGCACCACACAGGTTAGGCAAGGTATAACCGGCGACTATGGTGATTACTTTGCCAAAGTGCATAATGTTAACCTTTATGCGCAGTATCAAGCTACTGACAAAATGGGTTTACGTTTAGACTATAAAATTGAAAAGTACCTAGATAATGATGCCGCCAACGACATCGCCCCAGATGCTATTTGGAATATCGTTGGCTTTGGTAGTAATAGCCATGACTATACAGCACATATGATCATGCTAAGTATGAGCTATAAGCTATAACGACTGTGGGAATAGCAACTAACTAAGTTAGAACCCAAAGTTAGAACAATAAATAAGCTAAAAAACGCTAATCTACCATCAAGATTAGCGTTTTTTTTGTAAAGCTCTTGCATTACACTATCAATTAACATTATATTAACAAATGAATTATCTTGTGATTGAAATTTGGGCAAATGGAACTTGCCTAGATTTATTTATGCCTTTAAACCGACCCAGGTTTTGGATTGAAATTAATCAGTTTTTCCCGCAACACATCCGCTTCTGTTGATAATCCACAATAAGATAACAGCAAACAAGCACACTCTGCGGTACACAAGCCTCCTTCAATTTGATTTCTTCTTAAACTAAAAATCGATGGGAGTTCATTCACTAGGGTAATCTTAGTCAATTGATGCAAATAATCACTTCGATTATATATTTTACGTGCTTCTTGCCATGTTGAATCAATAATAATCACATGGCTAAATTCGGCTAACCTGTGTGCATTGTCATTATCGATATCAATAAAACGTTGCTGCGGTGCTTGAATATGATTTAATGCCGAGTGTTCTTGTTTGGGAAATAATAAGCCTACCTGCTTAGTCGCTAACTTATCGAGTAAATAAGGATTGGGGTTAACTCTATCCCACACAACAACCTTAACTTGACCCAACATCACCTCGCGAACCAACTTACCCGAATTGGTTTTACGGTCTAACTCTCGTTGATGGGTGAGTAATATAATGTTCATTTAACCCTTTACGTATTTCTGGTGCGTAGAAAGTAAAGCGCTGATACTGTTATTGTTATCGAAAGTACAATGGTTATTAATGCTGAAGTTGTTCATCAATAAAGGCGCACCATTCATCTGTACTGCGTTGAGGAACTGACTTATCGCCTCTAACACCTAACTTAAATTCAACAACACTTTGCCATTCGTTACCGCCAATATCAGGCCCGTGGCCTTGACCATCACCCGACGTTAACACTGCTTCAACTTTTTGATACCAAGCATCTGAACATAGTATTTGAATGGCATTAACACTTTGATCACCTGGTGGAATGGTTAACACTTTAGGCGCGTTAGCGTCATTACACCCCAACAACATAAATGCTATTAAAATGGTTACCTTATCAACATAGCGCATAGGCCACTCCAGTTTTGATTAACGTAACAGCGCTAATAAATCATCCGCACTGCCTTTCCAAGGGCCTTTTTGGCCATCGGAAAGAATAGAGTCTGCTAGTCCTTGCTTATGTTGCTGCATAGCTTGGATTTTTTCTTCCACTGTGCCCTCGGCAATTAACTTATACACAAAAACGGGGTTTTGCTGACCAATACGATACGCCCTATCGGTTGCCTGGCGCTCTGCTGCTGGGTTCCACCAAGGATCATAATGGATCACAGTATCAGCCGCCGTTAAGTTAAGCCCTGTGCCACCCGCTTTTAAGCTAATCAAAAATACTGAGTTATCACCTTCTTGGAAGGCATCAATCTGATTTTGGCGCTGTTTGGTTTGGCCGGTTAACTTACTGTAACTAATACCCAATACGTTAAGTTCTTGCTCGATAAGCGTTAACATTGAAGTAAATTGGCTAAAAATAAGTACTTTACGCCCTTCTTCTAACATTTCTGGCAAGTTTTGCACTAACCAGTTGAGCTTAGCGTTATCTTTTACTTTTTGTGCTTGTTCTAATTTCACTAATCTAGGATCACAACAGGCCTGACGCAGCTTTAATAACGCATCTAAAAACTCAATATGACTACTCGACACGCCTTTTTTAGCAAACAATTCGCGCAGTTTTTTCTCCATCACAAGACGGATAGACTCGTACAAATTACGTTGATCTTTTTCAAGTTCCAATGACTGGATAATTTCAGTTTTTTCTGGCAGCTCAGCAACCACCTGCTTTTTAGTCCGTCTTAACATAAACGGTGAAATACGCTTACTCAATAAGGTCGACTTATCGGCGTCACCTTGTTTTTCAATCGGGCCTCTAAACTCTTTATTAAAATAAGTGTGCTGGCCGAGCAGCCCTGGCAAGCAAAAATCCATTAATGATTTTAGTTCGCCTAGGTGGTTTTCCAGTGGCGTACCTGACAAACACAATCTAAAACGTCCTTTCAAGGTTTTAATCACTTGAGTCACTTTAGCTTGGGCATTTTTAATCTGTTGAGCCTCATCTAATATAATGTGCTCAAAAACATGTTCATGGTAAATATCTTCATCACGCATAATTAATGGGTAAGTGGTCACTATCACATCGTACTGTTCTAGCTTGTTTAACCATTGATGGCGTTGACTGCCATGGATCACTATAACTTTCAAACTAGGAGTAAACTTTTCAGCTTCTTTTTGCCAGTTACCCACCAGGCTGGTAGGACAAATAATCAAGCTGGGTTTACGATCATTAACGGCGGTATGCTGTTTCACATACAATAAAAATGCTAACGCCTGAACTGTTTTACCTAGCCCCATGTCATCAGCCAAAATACCCCCTAGTTGGTATTCTTTAAGAAAACATAACCAGTCCACTCCCTGCTTTTGATAATCACGTAAAGTGGCATTTAAGCCTTGGGGTAATTCAATCGGCGTAATGCCGTTAAAAGAAGCTAACTTGCTGGCAAGTAAACGTATCCGCTCGCCATTGAGTAAGCGTACTTCACTGGCGGTAAGATCATTTAACAAATGAGCACGATTGCGTGGAATTTGAATTGTATCGTTAGAGTTGCGATTAAATAACTCTTGGATCACTGAGATCAATGGCTTAATTGATTTGGCTTTAATTTTAATAAAGCGACCATTATCACTGGGTAATATCAGCTCTTGTTCGTCATCGGGTTCACCATGTTGCTGTAACCATTTTGCTACCAGCGCTAATAATGAAATACGCTGGCCATCAATATCGGCATTTAACGACAACGAAAACCAACCTGACTCATCTTCATCGACAAGATCGACCGCCAGCTCGGCATCAATAATATGTAAGTCAAAGTCATTATCAAACCGAACATCAAACCCTTTTTCGATAAGGTCCTCAGCTCCTTCAGTTGATAATTCAGCCCAGGCCAAAATGGCTTCGGGCAATAAACCTTGGCTTAAAAAATAGCGTTTGCCCTGATTTAAATCTAAAAGCTCATTTAACACAGGAAGTAAATTCAGTTGATGTAATTCACTCAAGTGCTGCTTTTCAAACTCAACCTGGCGATGGACTTGATATTGCACATTGCTTTTTTTGAACAAACTGATGTGTTCAAACTGCTCACTGGCATCAAAACGAAGATCCCCATAGCAAAATTCAACCCTTATTGCAGGCTGCTTTAACAGGCTATCAGTGCGATTAATCAAACAAAATGTCAGCCGGGTTTTCAGCGCTTGGCTAATTTCTTGAAATTCAATTTCACTCGGAATGGGCACTATTTTAGACGGGAAATGTTTTAATAAAGCATGGCTTATTACATCCAACTTACCTTTGGGTACCGGGGGCATTTTTTGCAATAAAGTGAGTCGACTAACCGACAAATCAGTGTCAATTTGCCCTAGCTTTAAATAGTCGAGTTCGATAAACAATGGCGGCTCAGTTGCAATAAACTCCCAGTTATTTAATCCTGGCATGGTCATCTGCATTTGAGTGTGGTTTTTTTCCATATCGGCCCATATAAACTCAGGGGTAATGCCGTCACAGGAAACTAGCGGGAACCGGTTATCTTCCCAAAAAGCCACATCAGCTTTCATCATTTTCATTAAGGCTAAATAGCCAATTTCGCCTTCAAGGTAAACCTTGTTACCTTGCAAATTATTGGCAAATAGTAACCCAATAATTTGCTTATCTTCCGGCCCTACCCACCAAGGCAGATGCAAACGTAAGTCACTAATGGCGAGTTTACTACCGCGGTTGTACATGCCCTTTTTATTCAGCTTGCTACTTTTTAACTCAACATATACGCCTTGGGGATCACTTGATAAACAGTAAATAATACGATCTAGAACTGCTTCCTCATCAGAATTAGCGTAGAGTTTATCTAATCCATCTAGCTGGGTTAACCACTGGAAAACCCTTTGTTCTTCAACCGGTTTATTATCTATTAGTGCTAACAAGGCTGCTGCAACATGTTTACAGTCTCGCCTAACGGGACACGTGCAATAAGAGCGCATAATCACTTTGTGATTCACATTGACTAAGCTAATGTCTTGTCTATACGGCTCATCCGCAGCACCTTGGGTATAGGCTTCTATATTGTGGTTGTCGTGGCTAGCGGTCACTTCCAGCACACGCCCCTGGATCAAGTAGTTTTGCGCTTTTTGAATTTGAATAGCGGTAAACAATTTAGCCAATAATTCATGAGATAACTTGATAGGAAGATTAAACAGTTTAGCCGACATTCATTACACCCAGGTGCGCCGCTGAAAATGCTCAAGATAGCGGCAAAAAAGTTAACTTGCCATTTTATGGAAGAATCACGCTAATATCTATATAAATCGAGATTATCTGCGCTAGCGAACAAGTATCTTTGTCGTTACAATCGTATTTTTCAAAGCCACACTCACTGAAACAGGTCATATGAAACTCAGCCACCGTTTATCCAGTCTTGCTAATATGACCTCATCACACTATGACCATATTTGGGATTGTTGTTGTGATCATGGTTTGTTAGGCACTGAGTTGCTCAACCGCCAGTTAACCAAGCAGGTTCACTTTGTTGATATTGTGCCTGAGTTGATGCAACAGTTAGAACAAAAATTAAGCCACTTCTATCCGATTACGCCTCACACAGAATCTCACTGGCAGGTACATTGTTTAGATGTCGCAGAGCTACCGTTAGACAGTTTTAAGGGACAGCATTTAATTGTTATTGCCGGTATAGGAGGCAATTTAATGACGCAAATGGTGGCAGGCATTATTAATGCTCACCCGTCTTTAACGTTAGATTTTTTACTGTGCTCAGTTAATAATGTCGCAAAACTCAGGGCAATGCTCAATGCTAACCATTGCCAATTGATTGATGAGCAACTTATCAGCGAAAACCGCCGTTACTATGAGTTACTTTACGTCCGTCGGCCGGCAACTAACCTGGTAAAACAAACATTAGCGCCATTGATAAGCTTATTTGGCGATAAGATTTGGCAAAGTCATTGCGCTGAGCAATCGGTTGTTATCGAGCGTTACCTAAAGAATATGCTTATTCATTATAGAAAAACAGCCAACAGTAAATCGGCAATGGATATCAGCTTATATGAAGGCTATCAGCACATCGCCGACAGCCTTCAGCTAGCGTCTGAAGTCTAAAGACTAATCGTTAACATCTCGCAATTAACTCAGTGCTTGCTCGATGTCATCAATCAGATCTTGCACATTTTCAAGACCCACTGAAATTCGTAACAGATTGTCAGTGATCCCTGCTGCCAGTCTTGCATCGGGAGAATAAGGAGAATGAGTCATCGACGCTGGGTGCTGAATAAGTGATTCGGCATCGCCCAAGCTAACGGCAATGGTAAACAGGCCTAAACGGTTAACAAATTTCATCGCATCTTGCTTGTCACCTTTTAACTCAAAGGCAATAACTCCGCCAGCACGCTTCATTTGAGTGCCAATGAACTTATGTCCGGCATGTTTGGTTAAACCTGGATAAAACACCTTGCCAAAGGCCGGATGTTTATCTAAATACTCAGCTAATACCTCAGCATTGTCACAATGACGCGCTAAACGCACATCTAAGGTTTTTAAACCGCGTAATATTAACCATGCATCATGCGGTGATATCACCCCGCCAAAGTCTTTCAGTATTTCATATTTAAGTTTATGTAAATGCTCACTACTGCCACACACAATGCCGGCTATGACATCACCATGACCATTGAGGTATTTAGTCGCACTGTGGATCACCATATCGATCCCCATTGCCAGCGGTTGCTGCAATAAAGGCGTCATAAAAGTGTTATCAACAATCGATACCAAGTTATGTTTTTTAGCGATTTGAGCCATTGCCGCTAAATCAAACACCTCTAAGTGCGGATTTACCGGTGTTTCACAAAAAAGTACTTTAGTTTGCGGGGTAATCGCCGCTTCTATCGCCGCTAAATCAGCAAAATCAACTAGGGTGGCTTTTATGCCTAAACGGTTCAGCTGGATTGTCATTAATGCAAAGGTACAACCGTAAACGGCCTTAGAAGCCACTAAATGATCACCAGCTTGCAAATGGGTAAGCAAAGCACTTGATACCGCCGCCATACCTGAGGCACACGCTGCGGCGTCTTCAGCGCCTTCTAGCAGTGCCATCTTACGTTCAAGCTCTGAAGTGGTTGGATTACCTAAACGGGTATAAATATAGCCAGCTTCATCTCCCGCAAAGCGTGCTCCACCTTGTTCTACGTTATCAAATACAAATGTGGCACTTTGGTAAAGCGGGGTAACTAACGCGCCAAAGGCTTCACGCTGATGACCACCGTGAATAGTGAGTGTCGCTAAATCCCAATTGCTTTGCTTGTTGTCTTGCATCTTGTTCTCCTAGCTCACTTTAGTTGTAGTAGTTATAAGGTAGTGAGCCGATTTAAGATACAGTGGAATAAGATATAACCAATATGGATAAGCAAAATAGTTTCGGGCAAGATGTAAATACAATGTTACATAACCTAGATGATAGCGATATGAGTAGAGCATGTTACTGATTAAAGCCTAAGTTAACTCAAGCCTTAACCATATATCTGATGCTTTGAACTAAAAGCAACAAATTAAAAGCTTTAGACTAAACAATTTAGGGTAAAGCCTGAGCCAAAAGATATAAAATAATTTTAGATCCGTCGCCAAATCTCGGTCTCTTTTAACACACCATTTTCAACGCGCTTTGTATGCAGTTGGTTTTGCTTAAGCTGATATTCAAATTTGAAGCTTACATCTTCAGCTACTCCAAACGAATTAAGCTCCGGGGTTTCAATATAATATTTATCGGTAAGATGATAAGTACCGGTTCCCGCAGCCCAAAATTGTTTAGAGCCCTGGACAGACTTCATCGTGGTAAAACTGAAATGACTTTTAGATATTATTTTGATCGAAGTTAAATCTAGACTTTTATAATCGATCCATTGCTGCTTGTCATCAAGATATTGACCTGACACTAGCTGCCATGTACCGATTAATGGATTAGATTCAACGTGTTCCTGTTCAGCATAAAACACTTCAAGCTGAGTATTTAACGGAATAGCTTGCCCCGTTTGAGCTATAGTCAGGCTGACAAGAATCAGTAATAAACTACAACGGCAAGCTAATAATAGAACATTTGAAGATGAGAGAACGGATTTGATATGCATAACACTACTTCCTTATAGCATTGATCATAAATAGGGTGTGAAGGTAAATTAGCGCAAAGCATACCTTAAAATCGTCAACAGTAAATACACTAAAGTCTGCATATCAGTCTGTGTATGAAAGTGACTTGAGCTGATAACGTAAATCAATTACCGCGTACTGACTAGTGAGTCAGCTAATCGAAGCATCCCCTCGTCAATCGATACCAGAGGTTGGTAACCTAAGTCTTTTTTAGCGGCGCTAATATCAAAATAATGACTGGTTGATAACTGCTTAGCGACAAACTTGGTCATGATTGGTTCTTCGGCTTTATTTAATGCCAAATAAACAGATTCAAGCAAGGCGCCTACACCATAAGCTAATCCCGCTGGTACTCGCTTACTCACCGGAGGTAAATCAACACAGGCTAATATTTTATTGAGCATTTGCGCCATGGTAATAGGTTGATCATTACTGAGAAAATACGCTTTACCCGCAGATTTTGCCGCTGAGGTTAAATCAACCGCCGCTAGAAGATGCGCATAGGCCGCATTGTCGACATAAATAGTATCGACTAACTTATCCTGCTTGCCGACCAGCTTTAAGCGCCCTGCTTTGGCTCGTTCAATCACCCGTGGGACAAGGTGGGGATCATTCGGCCCCCAGATAAGATGCGGTCTTAACGCGGTAGTCTTTAAATGTGGACTATTAGCCGCTAGCATCATTTTTTCAGCAATCGCCTTAGACTCACCGTAATAATTTAAATAGCTTTTGGCATAGGGTGCCTGTTCATTGATACCATTCTCATCCTCACCGGCAAAGGTCACACTTGGGGTACTGGTATAAATTAAGTATTGAATATTTAATCGTTGGCAGGCGTTAATAATGTTATCTGCGCCATCAACATTAGGTGAAAAATAACTCTGTTTACTGCCCCAAACTCCAGCCTTAGACGCCACATGGAATACCAGATCACAGCCTTGCATCGCCTCAGTCACTTGCTCAGGGTTAGCAATATCGCCTTGAATTAAGTGCACGCCCATCTGAGTTAATTTAGGGTAATCACTTCTTGCAAAACCCACCACGGCAATACCTGCGGCAATGAGTCGTTTACAGATAGCAAAACCTAAAAAACCCCCTGCACCTGTGACAAAAACCTTCGCCACCTTTTGCTTGAGTTGATTTAGTGCAACTTGCTCTTCAATTGGATAATCTGTCAGCATAGTGTGTTGTTCAAACATTATTCTTTCCATTCTTTTTGAGCCCAAACTGCTAATTTTTCACGAAATATTTTAGCATTATGACGCACATCAACCGGGAATTCTGGATGAATTAAAAAGCGGCTTATCCCCTGGGTATGTGGATGAGCATTAGCAAGTTCGAGTAGGGCTTGATACAGCACTTTTGAGGTTGAGCACACCACCCCTTTATTCAGTTCTATACATAAGAGTGGCACAATACTGCCATCAATAGTCACTGGCACTAACGCTGAACGTTTCACTTGCTCATGGGTATTAAATACGCGCTCGCAAGGAATAGAAAAATACCGTTTTTCATACTGGCCCTTCACGCTGGCATCTACTCTGTGGGCTTTTCGGCCGCACATCCACAGTTGGTTATTCTCATCAAGGTAGCCAACATCACCCATTCGGTGACGCATCTGCGTGCCGTCTTGTATTTTTGCCCCTGCGGTGGCGCTATCACGTTGATAGTAGGCCTGGCTGACCATGCCACCTTTCACCACAATTTCGCCTATTTGATTAGCGGGTAATATTAAATCGTCTGTCCAATGGGCTATTGGCGCCTCAACGATATCGATTATCGCTATTTCAACACCCTCAATGGCCTGACCGACACAAATGCCTGCGCCTTGATCGGTTTTATCGGTTGTAGTGAATAATGCGCTGCTGGCAATTTTACTGATGGGCAACGACTCGGTCGCGCCATAGGAATTAAGCACTTCAACGTCAGGCTCAAGCATATTGCTGAAACGTTTGATAGATGAAATAGTTGCTGGCGCGCCGGCTGAAATAACCCGCTTTACCGAGGTCAGCTTATGTTGAGTTTGCTCGCCAGCCTGGCCTAATCGTTCAAGAAGTGCGGGGTTAACAAACATATTGCTGCATTGATATTGCGTGATTGCCGCAAATAAGTGTTTCGGCTCAGCCGTAATAGGCTTACTGGCATCCATGTCAGGCACAATTGAAGCCATGCCTAAGGCGGGGCCAAATAATGAAAACAGCGGGAAAGTGGCTAAGTCGCGTTCGCCAACGCTAATGCCATAGTCATTTCTTAAGGCACTGATTTGGGCCTCAAACATTTTATGGCTGTAAACCACGCCTTTGGGCGTGCCGGTACTGCCACTGGTAAACAGAATTGCGGCCATCTCATCTTCGGCTAATTTAACCATAGGATAACGATTGTACTGGGTACCATTAACCTGTTTTAACGACTCAATACTGAGGCAACCCGCTAGCCAGCGCTCAACGCGATTACCGCCAACATTAATGCAATACTTGACTGATTTTTTTCCCCAACCGAGTATACGTCTTGCTATATGGGCTTTAGGTATACCAATAAAGGCGTCAGGTTTGGCTTCAATAAAGCATTGCTTTAGATTGTTAATCCCCATACCTGGATCAACTAAAATGGGAATGATACCGGCTTTAAAAAGTGCAAAAGTAAGATTGAAAAAAGCGATATTTGGCGACACCATTAATACCGCTTTCATGCCCTGTTGAATGCCAGCGGCGTTGAGCTTATAGGCCATCTCGTCGGATTGTTTATGCAGTTCGGCAAAGGTTAACTCTTGATATTGATACTGGCCGTAGCTTTTAGCCTGTTGCACTGCTACCGCTAATAAATCAGGGCTGTGCATAGCGGCATTCACTAAATGCTGACACAAATTAGCATATTCAGTTACTGAGTTAGGCTGCGTGTGTTGATCCGCTGTTGGATCAGGCAAAGATGTTGAGTTAGTCATAAATAGCTGAGTTACTTAATCAAAGTGGAATAAAAATAATGCCAATTAAATCAATTTGCCGTTATTACCGATAAAAATTCTTAAGTCTTTAATAAAAAAGGCTCCGAAGAGCCTTTAGTTTTGCTTGATAAAACCTTGAATTAGCTCAATAACATCGTCACTGGCGTCTTCCAAAATATAATGTCCACAGTCTGCAAACTCATGAACTTCAGCGTGGGGCATACGTACTCGCCACTCGGCTAAAAAGTGTTTATCAAACACAAAATCTTGTAAACCAAAACAAATCAAGGTGGGCACATCCGCAAACTTAGCTAGGCTATCACCAATGTCAGTGACTAAATCAAAGTTACGATCACCTGGTTTTAATGGGATATCCTGCACAAAACGAATGGTCGAAATACGGTTTTTCCACGAATTAAATGGCGCGACATAGGCTTCACGCACGGCTTTATCCATAGGTTTGCGCTTAACACCGACATACGATGCGGCTGAAGAAAATGCATTTAAACCGCGCACTAACAAGGTGCCTAATAAGGTTTCACGGCAAATCCACAATGCCCAAGGAAACGGCTTAGACTGAGGTAAATGAAACGCTGCGGTATTTAAATACACTAAACGTTTAATTCGCTCAGGATGACGTGCAGCAAAGCCTGTGCCTATCATCCCGCCCCAGTCATGACAGACTAAGGTAATGTTCTCTGTAATACCTAAACTGTCTAGTAGGGCTTCTAAATCATCAATACGATTGTTTAGGGTGTAATCATAATCAGGATCATTTGGTTTGTCGGATATTCCACAACCTATATGATCAGGCACAATACACTGATGATTAGCACTAAGCGCACTGACTAAGTTGCGAAAGTAATAACACCAGCTTGGATTACCATGAACCATAACAACAGGTTCGCCCTGGCCTTCATTAATATAATGTAACTGATGGCCATTTCTATCTAAAAAATGGCTTTCAAATGGCAGTAATGACTGTAATTGTTCTGTGTGCGACGTCATGATGTGTCCTATTGAATGCTTATTGTTTTATGTTCAATGAGTTGTGTTCAATTAATAAGGGATTTTTACCACTTAATCCCTAACATCATGCAGTTCAAACCACTGCCAATACCTAAAAAGCTGACTTGATCGCCTTGACGTAAAAAGCCTTCATCATGGGCCATAGCCGCAGTAACGGGTAAAGACACCGTGCCCATATTGCCTAAGGTTTGATAGGTTGGATATTCTTTTTCTTGCGGAATGTTTAACGCATTCAACACTTGCCTACGATTAGATGCCCCTACCTGATGGCAAATGACCTTATCAACCTGTTCCACAACCCAATCACGCTGTTCTAGAAAATGATCCCAGGTATGCTTGGCTAAGTCGACGCCTTCTTTTAACAAGGTTACCGCATCGGTACGCATAAATTCGCGGTACAACATATGCCCCGCTTCCTGTAAGCCCCACTCGCATAAATTGTGATGCTCGGGTGCTGAAAGATGACTTGCGCCTAATAATTGGTGCTGACGAGTATTTTTAAGCGATAAACTGCCATCAGTCAAAATAACTGCCACCGCGCCAGAGCCACCTGTTAAAGTAGCTAATGACTGGGCAAAATTTTGCATAGTCGGTTCAGCCAACATATGGTCTATGGTTGCTTCAACGATATCGCGAGCAGATTCACAAGACACCACCATACCGGCTTTAATTTGTCCAAGTTCAATACGGTTAGCAATATCTAAAATACCGGATAAAACGCCTAAGCAAGCATTACTGATATCATAAATAGCAGTATCTTTAGATACACCTAACTTAGCGGCAATACGACAAGCCGTTGCCGGTTCGTGTTGGTCACGGCACACTCCGGTATAAACCACAGCCCCTAAGTCGCTCACATTGATGCCGGTTTCATTCACTGCTTTATTTGCCGCAGCAATTGCACCGTCAGATAGACGATAACCTTTAGGCCACCAGCGGCGCTCAGTGATGCCCGTTAAAGCAGCAAGTTGCCCCATAGGTATACGAAACTTTTGATATAAAGGCGCAAGACGAGATTCGAGATCTAGACTTGTGACAATTTGAGGCGCTAGCTCATAAGCCAGACTATTGATAAACACGCGAGAGTATTTCATTAAACCATTTGTTCACTTTTACTCAATACCACTCAGATTTGGCTTAAATATCCAAAGCACAGGGTCATTTATACCAAGATGTCGTTACACAAACATCACTGTTGGGTGGCTTGATTTGTTGTAATTCACTAATAACCCGACATTTGAACAAGAATGGCTTAAAACTGCAATAAAAAACCGTTAAAACTCACATGGTTTTGCTATTTAATTATTCGCTTGCTGTAAATTAAGTTTGCGCTAGATAACTGAATCAATCAGACTTTTATAAAATAAAACAGTCTAAACAAAAGCTTAATAACATAAATTAAACCAAATGTGTTTTATAGGCATGGATTAAAGCATTTCTTGGGGTTATTTCAGTTGGACAAAATTCCGTCAGTGTTACCTGGTAACCTTGCTCGTTTAAAAAGCACACTCTATCTATTAACAACCATTGCTCGATAGCTTGCCTGAATAAATGTCGAACCAGATCGATCCGCTGGGTTAACCTCTGACGGTTAAGCCCTTGCTGAAGATAATCATCAAAAATAGTATCACTGGGTATAGATATACTTTTCTGGGCTGCTGCCCAAAAACAAAAATCACTAAACGAACTGGCTAACTGGCTTTGCTTGATGGTGGGTATGGGCAAATATTGATCCGATTGGCGTACTGTTCTTTGCAAACTATCAAACCCTAAACGCCATGCTATTTCTTGTTGTCTTAGGACATTGTGTTTTTGATTGGCAATCACGCTTTGCTGCAATGGCAATTGTAAATCATGTCGGGACAAGGTTAATTTAGCTTGTTTTGCGATACTTGATAATGGCTGATAATGGCTATCTTGAATTAAATGATAACAACATGGCGAAATTGAAATAATCTGGGTACCTGCTTCACAGGCCAAGTGAAGTAAACGAACATGTAAATCGCCACAGGCATGCAAAGCCACTGCATGTTGTGTTTGTTTAATCGGCGAAGTATTTGCGCCAACATCGGCAAACGCATCTGCACAAAAAAATTTCTGGTCTAACTGCCATTTATCAGCAAAAGACTGCCCTTGCTCACAGAGATCCTGTTGCCACTCTAAGCTGGTCACAGAACCTTGTTGTGTTTTTGCAATCAATCGGCCTAAATGACCCTTACCTGCGCACCACTCAAGTATTGGAAGGTGGTCATGGTTATTAGCAAAAGCCTGCTCAGTAAAAGCAATAATTTGTTGCCATTTACGGCCTTTAATATGACCACTAAAATGTTTAAGAGCAGACTCATCAATGGGCTGATTTATTTCCGCTGCCAACTCATAAGCTTGGCGATTAAGTAACGGCAGCAAACTGAGAGTCTGGTGCTGTTTTGCAGCTTGCAAATCCTGTTCTAATGCCGGCAGTAAACTGCTTAACAGTAACGAGGGGTTACTGTCTATTAGATCAATCTCAGTATCAGGAATGCGCCATAGTTTGGCTGCTAATGTTGGAAATGCTTGTTGCCAAGGCAGGTACTTGCAATCAAATGCCACCACCTGCCATAAAGGCTGAGTCAACGCTAATAACTTGGATAATTGGCTTAGCCGAGTAGCGTAATCTGGCTTGATAACATCTTTTAGGGGGAGCGCTGCAGATTGCGTTAACTCGCTATCTTGCTGAGATATTTGAACCTGTTCGGCCATAATGACAGTTAACACATTAGCAAATCGATAACTGCAATTGTAACAGCTCAATTTTAAACATGGTAATATCGCGTTGTTAACCTCATTTAATCAATAATTATAGGTAAAATTAAATGCACTCTCCTTGTGTCGCGCGATGCGGCTTAAATGAAGATGACTTCTGTATGGGGTGTTATCGACATATCGATGAAATTGTTATCTGGTCACAGGCCAACGATCAACAACAGCAACACATTTTGGATCAACTAGAATCTCGTAAATTACAGTTTGCTGACAGTAAAAATAACCAGGCTCTATCAAGAGCTAAATGGTTAGATGCTGAAAAAAGATTACTTTAGGCAAACATCACAACATTATTAATGTATTAACTGGCACTCTCAAGCAAACGTAAACAATAGCACTCAGCTTGACCCATTAACGGCATTCAAGCTGATATGGCTATTGGCACTATGAATAAACAAGCTTACTTTTTCATCATCGACTTTAAATTGGCAAACGGATTATGGGTCGCGACATCTTGCTTGTTTTCTGTAGTACTGCCATAACGAATTAACTCTTCAAAACGCGAATGCTCATTATCATGACAATATAAACACAACAATTCCCAATTAGTGCCGTCCGATGGATTGTTATCGTGGTTATGATCACGATGATGTACGGTTAACTCACTCAAGTTTTTATGGGTAAACTCTCGAGTACAGCGTCCGCAAACCCAAGGGTAGAGCTTTAACGCCTGTTCACGATAACCGGTCTCACGCTTGGCTTTATAGTCTCTTGCTTCAGCCAATACCTTGTCTAATTTGCTCTCACCAACCATGTCGAATCTAACCTCAGCATAAATAAATTGCCCCAAGGATAATAAGGCTTATCGCTTGGGGCAATGATTTTGTTTTGTTAATGCACAAATGTGCAGTAATTAGCGTTAATTAATCGACAAGTTCCGCATGAGACAAGTGCACGTAATGCAAATAACGCTCATATTGAGTGACAATATCAGCTGTAATTTGCTCTTGAGTGTAACCCATCACATCATATTGCTGACCACCGTGCTCAAGGAAAACCTCCACACGATAATAAGCTTGATCAGAGCTAATATTCTCTTCTGTTGTGCCCGTAACTGTGTAAGCTCGTATTCGAAGGCCATATACAAACGATAATAAGTCATCGGGACCAATAACTAACCTAACCCGCTCATCCTTAAAAATAATATCCGCTAATTGGCCCTTGCTTATTAAGGTATCTCTCATCTCTGTTAAAGCCGGTTGAGCTATGGTATCAAGATAATTTTGTGCATCCTCTCTAGTGGGCATAGACACTAAAATATCTAACCTGTCTTGCCAGGTCATATTGGCCTTAACATATTGCACGCTGGTATTGTGCGACTGCACGCTGTTGATTTTAAGCCAATCATCTTTTAATGCTTTATACAGACCCACACACATCAATAGCATCACGATTAAAAATGGCATTGCACTGGCGATAGCGGCCGTTTGCAGCGCTTGTAAACCACCCGCCACCAACAACACAGATGCTACAACACCCTGTAATGCCGCCCAAAATATACGTTGCCAAACCGGAGCATTATTGTCACCGCCCGAGGTTAAATTATCAATAACCAGTGAGCCAGAATCAGATGATGTCACAAAGAATGTCACCACTAAGCAGACAGCAATTGTTGATAAAATCGTCGAGAATGGCATGTGTTCAAAAAACTTGAACAGTGCAACTGATACATCACTGGATACCGCTTCAGATAAATAACTCGCACCATGATTGGCAATGGCATCGATTGCCGTATTACCAAACACTGTCATCCATAAAAAAGTAATCGCTGATGGCACAAATAACACGCCGATTAAGAATTCACGAATAGTACGACCGCGACTGACGCGCGCAATGAAGGTGCCCACAAAAGGAGACCATGAAATCCACCAGCCCCAATACAATAAAGTCCAACCGCCTATCCAGTCATCTTTTTGCTCATAGGCATATAAGTTAAAGGTTTTACCAACAATCTCACTTAAATATCCACCGGTGTTTTGCACAAAAGATTGCATCAACAACACAGTTGGCCCCAGAACCAATACCGATACCATTAATAATAATGCTAAACCTAAATTCAACTCACTTAAGCGTTTCACCCCTTTATCGAGTCCTGAAAACACCGATAAAGTGGCCATGCCTGTAATAATCACAATCAACACCACCTGCACTGTGGTGTTGTTAGGCAGGCCGTCAATAAGATAGCTCAAACCTGAGTTTATCTGCAGCACACCAAAACCTAATGACGTGGCCACACCAAACATGGTGCCAAGTACCGCAAAGGTATCAACGGCATGACCAATTGGGCCATAAATCCGCTCGCCAATTAACGGGTATAAAGCGGAGCGAGGTAATAAAGGTAATTTGTGTCGATACGAGAAGTAGGCTAAAGACAATGCCACTACAGCATAAATAGCCCAGGCATGAATGCCCCAGTGGAAAAAAGTAATCTTTAATGCATCTTTCGCCGCTTTAATCGATTCAGGTGATGCATCGGGTGGCGCCAGGTAATGCATCACAGGCTCAGCAACACCAAAGAACATCAGGCCTATGCCCATACCTGCCGAAAACAGCATGGCGATCCAACTTTTATAACTATAATCTGGCACAGAATGCTCTGGCCCCAACTTAATATCTCCAAAGCGGCTCATCATGACAAAAATGATAAACACTAAGAAAATGGCAACGCCTAATATGTACATCCAACCCGTTTTCACTTCTAACCAGTGTTGTACTGATTTAAAAAACAAGCTAGCTTCAGTTGGTGCGATGGCGCATAGTAAAACCATCATGGTAATAAGAATAACTGAAGAGAGAAATACAGGCGGGTTGATACTTGTCTTAATAGACATAATGTCTCCCGTAAAAAGTAACACTTTGTACCAAAAAGTTAATTAAAGAATAGGTGTTATTCTTTAATTAAAACGGCACAAAAATTAGTGGCTAATACTAGCATAACTGACGGCTATTTAGTGCAGGCATGCGGATAAACATCACTCTAGTGCGGTAATCGAACATTTTTATTGTGTATGTGTAAAATAAAAACACCTAATCAGTTAAAAAGCCGTAACTGTCGACCAACGCAAAATGATTGCCAATCTAGCCGAGCATGCGTTGTGCTGCAAACCATGCAGAAATTCAATGTGCCTAACATGGGTATTGCGCGTTAGTTACTGCGGTTAGTTTAGGTGATAAAGCTGTAGTAAAAATATGACGATTGCGCCACAGGCAATGAAGATAAAAACTTGAAGCAAACTAAGCCATAAAGTAAAGTTAGCCCCCTTATTTCGTCAATGGGTGTTGTTGTACTTCTATCAACATTAATCAATACTCATTGAGGCGCTTTTTTATTATTACGGCAAGCCTAAATGACCTCGAATATAACCCGTCAAGCTGATGCATCAGAACAAAGTTTATTGCGCATTTTTACTGTGCCAGAAGATGCTAAGTCGACCTTAAGTATTATCGAACAAAAGCTTTCCCAAGACTTAGCTGGTTTTTTGGGAAACAGCATTGCCGCGTTAGAAAAACCATTGGCAGAAATAGAAACCGATTTTCAAGCGTTTGAAATACCTGCTGCGCCACGCTTTGTATCTGATTATACAGATGAAATCATGCAAAACTTAGTGGCTCACTCAGTGCATACATCAGCGCCGAGCTTTATTGGCCACATGACTTCTGCCTTACCCTATTTTGTATTGCCCTTGTCTAAAATGATGGTTGGGCTCAATCAAAACTTAGTTAAAATTGAAACATCTAAAGCCTTTACCCCGCTTGAGCGTCAGGTTTTAGGCATGATTCATCATTTAATTTATGATCAAGATGAAACTTTTTACCAACAATGGATGCACAGCGCCAATCATTCTTTAGGCGCATTTTGCTCTGGTGGTACAGTGGCCAACATTACTGCACTGTGGATAGCACGCAATCAAGTGTTAAAAGCTGAGGGAAGTTTCAAAGGTGTAGGCCGAGAAGGCATGCTTAAAGCACTACGCCATTATGGTTATGATGACTTAGCAATTTTAGTGTCTGAACGAGGCCACTATTCATTAGGTAAAGCCGCTGATTTACTCAGCATTGGTCGGGATAATATTGTGAGTATTCCTACGGATGCCAATAATAAAGTCGATGTATCCGCCATGCGTCAAGCCGCGTTAAAGCTTAAGCAAAATAATATAAAAGTAATGGCCATAGTCGGCGTTGCTGGCACCACAGAGACAGGTAACGTAGACCCACTAACCGAGTTAGCCGAACTCGCCACAGAACTTGGCTGCCATTTTCACGTTGACGCAGCCTGGGGCGGCGCCAGCTTATTGTCCAATAAGTATCGTCATTTACTTAAAGGAATTGAACTGGCTGACTCAGTGACTATTGATGCCCATAAACAAATGTATGTGCCAATGGGTGCTGGTATGGTGTTATTTAAAGACCCTGAACTGGCACATACTATTGCCCATCATGCGGAATATATTCTCCGTGTGGGATCAAAAGATTTAGGCAGTCAAACCCTGGAAGGTTCGCGCCCAGGTATGGCGATGTTAGTGCACGCTTGCCTGCAGATAATTGGTCGTGATGGCTATGAAATACTCATTAATAACAGCCTAGAAAAAGCCCGTTATTTTGCAACGATTATTGAACAACATAAGGATTTTGAATTAGTCACTGCGCCTGAGTTATGTTTACTAACCTATCGCTACGTCCCCGCATCGGTACAAGCAATACTAACAACAGCCATCTCGAATCAAGACACAGAGTTAGTTGCAACAATCAACGAACTACTGGATGGATTAACTCAATTCATTCAAAAACATCAACGTGAACAAGGCAAGTCATTTGTGTCACGAACACGGATTAAACCGGCAAAATACTTGCGCCAACAAACCACAGTATTTCGTGTGGTACTCGCTAATCCGTTGACCAGTCATCAAATATTGCATGATGTGCTCACCGAACAAGTCGAAATTGCAGCGTTAGACAGCGAATATTTACCACAGCTGTTGGCGTTGTAGAGCACAGACTCATAATAACTTCGATGTTTATAGCTTGTTAGCGACCTTCTCGTCATCCCGGCAGTGTTTTTAAGCCGGGATCCCGGTGTTTTCTTTGTACTTTTGTACTTTTGTACTTTTGTACTTTTGTACTTTTGTACTTTTGTACTCATGGCCTACGGCCACTGACGTCATGGCGCTTCGCCCACACCAGACCAAGAGGAAACAAACGGCTGTTTCCTCTTTACTCTTTATAAAAGAATTAGCCCAGCCGCCCCGCAACATTTTCGCTCTTTACAAAACAACAGCGGCGAAAAGTCGCCATGGGGTCAGATTTAACTTTGACCTACATTTGCAGACTTCTTCAGCCTTATTCGAAAATGCTATAGCTTCCGATGGTACATCTGATGTGAATGGATTCACGAATGTCGTGATGGCCGGATGCCAAGGAACGACCTGTACCGCGAAAGCTAGCGAGCCATCCATGGCCAGCTCACGCATTCTTTTATAAAAAAGTCTTCAACGGCCTCAAGTTCAAAGCTGAATTTTACCATTTGCATACATGACTAACTCATTTTTGAATATAAAGTGAGTAGTGGGATGAATAAATCGATGTTGCTCTACCATACTCTAATGCCAGGTTTTAGTTGGCAAAAGTTAGTTGTCTAAATTGGCGATTCAGAAGCAAAATCAACTATTTTTTGTCCTTTAAAATGGATTTTTAAATACCAAATCGTAAGTACTGATAAAAATTTCTGTAACTTACCAAATGCTTAAAAGGCTCAATTAATACTGAGGTAATTTCTCTCGCGAGTCGGCTAAGAAATAATACCTTCCTGCGTTAATATTTCCTTAGTAATAGCTTGGCGAAATGGCAAGCTATTAGATGTAGGAATATCAATGTTCATTGCAAAAAACCATACATTATCATCGAGTTCAACCCAACCTACCCACCAACCGATACCAGTCTTAGCTCTAACCGCATAACCGGTTTTAGCACGGATAATATAGTCACCATTGGCTTCAGTGAGCATGGCTTTCTTGACAATACGCTGGCTACGCTCGGATACATTTATTTTATTGTGATACAAGCGACGCAAGAAATTGATTTGTTCAGTTGCAGAGATACGTATATCACCGTCCAGCCAGAAACTCTCTAAATCCCCAGATATGTTCTCATTGCCATAACCGAAAGAAGCAATCATCTTACTCATTCGTTTTTCACCAATTTGGCGGGCAAAATCTTGATATACAGGGACAACAGAATATTTCATCGCAGTTATCATGGTTTGATCATGATTCCAGGTTAGAATGTCTCTCTTTTTACCATCCCATTTAAAAACTTGAAATTCATCTTTGACGACACCGAGTTCAAGAGAAATCAAACTATTAGGAATTTTAAAAGTCGAAGCAGGTAAATAGCCTTGGTTCGCGCGTTGAAGGCTGTTAGTTAAGCCTTGTTGCTTATTTTCGTTCCATAACACCATCACGCCTTGGGCCTGACGTTGAGTAAAATGACTATCCCAACGGGGAGTTTCGATCCACTCTTTTGCGAAAGTAGGTAACACGAACATTGACGCTACAATACATACAGCCAATATAGCTAAACGATGCATAATAAATCCATATATAAACTAATAAGTTGATTTTAACGACCAATATTATCAGCTCATTGTTGGAAGTTCTAGAAAACAAATCTGATCAATTATGGCAAAAAAATGGCAAAAATGTTTTATATCCATAACCCATTCATAGAATCTAAACTGTCCATAACGATATAGGAATTAACTTTTATTACATATTTTTTATACTCAGCTGGCACTGCAACATAAGACAATGATCTTATAAAATAAATAATATGAGCCAAAGAATCTACCTACTTTCCGAATCCCCCGCTCTTATAGCCGCGTAGCGGACTAGCAGGATTAAGTCCGTTCTAGTATCTATGTTCGTCGTTAGCTTTTATCTATTTATCACTCAATATGTAAGCTAAATTACAGACGTAAAAAAGCCCCAACTATTGTTGAGGCTTTATCACACCATTCTTCATTAAAAAGAGTTAAGTATGTAATTTCTTACTATAAATAATGGTACCCGAGGCCAGACTGCACTGACAACGGAAAGTGGCACGCTTGCTTTAGCGTGCCTGCTAATTCAAACATTAAAAACCTACAGACATAAAAAAGCCCCGACGCAATGTCGAGGCTTGTTTATCCATCACTCAATCCAGATATAAAATATCAAGGTGAGTCTAATAATGGTACCCGAGGCCAGACTTGAACTGGCACGCTTATTCAGCGAGGGATTTTAAATCCCTTGTGTCTACCGATTCCACCACTCGGGCAAAGTGTTGTTTTAATGGCTAAAGACATATTAGCAATCAAACTCAATTTAGTGGAGGCGCGACCCGGAGTCGAACCGAGGTCGACGGATTTGCAATCCGCAGCATAGCCATTCTGCCATCGCGCCACAACGTAAAAAAGGATTTGGAGCGACATATCAGGTTCGAACTGATGACCTATACCTTGGCAAGGTATCGCTCTACCAACTGAGCTAATGTCGCGTAAATCTGATTAACTCGCTTTAAGCACTAGGCTGTCTAGCTGTTAGTCTCTTGTCTACGGGGGTGCATTTTACCGATTTCATCCCCGGTGTCAATTGCTGTTTTTATTAAAACTTATCGTTTGCGCACTAAATAATCTTATTGAAGTATTTATGTGCTATTCCGCGGTTAAATCATTCCAAGCCGCTGAAATGTAACTTATCATCGACCAGAAAGTCAGCAATGCTGCCACATAGAACAACACATAGGCCATATCCGTTAGAAATGGCGTAGGTTGCCAAATCAAACCGACTATCGCGGCCATTTGGGCTGCTGTTTTATATTTGCCAATCCAGGACACGGCAACAACACCACGTTTGCCTATTTCAGCCATCCACTCTCGTAATGCTGAAATAACAATCTCACGCCCAATCATAAACAATGCGGCTAGAGTTAAATAAATATTATCATTTTGCTGAACCAACAAGACTAATGCAGTCGATACCATCACCTTGTCTGCAACTGGGTCTAAAAAAGCACCAAAACGGGTTAGTTGACCTAATTTACGGGCAGCATAACCATCTAATGCATCCGTCACCGCAGCAAGCCAGAAAATAAATGCTGCAGCAAAAGGTGCCCAAGTATAGGGTAAATAAAAGAAAAATATAAATACAGGCAGTAGCACTAAACGAAACAGTGTTAATGCAATAGGTAAGTTAAACGGCATAAATAGACCAATTATTCGTAAGCTGCGCCAATCTTGCCTTAATTTTAGCCCCCTCGCAATGTGTCATGAATCGTTTGTGCCATTTCTAGGCTAATTCCGGGAACTTTTGTTAATTCTGCCACACTGGCACCCTTTACTTCCTGTAATCCGCCCAAATGTTGCAATAAAGCTTTACGTCTTTTAGGTCCAACACCCGCTATCGATTCTAAAGTTGAAGTATTACGCGTTTTCTGACGTTTATTACGGTGTCCTGTAATAGCAAAACGATGAGACTCATCTCGAATATGCAACACAAGGTGAAATGCGGGTGAATCACTGGCAATTTGAATAATTTCTTCAGAACCACCTAATACAAAGGTTTCTAACCCCGCTTTACGCCCTTCTCCTTTCGTTACCCCCACAATCAAAGGTGGTTTAGCTAAATGGGCGCATTTTTCATCAACGATATTTTGCGCAATACGAAGTTGGCCTAGCCCACCATCAATAAATAAAATATCAGGCACCTTGCCGGTTTCATCAATTCGGTCAAAGCGGCGGCTAATTGCTTGTTCCATTGCAGCATAATCATCTCCGCCCGTTATACCATTGATGTTATAGCGTCGATAATCCGCTTTATGCGGCCCTTCACGATTAAACACCACACACGAAGCCACTGTACTCTCACCCATGGTATGGCTGATATCGAAGCATTCCATACGGTTTATTGGCGTAGACAGCTCTAAGGCCTCTTCTAGTAAGCTAAAACGTTGTTCAATTGTATTCTTGTGTGACAATCTGGTAGCCACGGCATTACTGGCATTTGTTATCGCTAAACGTAAAAAGTTAGCTCGCTCACCACGAACGTGTGTTTTTATCGAAAACTTTTTCTGTAACGCCTGTTCTATTGAGGCGGCGACCACTTCCATCCCGTCAAATTCGTGGCTGAGAATCACTTCTTTGGGCACTGTGCGCTGCACGTCTTCATTTAAATAAAACTGCCCCAAAAATGATGATAGTACCTCATCTAACTCTGTGGCCACTGGCACACTTGGATAATAACTGCGGCTACCAAAAATCTTACCTTCGCGAATAAACAGTAAGTGGAAACAGACAATTCCAGACGCATAATGCACGCCAATTACGTCCATATCACCTTTATTATTAGAGACTTCTTGTTGCTCACTCACTTTACGTAATGCGCTAATTTGGTCGCGGTATTGAGCAGCTTGCTCATAGGCCATGTTAATAGCAGCGTGTTCCATTTTAACCACTAAAGTGCTGATCACCTGCTGATCTTTACCACGTAAAAATAACGTGGCTAATTTAACCTGCTCTTGATAATCATCATCAGACACAATACCAACACACGGGGCGCTACAACGGGACAATTGATACTGTAAACACGGGCGAGATCGAGACTTGTAGTACAGGTCATCACATTGACGAATAGGAAATAACTTCTGCATTAAATTAAGGCTTTCGCGAACAGCTCCGCCGTTAGGATATGGCCCAAAATAATGACCTTTCTCGCGCTTTGCTCCGCGATGATAAGCCAAACGCGGATGTTTATGGCCACTCAGTAAAATATAAGGATAAGACTTATCATCACGTAACAATACATTGTATTTAGGCATGTACTGCTTGATATAGTCATTTTCTAAAATAAGTGCATCGGTTTCGCTGTGGGTAACTGTGACATCAATATGATCAATATTAGCGACTAATGCCTGGGTTTTTACATTGGGTAAATTAGACCGAAAATAAGAGGTTAAACGCTTTTTAAGGTCTTTGGCTTTGCCAACATAAATCACTTTGTCGAGTTTATCGTACATACGATAAACTCCAGGTGATGATGTTACAGTGCTAAGGAATGGTTTAGATTGGAACCCGTCAGACATAATTGATTACAACACATTTAATGGTGACACAAATAAAAATCACGACAACCTAATTGGGTTCTCGCGAACTTTGATTAGAATGAACCCGTGTCGAGCATTTTGTATCGAATGGCTAAGCGGGTCAATTCAACATCACCATTAATACCTAACTTAGCGAATAATCGGTAACGATAACTATTAACCGTTTTAGGACTTAGATTGAGCTTTTCAGAAATTTCATTTACTTTCTCACCGTTGGTTATCATCAGCATGATTTGTAACTCACGCTCTGAAAGGCTAGTAAAAGGATTTTCATCGCTGCTATCGAACTGGCTTAACGCCATTTGCTGCGCAATTTCAGGGGATAAATAACGCTGGCCACGAGACACTTGGCTAATTGCGCGGATAACCTCTGGGGAAGTTGAACCTTTGGTTAAGTAACCCGACGCTCCTGCTTGCATAACTTTTTTAGGGAAAGGGTCTTCAGTTTGTACCGTTAGTACTATTATTTTAGCATCAGGCTGATAACGTAGTATTTTACGTGTAGCTTCTAAACCGCCCATCCCAGGCATGTTCATGTCCATTAAAATAACATCAGCTTCATTCTGACGAGACCATTGTACGGCGGTTTCACCATCATGCGCTTCACCAACCACTTTAATCCCACGCTCATCTTCTAAAAGGCGACGGATCCCAGTACGAACTAACTCATGATCATCAACTAAATATACAGATATCAACTTCAACCACCTATTTATTATTTGCCATTCATCCTGAATGTTGGCATTTTTTGTTTTGCGAAACATCGACATAATAAAACATATGATGCTTTGAAGTTTCTAGCAGACAAATTTATCACTAATCCTTGAACTCACACAAGCAAGACAAGCACGATAAGCTAATTTTCAACTAAATAAAAATGGTCTGCGGCTCAAGCTGATTACTTACTGGCCACTTAAGGTCACAATAATACTGCGCGCCGAACCTTGGTCTCTGTGTTCACACAGGTAAATCCCCTGCCACGTCCCCATATTAAGGCGACCATGACTAATAGGAATAGTGAGTTCAGCACCAATGAGTGACGATTTAATATGCGCGGGCATATCATCAGCACCTTCATAGGTATGTCGATAATAGGGGGCATTTTCAGGCACCATAACATTGAAATGTCGTTCAAAATCGCCCCTTACCGTTGGGTCGGCATTTTCATTTAATGTCAGTGATGCTGAAGTGTGTTGGATGAAAAAATGCGCCAAGCCTATTTCAAAGGTTTTAAGCTCAGGTAATTGTTGCAATAACTCATCTTCAACAAGGTGAAAGCCTCGTCTTCTAGCCGCTAGTTGGATGCTTTTTTGAAACCACATCATTTTCTCGCTTAGGGTCTATTTTTAATAACATTTTTATCAGAACTATCGGAGTTCAACTTCAAGTAAATGATCCATAAAATGCATGCCATGGGCTAACTCATATTGCTTTTTGGTGAGCGCACCATAGGCAAAGTGCGGCGCTAGGACTCCATCATAGGCTCGAAAATCAATTAATGATTGTTTAAAACGCGCATAAGCATTTGTGAGGTTATGACTCGTATTCAACAGTAAATGCTTATCCAAAATTGCTGCACCCGGAATAGGTTCACTTAAATTATGGGACATTTTTCTTTTTGACTCAAACATAGCAAATGCCAATGACCCAAGAGTTACTTTAAATAGATCAGATTTGTGTTGCGGATAACCCAACATTGAATACTCCACACTCTGTGCGCAGTGCTGCAGAATTTGAGCTACATCCCACTCTCCATTAGCGACTGGATGACTTATCATAACCTTATCAAGCAATGTAATCATGGAGTCTATATCAAGTGGTACCACTTCAGGTTCTACACTCACCCAAGCTGTGCCACCTATGGTTAGCATGGTAGCCGTGGTTAAACTGAACTGCATAAACTGTCTTCTATTCATCATGACGCCCATTTCATATTATTTATCTAACCAATGCACCTTATTGTCACTCTGATTACAGTATTTATCTTGTAACCTTTGTGGTACATTTTTGTACATATATATAATACTCACAAAATTACTATGCATCGCCAATTATTGATATTACTTATTTTTGCCGTCTTATCGGTACAATCTGCCCACAGCAAACCTATTGTTAAGGTTGCTGGTTATCAATTTGCGCCCTACTTGAACCAATCAAGTGATGGACTTTATACTGGGTTATCGATTGATGTTGTAAAAGCATTGAATGGCATTCAATCAGAAGTACAATTTGAATTTGTTGCGACGAGTATTGGTAACCGCTATAAAGCGTATAAGATGGACCGTTATGACATGATATTATTTGAAAGCCCTATTTGGGGTTGGCAAGATATTGAACATGAATTTGTGCCATTGCACATTAATGATGGTGAACTCTTTATTGCGCTAAAAGACAAGGCTATCGAACAACAATATTTTGATAGCTTTAGCGGTAAAGTCCTCAGCCTGGTAAGAGGATATCATTATGCATTTGCTCAGTGGCAAGCTGACCCAAAGGCACTTAATAATGATTACAATATTCAATTCGTCAGATCAAACGAGGCTTCAATTGTGAGCATACTCAGAGGGCGAGCAAATATTGCTCCGGTAACCTGGTCTTACTTACAATTTTATTTAGCCCAGTATCCAGAGGTCAAATCTCAGCTACTAATTTCTAACAAATGGGACCAAAAATATGACCATGGAGTTTTATTAAATCCCAAAGCACCTATTAGCAAGCAACAACTTACAAAATGGATATCACTGCTGCAAGAGCAAAATATATTACCCCGATTAGCGGCAAACTATGGCTTATAAACTATGGCTTATAAACTATGGCTTATGAACAGTGGTTTATAAACAATGACATATAAAATAAGTTTATAGACTAAGCGTATTAATTTTTCAGATAACAAATTATAAGCTAACAAAAAACCGTATTCATTGAATACGGTTTTTCTGTATTCGCAAGGTAGCGTTATTAATGTTGGGATGCTACATGGTCACCATCGACCAATAGTCCAGTCGTTTTTGAGGCTCATAGACAACGGTTTTGCACAACTCTTTATATTGCCCCATTAACCCGCCTAAATTAGACGAGCCACCTAACTTAGCAATTTGTTGTTGTTTCTCGGCTATAATATCTTTTGCTACTTGTTCTGCACTGCGATATTTTTCGGCTAATGTAGCAGCATCAGTAGCCGATATTTTTAAACGCTCACCCACTGCCTGCATTTGCGGTGCATTCATTGCACCAATCGCTTCCGAAGCAATTTGGTAATAGGCTGCACACTGAACAACTTCATCGGCAAAGGCTTTCTCGGCCTGATCTTGTGCATAGACAGCTTGGCTTAAACATACTAACGAGGCCGTTAATAACCATTTCAATTTAATACTCATATCCCGTCCTATTTAGTGTGCTGGTTTTAAACAAATACGTCTTTAAAACCAAAGATACCATTAAAAACCATGCGTTGCATGACTTACCCTAAACCACCCCGCGATACTGTTACGGGTTTTTAATGTTGGTAACACTTCATGGGGAAACCGCTCACTTAAAAATATGGCTAACGTGCCCATCTGAGGCTGTACCATTTCTAGCAGTATATCGAACTCATCGTAAATAAGCAGTTCGCCACCATCGTCCAATTGCCAATGTGGATTTAAGAAAAATACCGTTGTAAGAATTCGATTTTGGCTGCCTTTTAAAGCATCAACATGCTTTTTATAATGTGCGCCAGGCTCATAAACTGCATAGTGGCTCTCATAATCAAACAACCCCATAAATAAGCGTCGATTAAGGCCCTCTCTAAGTTGTTCCATAATAGACAGGTATGCTTTGTCTGTGTGGTCTTGTTTATCAAGCCAACTGATTTTATCTGAGCGGATCTCAGCATTAACTTGCTGTTCAATACCACGACCAATAGCCGCATATTTAAAATCAATGTCATGCTTAGCCTGCATTTTTTCAAGTAGGGCTAAACTAACATAATCAGGAATGATATCTGATAAAAGACTATATCCTTTATCGACTAACGCATCTGCGATCACATCCAGCACTGCTTCACTTATAGGCGAAACCATACATGCTACATCCAAAGAGACGACGCTTTTTACTTTACTTTAGGACTTAAAAAACAAGATTAAGTCAGAATTTCGAGGGGGCGTGGTTTGCTAAATTTAAAGGGAATAATTAAATACGCCCGAATTTTTCAATAGAGTGTGAATACCCATTTAGGCTGCGAATACTAGTTTAACAATGGCATTATGACAACAAAATAAATATCACCCTATCGATATCGATTTCAAAATTAAACATCAATTAATTCAAAACGTCCAACAATAACCTTAGAACTACTATATCACTGGTATAGATAGCTTTTTATAATTAATATATTTAACCTCAACTCGGAATAATAAATGCGTATCAAATAGCTCTTTGCACCGCTAACTGCGTTGAAATTCTTAAGTTAGATGTATATTCAAACAATTTCAGTACTATTTATGTTCTATAACTCACGGCATTACTGTAGTATGCCGCCCCAAATATTTAATATAGAGATTGTTATGTTGAGCGATGTGCACCATGGTGCGGATAAAAGGTATTGTGAATCCATTCTTTGCTGGGTGGGCCATTTATCAAATGAAGATTGGCCGTTAGACTTTCAACATTTCTCCTCGTTTGACCAATTAAAATCGAGCGGCCTAAAACCTGCTCTGATTGTGTTGTCGCTACCAGAGGATCAACAAGACAAGCAACTCGACGCAATTAGAAAAGATGATGAGTTATCGCTTTGCCTTTTGCTCGTTATTAAGGAAAGCAAGCTGTCTGGGTATTTATCCAATGGCATGTTAACTCAAAATGTCACCACTCAGCTTGACACCTTTTTAGAAAAATCTTCCCTAGTCAAACTGGATTATCAAGATAATTTAGCGTTTAAACTACTTTGTTATATGTGGCTACATAGCGACAGTATTCTTGAACCAATGCGCCAGCCTCAAAGCTCGCGACTATATGTTTATCCACTATTGCAAGCTTGGGGAATAGCGCCTGAAGATTGTTTTTCATGGCTAAATGGTATTAGACAAAATAACTGGATTGAAACCGACCATTTAGTCAATCGGATCAGACTATGCCCAGACTGTCATTGCGGCCATTTAAACTACATTGATATATGCCCAAGTTGTAAAAATATTGATATTGGTAATCGAAGTAGTTTGCATTGCTTCAATTGTGGCCATGTGGGTGCTAAAGACGATTTCAAAAAATTAACCAGCTTACAGTGTCCTAATTGTTTACAACATTTACGCCATATTGGGGTGGATTATGACCGCCCAATAGAAAATCAGCACTGTAATAATTGTGAACATATTTTTGTAGAAGCACAGGTTGAAGCTCAATGTTTACAGTGCGGACAAGCTCATGCGATTGATGCTCTGCATGTTAGAAATGTATATGGATTCAAGCTGACTAGCCAAGGTCGAATATTAGCAATTCAAGGTAAAAAGCACACTTTGTTTTCACTCTCTGCAGGAGAGCAAATGAGTCTGCAGCAGTTATTATGGTTAATTGATTGGCAAAACAAATTAGCTAAAAGGCATAAACATACCCATACCCTACTGTGTATACAGCTGATTAATTTTAATCAATTTTTACAATCTGAAGGTGAAGCCAAGGCTCTAATGCAATTGGATGCTTTTCAAGACAGATTAAGAAGTATTGTTCGAGTAACCGATGCATGTACAAACTATACCGATAATGGCCTGTTAATATTGCTCCCGATGACAAATACAAAACAGTTGCAATCAATTTACTCAAAACTACTGAATGTAAAAGAGTATCAAGATAAATCAAATATTGAATTTACCGTTAAAGCCATTAGCTTACCAGCGGATATAGGTGATAAGGTTGAAGATTGGCTCACAGACCAAATTTTAACCACCAAGTCTATAACGATATGAGCGAACTACATACAATACTTTATATCTTTACAGATATTTGGTATCAACTCGCTAATCATATGCTGTTTTTTATATGGCTTTTACCGCTAATATTTATTTATGAATTACCTCTAATGATGATAGTTATCAGTGGTATTTTACGCTTTCACTATGTGACATTCATTCAAACACCGAAAGCTTCCATTTATCAACCCAAAGTATCTTGTATTATTACCTGTTACGCTGAAGGCAAGGCGGTAATGAGTACAATCTCATCACTCATTGAGCAGACCTACCCTGGAAATATTGAAATTATTGCGGTGGTAGATGGCGCGGTACAAAATGCACTAACTTATCAGTCGGCGATTCAATCTGCACAGGCGTGCAATCTACCCAATAGAAAAGTGATTGTTTTACCTAAATGGCAAAGAGGTGGCCGAGTATCAACTTTAAATGCAGGATTACACTTTGCTAGCGGTGAAATAGTGATAAATGCCGATGCTGATACTTCATTTGATAATGATATGGTCAGCCAGGTGGTGCCGTATTTTGAAGATCCAAATGTACCCGCCTTAGGCGGCGCACTAAGAGTACGAAATGTTTCCCAATCGATTGTGACTCGTATGCAAGCAATCGAATATTTAATCTCTATGCAGGGTGGAAAAACCGGGTTAAGTCAATGGAACCTTATCAATAATATTTCAGGTGCGTTTGGTGCATTTCGTCGTACTTTTTTGATTCAAATAGGCGGCTGGGACACTCATACTGCTGAAGATTTAGATCTAACGATTAGGATTAAACAGTATTTTAAAAGGCACCCACAATGGCGAATTCCGTTTGCTACCCTAGCCATAGGACATACTGATGCCCCTGTTACTTTGAAAGAGCTTGTTTGGCAGAGGTTACGCTGGGATGGCGATTTACTTTTTCTTTATTTCAGAAAGCATTGGCCTGCATTTACACCAAAACTATTAGGGTTTAGCACCTTCATATTCACATTAATTTATGGCTTTTTACAAAATGTATTGATGCCATTTGTTATTTTTATTTACAGTGTCGGAATAGCGGCATTATATCCATGGCAATTTGTTGTTTCTATTTCCTTGGTTATTTACACCATTTACTTCTCTATTCTTTTATTTTTTTACATCTTTGTGCTGTGTGCTATTTCAGAGCGACTAAAACAAGATTTATCTTTAATTAAATGGTTACCACTCTACCCTTTTTACGCACTGTTTATGAGAATGGTGTGCTTGTTTGCCCTCTTGAATGAAATAATACGTCGGTCGCATGAAGAAAGCTCTATGGCACCTTGGTGGGTGTTAAAACGTGGGAGAAAATTTTAGTGAAAGTGAGTTATAACGCATCGCCTAAGTCCAGTAAGCCTCAAACTGATAGTGGATTAAAAGTACCCTATGCTGACGCTAAACGTAGCGGTTTTAAAACCCGTTGGTATTTATTACTGTTACTGGTAATTATTCCTTTAGTATTAATCTCTTGGATCCTAATTCGACCTGAAATATTTATTTTAGCTAACGGAATCATAACGACTGAACCTCTAGAGGTAAGATCACCTTATAATGGCGTGCTAGTTAATTTAGACGTCAGTGGTGGAGATAAAGTCAAAAAAGGCAACGTGATTCTTACCATATCAAACCCACAGCTTGACGCGAAAATAACAAAGCTAAAAGATCATCTCGACAAATTTGAGCGTGAAAGTGTTGGCTTAGACAATGCGATTTTCTTACAGCTGAGGCAGCGAATATCTATCGCCGAGGAAGGGGTGACGGCACAGGAACGATTGGTAAAACAATATCAAGACTTACAGCAAAAAAATAAAGGCCTTATTGCATCGGCAGAAATGGCAATGGTGCATCAAACCTATATTTCTTCTAAAATGGAACTCGCTAAGTCGAAAGCGGATTTAGCCCAAGAAAAACAACGCCAAAAAATACTGTCGTCTGCCGGCAGTGTAACATTATCTAAAAATGAAATTGAATTAGAACTTGTCAGCTTAATCGCCATCAAGAATCAGCTGACAACCACAGCGCCATTTGATAGTCAAATAGTCGATATAATGGTTCAGTCGGGGGAATATATTGTTGAGAACCAACCCATGTTACTGATCTCTGGTCGCAAAAAACCTGTTATTACTGCTTATCTAGCTCCTAAATACTTTAGCCACGCACAAATAGGACAACAGGCAACAATTAAGCTGCCTGATGGTAGTAAGCTCAGGGCAAAAATTTCTGAGCCAACTGAATTAGTGAGTCGATTACCACAGCAGTTATCAGGGCCTTTTGAAGGTGATAAGGCGGTGTTAAAAATAATTCTAACACCCGATGATTCACTTCCTGTAACCATTGAAGGTTTACCTGTAGAAGTTATTTTCGACTATCAGTAGTTAATGATGTTCCAAGGTCAAACTTGATAACGCAAATGGCCTGTGCCTAAACATAAACGTCCTCAGTTAACCTGAGGACGAAGTCTATATTTGGCTATGGGTCAGCACAACCTTATGATGCTCAGATTTATCTTGCCCTGCATCGAGTAAGTGTTCCTGCAATGCCTCATCTGCCGCTTGTTTACTTTGATTGACTTTTAACGCTAGGTACAAGTCTGAACGGATATAAATACCTTCATTGCCAGACTTCATCCCAGTCTGTTCAAACCATGAGAGTAATTGACGCTTTCTCCCAGCAAGCTCAAGCCGCACGCCGCGCTTTTTAAACAGCGCATCTAAATCGGCAAGCATTGCCATTACACTTAAATCTAAATGAGTAAAACACGGTACAGCATCAATAATAACGCATTTTATATCGCCTTTTTGTCTTGCGTATTGCTCTAACAATCGACGTTTAAAATAACCTGAATTAAAGTAAGTTAACGGTGAATTGAATCGATAGATGAAAATACCAGCCACAGGTTTCGCTTTGTCACTGCTATCTAAACTTCTGATCACCCCTTTTATATCAACCCCTAAAACCTGATCAGTTGGGCGCATAACGGTTCGAATAAATTGGAACAAACCCAATAACACGGCCAATGTAATCCCAGGGATAACACCAATGAACAATACCGCAAATAAGGTTATTGACGCTAGGTAAAAGGCTTGTTTGTCGCGTAGTCTTAATTGCCACACAGCTTTTAAATCTAAAAGATGCACTGACGCTATCACCAACACCACCCCGAGTGCTGCACTTGGAATAAACTCCAGCGGTGCAGTCAGAAAAATAGCAATAATGGCAATAATTGCCGCTGCAATAATTGACACCAATTGTGTTTTACCACCATTAGCATCATTTACCGCGGTACGGGAGTCAGCGCCACTTACTGCAAATCCCTGTGATAATGCTGAGGCTATATTCGCCAGCCCCAGTGCTCTAAACTCTTTATCTGCATCAATGTCATAACCATTTTTGGCCGCAAAACTGCGGGCAGTCAGCATCATACTGACAAAGCTGACTACCGCTAAGTTAAGCGCAGGCATAACAAGTTCGCGAATAATACCAACGTTAAATTCTGGCGCCTGAAATAAAGGTAATCCTCCTGCTACTTCACCTATGGTTTTGACATCAAATTGCTCAAGGTTAAATACCCAAACTAATATCGCCCCAAACGCGATGGCAAACATTGATGAGGGCCAGCTTGGTCTAAGCCGTTTCATGCCAAAATAAATCGCCACGGTTAATATAGCCATTAGTAGGGTGGGAACATGTGTTTTTGACAAATAAGTGGGTGCGCCACCTAAACGTTCAAGTAAGTATCTTTCGTCGAAAGTGAAACCGAATATTTTTGAAAACTGACCAACAATAATGGTAATTGCCACACCATTTAATAGCCCCATTAAAATTGGCTTGGACAGAAAATCAGCCAACACCCCTAATTTAAATCGGCTAGCAATTAAACACCAAAATCCGGTCATTGCGGTCATGGTCATAACCAGTTGCCAATGCTTAACACTGTCGCCGGCCGCCAGTGGCGTAACAACGGCTGCAATAACCGCACAAGTCGCCGCATCAGGCCCAACAATAAGTTGCCTTGAGGTGCCAAACAAAGCATATATCATCATAGGTAAGACGCAGGAATATAAACCAACAGCTGCGTTAACGCCGGTAAGTTGGGCATAAGCAATTGCAACCGGAAGCGCTACAGCAGCAACTGATAATGCCGCTTTAACATCATCCGCAAACCACTTTCGCTCATAGTTAATAAGTGTATTTAAACCTGGCATAAACTCGTACAAACGTGACAACACAGCAGTTTCCTTGTCATTAAAGCTAATGCAGCAATGATAGGTTTTTATTAAAAAAATTACAGCAACTTGTGTAATTTTTTTCTAGCACAGAAATGTGACATAAAAATGAACCTGTGCAGCATTAACCGATAATTGCCCTTAGTGGATATTAACAAGGTGCTTTAAGAGGATGAGAAAAATTGATACTTTTGATTACAAAATCTCAAATCCAAAGTACCAATTACATGTTAAACTACTCTACTGAAATATAATTTCTCATTTATTTGCTCCAAATGGCTTCTCTATAATTTCCTGAGGTTTTTGTGTCTCAATCTTCAAACAAAGCTGCCCTAAACACTTTTCCACATTTGGCAATGTTACTCCCTATGTTAGCGGCAATCGTTGCGATAACGCCCTTAGCAATTGATATGTACTTACCTGCTATGTCAACTTTAGCGAAAGGTTTTGGCACCGATGTGACCATGGTGCAGCAATCGCTAAGTATTTACCTGGCAGGCTATGCGTTAGGCATGCTGACTTTTGGCCCGATTGCTGACAGAGTTGGCCGTAAGCCATTAGTGATTACTGGGTTAATCGGTTTTAGTGTAATCAGCTTACTGCTTGGATTCAGTCAAACCATAGAGCAGTTTCTTATACTGCGCTTTTTACAAGCCTTTATCGGTGCAGCAGCCACTGTAGTGGTGCCTGGCTATATTAAAGAAATCTACGGTGACAATACTGCTAAAGGCATGTCTTACGTCAGTTTAATCATGATGTTAGCGCCGTTAATAGCCCCAACAATAGGCAGTTTTATATTAGAGCTGGGTGACTGGCACTTAATCTTTTTTGTATTAAGTTTTTACGCGGCATTATTACTTATCATTGTGTTAACAAAGTTAAAAATGCCCAGTGATACTGATTTAGAACAACGTAGCCAAAAATCTTTTTTTCGATCTTATTACACGGTATTTTCTCGCCAAGGTGTAAAATTACATATCACCAGTGGTGTACTGACCTCTTTTGCATTTTTCTGTTATTTAACTGCATCTCCATTTGTGTACATGGAAGTGTTTGAATTAGACAAGTCGCTATTTGCCATTCTATTCAGCTCTAATGTGGGTGCATTAATGTTAGCCAACATTGTTAACTCACGTATTGTCAGTCGTTATGGCTCAAAGCGTATGTTACATGTCGGTACTTTTTTTGCCACTATTGCCGCCATTGGTTTAGTGCTGGTGAATGTGTTTGATTTAAGTTATCACTTTACCGTGATAATGCTGATCCCATTAATGGGTGCATTAGGGATTATGTCAGTGAATGCTGATGCGATTGTGCTAATGAAATTTAAGCAAGAAACCGGCACGGCTACTGCGGTTATTGGTACATTACGATTTGGTTTTGGAGCAACAGCAGGTCCATTACTAGCCTATTTCTATACTGGTACAGCAGTGCCATTCGCCAGCTTAATGTTAGTGGCCATTTTAATGGTTGCCGCGTGTCAAATATTACAAAATTATCAAAGCAAATATCACACTCTTACTGATAACTGATAACTGATAACTGATAACTATCGTTGGTAAGTTAACGCGTAAATTCCTCAAAGCCATCAACCAAGCGTTTGATGGCTTTTTTGTTTGTCTAATCCAACATACTCTGGTGACAATAATCCTTTCACCTAGATTAAATATGAAATATTTTCAAATTAATTAAAAAAATAAACAAAACACTTGCAGTAAATATAGATTTACATATGATAAAGCTCATACGTTCTGCAGAGCGGATAATGGGTTTAAGGTACGTCTTACCCTTTAACAGACTTAAATAACCGTTTAAGTTTATTTTTTAGAACGATTACCGTCGTTGTATGCAAGATACTGTTTACCATAACGGTAACTTAAGAGGATTGATTTCATGGAAAAGCTTTCTGGCGCCAGTATGATTGTGCGCTCACTAATAGATGAAGGTGTTAGCCATATTTTTGGTTACCCGGGTGGTTCTGTTTTAGATATCTATGATGCCCTCCACAAAATAGCTGGTGTAGAACACATATTAGTTCGTCATGAGCAAGCTGCGGTTCACATGGCAGATGGTTATGCTCGCGCCACGGGTAAAGTTGGCGTGGTACTGGTAACCTCAGGTCCTGGTGCAACCAATGCCATTACCGGTATTGCAACAGCCTACATGGACTCTATCCCCTTAGTGGTGTTATCTGGCCAAGTGCCAAGCTCACTCATTGGTAATGATGCATTCCAAGAGTGTGACATGATTGGTATTTCTAGGCCCATCGTTAAACACAGCTTTTTAGTAAAAAACCCTGCTGATATTCCTGAAATCGTTAAAAAAGCATTTTTTATCGCCTCTACTGGTCGCCCTGGGCCTGTGGTTATCGATTTACCAAAAGACTGCCTAAGTCCTGATAACCTTTATGATTATGTCTATCCAGACAGCGTAAAAATGCGTTCATATAATCCAACGACTACCGGTCACAAAGGTCAAATCCGCCGTGGACTCCAAGCCTTATTAGCGGCTAAAAAACCGGTTCTTTATGTGGGTGGTGGCGCGATTATTTCAGAGTGTGACAAACAAATATTGTCACTTGCTGAGCAGCTTAATATTCCGGTAATTTGCACATTAATGGGCTTAGGCGCTTTCCCAGGCACTCATCAACAAAGCTTAGGCATGTTAGGTATGCACGGGACGTTTGAAGCTAACAACGCGATGCATAATTGTGATTTAATATTTGGTATTGGGGTACGTTTTGATGATCGTACGACTAACAATGTTGACAAATACTGTCCGAATGCCACTATTTTACACATTGATATTGACCCGGCATCTATTTCAAAAACGGTACGCGTAGACATTCCCATTGTAGGTTCAGCGGATAATATTCTTGATACCATGCTTGAACTGTTAGCAAGTAGCAAGGGTAAGAATGATACCGAAGCATTAGATGCTTGGTGGCAACAAATTACCCAATGGCGCGCTCAACAGTGTTTAGAATTTGACAGAACCACTGACCGTATCAAGCCGCAACAAGTTATCGAAACCTTATATAAGCTTACCAATGGTGACGCTTATGTTTCGTCCGATGTGGGTCAGCATCAGATGTTTGCCGCCCTTTATTACCCGTTTGATAAACCACGTCGTTGGATTAACTCTGGTGGACTTGGCACTATGGGCTTTGGCTTACCAGCCGCCATGGGCGTACAAATGGCCTTCCCAGACGAAACCGTAGTTTGCGTTACTGGCGATGGTTCTATTCAAATGAATATTCAAGAACTATCAACGGCACTGCAATATGATACCCCAGTTAAAATTATCAACTTGAATAACCGCTTTTTGGGCATGGTAAAACAATGGCAAGATATGATTTATTCTGGTCGCCATTCGCACTCCTACATGGATTCTGTGCCTAATTTCGCCAAAATTGCCGAAGCTTATGGCCATGTAGGTATAACAATTAGCGATCCAAAAGAGCTAGAGTCAAAATTGGCCGAAGCATTAGCCATAAAAGATCGATTAGTATTTGTAGATATTAGTGTTGATGAGACAGAACACGTTTATCCAATGCTAATTCGTGGTGGAGCAATGAACGAAATGTGGTTAAGCAAAACGGAGAAAAGCTAATGCGTCGTATTATTTCTGTATTACTTGAAAACCAACCCGGTGCACTTTCTCGCGTTGTAGGCTTGTTTTCACAACGTGGTTACAACATTGAAAGCTTAACCGTTGCACCAACGGAAGATAACACACTGTCACGTTTAAACATTACCGTAATAGCGGATGCAAAAGTGTTAGAGCAAATTGAAAAACAACTGCATAAGCTTATTGATATTCTAAAAGTGGCTAACATTACTGAGGCCGCGCACATTGAACGCGAGCTAGCTCTGGTCAAGGTCAAAGCTATTGGTGATGTGCGTGAAGAAGTTAAACGTACTGCGGATATTTTTCGTGGCCAAATAGTTGATGTAACAGCAAGCCTTTACACCATCCAAATGGCTGGAACCAGTGATAAAGTTGATGCCTTTATTGGTGCCTTAACAGAAGTTACTAAGGTGATTGAAGTGTCTCGTTCAGGCGTGGTGGGGCTGTCTCGTGGTGAAAAATCAATGCGGGCATAAGCTAAATTGAATTAACCAGTACCATAGTTTGTAAACATAAAAGAGCCACAGGTTAAACTGTAGCTCTTTTATTTGTGGAGCTATTTTTATATTGATTCATTGTAGACGCATAACGTCAATCATTCAGTTAACAGCATAAACCATTAATAAATTTAATTCATAAATGAGGATATTGTTTAAAATCAATCTCAAGTTACAGCATAAAGTTAATAACTTAATTATAGTAAAAATTTACGCCATGGTAATCAATGCAATATAAATGTTCCAACCTGAGCACGCATGGTACTCGCAAGCTTTGATAAATTATTCACTGAATGACTTAATTGCTCTGCTGCCATAGTCGAGTGCTGGGCAATATCACTGATAGCTATAATGCTGCGATTGATACTTTCTGCCACACTCGATTGTTCTTCTGCTGCCGAAGCAATATGGGTGTTTAACTCGGTAATGTTATCAACCGAAGAGACAATTTCTTTTAGCGCATCGCCAGCTAAATTTGTGTTTTTGTTAGCTTCATTCACCTGTCCTACGCCTGACTCCATAGAAATAACCGCTTTTTTTACCCCTTGTTGCAAGTTATCAATCATGATTTCAATCTGCAGTGTCGACTCTTGAGTACGCTTAGCTAAGGTACGCACTTCATCGGCAACAACCGCAAAACCGCGACCTTGTTCGCCGGCTCTCGCAGCCTCAATAGCAGCATTTAACGCAAGTAAATTAGTTTGTTCAGCAATACTTTTAATCACGTCCAGCACTTGTCCTATATTTTGGCTTTCACTAGCAAGGTGTGTAATAACCTCAGATGTTTGCTGAATTTTAGTCGACAAAAGTGACATACTTTTAATAGACTGTTGAACGATTAGATCACCATTTTGGGCATGACTGTCGGCATTTTGGGCAGAGTCTGCAGCAGCTGTCGTACTTTGAGCAACCTCAGCAACCGTTGCAGTCATTTGGTTCATCGCTGCAGCTGTTTGCTCAGTTTCACACTGCTGTTTTTGCATCCGGTTGTTAGTTTCTCGGGTAAAATCATTCAAGCTATCAGCAGAACTATTAATCGTATTCGCCGCATCAGATATTGACTCAAGAATCCCCCTCAAATGTTCAATGACTCCGGTTAAATTAATAGATATTTGGCCCAACTCATCATCATTAAACTGCTTAAAAACTAAGGTTAAGTCAGAGTCTTTTTTAATCACTTTTAACTTAGAAAGGATATCGGTAATAGGTGACATTACACTTGTTCTTACCCATCGGCTCAATATGATGCTAGCAATTATCGCGATTGCGGTTAGAAAAAGAAATAAGTTCACAGAAGCTTTGTAAACCTCATTCACAGCTTGCGTTTCATTTCCGGCAACTTGTATCTGCAGTGATACTAGTTCTGCTATTTTACCGCTAATAGGATCTATTACTTGATACAAAGGAATAATATCTGAACTTAATTGCCCGGATATATTGCCTGATAATGTATTGAGTTTACTGATTAACATATCTATTTGCCTGTCAGCAGGCACAAACATCGCATTCGCTTCTTTAACTAAACGGGCCTCTTCTGTTGTCAGTTCAGTCGCCATATATTTAGTCCAAAGAAACTCAATGTTTTTTCTAGCATTTCTCAATGCATCAGCTGCATCTTGTGCACTAAAATCTCCGGCGTTTGCTTTATTGATAGCATCAATAACATACACAGCATAATCGTCTCCAATGACTTTTAAGTCCTCAAGAGGCACCACTCTATCATGGTATATTCGTACCACCCCTTGCTCAATTTTACCCATCATATTAATGGCAATGCCACAGATACAAATAAGCAGTGCAAGTGGAATTAAAGAGCTTAACAGCATCTTATGTTTAATTTGTAGGCTCATAAAATGTCACCATCGTAAACGATTGAATTCATCCATTCTAATGGTTCAGTCATTCCATAAAGGGAACCTAAATACGTTTAGATATTTTTTAAAGCTATCATAATGACTCAACAACAATTTGTTACCAAAATGTAATCGTCACTAAAATAAAGTATTGCACTGAGTAGGTTTTATGCTAGGCAGAGAAACAAAAAATTTTATTTTGTATCGGGAATGGTACATAAAGTTATAACGTTAAAAACCATCCCTCTGATATCAAAACGATTTCATTATATAAAAATCTGCACAAGCTTGCTTTTGATGTTAACGAGGCGGGATATTTAGGTAATAATTAGTTAAATGTTATATTTTTAAAATAATTGGAGTAAAAACTTAAAACAACAGTGTTAATAAAATGTTAACCTAATATTGATTTAAACTGACAATAACCATGCCTTAAAATCACTTATGGTAAACACCTTCAAAATAACTTTATAAAACTGACTATAAAACATTCAAACACGAGCCCCTTTATTGTCATAAAATGACTAATTTTTAACTGTTGCAATCTTTTTTTTCTCCTCTATGTTGATTGCTGAAAGTAAAAAAAATTAAATTAACCCCCTAATTATAATAAAAATGCTAGCGCTACTATTACCTTCATTGAACACAATAATGTTAGTCGTAATAGTGGCCGCAGTAGCAGAACATAGACAAGGATATCAGATGAATAAATCACTATTTTTACTCCTGGCGGGCTTACTCAGTGGTGCAGCTCAAGCCGCTGTAGGTGGCCATCCAATCGTATTAGTACATGGCTTTCAACCCGACAACTTACAAAGTAAGCCAACAGGCACTCAGGTTAGTAATAATGGCGATCAATATTGGGCTCAGTATTGGCGGGATCGCGCCGATGAACGTATCGATTGGCCATCACATGAGCGTATAGCCAATAAAATCACTAGCAATTACGTATGGCCTAAATTACAGCAAATGTCCCGTGATGGAACCTGTGCCAGTGGCTGTGTGTTTATCACTCACTCGACAGGTGATTTAGTCACCCGTTATATTATTGATAATCAAGCACTATGGTTACAAAATGCCGGTCTGCAGCCATTAAACATTGTGGCCACCTTCGATTTTGCAGGTGCGGGTGGTGGTGTTGAATTAGCCGATCTTGCCGTCAATGTTGCCAATGGCTCAGGACTTATCGATGCAACCTTAAGGTTTGCAGTGTCCTTATGGCTAGGCACCACTCCAACACCATCAACAATTGGTGTACTTAATGATTTACGTGTTAATAGTGCCCGCCAGCTTGCGCCCTTTCCAGAAAGTAGAGTACCCCGCTTACGTTTTGCGGGTGCTGGGTCTGACTTTTTTGGAGCTACGGGTGCATTTTTACCCGGTGAAGATGATGGCGTAGTCGCCAGCCACTCAAGCTGTGGTGCAGCATCGGTAGGCAGTTATAACAGCTGCTCACGCAGTGTCGCATTTGATGGCAAACTTCAATCTGTCAGTGGCCCGAGCCAGTTTATGCCGTATCATTACCCTATGTTAATGAGCGAAGGCTACAGTCATGGTGACACTATTTTAAACAGTGCCAAAGATGAAGTCACCACAGCTAACAGCAGTGCTAATTACCTAAATGGTGACAATTTGCAATTTAATACCTATGAAGAAAAACGCGGTTGGTGGGTGTTTAGTTCACGTTATCGACTAGTCCGCAACTCGGCGAATACCAGTATGTCATCCCTTGTGTATCAGGCGGCTAATTAATCATTGTGAAGAAGTATAATAAAAAACTTGTCAGTGCTATTACCCTGCTAGTAGGTCTAGCAGGGTATTGGTATTTCACCTCTGACCCAGCGACATTGCCAGCTCAGGCGTTGATTACACTCCAAAAGGAGCCTTCTATTACTCAGCAGCCAGCTCAAACTTCGCAGGTAAAACCCAAGATAAAATATCAAGTAGAAACAATCCCTGAGTCTATCAGTGAGAGTTTCTCTTTGTTGGCAGATGCCTATGCTAATGAGCTAACGTTACCTTCTTATTCAATGCCATTAACTAATGAAGATAGCCACTTACTTAACCCCAACAATTACCTGCCACAGCCCGTTATGTTAAAAGGCGGTGCCAGCGCTAGCATAGTGCTACCTCAATATCGTTTCAGCTATCCTGAGCCTGTAATAGTAAAACTTGTCGTAAACGGCATGGCAGTAACGGCTGTTAAGGTCTCACTTAAAAACGAACAAAGTACTGATACTAACTATGGTAATGACATACTTGCTAAAAAAGATATGCTCGGCGATGAAGGGGAATGGGCTGCACAGCTCGACGCGAAAGAAGAGTGGGATGGCCCAATAGAAGTGAGTGTAACGTTTAGCGCTAAAGGCAAAAAGCAAACAATATCAACAGGCATTGAATACAGTTATCCAGCAGCAACTATCACCGGAGTAGGCAACATTCGGGCAGAAGGCAGTGATATGGTTATCCCCATCAAACTAGACGTTGAACAAGCGGGCTATTATCGTTTACGGGCTAATTTACACAATGAAAACGGCCAACCAATAGCCTTACTCACCAGCTCAGAAAAACTCTCAGAAGGTGGTGCTGAAATGATGCTTAAAGCTTATAAAGGCGTGCTTGCTACACACTCAGGTCCCTTCAAAATAGCGACTTTTGTGTTAGAGCTTCGCCCTGGTGTGCCCGGGGAGTTAACGCGTTATGGTCATAGCGAGCAGCCTAGTTTTGATCTTGGCGATTTTGCTGTCGAGCAACTGTCAGATGAGCCATGGCAACCTGATGAACAAGAACTACAACGCTTAGAGTTTTTACAGAAGATGGCCGGCGAATAATAGTTATCACTTTAAGATTTGTTGTACATCCAAGATGGTTTTTATAATATTTTATAGCTGCGTTTTATAATGCGCTGCTGGTAATGAATAGTGATTATACCATTAGCCACTACAAAAAAATAAAGCATTATAGGTTCCGCTACAGCGTTTTTATTTTTGCAGAAATATCTGTGTCGTTAGGAATTCCTGCAAAAATAGCTATGACAGCTTGCATGACATTGGTATATGAAGAACAAAAGATGTTAACTCAGACGATCTTTTTAAAATTTGAAGTTAGCCCCTAAATGGGAACATCTTTAATATATTGATATTACCTATTAAAAGCGCTCTATAGACCATTGTATTGCCATCAAACCAATCATGACTGAACCCATTTGCATACCCCACTCTTTATACCAAAGTGTGTTGCGAACAAACATTAGCAAGGGTAGTACCAGTAGTAAAATAGCTAATTGTCCTATTTCAACACCTAAATTGAACGCTAAAATAGTTAATATTTTTTGATTTTCAGGTAATCCAAGTTCACCTAATACACCGGCAAAGCCCATACCGTGCAATAAGCCAAATGCAAATGTAATCCAACCCAATCTCAACACCACTGGCCACACATTATTCAACGCGGCAAACAATACTGATAGGGCAATACCCAGTTCAACCCAATGGCTACTAAAATTAAGAACTCCCATTGCGGTCGTTGTAAGGGTAATTGAATGTGCCAGGGTAAATGCGGTAACAATCCAGGCTGTTTGTTTGACTATTTTTGTTGGACTTTCAATTCCCTGCCATTGCTTTTGCTCACGGTTCAAAACACACGTTGATAACAATGCCAATAAAAATAGAATGTGATCAGTGCCTTTCCAAATATGAATAATGCCCTGATAAACATATTCTACAAAGGTGTCACTCATCTGGCTTTCGGCTAAGTTGACTAGCAAAGTACGATTCTCATTACTGATAACCCGAGTGTACTGATGTTCAGGGGCATCAATAGTTACAATAGCTTTATGATCGGTATCAATTTCAAACATGGCTTGATAATCAATCTTTAATACCCCTGTACTATGGCACGCCCCCTTAAATGATGTCACCAAGTAGCCTTCATTAAAATGCTGGTCAACTTGTTGAACCACATCAAATATCAACCCACAAGTGTCATTACGACTTATCTGTAATGCCGACTGCAAGTATTGGGTTGTCGCCAGTTGATTTTTTTGCACCTCCCCCCATGTCAGTTGACCATCTTGATTATTATCAATATCGATGACTTGATAAAGGTCAAATAAACGGACTTGCCAGGTGCCCTGCACCTGTCCTTGTGGGTCAATTTTTATCGACAAGTAACTGGTACTCATTTGATGGGCAACACTGCTGCAACTGAACAACATCACTAGCAAAATTATGCTGTTTTTTGCCACCGATAATACTCGCTTAAATACAGTCACTGTTTATTCCTTATCGTCCAAATACACGGTTTAAAGCGTCTTTTTATCTTGCTGGCTTTGTGTTAATAATTTTCGAGATTGTTCAAGTAAAGTACGGTCAGTAATTTGCTTTGCTACCTGCCAATTAAGCTTGGCCCAATAAAGTGCTTTTTTAGGCTGTACGTCAACGTATAAATAATATTGTGCTAGGTCTGATGCATGTAAACTGTCTTGTCTTTGTTCACGTAATTCAACGCGTTGGGCAAACGACTTTTGCCACTCAACTGAAGTGCCTAAACGCTTTTCAGCTTTGGCTAAGCGCAGTAATAAAGCATCATCTTTAATGGGATATAAATTAACAATACTTCCAATTTTATCAATTACTTGATCATATTTATTTAACGACATATGCACATCAGCCCATAGGGCTAATAAACTGACAGGGGCGATATTTAAATCAATTTGCTGTAAATGTACTAAAGCCTCTTCAGCTTCCCCCTGCCTTAATGCCATATCTGCTAATATTTGCACGATCCACTGATTTTCTTGCTCATTGGTTGGACTGTATAAAGTATGTAATCGGCTCAACTCTTGATAACTTTCTGCGAGCTTGCCGTTTTGTGCAGCCACTTCTAATGCACAGGCCGAAATAAGTAAAATGTCTGCTTTGCCAATTAATGCTAAACAAGCATTACGCGCGCTTATAATATCCCCTTGTACCAAATGAATATTCGCTTTTAATAACCAACTATTCACCGCTGTAGGGTCTAAAGAGATAGAGCGTTGTAAAGCTATAATGGCTTCATCAAATTGGTGTTGGTGCTGTAACACTCGTGCGTATAAATAAAAGGTTTGTTCATCAGAATTGGCATTATTCAATTTAGCTTGCAGCCAAGCTTTAGCGCGGCCGTATCGATAATCTGCTTCACCAGGGTATTGTCCTTGTTCAATAAAGTCACTGATTTGAGCGAGACTAATTTGATCGAATTTAACGTTAGGCGAGTCATTAAGCACTTTCCACTTTGCGACAACTTCATCATCACTTTTAGGCGTGTATGGATTAGCAACACTGGTATTAGTCAGCACTACACCGAAAAAAATTAAGGCTGTTATTGTGGCTCGTTTTATTCTAGTTGCTACACCTTGCATATATTCTCCTAATGCCTTCCATGGCAATAAACGTCCTTGTATATCTTGTTAACGCATGCGGTTACTGATCAAGTAACAAATCGTCGTAGAAGTTAATTTCGCTGACATCATTTTCTATTTCGCGGCCATTAACTCGTAACGGCTTGTCATTAACACCTTGTAAAAATGCCTCACGACTTAAACTTGAAAACAGCACCTGCTGTGCATCAATGGTCACCGACACCATCACATTAACCGGGTTATTAATATTATCGGTCACGGTAATGGTAAAGCTGTCCATGCCGGTGACTTCATTTGCTGGCGTATAAATAAACTCGCCATTAGTTTGTAAGCTCACCATCCCTAACGTTGGCTGTTGTTTTAGCATAAACATTAATGGGTCATTGTCCCTGTCCACCGCTTTAACTTTGCCCATAACGGCCGTTTCTGTCACCGTGGATAGCATTATGTCATCAGCTGTTGGTGCTTGATTGACACTTTCCATCGCGTCATTATCAGAATTACAACCGGCCAATAAACTGGCACTCAAAAGGCTGACTAACAATAATGGCTTGGTTAAATTTCTAGTTGATGTATTCATCTAAGACTCCCTATTTTGAACCTGACAATGGCGTTGCTAGATAAGGAAAGTGATCCATCATCATGCTGGCATTAACTGGAGCACCATCAGTAAAAGGCACATTACCAACACTTGCATCATCGGGGGTACACAAACCTAAGTCAGTGTCGGTACCGTTTACTGGGATCGGATAACATAAACGCCCCATCACAACACGTAGCGCAATATCAACCACATCATCACCTGGACGGCGACCATTTGGGAAACCGGCTAAATCATCACCCGCTACGCCAAATGCTGACTGCATGTCACGTGGTTTAGCTGGAATACCGGTATTTAAACGTAGCATTTCTGACGGTGTAACCGTTGCAAGTTGATTTACACCCGCAAAACCAGTTAAAAATGCAGTAACAAGATCAGCACGAGGGAAGTTAGTCGGTGCTAAGGTTTCAATATTTGCGCCCAAGGTTTGATTTACCGCATCTTTAAACAGAATGTTTAGCAGCTCAGGTAAACTTGGGTGAGTGACATAGTCAGCAAACTGGGTGTCATCTTTTGGATGGGCACTCGAGAATGTGTCTTTATCTTTTAAGCCAATAACCAGTTCATTAACTAACGGATTACCTAAACGGGACACTTGTGTAAGCGCACCGCCATTGACTTCCGTTTTACCTATTTTAGCGCTTGGATTTAAAATACGCGCTTGCGGTAAACTTGCTGTAGTCCATGCACCTATGGTGCCGTTACCTTGGGTGGTTAAACAAGACTTTGGTACTTCAATAGACAGTGCTGTGACGTTTTTATCCATCAAATCATCGTTATCACTTGATTGAGTAATGCCACCAGGGAAGCCACCTTGATCTCCAGCTCCAGGAGCGCTGTCACCTTCAACAGGTACATAGTTAACCAAGTCAAAAGTTTTACCTAGGTTAACCACAAACGGATCTTTACGTTGTCCAACAAACACCTTGGCAGGACTTACACAACCTTCAATAGAGAATTGATACACAAACTGGCTAGCGTAGTCGGCATAGGCCGCTGTGTCACCAAAGCTTTTATTACCAATATAATCAAGTGGCTTATGGAACATGGTTGCACCATTGCTGTTACTTAACACGTTAGCCATACCGTCGTTTTGTGGTCCTTTAACTAAACTCAGTTGATAAGACTCAGTAAAATTAGCTGCACTTTGATCGCCCGCTGTAATAGCGCCAATATTTTTAAGCGGCACTGCTACCGTGCGTTGATTACCCGCGGGGCCTACGGTTAACGCAATACCTTGGTTCTTATTAGCCAGTTCGTTAGTGAACTTAAATTGAAAGGTTAAATCTTCTACCGCATCACCATCATTATCGATATGAATACTGTATACCGCGGCAGGATCCATAGCGTAGTAGTTAGGTCCACCATAAGCGTCTTGTAACGGAATATAGTTAGCGATTAATGTGACGTACTCTTCGCGTCCTGCCTCATAACTGTTAAAGGCATAAAAGTCGGTAGAGTCTAATGTTGGCATACGGGTAATGTTCGGTGCTTCTCTGTGGCTCGATGCAAACGCATTTGCGACTAATAAGCTGCTACATACGATACTTGCGATAAGCGATACTTTGAGTACTTGCATGACTAATTCCTTGTTGTTTAGTAGAGTCATATCAGTAAACGGTTGATCAGCGATATTGGATGCAACAAATTGGATTTAATTTTTACATTCAATTAAAAAAATTATAAACCATTGTTTTATATTAATTAAAAATAAATGTATTTTTATGATTTTTATAAAAACTTACTTTTTTAAATTAATTATAAAAAAACGGCCTGAATCAAGTTCAGGCCGTTTTATTAGACATCATGTTATAAGCAACGCTAACCATGACAACAATTACAATATCGCTAGCTCTGTCGTGTAAAGTACCTCTGTAGGTAAGCCATTAGGTGAACCGTTTAATGGCTCTAAACTCACAGCTAACGCCACAATATCAACCGAATCAAACTGGCTGTTTTTAGGCAATGATAATTGGCCAGACTTAGGCAACAAACCCAGCGATATAGGGTTATCTACGCCTTTAGCTATCATCCACAACTGATAATCTTTATTCGCCAGTGGCTTAAAGTTGCTGGTTGATCGCACCTCAATAGTGTTATCTGTGACTTCAATTAACCATAATGCTTGGGATTGTGCGCCTTGTACTACGGCCATTTGCTGAGCAACCGGAATATCAATCGGTTGCTGCTTGACCATCACAACCGCCATGAGTATTGCGGCGGCGGTAGCCAATGACGCAGCCCCCTGCCATAAACGGGTGTTAAATGATGATATAAACACAACATTTGATTGAGTATCAGCCGTTAATTCAACGCTTTGATCAGTACTGGCATTAGCTGAAGTGAATCCTAGTCGCAGGCTAATTTGTTTCCATACTCGTGCTTCAGGCTCTACAGGCGTTAAGTTGTCACTCATGCCATGTAAATGCTGCTCCCATAGCCAGGTACTTTCTCGCAAACTAGGAATTTGCATCATTAACTTCTGAAACCGGCGACGTGCTTGACCACGTAAAGTACCCAACACATATTCTGCCGCTAATGCTTCTGTTAATTCGGGGTCGCGATAATTCATAATGCTAAACACCTCTGCAGTTGTTGTAATCCACGGCGGATCCAGCTTTTAATGGTGCCAAGTGGTAAGTCTAAATGCCCTACTACCTCATGATGTGTTAAGCCATTATAGTATGCTAAATGAATGGCTTGCTTTTGCTGTGGTTCAAGCTCACCCATACAATCTTCGAGCTTGGTTTTAGCTACATCAGGCCCATCATCTGTGCTTGGCGCTTCAAAAATAGCTTCTTGCCCGTCTTCTAATGCCTCTTCTTTTCTGACCTTGTGATAACGCAACATATCTAGGGCGCGGTACCGTACAATACTGATCATCCAGGTTAATACTGCTCCTTTACCATGCTGATATTCTGTTGCGTTGTGCCAAATCTTTACATAAGCTTCTTGTAATGCTTCTTCAGCAAGCTCTCGTCGCCCCAGCATTTTCAAACTAACTGCAAATAACTGACCACTCGTCAATTTATACAATTTAGCAAAGGCCTGCTTGTCGCCTGCACCCGTTGCGCTAAGTAACCCCAATAAAGTGTCTTGTTCCATAATTTGCTGCGTTTCCCATAATCATTAAATAGCATTATTGCGGCTTTATCACGTCTTCATTGGTGCACAAAAATACATCAACAAAGTCTATACGTAACAAAAATGATATTGGATGCATAAATGACAAATTAAACTCAATCTCATTTCATTTTAAGGTTTAATTTGTTGAACTAAATAAAACAATAATCTTACATAAAAGTAAAAGTGTCGCAGTTATTATGTTATCTCTAGTTCCACGTAAAAGTAGGATTTTTGCGGTCCACTTTATTAAAGTAGACGTTTTATCCTCTGCTTGCTGGTTAATTATTGAAGCAGGCTTTCACTGTATGCTCAATTACAGCATGATTATGGCGCAAGGTGCTGATTGCCTAAGCTTGCCGTTAAAAGCAATCAGTGAAAGCTTCGCTAATTCATACAAAAAACACTCTCACTAAAACAATCTAGTGTTGTGGGTAGCAACCAGATAGAGAGAGGTCATGGGCGCATCGAACCTCATCAATCTTGTGTATTTAAAAGTTTGAAACTGAAGGCGACTTTTCGCGTTAGAAAGGTTTGATTAATATCGTTATGGCTAAAAATTTTAGACTCTATACTGGCAAGGTTATTGGCCTAGAATATCGACTCTGCATGAGTTATAAAGTCTTAAAAATAGAAGAAGCTGTTCAAGCAGCGCATGAACATTGGGAAATAGTGTCAATGTATTAGTGCTTGATGTCACTATGAATTCCTCGACCTTGGAGCTAGTAGTAAAGCTGAATTTATCGATTCGGTCAGAAAATCAGACACTCATATATTCCCCTAGTCAAAAGGAATAATATTCCACATCGTCTACGAATATTAAACACCTCCGAGGTCGATTCAACTCAAGCATTGGCTTAAATTTTACCTTATTAACACTAAAAAACCGGAGGGTTTATATGATATCAATATCCTTTATGCCACATCAGGTTTCGTTTTCAGTTTGAGAAGACCAATGCCAAAGGCTGCCATTGCCACTGCTACAATGGCATTAAGGTAGTTGAAAAAAGCATAGGGCGCGTAGTCAAGTACATCTACCCCTAGTGTGGCAGTATAAAAGGCACCGGCCGTAGTCCACGGAATAAGACCTGTGGTCATAGTGGCCCCTTCTTCAACTGAGCGCGAAAGAATGGCTGGCTCTAAATTTTGTTGCTCATATTTAGGCTTAAACAGTTGGCAACTTAGAATAATCGAAATATAGGCCTCGCCCATAGCAATGTTACCTAAGAAGCCGGACATAATTGTTGTCGCAATAAGGGTAGCGGTGCGCTGCACTCTTTTTATGATGCCAGCTAATAGTGCGCTAAGAAATCCCGCGCCGTGCAAAATTCCGCCTAGCGCGATAGCCATTAACGCCAGCAGCAAGGTCCAGCTCATACTGCTAATGCCGCCGCGACCGAGCAAAGCATCTAAACTGGAGATACCCGTTGATTCCGGTGTATTTTCCCACAGTGCATTAAGCACAGAGATAGCACTTTCTTGCTGATAAAAAATCGCAATTAGCACGGCAAGTATAATGCTGCATGACATAGTCACTTCAGCGGGCACTTTTCTAATGCTCAGCACCGCGAGTAAAATCAGAGGTAACAAGGTAATCAGCGGCGTAAGGCTGTAATTGTTGGCGAGTGCTGTTTGAATTGAGGTGACCTCTGCCAAGTCTAGATTTTGCTCACCATAGTTAAATCCGATCACTAAAAATATTAAAAAAGTGAGGATAAAAGTCGGCGTTGTAGTGAACAGCATGGCGTAAATGTGTCGATAAAGATCGGTGCCAGCACTCATAGCAGCAAGGTTTGTGGTATCTGAAATCGGCGACATTTTATCACCGAAGGTGGCACCGCAGACAATCATACCGGCAACCAAAGGTAGGGGAATATTCATGGCAGAACCGATGCCAATAAAAACCACACCTAAGGTGCCGACTGTCCCCCAAGATGTTCCAGTTGCTAGCGACATCAAGGCGCACAGTAATAAACCAACAGCCAAAAACAAACTCGGACTCAGCCAGCTAAGGCCATAATAAATAAGTGTGGCGATGGTGCCACTGTGCATAAAACTAGCAATCACCATACCGATCAATATAAATATATAGATGGCAGGCATGGCTCTGGTGAGGGCGTTAGTCATCAACTCACGTATATGTATATAGCCGTAACCAAGACTAAAAGCGTTGAGTCCTACCCACAACAGGCACAGAAACATTAGTGTATGCAGGCTGATCCCTAGACCAAAAAGTCCACCCGCTATGGTGATGATAATCACGCTAAAACAGATAAGAGACTGCAAAAAACTAGGGCTACGGGGTAAGTTAGGCGTAATTACAGACATTGGCACACATTATGGTAACAATTGGGATGAAGCTGAGTATATCAGTACAAGTAATTGGGTAAACTATAAACAAGCAGGATATCAAAAATAAACCTTTCATCTTTTGTAAGTGGTCGTTTAGCGCCAAAGACAAAGCTGGCTAAAAAACTGTTGCGCTTGTCTGAGTGAAGATTGTTTGCGAAGTAAATTTAGCCTATTACCTTAAAAAAACATCTAGTCTGGTATAAATGACGTATCAAGGATTACTACATACGTTTTTAATCAATATTAACATGGTAAAAATTACCCATTCGTTATCGATTCGTAAGCTATTGTTGCGGTATATAATGTATTTGCGCGTGTTTTATTCCATGTAAAAGAGGCATTACCATGGATCACAACCCTTCTCAGCTACTTCGCGTTACCTGGGCACTTAAAACAAGCTTTATTGCTGATGCTTTGGCCATGCCGGTGCATTGGTATTATCAACCAATAGAAATAGAGCGTGCTTTTACGGGTGGTATTCAGCGCTTTGAAGCCGCACCTGAGTTTCATCCTTCATCTATTATGTCGTTGCACTCTAAACACAAAGGAGGGCGACAATCCAATGATAGGTCGTCTAAGGGACATGCCGCTCACGATCAGCCGCCGCAAGTGATAGGCGATATAATTTTAAAAGATAAGGCGCAGTTTTGGGACAAACCGAATGTGCATTATCATCAAGGCATGCTGGCGGGTGAAAACACCCTTAACGCCCATTGCGCTCGTGTGCTGATGCGCACCCTGGCGCATTCGCCACAACGCTACGATCGACAAGCATTTGTTAATGCCTACATTGACTTTATGACAATGACTCCCGCCACTCATCCCGATACTTATGCAGAGTCCTACCACAGAGGATTTTTTGCTAACTTGGCGCAGGGACGCAAGCCTGAAAATTGTGGGATGATAACTCACGACACCGCATCCATAGGTGCATTGGTAACCATAGCGCCCTTGGTTTTTTCAGAACGACTTAAAGGCATAAGCGAAGCCGAAATAAAGATTACCTGCCGAGCGCATCTGGCATTGACCCATCCTGATGAATCTTTAATGCAGGTATGTGATAGCTACGTGCAACTCTTGTGTGGTCTGTTGGATGGCCCGGATGAGGCCGGCGCTGAAGCACTTTTACTTGAAGCAAGTATAGGCCTAACCAGTACTAATTTAGCCAGTCTGTTAAAACGTAACATGCCCGACAATCAGGTCGTCGGCCAAGTGTTTTCAAGGGCATGTTATATTTCAGATTCCTGGCCCATAGTCTTGTATCTGGCCTGTAAATACCAACATGATCCTTGGCAAGCACTGCGAGTGAATACTAACTTAGGCGGCGACAACGTACATCGCGGCATAGTGCTGGGAACCTTGCTTGGATTGCAAAGCGATACTGTGGCCACCAGCTGGTTTGAACAACTGGTAGACCAAAAATTGATTGCTGACGAAATTGAGAAACTTATCAGCGTGGCAAGCGTTCCCAAACCGTAAGTTCAGACAAGGTATGCTGAAACTTGTGCTGAGTTTCACGGATCACAAACGGGACTTTTCGCGGCTCACCTACTAGCTTAAAGTGGCTTGATAATTGATCTTTCAAGCCATCTAATGTGCTGTAGTTTTCGCCATCTTTTTTGAAACCCCCTATCCACTCTTCCTTGGGTGTATGTTCTTCCAGCCAAGTGTAAGGCGATGCAATAATCAGCAAGCCACCGTCATTGATACGCTGTGCCATATCCGCCAAAAAACGGCTCGGCTGGTAGAGCCTATCAATTAAATTTGCTGCCAGTACTAAATCATAAGAAGTGAATTGGGGTTTGAGGTTACAGGCGTCGCCTTGATGAAATGCTACGCGGTTTGCATAAGCTTGCAACCCTAATTCTTGCAAGGTACGAGTATGATAGCTCACTAATTCGCCTTCTTCAGCACGGGCGTAACGCACTGCACCTTGCTGCGCCATTTGAGCCGCTAGACGGGTAAAGTTTGCTGAGAAATCAATACCGTCTACTTCATCAAATTGACGGGCCAACTCAAAACTTGCTCGACCACACGCACAGCCTAAGTCAAGGGCTTTGACTGTGGGCTTACCCTTCATTGCCTCAAGTGCAATATCAGCTAAGGCTTTAGGGAAATTATCTACGCCATACCAGGTGTCACCAAAGTGAAACTCTGCGTATTCTGACAATAATTGATTACTTTCGTAATAAGCCTTAGGAGAAGACGCTTCAACACTAGAGGCAATATAGCGAAATCCTGCGTGCTGAAAGAAGTGATGCCTAAACGCATAACGTGCACTAAGGCGTGCTTCGTTACCACTTGAAATCCATGATCCGCCTTTGATTAGATTGTGTTTACCATCAAAAGTTGGCGTGGTGAAATCGTCATACAGTGGGTGTACTTTAAAGTTATCGAACGGGTAAATAGGCGTTTCAGTCCATTGCCACACATTGCCCACCACATCAAACCAATGACCATGTTGATAGCGCGTTACCGGGCAGCATGAGGCAAAATGGTCAAGATGCAAGTTAGCATCGGCCTTACTATTACCTAGCTCTTCGACGCCCGCTTCTGCACATAAGCGATACCATTCGTCTTCCGTTGGCATGCGGATCTGTTGCCCAGTATCTACTGTTTTCCATTCACAAAACGCTTTCGCTTCATGGTAGTTAACTTCCGCAGGCCAGTTCCAGGCCATATCAATTTCTTCGGTCATCAGGCGTAAACGCCAGCCATTGTGCCAACGCCAAAATGCTGGATGTTTCGCCTCAGTAAATTGTCGCCAAGCCAGGCCTTCATCGCTCCAGAAACTATTTTGCTCATAACCACCGGCCTCAACAAACTCGAGAAACTCCTGATTGCTGACTAAATATTGGCTGGCTGTAAATTCAGCGACCTCTGCCTGATGTTGGCCATATTCGTTATCCCAGCCATAGACATCACTATCAAAGGATTTTCCAAGATTAACAGAGCCGGCAGCGACGCTTATCAATTTATTTTTTGGCGCCTGGCCAGTCTCTTTGCAAGCAGGCCATTGAGGTAATGACTTGATTTTGGCCAGTTCATGCTGGCGAATGAGTACCGACGACGTCTCAAGGTGAATACGCTCGTGCTCAATACCCATGACGATAGGCCACCAGGTATTTTCCCAATCAATGGGTAGCACAAGGTCCAAGGTATCAATTAATGTTAATACTGTGGCACGTACTTTAGCGCGGTAGTCTTTTACCGCAGCAACACTGGGCCAGTCATAACTGTCCTCGGACAAATCATCCCAGCTCATTTCATCAACACCCACAGCGAAAATTGACTCCATATGAGGATTTATCCTATCGGGGATCAGATTTGCTAATAGTAGCTTGTTGATGAAAAAAGTGGCCGTATGCCCAAGATAGAAAATAAGCGGGTGGCGCAAGGGGATAGGTTTTTGATAAAAACCAGCATCGTCGCGCAAACAATCAAACAGTTGCGAATAGGTATCGAAGGTATTAGTGAAGTAAAGCGCGATTTCTTTGCGCTTGTCATCCACACTGCCACTGCTGAGTTTAGGGGTTCTGCGCAATGCACCAGGTTCAACGAACGTTGCGGATCGTTTAGCCATTTCTTGAGCGTTTTGTATAGGTAAGGTCATCCTGAAACACGTTCCTTAAATTTTTATTCTATAGTCATACGATTAACTACTGGATAAAGGCTCAACTTTTTTACTTTATATTGATATTATCCGCAAAAAATTTTGCTTGTGGTTAAACGACTCCGCCCTGCAGTTTTTTAATTGCTTCGACTAAATAATCTCGTGAGCAACCGAAGTTCAATCGAAAATAGTCTTTATCACCAAAGTCTCTGCCCGCTGATGGACCAACACCTTTGGCTTCACACCAGGCTTGCGTATCGTTGACTTGCAAACCGCTCGCATCAACCCAGAGTAAAAAAGTCGCCGCGGGTGATATAGCTTTTAACCCTTCAATTTTGTTGACTTCAGTCACTAAATAATCGCGATTTTCTATCAAATAAGCCAGCTGTTGTTGATGCCAGTCATCGCAATGCCTGAAGGCTGCATTAGTAGCGGTAAGCCCTGTGACGGTTACCGATGGTAACCTGCCGCGGGCAGCATGGTTGAAGGCTGCTCTTAATTTTTCGTTGGGAATAATAGCAAAAGAGGTACCTAATCCCGCGATATTAAAGGTTTTACTCGCAGCCATTAATGTCACTGAATGCTCAGCTAACTCTGGGTGCGCACTGGCGGGCAAATGTGGCACGTCATCTAAAATTAAATCGCAGTGTATTTCATCCGAGCACAGCATGACGCCATGCTTTGTGCATATTGCTGCAATTGTGTCTAGTTCGGCTTGATTTAAGACTGTACCAAGCGGATTCATTGGATTACACATAATAAATAAGCTGGCTTTAGGATCCGCGGCAGCCGCTTCTAAGGCATTAAAGTCAAGTGTCCAGCGACCTTCCACTTCTATCGAGCCTATACAGGTTCGGTTGAGATGATTAATTGCAGGTGCTGCCAATATAGGAGGATAATTGGGTGTTTGTACGATAATCGTATCCCCTGCTTGGCAATATGCTTGTATAGCCACATTAAAAGCCGGCACCACACCCGGAGTCCAGACTAGCCAACTAGGATCAATCTTCCAGTTATACTGACGTTGGCACCACGCCACAACGGCCTCACAGGCATCGGTATCGTGAGCCGGTGAGGTATATCCGAACAGGCCATCATCAATTCGCTGATGTAAGGCAGACAAAATAGGCTCAGCACAGCGAAACTCAGTATCAGCGATCCACATAGGCAGTATATCGGTACCTTTATATTTTTCCCATTTATGGGCTTTTGACGATGTGCGGTCAGGTTTATCACTGAAGTTCATTGCGGGTCCTTTGAACGTTAATTTAGCAGTCTGCAGAAAACAGCCGATTTAGCTATGACTATTAACCTTTGGTTTAGGTTAAAACACAAGTCAAAATAACCCAAGAACTTGTTAATATTACATGCTTTTTTGTCTGAGGGAGTACATAAAATAGTATTATAGTTAGCCGTACCTCTATTTAAATGACAAAGTCAAAACAAGTCAGACATTAATACCCCAAAAAATTGCTGATTAGCATCAAATAGAACCCTTACATGCAGCTGTCAGACCCATTAGCCAAAGTCATTTCTGATATGAAAATTAGCTTAAACCATCACTCGCAGTGATGACACTCTTACATAAATCACTGCCAAGTTAATAAAGTCAAAAATGAAACAACCTTGGAATGTAGCGAATGGATAGCTAACTTTTCACAAAGAGGAAACCATAGCTTCAACGTCCTATATTGGCCCAAACAAAAAGGCCTCATCATTGCTGATGAGGCCTTTTGCTTGTCCAGCTCACCTAAGGCGTTGTAGCCAAATAAAGTTATCCCCTGGTTGATGTCATGCAGTTTGTTTTTATGACCAAAGCATTTATAGGCTACTTTAATATCATTGCCATTGGCTTCTGTTATCACTAAAGGTCAGCCTGCGCTGCCACAAGCAAAACAATTAGTGCCATTTTGGCCGTCAACCGTTCAAGTAACCAGCCTTGTGCGCCGTAGGTTCTCGACACAGAATCATGGGTGGTACGATTTAAGCAGCACGATTGAAGCAAATGCGAGCCGATATAAATCACTTTATTCTTCCAGATAAGAAAGCACCGAACGTATCTTCACTTGCAGCCTTTCGATGCATCTTCTATAGTTTTTTAACGTTTCAGTAACTTATTGAGGTTGACCAACCTCAATAAGGGAGAATAAATGAATAGCCTAGCCCAAGCCCCTATTCTTATAGGTCTAATACTCTTACTGCTATCTCTAAGACCTACATTGTCGATTAGCCGTTTACCCACAGAACAGCAGCTAGGGTGGCGTATTTTACTCGGGCTAGTTTTTGCTTTTATCGTCGGTTACCTCGGTTATCTCTACATGTTAAGCGATCACCGAGCGACCAAATTGGAAATAGTGGTGGCATTAGTCTTTTGTGGCGGAGGGGGCTTTGTTTTTATTATTACTCGCATGAGTGAAAAAACCATTCATTTACTTGTCGAACAAGCTAATAGACATTTACACCAGGCACATCACGATCCCTTGACTCGCTTACCCAATCGGATCGTATTTTATAAAAAACTTTCACAAATAATCCAAGACAATCATATATTTTGCTGCTTAATACTCGACTTAAATGATTTTAAAAAGATCAATGATACTCATGGGCACGAGTGCGGTGACAAAGTATTAATATCTGTCGCTGAACGCATTCGTAGCTGCTTACCAGAAAATGCTGTCGTAGCAAGGCTTGGGGGAGATGAATTGGGAGTGTTATTACTTGGCAGCTTTACTAGTCATGGTCAGGTCTTTGTTGAGCAGCTGCACCAGCTCATTGGCCAACCAATAAATTATGAACAGCACATTATTCATGTTGGGGTAAGCATAGGTATTGCTGAATACCCACGCCATGGTTCCAATCGTAAACATTTACTCAACCATGCTGATATTGCCATGTATCAAGCTAAGCGTAACAAAAAAATATATTGCCTCTATGAAACGCATTTTTCACCGGCAAATAAAAATGTCTCAGATTGAGGCATTGGTGATAAAAATCAATTAAATCTTGCGACTATTCAGTGGCTCGTCATCATTATCTCAGTTTAAGTTAGCAAGTTTACAAATGCCTTGGGTAATACTCTTAGCATCCTTTCAGATACTGTAAATTCAATGACTAACAGCTTAAGTGTCTAAGTAAGTCCTTATCGAGAGCATCAAATGCCAGAAACACAATACCCATTATTCCTATTTTTTATATTTGTCTTGAATCTTACGGAGGGATAGCTTGCTTGTCACAAATAGGAACCCAGAGGTTTAAATTCCTATTTTTAGCCCAAATAAAAAGGCCTTATCTTTCGATAAGGCCTCTTCATTAGAATGTGGCGGAGGGATAGGGATTTGAACCCTAGAACGGGATAAACCGTTGCCGGTTTTCAAGACCGGTGCATTCGACCACTCTGCCATCCCTCCGAACGAGCTGAATAATATAAGTATCTCTGGTGCTTGTAAACTATAAACTTTAAAAAAAAATCTAAATGTTTACCATTTAACCACTATGATGTGTTTTTATGCAAAAAGAGACAAAACCACCCTACTTGAGCTTGTATCCCTTAATAACAGTTAACTTGCTAGGCGATTCATTTAAAGACTTTACAGCGCTTTATGCTACTATTTGAGTCATTATTTTCCAGTATATCGTCCACTTATTAATTTATGAATCTAACATTGCTTCCTAGTGCCAAACTGGCACCACAATTTCATGTACCTAAAGAGGTACCGAGTACTTTTTATCCAAGTCACTTATTGCTGGGTCAGGATAGAGTTGTTGATAGCTTTAAATTAATGAATAAAGTGAGCGGGCAAAATCTGTTTCTAGCTGATTTCCCAGGTGTGGACCGTGTAGATTTTATTGAAGCATTATGTACACAGGCTGATACTCCTGCGGATCAATATCTAGTTGCAACAAAATCAACAGAAGATCTCCAGCCGGTTAAATTTAAATGGCAGCCGCAGCGTCCCCCTGAAAATGTTGGCACAATCGCTAAACAACAATCATTGTTTTGTTATTTACAAGGTCCTATAAGACGTAATGACCTGATTGGAAAAATGCAAAAGACCGATAAAAATAGTCAATATAAAGCAGGGGCATTAGCATCTAATCATTTTGTGTTTATTTGTTTGCAGTCAATTTGGAAACGCGAAGGTCTATGGGAGTTGTTGTTACAAATTCTCTCTGATGGTGAGTATCGTATTAATCAAGATTTAGCCCCTATTCCATTAAACTGCAAAATTATACTAGTGGGCTCGGGTATCTCTTTTAGTCACTTACAAAGTGAAGACAGATTATTTAGTCAGCATTTTCCAATATTAGCTGAAATCAGTTATGAGTTAGATTTAACCAAACATTCAGAAACGCAATATGTGCAGTGGTTAGCGACATTAGCCAATAAACAAGGCGTAGTGCTTGAAACATCAAGCATATTACCGTTACTTTGGTACAGTTCTAGACTCATTGAGCATCAACAAAGATTAAGTCTGAACATGATAGGCATGCGATCTTTAATGCTTCAAGCTAAGGCTTTTATTCCTAGCCTGCCAAGTAACAAACAGGGTAATGGTATAAACAGTAATGCTGTGGCTAAAGCTTTACAGCAACTCAAGTTTCGTCACAATAGTTCAGAAATTTATTCAGCCCAAAGTTTTGATGATAACTTTATTAACCTCCCTACCGAAGGGGCTATGGTTGGGCAAATCAATGCATTAACGGTTATCGATACGAGCGACTACTCATATGGAGAACCTGCCCGTATTACGGCATCAGTTCATTATGGTGATGGAGAAATTGCGGATATTGAAAGAAAATCTGAGCTTGGAGGCAATATTCATACAAAAGGCATGATGATACTTTCGTCCTGTTTGTATCGCATATTTGGCCGTGATGCGCCGCTTCATTTAAATGCCAATATTGTATTTGAGCAATCTTATCAAGAAATTGATGGTGACAGTGCTTCATTAGCGGAGTACTGCTGCTTAATGTCTGCCATTGCAGAACACCCGATTTTACAATCTTTAGCTATCACAGGTGCATTAGACCAATTTGGTAATGTACAAGCTATCGGCGGCGTGAATGAGAAAATTGAAGGTTTCTTTAATTTATGTTCTCGCCGAGGTTTAACTGGTGATCAAGGTGTCATTATTCCTAAAGCGAATATTTTGCAATTAAACCTTGAACCTGAAGTGATAGCTGCCATTGCCGAGGAAAAGTTTCATATTTACGCCATTGAGCACATGGATCAAGCTGTTGAATTATTGATGACTATCCCTGCCGGTGTAGCAAATGAAGATAATGATTTTCCACCAGAAACCTTATACGGCATGGTACAACAACGACTCGATCGTCTTGCAGGGCACGGAGACGAGGTCGAACTTAACTTTTTTGCAAAAATATTAGCAAAATTAGGCATTATTTAGTGATCGGAGTTGTTTAGCTTACACGTGTTCGCTATCTTGTCTGCATCAAAAAGTCATTCTAGTGGTATTGAGAAAAATGGAAAGAGCAAACAGTTTTACCAAGGAACAACTAATCGCATGTGGTCACGGCAATCTACTCGGTCCTAATCGCCCACGTTTACCTGTAGACAACATGTTAATGATGGATCGCATTGTCACTATTAATGATAATGGCGGTGAATTTGGTAAAGGCGAGATCGTTGCTGAACTCGATATCAATCCAGACTTATGGTTTTTTGATTGCCATTTTATCACTGACCCTGTTATGCCAGGTTGCTTAGGCTTAGATGCTATGTGGCAATTAGTTGGATTTTACTTGGGCTGGGAAGGCGCTGATGGTAAAGGCCGTGCATTAGGCGTCGGTGAAGTGAAATTTACAGGACAAGTTTTACCTGATGCAAAAAAAGTGACCTACAGACTTAATATTAAACGTACTATTCATCGCAAATTGGTTATGGGTATTGCAGATGCCACATTAGAAGTGGATGGTCGTCAAATCTATTCAGCGAAAGACTTAAAAGTGGGTGTGTTTAGCGACACTTCTACTTTCTAACTCAATTAAAATTGAATATTAATGATCTCAACAAGTCTAATTAGCTGACTATGTTAATGCCCTCAAAGTGAGGGCATTTTTTGGTCTATATAATCCACAAATGATTCAGATCATTTATTAAACAGCCCATTCAACCTGCCATCAATGCCCTCACGCCAACCGCCAAGCCATTGCGACCGAGGGTCTAAACCAGCATAGGGACACAATTCCTTAGAGCGTCCTCCTATCCCTGCTTGAAACCCTTTTGAAAAAGCCCTATCTAAACGATCTCTTTTTTGTCTTTTCATGTAAGCGTCCTCGTTTGTGATTAAACTGACTCGCTATACTTAAAACCCGTTGTATTAAACAAGCCAGACAAATAGAAATAGCTCGTTTTTCAAACAAGATCAACACAAAAAATCATCAATTAGAGTGAAGGTTAATTAACATATTGAGAATAAAAATAAAAAAAAATCGAGAATATTTTCTCGATTTTTTATGTTTCATAGTCTACTCAATAACAGTATCAGCACATAGCGTAAATCAGCGTTTAACTGAGTTCAACAAGCTGCTAGAGTGATTAACGCTTACTTAGCTAATTTGACTTTGCGTCGTCTTAACCATAATAGTGGCAGCGCAAATAACCATGCCAAACTTGCTGCACCTTGACGCACATAAGGTTTTTCTTCTGGTACATCAGTGTAACTACACGCTTCACCGCTAGTCGGTTTTAACACCACCATACGAGGAAGATAAGATGTAACCGGATTACCATTCCCATCTAACGCAAAATAAGGTAGGCCGTTTTCTTCATTGATGATTAAGTTGCCCAGAAGATCAAATTGATACTGTGGTTTTCTAATAAATGCGGTACCCACAATAGTACCATCTTCATTAATACTATTAGCTTCAACGACATAAAATTCTGAATCGTAAGTTAACTCTTCTCCTGTACCATCTTGAATAGTGATTTTCTTACGAGCCCACGAATCACCAGAAGACTCATAACCTTTTGATTCACAAACCAAAAGATTGTTAATGTTTAAAAATTCTTTGTCTGCGTGATTATATAAGAAACCCGCTTTTGGTCTAGGTTTTTCTTTATCGTAAGTCACTTCAATTTGACCCACTACTTGACCTTTATTATTAATGTCTTTCGCTTTGCTACTAAGATCTGAAAGTCCTATATTAAAATCATCAGGAGTGACGGGTAACTCTGTTGTGTTATTAGTGTCAAAAATGAAAAACTTACTACGTAGATAGCCGCCGATGTACTTTTGGTAACTACCAACCATTAAACCATCATCATTTATATCATATGACATTGAGGCTAAAATATCGTTATCTTTAAAATCAACCCAATTATATTGATACACACCATTTGCATCTTTTTTCCAAAAAGCAGCATCTTGACGTAAATTATTAGTATCCCCATTGCGATAAACATGGGAGCGTCCAACAACATCTGCTTGACTATTAATACCTAGACCTTGGGCAGTAAATACAAAAGTTGACTCGCCTGGAGTTAACCCCAAAGGTAATTCAGTAACTAAAGGCTTACCTTCAGCATCAATATTATTTAAATCCCACACAAGGGCACGGGTTTGATATTGAATGTTACGACGGTTATTAATAGGGTATTGATCTGCTTGAACACAAACATCAACAGGTGATGGATTATCTGCATCTGGATTGAAATTATCAATACAAAGGTTGACTCGGTCTTTACTGAATGAAGCCAGCTCAGTGCTGCCGTAACCCGTTGCAATATTATTTTCATTAACCGCTGACGCCGATGACCAACCGCCTAACTCAACAGTTGCGGCGGGTTTGTCACCGCTCTCTTCACGCGTAAAGGTGGTATAAGGAGGCACCAAAGACAGTTCAGTAGCAGGACTGTTAATGGAGTTCACCGCCACACCACGCAGCTCAAACTCACGAATATACCAATATTCTTGATCTGCTATTGTACCTTCATAAGGTATTTGTTGTTCTGGCGCACTAAAGGATCCAACTTTAACACCGCTGCTATTCATGCCGTAAAAATAGCTATCCACTGAATTGACGACTTGCTCGCCTTCCGCATCTAACGTGCCGGGAGCAGTCGTACCTGCGATGCTAAAAAAAGCAGGTTTCCATGCTTCAGCAGCATTGGCAGCAGCAGTAAAGGTAAAGTTATTTGCCTCAATTGGTTTATAAATTGAATAAGTAATTTGTTCGGCTGGTGCTATACCATCTTCAACATCTATGATGCCGCCTTCAATATCTTCAGTGCTGAGCTTCTTTTTGCCCTTAGAAATACCGACTAATTCGTCGTTATTATCAACACCTAACGCATAACCTGAACGAGTGCCTGTGAGCGTACCGCGTAAATCGTAAGTCACTTCATCTAAATTAACAATTTCATATACAGAAGCTGCTTGTGTACTGCCAATAACGCTTAATACACCAATAGCAACCAATGATAAGGCTCTGTCTAACTTTAACTTCATGTAAACTATTCCTGTTTTATTATTCTTTATTTTAATGACTCAAGCTCTTCCCATCGCTCAAAACATTTTTCTAAATTCTGTTCGGTTGTCGCTAATAGCTGTAATGCGTTATTAACCGTATCTTGTGGCTGATTATAAAAGTCAGCATTGTTCGTCGTTGCTTGTAAGGATGCTATTTCTTGCTCTAACTGTTCCATTCTAGCGGGCAACTCATCCAGCTCACGTTGCATCTTATAAGACAGCTTTTTTGCTGGCTTTTCAGGTGTCTTAACTGGAACGACTTCCTTAACCGCTGGAGCTTGGACAACGATTTCTGCCGCAGGTTCCTCAGAATAAAATTTTGCCCCTTGAGACACTGCATCTTGGTAACCACCAACATACTCACTCCAATGGCCATTTCCAGTAAACCACCAGCTACTTGTCACTGTATTATCGATAAATGATCTATCGTGGCTGACGATTAATAAGGTGCCTTCGAAATCAGTCAGTAATGACTCTAACAACTCTAAGGTCTCAATATCAAGATCGTTTGTTGGTTCATCAAGAATAATTAAGTTTGCTGGACGTAAGAATAAGCGCGCAAGTAAGAGCCTGTTTTTCTCTCCGCCGGATAAGGCTTTCACTGGCGTTCTTGCACGCATAGGCGAGAATAAGAAATCCTGTAAGTAGCTTAAAATATGACGATCTTGTCCATTTACTGTGACGGTACTTTTACCTTCACCGACGTTTTCTTCAACGGTTTTTTCAGGATCAAGTGCTTCACGGTACTGATCAAAGTAAGCCACTTCTAACTTGGTGCCGACTTTAATTTCACCAGATTGCGGTTTCAATTGATCAATTAGCAATTTAACTAAGGTTGATTTACCACAACCGTTAGGGCCAATTAAGGCGATACGGTCACCGCGCATGACAGTTGAGCTGAAGTTTTTAACTAAGTTTTTCTCTGGAATGTTGTAATCAACATTAAGAATATCAAACACTAACTTACCTGAACGTTGGCCATCTGACACGGCCATTTTAGCATTACCTTGACGATTTAAACGCTCTCCACGCTCTTTGCGTAATGCTTCAAGGGATCTCACTCGTCCTTCATTACGAGTACGACGTGCTTTAACACCTTGTCTTATCCAGACTTCTTCTTCTGCGAGTTTTTTATCAAATTGAGCATTTTTCTCTGCTTCAACTCTTAACCATTCAATCTTGCCATCAAGGTATGCTTGATAGTTTCCTGGCCAAGATGTCACCACGCCTCGGTCTAAATCGACAATGCGAGTCGCCATACGTTGAATAAAACCACGGTCATGGCTGACGAACACAATAGCGCCTTTAAAATTCATTAAAAACTGCTCAAGCCATTCGATAGTATCGATATCTAAATGGTTGGTTGGTTCATCAAGTAATAATAAATCTGGCTCGCTTACTAACGCACGCGCCAACGCAACTTTACGCTGCCAGCCACCTGACAATTCTGATAATGGCTTATCCGCATCTAGGCGAAGTAGTTCACAGGTTTGCATGATGCGAGAATCTAGCTGCCAGCCATTATTATGATCAAGAATGTCCTGAAGAGGCTGCATTTCCTTTAGCATACGATCCATTTCTTCAGGCGATGCATCGGCGATGTCGTGAGACAATTGATGATACTTCTCTAATGCTTCACCAACTTCTTGTAAACCCGCGGCAATATACGCATAAACGGTGCCGGTTTCAGCTTTAGGAGGGTCTTGTTGTAAGCGACTGACATTCACATTATTAGTGATGTTAAATTCGCCATCGTCGAGTAATACATCACCCGACAAAATTTTCATTAAACTCGATTTTCCCGCACCGTTACGGCCAACAATACACACCCGTTCTCCGGGTTCAATGGTAAAATCGGCATTTTGCAATAATGGCGTGTAACCATAGGCTAATGAGCCATTACTAATTCGAACAAGACTCACACTACTCTCCTAAAAATCGCGCTAATTCAGACGCATTGAAAGGCCAACATATTTCACGCTGGCCATCAGCAAACACGGGGATGGAAGTGCCATAGCGCTGAGCTAACTCTGCAACTTCACAAATATCGACCTGCTTAAAATTCACTTTAGATTGCTCAACCAAAGCTAATGCTAACTCGCATAAGTGACAGCCTTCGGTGTGATACAACACATATTCACTCTCATTTGGCATGGGTAATTAACCAAACATTGTGAATATGAGGATTACGTTTAAAATCAAGCGGCAAACACTGGTCATCGATATTGACCACATTCATGCCCATCTTGGTGAGTAAATCGGTATCCATTTTAAATTTACGTTTATTGTTAGAGAAGATAATTTCACCTTCTGGTGACAACAATTTGATTGCATCACCCAACATATTTACGTAGTCACGCTGAACGTCCCAGCTATCTTCCATACGTTTTGAGTTAGAAAACGTTGGCGGATCTATAAATATAAGCTCATATTTATTATGGCTATTTTCTTTAATCCACTGTAGACAATCGGCTTGTATAAATTGGTAATGTCTACCCGCTAGGCGGTTTAAGCTGAAGTTTTCTTTCGCCCAGCTAATATAAGTATTAGACATATCAACCGTAGTTACCGATTTAGCACCGCCTAATGCTGCATGAACTGAGGCGGTTCCTGTGTAGGCAAAAAGGTTTAATACATTACGGTCTCGTGACTTTTCACCAACCAGTTTACGAGTAACTCTATGGTCTAAGAACAGACCTGTATCTAAATAACCGGTTAAGTTTAATTTGAAACGTGCGCCATATTCTTGGGTGATAACTTCTAACTTTTTCTCATCCAACTTTTCATATTGATTAGTGCCTTTTTGGCGCTCTCGCGTTTTCAAGGTAATTTTGTCAGCACTAATGCCTAGTGCACCAGGTAAAGACAGTAAAACATCACTCACACGACGTTTAGTAATCGCTTCTGGAATAGTCGCAGGGGCTGAATATTCTTGAATCACAACGTAATCAACGTATTTGTCGATAGCGACGTTATATTCTGGCAAATCGGCATCATATATACGGTAGCTATTGATATTTTCTTTCTTTGCCCACTTTTCTAACTGCTTCATATTCTTTTTAATACGATTAGAAAACGCGGGGGCAATATCAACAATATCGACGCCATCAGGTAACTCAGGCGCTATGCGACGGGTGTCTGTTGCATGCAGGGTATAAAGGTTAAACACACATTCAAGTGCACCGTTAAACATTTTCATTTGTTTATCGGCTTTAAGCTTTAGTGATGAGATAAGCTCTACATCACTGCACAGCATTGCCACTTTCCAACCACCAAATTCTTTTTTGAACTTGTCGCCTAGTTGATAGTAAAGCTGTAATAGCTCAGTGACACTGCCAAGACGCTCACCATAGGGAGGGTTAGAAATTAAGAAACCTTCCGCTTCAGGTGGGGTTAACTGGAGTACGTCGGTAACATTAAACTCAATAAGATCATCGACACCGGCGTTTTCAGCATTGCGCTGTGCCAGTGACACGATGCGAGAATCGATATCAGAGCCATAAAATTTAATGTTACAACGGCTTTTACCTAAGGTAGCACGTGCGTGAGCTTCTTCTAGAACAGATGCCCACATGGTTTTGTTATGGCTGCGCCAACACTCAAAACCAAATCGTTCGCGCTTAAGACCTGGTGCAATATCGCAAGCCATTAACGCCGCTTCAATTAGTATGGTGCCGCTACCACAAAATGGGTCTAATAAAGTAACAGGTTGCTGTTGCCAACCTGAACGGACCAACATATTAGCTGCTAAGTTTTCTTTTAATGGCGCTTCACCGGTAGTCGAGCGATAACCACGCTGATGCAGAGACGAACCAGAAAAGTTCATCGCTATAGTGACTTGTCCATTTCGGAAATGTGCATCGATTTTAAAGTCAGGGTTAACCCTTTCAACATCGGGACGATTGTCACCATCATCACGGAAACGGTCAACGACAGCGTCTTTGATTTTTAACGCACCAAACTGGGTGTTGTTAATAAAACCGCCGGTACCGTGAAAATCGATACTAAAGGTATTCTTATTAGAAAAATGCGACGGCCAGTCAATACAGTAAGCAGCGTTATATAACTGCTCCGGTGATTCACAAGGACCTTTATAGATAACCAACACAATTCGGCTTGCTAACCTTGTCCATAAAGTGATCCGATAGGCGAGTTCAAGGGGTGCAGAAAAATAAACACCTGCAACACTTTCTTTTACCTCTTGCGCACCGAATTCTTTCAGTTCACAAGCAAGGCTATATTCAAACCCTTTCGGGGAGGCAGCAAAAAAATTAAACATGGGTTGGCTAGTCATCTTTACTCAATAAATTCTGATGCGCATTATACCTGTTCAAACGGATATCCCCAACGACTTATCTAATTTGGTCGCGCTTCTGTTACCTAATGTTAATAAGATAACTGCCTCTTTTAAGGCTTAAGGCTATAAATTGCTATTTAAACAGTCAAACAGAGTACTTTACCCGCAAACAGATGCATATTTTCAAAATACGCTTGCAAAGCCATAGGTCAGTCGTTATAGTTCGCTCCGCTTCGAAGGGCATAACAAACTTTGTTAAGAATGTTAGCCATCAAAGCAGCGTTTTATAGGACGCGGGGTGGAGCAGTATGGTAGCTCGTCGGGCTCATAACCCGAAGGTCGTCGGTTCAAATCCGGCCCCCGCAACCAATAATCATTTATTAAATGATTACGATAAACGAATTGATTCAAATACAGTAGCGGGGTGGAGCAGTATGGTAGCTCGTCGGGCTCATAACCCGAAGGTCGTCGGTTCAAATCCGGCCCCCGCAACCAATTTGATGAAAGTAATACTAGTGATAAATACAGTCGCGGGATGGAGCAGTATGGTAGCTCGTCGGGCTCATAACCCGAAGGTCGTCGGTTCAAATCCGGCTCCCGCAACCAATTTAATAGTGTTGTTTAGTTTGTAGATATGTCGGGCTCAGGTCTTATTACCTACAAAGGTCGTCGGTTAAAATCCGGCTCCCGCAACAAATTAAATGTAAAAGCAATACAAGTAATAAATACAGTCGCGGGATGGAGCAGTATGGTAGCTCGTCGGGCTCATAACCCGAAGGTCGTCGGTTCAAATCCGGCTCCCGCAACCAATTTATTAATCTTAGTTATAATCACAACCCTTTCTTTTTTTAAAATCTCACTATCACAATAGTAAAAAAGTCTTAGAGCAACTCGTCCGGCTCAACTCTTTATACAAGCCTAAGAAGGTCGTCGCTTCTGTTGTTAACAGTAATCCGGCTCCCGCAATCTATTTATTATCACCACCCTCTTTATTTTTAAAACTCCCACTGATAAAACAAAAACCTAAGAGCAACTCATCGGGGATCATCACTTTATGCCCGCCAAAAGAAAACCGCTGATTAAGCTTCGCTAGAAAAATGAGCTAGTGATGATTGTTGCGGATTTTTAGGAAGATAAAAAATAGATATTTATGGATGAAGTAAGAAAATTAAAACGTGGAATTAAAACAACATAGAAAGCAAAGTGCCTTGATGATTAACAGCAAAACACCCTACTTATTGGTTACTTCTTTAACCAGTGCTTCACGCGGGTACGGTTGTTAGTATCGCGATTTTTGATAATCAGCTTATCATCCGTTTGATGTACTGTTGATTTGGCTAATCGGTCATACAGCAACACATTTACTGAAGCAGCAAGATTCATACACCCTTTGGTCGGCACATAAACTACGTCATCAGCGGCATCGATAAGCTGCTGGGGAATGGTGCCATCTTCAGGGCCAAAAATGTAGAAGGCATTCTCTGGATGGATAAATTGCGGTAATGGAATCGCACCCACCACAAGATCAACGCAAATGACCTTACTGCCTTTGGGCACTTGGGCTAATAATGATTCAACGCCTTTCAGTGGAATGGTTTTGGCAGCTTGCTTTTTATCAACTTCATATTGAGTATCCGCTTTAACCGCAAAATCATAACGTCTACCAGTATAAAATACTTGATTGACGCCATAACAACCCGATGCGCGCATAATCCCGCCCACATTCACTGGGGTTTTGGGATTAACCAGCCCAATTGCAACGTGAGCAGATACTTGCTCAAATGCTGTTTCGAGCTGTTTATCATCTAATATAGTAAGTGACATTAACTATGCTACTGCAGACACAATACGACTGCGTAATTGCTGCCAAGCTTGGGCAACTAATACATAATCAGCATCATTAAGTTCTTCATTTGCCAGCGCAAGACACTGAATCACTTGATTATCGAGTGCATCAATACCTTGATCAGCTTGCACTTCAAGTTTTGCTAAAACCACTGCAATATGGCCTTGTAAGTAACCACTGGCAAATAATGCATCATCATCACCATTGCTAACGGTTTCTTGTATCCAAGATTCCATCGCGACATCATACTTTTCTAACATGGGTTTATTCCACCAAATCTGGGTTAGCCACTTGATACATGACGTAATCATGGTAACCAGTTATTACTTTATAATAGCCTGTAAGAGCTACATCTAATTCTGGGTCGCCACTATCCACAATTAATGGCCGTCCTTCAAGTGCTTTTAGCTTAGTTTTTGTGGCTACGATCAAAATATTGTCTTTACCCAGCTGTTTTATCAATGCGGGTGACAGTTGTTGGTTACCTCTTCCAAGCACATGACCTTGACCACCAATCAAGGTGATCACAAGCTTGGTTGGTTTGCCACTTGTTATCTGTAGTAACTCTTGGGCTGTTACATCTGTGGCAATTAATTGTTTATCTTGAATAACATCAACACCAAGTAAGGTGTTATCTAAATAAAGATCATCCATAATTGCCGCGACTGTGCTGCCTGAGCCCATGATAAAAATCTCATCATCCATTGACTCAATCACATCGGCTGCGATATCGGCCAATACTAATTCATCGGTTTCTTTACCGCCCATTTTTACCGCTTGTACATAACGCGGCTCTGCTGGCACTAACATTTCACCAAAGCGTTTGGCTTTAACTGTACCTTGCCTAAATGCCGTTTCATCAATATCCATGACATCAGCGGTCATTAAACTGACTAACTCACCATCCAGCAGCATTTTAAGCACTAAGCCCGAAGCCTTAGGCGTTATGCCATAAACGCCTGAATGAATTTTAACCCCAGCAGGTACGCCTAATACAGGAATAGCATCATCGACAATAGAGTACACATCTCTTGCAGTACCATCACCACCAGCAAATAGTAATAGATCCAATGACTGATCTAATAATGCCTTTACTGCGTCACGGGTATCTTGCTGTGTGGTATTTAATACTCTTTGAGTGCTTTTATTAAGTTCACTTAGATCTGCACCAGGTTGATTTTGATTACCGATGCAGTGATGCACAACCTGAGTATTAAAGCCCATTTTAACAGCGATATCTTCGCCCATACAGCCAGACGAAGTAACGATTTGAATGCGATCTTTATACGCGGACACAAGCTCTAACGCCTGCTGCATGCGCAGATGTGCTTTGGGCTCAGCACCTTTGGCCAATGCTTCTTCGGCAACACCGTCTGATCCTTTTAAACCGACACTGCCACCTAAACCTGCTAATGGGTTAATGAGTAATCCTAAACGAAACGGCTTCACATCGGCTCCTTCTCTATATATTGCTGTTGAATGAAACAATTGATCTAAATTTGAATCCACAACATCAGCTGTGCTGGCTTTTACCATTCATATCGGGAATAAACATAACGGCCACGGCAGAGGCTATGGCACAAGTTGCTGCAAATAACCAAACTTGCGCAGCGCCACTACCATCGCCCCAAATATAGCCGCTAACCCAAGTCCCTAACGCACCACCCACACCAAAGCTCAGGCTAGCATATAAGGCCTGGCCAGTACTGCGATGATGGATACCAAAATGACGATGAATAAATTGAATAGACACGGCATGGGTTAACCCAAAGGTAAAGGCATGTAATGTTTGGCTAAATACCAGCATAAAAATGACATCGGGATAATACCCTAAAATTAACCAACGCACAGAGGTCAGCACAATACTAACAATAAGCAACAGGCGTAAACCATATTTGCCAATCAATTTTGAAGCGTATAAAAAGATGCCTATTTCGGCCAATACCCCAAAGGCCACCATGATCCCAGCGAAGGTTTCCGAATAACCAACTTGTTTAAGATAGAGCACAAAAAAACCGTAGAAAGGTCCAACACTCATTTGTAATAATAAGGCAGACAATAGGAATAGGATGATTGGTTTATCTAAGGTTAATTTAGGCCGTTCAGACCCGCTTAACACAGCGGCTTTAGTTGAAGGTAGCGGCATTGAGCATATTAATAGGCCAATAAATAGTACCATGCCGATGTAAGGCAATACCTCTGCCCCTAAACGTTCGATACTCACGCCCGCAAGCACAACTAAAACAATGTAGCCAACGCTGCCCCAACTTCGAATTGCGCCATATTGATTGGCATTGTCACCCAAGGTTTCAAGGGTTATCACTTCCAGCTGAGCTAAAATGGCATTCCAAAAGAAGGTATAAATAGTCAAACTAATCGCCAGATACCAAAAACCACCTTCAAAGAAAAAGCTGATAAAAGTCAGCGCAGCACAAAAAGCCCCTAGCTTGATCAAACTGGCACGCATCCCTGTTCTATCAGCAACCATAGCCCAAAGGTTAGGCGCAACGATCCGCGTCGCCATGAGTATGGCAAGTAATGAACCAATCTCTTGGGCATCAAACCCGCGGGCGTCAAAAAATACCCCAAGATAAGGGACTAGAACACCAAGAATAGCAAAGAAGAAAAAATAACAAGCCCTGAGCCAGCGAAGCTGAAACTCAGGGCTAGAACTGCTTGGCATTTAACGCATTCCGATTACGGGTGTTAGGCTGTGTACATCTTGATTTTGAGCACGATGACGTAATAGATGATCCATCAATACAATCGCTAACATAGCTTCAGCAATAGGCACTGCGCGGATCCCCACACAAGGATCATGACGACCTTTAGTCACAACATCAGCCACTTCTCCTTGAGCTGTCATACTTTTACCTGGCACACTAATACTTGATGTTGGCTTTAAGGCAATATTAGCCACAATCGGTTGGCCTGAGGATATGCCGCCCAATACACCGCCGGCATGATTTGACTCAAATCCAAGGGGTGACATCAAGTCACGCCCTTCTGATCCCTTCTGTGTTACCACACCAAATCCATCACCAATTTCAACACCTTTTACCGCATTAATGCCCATTAATGCGTGGGCAATATCAGCATCTAGTCGGTCAAATACTGGCTCACCAAGACCTACTGGCACACCTGTAGCCAATACGGTAATTTTTGCACCGATAGAATCGCCTGACTTTTTCAGCTCACGCATGTATTCATCTAGTACATCAAGCTTTGACGCATCAGGAAAGAAAAAGGCATTTTTCTCGACCTGTGCTAAATCAATAGACTCAGCACTAATCGGCCCTAGCTGTGACAAATAGCCATGAATATCAATGCCATGCACCGCTTTTAAATACTTTTTAGCCACAGCGCCGGCTGCAACACGCATCGCGGTTTCACGGGCTGACGAACGTCCACCGCCACGATAATCTCGTAGACCATACTTTTGCTGATAAGTGTAATCAGCATGTCCAGGGCGGAATAAGTCTTTTATGTTGGAGTAGTCTTGGCTGCGTTGGTCGGTATTTTCAATCAATAAACCAATCGAAGTCCCTGTGGTTTTACCCTCAAACACCCCAGATAAAATACGCACTTCATCAGCTTCTCGACGTGCTGTCGTATAGCGTGATGTACCTGGACGACGACGATCAAGATCATGTTGCATATCTTCAACGGTTAATTCTAGCCCCGGCGGGCAACCATCAATAATACACCCAAGTGCCACACCGTGACTCTCACCAAATGTGGTGACGACAAAGTTTTGCCCAATACTATTTCCTGACATGCGCCATTTATCCCTTCATAAATAAAAACTGAATAGCGTAATGCTACACTATTACAGCACCATTATTCACTATCTTTGTAGATGGCAAAAAGTGATTGATTTTCAACTAGCTGATCACGGGTTAATACAAACACCCCGTCACCACCAAATTCAAACTCGACCCACATGAATGGTACATCAGGGAATTGCTCCATTAAATGCACCATAGAATTACCCACTTCAACCACCAATAAACCGTTCTCGGTTAAGTAATCAGCTGCGTTAGCTAGAATACGCTTGGTTAAATCTAATCCATCACGGCCCGATGCTAAACCAATGGCTGGCTCGTGATGATATTCACTTGGCATATCATCAATATCTTCGGCATCAACATAAGGAGGATTAGATACGATCAAATCGTAATGTGGCCCTTTTTCAATCGCTGCAAACATATCTGACTGAATTGGGAAAACACGATCTAATACGCCTAGAGTTTCTATATTGATTTGAGCGACTTCTAGGGCATCTTCACTAATATCAAGCGCGTCAACTTCAGCATCTTCAAAAGCATAAGCACAGGCAATAGCAATACAGCCGCTGCCAGTACACAAATCCATAATACGATGCACAGGTTTGTTATATAACCAAGGGCTGAAATTATTATTAATCATTTCAGCAATCGGTGAGCGTGGCACTAACACGCGTTCATCAACAAAAAACTCTAATCCAGCAAAATGGGCTTTATTAGTCAAATAAGGAACCGGTAATCGTTCACGAACACGGCGAATAATCAGCTCAACTATTTTATGTTTTTCGCTACTGGTTAGGTTGCTTTGAATAACTTGCTGGCCTATTTCTTCCGGTAGATGTAATGCATGAAAAACTAATGCAATGGCTTCATCCCAAGCATTATCTGTACCATGGCCATAAAAAATTCCGGCGTCATTAAAACGGCTAACAGCCCAACGGAGCATATCGCCAATAGTACGTAACTCGGTTACCGCTTCATCTACAAAAATTTTATCCAAAACACACTCCTAAAAAATAGTTCTGCTGCATTGTAACTGATGTCTATTAAGATGGGCTAGAATTCAATACAATATCGCCATGAATGACAAAAATATCACTGATTTCGAGTCGTTTAGTGATTTAGTTGCCGGTATAAAACCCCTTAAGCAACAAGCCCATCACTTTAAACAACCCGTAAAAAACAAACAGCAAGTGGAAATAAAAGAGCTACAGCTTCATTCAAGTAGCTACTTTTCTGACACCTATCAACCGTTATTGCCCGTCACTGGGCCAATGCGCTGGACGAACGACGGCGTTGATAAAATAGAGTTAAAACGTTTACGCCGTGGCGATTACGTGCCAGACCTATTGCTTGATTTACATGGGTTAAGGCAATCAGAAGCTAAACTTGAGCTTGCCGCTCTTATTCAAGCATGCGTAAAGCAAAACAGTATTTGCTGCAGTGTAATGCATGGGTATGGTATGGGAATATTAAAGCAGCAGCTGCCTATGTGGTTAGCACAACACCCCAAAGTAAAGGCTTTTCATCAAGCACCTAAAGAATGGGGCGGTGATGCAGCGTTACTGATTCTGATTGATATTGGCGATCAGCCACATCGAAGATAGATCGATAGATAATCGGCTATTAATCTTTCAAGATAAACAGCCCTATCATTCACTGCAACTTTGTAGAAATAGACGTTAAACCCCACTAGGGTAATTCATGCCTACAAAGCTTGCTTGTTCAGAATGTTTGTCAATTTGTACAAAAGCAGAGGTGGCAAAAATAGGCGGTTCTAATCCCGCAACTAGTTCACCCACCAAAAAACCCACTATCGGCATGTGAGTAATCACTAACACAGTGTCTGCTTTATATTGCTGTGCATAAGCTAAAATAGAATCGGCGGCCATTTTAGGGTCACCTGAAGGGGTAATATTGTCTAACACAACGCATTTTCTTGCTTTAGGTAAGTGTTTACTGACGACTTGCCACGTTTGTTGGGCGCGCAAATAAGGGCTGACTAAAACTAAATCAAGCTGAGAAATGCGACTATTGAGTAAGTTAGCCATTTGGCCGGTTTGGTAGCGTCCATGTTGCGTTAATATCCGTTCACGATCTGATAGCGCATCAAAGCTGGCTTCACCATGGCGCATCAAAAATAGCTGCATACTTAACTCATTATCAATCTTATTTTACTAATACGACAATTGTAGCGTCATTAAAGCACTTGCGAAACCGTCACCAAACAAAAATTAACTCAACTTTAGTCGATAGTGGTCATAAAGTTTGACGAGTTATTTGCTAAAAGCCGATAACAATATCAATATGTAACTAGAACCGTTACTTGGAGCCTTCACTTGTCCGATTTCCCAGCAATACATACAAGTCAAAATGATCATCGTTTATATCGTTATATCCGCTTATCGAATCAACTTCGGGTATTACTGGTTGAAGATGTGCAAACCAACCAAGCTGCTGCTTCTATGGCTGTTCAAGTTGGTCACTTTGATGATCCTGTCGATCGCCCAGGTATGGCACACTTTTTAGAACATATGCTATTTTTAGGGACAGAAAAGTTCCCTGACTCAGGTGAGTACCATGCTTTTATTAATCAGCATGGCGGTAATAACAATGCTTGGACAGGCACTGAACAAACAAACTTTTTTTACACCATCAATGCAGATGTTTTTGAAGAGTCATTAGATCGCTTCAGTCAGTTTTTTATTGCACCTAAATTTGATATCGAATTGGTCGATAGAGAGCGTCATGCTATTGAGTCTGAGTATAGTTTAAAGCTAAAAGACGATATTCGCCGTGTATATCAGGTGCAAAAAGAGACCACTAACCAAGCCCACCCTTTTTCTAAATTTTCAGTGGGTAATCTCGCTACATTAGCCGGCCCTCAATCTGAATTACGTGAAGAACTACTGTCGTTTTATCAGCAGCAATATTGCGCAAATATTATGACTCTGTGTTTGGTCTCCCCTGCTTCACTGGACCAGTCCGAAGTATGGGCTAAAACCTATTTTGAAGGCATCGTCAATCGAGGAGTAAGTAAACACTATCCTTCTGAATTACTGATTACTGATGCTGAACGCCTCAAACAGATTTCAATTATCCCTTTAAAACAACAAAAACGAATCAGTGTTAATTTTGCACTACCCGGAATTGACCAATTCTATAAACGCAAACCATTAACCTTCATAAGCCACCTGTTAGGCAATGAAAGTCCAGGGAGTTTGTTGTCTTACTTAAAAGAGCAAGGCTTAGCTAATAACTTATCAGCTGGCGGTGGCATCAATGGGTTTAACTTTAAAGATTACTCAGTCAGTATTCAGTTAACTGATCAAGGTTTTAATACTATTGATGAAGTCGTAAAGTGTATTTTTGAATATATCCAACTTATCAAAATGCATGGACTTGAAGATTGGCGTTATCAAGAACGCGCTAATTTATTAAACACCGCTTTTCGGTTTCAAGAACAAATTAAAGCATTAGATCTCGCCAGCCACCTCAGCATTAACATGCATCACTATGATATCGAGGATGTGGTCTATGGTGATTATAGAATGGATAACTTGGATGTGGCTGAAGCACAGTCGCTACTTGAATTAATGCATCCGCTCAATATGCGCTTGCAGGTTGTTGCCCAAGATCTTGATACCGACAAGCAAGCGGCCTGGTATCACACACCTTACAAGGTATCGGATATTGAGTTATCACGATTAGCATATTGGCAACAAACTGAAATTAGACAAGCTTTAAAGCTGCCCCAGGCTAATCCATTTATTGTACCCGATCCGCAATCAAGAAATGAAGCAAGTCAAAATCCAGTACCTGTTGTAGTTGCTGAAGGTGAAGGCTATCGAATTTGGCATAGAAAAGATGACGAGTTTAATGTGCCCAAAGGGCACCTTTACTTATCACTTGATTCACAAAAAGCCAGTATGTCACCTCGTCATGCAACCTTAACCCGCTTATATGTTGAGCTATTGCTAGACTACTTAACTGAATCAACTTATCAGGCTGAAGTTGCTGGATTAAACTATAATATTTATCCGCATCAAGGTGGCATTACCCTTCACCTTACTGGGTTTACGGGTAACCAGGAAACCTTGCTCGCGTTGATTATTCATAAAGGGCGTGAGCGACAATTTACCCAAGAACGCTTTAACATGATCCGTAAGCAGATTTTAAGAAGCTGGAATAATGTTGCCCAAGCAAAACCTATCTCGCAATTATTTACCAGCTTAACAGTCACATTACAAAAGCGAAGTTTTGAACCGGTGAGAATGGCGGAAGAACTTGAAACAATTACCTTAGATGAACTTCATAATCATGTTAGTGAATTTTATGAAAAAATCTACCTTGAAGGTCTAGTCTACGGTGATTGGTTAGTGTCAGAAGCTCAAGCATTGGGTAAGAAATTACAACACTTATTGTCCCTGGTGACAAAACCTAGCCATGAATCATCACGAGAGTTAGTTAACTTACAAGGTGTTGGTACCTTGCTACGTGAGAAAGCAATCCAGCATCAAGACAGTGCAATTATTGTTTATTATCAATCTAGTGAAGCAACGACAGATAAGATGGCACTGTTCAGTTTATTAAACCATACAATGTCATCAACCTTTTTTCATGAACTGCGCACAAAACAGCAATTAGGTTACATGGTAGGCACGGGTTACCTGCCACTCAACAGACATCCTGGGTTAATTTTTTATATCCAATCCCCTTCTACTGGTCCCCGAGTTTTGCTTGAAGCCATTGATGAGTTTATAGCCGACTTTAGCTATGCCGTAATGCAAATAACCAATGAACAATGGGAAAGCACTAAACAAGGTTTAATTAGCCAAATTATGGAACACGATTCTAATCTCAAAACCCGTGGACAGCGCTATTGGGTTAGTCTAGGTAATAGGGATTATCAATTTGATCAACGTGAAAATGTTGCCGCGAAGGTCGGAACACTTACCAGAGCAGACTTAATCAAATTCATGATGCAACAGATGCGGAGCAAGCATTGTGACCGCTTAGTCTTATTCAGTTGTGGTGAGCAACATTCTCAACAGCAACTCGGATCTAAAAATATGATTTTAGATCTAAGAACATTTAAGCAAGCTGCTGAAAAATTTAACTTTTAGAGATAATGTCAGTTAACTTTAAATTACTTTGTAAATGTTTAACGTCAATTTAAACCATACAAAAAACTAACTTTTTTACTATGAGGAGTGTAAATCACTAATTACTTAGTACTAATTAAACAAAACAACTAACTCGCATAAAATTACACCAGCTCAAGAAGGGTAAAAAAACAACACTTAGTCTCATTTGTGTTAACAGACTTTTGACAAACCCCATGGATTCTGAAAAAGTAGGCAAATCAACGCTTCTGCTTGGCATCTACGAGAACAAGAAAAATAAAAATTATGCCTAAAATCTTATCTTTACTCTTATTTCTTTTTGCTTTTTTTCAAGCATCATTCGCTATGTCGATGTCTTTTTCGGACTTTAACGAAGAACAGCTCGATATTATTCTCAATTATGATTCATACACAGTCGCAGATGGTCTTTCTCAAAATACAGTAACCAGCATAGTTGAAGACAGTGAAGGCTACATTTGGATTGGTACTGTTAATGGCTTAAACCGTTTTGATGGCACAGAATTCACCCATTTTTATGCTGAAGATAATGGAAGCGGCCTACCCAGCTCTTTTATCCGCAATCTAATGATTGATGATAAAAATCAACTTATTGTGGGAACGGATAAAGGACTGGCTATATTTAACAAATTTACCGAAACCTTTTCTCTTGCGAAACCCAATCACCCCATATCAAACTCAGTAATATGGGCAATATATAATGACAATGGAATTAATTACATTGCCTTAAATAGTGAAGTTTACATATTTAACTCTGACTTCTCGAAAGAAATTAATTTGATTAAAAATCAAAAATTTAAAGAAATAAAAAAAATAAGAAACTCGAAAGACACATTATATATACGAAACTATGATGGAGATATTTTTACATATTCAGATGAAATCAAACTACATTCAAGCAAGACGTTAGACTTTGAAATAAATAACAATGATATCATAACATTAGAAAAGAATGGATTATATAAAAACAAAAAGAACATTATCAAAACAAATGCATTAAGTCTTTCGTCGACTTCGTTCGCCGATACATTACTTTTATTCACTAAAAACCAAGTAATTTCTATTGAACTTAGCCAAAACAGCAATGAAATAAAAAAAACAATTATTGGCGAATTCAAAAGCGACCTGAAAGAAAACAACCAAATAACTACTTTCTCCACTAAAAACAAACTATTCACATCAAACTTCACTGATGGGATAAATGTATATTCACTTGAAAAAAATATCGCAAAAAAAATAAATAATAATATAAAGAACATTTGGTCAATCGTATCAAATGAAAACAACTTATTCATAGCCAGCAATAAAAAAGAGATAACTTATTTTGACAAAAAATTTAATAATGAAACAAAGTTAAAAGTAGAGTTCGCCGAAGGTCACAAAAGTATTTATGCAAACAAAAAATTTATTTACGTCGGTTCACCTGAAGGTTTATACCAAGTTAATTTAGACACACAAGAGAAAGAAAAGTTAACGTCAGAATACATCATGAAAATAAAACAAAACAATTTAGGATTTATTGTTGCTGCGACTTTTGATGGAAAAATATTAACTATCAACCCTATAACCAAATCAATTGATACTATTGACACAAGAACAAACCACCCTATTTATGACTTTGTATCTATTGATGGGAATTTATATATAGCATCACAGAAAGGGTTGCTCAAGTTTAAAGATGGTATAATAAAAAATATCTATAACAAAGAGTTAGTTGCAAGTTTAAACCAATATAACAATCAGTTAATTTTCGGTTCAAGGACTGGGATATTATCTTTGGACTTACAAAAAGAAGTCGTATCTGAGATATTGAAAACAGAGAAAACCATTTACTCCATCGATATAATTGAAGACATAATAGTTGCACCTTCTAATATGGAAGTTAATTTAATAAACTTAAAGACAAATCAAAAGTTAAAATTAACACAAAAAAATGGCATACTTCCTGACTATAGTACGCAGTCAAATTTAGAATATTTGAATGGGATTATTATTGGCGGCCCTTATGGGTTGACATATCTTAACCTAGATAAGGCTTTTGAACATAAAAACTCAATAAACGAAGTGACCATTCAAAACCTTTCCATATTCAATGAACCAATAACTATAGGTTCAAGAAATTTAGACAAAGCCATAAAGTATCAAAATAAAATTCAACTTAAGCATTCTGAATACCCTTTTAGCATTGAATACAATATTATAGGAAAAAATAGAGTTAATTTCGATTTCTACTATATTTTAAATGAAATAGACAATGATTGGCTACCAAATAAAAACACTAATACAGCCACATATACTAATGTCCCACATGGAACATATATCTTTGGTGTATATGCGGTTGATAAATCAACGGGACAAAGAACCCTTACAAAGAATATTGAAATAACAATAACACCACCATGGTGGCTTACATTAAAGGCAAAAATAATTTATAGCCTAATTATGTTGACTATTTTAATACTCATAACCAAAGCGATTTTGCGCCGTCAAGAAATCCAAAAACAAATCGTACTCAGTGAAGAGCGTCTTAAACTTTCACTTTGGGGCAGCGGCGATGAGATGTGGGACTGGGATATAGAGAGCGGAAAAATATTTCGCTCCAATATTTGGGGAACATTAGACTTCCCTCAAGATGGGCATCGCTCAGGTAAAATTGGCGAAGAAAGTAATATTCATCCTATAGATCAACCTAGAGTTCAAAAAGCCCTCAATGACCATTTTAGCGGTATTACAGATCACTTCGAAATCGCTTATCGGGTCAAAGGTCGAAATGACCAATGGATGTGGATTTTAGACAGAGCAAAAATAGTTGAACGCGACCAGAAAGATCATCCAGTTCGTATGACAGGAACAATTAAAGACATTAATAATATTAAACAGGTTGAAGAACAGCTTAAACTTTTTGCCCGCGCAATTGAAAATATTTCAGAGGGAATGTTCATTCTCAACCAGGATTATGTATTTGTTGAAGTTAACGAAGCATGCTGTGATATAGCGCAGTGTAGCCGCGATAAATTTTTACAGCAGCAACTTGAGTTTACTCGTTATCCTAATTCATATTCAGAACAAATTAGAAGCGCATTACGCCAGCAAGGACGTTGGAATGGTGAAATAGAAGCCAATAAAGGCGATGGTAGCTTCTTTTTGATGGAATTGACCATAGACGCTATGTACGACGAACAGGGCGAGACAAGCCATTATGTAGGGGTTTTTTCAGATATCACCCGCCGTAAGCAACAAGAAGAAGAATTACGTAAATTAACCAATAACGACTTACTCACTGGTTTGCCAAATCGCTCAAGTTTACAAGTAACTTTAAACAACCTAGTGAAGAAAGATATTCACCATACTTTGATGGTATTAGACTTAGATAATTTTAAACGCATAAATGACTCTCTAGGACATCAAGTAGGCGATGAGTTGCTTATATCCGTTGCAGAGCGCATCAAAACCTCAGTTCCAGGCCATGCCAGTTTATATAGATTAGGTGGTGACGAATTCGCATTACTTATTGACCAGAACCCCGATATTGGCTCTAGTGCCATGATTGCCTCTAACATTATTCAGTCACTAAAACCCGCATTCGAAATCAATGGGGACTCTCTAGTGCTAAGCATTAGTGTTGGCATAGTACTTTATCCAGAAGATGAGCAAAACGAACAAGCATTATTACGAAAAGCAGATATTGCTATGTACCATGCAAAATCTGCTGGTGGTAGTCGCTATCAATTCTATTCTGAGTCCCTGAACAAAAATGCATTACGACAACTAGAAGTTGAAAATTTAATTCGTGAGGCCTTGAAGGAAGATTTTTTTGAAGTGTACTACCAGCCAAAAGTCGATTTAAAAAGTGACTGTTTAGCTGGTATGGAGGCACTCGTGAGATTAAATCACCCTAAACATGGCATTATTCCGCCTAATGATTTTATCCCACTTGCTGAAGAAAACGGCTTAATAGTTGAGATTGGTGATGTTGTGTTGCGTAAAGCGTGTTTTGCTGCGCAAAAGTGGTTGGAGCAAGGCTTATTTAATGGCCGCGTTGCCGTCAATTTATCGTCGCGTCAATTTGCTCTCCCAGATTTACAGCAAAGAATAGAGTCAATTTTACGGCTTACCAAGCTACCGGCTCACCATTTAGAGTTAGAGATCACGGAAGGAACCGTAATTAAAAACCCTGAAAATGCCATTAAAGTGATGCAACAACTAGCTAAAATGGGGGTTAGTCTTGCTTTAGATGACTTTGGTACGGGTTATTCATCATTATCCTATCTTAAGCGCTTTCCAATCAATTGCTTAAAAATTGACAAATCATTTGTCGACGATATAGACAAATCTGATCGCGACTTAAAAATGGTCGATTCTATTATTACTATTGCCCACAATATGGGGTTAACTGTTGTAGGAGAAGGCGTAGAGCAGGCCGCTCAGCTTAATATTTTAAAAGCTCTTAATTGTGAGGAAATACAAGGATATATATTTAGTAAACCTGTGCCTGAAAAAGACTTCGAAGCTCTGTTAACTGCAGATGCGGATAAAGTAAGACTACGTAAGAAACCATAAAAAAACAAATATCACAGCTTTAATCAACATTGGCACAAGAACTGCTATTAAATCGTTAGTTGTCAAAAATAACAATTTAATAATAACCCTGAGCCAAGAGAGACTAAAATGATTAAAGGAATAATTGCACTATCTGTTTTATCAATACTATCGGTTAATACAACTGTGCAGACTAAAACTCTAGATTCTCATACTGCTGCCTTACCAGCAATCAAAGTACTAGACACGCAAACTGCGGCATTACCTGCAGTCAAAGTACTAGACACGCAAACTGCGGCATTACCAGCAATCAAAGTACTAGACACGCAAACTGCGGCATTACCAGCAATCAAAGTACTAGACACGCAAACTGCGGCATTACCTGCAATCAAAGTACTAGACACGCAAACTGCGGCATTACCTGCAATCAAAGTACTAGACACGCAAACTGCGGCATTACCAGCAATCAAAGTACTAGACACTCAAATTGCGGCATTACCAGCAATCAAAGTACTAGACACGCAAATTGCGGCATTACCAGCAATCAAAGTACTAGACACGCAAACTGCGGCATTACCAGCAATCAAAGTACTAGACACTCAAACTGCGGCATTACCAGCAATCAAAGTACTAGACACGCAAACTGCGGCATTACCTGCAATCAAAGTACTAGACACGCAAACTGCGGCATTACCAGCAATCAAAGTACTAGACACGCAAACTGTGGCATTACCAGCAATCAAAGTACTAGACACGCAAACTGCGGCATTGCCCGCAATCAAAGTACTAAACACTCAGACTGCATAAGGAATATAACTATGTTTAATTCATTAAAAATTGCATTGGGTTTAGCCAAACCAGCTCGTAAGAAAGTAAAATTGCCTGCAGGCTTAGAACGTTTAGAAGTGACTCAAGCTAAAGCCTGGTGGAAATAACTAAGCGGGTATTAATAAAAAAGGAGCTGCGAGCTCCTTTTTTGTTGTCTAGACATTTACTTTTATTAAACATGCAGATAATGATTTACAGGCTCCTTTATCAATCTAAATAATCATCTATTGCGAAATCATCTAGCCAATTCTGCTATCTAATTCATCAAGCCAACATATATTATGTACGCACTAAGCCTCAAAAACTCGCTCTATGGGCGCCTAAACCTTCAACTTTACGATAAGCTAAATGCTTATGAGTAGTGAATAATGGGTATGCCACAGGCCCTAAAACCACGCCAACCAATGCCCAGCGTTTAACCGCTAAACCTGCATAATAAGCAGAGAAGCCAAGAAAAATGCTACTCAATACAAACAATAAAGCGAGTAATAACCAATCTAATTGAAAAATCACTGAAACCTCTTTATATCTTCAGTTAACTGCATTCCATCATGATAATGGCTAAAAACACTGCACAGCAGCATTCCATTTTCAGCCTAGGCTATCTGTATTATTAAAACATCCTTTAGTTTCGTCCAAATTGATACATCTTAATAATACTAAAAGATTACAAACTAGCCGTATTATAGCCTAAAGCACCACTCACTTCGATTAAAATTCAGGCAAAAGTATTCCGACAAGGCAATAAAAAGCGGCAAATAATTGCCGCTTTTTTAATCTCCACTAAATCTAGTGACTCAGAACTCATCAGTTCGTATGAAAATGAGTTCCTTCAGTTGCCATATTTTTTAGCATTTCACAGGGAGCGAAACGATCACCATAAAGTTTCTGATAACGATTTAAGGTATCAACCAGGTTTTTAGGCCCTAATGAATCAATATAACGGAAAGGACCGCCTAAAAATGGTGGGAAACCAATACCAAAAATAGCACCAATATCACCATCTCTTGCGTTAGCAATAATGCCTTCTTCTAAGCAACGAACCGCTTCGTTAAGCATTTGAATAGTACAGCGCTCGGCAACTTCTTTTGCTTCTTTATCAGATGAAGCTTTAATACCTAATACGCCATAAACCGATTCATCAACCAACTTGGCTTTTTTTGCTTTAGGGCCATATTGATAAAAACCTTTGCCGTTTTTACGCCCTTTACGATCATCGGCAAGTAACTTATCAAATGCCGCTGGTGCTGAAAAACGCGCCCCCAACTCTTTTTCTAAAATAGGCGATATTTTAGCCCCAACATCAATGCCCACTTCATCTAATAAAGTCATTGGGCCGACCGGAAAACCAAACTTAATTAATGAACGGTCAAGATGTTCAATTCGCTGACCTTCAAGTAATAATTGCGCGGCCTCATTCATGTAAAGCGCAAGAATACGATTGACGTAAAATCCCGCCCCATCTTGAACCACAATAGGTGTTTTACCTTGCTTACGGGCAAAAGCTACAGTAGTGGCGATAGTTTCAGGTGAAGTGGTCTTGTGGGCAATCACTTCCACTAATGGCATTTTTTCAACCGGTGAGAAATAATGCAAGCCAATCACATTTTCAGGACGCGCGGCAGCGGCAGCGATTTGACCAATAGGTAATGATGAAGTGTTAGAAGCAAAAATAGTATTTTCACCACATTCACGCTCAACATCCTTAACCATTTGATGCTTTAATGCTAAGTCTTCAAATACAGCTTCAACTACGATATCAGCATCTTTGATACCTTTATAATCAGTGGTAGTTGTCATAAGAGACATCACATTGTCACGGGCAGCAGGCGTCATATGACGGCGCTTAACACCTTTATCTAACAGCTTATAGGCATAAGCTAAAGCATTGCTTAGCCCTTGCTCTGAAATATCTTTTACCCGTACCGGTATTTTAGCTTTAGTTGTGGTGACAGAAGCAATACCGCCGCCCATTAAACCGCCACCTAACACCATGGCTTTTTTAACGATGCGAGGCTCAGCACCTTCAGCACCGGTTTCTTTTTTCATTTCGGTGGTAGCAAAGAAAATACTGCGCAGCGCAGCTGACTCCTTGGACATAACTAAATTAGCAAAGTGAGCCGCTTCAATTTCTAAGCCTTTTGCCATACCTTTATTTAAGCCTTGGCGAACACAGTCAATAATTTTTCCAGGAGCTGGATAATTGCCGGCTGTTTTCTTTTCGACTTGTTTACGCGCTTGATCAAACATGATGTCACGGGTAAATGAGGTTGACTCTAAAAATTGATTTAACTTTGACTGCTTAATCGGTTTGGCAGCGCTTTTACCTTTTTTAGCAAGCTCAATTGCGGTAGCAAGCAATATTGAGTTAGGCACTACATCATTCACTAAACCCATTTTTAATGCTTGTTTTGGACGAACTTGCTTACCGGTTAGCATTAAATCTAAGGCTGTTGCTACGCCCACTAAACGAGGTAAACGTTGTGTTCCACCACCACCAGGCAACAAGCCTAGCTGTACTTCAGGTACACCAAGTACGGTTTTGCTATCATCGCTACATACACGTAAATGACACGCTAAAGCCAGCTCTAAACCACCGCCTAAACACGCGCCGTTTATCGCAGCAACTACCGGAATAGTCAAACCTTCTAGCTCATTAAATACCACATGCCCCTGCTGTGATAAGTCTTTTGCGTCTTGTTCACTTTTACAAGCGGCCAACATACTGATATCAGCACCAGCAACAAATGAATCTTTTTTGCCAGAAACAACAACTAGCCCTTTAATGCTGGAATCGGTTTTTATTTCAATCAGAATTTCTGAAATTTCAGCACCAAATTGAGCTTTTAAAGTGTTCATGGTTTCACCAGGAACATCCATAGTCAAAATAGCAATACCGTCATCACGACGTTGTAAATTAAATGTCTTTTCCATTGTAATTACTCCACTTCCACGATCATTGCAGCACCTAAACCACCCGCGGCACACGCCGTTGCCAAACCAGTTCCACCGCCGCGGCGCTTTAGTTCTTGACATACTTGAGTGATTAAACGAGTACCGGTTGCCGCAAAAGGATGACCATAGGCTAATGAGCCACCCAACACGTTGAACTTACTCATGTCAATTTCACCAATTGCGCGATTACGACCTAATTTTTCTGCCGCAAACTTTTTCGAGCCAAACATCTGCATATTAGCAAGGGTTTGAGCAGCAAATGCTTCATGCATTTCAACTAAAGTTAAATCTTCTAATTCCATACCGGCACGTTTAAGCGCTAATGGTGTGGCATATGACGGACCCATTAACATGTCTTGCCATACGTCAATTGCAGTAAAGGCGTAACTTTTAATGTAACCAATAGGCTGATACCCAAGCGCTTTAGCTCGGCCTTCACTCATTAAGATGATTGCTGAAGCACCATCGGTTAATGGCGTACTGTTAGCCGCGGTCACAGTACCGTGTTTACGGTCAAAAGCTGGACGAAGCTTGGCGTAAGACTCAAGTACTGAATCTTCACGGATATTGTTATCACGGTCGATAAACTGCTTATAAGGTGGAATATGCGCCGCCATCACTTCTTGCTGCAACACGCCTGAGTTCCACGTTTGAGTTGCTAATGTGTGCGAACGGTGAGCCAACGCATCTTGATCTGCACGGCTAATGCCATAGGTCTTTGCCATTTGTTCAGCCGTTTGCCCCATAGATAAACCGGTTGAATACTCTGCTACGGCAGGCGGTACAGGCATTAAATCTTTCAAACCTAAACGGCGCATAATGGCAAATTTTTGCTGAAAAGTACGCGCTTTGTTAAGGTCAACTAATGCGTGAGCGAGTTTTTTAGACACGCCAATGGGCAGTACAGATGAAGAATCGGCACCACCGGCAATACCAATTTCAATGTTACCCGTCATGATTGATTCAGCAACGTTAACCGCTGATTGAAAAGATGTAGCACACGCGCGGGTAACACTGTAAGCATCAGTAGAGACATCCATACCGGTGCCTAGTACGATTTCACGGGCAATGTTTGGCGCGGCTGGCATTTGAACAACTTGACCATAGACTAATTGTTCAATAGTTTTGGGATCTAATTCTGAGCGAGACAACAACTCATTAACTACCATTTTGCCCATATCTAATGCTGATACGCCATGAAATGCGGTAGCCTGCTTTGCAAAAGGCGTTCTTAAGCCGGCGACGATTGCAATACGCTCTCCGCGGGCATTTGTTACCTGTTGTCTATCACTCATTTTTCACCCTCTTTTTATAGTTAACCTGGCGACACAAGCTCAAGTTGTTAATATCCGTTTCGCCCGACCATAGTGGTCAGACCATCAAAGTGTGATTTGATTCTAACTTTTTATTTGCTGGTTTTAAACACCTGTTTAGATATATCTTTCAATAGCACCATATCCGTTGTCAGAGGCTTTAGCTATTAACAACAAAAATATTCTTAGTGTACCTTATTGCGCTTATTGGTTTCATTAAGGGTTAAAATCTGTTAATCCTACTAGCTAAATCCATATAGAATTCATAACATAAGGCGCATTGTGTTTATGTTATTAGCAAATGATTGAGTAACCGTATGCCTTTAAGCCGATTTCATTCTTTAAGAACTTATCTCGACACTGTTATTTTAGGTCAACCTGTGTTGACTGAAAATCTTTTAATTGCCTTAGTAGCTAATGGTCACTTACTGGTTGAAGGCCCTCCAGGCCTAGCTAAAACCCGCGCAGTTAAAGCTCTGTGTGATGGGGTTGAAGGTGAGTTTCATCGTATTCAATTTACACCAGATTTATTGCCAGCAGATTTAACCGGTACTGACATTTATCGCCAGCAAACTGGCACATTTGAATTTGAAGCAGGTCCTATTTTTCATAACTTGATTCTAGCTGATGAAATAAATCGCGCCCCGGCTAAGGTGCAATCAGCCTTATTAGAAGCCATGGCAGAAGGTCAAGTCACGGTAGGTAAAACCAGTTACCCTTTACCAAAACTGTTTTTAGTGATGGCAACCCAAAACCCGTTAGAAAATGAAGGGACTTATCCATTACCCGAAGCTCAGTTAGATCGTTTCTTAATGCACATTAATCTGGATTACCCAAATGCAGAAACTGAGTGCCTTATTTTACGTCAGTCACGTAAAGAAGCGATTAGTCATCAACTGCCGACAACTGAGCCTGTTGCGCAGGCCGATGTATTTGCCGCACGGGATCAAGCACTAGAAATTTACCTTGCTGACCCCCTTGAGCAATACATTGTTGAAATCGTTATGGCAACCCGTCAGCCTGAACGATACAGCCCTGAATTGGCTAAATGGTTAGAGTATGGCGTTAGTCCACGTGCCACTATTTCATTAGAACGCTGCGCCCGTGCAAGAGCTTGGCTTTATGGCCGTGATTATGTATCACCAGAAGATATTCAAGCCGTCGCGCCTAATGTGCTACGTCACCGTCTATTGTTAAGCTATCAAGCGCAAGCCGAAGGCATAACAGCAGATCGCGTTATTGACACCATTTTGTCTCAAGTAGCAGTACCTTAAGCAATGAGCACAGCAGAATTATCACTGCCGTTATTTAGTGATGGCATAAACTTGAACGAGCAGGAGTTAATTGCCTGCCAAAGCTTGTCGCATGTTGTAGCTGACCGTAAAACACGCACAAAAGCGGCTATGGCTGGTCATAGGGCAAGTTTAGTCAAGGGCCGCGGTATGGAGTTTGCTGAGGTACGTCATTATCAAAATGGTGATGATGTGCGCTCTATTGACTGGCGAGTTACCGCGCGTACTGGCGTGGCTCACACCAAATTGTTTATTGAAGAACGCGAACGCCCTATCCTATTACTAGTCGATTTAAGCCACAGTTTATATTTTGGTTCACAATTATTATTACAAGCGGTTCAGGCTGCCCACGTGGCCACAACCATAGCATGGAGTGCGGTAAAGCATGGTGATAAACTCGGTGCATTAATTGCCAGTGAAACAACCCATTTAGAGCTCAAGCCCCGTAGCCGTAGACAAGGCATGTTACAACTGTCATCAGGTTTAATTGATGTGCATCAAAAACAGCTCAATCAATTTGATAATTTGCCGCAAGACCCCGAACATATGTTCAAAGCTTGCCAGCGATTACAGCGGATAGCAAAACCGGGCTCTTTAGTATGGATCATTACCGATGGTCACCATTTCAGTCCGCAATGCCTTGCGCCGCTAACACAGCTAAAACGTCACTGTGATATCGGTGCATTTGTAATAACAGATCCGCTTCGCCAGGGGACACTGAATTTGCCTAAGCAGTTTGCTTTTCCGGTACGTGATGGCAAGCAGCAATTAACATTAACCCGCGACAGCTATCAAAAATGGTTAGTAGAGCAGCAAGTTGCCCAACAAGGCTTTGTGCAATTAATGAAGCAACTTAATGTACAACCTAAGTTTATCGATGCAGGTAAACCACTGAGTGAACAATTGGAATTATTACGCTAAATGTTACCTATTTTAATTAACTCAATCATAGCGTCGGCAGCCGCACCTGCCGCGGTGGCCAACCAAGGTGTTTCGCCTTTAGCTCAAATGCATGACATTTTATTGCCTAACATGGTTTCATCTATGCCAATCGCACCAGGCTATTGGCTATTACTTGTGCTATCTATCCTAATACTGAGCTGGATGATTGGTAAAATTCTCAAGCAACGTCGTTATCACGCGCCCCGAAAAACCGCGCTGAAAATATTACAATCAATGGACAGTACAGCAGATAACTTTGCTTCAGAGGTTAATAGCTTACTAAAACGAACCGCAATGACCTATTTGCCAAGGCAATCACTGGCACATTTAAATGGTCAACCGTGGTTTAGTTGGCTAGATCAACGTTTACCAAAAACCAAACAGCATCTTATAGGTACGTTATTAGTCAAACGCCACCAGGCTAAAGGGCTCACACTTGAAGATAATCAGCAGTTATTAATGCTGGCGAGTCTGTGGCTAGCCAATAAACATCCCTTTGAGCCTATCAGCATTGAAGATACTGATAAACAGCATAAGCAGGAGGCTGCATGTTAAGTGCCACTTGGCCTTTGGTGTTTATTTTATTGCCATTGCCGTTATTTTTTAGACAAACAAAAATCGTCGACCAAGGTGGACACCTGCAACTTCCCGGTGTCGGTCACGCCATCAAAAACCAAAGCCAACAAACGGTAAAACGCTCACGCAAATTATATTGGCTAATGTGGGTATGTTTATTGTGTGCAGTAGCAAGGCCCCAATGGCTGGGCGAGCCGATTGAGTTACCGTCCAAAGGTCGTGATTTAATGATGGCTGTTGATTTATCAGGCAGCATGCAAATTGAAGACATGGTGATTGATGGCAAAATCGTCGACCGTTTCACCTTAATTCAGCATGTGTTAGCCGACTTTATTGAACGTCGCAAAGGCGATCGCCTCGGATTAATATTATTTGCTGATCACGCTTATTTACAAGCGCCACTGACCCAAGATAGACGCTCGGTGGCAAAGTTTTTAACCGATGCACAAATTGGTTTAGTCGGCAAACAAACGGCTATTGGCGAAGCCATCGCATTAGCGGTAAAACGATTTGAAATGGTTGATGAAAGTAATCGGGTGCTGGTGTTGTTAACTGACGGTTCAAACAATGCTGGCAATATTGAGCCCGAAATGGCAGCAGAAATAGCTGCAAAAAGAAACATTACTATTTATACCGTAGGTGTTGGCGCCGAGTTACTTGAGCGCCGTACTATTTTTGGTAAAGAGCGCATTAACCCATCAATGGATTTAGACGAAACTCAGTTACAAAAGCTAGCCGATATGACCAATGGGCAGTATTTTCGCGCTAGAAACAGTGAAGATCTGGCAAAAATTTATCAGACCATAGATACATTAGAGCCGGTTAGCCGCGATCAATTAAGTTATCGCCCGAAGAAAGAATTATTCTATTGGCCTTTATTAATGTCTCTATTGCTCAGTATCTTAATTAGTGCCCAGCAACACTTTCAAACTGGTCTGGTATTACCTTCATTTAAGCGTGGGGGCAAAATAGAATGATCCACTTTATCCGCCCAGAGTGGCTATTAGGTTTAGTGCCGCTTATTTTATTAAGCTTGCTATTTTGGCGTCGTCATCAGCAACAATCTGCTTGGAAAGCGTATATTGCGCCGCATCTAACCCGCATGCTAATCAGCGACAGTGCCGAGCAAAGCAATAAGCCTAAGGGGTTACTGGCATTTTGTTGGATTGTTGCAGTATTAGCATTAGCAGGTCCTGCTATCAGCAAACAAAATTTACCTGTATTTGCGACGGATCAAGGTCGAGTGTTGATTATGGACATGTCTTACTCCATGTACGCGACCGATCTAACCCCAAATAGATTATCCCACGCTCGCTTTCGCGCGACGGATTTACTGTCTGAAATAAAAGAAGGTGAAACGGGCTTAATTGCCTACGCCGGTGATGCTTTTACCATTAGCCCTTTGACCCGTGACAATGGCACTTTGCTTAACCTTTTGCCCACATTATCACCGGATATTATGCCTGTAAGAGGCTCTAATTTATCCTCAGCCATCACATTAGCACAGCAGCTTTTAGCCCAAGGAGGCCATGTTACTGGTGATATTATTCTAATGACAGATGGGGTTTCAGATCAGCAATTTAACCAGGTATATGATGAATTAAAAAATAGCCGCTACCGTTTATCAATATTAGCCTTTGGCAGTAAAACCGGTGCCCCTATAAAGCTCTCTGATGGCCAATTAATGCGCGATAGCAGCAATGAAGTGGTGGTCGCTAAAACTGATATTAACTTGCTGCAAAAACTGGCTAAAAAAGGTTCAGGAGTGTTAATTGCAGCGCAGTCAGATGGCAGCGATATCAAACAACTCATTCAATGGCTTGCTGAAGATGGCCAAGCAAAAGCCACTGAACTTGAAGGTGAATCATGGCAAGATTTAGGCCCCTATTTAGCACTATTATTACTGTTACCTATGTTATTAAGCTTTAAACACGGTGTGCTAGCTAACCTTATGTTACCTACTGCCTGGCTACCTTTAGCTGGACTAATGGGTTTGTTAGCCTTCAGTACAGGCTATAGCAAGCCTGTACAGGCAAATGTTTGGGACAATTTATGGCTGACAGCAGATCAACAAGCCCAGCAGGCTTTTGATAAAGAAGAGTATGCCAAAGCGGCGGCAAATTTCAGTCAACCGAATTGGCAGGCTAGCGCCCATTATAAAGCCGGGAACTACCAACAAGCACTTGAACTTTTTGAACAAGATAACAGCGCCGAAGGCTTATATAACCAAGCCAATAGTTTGATGCAGTTAGGCAATTTTCCTGAAGCGATTAAACGCTATGAGCAAGCTTTAACGTTACAACCTGATTTTACTGAGGTAGCAGAAAATCTACCGGTAGCACAAGAATTGCTTAAACAGCAACAATCGCAGGTCAATGAACAAGATAGCGATCAAAATGGTGAGCAGAAAAATGACTTACAGGATAAAGATCAACAACAAAATGATCAAAATAGCCAGCAGAACAGTCAACAAAATCAGCAACAAAATCAGGACCAGCAAAACAGCAGTCAACCAAATGATCAGCAACAAGACTCTCAAAATTCTAGCTCAAACTCTGATCAGTCTAACCAGGACCAACAGGGCAAGCAGTCTGAGAATGCTGAGCAGGATAAACAATCTAAAAGTAATGAAACACCTGACGAACAACAGTCTGAAGATAGCCAAGACAAAAACCAGCAACAATCATCTGGCAGTCAACCCAATGATAAGCCTAATGATCAAGCAGAAGAAAATGCCGATAACGCTCAGTCTAAATCAGGCTCTTCAGAAAACTCAACCGCAAAAGATGAACCTGCACCAAGTAATGAAGCCAGTATGCAAGCCGATACTGAGCAAAGTACGGATGCTAAAAGTTCGGATGCTAAAAGTTCGGATGCTAAAAGTTCGGATGCTAAAAATGCTGAGCAATCAAATAAGCCAACGGCTTCAGCAACACCTTTAGAAGAAACATTAGATGAGGATGGCAAGCCTATAAATCAGGTTATTAGCCCAACAACGATAGGCCAACAACCATTGCCAGAAGATATGGAAAGAGCATTAAGAGCAATAAATGAGGATCCACAAGTATTGATCCGCAATAAAATGCAATTGGAATATCAAAAACGTCGTCAACAGGTCAAGGAAAAAGAACAGTGGTAATTCGAATTTTATTAAGCCTAATACTTATTGTTTTGGCCCCTTCGGTTATGGCGCTCACTCAAGTAGAAGCCAGTATCGACAAAAATCCGGTGAGTGAAGGTGAATACTTTGTGTTGAACATCAGCGCCGATGACGATCTCAATGCCGGCGCATTAGATACATCTTCATTACTGGATAACTTTATTGTTGGTCGCACAAGTGTGGGCAGAAGTACTCAAATGATAAACTTCAGCACTACCAAAGAAACTCGATGGCAAGTGCTGTTATCACCTAAATATACCGGTAAGGTGACTATTCCAGCGTTCACTATCGGCGGAGTAAGTTCATCGCCAATTACCCTGCAGGTTAACCCAGCAGGAAGTCAGCCTCAAGAATCTCAAAATTTGTATATTGAAGTCAGCACTAATGTTGATGAAGCCTACGTTGGTCAGTTAATTAACTACAAGGTAAAACTCTATTTAGCCGTAGAATTGCAACGCGGTGTACTGGGTGCCCCTGTCGTCCAAGGTGCACAAATAAAACAAATTGGTGAAGATACCGACAGCACTGAAATCGTCAATGGTCGCCGCTTTAGAGTGATTGAGCGCAACTACGGTATTGTTGCAGGCTTACCTGGTGAAATTATTATTAACGGTGCAACTTTTTCTGGTGATGTATTAATTGAAACACAAAACCGTGGCGGCATGTTTGGTTTTAATGAAAGCATTCCGATGCAAACTGAAGCCGAGCGGAAAGTGATTCAAATAAATAGCTACCCACCGAGTTATCAAGGTGAGTGGTTAGTGAGTGATTTAGTGTCCTTACGCGAAGTATGGCCCGATGATAAAACCACCTTTGAAGCAGGCAGCCCCATTACTCGAACCATCAGCTTAATTGCCATTAATGTTGATGAACATAGCCTCCCCGAGCTGGCAATGCCTGCGACAGAAGGAATGAAGATTTATCCTGAGAAGCCGTTACGCCAAACGGGTATTCGTGATGGACAAGTGATTTCGCAATACAGCTTAACTGCCGCTATGGTACCTACTAAACCGGGCACTTATACCCTGCCAGAAATAAAAGTACCTTGGTGGAATATTCAATTAAAGCAGCAGGAATATGCCATTTTACCTGCCAAAACCATTACCGTTATCGCAGGGCAAATGGCCGATAATGCACTACTGATTACGCCCCAAGCTCAATCTAACAATAGCGCGGATTACTGGCCATGGTTGACCGGATTATTTGCAGCACTATGGTTAATCACTTTAGTGTTATGGCGAAAAGCCGCAGGCCGAAGTCATCAAAATCAGGCTGGTGACACAACAATCACCGCACGTCCGACAACGAATATGGCTAACTTAGCAGCCATAGTGGATGCCTGCGATCGTAATAATGTCAGCGATGTGATAGGCACGCTGCAACAGTATTTTTCAGCGATATTGAAGCGTAAAGTCACTTTGGCGGAAATTAGTCAGCTTTCAACATTACTTTCACAAGCAATTAGCGTTTTGCAATCCGGCCGCTACAGCCAACATACAACCCCTGTGAATAAAAAACAGCTTATTGATGCAATCCAATCATATCAACCTAATAGCAATAAACAGACTGATTCAATCATAGCTAAACTGAATCCTTAAGGCCTATCAAATGGGTTGTCCTCCCTTTTATGAAATAGCATAAAAGGGAGATGTTATTTGGCACTTTGTAGCGACTTATAATAATTGCCACTAGTGATCTGTCACTGATAATAATGAAGACCAGTAATAAAATAACCTCCACAATAGTCGTTGCACTCTTGCGCTGACCTAGTAAGCTAAGTGTAATTATTATGAGAAAAATATAAAAATGTTTGAAATTCTGCGAAAGAAAAAGTCCGACCCTACGGTCTTATCTGACATGGTAAATAAACAAAGACGTTACGATAGCCTTGTCAGGGCACTTCATACCGACATTTTCCGTTATGCCTATTGGTTATGCGGTAATAAACATGTGGCTGAAGATATCACTCAAGAAACCTTTTTAAGGGCATGGCGTGCGTTAGATTCTTTAAAAGATGATAAAGCCGCAAAAGCCTGGCTTATCACTATTTTACGTAGGGAAAATGCCCGACGTTTTGAGCGTAAGCAGTTTGATTACAGTGATGTAGAACAAGAGCTACTTGAAGATGTTATCTCTAGTAGCACTGAAGATGAAACCGAGCAATATTGGCTACGCAGGCAAATCGGCAAACTTGATTTAGAATATCGTGAACCTTTGTTATTACAGCTCATTGGTGGATTTAGCGGAGATGAAATCGCCGAGATGCTTGAATTAAATCGCAACACGGTAATGACACGATTATTTCGTGCCAGAAACCAATTAAAAGATGCATTAGACAGCCCAGAAGTAAGAGGTCAATCAAATGGATGATCTACAATTTCGTCGCCAAGCTTATGGCGATCCCAATACTCAGTCAGATGACTTTTTGCAGCATATCGCAAATAACTCAGCTGATGCGAAATTGGTTAAAGATTTACAAGCACTTGATGATCGACTAACACAAGCGCTTAATATTCCGGTACCTGATGACCTAGCGGACAAGTTAATACTGCGTCAACAGCTAAACCAACATCATCAAACCCAAAAACGTACTCGCTATTTAATGGCGATGGCGGCGTCTATTGCGTTTGTTGTTGGGGTTAGCTTCAGTATGCTACGTTTTACCCCAATTGATTTATCTGAAAATGCTTTAGCCCATGTTTACCATGAAACCAAAGCGCTACAGATGGAACAAAACATCGGTTTTAATGACGTAAACTTCAAGTTAGCCAGTCTATCAGGCCTACAACAGTCTAAATTTATTCAGCAGCCAGGAAGAGTCTTCTATACTGCCTACTGCGATTTTCAAGGGGTTAAATCTTTGCATTTGGTTATGCAAGATGAAAATGGTCACAAAGTAACCTTATTTATTGTGCCAGCAGAGAATAGATTAACCCTAGATGAGGCCTTTGCCGATGCAAAATACAAAGGACAAGGATTCAAATTTGCCGGAACCTATATGCTACTTGTCGGTGAACAGCAATCTGATCTAAATTACATTAAACGCGAAATTGAGCAAACGTTTATCTAAGATAATTACGACAAAATTAACATAGCACTCAGCCGTATTTTACAGTGTGGCTGAGTATTTTTTCCTATCCTCCCCCCGCGAAAGTGTGAACTACATCAATCTTCTGCTAGCATTGCTCCATAAAAATAACCATATGGAACAATCATGGAAATTCAAGCACCTATTTTAATCACTTTCATAGGCTATCTAGCCGTTATGATGGGGATCGGTTTTTGGGCATATAAGAAAACCGAATCTGTCGATGATTACATTCTCGGCGGTCGCAAGATGGGCCCAGCAGTTACCGCATTAAGTGTCGGCGCTTCCGACATGTCTGGTTGGCTGTTACTTGGCCTGCCAGGCGCTGTTTATTTAGGTGGGCTAGGTGAAGCCTGGATTGGCTTTGGTTTAGTATTTGGCGCATGGCTTAACTGGCTATTTGTCGCAAAACGCTTACGAATTTATACTGAACTTGCAGATAACTCCCTCACCCTACCCGACTTTTTCGAACATAGATTTAACGATAATCATGGTGTCCTTAAGTTGGTCTCAGCGGTGACCATTTTAATATTCTTCACCTTCTATGCATCATCTGGCATGGTGGGCGGCGCCATTCTATTTGAAAAAGTCTTTGGCCTTGATTACACCCTAGCCTTGGTCATTGGCTCGGTAATTATTGTGTCATACACCTTTGTTGGCGGTTTTTTTGCCGTCAGCTGGACAGACTTTTTCCAGGGCTGTTTAATGCTAATTGCGTTAATTATTGTACCTGTCGCCATATTTAATCACTCCGACACTCAGGCAAACATGGACAGTTTAGATCCTGCTATGCTGACATTTGTGGGTGATAAAACCACAGTTATTGGCCTAGTGTCATTACTGGCCTGGGGACTTGGCTATTTTGGTCAACCACATATCCTATCTCGCTTTATGGCGATTGGCAGTGCGAAAGATTTACGTTTATCAAGACGTATTGCCATGAGTTGGATGATTGTTGCATTAATTGGTGCACTGGCAACCGGCATTGCAGGTACATTATATTTCGCCCAATCACCTTTAGACAATCCTGAAACCGTGTTTATTCACTTAGCCCGTGCAGCGTTTAATCCGTGGGTGGGTGGTTTACTTATTGCGGCTATTCTATCGGCCATAATGAGCACGATTGATTCGCAACTATTGGTTTGTTCAAGTGTGATAACGGAAGATTTTTACCGTAAATGGCTACGCCCTCAAGCCAGCAGTAAAGAATTAATGTTAGTGGGTCGAATTGGCGTTATTAGTATCGCACTTATCGCAGGTATTATTGCCCTTGACCCACAAAGCAGCGTATTAGGCCTAGTCAGTTACGCATGGGCAGGTTTTGGTGCTGCATTTGGTCCTGTGGTGATTCTATCGCTTTTCTGGAAAGGATTTAGCCGTAACGGTGCAATTGCAACAATATTAGTCGGTGCGGTAACCGTTGTAGCTTGGGAGCAATTAAAAGGTGGGATTTTCGATTTATATGAAATTATTCCTGGCTTCTTTTTCGCGACTATCTTTGGGGTTGTATTTAGTAAATTATTCCCACCATCGACTGAAGTGCAAGGCCAGTTCAATGCATTTGAACAAAACCTACAAAGCCAGAAATAGTTATCGATTAAAATAACAGCTTAGGTACTGAAATAGATCAAACTGAACAAATAAACAACCTTTGTGTAAAAAAGCGTACAAGTGTACGCTTTCTTACATTTTAACTTCATCTAACACCCGCGTTTGAAAGCAACATGGCATTAACAACATAACCAGCCAAAATATAAACCAACCTACTGTTAAACAACAAATTAAAATAAGAAACCACCAACCACAACCTTAATACACAAAAAACAGCCTTTTGAATTAACTCAATATTAACAACAACTAACATGTGGTCGGACTTGTTAGCCTTTCCCCTGTTACCTAAGATGCCTGCACATTCAAAGCTGCACAATGAAATTGGCTTATCAAGTCATAATTTCAATCATAATAACAGCTCAAAATAGGTAATAAACAATGACTAAATTCAACAAGACATTACTAGCAGCTGCGGTAGCACTTGCAAGCGCTCAGGCAACTGCTGCTGGTTTTCAGCTTAATAGCCAATCTGCTGCAGGTATTGGCCGTGCGATGGCGGGTGATGCCATAATAGCTGACAACGCATCGGTTTTAGCACGTAACCCTGCCGCAATGGCTTTGTTTGATCAAAAAGCACTCTCTGTTGGTGTGTCATATGCCGATGTCAACGTAGAGGTTAGTGATGCACAAATGGACTTCATGGGGCGAACATTTGAATTAGGCCATATTGATAACGCCGCTGAAGCAAAAGTTATCCCTAATGCCTATTTTATCAACCCAGTTAATGACACCTTTGCTTATGGATTTGCTGCATTCAGTAACTATGGCACGGGTACCGATTTAACCCCATTAGCTAATAACCATGGCTCACTGGGCCCAAATACTATTCCAGCGCCAGCGGATTTACTCGGTAATACTGAAGTAACAACAGTAAACTTAAATGCCAGTGTGTCATATCGCATTAATGAATCACTTAGCCTAGGCCTAGGTTTAGACGTGATCCAAGCTTCTGGTACGTTAACCAGAAACAGTAATATCCTTGGCTCATTAGTTGATGTTGAAGCCGATGGTTGGGCTTTAGGCGGCATTGTTGGACTAGCTTATGAAATTAATCCAAATAACAGATTTGGTTTAAGCTATCGTTTCAGTCCAGAAATGAATGCCACTGGCGATGTACGTTACCTAGCTGAAAATTTTGATGAAATTAATATCCCTATTGCTGATATAGCCCAATTTGCTGGTTTTCATCAGTTAACTGAAAAGTTTGCTGTGCACTATACGGCGCAGTGGACTCAGTGGAGCAGCTTTGACCAGATCTCACTAAACGAAGGTGACAAAGGTACAGCGTCACATAGCTTAAAAGAATACCATTGGAAAGACTCTTGGTTTCTTAGCTTAGGGGCAACATATGACATTAATAACAACTGGACAGTAAGAACCGGTATTGCCAGTGATGATGGCGTAGTAGGTGAAGTCTCTTCATTATCTATTCCTGACTCAGATCGCATGTGGTATTCAGCAGGTTTCACATATAATCTGTCGCCAAAATCTTCACTCGATTTCGGTATCACTAAGGTTGTTGGCGAAAAGGTCCATGTTATTGAACAAAGCGGGCTGGGCTCGACTGTTAATGCCTTTACTGAATCAGGTGCGACCTACTATTCGGCTCAATACAACTATAAGTTCTAATACATATAGGTTTTAATATTAGGTATTGAATACTTAAACCGCTCTTTTTAGAGCGGTTTTTTTATGTCTGGCTTTCGATGTAACGAGTGTGTAACTTAAGTGAAGTCTAATGTATTAACTTTTACTAATAAACACCTTGCAAGCATCACCAAAGTCCATTAGAATTTTCTTATGGACTTTTATAAGGCTACTATTATGCATACATCAATACTTCGATTATCTACATCATTCAGTCAGAGCATATTGCTCATCGCAGGCCTCATGGCCCCCTGCATAGTCGTTGCACAAAGTCCTGATTTTGACACCATTGAGATCCAATTAAATCAGCAAACAAGTTACTTACAACTTGACGCAAAAGTTGAACCGGTAAAAGCAGCAACCGTGGCGGCACAAACGTCCGGCCGAGTATTAGCGATTCATTATGATGTCAATGATTTAGTCCCTGAGGGCGCTGCATTACTGGAAATAACCAATAAAGAGCAAGGCGCTGAACTCGCAGCGGCTGAAGCAGATTTGGCTAAAGCACAAGCCATGAATGTGGAAGCACAAGCTCAATTTCAACGTTACCAAACATTATTTCCTCAAGGAGCGGTATCCCAAGGTGCAATGGATGAAGCCACTGCCAATGCTAAAAGCTCTAATCAGGCTGTCAGCGCAACCCAAGCACGTTTAGTTCGCGCCAAAGAAAGCGTTAATTACACCGTTGTCAGTGCCCCATTCTCCGGGCGGTTAACCGCTAAAATGATAGAAGAAGGTGAAACCATTAGCTATGGCCAAGCGCTACTTTCAGGCTATGCTACCGATAAGCTTAGAGCCGTTTTTTATGTCCCACAACAGTATCGCCAGCAACTTAATTTACTGACTCAACTCAGTTTTTCTGATGACAATTATCAATATATGAGTGAACAGCTCAATCCATTTCAATTTAGTACTCAACAAGACCACAGCCTTAAGGTCAGGGCTATTATCAATAACCCCGACAACACTTTGCAGGCAGGGCAATGGTTAAAGGTCGCTTTACCTGTTGCGACTAAAAATGTGATTAGCATCCCTCAATCTGCATTTTACCAAGTCGGAGAAATGACCACTGTTTACCGCAAGCAACAAAAGCACTATTTACAAACTCAAATTCGCTTAGGCAATGCCTATCAAAATGATCAAGGTGTGGCCATGGTAGAGGTGCTTGCCGGTGTTATGCCTGGCGACAATATAGTATTAAACGCGGCCAATTATGTGCTCCATCTTGGTCAAGCTACAGCCAACTAAACAGGAATAAACAGATGAAACCATCGAATACACCTGCTCTTGGCCTTTCGGGTAGCATTGCTAAAACCTTCCAAGCCAGTGCAATAACGCCTTTATTAGCAATATTAGGTTTATTGTTAGGACTTTTTGCTGTCATCGTGACCCCAAAGGAAGAAGACCCGCAAATTGATGTCACCTTTGCAGACGTTTTTATTCCCTACCCCGGCGCTAGCCCAAGTGAAGTTGAACACCAAGTCACTTTACCCGCTGAACAAATTATTTCCGAAATTAAAGGCGTTGATACGCTTTACTCTTTTTCTCAACCCGATGGCGCATTAATTATTACCATTTTTGAAGTGGGTATTCCCCGTGACGAAGCTGTGGTCAATATATATAACCAGCTATACTCCAACCGGGACAAATTTAATCATGCTGCGGGTATAGGCGAGCCACTGATTAAACCCCGTGGCATTGATGATGTCCCTATTGTTAGCCTGACTTTATATGCTAAGTCCGCCGACATGACCGCTGAGCAACTCACACAAGTCGCTAACGGATTGGAAACCGAGCTTAAGCGTATCCCCGGAACCAAAGAAATTTACACCCAGGGCCGTCATGACATGGTGCTAAATGTCCGTCTTGATAGTGCCAAGATGAATAGTTTTGGGGTCACTATTGATCAAATATCTCAGCGCTTACAAGATAATAATCAAATATCTATGCTGCAGTCTTTGGTACAACAAAACCAAGAAATTAAAGTCCGTGCAGGACAATTTATCAATACAATTGATGATGTCAAAAACTTACTTGTGAAAGTCAATACCGCCCCCAATAGTCAAGGTATCGCCTCTGCGGTATATCTATCCGATGTTGCTGAGATCACCTTAAAAAGTGATACGCCAAAACACAATGTTCGTCACGTTGATAGCACAGGTGATTACCCTGCTGTCACTATCGCCATTGGTAAACAAGCTGGCCAAAATGCGGTTGATATTGCTGATGCAGTGCTCAGCCGCATTGCAAAAGTGGATAACCTGCTGATCCCCGATAATGTTGGGGTTGCCATATCACGTGATTATGGCCAAACCGCTGGAGATAAATCTAACACGCTTATTTTTAAGCTAATGTTTGCTACCTCTGCAGTAGTATTATTGGTACTTTTTGCCATGGGGGCGCGTGAATCTGCCGTAGTTGGCATTGCGATTATTGTCACTTTAGCGCTGACCTTATTTGCCTCGTGGGCATGGGGATTTACCCTAAACCGGATCTCACTGTTTGCGCTTATTTTCTCTATCGGAATTCTGGTCGATGATGCCATTGTAGTGGTAGAAAATATTCATCGGCACATGGCATTAAGCAATAAACCGTTACTTGAAATTATTCCCGAAGCGGTCGATGAGGTTGGCGGACCGACCATATTAGCCACATTCACCGTTATTGCGGCATTACTTCCAATGGCATTCGTGTCTGGTCTAATGGGGCCCTACATGAGCCCAATTCCCATAAACGCCAGTATGGGCATGCTATTATCACTGGCTATCGCCTTTATTCTAACGCCTTGGCTAGCCTACAAGTTACTGGCTCACCACCCAAAAGCTGAACACACGGATTTAGTCGGCGCAGATCAGGCAAATGACAAACTGGCTAAATTATTCAGTCGGTTAATGTCACCATTCCTAATTGGTGAACATGCCGGCAAAGCTCGAAAAGGCCTAGCCGTTGGTATTGTCGCACTGATTGCTATCGCACTTGCATTACCCGTTATGCAGGCAGTTGTACTCAAAATGCTGCCATTTGATAATAAATCCGAGTTTCAGGTCATTGTCGACTTACCTGAAGGCACTCCTGTGGAACAAACCCAGCGTGTATTACAAGAAATGAGTTTATACCTCAGCACAGTAGAAGAAATTAACCACCAGCAGTGGTATGCAGGAACCCACGCACCAATGAACTTTAATGGGCTTGTGCGTCACTACTTTTTACGCAGCAGCCAGGAACTAGGCGACATTCAGGTTAACTTGGTTGATAAGTCACACCGTAGCCGCGACAGTCACAGTATCGCTTTAGCTGTGCGGGAACCACTAAAGGAAATTGCCAATCGTTATAACGCCAACATAAAAGTGGTCGAAGTGCCTCCAGGACCGCCTGTATGGTCGCCAATTTTGGCGGAAGTTTACGCGCCAACAACAGCACTTCGCGAGCAAACGGCTAACGCCTTAGCGCAGCGCTTTAAAAATACTGAACATGTGGTTGATGTGGATATTTATTTACCAGCCCAACAACAGCAATGGCAAATTAACATCGATCGCTCAAAAGCAAGCTTGCTTGGGCTATCCTATGCGCAAATCGTTAACACCATTGCCACCAGCATTGGTGGCAAAGATGTCAGCTATTTACATTCCCAAACCAATAAATATCCCACACCTATCAGGTTGCAATTAGATGACGCTGAAAAAGTGGATTTGCAGCAAGTGCTTAATCTAAAACTGATCAATCCAGCTGGCGAGTCAATTAATTTATCCTCTGTCGCCAGCATTCATAAAGGCAGTATTAATGCCCCAATAGTGCACAAAAATATGGTGCCGATGATCATGGTAGTGGCGGATATGGCGGGACCAACAGATAGCCCACTTTATGGCATGTTCGATATTTCAGCTCAACTTGATGAAGCCAATATTGATAAGCCCTACCCCATAGCACAACACTTTGTTAATCAGCCTGATGGATTATCGCAAGTGGCAATATTGTGGGACGGGGAGTGGAAGATCACATATGAGACTTTCCGCGATATGGGCATTGCTTATGCGGTTGGCATGATAGCCATTTACTTGTTAGTGGTTGGCCAATTTAAATCTTATTTAGTGCCATTGGTTATTATGGCACCTATACCATTAACCATTATTGGTGTTATGCCAGGACATGCTTTATTAGGAGCACAGTTTACCGCCACATCAATGATAGGAATGATCGCCTTAGCGGGCATTATTGTGCGTAACTCGATACTACTGGTGGACTTTATAAACCAGCAACTAACTCAGGGCATAGCACTCGATAAAGCGGTTATTAACGCGGGGGCAGTTCGAGCTAAACCGATTATGTTAACCGCTTTAGCGGCAATGATTGGCGCCTTATTTATCTTAGATGACCCAATATTTAACGGTCTTGCTATTAGCCTTATATTTGGCATCTTTATCTCAACTATTTTAACCTTGATTGTCATCCCTGTGTTGTACTTTGCAGTGATGCGCAACCGATTAACCGTAAAATAAAGGAGCAATACCATGACCAATAAAACCATTAACAAAGTGAACAGAATGTCTGTCGAACGTACTATCATGGCCTTTGCTGGCTTTATGGTACTGCTATCAGTAGTACTGACTGCTATTGTTAGCCATCATTTTATCTGGCTGACCGTATTTGTAGGTGCTAATCTATTTCAAAGCGCATTTACCGGTTTTTGCCCAGCTGCAATGGTAATGAAAAAGCTAGGCTTGAAAACTGAAGCAATGATTGCCACAGAAAAATAAGAGATTGCCACCAAAAATACTATTTTCTGGCAATCAGTTACACTAAATATAAGGAATATGAAGTTTAATGAGAGCCATTAAAAAGCCAAACAGCAAATTAGCATTGTTGACGATATTAGCAACTAGCTTAGTTGCATTTGTACCTATGAGTTTTGCAAAAGATGTCACACCGTTACAAGCGTGGCAGATGATTAATCAACAAGCGTTAGTGATTGATGTGCGCACTACTGAAGAATTTAATGAAGGACATATTGAAGGTGCGATTAATATCCCCTTTGAGAACATTGTTGAAGGAGTTACGCAACTTGGGCTTAAAAATGATGACAACATTGTTTTATATTGCCGAAGTGGACGCAGAAGTGGCATAGCAGATAATGCATTAACTCAAGCAGGATTTATCAATACCGCTAATGCGGGCGGTGTTGATGCATTGATACAGTCAAAACCCTGAATTTATTTGGTATTACTTTAGTAATATTAACGGTTAGCGACAGAATCCGAGTTCAGGATACAAATGTTATAAGATGCCTTTATGTGAATAATAAAGGCATTTTTTATTCAATAGCCCCTGTTACTTAATGTCAGAAATGCTATAAACAGGTTAACTAAACCAGTTGCTTTTTCATTACAATACAGTCTAATTCAAACCCTCTAGGGGAGTGATAAACACTAATATCATTACCAACAAAACCACATTTTCGATAAAATGCAGCAGCATTTAACGTCGACTCTAATGCAATAAAAAGCAATCCCGATGTTTTTGCTATTCGCTCAAGATGAGCCAACATTAGCTTGCCGATACCTAAATTCATATATTCAGGATGGACGAACAGCGCATCAATAAATCCGCTACTAACATTAAGCATTCCAGTGGCAATAATTAACTGTTGTTCAGGTAAACTTGACGGCCCGTCAACCACGTAGACATAACCATCATATGATAGCTTATCTGCATATGCTTCAGGCATCTTCCCTTCAGTCCATTTAGTCATATTATCAACACCATAACAATCAATACATTGGGATAATATAGCAAGATTTCGGACTATAAATGCTTGTGAAGCATCCGCTTTATTGGCTCGTCTTAATATTCCATTCATATATAAGTTATTCCTTTTCTTCATATATAACTAAAAGTACTACATCAATTTTTCATTAAGCATCATCGAACACTATACCACCGCTAACTTTCTGTTTCGGTTATTAGTAATTACTTATACAGCAAGTCTATTCACACTATATATCAACCACCCGAAGTGAATAATTAGTCACCAAAAATGATTGCATATTCACAACTATAGACCACTTAATCATTATACAAAACAGCACACGGTAACATTTTGTTTACATACGTAATCATCCTGTTACATTTCAATGGTTGAACGAAGTTAACCCTTGAGTAATGACCCGAGAGTTCAACCATAAAAATAATATAAATAATAAAAACATCACATGGAAGATAAAAAATGCAAAAGAAACGACCTTTAGTTTTACTCAGCCTCTCAGGTATAGCACTTGCTGTATCTACTAGCTTGTATGCCGCACCTCAATCTCTAAACTTAACATCACAAAATGGTATTTCAGCAACTAGCTTAGATGATACCTCGCCATTACCTAAACGTTATATTGTTAAGTTTAGAAATGACACATCTATGCAATCAAACCTACAACAAGCTGATTATCAACCGCGTTCACACGAAATATTTTCTCATTTTAGAGCGCTAAACAGTGTTCAAGCTAAAGAAATGAAACGCATTGCTCGTGGTAATAGCTATACAGTGAAATTAGATCCAAAGTCAGTACAATCTCTTCGCCTTCACGCAGACGTTGAATATGTCGAAGAAGATATGCAGCGTCGTTTTTTAGCTGAAACCACACCTTGGGGACAAACCTATGTAGGTGCGACTGTATTAAGCGATAGTCAAACAGGCAACCGTACCATCTGTATTATCGACTCAGGATACGACCGTAGCCATAATGATTTAAGTGGCAACAATGTCACGGGCACCAATAACTCAGGTACAGGTAACTGGTATCAACCGGGCAGTAACAATGCCCATGGTACACATGTGGCTGGTACAATTGCGGCTATAGCCAACAATGAAGGTGTTGTTGGGGTAATGCCTAATCAAAATGCCAAAATTCATGTGGTCAAAGTATTTAATGAAGCAGGATGGGGTTACTCTTCATCACTTGTGGCGGCAGTAGATACCTGTGTGGCTAATGGCTCAAATGTAGTAACTATGAGCTTAGGTGGTAGTGGTTCAACCACCACTGAGCGCAATGCATTAAATGCACATTATAATAATGGCGTATTGCTCATAGCGGCATCGGGTAATGCTGGCGACAGCACATACAGCTACCCTGCTTCATATGACGGTGTTATGTCTGTCGCTGCTGTTGATAGCAATCGTAATCACGCTGCCTTCTCTCAATTTACCGACCAGGTAGAAATATCTGGTCCAGGCGAAGCCATTCTATCTACTGTGACCGTAGGTGAAGGCCGTTTGGCTGACATTACTATCGGTGGCCAATCATATTTCAACAATGGCGTCGTACCACATAATCGTTTAACACCTTCAGGCACTAGCTATGCCCCTAGCCCTGTTAATGGCCAGGTAACAGCCACCTTAGCTGAATGTACTGTAAGCGGAACTAGCTTTAATTGTGGCAATATGAGCAACAAAATTTGTTTAGTTGAGCGTGTTGGAAATCAAGGCAGCAGTTACCCTGAAATCAATGCTGCAAAAGCATGTAAAACGGCTGGTGCTGTTGGTGCAATTGTTTACAGTAATAGTGCATTGCCCGGTTTACAAAACCCATTCCTAGTTGACGCCAATAGTGACATCACTATTCCTACAGTATCAGTAGATAGAGCAACTGGTTTAGCACTTCGCGCGAAACTTGGTGCTAGCACTACAGTTGCTAACCAGGGCAACAAGGACTACGCGTTCTACAATGGTACATCTATGGCAACACCGCACGTTTCGGGTGTCGCTACATTAGTGTGGAGCTATCATCCACAATGTACAGCAACACAAGTTCGTGCAGCATTAAATGCAACTGCTGATGATTTAAGTGTTGCAGGACGCGATAATCAAACTGGCTATGGTATGGTTAACGCTACAGCAGCTAAAGCTTATTTAGATGCATCATGTGATGGCCCAACTGACCCAGGCACAGGTGGTGGAGATTTAGTGCTTGTTAATGGAGTGGCTAAATCTAATCTTACTGGTGCAAAAGATGAGGAGCTTTATTTCTCATTAGATGTCCCTGCAGGAGCTAAAAACCTCAGTTTCACCATGAGCGGTGGTACAGGTGATGCAGATTTATATGTTCAATACGGTGCTTCACCGTCTACCACTAGCTATGACTGTCGTCCTTGGAAAGGTGGTAATAGCGAGTCTTGCCCAATAACAACAGTACAATCTGGTACTTATTATGTGATGGTTAAAGGATACAGTACATTTAGTGGCGTAAACCTAGTCGCTAATTATACTGCTGGCACTACAGGTGGCGGAAACACTGGTGGCCCAGCGACTTATACCAATACCAATAACTTTAACATTCCTGATAACAATACTACCGGTATTACAAGTTCAATTAATGTGACACGTACTGGTGATTCAGGGACCGTTTCTGTTAGCGTGGGGATCATCCACACTTATATTGGTGATTTAAAAGTTGAACTGGTTAGCCCTACAGGCCAGAAAGTAACTTTACATAGCAACACTGGCAGTGGAACCGACAATATCAACAAAACCTATACAGCAAACTTTAGCGGTATTGAATCGAGTGGAACTTGGCAATTAAAAGCGGTGGACAATGCAAGAAGTGACACTGGCTATATCGATACTTGGACACTGAGTTTTCAGTAACAAATCAATCTAGAAAAAATAGTCATGTTTTAAAATGATTAACATTATAAGCCCCGTGAAGCTATTTGGTTATTAGCAACACGGGGCTTTTTTATACTTCAAATTTACACTACAAGCGGTTGAGGAATAGGTGAGATAGCTTCGAAAATGCTCGCAAAACTGGTTGGTGTACTCACATCTATAGCTAAGTGTAATTTTTTAGCGATATCATTTGCCGATAAAACACCACGGATCGTATGATCTTTACGGTCTATGACTAAACAATGTTGTTGCCCCGCGACTTTAAGAGTTTCAATAACATCACCAATTTTGGCGTTAGCTATATCAGTATAAGCAATTGCTTTTAATTTTGATTTGGGGATCATAAAATCAGTGACCATTAGGTTTTCACGAGATTCACCTTTAACTAGCTTCTTTACCATTTCCTGGCTATTCAGTGAGTTATAGCTAACCAAGCCGATAAAATGTTGATTTTTATCAATCACTATTTTTAATCGTACATGTGCTTTTTTCATCAAACGTTCTACTTCAACAGCAGAAGAGCTTGCTTCGATAACTAAAGGTTTTATGCTTTTAAAATCAGTAAACACATCTAAAGCAGATGAATGGAGGGTATATTCGTGATGATTTTCAGGCCAAGCGAGTTCATCGACAGCTTCGACTGCATGTAGGGTTAATTTTTTCACAATGACATCCTTAGCAAATAAGCTAAAATATTGATTTATAGTATTTTTATAGAGTTGTAGCTAATAAATAGTCATTTAATTATCGGCCCAAGGTAGGATTTTCACAACATACATAATGATTAAATTTAGTTCACCTTTAGATAATTAAGGTTTGATTCAGTATTATTCTGTATGGCTTGTGTTAGGCAAGAAGTGAAGCAGGATAGGCAATATAAACGTAATATCGCTGGCAATAGTTGATGTATAACCTTGCCAGAGATAGTGATAGTGATAGTGAATGTTATTGTAATATTTCAGGCTCAACAAGTACGCTGATATCGGCATTAGATAACCAGACCTGGCTTTCGTTAATGTTCACTTGTACCGCCATATTACGTCCAACAAATGCAGCTAATTGCTCTACCGCCGCTTCCGGAAAATTAACTATTTTTAGGTTTTTGTAACGGCTTAAAGTGCTTTGGTTTTGTTGCCACCAAATCGGTACACTGCGACCGCCATAAGTATACAGGATGACATTTTTTGCTCGCCCGCATGCTTTGCGTAACCACTTTTCATCGGCCTGACCAAACTCAACCCATAAATTAACCACGCCTGATAAATCGACATCCCACAATTCAGCCTCATCATCAACACAAAGTCCTTTACTAAATTGTAGAGATTCACTGGCATTGAGAGCAAAAGCTAATAAACGCACCATCATACGGGTATCGGTTTCTGATGGATGCTGTGCAATCGTTAATGGATGCTCACCATAGTAATGTCTATCCATATCAGCTATTTGTAAGTTGACTTTGTAGACGGTAGATTTAGGCGCCATGTTGACCTCAAAAATAAAAAACCGAGCTAATTTAACTCGGTTATAAAAGATGAACGCAATCATAAATGAAATACGCTTAAATAGCCCCTGGTCTTAAATGTTTTGCCATAGGAAAGTGTGCTTTAAGTTGACTAACTTTTTCAGCTGAAGCCACAAGCAACATTCTATCACCAAGTTCAAACTGCTTTGAGATAGTACTTAATGCTGGCAATGGCTCCCTTGATGCATCACGCCTTAACAGCTCATTTGTATGCTCATCTAGATCATTCTCAATAAATACTACGTCCAGTTTTTGCAATAGTGGCATCACAGCGATGGGTAATAAGCCTGCTGGAGTGGTTTCATCCAATAATAGAATTTCACCACGGCTAGCATAACTACTAAATGCTTGCTGATAATGAGTATCGGTCGCGGTATCAAAACGATCTTGATTAAGATTAAAGAATCGCTCCCAAAATAATCGCCTATCTTTGCCATTGGTGAGTTTTTGCTGCACGTCCTCTCGCTTACTGGCAACATAATCAAATAAGGGCGCTAATGAATTAGGTAATAAGGTCTCTAAACGTGAGCGAATTGTACGGGCAAATACTGGCGCTGCACCAGCGGTACTTATTGCAACAACTAGTCGCCCTCTATCAACAATAGATGGGGTGATAAAGCGACAAAATTTAGGGTTATCAACCACATTGACCCAAATACCTTTTTGACTCGCCATAACCGCTAATTCAGTATTGAGTTTTTCATTTGCTGTTGCTAAATAAATGAGGTCATAACAGGACATGTCTTCAACAGACACTTCTCGGCGCGATAGTTTTATCCTACCTTTATTAGCATAAGCTTCAACATCTGGAGCCACTTCTGGTGCAACAACATGAATAGTGGCATCGGTACGGGCAAGCAAATCAAGTTTTCGACTCGCTACCTCACCGGCCCCAACGATTAATACAAAAAGTTCTTTTGTATCTACAAATAACGGAAAATATTGCACTTAATCTTGCACCACTGGAAATTGATGTTGAACCCAGGTTTTAAAGCCACCGACTAATGATCCTATCTGGGTATACCCCATTAGCTGAATATTATAAGCCGCTAATGACGAGCGATGTCCACCACCGCAATAAAGCAATAATGGTGTTGATTTATCGGGAAAACGTGTTTCAATGTCACGTTCAATAATCCCCTTACCTAAGTGTTTCGCGTTAGGTAAGTGACCTTGCAGCCATTCATGATCTTCCCTAACATCAATTAACACCCATTTATCATCAGCTTGAAATTGTTCAATACTAATGTGAGTCACTTTATCGTTAATTGAATCGACTAGCTGTGCAAATGCAGAAGTGGGTTGCATAATTCCCCCTGTAATGGATGCTAATAGTACCTATAATAGGTATAGTAAGAAGATAAATGTATCAATATCGGTTTTTGAATTAATTATGAGTTTCACTTTTTGGCGAACTACATTGCCAGCAAAGCTCGAAGCTACCCTCATTGGTTTCATGACATTGTACACATTGCCATTGCGGTTGCTCAACATCTAAACTGGCCAGAATGCTTTGTGCCGAGTTTAAATGTTCCATGTCGATCCATAACTCTACAGTCTGAAGATCAACTGGCAACTCTCCGACGCCTCCCATTAACGCCTCACCGCGTAAATCCACTTCAATTCCACTGGTTTCTAACAGGCCTTTCCACATATGTGCTTGAAGTAAATTGCCGCCAGTTAATAAGACTTTGCGCTGTTCCATGATTATTATCCTACTGCATTGCTTTTTGCGTAATCAAAACCAAAGTTTACGTTATTACTTTAGCAAAAAATTTCATTCATCCTACTGGCAAAATTATTAGCTGTCGAGCTGAGATTAATCGAATAGGGCAGCATTAGACAAGCTCATCAATTAACGCTATAACTTTATCATTGAGATTTATAATTAGTTACATTCTGGTTTAGCACGCAATACTTCAACTAAAGCGTATTTTATATCAACAACTAATGGATAAGCTAAATATACTATTTAATTACGCATTTAATGTTAATGGTATCAAAGGTGATTAATGAGAGTGATAAATGGCAGAACATGACGACGTAATCGAACCAACACACGTTGTAACTTCCGCAGCTGTACTGTCAGAAATTCGACAAGATCCTTTAATTGCCAAATTACTCAACCGCTTGCCCGCGTCATTATCTGAAAGTTATACTGATGAACAGCTACTGGGGATAAAAAGTGCCCTTGGACCCAACACTTGGGGTGGCCATTTCATTGATAATCGCGGTACCTTTAAATTTCCATTTATAAAATGGCGATTTTATTATGTCTTGTTATTAGGCAAGAATAAACGTGCTTATACTCGTCGAGAAAAGAAAGCATCAGTAGCGATACTAATGACCAGTATTTTTATGGTGGTGATAACCTGCATCCTAATAGGACTATTATTGTTGTATATTTTAAAGTCTGCCTTAGGTATCGATTTCTTCCCTGACACATCTTTGGGAATATGGGACCAAATAAAATCATTTTTTGGATAACTGAAATTACTCCAGTTAAATAAAAAACGCCACTTCATTTAAATGAAGTGGCGTTTTTATGCTGACTTAAAGCATGCTACTGATGTCGGTTAAGGCATCATTGGAGGCTGATCAGCACCTTCTTTTTCAATTTCTACTGGCATCATATGCTCGCGGTTAATACCCAACTTAATGGCTAAGTAACTTGCAACATAAATCGATGAGTAGGTACCCACAAAAATACCACACAATAACGCTGTGGCGAATCCGTGGATCATAGTGCCACCTTTTAAGAATAGCGCGATAACCACAATTAACGTTGTACCAGTTGTAATGACGGTACGGCTCATTGTTTGCGTAATTGATTGGTTAACGATCTCTTCAGGCGTGCCTTTACGCATTTTGAGGAAGTTCTCGCGAATACGGTCATATACAACAATCGTATCGTTCAACGAGTAACCGACAACGGTTAATAGACCCGCCAAAACAGTTAAGTCAAACTCAAGCTGTAATATAGAAAATACGCCTAGGGTGACAATAACGTCATGGGCAAGCGCGGCTACGGAGCCGGCAGCCAGACGCCATTCAAAACGGAACGACACATAAATCAAAATACAGATTAATGCGACAATAACCGCTAAACCACCTTGCTCAGCTAACTGTTTACCCACTTGAGGTCCAACAAACTCAACGCGCTTTTGAATTGCGTTATCATCCATTGAGTTAACCACTTTCATAATGCCAGTGGCTTGAATGTCACTTTTAATGTTTTCACGCACAGGCAAACGGAACAACACATCAGTACTTGAACCAAAGTTCTGTACTAAGGCGCCTTCTGTCTCTATTGAGGTTAACTTGCTACGTAATACATTTAAATCAACTGGGCTAGAAAACTCAACTTCAACAACCGTACCACCGGTAAAATCTAAGCCCCAGTTAATGCCTTTTGTTCCTAAAGAAACAAATGAGGCAATCACTAGAAGCATCGAAATAATACTTATCGGCGCAGCATGGCGAAGAAAGTTGACGGTTTTATTAACTGAAAATAACTGAAACATGTTCAACTCCTCCCTTAAATTGACAGCGTTTTAAGACGTTTTCCGCCCCAAAGCGCATTCACGATTGAACGCGTACCGACAATAGCGGTAAACATTGAAGTCGCAATACCTATCATTAAAGTCACCGCAAAACCTTTTACTGCACCTGTACCTACAGCAAACAAAATTAATGCTGTCATAAAGGTGGTAATGTTGGCATCAGCAATGGTTGAAAATGCATTGGCATAACCTTCATGAATCGCCTGTTGAACACTGCGTCCAGCCAGTAATTCCTCACGAATACGCTCATAAATAAGTACGTTACCATCAACGGCCATACCGACTGTTAAGACCATACCGGCAATACCTGGAAGCGTTAATACCGCACCAGGTATCATCGACATCACGCCCACAACCATCACAAGGTTAGCAAGCAATGCTAAGTTAGCAATAAAGCCAAATGCGCGATAATAAACCAGCATAAATACTAATACGATGGCCAAACCAAAAATCATGGCTTGTACACCATTTTGAATATTCTCAGCACCTAAGCTAGGACCAATAGTGCGTTCTTCAACAATAGTCACCGGCGCAATCAAGGCACCCGCACGTAACAGTAAAGCCAAGCTTTGTGCTTCTTTATGCTCAAGGCCGGTAATGACAAAATTACGTCCTAAACGCGCTTGAATAGTGGCAACAGAAATGACCTCTTCAATCTTAGTCATTTTCACAGTGCCATCAGGATTACGTAAACCGCTATCCTTATATTCAATAAACAAGGTCGCCATTGGTTTACCAATGTTGTCCTTGGTCACGTTTGAGAAAATATTGCCACCTTTAGCGTCTAGGTTAATTGCCACTTGGGGACGGCTATACTCATCAAAAGTAGGTTGTGCACCAGTGATATGATCGCCGGTTAACATCACTTCTTTACGCAGTACAGCAATACCACCGTCACGACGAGGATAAACCTCTGAAGCAGCAGACACTCGACCACTCGCAGCAGCTGCAGCATCGGCTTTGTCATCAACCATACGGAATTCAATTGAAGCGGTTGCGCCTAAAATTTCTTTAGCACGAGCCGTATCTTGAACGCCAGGTAATTCAACGATAATGCGCTCAGCACCTTGACGTTGAACGACTGGCTCAGCTACCCCTAACTCGTTTACACGGTTACGAATAGTGGTAATGTTCTGTTGTAACGCTTCTTCTTTGACTTGCTTGATATAAGCATCGCTCATATCGGCAACTAAAAAGAAATTGCCATCACGACTGCCATCAGAATAAACCATGTCGTTACTTTTAGTTTTCAGAAAACGTTCGGCAACACCCACAGTCTCTGCATCACGAAATTTAATTTCGATGCCTTTAGGGGTTTTACGGATCCCAGCGTAACGAATTTTCTCTTCGCGCAGTTGGCTACGGAAATCAGCTATTTTAGCTTCTTCCATTTTGCGTAGTGCTTCGCCCATATCCACTTCCATTAAGAAGTGAACACCACCACGAAGGTCAAGACCTAACTTCATTGGCGAACCACCAACAGCTTCAAGCCAATCTGGTGTTGCCGGTGCTAGGTTTAATGCCACGGTATAATTGTTACCTAATGCCTCAGCAATCGCTTCTTTAGCCAGTAATTGCTGCTCCGGATCACTGACACGCACTAACAATTGGCCATTTTCGAGCTCAGAGCGTTTAATCGCTATGCCTTTGCTCTCAAGTACGGCTGTGATGTTTGATTGCGTGGTGACAGTGACTTCAGCACTACGAGTCGCGACAACTTGAACAGCATGGTCTTCACCAAAAAGGTTCGGCATTGCATAAAAACACCCGACGGCGATAACAATTATCACCATCAAGTTTTTCCACATAGGGTATTTATTTAACACTCTGACGCCCTCTTGGCTTATAGCGATGCAATAGAACCTTTAGGTAATACTGCTGCAATATAGTCCTTTTTAATGGTGATTTGATTGTTATCATTAATCGCTAATAACACATAATCGTTTTCATCACTGATTTTAGTCACTTTACCTAAAATACCACCGCTAGTGAGGACTTCATCACCTTTTGAAATCGATGACATTAGGTTTTTATGCTCTTTAACACGCTTTGACTGTGGACGGAAAATCATGAAGTAAAAGATTAAGCCGAACATGACTAGCATGAACACTAATTCCATGGTGCCGCCACTTTGAGGTCCGCCTGCTGCGCTTGCATATGCATTTGAAATAAACATAGTTCTCTCTCTTCTTATAAATAAACAATTAAATGAACAAAAAAGTCTAAATAAACAGTAAATTAGCCTTTAAACTCAGGCACTTCACGCCCCAAACCGGTGTAGAAGTCTTTTACAAAGGCGTCTAATGTACCTGTCTGAATCGCACCGCGCAAACCTTCCATCAAAATTTGATAATAACGTAGGTTATGAATGGTGTTTAAACGCGCACCTAGGATCTCATTACAACGGTCTAGGTGATATAAATAGGCACGTGAATAGTTTTTACAAGTATAACAATCACACTTAGCATCGAGTGTTGCAGTGTCATCGCGATGACGTGCATTACGAATTTTAATCACACCTTCGCTGGTAAATAAATGACCGTTGCGGGCATTTCGCGTTGGCATAACACAGTCAAACATGTCAACACCACGACGCACACCTTCAACTAAATCTTCTGGCTTACCAACGCCCATTAAATAGCGAGGCTTGTCAGCAGGTAACTGTGGGCAAACATGTTCAAGAATCCGATGCATGTCAGCTTTAGGTTCACCTACCGCCAACCCACCAACCGCATAACCATCAAAGCCGATATTAGTTAAGCCTTCAATAGATTCATCACGCAAGTCTTCGAACACCCCACCTTGGATAATGCCAAATAATGAATTTGGGTTTTCCAAGCGGTCAAACTCATCGCGTGAGCGCTTTGCCCAACGTAATGACATTTGCATCGATTTACGTGCCTCATCATGTGTTGCTGGATAAGGTGTACATTCATCAAAAATCATTACCACATCACTGCCTAACGAATCTTGAATTTGCATCGACTTTTCAGGGTCTAAGAAAATCTTTTCACCATTAATAGGTGAACGGAAATGTACGCCTTCTTCAGTGATCTTACGTATATCACCTAAGCTAAATACTTGAAACCCACCCGAATCGGTTAAAATTGGGCGCTGCCAATTCATAAAGTCATGTAAGTCACCGTGCTTACGCATGATTTCTTCACCAGGACGCAGCCATAAGTGAAAGGTATTCCCTAACAGAATATCTGCACCTGTCTCGCGCACTTCTTCTGGGGTCATACCTTTTACAGTACCGTATGTACCTACAGGCATAAATGCTGGCGTCTCTACCGTTCCGCGTTCAAAAACTAGGCGGCCACGACGCGCACGTCCATCAGTGGTATCTAACTCAAATTTCATAAATCACCTTGTCAGATAAACAGTCTGACTTGTTGTTGTTTCAATAGTAATGAGGGCAAATGTTCATACTTCAAGTAATGAACACTCAAACCAGTAAAAATTCAATAAAAAAGCCCACATATGAGTGGGCGCTTATTTTAAATCAATTTTGCCGCTTACGGGGCTTTTTTCGTCACAAACATCGCATCGCCATAGCTAAAAAAGCGATATTTCTGCTCAATAGCATGATGATAGGCCTTCATTACCTCTTCATAACCAGCAAAAGCACTCATCAACATGATTAATGTCGACTCAGGCAGGTGAAAGTTAGTCACCATGGCATCAACTACTTTAAATTGAAAACCTGGGTAGATGAAAATATCCGTATCGCCGCAAAATGCCGTTAATGGATCATCACCACAGGCTTTTGCTGCGCTTTCTAATGAACGTACAGAAGTTGTACCGACTGCAACAACACGCTTTCCGGCTGCTTTAGTTTGCGCAATTAACTCGATAACCTCTTGTGGTACATCAGCCCATTCAGAATGCATTTTGTGCTCAAGCACGTTATCCACTCTCACTGGCTGAAAAGTACCTGCACCCACATGAAGGGTAACAAAGGCAATATTAACGCCCTTGTCTTTTAATGCTGCAAGCATTGCATCATCAAAGTGTAACCCCGCCGTTGGTGCAGCAACCGCACCAGGCTTTTGGTTATACACTGTTTGATAGCGCTCTTTATCAGCATCTTCGTCGGGACGGTCGATATAAGGAGGCAGCGGCATATGGCCGATTTGCTCAAGGACTTCCAAAATAATTTTATCGGACAGCAGCTCAAGTTCAAATAAAGCATCATGACGAGCAACCATTTTCATTTGGTAGCCAGCATCTAAGTCAATTAGGCTGTCAACTTTAGGTGATTTCGAACTACGAACATGCGCCAAAATACGCTTGTCATCTAGCATGCGCTCAACAAGGATTTCTAACTTTCCGCCAGTTGATTTTTGACCAAACAAACGTGCGGGTATTACGCGAGTATTGTTAAATACCATCAAATCACCAGGATTTATCATTTGCAGTAAATCGGTGAATTTTTTATCCGCTAAGGCGCCATTATGGCCATCAAGCGTAAGTAATCGCGATGCATTGCGCTGCGCCGTTGGATAACGGGCAATCAATTCATCAGGCAGCTCAAACGAAAAGTCAGTGACGCGCATAATAGGATCTCAACTAGTCAAAAATCGGCCGCCAGTCTATGGCTACCATAGATAAAGATCAAGTTAAGACGATCAATTTATGACAATATTATTATTGTAACCTTAGTATTAACGGTGACTATTATAAGTTATTCACTGATGTCATTACCCAATGGGTCTCCTGGCATATCTGTCAGCTTAAGACCGGGTTAATTACTTAATTGAAGATTCTGTAGAAGAAGCGATTTCACAGGCCTGATTTTCAGCCGAAGCTAATTCATCTGTGTTGGTGGAACTGTCAGTATTTGGATGTTTAAAATCATCCATGCTGAAACGATAGGAATGATAGCGCAAATCAACCTGCACTTTACGACGTACCAACATAGGTTCACGCCCCAATATTTTATTAAGCCAGCTTTTCATCTTCCATGATCCTAAAACAAACAAAACGAATAATATAAATCGTATTTCTAAATAATCTTTATAGCATGGTTACTCCAGCTTTATTTATTCAGCCGAGACAGAGTCTGTGGTACATTAACTTAGTGCATTATCAATGCAACAATAGCATAACTAACAAATAGCTTGACTACTTTTCGTTCGTTATCATACTGTAAAATTCATAAAAAAGAAGCATAAAAATCATGAACTTTCTAGCACATTTACACCTCGCAGATATTAGCAATACACACCTTTCTGCTAATCTTGCCGGTGATTTTGCTAAAGGCAGCATAATCGACCACCCTAAACACTTGCAGCAAGGGATCTGGTTACACAGACAAATTGATATTGTGACTGACTCCCATGAAATTATTAAAGATTTACTCAGTCAATTTCCAAGTAGCTCTCGCAGAGTTGCGCCCATTTTAATCGATTTAGCTTTTGATCATTATCTCGCTTATTACTGGGAAGAATATCATCAACAATCATTACTAGATTTCACTCAAAAAGCTTACCAATGCATGCAGACAACTCAAGAATTACCCCCGAAACTGCAAACGATTATTCCAAGTATTATTCAACAAGACTGGTTAAGCAGTTATCAATCGAAACAAGGTTTGAATCAGGCTATCACTGGCGTCAGCAAGCGTCTGTCTAAACCAGAGCTATTTAATAGTGCCATAAAAGATGTTGATAAACTTTATATCGAAATTGAAATTGCATTTCGCACCTTTTACCCTCAACTAATGGCCTACAGCCGTATTTACAGCCGTAAAACGCCTGCTGAATATTTAGTTTAATCATTAAATATTTAGCTATTGGGTCTGCAAACAATAAGAGGCTGCTGACCGAAATAGCTTTATAAGATGATGTAAATTGAAGTTATTGAAGTTTGGGATAATAGCTAATGGACAATAGAATTTTGCTTCGCCAACGTATTCGCACCGGCTCATTCTGGGTAAAACAACTGCGCGATATAAGTATCATCTTAGTGATACTTTTTTTTATAACCAGTTATTTACAGCGCGACATGATCAATGGCCAAGCACCTAATTTATCTGCGGTAACAGTTAGCCAACAGTCTTTTGACTTAACGACCTTAGCATCAACATCAACCAAACCGACACTCATTTACTTTTGGGGCTCCTGGTGTTCAGTCTGTAAAATAACCTCGCCAATGGTTAACTCAGTTGCTTCTTCAAATGATTACCAAGTCATATCGATTGCCGTCGCCTCAGGTTCTGATGATGATATCACCCAATATATGCAACTTAATCAGCTCAGTTTTGAAGTCATTAACGAGGCACAATTACCACAGGTGATAAACCAGCCAAGTTTATCGCAACAATGGGGCGCAAATGCTTTTCCTTCTATCTATATTATTGATAAAAATCAGCATATCCGCTTCGTTACCTCTGGTGTAACCACCACTTGGGGCTTAAAATTACGTTTATGGCTGACGACTTTTTTATAAGCCAAAACAGGCGGTATCATTGAAATTACTTATTGTAGAAACCTGAACTTGCTATAGAGCCCCAAAACTCACGCTGTACAAAAGTGACCAAAGAGAAAATCAATGCACATATTTACTTATCAGCCACCCAGTATTCCCTGGCTAGATATTCGATACGTAGACAGAGACATTATTGTTATCAATAAGCCGTCAGGATTATTATCGAATCCAGGACGAGCGCCTGAAACCCATGACTGTGCAATTAATCGGGTGATAGAGCGATACTCGGATGCCATTTTGGTTCACCGCCTTGACTGTGACACTTCAGGCATTTTAATTTTTGCCCGTAATAAAAAGGCGGAATCACACCTAAAGACCCAATTTCAAAATCGCCAAGCTAAAAAAGTCTACATTGCTGAAGTAAGCGGACATATCGACAATCAAGCTGGCAAAATTGATTTTGCCTTAGGCCCAATAATCGATAACCCGCCTTTTCAACATGTTACCGACCAAGGCAAAGCCGCTATAACCGATTATAAAATAATTGAACTACGTCCCTATTCCACTTTAGTTGAGCTTAGTCCGCATACCGGTAGAACCCACCAGCTTAGGGTGCATATGTTGGCATTAGGTCACCCTATTCTTGGCGACACATTCTATGCTGATAAAGCGGGTATTGATGCTAGCCCACGATTAAAATTGCATGCACAGTCGCTAACGATTACTCATCCTTACAAGCAAACCCTATTAGAGTTTGTTAGTTCAGCACATTTCTAGCAACCATTTAAAATGTGACTGATTGATTCGCTCAGTAAACAAGCCATAAAAAATGCCGAAACCTAATAAGGGTTCGGCATTTTTGTTTTAAACGCATTTACGCTCTAATGCAGTAATGATTTTTTAATGCTGAAAGAGCGATGCCTTAGACTGAATGAGTTTTGTTTGCTGCATTCTCTGCCGCTTCACAAGCCGCAGCGGTAAATACCACGTCAGTTGAGCTATTCAATGCCGTTTCCGCTGAGTCCTGGATAACGCCAATGATAAAACCAACCGCAACAACTTGCATCGCCACATCATTTGAAATACCAAATAGGCTACATGCCAAGGGTATTAGCAATAACGAGCCACCAGCAACACCTGATGCACCACAAGCAGACACGGCAGCAACAACGCTTAATAAAATCGCCGTCGTAATATCAATTTGAATGCCTAACGTATTCACTGCCGCTAAAGTCAGTACTGTAATGGTAATAGCAGCACCACCCATGTTCACTGTCGCACCCAGTGGAATAGACACAGAATAAGTATCTTTATGCAGTTTCAACTCTTCACACAACGCCATATTAACCGGAATATTAGCGGCACTTGAACGGGTGAAAAATGCGGTCACACCACTTGAACGTAAGCATTTTAACACCAGTGGATACGGGTTACGTTTAATTTTAATGTATACAATCAGTGGGTTTATCACCAATGCAATAAATAACATAGCCCCAACTAATACTAGCAATAACTGTCCATATCCGGCTAATGCGGCAAAGCCAGTCGTAGCAAAAGTTGCCGCAACTAAACCGAAAATACCAATAGGTGCTAGGCGAATAACAAAACGTACAATAGTCGATACGCCATCACTTAAGTCAGCTAACATACGTTTACTTGAATCACTTGCATGGTGCATTGCGACACCTAAGCCGATACCCCAAGCTAATATGCCAATATAATTGCCCGTCATTAATGCATTAACTGGATTATCAACCACTTTAAACATCAAGGTATTTAATACTTCACCAATACCCTGTGGTGGATTAGAACCTTCAATACCTGTGGCTAATAGTAGTGTGGTTGGAAACATAAAACTGAACATAACCGCTGTAATCGCTGCGGCTAAAGTACCAATCAAATACAGCACAATAATAGGACGCATATTAGTGTGGCTATCTTTCTTTTGATTAGCGATAGATGACGCCACTAAAACAAACACTAAAATAGGCGCAATGGCCTTTAATGCTCCGACAAATAGATCGCCTAAAAAAGCAACCTGACCAGCGGCTTCGCTTGACACAGAGGCGATGATAACCCCACAAATAATCCCGCCAATAATTTGTAGTACTAAGCTACCATTAGCGATACGTGCAAACAGTGATGTGTTTTGATTCATTACTTTACCTTAACATTATTTATTATTATTGATTTACTTACTAAGGTCTGTATATCAGGATGAGGCGGGCAAAGTCTAGCAAAGACGTTAAATTGATGCGGAAATTACCCTAAACTTCCATGTTAGCCACATTAATTAAACATGTTAACTGGGAGATTTAACCAAGTTGGCTGCGTCGCTAATGTGTTTTGCACCGCGCAGCATGGCTTCGATCAATTCTTTGGCATCAAACTTAGTTAACGCTTCATTGGCACCAACTTGCTTCGCTTGACTTAAACTAATTTCGCTTGAAAGCGAGGTATGTAAAATAATATAAGCTTTGGCAATTTCGGGGTTATTTTTGACCTCGAACGATAATTCATATCCATCAAGACCAGGCATTTCGATATCGCTTACCAATAGTTGCACCGGATTGCGCTCTTTTGCCGCCTCAACCATCATAGTCAATGCTTCTTGGCCATTAGATGTAACCTGGTAGCCAATGTTAATCGAATCTAACGCATCAGATAGTTGCTTACGGGCTACTTTTGAGTCATCAACAATCAAAATACGTAATGGTTTGAGTTTTTCTCGCTGCACATCGGTTAAAATGGCACGATTAACAGATGGGTCATGTGGGAATATTTTTGACAGCAATAGCTCAACATCTAGCAATTGCACTAACCGGCCTTCAAAATGTGTCACACCCGTTAAAAAGGCATTCTTGCCTAAATTAGTCGCCGGCGGTTCAATATCACGCCAATTACATTCAATAATTTTGTCTATTGCACGTACAACAAAACCAATCACCATTCTCTGACAATCAGTAATAATGATAAAACAATTTTTTAATTCACTTTCATCTATCGGTCTAAATCCAATACCTGCTGCCATATCAATAATAGGAATGGTGCCACCACGCACAGCTGCTGCTCCCATGATACTAGGATGAGAATTAGGAATTTTTGTCAAGGCCGTAAAAGGCACCAGTTCACGAACTTTTAATGTGCCCAATGCAAACAGTTGACTCTGATTTAAATGAAACAGGAGCAACCCTTGGGATTGACTGGCTTTACTAACCTTTGATGCCATTGAGTGTCCTCACAAAAAATATAAAATGACTACTTCGATAATATAGCAGTAAATGGCTGTCATTATTGTGCTATCGATTCAATTTTCTATTTAAACAAATATGGAAAGTTTGAATCGATTAATATTCCAACACAATACTAAAATATTATGCTTTGAGATGCTCGTTGATTAGAGCTATTGGGTAACCCCAATATAACATCCAATAAAAAAGGAACACCCACCAGCGCTACAAAGAGTCATTGATAAATCGACTCTGTGTTTAACGGTTAAGTATTCCTTTATTCTAACAAATATAAATAATTAGTTAGATGAACCTTGTAGTCTGTATAACACGTCGTAAACAAACTGGTCCCAGCCTTCAGCGTCAAACGCTAAACCACTGGCATTACGTACCTGGCTAACGGCATGCACTGGAGCTGCGCCATTTTCCATTAAATAATACGCCATCATAAGTTCGGTACGATTAATCCCCGAGCGACAATGTAGTAATACGGCTTTATTTTCCGACTCGGCCTGGCGAATAAATGCTAATACCTTAGGCATAATTTCCGCACAAACCTCAACATCATCTTCAATGGGTGGAATGTTATCAGGTAAGCTAAACACTTGATGTGCTATCCCTAAATCGGCCATAGCTTGTGTATCACACATAGCGCCATCATTCAGTGACGCTATCGCGCCGAATCCGGCGGCTTTAAGTTCTGCTAAATCCCATGCATCTTTATTGGGACCACTGCGTCCTGCAAGTTGCCCATCTATTAACCAAAAAACTTGTTTCATATACCTACTACTTAATTTCGTTTTTAGACCAAACATTTACATTTTCAGGAGGAAGTTTTTTACGCTTCTTTTTTCCCGTTCCTGCAGGCTTAGCCATTGGTTTAACGATTTGCGCGCTTAATGGCATTTCTTCATCTGCCTCAAAGCCAGCTATTTGCTCACGTTCAAGGCGAATTTGATTCTTTTTCTCTATCACTGAGAAATGATGATAATCATCATGACAAAGCAAACTAATGGCTAAACCCACTTCACCAGCTCGGCCGCTTCGGCCAATACGGTGCATATAATCAGCAGGACTACGGGGTAAGTCAAAATTAATTACCACGGGTAGTTTTTCAATATCAATACCGCGAGCAGCAATGTCGGTGGCAATTAATACATCAATTTCAGACAATTTGAAAGCTTCTAATACACGATTTCTTGCACCTTGTGCTTTATCGCCGTGAAACACTTCAGCATTAATGCCTCTTTTAGCCAGTTTTTGGGCTAAATGATTACAGGTATTTTTTGCATTAACGAATATAAGTGCCTGACGCCATTGATTTTCATTAATCAAGTGCGCTAATAATGCCGTTTTAGATTCACGATTAACAGTAAAAACGCGTTGCACCAAAGTACTTGCTTCAGCACTTTGTAAATGTATCTCAAGTGGCTTAGTTAATAATGATGAAGCTAGCGCTTGGACCTCTTCAGGAAAAGTCGCAGAAAACAGCAAGGTTTGCTTTTTCTTTGGCATTAACTCAAGTACTTGATTTAACTCTTCGGTAAAACCAAGACTTAACATGCGATCAGCTTCATCAAGCACTAAATGAGAAACGGTATTTAACTTAAGTGCATTTGAAGAGAGTAAATCTAATAATCGCCCCGGCGTAGCAACCACTACATCGGCGCCGCCACGTAGAGCTAACATTTGGGTATTGACTGACACACCACCATAAATGGCAACGGTTTTAATCAAGCCATTTAAATGACTTGCGTAAGACTGAAAGCTATCGGCCACCTGTTTAGCGAGCTCACGCGTTGGCACCAATACTAAGCAACTGACATTATTATTTTTTGAGGTATTTTTCTTGGTGCTAAGGCTTAAATGTTGAATGATAGGTAATGCAAACGCAGCTGTTTTACCTGAACCGGTATTGGCCCCCGCAAGAATATCCTGACCTTGCAATAACGCCGGAATTGTCGCCGCTTGCACAGGTGTTGGGGAGGTATAATTTAGCTCAGCAAGTCGAGCTAGCAAAGGCGCCGACAAGCCAAAATCAGTAAAAGTAACAGTTTGGGTCATGTATCAATTCAATTAATTTGGATAAACCACAATTTTACATTAGTTTGTGGGTGAAGTCTGAAATAATTCAATCAGCAGAGTGCCGTTCTGTGAGCTAACAATCCAATTCTACACTCTGAACCAGCCACGACATTATCGAAAATACTTTAAATTGGAAATAATAAGCGAGATCCCCGATAACAGATCTCGGGGATGACGGAGGAAAAGTCATCCCCCAATGTCGAACCTATCGTCATCCTGGCAGCAGCACTAGATCTTCATCCCGGAAATAAGCGCACTAGATATTCATCCCACAATCTCTAACCTACCGTCATCCCGGCAATGCTTCTGGGCCGGGAACCAGTATTCATACAAAGTATTTAAAATCGAGATCCCCGATAACAGATCTCGAGGATGACGGAGGAAAAGTCATCCCCCAATGTCGAACCTATCGTCATCCTGGCAGCAGCACTAGATCGTCATCCCGGAAATAAGCACGCTAGATATTCATCCCACAATCTCTAACCTACCGTCATCCCGGCAATGCTTCTGGGCCGGGAACCAGTATTCATACAAAGTATCTAAAATCGAGATCCCCGATAACAGATCTCGGGGATGACGGAGGAAAAGTCATCCCCCAATGTCGAACCTATCGTCATCCTGGCAGCAGCACTAGATCTTCATCCCGGAAATAAGCACACTAGATATTCATCCCACAATCTCTAACCTACCGTCATCCCGGCAATGCTTCTGGGCCGGGATCTGGCTTTTCTATTTATTCAATCCGAGCAACATCGTACTTGGCATTTTAATATTTAGCCTCTAACCCTAACAAGAATTGCTTCATCTCTAAGCCATAGGCATAACCGGTTAACTTACCACTTTTACCAATAACTCTGTGGCATGGCACTATTATCGCAATCGGGTTGGCCCCATTTGCAGCACCAACTGCCCTTACCGCTTTAGGGCGATTTATACCGTTAGCAATGTCGCTGTAACTGCATATCTCGCCAAATTGCATGGCTGATAATGCTTGCCAAACTTGATGCTGAAACACAGTACCTTTGGGCGCGAGAGATAGATCAAACACCTTACGCTTACCGGCAAAATATTCAGTTAACTGCTTATGGACCTTATTTATGTGTTGCTGAGCAAGATGCTTTTGTTGTCGACTTAGGTCATCTGATTGCTCGCGATTACATTCAAGTTCAATAACATCGTCAAATATTTCAACAGCAGCCGATTGACGGCTAATATCAACAACCGTCAAATGAGTCAGTCCTTCGCTTGACGCTTTTACTGACAACACCCCCACAGGGCTGGTTAAATTGACTGTTAATACTGGCGGCTGATATTGATTAACCATTTTGTGTATCCTTGTATAAATTAAATCCAGGCGGGCTTTAATTAAATCATACCGAGATTAAGTAATACCAACATCACTCGGCGGACCATAACTGAAACGTTAAGTAACTGCCCCATGGCGCGGCTTGCTCGGCAACCTGATCTGCCAGTTGTTGATATTGTTTTGCGGTTTCTATGCTAGTAGCGCTTTTGTCACATAATGCTTTTAAGCGATTTTTGATCACTAAATCACCGCTCAAAAATACATTAGACTGACTCTCACCGCGCATTTGCGCATAGGCGACAGTCCAGGGGCCAATACCTTTAACATCAAGCCAATCGAGTGGTGAAGACTGCGGGTTATTATGCACAAACTTACCTAAGCCATTTAATGCCAACTTTCTTGCCCCTGGCATTTTCAGCTCATCTAAACTAGCACTGCCAATGACTTCAGGCGTCGGAAACAACCTAAACGTTTGCTGACCAAGCGTTACACTCTCACCATAATGCTCCACCAGAGTATTGAGCAACTTAGAGGCTTGGACCACACTAACTTGTTGACCAAGCACGGCCCGGCAGGCTGCTTCAAACACCGAAAACGTAGCCGGTATTCTCAAACCCGGCTTTAATGTAACTGCATTGATATCGATAGCCTTAATACTTTTCAGTTGGCCCTCAATGGTTAACATGTCAGCATCTAAATCAAGCATTTTTCTGACGGCATTAACCACAGCAGCTAAATAACGTGAATCTGTTGGTTGAACAAAGCTTACCGCAAGTTCAAACAGTGACTTAGTCTCTATGTGTTTGAGCTGCAATATGCCTTTAACGCCATTAAGATTAAAACTTCGACCATAAATATCGTCAGCCAACCATTCCATATTGGCAACTTGCCTTAAATGATAAAAGTCATGTATTGCCTGCCAGTTTAAGGGGGGACGATAGCTAAGTTTTAAGGTGATGCTCGCGCGGGTATTCATAACATCGCGTTGATAGGTGTTTTGATGGTTGCTTTGCATATCCGTCGACACTGTTTGAACTGTTTTGTCGCTTTTATCAATAGAGGCTTTACTAAGATTCTTTCTTAGTGATGTTGGCGTTAATTGTAGCGCTTGCTTAAATGTGTCATTAAAACTGCGGATACTATTAAACCCTGAAGCAAGTGCTACATCGGTTATCGGCAACGCCGTTTGATGTAATAATATTTTAGCAAACATCACTTGCTGATATAGAGCATATTTCTTTGGTGATGTGCCCAGAAATTGAGTAAATAATTTCACTAAATATCGGCTGCTAATGCCGAGTTTGTCAGACAATTGTTCAACACTTAGAGCCGACTCCCCTGCCATTGCGCCATTGTCGATTAGCTTTATCGCCCGCTGTAATGTGGTTTGAGTGCCTATCCACGCATAGGAGTGAGGCGCACTGTCTGGACGACAACGTAAACAAGGCCTTAAGCCATGATTAGCCGCTTTAATTGGGCTGTCAAAGTAGCGAACGTTTTTCTCATGCGGCGGTGACGCGGGACAAATAGAGCGACAATAAATACCAGTACTGAAAACACCCGTATAAAATTGGCCATCAAATCGCGCGTCACGGCTAAGCCTAGCTTGCCGACACACCTCGGCCAAAATCGTACAATCATGTTCAGGAAGAATAGCCACAATGGCACCAGTAGAAGGAATAATAAGCTTACTTTACGTCAGCAGACCATTTTGCACTAGCGGAAATCGGTACTGAAGCCTCCCCTAATTGAACAACCACCACAAACACAGCCATTTACATTTCTCTCAATATTAGCGGTAAATAATACTGAGGTTATAAAGTACTTGAGGTATCCTAACAGCAAAGATTATTGAAGAATAACCAGAGCCTTGCATGTTTAAATTTTTTGAATCACTCGTACAACCTTTGCCACCCGAAGAACCGACTCAACCACCCAAAAGCTTATATGCTTTTTGCCGTCATTATACCAAAGGGTTCGGCGCGCCATTGATTGCGATGTCGGTGCTAACCGCTCTTTTGGCGATGCTAGAAGTGTCCCTTTTTGGCTTTATGGGACAATTGGTTGATTGGTTGGTGACGAAAAATCCCCAGACATTATGGCAAGATGAAGGTGACACGTTAATCACCATGTCGGTTATCGTGTTAGTCGTTATTCCCTTTCTAGTTTGGCTACATGCATCAATTGTTTATCAAACCTTGTTAGGTAATTACCCTATGGCTATCCGGTGGATGGCACACCGTTATTTACTGAAACAAAGTATCTCGTTCTATCAAGATGATTTTGCAGGGCGCGTGGCCACCAAAGTCATGCAAACAGCCCTTGCAGTACGTGAAACCGTGATGAAACTACTCGATGTATTGGTATACATTTTAGTCTACTTCACCTCAATGTTAGTCATGATTGCCAGCGCAGACTTACGCCTAATGCTGCCGATGCTAATTTGGTTAGCGGCTTATGTGGCTATCCAATGGAAATTAGTACCAAAACTTAAAGCTATAGCAACAGAGCAAGCCGACGCACGTTCAACCATGACAGGGCGAATTGTTGACAGCTATACCAATATAGCCACCGTAAAACTGTTTTCTCATACCCAACAAGAAACCGATTACGCCAAAGACAGCATGATGATTTTTTTAAAAACCGTTTACGGCCAAATGCGTCTGGTCACCGTGATTAACGTATCAGTACAAATCATCAACTACATCTTAGCCTTCACTATTACTGCGGTATCTATTTGGTTATGGGCGGACGATGCCATCACAGTCGGCGCTATCGCTATTGCGGTTAGCTTAGCACTGCGACTCAATGGCATGTCACAATGGATAATGTGGGAAATCAGTTCATTATTTGAAAATATTGGCACAGTGACAGATGGAATGAATACTTTATCTAAGTCTATTTTGATTGAAGATAAAGTCGATGCCAAACCACTCAATGTTAGCCGAGGGCAAATTGACTTCAATCAGGTAAGCTTTCATTACGGTGAAAAAACTGGCGTGATTGAAGGGCTAGACTTGCACATTAAAGCCGGTGAAAAAGTCGGATTAGTAGGACGTTCAGGCGCAGGTAAATCTACCCTAGTGAATTTATTAATGCGTTTTCATGACATCGAAAAAGGTGAGATTTTAATTGATCAACAAGGATTAAAAGATGTCACCCAGGACTCATTACGCGCTCATATCGGCATGGTGACACAGGACACATCGCTATTGCACCGCTCCATTCGTGAAAACGTTCTTTATGGTGACCCTAATGCCAGCGAAGCACAATTAGTTGCAGCGATTCAACAGGCACAAGCTACCGAGTTTATTGCCGCATTAACAGACCCACATGGCAATGTCGGCCTGGATGCTCAAGTTGGTGAACGTGGTGTAAAACTGTCAGGCGGACAACGCCAACGTATCGCCATTGCCCGGGTATTGCTTAAAAACGCCCCTATTTTGCTGTTAGATGAAGCCACATCAGCACTCGACTCTGAAGTTGAAGCGGCGATTCAAGAATCATTATATGAATTAATGGAAGGTAAAACCGTTATCGCCATCGCCCATCGACTATCAACCATAGCCGCGATGGACAGGTTAATCGTATTAGACAAAGGCAAAATAGTTGAGCAAGGTAGCCACCAAGAACTTATCGCCAGTGGCGGTATTTATAGCCAGCTATGGGCACATCAAACAGGAGGGTTTTTAGGGCTAGATTAACCCAGTTTAAATGACGTCATCCGCACAAACAAAAATAGCGGATGACGTTCTCTGGACTTATTTGAGCGCTCAATAACATTATTACCAGTACCTGCGCCTTGTTACCGCTATATGCCAAAAGTGACTTTATCAACTACCATAATAACCAGAAAATACGCTAACTATGGATAGGTTTCCACTGCTATGGATTAGCAATCATACGCTTATATACTCACTAATAAACCTAGCGGCACTCTTTATATAGGGGTAACGTCTTCACTTATAAAGCGTATATATGAACACAAAAATAACGTGTGTGATGGGTTTAGTAAAAAATATAACACCAAGAAATTAGTTTATTTTGAAATTCATGATGATATTTATCAAGCCATCACTCGTGAGAAACAACTTAAAAAATGGCATCGAGATTGGAAAATCAAACTGATAGAGAAAAATAACCCTTACTGGGTTGATCTTTATGATGATCTACTTTAAATCCTAAAATATGCCTTTAAATCAAAGGTTCTACGTACAATACCTGCCAACTGCAAAAATCGAGATCCCCGATAAAAGATCTCGGGGATGACGAAAAAAATCAAACCGGCAATCATATTGGTAATGTGTCCACCCACCGTCATCCCGATAAGCTTCCACCTAGCGTCATCCCGATAAGCTTCCACCCACCGTCATCCCGATAAGCTTCCACCTAGCATCACCCAGGTAATGCACCCACCGTCATCCCGGTAATGCTTCTGGGCCGGGATCGAGTATTCATACAAAATATCTAAAATCGAGATCCCCGATAACAGATCTCGGGGATGACGAAGAAAAAACATCAAACCGGCAGTCATAGAGGTAATGTATCCACCTAGCGCCATCTCGGTAAGCTTCCACGTAGCGTCATCCCGGTAATGCTTCTGGGCCGGGATCTAGTATTCATACAAAATACCTAAAATCGAGATCCCCGATAAAAGATCTCGGGGATGACGAAGAAAAACATCAAACCGGTAATCATATTGGTAATGCCACCTACCGTCATCCCGATAAGCTTCCACCTAACGTCATCCCGGTAATGCTTCTGGGCCGGGATCTAGTCTTCATACAAAATATCTAAAATCGAGATCCCCGATAACAGATCTCGGGGATGACGAAGAAAAAACATCAAACCGGCAGTCATACAGCAAATGCCCTACCCACCGTCATCCCGGTAATGCTTCTGGGCCGGGATCTAATCTTCATACAAAATATCTAAAATCGAGATCCCCGATAACAGATCTCGGGGATGACGAAGAAAAACATCAAACCGGTAATCATATTGGTAATGCCCCATCTGCAGTCATACAGCCAATACACCAGCAACCATCATCCCGATAACGTCCACCTAGCGTCGTCCTGGTAAGCTTCCACCTAGCGTCGTCCTGGTAAGCACACACCCACCGTCATCCCGGTAATGCTTTTGGACCGGGATCTGGCTTTAGTCAAACAAGTGGCCTAATATTTTTAAACAAGTGTCCATGTTGATCTTTGTCCGATAATAACGGTGCATCATTTACAGGCCACTTGATATCTAGATGAGCATCATTCCACAAAATGGTTTCTTCTGATTGTGGATGATAATAATCGGTGCATTTATAAACACATTCTGCAAAATCACTTAGTACATAAAAACCGTGGGCAAAACCGGCAGGGATCCAAACTTGGCGTTTATTGTCAGCAGAAAGCAACACCCCAACCCATTGCCCATATGTCGGCGAGTCAGTGCGAATATCAACGGCAACATCAAATATTTCACCTGATATGACTCGAATTAACTTACCTTGAGTCTGCTGACGCTGGAAATGTAATCCGCGCAAGGTGCCTTTTACCGACTTAGAATGATTATCTTGCACAAAATGAGTTGGCTTGCCTGCAACTAATGTCTCAAACTGTTGTTGATTCCAGGTTTCGCAGAAATAGCCTCTGTCATCACCAAACACCTTTGGCTCAATGATTTTTACACCGGCGATATTAGTTTCAATCACGTTCATTTATTGCTCTTTCTCGGACTTAATTGGAGGTGTAAATCTTATCTGCGAAGCATCATCCTCTAATGCAAGCGGCGCTAATACAGTCACAACCTTAGATAAAGCCGACATCCAGTCACTGGGATGAATGCCGAATGTGTCAGTGATTTTTTGACAATGTAATTTACTATTGTGCGGTCGTTTTGCGGCGACAGGATACTCATTTGTGCTAATTGGCTTTAATTCAGCAAGGTTCAACTTTGTTGCTATGCGATGATTTTCAGTCTGTTTGTGATCATTCACAATCTTTTGTTGAACTATCTTTTGCGCAAATTGATACCAACTCACATGGGGCAAACCTGAGAAATGATACACGCCATAAAGAGTGTTATTAATATGCTCATTTTGGCCACGCTGAGCACCTAGAGTATGAGCTGTATTAGTATCTAATTGCAGCATAATCGAAATCAAAGTCTGTGCGACATGTCCCGCATAAGTAGGGCCACCAAACTGATCATCAACAATATGTAAAGTGGGTTTATCCTGACTTAAACGTAATATAGTGCGGACAAAATTATTGCCATATTCACTGAACATCCAGGCAGTACGCAAAATAATATGCTTAGGGTTAGATTGCATTACAGCAACTTCACCAGCGAGTTTACTTTCGCCATACACACTTAAAGGACTGGTAATATCGTCTTCTTGATATTCGCCAAGCTTATCACCAGCAAAAACATAATCGGTCGAGACATGTAATATTGTCGCACCAATATTATTAGCAGCTTTAGCTACATTTTCTGCACCATCACAATTAATTGCATAGGCTAACTCAACATTATTATCAGCAATATCAACTGCGGTATAAGCCGCGGTATTAATAATATAATCGGGTTGAAACTTTGCCATTACTAGTTCAACAGCATCAAGGTTTGAGATATCTAACTGCTGCTTTGTTAACACTAATACTTCAACATGAGGCATCATAACGCAGTGCAAATATGCGACTAGCGATCGCCCCAGCTGACCATTGGCCCCAGTGATCAACAAACGCATTAGCCTACTTCCTCAATCAAACGTAGTAGGTATTGGCCGTATTCATTTTTCAATAATGGTTGCGCAATTCGGCGCAGGTCATCGTCAGAAAGCCAACCATTACGCCAAGCTATCTCTTCTAAACACGCTACTTTTAATCCTTGCACGGCTTCAATGGTTTGCACAAAAGAAGACGCCTGATGCAAGCTTTGATGGGTGCCAGTATCAAGCCAAGCAAAACCTCGGCCTAAAAGCTCAACTGATAAACTTGCATCATCTAAATACCGTTGATTTAAATCGGTTATTTCAAGCTCATGTCTGGCTGAAGGTGTAAGCGCCTTCGCAAACTCAACTACCCGATTATCATAAAAATACAGCCCAGTAACCGCGTAACTCGACTTAGGCTTTAGTGGTTTCTCTTCAATCGAAATAGCATTCATTTGCGGATCAAACTCTACCACGCCAAATCGCTCAGGATCTTTCACCTGATAACCAAATATTGTTGCGCCGAACGGCTTACTTACAGCTTGTTTAAGGGTATGGCTAAATGACTGTCCATAAAAAATATTATCCCCTAATACCAAGCAAACATTATCATGACCAATAAACGATTCACCAATGATAAAAGCTTGTGCTATGCCATCTGGTGACGCCTGGATTGCGTAACTTAGGCGCACACCATAATCTGAACCATCACCCAAAAGACGTTCAAAACTGTGTTTATCTTCAGCGGTAGTGATAATAAGAATATCTCTTATACCCGCCAACATTAAGGTTGATAAAGGATAATAAATCATCGGCTTATCATAAACCGGCAGCAACTGCTTGGATATTCCACGCGTGAGAGGATATAAACGCGTACCCGTTCCACCCGCTAAAATAATGCCTTTCATAACCCCTCTCATTTTCAACGTGACACAAGCCAGTATTTAATCAACCGTTATCAAGAATTAAGGCCTAAACGCTCACCTTGATAACGACCATCTTGCACATGTTGACACCAGGTTTGGTGAGTTAAATACCACTCGATGGTTTTACGTAAACCTGTTGCAAAGGTTTCTTGTGGTTGCCAGTTCAATTCATTGCTTATTTTGGTGGTATCAATAGCATAACGACGGTCATGACCGGGTCTGTCTGTGACATAAGTAATTTGTTCAGCGTAAGAAGTCTCTTTAGGCAAAAGAGCATCTAAAATACCACAAATAGCCTTCACTACATCGATATTGCGTTGCTCATTATGGCCACCAATATTGTAGGTCTCACCCACCTTACCTTCAGTCACCACTTTATACAGTGCCCTAGCGTGGTCTTCGACATATAACCAATCACGAATTTGATCGCCTTTACCATAAATCGGTAAATCTTTGCCCTCTATTGCATTTAAAATAACCAGTGGAATTAACTTCTCAGGAAAGTGGTAAGGACCATAATTATTCGAACAATTACTCACAATCGTTGGCAAGCCATATGTTCGGCACCATGCACGAACTAAATGATCACTGGATGCTTTTGATGCTGCATAAGGACTACTGGGTGCATAAGATGTTTGTTCAGTGAATTTAGGTAAATAGGCAACTTGATCAGCACACACATCATCAGGATGAGGTAAGTCACCAAACACTTCATCGGTAGAAATATGGTGAAAACGAAATTGATTCTGTTTAGCAAGGACGAGTGTTTGCCAGTATTCACGCGCTGTCTCCAACAACGTAAAAGTGCCGACAATATTGGTTTGAATAAAATCACTGGGTCCAGTAATTGAACGGTCAACATGACTTTCAGCGGCTAAATGCATAATAAAATCAGGCTGATGTTCAGCAAAAACACGATCTAACTCAGCACGATTACAAATGTCGACCAGCTCAAAATGATAACGCGGGTTATTACTCACAGATTGTAAAGACGCTAAGTTACCCGCATAGGTGAGTTTATCAACATTAACGACTTCATCTTGGGTATGCTCAATTATAAAACGCACTAAGGCCGAGCCAATAAAACCTGCTCCACCCGTCACTAAAATCTTCAAAGACATTCACCCAATTATATCAAAATCATTAAGGTTAATTGTAAGTGACAATACAAAGTCTACCAAGGGTTAACGATTAAGATGTACCACCGGTATTACGGTCACGCCGTCACCTCGGTATACAAAACCACCGTCATCCCAGTAATACACCTACCCACCGTAATCCCGGTAATGAACCACCTACCGTCATCTCGGTAATGCTTCTGGGCCGGGATCTAGTCATCATACAAAATATCTAAAATCGAGATCCCCGATAACAGATCTCGGGGATGACGAAGAAAAAAACATCAAACCGGCAATCATATTGGTAATACCGCATCTGCTGTCATACAGGCAATGCATCACCCACCGTCATCTCGGTAATGCTTCTGGGCCGGGATCTAGTCATCATACAAAATATCTAAAATCGAGATCCCCGATAACAGATCTCGGGGATGACGAAAAAAATCAAACCGGCAGTCTTATAGGTAGTGCCGCTTCTGCATTCATACAGGCATGAACCACCTACCGTCATCCCGGTAATGCTTCTGGCCCGGGATCCTGTCTCCATACAAAATATCTAAGATCGAGATCCCCGATAACAGATCTCGGGGATGACGAAGAAAAACATAAACCGGCAGTCTTATAGGTAGTGCAGCTTCTGCATTCATACAGGCATGAACCACCTACCGTCATCCCGGCAATGAACCACCCACCGTCATCCCGGTAATGCTTGTGGGCCGGGATCTGATTTATAAAATCTAACAGCATTAAATAACAACTCGTAAAATGACCTAGACCCTAAGCTTTACCAATCTCAACATTACAGTCGGGTAGTAGTTGGTGATACTTGTCTGCAAGCGCTTGTTTGGCCTCATCATCACCATGCACTATACGTATATGTTTGGGTTTATGATGCATACGTTTGACGAAGTTAATTAAATTAGCTTGATCAGCATGGGCTGAGTAACCGCTTATAGTATGCACACCGGCTTTAATATCGATACGTTCGTCATCCAACATTACATAGCCACCTTTCGGGCCAAAGTTTTGAATGTCCCTACCCGGTGTACCTTGAGCTTGATAGCCCACAAACAACACATCAGCGGTAGGCTCAGATAAAAAGCGTTTCAGGTAATTCATAATACGCCCACCACTGCACATGCCAGAGGCTGCAATAACGATGGCTGGCTTATTACGAGAGTTAAGGTAGTTGATCACCGCTAGATGGTCTTGATGACTATCGATAGTATAAAGTTGCTCAAAATCTAACGGGTGACGGCCTTTATTAACCACCCGTTTAGCTTCACTATCCCATAAAGCTTGGAATTGCAGGTACTTCTGGGTGAACTTAGCCGCCATGGGAGAGTCGACAATAATATCGATATTTTGCCAAATAGGATTATGCTGGTTTTTAGCTATAATGTTTTCAAACTCATATAATAACTCTTGAGTTCTGCCAATGCTGAATGCAGGAATGAGTACCACACCATTATCAGCAACACACTTTTCAATAATCTGCTTAAGCAATTTACTGCGATCTTTTCGACCCTGATGATTCTTATCACCATAGGTAGATTCAATGACTAACGTATCGGCGCGATAAGGACTGCGGGGACTGGCCAGTAAAGGAGCATAAGTTGCACCTAAATCACCTGAAAATACCACTCGATGTTTTACCTTACCTATTAGGTCAAACTCAACATAGGCTGAACCCAAGATATGACCGGCAGGTTTAAACTTAAGTTTAATCTCGGTAACGTCGTGCTGCTTAGCATTGCTATCATCTAGAGGCAATGGTGTCCATTGATGGTAATCAATCGGCAATATTAATGATTCAAGTCGTAATAAAAAAGCATCAATCAACTTTTTATCACGCGTCACGCCAATTTTTAATGCATCTTCAATCACTAATGGCAACAATGCCGCAGTCGCTTTAGTGGCATAAATAGGTTTATCAAAACCTGCAGCGATTAAATAAGGGATCCGACCGACATGGTCAATATGACAATGGGTGACAATTAACGCTTGAATAGCACTAATATCAAACTCAATTTGAAGCTGCTGAGCAGAAGATTTACCCGCGGTTTCCGCGCCTTGAAACAATCCACAATCAATAAGATAACTTGATAATCTGCCAGTTTCATTGATATCCAATTGATGACAAGAGCCAGTTACGCCATTAACCGCACCATGATGAAGTATCTGCATAAAAAATCCATTTTATATTTTAGATGGATTTAACTTAGCACAAAAATCATGCCATGGAACTACTGCCATTCCAGCAAATACCTATAAAAACATTGAGGCCTTGAGTTTTCACTCAAGGCCTCAATAAATTCTAAAGAAAAAAATGACTCAACTGTATTGGCTTACTTTTTTAGCCAGGTAAGTATTTGCCAAACATGAGACAAAGCCCAACTATAAGCGGTAAATATGGCAATAAAACCAACAAACATAATCCATTCTGGTACATTTAAAAGCTCAGATGAAATGCCAATAGCTGCCAATAACAATGAAAGAAAACTAATGCGAACCAGTGTTTGTCTTCTGCTATAACCCGCTCTTTCAAATATGTGGTGTAAATGATCTCTATCTGCGGTAAAAGGGGAATGACCCTTTTTAACTCGGCGATACATTATTGCAGCCATATCCATTAAAGGTATCGCAATTAAATACAAGGCTGTAACAGGATTAAATGCGTTATTGTCCGCAGAGGTTCCAATAACCAATAACCAAACAACAGTTAAACCTATCAACATACTGCCAGCATCACCCATAAATATCTTATACAATTTTGATGACGGCCAACGCAAATTGAACATTAAATAGGCAAGCAAAGCTGAAACATATAAAACCGGTAACATAAACCATGGGCTGTCAATTCGATGTAACAGAAAAGCAAGCGATGCAAAAGTGATTAAACTCAAACAACCTGCCAGGCCATCAATTCCATCAACCATATTGAATGCGTTAATCGCTGCGATTACAGCAATAACGGTCAAGAAAATGCCCATAAAACTAAGCTTTAACTCGAAAAAATACACAATATGTCCTAGGGACGATAAATAAATTTCGGCGCCAAATATCATTAACGATGCAATGATAACCTGCGAGACAACCCTCAATCTAACTGACAAGTCATACTTGTCATCTAAAATCCCTAAAAATAATATCAATGCAGCTGATATCAGATAAATATTTAGTTCTCGACTATATTCAAAAAAAGTAGATGAAACCAAAAGGATACTAAGATAAATAGCCAGGCCACCAATTAACGGAACTTCACCTTGGTGTTGCTTACGATCATTAGGTATGTCAACTAAACCAACAAACTGCGCTAAAGGTTTGAGAAATTGCACTGCAGTGCACGTAAGAATAAAAGTAATAAAGGCTGGGAGTACGCTTTCCATGAAACCTCTTTAAAAACAACGCTTTACATTAGTTTTGTATAGGAAAATTATTAGATCACGCCATTATAGCGCTAGCGAATATCAATAACAAGATACAGGTTATCCTTGCGCAGAATCGATAAGTTAACAAGATCAGACGAAAATACGTCTATTAAGAAACAATTTCTAAATTTGAATCATCTAATGGTATTAACTAGAGCTTTAAATCATTTAGATTTTTTTTTAAATAATTTTTCTTTAATTATTTCAAACAAAAACAAAGGCAACACAAGCTGACGCCTCCAGCGCCACGGCTCTTGAACTAGCCTATAAAACCACTCTAATCCATTGTTCACAAAAAATGATGGTGCCCGATTCAAGCGACCACTAATAATATCCAATGCACCACCACAACCAACAAAAATCGACTCAAGATGTGACACAGAGCATTTGTTTGCAAAAAACTCTTGACGAGGGGAACCTAAAGCCAATAAAACGATTTGTGGTTTTGAGTTAGCAATACTATCAATAGCAACTTCTTGGGAGTTATAACCGTGCATATTGCCAACAATAATGATATTGGGGTACTTGATTTTTATTTTAGCAATAGCGTCATTGTGAATGTCTTCCTGGGCACCATAAATAAATACACGCCAGTTATTTCTATTAGCTTCTTCCAGCACAAGCACTGGCATATTGATCTTTTCACTTTTGACACCAAAAAATAGACGGCCAGAAATGACAGCCCCTGCACCATCTGGGTAAGGATATAAAGAAGCATCGATAACATTCTTTAACTGCTCATCTTTCCGATATCGGTATATTTTCTCAGCATTAATGGCTACAAAATAACCAAACCTTTTGTTTTCAATAAAATTATTGATGTGTTCTCTTGCCATATCCGAATTGACTAAGTTTATTGGACATCCAAGTATTTTACGCGTTTTCAAAACAACTCTCCAAATAACGCAAAAGGTCTTTAACTACCTTTTTACGGGAGTATTCTAGTGCGGTGCTGGCAGCATTGACAGATAAATTTTGACGCTGGGCAGAGCTGAGATGACAAAAACGCTCTATACAATCGAGCAATTCAGCACTGTTACCTTTTTCAATTAAAAATCCATTGTAGCCATCTCGAACATATTCAGGCACAGGACCATAATTAGATCCAATGACGGGTAATCCGAAGCTCATAGCCTCGAGAGGTGAAAGACCAAGGCTTTCGAAATATTTGGTCGGAAATAAAAACAAATTTGACTGTGAATAATATTGTTTAAGTAATTCTTGAGTTACCTCCCCAACAACAAGACAAGAAACATTCTCATTATTCAATGAAGCAAACAGGTCTTCTTCAACCTTACCAACAACAGTAAGTTCTACATCACGAGTGACTGCATTTAAAGCATCAATAATAGTATCAATCCCTTTCGCAGCATTTACTCTGCCTACATACAAACATTTTAAAGGTTGAATATTGTGACGGCTGTATTGAATATCAGTCGGAATATTTACGCCTCCAGAAGGTGATATAAATATTTTATACTCATAACTAGTATTAATATCAGGCAGAATAAATTGCTTAAAAGCATTAGAGGGTACAACAATACCATTAGCAAAACTTATTGCCCATAAATTAAACTTATGCTGAATGCCTCCCTTAATCTTAGGTAATAAATAGTCAGAACCATGAACATTAAAAACGACCTTCTTGCCAAAAAAAAACTTAGCTGTCGCGCCTAAAATTGAAGTCCGAGAAAGAAAATGGCAGTATACAATATCAACTTTATTAGTTATCAGAAGAAATAGAAATTTTAAGTAAAAATTCAAATATGGCCACATTTTATTTTCTGAATGTGTCATAACGCACAAAATTAGTTTACCTGAATGAGCTTGTTCCATTTCGTCATAAATGTTTTTAACAAAAACCCCATAAGAAGGTCGTTCTTTACTCGGGTACATGTTTGATACAAAAAGAATATTCAAAAGAAAAGTATCCTAACAATAATTTTATAAATTCATAAAATAAATTATATGTAAAAATCAATATTATTTAAAAGTTAAATATTTAGTAACGAAACTATACTCGAGATTCATTCTCTCATCCCAAGTAACCAAAATTTCATCTAGCTTTTTATTTGCATTACATACAATTTCATTGAAAAGAACTTTATTATCAAAGCTACCAATCAAACTATCTGCATTTTTCAAATAGTCTAGTTCAGGAGATATATATCCTGTAACACAATCCTCTATAACTTTAGCTGTATCACCATTATCTAAAGTAACTACGATATTATTACATCGAATAGCTTCAAATAAAGGGTTTCCTAAATTACTTAAACTATAACTTGAAAGGAAATAATGAGAATCTTGTAAAACGCTATAAACAGTATTTTTATCAATTGAGCCAAGAAAAGTTATTGCGTGACATAGTTTCTTATTTTTAACATATGCTTTCATATTTTCTAGCTCGATGCCATCACCGCAGATGTTGTAGTGCGAATTAGGATTAGCTTTGTAAAATTTCTCAAAGATATCTATCGATCTGTCTAATCTTTTCCACTTTTGCACTCTAGATACTGAGGAAAAAACAATATCATTTATTTTTTGATTTTTTGTATACGAAGATAACTCAATATTATCAAAATCAGGAAGATCTACTCCGTTTGAAAGAAATAAAATATCGTCTTTATCTCTCCCCAAAAGTAACAATACATCAAGTCCCTTAGTACCATCATTAGTCATAATACTAAGATTAGTTTTTGTTTTTAGTGCCCAAATATGATCCAAAAACTTTATTTTAAGATAAAGCTTTTTAAATAATGAAACTTCCTCTACCAGACTTGTTAAAATTGTACCTTGAAATCTACTTACAACTGCTAACCGACGAATAAAACCACAAAATTTGGCTGCAGGTACAAAACCAATCTCATAGGCATAAATAAGCTTATGAGATTTCAGATTAAGTAATAAATAACAAAAACCAATTAATTGATAGATAAAGTAATTTACGAGTTTATTTACTAATCTAAAGCTACCAAATAAAAAATGACTTTTAATCAATGGTAAACTAGGTATTTTTTTTACAGTTAGATAACTTAACTCACCTAACTCTAAATCCGCTTCAGTGGTCAACAATAAAACATCGTGTTCTTTATCATTATATAGCTTTAAAGTCTTATAAAATGATGGTGCACCTTTACCTTTACCTAGTGACCATACTGGTGAGTTGGTAATAAATATCATTAATATAGTTCCAAAATTAAATGCATTTAATTTTAACTTGAAAAATTAATCAAATTATTAACAATTCTCAAAGCGGAATTACCGTCGCCGTAGAAGTCTTCATTAAACAATTGATTGTTAGACAACTTTGATGCTTCATCAAGAATTGTTTTTTTATTTGCACCAACTATTTTGTTCGAACCACATTGGACTAATTCAACCCATTCAGTTTCATCCCTTAATATAAGACATTGTTTACTAAAGAAATATGCTTCTTTTTGTACCCCTCCGCTATCTGAAGCAACAAAAGTACAATGTTCTAAGAGGTAAACCATCTCTAAATAACCAACAGGATCAATTAAATGAATATTCAATAGTAGACCCAACTCAGATAACTTATTCTTCGTGCGCGGATGAAGTGGCATAATAACAGGCTTTGACTTATGTAATTCATTCAAAGCATCAACAAGCTCCGATAACCTTGCTGCATCATCCGTATTTTCAGCTCTATGAATTGTTGATAAGATAAATCCATCTGATAAATCTAAATTACATAATTGTTTCGGTTTAGTTGCAAACTGTTTATAGAACAATGCCGCATCATACATTACATCGCCGGAAACCACTGTTTTAATATTTAGGTTGGCATAACCTTCATTATTTAGATTTTCTAATGCCGTTTGAGTGGGACAAAATAACATTGTACTTATTCGATCGGTTACAATTCTATTTTGTTCTTCAGGCATTCTCATATTAAAGCTGCGTAATCCAGCCTCTACATGTGCAACCTTAATATGTAATTTTGATGCAGCAAGCGCTCCTGCTAAAGTAGAGTTAGTATCGCCATATACAATTACCCAATCAGGTTTTTCTATCAATAGTACTTTCTCTATGGCTTCCAATTGCCTTCCTGTCATAGCACCATGCGATAAAGAAGCTATCTCAAGGTTATAGTCAGGTTTTGGTATCCCCATTTGTTCAAAAAAAACATCACTCATATTGGCATCAAAATGTTGCCCTGTATGCACAATTACTTCGGTGACATTATCCATTGTTGCAATCACTCGGCTCACTGTTGCAGCCTTTATAAACTGTGGTCTGGCACCAATTACTGTTAATATTTTCATAAAACTCCATCAATATATTTGCTAGAGCACACTCAAGTGCAATTCTAGACATGTATTCTAAAGATAAACCTAGCCTATTGTAATTCTTTCGCTGGCACACCACCAATCACCAAATGACTAGCAGAAAAAGAGCGTGTCACAACGGCACCCGCGGCAATAATACAATTATCGCCAATTACAACACCGGGCAAAATAGTTACACCGGTACCAATCCAACAGTCTTTGCCAATAACAACGCCTTCAGCCTGAGACCAACCATGATCGGTACGACTCATATCATGGTTTGCACTAATAATTGCGACATTGGGTGCCCAAATAGTTCCCTCACCAATTCTTATTCCGTTACCGGCCTGTAAGTAGCAACCACCGCTCACAACAAGACTGCAATATGTGCCTTTTTTAGACCCTTCGAGTATCAACTTATCACCAGCGATAACTCGGGAAGTAAAATGAGCACAGTTATATTTTCCCTGTTTTTTACCTGACAAGAAATTAATCACTCTATTAAAAAAATACTGTCGAAAGTTAAACTTAGTGACAAAGCCATAATTATAAACCTTCCCATAAAGAAAGTCGTTTGCAGTGATAAAACGTTTGAGGAGTTCTTTCAAAACTGTATCCACCCAATTACTTTTTTAAAAGCAAAAAATAATGATATCCAACCAATGAATCGGACAAAGAAAAAAACCGGAAGTATATCAAAAAATCCCATTTCACCTTTGGTGTATATTTTGATCAACAAAGTCATCAAGAAGACCAGCAACAATGTTGCCATGACCACACCAACAGCAACCCCTATATCACCCCAATAAGTAACCCCTACGAATGTCAGTATTGTTGATATAATAAGGAAAACTACAGCACCGATAAGGTCATATTGTGGCTTGCCTGACGCTCTAAAAATCAATCCAAATGAAATGCACTTTATAGGAGCTAACAATGAAAATATCAAAAATATTGTTGCTGCATCGCCATATTTATCGCCAAAAAACAGTGTAATAAACTCATATGAAAATACTGTTAAGACTGCCGCCAAAGGTAATGCTACAAGGCTTATTTTATCGACAGATTCACGCCATAAACTTCGCAGTTTGTCCCATTGATTATTAACAATATGAGAGGTTAACTGCGGTAGCATGACTGAATTAACACTTGATTGAATGAGGCTATAAATGGGTATCTGAAAAGCACCTACAGAATATACAGCAAAAGCTTCGAGTCCTAGCTTATTGGATATAATAAACTGGTCAATTTTACTACCCAATATTGTTATGGCTGCCGCGATAACTAAAAACCATGAATAACCTATAACATCAGAATAAGTAAACTTGGTATCTTTAAAGTTAACATCATCTTGTGGATTTTTTGTCAACCACGCAAGTAGGAGTAATGCAATAACAGCGGATATACCTGCGGTGATAATTAACACCCAGATAACAACTAAAAACGATGCAAAAGTGGCTACATATGTAATTACAAGGGTATTAACTATTGCGATTAAGGGACAGTACCACTTAATTAAATGTGTTTTATCTAATGCCACAAGAAATGTCGGTACTGAATTGTAAATCATATAGAAAAGGGGAAATATAAAAAATAGCTCAAGTAAATGAGACAGCGCAGGGTTACCATACAGTTCAGAAAGGCCATTTTTAAATATCAAAATGCCAATAGCACCCACTACCCCACATCCTAGAATTAACACAAAATGCTTTCTAGCTACTGTTTTTTTATCTTGTTTGTCGGTAAATCGGCCACAAAAATACAATAAAGAAATGGGAATTGCAGCAAAAAGGACTGAAAACAGAATTTGATTCAATAGCATCAGCTGTCTTAAGTGACCAAAATCTTGAGATGAGAGTAGCCTCGCGAGCACAATAAAATTTAAAATGGAGGACATCTGTAAAACAGATGTCCCTAAAAAAACCTTTAATGCTTTGTTCCAAAGACCATTCATTTTGATATTAAGCAAATAGATTCGAGAGACGTTTCTGTTATATAAGGGTGCATTGGTAGACTAAACACTTGCTTAGCAAGCAATGATGCTATGGGAAAATCAGCATCTGAGTAGTTTAAATGACTAAATGCCGTTTGTTGATGCATACAAGTACCATAATAAATCATGGTAGGTACGCCTTTGCTTTTATATTCAGCCATAACAGCTTCGCGCTTATCATCAATCAAGGTATATTGAGCCCAAGATGAAGTATAGCCTGCAGGCAGTATAGGGGTGACAAAACGATCACTCAAACGGGTACTATAAAATGATGCAGCCCGATTGCGATGAACCAACTCTTGAGGAAATACAGCCAGTTTTTCAAGTAATACGGCTGCCTGAATAGTATCTAAACGACTATTAATGCCTATTCTAACGTTATCGTATTTATCACTACCTTTGCCGTGCACTCTTAAGGATTTAAGCAATGTTGCATAATCATCGTTATTTGTAAAAATAGCCCCACCATCGCCGTAACACCCTAGAGGCTTAGCTGGGAAAAAACTGGTTGTGGCAATATCTCCAAAACTTCCTGCGCGTTGCCCATTAATAGCACCACCAAAACCTTGAGCAGCATCTTCAATTAATTTAAGGCCATACTTATCGGCGATCTTCTGTATTTCAGGATAATTTGCAGGCAATCCAAATAGATCTACAGCGATAATCGCCCTAGGTATTAACTTACCTTCACTGATAACTTCTAATATTCTTTTTTCTAAATCTACTGGGCAAATATTAAAAGTTTGTACATCAGAATCAACAAAAACAGGAGTGGCATTTGCAAATGCTACAACTTCGGCCGTAGCGAAAAATGTAAAAGTAGGACAAAAAACTGCATCGCCTTCTTTAATGTCTAAAACCATCATACACAGCTGTAATGCATCAGTGCCATTTGCACAGGTAATAGCATGCTTAACGCCAACATAATCGGCTAATTGAGATTCTAGTTCCTCTACTTCTGGGCCCATAATATAACAACCGTGATCTAAAACGGTTTGAATTCGCGAATCAATACGTGTTTTAAGGTGCTCATATTGAGCGGCTAAATCGATAAATTGCATTATATCTAACTCACTTTAGTCAATGTATTGTTACTGAGCACATATTTTGTTCCTGTATGCTCACAAGCACACTCAGCTTGACCAACTAAAGGTAACGGAAGCTGCTCACCATACTCACTGATCCAGCCTATTTGTTTAGCGGGAACCCCTACCATTAACGCATATTCAGGCACATCTTTATTAACAACCGCACCAGCACCTATTAATGAAAAAGCACCTACAGTAACACCGCATACAATAGTACAGTTTGCACCAAGTGTTGCACCGCGTTTAATTAACGTATCGCGATACTCGGTTTTTCTTTCGATAAAAGAGCGGGGATTATAGACGTTAGTAAAAACCATGCTTGGCCCACAAAATACATCATCTTCTATATATACATTGTCGTAAACGGACACATTATTCTGAATCTTAACGTTATTACCAATAACCACTTTATTACCAATAAAAACGTTTTGCCCTAATGAGCAACCTTCACCTATACTTGCCTGTCCGCAAATATGCACAAAGTGCCAAATTCGAGTGTTATCACCAATTGTGGCGCCATCATCGACAATGGCAGTATCATGTTTAGTATATTTCATAATGACTCAACTCAACATGTAAGCCACTGTTGAATGGCTTACAGAGTAAATAAATAGAACAATGATTAAATCAGTTTATTCATTAATGGGTGATAATTTATAGGGTTAGAAGCCAGTGCTTGTTCTCTGATAATTTCAACGGTTTCAATAGCAACGCGATTATCTTCTAGGCCGTACCCCTTATTATCTAAAATGCGTTGATAACTCTGCGTATGAAGATCGGTAAAACCACCAGAAAACTCTAACTCTTCATCGCCTATTAAAATACTACGATAGGTTGTCTTCTCCCCCTTCACCGCATTATCGGGTAAATTATTTGCATCAATAGATAAAAACCATTTAACACGAGCTTGGGCGTACTCAATATATCCTGCTGCAGTTTGTTCATCACGATAATGGACTTCGTTATGCTTAAGATCACCAAAAATAAAATGAAGCATATCGTAGAAATGAACACCAACATTAGTAGCCACACCGCCAGACTTGGTATTATCGCCCTTCCAAGACTTCAAATACCACTTACCACGGGATGTCATGTATGTAAGCTCTACATCAAAAACTTTATCTTTAGGCGCATTTGCTACTTTCTCTTTCAACGCAAGAATCGAAGGGTGTAATCGTAGTTGCAGAATAGTATTAACTTTCGCACCATACTTTTTCTCGTATTGAGCAAGAATATCTATCTCACTTGAATGAAGCACCATGGGTTTTTCACAAATAACATCAATGCCATTTTTCAACGCAAATTTCATATGTGGGGTATGTAAATAATTAGGCGAGCATATAGAAACATAATCTAGCTTATTGCCTTTAATTGCTTCATCTTCCACATAAGCTGCAAAATCCTCAAATTCTGTAAAAAACTCTGAGTCAGGAAAGTGCATATCCATAATGCCAACAGAATCATTAATATCCATTGCAACCACGAGCTCATTACCCGTGTCTCTAATAGCATTTAAATGCCTTGGCGCGATATAACCAGCGGTGCCTATCAGTGCAAACTTCTTCATAATTACAACCTCAAATCTGAATCATTGATACCGAAAACATACTTAACATCGTAAACGACATGGTTTTCTTTTCCGAGTTGGCGCACCTTCTCGATACCCATCGCTTTAAATTCACTATGATCGACTGCGATGATAATGCCATCATATTCATTCAGTTTTAGTTCTGAAATAAGGTCTAAATCATATTCATGCTTAACTTCCGCCGGATTAGCCCATGCATCATATACATCAACGGAGATATTAAAACTTTTCAACTCGTTGATAACGTCAATAACTTTAGTATTACGAACGTCAGGACAATCACCTTTGAAAGTGAAACCGAGCACCAGTACTTTAGCTTCATCAATATGGATTTTTTTACTAGCAAGTTTTTTTACCATTTGAGTTGAAACATAAGCTCCCATACCGTCGTTAATTCGACGACCTGCTAGTATGACTTCTGGTGTATAACCTACTTCTTTGGCTTTATGGGTGAGATAATATGGATCTACACTAATACAATGACCACCAACTAAACCTGGTTTAAAGTGAAGAAAGTTCCACTTAGTACCAGCAGCTTTTAACACCTCTTCAGTATCAATATCGAGTCTATTAAAAATCTTCGCAAATTCATTGATAATTGCGATATTCAGATCTCGTTGTGTATTTTCAATTACTTTAGCTGCTTCAGCCACTTTAATCGATGAAGCTTTGTGTGTACCCGCTGTAATAATTGATGAATACAGATTATCAACGAAATCGGCAGTCTCAGGTGTAGAGCCTGACGTAATCTTCATAATGGTGGTTAAGCGATTGACTTTGTCACCAGGATTAATACGCTCAGGACTATATCCTGCATAAAAATCGACATTAAACTTGAGGCCTGAAATCTGCTCAATAATAGGGATACAAACCTCTTCGGTAGCTCCGGGGTAAACTGTAGATTCATAAATAACAGTGTCGCCCTTAGTAATGACCTTACCAAGTGCTTCAGAGGCTTTAACTAGTGGAGTCAAATCCGGGGCATTGTTATCATCTATAGGCGTCGGTACTGTCACAATATAAATATTGTAATTTGCAATATCCTTAAGTTCACAAGTAAAGGTTAATAGCTTAGCTTCTAAAAGCTCTTCTTTTTCAACTTCAAGAGTATTATCCATGCCGGACTTAAGTTCAGCCACACGAATTTCATTAATATCAAAACCAATAGTTGGGTAATGCTTACCAAACTCTACCGCCAAAGGTAAGCCGACGTAACCAAGCCCTATCACTGCAATTCTAGATTGTTTAAACATTACATTTCTCTTAATTTATTAAATAACACTGCCATACCATCAGGTTGAATTTTAACCACCACTGACTTTATCTAAGTCCATTTTTTCATACCAAAGTAAGCTATTAATAACCCCGACGGAAATACCTAATGTTCCTGAAATCCAGATGTGGCCACTTAACGCCGATAGCATTAATAATAGTCCGTTGATTAAAAAAATAGCCGGAGCATTTATGCTTTTCAGTCTTAATGTCAACTTAGCTGATAAAACCAGTAAAAAAGAATAAAATATCAAACACATCGATAAACCAATAAAACCAAACCAAAGCAACAAATCTACAAAATCTACTTCTGCAGACCCCTTTCCAACAGAGTGCTTTAATCCAATAGCAATACCTTGCCCAAAAATCTGCTCAATTAATGAACTTTGGTGTATGTATATTGATATTAAATCAATAATAAAAACATCCCGATTTGACCAAATAATACCCACTATGCCTCGTTGTCTATAAAAGTACTCAAATCTACCTAATAAACCTATAGAATCTAATATCTCGAATAAGCTAACAGCTAAAATAGTTAGGGCTATAAGTAAAGGCAAAATAAGCTTTGCTTTAAACTTAGTGAAGCGAAACAAATTCTGTCTTTCATTAACAATAGGTATCATGGTAACTAAAATTAAGGCTGCTAACATTGTGGTCTTAGTTGCAACCAAAAAACCACAATAAATGGTAAACATAGCCAATATAATATACAAATATCTAGGCTTATCATTCCATACTTTATGAAGTGCAAAACCAAAAATCACCAAAAATGTAGAACCTAACTCATTACCTGCATAAATAAACCCTGTAGAGCCTGCAGTATTACCGCCCCCGGTATTATATGTCGAGCTCCCAACGCCTATTGCAGCAAAGAAAAAGTTTAAACATAGTGAATAAAAACATGTCCAAAGTATTGTTTTAGCCCAACGATATGACCAAGCAGGGGCCTGTTGAGTCATAACATAAAAATAAGTGAATATCGTCATTGGCATGAGTAACTTAATTACATAACCAAAGTCGAAAAAGAACATGTTCGGTTGAGCAAGCTTGAAATATGAAATTGCAGGAGCAATCATTAACACGACGATAAAACTAAGAATCGTAAGCATCAACTTAAACTGATAACGACCAATCAATAACAATAAAATACCAAATAATGGTGTTTTATAAATGAGCGAAAATTTTAGATCAACGCCCAACTTCATTAATGAAAAACCAGAGACCATATCAGCTAACAAATAGCCTGCCATCAACCACACCACAATATGATGTAATAGCACAATAATTCTATCGTCACGTTCCAGAACTATATGTTCGCTCATTTAGTAAAGTATCTTAATCAAAAAATAAATCATTCTTTTATTGACTGTTTTTTACAGGTCGAAATACACAATAAAAGAGTCCCAAAACACACGACAGCATAAAAGCAAGTGCAAAACCAACTATGCATAACAAAGCCCGCGATGGTGCACTTTTTTGTTCTGGCAATACAATAGGGGCTATTGTCTCGAATAGCACTTCGTCACTGACTTCATTGAGTACTGTTGTTTTAGTTTGCTCAGCGATTAGCTGATAAAAAACATTCTTTAATTCAGACAATTGCGCTCCGTCTGCTTGCTTAGTTAAAAATGCAATGCTTTTTTGAGTTTGTGCGTGTTCTCTAGCCTTCCAATACGCATTTAAATCCTCTACCAACCAGGCTAACCATTTTGCGGCTAATTCAGGCGAGTAATATTCCAATTCGATTTTAACAAAGCCTTTTTTAGACTGCTCAGATACGGTGATCATCTTATTTAGCGCGTCATAAGCTTCCCACGCTGTTGGGATAACCTTGAAACCTGGAGGTGCTGCACGAACCCATGTATTATTTGTCTCATCATAGAGTTCCGGCACTATGATAAGTTTATTTGATGCTTGATCCCAGCCTTGGGCGGCTAAAATGGGTACGTAGAGATCACGTTTTTCGATAAAGCTCTGCAAAAATGCACGAGACTTCATAAACTCCAGTGCCGCAACCGTTTTATCTGTGCCGCCACCACCGATATTAATGCCAGCCATGCTGGCTAAACCACCAAATTGTCCGGCTAACTTAGCCAATCCACCACCAGCTTCATCTCCGCTTTTTGGCAAATATAAAGCTGAAGCTCGGTATACATTAGGTAAACTTATTGCGTATAGCACTGTGGCGGTTGAAACTGCCATTGTAAATATTATGATGAACCACTTTGTACGCCACAACATCGCAAACATGGCGCTAAAAGAGACTACCTCAGTATTTGAGTTAAGTCGTTCTATCTCACTAGACATCAAAAATCACCTTATTCAAGCGTAAGTTCAAAAAATTAATCATGAACTTAATCAATTAATTTTAATAATTTTGCTATATCAGCTGCGGCACAAAATGGCTCGCTATGATATTTAATAGCCTTATAGCTGTTGATATTATTCAATAAACCTTCAAGGTCATCTAAATCACGACAAACCTGTGCAAAGTGATTATCCTCAACATAGCGAATCAAATCTTCTTGGTGTGAATCAATTCTGTCGCTATTAGCGACAACAATAATCGGTTTACCTATTTCGAGTAAATGATAAACCGTACCGGCTCCAGCATGGGTTATCACCACATCAGCATTGTTATAATATTGGTCAATTTTATCTGTGTATCGGATTGATGTACCCGACTCAGGTATATACTCACCATCATACATTTGAGAGATAAAAAACCATTCATCTTTTTGATAGCTGTCTATTTTTCTAAATAAAGAATCAAATCGTGTGTGGCCTACTGTTACAAAAATATTCATAAGCGACCACGGTATTTTGCTTTAGAAAAAATGCTCTTCATCGACTCGTTCTGCACGTAAAAAACAGTCGATATATAGTACATAAAACGCCCCGTTAGCGAGGCTGAATAAAAGCGAGACCATGATTCTATATACACGACTTGTTTTCCGAGTAAACGAAACAAGATAGATGGGAAAACAGCCATACCTGGACCCGTTGATACAATGCCGGTAATGTTATATTTCACAATTAACCTAATACATTGAATTAAACTGATTAATGCAGAATAAGGAATTTTGAATGGCGCGCTCCATACATTAAATTTATCCCTAGGCTCAGGGCATTTATAATGAAGCAAAGACCCAAACGGATCATCGACATCAGCAATAGATACAAATTGAAGATTTGGTGAGTTCTTCTTTAATTCATTTAATAGACGGCGCATCTGTTCTTTGTGGCCACCACGTCCATATATCACCAAAATGACTTTTTCATGCATACAAACTACTTGTACCAAATCTAATCAAATAAAAAAATATGCACCTAAATAGGTGCCAGGGGCGATATTGTAATGTAAAACCTAGGATATGACCACATTCCCGCTGTGTAATTTAAACCACGGCCATGAACCGCATAATTAAAAAACATTATGCTGAGTTATCTTGCTGAAAAAATGAGTTTATTACATTTTTACAACAAGTTAATGGGGAAAAGTTATCCATTACACGCTGAGGCCCCTTGCCCCAATAATCTTGATAGTTTTTAGCGAGTGTTTCAACACTATCGGCAATAGCTTGGGGATGACAATAGGGCACTAACAAACCAACCTCAGATGTTACAACATCTGTTATTGGCCCCCAGTCACAGGCGATTATGGGTAAATCAAACGCCATAGCTTCAATGAATACAACACCAAATGAGTCGTATTTTGAGGGTAAACAAAAAATATCTACACTGTTAAACAAGTTATGTTTAATAACACTGTCTACCCAACCAACAAAGGTCACCCTGTGCTGAAGTTTTAATGAGGCGGCGCGCTGAATAAGCAGCTGCTTTAAAGGGCCTTCACCCGCAACTTTTAAATGATAATGCTCAGGTAAAATAGCCATGGCATCAATAACATGTTCAATACCTTTGCCCTCAATTAATCTAGCCATAGATAAAATAACGATATCACCTTGAGGTTCACGTACTATTTTAGGCGTAGATAACGTCTGTATTGCTGCCGACAAAATGTCTTCTGAGACAGGATTAGCACACACATCAATTGGCTTATTTATACCAAATAAAACTAATTGGTCCTTCCACCAGGGCGTTAATGCGATAACACGCCCAAAAGGGGCAAAGAACAATTTAAGCAAAAACTGACCATACTGACTATTGATGTAATTATGTAATGTTGGTGAGTGCATATGCGCAACGGTTTGACAGCCGAAAAGCCTTGCTATTACTGCAAAACTCCATTTACGGGTCAAAGACAGCCAAGGACCGCAATGAAACCAAAATACCGCACGCGAGCGATACTTTACAGACAGTTGCAATACTTGAAACCAGGCTGACAGCCAAGTGAATATTCTACTTCTTAAATCACTGTGGGAATTGACGCGAATAAACTCAATACTTTGTTGGGTAAAACCCTGTTCATAGCCCGATACAGCGGCGCTGATCCCACCACGGGTTTCTGTAGAATGCGTACCAACGATAATAAGCTTATTTCCAGCCATTAAACTTACCTTCTTTCAAATAGCGGTGACGAACTCGCGCCAAGACATGAAAATGACTCGATAAAAAATATCTTAACTTCCGCAGAAAATGACCGTCAGTGGCAATGGTCATAAAGCCTTTAAAAGACAATGTCTCTTTTTGAGCAATTAATTGTAAAAAGTGTTGGTTTTTTCTATTTCGGCGACTCATTAAATGATCATGTTTAGCGTAAAATTGCTTCAAACCCTCTATAGACTTAACCGTTACTCTAGGCCCTTCATGGCCTTGATGAAGAATATAACTGTCACCACTTAACCGACTAGCATTGCCAAATTTAAAGATTAATCTGACCCAGGTATCGTAGTCCTGACATGCTTTAAATGTTGGGTCAAAACCGGCTATTTCACGTAATCGGCTCGTTAAAGTAAACACCTGATTAGTCGCATAGTTATAATCCAGTAATAATGGCAGAGTAATCGTCATGGCTGTGGCATCAACCACCTTAAAGCGCTTACCATATTGCCATCTAAATCCATGACACAAAAACGCATAGTCGGGATCCCACGCCTGTGAAAACATTTTCAGCCGATTCGGTAAAAACTCATCATCATCGTCTAGCCCGGTGATAAACATTCCCCTCGCTTGTTGAATCGCAAAGTTACGCGCAGCACAAGCGCCTTGAGCAGGTGATTGATGGAAACACCTAATACGACTATCGGTTTGGGCTAATTGTTCAAGGTAGCTTTCTGTGTTATCGGCTGAGCCATCATTGACAATGATTAATTCAAAATTTTGCAAGCTCTGTTCTAAAACAGACTGAACAGCACGCTTGAGTAAGGCCAACCTATTATGCGTAGGCATATAAACAGTCACAAGCGGCTGCTCAGTGTTGCTATCTTGTGTTATGTCTTCAGGGTCAATTACCACGTAATGATTCCACTTTTTCAAACACTAAATTCCACATCTGTTGTGACTGAGATTTAAGTTCAGCAATAGCAGGATTGGTGCGACAAGCATTAGCATAGTCCGCGGTTAACAAAGTGTCTATTTGCGGTTTGTGGTCACTGTTAGGCTGGCTAATAAGATAAGCTTGTTGATGATAGTCAGCGAATAACTCTTCATACTTATGACTCCAACTGGTGCCAATACAAGGTACACCCTGGCTCAAAGCACTAACGCAGCCATGAAAACGTGAACTAATTACCGCGGCAACTTCGCCAATCAAGCCTTTTACTTGTAGAGGATCATCAATTTTAACAATCCGAATAGGTAAATTTGCTTGCTTAGCTATTGCTAAACACAGCCCCTGATCTTTATCACCATCATGGTTAAGCAAAACCGGAATATACCCCAATTTATCCACATCAACACAATAAGTGGCCATCATATCCACATAATGCTCAACCCAATCTCGCCTGTTATTTTTAGTGCTGAGCATTTTATTATTAGGAATAAATAAAACAGTTCGATTAGCATTTTCTAACCCTACAGCTTGCCCTTTAACTAAATTAGTAAAATCAGGCATTAAGTGTAAGTTACTCAGTTTTTGAGACTCTCCAACACAGGCTTCAATATGACGATAAGACACTTTGTCTCGGGCAAAAATTAACCCAGCATGTTGCCAATGCTGTTTAATAGAGTCGGCTAGAATTGGCAGTTCAAATGGTCCTAAAGCCTGGGGTAATAAAATAAAGGGCTTTTTATTGTGATGAAAACGAGTGATCTCTTTACTCGTATGAGTTAACTGCCGTATAGGCCATTGATCGCCATAAGCAAAACCCGATGCATCTAACACACAGTCAATATCGGCTTCAGTGACTATTCCCCACCCTTTAAGGAAAGACCGTAACGGTTGAGGAAAATAATAACTTAGCCAGTTGATATCAATAACATGCTTATGCAAACATAACTTTTGCCAGGCCCCCACTTTGGCGCGCTTTAAATAAGGAGAATGTGAAGAGGGGCGTAAAGCGATTTCAGCCTCGGGCCATTTGAGTTTAATTTGCTCTAATGCGGCATAAAGCATTAACTCAGCACCTTTATTAATGAACTGAGTGCCTTTAATTTCAATAATCATTGGTTTACCTGTTACTTAACCTTGTCGCAAGAAGAGCGAAAGTCACTCTGTTAACATGACAAATATTTAGCCTAACATCCTTGATATACCGTCAAACATGACGCGGTTATATTAGGGCGATCAAATCACATCTGTGCGAATGACATTAATCGATTTTTTCTGAGAATACGGGATCATCCCATGCGGATCAGCATACCCAATAGCAACCAGCATCACAGGACGTTCAAAATCAGTTAACCTTAATCTGTCTGCCATTTTTTGTTCTGGTACATCTATATCAGGCCAATTAATCGGGCAGCTGCTTAACCCTAACGTTTCTAACGCCAGCATCAGCTGCATGGCCGCCAACGCTGCATCAATATAAATAACATGGCGGTCCCGAGACATAGGATAGGCACTTAAATCACCCACTATGGTAATGACACAAGGAATATTATCGGCAAACCCAGCTGTACCACCTGCTAGGCGTGCAATGTCAGGTGCAAGTTGTTGGTCATTACAAACATGAAATCGAAATGGCTGGCGATTACAAGCACTTGGTGCAAGTAAAGCTATACTGATTGCCTCATTCAATTGGTCATCTGCTACAGCTTTATCTGTAAACCAACGTACCGATCTTCTTCTTATACATAAATCACGCAGGCTTGCGGTCGTAATATCTGTATCGATTATGCTTTTATGCTGATAAGGAACAAAGCTATGTTTAGGATCTGATTGGCCCGCTATTACGCTTTTATCGATAGCGATAAAAATGGCATTGGCTTGGGCGATATTTTCGACATGAGTGACAGCGTCAAAATAAGCACTTAGCACATCTAAAGCCCACTTAAGCTCGCTTGCTTCAATGTGCTTGTTGTTCATACAAGTGGCAAAACACTCAACCGTGGCTAATATAAAATCTGTTGCAAATACATTCCGCCTAGGCTGCATACATAAGCCTTTTTCTAGTCGATGTATATTGCGCCTAAGTAAAGCACTTGAAACCGCCTGTATGCCCTCTTGCTTACGATAAGCTAACCTTCCTGATAACACGGCTTGCTGTTCACGCATAAAATCGCGATTAACCAAACTATACAGCCAGGTAGCGCTACGGGGGAAACGAGCAAACAAAAAGGATAACAGTATCAGTTGGTATTCATCTACCGCCGTAAAAAGGTGGCGTATCTGCTGCTTAACATTATTAGGAAGCCAATTACGCAATAAAGTTTTCATAAGTACCAAGTCAAGCATTCACATTTGCAGCTATTTTACGGGATTTTCAACACCATCGTATAGTTAATCATTTTTAAAACAGCAGAATAGCCTTATTTAGATAACAGTTTATTGACTTTACTTACAATAAAAAGAATAGGGGCAAATAAAGAACTTGACATAATCACGCCCATTTTTTGTGTAGGTTTACATAAAAACAACACTAGGTAAGAAGCCATCGCATAAGAAATAAGTGTTGCCCAGGCCGCGCCCACACCGCCCATAACAGGGATCAGCCAAAAGTTAAGAATGACATTAACAATGGCACCACCACCATGGGTCAGCAAAGAGTATTTAGGAATATCCTCAATCAATATCCACTTGCTAAACAGCGCCCGCATAAATATAAATACTCCCGCCCAAATATGAATTTGCAATATCAAGACCGTGGGCTGGTATTCTGCCCCAAACAACTGCTCAACCAATATGGGCGCTATCATTGTCATCACAACAGCAATCAATACCGCCATCCAGCATAGTAGAGTACATATTTGCTGTAGCTTTATTTGATAAACATCAGCTAATTGTTTGGCCTTAATTAAGCCAGGGTATAATGAAGCAACAATAATACCTGGAAACAAATACCACACCTCAGACAAGCGGCTTGCCAAACTATAATAGGCTACCGCTTCACTGCCCTGCATCCAACCAAGCATCACTTGATCAATTTTTAAGTAAATAATGCTGGCCACACCCGATAGAATTAACCACCAACCCTTTGATAAAAACAGTTTAGCTTGTGCTGACGACCATTCAAAAGCGGGTTTAGGTTGATGAAAAAAGTAGTACACACCCACCCAGGCTAAAGCAAACAAGCACCATTCAATGGCGGTAATGACTAACACACCTACAACACCTAAGCCATTTACCACCCAGATAAATTTGACTAACAACATCAGCAGGCCAATGCTTGTGCGTAATAGTGCTGACACTTTAGACTTAACATGGGCTTCAAAATAGTAATCTATTACATAAAAACCATGGCTTAATTGAGCCAGTAACAATAATAAAAATATATAAAATAACTCATTGGGGACAAGCCAAAAAGAAAATAATGCACTAACCAGCATAGCTACAGCCGCACCACTGCATCGAATAACCAATGCTGTGCCTAAAATAGAAGCGGTGCGATGGGGAAATAGCACTAATTCACGACTGACAATAGAATTTAATCCCATTGACGAAAATGGCGCGAGTAAGGCTAATATTGCTAATACAAACTGGTAGTCACCTACCTGCTCTACCGACCAATGTCGTGTCAGTAAAACAACAAACAGTAATCCACTTCCTGTTAACAGGATTTTTTCGGTTAAAAGCCAACTGGCATTAGTGAACACTTTTGATTGAAAAAAGGCCATACGGTGTAATACCACTTTGTTGTTAGCGAATGATTAAGTAACCTCAGCTCGGGCTAATAAATGCATATCAAACAGCTCTTTGCACTGTTAACTGCGTTATTATTTACGCAAAAGTACTTGCAATAGGCCAGCTATTGACGCGTTAATTCGCCTTGTTACCATCGCAAAGCTCAAGTTCGAGGATAAACACTTGAATTTTGACTATTAAAATGCCATTTATTCATCTCTTAACCCGAGTTGAGGTTAAGTAACTAAAGTACTGAATCTTTTTATAAATAAGCTGAATTGGGATAATAATCCCACAGTATAAACCTTGCCAATCATATTCTACAATTTTAATGTGATGCCACTTAGCAAGATTACGTCACTGGCATTTACCCTATGTATGTAGCCTTGCTATTTACTTTTATATCGCGGTCACTTTGAGACACACAAGGACTGTGTTAACTCGCTACTTTTACCTGTAAATCATTGCACAAAATACATTTGTTTATCATATTGCAAACATAAAAAAACGAGCCCTAAGGCTCGTTTTTGTTAGCATAAACTTGCTTGACTAAAGAAGATTACTTCTTGTATTGGTCAGACATTACGTTTACACGGCTTTCATTTTGACGGTAGTAAGGTGCTAATGTGATATCAGCAGCATCTGCGTCAAGAACGAAAGTTACGCTTAACTTCTTCTTAGAGTTAGCAGCTAAGCCGAATGCAGTTTCGATATCGCCTTCGCTTACTTTAGTAACAGCTTTCTTACCAGCTTTTGTAGTAAGAGTAACTGGACCATAAGCAACACCATTTTGGTCGAAAGCTTCTAACTGGATTTCAGCATCAGTTGAACCAGCGTTAGCAATTTCAACGTTAGGTGTTAAATCATAACCTACTGGTAGGTAAGGAACGTTAACTACAGAAGCGTCTAACTTGAATAAACCGAAGTCAGCATCTTTGATATAATCATAAGACTTGTTAGCGCCTGCTGGAGCAATTTGCGTGTAAGTAACATTACGAGTTACTGCAACAGAACCTACTGGGAAAGTTTTTGCTGTATCTGAAGTAATTGCAACAGCAATTTTACCAGCTAAACCAGTAGCTGGAGAAACAGCAGCAACTAATTCATCAGTTAGAGTAACTGTGTTAATTGTGAAAGTATCAGGTTTCGCTGGAGAAACACATGCTACGCCACCACAAGTTGCAGCAGCAGCAGCAACTGTCACTGGTACTTTAGTACCTGTAGCACAAGTTAATACTGGCTGACCAGTAGTGTTAACTGCAGTTGGAGTTGTACCGTTATCACAGATTGCAGCTTCGATAGAAGTAACTGTGTCGAAGTTTTTGCCAGTGATAACTAAAGTTTCAGTAGCTACAGCAGCTACAGTAGTAGCAGCTGGACGTGAAATTGAAACTTCAGCAGCTAAAGTACCTTTAGTTGTTTCATATGTTCCACGAGCATCACGCTTGATAAAACCGTTGAATTTAGTTGCAACTGAAACTACTTCTTGAGCAGTTGAAGTTGTTAGAGCAACTGAATTTGTACCTGTTGTATCTTTAGCTGCGCCAGAGAAACCATCAGCAGCAGTGTATACAACGTCACCAACTTTAGGTAAAAAATCTACTAGAGAAACAACAGTTTTTGAGTTGTTTAATACTGGGCTACCTGTAGCAACAGTAAATTTAATAGTAAGGTTTTTAGTAGATGAACCAGAGTCAGCAATTACTGCAGCACCAAAAGAACCAACACCTGAACCTGTAGAAATAGTAGCGCTAGTTACAACTGAACCAACTGGGAATGTTAGAGTAACAACGTCGCCTGCAGCTAGTTCTTGACGGTTATAGAACGTGATGTCGTTTGCATAAGTAGCTGAAGCCACACCAGCAGCAGAAGCTTCGTTGGTGATACTTAATTTAGTACCAACAGAAACGTCAGCAGCGTTAGCACCAAAAGATAGTGCTACAGCAGCAGCAAGTATAGAGGCATTGAATACCTTTTTCATTTTAAATCTCCAATTTCATGAAATTGGAACAAGCAGCAATAAATCATTTATTAACTTATTTGTTCCGTTATATTACAACTTTCGATAGAAAGCTAAATTTAAACCATTCAGTTGATTCTATAATTTCTCAATGGCTTTTGTAAAGTTAAGCTAGAAGCACTAGTATCCTCTAGCGCACATTACTTTAACTTTCCGACTATAGTTTTATGTATTCACCATCATATGTCAATAACAGAATGAACATGTGCTCACAAAACGACCTACCACTAATAACTTATTGAAATATTGTGGCAAACATCAAACTTTTAAAAAGTTAATTCCGTTAATCAGGCCTTATAAAAACCAGTGCGTTGATTATAAGAGAAACCGCTATTGCAAACAACTGCAACATAAAAAAAACCATAATAACATATATTTAACATCAACTTTAAAACACATTAAAGTTCAATGAATTGCAATCCCTTTGAAAACTGCTCTTTCACTTCATTCCACTCATCGCTGCGCTGAATCACTTTTGGGGTCACCATTATTACTAGCTCAGTTTTCACTTTACTTTCTGTTGTGGTGCCAAATAAGCTACCAAAAACGGGGATTTGGCTTAACCAGGGTAAGCCAGATTTATTATCATTCGAGTTTTCGCTTATTAAACCGCCTAAAATAACCGTTTGACCACTTTCAGCAACTACTTCAGTATCAATACTGCGCTCAAATATTTGTGGGTTACCTTCTACATCAGTGCCGCCATCGACTTGATTAGAGTTACTTTGACTTATGGTCATTATCACCACGCCCTGGGCGTTAATGGTTGGTGTTACCGTTAATTCAATACCGGTTTTACGATACTCTACCGACTTAGTGATACCGTTGGTTGGGTCTGTGGTTGTTTTACCCACAACCGGAATGTCGGTACCGACTTGAATTGTGGCTGAAACACCATCTCTTACTAGTAAGCTCGGCTTAGATAATACATTGACCCATTTATTACTTTCAAAGGCTTGGGCGTCAATACTGTTGCCGCCACTGGCCCACTTTAACACCGAGCCACTAATATCAGCAGCGCCAAAAGCGTTACTTAAATTAAAGTTACCTGAGCTAAATGCCATATCAACCCCAAACTTAAATTCTTCAGTTAATGTCACCTCAACAATAGACACCTCTAGTACCACTTGTTTTGGCATAACATCTAGGCGGGATACCAACGGCAGTATTGCCTGATATTCTGTGCCTGAGGTATAAAATATCAATGCATTTGATCGCTCATCAACCACCATATTGATTTCATCGTTACTTGCGCTACTGATGTTTGATTGGTTGGCAGCGGTATTTTCTATCGCGGCAGCTTTATCTACAGAAGATTGTTCAGCCTGCTGGCTTGACACGCTTCTGCCTGAGATTAACGCTGATACACTTTGGCCAAGATCAGATGCCCTGGCAAATTTAGGCGTATAAACAAAATATTGTTTTTCGTTACCTTTACTTGGTTTATCGATTTGTTTAGCCCAAAACTCTACCCTGTTGATAAAGTCTGCTTCACTTGCAAAAACGGCTACCGCACCCAATTGGCTAATAGGCACTAGGGAGATACGATTATCTCTACTGCCGCTATCGCCCATAATGCCCTCATTTTGCAAAATTTCAGTAATTGCTTTTATAAAGGTGTCGGTATCAACATACATTAATTTTAAAAAACCAATATTTCGGCTAATGCTGCCGGGGGCATCTAGTAGTGCCAGTAATTCAAGAGAGCGTATAACTTGCTCTTTACTACCGGTTAAAAATAAAACGCCTTGAGAAACATCAGCATCGGTCGCGACGCCGGTAATATCTCTTAATGTTTTTAGTGAGTTTGGATTAATCAAATATCTTAATGGCACTATTTGCTGAACATTGATTGCATTTGGCACGCTGTCTACTGTACGGCCATAGCCCACAGCGGTAGCTTGACCACTTTCGGCGCTGAGTTTGTGTATGTATAAAACCTCATTCTGCCTTTTAATACCAATGTTGCGCTGCAGCAATAATTGCTCAACTAAACTAAACAATTTTTGTGGACTGATTTTTTCTTGTAAATTTAACGTTACTGAATTTGAATCGTCTGCTAGGTTTTGGCCTAATACATAACTTGTTTGCAACAGTTCGCCAAAAGAGTAATGCAAAAAATCATTCAATGGCATGTTGTCAGCTGCGATAGTCATAGTCGGTTGCGCCGAAAAACTGTCTGCAATTGCTTCATCATTGCTGAAGCCGACTTTATTTTTAACTAACGATGGCACTCTTATCAGCGAAGTATTGACATCTTCATCGTTAAGACTCTCTTGAACCACGGCATTGTTATTGACGACAGGTTTCCCGTCAACATTAGTGCTAACAAGATATGATGAATCTAACTTTTTAGCGGGCCGATTATCGGCTTGTTGACTATTGGCACACCCATTAATAAGCATTATGCTACTAGACACTAGCATAACGACTTTTAGCTGACCTAAAAGTCGTTGTATTTTGAAGCTTGTTTTAGCCGTTTGATCTGGCATATTTAAAATTTCCACTTTAGTTTTCATTCGTCTATTTTGCTATTAACAGTTAATTTTTATGGCTTTATAAAAAATAAATAGATACCAATTAAGAAAGAAACCAAACTCTTGCGCGTTTGGTTTGGCGATAATTGCAAAAATTGGCCTTTAAATCAATTTTCACTTGTTTCTGATTGAAGAAATAACTCCAACCAAAGCCTGCGGCCATTATCATTTAACACAATACGTTTGTGACTGACGGACTCAACCACATATTTATTTAACCTTTCACCTTGAACCAGAGTGACATAAGGTTTGTCTTTTTTATCTACTTTTTGTTCGCTTTCATTGCTGTCATTAACTTCTATAGCCAAGCGCTCGGTTGCTGTGTCTAGGTATGTCAAACTGAGAGCTGCTTTATATTGGTTATTGGCATTGGTTGACTTTACAATGCCACTGAGGCGGTAAATGACATTACCCATATACAGTTGGCGTAATAAACCGGACTGTTTATTTTGTTGTTCAATTGAGAGATGTTGTTCAGTTGTGCTGTTTTGCTTATCTTCAACAACTTCTGCCACCTCTGTTTTTTCAAACTGATTATACTGAGCAATAACCTGCTCGCCCAGTGTAGCAGAAGCCTTTGCTTTGAATGATTGCGGAAGTTCAGGCAGTAAGTCTGACTCGCCAAATTGCTCCGCCGATGGCGACAACATGTAGTCAACCAGTAATAAAGTGATTACGCACGCTAATGCCATTAATACGGTTTTTAACTTAGTGGCGAACATAGTTGGTAATTTATTATGACTGTTTGAATCAACTGCATTATCGAAAGAAAGTACTGACATTACAGCTCCTCCACTGAAGTTATTTTGACAGCCAAACTTAACGACATCGCCCCATTAATAGAGCCAAGATTATCTGCAGACTGACCGCTGACATTAATCTGATTGGTATCGATAGTAATATTTGAATATTGCTCACCTTGCTGTAGGTCATCTAAAAAGCTTAGATACTGGATCAACGACCCACTATAACGTATATCTAAGAACAAAGATTGAACACCTTCATCAATTAAGCCATCGCGCCATGTAGAGTTACTGATGACTATGTCAAATCGTTTAAATAACTTCTCTAAATTAGACTGCGTAGTTAACTTATAGCTAATAAGGTTATCGGTTGATGCTAAACCCGACTCAGCCTCGGCTAAACGCTGTGACATAACCATGTGGGCATGGCTCATGTCTTGTTTTATCGCTAATAAAGCACGGGTCTTATTCAAATTAGACTGTAAATACTGCTGATTTTGCCAGTTGTCTTGTTTTGAGTCCCATAATGGTAACCAAATATATTTGATTAAAATGAGCAACCCAATCAACAGTAAATAATGTTTATACTTCATTAACTCCTGCATTAACGTTCCTCCGCAGTTAACGATATTTCGTTTGATGATAACTCGTTAGAACCTAGCTGCACTTCAACAGACTGTTCATCGATTTCAATTGTTGCTAGCTCAAATAAAACGGTAGCTGTGTCAAAGTTGCCCTGGCGATTTACTGGCCCGACAAAACTGGCATTGGTTACACCTGGTTGTTGTATTAATAATTGTAATGAATTAGAGGCTGACGCCGCTGAGAATTGTAAGGTGATTTTTTGTTGATTCTGACGCACAGAGCTGATGGTCATGCCTGATTGATATAAAGGCGCTAATACTTGCCAAACAGCCAGTAGCTCGGTACGTACTGGCACTTTATCTGCCACTAGCTTATACCGTGCAATCATATTGTTGATTTGATTATACTGGTTTAAGACTTCATTAGCCTCTTTTGTTGCAGCGCTTAATTCACTTTTGGTGTGCTGTGCAATCACACTGGATATTTGAACTGATAGCACTAAATAGACGGTTATAACAGCAAGTGTAGGCAAAACTAGTTTTGAAAATAAAGTGGTAAAACTTGCTGATGACAACCTTGCTTTGCTAAATAACCCCGATAAAGAAATTTTATAGAGCTTTTTCAGCTGCATGTTTAATATTTTTGCATGCTCATCTGTTGCTAATGTCACCCTATTGGTTAGAACAACACCCGTTGACATAGCGAACTGTTGATCACTTTGAATAACGCCTCCTTTCAAAGTGGATGAACTACCAGACACCCCTTTTGCTATAAAAACAGTATTGGAAGGCGCTAAGGTTTGATAGCTTATTAGTGTTTCAGCTACAAATGGTTGTGACAGCAGGCTAGTTTCCGGCACCATTAACCAGGAGTTAACCTTGGTAGATAAATCATTAAGATGATAATAAGTGACCGGAGTTTGGCCATTGAATACTTTGCCGATAATAAATAAAACAGGCAAAGTCGAAGTTTGCGACTGTAATTTAACCACCTTCAACACATCAGATTTTTTAGTAATTGGATACCACTGCACGTGCTCATGGTAGCAATTGCGACTTAAGATAGTCACTACTGATTTAGGGATTTGCGTGTCATCTTGAACACTTTCTAACGGAATAAATGAGTAAACCCCATCTGCTCGAACGTCATTTTTGTGAAAGCGAAAAGCTGTTGAATCAAGATATATAACCTGATTTAAAACTATTGTTTTTATTTTATTTAAAAGGTTATCAATAACATTGCGCATTTTTTGCTCTTAAAGTTTAACGATTACTGGAACCATACTAAAGGGATCTGATTCTCTGGGCGAATATAGACAACCATACGACGAGTAACAATTGAATGGCCTACCAGTACGTTCATATTTATAAATTGCCGACGACCGGGCGCGAATGTAATGGTGTCATCTTCAACAATTTGGGTCAGCTCGGTGAACCGCTGCTTTGTTAGCTGCCCTTCTTGACGTAACCGCTCAACCTCTTGTGCTATATCAGCAGGCATAAGCACTTCCAGTACTGGCAGCGGTGCTGTCATAGGATTAAACAGCACATTCTGCAATGTTGTTACTACAGGTGCAAGTTTTTCATAAAGAATGTCGTCAATACCGGCTATCAATTTGAGTTCAGCCACATTTGCCAGATAATCGCCGCGTACTTGCTGGTTTTCAGCACGATTAAAACTCTCTCTGGTCAAACCCTGCCAATGGTGTAAATTGGAAAGAATAATTTTTGCTTGTTGCGATGACTGACCAAATTGTAGTAGCAAACGCTCTAAAGGTTTGCTATATGCCGTGCCATAAACAGACAGCAAACCATTAATATCTTGAAAACTTACAGTGGCATTATTGGCGGCTTTAAAAGGCTTTCCAAAAAAATTCCAGTTACGGCCTATCACATTACTTTGTTGTTCATCTTGTTCTAGCTCGCTTCTTGGCAGTGTGAGTAAAGCAAAAAGTACCTTACTTTCTAACGTGCGCATTTGAACTTCAGCGTCTATTTTATTTTGTAAATCAGTTGCTATGTTAACCTGTTGCCGACTTGATAAGGTAAAATGTAGCGCCATCATTGCTAAAATAGCACTTAGCAATAATACCTGTATCAAAGCGATACCTTGTTGAAAAGATTGGCAAGCCCTTAGCTGGCTAGGTGAGGCTATTAGAATATGCATAGGTTAACCATTATCTTTTACGTTGTGACTAAACAATAGTTGGTAGGCATTATCGTTGGCTAATGGAAATATAATTGGCTCGTTTTCTGCCCAAGTAATGTTAACTGCATAAGGTAACATTCCTGTTTTGTCCGAAAAGTATTCAGCAAGCCACTTAGGGGCAACTTCCTCCTCCCCTTCAAAAAAAGCTGCTCTATGATTTTGACTTTCCCAGCCATAAAAATTAAATCTAATATTATCATCGGTAAATAACACTTTACTGAATTCAGGCTGAGGCAGTTTTGCTGCGTTGATTAACGGGTTATGCTCAAATGAGGACTCTTCATATTTAAGCTGTTGCTTGCCGTCCTCTTGAACCCTAACACTTAACCTTACAAGTGCGGGACTTCCAGAGTTAAAAAGAGGATTATTAGTGACAAACAATAGATATTTAGCGTTACCTTGAAAAAAATAAATCATCTTATCGTCATCATTTTTGACAATATAATTTGAAACGCCACGCAACATTTGTTGTAAAAGTACTAAGTTTTTAGCTTTATTAACTTCATAATTGAAACTACCAACATCTTTTTGCCATCGCTGACTAAAAGTGGCAAAACTCAAACTCCCCACATACATAACCATACTCATGACGAGCATTGCTATTAGCAATTCTATTAATGTAAAACCACGACTTACGCTGCTATGTCGAATGAACATTACATAGCACCCCAGGTTAACTCATTAAACACAAAAGATTTGGTGAAGTCCTGTTTTTTCAAGGTTAACTCAACTTCCCAAATATAAAACTTATCGTTAAAGTTAATTATCTCACCATCCTCAGGACTAAATCTTGATGGTGGAGAGCCTTTTTCAATAACGGTTGCTGTCCAATAAAACTCAAAACCATTAATAATGCCCTCATCATTAATGGTATTAGTTTTGTTTTCTAATTTAAGCCTAAACCTTATTGTGTCGAGTAATAATGGCGTAACGCCCAACAATTCAGCACTTCTAGTCGCTTTAGTGCTAGCAATTAATGCCCCTTGATATGTTTGGCTAACAGCACCTATAACGGCAAATAATATTGTTGCCGCAATTAACACTTCAATAAGGGTGAAACCTTGTTGTTTATGACTCATTAGAGACACCTTCAATTAGGTCTAATACATTTAACTCAACAATTACGCCTCTAATCCTATAAGTTAAAATACCTGTATCGAAGTAGCCATGATTATTAATATTAAGCTGCTGCGGTTCAAAAAAAATGAAATCAAAGGTATGCGTTGGTATCAATGCATTGGTTAAGTCTTGCTGATTGTCATCAAATTGCAGGAAGTCATCTATACTTTTAAAACGAGAATTTGTTTCAGTTGTAAGCTGATTTTTTGCGACTAGAGATGCTGTATCCTGGTTAGCATTGTGATTTAACAATTGCTGTTCTAACGGTGAGGTTTGAGGCTCTACAACGCTGTATATTGCTTTACCATCAAATTTAATTGTTATGTTACTTTGACTTGTAAAGGCATAGAAGCTCTGTTTCTGTAGCCAGCGTTGGAGAGAAAGCTGCTCATTACGCGCCTTTGAGCTTTCTATTTGCTTAAACGTAAACGGCCCAACTAATGTAATTGTTATTCCAAGAAGCACTATAACAACAAGCAACTCAATCAGTGTTACCCCAGCAATACCTTTTTTAACTGTCTGGTTTTTATTGAGAGAATTAATAAATAAGCTCATTTAAAAACCGTCATTAACCGACATAATGCTTAGCAACATCACCACAACGACAGATCCAACAATGCCTCCCATCAATAAAATCATTAAAGGCTCGAGTAAGCTGGTGACTTTACTCGTCCAACTACCAAAGTCATTACGACTTCTGTTGGCAATTTCTTCAAAAACGGGAGTAAGCTGTCCACTTTCTTCACCCACCTCAAGTAATGAAATGAAAAAGTCAGGGTAAATAGGGCTAGCACTTAACGCCTCAGTTAAGCTTACACCGCGCTTCACTTTTGATTTTGCAGACAACAAGCCATTTCTCAAAAATTTGTTTTTAACTGTTCCTGCAGCAAGTTCTATCGCAGTGTCAAGTTGAACGCCAGCGTCTAACATAAGCGACATACTGGTATTAAACCTAATGCGCTCTATTTGATGCACGGCTGATTTGAATAAAGGTAGCTTAATTAATAACTCGTCAAACTGTTCGTTAATCAGTCCTTTTTGTAATGCTATTTTGATACCTATACTAAATGTAAGCACACCTCCAATTAAAAACCACTGGTAGGATTGCATCCATCGACTAGCGTCTAGTAAAAATAGTGTATAAAAAGGTAAGTTGTCATTACCATCAAACAAGCCACCCATTTGAGGTACGATAAAGTTGAAAACAAATAAAATGGCTAAGATACAAACCACTAAAATAACACTTGGATAAGTTAGTGATTGAATAATTTTACTTTTTAATTCTTTCCTGAAAATCAAGTCACGGGCTAATCCTGCAAATACTTTGCTGAGTTCACCACTAGCCTCTCCTATTTTGACAAGATTGACATATAGATTGTCGAAATCAGGGTGGCGTGAGAAAGCCTCTGATAGAGACTCACCTCGCTTAACCGATTGTGATAAAGCGGTTAACAATTTCCCTGAAGGTGTATTACTTTTACCTTTACTTAAAATATGTAGGCTTTTATCAATCTTAACTCCACTTCTTAATAGAAGTGACAATTCAGAGGTAATAAACTCAAGCTCATCTAAACTTAGTTTTTGGGACAAACCTAAGTGGAAGGGATCTTTGGCGATTTTTTCGCTAATATTTACAATAATAAGCTTTTCTATAAGCAGCTTTTGTTTTGCAGACTCAAGCGTTTCTGCAGTGACTTCGCTCTGAATTATAGAACCATTGCTGTCATAAGCTTTATATTCAAACAGTGCCATAATTATCCTGCTACTCGAATCACTTCTTCTATTGTCGTTTGGCCATCAATAGCCTTTATAAAGCCGTCCTGTAAAAGTGTTCGACCGCCACGATCTTGATTTAAACGAACTGCATTGGTTGGAAAGTTTTCATCTTTGGGTAATGTTTTGATAGCGTCATCACATCGCAGATACTCAATAATGCCAATACGGCCCCGGTATCCAGTATTTGAACAATGTTCACACCCAACAGCTGTATGCAGTTGAATTTTAGAACCATAGGCATCCGCTAGAGGCTGCAAATTATATTTCACAATATTAGCGTCTTGATTAGCATCTGGTTGACAGCAGTGTACGCATAACTTTCTAACAAGGCGCTGGGCTATTATCGAAATAATGGCGGCATTGAGTAAATACTCTTCAGCACCTAGGTCAAGCAAACGGGTATAGGCACTTGAAGCGTCATTTGTGTGCACTGTCGAAAACACTAAATGCCCAGTTAAAGCAGATTGCATTGCAACTTGAGCAGTTTCTTTGTCACGAATTTCCCCTAGCATAATGACATCGGGATCTTGCCTGACAATACTTCTTAATCCGGCAGCAAAGTCAAAGCCGATACTAGATTGAATTTGTACCTGATTAATACCTTCAATCTGATACTCAACAGGATCTTCTAACGTGATGATTTTAATTGTTTCATCATTTATGGCATTTAAGAATGTGTATAAGGTTGTTGTTTTACCAGAACCTGTCGGGCCTGTTAGCAATATCACGCCTGCGGTTTTAGCAATATCTTCACGAATGTTTTTTTCAATATCGGCAGAAAGCCCAAGCATATCCATACTGTAGCTAATTGCATCTTGCCTTAAAAAGCGCATTACAATACTTTCGCCATCATGCAAAGGTAAAACAGATACTCGAATATCAAGGTCTTCATTTGATATCTTCATGCCTATTTTACCATCCTGAGGACGACGTTTTTCGGCAATATCCATTCCAGACAAAATTTTAAGTCTAGAAGCAACAGGTAGACGCATTCTTGGAGCAATCCAGTCAGCCTCTTTAAGCACGCCATCAATTCGAAATCTCACTCGGTAGCGATTTCCAATAGGCTCAAGATGCATGTCTGATGCCCTAGCTTTTAGCGCACGAGAAATTAATGAGTTTAATAGGTTAACTGTTGGCGCTTCACCAGCCAACTCCCTTAATCTATCTTCTTCAAGATCAGACAGCTCTTCTACTATAGAAATATCATCAGTGTCGGCTTTAGCAAACAAAACCTTAATTGACTGTATTTGTTCTTCAGAGGCAACTTTGACCTTGACCAGAATGTTATTCTGGCTCAGAAACTGGTTGGCTTCAACAGAAAATGGATCACTGGTGATGACTAAGTAATGCTGTTCAGTTGTATCCAGCTTCTCTATCACAAACCAATTAAAAGCAGACAACTCATTATTAACAGCGAAGCTTTTTAATATTGCTATCTCTATATTCTGAAAGTTTTCAGCCTCAAAAATATCAACATCAAGTACTTTTGCGTAAAAACTCGGGAGCAGATCTTCTGATAATGCTCCCATGTTTATCAAAATATGCTCTAGCCTGCCAGCATACTTCTTTTGAAAGGTTAGCGCTTTATCTAAGTCTGTTTGAGATATATGAAACTCTTGATGTAATAAAGAATTAACATCAATCATTTGTAGACGATTTCCGCATTATCACCTTCGCCACCAACTTGTCCGTCTTTACCATAGGATTTCATTGTATAGGGCTCGCCATTCTCACCAGGTACTGAATAAATATAAGGATTATTCCATGGGTCTAATGGGACGTTTTTAGGTAAATATGGGCCATCCCATTTAGGAAGAGTTGAGCTTCTTAGCTCTTCTAATGACTTTGGGTAGCTACCTATATCAAGACGATAAGTATCAAGAGAGGTAGCAATCATCTCCATTTGCACCATTGCTGTTTTTGACTTACTTGATTCAACTTTTGAAAACATAGTAGGCGCAACTAGTGACATTAGTAACCCTAAGATGACAATCACAATCAACAGTTCAATTAACGTAAAACCTTTTTGTATTTTTTTCATTTCAAATTCCATAATGCTTACAGTGTCGCAATAGTAGCCAAAGCCACTGCAGAGTTGTAAATAACCTGAGTTACCTGAGTCCATAAGGTTAAGTTATCTTTATACTCAGTATTAAGAGGAACAATTACAGTATCACCGGCTTGTATAAGCTCATCAGAGCTAAACCATAAACTCTTTGTCGGTAATACCACAGAACCATCTGCTTTTATGATATAGATTCTGTCTGCATCGCCACGCTCTCTTGACCCACCTGACATAGCTAAGTAGTTATCAAGTGTTAATCCATTTTTAAACCTGTGGGTAGCAGGATGCTGTACTTCACCCATAACGGCGACAGTTTGCTTAGTCGATGGTACGTACAATATGTCACTTTCTTCAAGCTGAATATCTGCTTCAGGTATTCCAACATTAATAGCAGTCAAATCAACAACTAATCTTCCTACAGCCTTGATATTTTCAAGATCGGTAAGCATTAATTGTGCATCAGCATAGTTAATTAACGTCCCATCTTTAGATACCCCTCTAGTGGCAATATCTCTTCGCAACTGATCTGCTAGCTTTTTAATTTCAATCTGTTCTTGCTGTCTAATTGACTGCCTTACAAAAACTGCTGCACTAGGGTAAGCATAATCAGTAAAGCCACCAGCTCTAATTAATACATCTGATAACTTTTCACCACGACGAATATTATAAGATCCAGGAAACTTAACTTCGCCACGCACTTCAATTAATTTTGACTCTTGCCATTCAGGTGTTGTTAAAACATTTAACATATCCCGGCTTTGTAACACTAGGTTATCTTCGGCTGCATTATCAAAAACACCACTAATGCTAATATTAGAATGCATGATATCTGCTTGAGCATTGGTATTATTCTCTCTTGTTAACTCAGCTCTCTCGACATAAGCGCCTTCTTGAAGGCCGCCTCCTGCTAGAATTAAATCTTTAACTCGAGCATTTTGTGACAGAGGGTAAATGCCTGGATGGCGTACTTTACCTGTAACGGAAACAATTTGAACGCCTTCACGCACTTTCCGTTGTTGAGTGAGCTTGCTGATCACGGGAAAGAGTAATTCACTTCTTCTCATTGACTTACTTAAAGCAATTAAGTCTTTGTCGTCGAAAAGATTAACAAGCATTTTTTCAACTTCGTTTCTGACTGTATCTTGTTCAATATTTTGTTGTTCAGTAACGACTATACCGGCAATTTCATCTTTGTATTGTGAGTTGCCTTTATTACTGACTAAATTAAAGCCACTTTGGAAAGCATCATTACCAACTAGGTTATTGCCCCTTAAGCTATTAACTTTTTTAACTCTGTCTTGAACAAGTTTATTTAATTCATATCTATTTAGAGTGTCATCGTTAAAATTAAATACAATTATTCTATCCCTAGCAGTTAAACTTATATTGTCAGCCGAGTGGTTATCATTAATTGCCTTTCCTGGTGAGAATTGGTGCACTTCAATATCACCATACTTATTGAGCTCCCTTACGACTAATGCATACTCTAAATCAGCTGTCGCTGCTAGATCACCCCATATGGAAGGCAATAAGTCACTCACTTTAGTGTTTGGGCTCCATTGATACTTACCCGGACGAACAACAGCACCAACTATAGTGACGGCATTTTCAAACTGAGGAGATGAATTTTTAACCCAAACGTAATCCCCAGCCTTTGCTTTAACTTGACGACCATTTGCAGATGTTAAATCAACATTTACTATTGTTTTTAAACCACTTTTATTGAATCTTTCTACACTTGTCAATTGTGAATAACTGCCACTTTTCACGCCAGCTGCCATATCAACGACATCAGCAATAGTTTCACCTGGACTAAGTTCATATATTGCTGGGCGACGTACCTCACCAGTAATGGTGACTAATCCACCAACAGAAGGAATAAATACCACGTCACCTGAACGGAGATTAATATCACCCGAGGCATCGCCTCTTAATAGCAGATCATATAGGTCAAACTTACCAATCAATTTACCGCTACGCTTAACCTGAACGTTACGTAAGCTACCTATTTCATTCACGCCACCAGAAACAAACAATGCTTGAGTAATTGTTGATAAACTAGATACTGTATATGAACCAGGCTTATATGCATCTCCAGCAACAAAAATTCTAATTGAGCGTAACTCTCCCATGGAGATGTTAGATTCAATACCAATCATTTGGCTTTTAATCTGCTGCTGTAACTGTTGGCGTAATGCTGCAAAGTTCAGTCCATTTACAGATATAGGCCCAAGTTCAGGGAATTGAATTGTGCCATCGCGATTGATAGTTAATTTATATTCTTTATTTTCTTTACCAAATAATTGAACGTTAATAACGTCCCCAGGCCCGACCATATATTCATTTGGCACTGGCACATCGGAAACAGGCGCAAAGGTAGACGGTTCACCTGCAAACATGTTGTAACCGAAGCGTTTTAATTCATTTTTATTTGAGTCGTCAGTAAAATCTAAATCTTCTTCTTGTTTCAATTGTGAATTGACTGCTTCCTCAAAGTTTCGTTGACCAACCACATCAGGTGACGTCACCTTAGTATCCTGCCTTACTCCACCTGACAAAACTGATGGATCTATGCCGTACTGTTGAGATATTCGTTGTTGCTCTGACTGTGGCAATTTTTTAAATTGCTCAATCATCTGAGGTGATGGAGTAATAGCCTGTGCAGGCAAGTTCAGAGTACTTAGGATGACAAAACTTGCTATGAGTAGTTTCTTGGTTATATCTAACACCAGTTATCTCCGACCTGATTCATGTTTTAAAATTGATTAAGTAAGCTAATATGCATTAGATCATATCTAAAAGTGGGCTGATAATATACCTTATTCGAACGATTAAGACTGGTGGGATGGCATTAGTTAAATAAAGTTTAATTTAAAGCCATTTTTTGTATCATTTGTCACACAGACCTTTTCTGCAGTTGATTTAGATTCAACAACAGAAATGGTCAGTGCTACATAAGCGGATGATAAATCTTTAACTTGATACGTCTGCTAATAGGTAGATGATTGTTGCAAAGCTACTTGTTAAGCTGAGGAGGATAAGCTGACATTACATGTCCAATCGCATTATTGATAATCTCTACACGCTCTTGTGGCGTATTTTGATCGCGTATGGTGTCTTCAACACTACCACGCCATACAAGTTTTCCAGTTTTATTATCAATTAAATCAATTATTAATGTACCTACTTCATATTCACGCACCGTGGTTTGAGTGTGCATCGAACCACTCCATCCCCAACCTGGTCCATAATATGGGTTATAGCCAAAGTTGTTATTAAACGTATCAACATTAATCTTTTTGTCTACTTTGGTCAGGTAGTTAACTAACAAATCAGCATCAGCTGCGACTTTAGTTAACCCTTTAGCTACCATTTGACTATCGACAGCATCTCTCACTCGCTGATCAAGTAATCCATCTAAGTGATAACCTTTGTCTTCTTCTTTGGCTGCAACCCAAGTGAATGTTTTATATTGGTCAAATGACACAGCTGGGTCAAAATCAGTATTGGTTTTTAATGTGCTACATGCACTTAAGGCTAATACTGCTATCGCTAAAACTAACTTTTTCATACAAACTCCAAAAACATTTAAATAATCACCAGCTTATAGACAGTTAAATGATTGTCAAGTTCAGCATTTAATCAATAAATTAAATACTATTAAAGGTAACGAAAGTGCGGATTTAAAAATACGATAAAACCGATTAGTCTCCGAATTGATTTTCAAAGTAACTTTCGACAATCAGTACCGCAGAAACTGCATCAATTTGCCCTTTCGATAGTGCTTTAAATCCACCAAGTTCAAACAATCTGGCTTTGGCATCTGCCGTTGTTAAGCGCTCATCTTGAGTAGCCACTTTTATACCAAAGCGCCCATTAATGCGATTAGCAAATTTACGAGCCCGCTGGGTCATTTCTTGCTCTGTACCATCCATATTTAACGGTAATCCTACTACCACTAGATCTGGTTGCCATTCGATTATCAACTTGCCAATATCATCCCAGTTGGGAATGCCATCAACCGCTTTAATCGACATTAATGGACTGGCACTGGCTGTAATGGCCTGACCAATTGCGATACCAATACTTTTGGTACCATAGTCAAAACCTAATACGGTTTGAGGTTGCATGATGTTCCTTCAGGTAGATAATGTAGGCTTGGCATAGTGTCTAGTGTCGTATTTTTGTCTCAAGCATGGCCTACCTGAGATGATATTTGCCACATATCAAAGCCCAGTTGCTTAGAGGCGATATCCCACAGGTGTTCAGGGTCTTTGGTATACAACAATTCTGGAGTTGCTTTAATGGTTAACCAGGTATTGTTTGCTAATTCTTGCTCTAATTGATCTTTTCCCCAACCGGCATAACCTAATGCGACGACGTAATCTGCGGGCGATTTTTGGGTACCAATTGCTGATAATACATCGCGTGATGTCGTCAGCATGCAGTAGTCTGTTACTTGATGGCTATTAATCCAATCTGGCTGTGGACTATGAAGTACAAAGCCACGATCTGGTGACACTGGGCCGCCCGATAATACTTGAGAATTAATATAGAAAGCCGACTCAGGTGAAGGATTAAGCCCCATTTGCTCTAGTAAGTCTTCGAGCTCAAGACCGATTGGGCGATTCACGACCAATCCCATTGCGCCTTTTTCATCATGCTCACAAATGTAGATAACACTGCGCTCAAAAAAAGTCTCTTCAAGCGATGGCATAGCAATTAATAGATAACCTTGTAAACAGTCACCTTGTAGACGGCTTTTTTTGGCAATACTGACTTCTGAACCATCCATAATAACTTCCCTTGCTTAAATACTTAGCTCTAATACTTACTTATTAAAACAGAGTGTACAAGTATATAAACCAATACTTTATGTTAATAATCATTTGATATTAACTATGGCTTAATGTTTAAGGGGTTATCCACCGGCTAGCTTCACCGTGTAACCCATTTTTTCTAATAGGGTTTTCAATTGTTCACGGTTATCTGTTTGAACCTCGATATCAAAGTCTTTTACAGTACCGCCACAACCACACTGTTTTTTTAGTTTCTGCGCTAAGGCTTTAAGTTCAGTTTGATCTAAACCTAGGCCCTTTAGCACACTCACCCCTTTGCCTTTACGGCCTTTAGTATCTTTATGGATCCGAACTATGCCGTCACCATCGGGTACTGCTTCTACTTCTTTTTCAGGTTCAATACGGCCTTTATCGGTACTGAATACTAATCTTATATTAGGATCTATTTTCATAATTTATGTGTGCTTTTTTACAATAGATTTAGTCTATCAAATTGAGATAGATGAGGCGAGAAAGTAAATTTTTATGCTGTGCTAATGGTGTTTAGTTGAAACAAAAGCAGATCCCCGACAAAAACACTCGGGGATGACGCATGGGAAGCATCCGTGATGATGCTTCTAACGTCATCCCGGCAATGCTTGTGGGCCGGGATCTGTTTCTAACAATAAAGTTTTACAATGTTAGCCATCATTTGAAGACGCATGGGAAACATTGAAAATGAAGCATTGAGGATGATGGATTGGAAGTATGCAGGCTTAAGAAATGATGATTGGGAACAATGGTTTTAGTCTATGAAATTGAGATAGATGAGGCGAGAAAGTACATTTTTATGCTGTGTTAATGGTGTTTAGTTGAAACAAAAGCAGATCCCCGACAAAAGCACTCGGGGATGACGCATGGGAAGCATGTAGGCTGACGAAAGACTTTATACGTCATGCTGACAATGCTTATATACGTCATCCCGGCAATGCTTGTGGGCCGGGATCTGTTTCTAACAATAAGGTTTTACAATGTTAGCCATCATTTGAATATGGTCGTCATTATCATTTAAACATTCAATATATCTGAAGTCTGTGCCACCAGCGCCTTCAAATACATGACGATTTTCCCCTTGAATTTCTTCCAAGGTTTCTAAACAGTCAGCGCTAAATGCAGGGCAAATAACAGCAATATTATTGATGCCTTTAGCAGGTAAAGCCTCAATAGTGACGTCAGTATAGGGCTGTAACCATTTTGCTTTACCGAAACGAGATTGGAAAGTAACGACGTAATCGTCTTCCGTTAAGCCTAATTTCTCGACCACTAAGCGGCTGGTTTTCATACAAAAACAATAGTAAGGGTCGCCTAGGTGTAAATTACGTTCTGGCATACCGTGATAGGACAGCACTAACTTTTGCGGTTTGCCATGCTTAGCAAAATCTTGCTCAATTGAATTAGCCAGTGCTGATATTAAATCAGGATGATCATGATAGGTATTAATAAAGTGTAATGCGGGTAAGTAGCGCCATTTGCATAACTCTTTGGCGATTGCATCAAATGCCGAAGCAGTTGTGGGCGCGGCATATTGAGGATAAAGCGGTAATACCACTAAATTATCAATTCCTTGCTTGTGCATTTTTTGCAAAGTTGAAGCGACGGAGGGTGAACCGTATCGCATGGCTAGGTGTACGCTAGCATCCATTCCGGTTGAAGCTAATAACTTATCGAGCTTAGCCTGCTGTTGTTGACTTATAGCAAGCAACGGAGAGCCATTCTCAGTCCAAATCTGCTTGTATAAAGCCGCTGATTTTGCTGGACGAACGCGTAAAATAATACCGTGAAGTATCATCATCCATACTAGTTTAGGAATTTCGACTACACGAGGGTCGGCCAAAAACTCTGCCAAATAACGTCTAACGGCAGAGGTGGTTGGAGCATCTGGCGTACCTAAGTTAAGCAATAATACGCCTGTTTTACCGCGAGCACTGTGCCCTGTCTCTTTATCTAACCCTGAAAATCGCGCCAAAGCTCGCTCCTAGTATAATGTACTGATGAATATGTTTATTTATGATAAGAGGATATTTGGAAAATATCCTCTTGTCTCAATTTTTTATTAAAATTGCGACTGAAATTAAATAATTAAATAATTAAATACTTAATTGTTTGTCGATAGCTTTTTTAAGCTCTTCACTATCGGGTTTTACGCGCGAGCTAAACTCAGTGACAGTCTCACCGTCACCCGAAACTAAATATTTGTAAAAGTTCCACTTTGGCGCAGTACTCTTCTCGTTTAAGTGCTGAAACACTGAGTTAGCATCATTGCCACGCACTGGTGAGGTGGAGACCATAGTGAATGTCACACCATAATTGATAAAACAGACATCGGCAGTTTTTGCTTCATCTTTTTCTTCTTGGAAAAAATCATCAGATGGAAAACCAATAACAACTAATCCTTTGTCTTTATATTGTTTGTGTAAGGCTTCAAGCCCTTCAAATTGTGAGGTAAAGCCACAGTTTGAAGCCGTGTTGACTATTAACACTGTTTTACCTTGGGTGAGCTCACACAAGTTGACGTTATCGTCTGAATGCAGTTTACGCGCTTCTACATTTAGGTAGTCAGGGCAACTTGCTGCACTGGCATTAGCACTGAAAAATGTCATACCAATAGTTAGAGCCACTAGTGATGTTGCAACCAATGAAAGCTTCGCTATAGAAGGAAGCGTTTTTGAAGACATTTGCGACAAATCTGACATAAGTAATCCTTATTAAATTGATGAGCACGTAAAATTGCTGCGATTTCTAACTAAACTTACTGAGGACTAGTTTTACTAAACACTGACTTTTAAAACCTGACTTTTAGAAAATGGCTAGTTAGCTAGTAAGCACTAACTGAGTAGGTGCTAGCGAAGATTAAATCAACATTATCAGCACTATTTACATACCAGAATATTTTCCATATATACGGTTGTAATGCTGACTTGGATCACTAGCTTGAAATCATTGATATAGCTAAATTAACTCTTGCACATCGTTAAATCTAAGCCTAATTAAAAATAAAACCCAATATTAATGTTTAATCGGGAGCGCCACGAGGTATCACCATTATCAATGCCAACACCATCGCCGCCAACAAAGTACATATTCTTACCCGCTATCCAGTCAAGATACGAATAAAATTTACCTGCGGTAATAGCACAGCCCGTTACATTTTGAACCGAATCAGCAAGCCCACTACCCGATGCAAGTACCGTACTATAATCGTTATAACAGTTAATATTTGAAATAGGTCCAAAATTTACATCGATAGATTTTGATAGGTTAGCGGTTACTACATCAGCTTGTGCTGCTATCTCAAATGGGTATGAAAATGCAGATAATGCCATACGATTACCATACTTAACATCATAATTGTAATGTAAATACTGCAATTGAAGTTGCCAAGTTTGCCAATCTACTTGCCAATGCACTGCTCCGGCAAATGTGCTGATGTCATCTGTATTAGGTGTATTGCCATCAATGCCCTCTACCCCGTTAACGCTAGCAACATAATCGAGTTGACCATATTGAATAGAACTACCAATCTTTTGGCTAAAACTATTTTGGCTTATCTCATATTCAATACGGGCATCTAATTGCCCGGACTCCTGATAGGGTGACTGTTCTGTGGTTGCTATATCAAAAGAATAGCGATCAAAGCGACTACCTTTACCGTACTCATCATTGGCAAAATAAGCTAAATCAACACGCAAATTATTGCGCTGATATTGATAATGTAACCCGGCATCGTAATCATCTTCAAAACCCATGTAATACGTCGCACCAAACCAAAAAGAATGCGCAGCGTAAGGCAGTAGTCCAAATGGCACTTGGGTAACACCTAGCTGTAATGATTGTGCCTCATCAAATTGATAACCCATATACGCATGGTGGATGACGTCCATATCCTGGTACCAACGATATTGGGCTGAAGCAAACAAGCCATCATCGGATTTGTAATTCACATCGGCACGAAATAACTCAAACTCTAATTTTGCTTTATTGTCATAATCTTTCCAGCCGTAATTAACGCGAACTGCGCCACCAATATCTAACTCATCAGTGACCTCAACTGCTTGAGGTTGGAAAGATAAAATAGCGAGCAGTAATGGTGATGATTTCTTGATAAAAGACATGAAATAATCCTTACGGTGGTGTTAACGTGATAAGAGCAAATTCCCATTTGAGCGGCTGTAAAGTGATAGCTTAATTAGTGATGGTAAATGTACAGAAAAAGGGCAACTATTATAACAAAAAGCCGCAACGATTGTTGCGGCTTAATTATAAATGGCACAAAGCGTTAATTAACGTCGCTTAATCCATGTCTAATGTCACACCTTCCAAAAAGCCTGAATTAGAAGTGTCATTGGTTTTAAGCTTAATCATTAAGCGCAGATCATTAGGAGAATCGGCGTGGTGTAATGCATCGGCGTAACTAATTTCACCTTCAGAGTACAAACCAAGTAAGGCCTGGTCAAAGGTTTGCATGCCCTGCTCATTCGATTTAGCCATGGTTTCTTTTAACAAATGCAGTTCATTTTTTGCGATCAAACTACCAATACGCGGTGTATTGATAAGGATTTCAATTGCAGCACGGCGGCCTGTACCATCTGATTTAGCAATAAGCTGTTGAGCAACAATACCCCGTAAGTTCAGCGACAAATCGAATAATAACTGAGCATGCTTACTTTCCGGTACTAAATGCATAATTCGATCTAGTGCTTGGTTGGCATTGTTGGCATGCAAGGTTGCCATACATAAGTGACCCGTTTCAGCGAACGATAATGCAAATTCCATGGTTTCTTGGGTACGAATTTCACCAATCAAAATAACATCGGGCGCTTGGCGTAAAGAGCTTTTAAGTGCTGCATCAAAAGACACGGTATCAATACCCACCTCTCTTTGAGTCACAATACTTTTACGGTGGTTATGCACAAATTCGACCGGGTCTTCAATGGTTAAAATATGTCCCCGAGCATGGGCGTTACGATAACCCACTAACGCGGCTAGCGATGTTGACTTACCCGTACCCGTGCCGCCAACCATAATAATTAAGCCGCGTTTGCTCATGACTAAATCTTTAAGAATGGGCGGCAGTTTCAAATCATCCATTTCAGGAATGTTGGTTTCAATACGGCGCATCACGCAGCCAGCAGAGTCACGCTGCCAAAATGCACTCACACGAAAACGCCCTAAGCCCGAAACCGCATAGGCAAAGTTACATTCGCGAGATTCTTTAAACTCTTTTTTCTGCACATCGGTCATTAAAGATTCAACAAACTCTAATGACTGGGCAGGCGTGAGTTTTTCTTCTGACAGTGGATGTAACTCACCATCAATTTTGGCACTTGGTGGAAACATAGCTGTGATAAATAAATCAGAAGCTTTTTTTTCAACCATAATGGCTAAAAAAGGGCGAACATCCATTGTACTATTCCTTAAAAGTTGGCTTGTTTATTTCCGCTCTTCTGCATTGCATCTTCACGCGTAATCAAACCACGATTGACTAACGTTTGTAGGCATTGATCTAACGTTTGCATACCATGGGCCATACCGGTTTGAATAGCTGAATACATTTGCGCCACTTTATCTTCACGTATTAAATTACGAATAGCGGGCGTACCCATCATAATTTCATGTGCGGCTACACGTCCTCCGCCGACCTTTTTAACTAGCGTTTGTGAAATAACAGCCTGCAATGATTCAGATAACATAGTCCGTACCATGCCTTTTTCACCCGCGGGGAATACATCCACAATACGGTCAATGGTTTTTGCCGCTGAAGTGGTATGTAAGGTACCAAATACTAAGTGGCCGGTTTCAGCCGCTGTCATGGCTAAGCGAATGGTTTCTAAGTCACGCATCTCACCCACTAGAATAACATCGGGATCTTCACGCAGTGCACTTCTAAGCGCTGCATTGAAACTGTGGGTATGCTTATGCACTTCACGTTGGTTGACCAAACATTGCTTATTTTGGTGAACGAATTCGATTGGGTCTTCAATCGTTAAAATATGCTCATGGCGATTTTCATTAATGTAATCGACCATTGCCGCTAAAGTGGTGGATTTACCAGAGCCTGTAGGTCCTGTTACTAATACTAATCCACGAGGATAGCTGGAGATTTTTTTAAAAATATCCGGGGCGCCAAGCTGCTCAAGTGACAAAATGTCAGAAGGAATGGTACGAAAAACAGCACCAGCACCACGGGATTGGTTGAATGCGTTAACACGAAAACGTGCTAAGTTAGGTACTTCAAACGAGAAATCTATTTCAAGATGTTCTTCGTAATCTTTACGCTGCTTATCATTCATAATGTCGTACACTAAACTGTGTACACCTTGATGATCTAACGGCGGCAAGTTAATTTTTCTTACTTCACCGTCAACACGGATCATAGGTGAAACACCTGCAGAAAGATGTAGATCTGATGCTTTATGTTTTACACTAAAAGCCAGTAATTCAGTGATTTCCATTATAGAGATGTCCATTTTAACAATATGAATACAACAATAGCAGACAGATTATCAATCGCCCAGAGTAGAATGAATCAAGCGGCGCAAAAATGTTCACGCTCGCCCAGCGAGATAAAGCTGCTTGCAGTGAGTAAAACTAAACCTATTAGCGACATTATAGAAGCTTATCAGGCTGGACAGCGACTTTTTGGCGAAAATTATGTCCAGGAAGGTGAGCAAAAAATTATCGCAATGCAACAGGCGCATCCAGATATTGAATGGCACTTTATTGGACCATTACAATCGAACAAAACTAAAATTGTTGCAGAACACTTTGATTGGATGCATACCTTAAGCCGTGAGAAAACGGCAAAACGGCTAAATGATCAACGCCCTGCGCAAAAAGCACCGCTTCAGGTGTGCATTCAAGTCAATATCAGCCAAGAAGACACCAAATCAGGTATTGATGCGTTAGCTGTTATTGAATTAGCCAAGCAAATCAGTCAAATGCCAAATTTATCGCTAAGGGGAGTCATGGCCATTCCGACCGCGACAGATGATGCCAACGTTCAGCAAGCTGAGTTCAGTCAACTTAAGCAAATATATCAGCAATTGCAGCAACAATTTGAAGGTATTGATACCCTTTCAATGGGAATGAGTGGCGATTTAGATATGGCCATTGCTAATGGTTCTACCATGGTAAGAATAGGCAGTGCGATATTTGGTGACAGAGCGTAAGCTAGCGCTGTATTAACGCCTTCTAAATGTTAGTGCATGCAACATTAACAAGCTCAATAACGATAGAAATATGAGTCGTTTCACCTTCAAGTTGTTCTAAAAGTGATAGCTAATGGACACTGCTGCACAGTGGCTAACATTGAAAATGACTTTTTTGCCCTCATATAAACAAACATGATACGTAATCGAATTAAAAGTTGGACAATATAATGACACAAGCAAAAGTATGTTTTATTGGTGCAGGAAATATGACCCGTAGCATTATTAGCGGACTGGTAAAAAACGGTTATCCAAGTGAGTTAGTTCACGCGACTAATCCCAGTCAACCTAAGCTTGATGCACTTAATACTGACTTTGGTATTCTGGTATCTAACGATAATATTCAGGCTGCAAAAGATGCCGATGTGATTGTACTAAGCGTCAAGCCCCAATTGATGCAACAAGTTTGTGAGTCTATGCAAACTCTCGATTTATCCAATAAGTTAGTTATCACTATTGCTGCAGGCATTCCAGCATCGAGATACCCAGAATACTTCAACCAACCCATTAAACTTATTCGCACTATGCCAAATACGCCAACACAATTAGGTTATGGCATGACAGGCATTTTTGCTGATGAGAGTATTACTGAAGCACATAAAGCCATATGCCAAACCCTGATGGAAAGCGGTGGCAAAGTCATTTGGGTCGAAAAAGAAAGCGAACTTAATCAAGTTATCGCGCTTGCTGGCAGCTCACCAGCTTATTTTTTCTTGTTCATTGAATCAATGATAGAAACAGGCAAAAGAATGGGTATGGATGAAGCCAAAGCACGGGCATTAGCAGAGCAAGCGGCATTAGGTGCGGCGCAAATGGTGATTCAGAATCAAGATTTATCTTTAGCGACATTGCGTAATAATGTCACTTCAAAAGGTGGGACAACAGCCCAAGCCGTTGAAACCTTTGAAAAAGGTGGCTTACGAGAATTAGTCGATAGCGCAATGAGTAATTGTGTTGCTAAAGCAGAAGAAATGGCAAAAACATTTTAAGTTTATAAATTGACTTAAATTACGTGTTTTCGCGGTTTTGAGTGCTAAAATCACTCAAGTTATTTTGACATCATTGGTTAATAAATCAGGCCAATGACTATACCCTGAACACTACAATGGTAAGGCAACATCATGAATGCAATGAGTTTTTTAGTTAGCACCTTGTTTGATTTATATTTAATGGTTGTTATTTTACGTTTTTGGCTACAGCTAGTTAAAGCCGATTTTTACAACCCATTTAGCCAATTTGTAGTAAAAGCTACCCAACCGATTGTCGCGCCAATGCGCAGAGTTATCCCTTCTATAGGTAGCATTGACACAGCATCGCTACTTTTAGCTTTAATCGTAGTAATACTAAAGATGTTAGTGCTGACATTCATTGCAGGCGCTGGAATTGATATTGCTACCTTATTACTTTTCTCGGTAGTCTCGGTGCTGAAAAATGCTGGAGTGCTGCTATTTTGGATGCTACTTATTCGTGCGGTGTTAAGCTGGTTTAACCAGGGCAACAATCCCATTATAATGATAATGTCTCAGCTTACTGACCCAATTTTAGCGCCAATCCGTAAAGTGATCCCGGCGATTGGTGGTTTAGATTTATCGGTATTAGTGCTGTTTATTGCGATGAATTTTATCAATATTTTATTTTCCCAATACATTCCATTTTGGGCGATGATTTAGCATAAAACGTATCATATTGAAAGGCAGTCTTTTTAGACTGCCTTTTTCATACTGAAAACTGGCACTAGATTGATGTAAAAATGGCGTTACGCTAATTGCAACACCTAACGCTAGCATTAACCGCGACACATTATATAGCGCTATACTTACAATTCCGCCATATAGCAGTTTTGTGCTGCTTTTAAAAAGGATATTAAAATGTTTAACAAAATACTCCCGTTCGCACTCGTCATAAGCTTAATGCTGTTAATTGCACCAGCACAAGCAGAGCAGAAACAACAAGTCGGTAATTTTGACATTCATTATATGGCGCTTAACAGCACCTTTATCACACCCGCTATTGCCAAAACCTACGGTATTGAACGCAGCCGCTATAACGGCATTATCAATATTGCTGTGTTAGATACAAGCCAAGAAGGCAATCCGGCTGTTGCGGTTGAAATATCGGGCATTGCTAATAATTTACTTGATGCCAAAATGGATCTCAATTTTAAAGAAATTCGTGAAGGCGATGCTATTTATTATATTGCCCAGGTCCCCTATCGTGACGACCAGGAGATTAATTTTTCTATCGCGATTAAACACGCCAAAAAATTAAATACCTCGCTAAAATTTAAGCAAAAGTTTTATGTTGATTGATTAAAATACGGACTGATAACTCAGTATTTGGTTAGCTAAACTTAAACGGGTTAATCTTGCGTGCTGATTTGCTGCCTTCTTTTACTGCTTGCTTGAGGTATAATGCCGAACTTTTCAGATGACAAAATAAGGCAATCTCATGCAAGCACCCGTTTCCCAACAAATTGTGTTAGCCAGTGGTAATAAAGGCAAACTTAATGAGTTTGATCAAATGCTGGCTCAATTCAATATTCAAGTGCTTGCCCAAAGCCAATTTGATGTCCCTGAAGTCGCTGAAACCGGCACCACGTTTGTTGAAAATGCCATTATTAAGGCTCGTCATGCTGCTGAAATCACGGGTAAACCAGCTATAGCCGATGACTCAGGTATCGAAGTTGATGCATTAGACGGTCAACCAGGTATCTATTCGGCGCGTTATTCAGGCCAGGGCGCGACAGAAGTCAGCAACTATCAAAAGTTACTTACAGAAATGAAATTACATCAAAATCGTGCCGCTCGTTTCCAATGTGTATTAGTGTATATGCGCCATGCCAAAGACCCTACACCAATTATTTGCCAAGCTGCGTGGGAAGGCAGCATTAATTTAGCCCCCCAAGGCGAGCAAGGCCACGGCTATGATCCTATTTTTATTCCGCACGGATTTGATAAAACCGCCGCAGAATTAACCAGTGATGAGAAAAATGCTCATAGCCACCGGGGCAAGGCATTAGCCATGTTAGTGGCAGCCATGCAAGAGAAAGGCATTATTCAAGGCTAACAATGACTTGAATACCCGTTTTTAAAAGCTACCGCTAAGCGAATAGTGTAATCATACCCACTTAAATAGGCTAACCATCGATGTTGTCATTACCACCACTAAGTTTGTACATCCATATTCCGTGGTGCGTGCAAAAATGTCCTTATTGTGACTTTAATTCCCATGGTCAAAATGGCGAATTACCACAGCAAGAATATGTCGACGCGTTATTAGCAGATCTTAAAAATGATCTGAGTTATGTCCAGCAAAGACCTATTCACACCATTTTTATTGGTGGTGGCACTCCTTCGCTATTCGATGCTAGCCAAATACAACGTTTACTCGAAGGGGTTGAAGCCATGATCCCGTTCGAAACAGACATTGAAATTACCATGGAAGCCAACCCTGGCACGCTTGAACATGACGATTTTGCCGCATACCGCGCCGCTGGCGTAACGCGTTTATCTATTGGAGTGCAAAGCTTCTCTAAAGAAAAGCTTAATCTATTGGGGCGCATACATGATCAAGATGAGGCTAAAACAGCTGCAGAGAAAGCCAAACAAGCCAATTACTTGAGTTTCAACTTAGACTTAATGCATGGTCTGCCAAATCAAAGCTTTGATGAAGCCATGCATGATATTGATACCGCTGGCGCTTTAATGCCGCCGCATCTGTCTTGGTATCAACTTACCATTGAACCTAATACTTTGTTTCACTCTAAACCACCACAATTACCCGATGATGAGAAATTGTGGCATATTTATGAGCAAGGACAAGAAAGACTTGCAGCGTTAGGCTATGAGCAATACGAAATATCAGCTTACGCCAAGCCTGGTTTTCAGTGTCGACATAATCTTAACTATTGGAAATTTGGTGACTACTTAGGTATTGGTTGTGGCGCCCACGGAAAAATTACTCAGCCAGATACGGACAGCATTATTCGCACAGTCAAAATTAAGCACCCTAAGGGCTACTTGGCGGCGAGTAATTACACCTCAGAAACCACAGAGGTCATAACCGAAGACAGAGCTTTAGAGTATTTAATGAATCGCTTACGTTTGATGACGCCAATTCCTAAAGCAGAATTTGAAGCGCGAACAGGTCAAAGTGCGGCAGTTGTAAAAGAAGGTATGGTGAAATCGATTAATCGAGGGCTATTAACTGAAACCGACACCCATTGGCAGCTAACGTCAAAAGGTCATATGTTTGTTAATGACCTGCTGTCACAGTTTATTTAACCGTAACGAAGAAGTTAATTAAAGCAAGGCAACAAATAAGCTTCACATAACATATCAGTCTGGTGCTAACTAGTAGCACCAGACTGTAACTAATTTGAGTGTCTTTCAGGTTAATTTCACATTATCGAAACACTTACTAACACTTCAATTTACACTTTTACCTCCAGCTTTATTAGGATAGCGTTTTTAAAAATAAGATTGGAATGCCTGCAATGCTGATAAAAACTAAAACAACTTTACTTGCGTTAACTCTTTCTAGCCTTTTAAGCGGTAATATTTACGCTCACTCAAATTCAATGCCTGCTGATAGTGCTGAAGAAAGTGTTACAAAAGTCAGTTCACCACAGACTGAATCTCAAAAAGCTAATGCATTGTTTGATGAGTTATTCATGCAAAGCATTATGGCTGATCCTATCAATCAAACCTATTTAGGTATAAAGCAAGATTATGATAAATGGGGTGATATTTCAGATGCAGGTGCAGATAAAAACCTTGCTCTCGCTAAAGCACAATTAGCTAAATTACTGACATTAGATGTCAGCAAACTTGATCAACAAACAAGCTTAAGTTTTGAGCTATTTAAAGCAAGCTTAGAGCAAGCTATTGCTGATGATAAATGGCGTTACCATACTTACCCGGTTAACCAGATGTATGGCATGCATTCAATGATTGCCTCATTTTTAATTAACCAACATCAAATTACCGATGTAAGCGATGCTAAGGCTTATATCAGCCGTTTAGAAGGCGTCAAGCCTCTGCTGACACAACTTGAAGCTGAATTAACCATACGTGCTGATAAAAATATTATTGCGCCGAAATTCGTGTTTCCTTACGTGATATCAGACAGCAAGAATATTATTACTGGAGCACCTTTTGATTCAACGGGAGAAGACAGCGCATTATGGGCTGATTTTAATCGTAAAGTGGCAAAATTATCTATTACTGAATCAGAAAAAGAAATATTACTTGGAGACGCCAAGTCAGCTTTAATAGACAGTGTAAAACCAGGCTATGAAAGCCTGGTAAGTTACCTTGTTAAATTAGAGGAAAAAGCAGATAACCGAGATGGTGCCTGGAAGTTCCCTGAAGGTGAGACTTACTTTAATAATGCCTTAGCTCGTACAACGACTACCGATATGACTTCGGATCAAATCCATGATTTAGGGTTAAGTGAAGTCGCGCGCATTCAAGATGAAATGCGTATTATTATGAAAAAAGTTGGCTTTGAAGGTAATCTGCAAGCATTTTTCGCCTTTATGCGGGATGACAAGCAATTCTACTATCCAGATACACAAGCGGGTCGTGATGCTTACATTACTGATGCTAAAGCCCTGATTGATAACATGGAGTCACGTATAGATGAAGTGTTTAAAATCAAACCTAAAGCGGACTTGATTGTACGTCCGGTTGAAGCATTCCGTGAAAAGTCGGCCGGAAAAGCCTTTTATGATCAGCCTGCGCCAGATGGTTCACGACCAGGAATTTACTACGCTAATCTTTATGACATGAGCGCTATGCCTAAATACCAAATGGAAGCACTGGCTTACCATGAAGGTATTCCTGGTCATCATATGCAAATTGCCATAGCACAAGAATTAGAAGGTATTCCACAATTCCGTAAGTATGGTCGTTACACTGCCTATAGTGAAGGTTGGGGGTTATATACTGAATACTTCCCAAAAGAAATGGGCTTATATGCTGATCCTTATTCAGACTTTGGCCGCTTAGCGATGGAATTATGGCGTGCCTGTCGCTTAGTGGTAGATACAGGTATCCACACTAAAAAGTGGACCCGTGAACAAGGGATTGCTTACTACGTTGAAAATACTCCTAATGCTGAGTCTGATGCCATAAAAATGGTTGAACGTCATGTGGTTATGCCTTCACAGGCCACTGCATATAAAGTGGGAATGATTAAAATCCTTGAGCTACGTGAACAAGCCAAGAAACAATTAGGCGACAAGTTCGACATTCGCGACTTCCACACACTCGTTTTACAGTATGGACCATTACCATTAGATGTGTTGGAAACTAAAGTGAACCAGTGGGTTAAATCGATTAAGTAACAAGGTTACAATAAGATGAGTTTTTGAAAATAAAGCAGCAACCATGGGTTGTTGCTTTTTTTTACACAAAAAAATAACCCCAGACAAAGTCTGGGGTAAACCAATAAAACTAGGATGATGGTTTCAAAGCTAACATTGTTTTAATTATAAACTGCTGCCAGCCGTGACTCAAAATTTGCGAAGTGGCTGATTTGTAAACGCTAATGAAAAGGGGTCATTTCTCAAAATCGTACTTATTCAAATCATTTCGAATCAACTGAATCTTATTGTATTCAAATAAGAACAGACTGCAACACCCTCTTAGTAAATAACTGTTAACTCATTGATTTGCTACTTTAGCTTTTACTGCATAATAATCAACTTAAGCTTTTGATAAAAAACACAAATAAAAAAGCCGTGCTGGGTTGCATGGCTTTATTTTATTTAAAGAACAATGTTTCCAAAATTACTTACGCAATTTATACAAATGTTCGAATTTAACGTCCCAATATGGCGATGTACCAATATGGCCTTTAATGAAGTCAATAAAGGCACTGACTTTAGGGGCTAAGTGCTTACGTCTTGGGTATACGGCTTGCAAAGGTAAGTTGTTGGTCAATTGCCAATCTGTCAGTAAAGGAACTAATGTGCCTTTCTCGATTTCATCTTCCATCAAATAACTGGCAAGATAGGCTATACCTAACCCGCTAACTGCTGCTGATTTTAAAGCCGGTGCATTATCAACGCGGAAATTGCCTGATACACCAATCTCACAATAATCGTCACCTCTCTTGAACTGCCACATGCTGTGTTCATGCCATTCACCTTGGTAAACTAGGCAATTGTGTTCAACAAGCTGTTCAGGGCGCGATATGTTACCGTGCTTAGCCACATACTCAGGCGATGCTGCTAATAAGAACTGACACTTCATTAATGGACGAGCCACCATGCCTAAAGGGAGTTGCTCAGACATCGTTAGCAATAAATCTAAACCTTCACTAACAACATCAACCTTATGGTCCAACAAACTTACTTGCAACTCTAGATCAGGATGTTTAGCCATAAACGCTGGTAGTGCAGGGATAAGATGCATGGTACCAAATGATTGTGAAATTCCCACTTTAAGTACACCACGTGTGGCATCATTCAAATTATGCACACTAGAAACCGCTTGTTCAGCATCGCGAAGCAGCTCTTCACCTTGTAAATAAAGTAAATTACCCGCTTCTGTTAAACTTAAACTACGAGTCGTTCGCTGAATAAGCTGCACACCTAATTTATGTTCTAAATCAGCCACCTGCGTACTTACTTTAGATTTGGATATTCCAAGGCGTCTTGCAGCAGCACTAAAACTGCCTGCACGAGCAACATGGGTAAAAATGGCAATTGGTTCTAACAGTTCTAACATGAAAGTCGCCTTAAGCTGTTACGACATTGAAAACGATTTTCGGCAATTTCTTTACTCACTTTACCTTCCATGAATGTCATATCAATGGAAGCCGTTGGCTTAAATAGCATTATTAAACGCTCAATAAACCCAATAAGTTGTAAAGTTACGCCAATTATCCGAAAAACTAGCAAAAATTTAAATAGAGTGCATTTTTCTTATAATTTTTATGAGTATAACAAAAAACTATATCATTGCTCTATATTTATAATTGAGAATTTTTTTATCAGAACAAACTTGGTAGTTTACTTGAAGAGGTGCTGCAGGAAGGTACATAACGGATATAAAAAGCCCCCTGCCAAATAAGCACAAGCAGGGGGAAAGTCAGGTGACATACATAAGACAGTGAAACCAATGACTTACAAAGTCTTCCTCAAGTTAACGCGCTTGAGTCGCGTAAAAATTATCGGGTAAGGGAGGTAGAAAAGATTATTCAGATAAAGGCTGCTCCTCTAAACTGGCTAGTTTATAAGGTGCTAATTGCGGAATATCTTTTCTAAGTTGATTTTCTAGTACCATCAACTGTTCAAAATCGCCGCAGACTTTGTCAGCTCTTGCTTCTAGAGCCTCAGATTGTGATTCCATTTGTAGCTCAATGTCCTTACCTACATTTTCCATTTTAATAGCAAAAGCATTCATTTTCTCTTCAAATGAACCACCTTCTGAAGACATGATTTGGCTACCCATACTCATCATTAAACTGCCGATTGAGTTTGAAATAATATTTTCCATTTCTTGCTCAAATTCATCATTAAAGGTTTCTTCTAACGACGACTCTGTTGAGCCAATGAAAAATTTATCGCCATGTTGATAAGCCATGGTATCAATACGCTGTTCGATGCCATTCATCAACTTATCTATTTGGCTTCCAGCTGCATCACCTAGTAATGGTGTCATTGCCATTGTCACAGCTTGAGTCGCTAAGCCGACAACTTCACCAACAAGATCGATTACCTCTGGTACTTGGCGAGACACTTCATCAGAGTATTGAGTCAACAGCTTTTGCTGTTGCGCGGATAAATTTACCGCTTTACCTTCAACAAATAATTGCCCAACATCGATTCGGTATTTCTCTAATCCCTTTTCGCTCACTTTCAGCGATTTCGGTTCTACTGTCACATCGTAATTCAAGGTGACATTACAGCTTTGATCCTTCAAAGACATTTTAGCCATTGCAGGAGTAAATGCACCAGCAGTAAAAATCAGTCCAGAAAATACAAGGCCCGTTAGTAATTTCTGGCTATTAAGCATGCTTTTAGTCGCTTGATTATGTTGAGTCATTTAATAAATCCTTTTGCTATACGGGAATCACAATTGACTATGAAGAAGCAGTCAATCAACAATTATTGATAAGTTACTAATGATATAGCATGTTGTGTGCCAAAAGTAATAAACCGCTTTATTTCAGCAACTTAAGGTGAAATTAAAGATATCATTAATCGAATGGCTTAATTGCATTAGCCAAAAAAACTAAAACTTAGTTAAATTAATCATTTTTATCTAGATTGAAATATGTTTAAAAGATCGAACGACCTAATTTTTGACAAAGATGTTCTAACATTGCGGTTCCGGCCAATGAATTGCCATTACCGTCTAATTCTGGAGACCAAACACATACCGACATATCACCAGGGATCACGGCAATAATACCGCCACCGACTCCACTTTTACCCGGCATACCTACCCTATAGGCAAACTCTCCCGCACCATCGTATAAACCCGAGGTTGCTAACAGAGCATTAAGTTGCCTTGTTTGAATTGGGGTTATCCATTGTTCACCTGACAAGGTTTTACCGCGATTAGCAAGGTAAAGCATCGACTTAGATAAGTCAGCACAATTCATTTTTAAGGCACAGTAATGGAAGTAGTTTTTAAGTACATTTTCAACTACGCCGTTAAAATTACCAAACGACTTCATTAAGTAAGCAATCGCCGCATTACGCGCACTAAAAGCAAACTCAGAATCAGCTACTACTTTGTCGTAACTTATAGTTGGATTCATACTCAGCTTACGCACCACTTCTAACATTTGATGTTTTGGTGCACTGCTTCTGGTTTGTAACAAATCAGCAATGACTAACGCGCCAGCATTAATAAATGGATTACGCGGTTTACCCCGTTCTAATTCAACTTGGACTAACGAGTTAAACGAATGCCCTGACGGTTCTTTACCTACTCGGCTCCATATCTCATCTTCACTATAAAGATTGAGTGCGAGGGTTAGACTAAATACTTTTGAAATAGATTGGATAGAGAAGGGTTCAAGATAGTCTCCAGCTCCAATTGTTTGACCATCAACTGTGGTTACTGCAATTGCAAGTTTAGTACTATCAATATTAGCTAATGCCGGTATGTAATTGGCTACTTTGCCTTTACCTAAAAGCGGCCGAACACTGTCGACCGCCTCTTGTAATAATGCTTGGTTTAGCAATTAACCCCACCAAATATCATATAAGGTTGTTGCTTCTACATCTTTTACTGGCTTACTTTTCCAAAAATCAGTAATCACTGCAATGTCTTCATCGGTACATTTACCAATGTGTTGAGTCGCAATAATACCTTGCCATTCTTTATGTCCGCCGCCATGGAAACCTAATTGGCGTGGCTCGATCACTTCATGAATAAATTGATCGATTAAGCTGTCAATGTCTTGTTCTGACACAGACTCTTCAAACGTCCATTGGATGTCAAAACCAAACTCTTGGAACTCATCAACTCGTAATTTCTTACGTAAACGACGGCTACGATTTGTTGCCATGATACTGTCTCCTAATTTAGACGTTATTAACTAATACGTTCGAACATAATATCCCAAACACCATGGCCTAAGCGATGACCCCGTGCTTCAAATTTTGTTAATGGACGATAATCTGGTCTTTCAACCACTGTGCCAGTGGCTGATTGGTTTCTATAACCTTCAGCAACTTGCATTACTTCAAGCATATACTCGCTGTAATTTTCCCAGTCGGTCGCCATATGAAATACGCCACCAATTTTAAGTTTACGGCGAATTAGCTGCGCAAATTCAGGCTGCACTATACGACGTTTATTATGACGTTTTTTGTGCCAAGGATCCGGGAAGAATAACTGCACACGTGATAATGAACCATCTGCAATACTGTGCTCTAGCACTTCCATAGCATCGTGATGATAAACGCGTAAATTAGTCACTTGCGCTTCACCCGCATCGCCTAAACATGCGCCAACACCTGGTTTATGTACTTCAATGCCTATGTAGTTAAGCTCAGGAGCAGCTTTAGCCATTTGTACTAAAGAGCCTCCCATACCGAAACCGATCTCTAATACGGTATCAGCTTCACGGCCAAATACTTGGCTGAGATTTAATGCTTCAGGACTATAATCAAGCCCCATTGCTGGCCAATGTGATTCAATAGCTTGTGACTGACCTTTAGTTAAACGGCCTTCACGTAATACAAAGCTTCTGATTTTACGAAGGTACTTACCTTCCTCATTAAATTCAGCTGTGGTAACGTCGCTCATTTTTGCCTCTTTATTACAATGGTGCAATTTCCAACGAAACGGCCCGGATCATAATAGTTAATCTTAAATTTTTTATTTCAGCGGCACAGTATACCTAATCTACTAACAATTGTTTATATAAACCTTGTTTGATTATAGGCGTATCGCTACACTGCCCGCATGAAAATATCAGCCACTTTCGCTGAGCGTATTATCGCTTGGTATGATGTTCACGGTCGTAAAAAGTTGCCGTGGCAAATCAATAAAACCCCATATAGTGTATGGGTTTCAGAGATAATGTTACAACAAACCCAAGTTGCAACAGTGATCCCCTATTACGAAAAATTTATGGCAAGGTTTCCTACCATTGTCGATTTAGCAAATGCGCCACAGGATGAAGTGCTTCATCTTTGGACTGGCCTTGGCTATTACGCCAGAGCCCGTAATCTTCATAAAGCCGCTATTCATGTTCGCGATGTGTTTAAGGGTGAATTTCCCATTGAATTTGAACAAGTGCTAGCATTATCGGGCGTTGGCCGTTCAACCGCTGGAGCCATTTTGTCATTGTCACTTGGTCAGCACCACCCTATTTTAGACGGTAATGTTAAACGCGTATTGGCTCGACATGGTGCCGTTGAAGGATGGCCCGGACAAAAAGCCGTTGAACAAGCCCTATGGCAACTAACGGAGCAGTTAACCCCAAGTGATGATGTGCAAAAGTACAATCAAGCTATGATGGATTTAGGCGCTAGCATTTGTAGCAGAAGCAAACCTCAATGCGCATCTTGTCCAGTTGCCATTGATTGTATTGCTCAACTTAGTGGCAAACAAACCTTATATCCGGGTAAAAAACCTAAAAAGACGATCCCCACTAAACAAGCCTGGATGTTAGTCATGCTTAATCAAGGCCAAGTACAATTAGTGCAGCGACCACCAGCTGGGATTTGGGGCGGGTTATGGTGTTTTCCACAATTTGATGACCAAGCATCAATAGATGAGTATCTAGCGTTACAATCGCTGCAAAAATCTGTCATTGAGTTAGTCGGTTTTCGGCATACATTTAGTCATTTTCATTTAGATATTCAGCCTATTGTAGTTGAAGTGTCTACTCAAAATGACGGTAGAATTCCACAGGAATTTACTGGGGTGATGGAACAAAGTCCACCACTCTGGTATAACATCAAGCATCCAGCCAAAGTCGGATTAGCCGCCGCAACAGAAAAGATTCTTGCCAATCTTGGTGCGGTGTTAAATCAACAATCTGATTCTGTCGCTTCCCCCGTTCACGTTAAGGAGTAAACATGGCTCGCACGGTAAATTGCGTTCATTTAAACAAGTCAGCTGATGGCTTAGATTTTCAACTTTATCCAGGCGATCTGGGTAAACGTATCTTTGATAATATTGGCAAAGAAGCGTGGGGTTTGTGGCAGAAAAAACAAACCATGTTGATCAATGAGAAAAAACTTAGCATGATGAATGTTGAGGACCGTAAGTTTCTTGAAGAACAAATGGTTAACTTCTTATTTGAAGGCAAAGACGTTGAAATCGAAGGTTATGTGCCACCAGCCGAAGACTAATTCAGCACGTTTTTTGATTAAAGGATAAGTTATTAACTTATCCTTTTTTATTGCCATTGAGTCACCGAATTCTCCACCTACTGCTTCACAACTAACATTTACACTTATCGCTATCTCAAGTAATTAATTTATTCAATGAGTAACGTTAAACCATCATTTGCTCAATGAGAAAAATCAATGCGGAAAAATGTTGGTTCTATTAAATTGGTCAAATAGACAATATCCCAGACATAGAAACGGCCAGTAAAATAATTACTGGCCGTTTCTATATTCGATCACACTTGATTCAATCACTTAGGCTACTAAGCCATTATGATTTAAATATTACTTCTTAATGCCTTCAACAACTAATTCAAGCTCGACATTGGCAGATGCAGGACCCAGATCCATTTTTATACCGTAATCTTTCATTTTAAAGCTGGTTGTTCCGGTAAAACCTGCACGGTATCCGCCCCATGGGTCGTTACCTTCGCCAATCATCACCGCATCAATCGCTATAGGCTTAGTCACGCCGTTAAAGGTAAAGTCGCCATTAACAACAAACTTACCCTCGCCTTTATCTTCTACCGACGTTGATTTAAAACTGGCCTGAGGGAATTTATCGGTATTTAAAAAATCGGCGCTACGTAAATGCTTATCACGCTCGGCATGATTTGAATCAACGCTAGTGGTATTGATGTTAACCTTAATGTTACCTTTGCTCACATCCTTACTATCGAAGCTAAAATCACCAGAAAAATCATTAAAGCGCCCCATCACAAAGCTATAACCTAAGTGGCTTACTTTAAATTGAATAAAAGCATGGGCACCTTGGGTATCGATAACGTAATCAGCTGCATTGGCAGTACTTGTGGCAAACATAGGCGTTAGCATTGCCGTGCTCATTAATGCTGCTATTAGATGTTTTTTCATGTTAATCCTTCCTTTGTATAAATGATTTGGTGATTATTTATGCTTAACCCATAACATACGGGTTAAGGTTGAATCTTTATCAATAAAGTGATGTTTTAACGCACCCACTGCATGGACTATCACCAGAGTAATTAAGCTATATGCAGCATATTGATGGAACAATCCGGCTAAGTCAGCCTGGTCGGTAAATAGCTCACCGACACCGGGTAACTCAAACCAGTTAAATACCCATATTCCACGTCCATCAGCGGTCGAAATTAATATTCCTGATACCATAATGGCTATCATCAGCACATAAAGTAATTTATGTGCTAAATGAGCGCTGCTTTTCTCCCAGGTTTTATGGGTTGAGATTGCGTTAGGTTTTACGGTTGTTGCTCGCCAAAAAACTCTGATAAGAGTTAAAAATAATAATATAACCCCGACACTTTTATGAATATCTGGTGCGGTCTTATACCAACTACTGTAATAGGTTAACTCTACCATCCAAAAACCTAGGCCAAATAATCCTATAACAGCAATAGCGGATATCCAGTGAACTAAGATATTAAGCAACCCATATCGAGTCGGAGTATTGTTTAACATTAACAGGTCCTTGTTTTTTTACTCAGTAACTGCGACTAAAACTAATCTAAACAGTTTACTTACTATTTATTGAAATAAAACCTCTAAAAATTGTTGAAATCGTTCTAATAAATAGAACCATTGTAAAAAATTGATATTTACTCGCTAAATACCAGCTAATAACTCTATCTAAATACTCACTTAAGCTCATGTTTGCTTTAAAAATCCATAATAGTATTTAAAAAACCACCATCTTGCGCACAAACTAACCGAACGAGTAAAAACTTTTAAAAACCACTTGCACGATAAAAACCATCACTATATTATGTGCGCACTCCAGACGAGACAGGCCTTACTAAGTAAGATTGTTGAGTTTGAAGTAGATAACTAAACACTTAGTTTAGTTGCCCGAATAGCTCAGTCGGTAGAGCAGAGGATTGAAAATCCTCGTGTCCCTGGTTCGATTCCGGGTTCGGGCACCACAATTTAGCCGGCATAGCTCAGCTGGTAGAGCAACTGACTTGTAATCAGTAGGTCCCGAGTTCGACTCTTGGTGCCGGCACCATATAAACAAAAAAACCACTCAATGAGTGGTTTTTTTGTATCTACGATTTTTGTTCATATTCATTATTACTCATTCCATTAATTGATTGGCCAAAGTAATCCATTCTCGAAAACATAACTTAATCAAGTTTGGTTGTGGTTCAATAAACATATTCCATGTTTTTAAGCATTGCTCAACAATATCGTATAGCCATAACAACAGTGATTTGCCAGACAACCCGGGCGTAACCATTTTCATTCCTGTCCTATCGGATTCAGCTCTGGGAAAATATGGAGGAAGCATCGAAATACATGGGTTAAGAAATTCCTCTGTCAGTCTTAGGGGATACCAAACCGTATCATCAATAATAACGGCCAAAAGGCATACTTAAGTGCAAGCATATGCCGTCATCGTTGGCATGGGGTGCAATAATGGTGTAAATCTAATCTGCATACATCAAGTCTATAAAAGCTAACATTTAGCTCGTTTGCGCTAGAGTATTCTATAATCCTTAACAATGAACTCTCACTAACTCAGTAAAAATGACACTACATAAGAGCCGTACAAGATTTCATAAGGAAATACGATGATTTTAAGGTTTCGATTTTTGTTTTTGATATTAATTCATTATTTCAAACGTGTTATTGGGGTTATGGATGAAAACACACTGCACTTTCGCGTTTTTATCAACGATGTGGATATCAAACGGATGAGCAGCGATAGATATTTACCGATTATGGATCTTGGTCGAATAAACATTATTCTTCAAGCCGGTCTGCTGAATGCATTTCTGAAAAACAAATGGGTACCTGTCTCTAGAGTTGCCACCATCCGTTACCGCTATCCGCTTAAAATTTTTCAGAAGTATGTACTGAAATCAAAAATAATTTATTGGGATGATGAGTGGGTTTGGACTGAACACAAATTTGAAAGGAATGGCAAAATAACAGCCGTAGGAATCACTAAAATTACATTTGTGGGGCCAGATGGTATGGTGCCAATCACTGAGGTTATAGAAGCGTATGGCCATCAAGTTGCGAAATTAGAGATGCCGGATGTTATTAAAGAACTGATGAAAGTTGAGTTAAGCATGAAAAACGAATAAATTGCCATTCCAAAAAAGTGAATCTACTTAACATACTTTAACAGGCATAAAAAAGAGAGCTAACGCTCTCTTTTTTATTGTTAACAAGGCTTAATAATGAAAAGCTATTTCCAGCTTTGCATTTTATAGCCTTTAACAGCATAGAATAGAATGAATAAGTAACATGGGAACATCACCATATAACCGCCCTGCATACCTAGTGAGGTTGCAGAACTGGTTAAACCCCAAAATAGTGGCCCAAAGGCGCCGCCAGCAATACCCATAATTAATAAGGCAGAACCCGTACTGGTTAACTTACCCATACCTGACAATGCCAATGGCCATACAGCAGGCCAAACAATAGCATTAGCTAAACCTAAAAAGGCGATCATCAGTAAGGTATCGGGAAGCTGAGCTCCGCCAAACGGGACCAATAACACATCGGCAATAGCATAGGACTGACTGTCACCAAATACGATTCCAGCGGTTAACACTAATCCCAAAATAGCACTGACCATTAATGCGTTAGGCTGTGAAATAAACCGTGGGATACAAATGATACCTAAAGTGTAACCGAACACCATACACAGCATAGTATATGAGGTCATTACTCCATAATTTTCAACGCCAAGAGTTAATGCAAAGGTACCAATAGTATCACCAGCAATCACTTCAACGGCAACATAGACAAATAAAGCAACAACACCTAATGCTAAATTAGGATGGGCCAAAGCTTGTTTGATTTGACCTTTTTCAGAACCTTGTTCTTGCTCATCTTTTTCAAGCTCAGGCAGTGGCGATTTCTTAACTGCTATAGCTAAAATACCAATGAATATAGCCATGCCTAAATAAGGATAAATCAAGCTATTAGCCATCTCATCAATTTGAATTTGGCTTAGTTCAGTACCAACACGATCTTTAAAACTGTCTAATATTAATGCTGTGAATACCATTGGCGCAATCACGCCCGCGCCTTTATTCAAAATACCCATCACACTGACGCGAGCAGCAGCCGACTCTTCAGGCCCTAAACGCACAACATAAGGATTTACCGCGGTTTGCAGTAACGTTTGCCCCGTTCCCATAACTAACTGCGCAAGTAAAAACAATACAAAAATTTGCGTTTGCGCAGCAGGAATAAACAATAATCCGGCAAGCATCATGATGCCCATACCCAAAGCCATACCATTCTTATAGCCCACTTTACGGATCACCCAGGCAGAAGGTAATGCGGTGAACGTTACCGCAATATAAAATGAGAATAATATCAGCGAAGCTTGAAAGGGAGTCAGTTGCAAAATTTGTTTAAGATATGGCATCAAAGAGCCATTCAACCATGTGGCAAAGCCAAGAATAAAAAACAGCACTGCGACAATTGCCATAGGGACAAAGCTGCTTTTAGATTGTTGTTCTGTTGTTGTCATTTCCATAAACCTGCTCATTATTTTTATTTATAGGGCCTTTGTAGTTTGAATAATCTAGATATGGATTGAGTCACATATAGACTATCTTGTTCGATAATAGAACACTTTAACCACCAAGACAACGCTGTCATTTATAACTAGTAGCAGCTAGACCTGCCTTTAATTTAAATTCGAATAAATATATTACGACGATACATCCACCATAAAATTAACCACTGCACAGTGATAAAACCCACCACACCAACAAGCGGCCGGCTTGCTGAAGGAAATGCTTGAATAACGCCACCAAACACACTGCGAGTAATGTACTGCCAATCAATTAAACTTGAACCAAGGTAAATAATAATTGCATTGGTACCTATCACGACAAATACAAACGACCACTTCTGCCATTTCAGCACATCGATAGTGGCATAAAATAACGCTAAAAAGAGTAAACTCCAGCCAGAGGTAACCAATACAAAGCTAGGGGTCCATAAGTCTTTATTGACCGGAATTAGGGGGTTTAGCAACCAGCCTAAAGCTAACAACACCAACCCAGAAAGCGCCATAACCCCAACTTTTGCCCAATCGCCTTTATCATGCGGTCTAACAATAAATTGCCCAACAAACACACCTACTAACGCATTGACGACAGCTGGCAAGGTTGATAACACACCTTCAGGATCGAGTGCCCTATGCTGATAAGCAATACCTGGGCGAAGCAAGCCATCGATATAAGCATTGATGCTGCCATCCATAGTGAAAACACCTGCTTGACCACCAGGAAAAGGCATAAAACATAATAGTAATGAGTAGAAAACGAGTATACCTACAGCGGTAAAAATTTGAGTTCGTAATGAAGTATGCCAAACTAAAAATGCCGCTAAAAACCAGGCGAATCCAATACGCGCCAATACACTAGAAAACCGAATTTGTTCAGGATCTGAAGGGATACCCGCTCCCCAACCATGGTTGTAAAGTACCCCAAGAGAAATCAACAACGCTAAACGCTTGACCGCATGTCGATATAAAGGCATTCGTAAATTATAAGGAAGCTTATCTAATCGCTTAGGCGATAAGCCTAGTGCCACACCTGATAAGAAAATAAATAGCGGAAAAATTAAATCATACAGGGTAAAACCATGCCATTGACTATGTTGCATTTGACCCGCAGCTAACTGCCACCCCGCCCAACCGGTTAATGCAAACATGGCGGCAAATAAGCCTTCGCCACCTATAATCCAAAACATATCAAAGCCACGTAAAGCATCAAGGGACTTTAGTCTTGGTTTATCTGGCTTAGTTTGTTCACTATTTATTATAGTAGCGGGCTTAACAGACATACTGGCCTCTATTGTTATTATTATCGAGAAGCTGAAACTGAACGAATAAATCGATTACTGGGCAAAAACAATTTTGCCACCAATGTAAGTTCGACTGACCTGATTTTTTTGATTAAGTAATACCAAATCAGCTCGATACCCAGGTTTAATAAAGCCTAAGCTATTTGATGAACCTAAGTTACTTGTTGAGCCTGGGCCGCATTCGAAACCAAGGAACTGGGCCGGATATAATGATGCCATGCGCAATGCTTCACCATGAGATAAGCCCAGCATGCTGACACTGTTATTCACTGCACCAACCATATCTAACACACAACCCGCCAGCTCGCCTGTTGTGGCATTAAGTCGATCGCCTTGACGTACTACTTTTATGCCAAATAATTCAAAACTTGCATCTTCACTCATGCCAACTGGTGGCATAGCATCAGTGACTAACATCATTTTGCCGCGTGGTTTGGCATTAATTGCGATTCTGGCTGCAGCACTGTGTACATGATGCCCATCTACAATAAGACCACACCAGGCATCCTGGCTTTCAAGTGCTGCGCCAACCATACCCGGTTCACGTGAACCTAAAGCTGACATGGCATTGAATAAATGAGTAAAGCCAGTAGCGCCAGCATTAAGTGCTGCAACAACCGTGTCATAATCTGCATTTGAATGGCCAAGACATACTCTGACGCCAGCTTTAACTAGACTTTTAATCACTTGGGTTGAAACGTTTTCAGGCGCTAAGGTAACCACTTTAATACCCAGATCTTGGCGGCTAAATATAGCCAGCTCTGCATCACTGATATTGCGGATATACTGCTGCGAATGAACGCCTTTTTTAGGGATGCTCAAATGCGGCCCTTCAAAGTGAACACCTAATACACCCGCTTTATTTTGCTTAATAGCAAGCGCAACGGCATCAGCCGCTTTTGCCATCACTTCAACATCATCAGTGATTAAAGTCGGTAGAAAACCTGTGGTCCCAAACCTTGCATGGGCGCGGCCAATTGTTTCAATGCATTCAACATTGGGCTGGGCATTAAATAATGCCCCGCCACCGCCATTAACTTGAACATCAACAAACCCTGGCGTTAGCGTACCCGCTAGCTTAGAGATGGTATTAGGATCAATATCAATGTCTATAGCTTCAGCAGATTGAACTGCGATAATACAGCCTGCTTCGATAGTGACCGCCATATTTTGATGAAAATCTTCTCCATCGAATAATCGCTCAACAATCAGGATTTGTTTCATAATGCTCTCGTTTTATTTTAGTTTTATTAAAGATATTACAGTGTTTGTGTTACTTTCTTTAAGCCAGCAGGTTGGTCTGGATTAATACCGCGAGCAATAGCAACAGCTGCTACATCAATGTAAAAACGCTGTAATAACGCTAAAGGTGCTACACGAGGGTGAATATCTGCTGCCGTTTGATTCAAATGAACTAAATCAGCACCACGTTGCTTAACGTTATCAATTTGCTCTACATGGCTTGCGTAAGATTCATCATTAATACACACATCTACAATTGCCAGTTTCTTTTCAACTAAGGTTACTGGGCCATGTAAAAATTCAGCACTACTGAAAGCTTCGGCATGTATTGAACACACTTCTTTCATTTTTAATGCTATTTCTTTTGACACTGCATAACCTAAACCACGGCCGAGTACGACAAGGTTTTTAACGCCATCTAATGACTCTGCGGTTAATTGTGGTTCAGCATCAACAGCGGTCTGTAACGCCTGTGGTAAAGAGTCTACCGCTTGTGCTAAGGACTCACTTTGAGTCCATTTAGCGGCAACTTGTAAAATGGCAGAAAGGGTCGCTAAATAACTTTTAGTGGCCGCAACGGCTTTCTCTTCACCTGCGCGCAATGGCACAACCACATCAACGATATCTTTAATTGGCGCAGTTTCATCATTCACTAACGCGACACAGTATGCGCCAGCATTTTTAGCCATTCTTGCTTGGGCAAGAATATCAGGGCTACGGCCAGATTGTGAAATAACAATCACTAAACCGCCTTCAAGTTGTAACGTTTTACCATAAACGCTTGCCACAGATGGTGCTGCTGCAAATGTTGGAATGCCAGCTTCAATTTCAAATAAATATTTAGCAAACACCCCTGCATGATCAGATGAGCCTCGGCCAACTATCATGACAAACTTTGGTTTAAATTCTCGTAACTTTTCACCCAGTAATGTAGTAATGCTTTCATTCGCTTTTAACTGCTCAGCTATTTTTTGAGGGGCTGTGCGGGCTTCTTGTTCCATGATGGTATTAGTTGTCATAATAAACCTTTATACAAAATTGTTATGTCATAACCAGTAACTTATTTAAAAAACTTGATTTAATTACGTGTCTTCAAACGGTTAAATCAAGTTATTTGTATTAAGCTACCGACTGGGTTTTAAATTGTTTTTGAGCAAATAAACACGCGCCAAATTCAGGAGGAGAAAGCGCAGGGGAAACCTTATCCGCTACATCGTCATCTAGCCAAGGCAATAAGGGTTCTGCTAATCCACCAATCATTGAGAATCTGCTAGGATTAATAGTGAAAAGTCTTCGGGCAAGCTCACTGATATAACTGGCTCCCTCTTTAACGATAGCCGTAGCAACGTCATCACCGTCATGGGCACTTTCTATCACTAACCGGGCTAATTGGGCGTAGACACTCGATGACTTACCCGCAAGATTTTCAACCAGACCGATAGCCTCTGAAACATTGAAGTGAGTCAGTAACTTTTGTGTAAGCTGAGTGTTGGTTGCAAATCCATCAAGGGCGAGTAACACATGCTCAGCTGCTTTTAAGCCCAGCCATGCGCCACTGCCTTTATCACCAAGGGCAAAACCATGTCCACCTAAGCCGATGCTCTGATGGCCGACATGGGCATATCCGCATGAGCCTGTACCGGTAATAATCACGGCGCCGTCGGCACCATTGTGTGCGCCAATACAAGCAGTATGCAGATCGGTTGTTAAATACATGCATTTAAATGGATGTTGCCAATTTGAAATTTGATCGTAGAAATGACCTACATTGACGCCAGCAAGACCTAGACCCGCTACAAGTTGGCTACAGGCTTCAACGGGTAAACCTGCATTGGCTAAAGCAAGCTGGGTTGACTCTATTATTGATTGAAAAGTTTGATCTAAGCCATGTAATGGATTAGCCCGGCCTGAGACACCAGTGCCTAATAGCTTATAATCTTCAGTATAAATGGTTGCGCGACATTTACTGCCACCGCCATCGATGCCAATGTAAAGCTGCGAATTGCTAAGCTGATTTTCACCCATGACTTCCCTCTCGGTATTCAGTTTATGGCTACTATTTTTTTGATTGTATTCGAGCCAATGAATAAGTTAAGGCTATGTTACACTTAAAATGACAGCGTTGTCATTTGTTTTTTGCGTAAAAATATCACACCAAATGGAATTTAAAACTTAATCATTTAAAAACAATATGATAGATGGATAATAGAGAGATATAAACTTGGCTTTCTAAAATAAAAAAGTCGCCAACAATGTCATTGCCAGCGACTTTTTAAGTGAACAAGACAACAACTAATTCACAACTAGAGTGCGCCCTTTTCGCTTACCGTCAGGTGTAATCGCACGAACTTCAACCGGGCCTTTAACCGCTACAGGGCTAAGATAAGACTGCCACGCTTTACCTTGCTCTTTATATTCAATTTGTAGACCAGGGAAAGCAATATTTGCCGTTAATACGCCTTTGTCATCAATAATTGCACCTACTGTAGGCACTCGATATTCAATACCTGCTTTATCAAGTTTAGCTAATTCTTTGTGGCCCAAATGATTAGCCATTTTTTGCCATTCAGTCGCCTGCTGCTGTCTCATTTGTGCACTAAAGTGCCGAGTAGATTGGTTATATAACGCGCCATCATGTTGATACGGAACTTCCCATTCAGGTTTGTTCCACGCTCTTTCTGCCAGCATTAACAATCTTGGGTAAATCATATATTCAACAGTTTGATCGCTACGTAATGTTTCGCTCCATAACTGTCCCTGAATACCATCAAAGGCTTTTCCGGCAACAATAGGGCCACTGGTTTGCTTTCCATTTTCATCTACTTGAGGACGATCATCAGCCTCAAATGGGTTACCTTCAATATCTAACCACTGTTCAGCATTGGCAGGTAAATTACCTGGCATGAAACTGAATATGTGTCTGCTATTTAAGCCTCTAGATGCCCAGTAATAACCATGCTCTTTTGGATCCGCTTCATAAGGGAAATCAAAATAAAGCACTTCTGGATTTGAAAGAATCGTTGTCCAACCATTGTTAACTTGCTGATGAGCACGCTGATAGCCCTTATGAGATACCACATCCCAGACATTACTTTGCGAGTTAGACGGCATATTCGCTGGATTAGTATGGCTCATACCATCGCTCCAACCTGCTGGCTGAATACCTTTTTCAGCTAACATATTCGCTACGCGCTCAATAAAGTAAGGACCCACTAGCTTGATATCTGTCACGCCGTATTGGTTATTGGCAATAAAATCATGACAAATAGGTGATTCTAACCAGGCGCCCGCGGTCTCATCTGCGCCAATATGGTAAGTTGTTAAAGGCTGACCCGCTTGAGTGTGCAGGGCTGCTATTTCGGTAATAATTTTATCGACAAAATGATAAGTCGATTCCATACACACGTTCAGCGTGTTGTCGTCATAATACTGTACTGACGAATACTGGGTGGTATCATTAGGATCTGTGAGAACGAACTCTTTTGCGGCTTGCTCATCGCCCTTGGCCATAAGGTTACGGTATCGAGCATCCATTGATTTAATCGCGGCGCGTGAATGGCCAGGCATATCCATTGACGGAATCACCTGAATTTGGCGCGCATTCGCATACTGAAGAATGTCAATATAATCAGCTTTTGTGTAGTAACCATTCACTCTGGTGTCAACAAAAGGTCCACTGCCTAATTGAGGTAAAATACAACTTGATTCGGTTACATCATGGCATCGTTTGCTGCCAATATCCGTCAATTCAGGTAAGCCATCAATCTCTAAACGCCAACCTTCGTCATCACCCATATGCAAATGAAGTTTGTTAAGTTTATAGGCGGCCATTTGATCAAGCAGATCTAACAAGAATTGTTTACTGTGAAAATTGCGCGACACATCCACATGCATACCACGGTATTGATAACGTGGGCTGTCATCAATTTTCATCGCATTTATGGTTAGATCGTTTAAATTAACTAGCGAGGTTATTGACGCAATACCATAGCTAAATCCACTCGGTTCGTTAGCCTTAATCACAATCCCCGAATCAGCAACCGTTAGCTGATATGAGCCCGTGTTTAGGTTATCAACTGGCGATAACGTTGTAAATGAGACTTTCACGCCATTTTCTGATTGTGGCACGCCAATGCGTTCTAGGCGGGCTAAAGCCGCTTGAATGCCATCAACATTCAACTTTGCATCAGTGGCACTTTGAGTGTCTAAGGTGATCCCTTGAGATAAAGATACCGCTCTGACGTTATCTAGCAGGACTTGTGTTTGAGGTGTGGGTAATAAAGAATTAGCGATTAATGCAGGTGCTAAAGATACGGATTTATTCTGTTCAAATAACACAGCGGGTTTTGCCCAAACCAATTTATCTTTATCGCTACGCTGATATTGTCTTTTAGCATCAACAAATGCTTCGACGTATGGCCTAACTTCCATGCCCGTGTCAGCATCAATTTCAACACGCGTACTGCTAATGATCTGTGGTGCTAGCTCAATACCTTTAGCATCTTTAGCAACGATATAGTAACTAGGCATAGCGTCAGTTTCTGATAATTGCCATAACTCGCCACGAAAACGTACTGTTTTTACCTGTCCTGCTTTAAAACCAGTAAATTTGTCGGTTGGCGTTAAACGGTGAAGATCGCCTTTAACACGCTCAATATCAAACTCATCGTTCAGCACAGATTGTACAGGGCGCATTTGGCTAAAATAGATTTCCCAATCACCGTTCAGCATATCTTTTGGACTAGTGAAATCAATCTCAGCAATAAAACAACGCTCATCTGCTTTAGCATCTGCTGGGCATGCTTCTTCTGGTAAATTGGAGACTAAACGATATTTAACCATCAGTTCATCTGCAAATTCAGCAAGATGACTTTGCTGCCAGGTGGCTGTTGCTGAAGTTGATACAGTCGATTGTGATGGAGAGCATGCAGTCAAACTTAATGACATCATGATGGCACTGAGCGCCCAAGTCGTTTTCATAGCGTCCTCGTTATAAATTTTGTTTTTATTAGGGCTTATTTAGTGTGGCCGATTGATATCATAACCAATAAATACTGAGGTTAGGCTGCTGCCTATAAAATAGTATCCTGCTGGTTTGATTCAGCACACCACATTGTAAAATGAGTGCTTGATAAATGTTCAATGTTAAATTTAAGGAAAAAAAAAGCTGGGACATAAATCAGTTAAGACATGTTCCCAGCCTATACTCGTTTCTGGGGAGAGACTAAAAGTATATTAAAATGGAAAATGATACCTCGCCCGACCGAGAAATCATTATCACTCATGAATTGGAGACCTCTTCCTATTCATGTTGACCTTAAATAACAACGTTACCTACAAGCAATGACAACGCTGTCATTGCTTAAGTTACCTAAAAAATGACGAGAGATCTACATCTTTTTGACACAATTTTATTAACTCAATATTAAAAAAACACTAACCAATTAAGAATCAGCTAGTTACATTAACCATGCCACACCTCCAATACTACAACAGATTGTTAACATAGTACGATGACATGTTATCTACACACTGATAGGATTAATCCTCTTTCCTTTACGCTGCACTTTTTTATATGCCAATGAATCGTCTAATTACCAAAATTCCACTTACGAGTTTAATTATTACAATTACCTTATTTAGCTCTTGGGTGTTATGGGCTTGGCACACACCCAATATTTCACAGCTATTGAATAGTCATAGTGTTTTTACACTGCTAGGAATATGTGGAGCTATATTTGCGAATGCGACAGGAGCGGGAGGAGGTGTAATATTTATTCCAGCATTTTCTGCATTAGGATTTAGTCCCGAAGAAGCGATATCAACCTCATTTCTGATCCAATGCTTTGGCATGACAGCTGGTGCATTAACCTGGTGCCATCATTATATAAAACAACATCATCATAACAAAACCTGGCATGGCTTCAGTACCATGATCATCTGTTGTTCGATATCCTCTATTGCAGGTTTATGGTGTAGTAAACTAATACACATTAACGCTCCTGCATCTTTACATATCAGCTTTAGCCTATTTTCAATCATTTTAGGCAGCATTATCATTATAAACAGCCTAAAAAAAACGAACAATGGCATCGCGACTCAGTTTGAGGCCAAACCTTTATTCGACTGTGTCTTATTATGTTGCATAGGCTTTATCGGTGGCATTATTACTGCTTGGTTATCTGTTGGCGTTGGAGAGATAGCGGTAATTTACTTAATGCTGCGGGGATATTGCACCAAACTGTCAATAGCGGTAGGGGTTGTAGTCAGTGCACTCACTGTTTGGTCGGCAACACCTATCACCTTAGGGTCAGACTCATTAGCCAATTTTGAGGTGTTACTTTTTGCTGGGCCAGGGGCATTAATCGGCGGATTGCTAGCCAAACGGGTCGCACTGTTTTTTTCAGTTGTGAAACTTAAGTTATTTTTTGCGGTATGGATAATATTAACCGGGACGATAATGCTGTTTATTGCTTAGCTTTAAACTGCCTTATCTGTATTCACTGAGTTCTACCCGCGGATTTAGCGGGTATTAATTAAAAATGGCGCTTTATCAGCGCCATTTTATTAGCAATATTAAAACTTAACGCCCTAATACTTCCATACGCGCTAAACGGTTAACTTGGTTTAACGATCCTAAATGACCAAAAATTGGACCTAATAACCCACGCTTTTTAAGATCTAAAAAGTCTTCGTCCGAAAGTTGATTTAGCTTCTGCTCATCAATCAAATATAGACCGTTAATGTTACGTTTTTCACCTGCAACATCAACTGTAAGTGTTTGGCTAACAAGCAGTTCTTTTTCAGCTAAGAGCCCCAGAATACTGCGAGTAGACTGATCCTCTTCAAAATGTTTAATGAGCGCTTTTTTGCGAGACTCTAAAAATGGGGTTTCTTGCTCACCTTCAAATAACGCTTGTCCTTCGGTTTTACTCACGTCCTTCGCTTCTTCACGAATTCCTATCCAAACTTTATCTTTAACGTCAGGGTTTAATATTAAACCTAATGGATAGTCACGAACCACTGCAGGGATATATAAGCCTAGCCACTTACCGTCTTTAACACTTAAGTTTTGACCTGGCTTCAAGCCTAACATAGCAACAGATTGAAACTCACCGGTATCAGTGTTCTTAACAAATACGATTGGATACTCAGTTGCTGCTCTGGCAATCTCGTGTAATGTAACAGGTACAATATGCTGGTCTGCAACGTGAGAAAAATCACTAGGAATGATTTTTAGATCACCGTGCTTAGTATGATCAATTAGAGTAATTTGGTTAGACATCTTGGCTCCTTGAGGCGCTTCTCATTAAATATGGCTATGGTAATAACAACTTTTGAGGCTTGTTATAATATGTTTAAAATAAATCAGTACTTGAAACTACCAAGATACTCAGATTTTTCAAGCGGGAACTGAGCTTATCGAGATAACAATGTGTTAACCGCTTAAATATCCATCAAAAAAGATTTTTTTAGATTTTTTGTAAACCATACTGGTGAATTTTTTGCAGTAACTCTCTATGTCGAGGTAAATGTTCACTCAGTTGTTTACCTCTTAATGCTATCTGCGCCGCATGCTGTTGAGCTACTTGCGCTGATTTAGGCGTTAATTGAGGCGCCTTGGTTTTGTACTTCATCCCGTACAATACATAGAGGTAATTCTCGACATTAAAGACTTCAAATTTTGAAAATAAATCTTCACTCAATGGACTATAGTGCTGCCATAAAGCTAACTTCTGCTTTAGAGCTTCTGGAATAGTGCTAGCGTCTTTATTATCCATCCAAAAGTCTGAATCCGTTCTATCGGATAAACAATAATGCATTTTAGCAAACTCAACTACCCTCTCCCAAGCATATGTCATGGTGTGATTAAAGCGCACTGATAAGCTTTCGCACTGGCTGCTATCTGTAGGGAAACGACTAGCTAAATACCCAGCAGCAAAATCGGTTAGCATAATCGAAGTTGCTTCAATTGGTTCTAAAAAGCCTTGAGCTAACCCAAGTCCGACACAGTTTTTAGCCCAAAATTGTTTTCGATAACCCACTTGCATTGGAATAGTGCGATAAGAATATTGGTCTAACTGTCCGTTAAGGTAACGATTTAACTTTTGCTCTGCTTGCTCATCATCAAGATGCGAATTGGAATACACTAAACCAATGCCCCGGCGATTTGTTAATGCAATATCCCAAATCCAACCGGCTTGATGCGCAGTCGCTTTGGTATAGGGTGGAATAATGGCTTCAGGCTCAGTCGGCACTTGTACAACAACCGCTTTGTTAATAAACAATTGTTGTGACTTATCGACAAATGGCACTTTTAACGCTTTAGCTAACAACACAGACTCAAAGCCGCTGCAATCTATATAAAAATCGAATTTTTGTTCACCACAAGTATCTAATATTAAGCAATCAATACTGCCATCTTGACCTAAACGAGTCTCCAGTACATTAGCTTTAACATGCTTAACGGCAAATTTTTGCTTTGCGTTGTCAGCGAGTAACAGGGCAAACTTAGCCGCATTTAGATGATATGCATATCCTTGTACCGCCTGATACTCAGGGGTAGTGATCAATTTAGGTGCTAAATTAGCTTCACAAACAGCATGCTGACTTGACACAAAATCTGCATAAGACATATTTGAGCCTTGAAGCCAAAAATCAGATAAATCATCGCCCATTGGGCTTGGTGGATCAAAAAGATGATGGTAGAAGTTATCATTTCCATGGCAATTTTTATCTAGCCAGTTTTGAAATTTGATCGACTGCTTAAATGTTACATCACAGCGCTTAATGAATTCAGTTTCACTAATGCCAAAGCTTTGTAATGTTTTACGTATGGTAGGAACAGTTCCCTCACCTACGCCAATGGTTGGAATATCAGGCGACTCAATTAAGGTAATTGATACATTCCTATTAAGTAACGCCTTACCAAGGTGATTTGCCGCTAACCAGCCAGCTGTGCCACCACCAATAATCGCAATTGATTGAATATTCATACGACCACCTTTGTACATAATAAAAAGCCCAGCGTAGGCTGGGCTTTAAGATTTTTAATCAACTATATTATTTGATTAGAAACGGAACGCAACACCCACTTTATAACGTGCTTCACCTTCAAAGCTCCAAACTGGATAATCAGCTTTGAACTCAGGGATCACTTCAGCATCTAATGGCGCAACACCCGTTTGGATACTGTCTTCTTCAGTTAAGTTAACTGCTTCAAAAGTCACATCCATCCACTCTGTCACACTGTAAGTTGTACTTAAATCAAGTGTGCCATAGTCTTGATGTTGACGGTTACCATAGAAACCTGGTAGTTCGCGCATCATGTACTCGCTGCGCCAGTTATAAGCTAAACGGGCAGAGAATGCATCCATTTCATAATAACCGACTAAGTTAACGGTGTGCTTAGAAGAATCAGAGAACACACCCACTTGATCAGGATAGTTTTCAGCAGGAGAACCTGCATCTGCATAAGTATAGTTAACAGAATAACCTAAACCGCTGTCATAAGAGTCTTGTAGTTGTAATTCAAGACCTTCAATACGACCACCAGTAGCATTGTATTTCTCGCTTACCGTCCAGCAGTCATAAACGCCAACACCACATGAGCTTTCGCCTTGGCCAATTAAATCATTGTCATTAATACCAATTTGTTGATTCAACTTCTGACGAGTAGAAATAAACGAATTAACATCTTTGATAAAGTAAGTTGCCGCAGCTAAGCCAGAATCACTGAAATACCACTCTAAGCTTAAATCAGCTTGAGAAGCTTTAAACGGGTCTAATGATACTGCACCACGGTTAAGCTTTTCATTACCAGGAGTACCATCATTTAAGCCAGGTAAAGTCGAGGTAGCAAATAATTCAGCATAGTTAGGACGAGAAATAACTTGTGATGCTGATGTACGTAGTATTAAGTCTGGTGCTAAATCAAATGCCACGTTAATGCTTGGTAGCACGTCGCTGTAGCTTGATGAATCGGTCGACAATGCATCAGCAAACTGACCCGTGCTGCTCAAATCATAATAATCTGACTCAACATCGGTAGAAATATAGCGTAAACCAAAGTTACCACGGATACCTTCTGACTCGAAGTTAGCCATTGCATATAAAGAAAGGTTCTTCTCGTTCAGAGTACCATAACCAGATTTATCACGTGTAAAGCCATCAATTGCCGCTTTAGCATCATTAATCATGTTATCAAAGTTTGGTCTAGGCAAAGTAAAGCCTGCACCTGAACTCATCGTACCATCGTAATAGTATGATGCATCACGCATTGCAATATCACCGACAATGGCTGCATCAGTTTCTTGGGTTACATCATGATCAGCATAGCGTAAACCGGTTTTAATCGATGAAATCGCACCTAAATCAGTTGGTACAGTGATATCAAACTGTGCATAGGTCTCTTCATCTGTGTTAGGTTGTTTCTTTAACGCCCAACCCGCACCAGATAATTGGCCATTATAATCACTTGCAGCAAAATCTTTCTTAGCAATATCGATATTAATAATATCGCCAGTTGCATCATAGTGACCTGCGAAGTCGCCAGGCTGACCAATAGAGCCACCATAGTTAGACGTTAAGCTAGTACCACCGTCAGCCGAAGTATTACCTACGCGACCTTCAAGTTTGAAGTTATCGTTGTTATAAGTGAAATCGAAATCAATAGTATCTGAATTCATTTCAGCTTCACGAGCCCAAGCTTGGTTCCAAGCAAAACCACCAACACCTGAATGAGTGATGTCTGTACATACACCGGCTGCATTTGTTTGGTTACAGGTGCTTTCACCCTGTTGAGTTGGGAATAAGAAAATTGAGGTGTTAGCATTGTTTGCTTGTAAGCTTAAACCTGTATAGGTTAAACCAAACTCTAATGCATCGCTTGCTCTATATTGAGCTGCAACGTTCAATGCTGTACGTTCACGGTCTTGTTGGAATGTTGAAGGAACAATCTCCCCCCAACCTAATAGTGTTTCAATACCGTTACGTTGATACTGTGTATTAGCACCGGCACCAGAAATTAAGAAACCAAAGTTTTCATCTTCATTTTTCCAGCTATATAAGCCAGATAATTCAGGGTCAGTTTCTTCTGAAATAGTACCGTAATCGCCTTTAGCACTAATAAATGCAGTATTTGCATCTAAGTCTAACGGCTTACGTGTTTTAACGATAACTGTACCGCCGATACCACCTTCTGGTAAATCAGCTTGTGAAGACTTATACACTTCAATACCACTCACCATTTGTGGTGGTAATAAAGAATAGTTAAAGCTACGGTCAATCGCTTGTTGATCAAACCAGCCTGTTGAAGCAACTGAGTGACCATTTAGTAGTGTGCTAGTCAATTGACTTGATGCACCACGGATTGAAACCTGCTGGCCTTGACCAAACTGACGGTTTACCGCAACGCCTGGGATCCGGCCTAATGATTCACCAACGTCACCGTCAGGGAATTTACCGATATCTTCTGCAGTCACAGCGTCAACCACAGAGTTTGAAAATCGCTTCTCATTAACAGAAGCTTTCATCGATGCACGCATACCACGTACTTCAATTTTCTCAATGTTGTCATCAGCAACAGCTTCGTCTGCAGCATAAGCGCCTACAGATACAACACTGCCAAGTAGGATTGCGATGTTAGTCGCTAGTACATTTTTTTTAAAGGTAGATGGTCGCATCTTTTTTTTCCCCTTCCATAACTTTATTATCGTTTTAGAGTTCATAACCATTCCGACGGAATGACAACGCTGTCATGTCTAAAGCAAACATTACACAAAAATTAACAGTCACGCCACAACAAAATAACTATTCAAGCTATTTTTTTACTGTGATTTTGTCTGATAAATAGATCAGGAATCAAATAATCTTATATAAAACATAAGAGTAAAGAATGTAAATATAATGTAAAATCACATTCTGTTACCCTTTAAAATAGAACAGATCCTACCTGTTATAAATTGGTGATTGCCTATTTATTTAAAAACTCGCACTATTGGCAGATATATAACCCTTTTAACTGATCAATTACGGGGGATCAGTTAATTGGATTTCGCCTGAAGAAGAGTTAATTTTCACATGAAAGTAACCATTAATGACGTGGCTAAATATGCAGGCGTCTCAATAAAAACAGTATCAAGGGTCACCAACAAGGAACCTTCGGTAAAGCAAACGACTATAGATAAAGTCAACCAAGCTATTAGTGCATTAAATTATCAACCTAATGTTGCGGCTAGAAATTTAGCCAGTACAAGTTCATATGTCATTTGTTTCATTTATGACAACCCAAATGCTTATTATATTATTGATATGCAAAACGGCATTTTATCTGCTTGCAAAGATAGGGGCTTCGAATTGCTCATTCATCCTTGTAATGCAAAATCGCCAACAATTTGTGAAGAACTCACCACTATGGTCAAACATTCTCGACTAGCTGGGTTAGTGTTAACTCCGCCTATGTCAGAAGACCCTAATATCTTGGCTGCACTAGATAAAATTAATGCCAATTACGTCAGAATTATCGCAGGTGAGCAGATAAATGATCATAAAGGCTTAACCGTTTTAGTTAACGACAAACACGGAGCCGTTGAAATAACGCAACATTTGATAAACCTTGGGCATCAGCATATTGGTTTTTTAAGTGGTGATCATCAACATGCATCAACCAAAGAGCGATTACATGGCTTCAAGCAAGCCATAGAAAGTAATGATTTAACCGTCAACGAAGACTGGGTATTAGACGGAAGATACTCTTTTGAATCGGGTGTTGAAGGGGCAAATAAATTAATTGCGATGAAAAATAGACCCTCTGCAATTGTTGCCTGTAATGATGAAATAGCCGCTGGTGCACTGTTTGCTGCACGACTAGCGGGGTTGGATATACCAAAAGATTTATCCATTGTAGGCTTCGAAGATAGCCCTTTCTCGCGTCAAACCTGGCCAAAACTGACGACTGTTCATCAACCCAATATTGAGATAGCACAAATTGCGACTCAATTATTAATTGATAAACGAAAAGATCAAGGCAAAGAAACCTTTAAGGTGTTTACCCCTACACCTGTGATCCGCGACTCGGCCTCATCACCACAATAAATAACTCATACACTCTTTTTGTCACATAAAAAATGCCTCATCAACGAGGCATTTTCTAATTTGAATAATTAATAATTAATGCAACTTAAGCTTAGGTCTTTTCCAGCGTAATAACCTTTGCGCTAAGCGGTATACAAATGCCGAGAACCAACCATATAAACTAATAAGGTGGCGCTGATAGAGCGAAATATACATAAGACGCGCTAAGTGCCCTTCAACAAAAAACGTCCCCGTGCGTAAGTTACCCATTAAATTACCCACAGCAGAAAAACGACTTAGTGATACTAAAGAACCGTAATCTTTATAAACAAACGCTTTTTGTGGCTGTTGTTTCATTTGTGCACTGATATTTTTAAAAAGTGTTTCAGCCATTTGTGCAGCGGCTTGAGCTCTTGGTGGCACAGGCTTACCAGTATCCAGTATTAGCTGGGCACAATCACCTAAGGCATAGATATTGTCTACCCCCTTCACTTTCATATAATGATCAACTTCAATTTGGTTTCGAGCGGTAATCGGTAATGCGCTGAAGTTTTCTAACACTTTAGGCCCTTTTACACCCGCTGCCCAAACTTTTATATTGGCATTTATTGTTTCACCTGCTGCAGTGATAAAACCTGCCTTAGTGACTTCTTTTACTTGAACTGCTAAGTGCAGCTTAATGCCAAGTTTGGCTAACACAGCTTGAGCACGAAAACTGACTTGTTCCGGCAACTGCGGCAACACTTTATCGGCGGCCTCAATTAGATGGATCTCTAAATGCTGCTTTGAAATATTGGTATAACCATATTGGGTAACCGACTCTATAACGTGATGCAGTTCAGCGGCTAATTCAACACCTGTAGCACCCGCTCCGACAATACCTATGCTTAGATGAGTTTGTGTCTCGTTAAGTTGTAATAGCGCATCTAAGAGCTTGTCATGAAAACGATTAGCACTTTCTAAACTGTCTAAGAAAATACAATTTTTCTCCGCACCTAAAGTATTAAAACTGTTAGAGACACCTCCTAGTGCGAGCACTAAATAATCATATTCAATTTTGCGCTGTGGAATAATGACTTCATTGTCATCATTGAGTACCGGCGCTAAATAAATACATTTTTGATCGGGAGCGCAATTTTCAATACTGCCTCTAATATATTGATAACCATTTTTTAAACCATGATCACGATACTGAAGGCCTTCGATAGATTGGTCTATCACCCCTACTGCGACTTCATGCAGTTTTGGTTTCCAAATATGAATGGTATTTTTATCAATTAAACAGACTTCAAGTTGCTTACTACGACCAAATTTGCGACCTAATCGAGAGGCTAATGCTAAGCCAGCAGCTCCACCACCTACGATTACAATTTTTTGAGTCATTACATAACCCTATTAAATAAAAACCATAAAATGCATAACTATATAGTGACTAACTAAAAGCTCAGATAATAAAAAAGGCCATAATGGCCTTAGTTTATACAGCTTCTTCGTTTTCTTCACCGGTACGAATTCGGATAACTCGCTCTACATCGGTGACAAATATTTTACCATCACCAATTTTTCCTGTCCTGGCCGTATCGACGATCACATCGATAGCTTGCTCAAGTAATTCATCTTGTATTACCAATTCAATTTTTACTTTCGGTAAAAAATCTACCATATACTCGGCGCCACGATACAGTTCAGTATGTCCTTTTTGACGGCCAAAACCTTTGACTTCAGACACTGTCATACCTGTAATGCCAATTTCAGCGAGTGATTCGCGCACATCATCTAATTTAAATGGCTTAATAATGGCTTCTACTTTCTTCATTTAATCACTCCTAAAAGGGCTGTATAGGTTAACTTAATTACCTAAGATGATGTAACTTTTAAAGTTTATATCAACTTTCTATCACTACTGAATATCTTACTCGAAAGTGAGGTAAGTTTCTGCTGCATTTTAAACTTATTTTTAAATTGATTTATTCTAAGCAAAAAACCAATTGCTGACTATAATTTAACCAAGTGTCGCAGGGAGCGGCATATTGATAAATCAAGGATGAGTCTATTATGATGTTATGTCAGCGCAATTTTGGTTTTAATCTTATTGAATTAATGACCACAATAATGATCACCAGCTTACTGTCTGTTATCGCCTTTCCCTCGTTTAAATCATTACAGCAACAAATCAGAGTTGACAGTAATATCAGGACAATTCAGCAATCGATGCAATTTGCTCGAAACATGGCGATTAGTTATGGCGTAAGAATAACGGTATGCCCTTTATACCAAGGAAAATGTGGTAATGATTGGCACACTGGCTTTTCTATATTTACCGATTCCGGCAAAACCAATGAATTAGATGGCCAAGATAAAATCATTCAAGAAGTCAGCCAGTTTCATCAAGAAGATATCATACAATATAATCGCAAGGCATTACGGTATCAGCCTGACGGCTTAGCATCAGGTACAAATGGCACACTTACATATTGCCCTGAAACGTTTGATAGCCCTTACTCTAAAGCAATTATTATCAATCAAGCTGGCAGAGTCAGATTTTCCACTAAGAAAAATATTGCCTGTAAACCCTAGCACTCAACTTATATTGACGTGAATAGAATAAATCGCTGAATTTCATTGGTCTCTTGGTTATACTGAATACATATGACCAAGGATAATAAAATGAAATTAGCCACTAAAGGATTTACCCTAGTTGAATTAATGGTGACTGTGGTCGTCGCAGGTATCTTGATGACTGTAGCTGTGCCCTCATTAGTATCATTATATGAAGGACAGCGTGCTAGAGGCGTTATCAGTAATATTGAATCAACCATATTATTTGCCCGCAGCCAAGCCGTAAGTTACGGTAGCAGGGTATCAATATGCCCATTTAATGGAACAAGTTGCGGCGCTGACTGGACTGAAGGATTTAGTGTTTTTATCGATAATGGGGCATTGGGGTCACTGGAAAACAATAATGGTATACAAGATACTGTATTACGTACCGTCGATGCCGTAGACAGCAATGACTTTATTAAATCAACTTTATCACGCTATACATTCAATGCTGATGGGTTAATGAATCAGGCTCAAACAGGCAGTATTATTTATTGCCCGGGTGATAAGAGTAATCCTGACTCTAAAGGAATAACAATTGGCGTGTCCGGACGAGTTTCAGCAATCACGGCTAGTGTAAACTGCAATTAAAAAAGGTAGCCGATGGCTACCTTTTTTACACAATAAAATAAATTTCTAAGTTGATGAGTTATTGAGTAATTTCTTCATCCATTTTATTGGCTATTTTGGACTTAAATTTTTGTTCAAGTTTTACACATTCGTCAATATGCCTCACAACACCGCGTTTACCTGTCATAGTGCTAACATCCTGAGTCAATAGCGCAGCCTGTTCTTTTATCAAATCACTTTCAAGCCAACTAAAATTAGCTATATCTACACCGTTTTGAGTTTCAATAAAACATTTATAGGTGAGCGGTAACTCATCACTATGAGCCGTGATACTGAATGCTAAACCAACGATAAGTAAAGGTAATAACTTCATTTCCAACACTCCTTAGGCAATTTGTTTCCTGCTGCATTTAAGGTAATTGAAGCGCAAGCCGAATCGCGAGTCGCTTGAGTTCCCTTTGCTGTTGCGGTTAACGTAAAATCACTATTATTTACCACTACAGCATCGATGGAATAAAATTTATTCTCCACTATCCAGGGATCCGCACCTAAACCCAGCTTATTCATATCATCGGTATACTTTTTATTATCTAAATAGTACTGCTCTTGTCTATTTGCAGCATTCATTAACCCAGCGACACCATCAGCTCGCGCGCCCTTAGCGACAAATTGAGTGTAACTTGGGTAAGCAATAGATGCCAAAATGCCAATAACAACAACGGTAATCATAAGCTCTATCAGGGTAAAACCATTTTTTAGTTTCATTCAGTTTACTCGTCAATATGATAATAAATTTTGTTTACACCAGGCCCTGCACCAATACATTTTTCATCACCTGCTTTACAGCCATCAGGATCAGGATTTAGAGGATCTTTTACTTTCTCCATTTGGTCTCCCGCGTTACCAATACCGATAAGGTACATGTAACTATCATCTTCGCCATTAGGTGGAATAACAAGCTGAGGAGTATCAGGAACACGAGCGCCCATTTCCATAAATTCTTGAGTATATGAGCGAGTACCTTTATGTAAATCAAAGCCATATAAACGGCCTTTACCAGACACTAAACATTGATTAGCCGATGTAGTATCACCAGGTACATATGAAGTAAAGAACACACGCCCCTGAATAATCGTCGAGGCAGACAAACTCTTTTCACCAATGGCACCGAAGTTATAATACCAGCCACGCATCTTACCAAAGGCAACGTTCTCATCTTCAGTTACTGGAGGGGCTGATGACACATTGTAAAGGTTCGATAGCTCTAAAGTCGCCGGTACCACATTACCTGCTGCCCCAGTGAAAGACTTACTGACGACATTTCTGTCCTGTAAAACAAAAAACTTATCCGAACGCGACTTATCTAGCGGGTGTGGCCGATGGCCACTGCCTATTGTGACTGCATCATAGGGGACATTCTGATATGTTCGCGTCGTCGTAGTACCAGTAGGTGTTGTTACACTGACTTCTGAGATGTTAGTAAAGACTGTTTGGGCGACTGCAGGTTCGGCAAAAAAGCGACGATCATTCGCTTGAGAGGTTCCACCTAAACTGGCAAACTTAAATGCAGTCCAAGGCACTGTGGTACTATCCGGCGAAGCGCTAGGAAGATCCATTCGCCACACATTAGCACCTGTGTCAGTCGCATATATTCGGTCTGTCAATCGGTCATTGTTACTGTCCAATACTGCAACGCTGTTCGGAATACTATCAACAATACCATCAAGCTTGGTTTTATTACTACCACCCGCTACGCCAAAATGATGTACAAGCGCGCCAGTTTCGGCATTGAGTATATACACTCCACGACCATTGGTATCATCTTGGCCAACGCCAGCACCATCCTTTGTTGAAGGATTATAGCCTCCACCAATAATCAACACTGGTAACGCATTAGCAGGAGTTGTATTACCTGCAGGCAAACCAGGAATAAAAGTCACAACAGGCTCAGCCCAAGACTGGCCCATATCACTCATACCGGCTGAATCAGGGCTGACCTTCCACATGAATGATGGTTTATCTGGGTCGGTGATATTAAGTGCATAATATGACTTACCACCACGGCGCATACCGGTAAATAACCAGGCCTTTTCAATTGCACCAGAAGCATTACGTTTAACATAGGCCACTGAAGGACTGTCCATCCCGTATACAGAATGCACGCCAGTGGGAATATTGGCGCGAAGCTCTCTTAGATTAGGTAATAGCTCTTGTGGCATAAATGCCCAGGACTCTTCTACCGTATTACCCTTATCTTTAAACATATGAATAAACCCCTGGTTTGTACCTAATATCACGCGAACATCAGGAGAACCAGCGGTACCATAGTTTATTGCTAAAGGTTTTGAATGAAGAGGGTCACCCATAATATCAACACGGGTATCTGAGGTAGATTTATCTTTATCCTCATCATCAACGTCAATGCCTTGGGTCCATTTAAACAATTTATCTAACTCGGATTTATCGACCCCCATAAAACGAGCTAACTCATCTTCATTACCAATGCCAGCACCATTAATTGCATTCGCTTTAGTAAATGCCTTTAATGCACCGTTGGAACCAAAATTACTGTATAAGGTCCTTGTCGCGGTATTTTGAAGCATTAATGAAGCACCACCGATAGCAACATTATTACCATCGCCACCACCACTTGTTGCATCGCAGACGGCTTTTGAAGTCCAATATGAGCAAGCTGAGGATTTTAGATTACCATCATCACCAATGGCATTATTTCCTGATTGGTCTACAACATCACCACTACCAGTGACTTTGAACTTTTTCAAGTTGCCTAGCCAGCGTGGCCCCTTGTTAGGTAAAAACATTGCATAATAAACGGAATCGAGGGTTTGGGTTCTATCAAAATTATTACTAGCAATAGAAGGTGAGGTAAAACTCGAGTTAACCTCTAAGATATTAGAGAAAATTTGTTGTAATGCTTCCTGCAATTTTTGTGCATCTTTAGCTGAATAATATGCGCCTCCGCCACGTAATGCGGTTTCTTTTAAAATAGGTGCTGCGCTATCCGCGCCAGAACTAAAACCAATAGTATATGTGCTCACAGTTTGAAAACCATCAACAGAAGTATTCACATCATTCTTCTTTAACCAACCAGCTAGCGCGGGAAGATAACTATTACTGTATTTATCGGTTTTAGTGACACCATTTAGCCCTAATATCAGATTGTCAGCATTAGTATCATTTGTTGGCTCACCATCCGTCACGTAAATCACATAAGCGTTATCTTGACATTGTTTACCCACAAAAGGTGATTTGTATTTGCCCCCAGACTCTGCATCGGCATCCCTATAAGGAGTTCGACTGGTATCATCATCGCCATAATACACACCTAAGCCTGCAAAATAACGATACGACTCGTACAAGGTCTCACATAATGGCGTCCAAGTTTCGGCTTTAAATCCACCTATGGTTGTCAACAATTTTGCTTTTGATGATTCATTAGTCGGAGATATGCCATAAACAATTCTACCGCCATTACGGGTGTCACCACCATTAAAGTTAAATACTGAAAGGCCAAAATCAACCCCAGGAGTAGTAACAATGGTATCTTCTATAACTCGCTGAGCAATTTCTAGACGAGAATAATTTTGTTGAGTTTTCGAACTGTGATACCAGTTTACGTACTTTTCAGTGTAAAGAGTAATAGGTTGGCCAATACCAAAGTTAGTAAGTTTAGCTTTAGCGACTGCTGCGTCAATCTGAGCTGGTGTTGATGAGTTGTTTGCGGCAGTATGGCTTATAGGATTAGCACTTGTTCCTAACCCATCAACCGGAAAGCCCCAAAAGTTTGTGTTATTGTTATAATAATTCTTCTCAGCAATATCTTCATAACAATCAACCTGGCTAATACCTGAACCATCAGTTAAAGGTATTTCAGACCAGGTTCCGTTTTCTCCAACATACTTATGCTCGCGAATATAACCAGTAAACATACCGTAATCTTGAAGATACTTCTCACCAACATCACAACCATTAACGCCATGTAAAAAGAATTGCTTGCTAGAAGCACTAGGGATATTACTGCTGCTACGAGTATAAAATAGCTTAGTATCTGGTTTTAATGTCCCACCTGAATTGACGTTCTCTGCACCACGAACATAAGGTGTATCCGTTTTGAAGTTACTGCCCATACTGCCTGAGGTATCAAATATAATGAGTACCTGGGGCCTTGAACCTGACCTTGCTGTGGACTCAAAAACATAAAGTTCAGTGTCATCTGCGAAACTACTAGCAGATAAGCAAAGTACCGCAAATAACGATGTAAACGATATAAGCTTTATCATAATTAGCTCCTAAGGTAACATTTCTTGTTCAAAACCTAAAATAACAGTAACTTGCCCTAAATTACTGCGACCAAAACTTGCTCTACTTGATACTTCAAAGCGTCGGCATATTAGTGATATTCCCGAATTAGCCTTCATACTGCGTTGGCAGTCAACATCACCTACTGACATAGGAGTAATCGTATTCGTCACGCCTAATACGGCATCATTCATTACAGTCACGACACTCATAGCACCCATTACAGCGCCTTCATTATCAGCTATGACCTTTACCTGCGCACCTTGAGCAGACATCATGGCCTCTATTCGCTCAGATCCCGCACCAGCCATACGTAATGACTGGGTAGAATTTACTGCAAGCGCGACACCTATAACTGTCATTATGACTAAAATGATCAAAGAGAAGAATAAAACGACTCCCTGCTGCTTTTTTATTGAATTTTGCATTGCTGTTACCTAAATGTATTTGCAAACTTGTTTAATGATTAATTCCTAATTAAAACAGGATTTTCTAATACAATAGTCGTGGAGACAACTTTTCGACGAAAGTTATCATTAAGTGGGCCAACGGTTTTATCACCCAAAGTATATGTCACGTTGTTAGTATAACTTCTGTCTTCTTGGGAGCTACGCACTAACAGGTAAACCCGAAGAGACACTAAACGTTGGAAAAATGCATTATCCCACATAAGTGATGTTACATTTTGTACAGGCATATAACTGTCTGCAGTATCATCACCATTATTGTCAAAACCATACAAAATACGCATATTTTCGATGCCTTCAACTAATTGCTCATCGTTATTCATCCCATTACCAATTGAAAGTGTACGACGTTTTAATATTGGAATATCACCGTCATTCTCAATATAGTAAACATGATGTTGATATTCCCAAATACGGCTGTTCATTAGGGTAGGTGGAACAGCATTACCATTAAAAATTTCAATCTGAGTAGATGTAGATGCTGCATAATAACGAGTAGGATTAATATTGGCAGGCAAAACGGACGGACCAACAAGACGCTTCATCTGTAGAACATCAATCTTCGCATTTGGGGTAATGCAGGCCAACACTTCACCACTTACCCCGGCTTCATAACCCCACAACCGCCTAAAGTGAGAAAGCTGGTTATTAGGGAAGCTTGCATTATTTACACCGGCGCCAACACAATCATTAGGCACTGCTGAAGCTGATACAATAGTATTGGTGCCAACAATAAAGTCGGTGCCGGTAATATCACCTGTAAAACCTAGTTGACTAATATCTCTTTCCATAATAGCTAATGCGATACGGCCATTTTCTTGTAATTGGTTAAACTGGCTCGTGGTGGTCACATTACTTGATGACATGCTAAACATGCTAAAAAGACCTGCGGTTAAAAACAAGCTGATCAGCATGGCGACCATTAATTCAACAAGCGACAGTCCCGCTAGTAATGTTATTTTTTTTAGCATTTTTTACCCTACAAAATCGCGGTATTAATAACTAACGCACGACGCCTATCATTTGACGAGCCACAACTTTTTGCAAAAGCACTGCCCTCGCTTAATCCATCTGTTGAAGCGCGAATGCCACGCCAGGTCATAACAACTATGACATCCCTACCAGTAATATCTATACAAGCGGTTGTAGAATCTAATCCGCCGACACTCGTACCAGAATACTTTTCATTTTCACCCTTAAACGACTGTTCCCACTGGTATATATCCCATAGGCGGGTCTCAACATTAGTGCAAATACTGTTCACACCAATAGCAACATCACAGGCTTTAGTTGGCGCAGATGTGCCGCCATTATAAGTCCCTTCATAATTGCTCAGCTCAGATGGGTTCATTCGCATTCTGTTGACAATATCATTGGCATAATAAGAGGCTTGAGTTTGTTGAAAAGATTCAAAACTGCCTTGTTTAGCGACTATGTGCAAATTAAAAATGCCAATAAGGCCTATCACCAGTATTACCAGTGAGACCATAACTTCAATTAAGGAAAATCCATTCCCTTTAGATGACATGCGTCAACCCTCCGATAACCGTCATATTTTTGACCTCGAATTTTACATTTTAAGCTTAAAAAACGATAGCTTATATCAAATTTCTGTTTAACAATTCTAACTTACAAGTTGTTAACAATCTAGCTTAATATGTTTACGTTCATATAAAGCGGTTATTGGTAACAAGTATACTCCGATTAAATTTTAAGCACAAAAAAAACCCGTAACTTAAAGCTACGGGTTTATTGTAAATAGCATTAACTAGAAAAAGCGCTAATGCTACCTTAGCTCTGCAGGCACAGCAAAAACAATGTCTTCTTTACGCCCTTCAACTTCAGTAACCACACTTGGTGCATGCTCAGCAATAGCCTTAACAACTTGCTGAACCAGTACTTCAGGAGCTGAAGCTCCTGCTGTAACGGCAACTTTAGAAACATCTTTAAACCAGCTAGGGTCGACATCTGCTGCAGTATCAACTAGGTAAGCTTGGGTACCGGTTTTTTCAGCCAGCTCTCGCAACCTGTTTGAATTAGAGCTATTTTTAGAACCTACAACAATCAGTAAATCGACTTGTGCAGAAAGCCCCCTAACCGCATCTTGACGATTTTGAGTGGCATAGCAAATATCATCTTTACGTGGCCCTTCGATTGAAGGAAAGCGTTTCTGTAAAGCAGCGATAATGTCGAGCGTATCGTCGACAGATAATGTAGTTTGGGTAACAAAACATAAGTTATCCGCATTTTTCACCGACAATGCTGCGACATCTTCTGGTGACTCAATTAAATAAACGCCACCCTTATCATTGTCGTACTGCCCCATGGTCCCTTCTACTTCAGGATGGCCTTCATGGCCAATTAAAATACATTCAATACCTTTGCGACTTGCTCGAGTCACTTGTAAATGTACTTTAGTCACTAAGGGACAAGTTGCATCAAACACTTTTAAACCACGCTGCTTGGCTTCTTTTCTAACCGCTTGAGAAACACCATGTGCACTGAAGATAACAATTGAGTTATCGGGTACTTGTTCTAGCTCTTCAACAAATATCGCACCACGATCTTTTAAGTTTTGAACTACATATCGGTTATGTACTACCTCATGACGCACATAAATAGGCGGTTCAAATAACTCTAAAGCACGTTCAACAATACTGATGGCACGATCAACACCCGCGCAAAAACCACGTGGGTTTGCTAATAAAATATTGAGTTTAGCTGAAGTAGGATCAACTTTTAGCATAGGTAATGTTTACTCCGTGATAACCTGTACAACATCTAGCTCAAAAGTGATTTTATGCCCAGCCAATGGATGATTTAGATCCACAGTAATGGAGTCACCTATTGTTTCACGCACAATACCCGGAATTTCGCTGCCGCCTGGGCCAGAAAAACTGACAATAACCCCAGCTTCTAACTTCATGTTAGCTGGAAAACGACTGCGATCCATATGATGAATAGCATCAGGGTTTGACTCGCCAAAAGCATCTTTAGCATCCAGGGTGAAAGTATGTTTATCACCCTCTGATAAATGTTTAATTTGTGCTTCTAACGCTGGGCTCAGGCTTTGATCGCCTAAATTAAACCGCGCAGGCTTACCTGATGCTTTGGTGCTATCTGCGGTTGAACCATCTTCTAAAATAAGGTTCATATGGCATAAAATAGCATGGTTATCGGGTTTATTTAAATCGGTCACTTTGATTGCTCCTGCTCAGTTTGAGCAACATCAGGCTTAAAGGCTTCCCACAGAATTAATATCGCGCCAACAAAAATGGCAGAGTCAGCAATATTAAATGCTGGGTAATGGCTAGTTTTCCAATAGAAATCTACAAAGTCCACTACGAAGCCATGCATTAAACGATCAACTAAATTACCTAATGCGCCACCAATAACTAATGTATAAGCAAGGTTTGTACGTAACAATTGATGTGACTGCTTTCTTAACCAGATGGTTAACAAGGTACTAAAACCTATCGCAATAACCGCAAAAAACCAACGTTGCCAACCTCCGGCATCACTTAAAAAACTAAATGCGGCTCCGTAATTGCGTACATAAGTAAAATTAAAAAATGGCAATAACTGAATTGATTCATATAAATCAAAGTTTTCCAGTACCCATTGTTTAGATAGCTGATCTGCAATAAACACAAATACAGCTACCCAATACCAACGCAAGCCACTGTCCTTCCAATTTAATGGAACAGTACTCATAACATTCTATCCCTATGCAAACTCACGTTGTTCGCCTTCACCTTCAATATTGGTCACACAGCGTTGACACAATGTTGGGTGGGCTTCAATGGTGCTAACTTCTTCACGGTGATGCCAGCAACGCTCGCATTTCTGCGCTTCACTTTTAGTTACCACTAATTTTAGATTTTCAAGTTCAGTTACTACAGCATCTGCTGGTGCATCAGCTAAAGGCGCAACTACTGCTTTTGAGGTTAATAATACAAAACGTAATTCGTCATCTAACTTAGCTAGCTCTGCGGCAAGTTCTGCATCGGCAAATAAAGTCACTTCAGCTTCTAATGAACCACCAACACGTTTATCACGGCGGGCTTGTTCGATCACTTTATTCACTTCATTACGTACAGCAAGCAGCTTCTGCCAGTAATCATCACTTAAATCGCTTTTAAGAGTGACAGACTGTAACCCTTGATACCATTCTTCAGTAAACACATACTTATCGCGTTTGCCTGGTAACAATTGCCAGATTTCATCTGCGGTAAAGCTTAGAATTGGGGTGATCCAACGTACCATAGCTTCAGAAATATGAAATAATGCCGATTGACAGCTACGACGAGCATTACCATCTTGCTTAGCGGTATATTGACGATCCTTAATGATATCTAAGTAGAATGCACCTAATTCAATTGAACAGAACTGCATTAACTTTTGAGTCACTAAGTGGAAATTATATTGATCATACGCGGCAATAATTTCACTTTGTAGCGCATCAGCACGACGCATTACCCAGCGATCTAATGCCACCATATCTTCTGGCGCTACCATATCGGTTTCTGGGTTAAAGCCGCTTAAGTTAGCCAACAAGAAACGAGCGGTATTTCGAATACGGCGATACGCATCGGCGCTACGATTTAAAATCTCATCAGAAACAGTCATTTCACCGCTATAATCGGTTGCCGCGACCCATAAACGTAAAATGTCGGCACCCAACTTATTGGTGACTTGCAATGGCGCAATCACGTTACCAACTGATTTAGACATTTTACGGCCTTTACCATCAACGGTAAAACCGTGTGTAAGTACTTGCTTATAAGGCGCCTTGCCGTTCATCGCGGTAGAAATCATCAGTGATGACATAAACCAGCCGCGGTGTTGATCGCTACCTTCAAGGTATAAATCAATATCATGGCCTTGAAACTCTGGACGCGCCGCAACAACAGATGAGAATGAAGAGCCTGAGTCATACCAAACATCTAAGGTGTCAGTGACTTTACGATACTGAGAGGCTTCTTCACCTAATAGTTCTGATTCATCTAAGTCCCACCAAGCTTGAATGCCTTGTTGCTCAATTCGATGCGCTATACGCTCCATCAATGACACGCTATCTGGATGTATCTCATCGGTTTCACGATGTACAAATAATGTGATTGGTACACCCCAAGTCCGTTGACGTGAAATACACCAATCTGGGCGATTTTCAACCATTTTTTCAATACGGCTTTGACCCCAATCCGGTAGCCAATGCGTTTTCTTGATTTCAGCTAAAGCTTGCGCACGTAAACCTTTGTTGTCCATTGAAATGAACCACTGCGGTGTAGCGCGAAAGATAATCGGGGTTTTGTGACGCCAGCAATGTGGGTAGCTGTGGCGATAAGCAACGTGGTTAAGCAGTGCGCTTTTTTCTTTCAATAGTGCAACTACGTTGTCATTGGCTTTAAACACATGTTGACCGGCAAAAAACTCAGTATCAGGCTTAAATACACCGTTATCACCAACAGGGTTAGCTACTTCTAAACCGTATAACTGGCCAACAACAAAGTCGTCTTGACCGTGCCCAGGTGCAGTGTGAACAATACCTGTACCCGCTTCAGTAGTAACATGGTCGCCAAGAATCGCAGGCACATCAAAGCTTAAAAATGGGTGTTTAAAACGAGTCAGTTCAAGCTCTGCGCCTTTGACTTCACCAATAATTTTATGTGAATCAAATCCATAACGTTCAACACATGACTCAACCAACACTTGGCCTAAAATCACAGCAGCTGTCACACCGTCTTTAGTAAACTCCACTAAGCTGTAGGTAAACTCAGGGCTTAAAGATAACGCGCGGTTAGCCGGTAATGTCCACGGTGTTGTGGTCCAGATAGCCATTGATACTGGATGAGGATAATTTTCTACAGCAAATTTTGCTGCAACAGCAGCACTATCTGTCGCTTCAAAAGCAACATCAATCGCTGGTGATGTTTTATCTTCATATTCAACTTCAGCTTCAGCAAGTGCTGAGCCACAGTCAGTACACCAATGCACTGGCTTTACACCTTTGTGTAAATGGCCGCTGTCAATAACTTTGGCTAATGAACGCACAATGTTAGCTTCAGTAGTGAAATCCATGGTGAGGTAAGGGTTTTGCCAGTCACCTAGCACACCTAAACGAATGAAGTCATCGCGCTGACCGTCTACCTGAATAGCAGCATATTTACGACACTCTTCACGAAATTCAGCCGCTGAAATTTTTTGCCCTGGTTTGCCCACTTTTTGCTCGACTTTTAACTCGATCGGCAAACCGTGACAATCCCAACCAGGGATATAAGGCGCATCAAAACCAGACATGGTTTTTGATTTAATAATAATGTCTTTTAGGATTTTGTTTACAGAGTGACCAATATGAATACTGCCATTCGCATAAGGAGGGCCATCGTGCAAAATAAACGGTTTACGGCCAGCTCTATGTTCACGAATGTGTTGATATAACCCATCCTGCGTCCAGCGATTTAACATTTCTGGCTCGCGATTAGCTAAATTACCGCGCATCGGAAACTCAGTTTCCGGCAAATTCAAAGTCAGTTTATAGTCGCTCATTGATCCCATACCGTTAATTAAGCTGAATAATCAGCTTGCATCAAAGCAGAATAAAGCCTTAGCTTCATTCGCATCATTCAAAATTTGTTTTTTTAGTGCATCCAATGACTCAAAAGGTTGTTCATCACGGATTTTAGCCACTAATTCAACTTCTACTCGCTTGCCATATAAGTCACCATCAAAATCAAATAAGTGCACTTCTAACTGACAAACTTGGCCTTGCACTGTCGGGCGAAAGCCCACATTTGCAACACCTTCATATACATCACTACCATGCCAAAAAAATCGTACTGCAAATACACCGCGTATTGGCACGACTTTTCTTTTTAACGCAATATTTGCCGTTGGAAAACCGATAGTTCTACCAATTTTTTGCCCATGAGCCACTTTACCACTCAACATAAATGGATGACCCAATAACCGTCTTGCTTGTTCTAAATGACCTAACATGAGCTGTTCACGTACTAAAGTTGAACTCACTCTGTGAGTTCCAACGACAAAGCTTTGAGTGCTGACTACGCTGAAACCAAACTGCTTACCTGCGGCTACCAGCATCTCAAAATTGCCTTCACGCCCTTTCCCAAAGCAAAAGTCGTCACCGACAACTAGGTATTTAACACCCAGTTTGTTGACCAATAATTCTTCAATAAACGCCTGAGCGGGTTGACTGGCAAAAGATCGTGTGAAATTAATACATAATAGGCGGTCAATTTCTAATTCGTCCAATAAACGGACTTTATCTCTTAAAAGGCTTAACCTTGCTGGAGCATGCTCTCCACGAAACAACTCTTGGGGTTGTGGCTCAAATGTCATTATGGTCGCAGGCAGTTGAAAATGGTGCGCTTTACTTACCAAATTACGGATCACCTCAGCATGGCCACGGTGAACACCATCAAAGTTGCCTATGCTTAGCACGCAACCATGATGAGAAGGTAATAAATTGTGTATACCGCGGATTAATTCCATTACGCCAATGCTTGCCTAAAATTGTTTATTAATAGTAAATCGGCAGATTATATACCCAAACCGCTATCCACTTAAACCCAATAACTCTATTAAGCGACTATAAATCTACGTTTAAAGAACCACTGGGGCTGTTTTTATTTTCCATGGTCTGACACCGAGCAAAAGTAAGGTAACAAGATAAGTTAATGCGCCGCTACAAATAAGCGCGACTAACGCCATCATTCTTTCACTAATGCTCCAACTAAGCCATTGCGATTGAGCAGGTAAAAAATACCATAACATTGCAGACATGACCGCTGTCGCGATGACAATTTTAAGCGAAAAAATCAATGTTGCGCGGCTAAGATTGTAAACCCCAGCCTTATGCAAACCGCTATATAACAAACCAGCATTAAGCAATGCCGATAAGGATGTCGCTATTGCTAAACCTACATAGCCGAATGGAATAGCAAATATAAGGTTAAACACCATGTTAGTTACCATGGCAATAATACCGAATTTAACCGGTGTTTTTGTATCATGCCTAGAATAATAACCTGGCGCTAATACTTTAATCATCATAAAACTCAGTAAGCCTGTGCCATAGGCAACTAAACTGTATGATGCCATTTCAACATCGGTGAGACTAAATGCCCCGCGCATGAATAACACCATTAACATAGGCTGCGCGAGTAAAATCAAGCCTAACATAGCTGGCATACCTAATAGTAAAATAGCTTTAACGCCCCAATCCATTGTTTGACGAAACCCTTCCCCTTCAGCATTAATATGCTTTCTCGAAAGCGCAGGTAAAATTACCGTTGCGATTGCAATACCGAATAACCCGAGTGGAAACTCAAGTAACCGATCAGCGTAATACAGCCAACTAATCGAGCCCGTCATTAAAAAGCTGGCAATAAAAGTATCAAACAGCAAATTGATTTGAGAAACCGATACCCCAAATAGTGCGGGGAGCATTAATGTGCGAATTTTAACCACACCAGGATGATGCCACCCCCAAGAAGGCTTAACTAAAGCGCGCTCTTGAATTAAGAAAGGAATTTGAAATACAAACTGCACCAGACCACCAACAAAAACCCCCCATGCCAATCCAATTTCTGGGTTTTCCATAGTCGGAGATGCATATAGAGCAAATCCGATAATTGCAATGTTAAGAAAAACCGGGGTAAATGCCGATACAGCAAACCGGCCTCTGGTATTTAAGATTGATCCTGCTAGCGCAGTAAAAGTGATAAACCACAGATAAGGGAAGGTGATTTTAAGCATTAAAGACGCAAGCTCGAATTTCTCGGCATTGGGGCCATCGTTCAACCAGTCTAAAAACCAACCGCCGCCGAATAATGCTGCAAGTATAGGAGAGCCAATAACACCAATTAAGGTTACTATCGTCACCAGCAAACCAAGCGTACCAGTAACCTTACCGAGTAATTCCCGGGTTTCTTCAGGGGAATGTTTTTCTTGGTATTCAGTTAATACAGGCACAAAAGCTTGTGCAAAGGCACCTTCAGCAAATAGGCGGCGTAAAAAGTTAGGTATTTTGTTCGCAAAGAAAAAAACATCTGCGCTACTTCCCGCCCCCATTAAGTTAGCAATAACAACATCACGCACTAACCCCATCACACGAGAAATCAACGTCATAGCACTGACAACGACACCTGATTTAATTAACTTTTTACTCAATTGACCCCCAAAAGCTCATCTTGCCCATAAAATTTAATGGTATTTGTTGCAAATATTCTAAGCAAACTCTGTCACATAGGCTAAAGAGCTGTTAGAATTACGCCACATATTACACGAGTGGGTTGAAGATAAGCACGCCGATTGTATATTTTATCATTTATGATGAGATTTCAATTTTAGTCGTTGACAAAGCGACTTAAAGCAGGCATATTCCTCGGCCTTTAAAAGTATCAAATCCAGTTTTTAGGAGTTGCACCTTGGCTAATAGCAAGTCTGCAAAGAAGCGCGCGCTTCAGTCTGAAAAGCGTCGTCAGCATAATGCAAGCCGTCGCTCAATGTTACGTACATACGTTAAGAAAGTCATCGCTGCTATCAAAAGCGGTGACCACAAAGCGGCTACAGAAGCGTTCGCAGTTGCACAACCAATAGTTGACCGTATGGCGACAAAAGGCCTTATTCACAAGAATAGAGCTGGCCGTCAAAAGTCACGTTTGAATGCTAGAATCAAAGCACTAGTTGCTTAATTTAGTATTCAATCTCAAAAAACCGGCCTAGGCCGGTTTTTTTATGTTTAAAATTCAGCATATGTATTCGATGCAAGCATTAAGCCGACCAATAGCATTAATTATGTGACAGATAATAAAAAGCCTTAATCGTTTAATTGCGATTAAGGCTTGAAAGAAGACAGCTTAGTGGCAGTACATGTTATTCAGCACTTGAATAAGCGCTTTTACTTCATCGCTTTTTAATGAGTAATAAACGGTTTGTGCCTCTTTGCGTGTACCAACTAGATTATCTTTTCTTAACCATGCAAGGTGTTGAGATAAAGCAGACTGACTTAGTCCTAGCTTTTTATTCATATCACCTACACACATTTCACCATCATTAAGCAGGTGGCATAAAATAAACAGTCTGCGTTCATTCGCTAGCGCTTTTAATAAGACAACGGCATGGTCGGCTTGTTGCTGCATTTTTTCTATATCCATCACCTAAAATACTCTCCTCATCTAACATTTGCCTAATATAGCGTCACCTTAAAAATAGAGTCGGGACATAAAGCACACTTTTTGGTAGATTGTTTAAAAAAGTGAGACATAGTTAGAATATTTGAAGGAAACTCATGAGAAATTATAAGCACGTCAGCTTAACAGCTTTATTTGCAGTGGCATTATTTGGCTGCCAGCAAACAACACCATCACAACCTAAATCGATTGAACGGGTCATTAATGACTCAGAAGATGCGCAAATCAGTCAACTGTTAGCGCAACAAGCCCTTAGCTCAAATAGAGCCTACGATATTGTTGAATCGCTCACCGTAGAAATAGGACCGCGATTAGCTGGTACAGATAAAGATATCATGGCTGTCGAATGGGCAATGGAAAAACTGTGGCTGATGGGCTTTGATAAAGTCTATAAAGAATCAGTTCAAGTTCCGGCATGGTCTAGAGGGATCATAACATCAGCCAGTATTGTGTCTCCATTTGAGCAACCTTTGGTGATCACAGCTCTTGGTGGCAGCATTGGTACGCCAGAGACAGGCATTCAAGCACCTATAGTGCGGTTTGAATCGTTAGAAGAACTCACTTTAGCCTCACCTGGACGCATTGAGGGAAAAATTGTTTTTATCGACCATAAAACTGAACGGCATAAAGATGGCAACGGATATGGTATTACTGTTGGCGGACGCTCTAAAGGAGCTGTAGAAGCGGCAAAAAAAGGCGCTGTTGCGGTTGTAATACGCTCAATTGGGACTGATCATGACCGTATGGCTCATACAGGTATGATGCGTTACCAAGAAGATGTGCCTAAAATTCCCGCGGCGGCAATGTCAGCACCTGATGCCGACTTAATCAACGCCATGTTAAAACGCGATCCCAACATTGTCATGTCACTGAATATGACATCTGAAAACTTAGGTATTGCAACATCTTACAATGTAATAGCAGAGGTGACAGGTAGCAGCAAGCCAGATGAAATCGTCTTAATAGGAGCACATTTAGATTCGTGGGATGAGGGCACAGGCGCTATTGATGACGGAGCTGGTGTAGCGATTGTTACTGCAGCGGCAAAATTAATTCAAGATTTACCACAGAAACCAGCCCGTACTATTCGCGTTGTATTATATGCTGCTGAAGAAGTGGGTTTAGTGGGTGGAAAAGCCTACGCAGAGATGCATGCCAATGAATTAGAAAAGCATTACATCGCTGCAGAATCAGATTTTGGTGCAGGTCCTGTTTATCAAATTGACTTTAATGTCGCACCAACGAGCTTTAACGACATACAGCATCAAGTATCAGCAATGACATTAAATGGTATTGCTTTAGGAACAAATGACGCCTCTGGTGGTCCAGATGTCTCTATGATGCCAGGCTTGGGTGTGCCAGTTGCATCGTTAAAACAAGATGGCTCTGACTACTTTGATTATCATCACACTCCTAATGATACTTTGGATAAAATCGACCCAAAGGCACTAGCCCAAAATGTAGCGGCATATGTACAATTTGCTTATATGATGGCGCAATCTGAAATTGAGCTAAGGCCACTCGCTAAATCGGAGTAATCACCGTCAAGTGGGCCAACTCAACTTAATATTCTGTTAGGTTATATTTATAAAATGTTTTATCCATAAAAATGCCCTTAACGAAAAGGGCATTTTTATTATGACTAAACTGAACCGACTTTTGACTCTATATTCATCTGAAAATATTAATAAATACTAGTGTTGCTCATCGCGTAAAAACACTGGACTATCTAGCTTGGACTGTTCAGGGCAGTAATAGTAGCCATCTAAGTCAAATTTAATTAACTGCTCTAGTCTCTTAGGTTGATTATTGACAATATACCTTGCCATCAAACCGCGCGCTTTTTTGGCATAAAAGCTAATTATCTTATATTGACCATTCTTACAATCTTTAAAAATTGGTGTAATAAGTTGCCCCTCAAGCTGTTTGACTTTAACTGATTTAAAGTACTCATTAGAGGCTAGATTGACGATGATGTCATCACCCTGCTCTGCTAATGCTTTATTCACTTCATTGGTAATAATCTCCCCCCAAAATGCATATAAATTATTTCCAGCTGAGTTAGCTAATTTGGTGCCCATTTCTAAGCGATAAGGTTGGATTAAATCGAGGGGTTTTAGCAAGCCATATAAACCTGACAAAATACGCATATGTTGCTGTGCTGAGTGAATTTGCGACTCTGATAAGCTATCTGCATCAAATCCGGTATAAACATCCCCTCTGAAAGCGAACATAGCTTGCTTGGCATTGATTGGAGTGAAATCAGGTTGCCACTGATCAAAACGGGCAGCATTCAAACCCGCTATTTTATCGCTAACTTTCATTAAACTAGCAATATCAACAGGCGTAAGTTGCCGACATATCTTTATCAGTGTTTCGCTATGGGATAATAATGTCGGTTGAGTAAACGTTGCCGTTATCGGCGGATGTTCAAAATCTAATGTTTTGGCAGGTGAGACTAAAACCAGCATGGTTAACTCCTTTATCTTAATACACCACATAATACGTGACTGATATAAAAAAACCATGCTGATTCAGCATGGCTTTTTCGATTACCCTAACGCCTTTAATCAATGCACAAAAAACAATAGCGGCTTATTTTTTGTTACTAGCAGACAAGTCTGGCCAAATTTTTTCTTCCAATTGATCGGCTAGCTCAGGAAATTTACTGGTATCAAATACCGGATCTTTTCCTTCTTTAACTTGCTGACGATAATCATTAATCACTCTAATCGCCAACCCTGAAAGTAACATTATCGCGACAATGTTAACCAATGCCATCAGTCCCATGGACACATCAGCTAAATCCCATACCAAACCAATTTTAGCCATAGCACCAAACATCACCATACCTAATACTACAAGTCTAAATAGAGGTAACGCTTTTTTGCTGTTACCAGACAAAAACATGATATTAGTTTCGGCGTAAGAGTAATTTGCAATAATAGAGGTAAAACAGAATAACAAGATAGCAATGGCAATAAAGGCTCCGCCCCATGCACCAACATGGAAAGTTAATGCATTGATTGTCATGCCAATGCCCTCACCAGATCCTGCAGCATCACCCGAAAGCAATATTATTGCCGCCGTTGCGGTACAAATAACGATAGTATCAAAGAATACCCCCATCATTTGAATATAACCTTGAGATGCAGGATGATTTGGGTTGGGTGAAGCACTTGCAGCAATATTAGCAGCACTGCCCATACCCGCTTCATTTGAAAATAACCCACGTGCTATCCCAGCCTGCATAGCTTGCGACACACTATATGCAATGGCGCCACCAGCAGCTTCTTGCCAACCAAATGCACTATTGATAACGAGCATAAATACTCTTGGTAGTTCCTCAATATTTATCAGTACAACAATAAACGCCATAATGATATAAACTAATGCCATAAAAGGAACAACAAATTCCGATACTTTAGCAACCTTTCTTAACCCCCCCATAATGACCACACCACTGAATAGCGTAATCAAAATACCGACATAAAGAGGATCAACATCGAATACTGCGGTCATTGCGCCGGCAATCGTATTGGCTTGAACTGCGTTGAAGACCAAACCAAAACAGATAATTAATAGGACAGAAAACAATACCCCCATCCAACGCTGTCCTAAGCCTTGCTCCATATAGTAAGAAGGGCCACCGCGATATTGCCCATCCACATCTTTCACTTTATAAACTTGAGCAAGTGTGGATTCGATCATCGCTGTGGCCATGCCTAAAACAGCAATAGCCCACATCCAAAAAACGGCTCCAGGACCTGCTACACCTATAGCAAAAGCAACACCAGCCATATTACCTGCACCGACTCGAGCTGCCATACTGGTACAAAAAACTTGAAACGAAGATAATCCATTTTTACCCGGTCTACGGCTAATGGCGAGTAATTTCAGGCCGTGACCAAATTGAGAAAACTGAATAAACCCAAGGCGTATCGTAAAGTACAAGCCAGCTCCCACCAGCCCATAAACTAACAGTTCGCCCCAAAGCAGGCCGTTTAAATAATTAATTATTTTTTCTAACATTGCCATAATGCTTATCTATTCCTTTGGAATAACTCAATTTATCGTGTAACAGCCTTATCTATATCTCGGCATAGATGCTGTAATCACGGCAAACAAAATTATTTTAATTGCTTGATTATTATTGGTTTATATTTTTATTAATTAAAAACCAGTCTTGTGGCTTGGCTTATTATACCTTTTCAACCAATGATCTCTAATTTAGTTTGAAATTGCATTCAGACTAATTACGATATTCGATGGTGTTCTTTACAGTCAAATTAGCATAAGCAGTCAATTAGAACTTAATAAATTCACTGTAAAAATCACTTTACCGCCTCCAGCTCAACAACAACGTAACAATCCTCCACTTTATAAAACCAACACAACAACAAATACAACATAACTCTCAGTGAAATATCACCACATAATTAACAAAAATTAGATCCACAACACATTATTGATTCGCTAAATAAAATACAGTGTTCTCAAATTAAGACTAACATTCAATTTTTCTCGTTTTAATGAGGTCAATATGACAACTGCTAATGAAATTATCGCACTCAGAAAGTTTGTTCGAGCCACTAACTTCCTTGCAACTTCGCAAATTTATTTGAAGCAAAACGTACTTTATAAACGTAAGCTTGAACACACTGATATTAAACCTAGACTACTAGGTCATTGGGGGACTTGCCCAGGTATCAACTTTGTCTACGCTAACGTAAACCGTCTTATTGTTAAACATAATCGTGAGTTCATCTATCTTGTTGGCCCTGGTCATGGTTTTCCTGCAGTACAGGCCAACCTATTTATGGAAGGTTCATTAAGCCATTTCTATCCAGAGACAATTCCTTATACAGAAACTGGCATCGAAGATATCTGTAAAAAATTCTCTGCAGCCTATGGCTATCCTTCACATGCTAACCCAGAAGCGCCAGGACAAATCTTAGAAGGTGGCGAACTTGGCTATTCATTGTCTGTTGCATGGGGTTCTGTGCTAGATAATCCAAATCTGATTGCTGCCTGTTTAATCGGTGATGGTGAAGCTGAAACTGGCCCACTAGCAGCATCTTGGTATGCTAACCGTCTGGTATCACCTAAAAATAACGGTGCCGTTCTTCCAATCGTGCATATCAATGGTTATAAAATCTCTGGCCCAACCCGTATGGGCCGCATGAGCCATGAAGAGCTTGATTTAGAATTCCGTGGTCTGGGTTATCATCCAATCATTGTTGATGATGAACTTGATACTGATATCTTCGAACAGATGTTAGCGGCAATGGACTTGTCCTATGACATGATCAATGACATTCAACGCCGTGCACGCTCTGGCGAAGATGTTGTTAAACCACGTTGGCCAGTGATCTTAATGAGAACAGCAAAAGGCTGGACTGGTACTACTGAATATGATGGTAAAAAGCTCGCGGGTAACTGTGAATCTCATCAAGTCATCGTCAATAACTGTGCAACCGACAAAGGTCATTTAGATGCACTTGATCAATGGTTAGCTAGCTACAAATTTGATGAACTTGTACAAACTACTGAGGCTGGCGAATTAGTATTTGATAAAGACATTATGTCTTTGATGCCACCTAAAGACTTATGTTGTGGTCGTCAACGTCTAAGCTATGGCGGCGAAGTGGTTCGTGCATTAGCTAACCCTGATCTTACTAAACTTGGTTACGGCGCTGAAACACCTCGTGGCCAACGCGGTTACTCAATGCTAAAAATGGGTGAATGGATGCGCGATGCATTCAAACTAAACCGCGATCAACGCAACCTGCGTATTTTCAGCCCAGATGAAACTTATTCAAACCAATTACAAGCCGTGTTTGAAGAAACAGATCGCGCCTGGCAATGGCCAATTGAGAGCTGGGATGAAGACATGTCTCGCGACGGTCGGGTGATTGAGCTGCTATCTGAAAACTTGCTTTTTGGTATGTTACACGGCTACACAGTTACAGGTCGTCACGGCATGTTCCCAACTTATGAGGCTTTCTCTCAAGTAGTCTCTTCAATGGCTGATCAATACTGTAAATATGTCCACGCTAGCCAAGACATACATTTTCGCAAACCAATTCCTGCGTGTAACGTCGTGCTCTCTTCACTACTAGAACGTCAAGATCACAACGGTTATTCTCATCAGAATCCGTCTTTCCTAGGCGCTATGCTTGAGAAGCACCCAAACATTATTTCTGCTTATTTACCAGCAGATGCTAACAGTACCTTGGTGTATACCGAAAAAGCTTATGCTGATAGAGATAAATTAAACATCATTGTCGCAGGTAAGAAATCGCTACCACAATGGTTATCATTAGACGAAGCCCGTAAGCAAGCTAAAGACGGCATGATGGTGTGGGATTTCGCCTCTGATAATAATCCTGATGTTGTTTTAGCGGGCTGTGGCGATTATGCAACTCAAGAATGTATGGCTTCACTAGTACTAATTCGTGAAATTCTACCACGGGTACGCATTCGCTTTGTGAGTGTGTCAGAACTTCACAGCAGTGGCTTAGGCAGTCTTGAGTTCCAAAGCAAGCCTTGGATGATGGATGAAGTCTTTACAGAAGATAAAGGCGTGGTATTTAACTACCACGGTTACCCAAACACCATTAAGAAGCTGGTATTTGATTATAAAGGTAACCGTCGTTTCCGTATTAAAGGTTATGAAGAAGAAGGTTCAACGACTACACCGTTTGATATGGGCGTACGTAACGGCACCTCTCGCTACCACTTAGTTATCGACATGGCGTATAAATTGTTCCAACAAGGAGTAATTGACGAAACTCAACACGTTCGTATTACCACTGATATGTTGCAACGCTTGGTTGACCATAAAAACTACATCAAGGCAAATGGCGTAGATCCTGTCGAAATCGAAAACTGGGTATGGACTCGCTAACATTGAGCCTATGAATAAAGTCTAATACTATTTATTAACAAATAATCTAGTAATGTGATGCTATAAAACTACAATAAACAATGCGCTTTTTTTGGGGCGCATTTTTTATTTCCACAGCTAAATGCCAATAATCTGATATTTTTATCCTAAAAAGGCGTAAAAATGTTTACCATCTTGAATAACGCATCATCCAGTCCAGTTCTCGTGGGATATCCAACTGAATTTGCATACAAAAACACAACCAATAAACAATTAAAAAAACTTACACAAAATCATTTTGTCAATAAATAAATGACAATTTATTTGCAAAATAAGACAATAAATACTCCATTGTCACTGGCAATTGATAGTTTTTACTCCCATAATCCGCCTCGTCAACTAATACAGATAAGACTCACCACAATAAGTGTTGGCAATACCGATTCGACTTGCAAAAACATGAGACCGGTATATTGGTGAAGTATTAATAACAATGGACTTATAAATGATGAAGAACATATTAAAAGTAGTATTACTGACCTCAATGTTACCTTTTGCAGCTTCAGCTGCTGAAGAATTAACACCTTGGTACGTTGGTGGCGGTTTAGGCGTAAATAACTACGAGCCAAACTGTGATCAAAAAACCATGAAAGTATGTGGCGAAGATGACCCATATGCGTGGGATGTATTCGGCGGATATTTATTCAATGATTATTTTGGTGTGGAATTAGGTTATCGCGACCTAGGCCGTGCCGAATGGACTGACTACAGCAACAAGTTAAACGATGTTGGTGCTCGTGGTATGTCTTTAGGTTTAGTTGCATTTTACCCATTTGCAAACAAATGGTCTTTATCAGCTGAAGCTGGTGCCATGAACTATCTTATCTCTAACAAAAAACAGTGGGATACTGAGTATTATAGCGACAATGGTATTGCACCATATATTGGCGCAGGTATTGGTTATAACTTCACTGACAACTTAAAGCTAGCAGCTAAATACCGTCGTTACGAAAACTTAGACGAAGAAAAGTGGAACACACTTTCTATGGAAAGTAACTACTGGGGTCTTGAGTTAAGCTACCGTTTTGGTTCAGTAAAAGCGGCACCTGTTGCAGCTGTTGTTGCACCAGTAGTAGTTGTTGCTGCCGATGCTGACTCTGATTCTGATGGCGTTGTTGATCGTTTAGACAAATGTCCTAATACACCAAGTAACCACAAAGTGGATGCAACTGGCTGTACAGTATATGAATTAGCGACAACTAAGCATGACTTAGGTGGCATCTTATTCGCTAATGATTCTGCAGTAATTAATCAAGCTTCATTCTCTGATCTAGAGAAATTAGCTAACTACATGAAGAAAAACCCAGAGCATACGGTTATTGTTGAAGGCCATGCGTCAAACGTAGGTAAACCAGCATATAACATGGCTTTATCTGACCGTCGTGCGAGTTCAGTTGCTAATGCCCTTACATCGAAATACGGCATCAGTGCAAACCGTATTAAATCTATGGGTTATGGTGTAACTAAGCCTGTAGTTGAAGGTAACACTGCTGAAGCTCATAGACGAAACCGTCGTATTGAAGCTATCGTTACTGGTACCGAAAAACGTGCTGTATTAAAATAATTTAATACAAATCGCTTTCAAGAAAAAGCCGCTGATATCAGCGGCTTTTTTATTTACTGAACAATAGTAAACTTCTCTAAACATCTACTATTAGTCATAATTCTATTTTCATCACTCAATTAAATAAACATAAATTTGCACTCAAATCGGAATTTAACAACAATAAAAAACAAAAAATGAGCAAAACAGTGTGGTATTTGGTAATTTTTTTACCAAAACGTTGGAATAAAGAGTAAAATCGCGTTTAATAAAGGAAGTAAAATAACTATTTTTTATCGAGAGGAAACGTTACATGGCCAACGCACTCGCTCAACTCAAGTCATTCACTACTATTGTCGCAGACACCGGTGACATTGAAGCAATCAAACGCTATCAACCAGAAGATGCTACAACCAACCCATCGTTGATTTTGAAAGCTGCGCAAATTCCTGAATATGCCTCTCTAATTGATAATGCTATTGCTTGGGCTAAAACCCAAAGTAATAGTCAAGCACAGCAAATCGAAGATGCTGGCGATAAACTAGCGGTAAATATCGGAATAGAGATATTAAAATTAGTACCGGGTCGTATTTCAACAGAAGTCGATGCTCGTCTATCATTCGATAAGCAGAAATCTATCGATAAAGCCCATAAGTTAATCAAGCTTTATAAAGACGCTGGCATTGATAAGTCACGTATCTTAATTAAGCTAGCGTCGACCTGGGAAGGTATATGTGCAGCCAAAGAGTTAGAGCAGCAAGGTATTAACTGTAATCTGACACTATTATTTAGCTTCGCTCAAGCAAGAGCTTGTGCAGAAGCCGGTGTTTATCTTATTTCTCCTTTTGTAGGCCGTATTCTTGACTGGTACAAGAAAGATACCGGTAAAGATTACACTGCTGAAACAGATCCTGGGGTTATTTCGGTTACTGAAATCTATGATTACTACAAACAACACGGCTTTAACACAGTAGTAATGGGAGCCAGTTTTCGTAATATCGGTGAGATTATCGAATTAGCAGGTTGCGATCGCTTAACCATTGGACCCGCTCTATTAGAAGAGTTAGCCAATACTGATATCCTTGTTACAGAGAAACTTAAAGCGGTAGCTGCATCATCAACCGCTCCTACTCCGCTAACTGAAACAGAGTTCCGTTGGGCATTTAACGAAGATCCAATGGCAGTTGATAAACTCGCTGAAGGTATTCGTAACTTTGCGATTGACCAAGGTAAACTTGAGGTCATGCTAAAAGAGAAATTAAGCTAAACAAGGAGTGTGAATTAATGACTCAATTAACACAATCATCTACATGGCGACAGTTAATCAGTAATGCAGCCGCGCTGCCTCATATGCGTGAGCTATTTAGTCAAGATGAGCAACGTTTTAACTCAATGCACCTAAAAAGCTGTGGTTTACTGCTAGATTACTCAAAAAACCGTGCTGATAAAGAAACCTTGGCGTTGTTATTTAAACTTGCTAATGAGGCGCAGCTACAAGATAAAATCACCGCAATGTTTTCCGGTGACATTATCAACAATACTGAGCAACGTGCAGTACTTCACACCGCACTTCGCAGTATGGCTGACCAAGATATTCAAGCTGACGGAAAAAACATTGTTCCTGAAGTACAGCAAACTCTTACCAAGATGGCTAAGTTTGTTGAACAAGTACAAAGTGGTCAATGGAAAGGCTACACAGGAAAAGCGATTACAGATATCATTAGTATTGGTATTGGCGGGTCTTTTCTAGGCCCGAAAATAGTGACTCAGGCGTTAAGACCTTATTGGAAAGAACTAAATTGTCATTTTGTTGCCAATGTGGATGCAACATCGATTTGTGAGAAATTGAAGGGGCTGAACGCTGAGACAACGTTATTTGTCATGTCATCAAAGTCGTTTAGCACGCAAGAAACGCTCACTAATACCCTAAGTGCAAAAGAGTGGTTTTTAGCACAAGGAGCATCACAGAGCGACGTTGCCCAGCACTTTGTTGCTGTTACCTCAAATGTCGCTAAAGCGACTGAGTTTGGTATGGATGCCGGCAATATTTTCCCTATGTGGGATTGGGTCGGTGGCCGCTATTCTTTATGGTCAGCGATTGGTTTACCAATAGCACTGATTGTGGGTATGGATAATTTTAAACAATTATTATCCGGTGCCTTCGACATGGACCAACATTTTCAGCAAGCACCGCTAGAACAAAACATGCCAATCATTATGGGAATGCTATCTGTGTTATATAGTAATTTTCATAGTGCACAGTCCCATGTCATTTTAACTTATGATCACTATTTACGTGGTTTACCTGCTTATTTCCAGCAACTTGATATGGAAAGCAACGGCAAGTCGGTCACTTTAGAAGGGCAAACTGTTGATTACAGCACAGGTCCTGTTATTTGGGGCGGCGAAGGCACCAATGGGCAACATGCATACCATCAGCTATTGCATCAAGGTACTGCACTTATTCCTGCTGACTTTATCATGCCATTACAAAGTCATAATCCGCTTGGTGAGCATCACAATCAACTGGCATCAAACTGCTTTGGCCAAACCCAGGCACTGATGCAAGGTCGTACATACGAAGAAGCGTTAGCCGAAATGAGCACAAGCAAGCTTGATGATGCTCAAAAACAGCTTATTGCTAAACACAAAGTAATGTCTGGTAACAAACCCAGCAACACTTTATTAATGGACAAATTAACCCCTCAAACCTTAGGTGCTTTAATTGCTTTATATGAGCACAGAACATTTGTTCAAGGTGTCATTTGGCAGATTAACTCCTTTGACCAATGGGGAGTTGAATTAGGTAAATTACTCGGTAACGATGTACTCGACCGGATTGGAGCTGATCAGAATGCAAATGAATTAGATTGTTCCAGTAATTCCTTAATCAATTTGTATCGTCAAGGGCAGATTTAATCACTAAAAAAGCCAGCGTAAGCTGGCTTTTTATTAGTCTACCACCACTCTATTCAGCACATCATGCCAATTATGGTTCAATAGCTTCATCAAAACTTCACCTTCGCTTAACACAATTGAAACATAAAAGTTGCACCCTACAATAGAAATATGATACTTATTCGCATAGAGACATCATAATAACAAGGGAGGTTACCATGGATCGTTTAGACTATGGTGGTGCGTTAGACGAAGTTGTTGAAAGACCAAGCCGTTCCAAAGGATCTAATAAAAAGCGTAAATGGCGAGAGATTGAGGCAATTAAGGATAAGCAACGCTTACTAAAAGAATTACAAGATATTGATGATTCTTTTGAATTTGATGCCAATACTTTAGTGTTATAGATATTAGTAGCTGTGAATATTTATTCATTAAATAGCAATATAATAAAAGAGCACCTAGGGTGCTCTTTTTGATCATACTGATAACATTTATAATGTTAGATATTTATTTTTTTATCTGACTTCACAATATACTGTCGAAGTTCTTCAAAAATTACGTTATCGTTTTGGCTAAATAGTGGGTCCACAACCAGTTTTTTATGGCATAAATGCTCAATTTTTTGCCAATCACTAGCATCTAATGCTTTAGCAAAGTGAGGGAAAACCTCCGTTTCTTCAAACTGCATGTGTTCAAGTTGTAACTTGATGTAGTTAGCTAAATCATTGATCAACTTTTCTCTTGAAACCACAATATCGGAGAGGATCATATTTAAACTGTACATCAAAGAACCGGAGACTTGAGCTAACCGCTCATGCTCATCACGAAGCTGATCGCTATTAGGTACAGACATTTTTTGGGCATAATAATGATAAGTGATGTCTTCTACTGGATGATGACTGTGTTCTGCATATCCCTGCATATACTCAACAATATCTCTCACAAGATTAAAGTTAACAGCTTCACCCTCGGCTAAACGGGCATTTTTGTTGGTGAGTATATTCAATAAAATGGCTATGTGTTGGTGATCACGCATTAATCGCTTAAGCATCGTCTTCTCCGTCATGTCTATCTCACTTACTCAAATTGTAGTCAATATCCTATTAACTTCCAATCTACTACAATGATATAAATTAGTTATGACAAAGATCATATTCCAGATAATTAACAAGCTAGCAGTTTCAGAAAAACTAAAGCACCTAATAAGGTGCTTTAGTTTTCCTGCTAATTTGATAATTAAATCAGCTTTAAATATCTAAAAATACACTATCTAAGGGTACTAAATAAATGTGACTTTAACTGAGCAAAATCAGCATCTAACTCAACAGATAAAATAGTTTTATTGACGACAGCTTCAAGTTCAGGTGGTAAAGGTAAGTCAACTTGTAACTCTCTATCCACCACATCCTTAAATTTTGCAGGATGCGCTGTACCTAAAAATATCCCATACTCATCTTTAGCCAATAATTGACGTAAACCTTGAGCTGCAATAGCAGCATGCGGCTCTGATTGATAGCCCAATTGATATAGATTTTTAAGCGCTTCAGAGGTTTGCAATTCATTTAATGCTAAGCCAGTAATATCAGAAAGTGGCCAGCCCATTTGCTCACAAATAGCTTCAACGCGGGGCCAATTACTCGGCTCTGACACATCCATCGCATTTGATATAGTTGCAACGGTATCATGTGGTGCCCAGTCACCATTTTGTAAGTAACGGGGCACGGTATCGTTGCTATTGGTTGCTGCAATAAATCGCTTTATTGGCAAGCCCATCGCTTTAGCAAATAAACCTGCCGTTAAATTTCCAAAGTTGCCACTAGGGACTGATACCACAAAGTTTTCATGTCCAGCTTTTTTAGCTTGGGCGATGGCTTCAAAGTAATAACAAATTTGCGCCAATAAACGGCTTATATTGATTGAATTTGCAGAGTTTAGCGCTAAACCTTCTCTGACCTCTTCATCATCAAAGGCCTGCTTCACTAAATGCTGGCAAGCATCAAAATCAGAATTAACCGCCACTGTGTGGATATTCTTGCCTAAAGTAGTGAACATTTTCTCTTGTAGCTCACTGATTTTTCCCTTTGGATACATCACCACGACTTGTACTTTATCTAAACCATAAAATGCATCCGCCACAGCAGCGCCTGTGTCACCAGAGGTTGCTGTCAGAATAGTTAACCCTTTATCGCCTGATAATAAATTGATACATTGGGCCATAAAACGTGCACCAAAATCTTTAAACGCCAGTGTAGGACCATGAAAAAGCTCTAAACAGCTGCGATGAAAATCAACTTCTTTTAGGGGAGCCTCAAAGGTAAATGCGTTATCAACAAACGCGTCAACATTATCTTGTCCTAATTCATCCGCTAACCAAGCGCCTAAAACAAGTTTACTACGCTGCGCAAATGGCATATCAAGTAAACTGTCAATATCATCTAACACAGGGATCGTTTTAGGGAAAAACAACCCTCTATCTTTACCTAGCCCTAATTGAACAGCCTGACTAAAATTAACTTCCTGCGAAGGATGTTTTAAATTATATAATTCCATTACCACTACCTATTAAATTGAAAATTTTGTTTCGATACTAAACGCGTCGAGTACCTTGTTCATCTAATTGACATACATGGGCAAAACCACCTTGCTCTGTCACATAATGTTGCTCTAGCCAGGTTTTAGCCTGCTGAGCTTTTTCTAATGAATCGGTGACGCTAAATAATGTTGGTCCGCTGCCTGAAATCCCCGTAGTCAGCATTCCTTGTTGCGCTAGAGCTTCTCTAGCATCAAGGTAGCCAGGAATAGCTGCCGCGCGATAAGGCTCAGCAAGTACATCCTTGAGCACTTCAATTGCCATAGCAGCATCTTGTTGATAACTAGCATGTACAAAAGCACTTAAATAACGACCAAAATCAATCGCCACCGCTTTATCATATTGAGCGGGTAACAATGCGCGCATTTTAGCGGTCGATAATGAAATACCAGGATAAGCCACCACCCAATACCATTGCTTAAAACTCGGTATCGCCGCACAAACCTTATCGGCGGTATTAAGCATTAGTTGCATGCCACCTAAGTAACAGGGGGCAACGTTATCATAATGCACACTACCTGAGATTTGTCCTTCAAACTCGCCCATTAACAATAGCAAAGCTTGTTGATCAAATGGTTGTTCAAAATATTCATTTAGTGCATACAGCGCAGCAACTACAGAGCTAGCACTCGAACCTAACCCACTACCAACGGGTAAGTTTTTCTCTAAAATGAGTTTAACGCCATCTTGACGTTGTAGTTTATCAAGAAAAAAAACGGCACACTGATAAACGATATTGTCTTTCAAATCCGTTGGTAATTTATGCGCCCAAGGTCCTACCTGAGCAAATTCAACGCCGCTTTCAATACCGCTAATAGTAACTTTATCGCCCAGAAGGCTACCATCAATAGGCGCTAACGCAGCACCTAATAAATCGAAACCTACACCTACATTCCCCATAGATGCTGGCGCATAAACACTCAGTTGAGCTTGATTAATGCTATTCATTACAAACCCACCTCACGTGTCCAGTTAAGGGTTCTAAGTACGTCGGCGAACACACCTGCTGCAGTCACATCAGTACCCGCACCATAGCCACGTAAAACAAATGGAATGGGTTGGTAGTAGCGACTGTAAAAAGCCAGCGCATTTTCACCACCTTTGACACTATATAAAGGATCGGTCGCATCAACTTCAATAATGCGAACATAACACTTACCTTGATCAATTTGACCAACATAACGCAGCACCTTTCCCTGCGCTTTAGCATTAGACACTCTTGAAGATACTTGTGCATCAAGACGGGATAAGTTGGCCATAAATGTCTCAACATCACCGCTATCATCAAAATCAGTAGGTAATACAGATTCAATGTTAATATCGCTAAGCTCTAAGGGCAAGCCAACTTCACGGGCTAAAATAAGCACCTTACGAGCAACATCCATTCCACTTAAATCATCGCGAGGATCAGGTTCTGTGAAACATTTATCACGGGCAATTGATGTGGCTTGCGATAAACTCATTCCCTCATCGAGCATCCCGAAAATATACGATAACGATCCTGATAAAATACCATTAAATTTATGCAGTTTATCACCCGCGCATAACAACTTTTTCAGGTTATCAATAACGGGTAAACCTGCACCAACCGTGGTTTCATATAAAAATTGACGACGTTGCTCTAAACTCACTTTGCGTAATGCTTGATAAAATGCATAATCACGGGTATTGGCTTTTTTGTTTGGCGTGACCACGTGAAATCCAGCATTCATGACATCTAAATAACGGTCTGAAACCGCTTCACTTGAGGTACAATCGACTAAGACTGGGTTGAGTAATTGTTGCGCTTGCCCCCATAGTAATAAATTATTTAAATCATAGGGTTGAGCATTATCAGTCATTAAGCCTTGCCAGTTAGATAATTCAATTCCATTACTGTCCAGTAGCATTTGACGTGAGTTAGCAATACCGCATACTCGAATGCTGATGTGCTGCTCTTTTAGCATGTCATTTTGTTGTTTTATTTGTTCAAGCAATCCTGCGCCCACATTACCCGCACCGACTAAGAACACATCAACGTATTGCTGCACATCAAAGAAAGCCTGATGACAAGCACTGATAGCATGTTTGGTTTTACTTTGCTGGATAACGGTTGAAATAGAGCGCTCTGACGACCCCTGAGCGATTGCTATAATATTAACGCTTGCCTTAGCTAACGCGCTGAAGAACTTAGCCGCCACTCCTTTATGCGTTTTCATGCCATCACCAATTAAGGACACGATAGCTAAACCTTGGCGCAACTCAATAGGCTCAAGTAATTCGGATTTTATTTCTAATTCAAATTCTTGTTCTAGAGCCCATTTCGCTTTCGCTGCGTCACGGGTTCCAACACAAAAGCTGATACTGTATTCAGATGAGCTTTGGGTGATCAATGATACCGAAATGCCACTGCGTGAAATGGCTGCTAACGTACGACTGGCCATCCCAACCATCCCCTTCATACCTGGCCCAGATACGTTAAACATAGTCTGATCATCAAGATTTGAAATGGCTTTAACTTGTAAACCAGTTTGATCTTCATCGTTCGATACCAATGTACCGGGTGCTGATGGATTAAAACTGTTTTTGATATAGCAAGGAATATGATACTGCGCAATTGGAGCGATAGTTTTAGGGTGCAATACTTTGGCACCAAAATACGATAGCTCCATCGCCTCTTGATAACTCAACTGAGACAATAGCTTAGCATCTGTAACCGCACGGGGATCTGTGTTATAAACACCATCCACATCGGTCCAAATTTCACAACTAGATGCATCTAAACAAGCGGCTAACACGGCAGCAGAATAATCAGAACCATTACGCCCTAAGGTCACAATTTTTCCATGAGCATCTGCGGCAGTAAAACCTGGCATAACCCACACTCTGTATTCACTTAACGGTAATACTGCAAACCGAGGTTTACTGACATTAATATCGACTACAGACTCTAAAGGCTGCCCATGGGCAAGAAACAATGCAACTGGGTCCAACTGCGCGGCAGTAATGTTTTTAGCCAACATCACTTGCTCCATTAACGCTGCGGATAAACGCTCGCCAGAAACAACAATAGCAGCCCTGACTGAGTCCGGGCACTCGCCTAGCAAGGATATTCCTTCTAACTTAGACTTCCATTGCTGCATTTGCATGTTGAGTTTCTGTTTTAGTAATTCCTGTTGAGCTACAGACAACAAGGTTTCACTCGCTTGGGTATATAAGTGATTAAAAACATGATTGATATGGTCAACAACCGCTTGGTAAGATTTTCCCTCTACCGCTAAATCAACCATTTCCAACAATGCATTTGTAATTGTTGCGGGCGCAGAAAGGACCGTAGCGACTGGTTCAGCCTTAGAAGACTCAGCGATAATATCAGCCGCCATTAAAAAACGAGGCCAATTTGCTAACGACGTACCACCAAACTTCATCACTTTCATACCGTCTTCTCCTGCCAATATCATGGCATCAATGCAAAATTTTATAATAAAAAAGCCCGCTTCTTTTGTGGGAAGCGGGCTTGTTACTGAATTCTATTTAGGATGAATCAGCCCGCCCCCACTATATTAGTAGTGGTGGTTGTAATGATTGTAATGGTTGCTATTACAACGTACTTGCAGGCTGACATATCGCTCACTTATTCTGGTTTCATCAGTGCTACCAAACGCATACATTTTTAGTCGCGGGTAACTCTTATTCACTAATGCCTACAGAATTGCTTTTTTAGCACTATATTGTCAACCCCAGTTGCCAATAAATTTGCATATTAATTAGCATTTAAGTTGATTTATTTAAGATTTCATATTTCACAAACTGAAACATCAATTACATTCGCAATAAAACAACTAAAACGCTGCGTTTACGCTAACGTTAACGCAATATAATCCCCAATTAAATAATTATACTTTTCAATCATTAAAGATAAAATAATCCATTACGTTATTTAAACTATAAGAAAAATAGGGATAAGAACCCTGATAACAATCTAGATGCTTCATAAAAGAGTAAATTTCTATAGCATTCCATTAATCGGGGTAAAAACAATAACGAGTTAACTAAATCAATAAGAATTGATCAAAATCAGACACAAATCATCGCAGCCCAAAAAAAATAAAGGTATTATGCGCCCATATCAGCAATTGGAGTCATTATGAAAATTTCAAAACATGCCGCGGTTACCATCCATTACCGTCTCAGCGATGCGCAAGGTCAATTATTGGAAAGCTCTTTTGATGCTGAGCCAATGGTTTATATTCAAGGTACCGAAAATCTTATACCTGGCCTAGAAGCTGAATTAGAAGGTAAAGTTGTTGGTGACAAATTTGAAGCAAACATACCAGCCGAACAAGCTTATGGTGTATATCACGAAGGTTTGAAGCAAGAAGTGCCTTTAGCTGCATTTGGTGATATTGAAGATATTGTGCCGGGTATGCGCTTTATTGCAGAAACTGAAATGGGCCAGCGCCCTGTTCAAGTAACAGAAATAAAAGACGATAGCGTCATTGTTGACGGTAATCATCCCCTAGCAGGCCAAGCATTAACATTTAATGTTGAAGTTATTGCTGTGAGAGAAACAACTGCGGAAGAAATCGCCCACGGACACATTCATGCCCATGGTGGCAGTTGTGGCGGTGGACATGAACATAATCATGAGCACGATCATGAACCTTGTGACACCCAAAAACCGGGTTGTGATGGCAATGGCGGATGTGGTTGTAATTAATAATAAATGTAGACTATTTTACTAAGCTATTAGGTTATTTCACCTAATTAAAACCAGTAGAAAGTTTGAATAAATGCAAGTCGCTGATTAAAATATAGTCAGCGACTTTTTTTATACGCTATACTTTATCCTGTGTGGTATCAATTGATACGCCATTTAATAGTGTCACGCTTGCCCTTTCCACCTTGTTTATGATTGAGGACAATTTAATAAACATGCGTTAGCAGCGTGGTATATCTCAGTATAAAAATAATAATAATAATTAATGATTAGCGACGGAGTGCTCATGTTAATTAAGCCACTTTATGAGTTATTACCTTACACATATATTGCTATCGGCGGGGTAAGTATTTTGATTCTACAACAAGAATATGCAATTGCAGCCGCTGTTGTAGTGTTTTTGTTTGGCGCCAGAATTTATAACTTACGCTCACAAAACCGTCGAACCGACACTAAACGCAGACGTAAAGAAGGTTTATGGCCAGACTGGTTGTATGGGTATATGCCATTCCTTTATATTTTATCGGCAGCTTTGCTTTATCGTTTTATCCCTAAAGATTCTAGCGCTCTGTTTGCTATTTGCTTGGTAACCTTTGGGACTTACCTACTTTTAAGGCGCTCTAGTTATAGACGCCATAAAATTCCAGTGTTTAGAACCCATGGCCGTTAATCAACCTTAACTAGAGATAATAAAGGCTTAACAAACAATAAAAAACCGCTTAATCACATCAAGCGGTTTTTATTGTAATGGGTGTCCTATCAATCTACAAAATCAACTTTTGAACTTGCTCACGCTGCTCATTAGACATGTTTTTAAGGTAATTAGAACAGCGTGTAATCGTTGCAATGCTGACTTGATACTCAGCTGCGATTTGCCTTTGACTTAACTTACCTTCCAGTAAGGTTTGAAAAACCTTTAATCGGCCGGCAACTGCGCTGCGCTCTTCCTCTGTCAGCAATAACCGAAATAACACCGCTAATTCATCATGATTCGAATGAGTCAAAATTTTATCGACCACTAAACTCCAATTCGCTCTCATAGGTACTCTCTTTAATAAAGTCCCCCTGATAATAACAAGGAAACAGCCGAAAGCAAAAGCTGCACAAACTATATAGCGATATCCAAAAGTGGAGTTATGTAAACTCGCCTCACATTCAGAAACAATCTAAAGGTGATTTCATACAATAAATGTGTAAAATAAAACCGATACTCCCTGATAATAATAGAGAATACGATGAAAAAAATTTTACTCGCAATGACGGCAACTGCACTACTTATCCCAAGCGTTTATGCTAACAACTTTAAAGATACTGATCATGCCATTAAATATCGCCAATCAGCATTCGGTTTAATTGCCTATAACTTTGGCGATATGGGTGCAATGTTAAAAGGTAAAAAAGAATTTGATGCCACGGTATTTGCAGCTCGTGCAACCAATGTTGCAGCACTATCAAAAATCCCTCATGAAGGTTTTATTGCAGGTTCAGACAAAGGTAATACCGACGCGTTAGCTAAAATTTGGACTGACAAAGCCGATTTTGATAGCAAAATGACTGAATTCCAAGAAAATGCCACTAAATTGGCTGTCATTGCGCAAGGTACGGATTTAGGGCAGATCAAAAAAGCATTTGGTGATACAGGTCAAAGCTGTAAAGGCTGTCACGACGTTTATAAAAAAGATTAATATCACAAACGTTCTGCTCTAGTATGATAAAAAGCCCATATCGCTAATATCGAATGGGCTTTAATTTTTAGCAGGCATACCGATTAGCAATCGACTACATATATTTGACAACATCAGCCAACAAGCTAAACCACACCCCAATAAATAAAACAGCAAAGACAATTAACGCAAGCCAAATATGTGCCATTTTAGGCTGTTGTAATTCACCGTGAACACGCTTATAGCCTGTTATCATTGCTGTTATCAGATTTTCACCTTTTATAAGGTAAACAATAACAGCTAATACATGCATACCTGCAAAACCGAGAATAAGATTGAAGTTTTGTTTATGCACCCATGTCAATATATCCGCTACATCAGAGGATACATGGCTATAAAAGGGCCCTTCTGTAAAAATATCGTCAGTAGCAAATAACCCTGTTACGAGTTGCATTATTAATAGGCTCAGTAGTAATACCACCATATAGCCGCCTAGCGGATTATGCCCTAAAGATTGGGTTTTCTGTTTATCTTTGGCGTATTGAACAACCGTTTTAGGGGAGCGAATAAAATGGGTAAATTTGGCAGTATCACTACCAATAATTCCCCAAACAAGTCTAAAAGCTAACAGCGTCATTAGTGAATATGCAAATATTTGATGGAGGCTCATCTCGCCAGCATCAGCACTCCACCATAATGCACCGAGTAATATCACCATAATCCAATGAAACGCTCTGACTGGAAAATCCCACACTTTGATTTGCTTGAATTGAGGTTGCATTTAATTGCTCGACTTTAATCAGTGTTGTAATACTTCGCTATAAGCGAAAACATCACTCATTATAAAATTATTTGTACACTTTAGGGGAATTGAAAACGTAAAGAAGTGTAAGCAATGCATAGGTGACTTAAGTTAAAAAACTATTACCCTTAAAAATACAGGTTAACACACTCTTAAACCGCCTAACATGCTGTTGTTATCCATTCAAATATGCGCCTAGTTAATTAGCTTTTCAAGTTAAATTACAGCTATTTTTAACGACAATGTCTATACACTCAAATTAATACCACCTAAAAAAACTCCCGTTCAATTATGTGATATAGATCACATTTTAATAGCCTTAAGTTGGTAACCTGAAGTTAAGCAATACAACAGAAGGTTCAAAATATGCTGAAAATCACTAGCAAGCAACTTGAAGTCACTGCCCCTATTCTTGATCGTATTGAAGGACAATTTGAAAAGCTCTCAAGACACGATGTTCACTTAATTAATCCACATGTCATTATTACTCAGGAAAAGCAGCTCTTTAAAATTGAAGCATCAATAGGCTTGCCAAGTGGAGAACTATTCGCCCAGGCGAAAAACGACAACCTTTACGCAGCAATCACTGCAATGGGTAAAAAGCTGGAGAAACAGCTCAATCGCCTGACCCATAAACCCCAAGCTCAACGTCATACTGCATTTGAACATGCAGAAGATGATTTTGAGTATATCTATAAGGAGGACACTGCCGCTTGATACTCATATTAACAAAGTACAGCGCACCCTCGGGTGCGCTTTTTTATGTCGGTTTAAGTCAAAGTGAGCAATTTTACATTGACACTCACCTAGCGAAGTTTTAGTTTTAACTCATGAGTGAAATACAGCGTCGCGTTTTTATTTTCTTTTTTATGCAAGCCACATAGGGAGGCGGTTTTTCTGTATCAAAAAGAAAATGAAAATACCAAAGCCTCCCAAGTGGGAGGCTTTTTAGTTTTAACTATCGAAATTGCAATCGAATTGAATATCATTAAGAGGATAGTATGAATAAACCACAAGGGTTGGATCTAACTAGAGAACAAATTACGACGTTAGATAATGAGTTACTGACCTTGCTCTCCAAACGTCGCGAACTCAGTCTTGAAGTTGCCCGCAGTAAAGAAATTGATGTTAGACCTATTCGAGATACCCAAAGGGAAAAACAATTATTAGAACGACTTGTTCAGCTTGGACGAGACAAAGGGCTTGATGCACATTTTGTGATATCTCTTTACCAAAGCATCATTGAAGACTCTGTGCTTAACCAGCAAGCTTTTTTACACGGCAGAGCCAATCCTGACACACAGAAACAACACTATACAGTGGCCTTTTTAGGAGCAAGAGGTTCATATTCATATCTTGCCGCCACTCGTTACTGTGATAGAAGGCAGGTGACAATGATCGACTTTGGCTGTCAAAGTTTTGATGACATTGTCAACGCAGTTGAATCAGGCCATGCTGATTACGGATTCTTACCGATTGAAAATACCTCTTCAGGATCAATTAATGAGGTGTACGACGTTTTGCAACATACCAGCCTATCGATTGTGGGCGAAACCACAATAGAAGTCGGACATTGCTTATTAGCAAAACGAGGTACTGATACTGCCAATATTAAAACCGTCTATGCGCACCCACAACCCATTAGTCAATGCAGCCGCTACCTGAGCTTACATCCAGAATTTAAACTTGAGTATTGTGCTAGCAGTGCTGAGGCAATGTCTAAAGTGATTGAAGCTGATAATCAAAGTGTTGCCGCTATTGGTAGCGCTGAAGGGGGTGCTCTATATCAGCTAAGCGCTATTGAAGATGGGTTAGCGAACCAAAAAATAAATCAAAGCCGTTTTATTGTTGTTGCGCGTAAACCAGTTGATGTACCAGCACAATTACCTGCTAAAACAACGTTAATTATGGCTACAGGCCAAAAACCTGGCGCGCTGGTTGAAGCACTACTGGTGTTAAAAGCCCATAGTTTGAATATGTCTAAACTTGAGTCGCGTCCCATTCCTGGTACACCTTGGGAAGAAATGTTCTATATCGACATTGATGGCAATCTTGCCAACCATAATGTGCAACAAGCCATTAAGGAATTAGAGCGATTAACCCGTTTTATTAAAGTATTAGGTTGCTACCCTTGTGAGTCAGTCAAGCCGACACAATTGTCCCAAGCACAATTACTGATTGAACCGAACAGCTCAAGGGCTGTCGCGTCACCAAATCAGCTTACTGCATCTCCCACTACCAAATATAGTCGCGAATATAAGTCACAGGACAGTGAAGTACAATGTAAACAATTGCAAGTAGGTAATAATCAATTTGGCGCATTTCAATTAGTTGATACACCCAAAACGGATACAGAACTAGCGAGTCTTGCAAAACAAACTAAAGAAGCTGGCTTTCAAGCCATTATCCTTAACCCATCTTTGGGCGTAAATAGCCAAAGCCAACTAAAGAAACATTTTCAGGTGATTGAGCAAGCGGGATTAGTAAGCGTATTACTTATCGAACAAGAAAACGATATTAGCAGTGCTCACTTAGCCGATATGGTTATGTTAAGTGGTCAATATATGTTTAATCAAGGCTTACTCGGCCAATTAGGCAGCTTAAATAGGCCCGTCATTATTGAACGTAATAACATGGCCAGTGCTGAAGATTGGCTTGCTGCTGCGCAAATAGTATTAGTACAAGGAAATCAACAGGTGATCTTGTGTGATTCTGGGGTCAGAAGCTTTGCAAAACCAGATCACATCAGCCTGGATTTATCGTCATTAGTCAGCATAAAACAAATGTGCCATCTACCTATCATTTGCAATGTAGCTAATGAAAAGATCAATAACCGATATCCACAGGCAAGAGCCGCCAAGCAACTTAACGCTGATGGTATTGTATTAGCGGCGCCTTGTACCGATGCCGATAGCAACCTGCTTCGTGAGCTTTATTTGTAGTCTTTATCCACAAAAATGCCGGTATTAACCGGCATTTTTTATTCCTTCTGAATAACACTATAAAACCTATACCATTAGGCCTTCATTCAAACTCACCCAGCCTTTAAATATACGGTAACTAAACCAGGTTATCCCCATAAGATAGAGCGACACACTTAGCCAAACAGGACTTAATAAATAGCCCGCTATAAAAAAGGGACATAGTCCAATAATACTGAGTCGTTGCCAACGCAAATGTGATGCAAGTAATGAATTAGGCTTAATGTTTTTCTGAATAAGATTTAGCCAAAAGCTCATTAACACAGGAATAAAAAAAAGCGGAAAAGCACTCATCATTGCATAGAGAAAATGGCCTACGGTATTATCTTGCGATGTTGATGTTGATGTTGATGTTGATGTTGACAGCGTATCGAATGAAGTCATGGGCACATCTCCAAAATAGAATAGGTAAAGGGCAATTTAATTGCTCTGTCATCGATAATATACGCTGACTACTAGAATATAAATGTAAGCCCTATACTGTATTTACGCAAACAACAAAAAATGAAAAATGATTAACCTGTCTTCATATCATTCACTGACTGCAGCATTGCACGGCTTTCATGTTGAAACTGTGGAGCAAAGTCACCAAACCACTTAGCAACGCGTTTAAATTCTTCTACAAACGCATTACGATCACCTGACTTTAATAATGCTAACGCGTCTCGATAATTGTCCAAATAATCACTTATCACGTCTTGACTACCTTGCTGTGCAAAAATAATATCGGCATAAAGCTCGGGATCTTGAGCAAACAATCGACCAACCATTGCAAGCTCTAATCGATAAATTGGCGAGCTAAATTGCAGTAATGTATCTATATCAGCCTTCTCCTCACATAGATTCACACCATACACAAAACTAGAAAAGTGACGCATAGCTTGTACAAGTTGCATCGCTTTATCGTGTTTAACCGGTTCAGCTTCAACAATTCTTGCGCCCCAAATAGCAATTTGTTCAAGTAACCATTGATAAGATTCTGGCTGACGCCCATGGCACACCACCACAACTTGTTTAGCTAAACTGCCAACATCTGGACCAAACATGGGGTGTAAACCTACCACAGGTCCCTTGTGCGCCTCTAGCATTGCCAAAACAGGCTGTTCTTTAATCGAAGTTAAATCAGCTAAAATGCATGTGTCGGGTAAATGAGTCAGGTGTTCTCGAATAACATCACAGGTGACTTTAATTGGCACAGTAACCAGCACCATTCCGGCACCATCAAATAGTGCTTCGGCGCGGTGCCAATCATTCTTGTCCAAGCTTTTCACTTGATAACCAGATAGTGTGAGCATTTGAGTAAATAACTGACCTAACTGGCCATCACCACCAACGACAACCACATTGCCTAAGTCTGTTTTTACCTGTTTAAAGCCGACATCTTTTTCATTCAAGTAAGACTCACGCATTAATCGACGCAGAATATCTTCTATCAATTGCGGTGAAACATTCATCTTTTGCGCTTCATCTCGACGCTTAGCTAACATAGAAGCTTCGCGCTGCGGGGCATAAATGGGCACACCAGCGGCGTGCTTGACGGCACCAACTTGGGCGACTAAATCTAAACGTTTACGCAATAAATGTAGAAGTTGTTGATCAACACCATCAATTAAATCACGTAGTTTTTCTAAATCGGCTGTGGTTTTTTCGTTCATCATACTTTTCATTAACCATTAACAACTTGCAGCACATTAAAGCGAGTTGGCAGTACGGCAGATAATTGGTTAGCGCCTTGTCGTAAAATTGTTTCAGTTGTTGCCCAATCAATGCAGGCATCGGTGACAGATACACCATAGTCAAGTTCATTTAATGGCTTATTGGTACTTTGATTACCTGCATTTAAATGGCTTTCAAGCATAACACCAATGATAGATTTATTACCCGAGACAATTTGATTAAATACATCTTCGCACACTTGTTTTTGACGATTGTGATCTTTAGATGAATTACCATGGCTGCAATCAACCACTAAACGTGCATTCAACTTAGCATTATGAATTTGTGTTTCGCACTCAGCCACACTTTTAGCATCATAATTAGGTGCAATGCCGCCACGAAGAATGATATGACCGTCAGGATTACCGGCAGTTTGCAATAAGCTGACTTGGCCTTCTTGGTTAATACCCATAAAACGGTGGCTGCTGGCTGCAGATTTTAAGGCATTAATAGCAACATCTAGCTTGCCTTCCGTGCCATTTTTAAAGCCTACAGGCATGGATAACCCCGATGCCATTTCTCGGTGGGTTTGAGATTCAGTGGTGCGGGCGCCAATAGCAGACCAAGTGACTAATTCAGAAATATACTGAGGACTAATAGGATCCAGCGCTTCAGTTGCCACGGGCAATTCTAATTCAGCCAACCAAATCATCAATTCACGAGCCATACGTAGTCCTTTTTCTACATCAAAAGACTCATCCATATTCGGATCGTTAATCAGTCCTTTCCAGCCTACTGTGGTACGAGGTTTTTCAAAGTACACGCGCATTAAAATATAAAAGTCATCACTGAGTTCATCGTGCAACTTTTTCAACTTAAGCGCATATTCTTTCGCTGCACCAATATCATGTATTGAACAAGGCCCTGTCACAACCAATACCCGACTATCACGTTTATGCACAATGTCTGCTACCGTTTTACGCGCATCCAAAATATAACGATATGCATGTGCTGACAAGGGTAATTCTTGTTTCAGTTGTGACGGCGTTGACAGTATTTGCTCAGAACTAATATGAATATTGTTGATGGTATCTTGCTGCATGATATCGGCTCACTGTAATAAGGTAAAAAGCAATCTAGTTACACTTTTTAGTGATAACTAAACCACTGTATTTTTGTAATGATACACCATTACAATATAGAGCTAACTATGCCTGTGCATTTTTATGAGATCAAGGCTTATTTAACTCAAATGTGTAATTACTGCCATATCAATGTTCATGAGGATCATATGGCTATCTATTGTTAAATGACTAATGTGAAACTCAGATAATGAGTCAGGCTCGATAAGTAAAGCTAAGGGCTAACTAAAAGTCTGCTTACATGACTCAAACATGATGGGGGCGAATGCTGAAAACAAAAAACCGCCTTTCGGCGGTTAGTTGTGCGAACACTGCATCTTTTAAACTAAATTGATAACTATTACTTAGTTGCCAATTTTTCACGGATACGTGCAGATTTACCTGAACGCTCACGTAAGTAGTAAAGTTTAGCACGACGAACACGGCCGCGACGCTTAACTTCGATGCTAGCAATTAATGGGCTGTGCGTTTGGAAAGCACGCTCAACACCTTCACCATTAGAGATTTTACGTACTGTGAATGCTGAGTGCAAACCACGGTTACGCTTAGCGATAACGATACCTTCAAAAGCCTGAAGACGCTCTTTATCACCTTCTTTTACGCGTACTTGAACTACTACTGTATCACCAGCACCAAAATCAGGTACGTCTGTTTTCATTTGCTCATCGTTGAGCATTTTAATGATGTTGTTCATAACTTACTCCATTCTAGAATAACTGAAACAATGACTATACGGACGTGTCCGCTTCATTTACAAACTGCGCTAATAAGGCTGTTTGTTCGTCAGTCAGAGCTAGATTTTCAAATATTTCTGGTCGTCGTAGAAAAGTTCTTCCGATACTTTGCTGCAACCGCCAGAGTCTGATTTTTTCGTGGTCACCGCTTAACAACACTGCCGGTACATCCATGCCATCTAAGTTTTCAGGGCGAGTATAATGAGGACAATCCAGTAATCCGTCAGAGAAAGAATCTTGCTCTGCCGAAGCTTGCTTACCCAGTACACCAGGTACTAGGCGTGCCACTGAATCGATTAAAGTCATTGCAGGTATTTCGCCGCCCGAAAGCACGTAATCCCCTATTGACCACTCTTCATCTACTTCAGTTTGAATAATGCGCTCATCGACACCTTCGTAACGACCGCACACTAAAATCAAACTGTCTGATTTAGCTAACTCAGTAACGCCTTGCTGATCCAGCTTGCGCCCCTGAGGAGATAGATAAATCACTTTCGCTCTGTCACCCGCTGCTGCTTTTGCAGCATGAATGGCATCTCGCAAAGGTTGCACCATCATTAACATTCCAGGTCCACCACCGTATGGGCGGTCATCAACCGTGTTATGTCTGTCATGGGTGAAATCACGAGGATTCCACGTGTGCACCTTAAGCAGGCCGTTTTTTACGGCTCGACCCGTCACCCCAAAGTCTGTAACAGCACGAAACATCTCTGGAAACAGGGTTATTACCCCTAACCACATATGTTGTACCTCGACTTAGAAGTCAGGATCCCAATCCACTATTATCTGTTTGCCTTGCAAATCCACTTTTAAAATGAATTGTTCAGGGACAAAGGGGATCATACGTTCCACTTTGCCAAAAGCATCTTTGGCATTAGCTTTAACAAGTAAGACATCGTTAGATCCTGTTTCCACGATCTGGTCAACAATGCCCATGTTATAGCCGTTATTATTAGTCACTTCACATCCGATAAGATCACGGTGATAAAATTCATCATCACTGAGTTCTTTCATTTGCTCAGGCATAATCGCAATTTCACAATTTGTGAGCATTTGCGCCTGTTCCCGTGATACTACCCCTTCAAGCTCAGCGATAACCGCCTTACCTTGTGAGCGCCACTGGCTGACTTTAACTTCACGCCATTTCCCCTGGTCATAAATAAGCCAAGGAGAATAATCAAAAATGCCTTCAACAGAATTGGTATAGGCAGTGATTTTTAGCCAACCTTTAATGCCATGACAAGCGCCTATTTTACCCAGCACAATCGGCTGTTGGTTACTACTCATCTATCTATACCTAAACGCAATTAAGCAGCTGCTTTACGTGCGTCTTTAATTAACTTAGCAACACGCTCAGATGTTGCCGCGCCAGTAGCAACCCAATGCTCAACACGATCTAAATCTAAACGTAAAGTTTCTTCTTGACCACGAGCTAGTGGGTTGAAAAAGCCTACACGTTCGATGAAACGACCGTCACGAGCATTGCGGCTATCAGCAACAACGATATTGTAAAATGGACGCTTTTTTGCGCCGCCACGAGCTAAACGAATGGTAACCATGCGTTTTATTCCTCTAATGATTTGCTAGAAGCAAAAATAAAAACTGGAACCCGTGTTCGCGAAGGTCCCAGTAAGAAAGCCGGAAGATTTTACCCTACTTTGAAACTAATGCAACCCAAAGCGCCGTTTTTTACAGCGAAAAGGGTTATAGCGCCAAGCAAAGTATCACTTCCGAAGATTAAATTGATTAACTAACGACCGGGCATCTTCATACCAGGCGGTAACATACCGCTCATACCACGCATCATTTTTTTCATGCCGCCTTTAGCTGACATTTTTTTCATCATTTTTTGCATTTGAGTAAATTGCTTTAATAAGCGATTTACGTCTTGAATTTGTGTCCCTGAACCTAGCGCGATACGACGTTTGCGTGAACCTTTGATTACATCAGGGTTTTTGCGCTCTTTGGCTGTCATGGAGTTAATAATCGCTTCCATTTGACCAGTCATTTTACCGTCTTGAACTTGCGCTAATGCTTCTGGAGGTAACTTACCGACACCAGGCAGTTTTTCTATCATGTTCATCATGCCGCCCATGTTTTTCATTTGCTGCAGCTGTTCACGAAAGTCTTCTAAATCAAAACTACCACCAGCCTTCACTTTAGAAGCCAGTTTCATCGCTTTGTCTTTGTCGACACCGCGTTCAACTTCTTCAATCAGTGAAAGAACATCACCCATGCCTAGAATGCGCGATGCGATACGGTCAGGATGGAAAGGCTCAAGCGCGTCAGTTTTTTCACCAACACCTAAAAACTTAATCGGTTTGCCAGTTATGCTGCGAATTGATAACGCAGCACCACCGCGAGCATCACCATCCACCTTAGTTAAAATCACCCCTGTTAATGGCATTGCTTCATTAAAGGCTTTAGCCGTATTTGCCGCATCTTGACCTGTCATTGCATCAACAACAAATAAGGTCTCTACAGGCTTAATAACCGCATGAAGCTCTTTAATTTCGTCCATCATGGCTTCGTCAACATGCAAACGACCTGCTGTATCGACAATAACAACATCAATGAACTTTAGTTTGGCATAAGCTATTGCAGCTTTTGCTATATCTAACGGCTTTTGACTGACATCAGATGGGAAAAATGCAACCTCCACCTCTGCCGCTAAGGTTTCAAGCTGTTTAATTGCCGCTGGGCGATAAACATCGGCACTGACGACTAACACGGATTTTTTATGACGAGTGCGTAAAAACTTACCTAACTTGGCTACAGAGGTGGTTTTACCCGCCCCTTGAAGACCCGCCATCATAATGACAGCCGGAGGTTGAGCAGCTAGGTCAAGCTCTTCATTAGCTTCCCCCATAGCGCGTTCAAGTTCGCTTTGCACAATCTTAATAAAAGCTTGGCCTGGACTTAAACTTTTAGAGACTTCTTGTCCGACAGCGCGATCTTTTACACTGCTAACAAAGTCTCTTACTACTGGCAATGCAACATCAGCCTCGAGCAAAGCCATGCGGACTTCACGTAAGGTGTCTTTAATGTTGTCTTCCGTTAATCGACCGCGACCACTTATATTTTTTAGTGTTCGTGATAGTCTGTCAGATAGATTCTCAAACATTTAACCGCTCTTAATACGCTTATCGATAATGCGCACTATTATACTCAAAAATTTTTAAGATGCGCGCTTGTGTGACAAATTATTCATTTTTAACTCAAACGATTAGCCTTACGCCTTATTTATAAGAGGATCAAACTCATGATTAATCATGCTACTCAAGTGTCTTATTACCCATAACAGATGCAATAAGGTAAATTATTTGCAGCTAACGGTCAGAAACTGTTAAATTTTGCGTAATAGGTCACTGCCCTTATTGGGTGACTTCATGTTAATCTTACCCAATAGTGTTCATGTGCGTTTTGAGACTAGATATTATATCCAGTCAGCATGTCCATATAACTTGATAGGTTTAAATCAGATGGTTATTTTTTCTGCTTCGGCTATGTTTTTTTATTGTATTGCATTGATTCTCGCCACTAGCCGGCTATTTCATGCTGATGGTCCCAATCGCAAACTTATTATGATGATATCCGCTTTGGGTGTGATTATGCATGGTTTTGCGTTATCGAATTCAATTTTTACACTTGATGGTCAAAACTTCAGTTTAACCAATGTCATTTCAATGGTGAACTGGATCATCGCATTCACCTTTACCGTTACCTTACCGCGGCTAAAAGTGATTGTAGTGTTACCGGTAATTTATGCCTGCTCAATAATCTCAGTAGCTTTGCTATGGCTATTACCACCCCAATTTATTATTCATTTTGAATTGCATCCAGAAATTCTTGCTCATGTCGTGTTGTCGCTAATGGCTTACAGCGCATTAATGATTGCTGCACTTTATGCGCTACAACTATGGATTATTCAAAATAAGCTTAAAAATAAAAAAATGATAATGAGCACAGCTATGCCACCGCTCATGACCGTAGAGCGTCAGCTATATCATCTTGTTGTGATTGGCTTTATTTTATTAAGCTTGTCGCTAGTGACTGGGTTTGTGTTTTTAGAAGATATGTTTGTTGATGGTAAAGGCCACAAAGCCATTCTATCTATGGCTGCCTGGGCTGTATATGGCACTATGTTATGGCAACATTACACAATAGGCTGTCGTATCCGCACTGCTGTGGTTTACAGTTTATCTGGTGCAGGACTGCTTTCATTAGGCTATTTTGGTGCCCGCATTGTTAAAGAGCTGATTATTAATTAATTCCCACCTCAATAATGACCGCGAACAAATCGTCATTATTATAAAAAATGGGTGCTTTGAACCAAGTGAAGCACTCATTCAGCGCTTTGTATTTTATTTTGATGATATTATAAGTCTCTATAGCTTGACTCTTTTCGTCAGTGGTTAATAATGCTGTTTCTATTTATCTATCCTGGCTGACAATAACGGCCTCTTTACTATAACGGAGCCCCCTTCCTTGGACGCTATATCTACCAGCGCACTCCTGATTTTTTTGTTGGTTTTAATTCTGATGTCAGCTTATTTTTCTGGTTCAGAAACCGCCATGATGACACTTAACCGTTATCGTTTAAGGCATTTAGCTGGCAGTGGTAACAAACCAGCACAGCGAGCGCTAAAGCTACTTGATAGGCCAGACCGATTAATTGGGCTTATTCTTATCGGCAATAACTTAGTAAATATCCTCGCCTCTTCAATTGCAACCATTATCGGTATGCGCGTACTTAGCCAATATAATATTGATGAAGCTGCCAGCATTGCTATCACTACCGGCGTACTGACTGTTGTTATTTTGATTTTTGCAGAAGTCACCCCCAAGACCTATGCTGCATTACACCCAGAAAGGATCGCCTTTCCATCAAGCATTATTCTGAAATGGCTATTGATTATTATGCTGCCGTTAGTAAAAGGGCTTAACATTATTACTAGCGGTTTCCTGCGTTTATTGGGTATTAAAACAGTCAAAACCAATGATGCATTAAGCCAAGAAGAGTTACGTACCGTTGTTCACGAAGCTGGTGCGCTTATTCCCCAGCGTCACCAAGAAATGTTATTGTCGATATTAGATTTAGAAAAAGTCACCGTAGAAGACATTATGATTGCGCGTTCCGATATTTACGCTATCAATATGAATGATGACTTTAAGCTCATTAATAAGCTTGTTATCCAAAGCCCACATACTCGTGTATTAGTATATCGAGACACAATTGATGATTCCGTTGGGTTTATCCATTTACGTGATGCACTTCGTCTGCAATCAAAAGAGCAATTCAGCAAGTCATCATTATTACGTGCAGTAAAAGAGCTGTACTTTATTCCCGAAGGCACGCCATTAAACGTCCAGCTAGCAAATTTTCAACAAAATAAAGAACGTATTGGCCTAGTGGTCGATGAGTATGGTGACATCCAAGGACTTGTAACACTTGAAGATATTTTAGAAGAGATAGTCGGCGACTTCACCACATCAATGATGACCACACCGAGTGAAGATATTAACATCCAACAGGATGGAAGCTTTTTAATCGATGCTACTATTAACATCCGTGATTTAAATAAAGAGATGAAATGGGATTTCCCTATCGATGGCCCCAAAACACTCAATGGGTTAATTGTCGAATATCTTGAGGATATCCCTGCAGCTAACACCAGTTTACGTTTAGCTGATTACCATATTGAAGTCATTGAGGTATCGGATAACATGATTAAATCCGTGAGGATCATGCCAAACTCACCCACCGTAGACCCTGATGAGAGTATTATTGGTTAACAGTAATTGGTTAACAGCAATGAATTAACTTCAAATTAGTTAACAAATAAAAAGGAACCTTCGGGTTCCTTTTTTAGTCAACGCCAGTACTTAACTCGCATTTTATTAATTTAGTTCTACACTTAAATTTAACACTTAAGATAATTATTAAAGTAAAAAAGTGTAAGGATCAACTGTGTGAGAAAAAAACGCCTACTAAGCTATTATACTTTTCTGTATATATTCTTTTTTGCTCCTCATCTTACTCAGGCTGTGGTGCTATTTGACACGATTGGAGCCGAGCATGGCTTATCCATGAACACTGTTAATGATGTCATTACGGATAAAAGTGGTTATTTATGGATAGCGACACAGGCTGGTTTAAATCGTTACAATGGTAAAGAAATAAAGATTTACTTAAAAGAAGATAAGTATGGCCCATCAGGCAATCATATTAGCCATTTGTATTACAGTAAAAAAGGAGAGCTTTGGCTGTCCACCGTCAATGATGGTTTAAATAGATTTAAACCAAAAACCAAACGTTTTGAGCATTACAACGCGCCTGAATTTGGATTACCCTCTAGCGGAATTAACGACCTAAGTGAAGATAGTGAAGGTAATATTTGGATTGCTACTAATAACGGAATTTATATTTTTTCTGCCACACAAAATGTGCTTATTGATCACTTAAATATCGGCGACAAAGGTTTATTAGATGATAATATTCACGGCCTATTTTTAGATAAATCATCGCGTTTATGGGTTTATCATAATCAAGGCCTACAACTTTACTTACCTGAACAAAAAAAATTAACCACGATATCTCAACAATCTAAGCAAACAAAATATATTACCCGTATTGCAAATGGAGACGGTAATAACATTTGGGTAGCCACCAGTAATAGTGAATTATTGCATCTAGATTTATCACAAGGGTTAACATCACCTATCATCACTTCGCACCAGTTATTTTTCCCAGATACCGTTCAGCAATACAATATCAATGACTTAGCTTTAGATATCGATGGTAAACTTTGGATTGGCTTCCAACAAGCTGGTGTAGCTTGGTATCAGCCAGACACTCATCAATTTGAGCATTTTTCGCATTCAGCTAGTAACACTCGCAGTGTCAGCAGTGGTTTAATTACCAGGTTGTGGATAGACGATCAACGCCAACTATGGATAGGCACAAGAAGTGCTGGTTTAAGTAAAACAGATCTAAATAGCCAAGCTTTTAATACTATCAATCAATATGCATTCTTTGATAACAATATCGCTGATGCCGATATAAGAACGATTTATCGTGATAAACAAAACATCCTTTGGGTTGGAACTGCCCAAGGATTATTTATCGCAGCTGAAGATACTCAAAGAAACATTACTGGTTTTTCACTTTTTACCCACCCACAATTTGATAGTAAAAGCTTTATTAGTTTTATAAGACAAGATGATAAACACCAACTTTGGATTGGTACACGCGGTAATGGTTTATACATCATAGATATTAAAACCAAGGAAATTGAGCAATATGTAGCTCAGCCGGATAACCCTCTGGCAATAGTAAGTAACCATCTTTATAGCATTTTATTCGATGATACTAACCAGGCTTGGGTTACTACAAAAGATGCAGGGCTAAGTTTATTTATACCCGCTATACATGGTTTTAAATCCTGGTCTCATGATCCCAATTTACCTAACAGTCTTGCGAGTAATGAGATAAGTGAGATTTTACCTGCCCAGCAAGGCGGGTACTGGATATTAACTTATGGTGCAGGGTTAATTCATATGTCTGCAGAGGGAAAATTTACGCAATATGCGCCAAACACTGTCGAGCAATTTCCTAGCAAACATTTATTTAATGCCTATTGGATAAAAGATAGGTTGTGGATCTCTTCCAGTGATGGGGTTTTCTCTTTTGTACCTGAAACAAAGGCGGTGCAACTATTTAATAAGCAAAATGGTTTAATCGACAATATCGCTTACCTTATGGTTAAAGATAAGTTGGATCAACTCTGGGTCGGTACATCTGAAGGACTTAGCGTTCTTAATAGCAAAGATCATACAATACGTAATTATACTGATGTGGATGGGCTTCAGAATAATGAGTTTAATTTCGGTGCAGGCTTTGTTGATGATAATAATCGTGTTTATTTAGGTGGCATAAATGGGTTTAACATCATTACCCCCTCTGATTTACCCGTCACACCAGAACTTAAAACGCCCATTATCGACGAGTTTTACTTATTAAATAAGTTGCAGCGTTTACAAGATGACACACGGTTTAATCAATCGCTGGATGTCAGTTATGCCGATAATATTCAGTTGAGTTATCTAGACACATTATTTTCATTTCGTTTTCACAGTAATAATTTACATCAAGCCCAACAGATTAAATATGAATATAGGATGCTAGGACTACATCAGCAATGGTTTGATGATTTAAACAGTCATGTTGCCCATTTTTCTGGCTTATCACCCGGTAAATACCAATTTCAAGTCAGAGCTAAAAATCACAACAATCAGTTTAGTCAGATAAGAACCTTGGAGATTCATATTATGCCCCCACCCTGGCAAACATGGTGGGCATATTTACTTTATTGCTTATTTTTTGTTGCCATCATCGGATTATTTAGCTGGTTACAAACTCGCAAATATCGCATTAAAGTCTTTATGATGGAGCAAGTTGCTAAAAGCGAGCAGCGATTACAGCTCGCATTATGGGGCAGTGGTGATGAGTTTTGGGACTGGGACATTCGAAATAAAACTGCTATTCGCACTAATACTTTTTTACAATATCCTGAACACGAAATCAGTTTAATGGACACCCTACAACAGTGCGTTCACCCTGACGACTTACCCCATGTAATTAATATTATGACCTCTTGCTTAAACTTAGAGGAAAATAAATTTGAACTGGCTTATAGAGCAAAAACACCTGATGACAAATGGCTTTGGGTACTGAATAGAGGTCAAGTGATAGAGAGAAATAATCAAGGAAAACCAAACAGAATAACGGGTACAATAAAGAATATTCAGTCGTTAAAAGAAACTGAAGAAGCACTTAAACTGCTCAACATTGAGCTTGAAGATAGAGTAAAGTCTCGCACTGAAGAGCTTAAACTCACTCAAAATGAGCTCATTGATAAAGAAAAAATGGCCACGTTAGGTGGACTCGTCGCAAGTATTACTCACGAAATGAATACTCCCATCGGTATTAGTGTGACAGCAACATCGCATCTTTCGGACAGGGTCGAGGAGTTCAATAAAAAATATCAATCAGGCGATGTTTCGCAAGAAGATTTTGAACTATATCAAACTGAAGTTGCTGATTGTGCAAGACTGATGCTATCTAATTTAAATAGAGCAACTAAATTAATACAAAGTTTCAAAAAAGTTGCTGTGGATCAATCGCATGAAGAAGTAAGAGACTTCAATCTAAAACAATATTTAGATGAAATATTTGTGTCGCTGCATCCATTATTATCTCGTACTAAACACCAATATGATTACCAGTGCCCTGAAGATATTTCATTACACAGCCAGCCAGGCGTAATGTATCAAATTATTAGCAACTTATTAAATAACTCGATAATTCATGCTTACCCTGATAATAAAATCGGCCAACTTAGCTTAACCGTAACGCGAGAACCTAACGGGCTTAAAATTATTTATAAAGATGATGGATGCGGCATGTCAGATGAAGTTAAACAGAAGATTTTCACCCCCTTTTTCACCACTAAACGTGGCCAGGGTGGAAGCGGCCTGGGAATGAACATTTTATATAACTTAGTTAATCAGGTTTTAAAAGGCAAAGTCACCTTGAGCACGGCTCCAGAACAAGGCGCTATATTTACAATAGAGTTACCCGAAGAAATAATGACGAAACAAATAAATTGAATCTGGGTGTTTTATGTGTGCTTATATCGTATGCTAATCTATAACAATCAATACAACACTAATCCTATAAATTAAAGGACAGCCTAATGGACGAGAGACGCAAATTTTCGAGAATTCTATTTGATGCTAATGCTTATCTTGCTCAGGCTGAGTCTACCTGGCGTACAACGATTCTAGATTTAAGCCTTAATGGTGCTTTGGTCGAAATCCCTGAAACATTCAGCGGTACACAAAACAGTGATATAACATTAGAGTTTGTATTACCGGACTCTGATATTCAGTTAGTCATGAACACCAAGATTGTACATAAAACTAGCAAGCATTTAGGCTTACGCTGTTTACATATCGATGTTGAAAGCATTAGTCACTTGCGCCGTATTATTGAACTTAACTTAGGTGATGCTGAACTGCTTAATCGAGAGCTGGAAATGCTGATCCAACCCGAATAATAAATAACCGTTAAATTTAACGCTGAAAACGCACAACTAAAGTGCGTTTAGCGCTTCAGTTAATTTGCTTACCCCTATAACCTCCATTCCCGCAGGTGGTTTTTTTGGCATGTTAGCTTTAGGTACTATTGCACGTTTAAAACCATGTTTAGCGGCTTCAATTAAACGTTCCTGGCCATTAGGTACAGGTCTAATTTCCCCTGATAAGCCCACTTCACCAAAAACAACTAAATCAGTTGGTAAAACCTGACCGCGAAAACTCGATACCATCGCCAATAATAACGTTAAATCGGCACTGGTTTCAGTTACTTTTACGCCACCCACAACGTTTACAAACACATCTTGATCAGACATCTGCAACCCACCATGGCGGTGCATCACTGCCAGTAGCATGGCTAAACGATTGGCATCCATCCCTACCGCGACTCGACGAGGGTTAGACATGGCTGAACTGTCGACCAGAACCTGCAACTCCACCAGCAATGGACGGGTACCTTCCCATACCACCATAACTAATGATCCCGATGATGCTTCATCGCCACGGGATAAAAATATTGCCGAGGGATTAGCCACTTCTTTTAAGCCACGTTCCGTCATCGCAAAAACACCTAACTCATTAATTGCGCCGAATCGATTTTTATGTGAGCGTAAAGTACGGTAGCGACTATCACTATCACCTTCAAACATCACCGAGCAGTCAATACAATGTTCTAATACCTTCGGGCCAGCTAAACTGCCATCTTTGGTGACATGGCCAACCATAATGACCGCTATACCATGTTGTTTTGCAAATCGGGTCAAATATGAAGCTGACTCTCGAACCTGAGACACACTTCCAGGTGAAGATTGAATATCGCTCATGTGCATCACTTGAATAGAATCAATCACAATCACTTTTGGCTTTATTTGTATCGCAACATCACAAATAGCTTCAACACTTGTTTCAGACAGCATACGCAGATTTTGAGTCGGTAACCCTAGACGATGGGCGCGCATAGCCACTTGTTGTAAAGACTCTTCTCCCGTGACGTACAAGGCGGGCATAATTTGCGCTAATTGACACAAGGTTTGCAGTAACAGGGTACTTTTACCTGCACCAGGATGCCCACCAATTAATATCGCACTACCTGGGACAATACCGCCACCTAAAACCCGATCTAACTCGCCAAATGTGCTAGCGATACGAGGGAGCGCATTTAAGTCGATTTGATCAAGAGTCTGTACTTCTTTACTGGTGGATCCGGCATAACCACTAAACTGATGGGTACGTGTAGCACTACTTGCGCCCAAACGGACTTCCGTGATCGTATTCCATTCCTGGCAAGCATTACACTGCCCTTGCCAACGCGGAAAGTCTTGGCCACATTCATTGCACACATATGCTGTTTTATTCTTTGCCATAATGCCCAGTTAGTAAATTAAAAAGTTGAGGAAGACCTCTTTTCAGTCCAAGATATATCAAATCATAGACACTAATTGTTCTGTAAACTTTATCATTTATCTCAAATAGGGTTAAGATTAACTTCAGACCACACTATTGATAAAGCAATGTCTTTTCATGCCGATAAGATTAACAGCCAGACTCACAATAAGCATTAAAAACGATAATAGAAGATGAGCCTAGACGACCATAGCGCACTAATAGAACAATTAAAGCCCTTATTAATGGAACCTGATTTTCAGGAACTGTTTGAAAGCCTAACGGCTGATGAATCAAACTCTACCCGTTTTTTACTTAAAATGGAGCTAAACCGCATATCAGCCTTGTGTACTCGCGTAATAGATTTACGTGATAAAACCGAACTGGCATGTGAAGAAGTGGTCATAGGTAGCCAAAGACATTTTCTAGACGCGCCCTCAAAAGAAGCCCTTGAAGAAGCATTACCCATTTATCGAAACAAATACACCTTGGGTGTATACGAAAAAGTCATTCAAGCTCACAAGAAACGCAAACTTCTTAAACAAGAAAGCAGCCCTAATGAACCAAATTTAAATGCATCACCTTTTATGGTACCTGGTGTTGTTTTAGGCAGTTATTTTAATCGTAGTGAAGAGCGAATGAACTACAGTATTAAAATTTCAGTTTCACAATCTGGATTGGCTGAAATATTAGGGCTCACCCTAGACTTATCAGTTGGCGGCGCCAGAATAAAACTCCCATTAAAACATAACTTTCAACCTGAGAGACCACTTAGGGTAAAGTTGCTTGAACTTAATGAAGAGTTTTACTTTGAAGACTTACAGCAAGGTGTTGATTACGCTATTGTTGATATCCAAAATAAAGACGACAGCGCCATATTTCGCCTAAAACGAATTGGTAGCAGTGAAGAACTAGATAAGGTTATTACTCAATTAATTAATAGTTATAAATTTCGCTACAAAGTCGATGTCAACGATGTCATTGTTAATGCTACAGGTTTAGGGTTCGAGCGTCATTACTTACCCTTGCAACCTCATTTACCTGTCTACATTTCGATTAAAGAAGGTAAGCCTCATATCACCCATGCCCTGCTTGGACGCGGTAATCAGCCATTACTGCACTTTTTTCAAAATGAGGATGATATTAACCAGCTACCAGGGATGTTAACTAATAACCGCATAGTGCATTTATTAAAGTCACCGGATATTACTGAACATCAACTGATGTTTTGTTTTACACATATAGCCAACGAAAAAGTGCATTTTTATTCAGCGACATTATTTGAACTGCAACAAAGTGAACACTTGGGATTATTCTTAGGTTTTGGTTCAAAAAAGTCAAGTTGGCGGGTCTATAAATTAGTTAGCCAAAAAGTGGATCATAAACTGAATTATAAAACCTCTACACTTCCGGGCGATGATGCACAATATTCAGCATTAACAGAACAACAGTTGGCCAGTTTTAGTCATATTATTCAAGTTTGTGATATCACTAATTCGAACGTAAATGCCCAATATCAAGCTTGGTTTAATAACCAAGATGTAAACCAACTAAAAACCTTTGCGCAACGTAAAATAAATGTGAATAGCATTAAAAGAATATCAATGCCATTTACAGAGCGGCGCCATGAATCAAGATTCGCTTTTAAAACATTAGTTAACATCAAACAAGGTAATAAGATCGCTTCTGGAATAACCCACGATATTTCTAGCCGAGGCTTACAAGTAACCTTAGCGGAAAAATTCGATTTTAACTCACCGGCATCTGTTAGTCTTAGCTTGCCTAGCCTACAGGCCAAAGCTATTCAGATTGACTTGAGCGCATTACCATACCAACTTATTAGAACGCGCTCAAAAGGCAGCATACTTCATTTAAGTGCATTAATTGGTCACTCACCACATATCGGCGTTGAATTTTTAAATAAACTGATCAATCACAACAAAGCAAAGTTAACTCAACTGTCTGATAACGATGGTGAACAAAAAGAGCTTGCTGATGGTATGAAAAATTTGATGATGCGTGAGCTAGTTAGCGTGCCATATTTTATTGAAAAACAGAGTAAATCATTCTCCCTTTCAGCTATCGGCATTGGCACCAAAGTAGATGAGATCAGCCATTTATTCTCTCAAGATACAGATCAAATAATGCAATACAACCTGACACCACTCATGGCAGATGGGGTACTAAAAAGTCAAATTATAGATCCAATTAAAATAATGAAATCCGCTGATGATATGCGCTTTTTTGAAGTATTCATTCAAATAACTAGACACGCTCGGGGCACAATCAATCTAAATTGCAAAGTTGCGACAGAAATCAGTGTCATAGAGCAACAATCTTTTATAGAACAAAGCCAACGTTTGGGTAGATTTATGGCGTTAAGGGTATATTTGGGGGCAGCAGATAAACCAGATATGACCTATATCCGTCGTGAATTAGAATATATTACTATCCATGCAAATCATAAAGCCAAGCAGCTTGAAGAACAGCTTTGGAAAGTCACAGGCATTGGCGAATTTTTAGACATCACTACAGAAGTAAAATTACGTTTCCCTAAACTGAGTACAGTGCAAAACAACAAGGACTTAGCAGCATCCTAATGGATCATAATAAAATAAGCTTTAGCATCGTCACTCAGTCACTCAATCACTCAATCACTCAGTCACTCAGTCACTCAGTCACTCAGTCACTCAGTCACTCAGCTCAAGATACCACTTTTTAATCTGCATAAAGTGGTCATCGTTGGCTTCTTTGTGAGTCAACATATCCGCATGGCCATAATCATTTAGATAACCATTTTTTTTAGCAAGCAAGGTATATTTTGCTTGCTGAAAACCGCACTCTGCCATCATATCTTGCACATCCGACGGGTTACCTAATACAGTGTCATTTTCTCCGGCAATAAACCACGCACTAGGCCAGTTTGCACTTTTTGCAGCAAGTGCGTAATTAAACTGGTCATCATGATCTATCCACTCCCCCCTTACCCAATCAATACTCTGGAGTAGTGATTGATGGCTTTCATTATCCATACCAAATCGATAACGGTTAGCATCGAAAAAGCCTTGCTTAGATACACAAAAAGGGGCGAACCGGTTCCAGAAAAGATCTACCATAAGCCATTTTCGTAATGACTTAATTTTGATGGTACGTTTACTACCAAAGGTTAACAGTGAGGCGACACTCGACTGTAAATCCGCAAACCGAGCCAAACTACTCGCCATTAACACTCCCCCCCAGGAATGTGCACTCCAATGTACTTTTGATGTCATAGGATGACGTTTTAAAATAAATGATTGCACCAAAGGTAACTGCTCTCTAATAACCTCCCCTTGGCCTAATTCATATTGTTTATCAATCAAGGGAGTACTTTTACCCCTTCCTGCTGTATCTAACACATAAACATCAAACCCTTGCTTCGCCATAAAACAGCCTAATCCACGCCCTGAGTCACTGTAAAAGACTCGGCCGTTAGACATAGCTCCATGCAGCATTAAAATAGGTGTAAGACGCTTATGCGAAGTTTGAGCTGGAATATAACGCAGATGTAATTGCCCCTGTCGATAGGGAATAAACAAAGACTGTTGAGTAGGTGATATCACAATGGCAGCTATTGGTATTTAGAGAATAATCCCATACTCAACCATAACTGCCATCAATATCAACTAAAATAGAGCAAACATCCTAAATAATACGACTGTGCTGTTTTGAGTGTCACCAGTGGCAAAATGCTTACTAGGCTTGTAAGCAAAATACCAAGGCGCGTAAATCTAATTTATTTACCGCTAAATTGGCCGCATTGATTAACTTGGGCTTAGCATGAAAAGCAACCCCTAAATCTGCCGCTTGGATCATAGGGATATCATTAGCACCGTCGCCTATGGCCACTATCTGTCCTGCGTCGATTTGCCATTTTTGTGCACACTTATTAATAACGGTCGCCTTATATTGAGCATCGACTACATCGCCTGAGACATGGCCTGTCAGTTTGCCATCCTCAATAACCAGTTCATTAGCAAAGGCTGCATCTAACTTTAACAAATGCATTAGGTGGTTCACGAATGGCATAAATCCACCTGAGGCGACAACCACTTTCCATTGATTAGCTTGTAACTCTGCTAAAGAGGCGGTTAAACCAGGCATCAATGGTAAATTCTTGCATAGTGTATCAATGATAGCTGCATCTGCATTAGCGAGTTTGCTTACTCGTAACCGTAAGCTTTGCTCAAAATCTAATTCGCCTCGCATCGCACTTGCAGTGACTTCAGCGACTTCTTCACCCACTCCAGCTAACACAGCCAACTCATCAATACACTCTATCTGAATCGCCGTTGAATCCATATCCATCACTAGCAATCCTCTATGCTTCAGCAAGGGTAATGGCGCAGTTATCAATAGTAATTCAGCCGCTAAATTATGCTTAGTCACACTAATATCAAAAGCTGACTTCATTTCAGCAAAAGACTTACTGGCTGAAATTTCTATACCGATGAGATCATTTTCCCGTTCAAGTACGGTAAAATACGCAGGAAATAGCAGTTCAGCTAGCCATGCATCAATGTGTGATTGAGCCGATGATTCAAATACCACTCGAACACGTTCATGACTTAAAGAAGCGATATCACTATGATACTGCGCCTCTTCATAGCGTTGGCATAATAGATCATTGTGCCAATACTCAGTGGTAGATGATGCTAATAACCAAGATAGAATACTGACACCTGTATTACTTGGGGTACTCTTATTAAGGGCATTGGCGGATGCTAGACTACTACGGTGCATGGATCAGACCTCTTTGATTACAACTATCTACTGATGAGTTTTTAGATTAATATAATTTCCACACCAGCAAGCCATCAAAAATATGGCAATCAGGCGCCTACTAAGCGTTTCATTAAATAGAAAAATGACTGAGGATTAAAGTGATTTTTGTTAACGGTCTCAAGAAAAGACAAAAAATTAGCAGGATCATTCAGGTTATTGTTGCCATAGGCTTAGTATTAGGCCTAATCAATCTTTGGCAAAGCAGCTTGAAAAACGGTCAAAAACTGTTGAGTTCACAGACTCAACTTATGGCGAGAACCCTTGCGCAACAGGCGGCAAACGGTGCTGCTCCGGCTATGTTTTTACAAAATGATGAACAACTCCGATGGCTGACATCGACTTTAGCGTCAGACCCTAAAGTAATGTCGGTTAATATTTATAACTCTCAAGGAGTCAGACTCGCTTTTGCCCAATCAGTGACTACCGATGATTTAGCACCTGATTCAGAAGCATTACGTCAACTATTAGCCAATTATCCACCATTAATTGAAAATGTGATGCAACAAGACAATAACCTTGGCTATGTGGAAGTAAGATTAGACCTGAGCAAATTTTTTGATGAAATTAAATATTTGCATCAAGAGAATATGGAACTATTGAAGTGGATGCTACTTGTGGCCAGTTTTATTGGTTTCTTGTTATCACGCGCATTATCGTTTAAGCGCGCTGACTTTGATCGTCGAAAAACACGTATTAAACAATTTAAAAAACATCTCGCCTCTAAAGATGAGCCGGAAGATAAAAGTTAATAAAATGATGTAAATATAAAATAAAAAATGGGCGCTTAGTGCGCCCATTTTTATTGGTTTGCTATTAAAACTAAAGTGTTAATGCTGCATCCAAAGTCATCACTATCATGTCATTGAAAGTCGTTTGACGTTCATCAGAAGTGGTTTTCTCACCAGTACGGATGTGGTCTGATACAGTGACAACACATAGTGCCTTAGCACCTAATTCATGGGCAACACCATATAAACCAGCGGCTTCCATTTCGACACCTAATACACCCATTCTTTCCATAACATCAAACATTTCAGGATCGGGTGTATAGAATAAGTCAGCAGAGAAAATGTTGCCCACTTGAATTTTAGTGCCGTGTGCTTTGGCAGAATCAACTACAGCGCTTAGTAAGCTGTAGTCCGCAATTGCTGCAAAATCTTGGTTTTTGAAACGTAAACGGTTAGCTTGTGAATCAGTACATGCACCCATACCAATAATCACATCACGTACTTTTACATCCGTGCTAATAGCACCACATGTCCCAACACGGATTAAGTTTTTAACACCGTATTCTTTAATCAGCTCATGTGCATAGATAGAACAAGATGGAATACCCATTCCTGAACCCATTACAGAAATACGCTTACCTTTATAAGTACCCGTAAAACCAAGCATGTTACGTACATCGGTTACTTGCTCAACATTTTCTAAGAATGTCTCTGCAATGTATTTTGCACGTAATGGATCGCCTGGGAAAAGCACTGTCTCAGCAAATGCACCTTCAACAGCATTAATATGTGGTGTAGCCATGTTATAACCCCTATGTTTCTATTTTATTTTGTATTGCTTAATCTTGTTGATAGTTTAGCAAAGCTATTAAGTTTTATATAGAACCGTCGTTCGAAAATGTGACTAATCTATAAAAGATTGGCCATAATCCATAGGTTCTAGCTTAAAATAGCTTGCGATCGACTGACCAATATCAGCAAAAGACTGACGACGACCTAATGAACCAGCGGCTAAACCTGCACCATAAGCTAATACAGGTACACGTTCACGAGTATGCTCAGTACCAACCCAAGTAGGATCGCAACCATGATCTGCGGTAAATACCACTAAATCATCTGGCTGTAAAATCGCAAATAATTCAGGTAAACGGGTATCGAAATATTCTAATGCTTTAGCATAACCTGCTGTATCACGACGGTGGCCATAATGAGAGTCAAAATCGACAAAGTTGGTAAACACTATGGTGTTATCGCCAGCACGTTTAATTTGCGTTAGCGTTTCATCAAATAACTCTTCAAGACCTGTCGCTTTAAACTGCTGAGTAATACCACTATGGGCATAAATATCAGCAATTTTACCAATACTGACCACTTCACCACCGGCGTCTTTAAGCTTATCTAATACGGTTGGCGCTGGTGGTAGTACGGCATAATCATGGCGGTTGCCGGTACGAGCAAAATCAGCCGCACCAGTCCCAACAAATGGGCGGGCAATAACACGGCCAATATTATACGGCTCTAACTCTTCACGGGTAATTTTACACAGCTTATAGAGGTTTTCTAAACCAAAGCTTTCTTCATGACACGCTATTTGAAAAACGGAATCAGCTGAAGTGTAAAAAATAGGCATACCCGTTTTCATGTGCTCTTCGCCTAGCTCTTCAAGAATTGTGGTTCCCGAAGCATGGCAATTACCTAAAAACCCTTCTAAACCAGCACGTTTTAGAATTTTGTCAGTTAACTCTTTTGGGAATGAATTAGTTAAATCGCTAAAGTAACCCCACTCATATAATACAGGCACGCCAGCCATTTCCCAGTGGCCACTAGGTGTGTCCTTACCAGAACTTAACTCATCAGCATGCCCATAAGCCCCAATCACTTCAACATCACCGTTAAAGCCATCAGCAAACTTGCCCGTGCTTTCAAAGCCAGCATGGCCTAGGCCTAATTTAGCTAAGTTAGGTAAAAGTAGCGGCCCTTTGCGGCCTATATCAGCTTTACCTTCTGCACAAGCTTGAGCAATGTGACCAAAAGTATCAGAACCAACATCACCAAACTTGTCAGCATCGGTTGCAGCACCAAGACCAAATGAATCTAACATTAAGATAAAAGTACGTTTCATTGTGTTTTCCTTTATAAATCTGAAGCGCGAATATAACGATAAATATCAGGCGTCTTTTCTGGCGCAGTATCGCCAATCATAATTGCCTGTTGAATCGCTGTCGCAGCTTCTGTAAATGCATCTTCAGATTGCGCATGGATCATCGCTAACGGAACATCTTTGTTAACGGCTTGACCTAATGCACAAACTTGAGTTAATCCGACACTATAATTAAGCGCATCGCCAGGTTTACGACGACCGCCTCCTAAAGTAACAACCGCTAAGCCAAGCTCTCTAGTATCCATTTTGTAAGCAAAACCACTAGTATTGGCATACACAGGACGAATAATTTTGGCATGGGGCAAATACTTATCATACGCCTCAACAAAGTCAGTTGGCCCACCTAAACCAGCAATCATTTTAGCAAAGGCTTCAGCTGCTTTACCATTATCTAATACAGCATTTAGCTTAATACGCGCTTCAACTTCATTTTGTGCAATACCGCCCAAAATCAGCATTTCAGCACATAAGCCCATAGTCACCGCATACAAACGTGGGTTGCGGTATTGACCTGTCAAGAACTGTATCGCTTCACGTACTTCAACAGCATTACCTGCACAGGACGCTAATACTTGATTCATATCAGTTAGTAATGCAGTGGTTTTAGTACCAGCACCATTTGCAACGGCAGTAATACTGCGAGCTAGCTCTTCAGATGCTTCATAAGTTGGCATAAATGCGCCACTGCCTACTTTGACATCCATAGCCAGTGCATCAAGTCCTGCGGCTAACTTTTTAGATAAAATTGATGCAGTGATGAGTGAAATAGACTCAACGGTAGCCGTGTTATCTCGGATGGAATAAAAGCGTTTATCGGCGGGCACTAAATCGCCCGTCTGGCCAATAATCGCTACGCCAGCATCTTTAACGACTTTGCGGAACAATTCGCTAGAAGGCTCAGTTTGGTAACCAGGAATCGCATCAAACTTGTCTAATGTCCCCCCGGTATGGCCTAAACCACGCCCGGAAATCATGGGTACATAACCGCCACAAGCTGCCGCCATAGGACCAAGCATTAAACTAATAACATCACCAACGCCGCCAGTGCTGTGCTTGTCAATAATAGGACCATTTAATTTTAATGAATCCCAATTCAACACTGTGCCTGAATCACGCATTGCAATCGTTAATGCAATACGCTCGTCCATATTCATATCTTTGAAGTAAACCGCCATGCCAAAGGCGGCAATCTGGCCTTCTGATACCGTATTAGTTGTTATACCGTTAACAAAGAATTGAATTTCTGCGGTGGAAAGAGCTTCACCATTACGTTTTTTGCGGATAATTTCTTGTGCGAGGAACATAATATAGCCTCCATCTAGGCAATCCACAGGCTGCTAGATTTGGATCGCCAAAAATATCTATAGCTATAGGCTTATTAACACTAAAGGTAATAAACCTTAGCTACAACATTGATTTTAATTAGTAACCTTGAGTTGGTGCTGGCTCGTCAGCAAGCTCTAAAGTATGTAATAAGCTAGTTAACAGGCTAGATGCACCAAAACGGAAAGTACTTGGGCTGATCCAATCTTCACCTAAAATACGTGCAGCAACCGCTAAAAACTCTGCTGTTTTAGCTGCATCTTTCACGCCACCGGCAGGTTTAAACCCAATTTTGCGGTTCTTTTCACTGATCACAGTTAGCATAATTTCAGCCGCTTCTAACGTGGCATTAACAGGTACTTTACCCGTCGATGTTTTAATAAAGTCAGCACCGGCATCAATCGCAATTTCGGACGCTTTACGAATTAAAGCTGGGTCTTTAAGTTCACCTGATTCGATAATCACTTTGAGAAGCGTATCTTCACCACACTCTTCTTTACATGCCTTGACGAGTTCAAAGCCAATAGTTTCATTACCTTCCATTAATGCACGATAAGGAAATACCACATCAACTTCATCAGCGCCATAAGCCACTGCTGCCCGAGTTTCTAATACTGCAATGGCAATATCATCATTACCATGCGGGAAATTAGTCACTGTCGCTATTTTGATGTCTTCACAATCAAGCTCATTTAAGGTTTTGCGTGCAATGGGAATAAAACGAGGATAAATACAAATTGCAGCGGTGTTACCTGCAGCAGTTTTGGCTTTATGACATAAGTCGATAACTTTTTGATCAGTATCATCATCATTTAAGGTAGTTAAATCCATTAACGAGATACCAAGTTGCGCAGCTTTTTTTAAATCAGTCATGTTTGTTCTCCATAAAGAAAAATCAGTAGATAATTTTTGTCAGGGCAACAAAGTAAAGTGGCATATGATCATAGCTAACTAGGATATAGCTAAAAAGATTACAGCTTGTATTATTACAGCTATGGCCGAGTCTTCACGAGTTGCCAGTAAACTAATATGATTTACTAACCTAAGTATTCAATCTGATAACGAGTACCACGACTTGAATCCTTGAAGACCGGAAAAGGCAAAATAAATTAATGACTTATTTTATCATTTTCCGCGAAAAATCCATTTTAGCGCGTTGTGCATAATGCTTAATTAACGGCATTATTAATAATAATGCATTTAATTAAATATTAACTTTTAACTTTTAACTTTTAACTTTTAAAAACTATAGAGGAGCCACAAATTTTGTGGCTCCATTGACTTACAAAGTATTAGAACTTGTAAGTAGCTGTTAGGTAGTGACCCCAACCCGTTGTATCTAAGCCAACAATACCTGCGCCATCTTCAAGAAGGTATACATCTTTGTAACCTTTAAGACCATAGCCTAAAGCATAGTTGTCTGAATGCCAGTGAATACCGAAATATGCTGCACCACCGCTAGAGCTCATAGGAACAAACTCATTACCATACTGGTCGTCTGCACCGAATTGATAATCAACATAACCTTGGAAAGCTATGAAGCTTTTGTTGTCAAAGAATTTGAAAGGCTTGAACCAGTTAGCAGAGAACTGATAACCATTCCAATCTTTGCCGTTCATGTCGTAGTGTGCGAATAAGTTCATGCCAGTTTTACCTAACCATGGAACCATAACATCTGCACCAACACCCCAGAAAGTTGCGTTTACATCTTCACCGACAACTCCACCACCCCAATTAAATAGAGTAGAGAAGTAAATCTCTTGAACTGGACCAAAAGAAAGGTCTTTACCAGTGATAGCATCTAGCGAGAAACGTGGATTGAACTTCATGAACATTTTGCTAGCGCCTGAGCCAGTCGCTTTGTCACCAGAATCACCAGTCGCTAAATTGAAAACATCAACATAACCGTATAGGTCAACAACGCCAGCACGGCCGCCGAATTCCATTTCTAGATAGTCATGTCCGCTTTCACCAGCACTTGGTAACTCATCAAAAGAGTACATAGCATTGAACTGCATCCAGCTGTAATCGCCAGAACGAATATCTTCACCACGGTCAGCAGCTAGCGCAGGAGTAGCCATTGCTGCGATAGTTGTAGCTGCTAAAGCTAAAGTTTTAAAGTTTTTCATCATCAACCCCATTTATCATAATTTGCTGCCTTCTAGGACAGCTTTTGTTTTAAGCTTTCGTATTTTACCGCTATTGTTGTAAATCACAATATTTAACCGGTATAAAAACGAATACTAAATTCTTTTTTGTGAACAATGTCGCGACTTACTCACAACACCTCAATAACAGTTACTTTTGTATCGCATTCGAAAATGAATGATTTTGTGGTGCTAATATTAAAATATGCACCTGCCACTCATTACCACTTCGCTATCTGGAAACCGGTGGATTAACGCCAATCATTATGATTACGTAATCTTAAAATACAGGGCTTTACTCACTAGTGTAGGTAAAGCCCTTTGAGTAAAAGAATATCTTTTACTACAGTGCTAGGAATAAACCAGCAAGTGTCGCACTCATTAAGTTAGCCAATGACGCAGCGATAACCGCACGTACACCTAACTTAGCTAAGTCGTGGCGACGGGTAGGAGCCATAGCACCTAAACCACCAAGCAGAATCGCAATTGACGATAAGTTAGCAAAACCACACAGTGCGAAAGAAATAATCGCTTTAGTACGGTCTGTCATTGCTTGACCCGTAGCTTCAACCAAGATGCCACCATCAGCAATATCTTTAAGGTAAGGAGCAAAGTTCAAGTAAGCCACAAATTCGTTAACAACGATTTTTTGACCAATGAACGAACCAGCAACCATAGCCTCGGACCAAGGCACACCGATAAGGAATGCTAAAGGCATAAAGATGTAACCAAGGATCAGTTCTAGTGATAAACCTTCAAAACCGAACCAGCCACCGATACCACCAAGCATACCGTTAACCATTGCAATTAAACCAACGAAGGCTAAAAGCATTGCGCCAACGTTAAGTGCTAAGTGCATACCTGAAGCTGCACCAGATGCTGCTGCATCAATAACGTTTGCAGGCTTATCAGTATCTTCTGGTAAGTCTGTCATGTCATTATTGGTTGCTTCAGTTTCTGGGTGCATTAGTTTAGCCATCATTAAGCCACCAGGAGCCGCCATGAATGATGCTGCAACTAAGTACTCAATTTTTACGCCCATACCAGCATAACCAGCAAGTACCGCACCAGCGATAGAAGCTAAGCCACCTACCATGATTGCGAATAACTCAGAGTTAGTCATTGTTGGAATGAAAGGACGTACAACTAAAGGCGCTTCAGTTTGACCAACAAAGATGTTTGCAGTAGCAGACATAGACTCTGTGCGGCTTGTACCAAGTGCTTTTTGTAATCCACCACCGATGAACTTAATCACTATCTGCATAATGCCTAGATAGTAAAGAACAGCGATTAAAGAAGAGAAAAAGATAATAACGGGTAATACGCGAACAGCGAATACGAAGCCTACGCCATTACCAAACATAGCGTCAGTACCTAAACCGCCAAATAGGAAGTTGATACCTGCTTGAGAATAACCAATTACATCAGCAACGGCAGTTGAAACACCACCTAATACTTGTTGACCAATTGGCACATATAATACGAAACCTGCAAAAAACGCTTGAATTGCTAAAGCGCCAAGCACGGTACGTACGTTAATAGCTTTTTTATTTGTAGATAGTAAAAAACCTATCACAAGTAGGGTGACCACCCCTACTAAACTCATAACTATATCCATTAAACATCACCCTTTTTAATTGTTAACACTTCTTATTAATGTTGTTAACTCACCTTATTTCCAAGGCAGATTATAACCGAGCAATTGAGGAAAAGCGTCGTTTTGATCAAACTTTTAAAGTTTAGTTTCAGATATTTACGCGAGACAATTGTAGTAAACGGTCATCGTTTCAAAAAAAGTAGCTAAAGCTCAAATAGTTGCAAAGAATTTCTATTAAGCTGTTCTAATATAGGAACAGTTGAAATTTCACGCAAAAAAGCTATTTTTTCAATAATCAGCGGTAAAATGAGCGGTGTATTGCGTTTATCAAGCTGACTTACAGGCGCCATACTCGGTGAATCTGTCTCAATGACAAATAATTCTAAGGGTAATTCTGCTACCACTTTATGCAGTTTTTGTGCTGCAGGATTTAATATCAAACCGCCAATGCCTAATTTAAAACCTAACTTTTGATATTGTTTTGCGACCTCAACACTGCCATAAAAACCGTGTATAACGCCACCTTTTGTCAACGCTGCTTTTGCTAACAACTCAATTAACAAAGCATGGCATTTTACCACATGCAGAATTACGGGAAGTTGGTACTTTTTTGCTAGCTGTAATTGCTGTTCACATAACGCTTGTTGCCGCTCAAAATCTGGACGTAGTTTGTCTAAGCCGCACTCACCAATAGCAACAAATAATGGGTTAGTTTGATTTAGAATAATTTGCTGCTCTAGCTCTATAAGCGCGATATCAATGTTCGCAGGAAGATACCAGGGATGGATCCCTAATGCGAAATAACATTGATATTGCTGAGCGACTGCCAGTTGTTTTAACCACAGTTCAGGGCTTACACCCGGTATGAGTACTTTGCTGATATTTTTGTTTTTCATGCGGTTGAACAATTCATCACGGTCGTGATCAAACGCTTCAAAATCAAGATGTGCGTGTGTATCAAATATAGATAAGGACATAGAATCAACTCTAAAAACAGGCAATAAAAAAGGCAGTAACTACTGCCTTTTTAACTTCAACCATAGCCTAGCCTAAAATAGATTAGTTTTCGCGTGTTTTCGCAAACTCAACTTCAGGATAGCGTTCCATTGATAAATTAAGGTTAACCCTTGTCGGCGCAATATAAGTTAAATTATCACCACCATCTAACGCAAGGTTTGGACTACATTTACGGCGGAATTCTTCAAGCTTTCGCTCATCTTTACAATAAACCCAACGCGCTGTAGAGACACTAATACCTTCATAAATAGCTTCAACGTTATATTCACTCTTTAAACGTCCGACAACCACTTCAAACTGCAGCACACCAACCGCACCAACAATTAAGTCATTGGAGTCTATTGGTCTAAAGACTTGCACTGCACCTTCTTCAGAAAGCTGCACCAAACCTTTTAAAAGCTGCTTTTGCTTTAATGGGTCTTTTAAACGAATACGACGGAACATTTCCGGTGCAAAGTTTGGAATGCCGGTAAATTTAAGCTTCTCACCTTGAGTAAAGGTATCACCAATTTGAATAGTGCCGTGATTGTGCAAGCCGATAATATCACCTGGGTAGGCTTCTTCTACTTGTTCACGATCACCAGCAACAAAGGTTAATGCATCTGAAATGCGCACATCTTTACCAATACGAACATGGTGTAATTTCATGCCCTTTTCATATTTACCTGACACTACGCGCATAAAGGCGACTCGGTCACGATGCTTTGGATCCATATTAGCCTGAATTTTAAAGATAAAACCACTGAAGCTTTCATCTTTTGCGCTAACTTCACGCACTTCAGTATTGCGAGGTTGTGGCTTAGGCGCCCACTCAAGCAAACCATCTAGCATATGATCAACGCCAAAGTTACCTAGTGCGGTACCAAAGTATACTGGCGATAACTTTCCTTTTAAAAATGCCTCTAAATCAAACTCATGAGAGGCACCAACAACTAACTCAAGCTCATCACGTAATTGCTCGGCTAACTCACTGCCAATGGCCTCATCAAGCTCTGGGTTATCAATCCCTTTTACAATACGCACTTCTTGGATCATATGACCGAGGCCTGATTTATATAAAATCGCCTCTTCACGATGAATATGATAAACACCTTTAAATGACTTACCGCAACCAATTGGCCAAGTAATAGGCGCACAGGCTATTTTTAACTCTTGTTCAACTTCATCCATCACTTCCATAGGATCGCGAATATCACGGTCGCATTTATTCATGAAAGTAATAATGGGAGTATCGCGCAAACGAGTCACTTCCATTAGTTTACGGGTACGATCTTCAACACCTTTAGCGGCATCAATTACCATAAGGCAAGAGTCAACAGCGGTTAAAGTGCGATAAGTATCTTCTGAGAAGTCTTCATGACCAGGTGTATCAAGTAAATTGACCAGGCATTCTTTATAAGGGAATTGCATTACAGAGGTAGTAATAGAAATACCACGCTCTTGCTCCATCTCCATCCAGTCCGACTTAGCATGCTGCTTAGAGCCTCGGCCTTTAACCGTGCCCGCGACTTGAATTGCTTGACCGAATAACAATACTTTTTCAGTAATTGTTGTCTTACCCGCATCCGGGTGGGAAATGATGGCGAAGGTTCGACGTTTATCGACCTCAACATTTATGCCTGACATGGTAACCTTTGCACTTGATACTAAAAAAGGCGCAAATTATAGCGCCTATCAGTAAGCTTGGCTAGGCAAAGCGCCTTTTAGGACTGAGGAGGCTGTTCTAGGATGTGTTTTATCTTTGCAAGCTCAATTCGGGCATACCTATGTTCAACAAAATCATAAATATTAGTTGCCAGGGTTAAACGGTAATAATTAGCCGCTTCTTGGAACAGCCCTAACTCTTCTGCCCGTTTGCCTAAATAAAAGTACGCTTCGCATAAACGCTCTGCATATTCTTTAGGTTGATTTAAACCTACTTTAGCGGCTGAAAATAATTGTTTCTTCGTTAGTTTACCTAAGTAATAGTCGACTAATACACTTGACCATGCTTTATCTTCAAGTTGCCCACGCTGAGTACCTAACGTAACTAGTGCAGCCTCTGCATCAATTTGTGATGACATGAGGTATAGCCATAAAGAGCGATAACCATCATTTGGATCACGTTGATAGAAAGTCTGCATATCTTTTACTGCAAGCTCGTAGCGTTCACCATAGAATAAAGCGATACCGCGATTAAGGAAGGCATAGTCGTACTCTGGCGCAAGTTCTAATACGCCATCAAAAGCTTCATATGCACTTTCAAATTCACCTTCTTGGGTATAGTAAATTCCTAAGAAGTTATAAGCATCAGCTAAATTTGGTTGTAACTTAAGTGCCTGGTGAAAATCAATACGCCCAAGTAGGCGTAATCCAACACTGTCGTAAATAACACCGCGATCGTAATGAAAACGTGCACGCTGATCATTGGTCAGTTCCATACTAGCCAAAATTTCATTCAACTTGGCCAAAGTCACTTCTAATTTATAATCTGGCATAACTGGGGCGACGATAATTTGCCCTATGGCAACATCTCCATTTGAACCCGAAGTAGCAGCACAACCGGTAAGCAACAAGCTAACGCCTGCTACAATGGCAACAAACGAGGTGCGTAATTTAAATTCCATCTACTTTACCTTTGATCAGGTTCATTAATAATCAGCATGATAACAACCTAGCGGGGTTAGTGCTATTTGCTATTTGATTTAATTGTCAAAAAAACTAAAAAAAAGGAGACCAATTGGCCTCCCTTTTATAACACTCAATTTTTATACTTAAAATAGTCGCTTATTCAGCAGCTTCTTTAGTTTGTGCTTCTTTAATTGATAAACGTACGCGACCTTGACGATCCACTTCCATTACTTTAACAGCAACTTCTTGGTTCATTTCTAAGTGGTCTGATACATTTGCTACGCGCTCATCACTGATTTGCGAAATATGCACTAAGCCATCTTTGCCAGGAAGTATGTTAACAAACGCACCGAAATCAACGATACGGATAACTTTACCATTATAAATACGGCCAACTTCAACTTCAGCGGTAATTTCTTCAATACGACGAATCGCTTCTTTAGTTGCTTCGCCGTTCGATGAAGCAATCTTCACTGTACCGTCGTCATCAAGTTCAATCGTTGTGCCAGTCTCTTCGGTAAGTGCACGAATAACCGCGCCGCCTTTACCGATAACGTCACGGATTTTCTCAGGATTGATCTTGATAGTTGTGATACGCGGTGCATGAGCAGAGATATCATCACGGTGTCCACCAATGGCTTGATCCATTACGTTTAGGATATGAACGCGAGCGCCATAAGCCTGTTGTAATGCGATATCCATGATTTCTTTTGTGATACCTTCAATCTTGATATCCATCTGAAGTGCAGTAATACCATCACGGGTACCGGCTACTTTAAAGTCCATGTCACCTAAATGATCTTCATCGCCTAAAATGTCAGAAAGAATAACGAAATCATCGCCTTCTTTAACTAGACCCATAGCAATACCCGCAACAGATGCTTTAATTGGAACACCAGCATCCATTAATGCTAATGACGTACCACATACTGAAGCCATAGAGCTTGAACCGTTAGATTCAGTGATTTCAGATACAACACGAATGCTGTACGGGAATTCTTCAGCAGAAGGCATAACGGCCTTCATACCACGCCATGCTAACTTACCATGACCGATTTCGCGGCGCTTAGGTGAGCCAACCATACCAGTTTCACCAACACAGTATGGAGGGAAGTTGTAATGAAGCATAAAGCGATTAGTACGTTCGCCCATGATGCTATCAATCTTCTGCGCATCACGTTCTGTACCTAAAGTACAAGTCACTAACGCTTGAGTTTCACCACGGGTAAACAGTGAGCTACCGTGAGTACGTGGAAGTACACCGGCTAACACGCTTAATGCGCGGATCATGTCTGGTTCACGACCATCGATACGTGGCTTGCCACTGATAATACGACCGCGAACAACTTTCTTCTCAAGACTCGCAAGTAAGTTATCAACTTCACGGGTATCTACATCGGCATTTTGCGCAACTAATGCTGCTTTTGCCGCTGACTTAACCACGCCAACTTGAGCATAACGATCTTGCTTAACTTCAATTTGATACGCATCAGTCAAACCTGCTTCTGCAAGTTCTTTGATTTTTGCAACTAAATCTTGATCTTGAACTGGCGCAGTCCAATCCCATGTTGGCTTGCCTGCTTCAGCTTTAAATTCGCTAATCGCATTCACAACCACTTGTTGTTGATCGTGACCATAAGTCACAGCGCCTAACATGATTTCTTCAGCAAGCGATTTCGCTTCTGACTCAACCATTAATACAGCACTTTGTGTACCAGCAACAACCAAATTAAGGTCGCTAGTAGCTAGCTGATCAACACTTGGGTTAAGCACATATTCGCCGTTGATATATCCAACGCGAGCAGCACCTAAAGGGCCACTGAATGGAATACCAGAAATAGCTAAAGCTGCTGAGGTACCAATCATTGATACAATGTCTGGCTCAATCTGTGGGTCAACAGAAACTACAGTAATGATAACTTGAACTTCGTTTTTAAAACCGTTAGGAAATAAAGGACGAATTGGACGGTCGATAAGACGGGCAATCAGAGTTTCATCTTCTGACGGACGACCTTCACGCTTGAAGAAACCACCAGGGATTTTACCCGCAGCATAGGTTTTTTCTTGGTAGTTAACAGTAAGTGGGAAAAAATCGCGGCTTAAATCAGCAACTTTTTTACCGACTACAGTAACTAACACTGTGGTATCGCCCATGCTTGCTAAAACAGCAGCATCAGCTTGACGTGCAATAACACCCGTTTCTAAGGTGACTGTATGTTGACCATACTCAAAACTCTTTACAATTGGATTCACGTGACCCATTCCTTAATTAATGACCTTTAAATTACCTGCGTGAGTATACTTCAAATAGAATCAATAGTTAAATAGTCACTTCTTATCTAGGTATAAAAATTTACTCTAGATTCTAAAAAACTTCCCTATTTACTGATAAATAAAGTACTTCAAACTTGGCAAATAATTTCATTATTTTTTCTAGCGTAAACTTAAATCACCTGTGTTAGGCGATAATCGTATAAATATGAGTGACAAGTAGCACTAATTTTACTACAGTTACTTTTAGTGTAATGGATAGATTCTATTCAATGAATCAAGTTGTTACCAATCACATAAAACGAACTTTTTGTCACAGAACTCTTAAAATAATAGACAAAAACTAATAATAAAGACGAATAACAATACTGGTCTTACAAGACACGGAATTAATAATGACCTCAAGATTTAAATCACTAACTTGGAAACAAACTAATCTTGTCGTATTTACGGCGTTGTTTTTTGCAATAGCTGTTTTTGTGGTTGAAATAGCCCTAGTTGTTGTTACGACTAAACAACAACTATCCGGCTCGCAGCAAGAACTACTTAACTCTGTTGAGCAAACAACCACGAATGCCATCTGGGCATTAGATGATAAATTAGCTCAGCAAACCTTAGAGGGTATCATTAAAGTCGATAATGTAGGCTCTGCGGTACTTGAGCTTGATGATGGCTCACTATTTGTCAGTGTGGTAAATGAAGGTGAGGACTTTTCAGAAAATTACATCTCATTGAGTAACCGTTTATTTGGTGATCTAAAGGAGATATCACGCCCCTTATACCGCCCATTCTATTTTGAAGGCAGTAAGAAGCAACAGCTAATTGGTAGTTTAACGATATTTTATGATACTCAAAAGTTAACTACACACCTGTTTGACCAACTTCAACTGAGCTTTATTGCGACACTGGCCCGTGCATTATTACTCACCTTAGTACTCAGCGTCGTTTTTCACCGATTCTTAACTCAACCTATCGCGAGAATAAGTGAAGCCATAGATAAAATAGACCCTGACTCACCCGGTGAAAACTTATTGCCAATTTCGAAAGCTCATAAGGATGACGAGTTAGGATTAGTGGCTAGTAAATTTAATCAAATTTTACTGCAATTTAGCCAAACTCAAAATAAGCTTCGTAAAATGGCCACCCGAGATCCACTCACAGGACTACCGAATCGGACCTTATTACTAGAAACACTCAATGTTACCATTCAACGCTCGCGTGTGCACAAGCGTAACTTTGCACTGCTGTTTATCGATTTAGATCGCTTTAAAAATGTTAATGATTCGCTAGGCCATGCATTAGGTGATCAATTCCTAGCACGTATCGCCCGTATTCTAGAGCGCGTTGTTGGTGATAAAGGTAGCGTGGCTCGTCTAGGTGGGGATGAATTTGTCGTATTAGCCGATGATATCCAAAGCCCAGATCAGGCGGCAGACTTTGTTGATAAACTGCTAATACAGCTTAATGCGCCGCTACAGTTAAATGAACACACCATCCACCCAGCAGCCTCTATCGGCATTTCCATCTACCCTGATGATGGTGACAGTGCAGAGGATCTAATACGCCATGCCGATATCGCCATGTACAGCGCTAAAGCTGCAGGTTCGAATCAATGGGCGTTTTTTAAAGAACAAATGACTGAGCGTGCAGCGGTAAGACTTCGTACCGAAGCCTCTTTGCACGATGCACTTAAAAACAATGAATTTCTACTTCATTTTCAACCCAAGTTCGACATTAACACTAATAAGGTTATTGGTTGTGAAGCATTAATTCGTTGGCAAAAAGATGGCAGACTCATCAGCCCAATGTCCTTTATCCCTGTCGCTGAAGAGACTGGTATTATTATTCCAATAGGCAGATGGGTCATTGAACAAAGCTGTAAAATACTGAGAGACTGGCAAAAAAAGTATAACTACGCAATACCTATTGCTGTTAATGTCGCCTCACAACAATTTGCCGACTCCAGTTTGGTGCCTGACATCAAACAACTTGCTTTACGTTATCAAATTCGTCCAGATTTGCTTGAAATAGAAATAACCGAAACATCATTGATGAATGATATTGAACAAGCCATCGCCAAACTCGAGCAGCTAAAGTCAGCAGGCTTTGGTATAGCAGTTGACGATTTTGGTACCGGATATTCCTCATTATCTTATTTACGACACTTACCCATAACCACGATGAAGATAGATCGCGCTTTTGTAAGCGACCTTCCGGCAGACAGCGCTATAGCGTCAACTATTTTGATGCTAGGTCGCCAATTAAACCTATCGATTGTCGCTGAAGGCATTGAAAATGAGGAACAACTTGACTGGCTTAGAGAAAACAATTGCCCTATCGGACAAGGTTTTTTCTTCAGTAAACCGTTACCATTAGAAGAGTTTGAACAAAAGTATATTGCCACTCAAAGCGCTCAAATATTACAACTTTAGAAATCATCAAATTTAAAACAATAAAAAAGGAGGCTAAGCCTCCTTTTTACGGTTTCAACTTACCAAAGTAAGTTAAAGTCGTATTAACGACGTAAACCTAACTTCTGGATCATAACAGTATAACGAGCTACGTCGGTACGCTTTAAATAAGCAGAAAGCTTACGACGAGCACTAACCATACGTAACAAGCCACGACGTGAGTGGTGGTCGTGAATATGCGTTTTAAAGTGACCTTGAAGGTGGTTAATTTGAGCAGTTAATAAAGCAACCTGTACTTCAGTAGAACCAGAATCGTTTTCGCAACGACCGAAGTCCGCTAAAATTTTTGCTTTAGTTTCAGCACTTAGTGACATGTGTATCTCCAAAATATAATAAATAATCTTTAGCCGATCACTAACTCAGCTAAAGGAAGCGCGACATTTTACCGAAAATTAATGACTAGAGCAATATAAATAATTAGTTTGCCCAATTTAAGCAATAATAAACTTGCATCAACTTATAGTATTAGCTGCTTCAGCTTCGCGAATAACAATTAGACGCTTAGGTGCGAGTAAACCATCATCATTCATCGACCCCACGCCGACAAATTTATGCTCTTCACCAATGGTGATGCGCACTAATTCGTCGGGTTTTAATCCGGATGCGTGTATTGCTTGGCCCTGCATAACATAATACAACATATCTTGCGGTAAATTTATTTCAGTGAAATTAGCTACCGCTGTATCCATCGGCAGTAATAGTGAATCTAACGCTTCAAAAGGAGAAATCTCTTGCTCAGTCGCAGAATCAATCATCGCCGCTAACTGTTCTAAGGTTACCATCTTATCGTAAGGATAATTGGCAACTTGTGTGCGACGCAACATAATAACATGCGCACCACAGCCTAGCATTTCACCAAGATCATCAATAATAGTGCGAATGTAAGTGCCTTTGGAACAGTGAATATCAAGTGTTAGCTCGTCACCTTCTAGTCCCAAAAAGTTCAATTCAAAAACCGTAATCGGTCTTGCTTCACGTGGGACTTCAATACCCTCTCGAGCATATTTATAAAGCGGCTTACCTTGATGCTTTAATGCAGAATACATTGAAGGCACTTGCATAGTATCACCACGAAAATGCGCTAATGCTTGTTGCAGTTGATCTTCAGTAAAATTAATGTCTCGCTCTTGAACCACTTCGCCATCTGAGTCACTGGTATCTGTTCGCTGCCCTAGCTTAGCAATCACTGTATAGCGTTTATCAGCATCTAGAAGATGTTGAGAAAACTTAGTTGCCTCGCCTAAACAAACAGGTAGCATACCCGTTGCTAGCGGATCTAGCGCACCGGTATGTCCAGCTTTATTGGCATTAAAAAAACGTTTTACTCGTTGAAGGGCATGATTAGAGCTAATGCCCGTACCTTTATCGAGTAAAACGATGCCATCAATAAAACGACCTTTTTGACGACGCGCCATTAATCTTTCTCCTGGGTATCGTCTTGGTCAATTTCATCAACACGACCACTGTCTTGCTGTTTTTGCTTGTCTTTAGTAATCACTTGGCTAACAAGGTTAGACATGCGCATACCTTCGACTAATGAACTATCGTACATAAAACGCAGCTCAGGCATAACTCTAAGTTTCATCCGCCCTGCGATTAATGTACGGATATAAGGTGCAGCAGCGGTTAACGCCGCTATTTTTTCTTCAACTAACTTAATGTCTTCTTCGAAGAAAGTCACAAATACCCTGGCGTAACTTAAATCACGTGAAACTTCAACATCATTAACTGTGACGAAACCGATACGAGGATCTTTCATATCACGTTGGAGCACCATAGCCAGCTCTTGTTGAAGCTGCTGAGCGATGCGACGAGTACGACTAAATTCTTTTGCCATGACTATTAACCCACTTAAGCCATTAAATCAAAAAGGGCGGCTAATGCCGCCCTTTCACATGTTATAGCGTTCTAGCTACTTCGACGATTTCGAATACTTCGATTTGGTCGCCTACGCGAACATCATTGTAATTCTTAACCCCGATACCACATTCCATTCCATTACGAACTTCAGCGGCATCATCTTTAAAGCGGCGTAGAGACTCTAGCTCACCTTCGTAGATCACCACGTTGTCACGTAGAACACGAATTGGTGCGCTGCGCTTAACAATACCTTCAGTAACCATACAGCCAGCAATAGCGCCTAACTTAGGAGACTTAAATACATCACGCACTTCAGCAAGACCAATGATCACTTGCTTGAATTCAGGCGCTAACATACCAGTCATTGCAGCACGTACTTCATCAATTAAGTTATAGATGATGCTGTAATAACGTAAATCAACACTTTCAGCTTCAATTGTCTTACGTGCCTGTGCATCAGCACGAACGTTAAAGCCAACCATGATAGCGTTAGAAGCCGCTGCCAATGTTGCATCGGTTTCAGTTAATGCACCTACGCCACGAGCGATGATGTTAACTTTCACTTCAGCTGTAGATAGACCAATTAATGAGTCACAAATAGCTTCCAGAGAACCTTGAACGTCTGCTTTAAGGACGATATTCAATTCCTGAACTTCACCTTCTTCCATGTTAGCAAACATGTTTTCAAGTTTAGACTTCTGCTGACGAGCAAGCTTAACATCGCGGAACTTACCTTGACGGTAAAGTGCAACTTCACGAGCTTTACGTTCATCACGAACAACAGTGGCTTCATCACCGGCCAATGGCACACCAGATAGACCTAAAATCTCTACTGGAATTGAAGGACCTGCTTCAGTAATAGGATTACCGTTTTCATCTTTCATCGCGCGGATTTTACCGTACTCTAAACCACAAAGAACGATATCACCTTGGCGTAAAGTGCCTTCTTGAACAAGTACTGTTGCAACAGGTCCACGGCCTTTATCAAGCTTGGACTCAATGACTACACCCGCAGCCATAGTGTCACGAACAGCTTTAAGCTCTAACACTTCAGATTGAAGTAAAATGCCTTCTAACAGTTCATCAACACCATCACCTGTCTTAGCTGAAAGGTTAACGAACATGTTGTCTCCACCCCAATCATCTGACATTACGCCATGTTGAGACAGCTCACTCTTAACACGTTCAGGATCAGCATCTGGCTTATCCATCTTGTTAATAGCAACGATTAATGGCACGTTACCGGCTTTAGCATGTTGGATAGCTTCGATTGTTTGTGGCATTACACCATCATCAGCAGCAACAACTAACACAACGATATCGGTCGCTTTAGCACCGCGGGCACGCATAGAGGTAAACGCAGCATGGCCAGGAGTATCTAAGAAGGTAATCATACCGTTCTCAGTTTCAACATGGTAAGCACCAATATGCTGGGTAATACCACCGGCTTCGCCAGCAGCAACTTTTGCACGACGAATGTAATCGAGTAACGATGTTTTACCGTGGTCAACGTGACCCATGATGGTCACAACTGGCGCACGTGTTTCTAACTTAACGTTATCATCACGGTCTTGAAGTACTTGGTGCTCTAGCTCGTTTTCGCGAAGTAGAACCACTTTATGACCCATTTCTTCAGCAACCATTTGTGCTGTTTCTTGGTCAAGCACTTGATTAATAGTAACCATAGTGCCCATTTTCATCATTTGCTTGATGATTTCAGTTGCTTTAACTGCCATCAAATGAGCTAATTCAGAAACAGTCACTGTTTCGCCAATACGCACATCACGAGTCACTGCAGCAACCGGCTTATTAAAGCCATGAGCCATAGACTGTGGAGCAGTATTGCGACGCATATGTCTTTCACGACCGTCACGGGCATCTTTACCACCGCGTTTCTTGCTGGTGTTCTTATTGCGAGCACGACGACCACGTTTTTCATCATCCATGTCAGAACTATCTTCCGCAGCACGAGCTACTTTAGATGTCGTTACATGGTGATCGCCATTTTTTTCCGCTTCCAGGCGTAAACGCTCTTCGTCAGCCCAACGCTTAGAGTTTTCTTCAGCCAATTTACGCGCCTTTTCAGCAGCTTTGTCAGCTTCTTCTATTTGCTTTTGGGTTAACACTTTTTCTTGCGTCGCTTTAATACGTTCAGCTTCTTCCTTTGCTGCTTGAGCAGCTGGATCTAAAGGCTTATCAGCTTTAGGTTCAGCTTTTGGCGCTTTGGCAGCTTTCGCTTTCGCTTCTGCTTCTTTAGCCACTTTAGCTTTGGCATCTGCGTCAGCTTTAGCCTTTGCTTCAACTTTGGCTTTTTCATCTGCGGCCGCTTTAAGCTTTGCTTCTTCAGCTTTAGCTTGTTCTTCAGCAGCTAGTTTAGCGACATCGGCATCATCACGTTTAACGAAAGTACGTTTTTTACGCACTTCAACTTTAACGTCCTTTGACTGACCACCAGAACCCGACACACTTAACGTAGATACGGTTTTACGTTGCAATGTCATTTTGGTTGGTGCAGATTCGCCACCATGTTGCTTCTTCAAAAAATCTAATAACTGTTGTTTCTCATTTTCAGAAACAGTATCAGCTTTTGTCTTTGTAATGCCGGCTTCGTTAAATTGTTCAACTAAACGATCAACCGTTTTGCCCACTTCTTGAGCTAATTTTTCTAAACTTGTATCTGCCATCAAATAAATCCCCCTGTTGATCGACTTATGCTTCTTCGCCAAACCAACAGATATTGCGGGCTGCCATGATGAGCTCACCTGCTTTTTCTTCTGTCAATTCTTCTATTTCGATTAAATCATCGATACCTTGCTCAGCAAGGTCTTCTAATGTAACAACACCTTTACTTGCTAATACAAAGGCAAGATGTCTTTCTAAACCGTCAAGCGCTAATAAGTCTTCACTTGGATGTGCACCATCTAATGCTTCTTCTGAAGCTAATGCACGCGTAGAAATCGCTGCTTTGGCGCGTTCACGCAAAGAAGCCACGATATCTTCGTCAAATCCGTTAATATTAAGTAATTCTGCTTCTGGTACGTAAGCGATCTCTTCTAATGAAGTGAAACCTTCTTCCGCTAGAACTGTTGCAAAATCTTCGTCTACTTCTAAAGTAGCCATAAATAATTCAACCACTTTCGCGCTTTCCGCTTGGTGTTTCTTATTCATGTCTTCTACTGTCATTACGTTTAATTCCCAACCAGTTAGTTGAGTCGCTAAACGTACGTTTTGGCCGTTACGACCAATTGCTTGTGCCAGACTGTCAGCTTCAACGGCGATATCCATTGAATGGTTATCCTCGTCAACAATAATTGAAGCAACATCAGCAGGTGCCATCGCATTGATAACATATTGAGCAGGATTATCATCCCACAACACGATATCTACACGTTCACCACATAACTCATTTGATACAGCTTGAACACGTGCACCACGCATACCAACACAAGCACCTATTGGATCTATGCGTTTATCGTTTGATTTTACGGCTATCTTAGCGCGAGCACCTGGCTCACGGGCAGCACCCATAACTTCAATCAACTCGTCATAAATTTCAGGCACTTCAACACGGAAAAGCTCAATGAGCATTTCTGGCTTGCTGCGGGTTAAAAATAGCTGCGCTCCACGTGCTTCTGGACGAACCGCATAAAGCAATGCGCGAACGCGGTCACCTGGACGAAAAGATTCACGGCTGATTAAGTCTTCTTTAAATATCACGCCATCGGCGTTATTACCTAAATCAACAACCACGTTTTCACGGGTGCTTTTCTTAACAACACCAGTAACAATCTCGCCTTCACGCTCAATAAACTGTTCAACTACTTGAGCACGCTCAGCTTCACGTACTTTTTGTACGATAACCTGTTTTGCGGTTTGTGTAGTAATACGGTCAAATACCACTGAATCAATTTCATCCTCGACATAATCGCCAGGTTGAAGTTCAGGGTTCTCATAGCGTGCAGCTTCAAGGGTAATTTCGCTATATGGGTTTTCTAACGGCTCACCTTTATCATCGATAACCATCCAACGACGGAAAGTGTCGTAGTGTCCGGTTTTGCGATCGATAGCAACACGAACTTCAATATCACCTTCGTATTTTTTCTTGGTTGCTGTTGCAAGGGCAGTTTCTAACGCTTCAAAAATTTTCTCACGCGGAACCGCTTTCTCATTTGAAACCGCTTCTGCTACTAGCAGGATCTCTTTATTCATTTGGTCTAGCCTCGTTCTTAACCTGAAACTATTAAAATTTTGCGATGATGTTGCCTTTGCGGATATTATCCAAAGCAACAACCAAGTCTTTTCCATCTACTGTGATTGTGAGCATTTGCCCGTCAACTTTAGCAATGGCGCCTTTTAAATTTCGACTACCCGCAACCGGCATAGTCAATTGTACTTTTGCATCTTCGCCTACATAGGCTGCATATTGCTGAGCAGTAAATAAAGGTCTATCTACACCCGGAGAAGATACTTCAAGGGTAAATTCTGTAGAGATAGGGTCTTCAACATCAAGTACCGCACCCACTTGTCGGCTCACTTCGGCACAGTTTTCAATATGGATGCCATTTTCATGATCTATAAATATGCGTACTATTGAGTGTTTACCAGCTTGGACATATTCAATGCCCCAAAGCTTAAAACCAAGTGCTTCAACTGGTACTGTTAACATGTCTACCAGTCTTGATTCTAATGTTGCCAAAAATGACCCCCAAAAAACAAAAAAAGGGCAAAAGCCCCTGTATAATCCGCCTTAAAATCACGGAAAATCAAAAGTCCATATAACAAAAAACCCCGTAAATACGAGGCTATTTTGCTATAGAACCTGTATCTGTTATCGAAGTATCCAATAACAGGGAGCTGGTTGCGGGAGCCGGATTTGAACCGACGACCTTCGGGTTATGAGCCCGACGAGCTACCAAACTGCTCCATCCCGCGTCAACTGCATGCAAGTATATTGACTTACGTCTAATCTTGCAATAACTATTCAGTAATACAAGGCTAACTGAACAATTTTTAACTGGTGCCGAGAGCGGGACTTGAACCCGCACGTCCGTTAAGACACAGCCACCTCAAGGCTGCGCGTCTACCAATTCCACCACCTCGGCTAATTTGGTACTTTAATCAGGGATTTTATCTTCTGATTGTTGTTCAACTACTGGCGCTTCATCAATGATTTGCTCAGTGGCTGGACCTATATCGCTCCAATTATCTTCAGCTTTACTGTGATTGGCACTAAGATTACCAATTACTAAGCTTAAAGCAAAAAATGCGATAGCTAAAACTGCTGTGCTGCGAGTCAGAAAGTTACCTGAACCGCTAGAACCAAATAACGTACCAGACGCTCCGGCTCCAAATGATGCGCCCATATCGGCGCCTTTACCTTGCTGAATAAGAATTAAACCTACTAGGCCAATTGCTACCACCATGTAAACAACTATAAGTACTTCGTACATATTATTATGCGCTCATTGCTATGGAACATAAACTTAGGAATTCGGACGAATTTAAGCTAGCTCCGCCAATCAATCCACCATCAACATCAGGTTGGGCAAAAATATCTGCCGCATTACTTGGCGTGACACTTCCACCGTATAAAATTCTGATATTTTCTCCAATAAATGGAGATACTTCAGAGAGGCGACTGCGAATAAACGCATGAACTTCTTGTGCCTGCTCTGGAGTTGCGCTCTTACCTGTACCTACAGCCCATAAAGGTTCGTAGGCGATAATCGCATTGTCAAAAGCCATAGTGCCATTTTTCTCAATGACGATATCCAACTCTTCGGCAATAACTTCAAAAGTACGTCTTGCTTCTCGTGCTGGACCTGACTCCCCTACACATAATATAGGTGTCAAACCATGTTTTTGAGCTGCGGCAAACTTTTCTGCCACTATATTACTCGTTTCACCGTACATACGGCGACGTTCGGAGTGACCGATAATTACGTATCGACATCCTGAATCTTTTAGCATCTGCCCGGATATTTCGCCGGTATACGCGCCGAAGTCATGTTGACTAAGATTTTGCGCGCCCATTCTAACAAGTGCCCCATCTAGGGTTTGCTTGTTTGACTCAAGCAGTAGCCTAACACTTTCAAGATAAATTGAAGGCGGGCATAAAACCACTTCAGCTGAATCATTTTGGAGCTTTGCTGCAAACTTTTTAAATAACTCTTGGGCTAATGCCGAATTGCCATTCATTTTCCAGTTGCCAGCTACCATAGGACGTCTGAGTGCCATCACTGTCTCCTTTGAAAGCGGCGTGAATAATAGCGAACCACTTATCAAGTTACAATAGGTAATAGATGAATATTTACAATAAGCTGTCGAAGTGGTTACTTTTCACACCAGCAACAGCATAATTAAATATTTATGATTTATTTCTGACTAACAGGACATTTTTACCGCTTCGGCAATTCTATTTGCAAAAGCTAGCACTTGATCATGCTCATCGCCTTCAACCATCACGCGAATAAGCGGTTCTGTACCAGACTTTCTTAATAATACTCGACCTCGAGCACCCAGTTGTTGCTCAACATAGGCTTGTGCCGATTTAACTGCATCAGAATCAAGTGGGTTATTACTGCCTTCAAATCTTACATTAACCAGAACTTGCGGTAGCATCTTCATCGCTTCGGTAAGCGACTCAAGGGAAGCATTCTGCCTACGCATCGCGGCCAATACTAAAATACCTGCAATAATACCGTCGCCTGTAGTGCCATGATCTAAGTTAAGAATATGACCTGAATTTTCACCGCCGATACGCCACTCATGCTTTTTCAACAGTTCCATAACATAACGGTCGCCAACATTAGAGCGAACAAAAGGAATATTCAACTCTTGTAACGCTAAGTCAAGTCCTAGATTTGACATTAAAGTACCGACAACGCCACCTTTTAATACGCCACGCTTTTGCGCATCGACAGCTAAAATGTATAAAATTTGGTCACCATCAATCACTTCGCCATGTCGATTAACCATCATAATACGATCGCCATCACCATCTAACGCGATACCTAAATCTGCGTTCTCAGCGAGTACGGTTTCGCAAATTTTAGCCATCGCGGTTGCGCCAACTTTGTCATTGATATTTAACCCATCAGGTTTATCACCAATAGCAACCACTTCAGCACCAAGCTCTCTAAATACACTCGGTGCGATGTGGTAAGTTGCACCATGGGCACAATCTACTACAATTTTCAGTCCAGTTAAGGTGTGCTCTGCAGGGAAATTCCCTTTACAATATTCAATATAACGACCTGCAGCATCATCTATACGACGTGCCTTACCGAGCAAATGTGACTCAACACATACTAACGGCTTTTCAAGCTCAGCTTCAATTTCAAGCTCAATAGCATCATCTAGCTTACTGCCATCAGTTGAAAAAAACTTAATTCCATTATCATAATAAGGATTATGCGATGCACTGATCACTACACCAGCTTCTGCTCTAAATGTTCTGGTTAAATATGCCACCGCAGGCGTCGGCATAGGCCCAAGCAGTAACACATTCAAACCTGCTGCAGATAAGCCCGCTTCGAGTGCTGATTCAAATAAGTAACCTGAAATACGGGTGTCTTTACCAATAATTACTTTTTTTGTTCCACTGCGTGAAAGCACTCGTCCTGCTGCCCAGCCTAGTTTTAATGCTAACTCAGGTGTCATTTTGCCTGAACCGACCTTTCCACGAATGCCATCAGTTCCAAAAAATTGTCTTTGTTTCACATATCCCCACTTAAGTGAATTCACTCAGTTTGTTGTAATTAATTTATCATGAGAACGGCTAACTTAAATATTCGCCATGGTAGCCGCCATGACTTTCAGTACATCGACGGTTTCGGGAACGTCATGTACACGTATAATTTGAGCTCCTTGCTGTGCTGCAATTAACGCGCCTGCAAGACTGCCAGCCAAACGCTCAGACGTTGGCCTTGCTAATAAATCACCAATCATGCTTTTTCGAGACAAACCAATTAATATTGGTAAGTGAAATTGATGCAGCAGCGGCAATGTCGCTAATAAGCGGTAATTATGCGCTAAAGTTTTACCAAAGCCAAAGCCTGGATCTAATATTATCTTGCTTCTTGTGATCCCTGCAGCCTCACAAGCTAGAATCCGTTGCTCAAAAAAAGCACTTACCTCAGAGATAACATCTTGATACTCTGGTGAGTCTTGCATTGTTTGAGGCTGACCTTGCATATGCATCAAACAAACTGGCACTTTCAAAGCTGCTGCCATCTCAATTGCACCAGGGAGCTGTAAAGCTCTAACATCATTTATTAAATTGGCACCCGCTGCTACAGCTTGCTGCATAACCTCTGGCTTACTGGTATCAATTGAGATCCAAACATCATGTTTATCAGCAATATATTTGATTAGAGGTAATACTCTTGCAAGTTCTTGTTCAACAGTGACCTCAGAGGCACCTGGACGGGTCGATTCACCACCGACATCGATAATGCTAGCGCCTTGCTCGATAATATAATCAACATGTTTGCAGGCATCTTCGAATAAATTGAAATCTCCGCCATCGGAAAAGGAATCTGGTGTTACGTTAACAATGCCCATAACAACAGGTTGAGCCAAATCTAACAGCTTATTACCATGTGATAATTTAAACATTACCGGTTACCTATAATTACCCATCAGCTGAAACAAAAAAGCCCCTTACGGGGCTTTGTTTAACTTACACCACGTAATTACTTAACGGGTGACTCATCAGGCTTTAAATCATCTTTTTTAGCATTGTCTTCTGACTCAGTTATTGCATTTTCAACTTTATCATCATCTTTTGCTTCAGGCTTGCCATCACCTTTATCATCAGAAGATTCATCAACTTGCCAGTCAGCAGGTTGACGAACTTCACGACGGTTCATCAAGTCATCAATTTGCAATGAATCAATGGTTTCATACTTCATCAATGCATCTTTCATGGAGTGCAAAATATCCATATTTTCAGTCAGCATTGTTTGCGCTCGTTGATAATTTTTATCAATAAATGCTTTGATTTCAGAATCAATAAGCGAAGCGGTATCGGCAGACATGGCTTTAGATTTGCCCATGCTACGCCCTAAGAACACTTCATTGTCTTCTTCAGCGTAAAGTAAAGGACCTAATTTGTCTGAAAATCCCCACTGAGTCACCATATTACGTGCAATAGAAGTTGCATACTTAATATCTTGCGATGCTCCAGTAGACACTTTATCACTACCATAAATTAACTCTTCAGCTAATCGACCACCATAAGCGACAGAAATTTGCGATTCTAGTTTTAGACGACTTTGACTAACGGCATCTGCTAATGGTAGGAAGAAGGTCACCCCTAATGCACGACCTCGTGGGATAATAGTGACTTTATGCACAGGATCATGCTCCGGCACTAAACAACCCACAATGGCGTGACCGGCTTCATGATAAGCTGTCATTTCTTTTTCAGATTCTGACATCACCATAGAACGGCGTTCTGCGCCCATCATGATTTTATCTTTGGCCCGTTCAAACTCTTCCATGCTAACCATGCGGCGATTACCACGCGCAGCAAACAAAGCAGCTTCATTAACTAAGTTAGCGAGATCAGCTCCAGAAAAACCAGGTGTACCACGGGCAATGACGCTTGCTTTGACATCTTCAGACAAGGGCACTTTGCGCATATGTACTTTTAAAATTTGTTCACGGCCACGAACATCAGGTAATCCAACCACGACTTGTCTGTCAAAACGACCTGGACGAAGTAACGCAGAGTCTAAAACGTCAGGGCGGTTAGTTGCAGCAATAACAATGACGCCTTCATTACCTTCAAAACCATCCATCTCAACCAGCATTTGGTTTAAGGTTTGTTCACGTTCATCATGACCACCACCAACACCTGCACCTCGTTGGCGACCTACGGCATCGATTTCATCGATAAAAATGATACAAGGAGAAGATTTTTTTGCTTGTTCGAACATGTCACGCACACGAGAGGCACCAACACCAACAAACATCTCAACAAAATCAGATCCTGATATAGTAAAGAATGGCACCTTAGACTCACCGGCAATAGCCTTAGCTAACAGGGTTTTACCTGTACCAGGTTGACCAACCATTAATACACCAGTTGGAATACGGCCGCCTAACTTTTGAAACTTGGTTGGATCACGTAAATAATCAACCAGCTCTTTAACTTCTTCTTTTGCTTCATCACAACCTGCAACATCAGCAAAAGTGGTCTTAATTTGGTCTTCGCTCATCAGCTTGGCTTTACTCTTACCAAACGACATTGCACCTTTACCGCCACCACCTTGCATTTGACGCATGAAGAAAATCCACACACCGATAAGCAGTAGCATTGGGAACCATGAAATGAATATTTGAGTTAAGAAGCCTGACTCTTCAGCTTCTTGACCTTTCATCGAAATACCTCTGCGATCAAGATCATTTATTAAATCTTGGTCATACATAGGCATAATCGTGGTGAACTTATCTCCTGAAGATTTTGTTCCCTCAATAGTTCGCTGATCGCTTTTAATCTCAACAGTTTTAATCTGTCCATCTCGGACATTATCAAGAAAAGCGGAATAGTCCATCTTCTGCGAATTCGAAGAAGTGGGGGAATAACCCTGAAATACTGACATCAACACAACAGCGATGACGACCCAGAGTATTAAATTTTTTGCCATGTCACTCAAATTATTAGACCTCTATTACAGTCTTGCGATAATGGATATTAGACTACTACAACTTGTAACCAGTCGCCACTAAATAGACTTCTCTAGAGCGCGCCCTAGATGAGTCTGGTTTACGGGTTTTTACTACTTTGAAAACTTGTTTTACCGACTTCATATAATCGTCAAACCCCTCCCCCTGAAAGACTTTGACGGCAAAGCAGCCGTTTGGAGCCAATACTTGCCTACACATGTCTAATGCCAATTCAACTAAATACATTGCTCTAGGTTGATCAACAACATCTGCACCGCTCATATTTGGTGCCATATCTGATAATACCACATCCACTTTAGCTTCACCTACACGGTCAAGCAAAGCTTCGAGTACTTTTTCTTCTCTGAAATCCCCTTGCAAGAAATCTACTCCGACAATGGGATCCATAGGTAAAATATCACAGGCGATTACTTTACCCCTTTCTCCAGCTAACTTAACCGCAACTTGAGACCAACCTCCAGGAGCTGCACCTAAGTCTACTACAGTCATACCTGACTTAATCAAGTGATCTTTTTGCTGAATTTCTTCTAGTTTAAAAGCTGCGCGCGAGCGCATTCCACGTTTTTGAGCCAATTTAACATAATGATCATCAAAGTGTTCTAGCATCCAGCGATTTGAGCTGGCTGTACGTTTTTTAGCTGACATTGAAATTCCGCAACGATTGAGAGTTACATAAAGACTATATAAGGGTAGAATAGCCGCTTTTCAACAGTAACTCAGTAAAAGTTGGTATAAATGAATTTAACAACCAAACAAAAGCAGCATCTAAAAGGCTTGGCGCACAATTTAAAGCCAGTTGTGATGCTTGGTGCCAATGGTTTGACTGAAGGTGTTCTGGCTGAAATTGATAGCGCACTTAGTTATCATGAATTGATCAAAGTAAAAGTTGCCTCTTCTGATAGAGAACTTAAAAATGCCATCGTTGACGCCATTGTACGTGAAACTCAGTCAACGAAAGTGCAAACTATCGGTCATATTTTAGTTATCTTCCGTCAATCTGCAGAAATGAAAATTGCCATTCCAAAAGCAAAATAATTATTGTCAATGAATCAACCAATTCATTGATTTAAGTTATAACAATTTGACATAAAAAAACCACTGCCAAGGCAGTGGTTTTTTTATTATTTGTAAAAATTAAATATATTTAACTGATAAAATTTCGTAATCAGTTATTCCACCAGGAGTGGCAATACCGACTTCGTCACCTTCGTTTTTACCAATAAGTCCACGAGCAATCGGGGAGTTAACAGATATCAAATTCAATTTGATATCTGCTTCATCATCACCCACTATGCGGTAAGTTACTTCAGCATCGGTATTGATATTGAGAATGCTGACAGTAGTACCAAAGATAACTCTGCCAGTATTCTCTATTTTAGTGACATCAATAATCTGTACATTAGACAGTTTGCCTTCAATATCACGAATACGGGCTTCACATATACCCTGATCTTCACGTGCTGCATGATATTCTGCATTTTCTTTTAAATCACCAAGCTCACGCGCCGAAGCAATTGCTTCTGTAATTTTAGGGCGTCGATCAAACTTTAAGATGTCTAATTCTTTGCGTAATTGATCAGCACCAACAACGGTCATTGGAACTTTATTCATGTTAAGTGATCTCCATAAAACAAATGCATCCCGTGCCGATAAAATATCGACACAATAATAATCGTTTGGAATGACTTACTTTAAAACCTACAAGTAATACGACAGGGATGTTACATAGATAATGGGCAACAGCTTACCTAAGCTTTTACTGACTTGCTAGTCAGATAGCTAAAAATGCTGCTAAAGACGATAAATTTCAGCGTCATCATATAAAAACAGCCCACTTTTTTGTGCGCTGTTATATGTACAACTTTATTAACTCTAATCAAATAAGTTAGATGATTCTGTTTTGCGCTAACTTCTCGAGGCGTTCTTCTTCTGCCATTCGACGTTTACGTTTGTCACAGGGGTCATCGCAGTCACAGGCTTTTTCGATGCCTAACACTCCTAAGCCACCACAACTTCCTTCCACTGCTTTTTTCTTAATGATATAGCCAATAGACATCAATAAGAAAAAAACTAATAACACCACAAACGCAGCAATAAATGTGCTCATTTCGGACTCCAGTTTAATGGATGGATCAATCAAGATAAGGCTTAAAGGCCTCACTATAAAAGACCTGATAACCTTGTTCCTGCTTTTCAATCAGCATTATTGCTAAATTTTGCTCTTTGGCAAGTGCTAATGATGCCTCAGTACCCAATACCATCATTGCTGTAGCATAACCATCTGCTGTCATTGAACTTTTGTGTAGTACGGTTGCTGAGGCTAATTTGTGCTTAATCGGGTAACCTGTGCGAGGATCAATTAAATGCGTAAAACGTTCGCCGTTCTCTTCATAATAAATGCGATAGTCACCTGATGTTGCTAACGCTATTGTATCAAGTTCTATTACTTGCTGCACTTCTTGCCCGTCTTCTGCAGGCTTTTCAATTGCGACACGCCAAGGCGTACCGTCATATTTAGTCCCTTTGGTACTAATTTCGCCACCAATTTCAACTAAATAACCTTCTATTTGATACTTGTCTAATAAAGATGCCACTTTATCAACACCAAAGCCTTTAGCTATTGAGGATAGATCAACATATAAATCGGCATTATGTTTAACTAGCTTGGTGCCTTCAATAGTTAACTCATTGATCCCTGTCTTTGCTTTAGCATCGCTTATGGCTTGAGCTGTCGGAATAGATGTAGGACGTTTGTCTGGGCCAAATCCCCATAAGTTAACCAGCGGTCCAAGAGTAATATCTAAAGCACCGTCAGTTATCTCGTTCAAACGGATCCCCTCTTTTACAACCAAAAGAGTATCGGGTGAGACATCGACACCTTGTCTAATTTGTAACTGATTAAAACGAGATAACTCTGAGTTCGGACGATAGGTAGACATTTGATTATTAACGGTCTCAAGGGCCATATCTATTTCTGTTTGTAACAATTGTGCTTGTGGCAAATGCTCGTTAGTGACCAAAGTAATATGATATGTAGTGCCCATTGTTCGCCCTTCCAACTTAATGGTTGTCTCAGGTTGTGTACAGGCTGTAATTGTGCAAGCAATCAGGATGAGCAGGAATGATTTAATTGATGTCGCCATAATGAACTATCCCATAAAACAAAAAATTGCAGTAGCTAATGCATACTGCAATCTATAAAAAATTAAGGTGCTAAATTTAGCACCTTAACTTAATTGATATTAACCGCCGAAGTCATCTAATAAGATGTTTTCATCTTCAACACCTAAATCTTTTAACATGCCTATAACTGCTGCGTTCATCATTGGAGGTCCACACATGTAGAACTCACAATCTTCTGGCGCATCATGATCACGCAGATAGTTTTCATACAGTACGTTATGAATAAAACCTGTGTAACCAGTCCAGTTATCTTCTGCCTGAGGATCAGACAAAGCAACATGCCATTTGAAGTTATCATTTTCAGCTGCAAGGCCGTCAAAATCTTCTACATAGAACATTTCACGTTTAGACCGCGCACCGTACCAAAAACTGATCTTACGTTTCGAGTTTAAGCGTTTAAGCTGGTCGAAGATATGAGAACGCATTGGCGCCATACCTGCTCCACCACCAATAAATACCATTTCTGCATCACTATCTTTAGCGAAAAACTCACCAAAAGGACCAGAAATAGTGACTTTATCACCCTCTTTCAAGCTCCAAATATACGAAGACATTTTACCACAAGGCAAGGTTAAATTACGTGGCGGTGGAGTAGCAATACGCACGTTCAGCATAATAATACCAAACTCTTCTGGATAGTTAGCCATTGAGTATGCACGAATGGTTTCTTCGTCGACTTTTGACTCTAGCTTGAAGAAGCCAAAATGCTCCCAGTCACCACGATATTTTTCAGGCACTTCAAACTCAGCATATTTAACATGATGAGCTGGTGCTTCAATTTGAATATAACCGCCGGCGCGGAATGGAACTGTTTCGCCATCAGGAATTTGAAGCTTAAGCTCTTTAATGAAAGTGGCTTTGTTATCGTTAGAGATAACTGCACATTCCCATTTTTTAATGCCGAAGATTTCTTCGTCTAATTCAATGTCCATGTCACTTTTTACGTTGACCTGACATGACAAACGACAACCCTGGCGAGCTTCGCCTTTACTAATGTGATCAAGCTCTGTTGGCAAAATATCACCGCCACCAGATTTAATCATCACGCGACATTGACCACATGAGCCACCGCCACCACATGCACTTGATACGAAAATACCATTGTTGGCTAAGGCACCCAGTAGCTTACCACCGGCACCTGTTTTAATTGCCTTGTCTGCATCACCATTGATACTAATGGTGATATCACCGCTAGCAACCAGCTTCGACTTAGCGAATAAAATCACTAATACCAAAACTAGTACAATAACAGTAAACATACTCACACCTAGATAAACATCTATTGGAGTAGATTCAAGAATACCCATTCACTTATTCCTTAAAGGTTCAAATTAATACTTCGTCTCAGTATTTCTTACAAAGAAACACCAGAGAACGACATGAAACCCAAAGCCATAAGACCTGCGGTAACAAAGGTAATACCTAAGCCACGTAAGCCATTTGGCACATCAGAATACTTCATTTTCTCACGGATACCCGCCAACAATACAATTGCTAACGCCCAACCGATACCAGAGCCGATACCAAACACTACGCTTTCGCCTAGGTTATAATCACGCTCTACCATAAATGATACTGCACCGAAAATTGCACAGTTAACAGTAATCAATGGTAAGAAAATACCCAATGCATTATATAAAGGTGGAAAGTATTTATCTAATGCCATTTCCAAAATTTGTACAAGCGCTGCAATCACACCGATGAAGGTAATGAACTTCAAGAAGCTTAAATCAGCTTCCGGTATACCAGCCCAAGCTAAAGCACCAGGAGCAAGCAAACCTTGATAAATAATTTGGTTAGCAGGGACCGAGATAGCTAACACCACGATAACTGCAACACCTAGGCCCATCGCAGTAGTCACTTTCTTAGACACGGCTAAGAAAGTACACATACCTAAGAAGAACGCTAGCGCCATATTTTCAATGAAAACGGAGCGAATTAATAAACTAATATAATGTTCCATTGCGTTTACCCTTTTGCTTCAACTTGCTCTGGCTTATAAGTACGGATCAACCAGATAAAACCGCCGATCAAGAAGAACGCACTTGGTGGCAGCAGTAATAAACCGTTAGGCTGATACCAACCACCGTCAGAGATTTTGCTGAGGATTTCTACGCCGAATAATGAACCATTACCAAATAATTCACGGAAAAAACCAACAGACAATAAAATAACACCGTAACCTAATCCGTTACCGATACCATCCATAAAACTCATCATCGGAGGTGTTTTCATTGCATAAGCTTCAGCACGACCCATTACAATACAGTTAGTAATAATCAAACCTACAAATACTGATAACTGTTTAGAAATAGCATAAGCATAAGCTTGTAGGACCTGGTCAACCACAATTACCAATGAGGCAATAATGGTCATCTGTACAATAATACGCACACTGCTTGGAATGTGATTACGAATAAGCGAAATAAACAGGTTAGAAAACGCTGTTACCGCTGTTAATGCAATCGTCATTACCAATGCAGTTTCAAGCTTAGTGGTAACAGCCAGGGCACTACATACACCCAATATTTGCAATGCTATTGGGTTGTTATTGATAATAGGTCCGGTGAGAACCTGTTTAAGTTCTTTAACGTCAGCCATTAGCTTAACCCTCCGTTGCGTGCTTTAGCGATAAAGCTTGCAAAGCCTTCTTTACCTAACCAAAACTGCAATGAATGCTGTACACCGTTACTGGTTAATGTTGCACCAGAAAGTGCATCAACACCGTAAACAGTGCTTGCCACTGCAGGGTTTTTCGTTACGCTGATGGCCAAGTCACCTTGCTCATCAAATAACTGCTTGCCTTTCCAGAGTGCTTTCCACTTTGGATTTTCAACTTCACCACCTAAACCCGGTGTTTCAGCTTGGTCATAATAAACTAAGCCTTGAATCGTGTTTAAGTCAGCTTCCAATGCTAAAAATGCATACATGGTTGACCATAAGCCGTAACCGTGAATAGGTAAAATTACGCTTGTTAAGTTACCGTCATCATCACGCACTAAATACACTACGGCGTTATCAGCAACGCGCTTGATTGATGCAATGTCATTTTCAGGAATTGATGAAGTACTTAAATCACGTGATGCTTTACGTTGATCATAAGTGTTAGCGTCACCTTCGACAAACTCACCGGTTTTCAGGTCGACTAAACGCGCTTCAACATATTGATTATATTTGCTAAGAATATCTGCTTTAGTGACATTACCTTCTTTAGTATTAATAAGGCTTGCCGCTTCTAGAATATACTTTTGCTTATCAAGTAACTTGTTCTCTTGCTGAATAGGTTTTAATACCACAGCCGCGGTAGAAACAAGCACTGAGCAGATAAGACATAAGCCGACAACAACAAATAGCGTTCTACCGAACGAATCTTTATTACTAGCCACGAGCGATCCTCCGTTTGATATTTGCTTGCACGACGAAGTGGTCGAATAATGGGGCAAATAAGTTAGCAAACAAAATAGCTAACATCATACCTTCAGGGAATGCAGGGTTAATCACACGGATAAACACTACCATCGCACCGATTAACAGACCATAGGCCCACTTTGCAGAATTGGTAAATGAAGCTGATACTGGATCAGTCGCCATAAACATCATACCGAAAGCAAAACCACCTAACACTAAGTGCCAATACCAAGGCATTGCGAACATAGGGTTAGTATCGCTACCAATTACGTTTAATAATGTTGCAATAGCAGCCATGCCTATGAAAACACCACCTACAATTCTCCATGAAGCGATGCGAGCATAAATAATGACTAAACCGCCCAGCAAAATAGCAAAGGTAGAAACTTCACCAACTGAACCAGGAATGAAGCCCATAAAGGAATCAATCCATTTTGCATTATTAGCATAATCAAATGTGCCTTGTGCAGCTAGGCTTAGTGATGTTGCGCCAGAATAGCCATCGGCAACAACCCAAGTAGTGTCACCAGACATACTTAAGGGGTAAGCAAAGAACAAAAATGCACGACCGGCTAAAGCAGGGTTAAGGAAGTTACGGCCTGTACCGCCAAAGATTTCTTTGGCGACCACAACACCGAATGTAATTCCCAACGCCACCATCCATAAAGGAATCGTTGCAGGTAAAGTTAGTGCGAATAGCACTGAAGTCACGAAGAAACCTTCGTTTACTTCATGGCCACGGACTGAAGCGAATAATACTTCCCAGAAACCACCGACAGCGAAAGTCACCGCGTAGATAGGGAGGAAGAAGCACGCGCCATACCACATCAATGATGTGATCCCAGAGTCAGCGGTTAACTGAGCACCAAATAACTCAAACAAGCCAACTTGCCAAACATCTGGAGTACCAAAGCCAGCAACTAATGCCACTTGCGCTTGAAGACCCACGTTGTACATACCAAAAAACATAGCTGGAAATGTACACGCCCAAACCGTAATCATAATACGCTTTAGATCGATGTTATCACGAACATGGGTTCTACCCTTGTTCACTTTACCTGGAGTATAAAATACTGTGGCAGCCGCTTCATAAAGCGCATACCACTTCTCGTATTTGCCGCCCTTTTCAAATTGCGGTTCAATACGTTCGATAAAATCTTTCAAGCCCATTAGCCTTCCCTCTCGATCGTATCTAAGCAGTCACGTAGATATGAAGCATAGTCATATTTACCTGGACATACGAAAGTACATAACGCCAAATCTTCTTCATCTAACTCAAGAGCACCCAGTCTCACGGCGCCATCATAATCACCCGACACTAAGTCACGTAATAACATGGTAGGAAGAATATCAAGTGGCATTACCCGCTCATAGTTTCCAATCGGCACCATAGCGCGGTCTGAACCACCAGTGCTAGTTGTCATTGGAAATAAGCGAGAAGGACTTAAGTGACCTAAAAATGCACGAGTGACTGAGAATTTATCCGACCCAGGCATAGCCCAACCGAATAACTCTTTCTCATAACCTTCTTCAAGTAAGCTAACTTGCGCGTGGTAACGACCTAAGTATGCGTGAGGCCCGATTGCTAAGCGGCCGTTTAATACTGAGCCTGAAATGACACGAACTTTGCCTTCATTAACCTCATTTGTCGTTAACTCAGTAATACTTGCGCCTACTTGAGTACGAATTAAACGAGGTTGTTTTGCTTTAGGACCGGCAATGGCAATAACACGCTCAGTATTTAATGTGCCCTGAGTGAATAACTGGCCAATAGCAATAACATCTTGATAGCCAACATGCCAAACACTACGAGTAGCAGAAGCTGGAAGAATGTTATGTATGTGTGTACCGACAAGACCTGCTGGGTGTTTTCCAGCAAACTCAGCCACTTGGGCATTTGCTGCAGGAATATCTGCACCAGATGCTTTACATAAATACACTTTACCTTCAGTTAAACGTGCAAGCACTTTTAAGCCATTGGCAAAATCATCTTTATGTTCGGCAATGACTACCACAGGATTGGCAGCAAGAGGTTGTGTATCGATAGCAGTGACAAAAATGCCTTGTGTAGCAGCATCAACTGCAGGCACTTTGCTAAATGGGCGCACACGCAATGCCGTCCATAAACCTGATTCAATCAGATTATCACGAACAACTTGCGAGTCTAACGTGTCTAATGCGCCAGCATCATATTTATTGAACGCAACACAATCGTTACCTTCAACTTCAATGACAACAGACTGAAGTACACGTTTAGCACCTCGGTTAATTTCGGAAATAGTACCACTGGCTAAAGCCGTATATTTAACGCCTAAATTCTTCTTATCTTCAAAAAGAACCTGGCCTTTTTGTACTTTATCGCCCACTTTAATCTTCATCGTTGGACGTAAGCCAATATACTCTTCACCCAAAGTAGCTACGTGTCTAATGGCTGGGCCATTATGGATAACTTGCTCTGGTCTACCTGTTATAGGTAGTTCCAATCCTTTCTTAATTGTAATCATATCCACAAGCACTACGTTTGAAGGAAAGACAATGCGCCACGTTCCGCTAAAAAACAATGTGTTAAAATACACATCATTCTTGAGCTAGCGCAGGTTTAACACGGAAATGCGATCATAATCACGCTGGTCGCGCGCATTTTACCCCATATATAAGACTATCGCCACGAAAATAATAGGTGTTTTCAAACCAATGCACCAATTTAATCTTCTAATTATAGAGCAAAGCGACTGTCGATTATTTATTAGGCCTAAAGCGCATATTTTGTTCCATGCAAACTAAAATATAGCATTAATTTTAAAAGTAATATTTTTGATTAATATTTTTAAAATAGGAAGGATTACAAATAAAGCCCATGCTATTTCAGCATGAGCTTTACACTATCTTTAAAGATGAAATGATTATTTATCAACCAGAACACTGCCCAGCGGATAATTAGCCAACTAACCTATAATAAGCAGGCTAGTTGACAGGTGTAAAATTTACAATCTGAATTAGAATTTACCTTGATAACCAATGTAGGTTGTCATTTCACTTTGAGATAACATTCCCATCTGATAATTTTTAGCGATTAACTCTTCATCTAACACATTCTCTATGCGGACATAGACATTGTGCGCTTGAGTCATTTGATAATGCGCTGCTAAATCAATTTTAAGTTGCGAGTCAATACCATAATTCCCTAAGGTAAACACGCTGCCAGTTTCTGATTGATACAAGCCATTAGCAAAAATACTAAACTTGCCCATAACCAGACCAATACTGGCGCTAACTTGTTGCTCTGGCACCCAAGGCAATTGTTGGCCATCAGCATAACAACCAACAACGGCATCACAGCTAGACTGACCAAATTCAGCTTGGGTATAGCTATAATCTAACGCCATTGGAATAGAGAAACTATTAAAGTCCATTTTGTAGTCAATCGTTAAATCTATACCTGCCACAGAGACATCTTGTAAATTAACCTGTAATGCCTCTTGCAAAGGAACACAATTAACACCCCATTTACAGGTCATATGCTGATTATCAAAATCATGCATATAAGTCGATAAACCGACATTGAAATTTTCTTGTTGATATTGTAATGCCAGTTGATATTGTAATGCCTCTTGTGCTAGTTGCTCGGCATTACCGGCACCAGCAGCGGTCCAGGCTTGTTTAGCACTTAATGCTAATAGCCAGGCATCCTTTTTATAAGCAAGTTCAACAGAAGGTAACCAGCCATCATCAGAAAAGTCAGCCGCGGTTAATAAATCTGCATTGTCACCTAACTCACGCGTCACGCTCACACTTTCATAACCTAAGCCGAAATTTACTGACCAGGCATCATAGTTCAGCTTGGTATTAACCGACGTAGTAAATGCATCTGCATCATCCGTATAATCACCAATACCATATTGCACATCCAGTGCATTGAGGCCTAAATTTTCACTTAATAAGTAATCTATTTTAGCCACTTTCATTTCAGCCTTATCACTATGATAACGCGCTTGATAGGTTACTTCATGAGCGCCGTAAAGGCTGACCCCCTTCGTCTGCACACCAAAACCATCAAAATCGTTATTAGCAACCACTGCACTTGCGGGTAAGCCTTGGGAAGTAGGATTGGTTTCAAAATCAGATAATACCTGTAACAACTGACGGTTAATTATTTCGTCATTGATTGTTAACGTATTATGGCCACGTTGAGCAAAGCTTTGATAATAAAAGTCTGTCGACATAATCGACTGACCTGATATATTAACTTGATGTGCTAGGGCATATCGTTGACGCTTACCTTGATCAAAATCCAACGCTGTCGCTGCATAGCGATTATCAGCCGATGTAGTAAAATCTGCGAGGGTTAATCCAATATCACTATTATCAAGTGTAGTATCAGTAAAATGATAACTGAACTCTGTTTTTTGTGGATTTCTAGCACCGACTAGGCTATCAGCATTAATTTTAAACAGGATGTCTGTTGCTTGATGTTTATTATCTATACTGCTGTTAAGCCCTACATCTGTTTCATCTTTTTGGTAATCAACGCCCAATAACATGCCATATTGCTTGGTTTTGCCACTAACAATTAAGCCCCCTGCAGGCGATCCGTCTTGATCGGCTTCAATATTGATAATCGCATCAGTTTCACGCTCACTGATTTTAGCCGTCAGATAATTGAGTTGCCCAAATGCACCCTGCCCGCCTGAGTTTACATTGGTGTGCTTGTTGGTTGAGATTGCCGATTGGAAAAATAAGTTCGGTTGAGCAACAAGGTTTTGACCAGAATAAGGCGCCGCCAAATAAAAAATATTATCTTGTAATATTGCAACGCCATTGGTTGCGCCACGAATTGAAATCGCATTCGGCGCATCTTCAACATTGGGAAGGACCGTCACACCAGCTTTGGCTAATACATTGGCCGATTGGCGATAATGAAATATTGACACTCCATCTTGTTGTAAATCAATACGGGAGTTTTTATCTTCAATAGACTCCGTTACTGTGCTTGCTACACTTGGAAAACTGCCAAGCAATAATAATACTGCTGAGGCCACCATTGAAACGCTAAAAGAGCGATCAGACATATCAATCTCCGTATTCTATCTTGTCTTATAAAATGCACTGTTAATGCTATATACAATAACGGTTTAATCCACATAAAAACAGCATCAACCACAAGCTGTTAAAAATTAGTTAATTTTAGACACAAAAAAACGGCCTAAGCCGCTTTTTTGTGTAATAACTGACGTTAAAGCGTGCCTAAAATCTCACCACTTAATGCTAAATCATCATTCTTATTTACGCTAACACCAGCAGCAATAATATTTTTAGCAATATCTTGTGCTTGTTCAAGTGAATGCATCTCATAAGTACCGCACTGATATTCGTTTAATTCTGGAATATCTTTTTGCTCAGTCACTTTTAATACGTCTTCCATTGCGCCTAACCACGCATCTGCAACTTGTTGCTCGTTTGGTTCACCAATAAGGCTCATATAAAACCCGGTACGACAACCCATCGGTGAAATATCAATAATTTCAACATTGTCACCATTAAGATGATCACGCATAAATCCTGCAAACAAATGCTCTAGAGTATGAATACCGCGTTCACTTAAAATGTCTTTGTTAGGGGCACAAAAACGTAAATCAAATACAGTGATAGCATCCCCCTTTGGAGTGCTCATATGTTTGGCAACTCGAACAGCGGGAGCATTCATACGAGTGTGATCTACAGTAAAACTATCTAATAACGGCATTGTGTTCTCCAAAGATAAGGGCGCGCTAACTCGAAACAACTCAAAATGGTCAACACGTTTGACGATAACAGATTCATCATACCATCAACAATGCACAACTCTCTACCAGCATGAATTAAACTCAACTAAAGACTTATAGTGACTAATTGTGATAATTTTTCAGCCGTTTGCTGTAACGGCATTCCATTAAAACATCGCCTCACTGGTTTCTCGATACAGAAATAGGCACTTGATTACCAGTGTCCCTTTTATCTTATTGGCGAGTCGCGCAATCAGTTCAAGCAAGTCGTATAAATATAGCGTTAATGTGAAGGTAATACAGCTTAGATTGCAGAAGAATAGTTATGCTAACGTGAAGTTTAATTCAATAAAAAACCCCACTAATCAGTGAGGTTTAAAATGACTCTATTACCCTTTACAGTTCGGGGTTCGAGGTACTTCAGCAAGGTTTTGCCAGTCTGCTTCAGTGTAGGTATTAATTGATAATGCATGTACGCCATTCGCTAATTCATCAGCTAGAATCGCATTCACGCTGCGATGTCGCGCTAATGGACGCTGCCCATCAAATAGATCACTGACGATGACCACTTTAAAATGGGTTTCTGAATTAGGTGGAACATGATGGCGATTACTTTCATTAATCACTTCAAGATGTGATGGTGTAAACGACTGATTCAGTTTATCAGTAATAGTCTGTGCAACTGACATAGCGACCTACTCTTGGGCTCTTAAAAATCGAAGAGTACTGGGTTAAAACGTAAACGTCAAACACTGTGGCGATAAAATGTTAACTCAACAAGGAAGCAAAGATAGAATTATTAATTCGCGAGAATAGCGGCTGATGTCTTTGACACCAAACAGGCCGCGTCTTGATAACCCTTTAAACCTTATGTGCTGTTTTATAAAACACATTGTGGGTACTTCATACCGGGTAAAAATAAGGTGTTATCTGCCTAAAAGTAAAATTTATCCGTGGAGTATTGACCGTTAAACGCTTAGGCAAACAGTGTTGCCAAGTTTGCTGCATTCCAGGTTGCATAATCAATAAATCACCCGATTGCAAAGGGTATGACATTTTTTGTTGAGACGCCTTATGACGCACAACAAAGTCGCGACACGTTCCGAGTGTAATGGATGCAATAGCACTATTAGCAACAATTTCAGGCTCATCATCACTGTGCCAGCCCATACATTCTGTCCCGTTAGCATACCGATTAACCAACACGGCATTAAAGTCTAAGTGGCACTTTTGTAATAATGTTTGCCGTAATTTTGACAATACTGGTGGCCAAGGTAAGGGATTAATCAAAGTTTTAGAGTATCGACAATCACACCCTTCATCACCAAACCAAACCTGTGTGCGCGGAATAAAGTGCTTCTTTCCATACACCTCAATTTCTATTTTAGTTAAAGGGTAATCGCTCGCTTCTTGTAATAAAAGCCTTTGCTGACGCTCGGACAGAAAATCTGGCTGGTGCACCACTGGAGGTAACTTAATGTTGGGATCGTGATCAGTAAATAAATCTAACGTCATGTGTGCCACTCTGCTCCATCATTTATAAAACCTAATTATCACCTAAAATAGAACATCATTATCATCTAAAAATGCTAACCATCATCGGTAGAAGCTGATTACAAATAAACAAACTACAACCAAGCACTCCCCTATCATGTGACATAAAATGTCGATATAGTATATTTCAAGTTTTAATAACTGATGAGACATGATGACTAATTCTGATATACATAGCCAGGTGCCACCTACATTAACAGGCTATGATCACGGTGACTTATTGCCCACCACTCAGCTGACGCCTTTACAGGATTTAGTCCTAAATAAGGTCGACGACAATTATCCTAAGCTGCAACTCTACACCAGTGGTGTATTATTTGGCGTAATAGCCATAGTAACTTGTCTGTTTATGATACTGGCCTCACCCTTGGATTTGATCAGTAAAATTATTATTTTGCCTATTATTCTAGCCATTGGGGCTTTTGCTACTCGATTGACTTATTTAAAAGCATTAACGGTTTGCTATGGCGTATTTAAAGATGAATTTATTATGCGACAAGGCTTATTTTGGGTATCAACAACCGCACTACCCTACACACGTTTACAACACGTTAATCTATCTCAGGGGCCACTTGAACGAAAATACCAACTTATTACCTTAAAATGTTTCAGTGCGGGATCAGGTGAAGCCGAAATAAATTTGCCCGGATTGCCGGCGAAAGTAGCTGAACACCTTCGCCAGCATTTATTGCATCAAGCGGCGCAGAACCAACAAATAGAACAACAAGAGTTAAATACTGATTTGGATCCTCAACATGACTGATGATCAACCATCAAGCGCACATGAACAAGCCAACATCAAGCCAACCCCGAGTTTAACTGATTGGAGAGCATTATCACCTTGGTCGATATTAAGCTTTGTGTTCGGTTCGCTGAAAAACATTCTAAGTAACGGTTATGCTTTAATCCCAATTTTTTATGCTGGTTGGAGCAACGATGTATCGATTGTATGGGTTATTGATGGATTTATAGTCTTACTTATTTTATTGACCTCATTTGCCTTCATTCAATGGCGAAAATTTCGCTACAGAATAAGTACAGAGCAACTCGATGTAAAACGAGGGCTGTTTTTCACTAAAAAAGATGAAATCCCTCTTAATCGAATTCAAAATATTCGTTTTGAACAACCTTTTTATTTTAAGCCACTCAAGCTTGCCGTTTTGGTCATAGAAACCGCTGGTTCAAGTAAAGATGAAGCCAAGCTAACTGCCCTTGACGCTCAACATGCGCAGATTTTAAAGCAGCACTTATTGCAGCTAAATAATGTCAGTGAAACAGCAACAAGCAAGGATGATGAAACTAGCAAAATAGCGATGAAAGCGACGACCTCGGACCAACCGATTATAAAACGAAGCTTGAAGGAGCTTGTCATATTTGGTTTTTATCAAAATAACTTTATTTGGTTCGCCATTATTGCAGGTCCTGTAGCTGGACAAATTGAGTGGGAGAAAGTGGCTCAATCTCCCTTAATTAAAGCATCAGTAGAATGGGTAAACCAAGCCACACATGATAGTTTCATGCTGCAATTAATCATGATTAGCAGTTTATTTATCATGGGTTACCTACTTTTTTCGGCTATTTCAATTCTAGCCTCAGTACTCAAATATCATCCATATTCACTCGATAAACATCAACAGACATTGCAACGTAGTGGCGGGGTTATTGCGCATCAACAAGATGCATTAGCGATTAAGCGTATTCAGGTTATCCATTTTCAACAACCGCTATTAGCGCGCTTTGTTAACCGCTGGACGCTGTTTTTGAAGCAAGTAAAAGGTAATGAAGTGGAGGAAAGAACCAAGCAACATATGCTTATCCCTTCTATTAAAAATACTGAAATAGAACCGATATTCAGTATGTTACCTTCATTAAGTCCTTCAGTTATTACATTACCGACCGACTACACTGGGATAAATATTGCTTGGTTATATAAAAGAATATGGCTGCCATTTATTCCCTTTAGTATTTTACTTGGCCTATTTTTCACCTTGGATATAGACATCAAACTGGTTGAGTTCGCGTTTGTTGCAGCCATATTAGCGAGCCTACTGCTTTATATTCGCTATAAGCGATGGGGATATGTGCTAGAACAAGATGCAGTTTGGCAACACAGCGGTTTACTAGGACGAGACTGGAAACGAATTCCATTTGAAAAAATACAACACGTGAAAGTCACGCAGACAGCAATGCAGAAAACGCAACAACTTGCCTATTTAGAATTAGGTTTAGCAAGTGGCGCTATTATACTGCCTTATATACCTATTGAAGTGGCAAACACATTAATAGCCCGATCACTCAATACCGTTTCAACTCAATATAAGCAATGGATTTAGCAATTACCAAGCATCACTTAACACTCAACAAGATAACGAGTGCCACTCACTCTTGTGGCACAGTTATTTTTTTATCCGGGTCATCTTTTTATCTAAGTCATCTTTTTATCGATAAGCACTAATTTTGCCAATAAATAGCAGGTCTTGGTGCGAATGACGGTTAAGTATTAATAATAAAGAATAAATTAGATAGGTAAGTAACTGAGACCATCTAAATCAATCAATTCTACAATTGCACTATTTGACCACCAGTACCGGACAACTTGCTTGATTGGCGACTGATTCAGCAACATTTTCATGTAAAAAATGGGCCAAACCTGTGCGTCCATGACTGGCTATCACAACCATACCTATATCGCCTGAATTAGCTTCAGCGACTATTTCAGTGACAGCATCACCTCTACGAACAATGGTTTCAACTGGGGTCGTAATAGTTAACTTAGCGAGTAAAGAGTGCATTTTTTGTGCAGCAGTCTCCTCCATACTTTTAGCTAACTCTTCTGGTGTTACCGCTAATATCATGTAATTTTCATCACCAAAAGGTTGATCAACCACATGCAAAATTCTTATGCCGACGTTATACAGATTGGCCATTTCAATGGCATATTGCAGTGCATGGGACGCCGTCTCAGAAAAATCTGTCGGCCATAGAATCGTTTTACTTCGCATAATATCCTCCTTAAAAAATTGAAACATTTTTAAAGTGTAGTCTTTTATCGCAACTTCTAAGTGATCTTGGTCAAATACTCAACAGTTATTGCATATCGAGTAAAACCCCCTTAGAATTAGACCGACTAATCAGTCGGTTTATATTTAACCGTATTTTCGATTCTTTTTGCAGGAGTTACCTTATGAATATGGCCGTTGAACACTCACCGTTATCACCACTACAGCAATTGCTTCATTCCCAACGCAGCCAATATTTATCAATGCCTGCTCCAAGCTATGAGTCGCGAGTGGCTAAACTGAAACAACTAAAACTATCACTATTGCAAAATCAGCAAAAAATAGTCACCGCACTCAATAATGACTATGGCCACCGCTCAGAAAACGATACCGTCATTTCCGATATTATGCCTTGTATCAATAACATTAATTACACCCTAAAAAACCTTAGAGCTTGGATGAAGCCTAGTAAGCGCCATGCTGGTTTATTACTTTCGCCTTCTAAAGTCACTGTGCAATATCAACCTTTAGGTGTAGTAGGCATTATTGTGCCGTGGAACTTTCCAGTGATGTTATCAATTGGTCCGCTGATCACCGCTATCGCTGCGGGTAATCGAGCCATGTTAAAAATGTCTGAGTTCACGCCACACATTAATCAAGTATTGCGGGACTTGTTAGCACAGGTTTTTGATCCAAATGAAGTCGCATTAGTGGAAGGTGAAGCGGATGTCGCAGCTCAATTTTCAGCGCTGCCTTTTGATCACATTCTGTTTACTGGCTCAACGGTTGTTGGCCGTCATGTTATGCGAGCTGCAGCAGAAAATCTCACCCCTGTGACCTTAGAACTTGGCGGTAAATCACCGGCTATTATTGCACCTGACATGCCTATTGAAACAGCTGTAGAGCGATTAATTTTTGGTAAATGCTTAAATGCAGGCCAAATTTGTGTCGCCCCTGATTATGTACTTTGCCCTGAAGACAAAATTGACGAATTTATTAAAGCTTACCAAGTAAGATTTAATAAAATGTACCCTGATTTTGATAACAACCCAGATTACGGCAACATTATTAATGATCGCCAATTTGAACGCTTAACGAAAGTAATTGATGATGCCAAGGCAAAGGGAGCGACTGTCATATCAGCTTCTACTGGCAGTGTCACACCTGGTAAGCGAAAACTAGCAACCCAGTTAATGACCAAGGTCAATACAGACATGCTAGTGATGCAAGATGAAATTTTTGGTCCTATTTTGCCAATTATTGGCTATCAATCGGTAGATGAAGCGATAGGTTATGTCAATCAACGCGATCGCCCGCTTGCACTGTATATCTTAAGTTTTGACGGTAAGACTCAAAATAATATTTTACATCATACCCACTCAGGTGGCGTTTGCATTAACGATACCGTATTTCATGTGGCTGCTGATGACGCACCCTTTGGTGGCATTGGACCTTCAGGTATGGGGCATTACCACGGTAAAGAGGGCTTCCTTACTTTCAGCCACGCCAAAACGATATTAAATAGCGGTAAAATTAACTCGGGCATTTTAGTTCACCCGCCTTACGGTACTGTGATTCAAAAGATGTTAATGAAGTTCTTTTTACGTTAGGAATAATCCTTGTGATGACTAAAAGCGCGACTAACAAACAAACTGATAAGAAACAAGCCATCTTAGCGTCTGCGTTAGCGCTTTTCGTCAATCAAGGTTTTCATGCCACCTCAACAGCTTCTATAGCCAAAGCTGCGGGCGTGGCAACCGGCACCTTATTTCATCACTTCCCTTCTAAAAATAGTATTATCAATCAACTCTTTCTAGATATTAAACAAGAGTTTGCTGATGCAATAACCCTTAATACGCTATACATAAATGATGTAGAGCAAGATGCAAATAGTCTGTGGCAAAATGCCATTGATTGGGCGATTACTCACCCCATAAAACAAAAGTTTTTCCTGCAATTTTCACTGTCAGCGGAAATAGATCCCATTACGCGACAACAAGCAATGAATAGCATATTAGGGTTTGTTGTCGAGTTAATTGAACAAGGTCAACAACAAAATCTAATTAGCCACTACCCGCTCCCTTTGCTACTTGAAAACTGTCATGGACAATACTTAGCCGCAATCCGCTTCTTTACTGATCATCCTGAACTAGGGTGTGATGACTTACACAGGCAAGCTAGTTTCCAATTGTTCTGGAAAGCAATCAAAAGCTAAACCTTACCCTTTTAAAGCACCTCTCACTCGTAACACTTTGTATCAGGCATGGGTTAGTTATTAATGCAATAGAGAGATAGTGATAACATGTTGGTTATTACGTGCTCCAGGTTTAACGGTTAAGTTTCAATAAATTTAAATATCAATATCTTAATATTAAACATATATAAGGTTATGCCATCACCTATGCTTAAATATATCTATGCAGTTACGTTTATATTGATTATCGGAACGCACTTTAACGCAACAGCTGAAACAGATCCCCCTTGTTTAGTGTCAGGAGACTGTATCACTGAAGGACAATGGGACATATCTGTCGCTATTGGTTTTGGCCAAAAAACAAACCCGCTACAAGGTTATGACGATATTCCACTCTATGTCTTACCATCGATAGCTTATTACGGCGAACAATGGTTTTTTGACAATGGCAACTTTGGGTATAGTTTGCAAGAAGCCGAAAAGTATTCGCTCAACCTCGTCACCAACTACAGTGATGACAGAGCTTTCTTTTATAATTGGGATCCGAGTAACCTTTTTTTTAGCCGAAGTACTGATGACAATTTAAATATTATGCCGATGGGATTATCGTCATTATCCAGAGCCAGTGAACCTAAAGTTTTTAATAGTTTAGAAAGGCGAAATTTCACCTTTTATGGTGGTCTTGAAGCCTTCTATTATGCTCGTTTAGGCTTCTTTAAAGTATCTTACGCCCATGATATGTTCAATGTTCATAATGGTGACACTGCACATATTAGTTGGAATTACGGCTTAGCGGTTAAGCAATGGGTATTTGACCTAGCCCTAAGAGCTGATTGGAAAAGTGCTAAAGTTATTCAATATTATTATGGGGTTAGACAAAGCGAGAATAGCTATTGGAGCCTGCAATACCAAGCTAGTTCAGGCTGGAATAAAGGGATGGAGCTCACCACCCGCTACATTCTTAATGGGCAATGGAATATTTTAATGGCATATCGTTACACAGCTTTGTCTGATGAAATAACTGATAGTCCATTAGTCAATCAAGATAACAGTCAAAGTTATTTTGTTGGCGTAGCTTATAGGTTTTAATTTTGAAACATTATCCTATCAGCATTTTATATCAGCTTATTGGTATATCAGTTTTGTTTATGAGTGCTTTTTCAACATCTGCAGAGCCTCTTAAACATCAAGTGCAGCTAAATGCTATGCCAAATTTTTGCCTCACTGATGATCAATTTGATTACTGTGAGATAGACCTTTTACTCACATGGAATTTGGTCAATGAAGAACTCGTATGTATTATTTCAGACTACCCAAGCATACCGAGATGGTGTTCGGACAACCCAAACGAAAAATCGGTCAATTTAACCATAAAAACCGATAAAGACATCCAATTTATACTTGTAAGCAAACACGACAACATCACGCTTGCGGGCGTGAAATTAAAGGTCAATAAAGCATCATCTCGACAAATCAGAAGACGCTATCGGAATCCTTGGAGCTTATTTTAATGACCCAACCACAATCTACCCACAGAGTTTTATTAGTTGAAGATGATATTCGACTAGCCAACCTGATTGTTGATTACTTAAAAACACATGATATGCATGTTGAAGTAGAACGTCGCGGCGACACAGTATTGACACGTTTAATCAGCTACAAGCCTGACATTATTTTGCTTGATATTATGCTACCAGGACTTGATGGATTCAGTCTTTGCGAAAAGTTACCCGATTATTTTTCCGGCCCTATTTTATTAATGAGTGCCTTGGGCACCAATGAAGATCAAATTAAAGGCTTAGAATTAGGCGCTGATGATTACGTCGTGAAACCGGTTGAACCAGCATTATTAGTGGCTAGAATTAATAATTTACTTCGTCGCCAAGCTTTGCCTAATAAGCCAGAGTCTCATTGTCTTAATTTTGGCAAGCTCAATATCGATCCGCATACGCAAACGATTCGACTAGGCGATACAAAAGTTGACCTTACCAACCATGAATTTGAACTGTTATGGCTGTTAGCCTCGCAGGCTGGTCAGGTATTAAGTCGTCAATATATTTATCAATATCTACTCAACATCGATTTTGATGGCAAAGATCGCAAAATTGATGTTCGCACATCTCGTCTACGCAAAAAACTGGGGGATAGTATTGAAACGCCGTTTCGTATTAAAACAGTATGGGGACAAGGTTATTTATTCGCGCCAGAAGCATGGAATGGCTAGGTGATTACACTAAAATGAAACGTTTATTCATCAGCCTATATTTACTACTCAGCTTAAGCTTTTTAGGCATCGGCTGGACATTAGATAGCCTTTGGCAAAACCATGTTGACGAAAATGATGATGTCGATACTCCGCTTATTGTTTTAGCATTGCTCTTATCTCAGCAGCCAGAGACCGATAGGCAATCTCTTCTGGATGCGATAAGTGATCAACACTCATTTTCATTACAACTGCTTCAACGTAATCAAGTTGCCTTAAATGGTGATATACAACTTGCAGATAATCAGATATTAACCACTGAATCAAATGAGCAACAATTGCAATTTATTGCCGTCGGTGAACAAGTGCTTGTGGCTGGACCGTTTGACATTGAACCCCGCAGTCAATTACGCGGAATATTTACTATCGTTTTTTATACATCACTGGCACTGGTAGCTTTAATATGGGTATGGCCCCTTTCGCGAGATTTAAAAATACTGCGTATCGCTACTAAAAAATTTGGTGAAGCCAACTGGGATACTCGCATTGACCTCAGTACTAGTTCTCAAGTATCACCTCTTGCTCTCACCTTCAATGATATGGCACAGCACATCAGCAGTTTAATAGATAACCAAAAACATCTTACTAATGCTGTCTCACATGAAATTAGGACACCTTTAGCAAGGCTTAAGTTCGCACTTGCTCTACTACCGCAATATTGTCTGCCTCAAAGCGATATTAACCAACGCATTGATTTTTTGGAGGGCATGCAAACTGATATAAAAGAGATGGAGGACTTGTTGCAGGAGTTACTGACCTATGCCAGCCTAGAAACGATGCAAATTGAGCCTATTTTAGAAAACTGCGAACTGGTCAGCATCTGTAAACAACTGATCCTCAGGCTTGAAGATTTAAGTGATCATGATATTGAATTAAATCTTACTAACAGCACGCAAATCTATATCAAAGGCGAAGGATCCTTGGTCGAACGGGCAATACAAAATCTTGTTACCAACGCACAGCGCTATGCTAAATCAAGTATTCAAATCAATTTACGAACGGATCAACTTAAAGTCTACTTATCAGTTAACAACGACGGCCCTAGTATTCCGGTAGAAGATCATCCTTATATTTTTGATGCTTTTTATCGTAGCCAATCCCAACATAGTGGCAATAAAGGCCACGGTTTGGGCCTCGCCATTGTTAAACGGATTATGATGCGCCATAAGGGGAATGTAACCATATCGAGTAACCAGGCAAAAACTGAATTTACTCTAAGCTGGCCTATAATAATGGCAAAAAGCTAATCTAGCTCAAACTGACTTAAATCACCCAATAAATCCATATCATCAGCTTGGTTAAAATCAAACTGATTATTACTGCTCGATTGTTGCTGTTGTTGCTGTAATTTTTGCGCTTTGAATACAGCATATTGACGTCTTTTTCGCCGTGCAGCACACAACCGCACGATATCTTGCTTTTGAAGTTCAGAGAAATGCAGCCAATTAAAGCGCTCGTCACGACTGCGAAAACAGCCTGAACAATACCCTTTAGTATCTGACTGACAGATACCAACACAGGGGCTAGGAATAGCGAAAAAACTTAATTGTTCCATAGTGAGAGCGAAGTTAACCAATTAACGATATAGTTAAGGTTATACCAATTGCAGTAAAAATGTACATTTTTTGGAGACGCCTCTTATGTTAACGCCAATCATGCATTATAAAACCTTGTTGCACTTTTTCTCTAAAGCCATATTGTTTATAGTAGGTTTGGCAGCTTTAGGTTGCCAAAGTACGCCAAAAAATGACTATGATATTAATTATGATTTTAGTCAGTTACAAAGCTTTAACCTTGTAGATGTTGCCAATACCGACGATCCACTCACTGTACAAAGAGTTAACCGGGACATTGTGCAAGCATTGGTCAGCCAAGGTTTTATCCAAACTGATAATAATGCTGATTTCTTGGTTAGTTTTGCCTTTCAAACTGAGACCAAGCCTAAAAGTTCAGGTCTTTCAATTGGTTTGGGGACAGGTAGCTGGGGAAGTAGCGGTGGAGCAAGTATTGGTACCAGTATTGGGGTTCCGATCGGCAGTGATAGTGCGAAAATGCAAACTATTCAGATTGATGTCATTGACCCAAAAGAAAACCGATTGATTTGGCGCGGTACTGATAAATATGATTTTGAACAAGGTGGCGAGCTTAAGGCCCAGAAAACGGCTGAAACTGTTTATCATATTCTTCAACAGTTTCCGCCCAAACCGGCAAAATAATCACTTCACCTTTAATTAAAAAACGTCCGCTAATGCGGACGTTTTTAGTTAAACCAAGTTAATTGAGATCAGCTAAGAGTTAATGATCGCCAAATAGATAATTCAACCAGCCCTGCATTCTCAGTAGTACTTTACGCATAACAGCAACATGACTGAAGTGTTCAGTGTAAATAGCTGCCTGTCCAGCAACGCCTGCAGGCAAGCTATCAAGGGTGGCATTCTTATCAAGGTCAATTAATACTACTACGCGACCACGTTGAAACAGTCTACTTGATGATTGTAAGCTACCACTAAACTGGACTTCACCTTCGGCCATCGCGGGTAAAATTTTAGCCACTTTGCCTTTAAACACCACACCAGGCACAGCATCGATAATCACTTCAGCTTCATCGCCTTCCTTTAAACGCATTAACGAGTTTTGCCAAAAAGCACCGGCAAAATATCGTTCTTCATCTGGAATAAAAGTTAATGCAGGACGAAGTGGAATAGGAACGGCCATTACCCCTTTGCGCAATGCTAATTGGGTTACCACACCATCAGCAGGTGCGCGCACAATGGTTTGCTCTAATTCAAATTGCGCTTTAGCTAACTCAGCTTGTAATCCCGCAACCTTAGTATTAACCCCGTCAATATTTGACTCAAATGCTAGACGGCTGCGAAGCTCATCCGCTTTTGCAGCATCGCGCTGCGCTAATGAGGCTAAGTAAAGTTGACGACGATTATCTAATTCAAGTTCAGTAAAAGGTGAGTTTTGACCGCCTTTTTTACGTCCTTCTTCATAACGTCTATATGCTGATTCCGTCCGGGTTGAATCTGCCTGAGCTTGTTCTAATTTAGCATGTGCAGACTCAAAGGCAGCTTGTAGTTGAGGCACCTGTTGTTCAGCTTCTTTAAGTGCTGCTTGCTTTTGCTTAACCGTTGCAGCATAAGGTGTGGGATCTATTTTGAATAAAACATCGCCCTCTTTGACAGGCATGTTGGGCTGAACATTCACCTCAGTCACAATCCCCTTCACCGCAGGGGTAATAGGAATAGAAACGAAGTACTCTCTAGTAAACTTGGTATAGGGATGGTTATAGTTCATTAATAACAACAATGAACCTATTAACACTATGCCGCCAAGTAAGGCTGTCGGCACAGTCCACTTATTTAATGGAATTTTGAAGACTTTAAAAATTGCGATACAAATGGCGCCATAGGTCAGAATAAGCAGTAAATCCATTATTTTATCTCCTTATCAACTGACTCGGTTTGAAGCTCGTCAGTTACTTTTACCGCAGCTAAATCACCTTTAGAGGCAATGGCTTTAGCCACTTTACTACTCTCAACCTGGTCTAACCTAAGTGTTAATTGAGTCACTTGCTGAATAAGTTCTTTTACCTCACCTTCAAGAATTAACTCTCTTTGGCGGCTATCTGAAAATCCCCAGCCTCTATCCTCACGATATAACGTGGCCCAAATCCATAAAAAAGGCCAAATAGCATGCAAAGTAAACAAGCTAACCCAACCTGCAATATGTAAGGCGTCCTGTTGCGGATGATTACGTTTTTTAGCAATCTCATAGGGAATATCATGGATAGCAATAATGCCGTAAAAAATAAAAATAACGACAAAAAATAATATCCCTAATGCAAAGTAATCTAAAAACATTTAGCCTCCAGGCCATGTTAAATCTGATAACAATAAATCTTACACACCTACTTACAATTTACAATGTTTGTTTAATGTTAAGATAAAGCTAAATAAGTAAATCTAACGTAATACCCCATAATTTACGGTAAACAATAGCAAAACGGTCTCCAAAGTAGGTAAACTGTTCTAATAACAAAACACTGAACAAGGGTAAATATGAGTACTTCGTCATTAGAGATATTAGGCACGCCAGGTTGTACTGATGCCGTAAAGGCCATGTTGCTTGGTTGCGGTGAGTTGGGTAAAGAAGTCGCCATTGAATTGCAGCGATTTGGTATTGAAGTGATAGGTGTCGATAGATACCCTAACGCTCCAGCTATGCAAATAGCCCATCGTAGCCATGTGATTAACATGCTAGATGGGGCTGCTTTATCTGCTGTCATTGAATTAGAAAAACCAGATATTGTTATCCCTGAAATTGAAGCGATTGCAACAGATATGTTATTGGCTTTAGAAGCCAAGGGATTAAACGTAGTGCCTTGCGCGCAAGCGGCAAAGTTAACCATGGACAGAGAGGGCATTCGTCGATTAGCAGCCGAAACATTAGGCTTGCCGACTTCAGCATATTTCTTTTGCGACACGTTAATTGAACTGAACCAGGCAATAGCACAAATTGGCTTCCCGTGTGTGATCAAACCTGTGATGAGCTCATCAGGTAAAGGCCAAAGTGTAATTAAGTCTACTGACGATATTCAGGCGGCTTGGGATTATGCTCAGCAAGGTGGGCGTGCAGGTCAAGGACGAGTGATCATCGAAGGCTTTATTCCCTTTGATTACGAGATTACCTTACTTACTATTAGCGCAATTGATGGCATTCATTTTTGCGCACCTATCGGACATAGACAAGAAGATGGTGATTACCGTGAATCATGGCAGCCTCAAGCCATGCCAGACCATGTCCTAGAACAAGCTCAAATTGTGGCAATGAAAACGGTTAAAGCGTTGGGCGGATATGGACTCTTTGGGGTTGAATTATTCATTAAAGGCGACGAAGTTTATTTCTCAGAGGTTTCCCCTCGCCCACATGATACAGGCCTAGTGACATTAATCAGCCAAGATTTATCCGAATTTGCATTACATGTGAGGGCTATTTTAGGCTTACCTATCGGTAAAATTGAGCAGTTTGGTCCAGCTGCCTCAGCGGTCATTCTAGCGGAAGGGAAATCGGACAACATTCGATATCAAGGTATGGGGAAAGCTTTAGCCTTACCCGACACTCAGCTTAGATTATTCGGTAAACCCGATATTGATGGACGTCGTCGTCTAGGTGTCGCCTTGGCCAAAGATACCAGTATTGAAAATGCCATCGAAAAGGCGAAAAAGGCCGCTGCAGAAATTAAAGTGTTACTTTAGTGATTATCTAAATTAAGCGATGTAACTGACATCTACCTTCGCCATATTAAATATTAATATGGCGTTTTTTTATGCCGCTCATGCGAGGTCATACTTCATACTCATCTTATAACCCCTCTTATCAAGTCAGAGCAACTCTGGCCATGCAATTAAAGGGACATAAATATGCGACTAAACCACATTAGTTGGTTTGCCTAGTATGAATTGTCGGCAATTATTCACCGCAATATCCATCAAGTTTTGCCTAGCTTCTTTCGTTGCCCAGGCTATATGAGGAGTTATTGTGATATTTTTAGCGCTGAGTAATGGATTATCTATTTGGGGAGGCTCGCTCGACAGTACATCTACCGCCGCAAAGCCTTTATCTTGATTAAGCCAGTCAGCTAAATCTTGTTCATTGACCAAATCCCCCCTAGCAGTGTTTATTATTAATACTTTGCTAGATAATTTAGTTAAAGAGAATGCATTGATCATATGTTGTGTTGCATCAGTTAGGGGGCAATGAAGTGATAAAAATTGAACTTTAGGTAATAGATCAGCTAACTCGCACCACTCTATACCTTGGGCAAGTGCAACTTTAGCTCTAGGGGTATGAATTAATACCTTCATCCCGAAAGCCAACGCAATTTGTGCCACATGCTGAGCAATGTCACCAAAACCAATTAACCCGAGCACTTTGCCTTTTAGCGACATTAATGGAGATAAAGTGAAACAAAAATCACGCTGTCCAGCCCACAGGCCTTGCTTTACCGCTTTATCATGCAAGGCGACTTGTTGTGTATGATGCAAAATATGGGCAAACACCATTTGCGCTACCGCGTCAGGGCCATACGCCGGAACATTGGTGACTATTATGCCCCTTTGCTTGGCGTAGATAAGGTCAATCACATTGGTACCAGTGGCTAATACACCAATATATTTAATATCAGGAAGCTGTTTTAAAATATCCGCTGTTATTGGGGTTTTGTTAGTTAAAATGATTTCTGCACCCTGACAACGAATAACCACATCATCAATTAAGCTATGCTCATACACTTTGCAGGGTGTTAGTTGCGCCAATTCATGCCAACTTAAATCACCTGGATTTAATGTAAATCCATCTAGCACAACTATTTTCATTATCTATTAGCCTTTAGTCCTTAAATTAAAAAGCAATCTCAAGACCAAGGTTAACTTGGCTTTGCCACATTAAATCACCCGTTATCTGCCATACACAGCGAGTTTGATTACAAAACAATCCACCATCTGAATTCAAGAAAGTGGCGTAACCGCGAACATCAGCAAACAGGCTAACATTTTGAGTAACCTCATAGGCAACACCACCACCAATACCCATAGAGAAATGAGTTTCACTTGAATACTCTTTGCTTGGACGCAGTTGGGTTAAACCTGCACTGGCTGTTACATAAGGTTTCAAGTTTCCATTTGGAAAATATAATGTTCCGCCAAGATGGAAATAATTAACCTCTAGTTCAGTTAACTTATCTGATGATAATGAGCCTTGACGTAAATCCGTCTCCTGACGGCTATATAACAAGTACATATTGCCGGGATCATTGGTCGTTACACCTAACATAATACCTATATTGCCACTTTCAGTGATGTTTAACTCTGGTAGATTAGTCTGGGCATCATTAACTGAGACTTCTAGCCCATTACTGCCAAAACTGTAACCACCAAAAGGGGCTACAAATATCTCAGCATGACTAATTGGAATCGTCAATGTAAAAACGGCCATAAGTGCTAATCTTACTAGCTTCATATTTTGCCCAACTCCTGTTTACATTTTATCCATTAATATAACCGCTTAAATAATCAATTAACGCATACCTCTAGAGGTTTTTATCGTTTCATAAGCGGCTTGAATATCTTGAGCTTTAGCTTTGGCTATCATCATCATCTCTTCCGGCAGCCCTTTGGCAACCAACTTATCAGGATGATGTTCATTCATTAGTTTCCGATAAGCGCGTTTAATTTGCGGATCCGTTTCAGACTCGGCAATACCTAGTACAAGATAAGCATCGCTAAGTGGCATTTTACTGCCTTGGCCTGATTGATGATGTTGAAATTCTGCTTGCCAGCGAGCAAGCAAATCTTTTAGCACTGCAGACAATCCTAACTGCTCCGCTATTACAGCAAGCACTTGCTGTTCTTTAGTTTGTAGTTCGCCATCTGACAGAGCCGTTTGAATTTGAATTTCTAAAAACATTTGTAGCAGTTCATGCCGGCTTTGTGTGACTCGTTTAAAATCGGCTAAGGTTTGAAATAAATCAAAATTGGCTTGGCGACCCGAACGAAATGCAGCCTGAGCATCAGCACGCGGCTGGCCCGTAAGCTGCATTTTATCCATTAATAATGTCGCTACGCGAATATCAGCTTCGGTGACATGGCCAGATGCTTTGGCAACATGCCCCATAACAGCAAAGGTCGCATTAAAAAAAGTCGCTTGTCGCTCACCCGCTTGCTGGATGAGGCCAGATAAACGTTTACGCTTGTCGTAAAGGTGTCCTAAAAAAAGGCCCATTATGCCGCCAGCAATTCTGCCAAACATAAACCCAATGATAAACCCAAAAACCTTGCCCCAAATTCGCATTGACTGTTCCGTTATATTTTATAAAAATTTGTTATCCAAACTTAAGATAATGACATTACTCGTGCATTTAACGCATCTAATCTAGCAATAGTGCCAACATCACACCAATATTGTGTCAAACAGTGACCATAAATTTGTGCTTGTGCAATAGATTGCCTAAGTAACGGACCGAGTGGTTGTGATCCGTTTGCTAGCTCAGTAAACATTTTAGGATGATACACGCCCATTCCGCTATAAGTGAATCGCGTATTACCATCAAGAACTACTAGCGCATGCTCCAGATCGCTCTTACCCACAGAACTTAACGAAGAAATAAGGCAAAAATCCCCTTGAGAGTGATGTGTTGGATTATCAACCAACCAAATATAAGCATCAGCCTTTCGATGGTTAACCACAGATAATGCAGCTTCTATATCTGGTAATGCATCTATAAAAATATCGCCATTCAGTAATAAAAAAGGTTCTGAACCTAACAAAGGTAAAGCATTTTTTATCCCGCCTGCAGTTTCTAACGCCTCGGCTTCAGCGCTATAATGAATCGATAACCCCCAACGTTCACCATTACCTAATGATTCAACAAGCATGTGTCCAAGCCAGGCATGATTAATTATGACGTCAGTAATACCCAACTCAGCAAGCTTCTCTAAGTGATATTCTATTAAAGGTTTACCATTAACTTTAACCAAAGGTTTAGGCATTAAATCTGTTAGTGGTCTTAATCTTTCACCACGCCCTGCCGCTAATATCATCGCCTTCATTTAGAGACCTCCTCCTAAAGTGGCATTCTTTGCGAGCACCTTTGGTAACACCACCTCTTCAACCCATTGGCTTAAGAACTTCAGCGAAGGATAACGCACCGCAATATCGACTATATATTGTAAGGTTAAAGGAATATCTGCCATATAACCTGCTTTTCCATCTCTTAATTTTAATCGCGCAAAAATACCCGCAGCTTTAATATGACGCTGTAGCCCCATCAAATCGAACCATTGTTGATAAACAGAAAAATCGGCATTGTGATCAATTAATTCATGTTTCATTAGCAATTGATAATGATAACGCATCAATGAATTCACTATATTCTCTGGCCATCTGACATAACAATCACGTAGCAGCGATACGGCATCATAGGTTATCGGCCCAATTACAGCATCTTGAAAATCAATCACAGCAAGGCGCTCTAGACCGGGTATATCATGATTCATAAGCAAATTACGGCTGTGAAAATCACGATGCATACCCATTTTAGGCTGAGCTTCTACATTAACTATCAACTGCTGAAAACAGTCATTTAACATGGTAGATTCTACTTGTGACAAATCATACTGAAGATGAGCGCCAATCAACCATTCGGTGAAAATAGTTAATTCTTTTTCAACAAAGGCACTATCGTAAAAAGGTAATGATTGGCTTTCACCTTCTGTATTCTGGTATTGAGTAACACCTGTAATAGGCACGAGTAAGTCCAGCGCCTGTTGATAGTAACCAGCAACATTATCGTTTTTCAAAATGGATAGTAACTGCTCATCACCGACATTTATTTGCAAAACAAAACCTTGTTCTAGACAGTAATGTACAACTTCAGGTACTAATACGCCGGCTTGATGATATGCCTTTGCTATCGCAATAAATGGCACAATAGGCACTAGAGTCACAGGCGAATCTGAGACAATATAATGGTTGTTTTTGACCGTCAGCTTAAAGTAACGTCTAAAGCTAGCATCACCACAAATTAGCGAAACGTTTACTTCTTGACCAAAATACTGATTTAACCAAGAGGATAATAAGGAAAATCTTAAATCTGTTTGACTCATCTCAATGGCTCTTCAACAAAAATTGCTTTATTATAGCCAGCATAACATTTGGAAACAGCTAAAGAATGGATTGTTTTTGTTAGCTGCTAACTTCTTTATTAATCCAAACTTTCCAGAACAAGAATTCATAATTATTTGACTATAATGCAGATCCGATATCTTCTGGCCTTATGCCTATTACCTCAATACGTGTTTGCTCAGGCACCCAATGTAGAAGAGGAACTCCCTCAACTTTGTATAGTCGAGCCCCCTGTCTCTCGCTCGTTTAGCGATCGTGAAAAGCTATCTGGCATTAAAGATACCGACATTGTGATTATTTCAGACGACTCGTCGGCCTCTTTTGAAAACAAAGCCCACTTTCGCGGAGATGTTAGTTTTAGTCAGGGCACAAGGCATATCGCAGCTGACGAAGCTATTTTAGATCAGCGCAAACAACAACTAAATGCTAATGGCAATCTCATTTTTAAAGATGAGCAATTCACCATTACTGCTGATTCACTGCAAGCACAAATGAGCAGCAGCAGCGCCAATTTAGAAGGTGCTGAATATTGGCTTAATGGTCAACAAATTCATGGGGACGCTAAACGGTTACAGATAACCTCTGACAATAACTTAATTTTATCTGGCACTAACTTTACCACTTGCCCACCAGGTGATGAGTCTTGGTTACTTGAAGCTGACATGATTAAAATTGACAGCGAAGAGGAGTGGGGTGAAATATGGAATGCCAAACTGCGTATTGCTGACGTGCCTGTTTTATATATCCCTTACATGACGATTCCGGTATCAGATAAACGAAAATCAGGATTTTTATTTCCAGCATTCAGTACAAGTACCACTAATGGCCTACAATTTAGCGTGCCATATTATTGGAATATTGCACCAGAGTATGACTTATCCTTTACGCCAGATATCATGTCTTCACGCGGCATTTTTACTAAAACAGAGTTCCGTTATCTTGCTGGCGAACAACAAAATGGTCAGATGAATGTTGAATATTTAGGCAGTGATCGCAAACTATTTAACAACCCTGATCGCTATTTATATCATTGGAGTCATCAAGGCGCCCTTAACGACAATTGGCGGGTCAGAGCAAATTATACCGATGTATCTGATAACAACTATTTCAATGACTTAAATTCCGATGTTAACCGCTCAACAGATAATCAATTGTCGCGTATTGGTGAAGCCAGCTATTTTGAGCAAAATTGGGACTTCAACATGCGAGTACAAGACATCAAAGTACTGGGCGAGGACGAGTTACCCTACCAAGTTATGCCCCAATTAAATTTCAATTATCGTCAAACCGATTTTTTCAATAGTATTGACTTTAAATTCAACTCAGAACTGACTAACTTTCGTCATCAACAAGATGGATACTCAACGGCGACACGCTTACATATGGTGCCCAGTTTAACCTTACCCATTCAGGGGCCAGCTGGAAGTTTAACCAGTGAAGTTAAGCTTATGCAGACCCAATATTGGCAGCAACTTATCGATCTCGATACTGACTATGACGAATCAGTAAGCCGTACAATTCCTCAAGTTCGAGTGTTGGGCCAAATAAATTTTGAGCGTCCGACAACGATGTTTGATAGTCTATCAAAACAAACATTAGAGCCACAGTTTCAATACCTGTATGTGGGTTATGAAGACCAAACAAACATTGGCATTTACGACACGGCTCAACTTCAGGAAGATTATTTTGGTTTATTCCGGGATAGACGTTATTCAGGCTTAGACCGCATTGCTGATGCGAATCAACTGACTTTAGGTTTCACTACTCGTTTCTTTGATGAGCTAAATTTCGAAAAGTTTAAATTTAGTCTGGGGCAAACACTCTATTTTGACGAATCGAAAGTATTAAGTGAGAACCAGCGCTTACAAGAAACTGAGTCAACCTCAATTCTGGCCGCAGAACTCGATGCACAGTTATATAAAGATTGGTTTATTAGCGGTTCTGTTCAACATGATACCGAGAATGGTAAGAATAAAAAAAATGAAGTCACTTTAGATTTTCGTCCTAGTAACGACAAATTACTGCAATTTAGCTATCGTTACGTACCAGATCTTCTTAATACCAACACCAATGACCGAGTCAGTATTTCTCAAGCTGGCCTCAGAACATCTTGGCCGATTAGCGATGACTTATATTTTGTCGGTAATTGGTATTATGACTTAAATGAATCTCGCAGTGTTGAAACCTACACAGGAGTACAATATGAGTCATGTTGCTGGGCTTTACGCTTAAGTTACCATTACCGCATCAAAACAAACTATGATGACGATTTATCACAAAGTATCGACGGGCGTGAAGAATTTGATAAAGGTATTTACCTCAACTTTGTCATTAAAGGCTTAGGCGGGTCAGGCCCACTTGGAGTTGAAGATATGCTAAATGAAGGTTTATTTAACTACCGTAAGCCACTTTACTTAAGGAATTAAGCCGCTTTTATGATAGCTTATGATAAATTGCTGAACCAAGACTAAAAACTGTAGTCCTATGTTAAGTTAATTAAGATTAACTAACAAAAATGATAACAATAGATTTGGGTCCAACCCCCCAAATACCAGAATAAAAGTGCCAAGGATTTATTGGATGAAACACAGTAAGAAACTTTTTTTTGCGTTATTTGCACTGACAATAAGCCAATCAGCTTTATCAGCTCCGCAAACGTTAGACAGCGTAGCCGTTCAATTAAATGACGGTATTATTTTGGAAAGCGAAATTAGCAACATGATTACGACTGTTTCTGCAAACGCAAAAGCATCTAATCAAACGCTGCCTTCTGATGAAGCTTTACGCACTCAAATTATTGATCGCTTAATTTTAACGCGTTTACAACTGCAAACAGCTGAACGTATTGGTTTATCTATTGGCGATCTTCAATTAGATCAAACAATTGAAAATATCGCTAAAGAACAAAAAATCACTGAAAACCAAATGCAACAACAACTTGAGTCCGAAGGTATGAGCTTTAGCCAATACCGTGAACAACTTCGCGAAGAGATCACTTTAGGTGAGATTCAACGTATTCAGGTACAGCGTCGTATTCAAGTGTCTCCTCAAGAAATTAACAGCCTAGTTAAACTGATTGAAGAACAGGGTTTGAAAGATGTTGAATTTCAAATTGGTCATATCTTAATTGAGATCCCAAACGACCCGACCAGCGAGCAACTGGAATTATCAAGTCGCAGAGCAGATATTGTATTAAAACGCCTTAATGAAGGTGATGATTTCCGTAGTACAGCGATAGCTTCTTCATCCGGCCCCAAAGCCCTTGAAGGCGGCATATGGGAGTTCATGAACATCAATGAAATGCCAACCTTGTTTGCAGAAGTTGTTGTTGACGCTAAAAAAGGCGATATTTTAGGGCCGATAAAATCAGGGTCAGGTTTTCATATCATTAAGGTCATGGATACTCGTGGGTTACAAACTCAAGAAATCGATGAAGTTAAGTCACGTCATATTTTATTGAAACCGTCACCAATTTTGTCTGAAGACCGTGCTCAAGCTATGTTAGTGAACTTCTTAAAAGACATACGCAGTGGCGATGCAGATTTTGATAAATTAGCTCGCCAATATTCTGAAGATCCAGGTTCAGGCGCAAAAGGTGGCGAATTAGGCTGGGCCGAACCAAGTTTATATGTTCCTGAATTCTCCCAAACGCTCAAAAGCTTAAAGCCTGGTGAAATCAGTGAACCTTTTCGAACCACTCACGGCTGGCACATTGTTCAGCTAGAGGATCGTAGAAAAACAGATGCAACAGATAAGTTTAATAGTAATCGAGCACACCAATTAATTTTCCGTCGTAAATTTAACGAGGAATTACAAAACTGGTTAGATGAAATGCGAAGTGACGCATACATCGAAGTATTCGAGCCTGAAAATATACGAGGCTAATAACTCACAATGATCAAACGTATCGCGATAACGCCGGGTGAGCCGGCGAGTATCGGCCCTGACATCGTCATCAAACTAGCTCAGCAGGATTGGCCTGCTGAGCTAGTTGTTTGTGCTGATCCACAATTATTATTAGATAGAGCCAAATTACTTAACTTGCCATTACAGCTAAAACCGTATGACTCAAGATTACCGGCTAAAGCACAGCAAGCTGGCACATTAACTATTCTGCCATTTAAGCTGGCAGAGCCCGTTGAATGCGGCGTATTGAATGAAGCTAACAGCTGCTACGTTGTTGAAACGCTTAAATCTGCCGGTGAAAAGAACATGTCAAAAGAATTTGACGCTGTTGTCACAGGGCCAGTCCATAAAGGCATCATTAATCAAGCGGGCATTTCATTCAGTGGTCACACCGAATACTTTGCATTACAGGCAAATTGCCCAGATGTAGTAATGATGTTAGCAACCCCCGGGTTACAGGTTGCTTTAATGACAACCCATATTCCACTCGCTTATGTTGCAAAAGCTATTACTCGTGACAGGTTGCACCACATTATCGGTATTTTACACCGTGAGCTTGTGAGTAAATTTGGCTTAGGTTCACCTAAGATATTTGTGTGTGGCTTAAATCCACACGCTGGCGAAGATGGTCATTTAGGTCGTGAAGAAATTGATACCATCATACCAGCCTTAAATGAGCTACGTGAGCAAGGTATGGACATAGTCGGCCCGCTTCCAGCTGACACACTATTCCAACCTAAATATTTAGAACAAGCTGATGTTGTTTTAGCTATGTACCACGATCAAGGTTTACCCGTGCTCAAATCTATAGGTTTTGGCAAATCAGTCAATATCACACTAGGTTTACCGTATATTAGAACCTCTGTAGATCACGGCACAGCGTTAGATCTTGCCGGTACAGGACAAGCAGATAGTGGCAGTTTATTTTGCGCATTAAATAAAGCCATTGAAATGATTGATAAGAGTAAGAAATTAATCTAATGAGTAATAAAGTACATTTGGGCCATACAGCCAGAAAAAGATTCGGACAAAATTTCTTAACTGATGAAGGTGTGATAAGTAGCATTGTTGGTGCTATTTCCCCTGACAATGACCACATTATGGTCGAAATTGGACCTGGTTTAGGTGCACTGACCGAACCCGTTGCCGACACCATAGATAACCTCACAGTCGTTGAGCTTGATCGCGATTTAGTTGAGCGTTTAAAAACACATCCGATATTAAAAGATAAACTGACTATTCACCAGGGTGATGCATTACAGTTTGACTTTAATCTGCTTAGACAAGAAGGCAAAAAAATGAAAGTGTTTGGTAATCTACCTTACAACATTTCAACGCCTTTAATGTTTCATTTATTTGAGTTTGCAGAATATATTGAAACCATGCACTTTATGCTCCAAAAAGAAGTAGTATTACGTTTATCGGCCAGCCCAGGTTGCAAAGCTTATGGACGTCTCACCGTTATGGCGCAATATTTTTGTCAAGTCGTACCTGTTTTAGAGGTGCCTCCGCACTGCTTTACTCCGGCGCCAAAAGTAGACTCTGCCGTGGTACGTTTATTGCCTTATGAGCAAAAACCTTGGCCATGCAAAGACGTAACTGTAATGCGTCATTTATGCACCACAGCATTTCATATGCGCCGTAAAACCTTGCGCAACAATTTAAAGGGCATGCTCAATGATGAAGACTTTGCCCTACTCAATATAGATTCAACCCTACGACCTGAGCAAATCAGTGTGCAACAATACGTTGCGATGGCTAATTTATATATAGATAAAAAAACATCAAATTAATCACTTCATCTTAAGGGGCATGTTCAATGAATATGCCCTTTTGCTTAAGGACGAAATATATCACCTATGAGTCAAGCTGAATCACCAATAAAAATTAAAGTCGACACAGAGTATCTTGAACACCAGTCAGATGTAGCAGATAAAAAATATTTATTTTCCTACACAATCACCATAATCAATGTGGGCGATCAAGCTGTAACGTTAAAAGATCGTCACTGGATCATCACTAATGCTAATGGCGATAAAAGTGAAGTTAAAGGCCCTGGCGTTGTAGGAGAAACTCCTACTATTGCACCTAATACAGCTTACCAGTATTCAAGTGGAACAGTATTAGAAACCCCTATCGGTTTTATGGAAGGCTCATATGGTATGGTCTATAATGATGGCAGACTATTTTCAGCTGTCATTCCCACCTTCAGGTTAGCCGTACCAGGGTTGCTGCAATAAAATTATGGCCAATTATTTTGTCGGTGATATTCAAGGATGCTTTGAAGAACTGCAAAGACTATTACAAAAAGTCAGTTTTAATCCTTCAAAAGACATACTCTGGGCTGTCGGTGATTTAGTTGCCCGCGGGCCAGACTCATTAGAAACCTTAAGACTATTTGAATCACTACAAGACAGCGGCAAGGTAGTATTAGGTAATCATGATCTTCATTTAATGGCTATTCATGGCAAAATAAAGCGCGCAAACCCAAATGATCGCTTACAAGCATTGCTTGAAGCGCCCGACTGTCCTAAGCTGATAAATTGGCTAAGGCAACAACCATTAGCACGATACATACCTGAACATAATCTTATAATGAGTCATGCAGGTGTACCTCCACAGTGGAATTTGGCAACACTTATATCTGAAAGTTTAATGGTTAGTGAACAGCTTAAACAGGCTGATTATTTGACGAGTATTATTGGCCAAATGTATCAGAATAAACCCAATTTTTGGAACAATAACCTAAATGGAATTGAGCGCACGATATATTGTATCAATGCTCTAACACGGATGCGTTTTTTACATTCCGATGCCAGTTTAGACTTTGAATGTAAACTGCCTCCAAACCAAGTGAAAGATAAAATGTTAAGGCCGTGGTTTGATTTTGAGTCTAAGCTAAAAGCGCCTTACCAGATCGTTTTCGGTCACTGGGCAGCATTGATGGGGCAAACATCTGCTTCACATTTACATGCTTTAGATACAGGATGCTGTTGGGGTGAACATTTAACACTGTGGCACCTTGAAACAAATGAAAAAATTACCCAAAAAAAGCTCATTTAGCGTTAAACTAAAAGACGAATAAGCCGATATCCTACTATCGGATTTCAAAAAGTACCTGAATACAAAAGTCCTTGCTGTTGGGATAAAATAATAATAGGTTGGAGTAACATATGAAGATTAAAGTGGCCACTAGAGTTATAGGCGGATTTTCTGTCTTAACTTTATTACTAATTATACTTGGCGTTGTCACATTATTAGGCAATAGCAGCATCAAAAAAGGTACCCAAACCTTAAAACAAGTTAGTCTACCCGCTTTGGCACATACTAATTTGTTGAGCGAAAATATTAGTGGCCAACAAATTCAATCTATTTTGGGTTACTACAGTGACCATTCTTCAAAAATCCCTTCTATAGAACAATACCTTGCTAGCGAAAATAAAAAATTCCAATCTGAATTCAGTAAATTAACAGACTTAATTTCTGAGCAAGAGCAACTTTCACAGCCGCTAAATCAACTAAAAGCAGCTTATTTAGCCTATGAAAATGTAGCAGATAAAATGCTGAGCGAAAGACTACAAGCGCTATCTAAGCAAGAGGACGCATTAAAAATGCGCAGCGAGATAGAAAACGCTGCTGACGACGCATCTTCTATCTTACTTGACGTTACAGATTTAGAAACCAGTGAAGACTCAGTAGAAAGAAGCTTAGCTTCTTCTGCTAATATTGTTGATAACACATTTATCAATTTAATCACTACGGTATACGATCTCGTTGCCGTCACTGACAGCAGCAAGTACGATCTGATTATAAAAGAATTGGAATTCATGGTCAGTGAAGCAAAAGGCAAGTTAAGCCATATAAGTTTACAAGGTCAAGATATCATTGACAGTGATACATTAGCTGACCTTAATGCAGAAACAGATAAAGTGTTTAAGTTATTATCGGGCAATAACTCTATAATTGATCTAAAGAAGCAGCAATTACAACATGAAGCGGCTGCGGCTGCGGCCTTAAGTGATATCCAAGTTAAAACCAAAACAGTTAATGTGAAAATGACTGAATTTGCTACGGCCATTGATGGATTTACTAACGAAATAAGTAGCGAAGCAATTGCAGTGATTGACTCTGCTGAAGTTAAAACCATGGCAGTAGTGCTTTTTGCTATCTTTGTAGCAATTTTTGTAAGCTATATGGTTGTCCAGCCATTAAAACAATCTTTAGCACAAGTAAATCAAGCCCTTAATGTATTAGCTTCTGGTGATTTAACACATAAGTTAGATGACTCTGGCCACGATGAATTTGCTGAACTGTCTAAAAACTGTAACCGTTTAGTCGACAGCCTTCGTAGCTTAATTATGGGGATTTTAGATCGTTCAAATCAACTTGCGGCGGCCGCAGAAGAAACTTCTGCTATTACAGCACAGACCACTATTAGCATTCAAGAACAGAAAAGTCAGGTCGATCAGGTCGCAACGGCAACCACAGAGTTAAGTTCGAGCTCTCAACAGGTTTCAATGAGCGCAGACCAAGCATTAGAACAAATAAAACAAGCCGACGAAGAAACCAAACACATGCGCTCTCTTGCTGATGAAAGCAAGCTAACTATCTTAGCCCTAGCGGATGAAGTGGCTAAAGCTGGCACTGTAATCAACAAACTTCATACCGATAGTGCATCTATTGGCTCTATTTTAGATGTAATCCGAGGCATTGCCGAGCAAACTAATCTACTGGCATTAAATGCCGCAATTGAGGCTGCCAGAGCTGGTGAGCAAGGAAGAGGTTTTGCGGTAGTCGCTGATGAGGTCCGCAGTCTTGCCTCACGCACCCAAGATTCAACCCGAGAAATTCAGTTAATGATAGAGGTGTTACAGCAAGGTGCTCAACAAGCCGTTGCGGTAATGGAACTAGGTAAATCACAAGCTAACAGCTGTGTTGATAAGAATGAACAGGCCAATATAGCGCTTGAAACAATTATCAAGTCAGTTCATAAAGCTTATGACTCTGGAACTCACATTGCTCACGCAGCCCAGGAGCAAAATCTGGTCAGTCAGCAGGTGTCAGAGAAACTTGAACATATTGCGCTTATATCAGAAGAAACCTCTTCTGGTGCGGAACAAACCGCACAATCAAGCCACCAAGTCGCAATGTTGGCAGAAGAACTACAATCGTCTGTTAAAGAGTTTAAAGTCTAATCTAGATTTTAAATTATCTTCCTAATGAGAAAAGGCCGTATAGGCCTTTTTTGTTATGGCTAACTTATGGAAGAACTTATCGATTAGAGGTCGTCGCTTTACTTAAAAACTGATTTTAAAATAAAAAATACCGACTGATTAGTCGGTATTTTTTATTTGACACTGTAGCACAGATTAATCTTAACGATTAGTCCTCACCAGCACCGCCACCTAGACGATCATTAATCGCTGCGGTAATAGGGCTACCACTATGGCCGTTGGCACTTGCCCAATCAGCAATAGAAGTACCATCTGATTCAGCAGCAGAAAGGTCTGATGCTGGAAGACGTTTAGCAATAAACTCACCAACATCATTCGCGTTAGAATTGTAGGCAGTACGCAATAAACTGCTGCCATCACAGCTCACAGCTGAATAAATATTACGTAATTTTACACGGGCTTCTTTAAGCTTTTTACGTAAACGATTTTTATCGTCTGACTTTACATAATCGCATATGTTAGCAACTAACTGATCAGTGTTCGCTACAGCAGGGACTGACACAGAAGATGCTGCTATCAGTACGGCTATCGCCACAGGCATTAAACGCATCTGACACTCCTTTATAATTTATTATTGTATCTTAATACGCTCATCTTTGTGATTGTATTCAGTTTCAGGGTAACTCGTGAACAAGTTTACAGTTTTTAACAAAAGTGTTAAAGCTATATTGCAATCCATGCTCATTCGTTGCACTAATAGTTTGTTCCAAAAGCCAACTTCCATCATCCCATTCAGGAAAATAAGTATCACCTTTTACTTCTAGGTTAATTTGAGTTAAATATAATACATCTGCCTTACAGAGTAGTTCAGCATATAGCTGACCGCCACCCATTATGATTAATTCTTCACACTCACCCGCTGCGGCAACAGCTTGCTCAAAATTACCGACACAAGTGACACCATCTGGTACATAGTTTGATTGCCGAGTAATGACAATATTATGTCTTCCAGGTAATGGGCGTCCTATTGACTCATAAGTCTTACGTCCCATTACTACCGGCTTTGATAACGTCATAGCTTTAAAATGCTTTAAGTCTTCGGGTAAATGCCATGGCATTTGATTATCTTTACCAATAACACGATTGTTAGCCATAGCAGCAATCATTGCGATACGCATAATGAATCCTCTAATTAAATGATAGGGCGATTGCGATAATATAATAAACTAGGTAGTGCTAGCCCGACAGCTAATGCCCCCAAAATAAAGACCGTTTTAAGTCCATTGACAATGACTTGCGCACTTAACTCTGGACTGACTTGGTTTTGAGCCGTTAATTGAATAAGTGCTATAACAGTATTGAAGGCGTAGGTTCCGGGTATCATCGGAATAATGGCTGCAACGGCATACATTGACGGTGGGGCTAAATGACGTTTAGCAAATCTAATTGTGATAACCCCCACCAGAGCTGCTCCGGCAAATGTAGCCCACTCAATCGGCATATTAACGTGCATTAACACAGTTCGAGCACTATGACCTAACGCACCAGCTAAGGCACAATAGCCAAGATAACGTTGCGGTACATTAAATAAAATGGCAAAACCAAAGGCTGGTATTGCGGAAAAAAAAGCATTATGTAATAAGTCTAATAACAGGGGCGGCATTAAAATATTCCGCCTAATTGCATTGCAATCGTAATACCAATTACTGAAGCTAAGGTAAGGAGGCTTGCATTACCCCAACGTGAAATACCTACATTAATATGCCCTTTCACCATATCTGAAATCGCGTTAATTAGCGGAAAACCTGGCACTAGCATTAATACGCTTGCGGCTAATGCAATTTGAGGAGTTTCACTGATGGGATAAATATAACCTAATTGAGCAACAACATTAGTAATAAAAGCAGTAATAGAAAAGTTAACTAATAAATTAAAATGTCTTTTAGCAAGAAAAAGTCTCACACTCATCCCTATGGAGGATGCAATAAAAGTCACTAAACACGCCATCACATCGCCACCTAATAAATGACAAAAGCTAGCACAGGAAAGTCCAATTACAGGAATAACTACTTTAGCAGGATATGTTTTAGGCTGAATACGAGCGAGACGGCGGCGGACTTCATTAGGGCCATAAATGCCTTTTTCAGCCAACAAACATAGCCGTTGTAATTCACATACCACCATCATATTGATCCCATGAGCCCGGATCCGTCTGGTCGTAGTAATACAACGCCCATGTACAAGGCTAGTTAGCACAAGTGCATTCGAAGATATAGAGAGTTCAACACTTGCGAGGCCCAATGCTTTACCTAATCGCTGACTTAGTTCTTCAACCAAGTCAGACTCTGCACCATAGGCAAGCAGCAATTGGGCGCAGCGGACAACTAAACGGGTTATATCATTTTGGTTGTCTGCGTACACGGTAATCCTTTAAAACTTAGCGTTGATAAATAACTTCAACGTCATAGTCATCATCATCAAAGTCATCATCATCTAAGTCATCAGTATCATCGTAATTCTCGTTGATGCTGTCATCTTTACCCTGATGATAATTATCCCACTTAAATTCAACTTCTTGTTCGTCATCTTGGTCATCTTGACCAACGGGCAATGTTTGAATGAAATCAAGTAACTTAATACTTAACTCTTCAGTACCTTGGCGGTTATAAGCGGACATAGTGAAGACTTCGCCTTCCCAAGCTAGTTCTTTAATAATATGAGCGACTTTTTCTTTTACTTCATCTTCAAGCAATAGATCGATTTTATTAAATACCATCCAACGAGGCTTAGCGGCAAGCTTTGGTGAATACTTTTCTAACTCACCTACAATAGCTCTGGCAGAATCAATCGGATCACTACCGTCAATAGGATTAATATCAATAATGTGTAGTAATGCGCGACAACGTTCAAGATGCTTTAAAAAACGAATACCTAAACCAGCACCTTCAGCAGCGCCTTCAATTAACCCAGGAATATCAGCAATAACAAAACTTTGCCCATGACGTGGGTTAACAACGCCTAGGTTTGGAATTAAAGTTGTGAATGGGTAATCAGCCACTTTTGGCGTAGCACGTGATACCGAGCGTATAAACGTAGACTTACCAGCATTAGGTAGGCCTAACAATCCTACATCCGCGAGTAAAAGCAGCTCTAGCTTTATTTCACGCACTTCACCGGGAGTACCCAGAGTCTTCTGACGTGGTGCACGGTTAGTACTACTTTTAAAACGTGTGTTACCTAAACCATGAAAACCGCCTTTAGCGACCAGCAACTTTTGGCCATGGCTAGTTAAGTCACCTAAAGCTTCTTCGGTTTCTTGATCGATTGCACGTGTACCTACAGGTACTTGTAACACTAAATCTGCACCAGCATGACCAGTACAATCACGGCCACGGCCATTGGTGCCACGTTCAGCCATATGAAAACGAGTGAAGCGATAATCAATAAGGGTGTTCAGGTTTTCATTTGCCTGTAAAAAGACACTACCACCATCACCACCGTCACCGCCATCGGGACCGCCATCCGGTACATATTTTTCACGGCGAAAACTAACGCAGCCGCTACCACCGTCACCGGCTTCTACACGGATATTGGATTCATCAACAAACTTCATACGGACTCCTAACACTTCAATCATCTAATAGCATAAGGTGTAGACACCTTTGAGCTATAGAACCTTGGCGCTAATTATAACCCTAAATACAATAAATATCAGGGGGCAGAAAAGCGTGGTGTATGGATAATACATCTTCCGCTTGCTGCAAAAAATAGATCTTTCTAATCACTCAGTTCACTATTGTTTTAAAACCAAGAGGATAACGTGAGCTTAGAAATAATTTTGTATTGATAAACAAGATCAATAACAAAAACACAAAAGCCCTACCAGAGGCAGGGCTTTAGATTTTAGCTTAGTTAAAAAATTAAGCTTCGATACTAATAAACTTACGGTTATTAGCACCTTTAACTTCAAATTTAACTTTGCCGTCAGTTAGAGCAAATAAAGTATGGTCGCGACCGATACCTACATTTACACCAGCGTGGAATTTAGTACCACGTTGACGAACAATAATGTTACCTGCTAAAACTGATTCACCGCCAAAGCGTTTAACACCAAGACGTTTACTTTCTGAATCGCGGCCGTTACGAGTAGAACCGCCAGCTTTTTTATGTGCCATGAGTTAGACTCCTAAATTATGCGCTAATCGCGGTGATTTTAACTTCAGTGAACCACTGACGGTGGCCGGTTTTCTTTTCGTGATGCTTACGGCGATTAAACTTTTGAATAGTAATCTTTTCACCGCGTCCGTGGCTAACCACTTGAGCAACAACTTTACCACCAGCAACTAATGGAGCACCAACGTGAACGTTCTCACCATCAGCAACCAATAGAACTTGATCAAACTCAATCGTTTCACCAGTAGCAACTTCAATTTTTTCTAGACGAACTGTATGACCTTCAGCAACACGATGTTGCTTTCCGCCACTTTGAAAAACAGCGTACATAGCTATTTCACTCCAAATGACTAACACACTAACTCGATCTTACGAGAATAGGTGCTAAAAAACTTTTAATGACAATGGGCGCGGATTCTACGCGAAGAATTTCATACTGGCAAGCGTTAATTCAGGTTCAAATTAAAAAGCCGTTACTACTGCACAATATTCACTGTTACGAACTGGATATTGTATAAACATTAAGTACAATTGCCTTAACTACCTCGCAAAAATACTCATTCTAATAGTTTAAAAGTAGCGCTAAAATCTTCCTGTGTTATCTTCACCGGATTTTGAAATGATTTTACCTAAATTTATCTTGAAAAGCACTGACTCATTTGCTCTTACAGCATATTAGATCAGGGATTTTCCTTTCCATTAATGAAGTAACTAAAAAAATTTGCACGGACATAGATTTTAGAAATTGATAATAAGTCATAACAAGTTTCAAAATTAGTAACAACAACTTTGAAAATCAGCGCGTTTCTCCTGTAAGATATGACCCCAGATGCGCACCAAATAGAAAGACAGTTAACGTCTTCCACAATAAATTAGAGAGTATTATGGATTTAACCGCCATTCGTCTGTTGGCAGACTCAGATATGCAATCTGTCGACCAACTTATTTATAAGCAACTTGAATCTGATGTAGCCCTAATTAATCAACTAGGCTTCTACATTATAAATGGTGGCGGAAAACGTCTGCGTCCTTTACTGTCAATTCTTGCAGCAAGATCTGTAAATTACCAAGGTGAGTTACATGTTAAATTAGCCGCTATTATTGAATTTATTCATACGGCATCACTACTGCATGATGATGTCGTCGATGAGTCAACATTACGTCGCGGCCGCGAAACAGCTAATGCACTATTTGGAAACAGTGCGAGTGTATTGGTTGGAGACTTTCTCTATACCCGCTCTTTTCAAATGATGACAGAACTCGACAGTATGCATGTGCTAAAGGTTCTGGCTGACACAACCAATGTGCTGGCTGAAGGGGAAGTGCTGCAATTAATGAATTGTAATGACCCCGAAACCACTGAAGCTAACTATATGCGTGTCATTTACTGTAAAACAGCAAAACTGTTTGAAGCGGCAACATTGCTGGCAGGTGTATTAGCACAAGCTCCTTCAGAATGGCAACAAGCACTTGGTGATTACGGTAAGTATTTAGGCACAGCATTCCAATTAACCGATGACTTACTCGACTACACTGCAGAAACGGGTGAACTAGGTAAAAATATTGGCGATGACTTAGCGGAAGGTAAACCTACATTACCCTTAATCTATGCCATGGTGCATGGTGATGATACCGCTAAAGCGTTAATAAAAATGGCCATAGAAAAAGGTGACGGCACCCAGGCAATTGATGAAATAGTGGCCGCCTTAAACAAATCAGGTGCACTTGAATACACGCAAAAAAGGGCTGAACAAGAAGCACAAAAAGCCATTGATGCGTTAATCGTACTACCTGATACAGACTATAAACAAGCCCTTATTGCCCTTGCCCACTTATCAGTCACCCGTAAGCACTAAGGTATATTTAACTAACGTACAATAAGTTGTTTTAAAAAGCAGTAACAACTCTTGTTACTGCTTTTTTTATACCTGCCAATCAATCGGTTCGAGGCCATTTTTAATAAGCTGTTGATTTATTTTGGAGAAATGACCACATCCAAAAAAACCACGATATGCCGATAATGGTGACGGATGAGGGCCGCTTAAAATAGTATGATGTTCATGGGTAATTAGACGCCCCTTCTTAATAGCATGGCTGCCCCACAGTACGAATATCAGTGGCTGAGGTAAGCTGTTAAGATAATCTAACACATGATCTGTAAACACTTCCCACCCAGCTTTAGCATGTGAATGCGCCAAAGATTGTTCTACCGTTAAAACCGTATTTAACAATAACAAGCCTTGCTCTGCCCAATGGGTTAAATTACCGTGAGATGGGATCGAAAAACTCGGTATATCTTGCGCTAGCTCTTTGTAAATATTGACTAAGGATGGTGGTACTTTTACACCCGATTTAACAGAAAAGGCTAACCCATGGGCTTGCCCTTCGCCATGATAGGGGTCTTGACCTATCACCACCACTTTCACCTTTTCAACCGGCGTTAATTCAAAAGCACGATAAATATCAGCCTTTGGAGGAAAGATGACTTTGTTCATTGACTGCTGCTCAGACAGAAATTTATTTAACCGAATAAAGTAATCCTGTTGATGTTCATTTTTGATAAATCCAGGCCAACTTTTCACTTTCAATATCCTCAATTTTTTAGGAGTAAATTGCTAATTTATATCAGCTACTTTAGAGTACTGATATTGTAAATCGCTTATTAAGTATTATGAAATTTAAAGCAACTCAACAGCAACAAGGTTTTACCTTAATAGAATTAGTCATTGTTATTATCATGTTAGCTATTCTTGCTGTCATAGTCTTGCCTAAGTTTATCAACCTACAGCAAGATGCCCACGTATCAAATGTCAAAGGTACTGGTGGCGCATTAGCATCAGGTATTGGCCTTGCACATATCAAATGGGCTGCCATGGGAAACTCTGGCCCTGCTGACAATTTACAAATATATGAAAATGCCGGTGTCGGTGGACAGCTTGATATGAATCTATGGGGATACCCAGCTCAAAATTATCCACCATTTGAAAGTTCACCTCGACTCAATAACACTAACGACTGCATTTCTGTTTGGAACACTATTTTGCAAGACGCACCCAGTGTATCAACCATCGTAAACTCAACAGCATCTGAATACAGAGTCACATACATCAACCCCGACCAATGTCGTTTCTTCTATAATAAATTAAATACCCTTTCGATTTATTATGATTCCCGTAATGGGAAAGTCATCACAGATTCGGATCCTAATAGCTAAATTTAAACTGAATTTAGCTGTTAAACTCGGTACACTCATTATTTTACTAACATCTTAAGTGAGCATTATGACTGAACAATCTACACCTCAAAACGTCGCTTCTGAAACACCAAGTTCTGAAACACAAAGCGCAACGACTATATATCAACTAGCGGATCAATTTATCGCTTTAGCCAATCAAATAGGTCAAACAGAAAATGATATTGGTAAAGTGGGTACAGCATTGCGCTACGCAGCATCTCGCTATAATGCATTTGAAGCAGCAATAAAGTCATCTGATCTAGCAGCAGAAAAAGACAATGCGTTAGCTTGGTTTGCCAATGAGTATAAACTCATGCTAAATGAAAACTTAGACGATCACATTAAGCACCCACCAATCTCCAAAGCTGAAAACGAACCCGCAAAAGATGACAGTGTGCAAGTTTTCAAAAACTAGATCATTGGATTAAAAATAATGCCATCTCTAAACTAGATGGCATTACTAATAATTTCAAAGTGTAAGCATTCTTCCATATGTGCATACAGGTTAAAAATGTAACGCGCACAGTTATCTTGACACTGAGGCCTATACTGAAAATCTTTATATCAATGTAAAAATAACCCGCCCAGCAAGCGCAATCAGTACCACTCCAGACACCCTATCAATCCATACTGCTTTTTCACGTAGCTTAGGCAATATTGCGGAATGCGATAATATAATCGCAATCAAGGTGTACCAAAGGCCATCAATCACTAAAGGGGTTAGTACAATCAATGTTTGCCCTGATATTGTCTCTGCAGCTAATACGAACTGACTAAATAACGCCAAAAAGAACAATAAAATTTTGGGGTTAAATAATGAAATGGCCAAGCCGTCACGTGCAGCAACCAATAAACTAGTTTTGTTTCCAGCGGCGAGTTTTTGCTGCATACCACCTTTAGAGCGCAAAGCCTGAATACCAATCCAAGCCAAATACAAGGCTCCGACAATCGCAATCGCATTAAATAATAATGGCGATGCCCTAAGCACAACAGCAAGCCCTAATAAGGTCACCAAAGCATAAATTCCAATACCAATGGAATGCGCCCAAGCACACACAATACCGTGTAAGCGACTGCCACCTAATGTATGCCTAACCACCATGGCCAAGCTCGGCCCTGGTGACATTGCCCCTAGGCAACAAATGGCCAGTAACCCTAACCAAGTCGTAAAACTCATACTTTCCCTTACTTATTCTTATATAAACTATTGCATTGTTACTGCGAACATTAACACCAAATTAAGTAAATCTTGATATGCTATTTATAAGTTCACTTTATTAAGCATCACTATGTCTATTATTGCTTCATTGTTACTTATATCGTTAATGTTAGCGATTGCGGGTTTATTGTTCGCAAAGTTTAAAGGCAAAGCTATCCCTATGGCGGTTATTTTCGTTTTAGGCGGCCTAGCGCTTTGTCTTGCCAGCATTATCGCCTTTATTAATAAAGGCGAAAACTATCAAGCATATAAAAACCTTCATTGGCAACCACTTGCGCCAGAAAAAATAGCGCCTTATGTTGAGCAAGGCTTTACTGTTTTTGTCGATATAACAGCTGATTGGTGTGTTCCTTGCCAAGCGAATAAAGCCAATGTGCTTCATCGCGAACAAGTAGTTAATGCCCTAATGACCGATAACATTATTTTAATGCAGGGGAATTGGTCTAAGGAAGATACTGTCATTGAACAGTATATGGGCATCCAAGGAGCGGCTGGTACACCATACAACAAAGTCTATGGCCCAGCCTACCCAGACGGTATAGAGCTGCCTAAGGTGTTAGAAATTAGGCATGTCTATCAGGCTTTAGACATCATGAAGTAATGCTAAAACATAATGGGTACAAAAAAGACTGCCTAGGCAGTCTTTTTATTGGCTATTAATTAGGGGCTTAAATTGATTAAGCTCTTAAGTTGTTTCTAGAAACGGTAGTTAATTTTACCGTAGTAGTAACCACCATTATAATCAAATGGGCCACTTTCATAGTAAACACCACCTAACTCACCTAAAGTACCATCTTTAAGCTTCTGCGCTTCTTGGTCAAATATGTTATTTGCACCTACTGAGAAGGTCAGGCTATCCATAACGGTATAACTCACCTCTAAGTCGATTGTTACTGCTGAACTGGCCATCTCAGAACCCCAATCAGAAGTATCATCAGCATGCGTTGCATAGTACTCACCGAAGTAGTTAGCACGTAAATTCATGCTTAACTCATCCCAGTTTTGACCCCAAGTTAATGTAGCACGATGTGCAGGAATACCATCTTCTAAACGGCGAACCTTACCCGCATCAGTGGTATTTTCATTAAACTTATCAACATTAGTGTCAGTCCAGCCATAAGCTAAGCTAAACTTAGTGTCACCTGCTAACAACTCAGTATCATATGAACCAACAATATCAACACCTTGAGTTGTTGTATCAAAGTCATTGGTATAATACGTTACTGCAGAAATTAACTCTGGAAACTCAACACCTAGATTTCGAAGGTTATCATAGTCTTTTGCTTCAACATCAATTTGGCTTGATTGAGCAATACGCCCTGTTACTTCAATAGTGTAATAATCAACTGTTAAGAAGAAATCACCACTTTGATAAACAGCACCTAAAGCATAACTAACAGACTCTTCCGGAGTTAACACTTCACCACCATAGTAAGCGGCTAATGGATCCGTTGGGGGCGCAATGAATGATTGAATCAAATCGCCGTTAACAATTGAAGTTTGTGTGTTAACAACGTTTTCTTGACCCACTGTCGGTGCACGGAAACCTGTACTGTGCGATGCACGGAAGGCTAAATCATCGGTAGCCGAATATTGTGCGGTTAGCTTGTAATTTAACGTATCACCAAAGGTTGAAAAGTCTTCGTAACGCAGTGCTGCGCCAACTAACCATTTCTCACCTAAATAGGCTTCTGCATCAACGTAAACACCGATATTACTGCGATCATTTTTACCAGCGGATTCAGGACCAAAGCCTTTAAACCCGTGTGAGCCAATGTTGAAACCCTGTGAAGCATAAGGACCCGCTTCCCAAGATGCTTGCTCACCTGCAGTAATTTCAAATGACTCTTCACGCCACTCTACGCCAGTTGCAAAGTTAAGTCCTTCAAAAACATCAAATAAACGAGAAAAGTCTAAGTTAACCGTAGTTTCAACTTGCTCGTAAGCACCAGTTTCAAAGTCAGTTGGCGTCGCTAAACCTAATGATGGGTTTAATGAGTTACGTAAACTAAAAGTTGACTTGTTAGAACCAGTACCCGCACTTGCATCATAGTCCCAATCAGCAAGCTCACCTTTAATACCAGCGAAGAATGACATATCTTCAATAGTACCGGCAAACTGTGGTGTGTATCCGCCTGGACGGACTTGGTTCATAGAAAAACAGTTTGGGTCAGCAACCATCGACTGGTAATCTGCAGTGTCTAATACGTTTGGTACATTTGCAGCAACGTTGCCTACCCATGAACATGATGCAATACCGGTTTCAGCTAAACCGACATCACCTACTAATAAAGTTTCACCGCCATCGTTTGAATAAACAGAACCACGGTTGTGTGGGTTACGGTAATAGAAGCCACCTACTGCATCACGTGAAGAAACGTTACCAAAGGCATAAAGACTGTGTTTATCATTTATATCAAATCCAGAATTAATGAAGATAGTGTAATCATCTTTAATTTCTGGGTTACCCCAAGTTTGTGCTGGGTTTGGAATATCTGTATTACCAGCGGCCAAAATAGCGGCAGCATCAAAACGTTGTACACTACGACTTGTTGCATCAGCGGTTTTATACTGAGCGGTTAAATTAACAAAGCCATCGTCTGTTAACGGTAAGCCTACGTTAGCGTCAATAGTCGTTGACGTGCCATCACCTTCATAATACTGGCCTTGAGTAGCTGAAATTGAGCCACCTTCAGAGCTGTCCTTTAACACAAAATTCATTACACCAGCGATCGCATCAGATCCATACTGCGCAGCAGCGCCATCACGTAACACTTCAACTTGCTTTAATGCTGCACTTGGAATAACTGAAATATCAGGACCCTGAGCGCCATCGTTAACTCCGCCGCCTTGGAAAGCAATAACTGATGCGCGGTGACGACGTTTACCATTAACTAAAACCAAAGTACTGTCTGAAGGTAAACCACGTAAATTAACTGGACGAACGAGAGTTGCCGCGTCGCTAATAGGCTGGGCACGTGAGTTGAAAGAAGGCACTGATGTCACCAACATGTCAATCATGTCTGTTGAACCATTTTTCTTTAAATCATCACTGCTAATAATATCAATAGGGACTGGGGATTCACCCACTGAACGAGGGGCTGAACGGGAGCCAATTACGGCCATTTTCTCAACTTTTTGCTCAACAACTTCTTCATCTGCTGCATACACTTGAGCGCTTAATAAAGAACCGGATAATGCGATAGAAACAGCTAAACTCAATGAGCTTTTGCCAAATTTTCTTTTATTGTTAATAGTCATTTTATATTCTCAGTCATTATTATTTTATTGTTTGAACACCACTTCCTAACACTCCCTGTATAAAGAAATCGTCTCTCCCAAAATGAATTATCATCATCTCAGCTACATTTTTATAACAACAGCAGCACAATTGCCAACATTTATTAGCAATCAATGTACTAAAAAGCAGTATTTTTCGAGCAAAAACTCAAAAATCAAACTCAAACAACTGTTTTTAAAGAGATTTTTTAAAATTAAAAATAAATCAATTTTTTTGTAAAAAAACCAATTAAATATACTGGAAATTAAAATTTACAATTAAGTCAGTGCTAATGTTTAACCATTTATACTCACTGAATAAACTGTGTATTTGTATGTAAATAAAGCAAGGTTTACCCAATTTAGTGAACGGATCTAACAAGTACAAAATAGAGCAAATACTCATAAATACATTGTATAAATAATAAGTTGCCACTTTATGACTCGAATAAGTTTTCATTGACCTGATAACCAAAAGCGCACTAATCTAAACACTCGTTTGATTATTAACCTTCACATATAACCGACATAAATATAAAACTAATAAAGGTGAATACCATGGCATATGATGCTGACTCAACTCTCGACCTAAGCTGCTACAAATCTATTGTTGATTTGATTGAACAAAGCTGCGCCAAATTTGGTAATAAAACAGCATATGCTTGCCTAGGCAAAAACATCACCTTTACCGAGGTTGAACAGCTTTCGCGTGACTTTGCAGCATACTTGCAAAACTGCACAAATTTGAAGCCAGGTGATCGTATCGCTGTGCAGTTACCTAATATCACTCAGTTTGTCATTGCAGCTTACGGTATTATTCGGGGGGGGTTTGTTATAGTGAACACTAACCCACTGTATACTGAACGAGAGTTAATTCATCAATATAATGACTCTGGCGCTAAAGCTTTAGTGGTATTATCAGACTTACTGCCCACGTTAGAAAAGGTGGTTAAATCTACTACCATTGAATACGTCATCTCCACCCACGCACTGGATATGATCGCGCCACAAGTTCAACCCCAAACGGCCATCAACAATATTGAATTTAATACATTATTAGCTCAAGGTCGCGAGCACACATTCACCCCAGTAAAGCCTAACCAAACAGACTTAATTGCCTTACAATACACAGGCGGCACAACTGGATTATCAAAAGGTGCCATGCTAACCCATCGCAATCTGTTGGCTAACTCAGGCCAAGTTAAGTCAAGAATTGCCAGCACCATGACCGAAGGCGAAGATATCTTTGTTGCGCCGTTGCCGATTTATCATATCTACGCTTTTATGGTTAACCTAGTGCTGTATTTTGAATCAGGTGGGTGCTCAGTGTTAATCCCTAATCCTCGGGACATAGCAGGATTAATCAACACCATGAAAGCTTATCCTTTTACAGGATTTGCTGGCCTTAACACCTTATTTATTGGCTTATGCCACCAGCCAGAGTTTAAAGCGCTCGATTTTAGTCATATGACCATTACCATTTCCGGCGGAACAGCGCTAACGAGTGCTGCAGCCAATTTATGGCAACAGACTACCGGTTGCATGATATCTGAGGGTTACGGCTTGTCAGAGACCTCTCCAGTTGTCAGTTTAAATGCGCCAGGACATCAACGCTTAGGTACTATCGGAAAACCTGTTTTAGACACCAAAATTAAAATCTTAGACATAAACGATAACGAAGTTGTTATCGGCACAGCTGGTGAACTCGCTGTAAGTGGCCCTCAGGTTATGTCTGGGTATTGGAATAAGCCACAAGAAACCGCTAACGTAATGACTAAAGATGGCTATTTCAAAACAGGTGATATAGCGATAGCAACAGAGGATGGTTACCACACCATTGTTGATCGTAAAAAAGACATGATTATTGTATCCGGTTTTAACGTCTACCCTAATGAGGTGGAAGATATCCTTTCAGGACATGAACTTGTAATGGAATGTGCGGTTGTTGGTGTCGAGGATGAGCGTTCTGGTGAAGCGGTAAAAGCCGTTATTGTGTTAAAAGATCCAGATCAAGATATAGAAGCGGCCAAAGAGTCTATTAAAGAATATTGCCGAACTCAGCTTACCGCCTATAAAGTACCCCGTATTATTGAGTTCACCGGCCAATTACCTAAAAGTACTGTTGGTAAAATTTTGCGCAGAGAATTACGTAAGTAACCAACACTAATCCCCCAATAAAAAACATGCCCAGACATCTTTTTTATTGGGGAGCGATTTAACTCAAATCTTATTACTCTGGCTGCTCAGTCAGTAATTGCAAACTGGCAAATTCTCGATATAACTCGTTTGATTGCATTAATTGATTATGCGTTCCTGATGCCACAAGCTGGCCTTTATCGAGTACTAAAATACGATCGGCGTTAATAACCGTTGCCAACCTATGGGCAATTATCAGTGTGGTGCGTTCAGCCATTAATGTCTCTAAAGCTTGTTTTACTTTCACCTCACTGACTGCATCCAACGCACTAGTTGCCTCATCTAATAACAACACTGGTCTATCGGCTAATATTGCCCTAGCAATAGCAATACGTTGTTTTTGGCCTCCGGATAAACGTACGCCGCGCTCACCTAAATAGGTATTATAACCTTCAGGAAAATCAACGATAAACTCGTCAGCCTTAGCGGCAATACATGCCTGCTTAACCTCTTCCTCTGTCGCATCAATTCGCCCGTAGCGAACATTTTCAAACACGCTACTGGCAAAAATCACTGATTCTTGCGGCACTAGAGCATATTGTTGACGTAAATGATGTAAAGACAAGTTAGCGATATCAATACCATCTAACGATATCGAACCAGACTTGGGCTGATAAAAGCGCAGCAGTAATTCAAATAAAGTACTCTTACCTGCACCACTGGGCCCAACTAAAGCGACCCGTTCACCGGGTTGAATGTCGACACTTAAGTGATTAATTACATGACTGTTAATATCGGCAGGGTAAGCAAACACTAACTCCGACACAGATAACGCGCCCTGTGTTTTACCGGTTAATTGCTCTGGACTCGCTAACTGAACAATATCGACAGGCGCTTGGCTGAGCTCTATCAAACGTTCTGTCGCTCCTGAAGCACGCTGAATTTCACTGAACACTTCACTGATGGTTGCAACCGCTCCAGCTACCATCACGGCATAAAACATAAAGGCCGATAACTCACCAGCAGATATACTGCCAGACATCACATCTTGTGCCCCGACCCAGGTCACAAAAGCAATCGCTGAAATACTTAAAAACATCACAGTGGCAATCAATAACGCGCGATACTTAATCCGCCCTTTAGCCACACTCATCACCGACTCGACACGTTCGGCAAAGGCCGCTTTATCCTGTGACTCATGGGTATAAGCTTGCACAGTGTGTATTTCATGCAAAGTTTCGTCAATATGAGCACCTAAATCCCCAACTCTATCTTGGCTTTCACGCGATAATCGTCTGACTTTGTTACCAAAAAAGGCTACTGGACCCAGTACTAACGGTACAGCTAACAATACTAATCCGGTCAGTTTTACCGAGGTAAAACCCATCATCACGATACCGCCAATAACAGTAACCGCTGACCGCAGTGCCATCGACAAACTGGAACCTACAACGCTTTGTATTAAGGTGCTGTCAGCGGTAAAACGAGAAATAACCTCACCAGTGCGTTGCGAGGCAAAAAAAGCCGGTGATAAGGTCAATAAATGCGAATAAACCCTTAAACGAATATCTGCACTCACCCGTTCTCCTAGCCATGTCATTAAATAAAATCGACAGAAAACAGCGCTAGCACTGATAATGGTAATACCAACAATGAATAAGATAATCTGATTTAATCGGTCGGCATTATCAGCAATAAAGCCTTCATCTACCATTAACTTCACCCCTTGACCTAAAGACAACCAAGCCAGCGAACCGATAAACAAAAAAACAATCGCTGCAAACACTTTCATTTTATAAGGTTTGAGAAAATCGATAATCCAAGGTAGCACGCGATAAGTGTCAGGGGCTGTAGCATTTGATGAAACAGGAGCGCCGTTCGATGAAAGGGGGGCAGAGGCCTTTTCTGCCGTGGAATTTGTCACTGTAATAACCTGCATACCAAATTAAGATGATACGATACTACCAATAAATCGTAGAGTTGTAGATGTATTATCCACATCCGCCATAATGACCATCGGATGATTACGACTGTTACACTGGTAGGCCAAATATACGCTCATCATTATTGAATCTGATTCGCCCCAGAAGTAACATGAACTATAGCGTCAACAATACATTCAAACTATCACGCGCAGTTACCTTAATAGAATTAGTGGTAGTTATCCTCATTTTGGCTATATTAGCCATTATTGCCTCAAGTTAATTTATTAATTTCCGGTGGGATGCAATAGTGCCAACCATGGATGGAAAGTGCAATGCAGTCAGCTGCGACGTTAACTTACTCAAAAGTCGCTATTGCGGGTGTTGAAAAGCTGGCTACACATATTCTTGATATTGATGGTGTTGCTGTGAGCCTAGCTTATGGTTATCCAGATGGCACAGCATCTGGTATCGACTTACTGATGGATGTCCCCAGTGGAGATTGGAAAAAACGCCCTAGTATTTTTTCTGGTGCTTGGATTTACTGGCACGGTAAAATTGCAGAAGATGCGGGCGTCGCGGCTTGCTACTTGCGTTACAGGCAAGCTGTTTCTGTCAGTGGCCGGCCAATTATTGACGTAGAGACGACAGGTTGTTAATGAGTACTTGGTAGACTTATTGACACTGGCTTGCTGGCAGCTCAGTAAAATAAGCCTATTATTATAAACGTTAACGCTCGTTCATTTAACATATCATGCTTCTGGATAGCGTTTTTCAATCGTTTTAAGCGAGCGAAGAAAAATACCTAAACCACCGACACTCAGCAACAGAATAACAATTAAATCAAATGCGCTCATATGACTGAAGCGGAAATTAATAGAACTAATCACCCCAAAAATTAACCCTACCAAAGATCCGAAGGTCAATATCCAGCCAAAAATATTTTTAGCATTGTAAAACATTAACCCCACACCAAACATAAAGGGGATCATAATCATCCCACTGGTCAAGTTCATACCGCTTACATTATATAAACTTTGGCTAAGGCCAAATGAGCTGGTGACTTTAATCGCCTTGAGTAGCATGTAAAAGCCACCACTCATCATAATTAAGCCAATAAAAAATGACCCTATTCCACCTGATGTTCCACCAGCACCTTTCATATCAATCCTTTATATGCATTACGTTTTAGCAGATGTTACTCAGTCAAAGGCTTAAATACAATCATATCGACACCAGCCATTTGTACTAAGGCCTAGCACTTAATAGAGAACTAAGGTAACAAACTCACTTTTTACAGTGCTGCACACCATAACATGAGCACCAGTAACACGCACAATCAGCTATAGTAAGAGTCAGTTTGATATAATATACAAACCAGTGATTTCAATCACACGCCTTAACTGCGATAATTAACAGCTTTAATGCATTCACTTTTTGGGTAACATCAATGACAACCAGCCAATTTTCCTGCCAAGGTATCGAACTCACCTTATTTCGTTATCCTAAAAAGCAAGAATCTAATCTTCAGGCCTGGGATGCTAGCGATGAACACCTGATAAAGCACCTTATTGAAAACCAGCAAAAGCCTGTTAATACTGCCATCATCAATGACAGTTTTGGGGCGTTACAGTGTGCATTAACCGCTATAAATGATCACTGGCCATTAGTGATTGAAACAGACGCAAAAACAAGTCTTTTGGGCGCACAGCAAAACCTGTCGGACAATCACCTTAATGCAACTTATATTGAGTACTTTAATAGCCGAGAGTTACTGCCACGTAACATCCAACTAGTGTTGATGAAGTTGCCCAAAAACCTCAGCTATTTTGCCCATCAATTACAACGGTTATCGCACGTGCTACCTCAGGGTGTTGAAGTGTTGATTAGCGCTAAAGCAAAGTCGATTAATAAATCGATTATTGATGTGATTAACAAAAATTTAGGCCCTGCGTCAGCCAGTTTAACCTGGAAGAAAACCCGCGTAATTTCCTGTATAGCAGATGGTTTAACTAGAGCCTTGCCGCAAGATGTGAGCTGGGAGGTGACTGAATTAGGCTTAAGCATTAATAATATGACTAATGTTTTTGCCGCCAACAAACTCGATATCGGCGCGCGCTTCATGTTAGATAACATGCCACAAGGTCAGTATCATACCATTGTCGATTTAGGCTGTGGCAATGGCATTTTAGGGCTACGAGCTGCACAGCTTTATCCTAATGCTAATATCCATTTTGTTGATGATTCTGAAATGGCGGTTGAATCTAGCCGCGTTAACTTTAATAGCAATAAACTTAACGCTAAAGCAACGTTTCATTGGGATGACTGTTTGACCAATCTGGGTGATGTTGAGCCTGATTTAGTCCTATGTAATCCCCCATTTCACCAAGGTGAAGCGATTACCGACCATATTGCTTGGCAAATGTTTTTAGACGCCTATCGCAAACTGGCAACCGGCGGCGTATTACACGTAGTGGGTAATCGACATTTAGAGTATCACGTCAAAATAAAGCGCATTTTCAAAAACTGCACAACCATTGCTTCAAATGATAAATTCGTTATTTTGCATGCAATTAAACAGTAGTCTTTTCATCTGCAAGGTTGTTGTTATCTGAACCACTATTTTCTATGGAGTTACTCGCTTGCGGCGGTGACAATAGCAGTGCAATTTTCTGCCGCCAAGTTAAATGAGGCTGACTCACATCTGCTAGCAAATCACGCCACTCTGCAAAGGTTACCGTTAACGGATTAAAACTGTTTACTGGTTTAGTGATACCGTATTCAACCGTATCGACTTCGGGCTCAAACGTGCCAAAAAGCTTATCCCAAATAATTAATACTCCGGCGTAATTTTTGTCAATATACTGCGGGTTACGGCCATGGTGTACGCGATGATGTGAAGGAGTATTAAATATATACTCCATAAACCCTAAGGACTTAACGGCTTGGGTGTGCACAAAAAACTGCAAACCTAAGTTTAACAACACCACAAATACCACCCAGTTAGGATCAAAACCGACCACGACCAATGGCAACCAAAATAACCACATACCCGCCAGCGGGTACATTAAACTTTGTCTAAAAGCGGTACTAAAGTTCATATTCTCCGAGCTATGGTGCACTACATGCGCCGCCCACATCCAGCGAATACGATGACTGGCACGATGAAACCAGTAATAGCAAAAGTCTTGGGCAATAATCAGCGCAATAAAACTCACCACCGTCATTTGAATATCGAACATGCGCCAATCAAATAGCCATAAATACAGTTTTGCGATGAGTAACCCGGCCAATAAATCAGTAGCCTGATGCATTGCCGCTAGGGCAAAGTTACACGCCACCTCAACACCATGATATTGAGCGTTGGCAGGCAAACGATTTCGAACCAGCCATTCAAGTAAAATACATACAAAAAATAGCGGTGCAAGTGCTAATAGCAGCACTTCAGGATGAGATATTAACCATTCAAAATTCATCTATTTGTCCGTGTTATAACTTACTGAGTGAACGATCACTACCATTTTGCAAAGTGGTCTTCCGCTAACCCTAATTGATTATGTAAGTGGTATTTTGTGCCATCATTATCAATCAATATACCACTGTAATAACCTATATATTGACGAAAATTATTCTTTATAAAACCAAGGTTAAGCTTCTCTTTACGGCAATTGAGTGCCCTAAAAGTCAAATCGACTTGACCATCATTAGTCGATATCTGCCAAAAGTCATCACTAACGTGACGGTTGAAAATAAAGTTCGCAGCACCTAAAAAGTGACGTTGACCGTTTACCCACATAACATTTTCAGTATTGCCTGTTTCATTAACACCCGCAGCCAAATTTAATCCTATGGCCCCTTGGGAGGTTAACGCATTAATTGAAGCCCAGCGCCATGCTGTTTTAGCCCGCATATAACCTGCTGAAAAATCATAACTGGCCAAAGCATTAAGTAAAGGTTGCGGCTCATTGAAAACAGTTAGCTCACCAGACACCGCCAAGGCATTATGTTTTTGGGTATATGTCCAGCCATTATAACCGGTCGGTGTAGCCAAGCTGAGCGGTAAACTTAATGCAGGTGGCGACAAAACTAGATTGGCTTGAATATTAGTTAATAGAATATTGACCTGCCACTGACCATCTTTAATATCAAATTCAAAATGATGTTGCTTACTGCCCACTTTTGCAGAGCCCTTACTAGCAGATGCACTTAATCGGCATCCAACCCCAAAAGGCCTTAGCCATTCAGATTGAACCAAACGGTTGGCTTGAATGTCGTATAAATAACAAAAACTGGAAGCTGCATAGCGAATATCAGCAATTGCCAAACCTAATATATAGCGCTGAGTGACAATGCTGACAAATTGAAATTGTTTAAAATCAAAATACTTTGCAACAAACGAGGCGGGCTTATCCATTTCATTAAAATACTTAAAGGCTTTCACATTTAAGTTTTTAACACTTCCATCAAATAAACCAAAAACAGGTTGCCCGTCATGGCCAATTAAACTTTCAGGGGCAAATTGCGGCTGAACAAGCTGCATACTGGGTCCATATTATTTAACATTATTATGACTGCTAAATTGACCTGATAAAATCAGATTGTCAACCAAGATAAATCATTTACCCCACACGATACCAGCCATGTTAAAACGCTCGTTTTCTGTTATCCTTTCGCTATAATCTATCAACACAATGATTTTTAAGTATCACCATGAAAAAAATGATCCCTGCTTTATTAAGTATCTTGTTATTAACTGCTTGTGCTAGCCACGAGCCAACTCATATTGCATTAAACCCAGCTCTTGGAGCAGTCGGTTTACACACAACTAATGATACTGCTATCAGCATCGAGATGCTTGATACCCGCTCAAAAAGCTTTATTGTTCAACTTGACCAGGCCCCTGAGGCACCAAAGTTAGTTAGCTCAAGTGAACCGATTCGAGCACAGCTTGATACCATTTTTAGAGCAGGAATGCGTAAAGCTGGTTATGTGGTCGATCCTGCTGCCAGTAAGCAGGTCGAATTTCAACTAGAATATTTGCTCACTAATGTCATCAATAACACCTTAAATTACGAAGCGAAAACACGTTTAGTGATCAATGTTAAAGCATCGAATTCACGTCAAGAATTTACCAAAAGCTTCAGTGGTAACGGTTATTTTAAAGACTCATTCAGTCCTGATTTCGCCACGTTAGAGCTGGAAATGAACAAACTGATTGATAAGTTAACCACTGAAATTCTAAACGATGATGAATTACATCAATTTTTGAATAACTAAATATAACCAAAAGTTGATAGATAGATTTTTTAAAAAAGAAGGATTATTCATGTTTGCGAAATTTCGTTCAGTTACCACTGCCGTGTCTATATTGTTATTAACGACCTTTAGCGCCCAAGCTACTGTCGATATTCAACCCGATACGCTTTATCCCAAAGTCACCCTAGAAACCTCTATGGGTAACATAGTCGTTGAGCTCGACCGGACTCGCGCCCCACGTACAGTCGATAATTTTTTAACTTATGTTGTGAAAGGTGAATATAACGGCACTTTATTTCATCGTGTCATTGCTGAATTTGTTGTGCAAGGCGGTGGGGTTACCTCTGCATTAGAAGAACTGCCAACAATGGCTCCGGTGGTGAACGAGTCAGGCAATGGTCTATCAAATGGCTTAGGCACTATCGCTATGGCACGTGATAACGATCCGCACTCTGCTAATAGTCAGTTTTACTTTAATGTTGCCGACAACAAAAAACTCGACCCATCTAAACGTCGCTGGGGATATGCCGTGTTTGGTGAAGTTATTGAAGGGATGGATGTGTTAGAAGCCATTTCGTTAGTGCCAACAGAGCAAAATACCACTCTAAGTTGGCCAGATGTGCCAGTAAATAAAGTCATTCTTAAAAAAGCGACATTACAAGCTCGTTAGTTTACTCCTTCAACTGCTGATTAACGGCTTTATACCAGACTGTCGACAAGCTACAGCGTATTTGTGATAACGCGTTTTGATTTATAAAGCGCGATATCGACCAAATTAAGCCACACTTCAGTTTTATTTGTTGAAATAAACAGACTAAACCAACACCATTTACTGCAACATATTAAAATAAATCATAAATAATCTTTTTTTAACAAACATTAATTCTGCTGTACCTAACTACCGTTTTAGAGCTTTACGTCTATACTCTAAAACATACTCCAAATGCTGTTTCTTTATGCATTCATTTTCAAGGACGTTTTATGACAGCTAACGATTTTATTGAAACCAAAGCTCCCCAACTGGCATATTATGGAAAAGCTTTTTTAAGTAACCAACTCGAATACAAAGAAATTCAACTCTATATGTGGGATGTACTTGAGGAGTGGCAACATTTAACAGAAATAACACCTGCAGTGGAATGCCCACAAACGGACACTGAAAAAGTGTTTTGGCATCTATTACACTGCTTTGATAAATGGCCAGATTGGGCACTGCGGGGCGATCAGTTCTTGCGCAGCCAAGTCAATGAATGTTGTGACTATATTAATATTGGTGGCACCTTACCTCAAAGTTGCATCGGTGTTAGACCTTAATCATGCAATTGAATATTTATGGTTAATTCCAGCAGTCGAGCCATTGATTTAAGCTAATTTAATAATCAATGGCTTGAACCATTTCAGTCCAGCCCGTAAGCTAGCCCCATCGCCTCATTAATCCAGCATCCATGTCAGATATATTAAGCCGTTGTCGAGACCTTTTTTCCGTTTATTATCACAAACGGGTACTGATCCTATTATTTCTCGGATTCTCCGCAGGTTTGCCTTTAATGCTGGTATTTTCAACCTTAAGTTTTTGGTTACGAGAAGCTGGGGTTGATCGTGCTGCCATTGGTTACTTTAGTTGGATAGCACTCACATATGCCTTTAAATGGGCCTGGTCTCCGTTAGTTGATCGACTGTCTTTGCCCCTATTTACCGCTTTTTTTGGCCGCAGAAGAGGCTGGATGATCTTCGCTCAATTGTGCTTAATTGGCGCTATTATTGGCATGTCGACAAGTGATCCTATTGAAGATCTTGAACGCTTAGCTATTTGCGCCCTGCTTTTAGCTTTTGCTTCTGCTACCCAAGATATTGTTATTGATGCATTTAGAATTGAATCCGCCTCAGAGAAAATGCAAGCCGCATTAGCCGCGGCTTATCAAATTGGTTATCGCAGTGCCATGATAGTCTCTACCGCGGGGGCATTAACCATTGCCGCCTGGGTGTCACCAGACAGCCAAGGCTATAGTCTTGAATCTTGGCAAACAGCTTACTTTATTATGGCCTTAATGATGAGTGTAGGGCTTATTACTGCATTATTTGCCAAAGAACCACAGGTAGACACTAAAGAGGCCGATGAACAAGAGCGCCTGCTACAGCAGCATTTTGCCAAACGCTATCCAAATATCGTAGCTAAAGCGTTCGCATGGATCTACAGCGCAAGTGTGCTGCCCTTTACTGATTTTTTCAAACGATATGGCAAAACTGCAATTTTAATCTTATTGCTGATTTCCTGTTACCGAATTTCCGACATTGTGATGGGCGTGATGGCCAACGTATTTTATGTTGACATGGGATTTAGCAAAGAAGAAATAGCGTTTTTAAGCAAGGTTTACGGCTTAATTATGACCTTAGTCGGCGCAGGTGCTGGCGGTATTCTGGTGATGAAATATGGCACCATGCGTATTCTATTTTTAGGCGCACTCTTAGTTGCGGTGACTAACTTGCTGTTTGCTTGGCAGGCCTATATTGGTTATAACGTGTCATTTTTAACCTTCGCGATTTCTATCGACAACTTCAGCGCAGGTATTGCTACCGCGGCCTTTATCGCGTATTTGTCTAACTTAACTAGCAGCGGTTATAGTGCAACCCAATATGCATTACTGTCTTCAATTATGATCTTATTCCCTAAATTTATCGCAGGGTTTTCAGGTGAATATGTCAATGCTTTCGGCTACGTTAACTTTTTTATTGCCGCAAGCCTGATTGGTTTCCCGGTGTTGTTGTTAATCGTATTGCTTAATAGGGCGAATGCTCGCCAAGCAATTGAAGATGAACAAACACCAACTGATCCGCATTAATCTTTATTGCCAATAAAAAACCGACATAAATGTCGGTTTTTTTAATAACATCCAGAATTAATCTCTGAAGTTATTGAACTGGAATGGTTGGCCAAGTTCCGACTCTCTGGCTAGGCGCATAACAGCTTGCAGGTCATCACGCTTTTTACCGGTAATTCGCACTGAGTCACCCTGAATCGCAGCTTGGACTTTAAGCTTGCTATCTTTAATGGCTTTGACTAATTTTTTAGCCACTAATGAATCTATGCCTTGTTTAAAATTGACCTTTAAGCTGAAGGTTTTACCGCTATGAACCGATTTATCGTCAACTTCCATTGATGAAGGATCAACGTTTCGTTTACTCAGCTGCATCCGTAATATATCGACTAGCTGCTTACAGATAAAATCATCTTCTGACTTTAAGGTAACGACATTGTCTTTCAAATCAATATCAATCTCTTTTCCACGTAAGTCAAAACGTCCTGATACTTCGCGGCGAGAGTTTTCTACCGCGTTACGTAGTTCTTCTTCGTCAACTTCTGACACGATATCCATTGATGGCATGGGGATCCTTTAATAAAGCTTGAGGTATTTGGGCTATTTTAACGCAAAATGTGCAGTTTTGGCGATATAACAGTGGAATATAGATGACTTTAATCGGTAGTTTTCTTATCATGGGGCAAATTTAGATAAGCCTCAAGGCAGATGTAACACTTGTGATCAATTATCGAAATGCTTTTAAACTGGCATTATTAATAGCTGTTGTAGTAACAAGCTACTTAGTATTTTCTAAACCGAACTATTCGCAGTCCTTTCAGCATATGGATAAAGTCGGTCATTTAGGCAGTTTTTTTGGTCTCGCTTTTCTTGCCCATTATGCCTTTAAACCCAAATGGTATTACTTGTTTGGTGTATTAGCCAGTTATGCGGTATTAATTGAATTAGTTCAATCAAGGCTTCCTTACCGAAGCGCATCAATAGGCGACGTAATTGCAGACTTTGTCGGTATTGCATTGTTCTATTTGCTTCATTTCAGCTTTTTACAGTATAAAAAACTGCAACATAAAGGCGCTAAACCTTAATTAACGAGTGCTTGTGATGACGACACAAAAAATTGGTGTGATAGGTGCTGGTGCTATCGGCCAATTAATGTTCAATTTAATCGCCACACAAGCGAATTCGCAAACTAGTACTGCCGTTTATTTAATTGGTCGAGAGCCAAGCTCTCATTCGAACACACTTCAATTTACCGATCTCTCCCAATCACGCCTAAATCGCACTGTTACTGTACTTGGACAAAATAGCTCAGAATTAACTGAACTAGATCTTGTTATCATTTGCGTTAAAGCCTATCAGGTCAATAATCTTCTTTGCGACTTATTACCTAAGCTTGCCTGTCATTGTCATATTATTCTGCTTCATAATGGAATGGGTACACACTTAAATGCCGCTAAGCATCTTTGTGGTTACCCTAAAATGGGCCTAAGTTTAGCCACAACATCGCAAGGTGCTTTAAGAAACGCTCAATGGCAGGTTACCCATACAGGCAATGGCCAAACAACTATCGGTCATTACACCGGGCAAAAATTAGCGAACTCGCTTATAGACTGCTTATCGCAGGCAATACCTGAGCTGTTATGGCACACCGAGATCATTACCGCATTATGGCAAAAGTTAATTATAAATTGCGCCATTAATCCACTTACGGCAATATTTGCATGCAAAAATGGTCAGTTGGCAGAAGATCGCTTTGCCAAGCACATTAATATGATTGTGAAAGAGTGTATCGAGGTAGCTAAAGCTGATGGTATATCGTTATCGCTACCCGCCAGTATAGAGATGGTCTACAAAGTCATTACGCTAACGGCCAATAACATCTCATCTATGTATCAAGATATTCTGCAGCAGCGAAAAACTGAAATAGATTATATCAGTGGTTATGTGGTTGAGCGCGCAGCACAACATCAGATTGCCGTGCCCGCTAACGTTAATAATCAGCAAAGCATTAAAGCCTTAGAAATTGCTAATCGGTCAAATGCCACTTAGCCAAAACAAGCGCCACATAATCAAGCTAACTCCACATCACTAACACGGCTGCAATAGCAATGAGTAGTAGCCCTAACATGTCGTTTATTTTGACCTTTTGTTTAAGCCAAAAACTGGCAATGATCATCATAAAAAACACTTCTATTTGGCCTAATGTTTTAACATAGGGCACTGCCTGTAAAGACATAGCCGTAAACCAACCGATTGAGCCTATACAGCTGGTAACACTGATAAGTAGCGTGAGCTTAGGTCGCTTAAATAAATCGGCTAAGGTTGCTTTATCATAGCTAAGTAAATAACTCACTAATAAAAAAGTTTGTAGACTGATAACGGCTAATAGTACCCAGGCTGCGCCGTGGGGGAATGGCGCATCAAGCTGTAAACTCGCCTCTCTCACCCAAAGTGAAGTTAATGCAAACGCACTGCCGCAAGCTAGCCCAAGTAAAACCGTTTTTATCGACAACTGTTTAAAGCCTTGTTTGGCACTTAATAGCATGATGGCAACCCCGCCAATCATGACACCTAACCAGCCCAATAAACTTAACTTAGTACCGAAAAAAAATACCCCCAGAATAGCTGCAACTAAAGCTTCACTTTTTGCCAGTCCAGCTCCAACGGCAAAATTTTGCATTTTAAATAACTTTACCATTAACCCTGTGGCCAAGATTTGCATCAAGGATGCACCGACGACAAATTGGATAAAATTAACATTAAAATCTGGGATATGAGTCGGTTGCCATTGATACAAACTCAATAAATACACTAACGCGATAGGCCCTGCCCAAATAAATCGCGCTAACGTGACACCGGCAATGTTAACGTCTTGACTTAACTGACTTTGAAAAGCATTGCGCCACGCTTGCATAAATGCAGCAAGAACAGTAAAGGCAATCCACATGCTTACTTTCCCCATAAAAAGTCGTATGAAAGTCGATTAAGCAGCCATAAAAAAGCCCTGATAAACAGGGCTGTTTTTAATGTACTACTTACTGGTATCTATATATTCAAACGATTTAACGAGATCATCAACCGCTTTGATTTGTTTCAAATAATTTTCTAATTGATGTAATGGTAAAGCACACGGGCCATCACACATGGCATTATCTGGATCAGGATGCGCTTCAATAAATAAACCCGCAATGCCTAATGCCATACCACTTCTTGCGAGTTCAGTTGCCTGTGCACGGCGTCCACCTGCAGAATCACTGCGCCCACCAGGACGTTGCAAAGCATGGGTGGCATCAAAAATAACTGGGTAGCCAGATTGCTTCATTTCATCCATACCCAGCATATCGACAACGAGGTTGTTATAGCCAAAACAACTGCCGCGCTCACATAATAAAATGTTGTCATTGCCCGCTTCATTAAACTTTTTCACAATATGACGCATTTCATGCGGCGCAAGAAACTGCGGTTTTTTCACATTAATGATAGCGCCGGTTTCAGCCATTGCGACAACTAAGTCTGTTTGACGAGCCAAAAACGCAGGTAATTGGATCACGTCAACCACTTCAGCTACAGGCTTACATTGGTAGATTTCATGAACATCAGTAATAATTGGCACATTAAAGGTTTTTTTGATTTCTTCAAAAATCTTCAAACCCTCTTCCATACCCGGACCGCGATATGAATGCACTGATGAACGGTTAGCTTTATCAAAAGAGGCTTTAAACACATAAGGAATACCCAACTTTTGGGTTACTTCGACATAATGTTCAGCTATCGACATCGCTAAATCACGCGATTCAAGTACATTCATACCACCAAATAACACAAATGGTTTGTCGTTGGCCACTTCAGTGCCATTAGCTAATTCAATGATTTTTTGATTCATTTGACCTTCTTAACGCTTACGCGCCAATAATTAGTAAAAACTGACCACATAGCCACGCCATGTAAGTACCTAATGCATAACCTAATACTGCCAGTAAAACACCTACAGGAGCCAGTGAAGGATGAAATGCTGCTGCAACCACAGGAGCAGAAGCTGCACCGCCAACGTTGGCTTGACTGCCCACCGCCATATAAAACAACGGCGCTTTAATTAATTTAGCCACTAACAGCATAAAGCCTGCATGAACTAACATCCAAACAATCCCGACTAAAAAGTAAATCGGGGTGTCCATAATTTTGGTGACATCCATGTGCAAGCCAATGGTTGCCACTAATATGTATAAAAAAGCGGTAGCTACTTTCGATGCGCCCGCGGCTTCTAAATGCCTGACTGGGCTAAATGACATCGCTAGGCCAATTGTGGTAACAATAACAACCAACCAGAAAAACTTAGAGGTTAAACTGTAATCGGCTGTCCAAGGATAATTGGTTTCAAAAAATGGCCCGAGAAAATCTGCGGCCAAATGCGCAAAACCGGTAACACCAAAACCGACTGCAACTATCATCATTAAATCACGCTGGTTCGGAATACGTGCGTTTTCAGCTTGATACTTTTCAACTTTAGCTTTTAATACTTCAATTGCACGGGTGTCTGCACCGGTTCTGGCATCGATTTCTTTGGCTTTAGAGGCCATAAATAATAACACTGCCATCCAAATATTGGCGACGATAACGTCGACAGTGACCATTACAGAGAAAATTTCCCCGCCTACACTATAAATCTCTTTCATCGCGGCCTGGTTTGCACCGCCGCCAATCCAGCTACCAGCAAGGGTTGTCATACCACGCCAAACCGCATCAGGGCCGTTATTACCGATAAGTGTTGGGTCGATAAATGAAACCAGCAATAACGAAATAGGGCCTCCTATAACAATACCCACAGTGCCGGTTAAAAACATGATAACCGCTTTAGGACCCAAGCCTAAAATAGCTTTTAAATCGACACTTAAAATGAGTAAAACTAAACACGCCGGCAATAAATAACGTGATGCAACATAATATAATTGAGAGGTGTGACCGTCGACCACCCCAAACGTATTCAGCAATGAGGGTAAGAAGTAACATAATAAAAGTGCAGGAATAAACTTATAGAATTTTTGCCAAAATGGATGTGGCGATGAACTGGTATAAAATACAAACCCGAGAATAGCGGCTAGTAAACCCAGTGCGGTGGCGTCATTTGTGACCAGTGCCGACGTCGTCATGCAGTTTTCTCCCTTGCAAATGCAGTATAGAAAGCGAAATTCGCTTATGGTTATTTTCTTGTTTTTATTTATTGTTTTTATTTATTGTTTATTGTACGAACTTGGTAAATTTTCTTAGGCGCTTATTTTTTCTTTGTATCAATAATCAGGCTCAGATGAGCCTGATATATTAATGATAAGTTTGTGAATGTTGACTTAGCTCTTTTAACTGCATTTTAACCAACTCAATCACAGGATCATGTGGGCTATTATCAATAAAGTGCTGTAAGTCAGACATCGCCACTTTAATGCAACCTAATTGCTGCGCAATAAAAGCACGTTCACGATTTAGGTGCACATCATCAGGATGCCATTGCAACAGTAAATTACAACATTCCATTGCCTGCTCAAACTTCTGGCTCACAATACAACCCGCTTTTAGCTCATGCAACATTCGACTGATTAAACGTTTTAAAGATGCAGGCTTAATATGGCTTGGTTTTAACTTAGCGGCATTACCTAACTCGCCTCGCACTAATGAATGTAATTGATGTCGGCTTAACTCTTTACCCGTTAATGGATCAAAGTAACTGATTTTATCATTCAATAAACTACGTAAAACCGTTTGCCCGGGTAATAATACCGCCTCAAGCGGTAAATCCAATTGCTTAGCTAACAACACGAGTAATGTCGCAAGAGTTGTACTATTACCCTGGCGTTTTAATACACAATAACAAAGGTCAGCCGCCTCTACGCTGAAGTAATCTTCACGTGCTTGAAAGCCTAAATCATTATAAAACCAGTTAAGTAGCCTTTGCAGCCGTGCTTCTTGATCAACCACATAATGGCTCAGTACTGCGCCTGCTATTTCATACCAAGCCCATAAAGCTGGCTGGGCACGAGAAAAACCTAAATGTTCCGATAATTCAAATGCAGTTTCAGGGATAGAAACTGCATCATCAAGTTGAAGTTTTGCCATTAAAAATCAATTAACCCATTAATACGACTTGTTTGAAATGAGCCAGTTTGGCTGCTAACACTAACCAACCGATTGCGCCGAGGAAGGCGAAAAACTTAAACAGTTTATTACGGCTTGATTTAAGCGCCATGATCCCTAATGCAATATATGCCACAACACAGATAATTTTTTCCGTCATCCACGGATCCACGAATGGATATTGGTTGATCATGAAACAAAGGGTGATCCCTGACGCTAATAAAAAAGTATCAACGACATGGGGTGCCACTTTAAGGAATTTTCTGTCCATAAGCGGTGATTGGCGTAGGTGCAATACAAAACGCAACACAAAAAACGAGACGCTTAAAGCAATAAACATTAAATGAGTATGTTTTACCGCTGGATATAAACTGTAAAATGTTTCCATTATTGTTGTTCTCAGTTGGGCATAAATAAAATAGCGGCTAGTCTACTCGATAAACTAGCCGCTTTCCAATAGCATCAATGTAATGACTACTCTGTCCAGGTCCCTATGGTACAGCGATCGTTACTGCCAAAATCTCTTACCGTGGCGACATCTTTGTAACCTAAGTCGATCATTTTCTCTCTTACTCTGATAGCTTGTTGATAGCCATGTTCAAGTAATAAAAAGCCACCAGGCAGCAGATGCTCACGAGCCTTGTCTGCTATATGGTAAATATCAGCGTAACCTTCATCAGCAGCAGTCAATGCACTTTGTGGCTCAAATCGAACATCGCCAATACTTAAATGTTCGTCTTGCTCGGCAATGTACGGGGGATTAGAGACAATTAAATCAAAATCACGATCTTTAACCGCGCTAAACCAGTCTGACTGCAATATTTCAACGTGTTCAAGCTGTAAGTTTGCGCGATTAGCTTTCGCTAAGGCGACTGCTTCAGGCACTTTATCAATTGCGGTTATCCGCCATTTAGGTCTTTCATGGGCAATCGATAAGGCTATCGCGCCAGTCCCAGTGCCTAAGTCCAACACCCTAGCATTAAATCGAATGTCTAAATTTAAGGCGGTTTCAACTAATATTTCAGTATCTGGGCGTGGAATAAGCGTTGAATCATTAACAATAAAAGGTAATGACCAAAATTCTCGCTCACCAATAATATGCGCAACTGGCATGCCTTGCTGACGCTTTTTAACCATCTGCTGAAAGTTTTTAAACTGCTCAACGGTCAGTGTGCGCTCAGGCCAGGTATATAAAAAACTACGTGTTTTATTGAGACAATGAATAAGCAGAGCCTCTGCATCTACATGGGCAGAGTCCGAGGTTGATGCCAATTGTGAAAAAGCCCATTGCTGGGCTTCAACTATTGTTGAATACGATGACTGGGGCAAGGTTGCTCCTTAATCGCCTGATAAGGCCGCAAGTAAATCCGCTTGGTGTTCTAGCATAATAGGATCAAGTAGTGCATTGAGATCACCTTCCATTATTTCACCTAAACGATAAAGTGTCAGGTTGATACGATGATCACTGACTCGCCCTTGTGGGTAATTATAGGTACGAATACGTTCAGAGCGATCACCACTTGCCACAAGACTACGGCGAGTTGTTTCTTCTTCGCTACGACGTTTTTCATCTTCCACAGCTTGAATACGTGCAGCCAGAACACTCATCGCTTGGGCACGGTTTTTGTGTTGTGAACGTTGATCCTGACACTCGACAATAATACCGCTGGGAATATGGGTAATTCGAATAGCTGAGTCGGTTTTGTTAACGTGCTGACCACCTGCACCAGATGCGCGGAAAGTATCCACTTTCAAATCAGCAGAGTTAATTGAAATCGCTTCAGCTTCGGGCACTTCATGCATCACAACCACAGTACATGCTGAGGTGTGGACTCGGCCTTGAGATTCAGTTTCAGGTACACGTTGTACACGGTGTCCACCCGATTCATATTTCAATTTTCCGTAAACACTTTCACCACTGACTTTAACAATAATTTCTTTAAAGCCACCATGTTCGCCTTCATTGACGTTCATGATTTCCATCTGCCAGCGGTTTGCTTCCGCAAAACGGCTGTACATACGGTACAAATCACCCGCAAAAATAGCCGCTTCATCACCGCCCGCACCGGCACGAATTTCCATAAATGCGTTGGTATCGTCATTGGGATCTTTAGGCAGTAATAGAATTTGAAGTTCATCTTCTAAACGGGCTAATTCATTTTTAGCCGCTTTCATTTCTTCTTGGGCCATTTCACGCATTTCTGCGTCGTCTTCTTCAAGCATTTCTTTCGCTGACGCTAGATTGTCTTGCGCTTGTTGAAACTCTTTAAACCCTTTGACGACATCTTCAAGTTGAGAATATTCTTTTGACAATGCGCGAAAACGCTCTTGATTGGAAATTACACCAGGATCTGATAATAATGCCAATACTTCTTCATTTCGCTCAAGCAAGCCTTCAAGCTTGCGGATAACGGATTGTTTCATTTAGCTCGCTAACCTTAATTTTTATCGAGTCCGAGCGCTATTCTTAATTGTCCCAACGTATTCAAATCGCCCTGACGGCTTGCGACCGTTAATGCTTGTGTGGGGGCATGAATAAGGCGATTGGTTAGTCTATTTGCTAATTCCAATAACACTTGCTCGCCATCGCCACCTTGAGCCAATTTGTTCAAGGCACGTTCGACTAATTCATCTTTAATTGCCACACTTTGGCTGCGATACTCACGAATACTGTCAACAGACTCTAAAGAACGTACCCATTCCATAAAAATATGAGATTGTTCTTCAGTTATTAATTCAGCTTGTTCGGCGGCTTCCATACGGGAAGCCATGTTCTGTTCAATGATACTATGTAAATCGTCCACAGTATAAAGGAAAGCGTCGTCTAACTCACCGACTTCCGCTTCAATATCTCTGGGCACTGCAATATCGACGAGCAACATAGGTTGATGACGACGTTGTTTGAGTGCTTTTTCGACCATACCTTTACCCAAAATAGGCAAAGGGCTAGCTGTGGATGATATCACGATATCAGCCTTAGCAAGGTAATCAGGTATTTGCTGCAAGGTAATTGCTGTCGCGTTGAACTCTTCACACATGGCTTGTGCACGTTCAATAGTGCGATTGGCGACAATAATTGATTCTACATTATTATCTTTTAAATGTTTGGCGACCAGTTCAATAGTTTCACCGGCGCCAATAAGCAAGACTTTGGTACGACTTAAACTTGAGAAAATGTGTTTAGCCATACTCACAGCAGCAAAAGCGACTGACACAGCTGCGGCGCCGATTTCGGTTTCGGTGCGCACTTTTTTAGCAACAGAGAAAGTATTTTGAAATAAACGGTCGATGGTTATCGCTGTTGTACCAGCCTCTTTAGCCTTCACAAAGGCTTGTTTTACCTGACCAAGAATTTGTGGCTCACCCAATACCAATGAATCAAGCCCTGACGACACCCTCATTAAATGCTTCACTGCGACTTGATCGCGATATACATAGATGCATGGCATTAAGTCTTCATGCTTTAAACCATGATAATCCTGCAGCCATTCTATAATGTCCGCTTCACTGCCATTATTACAATAAAGTTCTGTTCGATTACAGGTAGACACAATCACAGCTTCGCCTGTGGTGGTGCGACTTGCCAAACTTTTCATCGCATCATGTATTTTATCTGGTGAAAAAGCGACTTTTTCACGTAGATCTACTGTGGCGGTTTTATGGTTTATCCCGATTGCTACTAGGCTCATCTGACTCGTTCTAAGTTTTTCTCGGTATCGTTAATTAGGCTATTCTACTGAATCAGGCTAATTAAAAACACTGTAGGGTTAACAAAACCGAATATATGTCTAATTTTTCTTTCAAATGACCGATTAACAAACCTTAATCACAAAAGCATTTTTACAACAATGCCAATGCCCAGTATTATAGAGGAATCACTTCTTAGTACACGAGTTACTTTTGCAACGTTTTTTTAAAGCTCACTTTTTGGTTATTACCGCATCGATACTATTTTTGAGTGCTTGTACCTCATTGCCCACACAAGAGTATCAGCCAATTGAAGTCACCCATGTCAAAGACGCCGATAATTGGGAGCTACAGGGCAAAATTGCTTTTAAGTCATCAACAGATAAGTTTAGTACTAATTTATATTGGTTTCATCACCTTAATGGAAATGAGTTACGCCTAACCACTCCGCTGGGCACCAATGTGCTCACCCTGAAAAATGATCAGGGTCTTGCAACATTAGAAGTCGACGGAAAAGCCTACCACGACAATAACCCGCAAGCATTACTAGAAGGTGTGAGTGGGATAACGATTCCATTTGCTGATATACCTTTATGGCTTACAGGGCAAATTGGCAGCAATGATAAAGTTATCAGCTATAATTCTTCTGGTCAGGTGCACCAATTTACCAGTCCAGATAATGAGGCAGACTGGCAAGTCAGTTTTGTTAACTGGCAACAACAAAGCGGTGTTTTGGTGCCTAAGCAGTTAAAAATTGTCCGTAAGGATGTACAAATAAGAATTCAGACCAATTTATGGCAGGCATTGACGCCAAAATAAACGCTACTTAATAATAGGATAATAAATTGAAGCCTAATCACTCGACCTCTAAAAGCTGGCCAGCTCCTGCCAAGTTAAATTTATTTTTACATGTTACTGGCCAACGTGAAGACGGTTACCATGAGCTGCAAACCCTATTTCAATTTATAGATCATTGCGATTACCTTGATTTTCATGTCACAGAAACGCCTGAGCTCCATCTTCATTCAAATATCTCGGATTCTGTCCCCGACAGCGATAACTTAATTCTTAAGGCAGCAAAATCTTTAAAAAAATACACTAATTATCACGGTGGCGCGCATATTTGGTTAGACAAATTACTCCCTATGGGCGGCGGTTTAGGTGGAGGTTCATCTGATGCAGCAACAACTTTGGTGGCGTTAAATGCCCTGTGGAAAACGAACCTTTCAATGAGTAAACTAGCTGAGATTGGATTAGCGCTAGGCGCCGATGTTCCGGTGTTTATTAATGGCTTAGCTGCATTTGCAGAGGGTGTAGGCGAGCAACTTCAGCCGGTATACCCTACAGAATATTGGTATCTCGTTATCACTCCTGATGTCCACGTTTGTACTCGCAGTGTATTTCAACACCCTGACTTGCTCCGAAGCACTCCCAAGCTAGAACTGGACACATTAATGTCCAACGAGTGGAGCAATGATTGTCAAAATCTAGTAATCAAACAACACCCCGAAGTTGCCAATGCCTTAAGCTGGCTGGTAGAATATGCGCCGTCGAGAATGACCGGAACAGGCGCATGTGTGTTTGGGGAATTCGAGCGTTCGCAACAAGCTCTTGATGTCTTAGCGCAACTTCCTGCTAATATGAAAGGTTTTGTTGCAAAAGGGCTTAATACTTCGCCGCTACTAGTGCGCTTAGATGAGTTCGAACAATATTCTTCTGAGTCAATTTTGAGTGCTAACACGTAAAATTGATTTAGCCACTAATTTTAATGCAAACACCTGAGGTTCATAAAGTGCCCGACATTAAGCTCTTTGCTGGTAACGCTACCCCAAATCTAGCCATCAAGATTGCAGACCGTTTATTTTGTAAACTTGGCGACGCAGTTGTAGGCCGTTTCAGCGACGGTGAAATCAGTGTTCAAATTAACGAAAACGTACGTGGTGCGGATGTGTTTATCATCCAATCTACCTGTGCGCCAACCAACGATAACCTGATGGAATTAATCGTGATGGTTGATGCACTACGTCGTGCTTCTGCAGGCCGTATTACCGCTGTAATTCCTTACTTTGGTTATGCGCGTCAAGACCGTCGTGTTCGCAGTGCTCGTGTCCCTATTACCGCTAAGGTAGTTGCAGACTTTTTATCAAGTGTTGGTGTAGACCGCGTATTAACCTGCGACTTACACGCTGAACAAATACAAGGTTTCTTCGACGTGCCTGTAGATAACGTCTTCGGTAGCCCTGTGTTACTTGAAGATATGTTAGCGAAAAAATTAGATAATCCAGTAGTTGTTTCTCCTGATATCGGTGGTGTAGTTCGCGCCCGTGCAGTTGCTAAATTACTGGATGATTCAGATTTAGCCATTATTGATAAACGCCGCCCACAAGCCAACGTTGCACAAGTTATGCATATTATTGGTGATGTTCAAGGCCGTGATTGTATTATCGTTGATGACATGATTGACACTGGTGGCACCCTATGTAAAGCAGCTGAAGCATTAAAAGAGCACGGCGCTAATCGCGTGTTTGCTTATGCAACTCACCCTGTCTTCTCTGGTAATGCTGCAGAAAACATTGCGAACTCAGTGATTGATGAAGTAATTGTAACTGACACCGTACCTTTAAGTGCTGAAATGCTTAAGGTTGCTAAAGTCACTCAGTTAACAATGTCAGCAGTACTCGCTGAAGCAATTCGTCGTGTAAGCAACGAAGAGTCTATCTCAGCAATGTTCCGTCACTAAGCACGACATTCAGTAAACATTTACTGATACCGTATTATTAATGCCGTTTGTATTATTACAGACGGCATTTTTTTATGCGGTAAAAATGCAATTATAGCTAATCCCGTCAGATTAAGATGCTTTTAAGATAGGCTTGTTACCTTGTCAGCACAAAAATAATAGGTATCATTTATTGAAGGTTTACTTATATGCGCAAGGCATTACTGGCAGTATCAATAGCAGCATCTTTAATGGCAACAGCTTGTTCAATCACTCATGATTCATCAACAACTCAAGTATCTACCGCTAAAAATGTACAAATACAAAACCCCTTGTTAAGCCCAAGTGCTTTACAATATCAAGCACCTGACTTTAGTATTATCAAAGATGCCCATTTCCAGCCTGCTTTAGAGCAAGGCATTAAAGAGCATTATCAGCAGGTTATTAATATTGCCAACAATAGTGAAGCACCAAGCTTTAGCAATACTATTGTCGCATTAGAAACCAGTGGCGAATTACTGACTCGTACTTCGCAAATTTTCTACAATTTAACCGGCTCCAATACCAATCCAACCTTACTTAAAATTAAAGGCGAAATGGCGCCTGTTATGGCTGCACACTCAGATAACATTCATCTGAATAGTGCTCTTTTTTCACGTATTGACAGCCTTTACCAGCAACGTGATGCACTCAACTTAACCGCCGAAGAGGTGCGCTTAATTGAGGTGTATCATCAGCGTTTTGTGCTTGCTGGTGCCAAGTTAACCGACCAACAAAAAGCAAAAATCCGTTTATTAAACGAAGAGCAATCAAACTTAACGAATGAGTTTAGCCAACGGTTACTGACACTAACAAAACAAAGTGCGGTAGTGGTTGATTCTGTTGATGAGTTAGCTGGGTTATCGGACAGCAGTATTCGAGCAGCACAAATGGACGCAGAGGCTCAAGGTCATGCGGGCAAATACTTAGTCAACATCACTAACACTACACGCCAACCTGTTCTAGCCAAACTTGAAAACCGTGAACTACGTCAGCGTATCTGGTTGGCATCAGCTAATCGTGGGCTAAGTGGAGAAAATGAAACCGCATCGTTAGTTTCACGTTTAGCACAGCTGCGTGCCGAGCGAGCTGCGTTATTAGGTTTTAAAAGTTGGGCAGATTATCAATTATCGTCGCAAATGGCAGAAACACCTGAAGCGGTATACAGCATGTTTGGCTCTATGGTACCTGCCGTTATCGCTAATACTGAAAAAGAAGCTGCCGATATTCAAGCTATGATCAACAAAACCGGTGGTGACTTTATCCTAGCACCCTGGGACTGGGAGTTTTACGCAGAAAAGGTTCGCCAGGAGAAATTTGATTTAGATTCAGCAGCTATTAAACCGTATTTCGAATTTGAACGCGTGTTACAAGATGGGGTGTTTTTCACCCTTGAAAAACTTTATGGTGTGACCTTAAAGCCACGTCCAGATTTACCTGTATATCATGAAGATGTCAAAGCCTATGAAATGTTTGATGCCGATGGTAGTTCAATCGCTATCTTTTATGCAGACTATTTTACCCGTGAAGGCAAAAGTGGTGGAGCATGGATGAGCTCATTCGTCGGCCAATCAACTTTACTTGAGACCAAGCCTGTGGTCGTTAATGTGATGAACATTAGAAAAGCACCAGACGGTGAGCCAACGTTTGTTAGCTACGATGAAGTAACGACTATGTTCCATGAAATGGGCCATGGCACCCATGGCATGTTCTCAAAGGTGAAATACCCGAGCTTAGCAGGCACCTCAGTATCACGAGATTTTGTTGAGTTTCCATCAACATTTGAAGAAGACTGGGCTGCACATCCTGAAGTGTTAGCCAATTATGCTAAACATTACCAAACCGGCGAAGTGATCCCAGAAGCCCTACTGCAAAAGTTACTTAACGCACGTAGCTTTAACCAGGGATTCGACACATTGGAATACATGGCCGCAGCACTAGTGGATTTAGAATGGCATTCACTACCTGCTGATGCGCCACTGCAAGATGTCGCCACCTTTGAAGCCGCCGCACTCAAAAAGCATGGTGTTGATATTGCTGCGGTCCCACCACGTTATAAATCAAGCTTCTTTGCACATTCATTCCCTGGTGGCTATTCTGCCAGTTACTATGCTTATATGTGGAGTGAAATCTTAGCCGCTGATGCCTTTGCTTATGTACAAACTCAAGGCGGCCTTAACCGTGAAATAGGCATGAAGTATCGTAAGGCTATTATCGAGGTAGGTAATAGCGTCCCGCCAATGGATGCATACCAATCCTTCAGAGGACAAGCTCCTACTACTGATGGGTTACTTAAGCGCCGTGGTTTAAACTAAACCCCATTAGAAACGACAATGCCGCTAACATTTATTAGCGGCATTTTTTTATCTCGATACTGGCAGATAAGTGAAGATTAACTTACCTCGGCCCTTTGAGTGACACACTCATATGAACCCATCTCAAATTCACGGCAAATCCAGGGACGATTTTCATAAATCGTGCACATCATGGTTTCTCTATCTAATGCTGAGCACCAGCCATCATTTAAGCGCAACATGGTTTCGCCACCCCACTTATCGAAAGCGATATGTTTTTTTGGCACTCCAGTGTCTGAAATGATCATCACTTCTAATCGGCAACAACAAGCTTGGCAGTTTGAGCAACTGACCTCTTGAATGGTGATATCTTTTATTTCAATATTCATCAATATCCTGAATGTCCCGAAAAGTAATAGTGCATGATAGCAATAACAATTTAGCTTATCTAGACAGTGTTATATTAATGCTATTTGAATTGCTAGGAAGGTAATGAACACTAATGTAAGGGGTCTCATATCAATGTCAGTTTAGCTGATATGCACTTCAAACATGGTCTATTATTATAATGATGCAAAAACGCAAAAACCTGTCATAAAGACAGGTTTTTATATGGCTGGGGTACCAGGATTCGAACCTGGGGATGCCGAGATCAAAACCCGGTGCCTTACCACTTGGCGATACCCCAATATTTTTATAACGAATGAATTACTTTAGACAATTTGATGGTACGGGAAGAGAGACTTGAACTCTCACACCTTGCGGCACCAGAACCTAAATCTGGCGTGTCTACCAATTTCACCATTCCCGCATCAAACTTTTTACGAGTATACCCTAATTCATATTAGAGTATACTTTTGAAATTAACTTACTGCTCTAGCTAACCATTCCATATAAAAATATGGTAGCAATGGCGGGACTTGAACCTGCGACCCCAGCATTATGAATGCTGTGCTCTAACCAGCTGAGCTACATTGCCACATTTTTATTACTAAAAATGGCTGGGGTACCAGGATTCGAACCTGGGGATGCCGAGATCAAAACCCGGTGCCTTACCACTTGGCGATACCCCAATAATCTGTTTAAGACTATGGTCAAACTAAAAACATTACACTTACAATAAAATGGCTGGGGTACCAGGATTCGAACCTGGGGATGCCGAGATCAAAACCCGGTGCCTTACCACTTGGCGATACCCCAACTGAAACGCTTTTGAAAAACCCGCACAAGCCAGCTTCTCTAATAAATGGTACGGGAAGAGAGACTTGAACTCTCACACCTTGCGGCACCAGAACCTAAATCTGGCGTGTCTACCAATTTCACCATTCCCGCACAACTGTTCTTGTTTTACATCTTGAACTCACATTAAGTGAAGATGGTAGCAATAGCGGGACTTGAACCTGCGACCCCAGCATTATGAATGCTGTGCTCTAACCAGCTGAGCTATATTGCCACTACATTTTTCATCGCCCTCTTACTGAGGAACGGGGCGTATTATGCTTATTCAAGGTATCGAGGTCAACTGCTTTTTTTCGCTTATTTCATCATTCTTGTTTATTCGGCTATTACTTCACCAAACTGAATGATCTTCCAACGAATTAGCGACCTAAAATGCTGTCATTTACATCACACGCCCAGATTTCAACCTAAACTAATACAGGCTTACTATTTTAGGTAAACGGATATTTTTACCTAGATTGATAATAATTATCCTTTTATGACAATTAATCCTACCAACTCCATGTTAAAAAATGCAACCGTTAACCCTAAAACAGTCAATATTACACGTTAAATAAGAAATGCATTACATCGCCGTCTTTAACCACGTATGTTTTACCTTCTACGCGTAATTTACCCGCATCTTTAGCGCCCGCTTCACCTTTGTAAGTGATAAAGTCATCATATGCCATAACTTGCGCGCGAATAAAGCCACGTTCAAAATCGGTGTGAATGACACCAGCAGCTTGTGGTGCAGTAGCCCCAACAGGCACTGTCCAGGCACGAACTTCTTTTACACCCGCAGTAAAGTAGGTTTGTAGATTCAATAATTCGTAACCAGCACGAATTACGCGATCCAAACCTGACTCTTCTAAACCAAGGTCAGCCATAAACTCTGCGCGGTCATCAGCTTCCATTTCGGCTAATTCAGATTCAATAGCGGCACATACTGGTACAACAATAGCATTCTCTGTTGCTGCAATAGCACGGACGACATCTAAATGCGGGTTATTTTCAAAACCATCGTCAGCAACGTTAGCGATATACATTGTTGGTTTAATGGTTAAGAAGTTAAGGTAAGCAACGGCTGCTAACTCTTCTTTAGTTAATGCCAACGAACGCAACATTTGGCCTTCGTTTAACACTGGACGCATTTTTTCAAGCACTGCTACTTCAAATTTTGCATCACCGTCGCCGCCTTTAGCACGTTTGGCTTGACGAAAAATAGCACGTTCACATGCGTCTAAGTCTGCTAAAGCTAACTCAGTATTAATCACTTCAATATCGCCAGCTGGGTCAATTTTGTTCGCTACGTGGACAATGTTCGGATCTTCAAAACAACGAACTACGTGACCAATTGCATCAGTTTCACGAATGTTAGCTAAAAACTTGTTACCTAAACCTTCACCTTTGGATGCACCAGCAACTAGGCCAGCGATATCGACGAACTCCATAGAAGTAGGCAAAATACGTTGAGGTTTAACAATAGCAGCTAACGCGTCAAGACGTTCGTCTGGTACCGGTACCACGCCCGTGTTTGGCTCAATAGTACAAAACGGAAAATTTGCCGCTTCAATACCCGCTTGTGTTAGTGCATTAAACAGCGTTGACTTACCGACGTTTGGCAAACCCACTATGCCGCATTTAAAACCCATATTCATACCTTTATATGTAGAATTATCTTAATGATAATGACGTTCGAAATAGTATCGCCAAGCTATTCAGCTTTAAACGAATGTAGTCTGTTCATGGCTTTCACCATATCTTCTTTGTATAAAATATCTGTCGCGCGTACGGCTTCATCAATAGCCGCAACAATCAATTCTTGTTCGGTTGCAGGGGCTTTGCCTAATACATAACCGCTGACTTTATTTTTATCACCAGGATGGCCGATACCAATCCGTAAACGATAAAAACCCTTATCGTTAGCCAGACTTGAAATAATGTCCTTTAAACCATTATGACCACCGTGTCCGCCGCCTAATTTAAATTTAGCAACACCGGGTGGCATGTCTAGCTCATCGTGGGCAACTAAAATCTCTTCAGGCAAAATACGAAAAAAATTCGCTAAAGCAGCAACAGATTTACCACTTAGATTCATAAAAGTCGTTGGAATTAATAAACGCACATCACGGTGATTGATAGTCACTCTAGCTGAGAATCCAAAATATTTACTCTCTGGTACCAGTGGCACATTAAAAATGCGTGCAAGCTCTTCGACATACCAGGCACCAGCGTTGTGGCGAGTTTGCGCATACTCAGCACCAGGGTTAGCTAACCCTACTATCAGTTTAATGTGGCTCATGACAACCTAAATATTGTTTGAATTACCCACAGCACATAGTGCACTGCAGCTTTAAAACGCGGCATTTTAACACTCAATTTGGCTACCAACAAACACCGATTAACGAAAGCCATTTTAGCTTAAGATTTTCAACTATAAGCCAAGTGCATATTTGAGCACCTTTTGTTTAATAGGCCCGTCGATATTAGCCAGTTTCAACATGCCATTTCGCAGGATTTTCAGGGGTAAAATATCATTACTAAATCCTGCATAAAAGGCATCCATTGCGGTCATCATCAACTGGTTATCGACATATCGGGCTTGTTGATAACGTTTTAACACGCAGTCATGCCACCACACGTCACCATTACCAATCGCACTGGCTACCTGTGTGATTAATATGTCGACGTCTTTAAATCCGATATTGACACCCTGCCCCGCTAAGGGATTAATGGTATGAGCAGCATCGCCCAGTATCACTAAGTTAGACTCAAAATACCGTTGTGCATGACGACGTGTTAACGGAAAACTACCTTTAGCTTTTACAGTAAAGTGAGGGTCTAGACGCGACGGAAAATTTTCTCTGATCTGCTCAGCTAGCTGGGCGTCATTAAGCTGCATTAATTGTTTTATGCGTGCTGGCGAGTCATACCAGACTAATGACGCATTATTGCCCGGTAAAGGCAATAAACTTCGTGGACCTTGGGGCGTAAACTGTTGCCATGTCACAAACTGCTGCGGGGTTTGAGTTTCAATATTGATTAGCATAGCCGATTGCGAGTAATCCCAACCGGTAAGGCCTATACCGGCCCATTGCCTTACTTGCGAGTTAGCCCCATCAGCACCGACTAAAAGATGAGTCGACAATATGCTGCCATTATCAAGTTCTATCGTTATCGCATCTTGGGCAACATCTAACGACTCCCCCTTACCCAACGGCTTTATGCGTTCAAATTTATCCACTTTAGCGGGGCAAAAAAGCTCAACATTGGTTAAAGTTTCAATCTGTTGCCACAAACCCAGTTGAATTAATCGATTTTCAAAGAAGTAACCTAACAATGGCTCAGCCACTTGCTCAGCGCTAAACTGGGTGATACAGCCTTCCATTTCCCATGTTTCAAGCCCAGTATAAGGTACATGGCGTAAAGTCAGTAAATTCTCCATAACCCCTAGGCGCGACAGCAACTGCGCTGATGCAACACTTATAGCCGATACGCGAACATCTAAAGGCTGGCTAACATCAAAGGCTTGTGGAGCCCGAGCTTCAATCACAGCAACCGATAATCCAAGCTGCCCAAGCCCAACAGCAACCGCAGCTCCCACCATGCCGCCGCCATTAATAACAACATCAAAATGGCGAGTGTGTGACTGATTGTCAGAATGCTCAGCTGCACTAATAGGCTCTGATGTGGATTGATTCTGCGACATGCGACTTCCTTGGGTAAATAGACATCATGCAGTAGGTGTAAACAGCCTACACACTCTTAATGATTAACAGATATTAGGCTAGGTTATCAAAATCGGTTCAATTATGCCTTAGATCAATAAACCACGGAAACCCTCGTCAGTCCAAATCATAACCTTGAACACAGAAACGGTGTCTAAAACTCTACATATGACTGTAATAAATAGTAACTAACGTCAAGGAGTATCCAGCTCAATTACTAGCAAATTATACTCAAGGTCAGTAGACATTTAATCCATTAACTTTTTCAGGGGTATTGCCTTAGCCAGAGTTATATTAGTGAAACTTGCACAAAGGCTAGCCACAAGGCCCGACAACAGGTAAAATATCGCGCTATTTTTACTATAGGTTACCGGCGAGCAGTGATGAGTAAAAAACTTCATATTAAAACCTGGGGCTGTCAAATGAATGAGTATGACTCATCTAAGATGGCCGATTTATTAGACGAATATCAAGGCTATACCTTGACCGAAGATCCAAGTGAAGCAGATATATTACTGCTTAATACTTGTTCTATTCGCGAAAAAGCGCAGGAGAAGGTTTTCCATCAATTAGGCAGATGGAAAACCTTGAAAGATAAAAACCCGAATTTAATTATCGGCGTGGGCGGCTGCGTAGCTTCCCAAGAAGGTAAAGCCATTAAAGATCGCGCTCAATGCGTGGATATTATTTTTGGCCCACAAACCTTACATCGCCTTCCAGACATGATTGATCAAATTCAACGTGGCGAGAAAGCGGTTATCGACATCAGTTTTCCTGAAATTGAAAAATTTGACCGTTTACCCGAGCCTCGCGCTGATGGTCCAACGGCTTTCGTGTCAATTATGGAAGGATGTAGCAAGTATTGTTCATTCTGCGTGGTGCCATACACCCGTGGCGAAGAAGTCAGTCGTCCTGTCGATGATGTCATTCTAGAAATTGCACAATTAGCCGAACAAGGCGTACGTGAAGTTAACCTTTTAGGCCAAAACGTTAACGCGTTTCGTGGTGCAACCCATGACGACCAGATTTGTACTTTTGCTGAGTTACTGCGCTTAGTCGCCAGTATTGATGGTATTGACCGTGTCCGCTTTACCACCAGCCATCCTATTGAGTTCACCCAAGATATTATTGATGTTTATCAAGATACGCCTGAATTAGTTAGCTTTCTTCATTTACCGGTGCAATCAGGATCTGATCGCATCTTAACTCAAATGAAGCGCGGTCACATGGCAATCGAATATAAGTCTATTATTCGTCGCTTACGTAAAGCCCGCCCTGATATTCATATCAGCTCAGACTTTATTATTGGCTTCCCAGGTGAGACAGAACAAGACTTTGAAGACACGATGAAGTTAATTGAAGATGTGAGTTTCGATCACAGCTTCAGTTTTATTTACAGTGCTCGTCCAGGTACACCTGCAGCAGATTTGCCAGATAACGTATCAGATGAAGAGAAAAAACAGCGCCTAGCTATTTTACAAGACCGTATTACCCAGCAAGCCATGCGCTATAGCCGTCAAATGTTAGGCACAGTGCAACGGGTATTAGTCGAAGGCCCGTCGGTTAAAAATCCAATGGAATTACGTGGTCGTACTGAAAACAATCGCGTGGTTAACTTTGAAGCGCCACATTCAAGCATTGGTGGTTTTGTCGATGTCGAGATTGTTGATGTTTACACTAACTCTTTACGCGGTAAATTTGTTCGCGGTGAAGCTGAAATGGACTTACGCAGAAACCTACGCCCAGCTGAAATTTTAGCTAAGCATAAGCTAGATGACGAAATAGGTGTGACCCAATTTAAACCTTAAGTTAGGTTTAAGCGTATAAAGATAAAATAAAAGGTGGCTGGTCCACCTTTTATTTTTTGTTTCTATTTATGCAGGACGCTAGAATTAATTCCAGTACCTACGTACACTGTTTTTAAATGATCAGCACAGCAATTAACGGAGCCTTATTTGTCGACTAAAGTGACTACCATGAACTTGTATCTGGAACCCTCAGATACACGCCGTTTAACTTCATTATGCGGCCCATTTGACGATAATATTAAACAGTTAGAACGCCGTTTAGGTGTTGAGATTATTCATAAAAATAATCACTTTACTATTGTAGGCCTACCGCGCAATGCCTTTAACGCTAATAATATTCTCAAGCAACTTTATATTGAAACTCAAACCGTAAAAGGTAGTACCCCTGACTTAGAGCCTGACAGAGTGCATTTGGCTATCCAAGAAGCGGTCGCACTAGAGGCCGATGATGGCCTGAATGATTCTGGTATTAGTATCAAAACTAAACGCGGTGTCATCAAGCCTCGTACCCCAAATCAAAGCGTATATATGCATAACATTACTCGCCATGATATTAGCTTTGGGGTTGGACCAGCCGGTACAGGTAAAACATATTTAGCAGTAGCCGCCGCTGTTGATGCCTATGAGCGTCAAGAAGTACGCCGTATTTTACTCACCCGCCCCGCGGTTGAAGCGGGCGAGAAACTGGGTTTTTTACCCGGTGACTTAAGTCAAAAAGTCGACCCTTATCTGCGCCCTCTTTACGATGCATTATTTGAAATGATGGGCTTTGAGAAAGTAGAAAAACTAATTGAGCGTAGCGTAATTGAAGTTGCACCTCTAGCCTACATGCGTGGTCGCACATTAAATGATGCCTTTATTATTTTGGATGAAAGCCAAAATACTACGGTAGAGCAAATGAAAATGTTCTTAACCCGTATTGGTTTTAATTCTCGTGCGGTGATCACTGGCGATATCACTCAATCAGATTTACCCCGAGGTCAAAAGTCTGGCCTACGTCATGCTATAGAAGTATTAAGTGAAGTGCCTGAAATCAGCTTTAACTTTTTTATGGCTCAAGATGTTGTTCGTCATCCGATTGTTGCCAGCATAGTTGAAGCCTATGAAGCATTCGAGCAAAAAGAGCAGCTTGAGAAAGCGGCTAAAGAAAAAGCTTATCAAGAGCGGGAACAAAAACGACAACTTGCAGCCCAAGAAAGTGCGAGCGAACCCAAATGAGTAAGATCAATTTAGACTTAGATCTGCAAATTGCGGTTGAAGCAGACAATTTGCCTACTCAAGCGCAGTTTGAATCATGGGTGCGCATCGCTGTGGGTCAAACAATGCCCGTAGTGGAACTGACTATTCGCCTTGTGGAAGTGAGTGAAAGTCAGTATTTAAATCATACTTACCGTGGCAAAGACAAACCAACTAACGTATTGTCTTTTCCATTTGAAGCACCTGCTGAAATTGATCTGCCACTATTGGGTGATTTAATCATCTGTGTTGATGTGGTACAAAAAGAAGCACAGGAGCAAGATAAATCCCTAGAAGCCCACTGGGCTCATATGGTGATACATGGCTGCTTGCATTTACTAGGTTATGACCATATTATCGATGAAGAAGCTGAGGAAATGGAATCTTTAGAGACCCAACTCCTTGAACATTTAGGTTTTACAGACCCCTATAAGGAAGCATAAATAAATAGATTTTCAGGCACAAGATAACATCGATGCCCAATGGTCTATTTAGTTAAATATTATGAGTGACGATATCCCCCCGAGTACAAACGCCTATAAGAAAAGTTGGTTCGATAAATTTAACCAATTATTCCAGGGCGAGCCTCAAAATCGCGAAGACTTAGTAGACGTGATAGATGGCGCAGAGCTGCGCGACTTGATCACTGAAGACACCCGCGAAATGATTAAAGGTGTGTTAGAGGTCTCTGACCTACGCGTGCGAGACATTATGATCCCACGCTCACAAATTGTTACTCTGCAAATTGATTCTACGGTAGATGAGCTTCTTGAAACCGTTATTGCATCTGCTCACTCTCGTTTCCCTGTTGTAAATGAAGATAAAGACCATATTGAAGGTATCTTGTTAGCCAAAGATTTGCTTAAGTATGGTTTCAAAAATTCAGATGTGCCTTTCACATTGTCTCAAGTTATCCGCCCTGCCGTAGTGGTACCTGAAAGTAAGCGGGTAGATGTGTTACTTAAAGAGTTCCGCTCACAGCGCTACCATATGGCAATCGTTGTCGATGAATATGGCGGCGTATCAGGCCTTGTGACCATTGAAGATATTCTTGAAGAAATTGTTGGCGAAATTGAAGATGAATTCGATCACAGTTCAGTGGAAGACACTGAGGTGAAAAAAATCAGTAATACGGTATTCATTGTTAAAGCATTAACTGAAATTGATGACTTTAACGAAGCCTGTGGTACCCACTTCAGCGATGAAGAGTTTGACACCGTTGGCGGATTAGTTTCGCACGCTTTTGGTCACTTACCAGAGCGAAACGAAACCATTATGATTGATAATATTGAATTTAAAGTGACTAATGCTGACACACGTCGTTTGATCCAATTAAGGGTAAAACTGCCTGACTCTGACAGAGTTAACGACGATAACTAATTTTATTAATTAAAAATCTAACATCAATAAAGCAGCTTTAATGTTAATTAAGCTGCTTTTTTATTTTATCCATTTTAAAATCCGCTGTCGTAGCAAGTTAATGGCTTTATAGCCTAATGGCTCATGGCATAATATGCATCTACATGATGCCGCTTAACCCCAAACTGCATTGTTAAAATAAAGCGATCAATAAGGCGAGTTGTGTTTAAAAAATTATTACCTCAAAGCCAATTAAGTTTAATCTCCTTAATCAGTGCGTTTGCTGCTGGTGCAAGTACCTCTTTATCTTTTGCACCCTATAATGTTTGGCCACTTATGCCGTTGGCACTGGCTTTTGCATTATGGCAAAGTCAGCAGTTAATCGGCAAACATGCCTTTCGCTATTGGCTTAGCTTCGGTTTTGGTACCTTTGCCGTCGGGATCAGTTGGGTGCACGTCAGCATGGCCACGTTTGGTGGGCTGCCCTTAATAGTTTCATTAGCATTAATGGCTATTTTGTCGCTCTATCTTGGGCTTTATCCAGCATTAGCGGGTTACTTACTCAATAAAATTATTCGCCCACAGTCGGCATCTAGCCATTATGGTGTGCTGGCATTTAAATATTTAGGCTTGTTTCCAGCGTTATGGGTACTCACAGAGTGGCTTCGCGGCTGGGTATTAACCGGTTTTCCATGGCTATGGATTGGCTATAGTCAAACCAATGGGCCATTAAGTGAATTAGCCAGTATTATTGGGGCGCTTGGACTCAGTTTTGTGCTGGCGATAATCGCTGGCGCTGTCATGCTAGCAACACAAAAACGTGTATTACCTGTTCTAACAGTCTTATCTGTTGTGATTATTGCCGCAATCATCACGCCACATATTAACCCAATTACCCCAAGTGGAAAATCAGTCAAGGTAGCATTAGTACAGGGTAATATCGCCCAAAGCATGAAGTGGGAGCCGGATGCATTATGGCCAACCATGCTCAAATTTATGGATTTAACTCGCAATCATTTTGACGAAAAATCGAGTGTTGATATTGTGATTTGGCCTGAAGCCGCAATCCCCGCACCAGAAGCCATGGTTGAAGACTTCTTAGTTAATGCTAACCAAGTAGCTAACTTAAACAACACAGCCATTATTACCGGCATTATTAGTCGAGAAGAGCACGATTTTTATAACTCTTTAATCGTCTTAGGCAATCATCACAGCAAGCAACAACCTAGTGCTGACTATCAAATTAACGGTGATAATGAATTCAGAAAACATCATTTATTGCCTATAGGGGAGTTTGTCCCTTTGGCAGAATTATTAAGACCATTAGCCCCTTTTTTCAATCTGCCAATGAGCTCTTTTCAACGGGGTGATTTTATTCAACCAAACTTATCTGCGGCAGGATATAAAGTGGCTCCGGCAATTTGTTATGAAATTGTTTTTCCAGAACAGGTCAGAGCCAATACTCAAACCGATACTGACTTTATACTTACTGTGTCAAATGATGCTTGGTTTGGTACCTCAAATGGTCCATTGCAGCATATGGAAATTGCGCAAATGCGTGCAATTGAAATGGGTAAACCTTTACTCAGGGCAACCAATAATGGCGTCACTGCTGTGGTTGACCCTTATGGTAAAATAGTCGACATCCTGCCTCAATTTGAAACAGCTGTATTGATTAATGACGTTGCGCTTTATCAAGGTGAAACTTGGTTCAAACGTATTGGACAAACACCATTACTGACTCTTTGCTGCTTATTTTTATTATTCGCACTGGGGTTAAGATATCGAGGATTAACACATCAAGACAGCAATGATGTCACTGAATAGAATCGTGACAGGAGCGCCCCCATCACTTAAACAGGGCTTTACTTTAATTGAGTTGGTAGTGGTGATTTTAATTTTAGCTATTTTAGCCGTTGTCGCATTACCAAAATTTATTAATTTAGGATCAGATGCCCGAGCCAGTACCTTATCGGGCTTATCCTCAGCGGTGAAAACCGCCAACACTCTTGTGTATGCTAAATCGAAACTTCCTAGCCTACAAGTGCAGCCTGTCAGCGGTCGAGCTGATTTAATCGATATAGATTTAGAGGGTGACGGTATTTTTGAAACCCGCTTAAAATGGGGCTATTTGGATAATACTGACATTGAGAAATGGATCAGCCTTGATAGTCACTTTAGCATTCAATACCAGGGCATAGCCAACACCTATATAGGTTATGACATAGATAAAAATGGTCAAGTCATTAATGATAACTGTTACTTCCGCTATACTCAGGCCGCCAATGCTGATACTCCCCCTTTATATTCTGTACAATTAAGCGGCTGCTAAAAAGCTATAACGTTACACAATATGACTATTGAATATTCCTGTTGAAGATTGCTGTTAGACATTGCTATTAAAAATTTAAGAAAATATTGCAGGTTAACATTACAAAAACTCACTCTATAGATTTCCCCATCCATATAGTGGTGTTTTTTTATTCACAATAATGAACCTAAAAACTCGCCCCTGCGTATAATTAACAATTATGAAACATTATGGGGTATAAAAAATGCAACTTTCAGAAATAAAAAATGCTATCAAACTACAACCATTACAACCAACCATCATCAGCTATGCTGACTCTAACCATTATCTGTTAGGTGTTAAAGATAGCAGTGGCAACTTTCGCAGTGCACGCAGTAAAGATGGAAAATGGCTAAGCCTTAATTCAATTAAAGAAGCAGAAGAACTGCTGAAACTGCAAGGGATCCGTTACGCCATCATAGAAATCCAAACCGCATATGATGAAATGATCGGCAATAGTAGCTCCAGTAACTGTCAATATAGGGTTGATTTTTAAAACGACAGTCGATAATCGACTGTCATTAAACAATCAACGCTTAAGGCGACAAGGGTTCTCGAGAGAACGTATCGTGGTCACAGTTAGGGCAATCTGGTATCACGCCAGGAAAGTCGATTGTCATTTGATGGTTGCAGTTGTCACAGGTCAATACGCCTTGATTAATAATTTCTCCAGATTTATAGCAACCATGGTGCTTAAAATCTTGCTGTAATTCGTGCCATTGCACCTGGCTTCTGTCAGTTATGCTACTTAACCATTGCCATAAAGTATTTTCAAATGCAATTGCTGTTGGGCTATAACTAATATCGTCGGCATTTTCCCCTTTTAAAAAGCTGGCAATATCACGCTTTAAAAATTCTTCTACTAAAGCCAGCTCTTGTTCATCGGCTGTAGATTTGAGCTGTAAATAGTTTTTCCCTTTAGTAATAGATGTAAACAAACTTTTAGCAGTCAATGAGTTATCTTGCTCAAACTGCTGTTTCACTTGGTCAATTAATGCCTGATATAAGGCCAATAATGCTGTACTTCTTCCACTCATATTAAATACTCCTTAAGACGAACCTTTTTAAAGCATCACTTCTAGTTTATTCTATGTAGTTATTCATCAGGCGAATGCGCGTTAGTTCATAGATTACGCGCAAATCCAACAATGGGCGGCATGGCCGGAAATAGATTGATGCAAGAACAATATAATCCCTTAGAAATTGAAGCCTTAGTGCAAAAGCACTGGCAAGACCAAAAAACCTTCGAAGTGACTGAAGATGAGACAAAAGAGAAGTTTTACTGCCTCTCTATGTTCCCTTATCCGTCAGGCCGCCTTCACATGGGACACGTTCGTAACTACACCATAGGCGATGTTGTCGCTCGTTATCAACGTTTACAAGGAAAAAATGTCCTGCAGCCTATTGGTTGGGATTCTTTTGGCCTGCCTGCAGAAAACGCAGCGATCAATAACAAAACCTCTCCAGCCCCATGGACTTATGAAAATATTGAGTACATGAAGAACCAACTTAAATTACTGGGTTTTGGTTATGACTGGAGTCGTGAAATTGCCACATGTACCCCTGAGTACTATCGCTGGGAGCAATGGTTTTTCACTAAGCTGTATGAAAAAGGTTTAGTGTACAAAAAAACCTCATCAGTAAACTGGTGTCCAAATGACGAAACCGTACTGGCAAACGAGCAAGTACAAGACGGTTGTTGTTGGCGCTGTGACACTGAAGTAGTGCAAAAAGAAATTCCACAGTGGTTTATTAAAATCACTGATTACGCAGAAGAATTATTAAACGATATCGATACGCTTGATGGTTGGCCAGAGCAAGTTAAGGCTATGCAACGTAACTGGATTGGCCGCAGTGAAGGTATTGAAATGACCTTCCAGGTGGAGAATAGCCAGCAAAGTTTCGATATTTATACCACTCGCCCAGATACTGTAATGGGTGTGACTTATGTGGCTATTGCTGCGGGTCATCCTCTAGCGATTCAAGCCGCTGAGAATAATCCTGCTTTAGCAGAGTTTATTGAAGAATGTAAAAATGCTGATACCACTGAAGCTGCCATGGCTTCAATGGAGAAAAAAGGTGTGGCTACAGGCTTAAATGCTGTGCACCCAATCAGTGGCAAACTTGTGCCTATTTGGGTCGCTAACTTTGTGTTAATGAACTACGGCACTGGCGCAGTCATGTCAGTTCCTGCACATGACCAGCGTGATTATGAGTTTGCTAAAAAGTTTGGTTTAGCTATTGAAGCGGTTATTAAACCTGTTGATGGCGACGTTGATATCAGTAAAGAAGCCTTCACTGAAAAAGGTGTCGTGTTTAATTCTGGCGCGTCTTTCTCAGCACTTGACGGCTTAGATTTTAAAGCTGCTTTTGAAGCTATCCACGCCAAGCTAAGCGCTGAAGGCAAAGGCAAACTCCAAGTTAACTTCCGCTTACGTGACTGGGGTGTTTCTCGCCAACGTTATTGGGGTGCTCCTATCCCAATGATGACATTAGAAGATGGCACAGTTATGCCAACACCAGAAGATCAACTGCCAGTTATTCTGCCAGAAGATGTGGTGATGGACGGTATTCAAAGTCCAATTAAAGCAGATAAAGCCTGGGCTGAAACCACCATTAATGGTCAAACTGCCTGGCGTGAAACCGATACCTTTGACACTTTTATGGAGTCATCTTGGTATTATGCTCGCTACTGTAGCCCGCATGCAGACCAAATGCTTGACCCAGCCAAAGCCAACTACTGGCTGCCGGTAGATCAATATATTGGTGGTATTGAGCATGCGTGTATGCACCTATTGTATTTCCGCTTTTTCCATAAGCTGTTGCGCGATATGGGCTTGGTTAACTCGAATGAGCCAGCTAAGCAATTGCTGACTCAAGGTATGGTATTAGCTGACGCTTACTACTACAACAACGAGAAAGGCGCCCGAGTATGGGTATCGCCGCTTGATGTTGCTGAACTTGAAAAAGACGACAAAGGTCGCGTCATCAAAGCTATCGACAAAGACGGTAACGAGTTGGTTTACACCGGCATGAGCAAAATGTCGAAGTCGAAAAACAATGGTATCGATCCGCAAGTCATGGTTGAAAAGTACGGTGCTGATACCGTCCGTTTATTCATGATGTTCGCTTCACCTCCAGAATTGACTCTCGAATGGCAAGAATCTGGCGTAGAAGGGGCACACCGCTTTATCAAGCGTTTTTGGAAACTGGCCAGCGATCATATCGCAGCCGGGACAACAGAAGCGTTAGAGGTTAAAGCACTGAGCGGCAGCCAAAAAGCACTGCGCCGTGAATTGCATAAAACCATTGCTAAAGTCAGTGATGATATTGGTCGTCGTCAAATGTTCAATACCGCTGTTGCAGCCGTTATGGAATTGATGAATCATCTATTAAAAGCGCCACAAGAGTCCGCTCAAGATCGCGCATTAATGGCTGAAGCTTTATCCGCAGTCACACGTTTATTGTACCCAATCGTGCCGCACATCAGTTTTAATCTATGGAAAGAGCTTGGCAATAACAGCGATATCGAAGATAGCCGCTGGCCAGAAGTTGATGAGAGCGCGTTGGTTGAGGACAGTAAGTTAATTATTGTTCAAATTAACGGTAAGTTACGTGCAAAGATTACCGTTGCCGCTGACGCTAGCCAAGAGCAAGTTCAAGCACTCGCAATGGAAGATGAGCATGTACAAAAACACTCTGACGGACTAACTATCCGTAAAGTGATTTATGTACCGGGTAAATTACTTAATATTGTTGCTAACTAGTATGTTTTTGCCAGTCCAAACCTGGCAAATAACTGGTAGGGTAAAGTCTACCGAACACTAATGAGTAACTTGCCCATTTTATGCTAAGCAGCATAGAGTGGGCATTCATTATTACCGCCATGGTTGCCATGGATTTAAAGGATGTCGATAACACTTATGTTGGTAAAACGTATTGGCTTAGCGTTACTCTTTTTTGTGCTAATTACCACCGCAGGTTGTGGCTTTAAATTACAGCGCAGTTACTCGATTCCGGTTGAATTACAACAATTACACCTCAGCAGTAGTGACCAATACAGTGAACTAACCCGCTTAGTGGGCGACAGGCTACGTATTAACCGTGTCACGCTGGTATCTGCAGCAAAAGATACGCCTACGCTAAGACTTGTCAGTGATTCATTAGAGCGTGCAACCCTCTCTCTTTACCCTACGGGCAATGTCGCTGAGTATGAGTTAATTTACTTGGTCAACTATACTGTGATGTTACCAGAGCAAGAACCAACAGAATTCCAAGCTGAAATACGACGAGACTACCAGGACGATCCCCGTACAGCTTTAGCTAAAAGCCGCGAAATGGAAATATTAACCCGTGAGATGCGTGCCCAAGCCGCCGACAGCATTATTCAAACACTTGCATCTATCGGTAGTGAATAAATGCGGGTTTATCCAGACCAGCTAAAAACTCATCTGCAGAAACTTCCCCAAGTGTGTTTATTATTTGGTGATGATTTATGGTTGATTGAAGACAGTAAAAGACAAATTATTGCCGCCGCCAAAAAACAAGGCTTTGATGAGCGCGTACAGCTTAGTCAAGAAACAGGTTTTAACTGGGGTGAGTTAATTCAAGAATGGCAATCGATGAGCTTGTTTGCCAGTAGAAGGATTATCGAACTAAATTTACCTAATGGTAAGCCAGGTACTGACGGTGCCAATGCTTTTCAAATATTATTACAGCAGCCAAACCCAGATATCCTGTTAATCATTCAAGGTCCCAAAGCAGGCGTTGAACAAACTAACAGCAAGTGGTTTAAATCACTTGATAGCCAGGGATTATATATTCCTTGTGCCACCCCTGAAGGTAAACAGTTTGAGCGCTGGTTAGACAATCGCATCCAGCAGCATAAATTAACCATACATCATGACGCCAAAGCAATGATGTTTAATTTGTTTGAAGGTAATTTACTCGCCGCCGAACAAGCGATGCAAATTTTGCAACTGGTCAGCCCAAATGACAACATTACCCCAGAGCAACTGACTGACTATTTTGAAGACCAATCACGCTTCAGTGTGTTCCAGCTTACCGACGCTATTTTGAGTAATCATCAAAAGCAAGCTCAGCATATGTTGGCACAGCTGCAAGGTGAAGGTACAGCCATGCCTATTTTAATGTGGGCAATTTTTAAAGAAATAACCCTATTACTTAATTTGAAACTAGCCCAATTACAGGGTGAGCAACTCAGTCAATTGTGGGGTAAATATCGAATTTGGGATAAACGAAAACCCCTTTATCAAGCTGCATTAACGCGTTTAGAGCTTCACCATATTGAACATATGTTGGGTTTGGCATCGATATTAGAGCTCAACCTTAAACAGCATGGTATTGAAGATTGGGTGGGTATGAGCCATTTGTGTATTCTTTTTGATCCGCGGGCACACAATCGTTTAGCCCATATAGAATTAAGCTAGACCTAGGATTAAACATGCGAATAGGTATTTTAGGCGGCACCTTCGACCCTATCCATTTAGGCCATATTCGCCCTGCACTAGAAGTGAAACAGCAATTACACTTGGACAAAGTGTGGCTGATGCCAAATCATATTCCGCCCCATAAGCAATCCACTAATGTTAGCAGCAAACACCGACTTGCCATGGTAGAAGATGTTTGCCAGCAATTCAGTGATTTTGAGGTCTGTGACATTGAAATTAACCGTGATAGCCCTTCATATACTGTCGTGAGCCTACAGAATTTACAGCACACTTATCCGCAGCATCAGTTTTATTTTATTATGGGAATGGATTCATTTTTACACTTACCTAGCTGGCATCTATGGCAAACATTATTTAATCATTGCCATATCGTGCTATGCCAACGTCCAGGCTGGCAACTTGACACCTGTAATTCAATGCAGCAAGTACTTGATAGCAAATCAATTAACCATGTCGATTATTTACAACAATTAGCATCTCACCAAACACCACCAACACACGGTGCAGTCATTCCAGTCGCTATCGCTTTACAGAATATTTCTTCAACCGATATACGTCACAAGCTACACAACAATCAGCCAGTCAATGAACTTATTATGCCTTCTACGCTTAGCTATATTCAGCAACATAAGTTATATCTTTGTTAAATAACCAATCACCAAAACAAATCTAAATAGTATTAAAGCTGTTTGTCGCGCCCTCATTGCAATATGGATCAGCATAAACACCTTTGCTTAATTGCTTCCGTGGGATGAAATTGAGTATAATGCCCCGTTAATTTTGACTAGTGAGGTAATTCGCGTGCAAAGCACCGAACTGAAAGATTTCGTCGTCGATAAAATCGAAGACTTAAAAGCAAAAAACATCGTTGTATTAGATGTTAAAAAACAATCAACTATCACTGATACTATGGTGATTTGTACTGGTACATCTAAAACACACGTTCGCTCTATTGGTGAACATCTTGTTGTTGAAGCCAAAAAAGCTGGCATGCAACCACTTGGTGTTGAAGGCCGTGACAGCAGCGAATGGGTATTAGTAGACCTAGGTGAAGTGATTGTTCATGTGATGCAAGAACAAACTCGTGAATATTACGAGCTTGAAAAATTGTGGTCGAACAATAACGCCTAATGAAGTTACAACTGATTGCCGTAGGCACAAAAATGCCCGACTGGGTTACCCGAGGTTTTGAAGAATATCAGCGTCGTTTCCCCCGGGATATGCCGCTAGAATTAGTCGAAATCACTGCGGGTAAACGGGGCAAGAATGCTGATATCGCTCGAATTTTGCAAAAAGAAGGCGAAGCAATGCTAGCCGCTGTTGCAAAAGGCAATCATATTGTGAGCTTAGATTTGCCCGGTAAAAATTGGACAACACCCGATTTAGCTGAACAAATGACAAAGTGGCAATTAGATGGACGAGATGTAAGTTTATTGATTGGTGGGCCAGAAGGACTTGCCCCAGCCTGCAAGGCCGCAGCAGATCAAAGCTGGTGTTTGTCAGCCCTAACATTACCACATCCACTTGTGCGTATCTTAATTGGTGAAAGCCTCTATCGCGCCTGGAGCATCAATAATAATCATCCTTATCATCGCGAGTAATAGGGTGTGAGTTCATTAAAAGACATTTATGGTTGTTGATACCACAACACTATAAAAGCGACGCTAACCTTTTCGCTATTTACACGCTGGAGACTTAAGTGCCGCCAAAGAAGCGCATCACAATGCATGACCACGCCGCCGAGGCTTCGTTATTCAAACGCCGTGCATTGTTCACTTTTTTTTGCGTGTTCATTTTACTCAGTATAGTATTTTTTAATCTGTATCAATTACAGGTGGTTTCTTACAAAGATTATGAAACCCGCTCCAACGATAACCGTATTAGAGTTGTCCCCACCGCCCCCAGTCGCGGACTTATTTTTGACCGACACGGTCAGCTACTCGCAGAAAACCAACCTTATCACTCTCTTGAAATGATCCCTGAGCGAATTGAAGATCTTGATGCCACTTTTGATCAACTCAATGCTGTGGTTGAGATATCTCAAGAAGAACGTGAGCAAATTAGAGAAACCCTTAAGTTTCATCGGCGCTTTAAACCGCTAACCATTAAGGGAAAATTGACCGAAGAGCAAGTAGCCGCTTTTTCAGTTGATCAACACATGTTTCCCGGTATTTATGTTGAAGCAGGGTTAAAACGTAACTACCCATACAATAGCCTCATGACGCATGTTCTGGGTTATGTTGGTAGAATTAACACCAGTGATAAAGCACTGTTAGAAAAAAGTAATAGCTGGAAAAATTATGCAGCGACTAACGATATTGGCAAACAAGGTATCGAAAAATTCTATGAGACTTTACTCCATGGACTACCAGGACATTTAGAAGAAGAAGTGAATAACCGTGGCCGAGTTATTCGCACCTTGAGAGTCACTCCGCCGACCCCTGGGCAGGATATATATCTCACGCTTGATTTAAAACTTCAACAAAAAGCAATGGAGTTGTTAGCGGGTAGACGGGGGTCAGTGGTTGCCATCGATCCTCGAGACGGTGGTATTTTAGCTATGGTGTCTAGTCCAAGCTATGACGCAAACTTATTTGTCCATGGCATTAGCAGCAAAGGATATAGTGAGTTACTGAATGATAAATCTCGGCCATTAATAAACCGCGCCACCCAGGGGCAATATTCCCCTGCATCCACTATTAAGCCATTAGTTGCACTCCTTGGTTTAGAAGAACGCGCAATTAGTGAGAAAACACGGGTTTGGGATCCTGGCTTTTGGCAAATTCCTGGCGTTGAACGCAAATGGCGCGATTGGAAAAAATGGGGCCATGGATGGGTTGATGTTTATCATGCCATTGTTGATTCATGCGATATCTTTTTCTACGACCTAGTTTATAAAGTCGGTATCGATAAAATGGCCAGTTTTATGGCGCAATTTGGTTTTGGTGAAAGAACCAATATCGATATATATGAAGAAGTCGCAGGCATTATGCCATCACGTGACTGGAAACGCTTACGTTACAACCAAGCCTGGTATATTGGCGACACGATTTCTGTTGGTATTGGTCAAGGATACTGGACCAGTACGCCATTACAACTCGCTAGTTCTACAGCAATTCTGGCAAACAAAGGTCGACGTTTTACCCCGCATTTATTGAAAACGTTTAAAGATGACAAGGTCAAAATTGATGCGCCAATAGATGAGCTGCCACCTATTGAGCTCAAAAACCCTAGAAACTGGGACATTATTAACGAAGCAATGCGTCAAACAGCTGATAAATCAAGATTTACTGATGCGACGTACACAGCTGCAATGAAAACAGGTACTGCGCAGGTGTTCTCGGTAGGCCAAGATGAAAAGTATAATGCTGATACTATTGCAGAGCATTTACGCGACAATGCACTCATTGTTGCCTACGCCCCCTATGAGAATCCACGCATCGCCTTAGCCGTTGTGCTTGAAAATGCTGGTTGGGGTGGTGCTAATGCAGGGCCATTAGCGCGCGCCTTACTGGACGAATATATCCTTAGGGATGAATGGACTGTACCTAGCGACACACTAACAGATACCGCTACAGCGCCTGCAAATGAGCAACCAAATGAATAGCCACCATAGTCACGGTCATCATCATAAAAAAAATATTTGGCAAAAGCTGCATATTGACTTACCGCTATTGTCAGGTCTATTGATATTAATGGCATTTGGATTATTCGTCATTTATTCAGCCAGTGGCGAAAGCATGGCTATGATGGAACGTCAGTTAGTGCGAATGGGGTTATCTTTACTCATTATGCTTGCTATGGCACAAATTAATCCCGAAGCATTAAAGCGCTGGGCGCTACCTATTTATGTCGCGGGTATTATTTTATTGTTAGGGGTAGATTTTTTTGGCACCATTAACAAGGGCGCGCAGCGCTGGATAAATCTTGGCTTTATGGAATTTCAACCCTCAGAGCTTATTAAACTTGCCTTCCCCATCACCATGGCATGGTATATCAGTAAATTCCCCTTACCGCCTAAAAAACGCCACCTTGCAGGTGGTGCAATCATCCTATTAATTCCAACGCTACTGATCGCCAAGCAACCAGACTTAGGCACCTCAATTTTAGTTGCCGCATCAGGGGTGTTTGTGTTGTTTTTATCGGGCATGAGCTGGTTAATAGTGGGTGCTATTATCATTGCCGGACTGATTTTTTTGCCGATTTTATGGTTCTTTTTAATGCACGACTATCAGCGTACTCGCGTGCTGACATTATTCGACCCGGAGAAAGATCCCTTAGGTGCGGGTTATCATATTATTCAATCTAAAATAGCCATTGGCTCAGGTGGATTTTGGGGCAAGGGTTGGCTTAATGGGTCACAGTCCCAGTTGGAGTTTTTACCCGAAAGACACACCGACTTCATCTTTGGTGTTATTGGTGAAGAATTTGGTTTAATGGGCAGTTTATTACTATTGGCTATTTATCTGTTCATTATTGGCCGTGGTTTAGTCATAGCCTCACGGGCACAAACTAGTTTTGCACGTTTATTGGCTGGCAGTATTACACTCACATTCTTTGTATACATCTTTGTTAACATAGGCATGGTTTCAGGTATTCTACCTGTAGTAGGCGTGCCTTTACCGCTAGTCAGCTATGGCGGCACATCAATGATGACACTAATGACAGGCTTCGGCATTTTAATGAGTATTCAAACTCATAGACGATTTATTGATCGATAGGAAGGTGTAATGAAATTATCTACCCGTTTGTTTAGCGCGATCACCCTAATGGTATCGAGTCATATTGGTATCGCCTCAGCCGCGACAGATGTCGACGCCTTAAAAAAACAGTTTATGGCTGAGCAAATTAAACAAGGTTTTAGTCAACAAGAAATTGAAGCATTTTTAAATGAGTCGACTTATACCCAAGAAGTGATTGATGCCATAACAAAACCCTGGGAAGCAAAGCCTTGGCACCAGTATTTTCCTATTTTCCTAACCGAAAAACGCTTGGCAAAAGGGCTAGAGTTTTGGCATGAAAATGCCGATACCATAGCCAAAGCTGCCGATAAATTTAATGTTGACCCGCAAATCATTGTCGCCATTATAGGTATTGAAACATTTTACGGTGGTTACATGGGTAACTATCGCGTGCAAGATGCCCTGTACACTTTAGGCTTTTACTATGCCCCAAGGGCCACTTTTTTTAGAAGTGAATACGGTAACTTGATGTCACTCATTAAGGAAGAACAGCTCGATAATGCCAGCTTAAAAGGCTCGTATGCCGGCGCGATGGGGTTTGGTCAATTTATTCCATCTAGTTATCGCCATTACTCAGTCGACTTCAGTGGTGATGGCCGCAGAGACTTACTCACGAGTAAAGCCGATGCGATTGGCAGCGTAGCAAATTATTTTCATCAGCATGGTTGGCAACGAGGCGCACCGGTGGCCCTACCGCTAAATCATACCGATAATAAAGCGCCAAAAGCCAAAGTATGGACTAAAGAGAGATTACATTATCGAGCCTCAGATATTTTGGCTCCGACATTAAGCTTGGCATCTGCACAAGACATTGATGTTTCTCAGCAAGCGCTATTAGTAAAATTAGAACAACCCAAAGCAGACGAATACTGGTTGGGACTTAAAAACTTTTATGTTATCACCCGATATAATCGTAGCCCGCTTTATGCAATGGCGGTTTACCAATTTAGCGAACAATTAAAAGCCCAATACAATGCAAAATAAACTCTATTTAAGTGCCATCGCCATGATGATCATATTGCTTATGGCAGCATGTTCATCAAAACCAGATAACAAAAAAGGCAGTGTAGGGGCAAGTAGCCAATCGGGTCGTTACCAAATGGCAGATGACCGCTATCCTGATAATGCGCCAGATGTCAGCAAAGTTAAAAATGCGGTGCCAAAATACGAAGCATACACCCGCCAAGGCAATCGTAATTACACTGTTTTAGGCAAAAGCTATAAAGTACTACCTACAGGTAAAGGCTTTTCCGAAACCGGTCACGCATCATGGTATGGGGCTAAGTTTCATGGCCACTTGACCTCAAATGGTGAAACCTATGACATGTATACCATGTCAGCAGCACATAAAAACTTACCGCTGCCAAGTTACGTTAAAGTCACTAACCTTGAAAATAATAAACAAATTATTGTGAGGGTAAATGATCGCGGACCTTTCCATAATGGCCGCGTAATTGACTTATCCTATGCCGGCGCTTATCACCTAGATATGTTGGCAAAAGGCACCGCTAAAGTGAAAATTGAAGTGATTCATATTGAATCAAATGACCAGCGAACCATATCAGAGGCGACCAGTAACGAAGTTCATTATATTCAAGTCGCAGCATCCAAAGACAAACTACGTGTGAATGCCTTAGCCAAAGAACTCGAAAATAAATACGGTGTTTCGTCTCGGATTGTGTCAAGTAATGGCTTGCATCGAGTTCAACTAGGCCCGATTGGTAAAATTTACTTAACCAATAAATTATTAGATAACTTACATAGCCAAGGTTACCCACAAAGCTTTATTGTTCCTTAAATTTATTCGATTAAGGAACCTTAATGCAATTTCGTTGACTAATAGTGACACGACTAATGTTATAATCTTTTTTATTGTCTTTTCTTCGAATTAATAGAGACCAGCTAATTTCATGATAAATATTGCTAAAGCCCCAATTTCGACTGCACTGCTACTTTCTTTTGTGTCGTTTACCTCTTCTGCCAACACACCGCAGCCAGATGCACGTCCAACTCCCAATCGCGCCCCAATGGTTACACCTGATGCACCTAGCGTTGCAGCAAAAGCTTACGTCTTAATGGATTATTATTCAGGCCGCGTCATCGCTGAACAGAATGCTTATGACAGTTTAAACCCTGCTAGTTTAACTAAAATGCTGACCAGTTACGTAATTGGCCATGAAGTTAAAGTGGGTAATATTTCATTAGATGATGATGTGCTTATCACCAAAAATGCCTGGTCAAAAAACTTTCCTGACTCATCAAAAATGTTCATTGAAGTCGGCAAAACCGTAAAAGTATCCGATTTAAATCGTGGCATTGTTATTCAATCAGGTAATGATGCTTGTGTGGCTATGGCAGAACACATTGCTGGTACAGAAGGTGCATTTGTTGACTTAATGAACTCGTGGGCAAAGCAGCTAGGTATGAATGACAGCTACTTTGAAAACTCCCACGGTTTAGATTCAGAAAATCATAAAACCACCGCCTACGATATGGCTATTTTAGGTGCAGCACTTATCCGTGATGTACCAGAAGAATATCGTGTCTATTCAGAAAAATCTTTTACCTTTAATGGTATTAAACAATACAACCGCAATGGACTACTGTGGGATAACAGCTTAAAAGTAGACGGCATTAAAACAGGTCATACTTCAGGTGCGGGATATAACTTAGTCTCATCCGCCACCAGTGACGATGGCATGCGCTTAATTACCGTAGTACTGGGCACTAGCAGCGAATCAGCGCGTAAAGCTGAAAGCAAAAAGTTACTTAACTACGGTTTCCGCTTTTTTGAAACGATCACGCCTTATAAAGCAGGTGACACCTTTGTTAGCCAAAAAATCTGGTATGGCGATGTTGACAATGTTGACCTAGGCGTCTTGACCGATACGCCTATTACCATCAACCGTGGTAAAGCCAAAGACTTACAAGCTAACTTTGAGTTAACTAAACCATTAAGTGCCCCACTTGCAAAAGGCGAAACGGTTGGCCGTGTGTTCTTCCAATTAGATGGAAAAGACATTGCTCAGTACCCTTTAGTGACATTAAATACTGTTGAAGAAGGTAGCTGGTTCAGCAAATTGATGGACTATTTCAAACAAATGTTTGCTAGCTGGTTTGAATAAGCAATAATAATTAGCCTGAAAATCAGTTGATTAAAGCCGCTTTTACAGCGGCTTTATTATTTCAAGTTATCTAAGCCTTGAATCAGGTATAATCACCTCCATATTTAATGTAACAATCACCAATGAGTAATCCGATGTTAAATACCACTTTTGATGAAGTAATGACGTTTCCTAATGCATGTCCATTTAAAGTTATTGGCGATGCTGATGACACCTTGGCCGATCGCGTTGTCGCAGTAGCGCAACAACTTGCCCCAGGCGACTATGTGCCAACCGTTAAAACATCAAGCAAAGGCAGTTATTATTCGATTACGATCCGCATTACCGTCACCAGTAAAGAACATATTGAAAAAGCGTATATTGATCTTGCCGCTATTGAGGGCGTAAAACGCGTACTCTAATCGTTAAAGAGTTCTGTAAACGTGTAAAACTTGAGTATAATAGTCAGGAATTATTTTAAACACGTTGAACATACACGTGATCGGTTCAACCTTTGGGGAGACGTTGCCCTTGCCAGCATCAACATTGCACATTCGCCATCTTGGTATGCAAGACTATCAATCCGTATGGCATGCTATGCAGGAATTTACTGACACCCGTGACAGTGATAGCCAAGATGAACTTTGGGTTGTCGAACATCAACCTGTTTTTACCCAAGGTCAAGCGGGTAAAAGTGAGCATATTTTAAATCCTGGCGATATCCCGGTGATCCAAGTAGACCGTGGTGGTCAAGTCACCTATCACGGCCCTGGGCAACTAGTGGTTTATCCACTTATAGACATAAAACGTAATAAAATGGGCGTCAGGCAGCTGGTTAACAACATAGAGCAAAGCATAGTTAATATGTTAGCGCTATATAATGTAGAAGCCTATGCCAAAGCCGATGCCCCCGGCGTATATGTACAAGAACGCAAACTAGCCTCGTTAGGCTTACGCATTCGAAAAGGCTGTTCATTCCACGGCTTAGCGTTAAACGTAGACATGGACCTAGGTCCATTCCAACGTATTAACCCCTGTGGTTATGCCGGTCTTGAAATGGTGCAATGCAAAGCACTCGGCGGTCCACAAACCGTACTTGAAGCTGGCGATAAACTCATTCAAACATTTAGCCAAGTTATGGGCTACCAACAACTTGTGCATCATCAAGGATTAGCAGAATAATGAATAGGCCTGAAAGATTACAACCGGGAGTTAAATTACGTGACGCCGATAAAGTTGCACGTATTCCGATCAAAATTGTACCCTCAGAGCGCGAAACCATGCTGCGCAAGCCAGATTGGTTACGGGTAAAGCTGCCTTCATCTAATACACGTATTTTAGAAATTAAAGCTGCTCTGCGTAAAAATGGCTTACATTCTGTTTGTGAAGAAGCCTCTTGCCCTAACCTAGCTGAATGTTTTAATCACGGTACCGCGACCTTTATGATCCTCGGCGCTATTTGTACTCGTCGCTGCCCATTTTGTGATGTTGCCCATGGTCGTCCATTAGCCGCTGATGCCGAAGAGCCTAAAAAGCTGGCGCAAACCATTGCGGATATGAAGCTTAAATATGTGGTGATCACCTCGGTTGACCGTGATGACTTACGTGATGGTGGCGCACAACATTTTGCCGATTGTATTCGTGAAATTCGCTTGTTAAATCCTAACATTAAAATTGAAATTTTAGTGCCTGACTTCCGTGGTCGTATCGATGCGGCATTAGAAATTTTAGCCACTGAGCCACCTGATGTGTTCAATCACAATTTAGAAACCGCGCCTAAGCATTATCGTAAAGCGCGTCCTGGTGCTAACTATCAGTGGTCACTAGACTTATTGAGAAAGTTTAAAGAACGTCATCCTGATGTACCCACTAAGTCTGGCTTAATGATGGGCTTAGGTGAAACTAACGAAGAAATTGCAGAAGTACTGCATGACCTACGTGCTCACAAGGTTGAAATGCTGACATTAGGTCAATATTTACAACCAAGTAAGTTCCACTTGCCGGTTGAACGTTACGTACCACCAGCAGAGTTTGACGAGCTTAAAGCATTAGCAGACAAACTTGGCTTTACCCACGCAGCATGTGGCCCGCTTGTTCGCTCAAGCTACCATGCGGATTTGCAAGCTCAGGGTAAAGAAGTAAAGTAACTTTTTGGCTTTAAAGTTTGAACAGAAACGGCGCTTATAGCGCCGTTTTTTTATTTGAAATACCATTCAAAAAATAATTTTACGCAGGTATCATCGTTTAGACGCAATACTTACTTTTCTCGCCTTTAGAAAACCAGCTATTAAAGCAAGCTTGTTTTCTCGTTTTTGTATTAAGTTATCTTCGTTATAGTCAACTACAGCTGTAGTTAAAAGGTACTGTAGATTAAAAACAAAATATCAGATGCGAAAAATATAAGAGATTGAATATCAGATATGCCCCCGAATCTAACTATCGATAGCTAGGATAACTAACTCAATACTAAATCCATCAAAATCGCATCTTCATGGCCATCGTCCGTTGGGTAATACCCCTTACGACGACTGGTTTCAACAAAGCCTGCTTTTTCATATAACTTAATCGCACTCAAGTTAGACTGGCGCACCTCTAACATAATCACCACTGCATCGAATGCCTTTGCCTGTGCAACTAATGAGGTTAATAAGCGCTTACCTAAGCCTAAACCTTGTGCTGAGGGGGCAATGCAGATATCCATCAAGGTCACTTCATCAATCACCTGCTGAACAATACTAAAGCCCCATAATTGCCCCTCTGCCATCACGCCTTCAACGCGATACAAATGCCCGAAACAACTGGCTAAGGTGGCTTGCGACATCGGCGAATGATGACATGCCTGTTCAATGGCTGACATTTGAGCAAGATGATCTTCAGTTAACACGGCCAAGGAATAAGTCATAAATATTTCCACAAAATGGGCAATTACAAAGTGATACTGCCTAAGGTAGCGAGCAGGTATACCTAAATCATATCAGTTAGTTAAAGTAATTGTTACCAGATTAACAATTGCCACTTAGGGATTTATTCATATTCTTTCATAAGTTGTCTATATCCATTCATCCATGGTCTGACTGTTGTTAACAACTCTTATCTAATATGGGCTTCATCGGTAGATGTCATCATTAAGAGAGCAAATCATGACCACAAAAGAATTATCTGAAACACCTAAAAAAGTGAAATTCAATGAACTTAAAGCACTGGGATTTATCATTTTTTTGTTTTTCCCCATTGCCACAGCCACCAGCATTAGCGCCTATGGCTTTGTTATTTGGATGATCCAAGCCTTTGGTGGTGTGGTCGCTCACTAGTCCTTCTCACTCTGGGTCAATCTTATTAAGGATGTCGTTATGAAATGGTTTATCAATACCTGGCGCACACTCAACCAGCCAGCTAAATACCTCACTTTAGGCACTATTAGCCTTTCAGCCTTTTTAATGGGCATTATTTTTTGGGGCGGTTTTAACACTGCTTTAGAACTGACTAACACTGAAGAGTTTTGTATTAGTTGTCACAGTATGGAAAGTAAACCCTACCAAGAGTTACAGCAAACCGTGCATTGGTCTAATCACTCTGGTGTGCGTGCTACGTGTCCTGATTGTCACGTGCCGCATAACTGGAGCCGTAAAATTGGCCGTAAAATTGAAGCATCACACGATATGTGGGGCTGGTTAATGCAAACCGTGAATACCGAAGAAAAGTTTGAAGCGAAACGCCTTGAAATGGCAAGCCGTGAGTGGAAACGTTTTGATCGTGATGATTCATTGGCCTGTAAAAACTGTCATAACTACGACTCAATGAAGTGGGAAGACATGTCAAAACTGGCGCAGAAACAAATGAAACGTGCTGCGGAAACAGACCAAAGCTGTATCGATTGTCACAAAGGAATTGCCCACAAGCTACCTGATATGGGCACCTCACGTGCACCTGAATTAATTGCCCAAGTCGGTGCTGGTGAATCAAGCCTTGAAGCGAACAGCAGTTACTTTACCGCATTAACTAAACCACTTTACTTCAACGAAAAAACTGACGTTGAAGCCGGTACCCTAAACATTGCCACTAAAGTGACCGTATTAGAAACCAAAGGTAATCGCGTTAAAATTGGCATTGATGGCTGGCGTAAAAAAGTCGGCGCGGGCCGAGTGATTTACTACGATTTTGGCCTAAACATTTTATCGGCTCAATTGTCAAAAGATGCCGCCCTTGAAGACGGTGTAATGGAAGTGTTCGAGCAAAAAGAAGATCCGATGACAGGACTTATTTGGCAACGTGTTGAAGCCAAAATTTGGACCGACTCAGATTACCTAGTCAAAGATCTACAACCACTTTGGGACTATGCAAGAGACACATATACCAACAGTTGTAGTGTGTGTCATACCCAACCTGCTGAAGCGCACTTCGATGCCAACAGCTGGCCTGGAATGTTTCAAGGCATGATAGCGTTCGTCAACATGGACCAAGATACCCAAGCACTTGTGCAAAAGTACCTACAGGAACATTCATCTACTTTCGACAAGTCAGCGCACTAATAGGACATCATTATGAACAGAAGAGACTTTCTTAAAGGCTTAGCAGCAACCTCATTTGTTAGCCTAAGCAGTGCATCAGTGCTAGCGCCATTTAAGGCTTTGGCAGCAGCGGGAACCATGGCTAATGATGAATGGTTAACAACCGGCTCGCATTTTGGTGCATTCAAGATGAAGCGTAAAAATGGTGTCATTGATCAGGTGATCCCTTTTGACTTAGACAAGTATCCAACCGATATGATTAACGGCGTAAAAGGGTTAGTGTATAACCCATCGCGCGTTCGCTACCCTATGGTACGTTTAGACTTTTTATTAAAAGGTCATAAAAGTGATACTTCACAGCGCGGTGATTTTCGTTTTGTTCGCGTCACTTGGGACAAGGCACTGAACTTGTTCAAAGACTCATTAGACGAAGTACAAACCAAGTATGGGCCATCAGGCTTACATGCAGGGCAAACAGGCTGGCGCGCGACGGGGCAACTGCACTCGAGCACTAGCCATATGCAACGTGCTGTTGGCATGCACGGTAATTTTGTTAAAAAAATTGGTGATTACTCTACCGGCGCAGGACAAACTATTTTACCGTATATTTTAGGCTCAACTGAAGTATACGCCCAGGGCACGTCATGGCCGTTAATCCTTGAACAGTCAGACACTATTATTTTGTGGTCTAACGATCCCTATAAAAATCTGCAAGTGGGTTGGAACGCTGAAACCCACGAGTCATATGGCTACCTTGCGCAGCTGAAAGAGAAGGTTAAGCAAGGTAAAATCCGCGTGATCAGCATTGACCCTGTGGTCACTAAAACGCAGCAGTATTTGGGCTGCGAGCAACTGTATGTCAACCCACAAACTGACGTAGCATTAATGCTGGGCATTGCTCATGAAATGGTGATCAAAAACCTGCATGATAAAAAGTTTATCGAAGGATACAGCTTAGGATTTGAACACTTCCTACCTTACCTATTAGGCGAGTCTGATGGTATTGTAAAAACCCCTGAATGGGCCAGTAAGATTACTGGCGTGACTCCTGAAATCATTCGTGATTTAGCCAAGGTAATGACTAAAGGTCGTACCCAAATCATGATGGGCTGGTGTATTCAGCGTCAACAACACGGTGAACAACCGTATTGGATGGCAGCTGTGTTAGCCACTATGATTGGCCAAATTGGTTTACCTGGCGGCGGGATAAGCTACGGTCACCATTACTCAAGTATTGGCGTCCCCTCATCAGGAGCCGCAGCGCCTGGTGCATTCCCACGTAATTTAGATGAAGGCCAAAAGCCGCTGTTTGATAATAATGACTTCAAAGGCGCAAGTAGCACTATACCTGTTGCTCGCTGGATTGATGCCATTTTAGAACCGGGTAAAACCATTGATGCTAATGGTTCAAAAGTGACGTATCCAGATGTCAAAATGATGGTGTTTTCAGGTAACAACCCATGGAACCATCATCAAGATAGAAACAAAATGAAGCAAGCATTTAAAAAGCTTGAATGTGTGGTCACCATTGATATGAACTGGACGGCGACATGCCGCTTCTCTGATATTGTGTTACCAGCCTGTACCACGTTTGAGCGCAATGATATTGATGTCTATGGCAGTTACGCTAACCGTGGTGTATTAGCAATGCAAAAGATGGTTGAGCCATTATTTGAAAGCTTATCTGACTTTGAAATCTTTACTCGATTTGCCAAAATTATGGGTAAAGAGCAAGAGTATACCCGCGGTATGTCTGAGTTTGATTGGCTTAAAAAGCTGTATAACGAGTGCAAAGCCGATAACGCGGGCAAGTTTGACATGCCAGATTTCGATACCTTCTGGAAAGACGGTTATGTTCACTTTGGTGAAGGTCAACCTTGGACTCGTCACGCTGATTTCAGAAACGATCCAGAAATGGCGCCACTTGGCACACCATCAGGTTTGATTGAGATATTCAGCCGTAAGATTGCGCAGTTTAACTATGATGATTGCCCAGGCCACCCAACCTGGATGGAAAAGTCAGAACGCAGTCATGGTGGGCCCGGTTCAGACAAGTACCCTGTGTGGATGCAATCTTGTCACCCAGATAAACGCTTACATTCGCAAATGTGTGAGTCTGAGCAATATCGTGCAACCTACACAGTAAAAGGGCGTGAGCCAGTTTACTTAAACCCAACTGATGCCAAACAACGTGGTATTAAAGACGGTGATATAGTGCGGGTATTTAACGACCGTGGTCAATTGCTTGCAGGCGCTGTGGTGTCTGACAATTTTCCACGCGGTGTTATTCGTATCCACGAAGGTGCCTGGTACGGCCCTGTTGGCAAAGATGGCAGCAAACAAGGGGGCAATGAAATTGGTGCATTATGCAGCTATGGTGATCCAAATACCTTGACTCAAGATATCGGCACCTCCAAGCTAGCCCAAGCTTGTGCAGCCTATACTTGTTTAGTTAACTTTGAAAAGTATCAGGGCAAAGTGCCAGAGGTCAGCTCGTTTAGTGGCCCAATTGAAGCGAAAATCTAAATCAGCTCAACTTAAGGTTTTACACGCCAAGTTTATCCTTGGCGTGTAAACCTTAAACAGTATTAGTAATGAGCTGAATAGGCTTAAAGGAGACAACATAGATGAATGAAACTCAAGTGTACGCCACCCCAATGAACCAGGGCCGCGCTATGGTATACAGACTGCTCTCATCGCTTTTTGCTAAAGAGCTTGATCATCAACTATTGCATGAACTGACATCCAGTCAGGCTCAAGCCTTCTTTGCTCAACTGGCCAGCGATCCCTTGTTGGCACAAGATATCGCTAGCTTAAATTCAGTGTTGAATACTCTACATACTGACAGGGCGTTATTGGAACTTGCGGCGGATTATTGCGGATTGTTTTTAGTCGGCACTAAACATAGCGCAAGTCCCTATGCCAGCTTGTATCTTGGCGATAATGACGCTGGGGATGAAGTATTATTATTTGGTGAGCAGCATCAGCAAATGAAGACTTTTTTACAACAAAGTCAATTGGCTGTGCAAAGTGAGTTTCCTGAACCTGCGGATCATATCGCGGTAATTTTAGCCTACGTAGCCCACCAAGCCTGTTGCAGTGACGATAAAACACAACAGGCCTTTATCGCCCAATATTTGAATGCTTGGTTACCTCAGTTTACCGATAAGGTAATGACGGTTGATAGCGGTAATTTCTATGCCGCCCTTGCCAGACTTACCCAGGCCTGGGTTGCCAGTGATTGTGATGCTCTACGAGCAAATTAGTTTCACCCTTCCTCCCCAAGGACCAAAACACCGAGCTTGCTCGGTGTTTTTTTATTCATGCAATCTGCTAGCTTAAGTCATACCCGTCAGTTTTAGCGACACAGCATCAATCGAGTCCTGCCATAATCGTTGCAGTGCTTGATACCCTTCATCAGTTAACGTACATGATTCCAATTGCTGACACCGCTGACTTAACGCGGCTAATCCCATGCTGGCGCTACTGCCTTTGAGTCCATGTAATAATTCGCCGCTGTTGGCTGGCAACTGAGCTAATGCCGCCATCTGAGCGCTGCTGCTTGTTTTAAACAAGCTTAGCATTTCAGTTAACGCATCAGCGCCTAAGTATTGTAAGTCCTCAGTAATTTGCTGCTCATTGAGCAAATGCGCCGCTGACTTGTTTATTGGAGAAGAATTCGCCTCCATCTTAAGAGTGCTGGCAGCAATTGGCTTATCTTCAACTAGGCTATCTTCATCTATGGTATTAGGATTCAATTCATCTTGTTCAAGCGTTGCAGTGTCGGTTTGAAATGCCGCCCCCACACTGTGAGTGTCGGTTTGAAATGATTCACAAGCAACGCCAATCCATGCAGCTAAAGCCTGCATATTCAGTGGCTTTTCGAGTACCGAATCAAACCCTGCTGCTTTATAGATTTGCATATCATCATCTTGCACTTGAGCGGTAAACGCGGCGATATTAGTGCTTAAATGCGCCGATTGTGTAATCTGGGTTAACTCAGCTAACAACTCAATGCCCGAGCCATCACCTAACTGAATATCCAGCATAATCGCGTCAAACTGTGCGGCATTATCCTGCCGATAAACTGCTCTTGCCTGCGCGCAGCTTTCAACCAATATAGACTGATGACCAAGGTGAGCTAAAAAGCCCTGGGCAACCATGGCGTTAACTTTATTATCTTCAATGACCAACAGATTTTTAGCAGCCACTTTGGGCAGCTCAATACGGCTTAATTCATCGGCTTGATTACAAATAATGAGTGGTAAGCTAAAGCTAAATGTTGAGCCCTTACCCACTTGGCTATCCACCCGAATACATTGGCTGGCATTGTCGAGGTTGTTTTGGCTGTTATTGTCAAAATCGTTCATCAGCGCGACCAACTCTTTACAAATTGACAGCCCCAATCCTGTACCACGGGTGCGTCCTTGATTAGGTTGAGTACTGTAGGCGATAAACAATTGCTCCATTGCGGTTTCACGAATACCGACGCCAGTATCAATAACCGCGAATGTCAGCTGCTGTTGAACCACACCTACGTGTAATTCAACCCCGCCCTTGGCGGTAAACTTAATGGCATTAGCTAACAAATTAAACAACACCTGACGCAGTTTAGGCCCATCGACATGTATCCATTGCGGCAAATTTTGACGGTTTAACGATAAAGATAATCCGGCTAGCCCCGCACCCGACATCATCACCGCCATCACTTCATCTAACAGATCATTTAACGCAACGGGTCGCGGCTCGTTAGTTAACTTGCCTTGTTCTAAACGCGAAAAATCTAAAATATCGTTCAACACGGTTTGCAGTAATGTGCCGCTATATTGAGACAAAGCCAGCATTTGCTTTTGGGCTGGCGGTAAAGGTGAATGGCTCAATAAGGTTAACGTGCCTAAAAGTCCATTTAATGGCGTGCGAATTTCATGGCTCATGGTCGCTAAGAATAATGATTTAGCATTGCTGGCCTGCTCAGCCATCTCCCTTGCGGCCGAGTGCCCTTTTGCTTCAGCATCTAACTGACGGTTGGTTTCGGCTAATTCAATGGTACGCGCCTGAACGGTATTTTCTAAAGAGGCTTTATGCACAATCAGTTCAGATGCGGTAGTTTGTAACTCGGCTTGCAACGCTTGATTTTGGGTAGTTTTTTGCTTGAATGCTTCGATAGCTGAAGCCATAGCGGTTAGCTCATCATCGCCATGGGGATCAAGCACAACCTCGGTATTACCTAGGCTTAATTGTGATAACGCCGCAGTCGCTTCATTTAAGCGCAGGGCAATGCCTTTATAAATCACCCGATATACCACCAGCATCATGATAATGAACATTAACACGCCCGTTGCCCACAGGCCGGACTTTGCCCAAAACAGTTGCTGTAAAAAATCGCGGCGGGCATTGTCTGCTTGGATTTGCTGGGCTTTCATCGCCCCATCGACTGACTTATTCAACAGGCTTAATTTGTCAGTTAACTGCATCAACTGAGCATTTTGCTTAGCTAACACTTGCGCATATTGCTGCTGTAAACGTAAACCAATATTCACTTCTCTTAGCAAAACTAATTCTTGCTCAAGCTCTGTCGCCCTCACCGGATCGCGAATAAGCCCTTTTAATAATTCAAGCGGCATTAAATCAATTTGCTTACCCACAGCGCTATTTGAAACATCAAAGCCTGAGGCGTGATTGGGGTGTTCTCCCGCCACATTTTGGCCGCTTGTTTTAGGGCGAATACCCGATTGATAAAGCACCCGTGTCATGCTGTCTAATATTTTATTTAATCCAAGTTGTTGCTCGGGAGACTGCAATAATTGGCCCACTAATGCGATATGATGAATAAGCGCTAACGCCCTGTTTAAGCGCTCTCTGATATCTAAATCTTGTTCTATGATAGTGTCGAGCAAGTGAGCGCTTTGCGCTTCACCTGCCACTTGCGGGTAAGCTAGGCTTAATTTGGCCAAAATAGCCGAGTCGACGACCGCCTGCTCGGCTTCAAGCAACACACCGCTACGACTGGCTGCTTCGGCAAGGTCGCTGCCTTTATCATCTAATAGTGCGGTTAATGCTAAACGTGCGCCAACCTGACGCCCTAAGACAGATAAGTCATCAATAATTTCACTCGCAAGTAAGGCCAAATTATTATCTTTACTGTTATGACTATCTTGCACATTTAACGCATTAAGCCGTTCAATTGCAGCAAATAAATTGGTGCTTTCTAAAGATAATTTACGTCCTAAAAATGCTCGTTGGGCTTCTTCTTCCACTCGTTCAAGCCCTTGAGCATTGTCGAGTAATACATTGGACGACTGCATAAGTTGTCTGGCGGCTTCCGAGGCTGGTAAGGCTTCTTCGTATAAATACTGATCGGCTAATTTTACCCAATACAAGGATAAACTGCCCAGACTGACTAATAATAGTAATAGCAGTCCCAATAGACTAAATGCCAGCATGAGGCGACCAACTAAGCTCTTACCTGATAGTGATAAAGCACTCACATTCATTCCTTAAACTGTTACAATCTACTCGACAAAAACCACAGTGTTTTACTTAACGGCTTAGACACCCTAATAGAGACAATAAGATGCGACAACTCATTTATATACTCATTTTTTGTTTAGGGACAATTTCATCACTGGTTGAAGCAAAAACCGACAACCATTGGTCATTAGAGCAACGAACGCCGTTTAATGAAAAAATTCAAACCACTGAAAAAATCCATTATAACGCCTTAACGTCTGCCAAAAAAAACTGGCGCATTTGTGCATTAGTTCCCCACCTTAAAGATGCTTATTGGATAGGCATCGATTATGGTTTGGTGTCACATGCCAGCCAATTAGGGGTTAACCTTGAGTTATTTGAGGCGGGCAGTTATTACCGCAAAGACCAACAACTAAAGCAACTGGAACACTGTTTAACAGAGCCATTTGATGCGATTTTGCTTGGTACTGTCAGCCCTGATTTACTTAAGCATTATAAAGGATCTATCAATAAACCGATTATTGCGCTGGTCAATCAACTCAATAGCCCTATCATCAATACCCGTGTTGGCGTGAATTGGTATCAAATGGGTTGGATTGCCGGCAATTATATTAGCCAGTCGCAATCAAAGATCCCTGCAGATAAACCAGTAAAACTAGCGCTATTAACTGGCCCCGAAGGCGTTGGCGGTAGCAGTTGGGTTGAACTTGGTATTCTTGATGCCATAGCAAACAGCTCGATAGAAGTGTCATCTATTCGCCATACTGATAATAATCGCAACCTTTACCGTGACCAATTGCATCACTTACTCAATGATCATATTCCCGATTATATTTTAGGAAGTGCCGTGGCCATTGAGGCGGCGATTGGCTCTTTACAACATAAGCAGCTAACTGGGCAGGTAAAGTTAGTCGGTAGCTATTTATCTCCCGCCACGTTGCGGGGACTGTATCGACATAAAGTGGCTTTTAGCACAGATGATCAGGTGGTGTTACAAGGTAAGTTAGCCATTGATGTAATAGTAAAAGAGCTTGAAGGTGCTGCGCCCTTTGGTGACATAGGCCCGCAAATACTAAAGCTATCACAAGGTAAAGTGTCCTTTAATGCACTTAAAAATAGCTTAGCCCCTGCTGACTTTTATCCCGTCTACCGTGTAGTTTCGCCTAGTCTTCAACCTTAGTGGCAAATAAGTAACCTTCACCGTGTACGGTAACAAATAAATCTGCCTGAAGCTTATTGCGTAGACGGCGGATAATCACGTCTATGGTTCTGTCATTGACATCTTCATTTCGATGACTTGTTTGCTGCATCAAACGTTCGCGAGATAAAACCTGCTGTGGGTGTAAAGCAAAAGCCGTCAGTAATTCAAATTCCGCTTTGGTGAGTTTAATCACTTCATCACCGCGGGATAACTTACGACTATTTAATTCTAAAACGTACCGGTCGAACACAATTAAATCGTCACACTTTTCAAATTGCTCGACCACTTCCTGCTGGGCTTTTTTAACTAACGAAATCCGCCAAAGCAAATTTTTAACCCTAACCAACAGCTCTCTAAGTTCAAAAGGTTTAGTCACATAATCATCGGCGCCCATTTCAAGGCCAACAATTTTGTCGATAGTTTCATAGCGCCCAGTAACCAAAATAATGCCGACATCAGAACGGCTGCGTAAATCACGGGCTAAACTTAAACCATCAACACCGGGCAAGTTGACATCTAACATGACTAAATCGATATGATTATTGGCAAACTGTTGCCACATCTGCTCGCCGTCGCCAGCTTCGAGTACCCGATAACCTTCACGCTCAAAATATCCTTTTAAGCGAGCACGTATTACCGCCTCATCATCAACCACCAGCACTGTGTGTGATACAAATGTATGCGCCATCGTTAAATCCAAAGTATTTAAGCCAATGACCGATATTATTCATAATTTTTCACATTTGCCTATAAAGATCTCCAAGGAATGAGTAGCGGGTAGCAAAAAAGTCTAAAAAAAGGACCTGAATATCACTAAGGGAGAGTGACGTTTCAGATCCCATACCAATAATTACTGCGAAGCTGCTATTGCAGGCTAGAAACTTTTGTTAATACCGACAACAAGGCGATCATCAAAAATTTCGGTTTGGGTACCATACACTTTATGATCAGAGTCAACTGTGCTGCCATGGTAACGCACATCGAAATTAATCCCTGCATAGACTTTACTGACACCAAGATTCCAGTGTCCCCAACCTTCTGCTCCCTCGCCATCTAAATCCTGATAACCCACGCTGCCAGACACTTTCCAGCCACTGTCGAATTGATAACTTGGGTGTACTGCGTAGTTCACCCCTTGCCAGCCTTCTACACCAAACCAGTCATCAACCGTTGGGGTCACTTCTAGTTGTACGTTTGCACGGCCAAACTGTTTACCCACTTTAATCCATAATTCGGTGTAGTTTGAATAAGACGCACCCGGATAAAGGTAAGAAAAGACCATCACGTCATAGGTAATGCCACTATCACCAAACTCGCCAGCTTTACCAATGTATGGCGCGGTAACGATTTCTAAATTAGGATCAGCAAACTTAATATTTGAAGCAAAAACGCCAGTGTACCAACCATCATCGTTAGCCCAACCTAACGTGCCTTGTACCACTGGAACGTCGCCGTCCATCGTTTCAGATTCACCGCGAAAAACATAATCAGATGCGAAAGTCATGTTGCCGCTAATTTTACCGCCAAACACGTCAGCATCATCTGCAGCAAATGCAAATGGCACGGCTGAAAATAGCAAGCTGCCAAGTAAAACCGATTGAGTCAGTTGATGTATTTTGTTCATAATTATCACCCTATGTTTACCACTTATTATTGATAGGGTGACTATATGCAAAACTTATGAATGGCTATTGTGCTTGATATGAATTGATAAGAAATGAATATGAAAAATTATGAATAATGGCATTTAATCTGATGTAAAAGATAAGCCCTATAAAATTAGCTTTGTTGTTTATCTACCACAGAACAAATTTGCTGCCATAGCTGGCGCTTTTCAGTCCCACTTTGAAGCACATCTTCCAGTGGTGCACTGACTAACCATGCTACCCGTGGACGTCTTTTTACTTTACGCATATCCCAAACAACCTGCGGACCTTTGATCACTTCGCAATCAAAATCGCATTGGTCTGGGGTTATATCTAATTGGGCCAGCACATTTTCAATAAACTGTTGTTCAGATAAATCTGCATCCACATCATGTAATACCAGGAAAGGTTTACCCGGTTTGTCAGCGCTACGCCAACGGGTGATGTTCATTGCATCTAGAAAAGCCGATTTGTCCATATTCACAGTCTATCAATCAATAATAAAATAAGAATATCAGGTTAGCTTAGATGAGGGGAAGCGAATGCTTAAAATGCAGGAAAAAATAAAGCAGTCGCCACTATGACAAGCCACACCGTAGTGATATTTGAAACCCTGTTAAGTTTCCTAAAGAATAGCGAATCAGCGAGATTTTTATCTTTTTTGGTAACAAAATCTGCACTCCACCTTTGACATGGTTGTTAAATACTTGTTAAATTAGAGCCGCTACTCAATTATTAGTCATAAAACAGTACTAAAGTACGGATGAGTAAGCGCTAGCAATGCCAATTAAACAGAACATGATTAAAAAGTAATTAGCATGAATTCAAGCAAAACCAAAAGGATGCGCCAGAAAATGAACAAACTGTTAGTATTAATGCTGCTTATTTTAAGTCTACCCGTTTCAGCCAAATCACTTCCCCCTATTCTTAATTTTTTACCTTCATGTGCGCCTATTATTGTTGATGGTATTTATATTGAAAAAAAACTCACTGACAGCGCGAATAACAAGCTAATAGCCAGTAGTTTTCAATTGATCAGAGAAAAAGCAAAAGAAAAACGCGTCGATGCCATTATTATCACTAATCTTATTCAAACCAATAAGCTAATTATTACCGCTGATTTAATCGATTTTTGTGATGATGATGAAAGTTTGTCATCAATGAGCACTGCATATAACCAACTGAGCCGTAGGCCCATTATTTTTGAGCGTTCCGTCACTCCGTCACAAAAAAAACCGGCCGCATCAATTGCAATACCTGAACCTGAGCCTGAGCTAGCAATTGCCATTGTCCAACCGGAACAAGCAGTGCAAGCACCAACGCGAACAGTCAATACCGCCAGAGCTGGCACATCATCAAAAAACTTTACTCCAGCACTGATGACACAATTAGAACTGGCAAAACTTTCCGCTAAAGCAAATGAAGCGGGCAAGCTGTCAACAAATATCACCTTATCAGGTGCTTATGGCATTAACATTAATAACTCGACTGAATACGTTCTCAATATTCTTGGCCCAGCAAGTGCAGTGTTTACCCTGAGTGCAGATACCACGGCTTGGTTATATGGCCGTGACTTATGGCTTATTATCGAAAATGACAAAGTACAAAAAATTACTTATAAAGAGCATTCATTACTGAATTACACCGGTAAGAATTTTATTTTATATGATGAAGACTTTGACAATAATTGGCTTATCGATGATAAAGCTGGGTTCCGTGATGATGTACCTAACGTACGCGCAAAATTAAATTACCTCAAACAGAAGTCAAAAGCTGAATACACTGTTTCAAACCAAAAAAATCTATTGAGGTTAGATTTCTCAGAGTTTTCCTCATATAACGGTAAAGAACCAGATTTGTTGCTAAGTGGCTTTACTTTTTCCTCACGTGACTATGATAGAGATGAAAGTCAGATTCAGTATTCTGATATCGATAGCAACTTGTTAAATAACTTACTTGTACCAGTATCTAAACCTAAACCCTTAAAAATACAAGATTTAGTCACTCACTACGTACCCAACGTTATCAATTACTCTGATGATGGGAGCTGGGAGGTATTGTCTAAACACATACAAGTAAAACACGTCGACAATACGATCAAGCAAATCAAGCTATCGGAAAGTATCAATTACCCTGTTGAATCTGATGAAGACTTTATGCGTTTTTTAAAGCAAATGAACATACCTGAAACTAAACAAGCCATGATGGATAAGTATGCAAGCAGCGCGACATTCTGGTTAGAAAAAATGACAGTCACCAATAATGATTATGAGATTAGAGCCGAGTTCACCACTGAAGATGACGATGCCATGCTGATTTCACTCGAAGTAGAATATTTATAAATTTGCTAATCTCACCGATATAAATTGACAGCACATAAGTCAGCCTAAATACAAAAATTAGGCTGACTTTTTTATTTTTTAACACTAACATAATTTAATAATTTATTATTAAGGCAAATAAACAATGAAAATAGATTTTGCCCAACATGGGAGTTTTACATTAACGGTAGAGAATAATGTCATTGTGGCAACACTTAATGGCAGTTGGAATAAAGAGGCTGCCGTTGCTTATAAAAATCAATTCATGCATGTCGCTCAGCCCTTAATAGGCAATCCTTGGGGACATATTGTATATCTTGATGAATGGGAGTTATGCGAAGCAGAAATGTTCCAGGTGATCATTCCTTTAGTGACATGGTGTATCGATAATGGCCTACAAAAAGCTGCACATATTTACAGTAAATCGGCGATTAAAAAACATTTTTTAGACCAAATGGTCGTTGAGAGACACGGTGATTTTGAAAGGTGCATTTTCACTAGTAAAACAGAAGCTGCCGATTGGCTAGCTGAATCCGATTTTATAGTGCAGCGCTAATTAGCGATTCATTGCTCAGGTAAATAGGGACACAGTGCTATCTTGCCCCCTTTAATAATTAAATTAAGTGCTACCTTAACCAAGAAGCTTCAAATTATCCTATCTCGCTTTATCAAGTGCTTCACAAACCAGCTTAATCCCTTGAAGAACTCGCGGTGACGCCCTATGTAATACATCGGCATCTAACTGATAAATATGTTTGTTTTTAACCGCTGGTAATTCAGGCCACTGTGACCAATTAACCCCCATGACATTTCCTTCGTCCTGACTTTGCAAAATCACTTCGGCATCAGTTAACAATACATTTTCAATACTAATTTGCGGATATTCGCTTGCGGCCTCATAAAATACATTAGCCCCATTGCATGCACCAATAATATGCTCAATCCAGCTTCCTTTAGACACTGTCATTAATGGTGTCGACCACAACTGATAAAACACTTTAACCTTGGATTTAAGTCTGTTTTGTTGACGAATGTCAGCTAACTGCTGGCGGAAGTCTGCTGCCACTTGTTGTGCTTGTTGCGCTTGACCTGTAAGTCGCCCTAACTGTTCAATCTCTGTCGCAACATCATCTAAGGATTTAGGGTCACTATTAAACACAGTAAAACCCAGTTGCTTAATTTGATTAATATCCTCCAGCTTATTACCACTTGCCCACACAACAACCAAATCAGGATTAAGCTCAATAATTCGCTCTATTTGAATGCCATAATAGCCACCAATACGGGGAATAAACTTTGCTGACTCTGGGTAGTCCGCATGATCTGTGGTCGCGACAATTCTGTCACCCGCTCCTATGGCATAAAGCATTTCAACGCCGTGAGGAGATAAAGCAATAATACGTTTTGCGCCAGTAGCGTGAATATTTGCGTGGCTATTCGCAGGAATACCAGCTTCAACCGTTTGTGCAAAAACGGTGAGTGGCATTGTCACTAATGCGACTGTAATAATAGGAAATAATAAAAAGCGAGTAAGTATGAAGTATGGCAAACGAGTGTCCTTTCGAGTGTAGCGTTCATTTTTAAATTAATTTGGCTTAAGTGATACTGATTAGTAATCGTTATTAAAATGGTTAATAGCTAAGAATAATAGTCATATTAAGTTTATTACCAACCGTGCAGCTTTGCATATTCAAGCAGGTTTTCAGGGCGATAACTGTCATCTTGTTGCCAGCGCGCTTTAACTGACGAGTGAACTTGTGCTGCGCCTACATCGTTAATCGTTCGCAGCGATTTTGTCTTTAGTCGATAAAATTTGCGTCTAGAATTAACCAATTTAGCCAGCGGATTGAGCACGATACCATCAAGTAAATGATGTTCAATACTCAGCCCATTTAACTGAGCTTGCTGCATCATCCATTGTAACGGAATATCAGATAGCCGAGTGCCATCATCATCTGCAGGATAACTGCCGCCCACATTACTGTGCGACCCCGCAAACCACACCTGTTCAATATCAACACTGTCTTTTGATGACCAAATCGTTGGGGTAAAATCTTGTCGATGTTCATCGATTGCCAATGCATGTCGGGCTACTTTAACATTGCCACCTATTTTGGTATCAAAAAATTCATCTTTATCTTCAAACAAGCCTAGAAATGAAAAAGGGATCCCCATAGCACCGACTGTATCCCAAACACCCACAAAAGCGACATCACGTGTTGAATGAGAATATTTATCTCTAAATTCGACTGACTTAATACCGTCTGGAGCATATTTATCATCTTGGGTTTTATAATGATCAAACGCTTTTTGAATATACTTAGCATCGGGCCGTTTGATGATGCCGCAATTATTGATTAATCCCGATAAACAGCGAACCGTATATGCACCACGGCTAAAACCAAATAACCAGATTTCATCCCCTGGGGAGTAATTTTGCACAATATAGCGATAACCATCGACAATGTTTTTATGTAACCCTCGACCAGTTGCCCCGCCAATTAACACGTCATGGTAAGCGCCAATGCCCCAATCATAAAATACCTGTTGTGGCTTACCATCACTCGCTATCGGGTCAATGGCGCGGGCAAATTTAAGCACGTTGGTGGCATGATCTTGTTCAACATCGAGCTCAGGCCGGTTCCAAGTGCCGTCGGCGCACACTACGATCCTTTTTTTCATTGGCTAACATCCTTTTAAGGTTTGACAAAGCTATAGACTAAGGCTCTATTGGAAACTTGTCTAAAAAACAATCTACTACCATAATAAAATATAATGCTTAGGTCGTTATCTTATCGCTAAGTTATTCTTATCACTTACACTTAATTGGACTAAATTATGATAAATCCAGCAGATTGCGTACTCATGGTCGTTGATGTACAAGGAAAACTTGCTCAAGTGATGCAACACTCCGCTCAACTGCACCATCATTTAACCACGTTAATTAAAGGGGTAGCTCTTTTCGATATGCCAATTATTTGGTTAGAACAATTACCCGATAAGCTCGGCACAACCTCACCAGAATTAGCTGAATTGTTATCACCCTTATGCCAACCTATTGCAAAACAACACTTTAGTGGCTGGCAGTCAAAACAAGTGCAAATTTTACTTGCCAAAAAAGGCCGTAAGCAGGTTATTTTGTGCGGTATTGAAACCCATGTTTGTGTTTATCAAACATGCAAAGACCTGCTTCAACATGACTTTGATGTCCATCTAGTGGCTGATGCTATGTCATCGCGCACCACAGATAATAAAGTATTAGGTATTCAAATGATGCTTAATCTTGGTGCGCAGCTGACCAATGTAGAGTCATTACTCTTTGAACTACAACATCAGGCTGAAGGCGATAGATTTAAAGCCTTATTAAAATTGATTAAATGATCTTAACCGCTTTATTGGCGTATTATTTGATTATCTTTCATTACTGGTAGTCGATTGTAGCCTCTATGAACAAGCCATCTGATACTCAAAAAGCCGCTAAAGTACCCAGTAGCCGAGTTGCACGTTTTTCGGCATTTGGCGGGTTAGCCACTCGTTTAGCTGGCAACATAATTAAAGAAGGGGTTAAACAATACAGCCAGGGTCAATCACCGCAGCTAAAACAGCTGGTTATGACCCCAACGAATATTGGCCATATAGCAGACAAACTGGCGCAATTACGTGGTGCAGCGATGAAAGTCGGCCAAATGCTATCGATGGATGCAGGCGAGCTATTGCCACCAGAGTTAACTGACGTACTGGCCAAGTTGCGTTCTAACGCTAACTACATGCCCCATAAACAACTTATCGGCGTATTGAAGTCTCACTGGGGAGAGAATTGGTTAGATGCTTTGGGTCAATTTGAGTTACGCCCATTTGCAGCAGCATCAATCGGTCAAGTGCATCTTGCTTACTTAGCCACAGGGGAGAAGTTGGCGGTAAAAGTTCAATATCCGGGTATTAAAGACAGTATTGATAGCGACATTGATAATGTCGCGTCACTATTAAAAATGTCAGGATTAGTGCCAAATAACGTCAAACTTGACGAGCTCCTTTCCCAGGCTAAACAGCAACTACACCATGAGGCTGATTATCTCCACGAAGCGGCATTACTGATTCAATATAAGCAATGGGTTGAACACCAAGCCCACTTTATTGTGCCAAAAGTTTACCCTGCACTGAGTAACAACAGTATTTTATGTATGGAGTTTGTTGAAGGCCAGTCAATCGAATCCATAGCGTCATTAGATCAACAAACCCGTGATAGTGTAGCCACCAGGTTATTACAGTTGTTTCTTGATGAGTTATTTACTTTTAAGCTTGTTCAAACCGATCCTAACTTTGGTAATTTTCAGTACCAATCAGATACAGGTTGCATAATACTGCTTGACTTTGGGGCCACGCGACCAATATCAAATTCTTTATCACAGGGTTATAAATTACTGATGCAGGGCGCAATGACCAGTGATATGGCATTAATCACTGAGGCTGCATTACAAATCGGTTTCTTCCAAGACAATATTTCTGCTGAACAAAAAGCACTCATTGTCGATATTTTTCATCAGGCATGCGAACCCTTAAGGCACAATGGCGAATATGATTTTGCCCAAAGCCGATTAGCTAAAAGAGTCACCGATGCAGCTAGAGCAATGAGCACACAACAAGATGAATGGCACACGCCACCAATGGATGCTATTTTTATTCATCGTAAATTGGCAGGCATTTATTTGTTGGCGGCGAAGATTAAAGCCAAGGTTAACGTGCAGGCATTATTTTCTGTTCATCAAACTAATGATATCGAAAAATCGGTGTAACATGCCGTTATCTACTTTTTAAGAGCATGCTGTTAATGCTCAACCAACATCAAATATTATCTTGGAAAAACTATGGATAACGGCTTTAAAATCGGCTTGTTCTGTGCGTGCTTACTCAGTGTATTCGTTACCGCATCAAGCCAGGCACATTCGATTAATACAGAAACGGTTACCCAAACTAGATCAAACAGCACCAGCCAACCAGGTGAGTTTGCAATTTCAGAAATTGCCGATGGCGTTTATCTGCATCATTCATATTTAAATGTCACTGAATTTGGTTTAGTCGAAGCCAATGGGCTTGTCGTGGTGCAAGATAAACAAGCTTACATTATAGATACACCATGGACAGTCAGCGATACGGCATTGTTACTTGAATGGATAACAAAGCAAGGTTTCACGCCTGTTTCCAGCATTTCGACCCATTCACATCAAGATCGCGCCGGTGGTATAGGGTATTTAAATAACCATGGCGTTCAGACTATTGTCTCTGACCGTACCCAAGATATTTTAGCTGTAACTAATAAACCTCAAGCAAGCATGGCTTTTGAAGGTAATAGTTACACTGCAAAGTCTGATCTTATTGAGGTGTATGACTTAGGTGCTGGGCATACTAAAGATAACCTCGTGGTGTGGTTGCCAAAACAGCAAATGCTATTCGGCGGTTGTTTGATAAAATCACTCGGCTCAAAAACCATGGGCTATATTGGCGAAGCCGATATGCAGGCATGGCCGACAACGATTAATAAAGTAAACCAACAGTTCCCTAACATTAACCTCGTTATTCCGGGCCATGGTGCAAGTGGCGATGCCTCATTGCTCAGACATACCATTGATCTAATAGAACAGTATAATCGTACACAATAACCTTACTGAATTGAGCAAAAAACCGTCTATTAATCGAACTCAATGAGTTCATACAAGGAGAGTCACCATGTTTAGTCACATCATGATCGGCGTTAATGATATTGAAAAGTCGAAAAAGTTTTACGACGCAATTTTAGCGACTTTAGGCCACGAACCAGGTGTCATAGATGATAAAGGCCGCTGCTTTTACTTCACCCCTACAGGTATTTTTGCATTGACTAAGCCGATTAACGGCGAGCCTGCTTGTCATGGTAACGGCACGACTATTGGTTTTGCCGCTAAAACCCCAGCCGCTGCTAATGCATGGGAAGCTATGGGTGTTAAAAGTGGTGGTACCGCTTGTGAAGAAGCGCCAGGTCTACGCCAAGGTCCTGGCTTTGAATTGTACCTAGCCTATTTACGCGATCCAGATGGTAATAAACTGTGTGCACTGCACAGAGTTGCTAAGAAATAATCGGTGCATGCAATCACCACTGAATGGGCGAAGTATTTATACCGCGCCCATTTTTTCATAAAAAAACAATTATTAATCCAACACCTCTGAATTACGCTAAGACCTATTGAGCCTTCATGCTTGAAAACACCGCTTAAAGTAATAGCACTTATGGATGCATCACAATCCACTACAAGGTAAAATAGCCACCCTTTTGTATTGTAAGAGTGTCTAATGGCTGTTAACGACCCCTGTTTTATTCTTTTCAATGACAGTATTGCAGAACACAGCTTACCGGAGTCGTTTACTTTTCCGTTTTATTATCAACCCCACACCCTATGCATACAGGCTGCAGAGCAGTTACAACAAGACTTGTTAGACACAAACCCTTGGCGACATAACTTTGGCTTAGATCCTGAAAACGATCGTGGTATGGTCATAGGCAAAATGTTTGGGGTACTAGTTGTAAAAGATCAACAGGACAAACTGGGGTTTTTAGCGGCATTTTCAGGCAAGCTAGCAGATCAAAATATTTTGCCACCCTTTGTACCGCCTGTGTTTGACATGTTAACTAAAGACAGCTTTTTTAGTGTTGAAAATAAACAAATCAATGATATTAATCAACTCATTATTCAGCATGAAGCTGATCCCCAATTAACTAGGCTAGTTGACCTTTTAGCAGAACAACAGCAGCAAGCAGAAAATGATCTCGCACAGCTGCGATCAGTCATTATTGAAAGCCGTAAGCATAGAAAAGATCAGCGTGAGCAAGCTGATTTAGCCTTAGCGCAAAATAACATGACAGCTGAAGCATTCATATCATTGTCAATTGAGCTTAGTCGCCAGAGTGTGCAACAAAAATCTAAGCTTGCTGAGTTAAAACAACGTTGGGCAATCAAGGTTGACCAAACCCAGCAACAGGTTGACACACGACAACAGCAAATAAACCAATTAAAAAAGCAGCGCAAGCAGCTTTCTAATCAACTGCAAAAGAAACTGTTTAATCAGTACCAATTTTTAAATGTGTTAGCAGAAAGCAAAGATTTAAACACAATATTTCACGATGCCCCGAATCATCTTTCTCCTGCTGGTGCCGGTGAATGTGCCGCACCTAAATTATTACAGTATGCGTTTCAGCACCAGTTAACCCCTATCGCCATGGCTGAGTTTTGGTGGGGTTCATCACCTAAATCAGAAATAAAGCAGCATAAAAACTTCTACCCAGCCTGCCACAGTAAATGCCGTCCTATATTGGCACATATGCTTAAAGGTATGACCGTCGACCCTGATCCATTACTTGTGAATACAGCAGTCAATAAGCACATTGAAATAGTCTATCAAGATAAAGACTTAGCTATTATCAATAAACCCGCTGAGATGCTCTCTGTGGCAGGAAAAAATGTAACCGACTCAGTACAAACCAGAATGAAACAATTATTTCCCCAAGCCACTGGTCCACTTATAGTACATCGTCTTGATATGTCGACTTCAGGACTAATGGTAATAGCACTAACCAAAGACGCTAACAAAGCATTACAACAACAGTTTATTAACCGCACAGTAATCAAACGCTATATTGCATTAGTTGACGGTAAACCTAAGGGTCAAAATGGCACAATAAACTTACCGCTTAGAGTCGACTTAAATGATCGCCCCAAGCAATTAGTATGTTATGAACACGGTAAGCAAGCCGAAACCTATTGGGAGGTATATAAGCACAAAGGTGCCCGCACCCTTTTACACTTATATCCAAAAACAGGACGCACTCATCAACTTAGAATGCATTGCGCCCACCACTTAGGCTTAGGATTACCCATTGTGGGAGATGACTTATATGGTATACAGCAAAACAGGTTGCATCTGCACGCAGCATTTATCGGCTTTAACCACCCAACCAGCAATGCGTGGATCGAATTTAATACTTTTGCTGACTTTGAATGATCGACATCAAAGACCCGCTAGGTAAAAATAATTAGACTATTTTATCAGCACTAAAAAAAGGCTTAACACTGCAGCAGTGTTAAGTTTGCGTCAAATAGACATTACACATTTAACAAGATCGATCCTTGATAAACAGTAGTCATGTTAAAAAATATAGGTTATTGTAACAAAATATATAGGTGCTAATTGTGACTTCTACTTGTCGTTGACGCTGTTAGCCCAAAAAACATGACAAACCAAGTGACGTTGCCGCAGAAACGTGACTATAGTTGTAGACTACACCCCTGATTAATTATAAAAATTACTATAAGCTCAAGCACTGTTAAGGATAAAAGTGGAACTATGAAAGAATGGTATTTCTCACATAATGGTGAAGTTAGCGGGCCTCTAGGCTTGTCGGACTCAAACAAGTTTATCGAAAAAAACCCAGACACTTATGCTTGGCATCCTTCTTATGCCCAATGGATACCAGTCAGTCATGTCGATGAGTTTGATATAGTAATCACACCACCACCTCCGCCTCAAGCGATCCCAAAAAAGTTGATTGAGCGTTTTATAGAAAAAGAACAAGAGCTTAATACCGCACTAAGTCGAATTGAAACTACGATAAAGTCTCTTAGCGCTTCACTCGCTGATTTTGATCGTGATACTAATAAGACGAAAACGATAACCCAGAATTTAAATCAAGAAGTTAAAACAACAATCCGAAGTGTTAATGAACAGTATGAGGCTTTACAAAGAACTCTTGCTGGCGTCGCAACTAAGTAATGATTCCAAATCATATTTGCGAAAACTCCTAATCACTGTTGATAACGACTAAATAAGAATAATGACTATGAAAAAATGGTTTTTTTCACATGATGGCGACGTAACAGGGCCATTAACCGAAGTTGAGGCTATTGCGTTTTTACAAGACCAGCCTAACTGTTATGGCTGGCATCCAGCATTTTCACAATGGCTGCCGGTTAGCCATATCAGTGAATTCTCTGGTTTAGTGTCGCAGCCAGAATCACCAGCTCAAATTCCAAAAGAGCTTATTAACGAGTTTACCTCTAAGCGACATGAGTTGACTGAAAACCTCGTCGAAATAGACGAGTCTATTAAATACTCTAAGACCTATCTATATGAATTAGAACAAGAAATAAACATATACAAGCGTCTTACAAGTAAGTTGAGCGATGAAGTTAAGAACAATATCAGCAGCATTGAAAGTCGATATGAAGATTATCAAGCCCATTTTGAAGAACTTGTTAACGCTGTCAGTATTGCTAAATCTGAAATAGCTGAAGTCACTGCAGAATTTGATAAACGTCTACAAATAAGAGAAAAAGATCAAGCTTCAGTGCCTACGCCGTCTCAAGTCACGTCAGATGCTTCTGCCACATCAATTATTGCCTCAAGCGTATCATTTGAATCAGTAGCAGCGAAATCAACATCAATCGATCCAGTTGCCACTAAATCGGCATCTATTGATCCTGTCGCTACTAAAACGTTATCACTTGACCCTATAGCAACCAAGTCTGCATCATTAGACCCTGTTGCTAGCTCAGGATTATCATTAGATCCCGTTGCAACAAAAACAGTGCCTGTAGATCCTATTATCAGTAAAACAATCACCCTAGATAACGTTGCTGAAATTAGACCCAGAACAGCATCGTTAGACCCTCAGCCTATCCGACCATCGGCCAGCATGGACAATGTTGCTGTACGCTTGAAGCCGGGGGAATCTATTGATGATATTACGCCAAAAAAGTCGCAAGAGAAAATTGATAACATTCAATTTTCTGAAGAACTAAAAAATAATATAGAACAAAAGCTTGAAAAGGTTTTTGAAGCAAGCCCTGCTATACCTGATGAAAAGTCTAGTTCAAAAGCTGAGCCCTCTGCAAAATTGCAAGGCGTGACCAGTATTTTAAAATCAGTGTTCAGGGGCGATAAAAAAGTTGATCCAAAGCAAGAAGTCAAAGTGGAATCACCAGTATCTCTAGCCCACAGTAATGATGATCTAGATGATGACCATGATGACCATGATGACCATGATGACGATTTTCTTGATAATGAAGAACGAAATGGAACTGACGGGGAACCTACTGCAGCAGATAAAGAAAGCCGTATGCGCCGCCGTAGTAGAAGACGTCGTTAACACTAAGTACCAATAAAAATGGCCAACTTAACGTAAGTTGGCCATTTTTTTAGCTGAAGCCAATGCATGTTTTCAGCGACATTTTTATTGATTAATAGTCAAATCCTAACTGAGCTTTAATCCCTGCATTAAACGCATGCTTAATCGGCTGGACTTCACTCACCGTATCAGCAAGCTCGATAATCTCCCGGTGACAAGAACGCCCAGTAATAATCACATGTTGCATAGCAGGTCTATTTCTCAACGCTGTGAGTACACGCTCTAACTCGATATAATGATAGCTAACCATGTAGGTTAACTCGTCCAATAATAATAAATTAACCGACTCATCTTGCAGTAGTTTCTCTGCGTATTCCCAGGCTTCTACAGCCGCTTTAGTATCTTTTTCTTTATCTTGTGTTTCCCAGGTAAAGCCGGTTCCCATAACATGGAACTCAACCCCTGCACCTTCTAACAAATTACGTTCACCACATGCCCAAGTGCCTTTAATAAATTGCACTACCGCGGCTTTGTGACCGTGGCCGGCCGCACGTGCAACAGAGCCAAAGCCAGAAGTTGATTTACCTTTACCATTACCGGTAAGTACTAATAAAATGCCCTTTTCTTCCTGTGCTGCGGCAATTTTAGCGTCTACACCTAGCTTTACTTTTTGTTGACGTGCTTTATGGCGATCCGCCTTTTGATTATCAAGCTTAGTACTTTCAAGACTTGTATTGTCAAGATTAGTACTGTCAACATCAGTACTGTCGATGTTTGTATTGTTGTCTGTTGTCTTCTCGGTCATGAGATCACTCCGGTTAATTTGTCTAAATCAAGATGTGTTTCTAATATGGCAGCAAGACGATTTAATTGCTGTTCGCGAATGTGATTAATGTCGATAACTTCAGCTTGTGCAAGACCGGCCCATTGTAAAAGTAGCTGGCAAGCTGCTGGACTATCAAATAAGCCGTGGATATAAGTGCCCATAATCAAGTTATCTTGACTAACTTGACCATCAAACTGAGTCGCTTCAGTACCGATCTTAATAGGATGTGTAATATCACTATGGGTAAAGTTCGATACACCACAATGAATTTCATAGCCTGTAAAGCTAACCTGTTGCTGCTCTAATTGTAAGTAACCACTTACTTGAGTAAGGGTTTTATGTGTGGTTAATTCAGTATTAATATCCAACAAAGCTAAACCTTTGATGCTGCCTGCAATATCTTCTACACCGTGGGGATCATCAATCAGCTGGCCTAGCATTTGATAACCACCGCAAATACCAATAACCTTTCCACCGTAACGTAAATGCTTAGAAATAGCCTTATCCCAGCCTTGCTGGCGCATAAAAAGTAAGTCGGCACGGACATTCTTACTGCCAGGTAAAATAATCAAATCAGCATCAGGAAACACCTTATGCTGATCAGCCACACTAATATAGCGAAACTCAACCTGAGGATGCAGGCGTAATGGATCAAAGTCGGTATGATTACTGATCCGCGGAAAAACTAGCACCAATACGATTAGCTTGTTCGTGGTAAGTGAGGGGCTTAGGTTTGAAGATTCAACTAAACCGTCTTCAGCATCAAGATGTAAGTCGTGCAAATAAGGTAATACACCAAAAACAGGTTTTTTAGTATAGCTTTCTAACCAGTCAATACCGGGTTGAAGCAAACCTATATCACCGCGAAATCGATTAATCACAAAGCCTTTTACTCTAGCTTGTTCGGATTCGCTCAACAGTGCCAATGTACCCACAAGGTGAGCAAACACACCGCCTTTATCGATATCAGCAATGATTATCACCGGGCAATCCGCTACTTCGGCAAAGCCCATATTAGCGATATCACCCTGGCGTAAATTAATTTCAGCGGGACTGCCAGCGCCTTCAATAACGACCAGTGAGTACTGTTGCTGCAAGCGCCGATAAGATTGCATCACTGCCGTTAATGCTAGGGTTTTATAACCTTGGCTTTCAGGTCCAAAAAATGCTTTAGCTTCAAGTGTGGTTAACGCTTTACCATGAATAATAACTTGAGCGCCGGTATCAGAGCTAGGTTTGAGTAATACGGGATTAAAATCAGTATGCGGCTTTAGATAACAGGCTGTGGCTTGCAACGCTTGTGCTCGGCCAATTTCACCACCGTCTTCGGTTACCGCACTGTTTAACGCCATATTCTGTGGTTTGAAGGGGGCAACAGCAATATGTTTACGGGCAAAAACACGGCACAAACCAGCAACTAGAGTACTTTTACCCGCATCGGATGTGGTGCCCTGCACCATCAAAGCCCCTGTTAATGTATTTTTAATATCGCCAGTAGATGGGGTATGACTTGTATTGAATTGAGCGCTATCTATAGTCATTACGATTTAGGTGCTTTTAATGAAAGAGGTAATCCGGCAACGACTAAGCTGACTTTATCAGCCAATGAGGCGACGGCTTGATTTAGCCAGCCAGCTTGATCGACAAATTCACGGCTCAGTTCCCCCATAGGCACAATACCCGACCCCACTTCATTACTGACTAATATAATATGAGATTGCATTTGCGGCAAAGTCGACAATAACTGCTGCTTTTCCATTTGCCAGCTAGACAGGGTGCCGTTTTGTAATTGCTCTGGTGCCAAGGATAATAGATGATTAGTTAAATAGAGGGTTAAGCAGTCAACTAAAATAACCTGGTCAGCTTTATCAATTTGACCTAAACAATCAGCCAGTGCCAATGGTGTTTCAATGGTTTGCCACAACAACTGACTGGCTTGTCTATCCTGTTGATGACGAGTAATTCTTATACTCATCTCGTCATCATCCGCGGTTGCGGTTGCAATGTAAATGATGTCCATATGTTGCGGTAGCGGCTTAACAATATTGGCAACTTGCTGCTCTGCAAAGCGACTTTTACCGCTTCTGGCTCCACCGAGTACTAAATGGATCACTAACTTAAACCAACCGCCAAAATAACCAAGTAGCATATAATTTCGCTAACTTGTTGCGCGGCACCTAAGGTATCACCCGTGTATCCGCCTATTTGGCTTCTAAATAAACTGCCTAATAAAAAGCGTACTCCCCAGAGAATAATAAACAAAGCAAAAGCAGCAAAACCATTTAGCCACAATAATACAAAAATACCACTGGCTAACAAAATGAATAAATCATTTAACGATTGGTGCTTTGCTAAAGGCTTAGATTTGCCACTGTCATCTCGGACATATTTTTCACTGAATATTAAGCTTGCTGCAACCACTCGGCTTAATGTATGTGCCACAATAAAACCACTAATTGCCGCCATTGGGCTATATAATGCTAGCTCCACTAATAACTGCCATTTCAATAATAACGCTAAACCAATGGCTAACGCGCCATAACTTCCCAAGCGGGAGTCTTTCATTATCAGCAGTTTTTCTTCAACCGTCCAGCCACCGCCAAAACCATCGGCAGTGTCCGCTAAGCCATCTTCATGGAAGCCACCGGTGGCAATAACACCGACGACCATGGCCACTAATACCGCTATACTGGCCGGTAAAATAAGTTGAACTAGCCAAAATACCAAGGCACTGATTAAGCCAATCACTAAGCCTACTACACCAAAAAATCGGCTAGATTTATTGAGCTTTTCAGCATCAATTACCACCCATGATGGGATAGGAAGACGAGTAAAAAAACTTAATGCTACAAAAAATAGATTTAATTGTCTTAAACCACGGTATAGATTAGCCATACTTTCCTTAAACTACATTATTAACACCAGCATCTTCAAAACTGGCCATATCATTATAAAAATTGATTGCTGCTTGTACTATCGGTAATGCCAGCGCTGCACCCGTTCCTTCCCCTAAACGTAATCCCAGGGACAAAATAGGTTTAGCATTTAAATGCGCCAGCATTAATTTATGCCCTTGTTCTTCTGATTGATGAGCAAACACTAAATAATCTCGAGCCGCAGGGTGTAATCTTACAGCGACTAATGCCGCAGCGGTAGAGATAAACCCATCAATTAGCACTAATATTTTTCGCTCAGCCGCAGCCAAGATAGCCCCGGTCATTTGCACGATTTCAAAGCCCCCTAAATAAGCCAAAATATGCAAAGGAGAGCTAATTTTTGAACCATGTAATGCCAATGCTTGGCTAATAAGTAATTTTTTCAATGCATAGGTTTTGTCATCAATACCTGTACCGCGCCCGACGCATTGCTCAACATCTATATCAAGTAATACCGCCATAATTGCCGCAGCGGATGAGGTATTACCTATGCCCATTTCACCAAGGGCGATGACATTACAACCCGACAATACATGGCGTTCAACCACTTCACTAGCAGCCTCAAAACCTTGTGTGACTTGATCAATACTCATTGCTGGTGCCAGATGAATCGCTGCAGTACCATTACCTAATCTGTGTTCTGTCACCCCATCTAACCCCAAAGGAGCAAGTACACCAGCATCTATTACTTCTAGATTAAACCCCATTTGCCGGCAAAAAACGTTAACTGCAGCGCCACCGTTAACAAAATTAGCCACCATTTGACTAGTGACTTCGCTTGGGGCAATAGACACGCCGTACTTAGCTATACCGTGGTCGCCTGCAAACACCAATAAACCCGGCTGGTTAATATGTAATTTTGTGGCTGTAGGATCACATGAAAACTGTATTTGAGCGATTTGCTTAACTAATACTTCCAGTAAGCCTAGTGATCCCTGAGGTTTAGTTTTTTGATCAATCTTATGTTGGATCATAGCGTCAAACTGATGAGTAACAGGGACCACTGTAAACATAACCACTCCTCGTCAGGGGAATCACTGACAAATCAAAAAACGTCATTAACACTCAGCAAGCTGTTATTCACTTAACTCAGCTATTAGCGCCTGTGCCGTAAAATAAATAAGAAAAATACACTGCCAATGGCTGCGGTAATTATGCCTACTGGTAACTCTTGATTGCCTAAAATACAACGAGCTATAACATCAATCCAAACCATAAACAGCCCGCCTATAATGGCCGTTACTACCATAGGCTGGCGTCCTGGAAATAGTAAACGCACACAATGGGGGATCATCAAACCAACAAATCCAATGCCACCACAACTTGCCACTAAAATGGCGGTGATCAACGAGCACAATAACAGCATATTTAAACGCAGTTTGGCGACATTAACCCCGAGTGTATGTGCGGTTTCATCACCTGCTTGCAGCGCGACTATTTGACGTTTAAACACAAGAATAATCACTAAGCTACTAATCACAATAACACTGGGTAATACCACGCCAGCCCAACTAGCTTTAGCAAAGCTGCCTAATGTCCAAAACAGCACTGAGGCAGTGGCTTGCGGGCTTGAAAAATAAAGCACTAGACTCGTTAGCGAGCCAAATAAAAATGATGTAGCCACACCAGATAACAACATCCGCTCAATTTGGCTACTGCGTCCTAAACCAGACAAACTCAACACCAGCAGTACTGACAAACTTGCGCCCGCAAATGCGCCTATGGGCAGGAGTAAATTTTGCCAACTCCACCAAGCGAGTTGCCCAGAAGAAAGCGCAAGTAAATCAGCCTGCGCAAATAAGCCGCTTGATAGCAGGCTAAAGACCACCACAGCGCCAAATGATGCCCCAGAACTAATACCAAACAAATACGGGTCGGCTAATGGATTGCGGGTAACTGTTTGCAATACGCTGCCCGCTAAGGCCAAGCCAGCTCCAGCAACAAAAGCCAGCATAATACGCGGAAAACGCAGTTCAAATACAATCCGTTCAGTAATGCTTGCTGGATGAAAGACCAAGTCATCTTGCCAAGGCAGTCGTTGAATTATCGACGATAACACATCGGTAAAGTTGACACTGGCGGCACCAAAGCTGGCCGCGGCAATCGGGCTCATTGCTGCCAATATAGCCAATATAAGCAGAAAAAATTGGTAGCGACGGTGATCTTTAACTGGGCTCATGATTGAACCTCGCACTCACTTGAGGTTAATCCATTATCAGCAAGGGCTTTTACCTGTTTCTGGGGCATATAACCATAAAAATAATTAATCAGCGGTTTAGCATGTTGCGGATGTTTTTTGACTTCACAGCACACTTCAAATACGTCGCCAATTTGCGCTTCTGTTAGTACCTCAGTTGGACAGCCCTGCGCCACAAGCAGGCCCTTATTGAGTAATAAAAGGTGGTCACACATTGCACTTGCAAGGTTTAAATCATGAATAGACGCAATGACCGTAATACCTAAACTTTTAACTAATTCTAAAATTTGAATTTGATAACGAATATCTAAATGATTAGTTGGCTCATCTAAGATCAGTAATTTAGGACGCTGCACTATCGCTCGAGCAATCAAAGCACGTTGCTTCTCACCACCCGATAATTGGCCATATTGCAAAAATGCTTTATCAGCTAGGCCCACTAGATTAATTGCATCATTAACCAGCTGGTTATCATCGGCGGTATAGCCATCAAACATACCTTTATGCGGCGTTAAACCCATTGCAATTAATTGGCTGGTATTCATGTCGAAAAACTGCGGAGTATCTTGTTGGACTACGGCAACTTGAGTGGCAAAAGCTTTACCGTTAAATTGATTAATATCCTGACCAAATAAGGATATTGTTCCACAACTTGGGGCAATGTAACGATATAGACAACGCAATAAGCTCGATTTTCCCGCGCCATTGGGGCCAATAATTCCAAGCATTTTATTTGCTGTGAGGCTAAAACTAATATCAGCTAAAATTTGGGTGTCATCATATCGCCAACTTAGCTGATTAACGACTAAGGCAGGTATCGATGCTGGCGCATTCGCGGCCATTAGCGCTTCAACACTTTGGGAATTCACAAATCACGCCCTCGACAATGGCTTGATTTACGATTAAGTAAGCCAAGCATAAACAAGCCGAAGTTAACTAGATGGCCAATATGGGAAGCAAGAACAAGATCAAACATACACGCTCCGCTGAGTATCCCGCTCAGGCGTAAAAATGAATAGTGACAAGCTGGTATCTGACTTTTGCTGGCCACAGACATATAATATGCAGGACAAACAATCACAGTTGCGGGGACAGTTCGGGCTTACCCGATTCCCAATACTCAGCACTATATATAACACGGCTCTATTTTGGTGGTTAATGATGGCCAGTTCAATCTAAAACTGAGCTTTTCAAAACATAAGCTGCCTTGTGTGACCATTTGTAAGTCATCTGCATCAATAAATACATCTACTGTCATCAACGCGGCATAGGGTAATTGTAATTGCGTAAACACGCCAGCCTGACCTTCAGCACCTAAAAGTTGCGCCATAACACAACGCATCACCCCGCCATGCGTCACAACAAGTGCTTGATTAGTTAATTCACTTGCAAGAGCTTCATTGGTCAATTTTACAGTGGCAAAAGATTCTTCCTGAACATCACCGTTAATCGAATTCAGCATCTGACTAATAATTTGCACTAATGCCTGCTTCACTCGGGCACTAAAATCAACTAAGTGCTCACCTCCTTGTGGAGTGTTGTCATGCTGCCAGGGATTTGCCCAATACGCATCTAATTGCGCTTGGTGTCGATTATATAAGGCCTGCCAGGTTTGACCATCCCATTGGCCAAAATCAATTTCTTGTAAACTGTCTAATAGGGTTATGGGCAACTGGTGTTGTTTTGCGATAAGGTCACTAAACACAGCGCAACGCTTCAACGGGGATGAATACACAATAGTAGGGCATAGCGCTAAGCTATTAAAAGCTTGTTGCATTTGTATTAGACCTTGCTCAGACAAGGCAACATCCGTTTTACCGCGCACGATATCACCGCCAAGGCAGTGGCCATGGCGCAGGAATACCAATTGAAGATGTTTCATGGTTTTCTGCCTTGCCCTGAAGATAACAACTCGCGTATTATGGACGTCTATACGTATAAATGTCCAAACAAAATTCTGTTTGTTGAGAGCCAGCTATTCATTATTTACCCATTAACTCTTGATAAAATAATTAGTTAGATAAATATGTCACGATTAAGTTAACGTGCCACTGCATTAAAAAGGTAATCAGTTATGACCAAGTCAACTTCCTACAGTCAAGTGCTTGAACAACTGACAAACACGCTAAAAGAGCGAATTGTCATTCTCGATGGTGCTATGGGCACCATGATCCAAGACTACAAATTGGCAGAAGAAGATTACCGTGGTGAAAGATTTAAAGACTGGCATTGCGACGTCAAAGGCAACAATGACATGTTGGTCCTTAGCCAACGTCAAATCATTAAAGATATTCATACCAAGTACCTGCTCGCTGGTGCTGACATTATTGAAACCAACACCTTTAACGCTACCACCATTGCTATGGCTGACTACGACATGCAGTCGCTATCGGCTGAAATTAATTTAGAAGGTGCCCGGGTTGCCCGCGAAGCAGCCGATGAAGTGGCCGCGCAAACGGGTTATGCCCGCTATGTAGCGGGTGTGCTTGGTCCAACCAATCGCACCTGTTCAATTAGCCCAGATGTAAACGACCCTAGCTTTCGTAACGTCAGTTTTGATGAGTTAGTTGATGCTTATGTTGAATCAACTACCGCCTTAATTGAAGGTGGCGCCGACATCATTATGGTTGAAACCATCTTTGATACCTTAAATGCCAAAGCCGCCTTATTTGCCATTGAGAAAGTATTTGATCAACTTGGCGATCGCTTGCCAGTAATGATTTCAGGCACAATTACCGATGCATCTGGTCGCACATTGACCGGCCAAACCACTGAAGGTTTTTACAATTCACTGCGTCATATCAAGCCTTTATCTATCGGTCTTAACTGTGCATTAGGCCCAAAAGAACTGCGCCCTTATGTTGAAGAGTTATCCCGTATTGCTGAATGTTTTGTGTCTGCTCACCCTAACGCCGGTTTGCCGAACGAGTTTGGCGGTTACGATGAAACCCCTGAGGAAATGGCCGAAGTCATTAGTGATTGGGCCCGTGAAGGCATGCTGAATATTGTAGGCGGATGTTGTGGCAGCACACCCGCTCATATCAATACCATACGTGAATCAGTGATCAATCATGAGCCGCGCCAAATACCTGATATTCCGGTGGCTTGTCGCCTATCAGGATTAGAGCCATTAACCATTGATGGTAACTCACTCTTTGTTAACGTCGGCGAACGTGCCAACGTGACCGGCTCAGCTAAATTCTTACGCTTAATTAAAGAAGAAAAATTTGAAGAAGCCTTAGATGTTGTGCGCGAACAAGTTGAAAATGGCGCACAAATAATCGACGTCAACATGGATGAAGGCATGCTAGACGGTGCTGAGTCGATGAAAAAATTCTTAAACTTAATCGCCTCTGAACCCGATATATCCCGCGTGCCTATTATGATCGACTCATCAAAATGGGAAGTGATTGAAGCCGGCCTTAAGTGTGTTCAGGGCAAGTCTATTGTTAACTCTATTTCGATGAAGGAAGGCGAAGAAGCCTTTATCAAACAAGCCACTCTAGTCAAACGCTACGGCGCTGCAGCCATAGTGATGGCCTTTGATGAAAACGGCCAAGCCGATACCCGTGAGCGTAAAACCCAAATTTGTACCCGCGCCTATCGTTTGTTAGTGGATGTGGTCGGCTTTCCGCCTGAAGACATTATTTTTGACCCGAACATTTTTGCCATTGCTACCGGTATAGATGAGCACGACAATTATGCGGTCGATTTTATCGAATCCATTAAAGACATTAAAGCCACCTTACCCTATGCGATGATTTCTGGCGGCGTGTCAAACGTGTCATTTTCATTCCGTGGCAACAACCCTGTGCGTGAAGCCATTCATGCGGTGTTCTTATACCATGCGATTCAAGCGGGTATGGACATGGGCATTGTTAACGCTGGGCAACTAGCCATTTATGATGACATTGATGCCGATTTAAAAGAAAAGGTCGAAAACGTGGTTCAGAACCTGCCCTGCCCGGTTGCTGATTCAACCAACACGGAACAATTATTAGATGTGGCTGAAAAGTACCGTGGTGACGGCACTCAAGTGGCTAAAAAAGAGGATCTAGCATGGCGCAGTTGGCCAGTAGAGAAACGTTTATCGCATGCCTTAGTCAAAGGTATCACCGAATTTATTGATGAAGACACCGAAGCAGCAAGGCTTCAAGCAGCACGTCCACTTGATGTTATTGAAGGGCCGCTGATGGACGGCATGAATGTGGTCGGTGACTTATTTGGTGCCGGTAAAATGTTCTTGCCACAAGTGGTTAAATCTGCTCGAGTGATGAAAAAAGCGGTTGCTTTTTTAAACCCGTATATTGAACTAGAAAAAGTTGAAGGCCAATCAAACGGCCGTATCTTAATGGTCACGGTAAAAGGCGATGTGCATGATATTGGTAAGAATATTGTGGGCGTAGTCCTAGCCTGTAACGGTTATGAAGTGGTCGACTTAGGCGTTATGGTGTCGGTCGATAAAATTATGGCCGCGGTCAAAGAGCATAATATTGATATCATCGGCATGTCAGGCTTAATTACCCCGAGTCTTGATGAAATGGTGCATAACGTCAAAACCTTCCACCGTGAAGGCCTGACCATTCCAGCCATTATTGGCGGAGCGACTTGTTCTAAAATTCACACGGCTGTAAAAATTGCGCCACATTATCCACACGGCGCCATTTATATTGCCGATGCCTCGCGCGCAGTGCCTATGGTGTCTAAGCTGATTAACAATGAAACACGCCAGGCGACTATTGATGCAGAATATGCAGAATATGATGTCATGCGAGAAAAACGTTTATCGCAAACTAAACGTAAAACCATTGTGCCAATTGAAGTTGCTCGCGAAAATCGTTGCAAACATGATTGGCAAAACTACACTCCATTCACGCCCAATGTGTTAGGCCGTCAAGTTTTTGATGATTATCCACTGGAAGATTTAGTCGAGCGTATCGATTGGACACCATTCTTTAGAAGCTGGGAACTTCACGGCCGCTATCCAGATATTTTAGAGGATAAAGTCGTCGGTGAAGAAGCGCGTAAATTATTTGTTGATGGTAAAGCCATGCTTGAAACCATCATCAGTGAAAAGTGGCTAACGGCTAAAGCGGTAATAGGTTTATTCCCTGCTAATACAGTCAACCATGACGATATTGAACTGTATACCGATGAAAGCCGAACCACAGTAGAAATGACTACTCATCACTTGCGTATGCAATTAGATCGAGTTGGCAACGACAACTTCTGTTTATCGGACTTTGTTGCGCCAAAAGATTCTGGTGTCGCAGATTACATGGGTGGCTTTGCCGTCACTGCGGGCCATGGCATTGATGAGCATGTGGCACGCTTTGAAGCCAATCACGATGACTACAATGCCATTATGCTTAAATGCCTTGCAGACCGCTTAGCTGAAGCGTTTGCTGAACGCATGCATGAGCGGGTACGCAAAGAGTTTTGGGGATATGCGGCTGATGAAGTACTTGATAACGAATCCATCATTCGTGAGAAATACAAAGGTATACGTCCAGCACCAGGTTATCCGGCATGTCCTGATCATACTGAAAAAGGCCTATTGTGGGATTTACTTAAACCTGACCAAACCATTGGTTTAAATATTACCGAAAGTTATGCGATGTTCCCCACAGCTGCAGTATCCGGTTGGTACTTTGCCCATCCGAAATCTCGTTATTTTGGGGTAACTAACATTGGTAAAGACCAAGTAGAAGATTACGCAAAACGTAAAGGCATGAGCTTAGCCGAAGCCGAGCGTTGGTTATCACCTGTACTTGACTACGATACAGAGTAATTATTACTTTATATCCTTAAACAGCCCTCTTTACTCCCAAAAGTTACTCATAGCAGGCCGATACACTCAGGCCTGCTATTACTTCACTACTGATCTATCATCGAATAACTGTAACGGTAATGTTTATCAAACGAGCTCTCTAAGTTATAAAAATACCTGGATAGGCTGGCAGGTATTATTAAGCTAAGTTAATTCTGTTGAGCGATAAAACCAAATCTATCGACATTCAACTCTTGTACGCTAGCCGCCTGAGAAGTATTAACTTGTTTGATCGGTTGCTTCAAGACACGTTCTGCTTGTTGCATTAATATTTGCCAATTATGGTCATTGTCTGACTGCATAGCAAAACCAATGTTGATATTAATTCTTACGTCATCGTGTAATGGTTTAATGACTAAATTAGCCACTTTCTCTTTTAATCTAACGGTTAACCGCTGCAATTGATCCGTTGAAGTCTCTTCAAACAACAAGACAAACTTATTATCATGCTGTCTGAAAATTCCGCTATTAATATGAGCCGTAAACTCTAAAACACTGGCGACATGCTTAACAACACTATCACTACCACCGTAGCCATATTTTTCACTTATATGAGGTAGTGAATCAATCTCAACAATCATAATGGCCATGGGGGCATTTTGATAAAGACCTAACTCAAAAACTTGTTTGGCTCGATGGGGTAAAGCTTGGCGATTTAACAACCCTGTTAATGGATCAACCTGAGTAACATCTTGCAATTTGAGTTGTTGTTGACGATATACAATTAAACAACACGATAATGTTATCAACATTAAAAAAGTGAACACAGCCAAAGTACCTGACGATTGTAAAACGCGATTCCCCGCAGCACTTAAGGTTAATTGTTTATCAAAAGCTACAAATATAAATCGAACAAATTGTTGTCCAAAAAATATCAATTCGGCAAACAGAAAAGGGTAATAAATAGCGTGAAGCTTTCTAGATTTAGCCGCCAATATAATGGTCAAAACAGTACAGATATTAATAAGCATTAACAAAGGATATATATAAAGCAACCTAGATGTCAGTGACTCTAAAAAGCCTGGGACGTAATGCATTAAAAACACAATTACAGCGATCAATATCATTGATGGCCACTGAGGGGTAAGCTGAAGCTGCCGTCTGATACCGGCAAGTAAACCAAGATGAGCTAATATATAACATGCATTAGCTAAGCTGGGGCCAAGCCAATAGGGAATAGGGAAAGAGTAAGAAAGTAAGCCAATGCAACTGCTGACAAAAAATAATCCACCAGCTATGCTCCAATCTATTAAGCTGCGCTGGCGATGACCAACAACATAAAATGCGAGTAAACTGATAGCCATCATCGCACTGACTATTGCGGTTGATACGTGAAGAGTAAAAGCATCCATTGCTAAATTACATCCTAAATATGCATGTTAAGTTAATATATCGTTAAAAATAATACTTTAAAAGCAACAAACTAATATTTATCACAAATGACGCTTTATATCCGTTATAAATGCCCTGTTTTGACCCAAATAACCGTATCCTGTTCAACATAGGGATTGTGCTGACTTAAGTGTGGACTGCGTAGCCAGGTCCCAGCAGGATAATGGCCGTGCTCATCAATAAACTCGCCACTGATAACATATATTTCTTCACCACCAAAATGACGATGTGGTTGAAATTGACATCCTGCAGGCCAAAAAACTAAAGCACTGGATTCAGTTAGATGCTGATGTAACGGCATTACTTGCAACTGACCTTGGCCCGGTAACCAAGGCGCGTGTTGAGTGTCGATACGAACTTGCTTTAAATCTGATGGTTGAAACTGGTGCAACTTAACCAGTAATTCACAGCCCTGTAAACTAAAAGGGGCGTGACTAAAACCTTCGGGATTGCGAATGTATGTGCCCGCTGGATAATCGCCAGTCTCATCAGAAAACACGCCAGATAAAACTAGAATTTCCTCGCCTAATGGGTGTGGATGTGATGAAAAACGGGCACCCGCATCATATTTAACGATACTGGTTGCATGGCCTTGCTCAGCTTCTTCTCTAGCAAGACGCTTACGCCACACGCCCTTCGCGGGGCTTTTATCCCAGCCCAATTGATTAGTATCAATAACCACACGTTGGTTAAAGTCCATGTTAATTGAGTCACTTTTTATCGACGTTAAAGGATTAATCTCTGGGATATCAACATCGTTAGAATTACTACTTTGCATTACGGTTCCTCATTCACACTATGTGGTTATCATAGATTGATTAAACAGGAAAACAAGCAGGTACAATTGTGACACCTAGGTACTTTTAGGTGTATTTTAATGAAATATAAGTATTAATTTAATTTACCAGACCGATAAACAATGGGAGCCTTAAAATGCTTTCACCCAATAATGCAATATTATAAGGTCACCACAAGTTAAGGCTTACAACAAAAGCCTAGTTAATAAACTGTCGTAGCTGCAATGCTTAACAGGTCAACTAAATGTGCCCATTACAAAATGCTCAACCACCCACTTTTAGACTTTAGCTACTGATGTTTAGCTATTAGATTTTGCCAATTGCTTTTGTTGTTTATATGCCTTAGCCGATGCAGGAATTGGGGTTACTTTACCCGTTTCTAACCATTTTTTAAGACGGCTAGCATCTGCTATATGGGTATATTTGCCAAAGGTATCAAGCACCACAAATGCGACTTTTCGCTTATTCATTTCGGTCAACATAATCAAGCAATGACCGGCTTTGCTGGTATAGCCAGTCTTAGTTAGCGCGATATTCCAACCGTCTTTAAATACCAACTTGTTGGTATTCTGGAAGTCAAGATTGTATCTTGGCTTATTGAAAATAATGTGTTTTTTCTCAGTTGAACTTAACTTGCCCAATAAAGGATATTTTTGACTTTCCTGTAGCAAAATAACCAAATCCTTTGCACTGGAGACGTTATCAGCAGATAAACCTGTTGGCTCTGCATAACGAGTTTGCTCCATACCCAATGCTGTCGCTTTGGCATTCATTGCATCAATAAAAGCAAAGTAGCCACCAGGATAATGATGAGCAAGCGCTGTGGCTGCACGATTCTCTGAAGACATTAATGTCATCAGCATCATGGTTTCACGGCTAACTTCACTGCCAACTCGCACTCTGGAGTAGACATTACGCATAATTGGGGCTTGATGAATATCTACAGTAATCATTTCATCTAAAGGTAATTTAGCATCTAATACAACCATTGCAGTCATCAGCTTAGTCACTGATGCTATCGGTACTTGATGATTAATATTACTCGAATATAAAACTTCATTAGTGTTAAGGTCCACAAGCATAGCACTACCTGCGGCTAACTCTTGTTGTTGAGAGGACGCAACGGCTGTTGCTGCATAAGCCTGATGGGTTAAGCTAGCTAATAATAACAGTGTCGAAAAAGCAGATTTGAATGGCATCATCAAGGTTAATTTTTCAATAAAAAATAAAAATTAAGTATACGCTAAACAATGATTAATCAGCGAGTCAATTCATACTAAAGTAGCGCTTTAACTTCACTTTCCATGAACAAATAGCCTACGGGGTCATTACATCGTGTTATCTGCTATCCCGTAAACGATGGGGCATTAAGATAGCTATACTCATTTATTAACCATACTTGCCAGCAGTAATAACCTATAATCACAGTAAATTGGTAATAATAACAATCACAACTAGCACTCTATGCCAGCGTTAATTTACTGTTATAGTACTTATTCTGACGTAATGAAAAACGTTATACCTGTTAACTCGATTTACTTTTTAGAGGTTGGATCAGATGCTGCTTACTAATGGCTTGATCAAATGGATAATATTATGGCAATGACTATCGATGCACTTCTTGGTAAGTGGCAACAATTTCTAACCTACATCAACCCTAATAGTGCAGCTACAGAGCAAGAGTCAGAGCCGACAAATACATTATCCTTAAAAGCCATTGCGCAAACCTATCGACACCATGGACTTAGAAGCCCGCTCAAACAACAGATCTCTTATTCAGTAAATACGGATATTTACCATGTCATCGGGCGAGAACAAGCTATAGATCAAATCAACAACGCCATTGAGTTATGGCGTGATAACCAAGGTGAATTGAGCGCGATCATTGCCCCTTTTGGAGCAGGTGTCAGTACTTTTATTCAGAATATTATTCGCGGGCAACCGGAGTCTGAGCCACTATTATGGCTTAGCTTCTGTAAAGCGCCGCTGTCTTCAAAAGAAGCTATCGCCACTTTATATGATTGTTTTGATATCCAAAATGAGCCCCAATCAATTACAGATGCCATTAGATTAATCAATGCACAGCCTCAACATATTATTTTCCTGGATGACATTCATCGATTAATGCAGCGCCGAATGGGCAGTTATCAAGCTTTGGTAACATTAGCGACTATATTAATGGAAACCAGGCAAAGGCATTGCTGGATTATGGGGTGTGAAACCTATGTATGGCAAAGACTCTCTTCGCAATATCAAATTACTCATTTTATTAAAACCGTCGTTCAGCTTAAGTATTTTACTCAGACTGAATTAACCACATTTCTTACGCTTTACTTACCTGATATGGGTATAAATTTACCGCATGAAAGCAATAACACACAAGAGAATGAAGGCGATTCAGCTCTCACCATAGAGTTAAACACCCTAGAGTCCCACACCAAAACCTTAATGAAAATCTGCCAAGGCCAGCCTAGACTCGCTTTATTCATTTTAAAGCAATCTATTGATGAGCATAAGGTATCTAAACTTAGCGATCTCAACTCAAAAGATATTTTCACTATCGACACCCACGCACTAAAAAGTTTAGATGAAGAATCTCTCTTTGCACTCGCAGAAATTTATGTTCATGGCGGATTAACCGTTGAACATTTAAGCATTATTTTCAACATGTCTATCGAAGAAAGCTCGTTAAAATTGGAGTTTCTCAGCAGGCAAGGTCTATTGATAACACAATACTGTGAAAGTGATTTTGCGCGACACTTTTATCAAATACCACCAGTACTGAGTAAAATAGTCGCCACGCACCTGCTTAATCACAACAAACTTTTTAGCTTCTAATCATTACCAAAGAGAATAGGTATGGAATCAACAACAGACGCATTACAGTCGCTAATTAGCATCATCTCATTAGAGAAAATAGCCTTAATTTTATTGATATGCTTTTTTGCCTGGGCGCTATTGAATGTAATAAAAATCAGTTTAGATAAACTCACCATAAAGCTGCCAAAATATCGATTATTCTGGGGACGACTTTACCCGTTTATCCGCTTATTTATTTGGGGCTGCGTAATAATTTATACTACTGCAGGAATTATCGCACCTCACCAAAATGTAGTGTTAGCTATGATTGGTTCAATCAGTATAGTTATCGGTTTAGCGACTCAAGAACCGGCAAAAAATATGATTGCTGGCTTCATTATTATGTTAAATCCCCCCTATCGAGTGGGTGATATGGTCTCGCTCGCAGGCCATTATGGCGAAGTAATAAAACTTGAATGGAGCGTAACCTGGCTGCGAACCTTTGATGACAACACCATCATGGTGCCTAATGCTGAGGTATTAAAAAATGCCGTATCAAATGCCAATAGCGGCGCCCTAGATGAAATGGTTGTAATCAGTTTTAATTTACCTTTGCACGCCGATCATAAACAAGCCATAGCCCTTGCCAAAGAAGCTACACAATGCTCACCTTACACCTTTTTAAATAAACCCATTAGGATCATATTAGGGACAGATTTATCCTATGGGCAGCACATGCAAACCATTACCATAAAAGCTTATGTAATGGATGTACGCTTGGAAAGAAAGTTCATCAGCGATATCAATGTAAGAGTGTTAGATGCTTTTAAAGATGCGCATTTTTATGACGACAAGCAAATAATTTCGCCGTAGGTTACGTTATAATCGAGATAATGTTAAAAACAACTAATGGAATTGCCTAATGACTCAAGATGAAATGAAAAAAGCGGCCGGCTGGGCTGCATTAAAATATGTCGAAAGAGATACCATTGTAGGTGTAGGTACTGGCTCAACGGTTAATCATTTTATTGATGCACTAGCAACAATGAAAGATGATATTAAAGGCGCGGTTTCAAGCTCGGAAGCATCAACAGCAAAAATGAAACAATTAGGCATTGAGGTATTTGATCTAAACAATGTTGCAGATATAGCCGTGTATGTCGATGGCGCCGATGAAATTAACGACCGCATGGATATGATTAAAGGCGGTGGTGCAGCTTTAACTCGTGAAAAAATTGTTGCCGCAGTTGCCCAAAAATTCATTTGTATTGTTGATAACACTAAACAAGTATCGATATTAGGCGACTTCCCGCTACCTGTAGAAGTTATCCCGATGGCGCGTTCATATGTGGCACGTGAATTAGTTAAATTAGGCGGTGATCCTGAATATCGTCAAGGTGTCGTGACCGATAATGGTAATGTGATAATAGATGTTCACAATATGAAAATTTTAGATCCCAAAGTAATGGAAACTAAAATTAATGCCATAGTCGGCGTTGTGACTAATGGCTTGTTTGCTAACCGTGGCGCAGATGTATTACTAGTGGGCACACCTGAAGGCGTCAACACTGTCACCTCAAAGTAACAGCTTTTTATACTGCTACTTTTGATATAGCTATTTTTTAGCTACTTCAAAGGCTAAAACAACATTCTCGCCCAATAAAAAACCCTAACTGGATAAATTAGGGTTTTTTATTTATCTAGCACATGCGCATACAAGATGTAATAGTTGTTGCCTCTGAGAAAAAGTATAGAAAAGGTAATTCATTACTGAACTACAGATACTAATAACCATGTCCTGCACATCAAAGCATCTTATACTTTAAACATACTCACTGATTTATGCAGCCCAGCTGCGCGAATACGTAGGTCTTCTGATGATGCCGCATTCGATGCAGAGGCTTGTGATGACTCATCAGCTATGTCACGAATAACCACCACGTTTTTATTAACCTCAGCAGCCACCATGCTTTGCTCCTCAATTGCCGCTGCAATTTGAGTACTCATGTCCATAATATTAGTCACATCTTCGTTAATTAAGCGTAGTAATGAACCCGCACTTGCCGCCTGCTCAGCACTTTCTGCACCTTGGCGCTGGCTAGTTTCCATCAACTGTACAATAGAACGAGTCCGTGTTTGCAAGGTACTGATAATAGCTGCAATCTCTTCAGTAGACTCTTGGGTTCGCATCGCTAAACTTCTAACCTCATCGGCAACAACTGCAAAACCGCGACCTTGTTCACCTGCTCTAGCGGCTTCAATTGCGGCATTAAGTGCCAGTAAGTTCGTTTGCTCTGCAATCCCTCGGATAACATCTAATACGCTGCCAATAGTCTTACTGTCCTGTTCAAGCTCGCGAACCACTTTAGCTGAATCATTAAGCTGACTGGCAAGTAGTTGAATTTTTGCTATCGTTTCTTCGACGCCAATTTGACCACTCTTTGCGTTATCGTGGGTTTGGCTGGCTTTTAATGCGGCTAATTCAGTGTTATTAGCAATTTCATCAATTGTGGCGCCCATTTCAGTAATGGCGGTTGCTACCATGTCAGTTTCATTCAGCTGCCTTAACACGCCTTCTGATGCTATAGAAGCATTGTTAGACAGCTCCTGACAGGAAGTATTCATTGCATCAACAGCTTCATTGACTTGTTCAATCAAATGTTGAAATGACCCCACCATGCTATTAAAGTGAGTGGCAATTCGTGACAACTCGTCATCTCCGGAGTCATCACAACGCAGGGTTAAATCTTTAGTTTGCTCAATACTGGCAATTACGCGGGTAATATTTTCAACTGGGGTAATAATGCTACGAAGAATATAATAAGTGGATATCGACAAAGCCAAGGTAATCAATAAGAAAATACCGCCACCTAAATATATGCCATTTTCTTCTGCTTGATTAATTTCAGCTAAAGTTTGCTCTTTCAACGCTTTACTATCGTCATCGGTTTTATAAATAGCATCACGTAACGCCTTCATTTTACCGTCAACTTCAGTCAAGCCAAACTCTTGCTCTTTACTCACTAAAGCCTGAAAATCAGCCTGATATTGGTCAATACTCGCCTGTAATTCGTCTTTAACACCTGAAGCTAAGAAAGAGTTATTAACTGACTGTTTAAATTCGCTTATATAAGATTTAAATGAATCAATATATTTGGGGTCGCGGCGTAACATAAAATCTTTTTCGTTACGACGAAGCTGTAACATAATAACAAGTAATCCATTTTCATTATTGCTGCTTAAGATAGATTCCACATTATGAACAGCTTCCCTTAACCGACCATACAAACCTGTTTTAGGCGTTAAGCCTATTTCTTTTTGCAGCACCACGACATCGTTAAATGTCAATTTATAAGTCTGGACACTGTCTTTTAAACCATTTAAAGCCGTAAGGGGGATATTGCGATCATTTAACACTTCTCCGACACGCTCAAACAATATATTTAGATCGGCGAAATTCTGTTGATGATTTTCAAGGTAGATAACATCCAATCTGTTTAAGAAATCTTTTTCTTCTTTTCTCAGTTGATAAATTTCTTTTTCAATTTCAATTACACTGGTTGTTGCCAATGCCAGCTGCTGTTGTACATTAGTCGAATATTGTTGTAAGGCAAACATAGCAACAAGTGCCGAGATCGATATGGCTGCACTCAACAGAAGCTTAGATCGGATTAACATAGCGCATCCTTTTTTGATTTTAATAGATAATATATAGTCGTTTTTATGTAAGTAAGCTAATAAAGAAACTAAAAATCAAGCCAAAAATTAAGCTAAATATTCTTTACAAAAAAATTACCATTAAATTATTATCGGCATATGACATTAAACCTAAATGTTTTTATCGACATTTACAGCCAAAAAATCATAAAAAAAGGCCTTCCGAAGAAGACCTTAATTAATCACTATTATGCTAAAAGCCTAATGCTTGCACAAATACGAGGTTTATTTTTCCATTTGGTGGCAATCAGTACATTCTTTCATTGTCAGTTCAGGGCTGTGCATTTCCATGTCGATTTCATGCGCATCACCAATAGCATGACAATCAGCACAAACAGCTAACGTTGCTTCATTTTCAGTGTGCATAGCAACGTCGATACTTTCATGACACTCAACACAGTCGACTGCAGCAGCTGAACCAGCAAAAAATAGTGCAGCAAATAAAATTGAATATTTCATATATACTCCTAAGTTATTTAGGCGCAGATCAGTATTATGCGTTCCAAAGCTCAACATTAACTGCACGCGTTTAATAAGTGTATTAACCACTATTTTAGTTTCTATTTCAAAAAAGATTATCAAAAATGCTAACAACATCAAATTTTAAGCGTTATTTTTACAATCTGAATCAACTTTAGCAAAGCTATAGGCTTCTGCACAATTTTCAACCAAAAAAATTTACCAACAAGCTATTTACCACTTGGATATCTAAATCGTAAATTAATGGATGGAGTCCACTTCTTCTTGTGTCAAGTAACGCCAGTCTCCAGGCACTAACTCTGAATCTAGCTCAATTTGTCCAACGCACTCACGGTGTAAATTAACCACTTTATTACCTACCGCTGCAAACATACGTTTGACTTGATGATACTTGCCTTCACTGATTGTTAAACGCACCTGTTGTGGGGTAATAAGCTCTAAAATAGCAGGTTTAGTTAACCCATCCTCATTACGCAGTGCAATGCCACTGGCAAAAACAGCCACTAAATCTTCACTAATTGGCTCAGCTAACTCAACTAAATAACGCTTGCCGCAATCTTTTTTAGGTGAGGTGATTTTATGAGACCACTGACCATCACTGGTGATCAATACTAACCCAGTGGTGTCAGCATCTAGCCTTCCTGCAATGTGCAAGGTATCGATTTTCTCGATATCCATTAGGCTCAACACCGAAGGATAAACTTCATCAATAGTCGAGCAAATAGTGTCTACTGGCTTGTGCAACATAATATATCGTTCACCTACCACAGAAATCACTTGGCCATCTAAACAAACCACTGTTTTTTCTGTTACTTGAAATCCCGAATCTTTAATTACCACACCATCACAGGTAACATCACTTCGGTGAAGTGCTTTTTTCGCCATAGTACGGGTCAGTTCGGTACTCTCACAAATAAATTTGTCTAAACGCACAATCAATACTCACTGCTTTAATTTGTTCATATTATGCGGTCTTAAGTTAAAAATAGAAATAACAGCCGAGTAAATCGTACTTTTCGTTACACCTAGTCACAAAAAACCACGCTAAAAACGCCGTATAACGCTTGTATTATTAGCCGACAAACCCTTAACATAGCTGTCACAACAATAAGTCAGCAGTCAATGCAAAGAAATACTTTGGCACTAAATACCTGACAAGATAAAAACAAAATTACCAGCCTCCATTGAAGGGCATATTTAACGCAAGGGAAACAACATGAAAAAATTGGTTATTGGAGGACTTTGTGCCTCGCTTATCGCTGGCCTGTCAGCTTGTAGTGATAATACTCAAGCAACCGCTGATGCAGCAGCAAAAACTGAAGTCGCTAAAACAGCAACCGCTGCAGCTGTTGAAAAAGCACTGACGTCAGGTATTAGCTTTGATAATATGGACAAAAATGTTCGTCCACAGGATGACTTTTACTTATATGTTAATGGCGGCTGGATGAACACAGCTGAGATCCCAGGCGATCGCACTAACATTGGTGCTTTTTACGACTTACGTGAAAATGCCCGTGACGACGTTAAAGTCATTATTGAAGATTTAAGTGCTACGCCGAATTTAGCAGATGGCACCGATGAGCAAAAAGTAGCGGACTTATATCGCTCATTTATGGATGTTGCGACCTTAAACAAGTTAGGTATCGCACCAATTCAAGCTGATTTAGATAAAATTGCAGCACTAACAGACAAGAAAGAATTAACTGCATTTTTTGGTGAAAATCAAGCTAACGGCGGCGGAACACCATTAGCTTTCTACGTTGAAATAGACGCAAAAAACTCTAGCCGTTATGCGACTCATATTTGGCAATATGGCTTAAGCCTGCCAGAAAAAGATTACTATTTTAACCAGGAAGAGCGCTTTGTTAATATTCGTAAAGCCTATGTAGAACATATCGAAAGAATGTACGACCTAGCAGGCTTACCAAATGCTAAAGCAAACGCAGAAGCTGTTCTTGCACTAGAAACCAAAATTGCTGAAAAGCATTGGGATGTTGTTGAAACTCGCGATAGCACTAAAACTTACAACCTTTATCAAGTAGCAGACTTAGATGAACTAGCACCGGACATTAACTGGCAAGGTTACTTGGCAGCATTAGGCGGGGATAAGCAAACTGATATTATTATCAATCAACCTAGCTATATCCAAGGGTTAAATGAAGTCATTAAGAACAATGACCTTGATGCATGGAAAAATTATCTCACGTGGATGACCCTAACCCACAATGCAAGCAACTTATCAGAAGCGGTAGACAACGAAAATTTTGCTTTTTTCTCTAAAACCTTAAATGGTCAGGCAGAGCAAGAACCGCGTTGGAAGCGTGGTGTCACTACAGTAAGCGATACCCTAGGTGAAGTCGTCGGTAAAGTGTATGTTAAACGCCATTTTGCTCCAGAAGCGAAAACACGGATGGAACAGCTTGTTGAAAACCTTCGTGGCGCTTATGGCTCGAGCATCGATTCGCTAGATTGGATGAGCGCTGACACTAAAGTCGCGGCAAAAGACAAGCTAGCTAAATTTAACCCTAAGATTGGTTATCCAAATAAGTGGGATGACTATACTAAACTGACGATTAAAGCGGATGATTTATTAGGTAATGCTAAACGCGCTGCAATTTTTGAACATAACAAAAATTTAGCTAAGCTAGGCCAACCAATAGATAAAGACGAGTGGCACATGACGCCGCAAACAGTTAATGCTTACTACAACCCAACCATGAACGAAATTGTGTTCCCTGCTGCAATTTTACAACCACCATTCTTCAACTTAGAAGCTGATGATGCGGTTAACTACGGTGGTATTGGCGCGGTTATCGGTCACGAGATGGGCCATGGGTTTGATGACCAAGGTGCTAAGTTTGATGGTGAAGGTAACATGCGTGACTGGTGGACTGAAGCTGATCTAAAAGCATTTGAAGCTAAAGGTAATGCCCTTATTACCCAATATAGCGGTTATAAAGTATTTGACGATTTGAACGTGAATGGTGAATTAACCTTAGGCGAGAACATTGGTGATTTATCAGGTGTGACCATTGCTTATAAAGCTTACAAAATGTCACTAAATGGTCAAGAAGCACCAGTAATTGATGGTCTAACTGGCGATCAACGTTTCTTTATGGGCTTTAGCCAAATCTGGCGTGTGAAAATGAAAGAAGAAGCCATGCGAAATCGCGTAGCAACTGATCCACATTCTCCAGGCCATTTCCGTGCACTAGGCGCGTTATCTAACATGCCTGAGTTTTATACCACTTATGACGTGAAAGAAGGTGACAAGATGTACCTTGCACCAGAAAAGCGCGTAAAAATCTGGTAAGCATAATCTAATATTGAAGGGCGCCATTAGGCGCCCTTTTTGTTAACCTTTCTTAATCTAAATATCTGTCTTTATTCAGTATTGGTTCAGCTTCGGTAAGCTAAAGTGTCCTTAAGCTAATCGCTTGGAGAATTAACATTGAATAAATTTTTTCGTACTCTTTTTATTTTTTTAGTGCTATTGAGCACTCGTCAAGTTACCGCCCAGCCACTTGCTCCTGTTGATAAACAAGATGATAAAGTCCCTTTCGGGTTAAATCTCGGTACTAACAATGCGCTTGATATTTTATATTCAATCCCTGACTTTCAAGCATACCAGCCTATACAACAATCAGCAGACTTGATTGATTTAATGACACAAGCAGATCTTGCACAAACTGAGTTAGGCCAGCTTTTATCGGTTATCAGTCAACAGAATAAAACAACCATGTTGTTACCTGCGGCCAAAAGCTATCAGCGGGCGTTACAAAAAGTAACTCATAAGTTTGAAGGCGATGCCCGTTTAATTACCGATTTAGCCCGAGGAAGCATAGTGGCTAATAATGTTGATGACTTAATGGCAAGCTACAAAATGTTAGCTGAAAACAGCGAAGTGGTACAAATTAAAAACCGCTTTGCCAACCCAAAGGCATCTGGTTATCGCGATTTAAATGTTCTGCTGAAACTGCCACAAAGCCAAATGATTGTTGAAGTGCAGTTACACCTACAAACCATTGCCAATATAAAAAGTGGTCAGGATCATAAACACTACGAACAAATTCAGCAAATAGAAGCCATCGCCAGCATAGAACATCGCCCATTGAATGAATTTGAAATACAGCAAATAACCCGAATTCGTCAACAATCCCATAAGCAATACCATAAAGCTTGGCTGGTGTATAAACGTCAAGCTATTACTACCGATTATCCACAAGCAGCCTAACCAGCCATTAATTCCACCCACCCTTTTGCGCTCATATGAGCGCATTTTTTTTATCTGAATCAGCCATTATCTCTGCTATAATCCCGCCCAATATCGCATTGACCGCTATCGCGACTAAAGGAACATCCAATGCAAGACATTATTGACCATTTACAAGAACTCAGTGAAACCGTTCCAGTTCCTTTTGAATTACCTACTTTTGAGCAACTAGTCGAAGTTGAAGAACAAATATTAATTGGGCTTCCAGGGGATTTAAAAGAGTATTTACTGTATGCCAGTGACGTTATTTATGGCACTTATGAGCCAGTTACTGCCACAGATCCCTACTCGCACACGTATTTGCCAGAAGTAGCCAGTTACGCATGGTCTATTGGATTACCAAGAGAGCAAATCCCCATTTGCCAAATAGGTGACAGCTTTTACTGCATTGAAGAAAACGGTCAAGTGCAATTTTGGAAAAACGGTCGCTTTAGTGATGCACGATGGGAATCATTGTGGGACTGGATTGAAGATATTTGGCTTGGACTATAACACCCATTTTTACATTCAAACATCAGCTTATTTAGGAAATATTATGTCAAACCCTTCTGGCTTAAACGCCATTGAAATGCAGTGTTTACGCCAATCATTTGGTTTAACAGTTGAGCAGGTCGCACTCATCACTAAAACGACTTCAGAAGCGGTTATCGCATGGGAAGCCGGTGAAGCTGAGGCGCCAATACCTGCTCAAAAGAAGCTATTAGAAATTGATGACATCATTGAAATGCAAGTGCTCAATACCACCGATGGCATTGAAGAGTTATTTAAAAAAGAGCCTAAGCGCCGTTTAGCGTTTGTGGTATATCCAACCCAAGCACTTTATACCCAATATAACCCTGAATTTTTAAGCTCATTACCGGTAACAGAGTTGTATAACACTGCGGCCTGGCGAATTAAAAAAGAATGTAAGCTGGTACTTGAAGTTGATGTGAGCCTTATAGCGCTGGATGCAGAAGCATACAAAACCTATCGCGCAGATAGCGGCATGAGTGAAAGCCGTGAAAGCAGAGCTAAATGGGCTGCAACTCAGCTATAGTCATTGGCTATAACATAACAAACAACAAGGAAGCTTAATGCTTCCTTTTTTAATGCCGATAAAATCATAATCTATTAATGAAAAAGCCACACCCAAAAGAGGGATGTGGCTTTTATTATCTGAAGATTTAATGCTTAAAACTTCATTGTCACTTTAGTGTAGAGATAACGACCAAGCGGGTTATGGACACCCATTGCATAACCATAAAGGTCAGCATCACCATCGCCAATCGCAAATGATGGCGATTCATCAAACACATTATTTACACCTACAGATAGCTTAACCGTGTCATTGAAACGGTATGAGCCAGACATATCCACTAATAACTGCGACTCAACAGTGCGGGTTTCATTGTAGTCTTCAAACTCACCGATATAGCTTAAGTTAACGTTAGCGGCAAAATCATCCATCATCCAGTTAGTTGTTGCTAACCAGCGATGTTCTGGGTATTCGTATTTTCCTGTGTAATCAGTAACATCTCCCTCGGCACCTACTTTTTCGAAGCTGATTAAGTAGCTGTACTCTAAACCAAACTTCACATCACCAAAATTGTTTAACTCAATACCATAGTGAGAAGATAAATCTACACCCTGTACTTCTTGCGAACCAATGTTAACGAACCCTGATTTGATCACATCAAGAGGACCTAATGTTTGGCCAGGTTGCGGCGTATTTCGTAAACAAACAGTACTATTTTGAACGTTACAATTTGCATCATAAAGATCTTGGTTTTGCAGTGAATCAATTTTGTTGTCTTGTAGAATATTAAATATATCAAAACCTACATCAAACTGTTGGCTTGGCGCCCATATCATGCCGACGTTCCAAGTCTCAGACTCTTCCGCTTTAAGGTTAGGGTTACCGGCAAAAATAAAGTTGTAGTCAAGTAACTCACAATCTACATTATCGGCGGCACAGCGGTAGCTATCGACTAAAAAGTCACTCTTTTCAGATGGACCAAGACCAATTTGTGCAAGTGATGGTGCTCGGAAACCGGTAGACCAAGAACCACGAGCGGTTAACTCATCATTAATGCCCCACTGGAAAGCAATTTTAGGGTTAGTGGTTGAACCGAAATCACTGTAGTTGTCATAACGACCCGCTAACTGCAACTCAAAGCTATCAGTCACTGGAACAGATAACTCTACATAAGCCGCATATTGATCGCGTGAACCAAATGCTGATATAGCTTCAGTACCAAAAATCAAACCACGTTGGAATTGCTCATCGGGAATATCGCTAACACTTTCTTCACGGTACTCAGCCCCAGCTGCCATCATGATATCGCGGTCTGCAATGGTAAATGCATGGCCTGAAATACTGGCATCATAAGCAGTAATACTCGACTTACCTTGTCTTACAAGGCTAGTGGTAATACGATCAATAACATCTTGTGAATTAACCGCTGCGCCGAATGGATTGTAGTTACCGGCATCAATTTCAGCTTGTAAATAATCCGTTCTTACCCAGCCCTGTGAGCGATCACCTGTTTGTGTGGATTCACTGCGACCACGTTGGGTTGATACTTCCCAATCCCACTCGTTCACAACGCCACGAAGACCTGCCACAATACGCATTGTATCGGATTCGATATCCCAACGACGCGCACCGGCATCAACGGTACGATAACGACCAATTTCAATATCTTGTCCAAAAGGATTATTTGGGTGTGACCCCGGAACGGTTAAGCCAGCATCTTCATCTAATGGTGTTGGTGCACCGCCCGCTTCAGAAGTATTATGTTGTACAGATAACTCTAAAAATGCGGTTAAGTCTTCGCCCAACATGTAATCAAATTGCCCAATAGCACCAACACGCTCAGCGGTAGGAATAGTTAGGTTGTACGGGCCGTAATCGAATAAACAACTGCCACTTGATGTTGCATTTTCAGAAGGACAATCTGGATCGATGGTTTTAACACCGTTAACGTAAAAATAGCCAGGGTAGCCACGTGATGAACGATAATCTTCGCCGCCATATGGTGATTGATTTGCGGTACCAAATTGGCCCATGTCTTCTGCAGATAATGTGCCGTTGGTAAAGTAATCTAAAATAATAGATGCACTGCCTTTATCGGCTTTAACGCCCCACACTAAACTCGCTGTGGTTTCGTCATATCCCGTGCCGCTATCATCGCCATAACCTAGGTTAAGCTCAATCCCTTCAATGTCTTTTCTTAAAACAATATTGACTACACCGGCAATAGCATCAGAGCCATAAATTGCTGACGCGCCATCTTTTAAAATATCGATACGCTCAATGGCAGATACAGGAATGTTATTAATATCAACAAACGAGTTTGAAATTCCTTCGGCAAATGCACTTGCACCAACACGGCGGCCATTAATTAATACTAGTGTCGCATCAGGACCTAAGCCACGCAAACTGATTGACGCACCGCCGTTTGCGGTAGAATCCTGGCTGTTGCCGCGAGTTGAGAATGCGCCAGAACCATTGGCAGGCATACGCTCTAATAATTGCTGTAGGTTGTCAAAACCCATGTTAGCAATATCTTCTTTGTTAAGTGATTGTACTGGCGAAGGTCCTTCAATATCTGTCCGTTTGATACGAGAACCGGTAACTTCGATACGTTCAACTTTAGCTTCAGCTGATGCATCGGCGGCTTGAGCAACAAAGGCGATTGGGGCCAATGACAGTGATACAGCAATAGCGCACGCGCTGCGCAAAACGTTAGGTCTTTTCATGATCTTCCTTAAAATATTTTTTATTTTATATCCATGACTACTGCAAATTGCGGTAACAATATAATTACCTACAACTTGCTTGGATTATTATTTACATGTCCAAGTTAATTTAAAATTTAACAAAGTCAATACAATGCAGTAATGTAAATGTAACCAAACACTTAATCAAGAATAAAAAGACAGAATAAATGAATTTAAATTCAAAAAAAATAAATATGACAGGCTGATACATAAATAAGATAAGTAACTAGAATTACCGACCTAGCCCTTGTCTAATCAAAGATAATGGTTATATTTTGCCGTTAATACGTTAACTGTTGAACAATATACTTAAATGGTTTTTATGCTAAATCAACAATCTGTTCAGATTTCCACACTCTCTAAAATCAAGATTTTGTTTAAAGCAACAGGTCCTGGTATTTTAATGGCAGCAGCAGCTATTGGTGCATCACATCTTGTGGCATCAACCCGTGCGGGGGCTGAATATGGTTGGCAGTTAGCCTGGTTAGTATTGGCGGTAAACCTGGTTAAATATCCATTTTTTGCTGCTGGAGCGCGTTATACCGCAGCAACGGGTGAAAGCTTGCTAGAGGGTTATTTACGCCAGGGACGCGGTTATTTGTGGCTGTTTACTGGGCTCAATACTATTGCCGCCGTCGCAAGCACTGCGGGGGTATGTATGTTAACCGCAGCAATGCTGACTCAATTTATTCCACTCTCTATTGATGTATTAGCCTTAATAGTATTAATCACTTCATTAGTATTGTTAATCGTCGGCCATTATAAGTGGCTGGATAGCATCACAAAAATCATCATGTTTGTACTAACTATCAGCACATTAATTGCCGTGTCATTGGCTTTCTCCAATCAATGGGGTAAACCGGTAATCACCTCTTCTGTTGATGCATGGCAATGGGCTAATGTAGGTTTTTTAGTGGCTATGATGGGCTGGATGCCTGCCCCTATTGAAGTCAGTGCATGGAACTCGCTGTGGTTATTAGAAAAGCAGAAGAGCCAAACGGTAACCCCCAAACAAGCCATTTTCGATTTCAATTTAGGCTACATCACCACCGCAATCCTCGCGCTGGTCTTTTTGGCATTAGGTGCATTAGTCATGCATGGCTCGGGCGAGCAGTTTTCAGACTCTGGTGCTCAGTTTGCCAATCAATTAATCACTTTATACAGTCAAGTCATGGGCGACAACTCCCGCTACCTTATTGGCATTGTGGCATTCTTATGTATTTTCAGTACCACTGTGACCGTGATTGATGGTTATAGCCGTACCCTCAATATGGGTTGGCAGCTACTCACTAAAGCGCAAGACTCGCCTAAAAGACTTAATATGATTATGTTGCTAATGAGCGCTTTAGGCTTAGGGTTAATTTTATTTTTTAAAGGTGCGCTGCTGCCTTTATTAGAGTTTGTGATGATTTTAGCTTTTATGACCACAGTGATATTTGCATGGCTTAATTTTCGTTTAATGACCAGTAAAACCTTAGCGTCGAAACACCGTTATGGTAAGGCACTGGTCGGCGTATCTTGGTTTGGGCTACTGTATTTAGTAGGCTTTGCGATAGTGTTTATTTATTGGTATGTCACCAAATGATCGCTTCACAGAAATGATTTTCGATAACACAAAAAGTTACCTTAGCTATTAAGCCGGTTAAAAATAAAATCCGCCAAACGGTAACAGAGCAACTTATAGCACACGAATAATCTGACGAATTAAAGATTAATCGCTATAATATACCTCAGTCACGTGACCTAAACTATTTATGCGCAGCCGCGCCAGAGAACCTTATGATTAACAATGATATTCTTCGCCGTATTCGTTTTGTTTTTGATTACTCAAATGCCAAAATGATCAATATTTTCAGCCAAGCCAATGCCGAAATCACTTCAGATGAGATAATCGCGCTACTGAAAAAAGAGGAAGAAGAAGGTTATCAAGCTTGTAACGATAAATTAATGTGCCAGTTTTTAGATGGTTTGATCATCAAAAATCGTGGTTTAAAGCCTGACGCTGAAGTACCTACGCCCTTAAAGCAGCTAACCAACAACCTTATTTTTAAGAAACTACGGGTCGCATTAGAAATGCGCGAAGACGAAATCATTGCCGTACTAGCCTTAGCTGATTTTGCGATGTCTAAATCTGAATTAGGCGCATTGTTTCGCAACCCTGAACACAAAAACTATAAACCCTGTGGCGATCAAGTGTTGCGTAACTTCGTTAAAGGTTTGTCAATTAAACACCGCGGTAAATAAGATTAGGCTCAATAGAGCCTGTTATACCCTATCAATGCACAGCTAGCGGCTGTGCATTTTTGTTACTGGCGAGTAATTCAAACAACTGCTTCATAAAAAAAGTGTGAAATTCATCACTTAACAGACCACAATACATAATAGTCATGTTAATCTATCCTTTAACAAACCTATCAAACAACACACAAAAAAGGTTACCCATGGACGATACTAAACGCCCACTCTATCTTCCTTTTGCAGGTCCAGCCATTCTTGAATCTCCGCTGCTAAATAAAGGCACTGCCTTTACTGAAGATGAACGTATTTCATTTAACCTTGAAGGCTTGTTGCCTTGGGTAATTGAAACCATTGATGAACAGGTCGCACGCGCATATCAGCAGTTTACTAACTTCACTAACGACTTAGATAAACATATATACCTGCGTAATATTCAAGACACCAACGAAACGCTATTTTATTCATTGGTGCGCAACAACATCAGTGAAATGATGCCGATTATTTACACCCCAACGGTAGGATTAGCCTGCGAGCGCTTTTCAAAAAACTATCGCCGTAACCGTGGGTTATTTATCTCTTACGAGAACAAAGATCGCATCGACGACATTTTGAATAATTCGACTCGTCACAAAGTCAAAGTCATTGTTGTCACCGATGGTGAGCGTATTTTAGGTTTGGGCGACCAGGGCATTGGTGGCATGGGTATTCCTATTGGTAAGCTATCACTTTACACCAGCTGTGGTGGTATTAGCCCGGCTTACTGTCTGGCGGTTACATTAGATGTAGGTACTGATAACCCTCAACTACTCGATGACCCTATGTACATGGGTTGGCGCCATCAGCGTGTTGGCGGTGATGACTATAAAGAATTCGTAGAAGCCTTTATGCAAGCGGTTAACCGTCGCTGGCCAGATGCATTAATTCAGTTTGAAGACTTTGCCCAAAAAAATGCCATGCCTTTACTTGAGCGCTATAAAGACAAGTACTGTTGTTTTAATGATGATATTCAAGGTACGGCTGCGGTTACTGTCGGTTCATTGTTGGCGGCCAGTAAAGCCGCTAACACCACACTAAGCCAACAACGCATTGTGTTTTTAGGTGCAGGCAGTGCTGGTTGTGGTATCGCTGAAGCTATTATTGCCCAAATGGTCTCCGAGGGTATCTGTGACGCGCAGGCTCGATCGCAAGTCTTTATGGTCGATCGCTGGGGCTTATTACTCGACAACATGCCTAATCTATTACCTTTTCAAAGTAACTTGGCACAAAAAACAGCTCTGGTTGATCAATGGCACAACTACAGCGACAATGTCTCGTTGCTCAATGTAGTTAATAACGCTAAACCGACAGTGTTAATTGGCGTATCGGGTGCACCAGGACTATTTACTGAAGATGTGATTAAAGCCATGCACAGCCATTGCCCACGTCCAATAGTATTTCCCTTATCTAACCCAACAAGTCGAGTCGAAGCGACCCCAAAAGATATTTTAAACTGGACATCGGGCCAGGCGCTTGTGGCAACAGGTAGCCCATTTGAACCAGTTGTGGTCAATGGTGAAACCTTTGAAATAGCCCAGTGTAATAACAGCTTTATTTTCCCAGGTATTGGTCTTGGGGTATTATCATGCGGCGCAACCCGTGTATCTGATGAAATGCTAATGGCCTCTAGCCGTGCACTGTCTGAATGTTCGCCATTGGGTACAATGGGTGAAGGTTCACTATTGCCTAAGCTTGAAGATATTCATAAAGTGAGTAAGTACATCGCTTTTGCAGTGGCTAAAGTCGCAATTGACCAAGGTTTAGCCCTACCTTGTACTGATGAGTTACTGCAACAAGCCATTGATAATAACTTTTGGCAACCAGAATATCGTCGTTATCGCCGTACTGCATTTTAATCTGTGCTTGAATAATGATGTAAAAAATCCCAGTAATGAATTACTGGGATTTTTATTTTAATCAAGTAACTGATAAAAAATGCTTAATCCGCCATAACCTTTTTAAAGCTATTAAGCATCACTCTATCGGTACGGGCTTTTTTCAGCTTGCGTAAACATTCTTTTAACGACTGTTCAGCTAAACGGCCAAAAATACCATCGTATTCGTTATTGTTCATCTCTTCTTCTGTGTCATTGCTGTCGGCAATTTCTTGCGCAACACGACTCAGCTGCATCCAAGCATTAGCAATATAAAAACCATGAAACTCAGCCTGCGAAATAAGCTTTTGAGCACTGGCAGGCAATTTGTCCCAGGCATTGTTAAACGCTTGTGCTTTATCAGCAAACAACTCTTCAAACAGGCCGTCATAGGCTTCTATTAAGCTGTCAGGTAGTTGATCCATTGGTAGCACTTTATTGGCTACATTATAAGATACCTTTTTCGCAGTATCTCTATAGGTTTGTTCAACCATGATTACACCTTATATTCATCAATATTAGAATTTAAATTAGAGTTATAATTTGAGTTAGCGTTAGAATTTAGATTAAAAACGTCCACTAATATACACACCATAAGTGCCATTATAAGCCAGTGGCACCACGCTAATATTTTCATAAGGATCAGTAAAATACCAACCCGCTAAAATGCCAATGGCCGCCCCAGCAAGCACATCTTCAACATGATGCTTGTCGCTGGCAACACGAGTATAAGCAACGTATGACGCAACCACATAGGACGGTACACCATATTCCCAACCATAACGTTGATTTATAAATGTTGCAGCAGCAAAGGTGTCCGCCGAATGCCCAGAGGGAAATGAGTCATCACCACTGCCGTCAGGTCTTTGCTTATCAACGCCTAACTTGAGTGCTTCAACCACTAAGCGGCTTGAAATACCTGATTTAGCTAATTGCCAAGCGCCTTGATAATCATCTTCTATCATTAATGTCGAAGCTAATGCTACTGCAGGTAAAGCAAAATGTAATACATCACCAGAGGTTTCAAGATCACCTTCAGCTTGGCTAGGTAAAGACACAACCAATAACAATATCGATAGCATTACAGATCTAATGATTCTTATCCTCATCTTTGTTCCCTTATAAATTACAAAAGCGATAACCGCGACGTTATACGCTGCAAGCCCTCATAATGCAAATACTGTTACCGTTGAAAATAACAAGTAGCTTATCTGTTATATATTTGTTATTTATATCTATAATCGGCTATAATTCAAACATTACAGGAACAATAAATATGAAAGTTTTATTGTTACAAAAAACAAAAATAAGTGGCCTGTTATCTTGAAAAAATATCGCGAGAACATACTTAGCATTTCAATTTTGCTAACAACACTACTTTTATTATCTCCAGCATGGGCTGAGTATTATGATAATGCTCGGGCAGATGAAATCTATCAAAAGTTTGAGCAAGTAGATTATAAAGATCAAAAAGAAGCCGATGCACTGCTAAAAGAATATAAACAAATTATCGCTGCTGACGATGATGTACGCCAAAAACTGTTTATCCGCCAAAATTGCTGGGGTCAACCATCAGAAACCAATGAGCAACTAGCCAAAGCTATTGAGTATGCTCAACAGCAATTACTGATCTATTCTGAGCCATACCCTTCTGAAATTCACACTAACTTACTGCTATGCATGGGCTATTACAAAAATTATGCAGGACAAGTTGAAGCTGCATTTGCTGATATTTCATCCGCCGTTAGTAGTGCATATGAGCTAGAAAGCCCAAGACTAATCGCTGATGGACGCAGTATTCGCGGATCAATGATGTCATACCAAGGTAACTACAACGCTGCCTTAGAAGATTTAATTACCGCACAACACCTTTATGAAAAGCTGAATCTAACATACTGGGCTAATGAAACCTTAAATGAAATAGCCACCAGTTATCGCCGTTTTGGTGATTCAGAAACAGCACTTAAATATCAAATAAAGTTAGAGAAAATGTACATAGAGTCTGGCCTGCTTATGGAAGCTGACACCATTAATGTGCAAATCGCATTTTCATTAGAAGCACTGGGGAAAATTAATGAGTCCACTGAACGCTTTTATCGATCGTTAAAGTACTGGCAATCACAAAAAAATAAGGTCGCCGTTGCAGGCACCAAAGTTAACATTGCTGGCAACCTTATTTTACAAGGTCAAATTGATAAAGCGCTCACTTTACTCAAAGAAGCAGAACCTGATGTTCCGTTAGAATATGAGGGCCCCCATAGTTTTATGTGTTTGTATTTTGCTCAAGCTTACTTAGTAAAAAATGAGTTAGATAAAGCTATTGAATACAGCAAAAAAGCCTCCATTGATTTTAACCGCGGTGCAAATAAACGTGGTGAAACCCAAAATCTGCGCTTATTAAATGATATTTATCTCGCCAAAGGTGACATAGCAAATGCGCACAAGGCATTAAGTGATTTTGTTGATATGCACTTAATCTTAGACAAACAAATCATGTCTGATAAAAACGCTGAAATGCAAACCAGGTTTAATACCGACAAAGTACAGAATGAAAATGAGTTATTACTTAAAGCGGCTAGCGACAAAGAATTGCAACTGCAAATAATGCAGCGTAACGAGTCAATGCAAATTGTGATCATTATCTTAGTGGCCATCATCTTAATTATCGTTTCAGTATTTGCTTACAAGCAGGTTAAACGTAAGCGGACCTATCAAACCCTTGCGTTAACCGATGAGTTAACCGGGCTATCTAACCGCCGAGATACCTATCACCAAGGTGAACTTTTTATTAAGCAAGCAAAACAAAGTGGCAAACCTTTTTCTGTTATCTCGTTTGATGCAGATCATTTTAAGCAAGTGAACGATACCTTAGGTCATGAAGTTGGCGACAAAGTATTAGTCAAGTTAGCAGCCTTAACGACGGGCATGATGCGAGAAAACGATGTTGTTGGTCGTGTCGGCGGTGAAGAGTTTTTAGTCTTATTGCCTAACATCTCACACACTATCGCGCTGGAAATTGCCCAACGTTTAATAGACTGTATTGCTAATTATGAGTGGAGCCAAATATCACCGGAATTACATCAAACGGTTAGCGCGGGAGTCACTAGTTTAACCAATGAAGCCGAACTGTCTCCATTGTTACTTAAAGCGGATCATGCACTTTACAGTGCCAAAGCTGATGGTAGAAATTGCGTTAGAAGTGCTTAAAACCTGTTGATTTTATTATTTTTAAGATCAATTGACTGAGTTGGATAATGATTTAATCCAAGGGGAAAGTTTGCTACTTTTAGTTATGCTGCACAGAAAGTGCTTAAAAAGTAGCAAACAGCTACAAAAACTGTATTAAGGGTTTGGTTAATGATTCACGGTAAATAACTTTGGCTCATTAGGGTGCAAGTCAGTTTCAAACCACTTTTGATACAAAGCAGTATATTCTGGCGTTTGCATAAATTGACTTAATGCCTGATACCATTGTTGAATAAGCGCTGGTGAAGTACCGTCAGAAAAGGCTAAATATATCGCTAAATCTTTAATTTTATATGCCATTCTTACATCAGACTTACGCTTACCAATTTGATTAAGTGTAAACGGCACACCAAAATCAGCCTGACACAAAAAACGAACCCTAGACAACACTAGCTGCTTTACGCTTTGATCAGGATAATTTGCCACAGCTAATTGACTTACATGCGAGTCTTTAAGTGTCTGCTGACAATCACCTTCACGATACACCCCTATATCCCCTTGATTCGTTAGGTCATTCAAATTATCTAATTTGATAGGGTCATCCTTAAGTACAAAAATCCCCATACTTCCTTCAGCAATTGGCCCAACAAATGAAAATCGACTTTCTCGTTGATGATTCTTTGCCATGGCAATTACTAAAACATTTTTTTGAGATTGACCTAGCAAATTAGCCCGTGCCCAAGGTAAAAAGACTATCGGATCTGTTCTAGATAATTGTAACTGCAGTACTTGAATTAACTCAATAACGTAACCCGTAGGTTGATCATTAACACGATAACTCATCGGTGCCCAATCCTCAGCGACGATCATCAAGGGCTCAGCGGCAATTGATTGTTCACACTTAATGCAAAGTAAAGCCGCTAATAACACATAAAAAAGTTGCTTCAATGCTAACCCCCAATCTTTTATACAATATCTTACACATAATAATAAGACCGAATTTTCCCAATGAAAAAATCTATAGTCCATTACAGATAGCGTATAATCAACGGCAAGATTAACTCACACCTAATGATTTACCATGGCCGAATCGACTGCGCTACTCAATACTGACATGCCCAATACTGTACTAAGTGTAAACCAACTTGCCGAGCTTGCCCGAGAAATTAAGCAATGGGGTAAAAATTTAGGATTTGCACATATTGGTATCGCAGATGTTGACCTATCAGCACACGAAGATGATTTGCAAGCATGGTTAGATAAAGGTTACCACGGTGATATGGGTTATATGGCTAACCACGGCATGATGCGTGCAAGGCCAGCAGAACTTCACCCTGGTTGTATTAGAGTGATTAGCGCACGCATGGATTACCTGCCACCTGATGCCGGGTTTGCCAGTAACTTAACTGACCCTAATTTAGCTTATATCTCACGTTATGCCGGTGGCCGTGACTACCATAAACTCATGCGACAACGGCTAAAACAGCTTGGCGAAAAAATAGCATCACACTGTCAAAGTCTTGAGTTTAATGACACCGACTTTCGTCCTTTTGTCGACTCTGCGCCCATTTTAGAAAGACCTCTAGCTGAAAAAGCAGGCTTAGGCTGGACAGGCAAACACTCGCTAATTTTACATCCAGATGCAGGCAGCTGGTTTTTTCTCGGCGAATTATTAATTAACTTGCCCCTGCCAACTGATGTCCCTATTAAAGACGGCTGTAACACCTGTGTGGCCTGCATCAAGTCTTGCCCAACAGATGCTATTGTTGCCCCTTATGTTGTTGACGCCAGGCGCTGTATATCCTATCTCACCATAGAGTTACAAACTGCTATCCCGGAAGAGTTTAGACCCTTAATTGGCAATCGAATTTATGGTTGCGACGACTGCCAGCTAGTATGCCCAGTTAATGCCAAAGCCCCACTCACCCAGGAAACCGACTTTCATACCCGGGCAAAACTAATACAACCTGACTTACTGAGTTTATTTGCCTGGTCAGAAAGTGCATTTTTGTCAAACACCGAAGGCAGTGCTATCCGCCGCATCGGCCACAAACGCTGGCTACGCAATATAGCCGTCGCCCTCGGTAACGCCACCGCAAGCGATGATATTATTGCCGCACTAACTCAAAAAGCTCAAACAGATGAAGTAGATGCATTAGTCATTGAACATATTGAATGGGCCATTAATCAGCAGCAAGCAAAGCTAGCGGAACAAGCTCTCGCCATAATAGAACCGCTAAGCCGCAAAACCCAACGGGTTATTCGCAGTGTTCAAAAAGGGCTACCAAGAGATGCCTAGTTTCAGCGAGTGTGTGAGTATAGTTTTAAGCAGTAATGAAATAATCATGCATTACTCGGCTAATTCCGAACTCAGCTAACTCCAAACTTGCTCATCCCAATCTTACTAGCTCCCCTATAAAGCCAACTAAAATGCGCCTTACCCAACAAAGCGCATAAAAGCGAAACTCGTAATTTTCATACTACTTTTCTTGTGGGCGAACAGATTATTGTTGCCTTTGTGTAAATAAATTACACAGGCGTCTGGACGTCTAGAAGTTTATTGTGCTAACCTGCTACCAAGTAATCGAATTGATTTCATCGGTAAGTTGAGTAAGTTTCATGTGGAGTGAGCAATGATAGAACTTAGACACCTTCGCACCTTAATGGCGTTAAAGGAAAGTGGCAGTTTAGCGGGTGCAGCTAAGAAACGTTTTGTAACCCAATCGGCTCTTTCTCACCAAATTAAAGAATTAGAAACCCGCATTAATTCATCTATTTTTGTTCGTAAAAGTAAACCGCTCACCTTCACTCACGAAGGTGCCCGTTTACTTAACCTTGCTGAAGAAATTTTGCCAAAGGTGATTGCGACAGAATCTGATTTGAAGCGTGGATTAGAAGGTGAGAATCAACAACTCAAATTAGGCATTGAATGTCACAGTTGTTTTAGATGGTTAATGCCTGTTATTGAAGCATTTAAGCAACACGCACCCGATGCACAGATTGATATTTCAAGCCGTCATCTTTTCGACTCCCTTAATGCACTTGAAACTGGCGGATTAGACATAGTACTCACTTCTGATCCTGTACCTGGACATACTTTGGCGTATCAGCACTTGTTTGATTTTGAGGTTAAATTAGTGGTTGCCAATAATAATCCATTAGCTAAGCAAGCTTTTATTAGCCCTGTACATTTAGCCAAACAGACATTATTGACATACCCTGTGCCGCTGACCCGTTTAGATATTTATAAGCACTTTTTAGAGCCAGCCGGGATAGAAATTGGCGAACAAAAACAATGTGATTTAACCTCAATGCTATTACAAAGAGTAGCCTGTAATGATGGGGTTGCCGCGCTGCCTACATGGTCAATTAAAGAAAGCCAGGGCTTAAGCTTAACCTCATTAACATTAGGCGCTGAAGGCTTAAAGCGACCATTGTTTGGTGCTTATAGGCGTGACGCCACCAATGCTAACTTAATCCAGAAATGGTTAGAATTAGTGGCACAGGAAGGGTTGGCGCTGCAAAGGTCTAGCCTGACTTAGACCTAACACTTCAAAGGTTTAGCGCTACTCAGGTCTTGCACTATAGTGGGTTTATCAACAAACCTCTTTTCGACAAGACTCTCCGTAAAAGCAGCCCTGCTGAGTCAGGGTTTTTAGTTTGTTGTAAGTTATGTGCAATCATAAATTCAACACGTAAATCATCATCTAGACCTAAAGATTCAAAGGCTTCAATTGAAAGTGTTTGCTGATGGCCGTCAAGTAACGACTTAATAACCCGCAGTGACACGGGGGTTTCTTGCTCGCTGTTCAAGTAAGCAAAAGCGGTTAAGGCGATAACCTGGCCAAACACACTAAACAGTGCCAAGGTTTGCATTTCATCGGCGTCAATTTTTAGGCCGCTAGCCTTTTCGGTTTCCTGACGTAAAAGCGCAATAGAATCAACTGCAATTAACTCGTTCAATTTCCAGTAGCCATGGATCAACTTTTTATAAGGCTCTGCAAGACCATCTAAACGTTCTTTTAGATAAAACGAAAATGCATAACGATAAATGTTAACCTGACCAAGGCGAATTAGTGCATCTTTAATGCTGCGATTCTTAGTTGATATAATACCTGCCGTCTGCGCGGTATTACTGCGCATAAGTAAGTGCCCTGCTAATGCGGGATCATCTGACACAATATCAATCACAACTCTGATATCAGCTTCATTAATTAGCGCTTTTTTTAGCGGAATAAGAATACCGCGACGGCCAATGACTTGATCTTCATTACCAATAATTGCCCTAACTTGAGTTAACACTCTTTGCTCAAGATCCGTCATACCCCATTGTCACCTTATTATTAAATCGAAATTTGTATTTAGGCTGTTAGCAAAACCATAGCATAAAAAAGCCAACAAGAAACTTGTTGGCTTGATAAAGTATAGTTACTTTGTGATTTAAACCAATAGCATTTAAGCCAGTGTGATTTAAATCAGCAAGATTTAAAAACGATATCCTGCAGTTAAACGTAAGTTACGGCCATCGCCTGGATAAAAGCCACTTCCCCATGCCGAATAGTAACCTGCGCTGACATACTCTTCATCAAGTAGATTGTCAGCCCGTAGGCTTGCAGACCATTGCTGGTAAGTGTAATTAACTGCAATATTGGTCAGAACATAACTGCCTAATTTAGGGTCAACGTTAGCATTGTCACCTTCAATAAAGCGCTCGCCTGTGTAAACACCTTCAGCAAATACTTGCCAATGATTAGCAAAATCATAACTCACATAACCGCGGCCATTGTGTTTGGCCACCCAGGATAAAGCCTTACCTGCATTCTCGCCTTCAGTAAACTCGGCATCAATATAGTCATATGCAACACCAAGCATTAATGCAGGACTAAGCTGAATATCATAATCAGTACTGACACCATATCGACGCGATGCATCGGCATTAATGTTAGCGCCATTGAAAGCACCACCGACTGGTTTTTCAGCACTTTGATCCCAGACAATTTCATCTTCTAAATCAAGTTGAAACAGATTAATTTGTAGATTATGAATATCGTATGCATAGTCCCAACCCGCTTCAAATGATCGCCCTAGCTGCGGCTTTAAGCCCACTGTACCTGGTGAGGTATAAGCCTGCTCGTCCACTTTAGCAAAACGGAAGTTATCATCAGCACGCACATACAAACGATGTTCAGTATTAGGGCGATAATTTAAGCCCAGTTCAAATGCATGTGCATCCTGGTCTAAATCAATGCCATTAGGATAAATATTCCCATCAACCAGGTCATCCTCAGCTTCTGCATAACGACCGCCAACCACATAGGATAATGAGGTTGTCAGTGGCACAGAGGCTTGAATATAAGCACTGCTTTGGGTTTGTTGATTACTTCTGCCAAAGCTAAATATTGACTCACCTAAATTGTAATCAATACCGGTAATGATATTTAGTTCGCCACTTTCGACTTGATACTTAGCAACCGCTTTGGGTGAAATAGACAATAAAGTACGATCATTACGGCCTGAACTGCCCCATTGCAGGCTGGTATTATTACTGTCGGTATAACTTACATCGGCACCTAAGGTCCAGGTATCAGTAACTTGATTGTGATAACCCGTGCGCAGTGCTGTCGTCATGCCATGAATATAATCGCCTTTATTCCAAGGGTTAGATTGGCGTGGATTTTCTTCAAGTTGCTCTTTAGTTAACGATCCTGGGGTTTGACGATCATTATCAAAGTAGTTTGCTTCAATATAAAAATCTTCTTCAAGGGTTTTATATTGTAAACGGCCTAATATTGAGCTGGTTTCATTGGCATTATCATCACGATAGTTGTCCGACTCGTTATACTGACCCGCTAAGTAATATTGCCAAGCATCATTAATCGCCCCAGCAACATCACCCTTTGCTTCTAAAGTATCAAAACTACCTGCCGACACGGCTAAGCTACCACCAGTGCTATTTGGCGCTTTAGTGATAATGTTAATTACGCCACCCACAGCTTGATCGCCGTATAACACCCCTGAACTGCCAGATAATATTTCTACGCGCTCAATTTGATTAAGCGAAATGGCGCTGACGTTAGGTGCGGCAATATCGATATTATTAAGACGACGTCCATCGACCAAAATAAGGGTATTATTTGCCGCTTGTGAGGCGGTAAATCCACGCATAGAAAAAACCGGGCCAGTATTGTTATTGGAAACCTGAATACCACTATGACCACGCAATAAATCACCCAAATTGGTGGCGCCGCTCATTTGAATTTCAGCGGCATCAATGACATTAACGTTAGCTGCAATGTTAAGTGGTGTTTCTGCACGGCGGCCAATAATCACCATGCTCTCTTCTTGCTGCACGATATCATTAGTTTGAGAGTCAGCTTGAGCGATAGATTGAATTTCATTTGCAGATAGACACAAAGAAAGACTCGAAAGTCCCAGAATAGCGCTTAATGATAAGGCTAGTTTTGTTGGATTAGTACCCATTTACCTTTAACTCCTGAAAGGGAAAATGGGGCAATTACGTCGCAATAAATCGCTTTCAACATCGAATGAATAAATCGAATCAAAAATAGCTTATTACATTTTAAGATCTGCCCACCGAAATCTCAAAATCATCTTTAGGGCCGGTCTCCGGACTGAGGTATTTTGTATGAACAATTTATTCAACAAACAAATAATGCAATGGTTATACATTATCTTAACCTTTCACCGTTGCGGGGGCAGTATCAGCTTTTCACTGATTTCCCGATTATCCATAAGCTCATTTAAACGTTATGGCACCACAAAAGATTGACTAGTCATCATGACCATAAAATCGCGCCGATTATACGGATTAACAGCTAAATTAGATACAGGCAGGGAGAGCTACGGCAGAAATTGAACATTAAAAATATTCAGCATTCACAGTCGTAGCAATCAAAGGTATGACAGACTTAAGGATTAGCCATAAACTCGCGGTAATTATTGGCATCAAGCGGTGGTTGGTTTTCTCTGAACACAGCTACACGTATCGATTTATGGATAAGATAAAGATCTTGGGAGCCGCTAACCACAGTAAAGTAGCCAATTTCACCTTTGGGGATAGTGGAAAAATCTTTTTCAACAAAAATGGAGGCATGATGAATATTGGGCATGACTGTGCACCCCAAAATACCATGCACCGCATCTAAACCTTCCACTTCTGATGTGCCTAAAACGTTATAAACTACCTTGCCTTCGCAATGTTCTTTATAGGTCTCGGCCATTCCATCTAGAAACTTTTGCGGTTCAATGTCATTAGCTAAGCCTTTAAAGCCTTGCATACACACAAGGCCGCTCCAATCATTTAGCGATTCATTGGCTGGAATAAATTCAGCCATAAACATATCGCCTTGCATTTCACTGAATGCCAATTTCCAGCTAAGTGGAGGCAAAAAACCGAACTTTGAGGCAAAGTCAGTTAATTGCTGCACATCCTTTGGCATTTCAACTTTGCCAAGGCTTTGGTTGTCATCGCCAAACAGCGTGTTTATTGAAGAGAACGGTTTTGCAAAAAGCACAGCACAAGGCACTAGACAAGCTAGCCCCAGCCAAAGCTTTATTGCAGTAAACTGTTTCATTTCATACATCCTTTTGTAAACATTCACCAACATCCTTTGATGAGGCTATTTTAGATATCAGTCAAAATAACTATGCAATTATGGACTCACTATATATCACAACAGCCACTTTTTTGAAACTTATCTTTAACAACTCGTTGTATACACAAATACTATGATGACTAACCTAACTCTTCATCATAATCTTGAGTATCTGCTTCAGTTTCGCTTGATTCTGCAGCAATGGCATCTGCCAAGGTTTTTGCTTTTAGGTGTTTAGCCGTTTTACGCTTATTACGATCAGCTTGTTTGCTTAAAAAACCCTTCAAAGCTTCTTCGCCCCAAGCTGTAGCTTCTGCTTCTGTTGCAAAACCATCATGACTTTTCGATACTATCGTTTTAGTCGAGGTCATACGACGAGTGATTTCTGTTTTCCAGCCATTGTCAGCTTGAAACACGCGAGACTCATACTTTTTACTCATTTATCTATTTTTCCTAGTGAATTAACGCTTTAACAGGCATTTAGCCTAATTTATTACTGTACTAATAAGTGCTTATTAAGTTCAGTTTAACTTTTTACCATCTGATTTGAGCCAACAATCATCATTTCGCATTTTTGGCAATCAAACACTAATTTCAATTTATCTTTACCTACATCTAAAAACATTGGGTCAGCTTTTATGCCTTCTACTTCTTTAGGGCATAAATTAAAGCTGTAACGTAAACAATGCTTGGTAACCATTAAAGGTGCGTCATGTAGCACTTTATTTTTTTCATAGGTGTCTTCCATTTGAATAACACCATGTTGCTCGTAAAAATTACGCGCTTGTTCGTTGGCAACGTTAGATAAAAAGCTTAACGATTTCTGCGGGAAACGCGCCTCTTTATCATGTGTCCAGCGTTCTGGTCGTTTATATGCAGCCACTCGCGCAAGCATTAGGGCATCAACCGCATCACGGCGAAGCTCGTTTACGGTAGAGGCCGGTAAAAACCAGGCTTGTTCGGTTAATAAGTTCATCTTATTAACAATAAAATCAGTACTGCCTAACTTACCTAACTGCTTTTTAAAGTTAGCAGCTGATTTAGCTTGATCGTTTGCCGCTTGCTTTTCACATTGCAAACGAGCCGTAGCGCTAATGCCGTGAATATCGGTCATCGTCAGCGCAACGCCATCTTCAGTATCATGCAATTGCATATCAACACTGATTTTACGGGTAGCGGATTCTTTATTTAACGTCGATTCAAATTTATGATCGAAGTTTCTGAACATCATCACGCCAACTTTTAAATCTTTTGGCACCTCAGTTAAATATAAGGTATTGCCGTCAGCGCGGTTAACTCGAGTACCAGCAAGTTTATCATCCGACAAACGCTGAGTTTCATAATGCTCAACAAAAAAGCACAAACCATCACCGTTATTGAACACAATATCTTTGCCGCTTTCAGTCGTATCGAGTTTGATAAAATCTTTACCAACCTGAGTAATACGGCCCACTTTTTCACCAATAAATTTCGGCGAACTAAAGTGTTCAATCGCTTCGGTTCTTTGGGTAACAAAATAGTCGGTTTTACCGCGGTTAAAGCTTTTATCTGGATCAGGAGTAAAATTAAACTCGCAACGCCCGTGAGAAATAGATTCAACATCACTGCGCTTGGCAATAATGGCATCTAATTGTTGACGATAATGGGCGGTGACGTTTTTAAGATAAGTAATGTCTTTTAAACGGCCTTCAATTTTAAAAGATGACACTCCAGCTTCAATTAACGCTTCAAGGTTATCGGTTTGGTTATTATCTTTTAAAGACAATAAATGTTGATTCTCCGCTAACACCTCACCTTCTCGAGTGGTCAAGTTACACGGTAAGCGACACATTTGTGAACATTCGCCGCGGTTAGCACTGCGATTAGAATAAGCATGGCTTAAGTTACATAAACCACTGTAACTAACACATAAGGCGCCATGAATAAAAAACTCTAACTTCATTTTAGTACTGTTAGCAATATCACGAATTTGCGGGATATTTAACTCACGCGCGAGTACCACTTGAGAAAACCCAACCTGCTCTAAAAAAACGGATTTTTCAGGGGTACGGTTATCCATTTGCGTACTAGCATGTAACGCTATTGGCGGTAAGTTTAATTGCAACACGCCCATATCTTGAATAATTAACGCATCAACACCAGCTTCGTATAAGTCCCAAATCATTTGCTCAGCTTTAGGCAATTCATCGTCCATTAAAATAGTATTTAAGGCGACAAACACTTGGGCATGATAGCGATGAGCAAACTCAGCTAAACGGGCAATATCTTCAACACTATTACCCGCATTATGACGGGCACCAAAAGCAGGACCACCAATATAAACCGCATCTGCACCATGGCGAATTGCCTCAATACCATAATCGGCATTTTTAGCAGGTGCTAACAGTTCAAGCTGACGCTTTTTGGCGGGTGTAGGTGTAAAAAGTTCAACAGAGGCCATATGGTTATATCAATTCTTGTAATTAAGCAAAATCGGTTAGATAAAAAAGTGCGCCAACAAAATTGTTGGCGCACTCATATATTTTCTTATTCTAGCAAATTTGTTGTAAAAATGCCCAGATTAGATAAATAAATCTTGGATGTTTTTCAAATCAGCTTTGCCGTTGACAATTTCGTCTGGAGTCAAGCCTTTCACTTCATGCGGAAACACTAACCACTCGTCAGACTCATGGATAAAATAGTCTGGTTTTAACGGTACTTTAGTGTTGTTTGGCTTGTAATAAGGACAAGCTATACGAATATCCGTTGGAATATTTAATCGCATAAATTTCTGCAACTTACCGATTAAGGCATGGATGCTGCGACCAGAATCAAATACATCGTCAACAATTAGTAAGCCATCTGTGGCGTTGGCATTTTCAATAATGTAATGCAAACCATGCACTTTAATATTCTTATCTTGCTTGTCGGTGCCAATACCATAATAAGATGAGGTGCGAACGGCTATGTGATCTGTTTCAACTTCCTTAAAATCAAAATATTCTTGCACCGCAATACCTATGGGTGCACCGCCTCGCCATATGCCCACAATAAATTGGGGTCTAAAGCCAGATTGGTAAACCTGTGCTGCTAAACGAAATGAATCTTCAAGTAATTGTTGCGCGCTTATAAAGTGTTTATCGGTCATTGGTGTTTACCCCCATTTTTATTGCGGAGAATTTTATACCAAAACCAGCCACTTTGCCTGCATTGTTAACGTTTATTAGACAATGAACACGCCGTAAAGTAGATAAAAATCTGCTTTTCCTTGCATCATCACTATGGCATAGTATTTTTTATCACCATTTTCAGAATGAAGACGCTCATTATGTTATTTGAAAAACGTTCCGCAGAGCCTAGCTTAGAGGCACCATCGTCATCTATGACTTCTGAAAAAGGTGATAATCCGCTTATTTGGCCACTATTAAGTGTATTGCAGTCTTCGAATCACAGTTGGAAGGTGCATCATTTAGCCAGTGAATTGCAAAATAAAGGCCTAATGCATGATTTAGACCCAGTACCAGAAAAGGACCTGTTTAAACGTAACTTTCTATTGATGAATGCCTTGTATGAGTTACAAGATATTTTGCTACCCAAGCAATGGTTACAAGTGAAGGCTATGGAAATTCAGTTGTTTAGAATTGTGCCAGGCAACGCAGACCTATTACACCGTCAAGACGCTGCACTGCGGGATTACTATTTAGACTGGAAAAATTACGATACCAGCATTAATGTCGTCCGTGAAATGTTGGAGTCGTTCTGGAGCAGCTATCAAGAATATATTGGCGTAAACATCCAATTAATGAATAAAGGTCATGCTTTAAAAGTATTTGAATTAGATGATAGCGCATCAAACAAAGACATCAGAAGGCAATGGAAAAAGTTAGCCTTAAAATGGCACCCTGATCGTGACCAAGGCAATGCAGAACGTTTTAAAGAAGTCTGTGAAGCATGGCAAACATTACGCGACAAAAGCTTAGTTGCCTGAGGCATTAGTAGGCTTATCGGAAGCACTAAAAGTGCAATATTTGTCACAAATCACCACTGGATCACATAAATCTTTCGGTCTAGTTTGTCAAAATATGTCATTATTAGCGGATAAAATTCCATTAATAACATACTTTTGAGGTATTCATGTTTAAACATTTTGCATTAGCCACTGGCGTAATTAGCACACTCATTGTTTCTTTAATCATTACCCCTGTTAACAGTTTTGCCGCCCCCTTTGTTGAAGGTAAGCACTACACACAAATTTCAAATAGCATGGTGCCAAGCGAACCTAAAGTGACTGAGTTTTTCTCTTTTTATTGTCACAACTGTTTCAATATGGAAACCAAGTATTTACCAGAGATTAAAGCAGGCTTGGACAAACAAGTTAAATTTGACACTAAACATGTCGATTTTATGAACAGCGATTTAGGTACTGAGGTTATGCGCTCGCTAGCGGTGATCCACACTCAGGACAATCAAGAAGCGTTAAAAGTAGCAATGTTCGGTGCCATTCAAGGCGATGAAAACGATGGCGGTCATGATCACAGTGCCCATGGTGACAAACATGAGTCACAGGTTAATAGCCGCGATGACATTAAAAAGGTCTTTGCTAAATTTGGTATTGATGCCGCTAAATATGATGAATTGGCCGACAGTACTGATACCGACAAAAAATTGAGCCTATGGCGCCAACAGCAAGTGATATATCGGGTACAAAGTGTACCGACTTTTATCGTCAATGATAAATACGCCATTAATATGAACGAAATGCGCACCCTTGATGACTTAATCAATGTGATGAACTACTTAGCACTACAAAAATAACTAAACTGCGCTGCTAATTTATTTTACAAACTAAAAAACCGATATAGCACTGCTAATATCGGTTTTTTTATTGTTGAACATTTATTGTTAAAAATAAGTCGATTGAAAACCGACGCAATTTAAAATCACAATTAGAAGTTATTCGACCTTTCTTCGATATGCATTTGTTCAACTAATGCCTTATCTTCACGTCTTTGTTCAACTAATCCTGAACCATTGCGTTGCTGATATTTACCTTCAGCCTGTTTCATACGGCTACTACCGCTATTGATTAGGTTTTGACCTTGTTCTATGGCACTTTCACCTTCAGCTAACTTAGTATTGCCGTCCTCAACCAATTCTTTACCATCTGCAAACTTGTCATCAGCGTCTTCCCAAAGATCGGCAATTTCTTCCAGCTTATTCAATAAAACAATCGCTCGTTTGCCCGTCGGTGCACCATTTAATGTGCTAGTAAAACTCAAAAAAGCTTGTTTCTGTTTCTGGCCTTCAATTCTTGCCTCGGCGATGAGCTTCTCACCTTCACGGATCTCAGCACTACCTTCTTGCACCAGTTTACGGCCATCTTGTAATTGCTCCTTACCATTTCTAACATCCTTATCCCCCTGCTCCCATTGTTGAGATAAATCAAGGTTTTGCGCACCTTCAGATTTAACTTTAGAGGCAAAATTGTTTTGAGTCACCGCACAACCACTCATACTAATAACGCCTAAAACCAGTAAGCAACATAGAGTCGATTTCATATATAATTCTCAATAAAATGAAGTAGAGATAAATTGCCGCAATTAAACAGTTGAGCGAAGGAAATAGCAAGCGGCTGAAATGTTAAATAGTGTTAATACGCTAAATAATTTAGATAATGATAATGATAATAACTAAGGGTAAAGAACTTATTAGCCTCTAAACACATGGCTTAGTCAAAAAAGTCCTTAATATGCAGTAACGCTAATAGCAGGTGAATAATCATAAAACCGATAAAACATTGGCCAAGCACTTGATGATAGCTGCGCCACACTAAGGCATCGCTCGGGTCAACTAAGTACCAAACCACGCCGCTAACAGCCACCAGCAAAAGTAAAATAACACCTATTCCTTCAATAACACTGAACAACCCCTTACCTCCTGCAACCGGTATCTTGCCTGTTAATATACCAATCAGGTCCGTATTAACTTGATTAAAGTCCAACAGTAACCAGGGGAAGAACTGTCGCCATTGACCTTTAAGGCACACTTTTATGGCAAACAATAATGTTAAACATGCTGTAATTAGGCCGCCGTATACATGAAAGTGACTCCAAAAACCGGCATTTGCGTTTAATTGTCGCGCTATTAACACCCAAGGGCTAGTGCACACTAATATGACCGACATGACGAGTACCAATGCATGTAGCTTAACTGCAATTTTTTGCCATATCAGCTTTAGTGCCATAGCTTTACGCCTCAATCATTTTAGCGATAAAGTCATCCACCCTTTGCCAGTCAGTGTATTCAACCTTAGTATTGGGATCGGTTGGGCCTTTGGTCATCCACATAATAAATCGAATGATATTGCGATCCATTGGGCCATAGCCCTGGTAATCTAAATTCCCCGCAAAGGTTTGTAATAAAGCGGGTTTCCATACGGTTTGTTGTAAAAATTCCTGCATATAGGCATTGGTTTCTGGGGTGTTTTTATTCGGTTTACGCGCCACTAAACTGACTGAAAAAAAGCCGCTGGGTTTAGTTTCTAACTCTACCTGATGCTGCTGAATAAATTCATATAAAGCGGGTCGATGTTTACCATGACGGATACTTGCACCAATATAAATTCTATCAAAGCCAGATAAGTCACTCACATCATCTAAAGTCGCTAAGGTCACATGATGATCAGCTTGAGGTATTTGTTGTTGGATGTACTCGCATATTCTACGGGTTTGTCCGTGTACGCTGGAGTAAACAAGAAGGATCTGAGCCATATTGCCGCCTAAACAAGTAATTAACTCGCTTATATTACGTTATATAGCAGGTATTGACCTTGAAACAGATCACGGCTTTAACATCAAAATAGATCAAAAGAAGCAAGCACCAGCCTTGCTTCTTTTATAGGGTTTACATCGGTCGTTATAGTGACATTAAAAACGCTACCACCTGGTCTCGCTCATTCTGGGTTAACGCCATAAAAGCTTGTTGGCTTTTTTCAGCTTCGCCGCCATGCCATAAAATAGCTTCTTCCAATGTTGCCGCACGGCCATCATGTAAAAATCCGGCTTGCGGATTCACCGTTTGAGTTAAGCCTATGCCCCATAAAGGACGTGTGCGCCATTCATTACCGTTCGCCAAAAAGTCAGGGCGGCCATCAGCAAGCCCTTCACCCATGTCATGCAATAGCATGTCACTGAACGGATAAATTGTTTGGCCCTTTAAGCTATCGCTCATCGGTTCTCCGCCAATATCACCGGCGGTTTTTGTGGTAAATGATGGTGTGTGACAACCTGTACAATTAACTTGTTCAAACAAACGTGCTCCCTCACGTACATTACTGTTACTGACGTTACGTCTAGCCGGAACCGCTAGGGTTTCAGCATAAAAGGTCACTGAGTCACTGAACGCGGCATCGGCTTCTGGCTCACCATTTTCATCACTGCCGGTATCGACAAAACCTGTACGGGTTAAATAAGCATCATGCAAGCTAGTACCAGCGATACTTTCACCTGGAAACAGTGGGTTAGTAATACCAATATCACCCCGCAATGCGCCTAGTGATTGTACTCGTACGCTTGGGGTATTGGCTTTCCAGCCAAAACGCCCTAATGACACTGGATGCGCGACACCATCGCGGGCTTTTACGGCATCAAATACCCAGTTAGCTCGGCCTGACACACCATCGCCATTAGCATCATTGACATCAACATTGGCTAAAATATCCGCTTCAGGTATCGCTTCTAATAAACCTAAACCAAATACTGGCATACCATTTCGCCAGCCCATTAGAACGTCGTCTTGCATTAGGTTAGAGGTAACATTAGCGCTTTGTTTGGTTTCACCCGGTGCATCGTAGGGGTTTTCAACATCAAATAAAGGTTTTTTAAGAATAAGGGTTCTGCCGTCAGCGTAGGTTATTTCGCTGCGCTGATAAGACAAATATACATCGGCTTGACCAACAAAAGCATTTTGCTGCCAATCTGGGCGAGCTTTAAGCACGCCGCGATGAAATAGCTGATCACCAAAGTCAGGCACGGCTATTGGCGCACAATAATTGTTTTGCGCTGTACCTTCAGTGCACACTTCATCAGGTGCTTTACTGATGCGTAAAAATATTCCCGCGGCAGATCCTAGCTTAACTCGAGTTTCATTGGCGGCTAAAAATGGGGTTGAGTTACGCCCATCACGTTGGTGACAAGAGTTACAATCGGCATTATTAAATACCGGACCTAGTCCATCTAACTCAGGATGTTCACTATTAGGCGCTGTGGTAAAAGAGGTTTCAAAATTAACGTCGCCCTCCAGATGCAATGCCAACTCACTGGCGGTTAAATTAGTTGCTGGGGTAGAAAAACCATGGCCTGAATTACTGGTATCAAAGGTAGTAGTATCACCACCTGAGGCACTGATATCGGTATAACTAGGGTAAGTGACTACTGGCGGCTCTGGTACTATTTCAGTGGTAATTTCATCACCACTGCCACCACAGCCGACTAAAATTGTTGTTGTCATCATCACTGACATTAACGCATAAAGCTTAGTTGTTATTTTCATCATTGTGTTCACACATTTTTACAGTTTATCAAAATACCTAGCCTCAATTGAGGCCAGGCATACTTCAACTAAACGTTAGCTAGTTTTCCAATCTGACAATAAAGGTAACATGTCTGATTCTAGCGAGGCTTGCAGCTTACTTAATGCATCAACAGCCACTTGCACACGCTTACGGCCCTCAACATCTAAAATAGCCTGACGAAACGGCATATCATTACTGCCCTTAATCGCTTGGATTTTTAAGATAGCATCATCAATTTCACTGCCAATGCGAGTCGCCAAAACAGTGTCTGCAGCAGCAACAAAATCAATTAAACCTTGCTTGTCTGCACTACCGGTATATTCACCCCGGTAAACATTACGTACGCCAATGATGTTATTTGAAAAGTCAGTTAATGAATTCCAAGAATATTGCGATTCTACTTTTGAGGTGTCAGCAGTGGTAATCGAGTCACCAAATGGGTCAGCAATTTTACCGTTACCCACTTCATCGACAATACCAATCATGCCATTGATCAATTCTTCAACAACCGCCAGTTGTGAAGAGTAAATGGTATTAGTACTGGTACCAGGTTGCTTTAATAACTCAGCATATGGCAGTGCGTTGGTATCTTGTGGGTTATGGCTAACTTGCCATGCATCATCAAGTTGCTTAGTGTAATCACGAAACACTTCAGCTAAGGCCACTAGATACTCACGTTCACGGGTGGTTAACTCGGCAATGTTTTTAGTGTTGTCGTTAACGCCATCACCAAATAATAGGTATTCCATAGTATGGAAACCTTGCACATCATCGTTCCAACCTTTAATTGTTTCAGCATCAAACCCGACCGCGCTGTTTAACTGTGTTTGCAGGTCAGTAGTATTTAATGGCCAGCTGTCTAAATGCGGGTCAATACTTAATGAGTCAACTGGGCCAAAAATATGCGACTCACCTTGTTCCCAAGGCTGACGAGCCGCTTTCCAGGCCGCTTGTGCTGCGATTAAATCCGCTTGAGAGGTTGAGTTAATTAAACTTTGGGTAGCATTAAATAACGCTTCACCTTTACTGGCTAAATCAGCATAACCGTCAACAATAACCTCATTGGTTAAGTTGGTGATCATTTCAGTCGCAACAAATGAGAAACTATCATCTGGCACGATTGGCGCAGTATCATCTGAGCCAGAACCACCACAAGCAGATAACCCCATGATTAATGAAAATGTGATAGCTGAATATTTAAATTTCATAAAAACTCCATGTAAAACAAATTAATGTCAAAAAAAACACTATTAAACGTCTTTTAAGACAGTGACTTATAAAGAAAATTGGTACCCAACACCTAATGCGAAGAAATTAGTATCAGGAATACTGGCCACGGCAACTTGATGTATGCCGCCTTCCGCCTTAATCACAATTTCAGGAATAGGGAAATAATTGATGCCTACGCTGCTCCAGGTGTTTTCAAAACGCTTAGTAGCAGCACCCGTTTCAACCGCCATCAGCGGATTTGAGTAATCGATGTTGGCAAACGCGGTTATTGGTATATTGATCCAGCTGTCCAGCTTGACACCCGCTTCAACAAAGAAAGATTGTGACTCAGAACCTAGCTGGGCAAAGTTACCTGGACGTAAACCTGGGGTGGTTTTATTGGCCTGAGTAATCGCATCAGTGTTTTCCAGAGTGCCATAAAGATACTGGCCACGAAGAATCCATGGACCTTCGACAAATGCCCCTGCTACCGAGACAATACTCATTGCACCATCTACATCTAACTTATTACTTTTATGGCGATTACCTGAAGTATTGCCATAGTAATAAGCCACACCTACAGCGCTACCGGTTTTAAAGTTGCCGTAATCTAAACGTCCGGCAAAAGCTAAATCATCGCCGTTAACATGCTCAAAACGTTTTTGATGCCCAGAAGCAGCCCAGTCATAGGTACGGAAGTATTCTGAATTTAATCCACTGACGACCTGAGCCTGGTAATGAAAATCACTAATTTCACCATAAACGCCGATACCGTTTTCATTCCACACAGCCGGTAACATGGCCGCTTCACTTTTGTGGCGCAACACGGTGAGATATTGATTAGGCTTGTGCAGTGTGCTGGTTAGGCCGATTGGAAGGTGAATATTACCGAACTTAACCCCAAATTCTTTACTTGGGCGATAGCGGATCTCCGCTTTTTCAACAATGACTTCGCCGCCCGCTTCAACTTCAGATTCAAACTCGCCAAATTCATCAAAGCCATCATACTCAAGCGATGTGCCTGTACCGCCATGTTCATATTCAATCTCGACTTCCATGCTCCACTCATCGGTGAACTGATAACCAAACTCAGTCACTATGCGCTCTAAGTCAAAACGATTACGTCGCTCAGGGCTGGTATCTTGAACGTTATCGAAATATTCATCACTGGTGTAATTAGAAGTGCCGTAAGATTTAAAGCTAAAGCGGCTATAACGATCTTGCGCTGTAGAGACCTCACTGGCAACGGTTTCAACCTTTGACATTAAGGCATCGCGCTCAACCTGTTGCTGTGCAGACTGTGACTTTTGTTGCTCGGTTAATAGATTTAACTGCTGCTTTAATGCTGCAATTTCAGCTTCTTGCTTGGCAATAGCCTTGGCAAGTGCATCGGTTTCATTAGCAGCATTTGCATTCGCTACAACACCTAAGCCCATAACGCTCGCTAAAGTCATCGCCAATAGTGAGATTTTGCTATTCATATCAACTCTCCACGTACACTTAAATAATTAAGCTTATTTTAATAATTCGCCACACAATAACTCAATTGATAATCATTTGCATTAAAATTAAGATCTTTATTAGCAACAGCATTTGCAAATAAATTACACTTCCCATAAAAATGTTTTTTTGCCACTATGGTCACACGCTTTTAAAATCACCCTTTGGAACTTCATGGATTCATCATCACTGACCACGGCTAATGTATCTGCTAGCACAACTGCAAATACCTCAGCCACTGAGGGTTATCAAACCAATCCACAGCATTTGTTGCTATGGATGACCTTTGTTATGTCGATGGTATTTGCGGTGTGGCAAGCCTTACTAAACAACTTTGTGATTGAAAGGGCGGCGTTTACCGGTGCTGAAATTGGTATGCTGCAAAGCTTACGAGAGGTGCCCGGCTTTTTGGCCTTTACTGCGGTATTTGTTTTACTGCTTATTCGCGAACAAGCCTTTGCCCTTATATCGCTGGCATTGTTATGTATTGGTGTGGGTATAACCGGATTTTTTCCCGACGTACTCGGGCTATATCTGACCACAATTTTAATGTCGATAGGCTTTCATTATTTTGAAACCATCAATCAATCATTAACATTGCAATGGGTAGATAAAGCAGAAGCACCAGGTTTTATGGGCAAAGCACTCGCATGGCGTTCAGCCGCGGCGTTAATCGGATATGGCAGTATTTGGCTAGTCATGACATGGCTTAAACTTGACTACATTTGGATGTATTCAATCATTGGCGCATTAGGACTGATAATGGTGCTGATGATGAGCCTGTACTTCCCCCGTTTTGCTATTAGCGAAACGCAGCACAAACATTTATTAGTGCGCAAACGATACTGGTTATATTACTTGCTGACCTTTTTCTCCGGCGCACGTCGGCAAATATTTATGGTTTTTGCCGGCTTTATGATGGTCGAAAAGTTTGGCTATTCGGTATCAGAAATCACCGCCCTGTTCTTAATTAACTATGTGGTGAATTTATTTTTTGCCCCCGCTATTGGAAAACTGATTGGTCGCATTGGTGAGCGTTATGCGCTTATCTTTGAATATGTGGGCTTAATTATTATTTTTATCAGCTATGCCTATGTAGAAAATGCCAATGTAGCAGCGGGGTTATATGTGATTGATCATTTATTGTTTGCCATGGCAATCGCAATGAAAACCTACTTTCAAAAAATTGCTGATAAACAAGATATAGCCTCAACCATGTCGGTTAGCTTCACCATTAACCACATTGCCGCGGTGATCATTCCTGTACTATTGGGTATGCTGTGGTTAAGTTCGCCTAAATATGTCTTTTTTATCGGCACAGGATTCGCGGTATGCTCTTTATTACTGGCATTCAATGTCCCCAAATCACCCAAACCAGGATTTGAAACTTACTGGCCTAAACCACGCGAATAAATGAGTAAATAATGGCTGAACCAGACAACAATATCATTGAAGTAGATATACAAGCGGCAGATACCGCCAATATGTCTGCGCGCAAAAAAGCCTTATTACTCGGGCGCATGTTAGGGCTAGCCAGTGAAGAAGATTACCGTCCATCAAGCGCATCTATTGCCGAGCGGGCGCAGCATCGCCAGCGTAAACAGCTAAGTGCATATCAAGCCAATCTGGAAAATATTTTTGCATTAGCATTAAATTACACCCCTTCAGATGTAACGGGTGTCGATTTAGATGCTGATTGGAGTCATCAGTTTTTTCAAATGGCCGAGCAAATTCATAATCGCAAAATGCAGGATTTATGGGCGCGTATTTTAGCCAGTGAAATAGTTTCGCCGGGGAATTTTAGCCTTCGTTCGCTGTTAGTGCTGAAGCAATTCACCTTTCGTGAAGCGCTTATTCTTGAAAAAGCCTTAGGCATGTCGGCTAAAATTGGCACAGATACCCGTTATAAATTACTCAGTGGTTATCGGATAAATGGCGGGGTGAAGCAATATTTTCGTAAAAATAATCAGGTAAATATCCCCTTATCTCAATATGGGTTGCCTTATTCAAATATTTTAACCTTAATAGATGCGGGGGTGATCCATAATAGTGAGTTTGAAACAGGCCTGCTTGACCCTAAAGTAAAATTACCCATGCAATTTGTGCATGATAATTTTACTCTTCAACCCAAAAGCCAACACCTGCTATTTACCTATTATCGATTAACCACCATTGGCGATGAAATTTGCCAGCTGATTGCAGCAAAACAAGATAAAGGTTTCAACCAAATGTTAAGAGGCGTATTGCAGCAGGATTTTAATATTAGCTAGATATGAGTTAAATATTATAAAGGTGAGAATACTTGGTTTTGTGGGCACTGAACAAAAACTGCCTTAACGCTTCCCTTGCTTCACCATGGGCATTAATTTTAGCCGCCATAATGCCATTTTCAGCACGTACGGGCTCAAAATCTACATCCACTTGCAAACCATTGGTCAGCATAAGTTTGCCAGATGTAGGCATTTCAGCGTGTAAGTCACCGCGCATTTTAATCGTTAAGCCAGAGCTGGATAGCGACAACACCTCAACCTCTTGCTCAGTATTACCAACAACGGTGACATCTTTTAAATCGGTTACGCGCCAACTGCGTTCAACACCTTGCATATCGACCACTTCAGGTACGCCTAATACAGGAATAAACTGCCCTAGTTCATCGCGTTTTAACACTAGCGGAAACCACAAACGATAGTGGCTAATTTCAGCCAGCAGCGTTAATTTAGCCTCACCCAGAATATGGGCTAATACCTGAGGAATTTCTGTCGAAACACTTAAAGAGTTATCAGCCAAAATGTCCGCATCAGTTCTAGACTGTAAAGGGTTACCTAAAGTCATCTTTGATGTAAAAATATCACTAAAACAGGCTAACTCTTCATCACTCAACGATTTCGACACGCTTTCCATATCCTCTTGGTTCACATTTCATATTGAGCGCAATATATCATTATTTTGACATTCGAATAAACTTTAACCGTTATATTGAGAAAAATTAATGTTTTGTACAACTATTTACCTACTAAAATCTATTTTTTGTCCGTAAAAAACAAAAAAGCAAACCTAAGTTTGCTTTTGCATAAGCCAATAAATAATAGCAATTAGCTTAAAAGTGCCAACATCTTATGTGCCACTAGCTCAGATGACGCGGGGTTTTGACCTGTCACTAATTTACCATCAACCTGCGCAAACGGATGCCAGTCATCTGCCTTGGCATAATCTGCGCCATTGGCAATTAGCATGTCTTCGACTAAAAATGGCACTATGTCGGTTAATTGCACCGCATCCTCTTCGCCATTAGTAAAACCAGTCACTTTTCTGCCTTTAACAACAGAGGTGCCATCAGCATTTTTAGCGTGCTTAAGTGCGCCTGGTGCATGACAAACTAACCCTAATACCTTGTCTTGTTTTACCGCATTTTCAATCAAAGCAATTGATGTGCTGTCTTCGACTAAATCCCATAATGGACCATGGCCACCAGGGTAAAATACCGCATCATAATCAGCAACATTTACCGACGACAACAATAAGGTTGTAGCCAGTTGCTGTTGGGCATCTGTGTCTAATTTAAAGCGCTTAGTCGACTCAGTTTGAAAATCCACTTCATCACTTTTAGGGTCTAACGGTGGTTGTCCACCTAACGGCGACGCCAGTACCACGTCAACATTACTGTCTTTAAACACATAATATGGCGCGGCTAACTCTTCTAGCCAAAAACCGGTTTTATGCCCTGTATCGCCTAATTTGTCGTGCGATGTTAATACCATTAGTACTTTCATTTATGTATTCCTAATAAAGTAAAAAATCTCATTAAATAGACAGTGGCTCATTCAGTTTAATCACTAATTTGCCAAAATTTTCGCCTTTTAACAGGCCGATAAACGCTTTAGTCGTGTTCTCTATACCGTCGACTAAATGCTCACGATATTGGATCTTGCCATTGGCTAACCACTGGCTCATATCCTTAGCAAATTCAGGGTAACGATGGCCATAATCATCAAAAATGATAAAGCCTTGCATCTTAATGCGCTTCACTAACAAGGTGCCCATTAGCAGTGATAAACGATCCGGTCCAGCTGGCAATGAGGTGGCGTTATATTGCGAAATCATCCCACATACTGGTACTCGTGCACCTGTGTTAAGTAAAGGTAAAACAGCATCAAATACCTTGCCACCGACATTTTCAAAATACACATCAATGCCTTGGTCACAGTGCGCAGCTAACTGTTCAGCAAAATCAGCTGCTTTATGGTCGATACAGGCATCAAAACCAAGTACTTCAACCGCATGGCGACATTTCTCTGCCCCGCCCGCTATGCCAACCACTTTACAGCCTTTAAGCTTACCAATTTGGCCAACAGTTGCGCCAACAGGCCCCGTTGCCGCAGCAACCACTAAAGTATCACCCGCTTTAGGCGCGCCGATTTCAAGCAGCCCCATATATGCGGTAAATCCTGGCATGCCCATAATGCCTAACGCATAAGATGGCATACTTGGGTTAGCGCCTAAGTTCATTAGGCCTTCACCGTTTGATACGCAGTAATCCTGCCAACCACCAAAGGCCAATACCCAATCGCCTACCTTGTAATCAGGGTGCTGACTTGCTTCAACCTGTGACACAGTCGCGCCGACCATCACTTCATCAATACCAACCGGATCAGCATAGGATTTAGCATCATTCATGCGTCCACGCATGTAAGGGTCAAGTGATAAATAAACCGCACGCAATAACACTTCACCAGATTGTGGCGTTGGCTTGCTGGCGGTTTCTAAACGGAAGTTTTCGGCAGTCGGTTCGCCCTGTGGACGAGAGGCTAAAACGATACGACGATTGTGTGATGACATGATTAATCCTTTTTAATTGCAATCCAAAACGTTGACAAAGGTTGACTCAATGAAGGCTACAATAGCTAAAACAACAGTGGTAACATCGTCACACGTTTTACTTATTTACGTGACTGTGAGCCATTTTGATCACAGTCCAGACAGAGTGAGTTATGAAAGAAGATCACCAGTTACATCTTGATAATCAACTTTGTTTCGCTGTTTATTCAACATCACTTGCGATTACTCAGCTTTATAAACCTTTATTAAATTCGCTAGGGCTAACCTACACCCAATACCTAGTGATGTTGATTATTTGGCAAAATGAAGGCTTAAGCCTTAAAGATGTTGCCCAAAAACTGGCCCAAAAATCGGGCGCTATCACACCGGTAGTCAAACGGCTTGAAGCTTTAGATTATATCCAACGCGTTAGACACCCTGAGGACGACAGACAACTGTCATTAACTCTCACTGAAAAAGGTATCGCGCTAAAGTCAAAAGCCATGCAAATCACGCAACACGTTAAGTTACAAAGTGGTATTGATGAGGCCGAAATGGCCGACCTTAAACAACGCTTAGATGCTTTTCGTAATAAGCTGCCAAAGCAAATTAATCTGCCTTAGCCCTAACATAAAAGCAGCCCTAACATTAACAGCGAGCAACATTATCATTGCGTGAAGCTATTAAAACACATTGTTATCGCGATAATCAATTGCGCGCAATTAAAAAATATTAATATTGGAATTAAATAAGTGTTAAACGATAAGCAACCAGCTGACTTTACCTCATAAAATCAGCTGGTTGCAATAAACCAAGACAAACAGGTTTGCTTATAAATCTTGTTTATAAACAATACCTGACTTCATTACGAAGGGAATATTTAATAAAGTTTCAATGTTATCAAGCGGACTTTGTGAGGTCGCAATAATATCGGCATATTTGCCTTTTTCAAGCGTACCCAACGTAGCTGACATATCAATCAATTCAGCCGCATTAACCGTCGCACTTTTCAAAATATCCATGTTGGTCATGCCCGCAGCGTGCATTAATACCGCTTCTTTAGCATTGTCACCGTGGTGCGACACACCACTGTCAGTGCCGTAAGCTATCTTAACCCCTGCTTTATAAGAGGCCTTAAAGTTGTCCATCATATCGCCGCCAACACGAATGGCTTTTTCTTTAATCGCAGGAGAAAACACATCTGTGCTTTTAGCCATTTGCACCACAGTGTCGCCGGCCAGCAAGGTTGGCACTAAAAACGCACCCGACTTTTTGAATAATTTAATACTGTCTTTATCGGCATAACTGCCATGTTCAATACTATCAACGCCTGCGCGTAATGCGGCGTTAATGCCCGCGGCAGAATGGGCATGGCTGGCCACTTTACGCCCTAAAGCGTGGGCTGCATCAATCACTTCTTTTAGCTCATCATCTTCCATTTGCTGACCCGTACCAGTATTGGTGTCAGACAACACCCCGCCTGTAGAGGTAATTTTAATCACATCTGCGCCAAATTTAATCGCCCGGCGTGTGGCACGGCGGCAATCAAAAGGGCCATCACAAATGGTTTTTTCTGTGTATAAATCCAATAAATCTGGGCTCATACCATCTACATCACCATGGCCACCGGTAACCGACACACCGCCAGAGGCAATAATTCTTGGGCCATCAACCCAGCCTTTATTAATGCCATCGCGCAGGGCATAAATTTGCTCAGCTTTAGCGCCTAAATCACGTACTGTGGTAAAGCCTGCCAATAAGGTTTTTTTAGCAAAATACGCACTGTGCATCGCCACATCAGCATCAGACATACGCAGTTTTTGGCTGTCATTTTTAGGGCCTAATTCACCCTGTAAATGCACGTGCATATCCATTAAGCCCGGCATAACAAATGCCTGGCTTAAATCTATAATCGCTAACGTGTCATCAGCCGTTACAGCAACCTCTTTAACAAAACCGGCTTTTACCTCTGTAATAATGCCATCGCGCACAATAATAGATTGCTGCTCTAGTGGCTTTTCACCGGGTACAGCCAGTAATTGTCCTGCATGAATAATTTGAATTTCAGCGGCTTGAGATGCTAGCGCTAATAATGCGCCGCCGATTAAAGTGGTTAATCTTGATACTGCGAATACTGTTTTTTTCATTATAAATCGCTCGTTTGGTCATATGTGATAATAATAGCTATCTAAGCTGACAAAAAAGGCAAAAAGTTACAAGTTATTATGCTTTTTGTTACATTTTTGGTTGATGTTATTGCCATTGAATAAAAAGAAAATGGCATAATTTAACGCTAACAATCCTGTAGAATCGACAGCGCGAGCCACTTACTGCGGATGTAGTTTCATTGTAAATGCACTTTATTGGGTAAAATAAAATGATCAAGCCAACAAACACGGCAATGAATATCGCGGTTTATGGTGCAGGCTCTACTGGGTGTTACTTGACAGCGGAGCTATTAATCGCCAAGCAAAATGTGACGGTAATCTGTCGAGAACGGATTAAACAAGTCATCCTCGATAATGGCGGCATAACTATCAGCGACTATCACGGCTCAAACCATTGCGTCATGCCTAGCAATATCATCACCGACTTAACCCTATTAGACCCATTAACTGACCAGCCCCCACGTTTCGATTTAGTGTTTGTCACCTTAAAATGCCATCAGCTTGACAGCAACTACCCAGATTTACTCAACATTACCCATGCCAACAGCAGCATTATCTTTATGCAAAATGGTCTTGGCAGTTTTGATAACGCCCATCAGCAGTTGCCCCAACGTCAAATTTATCAGGGCATCACCCCGTTTAACGTGTTGCAGTTAGCTAATGGCCGTTTTCACAAAGGCACTGAAGGCCAATTTATCTGGCCTTTATGCAAACACACACAGCAGATTAGCCAGGACATGACCAAGCATGGCCTAAGCTGCCAATTGCATGACAATATGGCCGCTGTAATAAACGGCAAACTGTTGCTTAACCTTAACAATGCCCTTAATGTTATTTGCGATCTGCCGATACAGGCTCAATTGAAACAGCGGCCTTTAAGGCTATTACTGGCTCAAGCTATGCAAGAATGGCTTGATATATGTCATAAAACACAGCGCCCGTTAATGCAATTTACTAAAGTCGCCCCAAAGTGGCTGCCATTAATACTGCGTTTGCCCAATGGCTTGTTTAATATTGCAGCAAAGTCTATGTTAGCCATTGACCCACATGCCCGTTCGTCAATGTGGGAAGACATTCAAGCCAAACGTTTAACAGAAATTGACTATCTAAATGGCGCGGTAGTCAAACTGGGGGCGCAATGTCATATAGCGACACCAGTGAATGCGATAATATATCAAGCCATAAAACAGCTGGAACAAGGCGAAAAGATCAACATTAACGATGTTATTTCGCTGTTAACTACACCTAAAAAGAAAACATAATAATATGAATAAACAACATTTCTTCTTCGGGGTCTGGCAGGTCAATCCAGAAAGTAACAGCTTGCAACAGGGCGCTGACATCAAGCAAATTGAGCCCAAAGCAATGGACGTGCTACAACTGCTGTGCCAACACCCAGGTGAAGTGCTCAGCCCAGATACCATAGTCGAGCAATGTTGGGGCCATACTGTGGTGGGTGATAACCCGCTGCATAAAATTATTAACCAATTGCGCAAAACCCTTGGTGACAGCGCATCTAACCCCACATTTATTGAAACCATTCGTAAACGCGGCTATCGCACCTTAGCCGAGGTTCACTATCCATTAGTGGAGCAAGCCGAACATATTCAAGCTAACACCTGGCAAGGTGGCTCACCCTTCCCCGGATTGCGCGCATTTGACGCCAAAGACGCCGAGGTTTTTTACGGCCGCAGCGAACAAATCAGCACCTTACTCAAGCGCATGAGCAACCAGGTACAATTTGGTCGGGCATTTTGTTTATTACTCGGCCCTAGCGGCAGCGGTAAATCATCATTATTAAATGCCGGTGTGGTGCCGCAATTCATGCGCCCACAGGGGTTTGATGGCATTGGCATTGTGTCTCACACCAGTTTAGATTTAGCCGATATTAGCCAGGACCGTTTATTTACCGACATCGCCCTTGCACTGCTGGATTTAGACATAAACGATATACCGGTATTTGATGGCATGACCGCTGAAAATCTCGCCGTCATGTTGCAGCAAGATATGCCCAAGGTCATTGAACAAGCCAAACAGGCCTTAGCCAATATCGAGCAAACTAACACCGCAATTACGCCCAAACTATCGATATTTATTGACCGTGTAGAAGTGCTACTTTCTTCACCTATTTTTACCGAGCCACACATTCAAACCGCATTAGATATGATTGAATCGCTCGCCACCAGCGGCTACTTTATGGTGTTCAGTGCCTGTAGAAATGACTTTTACCCGCAGGTGGTCAGTCGGCCCAGTTTAATGGCCGGTAAAGCCAGCGGATCACACTTTGACTTAACCGCACCAAACCGCACCGAGTTACTGCAAATGATCCGTCTGCCCGCTAAAGCTGCGGGCCTTAATTGGGACACAGACCCGCAAACCCACACGCCATTAGATGAACTACTGTGCGCCGAAGCAGCTAATAACCCTGACGCACTGCCTATGCTGCAATACACCTTACAAGAGCTGTATTTACAGCGCGATGAACACAACACCTTATTAGTGTCGGTATATCAAAAACTGGGCGGAATAGAAGGCGCTATTGGTCAAAAAGCCGAAGGTATTTTTGCCGCATTAGCCGCAAAGCACCAACACAGTTTAAGTAAAGTATTGTCGTTATTAGTCACCTTATCCGCCGATGAAACCAACATCACCAGCCGCGCCGCACGCTTAAGCCAACTGAGCAACGACAACGAAACCGCTCTAGTACACACCCTGATTGATAACCGCTTATTTGTGTCACACCTGCAAAATGGCCAGGGCTGTTTCAGCGTTGCCCACGAGGCACTATTACGACGCTGGCCACGGGTATTACAATGGATTGAGGCACATCGTGACAGCTTGCGGGTTAACGCACGTTTAACCGTACTTAGCCAGCGTTGGCAAGATGAGCAACAGCACAAAGCCTATTTACTGGCCGAAGGTAAACCGCTGCAAGAAGCACTAGCACTGGCCGACAACCCGCTGTTTAATTTAGATACTGAGCAACACGCCTTTATTCATGCCTCTAAGAAAAGCGTTGGCGTAAAACGCCTGGCGAAAATGTCCACCATAGCCGTACTGTGCATGCTGACCCTACTGGCTGTTTTTATGAGTGTAAGAAGTATTCAGGCTGAACAATTTGCTAAACAAAAACAACAACAGGCAGAAAGCTTATTAGGCTTTATGGTCGGCGAGTTCGCCGATAAATTACGTAGCGTTGGTCGCATGGATTTATTAGATGGTATCACCCAAAAGTCGATGGAATATTTTGCTAGTAATGATCAACAAACGAATGCATCAGCCGCCTACAAAAAATTAAGTTATCAAAGCCGCTTACAACACGGTCAGGCATTGGCAGCAAAAGCAGAGGTTGCTTATTCAAGGGGCGATAACAGCAAAGCATTAACAGCATTTATCGATTCTCAAAAAATTCTTCAAGCGCTCTATGATGAAACCAGAAACGCCCCAGATATTGAACTACTCAAACTATTGGGCGCAAACGCTTTCTGGGTAGGTCAAATAGCATTAAATGACAGAAAAGATGCTGAAACACTCAAGCAATTTGAACTTTACCGCGATTACAGCATTAAGATGAATCAAATTGCACCAGACAATATCGATTCGTGGATCGAGTTATCTTATGCCTACAACTCACTAGGCAGTCTATTTTTCAACCAGAACAATTTCAGCAATGCTCAACGCAATTTCGAACTCTCTTTAGAATTAAAGAAAAAAGCTTTAGTGCAGTCGCCTCAAGACAGTTTACTTGCCTCATCTACTGCAGATACCTATTCATGGATAGCGAGCACCGCAATGAAACAGGGGGATTTAGAACTCGCTCTATCTTTGCATGAACAAGCACAAGCAGTATTAGCTGCGCCTTTAGCAGAAACGCCCAATAATGCCCCTTTGCTAGAAATATTGTCTTATAGTCTTATACATCAGGTGAATATTTTAAGTGCACAAGCTAAATGGCAACAGGCTTATCAAAAAAGCGAAACGGCCTATAGTTTATTGGATAACCTCTTTAAACAAGATCCAGAAAATAGAAGTTGGAGAGAAAGAAGATTTAATTTTCAAGCACAAAAATTAGGGATTTCAGCCCAACTTGCAAAGCAAAATGGTTTACCTCTATCGGATTTTACCACGCCTCAAAAACTACTTGAGCAATTAGCAAAGGAATATGCATTTACTAACAAGGTAGCTAACGAATACGAACAATTGAACAATAAAGTAATATTTGAAGCAATTAAATATTATCAAACGTTAGCGCAGTGGCAAGACAGTGAACAACTTCTTGAACAACTAAATATTAACTTGAAAAAAGAACACAAAACTCCGTCATCAAACATTTTTTGGGCGGAAGTTGCCTTGCTTAATGCCACACAAGCAAAACACAATCAACAGCCTAATTTAATGATCACAAGTTGTAAGCTGGCACTAGCGAACGTACCTGAAAAGTATCATCCATTTGAAATTGAAATAAACCAAATTGTTGTGGTTGCAAATTTATGTCTGCAATCGAAAGTATCAATAGCAGAGCAGATAAGTGCACTCAATAAAATGGACATTAATGTCTCGACGCATTACCCACTTTTAACCTCTAAAACGTCCATCCCACTATAAGGAAATAATAATGTCATCTACCAATAAAATTAATGTCACTGTAACTTATGAGCAATCCACCTTTTTATATAATGGTACACCAACCTGCCAATTGGTTGTGCAAGAAGACACATCTATTAGATTTAAATTAGACACCGCGACAGCGGCTAATTATCGATTTGCGGGGATTATTTTTGACAACCCAAATGACCCAGACATCGGAAAAGTCAGCATAAAAAACCAAGCCACTGAGTTAAAAATTCATGACACATACTGTAAAAATGACGATGATATTTCATTCAGAATTGTGTTAACGCCACTCAATTCACACGAATGCATTGTCAGTCCTGACCCACAAGTAATCAATAAACCCCCTATGTAATTAATTTAAAAACAATAAGATACAACCAGAAGGTTAACGGAAGGCTGTTTTTTACTTTTTCCAATATAGTGTGTGTCATCGAAATACGTTTGTTTGACACACATTATATTTTAAAAGGGACTGACCATGATAACCTCTGACAAATACCAAGAATTCCATGACACATTAACCCGTGCCACTGAACTTGCTAAGGCGTTATCAGGTAAAAACTTCCCCACGCCAGATCAAAAAAATGCGCCTGTTACCCCCACTAAAACGGCGTTAACCAGTCCCCCAAAAACAGTATCAACACCGAAAATTTTTGAGCACACGTTAGATCAGGCCACCCAATTATCTAGCCTAGGTTTTTTGATGAATGCCATTTCAGAAGCCATTTTTGTGGTCAATGATGAAGGCGTCATTGAAATGATTAACCAGCATGCAGCCAAACTTTTCGGCTCGCCAAAAGAGTTATTGATTGGTCAAAAATGGACTAACTTTGTTAACTCAGCCTACCAAGAAGAATACCAAGAGTTGTTTGCCCATTGGCGTGAAACCTTCACCCCATTTAATCACGGCCCCAAAGAAATTGTACTGCAACGCTCTGACTCAAGTTTAGTCAATGCCGACATTTCACTGTCGTGCCTGCCCGTAGGTGAAAATGCCAAACCGTTAATTGTCGGGGTAATGCACAACCTCACTAGCCACAAAGAAAAGTTTGAAGAGTTAACCCGTTTAGCCAATACCGACAAACTCACCAGTTTAGCTAATCGTCATGCTTTTGATGAAGCATTGCAAAATGCCTGGGACGATAGCAGACAACATCAACATCCGTTAAGTTTGATCTTGATTGATATCGACTTCTTTAAAATTTTTAACGACAACTATGGCCACATTAATGGCGATAAGTGCTTACAAAAAGTGGCTCAGGTAATTAACTTAGCCATGCCTAACCGCGACTGTTTAGCCGCCCGTTTTGGCGGCGAAGAGTTTACCGTTATTCTGCCTAACTTCAGCCAGGCGCAGGCACAACGAGTGGCTGAAAAAATTCAGCGCCAAATTAACCAAATTAAATTTACTGATATGGGCTTAACCCAGGAAGTGAAAATAAGTGTCAGCCAGGGCATTGCCTGTGAACAACAAGGCCAGTTCCGCACCGCTACCGCGCTTATTTGCGCCGCTGACACCGCGCTTTATCGTGCAAAAGCAGAAGGCCGCAATCGTATTAGCCTAAGTTTGTAATATCAGCTTAAGCCTCTATTTGTAATATCAGCTTAAGCCTCTACATAGCATTACATATCAGCCTAGGTTAATACTGACCTAGGCTGATATTGAACCCGTTTCAACTTGATGCATTTGTTGGTAAGCCGCTATACCGCTGGCGTCATTGGCTTGTTGGGCCAATACTTTTTCATCATCATTGGCAAAATGAGCATCCCAATGGGCTAACCTAGGCAGCATAAGTCTATGCCATAACGGTGGAATAAGGGTTAACCCTAAGGTAGCTAAGTAACCACTGATCATCATAGGTGCACCCTCATAGGGTGCTAAGCGGTGATACGGTACTTGAGCTTGTGCATGATGATGCGAATGGCGAGTTAAATTAAACAATGACCAGGAACTGACCCGCTTATTGGTGTTCCATGAATGCCGTGGTGCTACCTTAGTGCCATTAGCGCGAACCAAACCATAGTGCTCCATATAATTGACTATTTCTAACGTCGCCTTAGCCCACAGTGCGGTGGGAATAAAAAATGCCAATGCCTGCCAAGACCCCAAAGCAAACACCGCCAGAAGAATAACCAGACTCATGGCAATACCTCTTAACACGCGATTATGCCGTGAAAATATCGGTAAACTTTTAACTGATAAACGACGCTTTTCAATATTCCAGGCACTGATATTGCCATACCAGCTGGACACAATAATGTGCTGGTAAACATTGCGGCCTCTTGGGGCAGAAGCTGGGTCTTGCGCGGTACACACAAAACGATGATGACCGTATACGTGTTCAATGGCAAAGTTAGCGTCAAAACTAAAGGCTAATAACCATCGCCCAATAGTGTAAGACATTTTATGCCAGGTACGGTGCACCAGTTCATGCCCCGTCACTGTGCCTATCACCCCGATAACCAGCCCAGTAAAAGCCACTAATACCAGTTGTTGATACCAGCTGGTATTGGCTTTGGCCGCCAGGGCATCATAGCCGGTTAATTCGGTGATCCATTGGCCATAACCCCATACATCTGTAGTAGCAAAATGCCAACTAAACACAAATAGAATGGCCATTAACAAGGGCAATGCCAGCCAAAGCTGCCAGGTCATAATACTGTGATGAGCATAACTTGGGGTTGAATCATCATCACCTAACACAATGTCGCCACCAATATAGAATAACAACCAGATGGCATAACCCAGCACGATGTAAAATTGACCTAACGTCAGCGCAGCCAGGGTAAATAGGCCCATTAAATGGAACGACATAAATTTTAAATAGTGCACCGTTAGCTCCTAGCTAATGTCTTTTATTAACAATTAATCTATCAAGTGTGAGTAAAAAGAATAGCGGGTAAAAAAGACATCTAGGGGTCATTTATAGACAACTTTGATTAAATCCGCTACAACTAGGGCATTGGTGTCTGACTAGGATATGACCTTGACTGCAATTCCCCCTATAAAGCATGACAAAGTCATCAAAAATATGTCTGCGGTTAGCGAGCCTTTAATACCGGTATTTTATCTGCACCAGTTGTATCAGCAATTGTGTGATTGGCAATTACCGGCGCAGCAATGGTTACAACAAAATAAACTGACACTAGCTGACTTACAGCAAGCCAATAGCCAGTTAACCCTTAGCCAATATAGTGAGTTAATAGACAGCGCGATAACACTGTCACAGCGGCCAGATATTGGCCTGTATGTCGGTAAAAAAATATCTGTTATTGCCCATGGCATGCTAGGGTTGGCGATGCTCAATAGCGCCTCGTTAAATGATGCGCTATTACTGTTAAAGCAGTTTATTCATACCCGAAATCCGTTAATTGAAATTGATATCAGCGCGCATCATCAAAAACTACACATCAACTATGATTTGTCTCAGCCTCTTCCTAAAGGCCATCAAGCCTTTATTGATGCCATTACGGTGACCTTTTTAACCCTGTTTTTACACCTTCTGACTGACAAGTCCGTGATTAAAGCGGTTCATTTAAAAGTAACCAAACCTGATTATTACGAGCAATATTCACTCTTTATGCCCTGTGAACTGCTATTTTCACAACCGCAAAATAGTATTGTGCTATCGCAAACTACCGCAAACCAAAGGCTGGCTAGCAGCGACCCAGCGGCGGCATTTCAAGCCAAACAATTTTGCCAACAGCAACTTGATGCACAACAACCCATAGGTTTTATCAGCCAGGTTCAACAACTTATTTTGAAGCATCAAGGCAAAATATCTCAACAGGATATCGCCCAGCTATTACATGTAAGCCCACGCACCATGCACCGTCAGCTGCTAAAACATCACACCAGTTACCAGCAATTACTCACCAATGTTCAACAACATTTAGCACAGCATTATTTACGTGAATCAAAGATGAGTATTCAGCAAATAGCCTTTGAATTAGGCTATGTTGACGTCGCAAACTTTAGACGAGCCTTTAAACGTTGGTACCAGATCACGCCACAGGATTTTAGAAAAAACCCGCCATTACGGCGCGTGTGATGCCAGCAATAAAAAATAAATAATATTGTTAACCCTTTTTAGATTTACTCTCGTTTATAGCGTTATCAACATTAACGAATAAAACAAATTACACTTGAGGCACATCGCCCTTATTTGGAGCAATACATGAACCTGCTTACTTTTTCTAACTCATTTTCAGCCTTAACCTTTCCTACAGTACGCACATCAGCACTGGCATCAATCATGTCATCAGTACTGGCGTTCAGTGCTTTACCGGCTTTTGCGGCAGACTTACCATTTCCCCACTTAGAAACCATCGGCAGCAGCGAAATTAGCATTGAGGCTGATATGGCCACTATTGATATTGAAGTAGTGGTTGATGCACCCACAGCAAAAGAAGCTAAAACCGAGTCAGATAAAGCCATTAGCCAGTTTTTAAGCCGATTAGATAAAGCCGGTATTGCCAAAAATGATATCGACAGCGCCAATTTAAATATCCGCCCGCAATATCATTATCAAAATAATGAACCCGCTAAACTGGTGGCTTACCAGGCCAGCAGAAGCATGACCATTACCGTACGAGATTTAAGCCAGTTAAATGACTTACTCGACACCGCTTTAGATCAAGGTATCAATCGGGTTAACAACATTAAACTAAGCTCAAGTAAGCAGGCGGAATATATTGAACAGGCACGTCAAAGCGCCATTACGGATGCCAAGCAAAAAGCCGCATCGTTAGCCAAAGGATTTGATAAAAAGGTCGATGGCGTGTGGCAAATTCGCTATTTTGACCAACAGCCAGTGCAACCGGTAATGTACCGTATGGCGGCAGAATCGAGTGACGCTAATCAGGGTTATCAGCAAGGGCAAGTCACCGTGAGTGATCGCGTTGAAGTGATATTTAAATTGAAATGATTTTAAAGTTAAGTGATTTTAAATAGTTATAGCGGCTCACAAGCACGCGAAACTAGATTGTTATCGACATAATTGTTATCGACATAATTGTCATTAGCATAAAAAAGTGGTCAGGCGCATATCGCCTTGACCACTTTTTTGTTCGCTTATTTAATCGCGTTAAAAATATTGATAGCGTTAGCTAATCACTTCTTTGTCACGGGTTCACTTTTTGCCATCATAGCGCGGCCAAGTAATACAACACCGACAATTAAAAATGGCACACTTAACCACTGGCCTGCGGTCATCAAGGTTTCGCTGTAAGCGGTTTGGCTAACCTTAACCGATTCAATCGCAAAACGGGCGCTGAACACTAACACTAAAAACACCCCGAATAGGCCACCATGTTGCAGCTTTAATTTTGTTTTGCGGTATAAACCCACCAGCAAAATAAAAATCAGTAGATAAGCAAACGCTTCATACAATTGCGCCGGATGACGCGGTAGCAAATCGATACGTTCAAAGATAATACCCCAGGGTTTTGTGGTTGGCTCACCTAGAATTTCTGAATTGGCAAAATTTGCCATACGCACAAAAAAGCCAAAAATTGCCGTGGCAATCGCCAGTCTGTCTAACAAAAACAAAAATGGCAGGCCTATTTTTCGTTTATAGTAATACAGCGCTAAAATAGCCCCTAAGCCGCCGCCATGACTGGCTAGGCCGCCTTCCCAAATAGCGAGTATTTTCAGCGGATGAGCAAAATAGTAGCTCGGATCATAAAATACACAATGGGCTAGCCTTGCGCCGACAATAATGCCGATAACGCAGTAAACCAAAAAGTTATCTAATGACTCAAGGTCCAAGCCTTCTGCCTGATAGATTTTTTTCATTACCTGGAAACCCGCCGCTATCGCGGTAGCAAATAATACCCCGTACCAATGTACGGTCAACCCCATAAACGACACCAAAACAGGGTCTGCATTCCAAACAAAATGGTCCAATTGTTGCTCCAAAAAAGGCTTACTTATGCCGCTAATGCTACGCTGTTTTATCTTACCAATAAAGAAACTTACGGTTAAAGTGGCCTGAAATATTATTCACCTATCGCCAAATTGATCACCTCTTCAGCAACAAATCACGTAAAATAGTGTTTATCAAACTGTAAAAGCCGATGCAAACTATGCCAGATACACCACAAATAGATAATCTGATTGAATGCCATCTCGACATTACTTCCTGTGAGGTCGATGCAAGCACGTTATTGTCGCAACATTCTGGTCTATCAAAGCAAGTCATTAAACAGGCCATGCAAAAAGGCGCCGTTTGGCACACCCATGGCAAACAGGTTATTCGACTTAGGCGGGCTAAAAAAGCCCTTAAAGTGGGTGATAAACTGCATTTATATTACAACAGTCACATACTCGCTGAAGTCCCCGCCAATACACAGTTGATGTTTGACCAGGGTGATTATAGCCTGTGGTATAAACCCTATGGCTTACGCTGCCAGGCTTCTAAGTGGAGCGATCACACTACCATTAATCGCTTTATTGAATTAAATACCGAGCCGCCACGTAGCGCGTATATTATCCACCGCCTTGACCGCGCAGCATCTGGGTTGATTATTATCGGCCACACCAAAAAAGCCACCGCAGCAGTTGCTAAACTGTTTGAGACTCGTCAGTTAGATAAATTTTACCAAGTAATAGTGCAAGGACGTTTTGCCGATAATACGATAACCATTGATACCCAAGTAGATGGTAAACCCGCGCTATCGCACGCCAGTTTATTGCAGTACAACCCTGAATTAGATCAATCTAAAGTGCAGGTTAAAATTGAATCGGGTCGTAAGCATCAAATTCGCATTCACATGGCCAGTATTGGTCACCCTGTTGTTGGCGACCGCTTGCATGGCAATGCCACGGCGGATGCTCCAGATTTAAAATTATGCTGTTGTGAATTTGCTTTTGTTTGCCCTGTCACAGCGACACCTGTGCAGTTTTCACTGCCAGAAGCGTTAAGGCCTCAATTTGAGTAGCGACAGCGTCTAAACCGCTCAGTCATTGGTAATATCAGCAAAGCTGGCGGACAGTAACGCTTGTAAATCCGTTGGCGACATCTGTAATTCAAGCCCTCTTTTACCGGCACTAAAATACAGTTGTGGTAATAATTCTGCGCTTTGATCAATCACAGTGGCCAAACGCTTTTTTTGCCCCAAAGGACTCACCCCACCTAATACATAACCTGTTGTGCGTTCCACCAAAGCACTGTCTGCCATGTGTACTTTTTTAACCTTCAGCGCTTTGGCCATTTTCTTAAAGTTTAGCTGTTGGCAGACAGGCAATATCGCTACCGCTAATTTATGGCTGTCGGTTTCGACCACTAAGGTTTTAAACACCAGTTCAGCTTTTACTTGTAGTTTTTCAGCCGCTTCTAAACCATAAGAAACCGCATTCGAGTCATGCTGATACTCATGCACGGTAAAAGGTAAGCGATGTTTTTTAACTAAATCAATGGCGGGAGTCATAGCAATCATACCTTTTGAAATCGACTGTTCAGTATCCGTCTATTGACGTTATTGATCATTTTACTTGCGGTGAATTTACCTCAAACATGGCGCTAGCTCAAAGTAATAATCAGATAAGACTGCCGCTTACCGTGATGATGCTATTAAAAAACGAAAACAAAAAAAGGAGCATTATGCTCCTTTTGGGGTGAAACTAACGACTAGCTATAGGGTTAAGTCACGATAAGCGACTATCCAATAATGCTAGTTGATAAGTCTGTTTTACATAAACCAGGCGCGGTAGGTTTTACCCTTCAGCTTGCCCTTAGTAATTTTAGACATAGCCTGCTGCGCAACAGTGCGAGATACCGCAACGTAAGCACGAATATCAGTCACTTTAATTTTACCGATATCGTTGAAATCAATGCCGTTTTCGCCAGTCAATGCACCAACAATATCGCCTGGACGAATTTTTTGTTTCTTGCCGCCCTCTATTTGTATGGTTTGCATAAGAGGTGCTAGCGGTGCTTTAGTTAACGCACTTAATGGTGGCAGTGTAGAAGGCACAATATCTTTATTCAATGCTTCTTCAATCATCGCCATTTTATAGCCATCATTTTCACCAAAGAAGCTATATGCTGCACCTTGGCTACCCGCGCGACCTGTACGGCCAATGCGGTGAATATGCACTTCGCTGTCGTAAGCTAAGTGGTAGTTAAATACCGCATCTAACGCATCGATATCTAAACCACGGGCTGCCACGTCAGTTGCCACTAAAATACGGGCACTTTTGTTAGCAAATTGCAGTAACATTTGATCGCGATCGCGTTGTTCTAAATCGCCGTGTAATGCTAAAACACTGAAACCAAACTCAAGCAGTGCATCAGCCACGTCTTGGGTTTCACGCTTAGTATTACAAAATACTACTGCGCTTTCTGGTTGCTTATCAAGTAATAACAAACGCAGCGCTTCTAAGCGGCCTTGGTTGTCTTCAATACGGTAAAAGCGCTGTTCAATGGTTAAGTTATCGTGGGTTGATTCCACTTTCACCATCACCGGCTTATACATAATGCGTTCAGCAATAGATTGAATTTGCTCTGGAAAAGTCGCACTAAACAGCAGGGTTTGGCGCTCATGCGGAGTTTGGTCGATAATCGCATCAATGTGCTCTTGAAAGCCCATTTCTAACATGCGATCGGCTTCGTCTAACACCAACATGTTGACATCACCTAAATCAAGACGGTTACGATCTAGGTGATCAATAATACGCCCTGGGGTACCGACAATAATGTGCGCGCCATGTTCAAGTGAACCAATTTGTGGTCCCATTGGCACACCACCACATAAGGTGAGTACTTTCACGTTATGAATGCCGCGGGCTAAAGTACGAATTTCTTTAGCGACTTGGTCTGCTAGCTCACGCGTAGGACAAAGCACCATAGTTTGAATGCGAAAACGCTTCACATCCAATTTGTTTAACAAGCCTAAACCAAAGGCGGCAGTTTTGCCTGAGCCGGTTTTACCTTGGCCAATCACATCATCACCCGCTAAAATCGGCGGTAAACTTTCTGCTTGGATTTGTGTCATAGACTCATAGCCCATGGTGCTAAGATTATCTAATAACTCGGGTTTTAAGTTTAATGATGAAAATGCCTGACTGGCAACTTGCGAAGGTGATTGACTCAAAGGAATATCCTGTGCTGAAAGCAAACTAAAAATAATAAGGCCAAAGCAAATGGCTTTGGCCGGAACGGGCTAATTATAGCAATAAACCCTAAAAATTACTCCATCATTGTTTAAGCTCTATTATTTTAGCCGTTTAATAAATCAGCAACCCTCTAAACGATTAATGTGCTAAATGGCCAAAACGCCCTTGCTGGTAATCTTCAACCGCTTGATTAATTTCAGCTTGAGTATTCATTACAAACGGCCCCATATGCACAATCTGCTCATTAATTGGGTTACCCGCCAGAATTAAACACCCTAGCCCTGAGTCACCTGCGTTGAACTGTGCCAATATGTGCGGATTAAGTTTAAGCATAGTGCCTTCGCCAAACACCACATTTTCGCCGTCAACCAGCACATTAAGCTGGCCTTGATAAATATAAACATTGACTGCGCCATGCTGGTTTAACGCAATATTAGCAGAGCTGTTTGGCTCAATAATCAAATCAGCAATAGCCCCACTGCCTGCAAGCCCTTCAATATGGGTATTAGTGATACTGTCTGGTGTATCAGCAAACTGCCAAGTGCCGGCTAACGCAATCAGCTTGGCGCCCTTATTGTTGAGCAAGCTTGGATTAGGATTAACCGTTGTATCGCGATAAATAGCCGGACGCATTTTGTCTTTAGCTGGCATATTGAGCCAAATTTGAAAACCGTGTAGCCCTTCATTAGCATCTGCTAACGGCATTTCAGAATGAATAACGCCACTGCCTGTGCTCATCCACTGTACATCACCAGCACGAATAGCTTTCACATTGCCCATATGATCACGGTGCTCAAAACCGCCTTTCATTATATAGGTAAAGGTTTCAATGCCACGATGAGGGTGCGGTGGAAAACCGCCAATAAAATCTTGCTTATCATCCGACTTCAATTCGTCCAACATCAAATAGGGGTCATAGCTTTGTTTACCAAAATCAGCGACACGTTTAATGTTCACCCCATCACCATCCATTGCTGGGCGAGCTTGAGTTTTATAGATAATTTGCATAATCACCTCGAAATATCAGACTAGCAAAACAGTTTTGCCAGTGAATTGCCCCTAGCTTATCGACTATTAAGTTGAATAAAAATAGCAAAAAATGCCTTAAAGCATTCTATTTATTAGAATGGTTATCATAATAACAAAAGACACTGATAAGACTAAGGGGCCAAACTGTTAAAGTCGTTGTTGACAGTAATGTGAGTGGACATACGTAAAATGAACTCTTAGATTTTATCCGATATCACTCGGCCCTAAATCAATAAAACCCGATTAACACGCAATGTTAATCGGGTTTTATTAACGTTAAGCACACTTGCTTTAGTCGTTTATGAAGAGGCCTTCTCTAAGTATTTTTATTGCCTATCTTCAAGTGTATAGCCATTGGGCACATTAAATCGACTATCATTTATTTGTTTTTCAGACACTGAAGTGACTTCATATATATAACGTACCCTTGCATCTTTTTTCCACTCTGAAACAACACTGTCAACAACGTTATCTGCTTCATCTTTAATCAGATTACCAAAAAAATTTGTCGCTGCACTTTCAAGGCCTTGAGATAAATCGAGCCCAGCGTCAGATCGCTTTTTCTTCACAGTAGGGCAAGCTTCACTTTTTTGAAACCATTCCATTTTTATCGATAATGGGTAACCTTGAATAGTGGCTAGCTTTTCAGTAATGCTATTAAAATTTTGTTTATCATTTTTCTCTACGTCACCACTAAAAGCACTAATGGCTTTATAGCCATCTTTACCCAATAAACGGACTAAACCATTTTTGTCGCCTACCTGATTAAGATAGTTGTCAGTGGCTTTTTCATGAATTTTCCAAACGCCTTTCATGTCTGCCGTTGGGGTGGTGGTCCAAAATACAAATTGCAGTAAATTAAGGTCTATTTTACCGTTTTCATCTTTAAATTCGGTTGTCCAAGTCGCGGTATATTCCTGCGAGGCTAAGCCACCTATTTTACGAGTGTTATTAGTCGCAACGACTGTGAAGTCATTTTTATCTAACGTGACACTACAGCCTTTTTCTTCATAAGTTTCATATTCTTCTTCCTCATCTGAAGCGCTTTGGGTTTTAGCCATAAATTCTTCAAACACATTTTTACAACCACTGAGAGGACATTCACGATAGCTTTTTTTATCATGATCAACATGCCATAGTAGGTTTTCAGAAATCCTGAAAATATTAGTCTCATCGTAGTCTGCCCAACCCATATAAAAACTATCAAATTCCGCTTTTTGATCGATCGCACGCATATTTTCACGTGTATACACGGTTTGCGTACCTTTATGGTCCGGCAGATATAAACCATTGATAGTAAATTTTGCAGTAACCACTGCTGTCGGGTGCTTTGGTGTATTGTCAACTTGTGTCGCTGCACAAGCAGAAAGTGCACCCGCTACAGCAATTGCAGTAATTTTACGAGCAAGATTCATTTAAATTTCCTTATATTATTGAATTGGTTATTGCCACTACCCAGTGGTAAATAGACAAAATATTTTATGATGCCTTGGGATTAATTTGAAACTAAACCGCAATATTGTTCATAGTTAAACACCTTGATTAGGCCATTAAAATATGAGCAAATATCACAATATGAAGTCAGCTCTAGGTCTTTCTAGCCGATGACGAGTTAAAATTATGAGCAAGCTTTATGCTTATATAACGAGTCATTTACAGTTTGATGCTGACTCTGAGTGACTGAGTAGCTTGGGATGAATTGATATTGCCTAGCAGATAAGTTTTTCACTGAAATTCCTTTTTCATTGTTCTAGCCCATTATACATAGGTTCAATTATGTATCAGTTCCATTGAGTATGTTAATTATAACTGATTCAATATCCGTAATACACCCTATCTAAGTCTTGTTGGGTTCAGCAAGTCGCCTTAATTAAGTCGTTAATGGTTAATTTACAGATTGTTTGAGTAAGACACTGAGTTGTAGTTAAAGCCTAAACAATACCTTGGCCTACATATTTTTATATCTGCAGCAAAAAAAATATGCCCAAGTTATTAAACTTGAGCCTATTTACTGGCTATTTAAAGCCGCTGATAAACAAGCGGTACAACTTCGATCACTTGGCCTGATTACCGGGCTAAATAACTTAACTAGACGACTGAGCTAGATGATTGTGCCAAATTACGTAATACATAATGTAAAATCCCGCCATGTCGGTAGTAACTGAACTCATTAGGGGTATCAATACGGATTTTAGCTTCAAACGAATGTTGCTTACCCGTTTTGTCAGTTGCGGTCACTTTAACGTTTTTTTGCCCGGCACTTACCGCTGGAATACTAAATTGCTCTTCACCTGTGAGGTTCAGTGACTCAGCACTGTCGTCTGGCATAAACTGCAAGGGTAAAATGCCCATTCCCACTAGGTTAGAGCGATGAATACGCTCGTAACTTTGGGCTATTACCGCTTTAACGCCCAACAATGCTGGCCCTTTGGCTGCCCAGTCCCTTGAGCTACCGGTACCATATTCTCTACCTGCCAGCACAATACAAGGCGTTCCTTGTTGCTGATACTGCATCGCGGCATCAAATACAGTCATTGACTCACCGTTAGGCATTAAACGTGTCCAACAGCCTTCGGTTCCCGGTGCCAGCAAGTTTCTCAATCTTACATTGGCAAAGGTGCCGCGCATCATCACTTCATGGTTACCACGGCGCGAGCCATAAGAGTTAAAGTCTTGAATAGCCACACCAGCTTGTTGTAAATAGTCTCCGGCAGGGCTGTTGGGTGCAATAGATCCCGCCGGTGAAATATGGTCTGTTGTGACCGAGTCGCCCAATTTGAGTAAACAGCGGGCATTATCTATGCCTGTTATTGTAGGCACTTCGGCAGTGATGCCGTCAAAAAATGGCGGTTGTTTTACATAGGTAGAATCTGGCCAGTTATATTTCTGACTCTGCACGACCTCTAACCCTTGCCAATCGGCATCACCACTGTACACATCGGCATAACGCGACACAAACATATCACTTTGCACTGCGCTGGCCATGACCTGTTGAATTTCTTGATTGTCCGGCCAGATATCTTTTAAATAAACCGCATTACCATCAGCATCCTCGCCAAGTGACTCGCTGGCAATATCGGCTTTCATGTTACCGGCCAGTGCATACGCGACCACTAGCGGCGGCGATGCCAGGTAGTTAGCTTGTACTTCAGGATGAATACGACCATCGAAGTTACGGTTACCCGACAACACCGAACACACCTTTAACCTGCCCTGTTGTATTGCTTCACTAACGGGCTGAGGTAAAGGACCAGAATTACCAATACAGGTGGTACAACCGTAGCCTACTAACTGAAACCCTAGAGCATCTAAATCGACATTGAGACCCGATTTTATTAAATAATCTGTCACCACCTGCGAGCCAGGTGCAAAGCTGGTTTTTACCCAAGGTTTAACCTGTAAACCTTTTCGGCGGGCATTTCTGGCCAATAATCCGGCGGCGATTAACACAGATGGGTTGGAGGTATTAGTACAGCTGGTAATCGCGGCTATCACCACCGCGCCAGCTTCGAGGACAAAGTCTTTATCTCGATAGCGGCAAGCTACACCTTTACTGCCATCGGCGATCGGCACTTGCACTACAGGACCACCTTCGCTTTCGAGCTCATCTTTAGCTTGGGTTTCAACTTGGCTAACCGGAATTTGGCTGTCGAGCCACTGACGAAAACTGACACCTGCCTGCTCTAGTGCAATTCTATCCTGTGGCCTTTTAGGGCCGGCGATAGATGGCACAATACTGCCCAAATCTAACTGTAACGTGGCGTGATAACAGGCTTTGTTATCAGATGCGCTAGCCCACATATCCATCTTTTTGAGATACGCTTTTATCAGCTCGATACGATCCGGTTCGCGACCAGTAAGCGCTAAGTAATCTAAGGTTTGCTGATCAATCGGGAAAATGCCACAAGTCGCACCGTATTCAGGGGCCATATTAGCAATGGTTGCCCTATCAGCTAGGGTCAGTTGATCGACGCCGGCACCAAAAAACTCAACAAATTTACCGACAACGCCAAATGCGCGTAATTGCTCGGTGACGGTTAACACCAAATCGGTAGCGGTAACCCCTGGTGGTAATGTACCGGTAAATTCAAAGCCGACAATTTCGGGTAACAGCATGGTAACAGGTTGCCCCAGCATGGCAGCCTCGGCCTCAATACCACCTACGCCCCAGCCCAGCACACCAAGACCGTTAATCATGGTGGTATGAGAATCTGTACCGACTAACGTGTCGGGATATAATAAGTTGTCTTCATCTTCTTTGACAAAAACTACCCGAGCCAAATATTCTAAATTAATCTGATGCACGATACCGCGCCCTGGCGGGACCACTTTAAAGTTATCAAAAGCTTGCTGACCCCAACGCAGAAACTGGTAGCGTTCACGGTTTCGTTGAATTTCGATGGCGGTATTTTTTTGCAGCGCACCGGATTCGGCAAACACATCAACCATCACCGAATGGTCAATCACCAGTTCGACTGGATTGAGTGGATTAATCGCGTCAGCATTGCCACCTAATGTCTCGATAGCATCTCGCATTGCGGCCAAATCGACCACAGAGGGTACGCCAGTAAAATCTTGTAAAATAACTCTGGAAGGCACAAAAGCGATTTCGGTTTCGGACCAGTTATCTAAGTCCCAGCGTGCTAAGGTATCAATATCCTCTGGCTGGACAAATTCTGAGTTCTCATAACGCAGGAGATTTTCTAATAAGATTTTTGCGGCGAAGGGTAAGCGAGATAAATCGTAGTGTTCGGCTAATCGATCAAAGCTGTAATACCGAAAAGTTTTTCCCTTACTTTTAAGCTGTTTCAATAATTGCATAGAATGGTTCATTACCGATCTCCCTATAAACGTTTATGGGTACTTACTGCTAAGCTTACTCAACACACTAACATATCCTAATCAAAAACCGAGTCGGAAATCTTATGAGTGAAATGCCTATCGAACATGACAGCATGGGTAAAGTGAAGTGCCAGATGATGTTTGTTATCAGGCACAAACCCAACGAGCACGAGATAACTTCCAGTTTTCTGAACGACGTTTTCCTGCTGCTGCATTAGTCGCCTTACTCGATATAAAATCGGCGGCGGCACAGGCTAATAGCAACTTGGCTTGCTCGACAAACCTATTGCAACAGCCATTCAACAAGCGATTATAGCCAGTAAGCAGCTTGATTTTTCAACGCACTTTCCGCTAGACCTGTTTCAAACAGGCTCTGGCACCAGTTCTAATATGAATGTTAATGAAGTGATTGCCAGCCTGGCCAGCGATATTTGCAGGATAAAGTGCATCCCAATGATCATGTCAATATGGGTCAAAGCAGTAACGATGTGGTGCCCGCCTGTATTCATATTAGTACAGTGCGGCATTTAAAGACTCAATTGTATCCGGCTATTACAGATCTAAGTGACAGATTAAAATATTTAGCCAACAAGCATTCAAATCTGGTTAAAACCGGGCGCACTCATTTAATGGACGCCATGCCAATTACTTTGGAGCAAGAGCTATAATGTTGGCAGCAACAACTCAACGCTGCTAAGGCTAAGATGCAGCAAGCAGAGCTAAGCTTACATAACCTACCTTTAGGGGCCCGCAGTTGGTACTGGAGTTAATTGTGACCCACGTTTTGCCACACTGGCTTGTCGTTATTTGCAACAGCAAGATAAGCTACCCTGGCAAGCTGCACCGCTCCCCGCTTTATATATGAGTAGCCAAGATCACACCCTCGCAATGGCTTCAGCCTTAAAAGGATTAGCAGTCAGCTTAATGAAAATAGCTACTTAGAAAACCAAGGTTTTCGCCCTAAAAACAAGCAAGCAATTAGCCTAACCCTAACATTAGACAGCCAAGGCCAGACCTTAATACAGGAAACCTGGGACACGTACCTTGCCGACACGCGTTGGTACGGACCCTGGTTAAATTACCTCTTTCTGGCTTTAGGTATATTGGTGTTAGTCACCAGCCTTAGCGCAGCAATGATGACCGTTTACACCGTCATTTTAGCCATCAGACGCAAGGCGTTACCGACTCGATTTACTCTGCATTTAGCCTGCCTGCTATTGCCATTGATTTTTATCGGCCTCTATTTTTGCTTCTCTCAATTGCAATTGTGGGCGCTAAATAGCTTATCGCTATCGTCCATCAGCTTATGGATAATCAGCTGCCTGTGGCCATTCACTATTGCGTATTTTAGCTGGGCAGTATGGCAAAAAAGAGCTAGCCTAAACCTAAAACGTAGCCAGTGCTACCGGGCTATTGCACTGTTAAGTCAGTGGGGAATGGCCGCATATTTAATTCACTTCGGTACATTCAATTTGATGTTTTGGAGCTAGTAGATTGGCATCAATAAACACGAGTAAGCAGCCTGGGCGGCTTATTCTTTAACGGCTATAGAGTCATAGTCATTGCGGATGTATGTTGTTAAATGTTCAGCCCTGTGCATGATGAGGGCTTGGAACAAGAAGCTAATATCGACACTAAGCTATCGAAGACTAATAATTGTAGGTGTTAAATAAAAATGCCACTCATGATTTCGAAATTTACGGTTTACTCGAATGCTTCTTCGTATCATGGTATTGCCACAAAACGTTAATTATTTTCCACTCGTTATTTTCATTTTTATATAAGTGCATGTAATCAATCCAATCATCTACTGTTAATTTTACCGATGCAACTCGATTATCAATATCGAGTATGTTGATATCAACTTTGGGAGATGAAGGGAATTTATTACCATCTTTGTTGTAGTTTTCAGCCACCCATACCATAGTTTCAAAATCAGTCTCCATTATAATCTCTGAGCCATCTTTAGATTCCCAGTAAGTTCTTTTAGCTAATTTTTTATCTAAGCCTCTTTTCATTAAGTCCGGTTCGACTTTATGTTGTGACTCTATATAGTCGAGCACAGCTCTTTTTACATTTTGATTATCAATATTCGTATCAGCTGTTACGGCGCCAGAAAAAAGAATGGATAAGGTTAAAACAATAATGCGATACATTAGACTTCCTTGAGTAAGCTAACGAGCCTGTAGAATTACTCGTTTTCTTGTAATTTATTATTGAAATAAACATTAACTGACTTTCAGTCGTCATTCAATTTAAACCACTGTTTTTATTTATAATATTCATAGCATCGGGTTTTGGTGAGTTTAATACACTTTTGCAGGCGGTTACGTAGGGAAATACAGCAGTAAACAAAAATGCCACACATTATTTTGGTAGATTGGTCTATAAGCATCAGTTTTAAAATCTGTTAAAACAACCCTATAGGACATGACATTTGTCATCCTCTATTGTTGACACTTCACACTAACGTAAACATGCCGTTACCCAGATAATGTGTCTATACCAACAAGGAGGCTACATCATGCAATACAAATCATTAGACCAACAGTTAATTGAATACCGTCAACTACGCGCGTTAGCAATGCCCTTATCTGGCATGATTGTTTGGAGTTTATTATTGGCATTAAGCTTTGTATTACCCGCATCAGAAATGATAATGGCAGTATTTATCGGCACGGGATCAATTGTTTACCTAGCAATGGGCGTATCTCGTTTAACCGGTGAGAACATACAATTTAAGAAAAAGCATCAACGAAACTGGTTCGAAAGTGTATTTTTAGCCGCGATGGGCATGAGCTTACTTACCTTTGCGATTAGCATCCCGTTTTTTATGGAGAACTATCTCGCATTACCTTTTGCCCTAGCGGTACAAACAGGACTGATGTGGCTAGTCCATGGTGTTTTAGCAGCACAAAAAGTGGCTATAGTACATGCTGTTGTACGCACAGCAGCCTGTGTAACCGCCTTTTTACTTTGGCCTGAGCTAAGCTTTCAAATTCAGCCTTTTATTGTTGTATGCTGTTATGGTTTTACCATCCCCGTAATGGAGCTTAGCTGGCGCAGACAACAAACGCTTCATACCAGCTATTAGATCAACAATAACGACAGATACACCTTGATTGTATGAAGCGCTTAGGTTGAGCAAGCTAGTAATCTGTAACCAGTGCTAGCTTGTAGTGCAACAGGTTCAACTAGCTCAACACGATTGAAAAAGCGCTTAACCATATTAATTGAAAACCATATGAAATGCGTTGATGTATACCGGGATTACTCTGATTTTTAACGGCTTTAGCCATGGCAAAAAGATAATAAACCGCTGCTATTACTGAAAGCAGTGACAATACACGGAAATATAATGGGATAATTTCAGTCGTTGGACTTATAGCGATTAATATTGGCGCTACAATTAACGAAAGTAACATTATAAAACCAGCCCACGAATGCACCTTACAATTAAACGTTGGATTTTTAGTAAATGGGTCTGCATCCATAGGAAAATAACCTGCAACCCAAGTACCAACACCATGAAAAATGATCAACCAACCAGTTATATTGACTAGCATAGACACATTTGAAAGTTGGGTTAAATAGCTGCCAAAAAAGCAGAATAAAAAGCCTAAAGGGTAATTATTAATTAACGGAGATAATTTTTCAGTGGGGCTTCCTGTTGCACCTAACTCACTGCAAAATTGTTTAGAGTGACTGTAACCTGCATAGAATTTGCTTGCGATATAAACCCCAATGACAATCCAAACTGTAGCAATTACCCCTGAATAGATAGCAATATTTTCCAGCACAAATAATCCTTTAAAATTCAATAATTAAACCACAAAAAAAGCCTTCATGCCCACTCCCAAAAAACAGTAAAAATCAGCTCAAGCATCTAATAAGCTAACCGTTATTTTTAGGGTGATGTCATCTCAATTATCATTTTGAAAGAGCAAACAAAGTCTAGCTGTCTGTTTAATACTTAATCAAAAATCGAGGCCACGATGATTTTTATTTTATTGCAATCATAATGTACAAAAATATTTTACTAAGCTATAAATATTAAAGATTATAAAACTAATCATGAATATTTATAGAGTAAAGGAAGTCTATGAACATACGAGGCAGTCTCAGTAATGAGCGTGGTGAGGAATTATTATTCGCTAATACTCCCAGAACAAAACGAACTGACGGCCATGACTCAAAATTACCTGCAAAAACATCAACATGGAAAGTGTTAATTATTGATGATGATCAGGACATTCATGACGTTTCACAGCTAGTGCTTAATGATGTTACGTTTAAAGAACGTAAGATCCATTTTATACATGGATATTCAGGTAAAGAAGCCCGTGAAATGATGGCATTACATCCCGACGCAGCTGTTTTATTGCTGGATGTGGTGATGGAAAATGATACCGCAGGGCTTGATACCGTAAGATATATTCGTGAAGAACTGCAAAATAGAACGGTTAGAATTATTTTACGAACAGGTCAGCCCGGTCAAGCCCCTGAGCATAAAATTGTACGCTTATATGATATCAATGATTACCTAGAAAAAAGCAAACTTACCTCGCAATACCTAGAAACAGCGATGATCACTTCACTGAGATCCTATGATGATATTTGCACCATTAACCAACTATCGACAAACAACGACAATTTAGAATCATTGGTAAAAGCAAGAACTCAGGACTTAATTGAAGTAAACGATCAACTACAACAACAAATGGTGATCAAAAACCAAAGTCTCGAAGCTCTTCAGCGCAGCGAAGATCGACTCGCTGAGGCTCAAAGAATTGCTAAAATAGGCCATTTTGAATGGTCAATTACAAATGATAGTGTTTCTTGCTCGGAACAAATATATCGCATATTCCAACTTCCCGAAGGCAAGAGGTTTATTTTACAAGAAGATTTTATCGCTAAATTAGCAATTGAAGATCAACATTATGTTTTGGATATTTTCAAGCAAACAATCCGAGAACAAAAACCCTATGATATAGAGCATCATGTTCTGCTTGACGATGGAACCGCCCTTTTTATAAGGCACCAAGGTGATGTCTCGATTAGCCCAGATGGTCAGATAATTCACATAGTTGGCACCTTACAAGATATTACAGAGCGGCGTAATGCTGAACTTGAAATGCGTAAACTGGCAACGGCTATTGAGCAAATAGCCGATGGCATTATGATAACGAACAAGGAAGGTATTATTGAATATGTAAATCCGGCTATGTGTCAGATGACTGGATACACAAAAGAAGAACTCATAAACCGTACTCCTCGAATATTAAAATCAGATAAACAGAATGATCGCTTTTATCATCGACTTTGGAAAACAATTCAAAGAGGCTCAATTTTTAATGAGATTATTATTAATAGGCATAAAAGCGGACGCCTTTACTATGAAGAGAAAACAATAACCCCACAGCTCAATAGCCTAGGTGAAATTACTAGCTATATATCTAGCGGCAAAGACATTACGGACCGTATTGAGGCACAAGAGAACCTCTATCACCTCGCTCATCATGACTCACTAACAGGCTTACCAAATCGTGTTTTGTTCCTCGATCGTCTCGAGCAAGCAATTAAAACAGCACATTGGAGAAACCGTATCCTGGCGGTATTATTTTTAGACGTAGATAGATTCAAAATCATTAATGACTCACTTGGCCACCACGTTGGTGATTTATTGCTCAATGAAATGGCGCAAAGGTTATCAGACTGCATGCGTGCTGATGATACTGTTGCCCGTTTTGGTGGCGATGAGTTTGCCATTATGTTAAATGACATCGCAGCGGTAGACGATATTGCGGCTATAGCGCAAAAGATACTGAGCTCACTTTCTGAAGTCTACTTATATGAAGATTTTGAATTATTTATTACAGCCAGCATTGGGATCAGTCTTTACCCTGATCACGGAATTAATGCACAATTACTCCTTAAAAATGCAGATGCCGCTATGTATCTTGCTAAAGGAAGTAGTAGGAATTCATTTCAATTTTATACCTCTGAAATTGAACAAATTACATTAAACCGCCTAACGCTTGAATCTGGATTACGCCGCGCATTAGAGCGTGACGAATTCAAATTATATTATCAACCTCAGCTAAGTTTAACCTCCTGCAAAATTGAGGCATATGAAGCATTGCTTCGCTGGCAACATCCTGAACATGGCTTAATTTCTCCCGACAGTTTTATTCCTCTATTAGAAGAGACTGGCATGATTATACCGGTTGGGCATTGGGTGTTGCAGACCGCTTGTCAGCAGGAAAAAGCCAATCAATCTGCAGGAAAAGTGGCAAAAAAAGTCGCTGTTAATATTTCCATTCACCAATTCAAAGAAAAAAACTTTGTTGAAATGGTCCATGAAATACTTATCAAAACAGGACTAGAGGCGAAATACCTTGAGCTTGAAGTCACCGAAGGCATATTAATAGATAATATTACTGAAACCGCCGAAAAATTACATGAGCTGCATAATTTGGGGGTATCACTATCGATAGATGATTTCGGAACCGGATACTCTTCGATGAATTACCTAAGAAGAATGCCCTTTGATCTGTTGAAAATTGATAGATCATTCATCACAGATGTTACAACCAATAAAGATGATAGAGCCATTGCCTCTGCAATTATAACCTTAGCTCACTCAATTGGGCTGAATGTCATTGCCGAAGGTGTCGAAACTACTGAGCAATTGAGTTTTCTGGACGAATTAGGCTGCGATTCAATTCAAGGGTATCTCTGTAGCCCTCCTCTTCCTGCCGAGCAAGCATTTGAAATTAAAGTAGACCAATACAAAAATTGGAAAAACTATTTAAGACATTGCAACAGGTAATTACTTTCAACGACGACGGAAAATAATCATGAATGAGATAAAGGTAAACAATATCCAATTAGATCATCTCAGTATCCCGCTTGAACGTGATGCTTTTTTTCGCTCGGTTATTCGAGGGATCTCAGGGCAATTAGAGGACCTTATCGGCCTTGATGAAGCATCGGGATTTATCAGTATCGTCGGGCAAGAGATTGGCACTGAAATCAATGATAGCTATAAAAAAGAATTACAGGTCTCCAAACTAAGTAGAGACCAAATTTGTGGGGTATTACAAGACCTCAAAACTCGTATAAAAGGCAATTTTCATATTATTAGCGTGGATGAAAATAAGGTTATCTTTGGTAATAACGCTTGTCCATTTGGTGATAAAGTTCATGGCCGCCCGTCATTATGTATGATGACATCTAACGTTTTTGGCACCATAGCGGCTGAAAATAACGGCTATGCCAAAGTCACTCTAGATAAAACAATTGCTCGAGGCGATAAATGTTGCCATGTCACAGTGTATTTTCAACTAACTGACGAGGCAGAAGAGGCCGAAGGTAGAGAGTACTACGAGGGAAGTTAATCAATATGCTGCCAGAGAACTTCGTTAAAATCACCAATGCGCTTCAATCGCCTCATTTATTACTCACCAATAAAGGCATTATCATGTCCTTTAACAGCCGCGCTAAATATATATTTCCGTTACTAAAAGTAACAAGCTCTATAATTCACATCAGTGAACTCTTAAATGAAAGCCCTGATAAAATAGAGCGGCTGTTAAAAATGTGGTCTCGCACTCAAACTCCCCTCCCCTCAAGCTTGGTATTTCATGAACAAAATGAGTCTAGTTCGACATACCGATGTAATGGGAGTGCGATTAGATCCGTGCTAATAATCATCAGCCCTTGATCATGTTGCAATGTAACAATAAAGAACAATCCACGGCGATTTTTGCAACCCTTAATCTAAAAATTGAGCAACTAAAAAATGAAATAAAAGAACGTCATTATACTGAACAACAAATTCTTTTACTCAATAAAAACCTGGAGCAATCTATAAATGAAAGAACAGCGGAACTACAACATAAAAACCAAGAACTAAATCGTTTTTTAGCCGAATTAAAGAGCGCTCAAGATCAAATTATTCGCTCTGAACGTTTAGCATCCTTGGGGGGAATGGTTGCCGGCGTAGCACACGAAATCAATAATCCAGTCGGGGTTTGTTTAACGGCATCATCTCATCTGACTCAACAAGTTAGCTTTTACCAAACGCTTTATCATCAAGATAAATTGACTCGTAATGATTTAGAGAAATTTTTAGAGACGGCCTCTAAATCTTCGACAATTATCGAGTCCAACCTTAACCGTGCAGCCAGTCAAATAGGACGCTTTAAACAGTTAGCGGTAGATCAATCAAATGATGAAAAACGCTTTATAAATGTAAAAAAATATCTCACTGAACTTCTTTTAAGTCTGCAGCCCTATTTTGAAAATACATCACACACATGGAATATTATTTGTGATAAAGCGCTGACAATAGAAACCTATCCTGGTGCGATTGGGCAAATTATCACTAACCTCATCAGTAACTCAATGACCCACGGATTAGTTGATATTGACAATGGAGAAATTGAAATCAAAATAATCCAAAACAAAGGTTTGATTCAATTTCACTATAAAGACAATGGAATTGGTATCCCACTGCATGACAGAGCAAAGGTTTTCGATCCATTTTTCACCACCAAACGCAACCAGGGCGGAAGTGGCTTAGGAATGAATATTGTTTATAACCTTGTCACAGGAAAACTAGGCGGAAATATCAGTATTGAAAATAAACAGAGTAACGGTGCGTATTTCTTTTTTACCATTCCAGAGTCGCTGTAACAATACATTGTTTGTTAATGGTTGATCAGTATTCTGCAGGAATATTTAATCTATTAAGAATATCCTACCTACTCGAGCGAATGTCACCGCGCTTGTCTTGCCGAATTATCCTGCCGTATCTTCAACCAGTACCATGTAGTCTTTTACACTGAACATTAACCCGTTAGGCATGTTTAAGCGCTCATTACCCACCCACAAAAGGCAATAACTCTTTGGGTTGCTCGCCTTTTATAGCTGAATTTATTCGACGCTGAATGCTGGTGTAGTCTGAGCTTTCGGGGATTACTGCTATTTTCGTGCGAATGGGCCTTTCTGTTGATGAATAGAGGTCAACATAAGCCATACAACTCAGTACAGCAGCCTCATCTAACAGGGCTTGTGATTTAAACCGCCCTTCACACAAACTTATTGGGAATCAATTTGAACAGCTTTAGCTGGCCCGAAGGGTGAGTGCCGTAGATGGCAGCGAATAAAATCTGCCTGTGCACTTATCTTCTTTGTTGGCCATTAGCACAATAGGCTCACTCAAGGAGCGCATCAACCAACAGATATCGATCTGGCATTGACGATATTGGGTTATGCAATCATTCACGGGTTTCATTTCAAATTCATTTAGGTCTTCACTGTTAACAAATTTTTGCGTCAGTAATGTCCCTTTAAAGCCTTTGTGCCATTGAACTAACACTTCTTCATCTAACCAGTGTTTCGCTTTATCTGCATCCACTTTAATCACTACATGTAAATGATTATTCATCACGGCATAAGCGCCGATATCAATGGCAAAGATGATCGCCAATTCAAGAATTCGAGCATCTAGCCATTCGCGTCGATGTTCAAAGTTCTCTCCCATTGAATTATTAAAACCGTACAGAAAAGCTTTGCACAGCAACGGCGAACTTATTGGGGCAGTTTATCCACTACCAGCAATAGCTTAGTGATGTTTGCAACGCGCTAGTGTTGGCAAGCGAACAGACAGATCCGGTCAATTGACTGATAATCCACTGGAGCTAGCGTCAACGGCGTTTCCCTATCAGATTCGAAAGGAGCAACCATGTCGACAATCACCACCATTAATCCCGCGACCGAAAAAGAAATCCATACCTACGACATCATGACCGAAAAGCAGGCGACGGATCGGCTTGAGTCCTGCCATGGGGCGTTTCTGCAATGGCGTGAACTGACCCATAAGGAGCGGGCCCCCTACCTCAAGATGATCGCTCAAAAATTGCTCGACAATGCCGATGAATTAGCCGCCTTAATGACCAACGAAACCGGCAAGCTCCTCAAGGATGGACACGTTGAGGTCGAACTCTGTGCAGCGATCTTTAATTACACCGCTGAAAATGGACCCGACGCGCTAGCCGATGAAGAGCGTGTGCAAGGACTCAACGGTAAACGCGGCGTCATCAGTTATCAGCCCATCGGCGTTATCTATTCGATCCAGCCTTGGAACTTTCCCCTTTACCAGCCGGTTCGTGTACTGGCATCCAATCTGATGGCTGGTAATGGCTGTGTTCTGAAGCACGCCAGCATCTGCACCGGCTCCGGTCTTCGTTTGCGTGAATTGTGCATTGAGGCCGGCTTGCCCGAGGACCTGTTCCAGGTTCTGGTGATTGACCACGATACCAGCGACAAGCTGATAGCTCACCCTAAGGTCCGTGGTGTCACAATGACCGGCAGCGATGGCGCTGGGCGACACATAGGTCCTGTGGCCGCCAAGGAATTAAAGAAGACGGTACTCGAACTGGGGTCAAATGACGCTTACCTGGTGCTTGAAGATGCCGATATCGAAACCGCCGTAAAATTTTCGGTAATGGGTCGACTTTACAACAACGGAGAGACCTGCGTTTCTGCCAAGCGGTTCATCGTGACCGATAAGGTCTATGACGCCTTTGTCGAGGCCTTCGTCGCTCAAATGCAAAAGATCAACATGGGTGACCCCACGGATAAGAATACCCAGCTTGGCCCGCTTTCCAGCCAGGAGCAGTTTGACACAGTCAAGGAGCAAGTTGACGCCAGCGTCGCCAAGGGGGCAAAAATCCTCTGCGGTGGCGAAGTGCCAAACCGCACGGGTGCTTATTATCCCGCTACTGTGCTAGCAGACCTCACGTCAGGAATGCCGGCCTACGACGATGAAATCTTCGGGCCGGTCGCGTCGATTATCCGCGCCAGTGATGATGAGGACGCCATGCGGCTGGCTAATGACAGCCGCTATGGACTCGGCGGTGGGATCTTTTCAAAGGACGAGGAGCGTGCCCTCAAACTGGCCCGCGATTACTTCGACACAGGCATGATCCGCATTAATTCGTTTGGGGCTGCTGATCCGAACATGCCATTTGGCGGGGTCAAGAATTCCGGGTACGGACGTGAACACGGTGGCTTTGGTATGAAGGAGTTCGTCAACGTAAAGTCGATTTTTCTGCCCTGACCTGGCTTTAAACCCACAATTTCGCCCATTTCATTCAACATTAAGGATTTCTCTATGAGCATGAACATTCTTGTCGCCGGTGCCACCGGCAAAACGGGCCAGCATCTGGTCCAGTACCTGATAGATCAGGGCCACAAGCCGATAGCACTGGTTCGCGAAAGTTCAGATACCAGTTCACTGCCCCAGGGCGTAGATATGCGTCATGGTGACCTAACAGACCTAGAAACCGGTCTGTGCGACGGCATGGACGCGGTGATCTTTGCCGCTGGCTCGGGAGGAAACACAGGCCCTGAAATGACCAGGAAAGTGGATCGGGACGGCGCTAAACGACTGATTGATCTGGCGAAGCAATCAGGCGTGAAGCGTTTCGTGATGCTCAGCTCGATCGGCGCAGATCAATCCAACCCCACAGGGAACATGGCCCCTTACCTGAATGCCAAACACGAAGCGGACGAATACCTCAAGGCTTCCGGAGTAACCTACTCGATCCTGCGCCCCGTGGCATTGACCAACAAGAGCCGCGGCACGGATGTGATCCTGGGTGAGGACGTCGACAAATCGGCCAAGGCGTCTCGAGCGGATGTGGCCCATGTACTGGCAGAGGCTGCCACTACAGGCCGTTACGACGGTACAGCGCAGAATATGCAGTCAGCCTGACCGTCGCGTCACTGGCGTAACACCAGGCTATGAACCGTTAACTTGTAATATTCAATCATTCATTTAAACAGGAGAAAATTCATGTCAGAGATCAATAGCAAAGTCGTTATCATTACCGGTGCCAGCAGCGGTCTGGGCAAAGCCACAGCACTACGCCTGGCAAAGGGTGGCGCCAAACTGGTGCTTGCTGCCCGCCGCGAGGAACGCCTTGTGGAGCTGCGTGACACTATCAAGGAGCTGGGTGGTGACGCTATTTATCAGGTTACCGACGTCACTGACCGCGCTCAGGTCGAGTCGCTGGCCAAGGCAGCGAAGGAAGCGTATGGCCGCATCGACGTACTAGTCAACAACGCTGGCCTGATGCCGCTGTCGCCCCTAGATGAACTCAAGGTCGACGAGTGGGAGACGATGATTGATGTCAATATCAAAGGCGTGCTCTACGGCATTGCCGCGGTGCTGCCGACCATGCGCGAGCAGCATGTTGGCCACATTATCAATCTCTCGTCGATAGCCGGGCATAAGGTCTTTCCCGCGTCCGCCGTTTATTCCGCTACCAAGTTTGCCGTGAAGGCGATATCCGAAGGCATTCGTCAGGAAGGCAATGGGGAAATTCGCTCCACCAATATTTCGCCTGGGGCCGTGGCGACCGAGCTGACCAGTAAAATCAGCGACCCCGATACTGCCAAGGGTGTTGATGAAATGTACGAGATGGCCATTGACCCTGATGCGATTGCGCGAGCAATTGCTTATGCCATCGAGCAGCCGGCAGATGTTGATGTCAACGAGATTATCATCCGCCCCACTAAGCAGCCGCTCTAGCCGCACAGCCACCCTATTGGACCGGAGCAATATGCAAACTGGCATGATAAAAGTTCAACGCTATTAGAAAATTTACCGATTTTTAAGGTCTTACAGCGTGGCAATCAAAAAGCCCATAACGACCTTAATCGATTGCAAAAACGAATGAGTAAGGCAAAAGCCTTATCAGCCTTACTCATAAGATTGAACGATTTGTCTATTTCATGTTGAAGAACAGGGCGGTGTTTGATGAACAACAATTCTTGACAAAATTTTGAGTAGCCATGTTATTAATGACAATTGTGAAGCTATAGAATAGAAAACTAAGGCCAAAAAGCTGTGGGTGAGCTGAGTACTATCTTGACTCACCGGGAGCGTCCGTATACGGCCATGTTAGTAGTTTATGTTTAGTCGTTAGAATAAACTCACTAATCTTGATCTTGAAAATCAGTTTTTAATTTCAAAAGCTTACGATTGTTGCTATGCAGTTCAGCCCACCCTTTTCTAAACCCTTCAACACTAAAGAAAAGTTCATCAAAACTACCATCACTGATGGCAATAGTTAAGCCGCGCTCAATACGATCTGCTAAGGCTTTGTCGTTTTTATTTACAAAAAAATAAATGGGCGATGGATAGTTGAGGAGCAATGATTCCTCTATGACCAAACCTTTGTTTGCATGGGCAGGTTGCTCCGCCCATATTTCATACAATCCTCGCGGAAAGTAATCAAAGCGTTTACTGGCTAGCATCGGGAACAAAGAATCGGATTGGGTCACGGTGACAAGTGGCATGTCATTAGCCGCCAATACATTCGCATCAGGCCACTGCGCACCTTGCCCTGCAACAAAACCTCGCAAATCCTGTAAGCTATTAATAAGATTAAACTTTACCTGATCATCCTTTCTAATCAAAAAGATACGATAGCTGTTAAGTCCTTTCAGAATTGAGATTTTAACTGGACGTAACTGCTGTTGACGCTCAGCACTGTTCGCTGTCCACATGACACTGAGTAAATGCGTATCTTTCGATAGTTCAGCAATAAGCCGATGAGTGGTATATTGCTCATTTAGATAGGATATCTTGTAAGGCCCATCTGTAATACTTGTTTTGTCTAACGCCAATGCCAACAGCTTTGGAAAATATGACACATGACTTTCAGCGAACTCCTTGCCTATTGGTATGTGTACTTGCAAAACAGCAGCATCAGATACAACTGACGTGTCTGCTACTAACCCTTCACTTGCATTGGCAGCATAGGTCAAACGGAGCAAGAACAGCACTGTGATCATCAGGAAAAAAAAGGCTGCAAAACAGCTTAGGTAAACACTATTACAATTGCGAATAAACTTGTGACCCAAGCCCCTTAGTAAAAACTTACCTATCGTCATGTAAAACTCCCTGTCATTACATCTTTAAGTATATATTTTACAATACGTAAATTATTGTAGTAACGTCAATATAACACTATATACGATAGTAAGGAGACACACAGTAGCTTATCTCAGTTGCTGCCAGTTAGAAGCGTATAACTTAGAAAATAATGCCATATATGGGCATTTTATTTATCGTTGAATATTGAGTGTGCACATACTTAATAGCATTGAAGCCTTCGCTAGTCGCGACAGTAACCTTCGCCGACACGAACTGACAGGCAGTTAGCTTTCTCGCTAAGCCACTTCATTCCTGTTTCAACACCGCTTGTTGCTCGCAGATGCTCTTTCACGCCATTGCGTTCAAACCTGATTTGATCTCCCACAGCAAGGCCTTTGAAGGTTTGCGGACCGTCTAGGTTTTGAATTGTAACCTCGTATTTTCCGCATCCACCGGCGAGCAGAAGAAATGTGCCCTCCGGTCCGGCCCACTTGCCAAGCCACTTATCCGCGGCATGAGCAGAACTCGCATTGGGAGAACTCACTGAGGCAACCGTTGCTGAGCTTGACTTGTGATCTTTGCATCCAGTGACGAGCAATGTCAGCATGGCACATACGATAAATGGCTGAAACCTTATATTCATTGGTGATACACGCATAAAAAGCCTAACGCCCGTTGAAGCCGTAAATGTAGTTGGCTAAAATATTGAACTAAGTGAAAACAGCCAACTCTATTTTTTCCGTTTAAAGGGCTTGTTGGCATAGTTATATACCGGAAAAATTAATAAGCGCTTCTTTTATATCTGCTGCAGCCTCTTCTGCAATGGCAGAAAATAAATTTCTTTCGTTTAAGAAAAACATTGAATCATCTTCTTGCCTAGAAATTGCTACGGTTTGTTTAGTTTTCACATCAACCACTTTGATAGTTGAATACAAATTTACGGCGAACTGGCTCTGACTAAATTTAACATTTCCATAGATAATAGCTGAGGCATTATTTTTTTCAGCTAATTTTAAAGCTTCGGATAACGTTATATAACTAGAGTCATTATTTGGAAACATTTCCTTGTACATATTTTTAACTAATTCAGGATCAACAATTTTAAAGTTGCTATCGGAGCCGAGCTCATATACAAATTTAGACTCAAATGAATCTATATATTCACTTTCCCCTATAATTGGTATTATTAAAATTTTGTTCCAAGTACCTGTTGGAAATTTTTCATTTATTTTAAGATTTGAACAAGCACTCAAAATAAACACTGACATTATTAAGACCACAAACTGAATTTTCTTCACTAAAACTTCCTTTCTAAATTTAAAATACACTCGAGTTTTCCTATATGCTAACGTTTTAGTATTTGTGCATTGCGCTGTTTGCATGGCACAAACCGCTTGTTGGACTTGGCCGTTGCCGAGTCCAGGTTAATTGGCATGCTTCATGCTATAGGAATTTGCTTTTTTTGATGCTAGCTCTGGGCTGCAGAGCAGTTTTGAACTGGTACTACGGCCGGGTTTGTACGTGTTTCATTGAAATTCCCTTGTCATTATGGTATTCCATCACATCTTTTTTAAGTCTAACTGATTCAATGAGGTAAATACACTCGATTGAGTCAGCATTTGGCTCCGCCCAGCGGCTTAATTCATCGCTTGCTGAAGCGGAAAAATACACCTGGTTAAAGTGTTGAACGGTGTGAGAACAACAACCTGTATTTTTCCGTTTGAAGCCCTTGTTACGCTTAGGCTTACTTGGCACACTTTATTAATTTTTCTGTACAGTGCCCTTCTGGCCATTCAGATTGTTTCCAACAAAATGATTTATCATCTTTCAAGACTAAATCCCAAAGAAACATTTCTCCATTATCTGTTTTTTGGGTTTCATTGATCACTATTGTACGCAAATACTTGTCACCTTCAGATAAAATAGAATAAACAATTTCTTCGTACGATTCATCGCTAGTTGTTAATCTCATTCCAGATTGAGAGGAGTGATACATTTTAGTACCTGTGTCATTGAAAGAGATATTGATAACATGGTCTGTATTACAACTATCTTCTTGGTTGCTCCAATCCCACTTTCCTATCAATGATTTTCTGATATTATCTTCGGTAACCGTGAAATATATATTTGCTGAACCAAAATCTTCAATTCCCATTTCTGCGTACCAGTCTCCTGGTTTATCAGTACTTTTATCTAAGTCGTGTGAGCACCAAAAATTAAAGTTACTTCCATCTGACTTAAAAGTGTTGTATTGAGAATTAACTACTCGCCTATCACCATCGTATATAATGCAGCTATATCTATAGTCACCTGCGGGTAAGTTCCATTCCGAAAAAATGTAAAATAATTTGTGATCTAATTGAATAGAATCGATTTCATCGATTGGCATTCCATTTTCATCTAGTGAACTTGTTATTAGAATTCTATAACCACCAGTTTCGTCTACGTTAGCCATTGATGATTGACTAAGAACCATAAGAAAAACTAAGAATAAAATTGAAATCATATTCATGCAATACATCCTGTAAGCCTAGCGCCCTCGTTAATGGGCAAATAATTGTTGGCTAAAATAGGCGACGCAGGAGCAAAAGCCAACTGTTATTTGTCCTGATTTAACAGCTTGTTAGCTGCTTTTAAACCTGATCTGTGAATAAACTACTGCCACATCATTTTCCCTATACACAACGGATTTAGGATCGTTATTACCATCTGGCATTTCAATATTAGGTACGTTTTGCAACAAGTTTACATATAACTTAAACCAAGCTCGGTCTTCTTTTTCTACACCAAATATATCGCACATTAATTGCTTACACGAAAGGTTCAACAATTCAAAACTTTCACTTAACTCATGTTGAGAAATTAGCACTTTTAATTGTTGCTCCATATTATATGCCCAATTATCATCTTCAATTGGATCTTGCTTAATAGGTGGTTGTGATAGAAAGTCATTATCTTTTGATATCTGTAACTTCATATGTTCAGCAGTTTCATTAGATAGATGAGCAGTGACCAATTCATTAATTTGCTCTTTATGTACAGCAGACCATTCTTTTAATTCTTTTTGTACAACAAGAGCAGGATCATCTGACACTTTTTCTTTTACTATGGTGTTAACTTCCTCACCTACATTAACTTTATCAAATTCTAAATTTTCTTCATTGGTGTTTGCCGACATTTCTACGTTATTTGCAACAACGGTATCCTTTTTAAATTTTGGTACAGTTTTTTGTACTTTTTCAATTATCGAATCATTTTCAACATTATTATCGATATTCACTTTATTCGTTAATGTTGTCTCTACTTTAGCGTCATTAATCGAGGGATAAAACATATATCCAAATGTAAAGCATACTATTGCAATTATGGTATTTATGAATAAACTTTTCATCATACTTCCTTGTTATTATTAAATATATTAGCAGAATAAATTGAGCAGCTAACGCCCCACTAAGGAGCGAGTAACAGTTGGCTAAAATGTGTAGCGAAGCGAAACTGAGCCGACTGTTACGAGTCCCGCTTTAGTGGTTTGTTAGCTAACGACAACTGCAGTAACTTTCCGCAACCACAATCAACAGAGGCTTGTTCGCTTGCCGACAAGGTGATCGCGTCTAACTCATTAACAGCCATTCCAGTAACACTTCCGTCAGAGTCCGACTCTGTTGCCTGACAATGAAAAAAAACATGATATTCATCTTTGTCTTTTGCTACAGCCGAAATTAATAAATCCACTACGGTTTGCTCAATATTGAAACTTACACTTGTGTGGTCTTCAAATACAACCTTCGAGATATTTGAACTGCTAACTTGTATCGGATGCTCAAGCGTTTCTGCAGCAGTAAACTGCGAAACTAACAGTAGTACTAGATATGTTGGAGTTTTCAAAATGCTTCCATAGTTAGCTAACGCCCCAATAAGAGGCTAAAAATGGTTGGCTAAAATAGTGAGGCACGAACGGCAGCCAACTTTTTTTAGTCCTGCTTGATTGGCTTGTTATCTTGATTTACCACCACAGCCTCACTTTTTACTATTTTTTCAATATCATTTAATGAAGGGGATTGATATAAACTCCATGCACCGACGAGAATACTAATCACAGAAATGCTAAAACTCCACCTTGACCTGCTTTTTAATTTTTCTTTATTAGCTTCAAGCTCAACGTATTTAGCAAGTATTTTATTGATTGGTAATAACAAATGTTTATCGCTAGCATCTTCACTTTTCTCCACTAAATCAGTAATGCGTATTAACGAAGGTTTAACTTCGTCAGGCATATCATCGAAAGGCTCTTCTTTTTTAATTTTTTGCAGTAAGTCATTAATTTCGTTAAACCGCTCTACTTCGTTACATTCCAATAATAATTTATATACAGGTTCTCTTGATGAAAAATGACCTAAGCCCAGAGCTTTACCAAAATCATTCAATAATTTGGGATCTAAAGTTATACCATTTTCTATTTTTGATTTTATTTGGCTTTCAAGGACTTTGATATTTCGCCTTTTTCTCAAGTACATATATGGTAAAACTGTTAAAAAAATTAAAAATGCTACAGCATAGAATGCAGTAACTATTAAATTCATATACTCATTAATTGACATACTTCATCCTTGATCAAGATAACAGCGTATTAGCGAGAATTCCGATAAACATCCTGAGAAGCTCACCAAAACACAACATCCAAATCGCTTTAATTATTAATAATTTTAGTAACTTATCAGCTTAAATAACCCAAATCAATCACCTTTTAGTCTAGGCAAAAGCGAGAATTTAGATAATCGAGAATAATACAAACTCGTTATGCAGAGCAGATATGTTAACAAAAATCAGCTAATTCAATTAGATAGAATTATCCTTTAGGTAAAACCGAGAATTTTAGCGATTACATAACGAGAACAAAACTGGCATTTTTACAACAATGAATTATAACTGTACATACATACAGCCATAATGTCAGTTTGAATCAAAAGGAGTTGATATGCCAACATCACCATTTCTAGAGTCAATTCGTACAGAACTTCGCACTCGTCGTTACAGTATCAAAACTGAGAAAGTATATTTATATTGGATAAAGCAATTTATCCTTTTTAATGACAAAAAACATCCTCAAGACATGGGTAATGCCGAAATTGAGCGTTTCTTAAATCACTTAGCAGTCAATCGGCAGGTTAGTGCTGCAACACAAAACCAAGCTTTATGCGCAATTATTTATGTATATAAACATATCATTCGAAGAGAGATATCGGATTTACGTTATTCGTTTACTAAGCGAGAGCAGTCTATACCTACAGTACTAACCCACGAGGAGGCTAAAAATATTATTAGCAATCTTTCTGGCCAATATTGGTTAATTGCATCACTTCTATATGGTGGAGGATTACGAATAAATGAGGCATTACAATTAAGAATTAAAGATGTAAACACACAGAATAATACGTTATTTATTTTTAGAGGCAAAGGTAAAAAAGACCGTTATACATTATTACCAAAATCCTTAAGTCATTCTTTGGATAACCAATTTAGTATCGTAAAAGCTCGCCACCAGCAAGATTTAAGTGAAGGCTATGGGTTAGCATCTTTGCCACCTGCACTATTACGCAAATATGGTAATGCCGCTAAAGATTTATCTTGGCAGTATGTTTTCCCCTCATCGACTCGCTGCACGCATCCATATGATGGCTATATTTGTCGTCATCATATTCACGAAACAACATTTAGAAAACAATTACGCAAAGCTGTATTAATCAGCCAAATTCCAAAGCAAGTAAAAGCACATACCTTTAGGCATACGTTTGCGACTCAACTACTGCAAAATGGGACCGACATTCGTACTGTTCAAGAACTATTAGGCCATTCAGATCTTAAAACGACTGAACTGTATACTCATGTTATAGGTTCTCGTTTTAGCCATACCACCAGCCCAATAGATAGATAAATAGATAGATAGATAACGCCCACAAAAAAGGACTCTTGCGAGTCCTTTTACACTGAGATTGTGACAACCGGTTTGTGGGCGTTTAGCTATTGCAAGACCTGGCTATTACAAGACTTAGCTACGCAAACCAATACCACGCGATATAAGGTAGTAAGCCAAGGTCCATAAGGCGACACAAAAGCCGACCATGATAGCCACCGATAACGGCACGCTGATATCGGCAAAGCCTAAAAAGCCGTAACGGAATACGTTAATCATATACACCACAGGGTTTAACCCTGACACACCTTGCCAAAACTCGGGCAATAATGACAACGAGTAAAATACTCCACCAAGGTAAGTTAATGGGGTTAATACAAACGTTGGAATGATACTGATATCGTCAAAGCTTTTGGCAAATACCGCATTAATTAACCCGCCGAGTGAAAATAGCACTGAGGTTAAAAACACCGTTAATATCACCAGACCAACGTGGTGTAAGCTGATGTTAACAAACAGCATAGCCACTACAGTCACAATAAGGCCGACACATAAGCCACGGGCAACGCCGCCGCCGACATAGCCGGCTATCATCACATAATGCGGCACGGGCGCCACCATGATTTCTTCTATATTGCCTTGAAACTTAGCACTATAAAATGATGAGGCCACATTAGAATATGAGTTAGTAATAACTGACATCATAATTAACCCTGGGGCGATAAATTCCATGTAGCTTACGCCACCCATTTCACCAATACGACTACCGACTAAGTTACCAAAAATGAGAAAGTATAAGGTCATAGTGATAGCTGGCGGCACTAAGGTTTGCACCCAGATACGGGTGAAGCGATTAATTTCTTTCTTTAAAATACTTCTAAAGGCGACTAAATACAGTGCGTTCATTATTTCGCCCCCTTGGCTTTTTCAACGAGCTCGACAAATAGCTCTTCTAGGCGGTTAGCTTTATTGCGCATTGATAGCACTTCTATGTTGGCAGTGGTTAGCTGGGTAAATAGGCTATTCATGCTTTGGCTTTTAGCCACATCGACTTCTAGTGTGTGTGGGTCTATCAAGCGACATGACATGTTTTCCAGCTCAGGTGCGGCGCTGAGATTTTGAGTCAAATCTAAGATAAAGGTTTCAACATTTAACTTACTAAGCAACGACTTCATGCTAGTGCATTCTACTAAACGCCCGGTGTCGATAATACCAATATTACGACACAGCATTTCAGCTTCTTCAAGATAATGGGTGGTGAGAATAATGGTTACGCCCTGGGCATTAATCTGCTTTAAAAAATCCCACATTGAACGGCGCAGCTCAATATCTACCCCGGCTGTGGGCTCATCTAAAATAAGCAGTTTGGGTTCATGCATTAATGCGCGGGCAATCATTAGGCGACGTTTCATGCCACCGGACAGTTCACGGGCCTGCGCATTACGCTTGTGCCATAAATCCAGTTGTGACAGGTATTTTTCAGCACGAACCAACGCAATGTTGCGTGTCACGCCGTAGTAACCAGCCTGGTTAACTACGATTTGCAGTACGGTTTCAAACTGATTAAAGTTAAATTCCTGAGGCACTAAGCCAATACACAATTTGGCGCGTTCAAGTTGTTGGTCGATATCAAAGCCAAACACTTTGACGCTGCCAGCGGTTTTTTGCACTAACGAGCTAATAATGCCAATAGTGGTCGACTTACCTGCCCCGTTAGGGCCTAGCAATGCAAAAAAGTCACCTTGTTTAACCGTTAAACTGAGTGACTTAACGGCTTCAACTCCCCCTTTATAGGTTTTTTGTAGGTTTTCTATCACCAGGGCATCGGTGTGTTCTGTCATGCTAAATTCCTTATTTTATCGAAAAAAACTCCCACAATAGTGGGAGTAATTTGTAATACTGCTGTCGTTATAAAGGCACGACTTTAGCTATGTAAGGCAGATTTCGATATTGCTCGGCATAATCAATGCCGTAGCCAACAATAAACTCGTCGGGAATTGTCATGCCAATAAAATCAACTGGCACATCCACTTCACGGCGTTCTGGCTTATCTAATAAGGTGCATAAGGCCAGACTTTTTGGATTACGCAGCAATAAAATTTCACGCACCTTATTTAAGGTGTTGCCCGAGTCAATTAAGTCTTCAACAATCAATACGTCACGACCAGCAATATCTGATTGAACATCTTTTAATATTTTTACATCGCGAGAACTGGTTGTTGAGTTGCCATAACTTGATACCGACATAAAGTCGATTTCAACATGACCTTTAATACGGCGACATAGGTCTGCCATAAAAACCACTGAGCCTTTTAATAAGCCAACCATGAGTAAACGTTCGCTGTTGGCATAGTGGGCGTTAATACGCTCGGCAAGTTGATCTAAAGTTTTATTGATTTTTTCGCTTGAAATCATAGGTTCTATGGTGTGTTTCATACAGTTCTCAATTATCAATATCTTGGGGGGCGTCGACGCCATAACCCCAGCGATTTGTCAGTTCGTGTGCAATACCCAAATGATCTAGAATTCGGGAAACCATGAAGTCTACCAGATCTTCCACCGATTTGGGATTATGATAAAAACCCGGTGCGGCTGGCATTATGGTGGCACCATTGCGAGTCAGGCTTAGCATATGCTCTAAGTGTATGGCACTAAAGGGCGTTTCTCTTGGCACCAGTATTAACTGGCCGCGCTCTTTAATCACCACGTCGGCTGCACGTTCTAATAAATTATTACTCATGCCACTAGCAACTGCGGCTAATGTGCCTGTTGAACAAGGGCAAATCACCATTTGCTTAGGTGCAGCACTGCCGGAAGCTGGCGGCGAAAACCATTCTTCTTTGCCAAGTACAATTAACTCACCGGCTAAAGGTGCTTGCTGCTGAGCAAAATAGCTGAGTAGTTGCTCGCGGGCTTTGTCGGGATTAGCACTTAATTGCAAGCCGTGTTCGGTGGCAAGTACCACTCTGGCGGCGCTCGATATCATTAAAAAAACCTGATAATCGGCAACCAATAAACATTGTAGTAATTTGATGCCATAAGGTGCACCCGAGGCCCCGGTCCACGCTAGGCTAATTGATTTATCTTTTTTGGCGTAAGCCATCTTTAATCCTTTATGAAGCGAGCAGCATGATTAATTAAATAACTGACTATTTCTTCAGTAGCGCATTAATGATTTGTTGGTGAATACCATTAAAACCACCGTTGCTCATTATCACTACCGTGTCACCTGGATTAGCCGCTTGACTGACTTGTGCCACAATTTGGCTAATATCATCACTGACGGTTACCGGAATAGCAGCTGAGCGCATATTATCGGCAATGTCCCAACCGACATTACTGGCTTGATACAACCATGCTTCATCGGCCAGCGCCATCGAATTGGCGAGAGTATCTTTATGCACGCCACTTTTCATGGTGTTAGAGCGAGGCTCAAGCACGACAATAATTTTGCCATTGGCGTTATCACCTGTGCCCACTTTGGCGCGAAGTCCTTTTAGGGTGGTTTCAATCGCTGTTGGGTGATGGGCAAAATCATCATAAACCGCAATATTATTGGGTGCTGCTAATAATTCCATTCGACGCTTTGGTGGGCTAAATTGCGCTAAAGCGTCAATAGCATGCTTGGGAGTAACGCCCACGTGTCGCGCTGCGGCAATGGCCATTATTGCATTTTCAATATTGTGCTGACCGATTAAGCCCCAATTTAAAACGCCTTGAGACTCACCTTTAAACATCACTTCAAACTCGTGGCCGTCGGCGGCAATACACTGACCTTGCCAACCATCGCTGTCAGTTGCACTAAAGGTTTCTTGCTCGCTCCAGCAGCCCATGTCCATAACCTGTTTAACCGCAATCACATCCTTAGGCCAAATCACTTTACCTTCACCCGGTACGGTGCGAATAACATGATTAAATTGGCGTTGAATAGCGGCTAAGTCAGCGAAAATGTCAGCATGATCAAATTCTAAATTATTGATCACCAATGTACGGGGTTTGTAATGGACAAACTTAGAGCGTTTATCGAAAAAAGCACTGTCGTATTCGTCTGCTTCGACCACAAAAAAAGCCGAATCACCTAACCGCGCTGACACACCAAAGTTTTGCGGTACGCCACCAATTAAAAAGCCCGGTTGGTAGCCGCAATACTCTAATACCCACGCCAACATGCTGGCAGTTGACGTTTTTCCGTGAGTGCCAGACACAGCCAATACCCAACGATTAGGCAAAATATGTTCTGACAAAAATTGTGGCCCAGAGGTATATTTTATCCCGCGGTTTAATACCGCTTCAACGCAAGAATTGCCTCGACTCATCGCATTACCAATCACCACAATGTCGGGCTGATTAATGCCTTCTTCGCCCAATTGGCTTGGGTCAAAACCTTGAATCAGCTCTATGCCCTGTTGCTCAAGTTGCGTGCTCATTGGCGGATAAACATTAGCATCGCTGCCTGTGACCTTATGGCCCATTGCACGTGCTAATAACGCTAAACCACCCATAAAGGTGCCACAAATGCCAAGAATATGTACGTGCATGCAAAAACTCTATTAAAGAACCATTTGCGCTTATTCTACCCAGTAGCAAAGGCATTGTCAGTTAACAATGCCTTAATTTAACTTCATGATGAACGACAGAGACTGGCTAGACTTGATTAAGCGGCTAAAAACTCTGCGCGAGTAGAGGCGTTAGCCTTAAAGCTGCCACCTAAGGCGGTGGTTTGCGTGCTTGATGTGGTGTCCATTATGCCGCGAGACTTAACACAATAATGGGTTGCTTTGATAGTTACCGCAACATCTTCGGTTTCTAGTAATGTTTGCAGTGCCACTAATACCTGCTGTGTTAAGCGCTCTTGCACTTGAGGGCGCTGGGCAAAAAATCGCACAATACGATTTATTTTTGATAACCCAATAATTTTGCCTTTAGGGATATAAGCCACTTTCGCTATACCATCTATGGTAATAAAGTGATGCTCACAGGTGCTGACCACGCTGATATCGCTGACTTTAACCATCTCTTCCACGCCCATTTTATTTTCAATTTGGCTGATTTTTGGAAAATTGGCATAGTCTAAACCAGAGAAAATCTCATTAACGTACATTTTGGCAATACGGTGCGGTGTTTCAGCTAGACTGTCGTCGGTTAAGTCTAACCCTAGCGTTGCCACAACTTCGGTCATTAACCCTTTAATGCGCTCATATTTTTGCTGTGCGGTGAGCTCTGTAGGTAATAATGGCGTTTCTAATCCGTGCGCAACTAATGCTGACTGCACTTTTTTGGCGGCGTCTGAAATAATGCCGTTGTTTACTGACATAATGCTATTTGCTGACATAAAATTGGCCTCTTAAATAAGGTTAACGGCGGTGTTCTAAAGATAGCGACACAGAATCGGCAAAGCGCAATGCATGGGGCTTGTCGATGGTCACTTTAGCTAAAGTCACTGATGGATGTTCGCTACATATGTCCACGACATCGGCAACCAGCTTTTCAAGTAGTAAGAATCGTCCTTCCTCTACATGCTGGATCACTTTTTTAGTGATAATTTTATAGTTGAGCGCATCTGCCACATTGTCGGTTTGAAATGACTTGTCTGCTGGGTAATGTATTTCAATATTGATCACCACATCTTGCTGCTTTTCTCTTTCATCCTGGTTAAAGCCGATAAAAGTGCGTAAACGAAGGTTGGTGACATTAATAACAGCTTGGCTATAAGCGCCTATTTTTGAAGACATCGTTATGGCTCACATTAAATACAGATGCAACTTTATACGGGACGTTTTGTTGAACGGTTCACATAGCGGTAATAAAAAAGCCCTACTCGATGAGCAGGGCTTTAGCGGTTAACAATCTTGACTAGAAGGTCTTATAATCTCGGTATTTCACATTAAAGAATATGATGTAAAACACAGGTACAATAATTAACGTTAAGATGGTGGCAACACCTAACCCAAACATGACTACCGCAGCTAATGATTCAAAAAATGCATCTGTGATTAACGGCAACACCCCAAGAATAGTGGTTACCGCTGCCATACACACAGGACGCACACGGCTAACCGTAGACTCAAATACCGCTTGAAATATCTCTTTGCCTTCATTAATTTCGGTGTTGATTTGATCAAGCAACACAATGCCGTTTTTCAGTAACATACCCGATAAACTCAACATACCAAGTAGCGCCATAAAGCTGAAGGGCTTGTCTAAAATCAATAACCCTGAAGTGATACCTATAATCGCTAACGGAACACAACACCAAATAACCAGTGGCTTACGCACTGAGTTAAATAAGAAAACCGTGATTAAAAACATCAACAAGAATCCAATAGGCAAGGTTGAAAACAGTGAAGCTTGCGCATCACTTGATGATTCAAACTCGCCGCCCCATTGCAATTCATAGCCTACTGGTAACTCAAGCGCTTCAATTTTAGGCCTAACTTGATTAAACAGTGCCGCTGGCAAAATATCGTATTCAAAATCAGCATCGGCAAACACGGTTAAAGTTCGTTTACGGTCGCGACGTTGAATAATTGGGTCTTCAAATTTAACGTCAAAGCCATCTACAACCTGCTGAAGTGGCACAAAACCGTTAATCACCGGACTCCAGATACGGATACTTTCCATTGACTCAATATCGACACGTTCATCATTAGGTAAACGACCAATAATAGGTAATAAGGTGGTGCCTTCACGGTAAACCCCTATATCTACCCCAGTAAAGGCGAACTTAATCGATCTATCCACTTCACTTTTAACAATACCTAAGCGGCGGGCCTGGGTTTCATTAAAGCGCGGTTCAATGTATTTGACCCGGTCACGCCAATCATGGCGTACGTTGACCGTACCTGGGGTGTCGTTAAAAATGGTCATAACCTGTGCCGCAAGTTGACGCAGTACATCTGGGTCTGGGCCGCTTAATCTGGCTTCAATTTTGGCATCTGTCGAAGGGCCGATTTCTAAGCGTTTGAACTTAAGCTGGGTTTGTGGGAAAAATTGCTCTGCTTGACGTCTAAACTCAACCATTACCGGTTGTAAAGTATCAAAACTACTGGCACGAACCGCTATTTGACCGTATGAGGCAAAGTTTTTTTCCGGCGAATAGGTTAATAAGAAACGCGGAAAACCTTTACCTATGGTTGAAGCAACATACTCAACATTTTCAATAACGGCGACTTTGGCTTCCATTTGTTTAATAACCGCTTCTGTTTCGCGAATATCTGCGCCTTCTGGCATCCACACATCCACTAAAAATATCGGCGTTGTTGAAGGCGGGAAGAAGGATTGCTTAACATAGGCAAAACCAGCAATAGAAATCACGAACATCACCAGTACCGCAAAGGTGCTGAACCAGCGAAATCGCATACAAATATTGAGTATTTTTTTATAAAACACAAAAAATGCGCCGCCATAAGGGTCGGCTAACTCACCGTCAGGCACTTTCTCACCCTCTTTGCCAAAAAATATCTGTGCAAAAAATGGTGTAATCGTAATGGCGGTAATCCAGGATAAAAACAGTGAAAACAGCAATACCCAAAACAATGACCCAGCAAATTCACCGGTAGCATCAGGGGATAAGCCAATTGGCGCAAACGCGATAATCGCGATTACGGTAGCACCCAATAATGGCCACATAGTTTGTTTAACAATAGCTTGACCAGCTTCGAGTGTAGTTTGGCCTCGTTGGCGACCAATTAAAATACCTTCGACCACCACAATGGCGTTGTCCACCAGCATGCCTAAGGCAATGATCAATGCGCCAAGTGAAATACGCTGCAATTCAATTTCTGCCTGCAGCATTAACATAAAGGTGCCAAGGCAGGTTAAAAATAGAATAAGACCGATTAAAATACCGCTTTTAACCCCCATAAAGACCAGTAGCACACCAATAACAATGACGACTGCGGCAATCAGGTTCCACACAAAACTGCTAACCGAAACATCCACCTCGTTAGGCTGGTTATACATGGTTTCAATGTGCATACCTGCCGGTCTGGCGCTTTCAATTGAGGCTAATTTAGCATCGACTAGCTTACCCACTTCAACAACATTAACCCCAGATGAAAATGAAATACCAATGTTGATGGCACTATTTTGGTTAAAGCTTAATAGGTTTGTCGGAATATTTTGAAAGCCACGGCTCACGGTCGCCACATCTTTAAGGTAAATCAGTTTATTACCTTGAGTACCGGGAATAATCAGCTCTTCTAGCTCTTCAACGGAACTAAAGCCGCCACTGGTTCTGATTTTAAGGTTATCACCCGAAACACGAATGTTACCGGCATCAGACACCATATTTTGTGAGTTAAGTAGGTTTGAAATAAGCTGTGGGTCAATATTAGAACTGGCCGCTTTGTTTAGCGACATTTCAACAAAAACTTGCTCTTGCTGTTTGCCCGCTAGCGACACCTTACCCACGCCGGGTATGAGTTCTAATTCACGCTTAACATAATCAACATAGTCTAATAAATCTCGATAACTGTAATCTGCACCGCTGACCATCAGCATGATGCCGTATACATCACCAAAGTCATCGTTAACCATTGGCGCATGCGCCCCAGGCGGTAAACTTGATGCCATATCATTCACTTTACGACGCAGCTCATCCCAAATTTGGGGCAATTCATCTGGGCCATAATTGTTTCTCATGGTGACGGTAATTTGCGACATACCTGAGGTACTGAGTGAGCGAATTTTATCAATGTAAGGCAGTTCTTGAATGGCTTTTTCGACCAAATAAGTGACTTCTTCTTCGACTTCAGTTGACGTTGCACCTGGGTATAAGGTGACTACCACGGCATCTTTAATGGTAAATGGCGGATCTTCTAGCTGGCCTAATCCAGTGAAGGCCATTAATCCACCGATAAGTAAAATAAGGATAAACATCCAACTGATCACGGTATTTTTTACGAAATATCCTGCAATATTCATCTAGTTATTACCCTTGAATTAATTGAACTTGTTGGCCTTCAATCATACGAGAAGCCCCTGTGGTAATAATAGTTTGACCATCTTTAAGTCCACTGACCACTTCAATGTTATCACCCACAATAACCCCCAGTTTGACTGGCTGATACTGGACGGTTTTAGTGTTGGCCTGATAAACCCACACACCACTTTCCTGATGAGCGAGTTGGTCGCCATCTTTCATTACAACCGCTTTTATGGGTAATAAAAATTGGCGGCTGTAGGTGTAAGTCATATTACTTAAATTGACTTTAACTTTGGCTGGCATTCCTTCCAACACTTTATATTGATCGTCTAAATCTACTGCAATAGTGGCAATATAGGTTGATGTAGTAGGATCTTTTTCAGTATTAATTTCAAGTAATCGACCTTGAAATACCACCCCTTCAAATGCTTCAAAACTGACTTCGAAGGCACTCTCATCTGTTGCCCGTCGAGAGACGGCTATCAACATATCGGGGATTTGCACATCGACTTCAATTTGTTCGGTTTTTTGTACACTTAATACCGATATACCCGGTTGAATGTTTTCAAATGACTGTAAAAAAACATCGCTGACCATGCCATCAAAAGGCGCGCGTAATTCAGTATATTGCAGGCTAAGTTCAGCCTGTTTTGCCTGTGCTTTGGCAACTAAATATTGCGCGTTCATTTGGTCATATTCTGATTGTGCCATCAGTTTTTTATTGACTAACTGCTTACCACGCTGGGCTTGTTTAAAGGTCAACTCCATACGAGCCTGGCGATCATTGAGCACAATTTCATAATCACGCTTTTCAAGCACGGCGAGTAAATCACCTTGCTTAATCGTCTGGCCTTTGGAAACCGGTAATCTTGCTATGCGCCCTTCAACTCGAAATGATAATTTAGTCAGGTCTTGTGCCCGTGACACGCCGTTAAACTCTCGCATCACCTGATTTTCAATACTGGGTAAAGTATATACATCTACTAGGGTAGGTTTATGTGCCATCTCAAGCGGTTTGCTACAACCGGCCATAAAGACCAATGAGACCAAAGCGCTGATGAAAATATTAGTGGTGTTGTTAATCTTCATATTACAGCCCTCTTTCCTTGACCCAGCGAACCGTACTTTCACCGTCGGTTAACTCACTAGCGCCCGCGACCACTAACCAGTCACCGTCCTCTAATCCTGATTCAAGTTGATGATCATTTAATGTCACCGCCACTTTTTCGACTTTTCGTTGTTCAGGTAACCAACGAAAAACATAGGTTTGACCATTTTCTTCAACTCTAGCGCCCGCGGCAATAACAGGATTACTGCTAGCCCCACGGTAAGGCAGCTTGACCCTTACTGATGCAGCCATTCCGGGTAATACATTTAATTCGGTTGGCATTTTCAAGGTTAAAATAATGGTATAACTGCCGGTACTAGGGTCTGCTACTGTGCTGAGTTCTTTCAGCGTGGCTTTATACCAGGCATCTCGGCTATCAAATTTAACATCGACATTGTCTACCTGGCCTTGTTCGAGTCGATTAGCTTGAATTGCGCCAATAAATTGCTCTGGCAATTGAAAGCTAATGTCGATAAATGATTCGGTGCGAATGCCCATTATCGATTCTTGTGCTTGCACAAACTCAAACTGTTTGCGATCACGTTTTGAAATCATGCCATCGTAAGGGGCTGTTAACTGGGTATAGGCCAGATCGGTTTCGGCTTTATCAAGCGCTGCTCTGGCAATGGTGAAATCACTTTTTGATTGGTCAAAATCGTTACGGGACACCACACCTTGTTCCACTAAACTACTGGAACGTTCAAATAGCACTTTGGCCAGTTCGTACTGTGCTTTAGCCACTTCATACTGTTGTTGGTATAAATCACTGTCTAGCTTTGCCAATAAGTCGCCAGCTTTAACATGATCGCCCGGGCGCACATAAATATCAGCTATTTGTCCTGCGACTCTAAACGACAAAGAGGCTTTATCTGCCGCGCGGACCTCACCGGGTAATAACCGCTCACGAAAGCCTTTGCCAATATCAAGCTGTATGACTTTAACGGGGCGGGCAAACGGTTGAGCATTAGCATCAACTGTAATCTCATTACTATCGCTAGCAATGCTAGGCGGAGCAACCATCAAGCTAATCAGCATGACCGAGGAGGAGAACGAACAGAACATCTGACGAACATTCATTGTGCTTGGTCCTTCAAAACAAAGTATTAAATAATGTTAACTAATATTAACATTTAACTAAGTTAGACATTAAGTCAATTTAAAAACAATAGGATCTAATTAGTTTATTCAACCGTATAATTGTTCAGTTATGTTCGAATTTAATCACGCATCATTTGTTGGCAAACTATAAAGGTTATCTTTATCAAATAACGGCTAATATTAACCTTGATATCCAGTTGCGACAAATTGCAATCACCAAAGGAAAACACCATGGAATTGACCATATTTTACGACAGCACATGTCCACTGTGTGCCAATGAAATGCGTCAACTTAAACGGCATGATAAGCACGATGAAATTCATTTAGAGGACTTATACAGTGCTGATTTACATGAGCGTTTTCCACAAATTGATATCGAAAAAGCTAACATTATACTGCACGGCTTAACTAAAGACGGACAACTGCTGTTAGGGCTAGATGTTACGGCAAAGGCATGGGGAATTACCGGTAAGCACTTTTGGGTTCAGTGGCTTAGAAAACCTTTTATTAAACCGGTCGCGGACAAAGCTTATCTATTTTTTGCTAAAAATCGCTACAAAATCTCGTACCTGCTTACCGGTAAGCAGCGGTGTAATAATGGTCAATGTGGCTTACCTAAGAACAATTTAAAGTAATCAGATTTGAAGTCATCAGATTTACAGCAATCAGTGCTGATAATTAACCTCAAAGGCCTTAAAAAACCTTCAATTTAACGGTGGATATGATCAGTGCATAATAACGCTAACCCAAACAACTCCTCTAATACTGTTGCTAACAATACTGCTGCTGTTAGCACTGTTACTGAAAGTACTGCTGCTGAAAGTACTGTTGCTAATAGCACTGCTGAATTTGTGATTATTATTGGTGCTAATTCGGCTATTGGCCATGCATTTGCTGTTCAATGCCTTAAACAAAGCCAAATCGATGGTCACCCGCAGTCAATTAATTTGATCACAATTAGCCGAGATAGCTATCAACACAGTGCCGATATACACAGTCTAATCACACAAGATCAACAGCAGTCATCATGGCAACATTACCAATGCAGTAATTTACAGCAGGATATTGAGCATCTTATGAATCAACAGATCATTCCTCAAATTACCGCAAGCAACGGCAGTGTTAGCAGAATATTAATCTGTAATGGGGTACTGCATCAGGGTGCGATACAACCTGAAAAAAAGATAGAAGATATCAATGAAGTCAATTTACTCGCTTTAATACAGATGAATACCATCACGCCTATGCTTTGGCTGCAAGGTTTGGTAAAGCTGTTATCAAAGCAGCGAAGTCGAGTCGTGATAAGTATTTTAAGCGCCAGAGTCGGCAGCATAAGTGATAACCGCCTTGGCGGTTGGTATAGCTATCGCACCAGTAAAGCGGCATTAAACATGTTGATAAAAACCACTGCGGTTGAGTTTGCGAGGCGGCTCAAGCACGTCAAATTGATAGCCTTTCATCCTGGCACCACAGACACACCATTATCAAAACCTTTTCAGCACAATGTGGCCGAAGGTAAATTATTTACTCCTGAGTTTGTGGCGCAGCAGCTTTACAACATACAGTCAAATATTGCCGTAGACGGCCAAGCCAGTTTTATTGATTGGGCAGGCAATGACATTCAATGGTAATGCAGGGTTGGTTATAGAGATGGAGATATAAATTACAGCCATAAAAAAACGCGAAGCATAGCTTCGCGTTTTTTATTAGCGAGTTGAATTACTTAACGAATTCAACACCTAGTTTAATGTCAGCTTTTAATGTATCTAACATTGAATCACGTGCGTTAGCTTCAAATGCACTTACGTCACCGTAAGGAAGCACTTTTTCTACGCCGTTTTTACCTAAAAGGATAGGTTGAGCGAAGAACTCAGCGTGTTCGCTGCCACCATCAACATAGGCACATTCAACTATGTTCGCTTCGCCTTGAAGACCACGTACTAATGATAAACCAAAGCGACATGCTGCTTGGCCCATTGATAATGTTGCGCTACCGCCACCGGCTTTAGCTTCAACAACTTCAGTACCTGCGTTTTGAATGCGAGTAGTCATTGCTGCAACTTCTTCATCAGTGAAAGTCACACCTTCAATTTGAGAAAGTAGTGGAAGAATAGTCACACCGCTGTGGCCGCCGATAACGTTAACTTTAACATCAGCAACGTTTAAGCCTTTAAGCTCAGCAATAAAGGTTTCGCTACGGATAACGTCAAGTGTAGTGATACCGAATAAACGGTTCTTGTCGTAAACGCCAGCATTTTTTAATACTTCAGCAGCAATCGCTACAGTCGTGTTTACTGGGTTAGTAATAATACCCACTAATGCTTTAGGACAAGTTACTGCCACTTTTTCCATTAGGTTACGCACGATACCTGCGTTGATGTTGAATAGATCTGAACGATCCATACCAGGCTTACGCGCAACACCAGCAGACATTAATACGACGTCAGCATCAACTAATGCATCCGTTGGATCTTGACCAGCAAAACCTTTTACTTCTACATCTGTTGGGATGTGACTTAAGTCAACCGCAACACCAGGAGTAACAGGGGCGATGTCATATAGAGACAACTTTGAGCCAGCAGGCAGTTGAGTTTTTAACAATAAAGCTAAGGCCTGGCCAATACCACCAGCAGCACCAAGTACGGCAACTTTCATAATCATCTCCATCTATTTAAACAATTTGTGACATAGGTCTACTATCTTTCGTGGCGTCACATTACTGGATTGGCGGGCTAATTTCAATTATCCATTAGTGGAGTGTCGTAAATAAGTGTTTACTCAATTCAAGGTAAATAAGCACTGCGTGTTTGAATGTGAGGGTTATATCATGGTGCAATAAGATATGACTGAGCAGTGCAAGTTTAAATGCCACTTTTCTACTGTCAATTCGATGGCTTATTTGTTTTACATTAATGGCGAATAAGCCTTGATATGAATTAGATTATTCGAGTTTCATCGCTTTACCCGTCACAGGTTGTTACAAATACCGATTAACGGCTGAGCTATCTTGCAAAATACAATATATGTTGTACACGCATATTGTATTGGTAACACCACGGGTTATTAACGCCATGACTATAAGTCGATAGGTCATTTATAGTAGGATGCCAATGAACCCTAAATTAAATTGACCGCAATCAACCGTCAAATTGAGAGAAAAAAATGAAAATAAGAAAAGGCCAATTAGCAGACCTTACCGCACTGGTTAATTTTAATCAGGCGATGGCAATGGAAACTGAAAACCTACAATTAGATAATGCAACCCTTACCCGTGGCGTAAACGGATTACTCGCCAATCCTGAACGAGGTTTCTATTTAGTGGCTGAAATTGATGACGTTATTGTCGGCTCATTAATGGTGACATTTGAATGGAGCGACTGGCGCGCTTGCCAGTATTACTGGATCCAAAGTGTGTATATTCGTCCAGAAAACCGTCGTCAGGGGATTTATGCAAAACTGTATCAAGCAATAAAAGATATGGCCGCTGAAAAAGGTGACGCTGCAAGTTTCCGCTTGTATGTCGAACAAGAAAATAAACCGGCGCAAAAAACCTATGAGGCCTTAGGAATGGAGCAAAGCCACTATTTAATGTACGAAGAAAAGGCCAAATAACTTAAGTAGCCATTGTACAAGCACAACAAAACAGCTTACAAAACCTCGGCTAGTAAGCTGTTTAATGAACGTTAAAACACATAAACACTGACCATGAAGGTCAAGTAAACAAGCATGTTTACTATTGTATTGTTAAGGATGATCTCTTTGTTAAACATGAAAAAATTATTGCCACTTCTAGGGGTAATGACGTTCTCAGTTTCAACTCTTGCTTCACAAGAAATATATCTTGAGTGCAATACTTGCACAACTCACTCTGAACTGGTTAATTTTGCTAAACAAAACGCAAGATCAAATGCGACTATTGTCATGCATGTCATTAACTTAAATGATATTTTGTATGAGAAATATCTAGTCACTAAAACAAAATCTTTTGAATGTGAACAAAACCACAAGTCAGAAATACCAACAGATAAATCACCGGTTTGCCAGAATGTTTATCATTACAAAACGACCAGTCAAAGCATTGATAAAAAAGATTTAACTGACTTTACCAACTACGCCTTAGCGTATAATGAGACTAAAAAGTTTTTCACCCAAAGTGCTATCGAAATCCCTAGCAGCATGGTGACCTCAGCTTTTGAGTTAATTGACAATAGCTATCCCCAAGGACTTTCAGTTGATTACTTCAATAATAACCTACCAAGCTCCGCGCTTTACAAAGAAAAACTCACTTCATGGTCTACAGGCATTTCAAACAAAATAACCACCTCAATAGCGGTCAAGCCACCATCATTAGTCTTTACCTATACTGATGGCACTTTAGCTTATGCGGCTCTGGATTTCGTCGATATCGATGGGCAATACCATTTTAAATTTACAACAATTAAAGAGGGTAATAATAGTTTGGACTTAACAAAAACCAATCCATTTGGCGACAATTATACTTTTACGAATATGTCGCTCGAATCTTGGGGAGTCTTATTGGAAAAGCTATCACTTCATGACTTGACGGTGAGCAATACAACCAAAATGATAGTACCTAGCGGTAATGTGAGCATTGTATCTATATGCGCAACAAGTGAAGCCTGCACTGATCAAATTTAATATTGAGTATCTTTACTGCGGGTTAATGAACCCACAGTAAAGATACTTAAAGCTGTACCTAAAATTACCCGGCTCGCATCGCCATTATCGACGTTAGGTTGATTGGCTCGGGATACTGAACAAAATCCTTTTGTTGCTGATCTACGGCATAGATAGACATTCTGTCGGCCAGTTCATTGCCTTCTATACCAACATGGGCAGCCACATGGACAATATCAATGTGATCTTTATATTGATCATAAAGTGCATGGGCTTGTTTGATCAGATCTAAATTGGCAATCTCGCCGCCTTTGCGGGTCCAGCCTTTGGCTTTCCAGCCGTAGGCCCAATTACTAATACAGTTAATTGAATATTGTGAGTCACTGTATATACGCACGGTTAAGTTGTCAGCCAGTGCGCTAGCCGCCATTTTGATCGCTTCATGCAGTGCGTTTAATTCAGCGGTATTGTTAGTGCCTTTAGGGTTAAATAAGCCATACCACAAGTCAGCAAGCTCACCTTTACGATATACAGCCACGCCAGAACCCGCTTTACCTGGATTAGGATCGCAGCCTCCGTCGGTATAAAGCACAACGTCAAACTCACTTAATGCTGTGGGTTGATGCGAGGCTGTTGAGCCAGATTGAGTTTTTGTTGCAGACGATTTAGCCGAGCTGTTTTTAGCCGAAAAGATCGCTTTATTGGCTGACTGGGCAAAAGCCGTTTTCGCTTCTGATTCGCTAGGGAAAGATTTGTACTTAGCCCCAGGAAACTTGTCCACCTGACGCTTTGCTTCGTCCCAGGTGGTATAAATGCCAGGAGTATGACCTTGCCAAACGACGTAAAATTTCTTTGCCATGAGTGGCCTTGATATTTAAAAAAATGATATATCGATCATGCCATGTCAAGCTTATGTCGTCTATCGCTTATGGCTTAGCTTTGCTAACTGAGCTTTGATTAGCTGAGCTTGCACATGTGTCGTTTACTGTTCGCTACTGGCTTAACCAGATAGCGAACTTATCACTAAAACTATAAGTTTACTGGCCCATCAATATGTTGATACTTTACATCACCAGAACCTGCGGTGTGAATAGTTAACCCTTTGGCATATTCAACATCGATACCACCTGAACCATCATTAATGCTCACTAATCCTGCAACATGCTTAATCACCATGCCACCAGATCCATCATTAACATCAAGATTGCCTTTAATATCTGTCACATCTATGCCACCTGAACCGTCTTTAATTGTCAGGTTACCCGCGACATTATTAACATTGATTGAACCAGAGCCGTCTTTAATGGTTAAGTTACCCAATACATTTTTCGCATCAAGTGAACCTGAACCATCTTCAATAATAATGTCTTTGCCACCATCTACTGTAATACTACCTGAGCCATCTTTTAAGGCAATATCAGCGTTCATACCTTGAATGTCGATTGAACCAGAACCATCTGTAATATCCATCACCATATGCTGGGGTAACGTTAAGGTGACATCGATATAAGGCGAGTCGACATTAATCCAGTTTGAACTTTGCTCAACTTTAGCCACTAGCCTTGCTTGGTCGCCATCTTTAACTAACTCTAAGGTCACGTCGGCATCATCATCGGCAAAAATTTCTGCGGTTAACTTAATATTTTTAGCATTCTCATCGCCTTTAATCACTAACTTACCCGCACCAGTTTCTGCAACGAGCTTTTGAATGTCAGTACTGTCTAGGATTAACACTTGCTGTTTTTGATCAAAGTCGCTGGCAATACTGTAAGACACATTAAACACGTCGGTATACATTATTAACAGTGCCGCTGCTGCGCCCACCAGAACAACTTTAGTTTTCATTGTGGCCATTTTATTCTTCCTTGTTTTTATTCATTGGCTTCTTGTTAATTGAAGCCATCATTATGATCACGTTATTAAGTGCTAAAACTCATCACTTATTAGCTTTTGTCATTATTCTTCATAGTAAGCAATTCTCACACCAAAATCATAAGACTTTGTTTTATATTATTAACTATGTTTAAGTATCAACATCGATATGTTAAAAGCACTAAAAAACATGTCTTTTCACTAACTTCTGATCAAGTATAGACTTCTGCTATCATGGCGGTTATGTCAGTAAAAATACAATAAGAAAAAAGCATCATATGACTCAACAACAGATTGCTATCCTAGTCGGTTCAAATAATCCGGTTAAAATTGCTGCCGCTAAAGATGCGATAAGCCAGTATTTCCCCCAGGCTGATATTAATTGCCAAGGCATGCATGCGCCCTCATTAGTGGCTGAGCAGCCAATGACAGACGCCGAAACCAAATTAGGTGCTATTAATCGTGCTAGATATTGTCAGCAACATGCTATTGAGGCAGATCAGCCTGCGGATTTTTATATTGCAATGGAAGGCGGTGTGGATAAATTTGACCATGGCGCAGCTACGTTTGCTTATATGGCGATAATTCATCAGGATAAACTCAGCATTGGTCGTAGCGCTTTATTACCCTTGCCGCAAAAAGTGTTTAACGCCTTAGAAGCGGGTGAAGAGTTAGGCCATGTGATGGACAGACTGTTTAATACCCACAATGTGAAACAAAAAGGCGGTGCGATTGGCTTATTGACCCAAGGGCTGGCCACACGAGGCAGTATTTATACCCAGGCGATTATTTTAGCCATGGCCCCTATTATTAACCCTGATTTTTTTGCCGAGTAACTTATTATGTCTATTACCGTTCCGATTATCCGCCCATTAACCGTAGATGATAATGCCGCTATTGCTGATGTTATTCGTCAAGTGTCTGCTGAATATGGGCTAACACCCGATAAAGGCTTCAGTGTTGCTGACAAAACCTTAGACACCCTAAGTCTGGTTTACAGTACTGCACGCAGCCAGTATTGGGTTATCGAGTTAGATGGCCACATCATTGGTGGCGCTGGCATTGCCCCATTAGCGGGATACAGTGATATTTGTGAACTGCAAAAAATGTACTTTTTACCGCAAGTACGCGGTAAAGGATTAGCCAAAAAAATATCTCATTTAGCGTTTGAATTTGCTAAAGAACAAGGCTTTAACAAGGTCTATTTAGAAACCACTGCGGTATTAGTTGAAGCCTGAGCGTTATACCAAAAGCTCGGATTTGAGACTTGTAAGCACCTTGGTGAAACCGGCCACGATGCCTGTGAAATTGCTATGCTGAGAAATCTTTAACATCGTATACCATGGTTAATCAAGCTGTCGCTGGCTTAAAAATGGCTAGCGACTCTTGATTAGCCTTTATTGATCATTGTGTTAATGTCGATTTTTAACCTTTTCATTCCCCTAAATAATCCCAAATAATGAAAACATTAAAGATTGCGCTGGTTTTTTAAGCAATACATTTACTGATGATTCAATAACCTTTGCAATCTGCCCAAAGCTTGATAGCTTAAAGTATAGGGTTTCCATCAGGAGGATGATATGGAATATCGACGTCTTGGGCATTCAAGCCTAGAAGTAAGTAATATCTGTTTAGGTACCATGACATGGGGTGAGCAGAATAATCAGTCTGAAGCATTCGAACAATTAGATTATGCCATTGGCCAAGGGATCAATTTTATTGATACTGCGGAAATGTATCCCGTACCGCCAACGGCAGAAACACAAGGTGAAACCGAACGAATACTGGGCCGCTATTTAAAGGCCCAAGGTAATCGTGATGAATTAGTAATTGCCACAAAAGTCGCTGCACCTGGGCTAAAAGGTGATTATATTCGGCCTAAAATGGCACTAGATTGGCGTAACATTCACCAAGCGGTTGATGACTCCTTGTCACGTTTACAAATCGACACCATAGATTTATACCAAGTCCACTGGCCAGACCGAAATACCAACTTCTTCGGTGAAATGATTTATACCCATGATGAGGATGAGCGTTACACCCCAATTTTAGAAACCCTTGAAGCCCTAGCCGAAGTGGTAAAACAAGGAAAAGTGCGCTATATCGGCATTTCAAATGAAACCCCCTGGGGCTTTATGCAGTATCTGCGCTTAGCCGAAAAGCACGATTTACCCCGTATTGTGAGCATTCAAAACCCGTATAACTTGCTCAATCGCAGCTTTGAAGTTGGCATGTCAGAAATAAGCTTACGTGAAAACGTGCCGTTATTGCCCTACTCTCCGTTAGCCTTTGGCGCGTTAACCGGTAAGTATGAAAATGACCAATGGCCAGCAGGCGCCAGGTTAACGATACACAAACGTTTTGCGCGCTATAACAGCACACCAATGGCTTTACAGGCAACCCAGGCTTATGTTGATCTAGCCCGAGAGTTTGGCTTAAGTCCTGCTCAAATGGCTTTGGCTTTTGTTAATTCTCGCCAGTTTGTCGCCTCCAACATCATAGGCGCGACTAGCTTGCATCAACTCAAAGAGAATATCGACAGCCATAAAGTCATATTGTCTGATGAACTACATAGTCGATTAAATGAATTAACTGCGCTTTACCGTTTTCCTTGTCCTTAAACTATGACTAAGTGTTAAGCCATAATTTAGGTTTAGGTTTAGGTTTAGATTCAGGTTAACCTTGCAATAGGCATCAATATCATTGAAGATCTTGATGCCTTTTTTATGAGTGTTAAGTGAATGACCGACAGCCAATTTGATCATCAAGCCATACGTAGCCAGTTTCCGATCCTAGATATGCAGCTAGGCGATAATCCGCTTTGCTATTTAGATACCGCTGCAACCAGTCAAAAACCGCAATGTGTGCTTGATGCGATGAATGAGTACTATGTGCAAAATAATGCCAACGTGCACCGCGCTGCGCATCAATTAGCGGCCAGAGCCACCCAAAAATATGAAAACGTGCGCATGCAAGTGCAGCACTTTATTCATGCGGCCACCAGTCAACAAATCATCTTTACCCATGGCACGACAGAATCAATCAACATGGTCGCCCACGGACTCACCGAACAGTTTCAACAAGGTGATGTGATTTTAGTTGATGGCGCTGCGCATCATGCCAACATAGTGCCTTGGCAAGCATTAGCCCAGCGAACTGGTGCAAAGGTTATCCCTATTCCATTAGATAGCAATGGCCGAATCGATCTTACCGCTTACGATGATTTATTAACTCAACTGCCTAAATTAGTCGCTTTATCCCATGTCACTAATGCACTTGGCACACTAAATCCGGTCAACGAGATGGTTGCTAAGGCTAACAAAGTCGGCGCACTAACCTTAATTGATGGCGCACAAGCCGTGGCCCATTTAGACATTGATGTAGAATCAATAGGTTGTGATTACTATGTGTTTTCAGGCCATAAAATGTATGGTCCGACTGGGGTTGGCATTTTGTATGGCAAGCTTAATGCGCTAGAAATACTAACACCTATGCTAACCGGCGGCGAAATGATCAAAACGGTCAGTTTTAATGGAACAAGCTATGGCGAGTTACCGAATAGATTAGAGGCGGGGACTCCGGCAATAGCGGAAGTGATCGGCTTAGGCGCAGCAATCAGCTTTCTATCTAACTTACCTAAAATACAAATTCGTCAACACGAACTGCATTTAATTCAATATCTTCAGCAACAGTTAAGCCAGTTGGGCGATATTAGCGTATATGGTGTAACGACTGACAATGACAATATTGGCGCAGTGGCGTTTAATTTGGCTGATGAGCACCATCAGGATGTCGGCATTTTATTAGATCAGCAAGGCGTGGCTATCCGTGGCGGCCATCATTGTGCTATGCCGTTAATGCAAAGCTTGCAGATTAAAGGTTGCTGTCGAGCCTCAATTGGGGTGTACAGCAATCAGCAAGATGTTGATCGCTTTATTAGCGCACTGACTGAAGTAAAATCGATTCTATTGTAAGGTCAAATATGAGTCTTAACACCATAGCTAAACCAGCTTCAACTTTGTTTTTGCCTTTGTCTGACGACCTGTTAACCGGCGCTAAGTTGATAGAACAGGCCAGTAATTGGCAAGAAAAATACCGCCAAATTATGCTATTAGGTAAAAAACTGCCAAGCTTAGCGGATGAGTTTCGTCTTGAAAGTGCACAAGTTAAAGGCTGTGAAAGCCAGGCATGGCTATACCACCAACACATTAATGACCAACATTTTTACCTAGCCGACAGTGATGCGCGTATAGTCAAAGGGCTTATTGGATTATTGCTGGTGGCTACACAAGGGCAAACTAGCAGCCAAATAGCGCAATTTGATGTCAGTGCTTACTTCGAAAATTTAGGGCTAAACGGACAGTTAAGCCCATCGCGTACCAATGGTTTGCATGCACTAGCACACGCCATTAAACACTACGCAAACGAGAAAAATTAAAAGGATACATCGTTAATGTCACATGACTTGCTCTCCCGCCGTAAATTACTTAAAGGCCTTGGCGCAGCAGCGTTATGTAGTCCATTTATAAGCCAACAAGCGTGGGCAGCACGCTCACAACCTTTGTACATTGATGGTTTATCATTTTTGCCCGACGATATTAACGATGTTAAAGCTTCTAAGTTGAGCGCCTTTATCGCCGACATATCAGACATTGAAGCCATCAAACAGGCTGACGGCACCACCAATTACAAGCGCAGTTACAATGCGTGTATCAAAAGCATTAAAGCAGCGAAAGCTGTGGTCGATGCCAACCCTGACGTATATCTACAGGGGCAAACAGGCCTTGATATTGCTAGAGCATATGACGCTGAACGTACCGCTGTATTTTTCCAAATTCAAGGCGCTGATTGTGTCGAAGATGACAGCAGCAGCACCAATTGGCAGCAACTAGAAGAATTTAAACAACAGGGCTTACGAGTTTTACAGCTCACTCACCATTACGGTAACCGCTTTGCTGGCGGTGCATTGGATAACAATGGTAAAACAGGGTTAGATTTACCCTTAACTCCTGCAGGCCACGAACTGATTGAGGCCATTAACCATCGCCATATGTTAATTGATGTTAGCCATTCCAGCGCACAAACCGCGCTTGATACCGCCAAAGCCAGTAAAAGCCCAATAGTGCAAAGCCATGGCGCTGTAAGACATATAGTTAATCATGCCCGTTGCTCCCCCGATGAGGTTATTCGCGCCATTGCCGACACCGGCGGCGTATTTGGTATTTTTATGATGAGCTTTTGGTTAACCAATAAACCGACTCCAACCATTAGCGATTACATTAAACAAATTGATCATGTGGTCAGAATTGCCGGGGTAGACAGCGTAGCGATTGCTAATGACTATCCATTAAGGGGCCAGGAAAATTTATTAAAGCTCAATAATGACAATGCTGAAGGGGTAAAAGAGTACTTAGATTGGTGGCACAGTCTACGGGCTAAAAATGTATTAGGTTTTGATGTAGAACCGAAACATGTGGTTATCCCCGAATTGAACAATATCGATCGTATGAGCCTGATTGATGACGCGCTGAAAAAAGCGCGCTTTAAATCATCCGATCGCGATCGCATCATGGGTGGTAACTGGCAAAGAGTATTGAAGCAGGTATTGATTTAATACACAATCTACGCATAAATAAGTCATTATATCTTGAGATAACTTATCAAAAGGATTTACATGGAAAACCTGACAATTAAACCTAATTATGTGGATTTATTTAGTTGTATAGGGCCTAAATGTGCAGACAGTTGCTGCAATGACTGGAAGATAATATTTGATAAACAAAGCTATAAAAAAACCATTAAGCATAAATATTTAGCAGATCTGGCTAAATTTGCTTTACGCGAAACCAAAGAAAGCGACAGCTCATGGGCGGTTGTGAAATTAGATGATAATGGCGCTTGTCCTTTTCTAGACCCACAAAAACTATGTAACATTCATGCAAAAGCCGGTGAGAAAGCCTTAAGTTATACCTGTAAAACCTACCCTAAAAACGAGCAACTAATTGGCCCAGACAAATATCAAAGCTTATTTTTATCTTGCCCAGAAGTAACTCGTATCGTGCTATTTGACGACAATGCTTTTCAATTTTCAGCCAATGAAAACGGCAGTAAAGCAGCGCTAATGCCTAGCCCGCCCTGGTTAGAAAAATCTTACGAATACAGTTTAGATTTATTGTTAAATTCAGGCCTAAGCTGGCAAGAATCATTTTTAGCCATTGGATTACTACTCAAAACCAGTAATGAAGTTCGCCTAGATAAGGCTAATATTGAACAATTAAGCGTGCGTTACAATCAGCTGCTGAATATGGCTCAAATGGGCATGATTACAGAGCAATTTAACAGTATCCCTTACACTCCTTTGCCTCAAAAACACACTTTTGTTGCTATTCATGATGCGCTGTGTAAAACCCACTCTAGAAGTACACGGGCTCGATTTGAGTCGATTAACAATGCGATTGCAGCTTTGTGTAATGAACAAAATGATTATTCAATCGATAAGATTAATGAGATATGGAATACCGAAGTCACAACTAAGCTGACAGAACACGCGGAACTATTTACCAAATTTATTCTCTATTCCATGTTCCACGATCATTTCCCGATGCATGAAGATCATGACCCGGAACAAGTTTTACAACAGCTTATTATTGATTGTTTTATGATCCGTTGTTATTTAACCGCGGTATATCACGCAGAAAATGGCTTAACAGAAGAAAATATTATCAAGTGCTTTCAAGTTTATCATGTGGTGCGCCAGCATAAACCCAAGTTTATTGAGCGCATTAAAAACATCTTAAGTGAATACGGCTTAACCTCTTTACCCGCAGCAATCAGCTTACTTAAAACACAGTAACCTGCACCACAGTTGGTGTGAATAAACCACACCGACTGTGATTAAATCCAATCTGTTACGATTAAATTCCTAAACCTGCCATCATTTTTTCGCCATCTACCACTTGCAGTGCGCTTAAGTAATCAACTAAGGCTTGTACTTGAGTGGCCAGATCACCTTTGCTAGTGTCTATGGTGAGCTCTGCTGACTCAGGATTTTCGTAAGGTGATGATATACCTGTAAAGTTAGCTATTTCACCTTTACGTGCTTTGGCATATAAACCTTTAGGATCGCGCGATTCACACACACTTAAGGGTGTTGAAACATGCACCTCAATAAATTTGCCTTCAGGGAATAAACTCCTTACTCGTTCACGCTCGGCACGGGTAGGTGAAATAAATGCCGACAGCACCACCAAACCGGCATCGACCATTAACTTAGCTACTTCACCGACGCGGCGTAAATTTTCATCGCGATCATCGAGGCTAAAGCCTAAGTCTTTGCATAAACCATGGCGTACATTATCACCATCAAGCAAGTAAGTATGAAAACCTGCGTTAAATAGTGCATGTTCTAATGCACCCGCTAGGGTCGACTTCCCTGAACCCGATAAGCCAGTAAACCATAATAACACTGGATTTTGATTCTTTTGACGCCCACGAGCGGCTTGATCTATTTCATGCTGATGCCAAACAATATCAGTCATAACAACTCCTTTTACGCCGTACGTTAAAACGGCATATAAAAACTAAAATTCAATACTACAAATGACTCATTCATTAGAACGGGAAAAAATATGGCACTGCAAAAATAACGGTCAGTGAATACACTACAGATAAAGGTAATCCAACTCGTACAAAGTCAGATAACTTATAATTACCCGCGTTATAGACCATCAAATTGGTTTGATAACCGTAAGGCGAAATAAAGCTAGCACTGGCCCCAAAAACGACCGCCATAATGAACGGACGAGGGTCGACACCGTAACTGGTTGCTACCGCATAGGCGACTGGGAATGCCAGCGCTGCTGCAGCATTATTGGTGATCAATTCAGTCACAATGAGAGTAATAAAAAATACCCCAACAAACGCCGCAAACACCCCATAACCATCAAAGACACTGATAACGCCATCAGCTAAATTTTTAGCTAAGCCGGTATCAATCATTAGCGTGGCTAAACTTAAAGCACTGCCAACAATGATGACTAATTCAAGCGGGAAGCGACGCTTTAATTCCGATAGACTCACGGCACCAATGGCAAAGTAGCTCAGAAGTAGAATCACCAAGCCTTTCGCCAAAGGCACTAACTCGGTCACGCTGGCTAAAATGGTCAGTACAAAGCCTAAAATGACCCAATTACTGCGTTTATCATCAAGGCGCACATTAAGATCTAAACCACTTATGGCTGCAAAGTCGGTACTTAAATTTGGACTATTGGAAAATCTGTCTCCAGGAGTAATTAATAACACATCCCCAGGTTGAAGAACGATATCGCCTAAGCCACCTTTAAGTGGAGCATGACCTCGGCGAATTGCCATCACAGCCGAGTCATAAATTTCACGAAAACGCGCATCTTTAAGGGTGGTACCAACTAATTTAGACGACGGCCCTAATACGGCTTCAACAAGATTTTGCCCTTTGGCATGTTGCTTACCAAACCATTCAAGCCCATCAAATTGATGCAATAGCTCAACAGACTCAACTGCACCACTAAAGCGCAACATATCTCCCGCTTGAATCACCATATTAGGGGGCACGGGACAAATACGAATACCACTGCGCTCAAGTTCGACTAGGTACAGCTTTTTTAGTGCACGCAGACGATTATCGACCACGCTATGCCCTACCAGTTTAGAATGCTTAGCCACATGCGCTTCAAGTAAATAAGGCAATGCTTCATCAAGGTTTTCTTCGCGACGATCAGGTAAGGTATTAGCCAGTAACATCAATACCGCTAAACCGGTTATCACTACAAAAACACCCACTTGGCTGAACTCAAAAAAACCTAATGGTTCAAGCCCGGCATTTTCTACAAATGAGTTAACGATCAAATTGGTTGAAGTACCAATTAAGGTTAATGTGCCGCCTAAAATGGCGGCATAGTTTAATGGCAATAATAACTTTGATGGTGCATGGGCTTGATTACGTCTTACCACACCGATTAACGATGCCACTACGGCAGTGTTATTGGTAAATGAAGACAGCAAGGCTGTAGAGATGCCCATTTTAGCTAAGGTACTAAACAAGCTACCTTTGCCAATCACCTGACTTAACTTACCGATCAGCCAGGTTTTTTCTAATGCTGTAGCGGCTAGCACCAACAACACTAATACAATCAAGCCATTATTTGTAAAGCTCATTAATGCTTGATTAAGTTCAACCAAACCTAACAAGTAAGCGCTTAATAGCGCCATAAAAAACATTGTGGCAGGTTTGGCGGCTCCTGCTATCAGGCCGCCTACCATTGCTAACAATATGATCGCTAACAACCACATTTCATTCATAGATTATTTTCCAAGCAAACTGATGTCGCGTGCATTCCAGTGTGGAAAATGTTTGCGTACCAAGGTATTAAACTCAAGTTCAAACGCGCTAAACTCAGTATTCACTTGTTTCTCGCCTTGATAACCGTCAACCACCATCACTGCTGCAACTGTGGCATTTGATAAGCGATCGATTAATATCATTCCGCCAGTATCACGCACCAAACTATAGGCATCTAATACTACGGTTTCGGTTAAATCTAACTTCACGCGTGCAATAGTGTTTAAGCTTAAAGACGTTGCCGCGCTGCGCTCTAGGGTATTAACGTCAACGACATATTCAATTTCACTGACAACCGCTTGGGTCTTCTTGCCTGCCACTTTTACATCGTAAAGTTGGCCTATCTGTAATGGCTTTTCATCCATCCACACGAGGTCTGCGACAATATGGTTCGCTAGGCTTGGCGCGCTATCTGGTTTAGCGAGTAAATCTCCACGAGAAATATCAATCTCATCTTCTAGGGTAATAGTGACAGCTTGCCCTGCAACCGCTTCAACCAAGTCACCATCAAAAGTCACAATACGTTCTATTTTGCTGCGCTTGTTAGATGGCAGTGCGACAATTTCATCGCCAACTTTTAGAATGCCTGATGATAAGGTTCCTGAGAAACCACGGAAATCAAGGTTAGGACGCAGTACATATTGCACAGGGAAACGTGCGGGTAATTCACTCAACTCACGTTGGGTGTCAATGGTTTCCAGTAGCTCTAGCAATGTGCCACCTTGATACCAATCACATTGGGTACTACGGTTAACAACGTTGTCGCCATTTAAGGCTGATAACGGCACATAGTGAATGTCTAAATCACCAAAATCACTGACAAACTTAGCGAAGTCAGCTTGAATATTATTGAAAACCGTTTGATCAAAACCGACTAAATCCATCTTATTGACCGCCACAACAAAGTGACGAATACCCAATAATGATGCGATAAAAGCGTGGCGTTTAGTTTGAGTTTGCACGCCATAACGCGCATCCACTAAAATAACCGCTAAGTCACAGGTAGAAGCACCTGTTGCCATGTTGCGGGTATATTGCTCATGCCCTGGCGTATCAGAAATAATGAACTTACGTTTTTCACTAGAGAAATAACGGTAAGCCACATCAATGGTAATACCTTGCTCACGCTCAGCCTGTAAACCGTCAACCAGTAATGCTAAGTCGATAGCCTCACCTGTGGTGCCCATTTTGGCGCTGTCATTTTTTAAAGTCGCTAATTGATCTTCATAAATTTGCGCGCTGTCGTGCAACAAACGGCCAATAAGAGTACTTTTTCCATCATCAACACTGCCACAGGTTAAAAAGCGTAAAAGACCTTTGTTTTGCTGAAGGGCTAAATACTGTTTTACGCCGTGCTCTAAAATTTCAGCGGCCATGCGTGTTGTGTTATTTTCTGCTTGATTCATATTCTTTCTCACTCAATTTGAGTTTATCAATCTGATGTCTAAAACCATTTCCAATACTGGACTTAGAAGTAACCTTGACGCTTCTTGTGTTCCATTGATGCACTTTGGTCTGAGTCAATCAGTCTACCCTGGCGTTCACTTGAGCGAGTAAGTAGCATTTCTTCAATAATTTTTTCTAACGTATCGGCATCAGAAGGCATTGCAGCGGTTAATGGATAACACCCTAATGTTCTAAAACGGACTCGCTCTGTGGTAACGGCTTCACCAGCATCTAACGGCATGCGGTCATCATCTTTCATGATTAGCTGGCCGCCTTTGTTCACTACCGGACGATCTGCAGCGAAATACAAAGGGACGATTTCAATATTTTCCTGGTAGATATATTGCCAAATGTCTAGCTCTGTCCAGTTTGATAAAGGGAAAACACGAATACTTTCACCCTTGTTAACCGCGCCGTTATAAGTGCGCCATAGTTCAGGACGCTGACTTTTTGGGTCCCAGCGGTGATGCTTATCACGGAATGAATAGACACGCTCTTTTGCACGTGACTTTTCTTCATCGCGACGGGCGCCACCAAATGCCGCATCAAAGCCATATTTATTCAGGGCTTGTTTCAGGGCTTGGGTTTTCATTATGTCAGTGTGCTTAGCACTACCATGAGTGTAAGGACCAACGCCTTGCTCTACCCCTTCCTGATTGGTATGAGTGATCAGATCTAAGCCAAATGTCTTGGCTTGACTGTCACGAAACTCAATCATTTCTTTAAATTTCCAACCCGTATCAATATGCATCAGTGGGAAAGGAATTTTGCCGGGGTAAAAGGCTTTACGCGCCAAATGCAGCATCACAGATGAGTCTTTGCCAATCGAATACATCATGACAGGGTTGTCAAATTCAGCGGCCACTTCACGAATGATCTGAATGCTTTCTGCTTCCAGTTGTTGTAAATGGCTTAATGTGCGACTTGCCATAATTCTTCTCCATTAACTTTGAGTTACTGCTGCTGCAGCAAAATTTAAACTATTTTAATTACAGTTTTTTAACTGTAATGTTTGAATATTCATGTTGTTGCTGTTCAGTCGCAGGGACAAACCAATTTAAGCTATCTGCCAACTGAACGACTTCGCCGATTATCATTAACGCAGGCATTTCAAGAGCGGGGTCAGCTGCTAGCTGGCCTAATTCACCTAAGGTGCCAAAAAAACGCTGTTGAGCGGAGGTGGTCGCTTTGGACACGATAGCCACTGGCGTATCGGCACTGCGTCCTGCGTTAATCAACCCATCACTAATAATGCTGGCATTCAAGATGCCCATGTAAACCACAAGTGTATTGTTTGGGTTTGCATAGCCTTGCCAGTCCATGGGACGGCTAGCTAATTGGCAATGGCCAGTAATAAAGGTCACACCTTGAGCGTGATCTCGATGCGTTAGCGGAATACCAGCATATGCCGACGTGCCACTGGCAGCCGTAATACCCGGAACCACTTCAAATTCAACGCCAGCTTTCACTAAGGTTTCTAGCTCTTCACCGCCACGTCCAAAAATAAACGGGTCGCCGCCTTTTAAGCGGACAACATTTTTACGGGTATAGGCTTTAGTGACGAGCAACTGATTAATTTCATCCTGATTAGCACTATGCTTACCAGCACGTTTTCCCACCGCGATTTTCTCTGCGCCATGGGGAATTAAATCTTGAATATCTTGGCTAACAAGTGCGTCATACAAAACCACATCTGCGTGCTTAATAATACGATAAGCTTTGAGGGTTAATAGCTCTATGTCGCCTGGGCCTGCACCCACTAGCCACACCTTGCCTTTAGCCTGCTGACCTGGCATTGATACTAACTCCATTACACTTACCCCGTATTATTTGATGGCATCAAATATAACGGTTTATATATTCCAGATATAATAGTAAATAGTTAGTTTTTATTCCATTTAGCTATAAGAGAAGTGAGACTTTTAACTCGATATCAATCAAAAAATAAAATTTCACATGATTTCACTCAAGAATTGCGCTTACAATACCATCACATGATAGGAACACTCTTAACGGACTAGTGACAATGAGACCTCCAAAACTTTTGATGGTACTGCCCTTAGTCGCAGGTTTTTTCTCTTTTTCTTTACTTGCAGAAGACTCACTGCTTGATGAGCGAGTAAAAGATGAGTTAGCCACATCTGAAAAACCTTTTGTACTGACTCCCCATAGGCCAAACTACATTTTACCTGTGACATACCAGTCACGGACTAACAACACACCTTTTAAGGAAAAATATCCTGACCAAGATGTCCAAGTTGATGATCTTGAAGCCAAGTTTCAAATTAGTTTCAAATTTCCCCTTTGGTACAATATGTTTGGTGATAATGGCCATTTATTTTTTGCCTATACCAACCAATCTTATTGGCAGCTATACAACAAAGAGGTGTCATCACCCTTTCGTGAAACTAACCACGAACCAGAAATGTTCATGTTATTTAACAATGACTGGAAAGTGGCAGGCTTAACAAATTCTTTTTGGGGATTTGGCGCAGTGCACCAATCAAATGGGCAAGCTAATCCACTGTCTAGAAGTTGGAATCGTCTTTATGGCACCATGGTATTTGACCGCGGTCCTTTTGCTTTAGGCATAAAAGCCTGGTGGCGTATTCCTGAAGATGAGAAAGAATTCATAACCGACTCTAGAGGTGATGATAATCCTGACATAGATGATTACATGGGTAACGTTGAAGTCACCGGGGTTTACGGTTTAGATGAACACAGGTTCACTATGCTACTGCGTAATAATCTAGCAAGTGATAATAAAGGCGCTGTCGAATTAACCTGGAGTTATCCCATCATAGGTAACTTGCGTATTTATACCCAGTACTTTAATGGTTATGGCGAAAGCTTAATTGATTACAACCACCATAATCAGCGCATCGGTATTGGTGTGGCATTAAATGATATTTTGTAAAAATGAGTAGTGTAAAATTAACGGCAGGCAATAAGCAGTTAATGCCACTCATTTAAGCACTTTGCTTAAATAAATAGGCCTCAGAGTTGTTGCTGAGGCCTATTTATTTATGTTTTTGTATTATCGCAAGTTGCAGACAAGTACTGGATTCACTTTCATTATTACATTTTATTCCTCTGTAAAAATCATCGCCATTGAGTTTACAAAACAGTTAATAACACCTCTATTTAGGTGGCCAAAATAACTATGCCACTACAAACGCCCCCAAATTCATGTAGTGTGTGGAGTCCCTGATAAAACTCATATTATTGTTCGTAATGATGTTGAAAATAAAATCATCACAGAGTTATGGAACCGTACTCCGGGCGCAGTACTCACCTATCACAACGTAAACCAGGCTAAAATCAACGGCTGGGAAGCCAATGCTTGGTATGATCTGACTCAAGACTTAAGCCTAAAAGCGAATTACAGTCAAACTAACGCAGAAGATAAACAAAGATGTGCTCCATTTACCTTAACCCCAGAAGACAGTTACAGCGTGCAGGTCAAATGGCTCGCATTGGAAGGGTTATCAACCTTCTTGGGTATCATTACACCGGTGAACAATATCTGCGCACCAAAGTGAAATCAGAAGGCTATAGCAGCTTGGATTTAGGTGCTCACTACCAAATAACATCTATGTTTACTGTAAAAATGGGGATGACTAACTTATTAGATGAAGAACGCGATCAAGTGGCAACCGATCTCGATTACATCCAAAAAAGTCGCAGTATTTATGCTGGCATAAGAGCAAACTTCTAACCCTTGATGTTACTGGCTTTAATTGAACTCTACCTTGATGTAGCTAGGCTTTAATTTAGCTAGGCTTTGATACTGCTAGGCTAGGACTTGATTAAATCAGGAAACGGCTCACAAAAACAGCGTGAATTTCACCCCAAAAAAAAGCGAACCCATGGGTTCGCTTTTTTATACATTCAATAATTAGATGCAATCATCACTAGCACATTCACTAGCGACAAAAATAATACTCAGATTACTTATAAAATGCTTCAACTTTACCTTTTATCGTCATCGTCAATGGTTGGCCACGGCGATCTAACGCTTTGCCAGCTGGGACTTTTACCCAACCTTCACTGATACAATACTCTTCAACATCAAAACGTTCTTTACCGTTTAAGGTAATGCCAATTTCATGTTCAAAAATAGCTGCCACATGGTGTGGACTACGTGGGTTAACGCTTAAGCGATCTGGTAAAGCAGGTTGTGAAGTTGTGTCGTTCATAGTCGTTGTCTGTTGTGAATAAAGCGTGCGTCATTGTAGGCAATACACGCCTGATGCTCAATAGCGGCAGCGATAAATGTGATTGCTAAAGCCATTTAGGTGAAGATAATAACCATATCAAACAGGTAAATGTTTTGAAAATCGCTTGTTTACCCCGCCTTTTTAACCCGAGCGGCGGTTATTTATCTTGAAACTCACACGACACATCGATATTCACTTTAACTAAGATGGCGTTAACTCAAGGTTAAACATTGCAGTTTTTATCCACTGAATAAGCCCGATATCAATAAAAAACAGGGCCATATAGACCCCTGTTTTTTATTGCGCTAGTGATTATTACTGGCTGAATTTAGCCTGTAACCTTAAACCATCGGGATCGGCTATTGCATCATTAGGTACCCATTTATCTAAACAGGCATCTGTTGCTGTATTAGCAATACACTTATCTGTCAGGGTATTTAAAAATGCCATCAATTGAGATACTTGCTCATCACTTAACATAATATCTTCAATAACATTATCTACTCCTGCAACTCTATCGCTGATTAGCTGATCAATAGCCTCTTGGGTGTTTTCAGCCATGTTATTGGTTTGTACACCTACCTGAGTCACGTTATCCGATACCGAATAGTTAGTTACCGCAGTTTCTGGATTCAAATGATGACGCACGACCGCTTCTAAAGATGAATACGCACCATTATGCCCATAAGGTAGCGTCACGCTCACATTCAATAATGAAGGTGTTCTGAAGGCAAATTTATCAGTTGCCTGCTTAGTCACTTTAAAGCGTCCAAAATCATTTGTGCCAGTCACACCATCCCCTTTGCCTCGGCCAATTTGTGGCATAGCAATATTGTAGTACAACTCATCAGTGAAAAAATCACCACTGTGGCAACTTGCACAATTTGCCCCACCTTCAGCTTGAGTGGCAAAAAACAATTTAGCGCCATTTTTAGCAGTAATATCGATAGCATCATCATCACCTGCTACAAAGTCACGCCATGGGTTGTCAATAAACACCTGCGAACGTTCATATTCACCGATCGCCTGAAAAACATTCGATTTGTTTATTAACGACTCAGCCGTTCCTACAGCATCTTCAAAACCTAACTGAAAGGCAGCTAACCATTGATTTGTGGTTAAATCTGCATTGTCACCTCTTAATCTAGCAACTAAGTAATCTCTTATACCTTCATTGGTTAAATCACTTTTATGATGGCCTTTCATCTCTTCATTTGAAGTCACCGGGAAACGCGCTTGAGCGGCGGTCAAGTTCAACGCTTGAGGATCTGGCGTTTCTCTGTTTGCTGAGTCTGGGGTCAGTGTTTGCGTACCACTGCCATTGGTACCAATTGTGCCTTCAATACTCTCAATTCGACCATCATGAAATATGGTTTTATCCCACAAACCTATGTTAAACGTGGTGGGTGCATTACGTGGCACTGTTGGGCCACCATCAAAATGTGTCCCATCTGAACGGTGTTCACGCTCAGCCCCAAGTAGTTCAGGATCTATCGCCTCAACACCTATTGATAAAGCTAATGCATCTCCGCCCCCCAAAGCAGGATGATGGCAACTCACACAGGCAACATCCATTTCGCCGCTCAACGCTTTACTAAAAAACAATTGCATACCTAATGTGACTAAAGGGGTACCGACTTGAGGTAAATCACGACCACTACTCGGGTCGCCCGTTAATGCTAATTTGCTGACTAAACTTCTTACATCTTGAGTCACTTTGCTGATCTGTGCAGCCGATGAGTCATCCTTATTATCATCATTACAACCGCCTAATAGAATTAAGCTCGCTATTGCTATAGCGTTAAGTTTGAAATGGGTTGGCATATATGTTTTCCGTTGGATGAGTGGACAGATCTGAGTATAACTACGCCACCTTGTTAAGCAAATGTTAAATGGTGTAACAAAATAATTCTCAAAAAATTAATGACTTATTTATAAAAACAATCGCACAATTAATCACAAAAAACACATAAAGCTCTGAAAAGAAGTAACTCTTTACAAATTAACCTTATAAAACAACACTTCATAAACTCATGTGGATATTTTAAAATTTAAATAACAGTATTTAAAGCAATATTAAGTTAAACAATTGTTAAAATAATACCTTATGCTACTTTCTACTGAGTTAGATAGAAAGACCTTAAATAATATGTACTATCAAAGCTTGCAAAGACAGGCTGATGTAGTGGTGGTAAAAACAATAACTAAAAAGAGAAAAACAATGAAATTATCTATACTTTCAAGTGCAATGTTAGCTCTAACTGTAGGCGTTTGTGCCTCATCACAGGCAGCAGATGATCGTTATGTCATTCAAGTAGATCAACAAAAAAAAGGCATTGTTAAAGCCTTAGCAAAGCAGTTAGGCGCGCAAATCCATGTTGATGGCGACGGCTTTATCGCTGCCACATTTAGTGGTAAAGACTTAGAACAAGTAAAAGGGCTATTAAACAATCCCCACGTTAAACTTGTTGAATTAGATCAACCACGTCATTTAATGTCTGTATTTGCTGATGACAGCGGCAACCCAATGACGCAACAAATCACTCCTTATGCGGTATATCAATCACAAGCGAACCAAGTCACCTTTAACCCTAATGCAGGCATTAAAGTGTGTATCATCGATTCAGGGTTAGACCGTAGCAATACTGATTTTGAGTGGAACAATATTTCCGGTGATAATGATTCAGGCACAGGTAGCTGGGATGTTAACGGTGGCCCACATGGTACTCACGTAGCGGGAACCATTGCAGCAGATAATGGTTTTGGTGTTGTCGGTATGGCGCCAGGTGTCGATTTACACATCATTAAAGTATTCAATGAAGCAGGCTGGGGCTATTCATCAGACTTAGCAAAAGCGGCTAATTTATGTAGTGCAGCGGGTGCTAAAATTATCAGTATGAGCCTAGGTGGTGGCGGTTCTAACGCCACTGAATCAAATGCATTTAAAGCGTTTACTGACGCAGGTGGTTTAGTCGTTGCCGCAGCAGGTAATGATGGTAACAATGTGCGTTCTTACCCAGCAGGTTACCCATCAGTGATGATGATTGGTGCTAATGATGCCAATAATAACATTGCCGATTTTTCTCAATTCCCAACTTGTACCTCAGGTAGTGGTCGTCGTGCAACTACAGATGAAACCATTTGTGTTGAAGTCACTGCCGGTGGCGTAGACACCTTATCTACTTATCCAGCAGGCATGGCTACGGCATCAAGCTTGACTGTCGATGGCGTTTTTGTTGCTTCTTCTGCAATGGAAAATTCTGGCAATGTCACTGGCTCAACTTATTATATGGGTACAGCAGAAGCGGTAGATAGCGGCGCAAATGGTAATGTATGTATTATCGATCGTGGCGTTATTTCTTTCTACGATAAAGTAGCAAACTGTGAAGCATCTGGTGGTGTTGGCGCAGTGCTTATTAATAATGCACCGGGCATGCTTTACGGTACATTAGGTGATGCTAACGCAACTTCAATCCCTGCAGTTGGTGCAGCGTTTGAAGACCGAGCAACTTTACTTGCGGCATCAAGTGTTAATATTAATATTGGTACATCTGATTTTGGCTTTATGAGCGGAACGTCAATGGCGACACCTGCGGTTTCAGGTATTGCTGCATTAGTTTGGTCACAGCACAATGAATGTACCGGTACTGAAATTCGAAAAGCACTTAAAGCAACCGCTCAAGATGCTGGCACGTCAGGTAAAGATGATTACTTTGGATACGGTATTGTTAAAGCTGCTGCAGCGCATGCGTATTTAACGGCTAATGGTTGTGCAGGCGGCGTAACACCTCCACCTACTGGCGGCGATATTACTTTAAGCTTGAATGGCGTGAAGAGTAGAGGCGCTAAGTTTATCAACTTAAGCTTTGCTGGATTGTCAGGTAACAATGTCGATGTTTATCGTAACGGCACTAAAGTCACCACCACCGCCAATGATGGTGCTCACACCGATTCATTAAACACCAAATCAACCCTTAACTACACTTACAAAGTATGTGAAGCAGCTACTGCTACCTGTAGTGCTGACAAATCAATCACTTTCTAAGCATCATAATTAATGGCGCAAACGACATAAAGTAAGCGCCATTTAACAATATAAAAAGCCAGGAAACTGGCTTTTTTATGCCATAAATCTATCCATTGAATCAATAATTAACGACTCCCCTCAAAAATGGGCATGTTTTTTGATGATTATGATTGCTATATTGGCCATTGTTTTTCATTATGACCATAGATCACCAAGGAGTTTCGCGAAGCAATATTTAGGTGATATCTACCATGAATGGACCACAATGCGTCACCCAAAAATCGTCAAGCAGTGTTAATCATCCGCGGCATAATTCCAAGGAAATGGAATGATAATCAGAAAACGTTCAGAAATATGGCAATGGTTTACTGAGGGTAAAATAGCCCCCAACAATCTTAACGCCGCCATGCTAGTCGCCTACCCTTATCCCAATGAACACAATTGGCTGCAACTCATCGCTAATCTAGTGCTGTTTGTTGGCATTTTATTACTTGGGGCTGGGGTAATATTTTTTATGGCATTTAATTGGGATGCGCTAGCCAACCTGACTAAATTTGCGATTATTGAAAGCTTATTTGTCGTCTTTATTGGCGGGTTTTATCTCGCTAATGGTGTAGCAAATACCTCAAAACCACCTAAGTTTAGTGCGCTAAACGCAGGCTGGAACTTACCCAACGCCATGTTATTAGGTGCCAGCATCATGGTCGGCGCACTACTCGCATTAGTTGGACAAACCTATCAAACAGGTGCTGATCCCTGGCAGTTGTTTGCCCTGTGGGCGGTGTTCATTTTACCCTTTGCTGTTATCGCAGGGTTTGATCTGTTGTGGTTAATGGTTGCAGTGTTGTTGAACGTCAGCTTAGGCATTTACTTTGATTCATTCTCACATGTGTTTGGGCTATTACTGGAAGATATTCAAATCATTGCCATTTTTGGCTTAGTTAATTTATCTATTCATCTACTATTTACCCTTGCTCGCAAGCTAACATGGCCAGCTCAGTTACGTTTTCAGTGCCCAGCAGTTGAGGCCACCAGCTTATTAGCAAGTATTGTCAGCTTAACCTGGCTGATGATTTGGGTGGTGTTTGATTTTGATTTCACCGTCAACTTGGGTTACTACTGGTTACTGTATTTAACGGTCATGGCCACTATTTTTGCCTGGTATCGTTACCGATCGCCTGCGCTTTACCCACTCACCTTAGTATTAACCAGCCTCTGCGCGACCATTGTGTCGATATTATCAAGGGGCTTATTTGAAAGTCATGATCCCATCGGGATCTTCTTATTGATTGCCATGATCATTGTCGGTCTCACCAGCGGCAGCTTATATTGGCTAAAGCAAATACAAACAGAGTTCACCGCAAAAGCCCAACTTAGCCATGAGGATGCCAGCGATGAGTAAACCAACAAATAGCCCAGCCCAAGGGTCGCAAGCACAATTATGGCAATCACTATTTAACCAGGGACTGGTTAGCAACGACATAGCACCTGACACTCCGTTATCAAGTCCCTGGTATATTATAGGTGCCCAAATTATTGGTGGTTGGATAGCAGCCTTGTTTATATTGGCATTTATATTAGCGAGTATTGCCTCTGTCGACGACAAGGAACAGTCGATACTGGTGATGGGTATACTCATTACACTTGCCTGTTTAACCTATTATCGCATGGGTAAAAGTAATCAAGAGTTTGTGCTGCAAATGGTATTCGCCTTCAGTATATCTGGCCAACTTATGCTACTTTGGGGAATTTACGACGCGCTAAAACATACTGATGATGGCATCATAGCGTTAATGTATACACTGGTTTTTGCCTTACACTGGTGGCTTATTCCGCACAAGGCCAACCAATTTATCGCTGCCATAGCAATGGTACCCAGCGTGCTAGCGATATTGGCAATATACCAACTCAGCCAACTTATTCTGCCACTGTTAATTGTCAGTTTAATGATAGTGTGGTCGCAACTTTATCGATGGCCACAGTGTTATCAACGTCTGCGGGTATTAGGTTACGCCCTGAGCCTTAATTTACTGTTTGCTAACTTTGCCTTGTCAGATATGGGCCGATGGATGGACCTTCCCGAAGTACTGATGGCATTTGACGCCCGCTTTAGTCAATACCTTGCTGTCGCTATGGTACTGTTATCTGCACTGTGGTTAATCCACCAAGTATTTAATCAGTTAAGCACCCAGCCTATTGAGCTAACAAACACAGCACAGCTTAGCCGAGTTAAATTTATTGCCATATTAAGCGCAATATTAATCAGTTTATTATCCATTCCCATGGCGGGGATCAGTACAGCGTTATTGATGCTGTTATTAGGTTACTTCTACAATGAATTCAAACTCCTTGCCCTTGCCATCGGCGCATTAGTTAGCTTTATCGGCCTATATTACTACTCGCTGCACATTAACTTATTCGACAAATCATTATGGTTAATGGCCAGTGGTGTGGTGTTATTGCTGATCCGCTTGGCGATGGCTTTATCGATTGGCAAAACAATCGCAAACAAGGAACTACGCCATGACGTTCAGTAAAATCGCGATTGGGGTGACACTCAGTGCTTTAGCAATATTGGCACTAGTAAACTTCAGCATTTATCAGCAAGAACAGCAGCTTGCAAACGGAGATATTGTGGTATTTGAACTTGCGCCAGTCGACCCTCGCTCGTTAATGCAGGGCGACTATATGGCACTCAACTACCAAATAACCAACCAAATTAACCAAGCAAATGACCGAGAAAACCATGATGGTTTGTTTATCGTTACCCTAGCACAGCATCAACTTGCCCAATTTGAAGCCCTTTACCAAGGTCAAACCTTACAGCCAAATCAACAGTTAATTCAATATCGGGTGCGAAGCGGCAGAGTAAAACTCGCCAGTAATGCTTTTTTCTTTGAAGAGGGCCGAGCAGAAGATTTTGCCAAAGCAAAATATGGTGAGTTTAGGGTTAACCCTGCCGGAAAACTACTGCTGAGTAACATGTTAGATAAAGACTTTAAGCGAATTTAACACCGTCGCCAGAAGTACAATAGCTGATGTTAAATCCACTAAATTTACAATGAATCTCTTCAGCCAAATTTAACTTGACCCGAAATAGTCCCAGATCCGAATAGCGCTACACTTAGTTTATTAAAAATTGTTCGCTCCAACAGACAAACATGAGGTTGGATTAAAGCAAGGCCGCAGGTAAACTACAGACTATTTTATACCTTTGTTTTAACTGTATTTTAATTAAGGATGATGATGTTTATAAGTCATTTTATCGGTACTGTCGTTGAAGGAATGATGGACAGCAAAACAGAAAAGCTATTGGAAACAATCCTACCTGTTTTAAAAGAAAGCAATTGGGTAAGTAAAGATGTCGATGAAGACATTGAACCAAACGAAGTGGCCGAGCACATTAGAGCACATGCTGCTGATCGTATTGTGATGTTTGACTGTGAATGCATTGAAAACGATGATGATTATGCAGGTTTGCTGGCGATGTTTGTTGAGAACGCCAAGCTAAGCGATAAAGTATCCGACATACGGTCTAGTTACATTGACAATCAAGCCACCATTTCATGCACGGTTGATGGCAAAGTCTTAACAGGCGCGTGGCCACAAAAATCTGACTGGGTTGAAGCTGAGTTTTTTACTTTTACCAATGCCCTCTTTAGCGAACACTTTAACCTGCATTTCTCTGTTCTACCCAGTGAAGATCAATGTGCTGAATGTATTCTATTAGACGCTGAAAACGGAAAGGTTCTCACTGAATTTTTTGAACGAGTATCAGGTAATTACGATCCCGATGAAGTGTCAGGTAACACCATATTACTGACTATTTTCACCGCTGTTTCCGGATTTATCATATTCACCATTGTGGGCTGGTTTCTTGTTGGCTTTTGGCCCAGCTTCGGGGTCAACTTATTGTTCTGGTTAATTTTTACCGTTTACTGTTCATTAAAAACGGTCAATAACCAAGAAGAACAGCAAGCCCTTGAAGAAGAGATCCAACAAAATCCTGAACTGATTGGCCAAATGGTTGTTGATATGATGGATGAGCTTAAGAAGCAAAAGAAATAACTAAGGTAATAACGTCTATTGACGGGGGTAGTTAACCGTGATGGATCGCTAACTGACCAGAAACATACCATTATGCTTGCCCCATTAACAACGAACCTACACCAGAGATTCGTTGTTAATCATTTGAGATTTAATGGCTGACGCATTTAACTTTGCCCGATGATATTACGCTGCCACTATTGTAGAAAATAATCGCCAAATCGGTCTAGAACAGCATCATAAAAAGCTATTTCAGCAGGCTTAGCACCCAAGTTTGTAATCCCTTAGTATCTGTCATTGAACCATTAAACTGATACTGTGGAACATAACTTTGGTTATGGCCTCTTTCCCTATCTCGATACACTTTTTGGGCCAAAGAAAATGCGCCCAAGTTACTGGGTAAATTAAGTCCTCTAACATCCATATACACAGTGTCAGCGGAGGTTTCTTGGCCTGCATGAATAAGCTTAGGTACCGACAAACTGACATCCGCAAAATCTAAACAGGCACTGCCACAAGACTTGTCAGTGAGCAGTATCGTTTTACCTTGATATAGACTTTTTTGTATTCCGGCGACACTCGTTGCTTGAGGGATTAAGTGATTTTTTAAATTATTGTCAGGTGAGGCTTCCTTCACTAGAGGCTGTTGTTTCTCTATCGCTTGCTGCATGTCGACTGTGGTTTGTAAAAACGAAGTAGTAAGATCGCTATCAGCACCGAACTGGCGAATTAACATCGGTTTTAAGCTCACAAGATAAGCGTGATTTTGAACGCTGGCACGCCACAAAGCATAACTGTTATCAGGATGCTCTTGCATCACTTGCGCAATATAATCTTCACCATAAAGACTACTGAGTAAATCTTGCCCCCACTGAGAACTGCCACCGCCATTACCACGTACATCAAATACCACTAAACTTGCATTACGCAAAGTTGTAAGCTTTGCAATCATAGTTTGTAGCTTGATCTCGTCATCACCAGATGGATAAAAGTTAGGTAATCTTACCCAATAGTGATTAGGTTTAAATTGGTGAATACTAAATTGAGAGCTTAACACCACAGGGGTAAGCGCATCATATAACTCACTGGTATCAATTTGCTGCCAATTCAATGCAAAAGTATTTTTCTCGCTATTAAACTCAAACACACAATGACTGGGCCGGTTAAATTCCCCTACTTTATCGTCTATAAGTAACTTTTTAGCATAGGACACTTTACGCGAATTCAACTGACTGCTGTTGAATCGGTATTTAAGAATATGTTCATCCATCATGGTGTCGACAGATATATTGTCACATGAAATAAGCTTAGCGCCGACAGCGGGAAGCGACCCTTTCCACTGCTTGGCAGTATAATAAACCTTATAGTCCTGCAGTTGTTTTTCAATACCTATGCCTGTCCATGACAGTTTATTGGCATGCTGATTAAACATAATACTGAAGTGCCCGTCGGCAAAACCTGCAACAAAATAACTCAAACTATTAGTCACATCTTGCAACGACGTCGCTTTTTCTGCCCTAGCTAGACCTTCACGGTAACCTTGCTCTAGCCAGTGTGAAAAATAAGGGTTTTGATCATCTATCGCACCAGGGTGATTATCTTTAACGGTTTGGTAGATATAAGTTAAGTCGGTTTTAGCAATTTGGGCCCATGGATTAATGCGAGTCAAATCGCTTATCGCGGGCTCAGCTTGAGCTGACACAAGAGTGGGCGCTGAATAAGTAACACTGCTAAAAAGTAACACTATGGCAAATAAGCATCTATCGTACATCTAACATAATTCCTTTTGTTCACTAGAGACGCGCTAAAGTTTACCGTATCAAAACTGATTTCATAAACTTTTTTAAATTAGCTATAAATATCAATAGCATCAAAACAGGTATTGAGTGACTGCAACGATAGAATAACCACATCAACCAGAATTAAAAATACACTTAAATATTCAGCATAACCAATTGAAAAAAATGCAAAATAAATCGATCGCGACGGCTTTTCTTGAAAAATAAACCCCATTCGATAAAAACAGCTCGTTGAATATGATTAGCTGTAAAAAATTTGCGCAGCTAACCATTTGATTTATGTTTCATATGACGGTAAGTTATTGTCAGTAAATAAATTTCATCTATTTGGAATCGCCAATGTCATCGGTATTAAAGTTCATTAAAGGCGCTGCGTTAAGCACTCTTGTTGTTATCATCATTATTGTTGGTTTTAATTGGCAAAGCGTTAATCGCTTGTACAGTGTCATCACCCTATTTGATGATGCCTTAATCGTCGATAATTTTTCACACATGAACGATATCTTTTTTAACCAGAAAATTAACCAACATGGCGAGCCTTCTGCCTTTGGCGTTAACTTAACGCCTTTACCAGAGACATTTAACTATCGAAACCAAACAACCCACTCAAACGAGTTTCTCACGCGGCGGGCAACAACGGCATTGCTGGTGCTTAAAGACGACAACATTACCTACGAGCAATACTTTTTAGGCACCCAAAGTGATGACAAACGCATCTCCTGGTCAATGGCGAAATCATTCGTGTCGATACTATTCGGTATGCAGGTTGATGCAGGCAAAATTGATATTGAAAAAAGCGTTGATTTTTATCTACCGGAACTAGCAAGTTCTGGTTATGCCAATGTGAAAGTAAAACACGTTTTACAAATGTCATCCGGGGTTAAGTGGAATGAGGATTATCAGGACTTCTATTCTGACATTAATAAAATGGGTCGTGTGCTGGCCATCGGCGGCTCGTTAGATAAAATGACCAGTGAACTGGTTAATCAATCCCAACCAGGTAAAGTGTTTCGTTATGTCAGCATGGATACCCATGTCATTGGCATGATTACAAGACGGGTATCCGGTAAATCATTAGTCGAGCTCTTACAAACCACTATGTGGGACAAAATAGGCATGCAAAGTGATGCCTACTGGCTAACAGACTCCCAAGGTTCTGCTTTCGCATTAGGTGGCTTGAATTTAACAACCCGCGACTATGCCCGCTTTGGTCGTTTATTGCTAAACAACGGCGCATACAATGGTCAACAAATCGTCTCACAGGCTTGGATAAAAGCCGCCACCACAGCACAAGCCGATTACCTGCAACCGCAAGCTGACAAACTTGGTTATGGCTATCAAATATGGTTACCACCAGGCGCTGAAGCGGGTGAGTTTTTTTGCGTCGGGGTCTACGGCCAATATATTTACGTTAATCAACAACACAATGTTGTCATAGTCAAAAATAGCGCAGATTTAGGCTTTCAAGACAGCTTAATCTCTAAACATGAAACGATTGAATTCTTTCGTGAGATTGTAGCGTCATTGAAATAAATATTGTCATTGACTTAACTATTTTTCATTTAAGTGGTTAGGGCTAAGTGTATATTTTTAAGCCAACACAAACATCTAACAACTCATTTGTCACTGTTTATACAGCAGTGTTAAACAAGCGATTAAATTTGAGCATAAATAATTTATAAAGTGGGGTAGCGTTTCCCTCCCCCACTATGTCCAATAAAACGCATATAACGCTAGCGGTTATTGATTACAACAGCCACAAACGGTTTGCGGTAATTGCGCACCAGTACTGGCACTTTGATTTGTCCATTGACCATTCCACTTAAGTTTCGAAGAAGAGTTAGTACAGGTACTAGGGCAGTCTGCCTTAGCCTGTACCTGACTATTAATAGTATTAGATGCTTGCACATCCAGACACTGATTCGAGCCCACTGCGATATCATCGAAAATATGACTTAAACTATTAGATGTAGTATTACTCGCACTGCTTGCCGTACCGGTATAATTATGACAACCAAAACAGTTAGACACAAAACCTGCTGAAGGCGATGATGCAGAAGCCAGATTTTTTTGATCTGGATTAAGATTTATAGCTGCGGTATTTACATCTTGATATTCAGTTTCAGCCACCGTATTAGCGAGTCTTAGTGACCCCCTTTGATTACCAATCTGCGACACTGGCTGACCGTTTGTGGGGGTAATATAAGAGCCCTCAGTAATGTCACTTACCCACAAAGCCCCCACATTAAAGTAGTTTGCCAATACTTTAAAATCACCCGTTAAATACGGCTGTACGTTAGCATTAAGGGTTTTAATCGAACCGGTATTTTCATCAAAATTTGCATCCCCAAGTGACGAACCATAAGGATACATACGACAAATTTCTGTTGCTGCGCCAGTGATGTCCGTTTGTTTAGTTGGGTTATTAAAATCACAATTTGCCTTGTTATCTTTTAAGCTAGCCGTACAGGCTTGACTTGCAAAAGACCAATCAGTGGTCGACTCGGGCAAGGTACAGTCTGGCGAGTTTTGTTTATGCTCAAAGGTGGCCCAAATAAACTCAGGGTGATTAGGGGTCGCGACAGCTACATGAAAGCCCACCATCCCCAGCTGAGTGGTTTTGCTGTCCTTTTGGTCTGCTTTAACCGGCGTAATGTTGGCATCCATAGTGATGAATTTACTTGGGTCATCATTGGCGCCAAGCACTTTCCAGGCGGTTTTAAGCTCAGTGGTTCCACCAGGAAAATTCTGCTTTTGCTGTATAGCCTTTACATCACACATGTTTTTACTAAAACGAACATCATAATAGACAACGTTTTCATTTTGATCGTAAATAGTAGCGCCTCCACCAGCTTGGCCTATACGCTCAGGGATCGTAAAAGTGGTGCCGTTTTCTTGTGGTTTTGTTGAGCGAATAAATAGCACATGTGAGTCATGCTTATCATCACAGGAATTGGCTGGGGTACCATCAGTATTCACTTCAAGTTCATTAAATTGACTGGTATCTTGAAAGTTGAGCACATCTGGATTCGTTTTTGACTTTGCCATTAAGTAACTAAAGGTTTGCCAGGAAAACTGATAAAAGTCGCAAAAAGAACTGTCCCCAGGACCATTACTTTGTTTCACTTCCGCAGGCAAGCTAGGTGTTGTAAACCAACTGGCATCTGCACTGCAATTAAATCCAGCTGGAGCAGTTAATTTACTCTTGGCTATATCCGCCATAGCCACTGACCCTGTTTTTTCATATGCTGCTTGGTTAGCTTGGGCAATACTGGTGCCCGATACGCACAACACTAAGCTACTGACTAATGAGCTTATATTCCTTTTAGAGAATCTATTCATACTATATTCCTTTATGTAAATTATCACTGATTGCCCTTAGGTAGTAACCAGCCTCTTCATATGCATAGCCTGCATATTGCTCACAATGACTTGCAAGCGTTATGACTATAGTCAAGATTATTTAACGTGAACCTTCTAATATTATTCTGTATTAAAATCATTAACTAACATCCTGGTAGAGAAGCATTTATGACATGAATAAACCTAACTTTCAGCAAGCGACTTGACCGAACATGGCATATCTAACAAATAAGACGGTTTATCGATGTGAAATCTATAGTGGCTTAAGATAATGTTAATACAGCCGAAAACTGGTTGAGGGGACTTTTAAGGTACATTCGATTAAGGACTTTGGCGCCATCACTGAAGGGGTGCACATTTTTTGTCAAAGTAAGACGAATGAATGTGAAGGTAAAGCTAAGTTTGTGATGGTTTGGCACAAGGTTGACGATAAGTGGCAAATTACCCGAGTATTAAGTTACGGCCACAGCGAGAATGACTAACCTGAACTAGATTAGCCATAACAAAGCGCGACATCTTATTGTCGCGTTTATGATTATCTCAATATTGGCCTATCAAAAACCTAAAAGCCTATTTTACTGACTCTAGCCATTGGTTGAATGATGATGCTGGCATGGCACCTGATTGCTGTGCAATTATTTTGCCTTGCTTGAAGACCATTAAGGTTGGGATAGATCGGATATTAAATTGAGCGGCTAATGCTTGTTGCTCTTCTGTGTTAAGTTTACCAAAGCGAAATGTGGGCTCCCATGTTTTAGCTGCTTGAGTAAATACTGGGGCAAAGCTTTTACAAGGACCGCACCAGCTGGCCCAAAAGTCGACCACTAATGGCAATTCTGATTTGTTCGCATGGTATCTAAAGTTAGCCGCAGTAAGCTCCATCGGCTCGCCCACAAATAGGCTTTGCTTACACTTACCGCAAGTAGGTTGTTGTTCAAGGCGATCCTGTGGCACGCGATTTAAAGTATCGCAATGGGGGCAAGCTATGATCATGTTTAGTCCTTTCTAACTTCATTATTGGCATAATAAACAATACAATCTAAGTACGAAAAATTATAAAAAATGGTTTAGAAAATTACCACTTGAGGTGCTATTCATCAAAAATATGCCCTCTATAATATCTCTTGAAAGCAGATGAAACTCATCAATAAACCATTCAGATATAAAATTCAGTTAAAGTCGACGGCACTATTTTCAGTGCATCAAGATTTTACTGACATCGGATTCATCGCGTATCTGCCGCTGTATTAAAATATTGAGTGACGATGAAATCGAGAAAATAGGTGCATCTGTAATATTAAAATAATATACAGGCTGCTTAATCCCCGTTTTAAGATTCAATTTCTCTATATGCAATTTATCCTGACTGATAGGCATGTAGTAAAGAAACTCATTCTCTATTTGCCACATTCCTTGGCCGCTGTTGGCCTCAACGCCTAAATAGTCAATTTTGTGGGTAGCTAAGTTGTATACGCCGATGTCGCTGCTGTTATGCTGACTGAAATATAATTTTTCATCCACTATTTGAAAGTGGGCAATAGAGGCGGGCAAGACGACCTCATTCTGAGTATGGTTACTCAGATTATAAAAGGTTAATTCATTATTATTTTGGCCGTTTAAAATAGCTAATTCTGTATTATTTATCCACCCGATTTGTTGTGAGTTAAGCATATCGATTTCGGTTAAATTAGCATCATCAAATGAATAAATCACAATAGCGCGCTTGGTCGTCATCACAATATGTGAATCATCAGGTGACCATTGTATTGGCTTTATTAATAGTTCTTGTTCCGGCAATGGTATTTTGCTAATGGTACTATCATTACGACTTAACCAGACTTCATTGCTTCCAGTTCTATTACTAAAAAAAATAAACTGTTCAGAATGATGAGAAAAAACAGGCATAAATTCGTCTCGCGATGATATTGCCACCGGCTGCTCTTTACCATCACTTGCCACCTTGATCAAATTAGTGCGAGTTTGACCATGACTAACATAAATATTATCGCCATCTACAGCATTGAGTAATGTAATGTCCTTTATGTCGGTTACGACTTCTGTTCGAGCCATACCTGTTGAATCAGTGGTGAATAACTGCCCAGACTCTAACCACATAAAGTTACCATTATCTAACCAAAGTACGGCATTAATGTTTACACCAGGAAGTATGATACTGCGTTGAGCGATTAATGATGAATTAGAAAACACATTTAACTGCGTTTGGTTGTTGATTAAATTACGACTCAGCAGCGCTATTTCATCACCGCTAGGTGAAAATTGAATGCTAATAAATTTTAAGTGCACATCAGAAAATGCTCGACTGACACTAGGTGGTTGTTGAGGTAAATTAACATCAACAGTCATGGTACTGATGCCTTGGTCTTCTGTCGCTGTCACAATTTGGATTGTGGAGCTATTGATCCAACGTTGATTAACCACATTACCCAAACCGCATGGATACTGTTTTAACAGGGCTAAAGAATGAAAACCAAACACATTAAGTTGGCACCCTCTCAAGTTTAAACGTTCATTTTTACGCAAAAAAACACTCATATATTCTAGATTAGGCGACAATTTAGGAAAACGAATAGTGTCAGCACTTTTATGTAAAACAGCTTGTTTTTCGTTATGCTTATTATTGGCAATGACAGTATACTCAGGCCCATCTCTATTAATATAGACAACCCAATCTCGCGATGTACTGGTGTCATATTCAGCACCTGGTAGGTAAGTATATGCCTCACTGGTTAATTGCTGAGTTTTACCATTTAACCATGTTGAAATTGATGATGCAGATAATACCGTTATTGATCCTATAACGAGTAGCAGTGACATTAAGCTTGTTATAAAACGTTTTTTTGTGTTGGATGGGTTATCAGCTTGCTCACTGTCTATACTAACCGATGTTGAATTTGCTACAGATATTGAATTTGATATAGATGTGGGGTTTGATATAGCTGTTGGATTTGATATCGATACCAAAGGAGAAAGCACAGTGTTTTCTAATGTCTGTTGTGGTGTACTTTCGAACGCCATTAGATTTTCTGCTTTAACAACCTTCACACACAAGCGATAACCTGTACGAGGTAATGTTTGTATGTATTCAATGTTTGGATCTAACTGCGCAATAACTGCACGCAACTGTGATACCGCTCTATTAATGGCATTATCACTGACAATTCTGCTCTGCCACACATGAGTTATCAATTCTTCTCTATTGACAATTTTATGATGACTACGGCAAAAATAGTACAGTAACTGAAATGATTGAGGCTTAAGTTGGACAAATTTATCCGCATGTAAAGCGAGTGTTTGTGTTGAAAAATCTAACGTTAAGCTATTTATTTTATAATTTTTATTTGCTAAAAGCATATCCATTCCGTCGCCACCTAGTGCAATAACAATCCTTTGTTAAATCATATGAAATCAGTAATAAATCACTTTTCACTCATTATATTCGTTTACGTATTTGTTACTCTCGCATGTCAACAATGGATAAACAAAATAATTGACCTGTTCCATCTTTATTGTTGTGCCTGGATATTTTCAAGCGAGCCACGTGCTCGCTTTTTTTTTAGATAATTAACAATGGCGGCGATAATAGCAAATCAATAACAAAAATCACCACATATCACAATCTAATCACCAAAAATCACCAAAAAATCACCTTTTGATTGTTGTTTGTCACACTCCGTTAACAGATGCTCTGCGCAAGCCAATTGAAAGTGCATTGGACCCAAACAACAAAAATAAAAATGGTTATCAGGGAGTATTACCACATGAAAAAAACACAAATGGTGCTAGCAATTAAAATGGCACTACTTGGTGTAACTGTTTCTTCTTCGGGCATAGTGTATGCCGCAGAGGTTGCAGAAGGCGCAAACAATAAAGTAGAACGTATCGCTGTGACTGGTTCTCGTATCAAACGTACCGATTTAGAAACCGCACAACCATTGTTAAATATCAGTCGTGAAGATATTGACCGTTCTGGTTTAAGTAGTCTATCTAACCTACTAAAAGAAGTGTCGACTAACGGCGCTTCACTAGGTTTACAAACCAACAACGGCAACACAGGTGGCGCGGCAACGGTTAGCTTACGTAACTGCGGTTCAGCAAGAACACTCGTGTTAATTAATGGCCGTCGTTGGATCCCGCAATTAGGTGGTAACGTTGACGTATCAACAATTCCATTAGCTGCGGTTGAGCGTATTGAGATATTAAAAGACGGCGCTGCAGCAAACTACGGTACGGACGCAATCTGTGGTGTGGTTAACGTTATTACTCGTAATGACTTTGAAGGCGCTGAATTTGCCGGCACAATCGGCGGCTACGAGCAAGGCGGTGGCCAGCAAGAAACGGCTTCTATTACCTTAGGTAGTCAAGGTGAAAAAACCTCTATTTTAATGAACGTAGCTTACACTCAACAGCAAGAAATTTTGGGTGGCGAACGCGATATTTCTTCTGTGCCTATTTATAACCTTCCAGCTAACATTTCTGGTTCTGGTGGCCGTGCAAGCCCAACAACACCTTATGGACAATATACTGCTACTGTTGATGGCGTTAAAGGTTCGTATACGCTAGACCCTAATAAAGAGGGTTGTGTTGCTAATCAAGACTGTACCAGCGTAGGTGATTTTAGGCTGTATGATCGTCTTAACGACGGTTATAACTTTGCGCCAGTAAACTATGTGCAACAGCCTTCTGAAACAACTAGCTTATACTTACAAGCAGCTCACCTGTTAAGTGATGATATAACCGCTAAAGCAGATGTAATGTACTCAAAAAGAAGTTCTGAAGCACAATTAGCTGCACAACCTATGGGCGGTTTAGCGATTTCTAAAGATTCGACTTACAACCCATTTGATCAAGACATTATTGGCGGTTCATTCCGTCCTATCGTTGCACCTCGCTCATTTTCTGCAGATGTCGATACATGGCGTGTAAGTGGTGGACTTGAGGGTGATTTTGAACTGGCAGATCGTTCTTTTTACTGGGATGCATTTGCCGCATTCTCTGAAACCAGCTCTGTATTCTTGAAAAATGGTTTCTTTGATACTAACAAGGTTAAAAAGGCATTAGGTGCGTCAAGCATTACAAATGGCGTAGCAACCTGTAATGGTGATGCAGCGTGTGTGCCATTAAATATTTTTGGTGGTCCAGACGGTGTTACCCCTGAAATGCTTAAATACATTTCAGTATCGCCTCGCAACTTAGCGTCGCAATCATTGCATAACTATGGAGCCAGCCTTGGGGGTGATATAGTTGAGCTACCAGCGGGTATGCTAGCTATGGTTGCAGGTGTTGAATATCAACGCCATGCAGGTTATGACTCACCAGATCCTTTAACCGTTGCGGGTCAAGTATTAGGTGACAATGCGGCACAACCTACTGAAGGTGGTTTCTCGGTATCGGAAGCATTTGCTGAAACCGCTATTCCACTTCTAGCAGACCTACCGTTTATTAAGAAAATAGAGCTTAATGCTGCGGTACGTGTATCGGATTACTCAAACTTTGGTAACACAACCAACCCAAGCTTTAAACTAACTTACTCACCAAATGATGACCTGATGTTCCGCGCGAGTACTAGCGACGGTTTCCGTGCGCCATCGTTAACTAACTTATACAGTGGTCAAAATGATTCTCGCCCATCAGCTACCGATCCATGTGATATCGACTCTGTAGCTTATACTAACTCTGCGCAAACGCGTGCAAACTGTTTAGCCGCTGGCGTAAGCCCATCGTTTAAACAAAAAGATCCACAATTCCGCGCGAAAGTGGGTGGTAACCCAGAGTTACAACCAGAAACATCGACTTCAAAAATTCTTGGCTTTGTGTATAACCCTAGTCAAATTGAAAACCTAGGCTTAACGTTAGATTGGTATAACGTACAAATTGAGAACGCTATTGGTACTAACACGGCGCAATCTATTGCTGACCGTTGTTACATCCAAGGTATCAGCCAATATTGTGGTTTAATTAACCGCGATATGGTTGGCACGTTAAATGGTAACCCAGGTGAAATATCAAACTTATTAGCATTATCTCAAAACTTTGTTGGTGGTCTTGAAACCGAAGGTTATGACTTAAATGTCACTTACCAGTTCACTACTTCTATTGGTGAATGGCAAGTTAACTGGGACTCAACTTATGTTGATTATGCCGGTGACATAGGTAAACCAAATCGTGGTGAAGTAAACGTTGATGGTAATATCTCAGACGGTAATTATGTTGGTAAGTTGACACCTGGCGCATCAGGCGGCGGCAGTGAGTTCAGAGTTAAATCTAACTTAACATTAGGTTGGAATAATGATGATTTCTTCGCTTCGGTAACGGCTCAGTTCTTATCTAAGCAAACCGAAAACTGTTCTAACGTTATTACCGTTGCAACTGGTTTAAACCAACCTGAACTACGTGATTTATGTAGTAATCCTGACAATATGGCAACAAGTTATGCCTTTAAACCAGGTACTACTGAAGTGGTTGCCACTGAAGTATCTGCACCAGAAAATGAACTATCTCCAACAGTTTATTTTGATACTCAAGCGGGTTGGAATACGCCATGGGAGAGCACTGTATCTGTAGGTATTCGTAACCTATTCGATAAAGAGCCACCACTAGCATACTCAGCCTTTGCTAATACTTACGATCCGTCGTACCGTATTCCTGGTCGCTACTTGTATGCTTCATTCAAACAACGCTTCTAAACTTAGCATCATGACTTTAAATAGGTATTGTTAAAGTCATTATGTGCAAAAAAGACCCTTTTTAGGGTCTTTTTTATTGGCTAAATAATAAGGTATTTCTTGGGCCTGTTGATATTTAAAAGCTCAATTTGGGCACGGATGGGTAACTCTTTATATTATCACTTGATCCCGTTAGCCAAAAAGCCACAATGAAAGCCGCAATGTTGGCGCAAACATCACCGCAATAAGCGCAGCTATTTGGCTGGTAAACTGAGCAGCACGGTCAACTTATTTGGGTACGAATAATCCTAAGCTAGCATGAAGTTAATCACTCTATTGATTCAAAGAATAAATAGAATCATTATTTAACCTTATTTATTTCTCTATCCCTACACTGCAAAAACAATGTTATTTCAATGTAACTATTGTTCCCACCGTGTTTCAATGGTGTTTTTATAGCATTCAATTCTGTTTGTCATCGGTTAATGGGTTAGAAATTGTGACGTTTATCGCCTGTTATAGTATTTTTTGTCTTGGAGGGATTGCTCATCCTTTGCTAATCTCAAATCCAATTAACAAAGACATAAAATAACGAGATGCAGCTTGCAGCCTCAAATTAAAAGGTTAACCACCCAATGAAAACCACACTTTTAGCTACCGCGCTTTCAGCACTGTTTATCGCCCCGACAGTTTCAGCTATAGAAATTTACAAAGATGATAAAAATGCTGTCGAAATTGGCGGCTTTGTTGATGCACGTATAATTAATACTCAAGGTGAAACTGAAGTGGTTAATGGTGCCTCACGTATTAACTTTGGTTTTGATCGTCAATTAACCCATGGCTGGAATGCTTTTACTAAATTAGAGTGGGGTGTAAACCCTGTTGGTAACAGCGATATTGTTTATAACAACCGCTTTGAATCTGTCCAAGATGAGTTCTTTTATAATCGTTTAGGTTATGTCGGGCTTGAGCATGACGACTACGGTACGCTAACCATAGGTAAGCAATGGGGTGCTTGGTACGATGTGGTTTATAACACTAACTACGGTTTCGTTTGGGACGGTAATGCCGCTGGCGTATATACCTATAACAAAGATGATGGCGCTGTAAACGGTGTTGGCCGTGGTGACAAAACTGTTCAGTACCGTAATGCCTTTGGTGATTTCAGCTTTGCCGTTCAAACGCAGCTTAAAAACAGCAGCTTCTATACTTGTGATACAAGCGAAGAAATTAGCCAGGCTGATTGTGAATCGCTATTTCAAAATGGTGACAAAGCAGCGCAGCAAGTTGACTTTAACTACACCTATGGCGGCTCTGTAACCTATAGCGCAACTGACATGCTAACATTTACCGCAGGTATTAACCGTGGTGAGTTTGATGTTCAATTTGGCAATGGCGAACAGACAACCGCTATCGATCTTATTTACGGTGCAGGTGTCACCTGGGGCAACTTTGACAAGGATGGCCTTTATGCTGCTGCTAACTATAACAAACAAGAAAACCATGACACCGATAACATAGGTCGTTTAATCAAAGACGCCTACGGTGTCGAATCATTGTTATCATACAAGTTTGAAAACGGTTTACGCCCATTCATATCGTATAATATTTTAAATGCCGGCAGTAACTATGTTATTCAACCTAACTTTAACGCCGATCCAAACGACGTGTTTAAGCGCCAGTTCGTGGTCATGGGTTTACACTATGTATGGGATACCAACACAGTGTTATATGTTGAAGGTCGCAAAGATTTCAGTGACTTTACTAGCGCCGATCAAGAACAAGAAGCCAGAATGTCGCTATCAGAAGAAGATGGTATCGCCATAGGTATTCGTTACACCTTGTAATAGATTAAACCTGTAGCTTAGTTTTAAACAAACGGCTCAGTATTAAACAAGAAGCCCGAAGTGAAAACTTCGGGCTTCTTTAATAAATCAAACAAATAAAAAATAGTTAACTTACTTTTGCGTCAACAATAACCGCTGGCACAATTTAACAAAATCCGACGAGGTAACAATACCTAGCACCTTGTTTTGATTATCAACCACAGGTAAGCAGCCTAACTTGTTATCAATAAAATATTGCACCACCACTGTTAGCGGTTCATCTAGGCCTAACTTTTGTGGATGATTTTCCATTACATCAGCAATCGGGGTATAGCGCTCTTTTCTATCTAACGCCCCTTGGCCATATTTATTAAGCATGGTTAACACACTGGCAATCATCCTTCTGTGTGTCAGCACCCCTATACATTGACCATTCGTTTCAGAAATCACTGGCAGATGGCGAACATTACGACTTTGCATCAGCTCATGGGCATCTTTAAGGCTAGCCTCATCCGAAATACAAACAGGATTTGGGGTCATGATATCGCATACTTTCATCGTATTACTCCTTTACCGATTTATGCTTAAAGATTAGTCAAAATAATACTCAATAGCGAGAGAAAGCGCTGTCATAGTATTTAAAAATAACCGATTAAATAAAAAAGCTGCTAAAAATTAACCTCATCATAGCCATCTAAATAATCAGACAACAATGAACTGATTAAAAGCATCTTAGATGTTCAAAGAATAGAGTAACACGAAGGAATTAGTCGGTTGTGTTTAACAAATAGAACCAATACAATTTCAACCATATAAAGCGGCATGATTATGTTCATCATGGCAGGTCACATTTGCACACGCTATTTGTAAAGTAGTTGCAATTTCATCTAACACAAAAAGTTTATGCTTGCTTCATTGCATTGCAACTCTTGTAAGGTTAATCATGGCAACACCACCACAAAACAAACAAATTCACATCAATAAATTAATTGAAACACCACAAACGGGTGTAATAAGACTTGATAGAAATTTTGCTATCGTCGCCATTGATGATGTAATTGAAGCGTTATTGCTCTTATTCTTACCAGTAAAACCAATCAAACAACTACTTGGCGAAAGTCACCTATGTGGAAAACAATGGCTTGATATCATAGGCCCGCTTCAAACCTCGCCACAAGGCACACCTTGGTTACAAGCTAATCAAACCCAGTCTGATCAAACATCACTGTTAAAATTAATCAATAACCAAATTGATATGACGTTATCTTTGCGTTATTCACCTGTATTTGACCATCACAGCAACCTACTTGAAATGCTGATATTTATTGTTGTTGCTAAATCAAAACAGCAAATTGAAAAAGATCTAAAAAATGAGCAAGCCTTTTACCGTGCAGTTGTAGATGATATGCCTGCCTTGATATATCGCTACACAACAGAAGGTATAGTCACCCTAGCCAATGCAGCAGTATGTAGTTATTTTGGCGCAAAAGCGGATGAAATTATAGGTATGAGTATCTATGATGTTATGGATGCTGAAAATATCGACAGGGCTAAAAATCACCTAGCCAGTATTACAGCTGAAAACCCAATTTTGGCGCATGAGCACAGTGGTACTGACAGTGTTGGAAACAGAAAATGGTTTCAATGGACCGACAGATTAATTCTTTCAGATGACGGCCAGCCACTCGGTTATCAAGGGATTGGACTTGACCTAACAGAACGAAAAATGTACGAAGAAGAACTATTAGAGTTAGCATCAACAGATATGTTAACAGGCTTATTAAATCGACGTCAGTGCATACTTTTGGGTAAGCAGGCTTTACTCAGTTGCCGACAAGAAAATCATTCATTCTCATTGTTAATCATAGATCTCGATTTATTTAAAAACGTCAATGACAGTTTAGGCCATCTTGCTGGCGACCATGTTTTGCAAAAATTTGCTGCTTTATGTACCAATATACTTGATGAAAGTAACATTATCGGGCGTTATGGTGGCGAAGAATTCATCATAATGTTACCGAAAACTAATCTTAAACAAGCACTTGTAATTGGCGAAAATCTACGCAAAAAAGTTGAAACAATGGAGATTAGCTTAGATAAACATCAATTCAACATCACCATTAGTGTAGGAATAGCCGCCAGTAATGACAGCTTACCTAACTCACTCAACAGCTTGCTTGCAAGTGCTGATGAAGCGCTTTACAAAGCTAAAGCAACGGGTAGAAATAAAGTAGCATACTAAGCGAGCACTCATTAGCAATGAGTGCCACTAATATTCATGCAGGCGCAAGCCATTGTTCTAAAATAATATTTTTTATAACTGTCACAAAACAGCTAAAACCGGTTATTGTCTGGAAGCGCAAAATGCTATCAAAACGAAAAATAGCCAAGTAACCTCCATCAGGGTCTAACCTAGCTACCTCACTGTCGTTAACACTACTCTCAAGCACACATCTTTAAAGCCCTAGCCCTGCTGATCTTTGTGAGTGTATTTCAAATAAAATATTGGATATGTGAGTCAGTTTTTAAAAAGCGACTTTATTGCCACTGATTAAACCCTATCCCCACTTTTTACAAAGCACTACCAACGCTATGCCATGACTCATGTTGACCTACATCATCTTTTTTTCAGATTAGAACAATCGTTTTTATTCGCCCCAACAATTTAAGAACTTACCTATACTGTTATTTCTCAGTCATATTGCAGTAACCTAATTTTGGTCAACAAGCACACAGCGTATTCGCTTGAGTACTTAGGCTTACTGCTTTGGGATTCATTATTTTACACAAAGTGAACATGATTCAACTCAAGGGAATAAACATGAAACCACAAATATTCAATAAAAAAGTCATTACAGTGCTTGTCAGTATGGCGCTGATATCTGGCTCAGCTATAGCCAGTGATGGCGGCAAAGCAGAAATGACCAAGCCTCAAGGCGCAATAGGCACAGGCAGTTCTATTGCCAACCAGGCAAAAACCAATCAATTTTGGTGGCCTAAACAACTTAATTTATCAGCACTGCGTGACCATGACAGTCGCTCAAACCCTTATGGGGCTGACTTTGACTATGCTAAAGCGTTCAACAGTTTAGATCTTGATAAATTGAAACTAGACATTAACGCGCTACTGACAACATCTCAAGATTGGTGGCCTGCTGACTTTGGCAATTATGGCCCCTTCTTCATCCGTATGACGTGGCACAGTGCAGGTACTTACCGAACCCTTGATGGTCGTGGTGGCGCAGGTGGTGGACAACAACGTTTTGAGCCATTAAACAGCTGGCCAGATAACGGTAATTTAGATAAAGCACGTCGATTACTTTGGCCGATTAAAATGAAGTACGGTGAAGCACTTTCGTGGTCAGACTTAATCGTGCTGGCAGGTAATGTGTCGCTTGAAAACATGGGTTTTAAAACCTACGGTTTTGCTGGTGGACGCAGTGATGACTGGGAACCAGACATGGTTTATTGGGGACCAGAGGTAGAAATGCTCGCCAGCGATCGTGAGGATCGAGACGGCAAATTACAACGCCCACTTGGTGCTACTCACATGGGATTAATTTACGTCAACCCAGAAGGCCCAAAAGGCGTCCCCGATCCACTCGGTTCAGCTAAAAATATTCGTGTTGCTTTTGAACGTATGGCCATGAACGATGAAGAAACACTGGCACTGATTGCTGGCGGACACACCTTTGGCAAGATGCATGGCGCGCACAAGCCAAAAGATTGTTTAGACCCAGAACCGGCTGCAGCAGGCATTGAAGAGCAAGGCCTAGGTTGGAAAAACAAATGCGGTAAGGGACATTCAGAAGACACAGTAACCAGTGGTTTAGAAGGTGCATGGACTCAAGCCCCTACGCAATGGACATCATTGTATTTAAGCAACTTACTTAACTTTGAATGGCAGCAAACTCGCAGCCCAGCAGGTGCTATTCAGTGGATACCAACTGATGAGTCATTGCATAAAGTAGTGCCAGATGCGCATGTGGCAGGTAAATTTAACGCTCCAGTAATGACAACCGCAGACTTAGCGCTGAAGTATGATCCTGAATACCGTAAAATTGCTGAACGTTTCTTAGCAGATCCAGAAGAGTATCGCTTAGCATTTGCTAAAGCCTGGTACAAACTTACTCACCGCGACATGGGACCTGCACGTAATTTTTATGGTAAAGAAGTCCCACAAGAAAGCCTGATCTGGCAAGACCCAATTGATCAGAAAACACAATCTAATCTTAATGAGTCGGGTATCAAAACGCTCAAAGGCAAAATTTTAGCCTCTGATTTAACCGTAGCAGAATTAGTCCGTGTTGCCTGGGGTTCTGCTGCAAGCTACCGTGATTCAGATATGCGTGGTGGTGCAAATGGTGCCCGTATTGCACTTGCACCGCAAAAAGATTGGGCCGTTAATAACCCAGCTGAAACCGCTAAAGTGATTAAAACACTGACTGCGATTCAACAAGATTATAACAACAGCTTCTTTAGTAAACGCAGTGTTTCATTAGCAGATTTAATTGTACTGGGTGGCTCAGCTGCGATTGAAAAAGCCGCTAAAGATGCAGGTTATACCGTCACAGTGCCATTTAATCCAGGTCGTGGTGATGCAACACAAGCCATGACAGACGTAAACTCATTTAATTTACTTGAGCTAACATCAGATGGCTTTAGAAACTACTTTGACAGTGAGCAAAGCTACAAGTCACCGGTTGAAATGTTAGTGGATAAAGCAGATCAACTGGCACTATCTGTGCCAGAAATGACCGTATTGGTCGGTGGATTACGTGCATTAGATGCAAACTATCAAGGCGAAAAGCATGGCGTACTGACCCGCACACCGGGTTTGTTGAACAATGACTTTTTCGTCAATTTACTCGACATGTCAACAGTGTGGAAACCATCGTCAGATGAGGGTATATACCAAGGTTTTGATCGTAAAACAGGCGAGCAAATTTGGACTGCAACTTCAGTAGACTTAATCTTTGGGTCTAACTCAGAGCTTCGCTCAATTGCTGAAGTGTATGCATTTGACACCTCAAAGCAAAAGTTTGTGAATGACTTTGTGGCAGCCTGGACTAAGGTGATGAACCTAGACCGTTAAGCTTCACATTGTTGAAAAGTGCTGACAACCTATGTGTTGCAGCACTTTTTCATTAATCACTCGTCATAGAAACACTCTGCATAGCACCCACTAAACTTAGCACTAGAAATTCTCTCCATAACTGATTCAATCAGAACCCAACGGCTTGCAAAAATTAACACATTAAAAACAACCAAGTAACAAATAAAAGCATTTAAATAACAAAAGAAGATCAATAGCCTGCATTTTAACCGCCTAGGTGTTTGTTACATAAAAATAACTGTTTATTTAAAAAACAATACGATAATCACTAATCATCGCAACAACAAAGCCGATATAATAAACAATTAAATTTGGGTCAACCTAAACCACAAACACGCTTTCAGTTTGCAGTGTGTAGGAGTCAATATTCATGAGTTTTCTGTCGACATTATCCATTCGCAATAAATTAATCACTGCCATGCTACTGGCGGTAATAGTATCAACCAGCATAGTGGCTTATGTCGGACAAACTAGTGCCAAAAACGTACTATCCACAAGGTTAGAACAATCAGACATGCCTAACTTATTGCAGCGTATTCGTAACGCTATTGATGGTGAAATTAACCAAATGAGGATAATGACTCAATCAATTGCTTCAAATAGCATGATCAAAATGTGGCTCGAGCAAGGCGCAAGTGTTGAAGGTGAGAAACACCTCATCCAATACTTGGTGCAAACAGCAAGTGATAATGGTTTTAGCAATGCCTCATTTACTGATTACGACCAGCAAAGGCATTGGAATACAAATGGTTTCTTAAGGGTGCTCAAGCCAGATCATGATAAGTGGTTTTTTAACTTTAAAGACAGTGGTAAAACAGAATCAACCAGCATCTATAAAGATAGCAAAGGATCCACTGATATTTATATTAACTACCAACAACCCAATGGCTTCGGCATTGCTGGGGTATCTAAGTCATTTGATGAAATGGTGGATTACCTCAACAGCTTTCAAATAGAACAATCTGGCTTTGTTTATCTTGTCGATGGTAATGGTGTTATCAAGGTGCACCCGAATATCGATTATAAGACTAAACAAACCATTGCCGATTTATATCCTTCTATTAATAGCAATCAACTGGTAAATAAAAGTGACTTCGCCTCAGCTATGGTTGGTCAAGAGCTGATTGCATCAAGCTACATAGCAAGTTTAGACTGGTACATAGTTGCCCAAGTTCCATTAGAAGAACTTTATGCAGGACTAGATGAATCGCGTAATAACATCATCATCACCTTTGTGATAATTGCCGCATTATTTACACTTATTAGTATTTATTTGGGTAACAGCTTAGTGCGTCCGATAAATCAACTGGCAGATACCTTTAAAGAACTAGGTGAAGGCGAAGGGGATTTAACGCAACGACTTAATGAAAATGGCAACGAAGAAATGCGCCGTTTAGCACAAGGCTTCAATGCTTTTATCAATAAGTTACACAATGTCATTCAAGAGCTTGCTACTACTACCTTTGATGTTAACAGCGCATCGCAGCAAGTCTATAAGGATGCGCTGCACTCGACAAAACTCACTGAGGTTCAACGTGATGGTGCCCATCAAGTGTCGGTAGCCATTAACGAAATGGGCAGCACCATTGCTGAAATCGCTAACAATGCTTCTGTTGCAGCACAATCAACCACCGAAGCGACTCAAAAAGCACAGCGCGCGCAAATTGTAGTAGAAGAGTCAAATTCAACTATTAATGACATGGCCACAAACATGGAAAGTGTGTCGACTAATATTGTGATCTTAGCCGAAAAAAGTGATGCGATTTCAAGCGTGTTAGATGTGATTAGAGCGATTTCAGAACAAACTAATTTACTGGCGTTAAACGCGGCTATTGAAGCTGCTCGCGCCGGTGAGCAAGGTCGAGGCTTTGCCGTGGTTGCTGATGAAGTACGCAATCTTGCTAAACGTACCAGCGATTCTACCGATGAAATTCATAAGATGATTTCTGAATTACAAAATGGCGCTAAGGCAGCGGTATCATCGGTACATCAGGGCCGCGAACAGGCCAAACTAGGCGTTCAAGCGTCGCAAAGAACTCATCAAGCTCTTGAAGAAATCGCCGCCAATGTTATACACATTTCAGAGTTAAATATTCAGATTGCCGCCGCCACTGAAGAGCAGTCAGCGGTGATCAACGAGATCAATCAGCATGTGATTAATATTAGTGACAGCAGTGACAGCAGTGACAGCAGCGCCCAAGCTTCAGCCAGTATCGAAGGCTCTAGCGAGGCACTAAAGTCAATGGCAAATACTTTAGATGGTTTGGTAAAACGCTTTAAACTCTAATCAGTAAGGGCAATTGAATGTAGTGACAGGGTGATGATGCATAAAGGATAAACGGTATCACTGATAACTATTGCCAATTTGGAGCTTAAAAAACATTCGACCACAAAAAAAGCCCTAATCTTTGTAAGATCAGGGCTTATTTATTGCGTGACTACATCAACTCAGAGCCAGTATTAACAGTAAAGATTAACCTGCTTTAGCTTGGATTCGATAAGCATGTAGCAAAGGCTCTGTGTAACCAGAAGGCTGTGATTTACCTTTAAAAATCAGATCGCATGCCGCTTTAAAAGCGATACCGTCAAAGTTAGGCGCCATATTAGTGTACAGCGGATCACCTGCATTTTGAGTATCCACCACAGCAGCCATTTTTTTCAACGCGGCCATCACTTGCTCTTCACTGCATATGCCATGCTCAAGCCAATTGGTTAAATATTGCGATGAAATGCGCAAGGTTGCTCTGTCTTCCATCAAGCCGACATTATTAATATCTGGCACTTTTGAGCAACCCACCCCTTGATCAATCCAGCGTACAACATAGCCTAAAATACCCTGGGCATTATTTTCTAGTTCAAAAGCAATTTGCTCCTGCGTCAGTGTTACCCCTTCAGCAAGTAAAGGAATGGTCAACAAACTGTCAATGCTAGCACGTGGGCGTTGCTTAATGTGTTGCTGAACGTCTGCCACATTAATTTGATGATAATGAGTAGAATGCAGCACGGCACCATTTGGCGACGGCACCCATGCGGTGTTTGCACCGGCTTTAGGATGAGCCGATTTTTGTTCAAGCATTGCTGCCATTTCATCTGGCATTGGCCACATGCCTTTACCGATTTGAGCGCGACCTTGTAAGCCACATTCAAGCCCAATATCGACATTCCAATCTTCGTAAGCACTGATCCACTTTTGCTGTTTCATTACCGATTTAGGCACAAACGCGCCCGCTAGCATTGAGGTATGCAACTCATCACCGGTACGGTCTAGAAAGCCGGTATTAATAAACACCACGCGATCTTTCGCAGCCCTAATACACTCTTTCAAATTAAGTGTCGTTCTGCGCTCTTCATCCATAATGCCGACCTTAATAGTATTGCGCGGAAGCTTGAGCGCATCTTCTATCTTAGTAAACAGGTCACAGGTAAATTGCACTTCTTCTGGGCCATGCATTTTAGGTTTTACAATATTCACCGAACCTTTGCGGCTATTACTACGACCATTATTGTTACCTTTAAGGTCGTGCATAGCAGCAAGCACAGTGATCATGCCATCAAGTATTCCTTCAGGCACTTGGTTACCATTTTTATCCAGCACAGCATCAATGGTCATCAAGTGACCCACATTACGCACAAATAGCAAACTTCTGCCGGGTAAAGTGACTGTTTTTACATCAGCATTCTGGTTGGCATTAGCAGCGGTATAGACGCGATCATCATTGAGCTCTCTAACGATCTCTTTGCCATTTTTAGTCAGCGAAGCAGATAAATTACCTTGCATCAAACCTAACCAATTGCGATAAATTTCAACCTTGTCTTCAGCATCAACCGCGGCGACAGAGTCCTCACAGTCCATAATGGTGGTAACAGCGGCTTCAACCAGCAAGTCTTTAACGCCAGCGCGATCGCTGCCACCAATAACACTGCTTGAGTCAATTTGAATTTCGATATGCAAACCATTGTTAACTAACAAAATAGCACTTGGTGCATCAGCACTACCTTGGTAACCCACACACTTTTCTGGCTGGGCTAAGGTTGTAGTCGAGCCGTCAGTTAATTGCACCCGTAACACACCCGCGTCGAGGTAATAACGGGTCACATCGGCATGGCTGCCTTGTGCTAAAGGCGAAGCGGTATCTAAGTGCTGTTTAGCAAAAGCGATAACTTTGCTGCCGCGTACCGGGTTGTATTGTTTAGTGAGCTCCGCGCCACCCTCTTCAGATATCGCGTCAGTACCATATAGCGCATCATACAGGCTGCCCCAACGAGCATTGGCAGCGTTAAGCGCAAAGCGAGCATTTTTGACTGGCACTACAAGCTGTGGCCCAGCTTGCGCTGCTATTTCATGGTCGACATTTTCAGTGCCAATTTGAAAAGCCTCACCCTCAGGCACCAGGTAACCTATTTCAGACAGAAAAGCTTTATATTGTGCAGGGTCAAAATCTTTGGTGGGGTTTTCAATATGCCATTGGTCAATTTGCTGTTGTAGTTGTTGTCTTTTTTCTAACAGCTTCACATTAACGGGCGAAAACTCGTTAATAATGTCCTCAAATTTTGCCCAAAATGTTGCTGAGTCAATGCCAGTACCTGGGCAAATGTCACTGTCGACCAGTTGCCACAATGCTTGCGCTATTTGTAATCCACCTACTTGAATACGTGCTGTCATTTTATATCCCTACCTTAATTCCTGTGCGTTGACCGTAAACTTAGCCTTAAATCATGGCGCTAAATCATTAGCCCTAAATCATTAGCCCAAACTTATTAGCCCAAATCATGCGACTGTTAACAGCTTACTGTTCATACGCAGTAATTCTTTACTGTATATCAAAGTTATCTTATTTATCCAATTTATACTCATTATCACCACTATTCACCAAAGATATGGCGAAATGGGGTTTTTTGGTTAATTTACAACATATACGTAACTAAAAATCACAATAACGGTAAGATTAAACATCGCCTCTATTTATCTCTTCTGCGGTTTTAGTGATAAGTTGACGCATCCACTGATGGGCTGGATTATGCTGAAGCAAAGGGCTCCAAGCCATAGTCAATGCAATGGGTTGGATAATAAAAGGCGGCGGAACAATACTCACCCGATCATTATTGATGTGATGACGCGCCATCTTACTTGGTATGGTTGCGATCAAATCTTGTTGCTCAGCTAACAAACAAGCGGCTTGATAATGGCGAGTAAAAACGGTGATCTGACGTTTCACCCCTATTCGCGTTAATGCTTCATCTACCCAGCCTAAACGCTGAACATCATCTGGGTTCATCCCTACCCCAACGCCCATCCCTGTTTTACTCACCCACACATGCTTAGCCTTTAAATAACTGTCTAAAGAAAACTTCTTTAAAACAGGATTATTTTTACTAATCAAACAGCTAAAGTCATCACTCCATAATACTTTTTGATGAAATGATTGCGGAATACTGTCAAAACGGTTTATCACCATATCGACTCTTCCTTGTTCTACATCAGGGAAACTGACATCACTTGGGGTCATGATATCTAAAATAATGTTGGGCGCTTGAGTACGAAGCTTGGCAATTAGCGGCGGAATTAACGTCGCTTCAGCATAATCACTTGCCATAACACGGAAGACTTTATCACTTTCTAGTGGATCAAATTTGGCACGCGGTTGGACAGCTTTTTCCAGCCCAATAATCAACTCACTGATGATGGGTTGCAATTCATTTGCGCGTTCGGTGGGTGTCATGCCCTGACTGGTGCGAATAAGTAACGGATCATCAAACAAGTTTCGTAAGCGTTTTAGGCCGTTACTCATTGCAGGCTGACTGATCCCAAGCTGGTCTGCAGCTTTAGTCACATTTCTTTCACGTAGTAAAACATCTAAATAAACAAGGAGGTTCAAGTCGATACGAGATACATTCATATGGTGAATACCGAAAATAGTAAGTATAAATTAGGCTTATTTAACCAAATCTAACTATTATTATCAACGTAATCAATTGCCGCTAATCTATTTGTTAAAGGAATATACACATGACTCACTACAACAGTAATATCGATGAAGCTGCTACCTTGATTAATTCAGAAGGTAGTGCATGGAATGCCATCAACCCAGAGTCAGTCGCTCGTATGCGTCTACAAAATCGCTTTAAGACTGGGTTAGACATCGCAAAGTACACTGCTAAGATCATGCGTGAAGACATGGACAACTACGACAAGGACTCATCGCAGTACACTCAGTCTTTAGGTTGCTGGCATGGTTTTATCGCCCAACAGAAAATTATCTCGATTAAAAAGCATCTTTTAACCACCAAGCGCCGTTACTTATATCTTTCTGGTTGGATGGTAGCTGCACTGCGTAGTGAGTTTGGTCCATTACCTGACCAATCTATGCATGAAAAGACTTCTGTTGCTGCCTTGATTAAAGAGCTATACACCTTCCTACGTCAAGCTGATGCGCGTGAACTAGGTGGCCTTTTCCGCGAATTAGATAATGCCAAAGAGTCAGATAAAGCCGCAATTCAACACAAAATTGAAAACTTCGAAACCCATGTTGTACCTATTATTGCCGACATTGATGCAGGTTTTGGTAACGAAGAAGCCACTTACTTGATGGCAAAGCAGATGATTGAAGCGGGTGCTTGTTGTATTCAATTAGAAAACCAAGTGTCTGACGTAAAACAGTGTGGCCACCAAGACGGTAAAGTCACCGTGCCACATGTTGAATTTTTAGCAAAAATTAATGCGGTTCGTTATGCATTTTTAGAGCTTGGTATCGATGACGGCGTGATTGTTGCGCGTACCGATTCATTAGGTGCTGGTTTAACTCAAAAAATTGCTGTCACTAAAGAAGCTGGCGATTTAGGCGATTTATACAATAGCTTCCTTGAAGTTGAAGCGGTTGATGCTGCAAAACTTGAAAATGGTGATGTGGTATTCCAGCAAGGTGGCAAACTGGTGAAACCGGCTCGTCTACCAAATGGCTTATTTAAGTTCCGTGCTGGTACGGGTGAAGAACGTTGTGTACTTGATTGTATTACTTCACTGCAAAATGGCGCTGATTTATTGTGGATTGAAACTGAAAAGCCGCATGTATCTCAAATCGGTGGCATGGTTAACGAAATCCGTAAAGTTATTCCTAATGCTAAGCTTGTGTATAACAACTCGCCATCGTTTAACTGGACGCTAAACTTCCGTCAGCAAGTATTTGATGCGATGCAAAAAGCAGGACAAGACGTATCAGCTTACGACCGCGCACAATTAATGAGTGTCGATTACGATACCACTGAGCTTGCTATCCAAGCTGATGAAAAAATTCGTACTTTCCAATCTGACTCGGCCCGTGAAGCAGGTATTTTCCACCACCTTATTACACTACCGACTTACCATACAGCAGCACTGTCTACCGACAACTTGGCTAAAGAATACTTCGGTGACCAAGGCATGTTGGGTTATGTTGCCAATGTTCAACGTAAGGAAATCCGTCAAGGTATCGCCTGTGTTAAACATCAAAACATGGCTGGTTCAGATATCGGTGATGCACATAAAGAGTACTTCTCTGGTGACCAAGCGCTTAAAGCGTCAGGTAAAGACAACACAATGAACCAGTTCTAACACCGCTTTTATAAACTGATTTTGTAGACTGATCTTGTAAATAGCTTTTATAGAAAGTGCATTAAAACAATAGTGACTAGCTTAAGCGAAGTTTTTGAAGTGGACGTCGCCGACAGCCAAAGCTAAACCCAAAAGGCCTGCTTAAATAAGCAGGCCTTTTTATGTGTCACGCTCAGGTAAAATCGTAGCGGTAACACGTTTCCCCTTTGATCTTTGCCCTTTGCCCTTTCCCCTTTGATCTTTGCAGCAGTATTTCAAATATACAAACAGCAATAATCATCTATGTCCATACTATTGTGTTTGACAACGTTAGCCTTAGCGCCACTTTGCCACTACTGCTTAAACAACATAGCCTTAACTTTAACTCTAATTTCCATCTCAACATAACCATCCACTCTGGCGTCATTCAGATAATGCTCTAACATCGGAAAATTATCAGGCTCAAAGCCGCTATTTGGCAACCAATCAGAATACAAACTCAGCTGAGCTTGAATAGCCTCTTCAGGTGCGCCTTTAAAATACACCACCGCATACTTGCCTTCGGGGATTTCAGTTGTCGTAAACGGTGAATTAACGTCTAAGTTATCACCTATCACTATCGCAGCATCGTAACGGCACTTATCTACTGGCGTCACCGTTGGGTTGTCATAGGCAAACGCAAAACGTTGTTGCTCATCGTGTTTAATGCCATTGTTAGCAGCCCACTCTATAAGCTTGTCCCAAGTGGCAAAAATCGACTCAGGTTGATAACCTCGCGCCGAACTCAACATACACATCCGTTGGCTAACAAAGTCTTTTACTTCCACTTTCATATTTATATCCTTCACATTGGCGTTATTCATCACCTCATTGGTAATGCGACTAGGATACAAATCTGCGGGACAAAACACTTTTCCATACTTGCGGTATATTTTTCCAATCTTGCTATCTTTTACTTTGTCTGGGTTTCTAATTTCAGACGGACTAAAACCAAAGTAGAGTTTTACCGCCTTAGAAAAATTAGCACTGGATGAAAAGCCACAGTCTAACGCCACCTGAGTGATTGACAATTCCGTATTAAAAATCAACATATTGGCAGCTCTTTCAAGCTTACGCCGACCAATGTAATCATTTACAGTCTCGCCCATAATGGCAGAAAAAATACGATGAAAATGATAAGGGGAAAAATAGCTCACTTTCGCCACTTCAGTTAGCGAAATGCTGTCGGTCAAATTAGCCTCAATATACTGAAGCACCCGATCTATTCGTATTTGGTATTCTTTATTCATAGGCTCCACGAGTTCCCGAGCATTAAGTAAGCAGGCATTTAAAAGACAGGCACTAAAAAAACAGGCAGTAAAATAACAGGCACTAACGGGTTTTATTCTGCCACAACACACGCCAACTTTCCCCAGCAGATAAAGCTAACCGATTAACACAACACATTCAGCCATTCATTTACTACCATCAATTAGGATACAAATTAATACAAGTCATTATTCTACAATGACATTTTTGCACTTATTATCACATAAACAGTAAATATTGATTGATAGCAGTAAACAAAATCGGTTACTGTCTGAATACACAAGGAATGCAGGCTCTAATGCAGTAAAAGCGACAAAAGTGAAGCAATCAAAATCAGGGATGAAACTATAGCCACCGCGCTATTGTTTACACAAAGCCACAGCACACCGCTTAACGCCCTCCCCTTTGATCTTTTTGATGCATTTCAAACTGAATATCTTAATCGTTTAGTTTACATCTCGTTCAAGGAAGATAATGACAGCTTTTTCAACCAGCGCAGTTAACAGCGTATTTTCAATCATCATATTGCTTTCAGGTATATATCTGATGGCTCTAATGATGCACTTATTGCTGAAATATCGAGATTACACAGTAAAGCTACCAGTTGATCGTGAACAGCTGTTACGCATTCCTGCATTTGGTTTACAGAATCAAATACAGGACTTACAGATGGATTTAATCTCATGCATGACCATGGCAGTAATGGTGATCTGTTTTCCACTGGCATATGAAAGCATTCAAACACACATTAACCAAAACACCTTCCCGTATACTTTCGCTTTTATTGCAATTATCGGATTAACTTATTGCGGTTATAAAACATGGAAGAACTTCTCAAAACTCACCAAGCTACGTTTAGGCCATACCGCAGAAATCGCCACAGCTAATGAGTTAATTGGCTTACAAGCTTTGGGTTATCAAATCTTTCACGACATACAAGCCGACGGCTTTAACATCGATCACTTAGCCATAGGTAAAAATGGCGTATTTGCCATCGAAACCAAAGGCCGCCACAAGCGACATAAAGACCATACTCAACCCAATCAGAATGGCAGTAAGGGTTACGAGCTTTTCTATAAAGATGGTCGCTTACACTTCCCATCGTGGACAGAAACTAAACCACTAGAACAAGCCACTCGACAGGCTAAATGGGTCAGCCAATGGCTCACTAAAGCTACTGGAGAACAAATCTTTTCCAGCCCAGTACTCGTCTTCCCAGGCTGGTATGTAACCAGTCAAACACGGCCACCGTTTCCGATCATCAGCCACAAACAGCTGGTGAAAACCTTACCCTCTGTCAGGACTCAATCACTCAGCCAACAGCAGGTCGACGCTATTGTGTATCAAGTGGCACAGCGGTGTTTGAGTAAGAGTGAGGTGGTGAAATGATTTATTATCAAAAAAATATTTATCCAAATTACATAAGTAATTTAATTGGTAATTGTAAGCATATTATAAAGGTATGGTTATGAATCTTATCTCTTATACTGAAACAAACATGTCTGATTATGCACATGCTGCAACAGGAAAAATATTTTCAATTGCCATTGACATTACTGACCTAGAATTGCGAGTTAAGGAAATGCTAACCGTGGCATTGGATACTAGTTGGTTGCAACCATTGGATGTAATTGATCGTATGGGTTATGAAGCTCGATCCAAACGGACAGTTGATAAAGTAACTAATGAAATACTTAACAACGTTGAAACCGATATATCAGAAGACTTTGGTGAATATATGGTTTCTGATGTTGCACAAACAGCCCTCAAAAAACATTTGTCTCATATCCGCCTACCTCTAGCAGAACTTATTAAGGAAAAAATATCGGGAAATCCAGGTTTTGATTTTCATACAGAATCACCAGAAGCTTTAGTTGCCTTTGGTGAAGCAAAATACAGTGGTGTAAAAAATGCTCATGGCCGCGCACTTAAACAAATAAATGAGTTTATTCATGATAAAAAAGATATTCAGGAACTCCCAGATATTAGGAGATTTGTTACTGAGGCTGCAATACAAAATGCCGCAGCAGGGAAAAAAGCATATAGTGCTGCATTTTCTATCACTACCGAAGATGTTGCTGTAATAATGGATAATGCTCTGACTTCCGTTCATATGAAGACATTACTGACCTATGAAGCAGTATATTTAATTGGAGTAAAAGTTAGTGCTTAAAAATATAATCCAAGGAATAGGAATTCGAGAAGTTCTTGAAAGTGCAATTAGAGAGTTTCATGAGTCAGGGCCTATAAATATGGCTACGTTAGAAAAATTAAGTTTAATAAAAATTCATTATCCTGATATTTTTAGCGAGTATGAGGCTAAAATCCTTAGCGTTATGGGACTATTTTATAAAATCACTAAACCTAAATCCTTTATAGAATCAGTGTATAAAAATTTAGGAAATACTATAGAAGATCAATTTGGTAAGCCTTTTACTCCTATGCAGGCCAGTGCATACAAATCTATTTCAACAAAAAAATTCTATTCATTTTCAGCACCAACAAGTACTGGTAAGTCTCATCTTTTTAGAGATTTAATAAAAGAAGAACTACATGACATTGTTATCATTGTACCTTCAAGAGCATTGATTGCTGAATTTTATTCATTAGTAGTAGAACTTGTTGGCAAAGAGGTATTGGTTCTACAATTCATTGAAAATATTAATCAACACCATACTGCACGACGGGTATTTATTATTACACCAGAGAGAGGTGTTGAACTTTTTAAATATTCTGATGAATTTGAAATAGGGCTTTTCCTATTTGATGAGGCACAATTATCAGAAGAACCCATAAGAGGCATATCATTTGATGCATTTGTTAGGAGAACTGAAAAATCATTCCCAAATGCCAAGAAGGTATTTGCTCACCCATTTGTATCTAATCCCGAGGCCCAGTTAACTAAACATAGATTTTTCAAAAACTCCAGTTCAAATAGTTTTAAACAAAATAACGTTGGTAAAGTCTACTTATCAAGAGATGAAAACGGTGTTTTCGAATATTTCTCGCCATTTAATAAATCAGCCCATGTGAAATGTGAAATGGATATTGTAGAAAGTACCCTTAAAATGATGGAGCAGTTTTAATCTACATTTCAAAAAGCAAAATTTTAAATGGTGGACATATTGAAGGTTTTGGTAAATATATTTCATTGTGCCCTATTTTGAAACAACCATCTGCGATAAAAATAGTAGAAGAATTGACACAATATATTGGAGCCTCTGAAAGACAGTTTGGTAAACAGTCATCTTTTTTGTCTTTAATGGAGAGAGGTATAGTCGTTCATCACGGTTCAATGCCTTTAAAGGCAAGGTTATTGATAGAACAATTTGTAAGAGATGGTTATGCGAGGATTTGTTTTGCAACTGCTACCCTAAATCAAGGTATCAATATGCCATTTGATTGCGTTTGGATTGACAACTTTCATAATATGAATAAGTTAACCTTAAAAAATTTGATTGGGAGGGCAGGACGAACAACGCAAACGCCTAATCAATTCGATTTCGGCTATACGATAATAAATAAAGAAAATGTAAATACTTTTAAAATTCGAATTGTATCAACTATTGAACTAGAGCCTACTTCAAAGCTCGATGATGATTCAAAAGATATACCTGAAGATTACTCTGACTTGATAACCGCGATTAAGACTAATACATTTAACGATGATCTTCATTTAACAGAATCACAAGTAGAGCGCCTAAAGAACTCAAATATTAAGTCAGACATTCGATTTGTTTTAGACAAATTGATTCATGGTGATAAAGCAATAGGTGGTCACCAATATTATGAAATAAAGTCATCAGATAGAAGGAAATTAAAAGATAAATTAAAGAAAATATACATCACTCATTTAAAGAGAGACTCTTTAACAAAACAAGAGCAAACGATTTTAAGTGCATCTATTCCTTTATTACTTTGGAGAATTCAAGGGAAAGCTTTTAGCGAGACACTATCTTTAAGGCATTCATACTTAACTAGAAGAGATGAAAGGCGCGCCTTACTTAAGAAATTAAAAGAAAAAGTCGTTTCGCAAAATGAATATAATGAAGCGCTTGATGATATAAAAATTGAATACTCTGCAAGAGCTGAAAGCCTTCCAAATAAAGGCGCTAGAGCAATTAGCTTATTTGGAAGAGGCGCATCAGTTAATACATTTGATTATGACCTATTAGTATATGATACGTATGATTATTTAGATAAAGTTATCAGTTTATCTTTATCAGATCCTTTGTGTGCTGCCCTAACCATTTATTATCAAGAAACCGAAGATTTTAGAGCCAAAATTTTAAAGAACTTTATAAGATATGGAACAAACAATGAAATTGAAATTTGGCTATTAAAATATGGATTTGATCCAGAAGACACTGAATGGATAAGCTTATATATTCAGCACATTGATGAGCAGGGTATTATTTTTATTGATAATCTAAATGACTTAAGTGAAGATCAACTACGTATAATCGAAAGATATATTTATTAACCTCAACTAGGGTTAACAATAGAATAAATGAGGTCGAATAAATGGGGTCAGTAATAAATGGCGTCATAATAAATGGGGTCAGAGTAAACTTAAATTTATTAGCTATACTCTTTAACTCAAGTTACTTTGCAAATGGATCTTGCACATGCCTAGAAAACCTAGAGTATCCCCTATCGGTATTCCTCAACATGTTATTCAACGGGGAAATAATCGCCAAGTTTGCTTCACATCCGAACAAGATTTCAAAGCCTATGCTGGTTGGCTAAAAGAATACTCACGTAAATTTCATGTTGAAATTCACGCGTGGGTATTTATGACAAATCATGTTCATTTGCTTTGCACTCCTCAAAAAGCGAATGCTGTTAGCCTTATGATGCAATCACTTGGCAGACAATATGTGAGATATTTTAATTACACATACAAACGCACAGGTACACTTTGGGAAGGCCGTTTCAAGTCTTGCTTAGTGCAAACCGAAGAGTACTTAATCCAACTATATCGTTATATTGAACTCAACCCTGTCAGAGCCAATATGGTTAATGACCCAGCCGAATATATATGGTCGAGCTACCAAATAAATGCCCTAGGTAAAACCTCCCAACTTTGTACTCCACATCAAATTTACCTGTCAATAAGCCAAAACCCTCAAGCAAGGCAAGCATCTTATCGAGCCTTATTTCAACATCATTTAGACGCAGAAATGATTAGCGACATTCGTCAAGCAACCAATAAAGGCATGGTGATCGGTAGCGACACATTCAAAGATCAAATAGAAAAACTAACTGGGAAAAGTATGCATCCAAAGAAAATGGGACGCCCTTTTAAGGTAATAGAATAAAGTTTACTCTGACCCTCACTTACACTAAAAAATGGTCAGTTCTACTAATACCTTTCGAACTACAAAGCAGAAATTTGCACCACCATCTTGTAATAATATATAAAACAATCGCTTAAGATTTGGCATAGTTTTCGCTTATTGATGTTTAATTTCAAAAAACTCATAAGGTTATTTCGATGAAAAAATTATCTGCTTTAGTCTGTCTGGCAACCGCACTGTTTATTGGGGCTCAAACTGTTCGTGCTGAAGAGCCGGCGCAAATTATGTTGCTAGGTACTTTCCACTTTACTAACCCCGGTTTAGACACGGTAAAAACATCAGTGCTGGATGTTACCTCTGCTGACAGTCAGCAGTATTTACAAACCTTAAGCCAAAAACTGGCGAAGGATTTTACCCCAACAGATGTTTTACTGGAGTGTGCTGTAGGCTTTCAGGGCAAGCTTAATGAGCAATATCAACAGTATTTAAAAGGCGAGTTTACACTGCCAGTGAATGAGAGTTATCAACTCGGATTCAGGGTGGCTAAAGCCGCAGGCGGTAGCGCCGTGCGCTGCTTCGACGAGCAGGAAATACATTGGAATGCTGAGCAGCTGTTTGAACAAATGCCAGCAAAAGCACCGGCCATTCAAGCGGATTTTGATACCTTGATTGCAGAGGTTACTGCCCAAAGTAACGAAATGCATCAGACATTGAGCCTGGCTGGCGTGTTGCGTGCGATGAATTCAGAACAACAATATCGGCTGAATCAATCCATTTACTTACTCAGCAATGAAGTGGGTGCTGGGGATAACTTTGTTGGCGCAGATGCTTCGGCAAGTTGGTGGCACAGAAACTTTCGCATGTATGCCAACATTCAACTAGCGGCCAGCCCGAGCAAGCGAGTTTTGGTGATTGCTGGACAAGGCCATATTGCTGTTATCAAAGATTTTCTGGCCAATGACACTCAGCGCAAAGCGGTGTCTGTTGTCAATTTTTTCTAAGAATAAGTGGGCTAACTGGGGGGCAGAGTATATGACCCCACTTATCCCACAAGTTATCCCACAAGTTCTTTGGCTTTCACCTTTACTTTCACATACCTCTCCAAGGGCGAAATTAGCAAATAAATCACTCCTGTAATCACTGAAACGCTCGCCACAATAGTAAACAATTCTTGCATCGGTAAAGTGCCAATTTGCCCTGCTGCTAGCCCTGCAATTAAGTTACCCAGCGATGCGCCCATAAACCAAATCCCCATCATCTGGCTGACTAAATGTTTAGGTGATAATTGCGACACCGCGCTCAAGCCAATAGGGCTTAAACAAAGTTCACCAATAGTATGCAGATAGTAGGTCACCACTAACCACATAGGGCTGACTCCCGTTGAGCTGGCATCACTAAAGCTTGCGCCCCATGCGAGTACGAAAAACCCCGAACCGAGTAACAGTAAACCAAGACTAAACTTAACTAATACCGACGGATTTCTATGGCCTAACCACAGCCAAAGTCCACCCATGATCGGTGCCATGATAATAATAAACAGGGCGTTGACCGACTGCAGCCAGCTGGCTGGCATTTGCCAACTTAATATTGAGAGGTCGGTATATTGCTTGGCAAACAGGTTCATTGAAGAGCCCGCTTGCTCAAACCCAGAATTAAAAATGGCGTAGCCAATAAATAATAAAAAGATAAGGCCGATGTTTTTTTTCTGTGCGGTTGTTAATTTGCCAAACACTAACGCATAAACAAAAAAGCAAATCGCCAAAGTGACAATAATCACGCCCGTTACACTGGCAACGGCACTTAAGCTGAGGTTAATAACTCCAGTGCTGGCAGCGACGGTAACACCTACAATCAAGCTTATGATGGTGACCGATATTTTAACAAACAGGCTTCTATCTTTGTCTAATTGTTGTTGATTGATAAGCTGGAACGTTCCGGCTTCGCCAAGTTCAGTCATCTTTAATCTATATTGAATCAGTCCGCATACCATACCAATGCCAGCAGCGCCAAAACCTAGGTGCCAATCGATATTCTCACCCAACATGCCGCACACTAGCGGACCTAAAAAAGCCCCTAAGTTTATGCCCATGTAAAAAATTGAAAAGCCAGCCTCGCGTTTTGAGGTGTCGTTATGATACAACTGGCCAACGATGGCGCTGACATTGGGTTTTAATAATCCAGTGCCGATAATGATTAAACCCAGCCCAGTAAAAAAGCCAATTTTGCCTGCAATGGCCATCGAAAAATGACCCAAGGCGATAAATACGCCACCGTAAAATACCGCTTTTTGCTGGCCGATTAGTCGGTCAGCAATCCAACCGCCAGGCAAGGCTAATAGATAAACCAACGCAGTATATAAACCGTAAATGGCAGCGCTATCTTCAGTGCTCATGCCAAAGCCACCTTGCTCAGCGCTGGCGACCATAAACAACAGCAGTAATCCTCGCATGCCGTAGAAGCTAAATCGTTCCCACATTTCGATGAAAAATAAGGTTGATAGCCCGCGTGGGTGTGATTTAAACATTAAGCTCTCCTGATAACTGCGCGAATAGAATGCCAATCGAATACAAATCGATTGGTTACAATTATGTTAAGAGGGCGTGCAGTGATGACCAATCGAGCTAAAGCTAACGAGTGGGAAAAATAGTTTTGCAAGTTTTACAAGTCACTTTAAATAAGCTTTACAGATTGATTTACAGTGGTTTTTTCGCTTTATAGACGTTATGCTCAAGTTAATGTGTTTTATCGCTAGACGGTGTAATCAAACAAAATACAAGCTTATTGTCATTAACAAGGTAACTCAATTCAGTGATCCCTATGCCAAATTTACCCGCAATAACCTTTGCCTATCCGCATTGGTATTTAATCTCTCAACTCTGTGTTTGTGGCATGGCGAGTTTAATTTTTTGGATAACCTATAAATACCCCACCCCTGACATAGAACCACACGACGCTCCGCGGCGGGAAAAAGGACTATTGTTTGTTGCCCTAGCGAGCCTAACCTGGGCTATTTGGCCTGCGCTGGCGTTAATGTTTGACGATGTGAACGTGATGCGACTGTATACCTCAACGTTAAATAGCGTGTTTTTATTGCTAACAGCGGCCTTTTTTGAATATGGCCCTAGACGATTACGTTTATTTCAACTGCATGAACGTTGGGTGTGGATGGTGATTTGTGGCGGCCTGGTGGTCGCTTCTGTCACCTCCAACATTGATAATCGGTATTGGAAATACATCCCGGATGTTATTTTATCTGTCCTAACGTTAAGTATTTTAGGTTGGGTCATTTGCGTGACTTTTTACCAACGAATCAGCAAACAAGCCGCACTTATTGCTGGCACTATTATTCTGTATGCGTTGTTTGCGCAAATGTTAGAGGTAACCCATCTGTTTACCGATGCACAATGGCAACCGCCAAGCGAAACGCGGTTAATTATTAGTTTAACCTCCAAAATATTGTTATTGATGGTGTTGCTGTTGGTTGCCATCAGTTGGTTACAAGAACAATGGCTCGCGCAAGTTAAAGAAAACAGTTTGGCAAAATTGCCTGAAAATCTGATCAACATTCATATTACTGGCAGGCGCGACCCAGACAATCAGCGCCGTTGGTTGGTGAGCGTACAGCAGCACTCATCAACAGAAAATGAGCCTGTAATGCACAGTTTAACCAGCGTACCGCATTTATTATTCATTCAGTTTGCCCTCAGAAAACAGCTCAACAATCAAGTTGATGGTGGCATGATGAACACGGTTGAAGACAGTTTTTACCATGCCGATCTGAATAAAATTCATAAAATGCTGGGCTTGAATGTACCGACGTTATTTAAAAATTTCGGCCGTAATGGCTGTTATGCCATTCGCAACAACATTAGTGTGACCTTAAATGAACAGGAATTAGCCAAAGATGCTGATGTTTTAGGCTTAATCAAAAAAGAGCAGCACAAATTAGCCGCTGTGACTAAATGACTTGATGTGATGAAGCCATTCCAGCAGCCACTATATTTGACAGTGTCAGCAAGCCATTGTGCATAAGATGGAGTACACAAAAAAGCGACCCATAGGTTCGCTTTTTTAATGCTTTTACACAGAATACTGAATGAAGCCTACAGCTAAGAGTAATGGCGTAATAAATTGGTCATAATCTGAAGAATTAGCACGAGTAAATGCCATGGATACAAAATAATTTGTATCTAAATCCCTCTAAATTGTCACTCCCATTAATGCACATATTCAACGTGACATCGAGTTCATTTATACCGATATGGTCTATCTGTTAGTAAGAAGTATACAGATATGCTTCACAAGCTGATCCACTGTATCATCTGCATTAACAGCCAAAAAACAGCCTGTTATATCATCCTTAGAATACTCTGAATATAGATAACGCAACTCGTCATCTGCTGCTTTTGAAAGCGTTAAATTATCTTCTGAATTTGAACTTTCTCGCTTAGCTAGGCGAATTACTCTTTGCGGTAATGGTAATTCAAGATAGATCGTCACATCTGGAGCTAATAAACTCTCCTGAATATCTAAAAGCTTAAAGTTGTTACCTTCGCTTTTCCAATGATGATACACCTGTGTAGATAACCAATACCTATCAACGATAACCGTTTTCCCTTTTGAAATGAGTTCACGAATATTATTAGCAACAGAGACAACCGTGGACATATAAAATAACTGCCGAGCTTGAACGTTGTCTTTATATATCAACTCTAACTCATTACGTATGTTACTAAACTTATCGCCTGGCGTAGTAAGAAACACAGCACCCATTTCTACAGCCAATGCTTTAGCTATTGTTGATTTACCTACACCGTCAAGTCCCTCTATTACAATAAACATTATGATGCCACCTTAGATATCATTAGGTCGTTGGCGTAAGAACGCATCAACATCCACTCTGCGCGGGTAAAGCTATCGCACTCAACCACATGAGGAATGCCGCTATCATCGATGATCTCTTCAACAATACTATGACGGTTCTTATTTTCAGCGAGTTTTGTACCTTCGAGCAACATCAAAGGAAAAGCCTTAATGTTACTGATATTTCTCTGCTGTAAATATGCAATACTTTGCTTAAAACTTTCGAGAGTTTGACCGGGCAACCCATAAATAAGACTTACCTCAAAAGACTGCTTCCATTGCTGAAGTAACTTAATATTTTTATCAACTCTATTCATATTGTTTGCCCTTTCAATAATCTGGGATTCTTCTTTATCCGTGGTTTGTAAGCCAAACTCCAAATGAACATTTAGTTGAGCGCAAAGTGCTAGAAACTCATTAGTTATCCGCTCAAAACGAACCTGTAATGACAATAAAGCCGTTAATTTTATTTTTATTGCATAGTTAAGAATTTCAATATGATTAGGTTCATTATTAAAAATAGGATCAAGAATGTTGATTTTTTTTACCGCTTTTATTTTAAATAAATCTAACTCAGCTTTTATTTTCTCTATTCCAAGTAAGTGAACGCCTTTATCTTTTAAGTCCCGATGAGCGCAGAAATTACATTTATAAACACAGCCTCGTCGAGTTTCCCAATGGATCATTTTCTGCCCAAATTTAAGCGATATTGTTCCATCTAAATAAGGTGATGCTAAAGTTTCAAAGTTTACGGTTTTCTCAATGATCTGACTTGTTATTGCGACATCATTCAATATAGATTCCGGCAACGCAGCTTCACCATAACCTGGAATATAAAAGTCACCACTTGGGTATAATTGACGGCAGGTTTTCTTATTTATTTGATAACCACCAAGAATGATTTTTCCTTTAAACCCTTTTTCTCTACAAAGTTTAATGATGGGTTCAATAAGATCAGAACTCCATACATAGCAAGCTAACGCTAAACGATCTAGTTGCACTAAAGGGATTACTTTATTAATCGAATCAACTATTTCAATTATGGATAATTGCTCTTTAGCGACATCTGTCATAGGTATAGCTAAATGACCAATTGTAAACTTATTGTTATAATCAGCATGACTTCGACACGCTGATAGTAAACTACCTGCGGCAAAGCCTGTTCCACTTTTTCCACGCTGGGTAAAGTCAAAAGTAACTAATAATGCACGTTTAATTTTATTCATTTCTGTAAAATTCCATCTTTAACATTGAAGTGCTCACTGCTGAGATGAGCACTTCTCCTATTTACGAATATTTAGATTTACTTGTTATTCTGCTGCTTTTACTTACCACGATTACCTTGTGCTTGATCGTATTGACGGTTAGTACCATCAGTACCTTTGTTAGCATTTTTTTGATTAGTAGCATTATCTTTAGGCTTAATTTTTTTAGACATTTCAATTTCCTTTTTCATTAACTTAATTGAGTTACGCAACCAGAATGATTAGCGCCTTCGTCTATTGATTAAGGTGGTAAAATACTGACGGGGATACAGCCCTAATGAAATCCATTCCTTCCCATTAAAACCTATGAGCATGCGGTAACGTCTTCCAATACGCATACGATATAGATTGGGTAGACAACGAATTTTTTTTGCCCCAAGCGCTTGTGGATGCTCGCCAACAGTTAGTTGTGTGATGAGAGCTCCATGTCTTTTAAGTAATGAACTAGAAAGGTTACTTAACGAATATTTAGGATTAGTTTCATAAGCAGTGGGAACATTTGTAAGATTCTTTTTTAAAGACTTAAGCATCATTCGTTCCTCTCGCTGGTTTAGTAGCTGAGTTGAACTTAGACGTTAATTGGTGCTTTAAGGTCTTATCAGTGGGACTTAAATTTTTTGTATTAAGCAGATAAAACAAAATTAGTTGATACATAATCTTCTCCTGTTAACCAGCACGCTCTGTGCTGACTTCAGAAACAAGTATCAAACTGTGAGTTTCACAAAAAAGACCTAAATTGAATTTAATTATATTTATTTAGTAATTCGTAAAAATCCTCATACTCTTTGCATTTAGCTTGATAAAGTTGCACTAACCATTGCCCTTCAACACTAACAAAATGCTCTGATGACTGTTCTAAAATCTGGCCTAGTTGTTCAAACTGATTTGTTAATACCGCTTTAATTGCACAATCATATGGAGAGGGATTATTGTCAGCCATAATCACTTTAACAATTAAATCTACCGAGCTGTAATCACCATCACTAAATGGATAAGGTACTTCATCCGCTTCCCAGTCGATATTCTCTCTGGCAAAAAACGCCTCTAACTCAGGTAAGTTTGACTCTAATGCTTGATAGAGCATTTTCTTAGCCCGCCACTCAGCAAAAAATTGCCCTAGTGCTTCTTTACTAGGTACATCATCATTGAGACACTTGGTCACAATTCCATAATCATTAAACAAAGTATCTAGTACGACTAGATTTCTAACAAATTTACAACTCCCAGTACGAATTGGACGTGGGGTATATTTATTAGCCTCAGAGTTAACATCTGGCTCACTTAATAGCCTATTTTTAAGACTTTCATTTTTAACATAATAATTAAGGCGATCACGCAAACGCTCAGGAAGAAGTTTTCGTTCAACTCCAAGCGCACGTGATGCTACCGCTGCGATACTGTTACCTTTACTGGCCATATTGATACTCGTTACAACCAAAATGGTAACCAATACGATTTACCGCATCCTCAGCACTGAGGCCAATAATCCCTTTAGCAATATCTAGATACCTGATTCCATGGGCCTTATTGCATATTGTCGAGACTTTATAGATGGCCCCAACACACATTCCTGCTAGTGTGGCTTCAGATAATGAGGTACTCAAAAAGGGAACTAAAGCTTCTTTTTTTTCCACAAACTCAGAGCAAGCATTAGGTAAATCTTCAAAGCTATCAAGGTAGATTATCTCGTAGCGACTATAGCGAACGTTGATTTTTTCAAAACCAATACATTGACCTGACAAAAAAGCTTCAGAGTAAGATGTCGACATTTTGCCAAACATAGCATTTTGTTGCTCTTTGTTTTCTTTACATGCTTCAGTTATATCGATATCTAATGCCGAAACTGAACGGCAAAAAAGTAAAAGTGATAGTAAAATTATTATTCGGTGCATTATTTTTTCACCTTTGCATCTGCACAATTTGCAGCATCATTCAGCACTACTTTTTTGTTATCAGAACCAACTTTAGGTTTACTCGTCTCACGAGAGTGCTCCCAAATGACAAATGAAAAAATTGCCAATCCTATGATTATAAAATCATCGCGCCAATGAGGCTTAACGTCAAATATAACTACAGAAGGGACCACTATAAAAAACATTGCGTATAAAACAACATTTTGGGAGCAAATACTGAGAAAACTAACCAAGAATCTCAATGGAGTTCTAGCCGATATCTTATATTTTTTTATTTTTTTTATAGCGATACAAAAAATATGAATAACAGAAACCAAAACTAAAAACATTACGATTAAATTTTGTTGAGTTAATATAAATAAACTTAACGCTACAACAGCTAATATTAAACAGCTAACAATTAGTAATATCGAGTGGGAAAGCGCATAGAACCAAGGGATCGTTTTTTTTTGTTGCGAGACATGCTTAGCACGAGAGAAGAAATAAAATTTTGCCGAAGCCCTCTCTTCTTCAGCTTTTTTTTGTTTATAAAGTTCTGTAAAAAAATTTACAACTAATAAATGAGCGGACTTATATTTTTCAAATCCCAAGTTCGATAAAGTAAAATCGCTGTCAAGCTTGAGCTGTTCATCTGTTTTCTTAAGATAATGTAGCTTTTCGATTATCTCGGAATTGATATCTTTAAGTTCGCTAACCAGCATGTCATCACTAGATTTTAAACCCAATTGTTGAAGTAGGTGGTGTAGATTACGCCTCCATAACTCCATCAATTCTAAATTCGATAATTCAGATTTAGGATGTAAGCTGCCATCTGAAATGACAGTAGCTGTATTATTTTCAATATCGAGTGCTTCAGAGATCCCTTGATGATCATGTTCTGAACTTTTAAATGTAGATTCCATCCTAACCCTTGAATTATTATCTAAAAAAACGGCATCACATTAACAAAGTTCAATATAAATTTAAATAACTTATTTATATTAGCAGGTTAGATTAAAGCATTTTGCATCTACCTTTATTTCATCCAATAAAAAAGCGAACCGCACTATTCGCTTTTTTATTGCTTTTATTCGGATCATTGAACGAAGCCCACTGCCACCATAATTGCGTAACTGCCGCAAACAAGACAAAAAAGCCGCTGGTTTTTACCGTCAAGTTGACTGGTGTCAATGTAAATGAATAAAGCTGGATTCCGGCTCAAAAGCATTACCGGAATGACGTAAATAAACATTACCGCCATGAGGTGTGTTTAGAACTTTTCTGGTGTGACACAAACAAAAAAGCGACCCGAAGGTCGCTTTTTTAATGCTTTAGGTTCCGGCTCAGAAGCATTACCGGAATGACGTTTGGCCTACTACGACCATAATTGCGTCGCTGGCGATGATAAGACAATGAAGTTTGAGGTTTTCGCCGCGGAGTTGACTGGTGTCAATGAGCAGTAAAAACCTTAAACTGAAGCCGTATTATCGAGGCCAAGTAGCCATTATCATTTACTGATAATCTTCCATTGGTGCGCAAGAACACATCAAGTTTCTATCACCATAAACATCATCAATACGGTTTACCGTTGGCCAGAACTTGTTGGCTTTAGCTGATGCTGTTGGGAACACGGCTACTTCACGGCTGTATGGACGTGAGTCAAACTCGCTGTCCATAATGTCAGCTAGTGTGTGCGGTGCGTTATGTAATGGGTTGTTGTCTGCTGGCCACTCGCCTGCTTCTACCTTGGCAATCTCGCCACGAATAGAGATCATAGCTTCGATGAAACGATCTAATTCAACTTTAGATTCAGATTCCGTTGGCTCAATCATTAAGGTTCCCGCTACTGGGAAGCTCATAGTTGGCGCGTGGAAGCCGTAGTCATTTAGTCGCTTAGCGATGTCCATTTCAGTTACGCCTGAGGTTTCTTTTAGCGGACGTAAATCAATAATACATTCGTGCGCTACGCGGTCATTACGGCCAGTAAATAATACTGGGTAATGTGGTAGTAGCTTTTTCATGATGTAGTTAGCGTTCAATAATGCTGTTTGGGTTGATTGCTTAATACCCTTAGTGCCTAACAGCTTAATGTACATCCAGCTGATAGGTAAAATGCTAGCACTGCCGTATGGCGCTGCTGATACTGCACCGTTATGGTCGCTTACACGACCTGGCTTAACGACTACGTGACCCGCTACAAATGGCGCAAGATGGGCTTTAACACCAATTGGGCCCATACCTGGACCACCGCCGCCGTGCGGGATAGCAAAGGTTTTGTGTAGGTTTAAATGGGATACGTCAGCACCGATAAAGCCTGGAGATGTTAAACCAACCTGGGCGTTCATGTTAGCGCCATCTAAGTAAACCTGACCACCAAACTCGTGCACTATGTCACAGACTTCGCGGATGGCTTCTTCATACACACCGTGGGTAGATGGGTAAGTGATCATGATGCACGATAAGCTGCCTGCTAACTCAGATGCTTTAGCACGTAAATCTTCTAAGTCGATGTTGCCTTGTTTGTCACAAGCAGTCACCACCACTTGCATACCAGCCAATTGCGCCGATGCTGGGTTAGTACCGTGAGCAGATTGTGGAATTAAGCAAATGTTACGATGCGCGTCGCCGCGAGATTCGTGGTATTTCTTAATCGCTAACAGACCAGCGTATTCGCCCTGTGCACCTGAGTTTGGTTGAATACACACTTCATCGTAGCCGGTGATTTTAACTAAATACTCAGATAATTCGTTGATTAACTTAGTGTAACCCTTTGCTTGGTCTAGTGGGCAGAATGGGTGCATGTTAGCAAATTCTGGCCAGCTTACCGGTAGCATTTCTACTGCCGCGTTTAGCTTCATGGTGCATGAACCTAACGAGATCATTGAGTGATTTAGAGCTAAGTCTTTGTTTTCCAAACGCTTGATATAACGCATCATATCGGTTTCGCTTTGGTAGCGATTAAACGTTGGGTGGGTCAAAATAGCGTCTTGACGCACTAATGCGTCAGGAATTGATTGGCTACCATTTGCGACGATTTGCGCATCTAATGCCGCAACATCTAAGCCATGGCCTGCGCCTAAAATCACATCAAACAGTGCTGCAACGTCTTTACGTATGGTGGTTTCATCGAAGCTGACACCAAACACGCCATCAGCGTCGATACGTAGGTTGATTTCTGCTGCTATAGCACGGGCATTAATGGCAGCAACATCGGCGCCTTTAACACTGATGGTGTCAAACCAGGTGTTATTGACTAGGCTTAAACCTTTAGCTTGTAAGCCTGCGGCTAGAATGTCAGCAAAACGGTGAATGCGTGACGCAATAGTTTTTAAGCCTTGTGGGCCATGGAATACTGCATAAAACGATGCCATGTTGGCTAGCAAGATTTGCGCAGTACAAATGTTTGAGTTGGCTTTTTCACGGCGAATATGTTGCTCGCGCGTTTGCATTGCCATGCGCAGTGCCTGGTTACCACGGGCGTCTTTAGATACACCAATGATACGACCTGGCATTGAGCGTTTGTGCTCGTCACGGGCAACGAAGAAGGCTGCGTGTGGTCCGCCGTATCCCATTGGTACGCCAAAACGTTGTGCACTACCAAATACGACGTCTGCACCCATTGAACCTGGTGACTTTAATAACACTAATGACATGATGTCAGTCGCGACGGTAACGATAACTTTATTGTCACGTAATGTGGCAAATAACTCAGAATAATCGCTAATTTGACCATGACGGTTGGTGTATTGGAATAAGGCGCCAAATAGCTCGTAATTAACGGCCTCTGATGCTGGGCCAACTACCACTTCAAAACCAAAACATTCAGCACGGGTTTTGACTACGTCTAATGTTTGTGGGAATACGTCATCGGCAACGAAGAATATGTTAGCTTTTTTCGCTTTAGACACACGCTTGGCTAATGCCATAGCCTCTGCCGCTGCGGTGGCTTCATCTAATAATGATGCGGAGGCTAAATCAAGACCGGTTAAGTCCATCGACACTTGTTGGAAGTTAAGAATAGCTTCTAAACGACCCTGGGCGATTTCTGGCTGGTAAGGGGTGTAAGCTGTGTACCAACCTGGATTTTCAAACACGTTACGCAAAATAACATTAGGCACTTGTACGCCGTAGTAACCCATACCGATATAGCTTTTGAATACTTTATTTTGATCGGCAATGTCACGGATGTAGCTAATACCTTCAGCTTCGCCACAAGAATCACCTATGGTGAGATCTTGGGGTAAACGAATTTTTCCCGGCACAGTTTGTGCGGTTAAGTCTTCTAAAGACTCCGCGCCCACAAAGTTCAACATTTCTTGTTGTTGAGCTGCACTAGGACCAATGTGACGAGTTAGAAATAATTCGTGCTGTTCTAATTGTGTAAGAGTTTGCTTGGTCATGGTTAACCTTGTTCCAAAAATGCCAGTTGTGAGCTGTAGGGCACAGTAACTGGGTATGTGTAAAATAGTGGTATGTGTAACAACAGTCTAATACGCCGTTATCATCAAAAAAGGCTCATTTTGCTGATATTATTTACCAGGCCTATTAAGTAACACAAAACAAAGAAGCTCCCGAGGGAGCTTCTCAGTGTCGACAAGATTTACTCTTCGTCGATAACCTCTTGATAGCCGTCAGCATCTAATAAACCGTCAACTTCTGACGCATCAGATGGCATTACGCGGAAAAACCAACCTTCGCCGTATGCATCGCTGTTAACGTTTTCTGGTGAATCTTCTAATGATTCATTCACAGCAATCACTTCACCTGAAATAGGTGCATAGATATCTGATGCGGCTTTAACAGATTCTGCTACTGCACAATCTTCACCTGCAGTAACTGTGTCGCCCACTTCTGGTAATTCAACGAATACCATGTCACCTAAAAGCTCTTGAGCATGTTCAGTAATACCTACTGTGTAGTTACCATCGGTTTCAAGACGGATCCACTCGTGTGAAGAGGCGTATTTCAAATCTGCTGGAATGTTGCTCATTGTCGTTATCCTTTATCTGATATTTTAGTGCTTAATCAATAATTTTTTCTTGGTACAAAACTATACACTTAGAATGCTTGTTTACCATTACGTACAAAGTTTGGTGCTATTACTTTTACCGCAACGCGTTTTTTACGCATTTCAACTTCAGCTGTAGCACCAATACCATTAGGTACACGTGCCATGGCAATAGAATAGCCTAAAGTTGGCGAGAAAGTCCCGCTGGTGATCGCACCTTGATGCTCTACACCGTTTTCGTCGGTAAAAAACACTGCCATATCATGGCGTAAAACGCCTTTTTCTTCCATAACCAGTCCGACTAATTTGTCAGTACCAGCGGCTTTTAATGCCGTTAATGCGGCGCGGCCAATAAAGTCACGGTCAGTTGGTTCCCACGCGATAGTCCAGCCCATGTTAGCGGCTAATGGATTAATGCTTTCGTCCATGTCTAAACCGTATAGGTTCATGCCGGCTTCTAAACGCAAAGTGTCACGTGCGCCTAAACCACATGGACGCACTTCAACGTCTAACAAGGCTTGCCATAGGGCTTCAGCTTCGTCTTCAGGCACAATAATCTCGTAACCTGTTTCACCGGTATAACCTGTGGTAGCAATGAATAAGCTGCCAGACTGCACGCCAAAGAATGGCTTCATGCCTTCAACTGCGGCATTTTGCTCAGCATTGAATACTTTAGCGGCTTTCGCTTTAGCGTTAGGACCTTGAACAGCGATCATTGCTAGCTCTGGGCGCTCGGTAATGGTCACATCAAATGCGGCGGCTTGCTTGTTGATCCAGGCTAAATCTTTGACACGTGTGGCTGAGTTAACCACCACGCGGTAATGGGTATCGGTCAGGTAGTAAGTGATTAAATCATCAATGATACCGGCGTTTTCGTCTAGCATACCGCCGTATAAGGCTTTGCCCGCGACTTGAAGTTTAGCAACATCGTTAGCTAATAGTTTTCGTAAAAATGCACAAGCGTCTGTGCCTGTTACATCTACAACTGTCATGTGTGACACGTCGAACATGCCCGCATCTTGACGAACAGCGTGATGCTCTTCTATTTGTGAACCATAGTTAATTGGCATTTCCCAGCCATAAAAATCGACCATCTTGGCTTTTGATGCTAAATGCTTATTGAAGAGTACCGTTTTGCTAGCCATTATTATCCCTTATTGTGGGTAGTGCCATGTTAGAAACACGACCTAGGTATTTGCTAAAATTTGGACAAAATTATACTCGGCAGAGTGAAATTGTATACCAGAAAATTTTCTAATCCGACTTACTTCGCATTAGTTTGGCTAATGCGAAAGCTGTAATAAATTTACAGTTGGTTTAGATTAAAAACATCAATCGCGCTGGATGGCCTGATATATAAGCGATTTTAAGGATTATCAGGAAGAAATCGATTCACGACACAGTTTAGGTAATGTCATCTTGTTACCCATGGCTTGTCTGATGAACACTGTTTTTAGCCCAGCAACATTATCCACCAGCGATAATCCGATGTCGCGAATGACTTTTTTAAGCGGATTGCGTCCAGCAAAGAGTCTTTTAAAGCCTTCCATAGTGGCTATCATCTCCATAGCGTCCGCTTTGCGCCAGCGTTCTAATGCACGTAAATGGCGATAATCACCAATATCTTTACCTTGTTCATGCAGTTCAGCCACAGTTTGAATAATACTGGCAGCATCTAAAAAGCCTAGGTTAACCCCTTGTCCCGCCAATGGATGAATCGTGTGGGCGGCATCTCCGGCTAATACTAAACGATGGCGGGCAAAATGACGGGCATAGCGCATTCTTAACGGAAACGCATGGCGCTCGCTTACCACTTCACACACGCCTAAACGACTGTCTAATGCGGCGGTAAGGGCTTTGCCAAAGGTTTTATCATCAGCTGCGAGTAACTGCTCTGCGTGTTGCGGTGATGTAGACCACACAATTGAGCATAAATTGTCATCATATAACGGCAACATAGCTAATGGGCCGTCGGGTAAAAAAGCTTGTCTAGCGGTTGCATCGTGACTAAGTTCGGTGCGAACGGTGGCGACAATAGCATGGTGGCCGTAGTCCCAGAATGTTAGCGGTATTTGGCATTGCTGACGCACCCAGGAATTGGCGCCGTCTGCACCAATCACCAGTGCTGCTGAGATATTGTCGCCGTTTTCAAGGGTTAACCAGGCTTCACGTTCGCCAAAGGCAATGCGTTGCAGTTTTTGTTGTTCAATATAGGTAATGTTGCTGAGTTCACTGACGCGTTTGGCTAGGGCAAAGCTTATGGCATCGTTTTCAATTATCGCGCCGAGATGATTTTCGCTGATTGAGTGGGCGTCGAATTCAATTTTGCCCATGCCGTCTTTGTCCCACACCTGCATTTTTTGATAAGGGCTGACTCGGCTATGGTCAAGGTATTGCCATGCGCCTAAATTGGTTAACAATTGTTGACTGGCTTTATTAATCGCACTGACTCGTAGCTTAGGTTCACCACTGGGAGCTTGTGTACTGCCAGCATCAATAACCACCACATTTAAATTGGCTTCAGCTAAACCAATTGCGGTAGCTAGGCCGACCATACCGCCGCCCACTATGGCGACATCAAAAGTTTGGGTGGTGTACATAGCAGTGTCCTTTTAAAGCGTCAGTCAAAATTTAAGTCGTTTAATCTATAATCATCAGCACTAAGCCGCTAACGCCAGCCCATCGCAATTTGGGCAACGGGACGTTTTAACGGCGGCAGCCAAGACAGCAATCGTAATCCTATTGAACGTCCTGCCACAAGTGGCCAGTGTTGATTAGAAAAACCACGTACTAAAAACTCAATGTTACGTAGCGTGCTGTCACGATCACTTTGGCGAGAGGCTAAATATTGATGCAAAATAGCGCTTGTACCAACATCAATTGCTGCATCCGTTTTAGTCTCGGCATCTAAATTTTTATCAGTGGTAGGTTGACGATTAAGCTCAGACTCAATCACTTTGATCAAACCCACCACGTCACGTAAGCCTAAGTTAAACCCTTGCCCTGCAATTGGGTGCAGTGTTTGCGCCGCATTACCAATAAACACGCAGCGATGAAATATCGGTCGCGCCATAGTGGTTAATGTTAACGGATAGGTCACTCGTTTACCCACTTGAGTAAAACGCCCTACTCTATGACCAAAAGCTTGCTGCAATTGCTGTAAAAAATCGGCTTCATCTGTGTGTGCTAATTGCTGTGCTTGCGCTGGCGATACGGCCCACACAAGCGATAATCTAGCACTATTTTTGGCTTGCATCCCCTTTACATTGCCCATAGGCAGCAGAGCTAGCGGGCCTGTTTCGGTAAAGCGTTCATAGGCACAGTTTTGATGCGGTTGGTCGGTTTGAATATTGGCGACTATGGCACTTTGGTTAAAGTCGATACTGTCAGCACCTTGATTAAGTTGCTGACGAACCACTGAGTTGGCACCGTCTGCGGCCACCAGCAATTTAGCACTTAGCCTGCTGCCATCGTCCAGAGTTAAATAATGGCCGTCGGTGTCGGTGGTTAACTGGCTGAGTTTAGCCGGACAAAACAAACTGATATTGGCTTGTTGCAGTTGTTCAAATAACACTTTACCCACTTGGGCTAGTTCAACCACCTGACCTAATGCCGGTAAACCTAATGGTTTGGCATTGAGTTCAGTCATACCAAAATGACCACGATCAGAGATATGAATGTCGGCAATGGCGGTACCTAAATGGCTCAGTTTGGGCCAGATACCTAAACGTTCAAGTTCAAAAATAGAGCCGTGGGCAATGGCTATTGAGCGGGCATCAAACCCTGGGTGACTGTCGTCGGCTTGATGTGCTTCAATAAGGGCAATAGATAACGTCTGTGTTCGGCCTTGATTTAGCTTAGCTAAGCCTAAGGCTAATGAGGCACCCGCCATGGCGCCGCCAACAATGACGATATCAAAGGGTTGTAATACTGCTGTGGATGCTGAACTCATATATCAACTCATTGCCTACTGGTTAAAGCACACCGTCTATTGGTCAAAGCACACTAGCTAAACATACGATCAAAACCGAAACGGGCGATCAAATATTAATGCACTTTTTGAGTGTCATCTGCGTTATCCATTGATGGCTCAGGACCAAACTCGGCGTAACATAAAATCGCGGCCATACGCACAAACTCTTGTAACTCTACGTAAGCGGTTTCTGATTCTTCATCTTCGCCAACATCAAATTCAACCTGGGCAATTTCGGCTAAATCTTTTATCACTTCTTTGACGTCGGCCGATGCCTGGTTCAATTTAGGCTGAATAATGGCAATACCGGTTAAAAAGCTTTGGGTCCATAACGACAGGGCTTCAACACGATGTGATAACGACACTTCTTCTTCTGGCAGTAGTAAGGTAAAACCAAAATCAAAATCTACCAAACGGGCGACTGTGTCCTGGTAAAGCTCATTTATTAACTGCAGTAAACTGGTTTCTAGCGGCTGGCCGTCATTCATTAAATCAATTAATGGCCCTACCCATGCATGGTTTTCTTGATCCACACCACCACAAATTAATCCGACTAATGCGCCATGTACTTCAACAGGATGCTGGCCAATTTCGGCGTCGTCGAGCGCTTTTTTAAGGTTGTCGATACATAATGAAGGTGGGGTTGCCATGGTGATTTCCTAATGGGCGATAACTTTCCCAATGCTAGCAGAGTTCGCTATTTGCGCCAAATACTTGCAGCCATGATGTGAGATAAAAGACAGATTTGCTCAGACATCCAGCAAATAGTTAAAAAGGCGTGCGCTTGCCTTGCGCTTTGATAGGCACACCTATATAGTTCGGCTTTAACAAAATAAGCTTTTATTAAAGGATCTTGCCGCGACATTATGAGTACCAGCGCAGTTGAAATAACCCTTCTAGGGCGCACCTACTCTATCGCATGTCCAAAAGGACGCGAGGATACCTTACGCTCGGTGGCTAGCGAGGTCGAAAAACAACTGACCAACCTTAAAACCCGTACCAATAATTTAAGTCGTGAAGAATTAGCCATTATGGCCGCGCTTAATATTGGTAACGAGCTGTATGAAGAAAAGCAAAAAAATAGACACTATATGGCGCAAATGGACGAGCGTATTTCTTTGTTACAATCAACACTTGAACATTCGTTGATTGAAAGAAGCCGCAAGGACGACTAGAATAAGTTTTAGATACTTGCTTTAGCAACTATCAACCTGTTTTGCTCCCTGGGATACGCGTGTGTGGGTAATGTCCCTGTGCCGATATTTACAAACCCAGGGTGAATGCTTTCATTGACATTGTGCATGCTCGGCTCGTATCGAGAAGCCTTAGGATATGAACATTTACCCGCCTTGAACCTACGGTTCAAGGGCTTACACCTACTACGGTATCTTGGGGAGCATCCTAATTTATGGCTATTACTCGCTACATGAACACTGCTGAATTACCTGCAGAGTCAGAGCCCGCTAACACCACTTACTTTTCATCAGCAAACAAGCATTTAGACAGCGCTAATCAAGCCCTATCTGCTGTTGATCCCAATAATCAACACTTACATATTGATAATCTAACCCATCAAGATTCAGGTTTTGAATTAAGCAACCAAGAGCGTTATGCACTGTTTGATAGTCAGGGCATGAGCCGTGACTTTATTCGTCGCCACATTCGCCAAGAGCGTAAAAGCTTTACCGTTGCGGAACAACACCAATTAGCCTTAATTGCTAGCCGTCATATGTTAGCTGAAATTCAGCAACGTAACGCGCAGCACGTTGCATTGTATTTTAGTTATGACGGTGAGTTAGCAACAGAGAAGCTGATTGAAGCGCTATGGCATATTGGGGTGAAAACCTATTTACCCTTAATACATCCATTCAGTCCAGGTCATTTATTGTTTTGTCACTACCATCGCGACTCGGTATTGATTAAGAATAAGTTTGGCATTTCAGAGCCCAAGCTTAACGTACAAGACATTATTCCCACGCCCAAGCTAGACATGATTATCACCCCATTAGTGGCATTTGATGGCAATTGTAATCGCATGGGTATGGGCGGTGGATACTACGATAGAACCTTAAAAAACAGCGTAAATAATAAGCCTCTGGCGGTTGGATTTGCCCATGACTGCCAACAGGTGAGCCATTTACCAATTGAGCGCTGGGATATTCCACTGCCATTAGTGATCACACCGACACGACGTTTAGCCAAAGCAGGCGTCTAGGGTCTGTTGAACTTTCAAGATTGTTTTTGCAGCAAAGATCAACAGACCCTAGTCATTTAGCCAGCTTAGCTTTCATAAGATGCTTGATAACAAAAATCCCCATTACATTGATATGTGATGGGGATTTTTTGTTTAAGCTAACGTTTACTTTTAGCGCTTAATTGTACTGCAGTTAACAGCGCATTAGCTTGAAGCTTTATCCAGTGCCTGACTCACATCGGCAATAATATCGTCGATATGTTCAATACCCACAGAGATTCTGACTAGGTCCTCTGATACACCCGCCTTAGCAAGCTCAGCGGCATCCAGTTGTCTGTGAGTAGTACTGGCTGGGTGACACGCAAGTGACTTGGCATCACCAATATTCACTAGACGTAACACCATTTGCAGTGCATCAATAAACTTACCGCCCGCGACTTTACCAGCCTGTGCATCTGCCGCTTTAATACCAAAGCTAACAATACCTGAGGCTTTACCGCCAGTAATTTTCTGGCAACGTTCAAATTGCGGGCTATTCGGTAGCGCGGCATAATTCACCCAGCTGACGTTAGGATGATTATCTAAAAACTGAGCTAAAGTTAATGCGTTACTGCAATGGCGCTCCATGCGTAAGCTTAATGTTTCTAGGCCTTGCAGTAACAAAAATGCGCTTTGTGGTGATAATGCCGCACCTGTGTTGCGCAGCGGCACCACGCGACAACGGCCAATAAATGCAGCTGGGCCAAAGGCCTGGGTATAAACCACTCCGTGATAAGACGGATCTGGCTCATTTAGTAATCCAAAACGTTCTTTATTCGCCACCCAATCAAATTTACCTGAATCAATAATCACTCCACCAATAGTAGTACCGTGACCGCCTATGTATTTGGTCAGTGAGTGAATAACAATGTCAGCACCGTGGTCGAATGCACGACATAACACTGGTGTTGCTACGGTATTATCAACAATTAACGGCACACCATGTTTGTGGGCAATCTCAGCTAAACGCTGTAAGTCGACCACATTACCGGCTGGGTTACCTATTGACTCACAAAATAGTGCTTTGGTTTTATCATCAATTAACGCATCAAGTCCCGCATAATCATCATATGCCGCCATGCGCACTTCAACGCCTTGGCGCGGTAATGTGTGGGCAAATAAATTATAGGTGCCACCGTATAACTGGCTAGTACTGACAATGTTATCGCCGACCTGGGTTAACGCCTGAATCGCATACGTAATTGCTGCCATACCTGATGCAACGGCCAAAGCTGCAATGCCGCCTTCGATAGCCGCCATGCGCTGTTCAAGCACATCCGTTGTTGGGTTCATTATGCGAGTATAGATATTGCCAGGCACTTTTAAATCAAATAAATCGGCACCATGCTGGGTATCATCGAAGGTGTATGACGTGGTTTGGTATATCGGCACCGCAGCAGCCTTGGTGGTCGCTTCTGACTTATAGCCATGGTGTAACGCAAGCGATTCAAGCTTTAAATTTGCCGTGAACTGAGTATCTGCTGACATAGCGCCTTCCTTTGGATTGATTGTTAGTGTGGATACTTGATTAATATCCACACTAACAAATAGCCATCTAGAAGTCTAAATATTTTTTGTCTTCATTTAAAACTGTGTTGACTACACCAAATGCCTGCCACCATCAACCGCATAACTGCGGCCGGTAACGTAATGACTTGATTGTAGGTATTCCACTAGCGCAATAATTTCGCTATTACCGGCTTCTTTAGGTAAAACCGCTTTAGCTAGCGCTTTGACTTTGTAAGCTTCATCGTCGTGTTCGTTAAATAAAATCATTGCCGGTGCAATAGAATTTACTTTAACGTGTGGCGCTAATTTTGCGGCAAACGATAACGTTAAGTTGTGCAGCGCGGCTTTACTAGCAGCATAGGCAATGTGTTTTTTGCTGCCCTTTTCGGCGACATAGTCAGTAATATGAATAATATTGCTGGCACCAATAGTCTGATGATTTAACTGCGCTGTTGAGATCAGTAAGTCAGCTAGCGCTAAGTTGATTTCATAAGGGGCATTTACATGCACTTGCATCATACGGTTAATGGTTGCACTGGCGCTTAAGCCGCTGTTATCGGGTAACCAATCGGAGGCATTATGAATGATGCAGTCTAAACGAGTAGATGCGTTAACTTGCTCAATCAAGTGCGCTATCGATGCAGCATCAGTTAAATCGCATTGAATAAGGGTTGCACCTAACTTACGTAACTGCTCTATGCTGTCATAGTGGCTGCGATAAGTGCCAATCACATTATCTCCACGGGCTAAAAAGTGCTTTGCTAGTGCATAACCTATCCGTTTACCCACGCCTGTAATTAATACCGTTTTATTCATAACATCCTCTTTATTAACTACCACAGCATTTTGGATCATCAAAAGCCTAATAGATTTAACGTCTCATATCGTTAAGTATTTAACGTTTATTTAATGCAGGTTTACATGCTTAGTTTATCCGATTGAATAAAGTTGCATTGATTATTCTAACCGACTCTAAATACAAATAGATGACAGTTATTACGTCCAAAGTTACTGTTCGGTTTAATAAATAATAAAAAATAGTCCCATACTCACAATAGTGGTTAATAGGGTATTTTTAGTCAGCCATGCCAGCAATGTCGCAACGACGGCGCAGATAAGGTAAGGATTAGACAATGAAATATCGAGCTGACTTTCAGGCGCAAACACGATAGGAGCAAAAATAGCCGTTAACACTGCAGGGGCGGAATAACTTAAAAAAGTCAGTGTTTTTTGGTTTAAGCGTATTGGCACTTTAGGTTCTAATAAAATATGGCGACTGGCAAAAACAATAATCGCCATTAAAATAATTGTTAACCAAATCATTATTGCACATCCTTGTTTGCAGCCTGCTTACTGGCATCGTCGGGCTGAGAATGATTAGGCTCTGAATGCTGACTTTCCGACTGTAATTCGCCGGTTAATTTAGCGTAACTGTAACCCGCTATCATGCCTGACAATGAGGCAATTAATAGCCCAGATTGTAACCCTAATACCGCACAGACTACTGCTAATACTAATGACACCAACACACAAATTAACACCGAAGGTTTAGTCACTGTAGGCACTACAATGGCAATAAAGGTGGCAGCAATGGCAAAATCTAACCCGAGTTCACCAAGATTATCAATATTTTGTCCTGCAATAATGCCAATGAAGGTCGCGATGTTCCACCCAAGATAAAAGGTAAAGCCGCCACCAAGGGCATACCAGGGGTCAAACTTATGTTGCTGGCCATGATTGGCTATCGCAAATAATTCATCGGTTAATAGAAAACCTAACGACAGTCGCCACTTCAATGGTAATGGACTAATTCGATTACGCATTGCCATTGCATATAACACGTGACGTGAAGTGATCAACAAGGTGGTGATAAGAATACCGCTTAAACCAACGCCGGCTTTTATCATCCCTAACGCCACTAGCTGGGCGCTACCGGCAAAAATAATTGCAGACATGGCTTGGCTTTGTAAGCCGGTTAACCCGACCTCAAGCGCAAATGATCCCGCTAATATGCCCCATGGAATAACCGCTATGGTTAATGGCATCACCGCCAAAGCGCCTAACCAATACGATCTAGCCCGGCTAGGTGATGCGCTTTTAGAAGATAATACATTCGGCGTCGACACTCGAATTCCTTGTGCTTATACATGAGCTATTTAGATTAACCTGAACCCATAAAAAAAGCCCTTGAAAATTTTTAAGGGCTTTGTTTTTAATATCAACAGGTTCAATTCAGCTTGATGCTGCCAATGTATAGGGTGAGTACATCAACCAGAACTTACTTCACTTTTGTAGCAGCTGCCTGACTTGCTAAAACAGATGCTTGCTGCTGAATAACCAAGGCGGTGAGTTGATCAATTTTATCATGCAACTTTTGCATATCTTCCACGCTGGCGTATGCCGCGACTTGGGATGTAGTCGATGTTGGCTCCGTCGATACTTCAGTCACTTCAGTAGTTTTTTCATCAAGCTGTGCGTCCAGTGCTTGCTTCGCCTTTGCCTCACTCATCAGACGGCTTTCTTCACTCATTACATCTAATACCGTGCCCACCATCATATTTAAAAAGGTGAAGGTGGTTAAAAAGATAAAGCTTAAATAAAACATCCAACTTAACGGATAAACTGCCATGGTTTCATACATAATTGATGTCCACGACTCGAACGTGGAAATACGAAACAGGGTCAACATGGCAATAGACACATCGCCCCATAAAAACTCATTGATGTGAGCAAAGAACATGCTGCCTACTGCGCCATAAATATAAAAAATGACAAACATCAATAACACTATGTAGCCCATGCGAGGAATGGCTTTAAATAAAGCATTAATCAGCATGCGCAGCTCAGGCACCATAGACACTAAACGCAGTACGCGAAATATTCTTAATAATCGAGCCAGTAAAACGGTTGAGCCGCCGAGTGGAATTAAGCTGCCAATCACAATAATGGTGTCGAAAATATTCCATCCTTTAGAAAAAAAGCTTTTAACGCCATCACTGGCAAGGTAGCGAATAATTAATTCGAAAAGAAAAAACACCGTAATGCCGATGTCTAACACCCATAAGCTACTTTCTAACCATTGGGGTAAATGATAGGTGTGAGCGCCAATCGATAATGCCGACACCACAATGACAAAAATCACAAACCCCTGGAAGGTCTTACTGCGATCAATGATTTTTAGTTTATTTTGTATGGCGGTAATAGACATAAAAATGAGCGCTCCTGAAAATATACGTACAACAGATAAAATGTTGCAGGAGACTACAGAGTTTGGCTTAATTTTGCATTAAAAATGATCAGCATAAAGCTCTAACGGTAAACCGTCGGGGTCATTAAAAAAAGTAAATCGTTTTTGAGTGTATTCATCGACACGAATAGGTTCAACATCAATGTTATGGGAAACCAAATGTGCAACCACTTGATCAATATCATCGACCCGAAAGGCTAAATGGCGTAACCCTTGAGCCTCGGGATAACTAGGTCTAAGTGGTGCATTATTAAAAGAGAAGAGTTCAATTTGGCTGCCATCGAGTAAGGCTAAATCCAGCTTGTAGGAGTCACGTTCTGCGCGGTAATTCTCAGCTATTATTCGTAAGCCTAATATATGATGATAAAAGGTCTTTGAGCGTGCATAGTCGCCACAAATAATGGCCACATGATGAATACCAAGTAACATAGTAAAATCCTCTTTCAACATATAATAGCCCTGATTTTATAGTACAGTTAGGCCAAGGGCTAGGTTGTGACTCAGCCAGCTTAAGCTTTTTAACGCCGCATGATAGCTTTTTTTCGGATAACGATTGGTCAAGCATTTAAATCTTGCTAAAATCAGCAGCAAATTTACAGGAGCCTTTATAATGTCAATGTATGTAGTGGGTCACAAGATCCCTGATTCAGATTCAATTTGTGGTGCGATAGCGTTAGCTTATTTAAAAAATCAAATTGGTGAGCCTGCTATTGCAGCACGTTTAGGTGAATTATCACCTGAAACGGCTTTTATTTTAGACAAATTTGGCTTTGACGCTCCTGAGTATAAAACCAGCTATGCTGGCGAAGATGTGTATATTGTTGACCATTCTGAAGTGACACAAGCACCGGACGATATTGCTCAAGCGACGATTGTCGGTATTGTTGATCACCATAAACTCGGCGACTTAACCACTTCAACACCACTAGAGTGTTGGATCCGCCCAGTAGGTTGCAGCAACACTATTATTAAAATGATGTTTGATTTCTACCAGGTAGAAATTCCAGCTAATATCGCTGGCATTATGATGTGCGCTATTTTAAGCGACACGGTAATCTTTAAATCACCTACCTGTACTACAGCGGATATTCGCTGTGTTGAAGCATTAGCGGTTATTGCCGGTATTGAGGACTTTAAAGACCTAGGCATGGATATGTTTAAGGTTAAGTCTGCGGTTGAAGGTACTCCGGCACGCGACTTAGTGATGCGTGACTTTAAAGATTTCAACATGAACGGTAACCTAGTGGGCATTGGTCAGCTAGAAGTGATTGATTTAGCCGTTTTTGATGCCATTAAAGCTGATCTAGTGGCTGATATCGCCTTATTAAAGCAAGAAGGCAATCGTCATAGTGTGTTGTTATTATTAACAGACATTATGAAAGAAGGCTCTGAAATGTTAGTGATTTCAGACAGTGAAGATTTAACTGAACGTGCTTATGGCAAACCAACAGTCGATGGCAAAGTGTGGTTAGACGGCGTGTTGAGCCGTAAAAAACAAGTTGTGCCGTCATTACAAGATGCTTTTGCCTAACCTTGTTTAGTATGGCATAAGCTTTGTTAAGACTAGCCAGTTAACTATGCCGTTGTAATAACATGGTTAACCTATAAAAAAAGTCAGCGATTATCGCTGACTTTTTTTATAGTCTGGTAAAGGGATAATACAAACTTAAGTTATATCGAGTCTGTCAATGATTCCCCTACTCAACGTCAGCCGACTCAGCTAAACATAAAGGTTGCTGATTAAACAATTGCGGCGTCAGTATTGGCAGCATACCCTTCAATACTTGTAACGGCAGTGCTGAGGTAAAACTAAAGTCATCTGCTTTAGCCCCAGGCACAAAGGCGGTTAAGGTACCAAAGTAACTGTCACCCAAGTAAAATACAAAAGTTGCTGTGCGGTTCATTGCAGTAGAAGACACCTTGCGTCCATTACGAATTTCAGTCGCGATGCGGTTATCCCCGGTGCCCGTTTTGCCACCTAAGCGAACCAAAGTGCCATCAACATTCATAATGCTACCATTGAGTCGCCTTGCCGTGCCCTTTTCTACCACATTGGCGAGCGCATTTTTCAATGCTATTGCCACTTCAGGCTTGAATACTTGAATAGGCTGCTGAGTGCTGTTCGCTAAATTAACTTCATAAGGCGTATCTTTAGCAAACAATAATTTTTCTATCCGTAATGTTGGCGCTCGCACACCGTTATTTTGAATAATACCCATTAGTTCAGCTAAGGCAGCTGGACGATCGCCAGAACTGCCAAGGGCCGAGCCTAGTGATGGCACGATAAAATCAAATGGATATCCCATTCTCTGCCAGCGTTGATGAATACTTAAAAAAGCCTCAACTTCCAACATCACTTTAATGCGACTGTCGCGAGCATTTTGATGACGGGTACGGAATAACCATCGATAGACCTCAATCAAAGTGGCTTGGCTGTCTTCTAACACTTGCGTCATATTGGCGTCTGGGTAATCATTCAGATAACTCAGCACCCACAGCTCTAGTGGATGTACCCGGGCAATATAACCTTGATCAGCAAGATTAAACTTATCTGAGCCATACTTGTTATATAAGCTGCTAATTTGTTTATCACTAAAAATTTTATCCGGTATTTTTTCAGCCAAAAATAGCTTTAAGTCCTGATCACTTTTGTAAGGTTGTAGGAAACGATATGTCGCGCTAAGTCGATGTTCGCTTGCCTGCACACCATTAAAAAATATCGCTAATCTAGCTTCAGGGGATAACGATTGATACTTGCGATAAAAGCGTCGCACAAAGGTGCTGCCTTCTCGCTTTGCAAAAGCTTTTAAGTATTCTTCACGGCGAGGGTCTTTATCATTGCGCAGCAATTGTGCCATGCTACCTTCGCTATTATAACTACTACTGTAATTCACAATATCTTGCATCAAACGCACAAACGGCAAGTTAACTGAGTCTTGCAAGGCTTCATATAAAGTCGGGTTACGGCTATTTTCTTTCTTTTGGAAGTTACTGAAAACATGTAAGCCGCCGCCGGTAAAAAAACGCTCATCAGCCGATGCTGAATAGCGTCTTTCAAGCGCCGCATTTAACATACGCGTTAAATTACGGTCACGAGTTTCAATTAAATAATCGACCACCCAACGGGTGATTTTATCTTTGGGCTCAACATCGATTTGATATAAATCGGCGACAGTTTTATCTTCAAAGCGATGCTGTAATTCTGCAATAATTTCCAGATACGTCGCTAATACTCTTAATTTAGCAGTAGAACCTAACTCTAGCTTACTGCCCTCATTAATATCAAAAGGTTGGTCTGTACTGTCTGTTTGTACTCGAACTCGATTAGCACCTTGATGCTTTTCAAATAGGGTAAAGCTATAAAGCACATTAGGAAGCTGTTCCGGGGTCAGTAATCGCTCACCTAACAACCCCACCTTTTGAGCGTATTCTTGCTGACCAAGGCTACGTAAGTAATCACCCACTTGCTGCTGTAAATCACCATGAAAGGTACTGTTAACCGTTAAGTCTAAGCGGTCTAAGTCAAATAAACTGCTCGACAACATGCTAGCGGTTCTAATACGAACCGCATTAACGCCCTTATTGTTAGGATTGCCAGGATGGCCTCTGCGTCTATCAAACTGCAGCTGTTGTTGCATAGCCGAGTTCATCAGCTTGGGGTCAATCAATGCATAGCTAACCAGCAAGCGCAAATGACTGTCTACCAGCTCTTCTAAGTCATCATGACCTTGTAGTAAGTAATATGATGGACGACGCTGTGCAATCATTAAGGCGACAATTTGTCGAAACACTTGTCCACGCTCAGCTGCAGTAGCAGGATCATGTCCTGACAGCAGTAAACGATTGGCTCGATTAAAATCGGTTTTAAACCAGGCCCACAAACCATCGCCAATGCCGTGAACCTCACCAAAGCCTGGCGCAGATGACAGGGGCACAGTATTTAAGTAATCTTGAACAATACGCTGCCTGGCCGCAAGGGTATTTTCACCTTGCTGATAAACGCGGATCATCGCCGAACCAATTTGCAGCAACTTATCCTCAATGCTAGAGGTTAAACCAAACTCAGAGTGGCGAAACTTTTCAATTTGGGTCGCTAAAGTACTGCCACCAGCATTTGACATATTCAAGCCAGCTTTGTCGGCAATTTGGGTAATACCAGCAACCACGAAACGTGGCCAATCAATCACAGGGTTGTGGTTAGGCTCTGGGTTCCAAAGTTCACGGTTTTCAATAAAAAGTAATGTATTGACCACTTCACTGGGGATCATGTCGGTGTCTTGATAAGCACGACTTGGGTACAGCGCATCAAATACATCTTGATTACGACAATCTTGAATAATTAAACCCGACTGGGCTTTTTCATGGTAAGGCGGAAAAAAACCATATTCGGTATAGTCCATTAACATAGGCGAAAAGCTAGCTTGCTGCTCAATAGTAAAGCCATTTTTAACTAGCTTATCAATATATTGGGGTAACTTAGTATAGCCATGGCGAATATCAAATGGGCCATACTGGGGATAAATAACCTTGTCTGTAGCAAAAGGTACGACCTGATATGTTAATTTGGTTCCATATTGGTTGAATAACATCGCCTGGTAGTGAGACGTTTTAATTTCAAATGCAGTAAAAACACCTATAACTATCAGCAAGAGGATGAAAAAAAATACCAACTTTGATCGACGGTTAGTCGTTGGCTGCTGTTTTTCTTGAAAAGATCGATCTCGATAATTATCAAACTTCATATCTGGGGTTGGATCTGACACAATCACTCCATCGAAACTAAAAACATATCAGCAATTTTTTGCGGCTAAATAAGCCTAACACTTAATAAACCAAGTGTTAAATAGACATAGCGCTAAATGGATACAACATAGCAAAGCAAAAGCCGCTGCATATTATCAGATCTGGTATAAATAGAGATAGATGGATTGAGACTAAAAAGTGTCTTTTTGCTAGCTGAATTCTGGCCTAGCGACAAAATAACCTTAAAAGCCGCTATTTTTACTAGAAATGTAAAAAGGGGGACCAATGAATAACCACCAACCTATACTGAGAATAGGCCTTGCCATGTGGTCTCAACCCCAATGGAAACAAAGTATTTATGGTGATGTGCCTGCATCTGCTCGTTTAGAAAAATATGCGCAAGTATTTAATACTGTCGAAGGCAATACCACTTTTTATGCCCTACCAACATCCCCGACAGTAATGAACTGGCGAGATGCTGTACCAGAGGATTTTAGGTTTACTTTTAAACTGCCAAAAACAATCACCCATGACTTACAGTTACAACATGCTCAAGCAGAGTTAACCCACTTCTTTAATGTGATGGAGCCGTTAACTGACAAAACCGCTATGTGGAAAATTCAGCTACCAGCGCAGTTTGGTCCTAGCTCGTTGCCAGCTCTTGAGAGATTTTTACAACAATTACCTAAGGGTTTTACCTACGGTGTAGAAGTTCGTCACGGGGCATTTTTCAACAAAGGCGAGCATGAAAGAGCTTTAAACCGACTATTAATAGCGCATCAATGCAATCGTATTATTATGGATAGTCGGCCGCTATTTGCCGCAAAAGCAGATAATCCAGCGCTAATTGATGCCCAACGTAAAAAGCCTCAAGTCCCTGTTCATCCTATTGCGACCGCTCATCAACCTGTGGTGCGCTTTATTGGTCAATGTGACTCACAAATCAACCTGGCCTTTTTTCAACGCTGGCGAATTAAGCTTGCACAATGGATAAGAGAAGGAAAGCAGCCTTATATATTTATTCATACTCCTGATAATCTTCAAGCACCTGAGCTCGCAGTTGCACTTTACAACACCTTAAAAGAAGCCGTTAAACCAAATGAGCTCGCTGAAATAAATTTGCGCCAACACAGTGACAACAAATCTGACCAATTAGATTTTTTGTTCTAAATAAAACTCGATTGCAGTACAGAGTAAGACGCATTAAAACCAGAAATGAAACTATTATTGTCTGCAAGCTAACCCGCAATAACCCTACTAATCTCCACCTCATACAAGTACCGTATACAAATACCACAAGGCTAAAATAATTTCTCGTTATCACTACAATCACTTAGCAACGATTACGGCTATATATGGAATATAAAACCAATCCCAAACTGGCTAAAGTCCCTTTTATGAGCAATCCTTAAAGCACATGATGTACGTCTTTAGACGTACTAGCACTTATTAACATTCGCTACTCTCAAAACACGAAGCTAGATAAGGACACACATTATGCAAGTAGGTAAATACTTAAAAGTACACATCCTGTTGATGGTAGGTCTGTTGATGTCGACAAATACCCTAGCTGTAACTCTGAACGTACTAGAATGGGAGGGCTACATAAGTCCGTTTAAAGAGGATTTTAAGGCCTATGCCAAAACAAAAGGAATGGAGGTGGAGTTAAATATTATGGACCCCTACATCACAGACCCTGAGCTTATTTTTAACAAGATGCGAGCCAGTGCTGCTGATGTTACTACCCCTACCCACAATTACTACAAGATGAATCAAGACAGGTTACTTCAGGTTCTTCAGCCGATAGATTTCAGTAGACTGACCAACTATTCTAAAGTACTTGGTTCATTAAGGACTAGCCAATACGATGAATTTAAAGGCGAAAAATATTCAGTACCTTTGTTAGGAGGCTCATATGGCCTGGCTTACAATGCGGCGAAGCGGGATGAACCTAAATCCTGGGAAGTCCTATGGCAACCAGAAAACAAAGGTAAATTCGCCATCACAGGTGATCAATTTGAAGCCAATATTTATACCACTCTATTGGTATTAGGTTATCCACCTGAATCTTTTTATGACATAGACGCCACAACATTAGACAAGTCTAAAGTACAAGCAAAATTAGATAGCCTAGTACAAAATGCAGACTCATTTTGGGGCGGGATGGCTGATGTAGAACGCATGAAAGATCTAGAGCTGGTTACAACCTATTGGTTTGGCGTTGCTGCAGCCAATCAAAGCGGACAGAATTGGAAATTGGCTACCCCAAAAGAAGGCCAAACTGTGTGGTTAGATACCTTAGCCATAGGTAAACACCTCAATGGCGAAAAACTAGATGCCGCCTATCTATTATTAGACTTTATGATCAGCGAGCCAGTGCAAAAGCGCATATTAGAAATGTACGGTTCTATCATAGTTAACGGTGAAACGGCCAAGTTACTTGACCCTCAGTTGGTTAAGGATGCCAGAGTAGGTGATGAAACATTTTTTTCAGAGCAGTATTTATGGCGTCCACTGAGCTCAAGAACACGTAATACCTATAAGCAAATGTGGAACAAAGCCAAGGCAAATTAACTAAAGAATCAAACCATAAAAAATAGCTCATCAATATAATTGATCGTTATATTTATTTTATTCTTTAATAATTAAAAGCTTAGTTATTAACAAATGAGCTATGTTAATGACTAAGTTATAGTATCAAACCGTGTCAGTAACTCAATGCTACAATTCTTTTTGTAAAAGTTAATATGAGTTAAGCAAAATTAAGATTGCCGATAATTTATTTTACGGCAATCTTAACACTCATAATAACGGCAGCATTGCTCAAGTTAATAGATTGTGCGGGGCGCGTTCAGCATGTTCCAATAATGGGGAGCAGCTTGCTTTTCATCTTTAACGACTTCATCTTTAGCTTCAGAATTATCGTCGGTGATAGCGCTTTTTACGAGTGGAGTATCAGTTGTTTTGATGCTGATTTCAGCTAAGGGATTCAATTTTTTTGAATCACCTTTGAACACTGATTTAAGCATATTAGTTACGCCAGATTTCTTAGGCGATTGAGCAACCGGATCTAAACTTGTTGTCGCATTAAGTGGTTGTGTAATCACATCAACAACATCACTTTGAGAATCTGCAACGATTTTGTCGGATATTGAAAGACTTGCCAACGTTTCAGCTTTTCTTTGTGCCACACGTTGATCAAATTCTAAAACAACTTCATTAATTTCACTTTTTGCAATAGCTAAAGCTGCCACTAATTCATCAAATATCCGATTAAAATTATTATAGTTTTGCGCATAAGGAGTAATATTCCCCTTCATATCGTCGCTTAAGTTATTGGTTAAGCGTTTGTAAATATTGATTTCTTGCTCAAGTTCGTACAAATAAGTTTTAGTAAACTTGATATTGTCGTCCATCGATACAATGTCTAACTCGAGTTTGTTCTTTTTACTAACAAAATCATCAACTAGTGATTGAGGTATTTGTGCTGGAGGTGTAATAGCAGAGACATATTCGTCAAACTCAGCAATCATACCAACTGGCTTCCACTGAGTAAAATGTGGGTTCCATCCGTAACAGTTTGCATCATTTTTAACAAATGCTATTGCTTCAGTCGTTGTTAAAGGGCCTGTAACATCGCCTTTTTTTGAAAAAAACCACGTATTCATATTTATTATTCTTTTATTAGTTATTAAGTATGTGAACTAGAGACGCCAGCCAGGGCTTTCTGCAAGGCTTCATACTGCTCATTAACCGCTCTAATAGTCGCCTTAACCTGCTCATTTAAGTTTTGGGTCTTATTCTTACAGCTAATCGTGTCGCGATCTAAATCACTCATTGAAACACCAATAACTTGCAAAGTAGTTTCAATCCGACCCAAAGCTGTATTAAGTTCTTTCTCTTTTACTAAAAAACTCTCAATAAGATCAAGCGGAATTTCAATCGGAGATGGTGGCGGTGTTATTGTCATTTCAAAATCGGCAATATCGCTCACTGGCATCCAATAAGCATAGGAAGGATGCCATGCATAAGTGTTTGGATTGGTTTTTACATACTTGATTGATTCAGCTAAGCCTAATGGTCCATTAAGTTCGCCATTATTTGAGAAGTACCATTCTTTCATCGTTCCACTCTTATCCTTAAATGGTTTTTGGATGATAATTGTTTAATAAAATCATATTATGGTGGTGATTTTATACGACGAACATATGAAAAATATATGCCGATAAAGGAAGGTATGTATACAACACCGATACAACCTTGCGATAATATATCATGTTGCTTAATTCGACTACTTTTGAGCGGATATTTAACCAATTCACTCATTCAAACCAAGATCGCCAACAAAAACGCAACCACCCCGCAACATGAAGGTGCCAGATATACAACAATTCGCTGCTCAATGATTAGCAAAAACTGACCCCAATTCATAACAATAAACCGCAAAAAATGGGGTTATTTTATACGCCCAACTGCATAGTCTTACTTCACCTTATAATTCACTTCCTGACCAACTAAATACCAGCCGAGCCCGCCAGGGCAAGCATTATTGGAAAACAAAAATAAGCCATGATAATACACCTATGCTTGAGGAATTGTTAAAGGCTGGCTTTAAGGTTAAGGTTAAGGTTAAGGTTAAGGTTAAGGTTAAAATTGAGTACTCATGCGGTGGCTCTGTCATTTTTATTTACATCGACTTGAATATTCAAAGCAAAAACTCAATAATTTTTGGGTTTAAAACACTATTTAACTCGCTTAAAAATATGTTACCCTTACAAAAGATTTCTTTTGCAATGACTGCAAATTATATTTTTACAAGGATTGTTCAATGTCTTTACAGAATATTATTACAATTGATTTACCGCTACAGCAAACCAATCAATTTTTTCATATTTCAAATTTACTGGCATTAAATTTAATTCAGTCTCACTCAGATGATGTTAAAAATACATTAAACACCCTTGAGCCTAACCCTAAAGATATGCATATAATCGTGCATTATTTCGAGTCCCCATTAACATCACTTCAACAAATAGACAGCGACTTACTCAATACACACCTACATATCGCAATCTGCCCTAAATTAACGACAGAACTGGAAGTCACCTTTATCTCATCGGGATTTCATTGCAACATGCAAGCTGATGATTCTGTTGTAGATAAAATAAATTCTATTAAACAAGTACAAGCGAAAGAGATAAGTTTTAGCCATAAAGCTATTTCACGTTATGTATTACAAAAAAAGCGCTTACCTTCGTTCACTAATCGCACCAAAATTTTGGCGCTGACAACCAAAAAAGAGCAACAAATACTAGGGTTTATTTGGGATGGACATTCAAATGAAGAAATCGCTCACAGGCTAGGCATTTCGATAAACACGGTCAAAATGCATGTGCAGAATATATATAAAAAAACCAAAATTAAAAGTCGTGGTCAATTATTTGCATTGGCTGGATAAAGATATAAAAACTTGAACTACATATTTTTATCTAACCCGACAATTATCTCTCACTTTAATCGTCTACAGGGGACAAAATGTCTATAAAGTTACTATTCATATTTGCATTAATCGCTATTTCACCATCAATCGCGGCAGCGACACAAAATGACACCTTATTTAGTCCCCCCAAAGAAGTGAGCAAAACTAAAACGGAAACCAGAAACTTCATCGCCTATGACATTATCACCCAAATTAGCAAGGCTAACATTGATAGCAAAGTGGTACAGGGGCAACTGAGCAGAATTAATTATCAATTACCCGTTTCATTGTCACCAGAAAACCTCATTAATAACTATAAACAACAAATTAACGCACTCAATGGGCAAGTTATTTTTGAATGTCATACACCTAGCTGTTTTGATCAGGATGATTTGGCACGATTCATTTCGCCGTTAGATACCACTCCAAAAGATGAACCGTCATTGATAACCGCTAAGATACAATTGGCTCAAAAACAGCTTTATGTTTCTGTGTATGCCATGAACTGGAAGCGCGCGGCTCACGTTCAATTAGACATTATTGAAGTGATTGAAGAGCCTTTAGACCTACTTAACATTAATCAAGCTTACCTAGGCACGGATATTATTCAGAAAACGTTTGCCGACTTAAGCCATAAAGACCAAAAAAATACTAAAGACCATCCTATGCTAACCCGTATTCCTGGTGCATATATTGATGAATATCAACAGGTGGAATTTGGTGAAACATCGCTGGTGACAGGCATTCTAAAGAATCAACATCAAGTTAAAACCTACCAAGGTAGAATCACCGACATTGGTTACACCCTACCACGTGGTTATTCTGAATTTGAGGTTGATGCAAACTATCAAAATGCATTAAAACAACTCGGCTTTATAGAGCAATTTAGTTGCTTATCTAAAGTATGTGGTAAAACAAGCCAGCTTTATCACCATATGAAATTATTAAAATCAAATGGCATGGATGACAGCCAGCTCTACCGTTTATATCAATTGCAAAGACCCCAGGGTAATGTTCAGGTCATGACGTTTGTGATTGGATATAACAACGGTTTATCAGCTGAAATCCGCATTATTGAACAAACAGACCTTAACGACAAAAGGGTCGCAATTGATTTGGAAGGGTTAACCAATAAGCTTGCAGAAACCGGTCATGTGGCGCTAGAAGGACTTATCTTCAAATTTGATAGTGATGAACTAGAAGCTGAAACCATAGATGTGATTAAAGTGGTTGCCCAATATCTACAAAGTCATCCAAAACAACAGTTCTATGTTATTGGTCATACAGATGACCAAGGCAGCCAGGCATACAATTACACTTTATCAGAAAAACGCGCCGCGGCGGTTAAAAGCATTTTGCAGCAACAATTTTCTATCCCTGTATCACAGCTAGAAGCCAAAGGTATTGGAGAATATGCCCCAGTTGCAAATAACCTAAATGAAGCCGGAAGACATAAAAATCGTCGAGTTGAACTCGTCTTACGTTCAGATGTCAAATAACCTCAGTGCGGGATAATAAGCTGAATTCACACTCTTACGGCTAACATCTAAATCTAACATCCATAAACTAAACCGACTTAAGCAGTCCCAATAAATAGACATAAATATATGTTTATTTATTGGGCTTTTATCATCGCTTAATGACTTGATATTGAAATAGACTAATTATTTTGCTCAGCCCTTTGGCGTTCTACATCCGCTTTAGTTAGCCCCATAGCATCTGTCATGTAGCACACTTTTACTAACTGAAACATTTGTACTAATGCACTAACCCTTCCTGCATGCATTTGTATGTTTAGCAGCGCCATAGTCGCGCCCACCTCATCATCACCTACCGATAAAGCGGTTTGACTTAATGCTGAATTGGCCTCGGTAAGCTCAGCAATCATACGTTGGTATTCGTTAACATTTTCAGGCGCGTAACAGGTAGATGTTTCTGGCAGTTGGCTTAAAAAAACCTGATACTCTTCAACAAACTTATTGGCCTCGACCAGAGTCTGCTCACCGAGCTGCTGCAACTGCTGTACTTTACCGCTTTTAAACACACCTACAGCACTAGTGCGCGCTTGCGCCAGTTCATTAAACTCTTCCATTAGTGCTAACTGTTTATTGGTTATTACTTGGCTGCGTTCTGTTATCGGTAACGTTTTAGCATCAAACGATTTAATAGCCGCTTGGTTTCCTGCCGATGATGCAAAACTGATTGTGGCGAGTGCAGCCACCATGAGAGTGTTTCTTGCAAATTCCATTTATATTAATCCTTTAATTCCTAAATTCTGATAGCAACTGTGTCAGTTACTACGTATAAAATTATGTATCTCGAGTATGCGATATAAAAACCTTTACTCTCAATTAAATAATTAATAAAAACTCAATCAAGTATATTTTTAAATACCTCAAAAAAAATACCGCGTTGCCAGCTGAACCTGTTGTTCCTGCAAGTCTACTGACTCACCTAAATAAACACGTGCTGATCGGGTTGTATCCAGATAATTATACTCAAGATGCAAAAACCAGGGCCGCTCGATTTGATATTGATACCCTAGCGTAATGCTATGCCCTTGTTCGTTATTATCATCATAAGGGGTGCTATCTTTGTCGGTAACACTGAAGTCTTCAAACCGTGCAGTTAATCGGTGCCTTTGCCACTTTTTACTGAATAAACTATAAAATGATGCAAAATCATTATCGACAACTGGCTCACCAAGTGTTGATGTCATCAAGGTGCTACCTGTCATAAATTGACTTATAAAATCAATATTATAGGGTAAACGCCATTTAGTACCTATGTGACTAAAACGAGTATGCCAAACATACTGACCTTTTTTGACAATAAGGGTATTGGCATTATTATCGTAATACCCCACCTGAGCTTGACCCTGTTCAAGCCATGTCCATTTAGCGACTACATGGCCGCCGACTTGGTTATCCAGTTCGATAAAGGGATTAGATTCTGGTGCTTGTGCCGCGAGTTTGCCCCCTTCGGCCATAGCAGGAATAGCGGTAATAGGTAAACGTTGCTGATGAAGTGATTGCCTAGAGCTTTGAGTCCAACCATGCCACGCAAGCATGGCACCTGTTGTGTCATTTGAACTAATTAACTCACTGGTCAGTGAAAAATCATGCTTTGATTGTCGATACTTCCCTAATGTTTCAACGGTAAAGCTTGCACCTAAATGCCTGACTTCTTCGCCTATCCAACTGTTCATGGTTGAATAACTTAAGGTATAGGGTGATGACCATGCTGTGGCAATATTTTCCATTGAAATTTGTGGATATATTAAGCCAAATGCGGCGCTCAATCTAATCCCATGTTCATTCGGAATATCACGATACTGCAATCTAGACTCGGTAAAGCCAATATTATTTTCCAGCCCGTCTGCATATGCATTTACAACAATATGACTCGACCAATTTTCACTCCATTGGCTGTTAAGGCTACCGCCTAGCTGGCCTAATGATAGAGTTTCATTTGGACTAAACCGAAACTTACCCAGGCCACCATCAACATAAGACTGGATTGTGTCGCCATAGCTTAAGCGCACATCAACAATGCCAGATATGTCATGTTCTATCTCGTTTGCCTTGCCGGCTATGGGTAATAAAAGGCAAAGCATGATGGTGGCTAAGAATCTGTTAATGATCGGATGTCTCCTTTTGATACGGTGACGCCATAAGCCATTGATTAAATTGTTCTGCTGGTAAAGGCCGAGAAAGATAAAAACCTTGGCCCATTTCACATTTTAGCTCAGTCAGCCAATCGAGTGTCAGTTTGTCTTCTATTCCTTCGGCAACGACAGTTAAACCTAAACTATGTGCCAATTGCAGTGTCGAGCGCACAATAATTTGATCTGATTCATCTTGCATGAGTTTTAACACAAATGATTTATCTATTTTAAGCTCATCCACAGGCAACTGCTTTAATTGCGCTAAAGACGAGTAACCGGTGCCATAATCATCAATAGATAACTTTAAGCCATTTTCACGCAGCATATTCAACTGTTTCACCGCTTGTTCAGGGTCTGACACTACCGCATCTTCGGTTATTTCTAGCGTCATAGCTGATACGGGCACATTATTTTTTGCCAATACATTAATCACCCAATGACAAAACTGCTCGTCTTTTAAATTTTCAGCTGAAATATTCACTGCTATACATATTTCAATGTCCATTTGCTGCCAACGCAAATATTGCGCAATCGCTTCATTTATAACCCAGCGAGTGAGTGAATTCATTTGCATGGTTTTTTCAGCAATAGGAATAAACGTATCCGGTGGGATAAGTCCTTTTTGGGGATGCATCCAACGCACAAGCGCTTCTACATGAGTCACTTTTTGACTGGCTAAATGTAACTTTGGTTGATAAAAAAGCACCAGTTCATTTTGCTCAATGGCTAACTTTAACTCATTAATAAGCTGAAATCGTTCGAGGGTGTTCTTATCAATATTGGCATCATAAATTTGATAATCAAGCTTGTTCTTTTTCGCATATTGCAGTGCAGTATCGGCATGACGTAATAATGTGACTAAGCTGGCATCTTGCTTATAAAAGCTCACCCCCGCAGTAAATTGTAGGCTCAATATCACATCTTGGAATTGATACGGTTGACCAATTTGTTGTTGAAGTTGATTTAAAAACATCTCAAATGAATGTTGCTCACATGACTCAAAAGCCAATACAAACTCATCGCCTGATAGCCTGCACACTAGTGCTTTTGGACTCATTACACACAATCGCCTAGCCACTTCTTTAATAACATCATCACCCACTGCATGGCCTAACGTGACATTCACATCAGTTAAACGCCTAATATTAATTAAGCAAATTGCCATGGTAGAGTGGCTCATAAACCAGGTGGCACTGACCCGTTTTAGTTCATTTAAATTGGGTAAATTAGTCAGTGGATCATGAAACGCTTGATGGGCAATTTCCCCTTCACGCTTTAAAATTGCTTGCTGCATCACGGTAAACTCACTAGCAAGTTGAGTCAGTTCTACACTGGAATCTACCGTCACCTGTGAGTCATAATTCCCTTTCGCAATAAACTTGGCTTGTTCAATCAGCTGCTTAATGGGGCGAGTAATACTGCCCGAAATAACAAATGCCAATAAAAGTGAAAATGGCACCATGAGTAGCAATAAGCCAATTTGTTGTAACCATTGCGATTGCAAAGCCGCGAGTAGATCGGAACGCGATTTATACATATAAGCGTGCAATGAAGCACCTTGCACATCGCCTAAAGACTGCTGCCACAATATGTAATCGCTGTTACGTTGATCTTTTTCAATAAATTGCGCTAATACCGATTGTTCTGTCAATGTTAATGCCGAACCAGAATGACCAATGTCTTTCATTTTACTGTCAGCATTCAGCATAAAGCCGCTGTCTAATCCGGTAAGTTGGCGTAATGAATTCGCCAATACATCATCGATAATAAAGCCAAAACCGACCCAACCAATAACGCTACTACCACCACTAGTCAGCACAGAAAACTTGATTTGATATAGCTTACCATCTAGTAGATAAAATGGGCTCAGTTGCTGAAATTCTGAATCGAGTTGATATCTAAAATCCTTACCTTGCTCAGATCCTAATTCAACTTGCTCTTTACCTAGGTCATTTTTTTTAGCCACTAACTGACCAATCACTTTACCTTCGCCAGACACCGCAATGGCTAACGAGGCGTCGATACGTTTACGATGATTATTTAATGCCACCAGAAAACTGCGGTTGTCTCCATCGATAAAGATTTCTTTAAGCCCAAAATCCTTCGCGGCCGTTTCTGCAAACGCCGCTAGATAGTTATTTCGGTTATTAAACTGCGATTCAAATACTAACCCCGCAACAGCTAATTGATTAGATACATGTTGATCTTCAAGCTGCTGGTTTGACTGATAAGTTAACCAAAAAGACATTAACTGCACAGCAAGCAGTAACAGTACAAAAAAGGCGAAAATTCGGGTTTGAAGGCGGTTTAAAAAACGCAATGTTAGTATCCTTCTAAAAATTCAAATTCATCTAGACTACGTTGTTCTGGAATATCATCAAAATCAGCAACAACATTTATCGGCACAACTTGCGCTTGAGAGGCGACTAACTGCCTGGTTTCAGATATTTGATTATTCGGCATGTTAAGTTGTGGGTGCCAAACAATAACTTGATATTCATCATCTGCAATGTGGTCAAAACTCACTCGACCTTGCTTATCAGTTATCCCATAGAAAGGAGTATCTACCACCAACAAGTGCCCAGACATCCAATCATGAACATTACACCCCATTGACACATGACCGGTTTGTTCAAAATTGATAATTTGTTGCTGTTGTTCCGTGCGTAGTTTAAATGAAAATCGTTTAGGCCCAAGTGCAGAATATATGTGGTGAGTGATATCATCTTCATTCACAAACACAACATCTTTACCTTTTTGCACCACGGTAATATAAGGTGAGAACTGTTTATCAACTTGATGGACTTCAGCTTTTTTTTTGTTATCAACGCCTTCAGCGCTAACAGAATGCTTGGGTAATAAATACACCACCATGTTTTCGAGCCCTTTACCGTTTTGATCAAGCACATTAATCTCTTGCGCAAATACTGATACCGTAAACAAACCGGCTAAGGTGCAGCTCAATACAACATGTTTGACGACATTCGTTAACTTCAGAACCATTTTTAAACCCTTAATTGTGAGACATTTTCAATACATCAGTAACTGACCCCATTTATCCATATTTAATTTCAACCAACAGCATTTTTACTACGATTAATTATCATGATTAAGCAACTCATGGCTTGATAAAACAACATAATGCTTTTTCATTTAAATATCGATAGCGTTTACCGCAGAGAAGCTGAGTGCAATGAATAACCCAATAACACCTATAATATAGACTAAAAATCCCCCTCTATTATTAATAAATATCGACTGGTTCAGACTTAACGACCTCGGGAATATGTGTGGTAGTAATAAGTGTCACTTCCAATGTAAGTGAGCACACCATAGCATTGTCAGAAAAACAATAGTGGCACTTACTTTTCCATTACTATCAGCAGTTTAATATGAATTCTAGCATCCATAGCAACATAAACTTAGTCTATGATGGCAATAATTTAGGGTGAAAATGTTATTTAGAAACTATGGATAGCCATGCTGTTTTAGGGCAGTAAGTTCTTAAGCAATCAAACGAACAACAATCTTGGGTGGCCATGTTATTTCTATTACGCACCACACGCGAACAGCAGTGATAGTAAGGTGTATCTTCTAAGCTAACGATAGTTTGTCTTGGTCTGGCAATCTTCAAATACCATTTAGGAAGGGTAAATAAAGCGTAAGTTATTGCTTGATATTTAGCCAGTAATCATGGGTGGCCATGTTATTATCATCCAAGGTTCATTCATATTGTAAATACCATTAAGATACGTCCGATAGTAAGGGAACCATACAAAACTGTGAGAGTTGCTGGCCAGTTTTCTTTATGTGTGACAGGTTGCCATAGTCAAACTTCAGCGGCTCAATTTGACTATCCAATACAATACATAACTCATAGCCTTTTGAATCACCAAGGCGTCGACGGATTTGAAATGCACTAATATTTTGTATTGGGATCAGCTGTTGACTCAGAGGATAAAGAGAGCTGACGTGGTTGGTGATTAATTGTTTATCTAGATCAAACTCAACATAACTACGGAAAAAGAGAAAGTGCCAACTGAGCAAAGCGACAAGTGACCAAATAAAAACTTCATCGTTTGACCAGCGTTCAAAACCTGCAGTCGCAAACAGAACCAAAAAGGCCAATAGACCTGCAAAAATCCGTCGAGTGATAATATGCGTGTGAGTGTTGGCTATGACTGCTTTGCTTGCAGAAAGTTGTTTAAAAGGCATGTTTATAAACTCCCCACATATTTCATGATAAAGCCAAATACCATTAAAAATGGCAAAGGATAAAAAATCCGTATTACCAATTTAGGCTGCAAAAGTGGTTCGATAAATGGCGCACTGTTAATTGGAACTGCTGATTGATTTTTTTGGTTGTTATCCAGCGAGTGTCGTGCCTGTGACAGTGTTACTTCAGCACAAGGTTTGCTTTCGACTTGGGCTTGTTTGTTCGAAGTATTTGGTATTTTTTCACGACTAACACTGCCAGTTGCCGAGTCGAAAGTGAGTTGATGTATATGAGGAAAATCGCTAATTTGCTCTTTGGCTGTGAGCTTAAATAAATTTGCAAAAAACATCGCTAAAAGCTTGGTGTCTGCTAAGTCACCGATGGGATAGACAATATCATGCAATTTAAGCTCAAACTGACTTCTGTTATGACTATTATGGCGTAATAGCAACTCTGTCGATTGCAGCGGTGCCAGATGTGACTTTTTGCCGTGGTAGCCTAAGATGGTTAATTGTACAAAGCGTTGCTGGGTCTGATTATCCAGTATCAAATGATGCTTAAGAAAGACAAGCAGCAATAGAGGAGGACACAGTAAACACGTGACAACCTGATAGAAAGTTTGTTCTGCTCCGCTCAGTGTTAGCGCCATTAATACAGAAGCAGATAATGGCAATAAACCTAATATTGCGAAGCCGCGAAAAATATAATGATATTTGGTAGGCAAGCGTACCTTATCTGGCAAACCCGCAGGCTTTATAAATCGTTGCGCTTGTTTGGGTAGCTGCGAATACTCCATGTACGACGTCCTTGTATTACGGTTAGCTTATTGGTTACGCATTTAGTTGTTGTTAATTATCACTGTTTTTCAAAGCACTATTGAAGTCAAGTAATATCCCTTGAAGAAAAACAATCTTATTCCTTAAGAGCATGGGGCACTCTTTTGATATAATAAAACCAAGGGCATTGATGATAATGCACCTTGGTAAGCTCGTTTATGGTAAGAGGATCTATTCTTGTTGTAAATGGAGCTGTCACTCATTGCTAACAACAATTATTTATTGATTAGGGCAGTGAAGATAAAAACCAGCCATCAGCGGTTCTCATGTATTTACATCTAACATAAGATGTTAATGAGTCACTTTCAATGTAGAGATTTATTTTTGCTAACTCAATTGCAGCAAATCTTTCCTGCTTTGCTTTTGGTGCATCTTCGTAGCTAACCCCTGTAATCTTTACTGTGTGAGGCTCACCTTTACCAAACCTACGCTTATGCGCACGTTCTAATATTTTTGCTAATCGTTTTTCTTCGCCCTTTGTTGACTCTGGTGGCATTTCTGCCATAAAAGCTGACAAATTTTGGCTCTTAATAAAATCAAGCGTGCCTAAGCAGCGTTGGCCTAATTCATTATCAAGGCTTTTATCACTGTTTGCCAAAGCATTATGGGAGCCAAGTAATATGGCGAGAAGAAAAACAATCTTATTCCTTAAGAGCATGGGACATCCTTTTTAATATAATAAAACCAAGGGCATCGACGGTGATGCACCTAGGTTAGTTTGTTAATAATACGAGGGTCTACTCTTGTTGTAAATAAAGCAGTGGTTCACTGTTTTGAAAGATTTTTTGAGTGGTGTTACCGATTACAACGGTAAAGGTCTTCACACTGTCTTTGAGTAAATCTCTACCTTCTAATGCATCGCCATTTACTGACACTACATTCCCAGCAAATTCGATATAATAGGTTCCAATTTCATCTTCAGCACGTATACCAACTAATTTGAACGTATGAGTACCTGCTGCGAGAGGCACAGATATTGGGCCGACTTTTCTTTGAGGACTTGAACCGTCTGTAATAACTTTATCATCGACGACTAATTTAAAGATATCGTCGTTAAAATTACCGTTATCCCCAAACGTAATATCAAGCAATAATTTTGGGTGGCCATGTTATTATGGTGATAACCTTTTCCAAGCTTATTAATCAACTAGATCATAAATAGAAATCAAGCCATCTACTGAAGAAGATGGCTTTTAATTACTCCATATAATAAAGACATCCTGCATTACTTAGGTCTGCGAACAATATAAACCAGTTTAGTTAACCCGTTTAATCATCAGTAGATTATAGATATTTTCCGTATATATTGGGCCTTCGCCGAACTTCCCATCAATATTAAAAAGAATAATTGAAAGTAAAATATAAACTACATTTTTCAATAGAAAAAAATACAACATTTGTAACCTACTAATAAATATGATTTAACAAGGTCAAATTAGTAGACAGGCTTAAAGTCCCAAGCTATCTTAGCTAAAGTAAAGCCAAGGTAACAATGTATTTATGCAGCGTTAAAAGGATGGCGCGCACATTATTGCGTGTTAAATGAAGCGCATATCAATCAGGAAGATGAATCGATTCAGAAAATATCTGCAACGCTCCTTCCTTATCAAATTACCTATACAAAACAATCAGTTATAGATATCTATTTTCGATCACAGGTTACTCATGAAAAAATCATTATTATCTTTAGCCATGATTGTTATTTTTTCAGTGGTGGGCATTCAACTTTTCATCATTCCGCTGTTTGAAAGTCATATCAGACATCCAACAGAAAAATGGGCTTTAGAGTTTTTAACTTCAGGTTTTACCAACATACTTGCACAGCAATTACAGCCGTTACCCAAACAAGAAAGAGCGCTCTACTTACAAACCATACAGGCTAATTTTGGCGTTGAACTTTCTTTACAAGAATTCAAAAAAAATGACTTTTCCATCGAACAACAACAATGGCTTGAGCAGGATAAAGTGTTGGGGGATCCTTTAACTGATCTGGTATACCGAAAAATAGACAGTGAACAGATGTTAGTCGTGATTAATCCGAATACTGTACCTAAATATTTAATTAATGATGCACAGCGTTGGAGTATGGGCTCATTCTATCTTATTCATAAAAGGTTAGCAGGACAGCCAGAAAAGAACTGGCCATCCCTTATGGGTTCTATTAGCGATAATTTTGAACATCCCGTTTCACTGCAAACCATGAGTGAATTAAATTATAGCAAAGCACAAATGAGTGACTTAAATGAAGGACGTATTATTGCTATATCCACTGCCGACTCTGATTTCATTGGCTATCCAGCGGATATTGTTATTCAGCGTATTGCTAACAGTGACAAGGTCATTGTATTAGGACCATTCAGTCCCGAACTAAAAAGTAAAGTACAGTACATGTTAAGTATCTTTTATTTGATATTTAGCTTATCGCTGCTGGTGCCTATTGTTGTGTGGCTAATACCTGCGTGGCGCTCTATGCTCAGTCTTGATAAAGTTGCGATATTACTCGGCCAAGGTAAATTCGACACTCGTGCCAAACTGATCCGCTTTAGTCATTTGAATCATTTATCAAAAACATTTAATCATATGGCGGAGAAAATACAGCGTTTAATTTCTTCACATAAAAACCTTATTAATGCGGTTTCCCATGAGCTGCGTACGCCTATTGCACGGATTGAATTTAATCTCGAGCTACTCAGAAACAGCACTAAAAATGACTATCAACTGAAGCAATTAGACCGTATTGAGTTTTCATTAAATGAGTTAAATTCATTGGTTTCAGAAATGCTTGCACATGCACGATTTGATAGAGAAATGCCCGTACTGACATTTGAGTCTGTTGAACTTAAGCACTGGTTGAAACAAGAGCTCATCACCTGGCAAGAAGCTAATCCAAACATGACAATTATTTTACTTGAAAAGGGTAACTGTAATGCCATGATTGACCGGTATTATATGAGCCGCGCTATCTGCAATTTAATTAGGAATGCAATAGCATACGGACAAAATCAAATCCAAATAAGCTACCAAAAGTCGCGTGTTGGGTGGATGCTATTCATCGAAGATGATGGCACTGGTATCCCCTTGGCTTCAAGAGATAAAGTGTTTGAGCCATTTTATCGCGAAGATGAAAGCCGTAATCTACAAAAGGGTGGCACAGGATTAGGTCTGGCAATTGTAAAGCAAATTTTAAATTGGCATGGAGGAACCGCTAGCGTTAGCACTTCCGCTTTAGGAGGTGCACGCTTTGTCCTCGATTGGCCAGAAAAAACATCATGACTCATTGCGAGTTGAATATGGAACAAGTGATGAAGACAAAAATTTTAGTGGTAGAAGATGACTTACCCTTAGCGGAATCTATTCAGGAATACCTCACATATGAAGGTTATCAGGTAGAGATCGTCTCTAACGGAGTGCAAGCCGTATCACACATACTGGAATGGCAACCTGCACTAGTTATGCTCGATATCATGCTACCAGGAAAAGATGGTTTGACCGTATGCCGTGAGGTTAGGCCAAAATATAACGGCTATATTTTAATGTTTACTGCCAGAGAAGAAGAAATAGATCAAATTGTAGGGCTTGAAATCGGCGCAGATGATTATTTACTAAAACCCGTCAAGCCTCGTTTATTATTGGCTAAAATAAAAGCCTTTCTAAGGCGGGAGTTATCAACTGAAGCACCCAATGAGCATCAGCAGCCCAATGTGTGTATGAATTTCGGGCAACTAACGATTGATACCCAAAAGCGAAGTGTCATCTTAAGTGATGAGCCTATCCCACTCACAGATGGTGAATATGATCTGTTAGTCACTTTAGCTAGACATGCAGACAATATATTGTCCCGCAATGACCTAGTAGAACAAGTAAAAGGTCATTACTACGATGGTATTGAGCGTGGCGTCGATAATCATATCAGCCAACTTAGAAAAAAACTGGGGGATAACGCCCGTAATCCATTTAAAATTAAAACGATTCGCACAAAAGGTTATTTGTTTGTTTCTAGCGGCTGGTGAAATTAAGCCTGCCATCATAGTAAACACCATCATTCAAAAAATCTAAACTATTAATATAAAACAAATACGACTTTATAAATTGAAATTAAAATTGCCCTCCCCTCTGAACCTAAAGACAATTCGTGACAATATCTGACAGCAGCTGACAACCGCTGAGAGTTGTTCTTGTCGGCGTGTGTTAGCATTTTGTTTATAAATTTAGCCCGTCTGCAATGCCGTGCTTAATGACTAAATAGTCAAAAGTATTAAAACGCAAAGCAATGACTAACTGAATTTTAACCACAACAATATTGAGACACTATGGAGATTCTATGAACAGAGGTAATAAAGGGATTATTGTTGCATTAATAGTAAGTGTTTCCGCAGTACTGAGTGGCTGCAGTGGAAACTCTGATGAGTTGGATGAAAAATTAACTCATACTGTAAAGATGTCTTTCATAAATTCACTGGCTTATATGGCTGATTTTCATGTTAGTAAAAGAAATATAAGCACAGGATATACTGGCCTATTTGATAGCAAGAATATCGCTTCAAGCGATGTTAAAGCCAATGATATAAGTAGTGTCTACAACTATAGTTACGATGCCATTAATAATATGGTTAATTTAGGCGTTAAAGACAGTATCAATGCTAATCAAGAAAAACGTATAACGACCAATTTAAGTAATGGTAATCATCTTTGGGTCATCGCATGGGAATCGTCAGGTAGCAGCACATTGTCAGCGATAAACAAAAAGCAACACAATACTCCTGATGTATTCAACGTACGTTTATTTGCAAATGGTAATTACGATGTCTCTGTTGACGACACAGCCATATTGACTACGGAAAAAGGTATTGTGACTGATTATCTAGCAGTTAGTAACTGCGCTAACAGTTTGAAAGTGGCAGGTAATACCATTGATTTATGTACGGGTAACATTAGCAGTTCTTACTTACTCGTAGTAGATGGTAATGGTAAACGAGTTATGACAGAAGAATGATTTTTATATTTAAAAAAAACAACTTACTCATTTGCAGGCGGCTTTAAAAGCTGCCTACAAATGAGGTGGCAATATTTTTAGTACATCATATTATTTCACTTTCCAATTCACTTGTTGGCCGGCAAAAAACGGCACAATAGGGTTACCGTTAGGCAAAATAATTTCTTCTGGCACGGTCCAGGTTTCTTTTACCAAGGTTACGGTGCCAGTATTACGCGGTAAGCCATAAAAATCAGCACCGTGTAAGCTAGCAAAGCCTTCTAACTTATCTAATGCGCCTAAGTTATCAAATACTTGGGCATATAACTCTAATGCGCTCCAGGCGCTGTAACAGCCAGCACAACCACAAGCCGATTCTTTACGGTGCTTTTCATGCGGCGCGGAGTCTGTCCCTAAGAAAAACTTACTTGAGCCCGTTGCCACAGCAGCTTGCAACGCTTGCTGATGTATATTGCGTTTTAAGACCGGTAAGCAAAAGTTATGCGGACGAACACCACCGACTAATAAATCGTTACGGTTTAATAATAAATGCTGTGGGGTAATGGTGGCTGCGACATTAGATGAAGCAGCAGCAACAAACTCAGCGGCTTCTTTGGTGGTGATATGTTCAAACACCACTTTAAGTTGTGGCAAGGTTTCGACAATACGAGCAAGGTAGCGATCAATAAAGACTTTCTCGCGATCAAAAATATCAATGTGTGATTCAGTCACTTCACCATGAATAAGCAACAACATTCCTTGCTCAGCCATCACTTCAAAAATTGGAAACAATGCATCTAATGCTTTCACCGCGGCATCAGAGTTCGTTGTGGCACCTGCTGGATATAATTTTGCGGCCACAACACCAACGGCTTTTGCATCAATGATGTCTTGCGCTGTAGTGCTGTTGGTTAAAAATAAAGTCATTAGGGGCTCAAAGCTGCTTCCCTGAGGACGTGCAGCAAGGATACGCTCACGGTAATCAACGGCCATCTGGGCTGTAGTGACTGGTGGCATAAGGTTTGGCATGACAATCGCACGTTGGAATAGGCGTGCTGTGGCTGGCACGGTTTCTTGTAAAATGTCGCCATCACGAAAATGTAAATGCCAGTCATCAGGGGTTGTGAGAGTAATTTGCGTCATAATGAGTCCTAGGTTGTGCCACCCCATTTACGTCAAGCCATAAAAGCGGGCTAATTAAATGAGCGTGAAAGATGCGAGCCAAATTTTGCCGCTATTGTGCCTGAAAACCGCTTTGCTTAATAGATGCGGAATTTGAACGCTGACTTTGCAATTACAAATAGTTAACCTTATTTGATGCTAAAAAAAGCCGGACATCGTTAAACGACATCCGGCTTACTCAATATGTTATGCAAATAGCCTATTTAAAAGTGACCAATACTTATCGTGCAGTAATGTGGCCACTGCGGACTAAAATGCTAGCTCAACACCCGCAAATACACCGGTAAATTGCATATCCTGGCTACTACCAGAAAAACCATTTACATCAAAACTGAAATCACGGTACCCAACACGCAAAAGCGTATCTAAGGCAATGCTATCAAACTGCCACCCCAAACCTGCACTGTAATCGTGTACACCTGTTTCATTAAGACCTATCATGATGTCAGCAAAAGCAAAAAGCCCTAACCCTGGTACACCAACGTGTGCATTGCCGTACCCCATAACAACGCCACTGTCGATATCGCGTTGTGTGGCTATGGGTGTTAACTCTTCACCAGCGAAACCGTCAACACGAAGTGAACCGTTCATTTTTTTATAAGCGGCCCCTAAGTCTAGAGACACAATATCGTTATCTAAAATCTCATAATACAAGACAAAATCAGTGTTACTCAGATCGTTATAAACCTGTGATGCACCATCAAAGTTTATTCCGTTATAATAAAAACCACTGCTATTTTTTGAAGCTGAGCCTTCTAGACGATTTTCACGAATTTTAAGATTTGGCACGATTGGAATTGGATGTTCAATCGCTAACCACACACTGCCCTGGGTTTCTGAATCATAGTCGTAGGTTTGGGCTGGACCTGTTGCATTACCAACATTACTGTCGGCATTAAACGTACCTGCTGCGTCAGTTTGCCATAAATCGCCACCGACTTTAAAGCCGACTACGGTTGCTGCTTGTGCAGAAAAAACACTTAACAAACCGAAAATGGCTGTTGCTACAAGAGTCTTGTTCATTGTTATCCCTGAGAAAGTAAATTAGTTAAATCAATTACCGCTGCATTGGCACGCGATATATAGTTTGCCATCACTAATGAATGGTTAGCGACCAAACCAAAGCCATTACCATTTAACACCATCGGGCTCCACACAGTTAGCTGAGTGGCTTCCAACTCGCGAATTATTTGACGTAAGCTGACTTCGGCATTTTTCTTTTCTAATACATCGGCAAAATCAACTTCAATAGCGCGCATAAAGTTTAATAATGCCCATGCCGAACCGCGGCTTTCATAAAACACATCATCAATTTTCCACCAGCTGGTTTTAATCTCTGCACTCATTGCTGAAGGAGTCGATTGACGAGCTGCGGTATCACCGGCTAAATCGGTATTCAATCTATCTTGACCAACACTCGCTGATAAGCGCTGAGAAATACTGCCTAAACGCTTTTGTACTTCTTTAAGCCATTCGTTTAAGTTATCTGCTCGGGCATAAAATTGCGCGTTAGTATTGCCTGAATCACTTATTCTGGCTTGGTATAGCTTAAGTAATTTAATCGCATCACGGTATTCACTTTCAGCACTGGGTACCAACCAACTCGTGTGCTCAATATTTAGTTTGGAATGTGCTGATGATAAATCCGTATCGGCGGTAGACTGGGATTGCGAGCGACTAAACTCTTTACGCATAACCAATGCTAAGTCACGTGACTGTTCCAGTGCACCAAACTCAAATGCCGGCATATTATCCATAAATATCGACGGCGGCATCATATCGTTGGCTAACCAGCCACCAGGTTTATCCAGTAAGGTTTCCATTGTGGCAATCAAGGAGTTTGTTGTCGCATATCCTGTAATCAACTTTCCTTGATCTGTTTGCATAGAAACGGGTTCAATAGGGTCTGGCTCTATACTCCACCAAACGCTAACAAAATAGCCTATTAAACCGACTAAAGCGCCGGCGGCAAAAACTTTATTCCTTGTAAATAGCATCAATATGACTCCTTAATGATGGTGATGATGTTCGCTATTATCTTGATGTTCAGAACCAGCTTGTTTTAATACAGGCAATTCAACCTGCAATTGCTGTTCAGTATCAAATATCAATGTTAATACTACCTTATCATTTTCCGCTAATGGCTTATTCAAGCCTAATATCATAATGTGATCGCCAGACGGTTTTAAACTGAGCGCCCCATGAGAAGCAATAGCTAAGCCCTCGACTTGACGCATTTTGACCATGCCATTTTCTTCAATAATAGTGTGCAGTTGTGCTTCTTTGGCAATAGCTGTTTTTACTGCTACTAAATTAACCGCTTTATCACCATGGTTTTCTAATGTTAAATATGCGGCTGTATTTGGCACAGATGCTGGCATTGCGCGCACGTGCCCATCTACTAGAATCACATTTGCTGCTGCAGTAAATGATAAAGACGTTAGCGCTAAAAAATTAAACAGCTGTTTGAATATTGGTTTCAATGTCTTAAACTCCATGTAATCCCTGCTCGTGTTTACAAAGGAAACAACGAATGAGTCTTATAAAAATGCGTGATGAACAAGGTGTACGTATCATCAGCTTCAATCGCCCAGAAAAACGTAATGCATTTAATCTAGCAATGTATCAACAACTCACAGAATACCTTATCGAGGGCGATAGCAACAATGAGATTCGTGCCTTTCTGTTACATGGCGAAGGAAACTGCTTTACCGCTGGCAATGATATTGCTGATTTTTTGCAAAGTGGCGACCTCAATAGTGATCACCCAACCGTAAAATTTTTAATGTGCTTACTGGAATTAAAAAAACCGCTAGTAGCGGCAGTATCAGGCGCGGCGGTTGGCATTGGCACAACATTATTACTGCATTGTGATTTAGTGTATGCCGACAATAGCGCAAAATTTCAAATGCCTTTTGTAAGTCTAGCATTAGTGCCAGAAGCTGCATCAAGCCTATTATTACCATTAATCGTCGGTCAGCAAAAAGCTGCTGAACTTATTTTAATTGGCGATGCATTTAATGCGACAACCGCTGCTGAATTAAATATTATCAATCAAGTAATTGAAACAGATGTGATTGATTTTGCATTAACTAAGGCTAAAAAGTTGGCGAGTCAGCCGCCTGAGTCCTTACAAGCATCACGACAATTGTTGCGATATAACCAGCAACAGGTGAAACAACAAATGCAGCTTGAATTAACTCACTTTGGACAACGATTAAAAAGTGATGAAGCTAAGAAAATGTTTCAAGCATTTCTAAATAGATAATCATAACAAGAGGGATAAAGCTGTAAAATATGGCTTATTTGAAACCGTCATTTTATAGATGCACTCTCTAATTCAGTGGTTATGATGCCTCAATAACCGGTCGCTCTGTTGCTTGTTCGGCAGAGCTTTTTAAAAGAAGCACTGAACTAGAGAGTCTTTAATAGTGAGTTGATTTTTTATCCACCATTATAGCTAACACAATATAGGCTAATAGACACACTATTGGATTAGCAAACAATACCAATACACTCACGACTCTTGTCCACATAACCGACCAACCAAATTGTTTTGCCAGGTAATGACACACTCCACAAATAATCTTTGATTTATCAGCTAGTTTTGCAATTATTCTATCCATAATACTCCTTAACATCTTAATGATTCTAGCCAAACGGCATTAACTAACAGCCACTTAAACTAAGCTTGATTTTGCAACTTGGTCAGCAAGTGAGCGATAACTGCACAACAAATAAAACTCACAAAGGGCAGTAACACTATGGCTAATAAGGGCATAACCAAGCCTAGTTGCTCAGCAAACATCATTACTTCTTATTCGCAACAGTAGTGACTGAGCGCTCCGTTACTTCACTCGCGATGGCTTTATCTTCTGGATAAAAACTGCTGTTAAATATTTGTTCAGCTATTTGAGTTTTTAATGACAACACAAACTCTTGCTTGGCTGATAAAATTAAATCTTGGCTAGCTTTTGAAATATTTTGCTCTAGCATTGTGAAGGTATCTTGAACCATAAGGTCATCTGCTTGCGCAGTAAAACTACTTACTGATATAACTAATGCGACTGCTGTTGCACCAACGATACGACTTAAACGACTTGTTGAATTTGAAATAAACATGATGTCTTCCTTTTCTGTTTAGTTTACAGTGAAATCTGTTTTTCGCTGCTGACAGACTTAGTATTACAAACACCGTGCCAACTTTTTAAAAAGATACTAATCGACTGAAAAATAAAGGGTAAATAAATATAAAAGTTAATATCCCGTCTATTTCAAACTATGCTTGAGAATAAAAAACAAACAATTAGTAAAATTAACCACATGGTTGGTCAATTTTACTAAGTCACTTCAATTTGGGTTTCGTAATAGGATGAATAAGCTGAAATATGTAAGATACACATTTGGCTTATTACCTATGAAGATTGTGATATTTCTGGCTAGCAAGTTGCTTCAGCGCGTGACTGCAACTCGGTGTAATATCGTTATTTGAGCTGACGTTAATAGAATTTTTAGCAACAAAAAAGCGCTCTTATGAGCGCTTAATTAAGGGGCTACTTATTACTTTTACTGTTCAACTTCAGGGGCATTTTCATCCATCAAGGCTATCGCCCCTCGCACCACTTCAATTCCAGCGCCCGCTATATGAGCATTTTCACTTAAATAACGGCGCCAGCTTCTTGAGCCAGGCAACCCTTGGAACAAACCAATCATGTGGCGAGTAATATGATTTAATCGTCCACCTTGCTGAATATGACGCTCAATATACGGCAACATTAACTCAACCACTTCTTCACGACTTAATTGCGCCGCATTACTGTTAAAAAGCTGTTGTTCAACTTGGGCTAAGATATACGGGTTTTGATACGCCTCACGGCCAACCATCACGCCATCAACATGCTGAAGATGTATTTTAGCTTGTTCCAAACTGGTAATGCCGCCATTAATACTGATATTAAGTGCAGGGAAATCACGCTTCAATTGATACACACGAGCATAATCCAGTGGTGGGATCTCACGATTCTCTTTTGGGCTTAAACCTTGTAGCCAAGCTTTTCGTGCATGAATCGTAAAATCGGTACAGCCTTTCGCACTGACAGTTTCAACAAATCGCGTTAAAAACTCATAACTGTCTTGATCATCAATGCCAATACGGGTTTTAACGGTAACAGGAATATCCGCTACTTGCTTCATAGCATCAACACATTCAGCGACTAATTCAGGTTCGCCCATTAAGCAGGCACCAAAACGGCCGTTTTGAACACGATCAGACGGGCAACCTACATTGATGTTCACCTCATCATAACCGCGCTCAGCAGCAAGCTTGGCACAATGAGCCAGGTCTTTGGGGTTTGAACCACCCAATTGCAACGCCAGCGGATGCTCTTCTTCGTTGTAAGCTAAGTAGTCACCTTTACCGTATATAATGGCACCCGTAGTAACCATCTCTGTGTACAACAAAGTATTAGCAGACATTAAGCGAGCAAAATAACGATAGTGGCGATCTGTCCAATCTAACATAGGCGCTATGCTGAACGTCCTATCTAGCGTAACCCTTGGTGCATATGGCTTTGCATCAGTATTCTGTAAATTCATACTTCTCACATTTTGAGTTATTTTAATACATTTTTGCACATTTTAAAGTGGTCGGGTATCCTGTGAGGTATCCAAATAAATAGGACTGGGTACCCCAAAATGGCTTTTTATGTAATAGACCCGAGAACTCGTGCTGATGGCACTATTCGATACAAGTGCTCTGTCAGAGTGAAAAAAAAAGGCAAGATAGTTTACAGTGATCACCGTACTTTTACAAAGCAAGCGCAAGCGGAAGCCTGGGGAAAAAAAGAAACCTTTAATCTCGAGTCGAATGGCATACCTGATCCTTTAAAATCAGTTTTGTTGCATGAGCTGATTGGTAAGTATATTGAAGACCCCAACGTGCAGATTGGACGCACCAAACTTTATGTGCTGAATATGTTGGCCGATAGCGACATTGGTAAAATGAACGCGTTCGATATTAAGTCGCATCATATTGTTGAACACTGTAAAAATAGAATCAACTCAGGGACTGGGCCGTCTACGGTGTCGCACGATGTTAGCTATTTGAAGTGGTGCTTAAAAATGGCTAAGGCGAGTTATGGTTACGCGCTGTCAGAGTTACCGATAATTGAAGCGTATGATTTGCTGCACAGCCAAAACTTGATTGGCAAATCAGCAAGACGTTCTAGGCGTCCAACTGAAAACGAAATAGATAAGCTAAAGGTGGGTTTGCAGGAACGCTCAAACCAGAGGATGGCGCACATTCCATATGTAGACCTACTGGACTTCTCTATTTTAAGCTGTATGCGGATTGGCGAGGTTTGTCGAATTACGTGGGATGATGTTGATGAACAGCAAAAAGCAGTAACCGTTAGAAATCGTAAAGACCCGCGTAAAAAAGCAGGTAATCACATGCTAGTGCCGTTATTAGGTGGGGCGTGGGAAATACTACAAAAGCAACCACGCAATGATGCGCGGGTATTCCCGTATAACGAAAGGTCTGTTGCTGCAGGTTTTCAGCGGGTTAGAAATGAATTGGGTATAGAGGATTTACGTTATCATGACTTACGGCGTGAAGGGGCTAGCCGGCTATTTGAAAAAGGTTACACCATCGATGAAGTAGCGCAAGTAACTGGGCATAGGAACATTAATACTCTTTGGCAGGTTTATACCGAGCTATACCCCAAGCGTTTGCATGATAAGGATGTTTAAAAATAAGGCCATATAGGATATAAAAGGGATGTTTTCAGTAATCAAAAATAAATTAATGAAAAATCTTTTTACTACTTACTGCATCGACTAATAATTAATTTGGCTATTTTAATATTTTTGACATGTTATAGTTGAAGTGTACCTAACATGAAAATCTATGTATTTATTGATTAAAACGAAGAAAATATAGACACCTTGAGAATTGTTTAAGTAATCTAGATAATGTATAGTGCGGGTCCTCAGATAGGGTATATTTTAATACTACAGCCTTCCTGAAGACAATTCAGATTAATAGCGAACTATTCTCACATATGACTCAGCAAATTTATAAAGGATTTCACACTTGTAAAAATAAAGGTGGCTACGAACATGTAGTAAGTAATATCCCTTTTAGAAGTGGGCATGGAGAGAATCAATGGTTAACTGAAGGCTTCTACTTCTGGACGGATTCACCATACTGGGCTAAAGAATGGCTTAGTAAACAACCAAGAGTTATCGGAGAGTTTAAGATAGAACTCTGCAGAAGCACAGAGCTTCTAGACTTAGTCGGTAACGTAGAACACCAGCTAGAATTCGTTAAATTAAAAAATACATTGTTAGAAAGTATTGAGCTAGCTGAAAGAAAAAAAATTACCGTACATCAAGTAATTAGCTATTTTCGCCGAAGAGAGAACATGTTCCCTTACTCTGCAATTAAAGCAGAAGATGGAAAAAAACTTGAAACTATGAGATTTATAGATTCAAAGTTTCAAAGAAGCGAAAAAATAGACCTAGTAACTCGTCAACAGATGTGCGTTTTTGAAAAAGCCAGAGATCGTATACAGCTCGTCGGTTTTGAAGAACCAACAGAGTTTCAAGTACGATTCACTAGTTAATTTAAGGGGGCTAAACATGCTTAGTTTTGAAGAACGTCTAGAGTTGCTTGAAAAAGAACTTGCGACTACAGCACCTGAAGCTTTACTACAAGAACTTAATTCGTATAAAGCTAAAGGCCCACTCGCTTATCGGTACCTTGAAGAATTTGAATTCAACATCAAATGCAAGCCTTTGGTTATTGTTCTCCAACCTGTAAAAATTAAGGTTAGTAACGGTATTTCGATTAATATCGAATTCCATAATGATGCTTACACTGAAAGCCTAGCTATGGCAGCATAAACGTATGAATTTACAACTTAAAACAACATTCGTAGATTCGCTTAGTATCTCAAAAGTAGAAAGTACATTTGAGCCGAAAGATGGATTCGGTCTGAACTTTGGGTGCGCTTTTAGTGAGCAAAGCAATGATACGTTTCAGGTGTTTTTTGAGCTCAGCATTGATATATGCGCAGCAGGCTCTGTAACAAGCGAATCAACCCATACGTTGGAATTAAAGTATGTTGCTACATTCGATTTAGATGAAGAAATGACAGAAGAGTTCCGCAACGGACTTTTCCCTAAAGTTAATGCTCCAGCAATTGCGTATCCATTTATGCGCAGTTTTCTTAGCAATACTTTACTGAATGCTGGCTTCGAACCCATTATGCTACCAAGCGTAAATTTTCAAGCAATAGCAAACGAAAACTTAAATGCTTAGAAGTAATTAAGTTTCTCAAATAAAAAAAGCCACCTCAGGTGGCTTTTTTTATAACTGAAATACCTACTACCATTTCATCATTGATGTAGCCAATTTTTGAAAAATTACTGAGTTAACATAAAAAAACTAACAACATACAATTCCAGAGCTATTTTTAATGCAAATTACATGTTTGCTTGATATTGAGCAATTCAAAGATTATTCATATAACTTGAAATTCATTGATAATACAAGAAAGGTTGTAGACTCTACTCATAAAAACGATGTGATTTTAAGCAAAAAATTAAACAGACTATTAACTGATTTAAACTGTGATATTTAGTACCTATACCTCTATCTCTACAAACACCAAATCAGGTGCTGTCCCTAGCACCCTGCCGTCTTGAACATAGATATGATCACCAATACTGCCAGAGCCAATAACCCGTTGGGTGTGGCCGCTGGCAGTGGTGGCGGTAACCGTTCCATCGGTATTCGCCACATTAATCGTCATAATTAAACGCGGGGAGCTTAGGCTTTGTTGTAACTGCTTTAACATTACGATTCCTTATACTATTTCTGATACAACAGCCTAGGCAACGTGACGAACGACGGTGATGGTTTGCTCTACATCAATGTCGCCAGTGTCGCTAACCGATGCGCTAATAGTGACGGAATCACAAGTGCCTTTGAACACATTCACACCTTCACGAACGCCAATCAACATACCAGGTGTTGCGGGTGGTAAGTCGGCCAGAATCGGTAAACTCATATTGATATTAAGCTTACTGCCTGTGTCGGCCAGTGCGTTAGTACCGGCTGTTCTAGCGGCCTGATTATCAACAATCAGTTGAGCGCTAATGTCATCAGTTGCGATATTGCCTGCCGTGCCAGCACGTTTTACTTTTGCACTTATGCCCTGCTGCTCACCACGAAGCCAAACCACATTACACTCGGTACCGATTTCTTTTGACTCGCTGTAACTGGTGATCACCGCATCGTGCAAGGTTAAATCAGGTGTCGCAGTATCCATTAACCACGGCACTGTTGGCCAACGTGGTACCACGGTTAATGCTTTGGTTTCATCATCGGATAACAGCATACAACCCAATTGTGTCACCGCTTCTTGCACTGCATCGATAGGCGATTTATTACCAACGCTAAATGCGCCTGCAGGTACGTTAAAATCAACAATGCCGTTAAGCTCAATAGTCCAACCGGTAAACTGCAGCATGTCAGAAAGTAAACCGGCATAACTGCGTGATGTTGAATTGGTATAACTGATCGGCAATACATATGGCGTAGTCAGTTCGGCGCTGCGGCTGCGGCCTGTTCCGCGATAAGTCGCGTTACCAAACACTTTGTTTACGCTGGTTTGCTCAAGTAAAACATAAAACTCATAGCCGTTAATGCCGACTTTAAGCAGTTGGTTTTCAGCGCGGCAGGCATCGATACGGCTTGAAAAATCGATACTCACCGAGCTGGCCCACTGGCCACGGCTGCGGCTAATACTGATATTGCTGATCACAATCGGCACGTTGTCAGACAAGCGTATACACGTAATGGTTGGCTGCATTAAATAATACCTGCGCAATTGGGGTTCAATGGGGGTTTTAAAATCAAGATTGGGTAACACTGGGTTTGAGTCAATTAACCCGCCACCGTCGTCAAAGTAACAATACTCTGGTGAGGGTGTGAACCGGATAATAATCGGATTGACTGCCGCGCTGGTTAAAGGGGTAAATGGATCATTAAAACGAATACTCACTACACCCACTGGTGGGCGATATTTAGTCGAACATATCCAGCGTGCTGCATGCGGGCCCCATTTTAAAAGGTGTTCAGTGCCGCTACGTATTCCTTTATAACGTAATGTATGCTGAATATGTTGTGCTGCGCCATCATGCCATATCAAACTTACTGATAAGCGTTCAGCTGCAACATCTAACCAACGCATTACGGTATCAGTTTGATGAATTATTGTTGTTTTCCATAAAATATCAATAGAGGTTTGATGGCTCGTTGGTAGCGCCCAACTAATCGCAAAGTCTTTGCGGGTTAGTGGTAAAACTTTCCAGCTTAAACCATAGCTTATACCTTCTGATGCTTTAGATGCCCAAGCTGACATAATCGTTTGTTCGGTACCATTGTTTAACGTCCAAGATACGTCTAACTCGATACCTAAATGACTTGCCACCTCAGTTAATACCGTTTGTTTTTCAATAGCGATAGGTTTGCGCCACACCATACCGCATTCAATACCAATGCTATTATCGATAGGTAATGGTGGTTCAATATCACCACCAAACCTAATTACAATGGGTGACAATCTAGACGCGTAAGGTCTGCTGAACCTTATAATTACCATATGTCTAACTCACCGAGTACCGCAGGTTCTAGTTTAATTGCGTCAATTGTTTGAAGCGCATAAACACCATTCATATCAATAATGCCGACAATAATTTTATTAGTTAATGCGTACTCGTAATTAAACACAGTTTGAAAAGTCTTTGACGGTGGTACTTCCATGTATCTCATAACCAAGCCAGTAGTTCGGTCAATTATCATCAAACGACTCGCTGCAACATCAATATCAACGGTCAGTAACCCAACGTTTAAATGGTCAGCACCCTTTGTTAGTTTGAGTATTAAACTATTCATACCAAGTGTCCAAATCAATACATACGTTACATGAACCAACGTGACCTTGCCTGATAATCCAATAACTACGACCCTGTTGAGTATGAATTTGCGGCCACGGTTGGTCACTATATCCACCTTGTGCAAATTCATACAGCCCAGCTATAGCGCCACGAATCACAGGTCTACTCTCGCTGAACCGTATGAGTGTATCAAAAGCGTCCTTGGCGCCTGAGTTAAGCGTTTTTAATTTCACCAATACAGGGGCAAGAAATAGGTTTGTAACGGGTACACCTTGCGAGTTAGAAGCTGACGTTTGAGAATAAAGTTTTGCACCATCCATCGGTAAATACAATTGGTACTCCGCTGAATATATGTCGTTGTTGGCGTCACCAAGTACGACTTGCCCTGAACCGTTACCCAAATAATCTAGTGATAAATTCCAACCAGTACCACCTGTATTATTTGTTGATGCATAAAATGCCATCATTGTTGATTGGTCATAAGGTAGCGATGGGTCTAAATCACCAAACCACCAAGTACCAGACCCAGACGTACCTGACGCCATAGGTTTAGAGGTGTTATTAACTATTAAATAAAACGATCTCGACGTACCGATTATCACCCACTGTGTGTTATTTACAGTTTGTGCAAAGATGGAATTATAAACGTGAAGCGGTAGCACTTCATCTACACTATTTGCAATTTTACCATGAGTGTAAATTACCGTACCACCCACCCTATCATCCGTATTGAAATCCGCAAATCGCAATACACCACCACTACCGTCAGTGGGTGAGTTTCTAAAAACAATCTTTCTATTCTGAACATCTTCAAATGGTGCAGTCCACCCTAATGGTGATTTAGTTCCATAACCCTCAACCAAGCATTTTTTTAAAATCGTTATAAGTTCAGATGGTCGTCTTTCAACAAGTTGCGGTGCACCCGCATCATCCCAGCGATAAACCGTTACTGGTAATCCCATTTTAATACCCCTTCTTATAATTTATTAATATCGAGCGTTACGATTCATTACCACGGAATGACAACACCGCACGGTCTTCTGTAATTTGTGTATGACCACTTTGTACCGTTCGCAACAACATGGCGGGTTTTGAACTGGCGTAGCTTCTAAAACGAATAGCCTCACCAGCTTGCCAGCCGCCACCAAATGCGCCCTGGCGAATAATAAAATAAGGGGCAAGTGTAAGTGGGTTTATTGGAGCGAAATCATTGACGATATCGCCAGTGGCAATTTGACCTAAACGTTTACCCACACAGCGAAATGATGTTGGGCTAGTCATAATCAACACCCAATCTTCGTTAATCGCGGTGTCGTTACGCACCTCAATCGGGTAATCAACCACGTTCAAGCTAGCTGTGGTATTGGTGCCATCTTGGTCCCAATTATTCGACCATGCAGTCATGTCACGAACCGCACCGACTCGCGCTTGTAAATCACCTAAATCTTGAACGCTAGACACTACAGAACCAATGGGATACGACTGACTTAATGGCGCGGCTAATACCAAAGTATTGGGCTGCACCTCTACAACCAAAGCTAATTCACCGATGCTATCTGTCAGTAAAAATGGCGCTTCAAAACCACTAAAATTACTGTGCAGTGTCACAACACCCGTTTCTTTAACCACGCTGTAATGCGTGTTATTTAGTGTCCATAAACTGGCCCCATTGGCGTCAGTAATATCGACAAATCGCGCATTTACTCGTACAGATAAAGTTTGGTCAACCGCAGGGCTAACGATTACTTGGGTTTGGCTATGTTGCACATTGATGTTGGTCCAGGCTGTAAAACACGCCACTACGCCACCGTTTTTAATCCGCAGTGGGTTTAGGCCATAAAGCTCAGGAGGGGGTGAAAGTGTCACCGTTTCGGTTACGTCATAACGTAGGGTGCTTAATATCACTCGTTGCGAAAACTCAAGCGATACCGCGCCATTAACAATGCTGCCAGTCACTCCCGTGCCGGTAATAATGCCGTTGGAATCGGCGCTAGCACTCAGCAAGGTTTCAGAAGTGGTCGAAACAGTGACATAAAAGCTATCCAGTACAGGCTCAGGACTGGTAAGAACAAACGTCACACTTAAATCACCAGGTGGCACATCGCCACCGCTAGCGGGTTCAGTTTTAGCTAACAAACAGCCATAGGTTAAGGTGAAATCACCCCGAAAATCCACATCCTTCGTCACCACACCAGTACGGGCATTAATCCAACCAATTACGGTCTGATTTAATTCAATGATAGGGATTGCACTAATGTCATCGGCACTAAAATTACCTAAGCTCACACTACTGTTGCTGTAGCTCGAATTAATAAAATCCACTTCACCCGCAAAAAAATCCTTCGTCAAAATGCTATTAACAGGAAACGTATTGCTGCTGGCATAAATCTGGTACTTACTGGCTTGATAATACGACACCGCAATGCTGTTATTTCCCGTCATGTTGATGCCCGTAAAAATAACAGTAACCGTGGTACCAGTAATGAAGATGTTGGCATACTGACCAAACGCGCCGCTGTAACTCACCGCCTGTTTGTTGTTTTCAGCAAACCAAGGGGAATTAACCAAATCAGGTATCTCAAAAATATAGGTGTTTTGATTTTTCACACTGGGTAAAACTAAGGTTTTGCGGGCTGGAGCATACACCCCAGCATTATCAACAGTAACACTACCGCCTTGCGAATCCGACACTCCCGCTAATGCATTACCTGCGCTTAATGAAATGGTACGCACCTTGGGTAACATCTCTGTTACCGTTGCGCCAACATCAAGTATTTCACTCGTTGCAGCAGCGGTCAGCTCACTCACGCCATGGTATTTAATGCCATCGTTCGCACTAACATAACGCAATTTAGTACAACCAGATTCACCATTGATAGTGACGTCAAAGTTTGGCGTATTAAACGGAATAGCCGGCTTAAAATACACTTGCCCACCTTGGCCACCCGTTACGGTTTCTTGAACTTCACAAAAATGTTCAAAGCGTGGATACAGCGCATTTTCATTACCCTCATACTCAACAGAAATAACAATCACTTGGCCTTGGCTTAACCGAACCGTTTCATAGTAGTCTCTACCGTTAAACTGATAAATAGACTGCAAATACGAGCGAGGAAACGAGTCTTGCCCCGCCAACAAACCAATTAAGCGATTGCGTACCAGCTGTCCAGCTTTAACGGATGACTCTAAAATCTCTACCATGTCTGTCATGCGGTCAGCATCTTCAAACTCATTTGACTCAGCTAACAACATGCTCACCAAAGGGTCTGTTGGTTTTTGACTGAAAAAAACATGACCATTAAGCAACAGCTCAGTGCCTGTGGTATCCAGCGCGGGGTAACATTTGACAATATCAACCGCAGATTGCGAATGGTCGATATCTGAAATCGCTCTAAATAGCTCATTAAGCTCACCAGACTTCACCACTAATTTAGTACGCTGGCCGCCCGCGTCATCACTAGAACCCAGTGACTCAGGCTTGAATATTTTTAAATCTGCTCGGGTAATGGTCATGTGCCACCTGTGTTAATCATGCTAAAGCGTTAAAAATCGTAAAACCACATTGGTGAGTAACGGGTATTCGCCAAACTCATCGTCCAAATCATCACCGGTGATCACGTTAGCTTGGGTGTTATCCCACACCACATAAATAACGTTGCCATCGTGATTAATAGTAAAAGCCGTGAGTGTTGATGCAGCGTGGGCTTGCAGCGCATTAAAATCTAGGCGATGCATCCAGCCACTTTTGGTACCCAGCTCTAATGCAATACCTGCAGGTATAACGGTTTGCTGAATATGCGGCGCACCGTTAAGTGCCCGTTTCATATTTGCCGCCACGCGTTGGGTGTTATTGCGGTTAAGCCAATGCAATGGCTCTTCCAAATCAATACTGTCAATAATGGTGCTAAACATAGGACCTCTTTTTGAAGTGATACAGCAACCTAGCGGCTAACCGCCAACCGACTGCAAACGCTTAATCTCAGCCACCAACTCATTCACAATGCTGCGCTTAGTTTGCGCATCAAAGGTGCGGTTACCCACTTGCAGCTGCAGCACAACCTTGTCACTGCTACTTGCGGCAACAGTGGTTTGGCTAGGTGATGTTTGGGGAGCTGGGGTGTGTATCGTTTTTTGGGGTGTGGTTTGTTGTTTAAGGTTTTGCGTATCAGTAATAGCGCGTTGTTTATCAGATTCTTGCTGAGCTTTAATTTCAGCGGTACGAAACGCATAAACCTTGCCTAAGGTTTTTTCGGCTTCACGCAGCTGATTAATTAATGTTTGATCACCCGTTCGCTCAGCTTTAGTAAGTTGCGCCTTAATTTCTGTTAGCTCTTGCTGATAACGACGTTTTTCAATTTCGTCTTGGCGGCCAAGGTAACCGTCTAACTCATCTTGCAAGGTATCAAGAGTTGACTGAGCACTATCACGCAGTGAATCCATGCTAGATTTAGCGGAATCAATGGCCGATTTCAGCGCACCCAAGTCTTGATCATTCATCAAGTTCATTGAGTTAGCCGCACGTTCTGCGCTTCTAATTAAGCCAATATTGCCGCCTTCGGCCGCATTAAGTGCATCAACCATTTTAAGCAGTTCGATGCGCTGGCCATAATAGGCCGCTTGCGCTTGCTTACCGGCTATTTCAGCTTTACGGGCAAAAGTGCTAATGCCAGTGAAGTCGATAGCAATGGCTAGCTGGTTTTGTAGCTCATTAATCTCACCCGTTAAGCTTCGGTAAGTTTCAATGGTTTTATCTAACTCACTACTTGAGTCAATTAACAGGGTTTGACCGTAAAGAATCGACTTAAAGTAAGCAACAGCACCTTTACTTAGCTCGGCTACTTCGGCGGTAACACCTCGTAAAAAGTCAGTAAAAAACTCAGCAACACCGGCCAATGAAGTCCCTGCTTGCTCGGCACTTTTAACCACAACCCCCATGGTGTTTTCCATGGTGGTACCAATGCCTTTGTTAGCATTAGCCACTCTCACTTCATTTTCTTCAGCATCATTGCCGACGTTACCTTGCACCTCCTTTAAACGTTGGTACTGACCAATAAGCTGGTCAATATTATCAACTAGCCCTAAATTTGCGGCTTGCTGACGAATACTGGCATCAACTTGTTGGTCACCAGCTGCAGCAGCTTTAATGGCTGCCTCAGCGTATTTTAAAAATGCTTGTTGGGCATCATAAGTTGAGCCTACGCCATTTTTAATGGCTTCATTGGTCTGCTCATAAGCCTTTTTTGCTTTAGTCGCTAACTCCTGTAGTGACTTTAATGTTGTGACATTGGCCTGCTCCATCGCAGCTTCATAAGCATTAACAGCCTTTGTTTGCGCATCAGTTGAGTTAACCAATTCACCTTGGGCTTTAGCTAATGACTCTGTCGCAGTTTTCGCTTTAACTTGGGCTTTCTCATAATCCTCAATTGATGCTTTTCCATCAATGTAAGCATCGCGAACTTTGCTTAGCTCTCTGTCAGCCAGTTCGCTTTGAGCAGATAGAAAAACGACAGTCGCGTCATTTAGCTTTAATTGCGAATCGGTTAAATCACGTTGGGCAGAAGATTGAGCAACCAATAAATCAGTCACTTTTAAGGTGGCGTTGCCATACCTTGTTTCAGCGGCTTCGATTTCTTCTAACGTAGCTGTACCGCTACTTTTTAATTTCGTGTAATGTTCTTCTGCTGCCTTTTGTCGAGCCTTCCAATCATCAACTTCTTTTTGCGCTAAGTTTGATAACTTCTCGCTGGTTGCAACATCCTTTTGGTAAGCGTTTAAACGCGCCTCAGCTTGCGATTGCATTGCTGCTTTAACTTTTTCAGCGTTCTCGACCTGTGTTTTTGTCGTTTCATTAGAATCACTCTGAACATCAATGCCAAGCTGCCCCAAAGCCGCTGCAGCATCAGTAGCATCTTGCTTAACTTGATCAACATATGCCTTAGATATTGTCAGCAGCAAATCGGCTTGCTTTTGAAACGCATTGGATAGCGCATTGCTACCAAATACGCTTAATGCTTTTGCCATGCCAAGTGGAAACATGGCAAACGCACCAGCAACCGCAGCACCAAACGTAGCAATAATCCCTGTAAGCACGTTAAATACTAGGCGAATGCTGCCTGCAATAACGTTTAACGAGGTTGTAAATGCAGTGATATTGGCAAGGGTGGTTTTGATACTTTCACCGCCATCCTTAAGAATGGTAGTAAAAAAGTCGCTAATATCCTGTGCAGCCTGCTTGATTTTGCCGCTTTGGTTTAACTCGTTAAATGTGGCGTTAATGTCTTTAAGTAAATCAACCGCCACCTGGTACGCGCCAGAGTCGGCAATAATCTCTTTAAACTCAGTCCACTTATTAGAGATTAAATTAATCTGACCGCCTAATAACTCTAAGCTTTTAGACGCTTGGCCATTAGCCTGCTTGCCCATTTCGTCAAACAGCTGCTTGATAACATCGCGGCCCAACTCACCTGCCGCGCTCATTTTTTGCAACTGAGTCACGTTTTTACCGGTGACTTTTTCAAGCAAATCCCACACGGGCACACCGCGCTCAACTAACTGTAATATTTCCTCGCCTTGTAATTTCTGTTTAGCCCACGCTTGGCCAACCGCTAAAATAATTCCCTCTAATTTTTCTTGGCTACCACCTAAGCGCGCGTTGTAATCCACCATTGACTGCAGTGATCCATTCATGGGATCAATGCCAAAGGTTTTTAATGAGGCAAAGGCTTTTTTAGCGGTATCTAAACGGGTAGCGGTATTATTAGCAAAGTCTTTTATCCAAGCAGTGGCCTGCTCACCACCGGCAATACTGCCCATCATGGCGCTCATTTGCACCCCAAAGGCTTTGGCTTCATCCCCTGCAGTCAGTATTGACTTTAAACTTTCCCAAAGCCTATCAACGCCAATATAAGCACCCGCCATTGCAACCAGCGAAGCAGTCGCACTTTTAACGCTGCCACCAAAGTCACCCGCTTGCTTTTGTGACTCGTTTAATAACTTATTGTGGCGTTCAAGCTTAGTGTTAACCCCTTTTAACGCTGCTTCACCGGCTATTTGCTGCTGCTTTAAATCAGCACTGGCATCGGCCAGTTTATCCATGCTTATGCCAGCTTTGTTTATGCTGGCGGTGTTTTGATCTAATTCTGATTTGTTTTTATTAAGGCTACGTTCAAGCTGGTTTAGCTCAGTTCTAGCGGTTTTTACTTGTAAGGTATATTCGGCTTTATTTCGGCTGGCTTCATCTGTTGCGGTGCTCACCTCAAGCAGTTCGCGGCGCTGTGTATCTAATGCGGTTGCCAGCTCAGTGGCGGCATTTTTTGCACTGGTTTGTTCAGTCGTTAATTGTTGTAAATCGGTTTTGGCTTTGGTTAATGCTGCGGCTTGCTCTTTGCTGGCAGTGGCACTTTGTTGCTGTTCGCTGCTGAGTTTTTCAACTTCAACCCGGGCTTGCTGTAACTCGGTTTCATATTTAACTAATGCCGCTTGTGCCTGGTTGTATTCTTGCTCAAGTTGATTAGTTGAACCTTCTGCCGCCTTTTGCGCCGCTTCAAATTGCTTTAACTCTTTTGCAGCCACTTTTTGTTGAACAACCAACTTATCAAGCGCGACTGAATTATCTTTATAGGCTTTTTCGCCTTTAATAATCGAAGACGTTAAGCCATCAATAGAATTAGCCGCGGCCTGTAAATCTTCTAACTCTTTTAAACGGGCATTAAGTATTTCGCTTTCTGATGCTAATTCAGCTAAAGCCTTTTCAGACTTTTTAGCTTCACTTGAAAATAAATCTTTGCCCTGAATGATCAGGTTAATGACTTGGTCTTTAAAGCTCATACATCACCAAATTAGCAATAGAAAACAAAAGAAAAACCCACAGCGGTTAACTGTGGGCTTGTTTAAATGTTGATACGGTTTACGCGGCGCTACGCACAAAGAACTTAGACTTACCAGTAGCAACAATGCTGCTATCGGCCAGTACGCCGCCTTCAATGTCGAACGAACCAAAGTCATCACCAATTAAGTCTAAACCTGATGTTGGGCTTGGCTTCCAGCGATAAAACTTAAGCACGTTCGCCTTACCAGTGGCATCGTTAACACCGTCAATGACCACTTTGACTTCTTCGCCAGATTCAACCAGTGCTTGCAGGGCATTACCGGCTTTACTTGTGTATGTGACTTTTAAAGCTTGGCCTGCGGTAATTGAACCTGTGCTTAATGCACGAATACCGCCAGCACTGACCACGTAGTCAACATCAACATCATAAGTGGGAGTGCCAGTGTCATGGGTAACAACTGGGGCAACAGTGGTATCAATCATTTTAGTGGTGTCGGCTAGGCCATCTAACACAGCAGTAATAGCTTCATCAGTGACTGACGCAGAGGTTAATACCTCCACTTTACCGCGTAGGGCTAACGCTAAATTGGCGTTGCTAAAATCATTTAATGTCATCGACAATTTAACCGATTTCACCTTGGTAATTTCAGCAGCGTTACCGCCACCACCACGGTAGTTAGGTTGGGCTTTACTTTCTTGCTCGATGTCGATTTTAACGCCACTGGCGTTGCCCACATCGCGGCCATTGACATACACAATGCCTGAGCCGATGTAACTTTCGGTTACGGTTTCGCTCATAATCTTTCTCCAAATTGAACGGTATGAACTAGGGTTAAGGTAATGACCGCTAGCGCATGTTTTTCATGGCTTTCGGGCATAATGTATTTACAGGGTTCGGCCTCTTTAAAGCTGATGCACATTGGCAACCATGATGGTTTTTCCAAATTGCGTTCATCTTTAAAAAAGGCGCTGCGAATGTCTCGCACCAGGTTAATTAAATCGGTGGTGGGGCTAGTGGTTTTGGTGACATTGATACCCGCTATCACTTGCAATGTCAGGTCGTCACGGTATTTATCTATGCCGTTTTTGGCGCTGAACAATTCGGTGTAGGGTTGCAAAAAAATAAACTTTTGCTCTTTAGCTATCCCTTGCGCATAAAAGCCTTCGCGCACCTCTGCACCGCCAACCAGCTGTAAGCGGTTTAAAATGTTTTGAATCATGGGTACCTCAAAAACAGAATTGAACTACTTAGCGTATTGGCCATATTTTTTACGCAGATGGGCAATAATCGGAGGCTCTAACGCCTCACGCATAAAGCCAAAACTGCCTGCCACTGAAGGGCCGTATAACGCTTTTTGTCCTTTAAGGTCACGCCAGGCGTTATCACCCGTTTTACGGCTGAACATTAATTGATTGCCATTGCGGCCAATAACCGTAAACGCACCACTAAACCACACAGGCTGATGGCGAATAACGTTAACGCTAAACCCCGCTGCCACCCTTGCAGAACGCCTGCCCACTTTATAGCGAGGGCTAGAAAAGCGGGTTAATGTACTGGCGCGCATTCTTGCGCTTATCGATGCGGTTAGGGTTTTAGGATTAATGCTGACACTGAAATGTTGATCAACATACGACTTAGACTTAAAGCCGTACTTATTGAATATTTCATCTACAGCAAGCTGGCTACCAAACTTAGCAGCATCATCAATGGCTTTAGCAATAGTTGGGGCTTGAGCTGCACGCATGCGTTTTAGTTCAGCCGTTACCGCATCAAACCCTGTTGTCACTAATGCCATTGCTGTTATTCCTAATAACTCACATACACAAAGCTAACGCTGATATTGTCTGAGCCATTGTGTTGAGTGAGTCGATATTGATTACCGTTCAGCTCAAACAGATCATCACATTGCACCTTGCCTTCACTGAGTAGAAACTCGGCTATGTTCACTGGCTCTAGCACGTATTCGTTACTGCGGTCTTTTTCGGTTGGCGGCAGATTTACACTACGACTATAAGCAGCTTGGCCAGCGCTAGGGATAAACTGGCACGGTTGTGCCAGTTTAGTGAACGCACGGGCAAGCTTGCTTGCTATGCGTTCGTTAACGCTAAGCATTAATTTTTACCCAAACTGTATCGCTTGGGTTACCTGCCGCAGCCCACGCTTTACCGGCTAAGGTATTACCAGATGCAACACTAGTGATCATGCCATCAGCCTTGATATACACCTGCGCACCTTGGCCAATGTCATCAGCGGTCACTTTTGGTAACTCGAACACACCTGCAGTTGCACCCACACCCACTTCATCAATAGCAACATTGCCAAGTGACACGGCAACCACTTTACCTAATAACACTGGTCCACCACTGGCAACTAAGGCCGTGGCGATAAATTCGATGGTATTACCATCTGCTACACAATTTTTCATAAAGGTTTGTCCCAATTACGTTAAAAATTAGCCATTAAAAAGGCCGCTACTCTTATTAAGTCACGGCCTTTTATATTGTGGAATGTACGAGGTTTTCAGCTAGGTTACACACCCGTTGATTTAACCAAACCACGGTGATCAAGTGGTGACACACCGGCATCAATACGCACTTTGGTAGCAACACCATCAACGGTAAAACCTTGTTGCTGCTCAATGTATGGCGTGTCGATACCGTCAAGGTAAGCCACTTCAATCGTGTCTTCACCCTGCGCTGCGGTTAAGTACCACTCTTTGTCACTTTTCGCTTTAAGGCGAGGTTCAGACAACACCTCAACAAAGTCGCGAATTGGGTTAGCAATACCGGAGTTTGCATCAGTACCTTTAACCGACGTTGACTGAATAATTTGCAACACCGCACGCTTAAGATTTGGTGGTACCAACGCAAATGCAGGCATGATGTTTAACGGTGACTCGCCAATCATCTGCGATTCCATTAACTCAGCGGCAATGCTGAACGCTTCAACGCTTGGCGCGCCCGATGATAAATTGCCATGCTCAGCATGGAATAAGGCTTTACCGTCATTCATTTTGGCGTTTTTGGTTAACACAGCCCAAAACAAGTCACCAATAGTGCGCTTAGCGGCTTTACCCATTTTCATCGGTACGCCCATTAACATATCCATGTCATCGTTAATAACCGTTTGGCGTGTTAACGTAAAAATACCGCCGTAAGTTGCTAAGGCAATTTTTTCAGCGTGGTCGCCCACAGTGATGTACTTGTATTCAGCACCGTCTTTCACTTCTGGTAAGCTTTTAAACTCACCCATGCCAACACGATGCGCCACTTTAAAGTCACTTAACTGGCCTTTTTTGGCGATACGTTCAAAGGTTTCAGCCGCTTCAGCCCACCCTTTTAACACTGACTTATTGGCCACATCTAACATGATGTTACCGAAATCAGATGAGGTATGAGTAAACGCTAAACCCACCATTTGCATCACGTTCATACCCGCACAACCAATACCGCGATCGGCTAATGATGCACGGGCAAGTTCACGTAAATTGTAACTGCCATAGCCATTGTCTTTTTGTGCCGCTTCATGGCCAGCGCGTGCCATTAGTTGCGCGCGAATTGAATCACCCACAATGTTACCGTTGCTGGCATGAATAATGACACTTTTAGGCTGCACGGCACATGGCGTAATACCTTCGCCAAGCTTTGCCAAAATCATATCTTTGGCTTTGTCAGCATTGATATTCGCATCAGCAATACAGCTGTTTTTAAGTTCAGCCAATTGCGGAAACGTCGCAAACGCGGTGTTAATACCGCTAATACGTTCAGCGTTAAAGGTAATTGCCGCCGCTTGAATATCCGCTTGTGACGGTGCTGCGGGTGCTGGTACTAAAGCGGCTGGGGCTGGGGTAATAGTGGCTGCTGGCGCAGGTGTGTTTAAGGTGGTAGCACCGATATTGCCCTGTTGTGCTAGCAGGGTTTGTAATGCTTTAGGCATATTATTAAAGTCCTTCAGTCGTTTAAAATTAATTGATGCAGCCATTTGCATCGGTTCTATCACTTCATCTGCTAACCCAAGAGCAACAGCCTCTTGTGCTGACAACCAAGTATCTTCTTTGAAAAACTGTCCTAGCTGTTCATCACTTAACTTGCCACCGGCTTTATCTTTATAAGCCTTGCCCATACTTGAGCGCCACTTATCAAGCAAGTCTGCGTATTCACGTAAATCATCAGCGGTACCAACTGCACCGCCCCAATTACTGTGGATCATCAAAAAGGCATTAGACGGCATAATCACGGTATCGAATGCCATACAAATCACACTGGCCATTGATGCGGCTACCGACTCAATACAAATCGACTTTTGGCAAGGCCAACGCGCGAGGATGTTATAAATAGCCATGCCATCCATCACATCGCCGCCACCCGATTGAATGTAAGCGTTAATCTGCGACACTTTGCCCATAGCGCGTAGGTCAGTGGCGATTTGTTTGGCGGTAAAATCCCAGCCAACATCGCCATATAAAATCAATTCGACCACGCCATTGGCAGCACCTTTCATGCTGTAGATACCGCGTTTTTCTTTACTCTCGGTCAAGCTCGCTGATGCGCTTGGCATTAGCATCATGGCGGCCACGGCTAGACTTATTTGGGTCTTTTTCACTTGGGGTTTCTCCGTTTTGTGGCTCAGGGTCGTTACCCGTAACCATGTCGTTGTCGCGGTTAAACTTCAGCTCACGTTGACGCTGGCGTTTAACTTCGCTTGGATTACGGCCACGGGCCCTTGCCCAGTCAGCCTCGGTAGCGGCATTACCGGCTATCATCATTTCCCAACCTTGGGACTCTTTACGGGGGTCAATCCATGGCATGGTGGGACCGTAATAAACGGCATCCATCAACGTTCGCATGTCTAAGTCTGGCGGCAGGGTTAAAGGGTCTTGCTTGTTCATTAACTCCATTTGCAACCAGTTTCTAAACGCGGGTCGCGCCCAACCTGCACAAAACCATTGCTGCATAATGCGGTTTGATTCGTCTTGCTCAACCAGCTCTTGGCGCTGGCTTGAATAACTGCCTTGATAATCACGGGCAATGCTTGAATAGCTGCCACGGGTACCCGCAGCACAGGCCTTTAACTGGCCATTACGAAAATCCACCAAATGCACATTAGGGCGATTTGACTCAATCATGCCCACATCTTCACCGGGCGCGAGGTCGTCAAACGTCATACCTGGTGCAATGTTAATTTCACGGTTTAGGCTTGCGCCTTGGTCTGGGGTAAACATGCTGGCGTCACCGCGCTTAATGTAAAACGCTAAGGCGGCAGCAATACGGGCGGCAACACGTTCAGATTCTTCATAGTCTTTAATGTCGCCAAGACGGGTTAAAATACCGTGAAAAATACTGATACCGCGCAGCTGGTGTAGGCGTTTAAATAAGCCCAAGTGCAGCATGTTGCTTGCTGGTACCGTTTTGGTTTTATAACGAAAACCGATTTGGTCAGACGGGTGATCAAGCAACACATGGTAATTAACCACCTGCCCCCATCCGTTAACCTCAAACCCTTGACGCACCCGTTGCGACACATCGTTTAGTTCAAACGGAATGTAATCAGGCTCTAACGCTTCAATGCTGTATTGCGTGCCTTGCGGGTTTGGGTGACCAAACTTTGGCACTTTGCCACGCACTTGCTGGCCGAATGCTTCACCGTCACGTAATGCAGTACGTAACACTAAACGCTCAAGTTCGGGGCGAGTGTAGCGCCCTGTTACGTCAGGTTTTAATGACCATGCAGCAAAACGGCGCTGAATATCATTGGCTAACTCATCCAGTATTTCACCACTCATACTGCGCGGCTGTGGCTCAACCACAATGCCTTGCGCACCAATTACCCGCTCTTCCATACGGTCTAAAATACCAATACTCAGGTCGTGGTTTTCGTCTAACCACCTTGCCTGTTCACGCAAGCTTTTACCTGCGGCAAACACCGCTTGGTTGGCACCGCGTCCTTCTTTGTTGGCTTTGTGGGTTCGGCTTGGGCTGGCAGCTTCATAACCTTTAAGGTTGCGATAACTCATTGCGGCCGCTTGTCGTTTTAGCGCCCAGCCAGGGGATAAATACGATAGTGCATCGTTAATAATGCTCATATTGTTTCCTAGTTAAATCGAGCCAGTGTGGTGCCCCGTGGGCGGGTAAACATGTTTAGGGTGCGTTGCCATTCAATGCGGCCCTTACGAATTTGCTCTAGGTCTTCACTGGTCATCAACTTGCCGTTAACGCTAACGGTTTTACCCGCCAACACCTCTTTTTCAGCGTCGATATACAGCGCGACCATCTCTGTCGCGGTTTGCTTTGACATTACAGCCAGCCTCCTGATTTAGCCGAACCACCATTTAACCAGTTATTAGCTGGGGCTTTTTTCGGTTTTTTGGGTTGTGGGGATTCATCGGTTGATGATGGATTGTCGTGTTTATTTGTTATCACTTTACTGAGCGATTCGAGATTGATGCCAAACCTATCAATGGCGATATACAGTGCAGCCATGGCATACACAAAACAGTCGAGCGCTTCGTTACGCCTGCCGCCTGCTTCCCAGCGATACACAATGCGACCATCACGGCGTGTCGGCAATTTTCGTTCAGAGGTTAACTGTTGCAGTTCGGTGTCATCACAAATGCTGTCGTTCAGTGGCAAATGAATGGCACCAGGTGTGCGGGTATCAACACTGGGTTGAGTGCGCATCATGGCCATGATCAACTCTTTGGCGTTGTCGGTACCCACTTCTGTTAGGTACACGCCTTTGTTGCTCCGCTTGCGGGGGAAATTAGCAATCGGCTTGCCGTACATGTTGGCGCCCCTAATAGGTACCACACGGAACAAACCGAGCTTTTTACTCATTGAGTAAACCGTATCGGAGTAGTGACCGCCAGAATCCCAACACGTTGTGCCAATGCTGAGCACTATGCCGTCGTTACGGGGGTAACTTTGGTTTAAGCGCAGGGCAACTTTATCAAGCAGCACTTGGTTTGCTGGATCACCGTACAAAATAAACCTATCGATTAGGGCACATTCTTTACCTGCGCCCCAGCCCCAAACACGGCCTTCGTATCGGTCGTCTTGGGTATCCACACCCGCGGTTAAGTACACTACCCAATCTGGCATGTTGCCGTTGGGGTACATTTCACGCCTGCGGCCTAAATCTTCCCATTCAATACGTTCGCCGTTGTCGTTGTCCCACGGTTGGCCAAGTTTGGTGTTAACAAAGGTTTGTAGCTTTTCTTTGTCGCCTTTGGCTTTGTAAAACTCGGTGACTAACTTGGCCCAGCTGTTAAGGGTGTTGTACGCCGACCAGATGTAAATAGAGATATTTTCAGGCGTTAAAAAGTCGTTGCCGTCTTTATCAAAAAACGAAATAAAGTCGGGGGTTGTCACGCCCGTTTTGTCGCATATCCATACTGCGCGGGGGTGTTCTTCCATATCATGCAGTTGATTGTTTTCAATGCAGCAACCGCAGTGTTCGCACACGTAATACGCTGTTTTTGGGTCATTGCCTTGCCACTTAATACCAAAGGGTTCGGTTTTTCCGCCCCACTTTAAATGCTGCAGTTCGTCGCAGTGTGGGCAGGGCAAGTTAAATCTAAATTGGTAGCCACTTTCACTACAGGCCTTTTCAATTTGGCAGGTACCGAGAATTTTGGGTGTAGATCCGCGAATCGATTTAGGAAACATCGACAGTTCAACACGGGTATCCCCTAACGATGTGGCATTACCTTCGTGTTCGATTGACTCGTCAAAACCTGCAAGTTCATCGTAAATTACGTCATCGGTTGAAATTTCACGGTAATTAGCAGCAGCGGTACCACCACGCACCATTAAGGTTTTACCGTTGGTGAACACCTTATCTTCTAAGGTGCTGTCTTTATGTTTGCGGCCAATCCAAGGTGCTAGCGCCTTCCAAATCGGCATGTCGCGTATTGCGGTTTCAACGTGCTTTTTCATAAACGTTTTGGCGGCACCGTCACGCGGCTGGTATATCAGCACGTTACGTTTTTTGTGTTCTATCTTGTAGCCAGCATTGGCCATTAACATTTTGGTGTAACCCACACGCGCTGACTTCATGATGTTCAGCGTGGTGATTTGGTCGTTACCCATGGCATTCAATATGCCGATTTGAAACGGTAGGCTTTCCCATTTACCTTCGGTGTAAGACGATTCCGACGACATATAAAAATGCGTGTCGGCGTATTCACTACAGGTTAAAACAGGTGGACGATAAAACGATTTAAGACCAGCAGATACAGCGGCTTTCAGATTGTTAATCTGTGCTGCTGATATACTCATCTAATAAATCCTCAATGACGTTGGCCAGTTCAGCGGCGGTGTTTTGGCTTTTAATCACTTCAGCGCGAATAGCGTCAATGGTGCGTTCTGGCATGTCGGGGAATTTACGTTTTACGCGTATGTGTATTTGGTCCAACACCGGAGATATTTGCGCTGCTATACGGCTAAGCACAAACGAGCAAAAAGCGACTTCAACCACTTCTTTGCGGTCTTTTTGGTTCTTCAACTCTTGGCCGTCGGCTTGCCCTTTGGTTAAGCGCCAACGCTCATAATCAATATTAGGTTTTTCGTCTTCATCATCTTGCGGTTTGCCCGATTTCCCGAGCAGGTGTTTTTTACGCTCATTAGCTACCCGATTACCCACCACATCGCTCATGGTGTATAAACACTCTCGACCACTTTTGCTGTGTATAGGCACGTCCCACTTGTCGAACGCTTGGGTACTAATACCCAAACTTTTGCACAGGTCGGTTTTATTCAGCAGCACTGGCTCGGCTTCGGGTGTTTGAATACGTGCCATTAGCTAGTCCTTGTGAATATCGTCTAACACATGGCTACAGCGCTCTTCTTCAATATTCTGTAACTGCTTAAGCAACAACTGCTGATTTAACTTGGCATTTTCTTCTAGTATTTTTGCTATCTTTTCATCACGTTCACTTTTGCGTGCTGCGCGTTCTCTTTTTCCGGCTTGATAAAACCAGTTAACAAATGCAGTAAAAATGGCACAGACCACACCCACTAAAACGCCAATATCCATATTGTTCACATAGCTGCCAAGTGCGGTGAAAAGTGAGGCAAGGTACGAGACAACCGACGTGACTTTTGCACTTAACTCAGTCGTTATGCTCATGCTGTAACCGCCATTGTTGTAGGCGCAGCATATTTGCATTACACATTGCTAGCGCATTAGTTTGAGTAAGTGAGTGTTTAAGTAAATCAATATTGGTACTGCCGACAAAATCAGGGTTGCTGCACAGCACTATCCAATCGGGCGGCGGCAACACATAAACCGTTTTGGTTTGGGTCACCACTTTTACAATCGGCTGGCTTGAGCAGCTGCAAAGCATCAGCAGGCAACAAAGCATTAGCCCAATCTTTTGTCGGTTCATCTGGTGAGTCCTTAATGAGATTGGCTTGAGTAATTCGGCTTTCATGTGTGGCTTGTAAATCGATAACTTGTTTTCGATGCGTAGCATTAAGTTCGGTCATCACGCGGTAATCACGCTCAAGCGTTTTGATGCGTTCTGCTTGGTTGTCGTTACTGCTTATCAACGCTTCAACACTGACTTGCGATAACATTAAGTCATGGCTTAAGGTTTTATTAGTGGCTTTAAGTGAGTTCATACCCAATGCGCTAATGCCCAGTAAAGCCGATAAAAGTAATACAACAATGAACAGCACTGTGGTTTTAAAATCGTTAAACATTACAAGTCCCTCAAACAATAACGCCTTGGCTATTGCGGTGATTCAAGTGAGTTTACGCATTGCCTGTGTCGGCTTTGCGCCCTAACCCAAACGCCATAACAACGTTTGTTACCAGGTGTTGAGCAGTCATAACCCGCAACTGTTCTGTATTGGGGAAGTAATAACGCATCACACGCCTTGCGGTATTCGCCATTTAACACATGCACCCGCATGGGTGACTTTAGCCAACGGCCAATGCCGTACTGGTAAACCCAGTCGATATATAAATCATATTCAGCTTGGTTAAGTTCAGCGCTTATTAAGCTTTGTCGAAATCGGTTTTCGTCTTTAGATATATGCACTTTGGCTATTTGCAGCGCATTAACTGGGGTAACTGAATCACCCAACTTAACGGGGCGTTCATCAATATGGTAAGTGGACCCAAAGCCCACGGTAGGCCGATCACCTTTTACTGGGATTGTCGCAGTAGGCACAAAACCTTCGGAAATAACCAAACCAATAAAGGCGGCGGCCGACAAGCTAAGCCCTGCAACTGTCATTCTGTTAGCCATAGTTACCCTTAAATAAAATTCTATTAATCGCTATTGATGCATTAACGGGGCGCGAACCCGAACTACGTCATGCCGTTATCACTTACATGAAAGCGCGGCTACTTTTCGCTGACTATGTTGCAAGGCGAACTGCTCAATGCGATTAAACGTGCGAGCATTCACGCTGGCGGTTAAAAGTGTTCTTCACCCACCAAACCAATTAATGCTATTTCATGATCAATGCCATCCTGGTAAACAATATGTAAGCCAAGCTTTTGCGCTAATGCATGCTCTGCCCGTGCTCCGTGTGATTGTTCCCAACCATCCAACAGATAAATCATGTCAGCACACATCAACATGGCTAAACCAATCTGCATGTATTCAGGTTCAGTTAAACCCGCAGGCAAAGTGGCAGGGTTTAGCACAATATGCGTTAACGACTTTTGCACTTGCGCGGCCAAGTTAAAGGCGTGCCGATTACAATCAGGCAAACCAGACATTGGCCCTGCGATATAAACCTTTGTACGGATCATGTGTTCACCAAATAGCGAGCAAAAAAAATGGGCTTCAATAAAGAAGCCCAATGGCGGAGATCTAACGAGAGAGTTTGCAAAGCCTGTTACGTAGCTGTATCAAGCATATCTAAATATACCCCTTTTTTAGGGTCGCAAACAGGCCATATGTGGCCTTTAGGTTTTTATGTATTCGTGATATGTGGCGCTAAATCTCTAGACAATTTAATAGAAAGTTATCGCTTAAGTGAGTTGCGTTTATAAAATAAGAATTTATAAAACACAGAAGTAACCATAAAAAGAATCACGGTAACTAAAAATTATTCTTCGAATAAAATGTAAAAGATCTAGACGATCAAAAGTTGTGGTTTAAGGTGATCAAAATACTTGCAGAAAACCAACGGTGTAAATACAAATAAAACAAAAACAAATTCATTAACTTAGCTACACATTACACTGCAGTTGAATTGATTCGATTAGTTAGTGCTGATAAAACAACAACACAACCCCCTAAAAAAGTCATATGTAGTGAAGCACTGCGCCTCTCTGCCCCCGCAGTGCACCGAGCCAGAAGGACCCATTTATTTTTTAACCCTAAATGATAATAGCTCGCATTTAGATAGGCTCAGGCCAACGTATTGATACATCACCACTTCACTCAAGGCATTAGACCTTTAATCAATGACTTAGCGAACACACGACACGCATCACTGAACCGTTCGTAAGCGCTTTGACTATCGCCACCTAACACTTGCTTATACACTCGCAACTCTTCGATTGATTCACGTATATCAGCCAACGCCTCATGCTTGTATAGCTTTGCTGATGTAGCCTTGCGCTCTAACTCTGGATTGAACGCCCGAGCTGCTAATGCAATAGCAGACACATCTAACTGACGATAGTGCATGTACTCGTGAAGTATTGGCATCTGACACATGATGTATGAACGGTCGAACATGATTGAATTACCAGCAAACACAACACCTTGCTTGCTCTTAAAGTCATACTTAGTCACACCACAGCCTTTAAGCCAATCAATCACCATTAGCTCTGCCTGCTCGAGTGATACGGTTGATGCACGAACGTCATCAATCAAGCCGCTTGCAGTGTGCGTATCCAATGCCCATTCATTGCATGTTGCGATCACCTCATCACTGTGATGAACAACCACACGTAACGGCTCACCTATTTGATTCAGGTCTTTATCTGTCAGGATAAATGCCAGCTCAAGGATTGGGTAATACTCCATACCCAACTCGCCATTATCTAAGCGGCCATTCAGGCCACCTGTTTCGATATCACCAAATATAAAATAAGGACTCATATCTCACCTCAACGATTCAATTAAAAGCCGCAGGCCTGCGGCTATGTTTTAGATACGAACGTTAACAAATGACAATATCGCCAACGTCATCAACTACTACACCAGTAACCTGTTGATGCCCTTTAGCCCACTGACCATTCAACTCAACATACACTCGACCAAACTCTTCACAGTCTTGAATTGACTGTCGTAATGATTCAACAGCTATATTCTTTGATTCACTTGGCTCAACTTCGCGATTAGCTGCTACAAGATTAATTCGGTCTTTTAGTATTGATGCATAACTAATCATTGAGACTAGTTGTCGCTTCATATTTGATTGCTCAGCCCATTCTAATGTGCCAAATATAGGGTTGTCTTTGATGAACTTATCAAGGGATTCAACCTTTTTATCTAGCTCTTTAGACTCGATACGCATTCTATCAAAGTGAGTTAGATCAACTTGGTAAGCAGCTACACTACTTGCCATGACGTTCAGTATTGAATCACGCATCTTAATATTATGCTCACGACCATACTCAGGTACTGGTACCGCCATGATGCACTCAGCAAGAACATTAAGGTGATTAGTAATGATTGTGTGTTTATCTTGAGTTAATGCATCAATATTCTCTTGCTGACTAATGACTTTATCCGCAAATCGATTTATCTGTTCTTGCTGTTTATTCATAATATCAACGGCCTCTGACTTCCTAATAACACGAACGCCAGTTAGCATTACGCCTTCAAGCTTAGCTAATTGCGGTTTATCAAACCAATACGTATTACTCATATCTCACTCCACTATTTCAATACTAACTAGCTCTTTAGCGCAGGCGTTCCAAAAAGAAGACTGAGCACTTGCATTGCAGCTACGACACTTTAAAACACCGCATTCAGTTACAATCTCAATGTCGGTACTTTCGCAAAACGGACAAGGTTTTAATTCACTCATATCTTTTGCTTGAGACCGTTTAGTCAGCTCTTCGGCTACTGCCTTTGAAATCGTTGTTTTGCCATTATCTACGTGACCTATAGAGCCTATATTTACGCCAGTTTTTAATACGTCACTCATATCTCACTCCACTATTTCAATTTCTGCGCGTCTTAACCAATACACATAAGACTTCTGACTATCAAACCCCATCAATGCCCACCGACCTTTGCAGATGTAGTGCGCTCTAATGGCCCGTATACATTGCGGTGTTAACCGCTCAATCATCTGGTCAAACTGCCTAACCTCACGCGGGGGCGTAACCTCACCAACACCTGTACTACCGTAAACAATCACCTCACCTAACTTGTCGCACTGGCTACGATTGGCAAAGCCCTTACCACGTTCTTGATGGGCCCAATAATTACCCCAACGCTTCAAACCATGACGTAATGCCTTCATGTTTAACGTCACTTGTTGATGCTCCAGCTGCTGCACATTAACCTTCACCATTACTGTTCACCTTCAATCGTCGCCCTAATCTCATCAATCCCTAGTCGAAACACCTGGTCGCAAATAGCCGAAACATCATCAAACGGCACTCTCACATCACCCAGTTCCCAACGTCGATAAGTCCGTTCACTTACCCCGTAAATCTCAGCAACCTCGGTCTGGGTTAGGCCGCGTAATTCTCTGCCTGTCCGTAAAAAATCAAACCCGCGTAATGCCATTTCGCCCCCAAAATACCTTAACTGCATATTCTACTAACAATGATGCAGTGATCATCACAGCCACCCACTGGCAGTCAGGGTTTGACCACTCCCAACTTCCACAGACGATCTAGGCAATATCTCGGGCGCAACAGAAAAAAATCCACGATAAATTAAATATTGATGATATTGGTCTAACGCTTGGCTCATGCCCTTATCCAGCGTTGACTTAACGTACTTACGCAACAACACAGGCAAAGTATGATTCAGTAAACGCTCACCAATCATCGTATCGACACCTAAGTCAGCAACAATGGTCCTAAACAAACGGCGTAAATCATGACTAGTGAAATGCTTAAACCTAATCTGAGTATGCCAATCATGAGCAGAACGAATAGAAATAGCGCCAACACTGCCAGGGAACAAATACGCCCTTTTGCCAACATGCTTCAACTGCCACTTGCGATAGTGCTGAATTAACGCCTTAGCCGACTCAGTCATAGGCACACGATGCTCCTGATTATTCTTGGCATTACTCGCAGGTATCACCCAATAATCACCCGCAAAATGTTCCCATCGCGCTAATCGAGTCTCGTTAATGCGAGTACCAAACATCATCATCAACACAAACAACATCTGCACCGGCATAACCACCTCACTTAAGCGAGTAAACAACTTAGCTAAATCAGACTCAAACAACCGAGTATCAACCACATCACCCACCTTAATTGAATATGTCACTCGATAACCGGCTAACGGATTAACGTTAATCAAACGCAGCTTTGACGCCGCAGCAAACACCGACTTAAGCTTATTCACCGCCTCGCGAATATACTTAGGCGAAAACCCCTCAACCAACATCGGCTTAACCAAAAAACCATCAACCGCAATAAAACTCACCTCAACCAACCGAACATCAGCCAACCTCGGTAACAACTGACACTTGATCATCGACTTAACATTACTGCGCCAACTTTTGCTAAAAGTCGTGTTATTAGCAATATGCTCCTGGTACCACTCAAGCAAACACCCAATAGAATCAAACTGGCCAGTTACCATGCCGCCAATATTTCGCTTAGCCAACATCACAGGTAAATCAGCACACAAGGTCTTAATACACATACTTGGCCAATTGCCCAACTTCTGCCAAACCGTCCTACCATTTTCATTCAACACCAAATGAACACTCGCCCGCGTTCGGCCTGTAGCACGTAAACGAATAGCCGGAAACTGAGGATCACGAAAATCACGACTCACACCATCACGTAACCAACGTTTTAACGCCGCATCGTTTAACTTACCCACCTCAACACCTTTCGCAGCCTTCACCATATCTAGGCAACCATCCTGTATTCCCAAGCTGCACACTTATCACGACGGCGCTTTTGCTTAACCGCACCAGGTAACTCACGCCATCTTGCACTCAATGCAGTCTCGCTATCATGCACACCAAACTGGTCAAAACATTGTTGCTGAATCTCATACAGCGTTAAAAAACGCCCTGCACTCAACACACGACACAAACGCTCTTTTTGGGTAAATGGTTTCTTAACTGGGTTATTCATCGTTAGCACTCCTTAAACCAAGTTGACGTCTAAACGTTGCAACAAAAGCCTTACCTTCAGCAGGTTCAATGCGGCGGGTAGCACGAGTCGGTAAAGCCTTAGGTAACTCAACATCAACCAATTCACCTTTGGCAAACTTACGACACAAAATTTCATACTGGCGTGTGAACATGGTTAGCACATCTTTCTCAATGCCCGTCGCAAACAACCAAGAGCCACATTCACGCACCGCCAACCTAACAACATCGTGGCTCCACTTGTGCTTCATCGGGCTGTGATAATGTTTTTTAGCCTCACGAAACGCCGAATCCAAATCAGGCAAACCAAAATCACAAGCCGTAGGCATACACCACAACGCAAACTGGCGCGGAGTCGGCCAAAACTGCCTATCACCCTGCTCACGACGTGCGCGATTCAAACCCATTTGCACTTGTTCTTTGCTTCTAACACCCTGCAAAGCCAACGTTTTTAACCACTCGGCCTTATGCACAGATTCATCCTCAACCTTAGGCGCACCAACAGGAAACAACACCCGAAGCTTATTAAACACACTGTCAACAATCGCCATATCCATAGCCGACGGTTGATTACTTACACGACCATTGCCAGGTAAACCAACTTGCACTGAATTAATCACTGACTGAATAGACTTCATATCAAAGGATCCTCAGGGTTAAAAACAGCGTGTGACCAATCAGCCTTAACCGCTTGCCTAGCAACCAAGCCAGCGTTAACCAACCAATCAAATTCAAAACCAATCCAGCAACGTGACACACACAACTCAAAAACCGCATCAACCGAACAACCCGCATCAACCGCTTTCACCAAATGCCGTGCCAGGCGATTAACCGTAGTTTGGGTCAATTTGGCTTTTTTCTGCCGACGAACGGCTAACCAGTCTTTAAAAACTTGATCACTTGGCAAAGCTGGCCATTTTGAAAAATCCAAAGCTAATTTTTTTGATGTGGTGACTAAATCTTTTAAAGATTCATTGACTGGTTCTAAAGAGTGACTGATTCCGGTGCTATCTGGTGACATAGGGGGCCTGCTATCTGGTGGCACCCCTCTGCTATCTGGTAGCATTTTATGGGTGCTATCTGGTAGCGTTGAGGGTGCTATATCGTGGCATATCGAAATTGTGTAAACATTCGTTGAACTACCTTTAGGGCCTTTTCGATGTTGAACTGAAACAAAACCCGCTTTTACGAGCTCGCCAATATGCTTTCTCACAGTGCTATGACCAATCTCACACTGGTCAGCAATGTATTGATAACTAGGCCAACACTCGCCTTGGTCATTAGCATTATCAGCTAATTTCAATAACACCAACTTGCGCAGCGGATTACCCACCTTCGCCTTCATGGCCTTAACCATTAATTCCATACTCATGGGCGCAATCCCCATAAAACCAACTCAGCTATTGCTAAATTGACGTAACACAAATGCTTGCGTAACATGTAATTGCCTCTCTTCGTAGGTATTAACCCCGTGCTCAGGTCGCCAAACTTAAGCGGGGTTTCTTATTTCCAAAAAACACATAGCAAAGGAGTTGCCATGACTAACGCCCACCGACCCAAAGAAAACTACGAACAAACCAAAAGGTTTTATACAGAGCTTGGCGCACAAGCCTATTCACTAGACGTATTTGGTGACGAGCTGGCCGAACGCGAAAAATATAAAGGAGTTCAAGGCATAGAAGCCGTACACCTTTATATCTGCTTAAAATTTTGTTGGCAGCCAAGCGATGTTCGAGCGATGGCCGAGCAAGATCTTCGATTCTTACTGACGCAAGAAATGCAAGGTTGGACTTTGCCAAAAGAAGCACGCGCGTAGACTCACAATCCGTAGCCTCGGCCTGTGACTTTAAACAGGCCGCTTTATACATTTTTATCCGAATATCACTTTGAACAGTCGAGTTTAAATCACTCAAATTCCTTCCAAGTAATGCAATGCTGTTATCACTTAACTGAGTCATATCATCCCCGCTTACGCATTAATATTTTGCGTTGTTCGCGTTCATAATCATCACGGCAATCAGCATCACAAAAACGCTCTGGTGATGGCTCATGGCAATAAAAGCAACTGCCCGTTAAAGGTGGCAAACTTACTTTAGGCTTAGCCAATTCAGCGGCTAAATGCAGTGCAGCCATATCATTAGCATCATCAACGTTATCCATAACTAACCAACCGACTTAAGTGATTTGTTCGACAAATAAGGGTAACTACGCTCAAAAACATCCATAGCCGCCTGCGTAGTACCACGCGACTCACGTAATTCACGGTAAGCTTGCTCAACCTCATAGCGTGTAGGCTCCACACCCAAACGAATTACCGCTATTTGTGCCTCACAATTTTCCTTTGTTAACGTAGCAGCCAAATCATTAGTGCTTAACGACAATCCATCACTCACGTGATCAACCACTACCGTCACACCCACCATGTTATAAACATCGTTTAAATAACTAATGCGTAAATCAACCGGCATAGCCGCCAATAACGCCTGTTCAACAAAAAATAACCGCTCAGGTACCGCGTTTTGGTCAGCGTATTGCCCAAGCCAGCGGAAAATCTTTTGCGCATTCACCCGGGCATCGTTGTAAATATCATCCGAGTGGGTAAACGTAATCCCCTCTTTAGCCAATACCGTTACCAGCTTTAAATCATCAACCGCCTGTGCAACAGCAGCAGCCATTACCGAACGGCTCACTTTTGGTAACTCAAGCCAAGTATTAATGGCTTTCATCAACAACTCTAAACGTGATTTCTGTTTCATGCTTTTCTCCCAAAAATTTTATATTGTTGATTAATGGCTACTGTGGGTTAGGGAAAACATCACAAAATTTGCATTTAACTTTGTGAAAATTTAAAACATTAACTATTTTCCAACCTGTTTCTAAATCAACGTTTCTTTGCCCTAACTCATAATTACCAACTGCGCCTTGCGATACACCAATGCATTCCCCAAGGGCTTTTTGTGTCAGCTTTGCCGCTTTTCTATATCTAGCTATTTGATTCATGATATTCCTCGGAAAAAACAACCACCCAATTAAACACGAATCGTGTTTAATTGTAAACACAAATTGAAAAATTAATAATCACAATTTGTGGTAAAATTGATTATCAGTTATGGCTTTATTGTAATAGGTTGAAAAAATGAGTCTTAACCAACGTGTTGGGCAACACATTAAGCACTTAAGAATGAAGGCTGGAATAAAAAGCCAAGCTATGCTTGCTGAGCTTTGTGGTTGGAAGTCACAATCAAGAGTTGGCAATTACGAAGCGGGAAGTAGGACTGTGAGTCCATCTGATGCAGAAATTTTAGCTAAAGTTTTAGGAGTTGATCCGGCTGAAATTATATTTGGTTACCCTCAAAGTAATAAGCGCAGCGATATATCTGAAGATGAAGCAGTTTTAAACATTTCAGGTTTTGAATTTTGGGATAGCGACACCCCTCTTAGTGATGATGAAGTAGAGATACCGTTTTATATGGAAGTAGAATTAGCGGCAGGACATGGAATTTCTGATGTTAGAGAGTATCGCGGTCCTAAATTACGTTTTGCAAAGTCAACACTTAGGAAATCAAGTGTTGAATCAACTCGCGCAGCATGCGTTAGAGTAAACGGTAACAGTATGGAACCGGTATTACCCAATGGATCAACAGTTGGGGTAGATACATCACAAACTAACGTAATAGATGGAAAAATGTACGCTATTAATCATGACGGTATGATGCGAATTAAAACACTATACAAATTACCAGGTGGCGGATTGCGTCTGCGCAGTTTTAATACCGACGAATGGCCAGACGAACGCTACGAAGGCGATGACCTTAAACAGATTAAGATCATCGGTAAAGTGTTTTGGTATTCAGTTTTGTTGTAAGTATTTCATTAAACCTCATCTATATAATTTGATTTTTAGTGTTTGCATCTGGGTTTTTAATATAAAAAATTTAGAAAAATCAAAAGTCTTCAATACTTCCATCAGTAAATACTACCTTCTTAAGGAGTATCTTCACTTTTATATCTTTAAGTAAAGTTCTATGTAAACTTTTATCTGAATCAATAAAAGGGTTGTACTCCATTTCACCATTCCACGAAATGGTATCACCAGCTATTATCCCATCTTTAAAAGCTAAATTTAAATTTTTAACTTTGTTATCAAGAATATCAGTAAAAACAACTAAGCCGTTGAAAGCGCGAATGTCTTTTTTATAAGGATTTTTTATATACAGAGTAAATGTGATTTTATCATCGTAATCTGAATCACTATTAAGCTCATATCCTTTATTCGTAATTTCAACAGGTAAATTATCTTGTAGTTTACTTTTTTTGCTAGGCTCCAGATCATGCGCCAAGGGCTTTCCTTTACTCTCTCCACCTAAGATTTGACCTACATTTTGAAAAGTATCTTGGATTGCCGCTCTAACCTCATATCTAAAATATTCTCGGCCTGAAAAAAAACCGATAATAAACACCACCAAAATAATCAACCCACCTTTTGCGGTTAAAAAATCCCTAAACATAACCTTGAATTTACCAAGGTAATCACTGACTAAAATAGCGAGCTTACTTGGCTTAGTATCATGACTAGGTTTAGTCGTGTGGTTTTCAGTTGGTGATACAGCTTCTTCTGTTGCTTGTCGCTCTGCAATGACATCAGATAGTTCATTCATCTTACTTATGTTTTTTTCATACTTTTCATAAACAATTTCACAAGCAGGGCATCGCCATTCAGGTGTTTCAGGGTGTGAGTTTTCTTTGCGTACGTACTGACATGATGGGCAAACAACATCCATATAAGTCTCCAAAAAATAATCCTTTAGCTTCAAACCTATTTATACCACCTCACCCATGCAAAATCATTAGAACAATAAACCAAAACAAATAAACACAAATTGTGTTGACAATTTAAACACGATTTGTGATTATTGGGCCGTAGCCAATTAACCGAGGACGGCAAAATGATACTGACTAACACACCTAACACAGACAAAGAACGCGTTGAACACTTCATCCTTGTCAGCATTCGTTTTGCCTGTTTACTCACCACCAAACAAGACCCAATGGAATGCGAACGAGTACAACAGCGCATCGCCAAACTTGAACGTCAATTAATGACCTGCAACCCAAGCCAGCTTTTCAGTAAGCAGTTTGAAAACCAAGCCGGTGAACTGGGTAACGAGTTAGCCCTGCGATACAACTACAACACAGGTCGCATTACCTTATGGCGTAACACGCCACTTCACCAAACCGGCAAAGTATTTCAGTTAAGAGCAAGCATATGAGCGCTGCAACTGAATATTGCGACCGTGAAATAGCCAAGTGCAAAGACATGATCCGCACTTGGCCTCACGAAGCACCATGCCTAAAGCGCTTAATCAAAGGCTGGCAACGCACCAAAGTGCAGCTACAACGCCGCAACAATCAAGATGTAAAGGACAAAGCATGAACACAGCATTTTTACTCATGGCCCAGTTCAACAAAGCGGTGATCCCCATCACAGACATCTGTGACGAGTATTTTGGGCTGTCAGCAGCAACCGCCAAAAACTACGCAAAAGCAGGCAAGTTGCCCGTACCCGCGTTTAAAACCGGAAGTAGCAACAAAGCCATTTGGATGGTCAACGTAACAGACCTGGCAGAGCACCTAGACAACCTACGTGACCAAGCTAAAAAAGACCACATTCACAGCCCAAAAGCGGCTTAATTATACTATCGAAGAGAGTAGCGATGATGAAAAGACCGACGTTAAACCATGCAATGAAAGTGACAGCAGCTAAAAGATTGGGCGAACAAATCAGTAATGTTACAACCGAAGAAATAGCAGCTTGTCTTTATGAAGACATGGATGGCTTCGCAATCGCCAAGCTGTTGGAGAACGTTTGGGAATGCAGATTAGACTTTAAAGATACAGAAGTGCTAAACCAAATGAGCCTTTATGCCTCATATGCTTTACGTGAAGCAGAAAAGCAGTGGGTAATAGATTTCGATATTAAACCACCTCACCCAGTCGGCACCATGACCACCATAGGCGTTATTGATGGAATATGCCAATACAGCCCTGCATGTTACCTAATCAAACCTTACTGCCAAAATGACGAGATTTTCGAAAATCAGCGATGGTTAGTGAAGTTTGAGGATGCTGTACCTAGCGGGATAGTCGCAGCATGAGCCAACTCACCCAAAAGCAAATCAAAGCCCGTGCTTACTATCAAGAAAACCGTGAACGCATCCTAGCCGATAAACGCAGCAAGCATGAGTCAAAACGCAAAAAGCCTGCTGTATTAAAAGTCACTCGCTCAAAACCAGTAGCGCAACAACCAACAGTGACCAAAGCAGATATTGAATGGGATGGCCAAGCCAAAGTCCGCAATGGGTTCAATTCCGTCATCAACGAAGACAGCGAATATAGAAACCGCAAAGCAATCAACAAAGCCATTAGTGCACAAGGCAAAATAAACACAACTGCACGCCGCAAGGCCGAAGATATCAAGCTAGCTGATGAACTGGGTATTAACGTAGAGGATTTTGTATGAAATACCTAATCCAAGGCGGCGAAAGTGCCGAACGCCTGCAGCTGCTGCTTCGATTCACCAAAATTGAATCACCCGCCATTATTTCGGCATTAACAGACCATTTTGTCGTGGGCCATCAAGATACTGTTGCAGCAATCAAAAACGACGTGAAGAAAAGTAACTTATCACGAGCCATAAATACCCTTGAAGAAGTGGCGCGCAACGCAGAAATGCTCAAAGAGCATGATTGGGTAAAATTTGGCTATCAGTTCAAACCAAGCAAGGTGGCACAAATGAAATCGAAAGCAGCTTTTAATCATCTTTTAGGTCACTACCGCGCCCAAAAAGTGGGATTGCCAATAAAAATGCATAGTGATGACAAAATTGGAATCGCCATAAAACTTGGCGCACTTGATTGCCTTTATTGGCAAGCGCTTGGGAATGGGCTAACAAACTTAGCTAAAGGAATTGGTCGCACGATTATTCATTCTTACAAGTATCACCAAATCAGACTACCTGGTCACCCTATCACGGGCTACCAAGTTAACGGTTACCCAAAAATGGACTTAACAGTGTTATTAGGCGGTGCTGCATGAATAAAGTAACCAAAACATTCAGCACTAAACAAGGCGTGGTGACGCTATCAGCACCGTTTTTTACTCTTATGCATGACCATCAGCAGATTGAAGTGACATACAAACCAAACAACTACAACGGCTGGGGAATGTGTAAAACGTTCAACGTGATTGAAGTTAGTGATTTCACCCAAGCCGATGCAGAGCTATTTGCCAGCACCGCCGATTCAAAACTACGACTACAAGGGTATGCAGCATGAGTGGATTAATCGTTGATAACTTCGCTGGAGGTGGTGGAGCGAGTACAGGCATTGCATGGGCAATTGGTCGCAGTGTTGACATTGCAATCAATCATGACCCAGATGCTATTGCCATGCATGCCGTCAACCACCCAGACACATTGCATTATTGCGAGTCTGTATTTGATATTGACCCAGTGCAAGCCACTGCAGGTAAGCCGGTTGATTTAGCGTGGTTCTCACCAGACTGTAAGCACTTTTCAAAAGCCAAAGGCAGCAAGCCGGTTAATAAAGAAATACGGGGTCTTGCATGGGTAACTATTCGCTGGGCAATGAAAGTGCGACCAAAAGTCATCATGTTAGAAAACGTTGAAGAATTTAAAACATGGGGACCATTAATTGAATGCCAAAATACTGGTGACATGCGACCAAATCCTGAACTTAAAGGTGAAACGTTCGAAGCATTTGTAAACATGTTAAGCACGGGTATTGATGCTGATCACCCTGCACTCAATGAATGCGTTGACACCCTTGGGCTTGTTAATTCCGCCAAACTAATTAAAGGCCTTGGCTATAAAGTTGAATGGCGTGAAATGCGTGCATGTGATTTTGGTTCGCCAACCATTCGCAAACGCTTCTTTATGATTGCACGTTGCGATAATCAACCAATCGTATGGCCACAACCAACACACGGCGCACCAAATAGTGAAGCGGTAAAACTAGGTACATTAAAACCTTGGCGAACGGCAGCAGAATGCATTGATTGGTCAATACCCTGTAAATCAATATTTGGCCGCAAACGCCCATTAGCCGAAAACACAATGAAGCGAATAGCCAAAGGTATTCAAAAGTTTGTTATTGACTCAGCTAATCCGTTTACTGCACCGGCACAAGTAACGATTACGCCATTCGTCACTGAATGCGCTAACGCCAGTGCCCAACGCAACATGCCTGCAGATGAACCATTAAGAACTATTTGCGCAGAAGTTAAAGGCGGTCACTTTGCACTGGTAACAAGTCACATGGTCAAAATGCGCGGCACTAACATCGGTTTTGAAATGACTGAACCTGCTCACACCATCACCGCAGGCGGTTTACACCTAGGCGAAGTGCGAGCGTTCTTTATCAAATACTACGGTAACGAGCAAGACGGCGTTGCGTGTGACGAACCGCTGCACACCATCACCACTAATGACCGCTTTGGATTAGTGACCATCAAAGGTGAGCCTTACCAAATTGTTGATATTGGCTTACGTATGCTGGAACCACACGAGCTGTTTGCCTGTCAGGGCTTTAATTCAGATTACATCATTAGCGATTACAACGGTAAATCAACCAAGAAACAGCAAGTCGCACGGGTGGGTAATAGCGTACCACCACAACTTTCAGAGGCTTTGGTAAAAGCAAACCTGCCAGAACAATGCACTCAATTAGCTAAAGTCGCATAAGGGGTTATATGAAAAAGTCAGACGTTATCAAAGAAGCATTAAAACAATGGTATGCCCTGCCACGTGATCAAGTCGGTTCATGCCAACAGTTCATGAAAACGCTAGCTGAAAATCTAGCTAAGGAAGGCAAGTAATGAGTGCAGCAATGGCATTAATACTCAGCGACCTAATTGAAGACTACTACATAAATGAACACATGAGTGGTGTTCAGGTTGCAGCAAAACTCGGTTTAAGCCAATACCAGGTAAAAAAATATCTGCGTGAAAACGGCTTAGCGAGAAGCAGAAAAGAGGCTACATCGAAAGCAGCGCATACATTAAGACAAAAAGCGGCAAACACCGCCCTGAGCCGTTACGACATTCAGGAAAACCATGAATCTCGACCTTACAAAAATGCATTAAACATCATTCATAAAAATTACAAAGTTTAACTGTTTCTAATGACTTCCCGCCGCATACTGACTTTCAAACTTGCGGCGCTTTTCCCTCTATATTCGACACACTCAACCATATGATCATCATTTAAATACTGGTTGCAATCATCTTGTAGTGGTCAAGTTAATTTAGCCACTTAGTTACAGGCTCTAGCTAATTTCTGGACAGGAATTGGTTAGAGTTAAAGCTCTTAAAGTGATGGCTCTTATTAGGGAAAGTATGGCAAGCGGATAAACGGTAACGCCGCGATCACCTGTAAATGGGGAACGTAGCGAGTAATTTATTCGCGTGCAGCAACTTGTAATATGCGCCTAATTCATATACTAAGTGCAGCTGAACTCTCTAACCACACCAAATTATCACAAGAGAATATGCTTATCATAATACACCTGCACCCCATTGATAAGGTTCAACATTTAAGGCCTCAAGGTCATTCATAACCTCTTCTAAGCTAAATTCTTTATCGAGCAGTTCCATATCTACAGCAACAACCAATTCTGACAAAGCTCTTGTTAAAGCTACATAAACCATATTCCATGTTTTGTTATACTTAATAACACCTTTTTTCTGTATTAAGCATTTATATATTCCCGGTGTTAAGACCAATATACAAACTTCAGACTCAAGCCCTTTTGTCTTTGTGATACTGCTAACGCAATATTTTGATGAGTTTTCTTTATATGACTCATAAGACTCGACTGTACGGCAAAGCTTTTTGAATATTTCTATGTCATATTGAATGTCAAAGTTATTCAAAAACATTCTGATTGCCTTTTTTGAGTCGTGGTCTGCAAGCACTTTTGCGAACCAACGTTGGGCAGCCCCAACAATTAGTTTCTCATCAAAGTCTTTATATTGGTCAATGAGTATTTTCTCAATTTCAGGATCGAATTCTGGCTTCGAATCGACGCTATTGGTTGAATACTTTCCAGTCTTTTGGTAAATACTCACCAAATTACCATGCTGAATGTGGTGATTAATTACTACGTCATAGTGTTTATCATTAGATGTGATATAGCTTAGACGCCCTTCAATACCTGATAGGCTTGTTTGCTCTTGCCCTCTAGGGCAGAACTTATTCGACAGGTTCAGTATATTTTGTGGAACCCTGCGTGAAGTATTAATATTTGGAAGTAGAGTTAAGTGATGGTTATCTTTTATCCAATCTTTGAATACTTTCGGATACTTTATTGCTTGTTTAGGGTCACCAACCATGTAGATATCTACTGATTTATCCCCTATTTCTTTAAAAGCTCTGAGCGCTTTTGTATCAAGATCTTGTACTTCATCTAGAAATATCTTTTCGATTGAGCTACTTAGAAGCTTAAGTACTTTTCTAACTTTAAGCTTTTTGCGCTGACTGCTATGAGCTGAGTACGACTCATCAACAACCCTCCATGCAGCGTTATATACCTCATCAACATGAATTATACCCATACCTTTAAGTCTGCTAATGGTTCTTTTTGACTCATTTCGAATTTTATCAGCACTCTTTCCTGCGGGGAAACTTGAATATAAACGGCAGCGTGAAGAAGTTGTGTACACCTCTCCCAATACAAATGGAGAGTATGGGTAGATGATCTCATTAAGTAAGAATGTATGGACTGTACAAACTTTAATGTTCTCGGGAAGAAACCCAAACTGCTTTATTATTGTGTTAGATATGTTTTTTGCTGCTGCGTTTGTGTAAGTAATTGCATAAATAGTTTTGTGAGATTCAGGATCATGGTGCTTAATGATTTTCTCGGCCATTCCGTGGGTTTTTCCTCCGCCAGCTCCAGCTATTTGAATCTCAATCATGAGTTATAAAATCCACGACTTCTTGAATATGAGCTGGGAGAATAATGTTTTTTTCTTTGTCTTTCTCAAAGATTGCATCGCATATTTTCAACATTGACTCGGCTTTATTACTAATCAAATAGTTGGCCATCTGTTCTACATCATCACCTTCTCGACCAAATATAGATCTTAGACTTTTTAAGTTGTCACCGGCATCTACAAGGTCATTTTCAAGCGTGTATTCTTCGGTCGTCCTAACTATTATATTAGCGTTGTCAGTATCGTACTTTTCATGATCGATTTTTGCCTTAGCATCCTTTATAAGGTCATCACGATCTCGGATCACTCCAAGCTTCTTATCTTCATTGCTTTTATTGACTTGTAGCCATATATCCATAAATGTTTTAAAGCCTTTCTGTCCAATCGAAATAACTTCTACTTGATATACGTTTTGGTCATCGCTATTAAGGATTGAATTAATAAGCATTTCTTCAGTGGTTCCCTCTACCAATATAGTCCGGCCACTGAAAAGCAGTTTTAAAACATCGAAGTTCGGCCGCTTTCGAAGGTAGTTTGTTAGCTTACTTTTCGTATCACTTAGATGGATAGCTTTAGCACCCGACAAAACTATCACATTTGAAAGTTTCAATTTATTAATCACTTGGGGGTTGTGAGAACTGACAATAGTCTGTAGGCCAGAGTCATCTTTTTTTGTGCTTTTATAGATGAAATCTGTAGCAAATCGTAAATTATTCACGCTAAGGTGTGCTTCGGGCTCTTCTATGCAGCAAAGATTAAATACTTTTTTGTCCAACTTAAAGTATTCAAATAGTAGAAAAATATAAACAAGGTTTCGATAGCCTAGTCCACGTTGGTAAAGATAACTTTCTCCAGACTTCAGCGTGATATTGGATAGAATGCTCTTCAAATTAGGTAGATTAGGAATACACTCAAGCTTATCCAAACGATCAAAGAAGTTTTTAAACTCTGGCTCTGGCTGAACGATTTTTCCAAATGTTTCCGTACTTTCAATCGCATCAAAGAATGTAGTATACGAGCTATTTATCTTAGCTTTGTCTTTTGCAGTCAATGAGCTCACGAGCATCTTTGTCAAAATTCCGTTTGATTTCTGAGTGCTATTTTCAGAAAAGTCGTCACGCTCCGCATCAATGGAATTTACCGATATATACTTTAGATCTGAGAATCCTAGTTTTTTTCCATTGTTTGATTGAATTATCTCGTATTCGTAATACTCGGTTGGCAGATTAAACCAATGCGTTTCATCAATACTTTTTGTATCTTTCAGAGCCTCATGAACGGCTTCTATAAAATCATCTTCATTTCTTGGTCTGAAATCATATCTTATTTTGTAGCTGTCATCTTTTCCTTCAGCGGAAATCCAATTAGCTATTATATGCTCTTCAAAAGGATTCTTTGGGTCAGTGAATTCAATTTCTACACGAACCTTAGGTATTAACTTTTTAATATCATCGTCTGATTTTTTATCAAGAACTGCTTGGTAAAAGTCAGCGACCGCCTCACGGTTAATATCCGATACCGAAAGTCGTTTCTTATTGAAGTTAATGTCACTGCTATTCAGCGGCAGGGATAGTGCATCAAATAGATTAGTCTTTCCCGCCTCGTTTTCACCGATGATGAGGCTGAGGCGTGAAAGCGTAATTTCGAATTTTTTGAAGGCTCGGTAATTTTCTATCAGCACGTTTCGAATATACATTTAAATTCCATTTGGTAGCTGTTGTTTGCATTATTAAAAAAAACATATGCGGCTGCTTAGGCCGAAAGATAGACGCTAGAACCGCAGTTAGTGGCCTATCCTTATTTGTTATATTTCGCCTTCTATTTCAGCTCTATATTTTTTCATTTCTTCTTCATGAAGTTTTCTAACATCGTCTTCGCAGCGATGACAAGCAAAATATTGAATAGTCCGAACATCTCCTGTAACGAAACTCTCACAATTTTCACAGTCTAGTGCAGTCCAGCCACGGTCCTCACATTCAACACAAATCCACATCCCTTCCAGATTTAATACTGTTGGATCTTCAAGCTGACAGTTATGGCAATAAGCTAATGGTTCAGCTTCATCATCATAGCGAGCTTCAGGGTCTTGCTCTCGATATATTTCAGTATATTTCTCCAGAGCATATTCAGAAGTTAACTCTGTCTGGCACTCAGTACACTTATGATCTTTAACCATAAAGTACTTAACTTCTTTATTGCAGTTTGAGCACGGTATTGAAGTTTCGATTGCCTTTAACTTTAAATCTTTCACATCACAGACTAGACACTCGATATCTTCTCCACCCCAGTTATGTGATTTAAGTACTTTAGCTGACTCTAATCCGCATGATGTACAATCGACGATACGATTACCATTTTTCTTTTCTATCTCAATTTCACCTTTAATCAAGTCAAACTTGGCCTTGAGGAAATTATGGTTTAATTTAACTTTTACATGTATTTTATCTATCGAGTCTTGATAACTTTCAAATATTTCTAACCAATTATCAGTCAGCAGTTCGTGTAAATGAAACCATGATACCCAATGTTCTATTACCACTTCGGTTTCTTTACCTGCAAACCCAGTATGAGCAAAGTGAACGATTTGATTTCGGTGCTCACCCAAGGCTTTAAAATTATCCATAGCTTCTTTTTTAATTTTATCACCACAGATATTTTTCAAACGAGTGTGAGCTTGCTCTAGGTAAACTGAATGGAAGTCACCACTTTCGAACTTTTGTTTAACTGCCGATTCAGGTTTTGAAATGATAAGTGACCAGTGCTCTTTCATTAATCTAGCTTTAAAAAACAGCTCTATTGCAGTGTACAGATCAATAAGAGAACTCTTGGGAGATGTAGACAGGTTACTAACTGAAGAGTTAAGAAAAAGAATACCATTATTGACTACAGCATCAAACCAACCATCTACATCATTTCTGTTTTGCTTTATATAGTTTGCCACCGATGCATCCTTAAGAAATATATCAGCTTATTATCCAGTGTATCGGATAAATCCCTGCACTTTATTAATTTGCGTCAAAGTTAACAACGTAACCCATTGATGTAAAGCAGTTAATATTGATAGTGTTAACGAAATTTGAATTTACCAACCCAGCAAAACATTTATCGGTGCAAATATTTCACTTTTTTGCATCGATAAATCTGTCTGATTCGTCAGGGTCATTATACCTGTATCGGATAACAGCTATTTTGGTTCGTTCTAGGAAAGTAATATCTGAATACTTGAGCTGAAAGCTGAAAAAGGTAGGCATAACTTATAGACTATAGAAACCTTTCATATTAGCTTTTCTATAGCCAAAGCTTTACTTGTCCTATCCACCTTTGGATCCGCGAAGATGATTTTGGGGCAGAAATGTGTTAGCCCTTAATCCGCTTCCTCACAAAAAGCGCCAAAAAATATCAAACTATATTATAAATGATCAAACACTATTAAGAATTATCAAACTTTAATATAAACGCACAACAATAATAGCTAATGCTAACAATACACCCGCAGCAATCTGCAAAATTAATTTCATCTATATTTTACTCGTACATACACCACTGGTTTTTTTCTTTATCAAACCAGACATCAACATTAACAGGAACCGTACCCTCATCAACAAGCGGGGTAAAATCAAGATCAGTTAAATCAACTTCACAGGTTATCGCGGGTTCAAAAAAGGCCAGTCTCAAAAAGCTGACTAATGAAAACAGTACAACTACCCCTATGGCCACTCTCACTGGGCGAAATACCATTACTGATTCAACTCTGAACGAAGCGACTCAATCTGGCGGTCAATAGTACCAACAACCGTATCAGCCTGCTGCATAACTGCTGTCATCTCTTGGGCTAAGCTTTGTTGCCAGGTTGCACCGGCTAAATTATTATTCGCATAGCGGCCACGATCACGCAGTTCATTGACTTTAGAATCTCGGGCTTTAAACACTTTTTTTCTGTCTTGTTCAAGATCAGTAATTTCACGTTTAATTTGTTGATTGCGGATGTAAGAACTGACTTCTGATTTTTTATCAGAAATAGAAGAACCCGAAGAAAGGATATTATTTGAATGAGTTGGTGAGGCTATAACGCTACCAATATTGCTAAGGTCTAGAGGTACACTTTCATTATCACAAGGTTCGGCCTGATATTTACCATCATCACACCTATACACTTCAGCTGATGCAGAAAAAGACATCACCATTACCGCGATAATTATTGATTTTCCATCCATAGAACACCTCATTTACTGTTGGATTCAGTCTATCTTTTCAGGTATCCAAATGCAATTACAAATAACGCGAGGTACCCAATAGGAATCCAAAAGATATAATGACATTTAAAATCAACGCATTAAACACAAGTACGTCCAATCTAACATTGGAGCAATTGAAAAAGTGCGATCTATTTTTACATTAGCAGTCATAAAAACCAATATTTGTATCTGAAGCGGTCACCCGAGTTAATCTATAGTGATAACCACTGCATCATTAAAGAAGATATAACTCAGATAGAGACGAGCCTGCTATAAGCTGGCGATATGGGATAATTATATCATGTATATCTCAGGTTCAGGTACCCAAATAATGAAGGCTGTTCTAGACTGTAGGTTAATGCTAGAGTAATTTATTGCCTAATTACCTTTCCCCTTAACTGCATTTACCTATAAGGATCAAATTTAATATGAACGTTGAATTTATTAACCCTTTTCTTGTGTCGTTAGTAAATGTGATATCGACAATGGCTACGATGGATCTTAAGCCAGGCAAACCACAATTGAAGAATCATGATCTTGCTAAAGGAGATGTCTCAGGCTTAATTGGTATGGTGGGGCCTAAAACTAAAGGGTCTCTGTCGATTACTTTCGAAGAGCCACTTATTCTAGAGATTATGAATAAGATGTTAGGTGAAAAGCCGAGCGGCATTAACGCAGATATTACAGATTTAGTGGGTGAAATTACCAATATGGTTACTGGCGGAGCTAAAAATTTACTCAGCAGTAAAGGTTATGATTTTGATATGGCGACCCCTGCGGTAGTATCAGGAAAGAATCACACTATTTCACATCAAGCCAAAGGCAAAAAAATTATGATGCCATTCTCTCATGAATACGGTATGGCTTTTATTGAAATATGCTTTGAAGAAGAATAAGACTCCTAGTGCAAGACTTGAAGGCTAGATAGACTTAAGCGAGCATGCCATCACTTAATGGCTCGCTCGCTAATCTATAATCTGTAATCGAAAGTTGAAGCGGTCGAGTTACCTTATGGCAACAATTCGACCACGACTCTGGGAGTCAATTTGGTCACAAGTTCATAAGCTATTGTACCTATGTGTTCCGCAACCTCTTCTACCGCAAGCTCTTTTCCCCATAATTGTACGCTATCGCCGACACAGTCAGTTGCATGTAAGCCTAAATCGACTGTCAGCATGTCCATTGAGACTCGGCCCACTATCGGCACTCTGCGTCCATTAACCAACACCGGCGTTCCTTCAGGTGCATTACGGGGATAGCCATCTCCATACCCTATGGCGACAACACCGAGTAAAGTATCTTCTTTTGCTTGCCAAGTTGCGCCGTAACCCACACAGTCACCGGCTTTATGTTCTCGTACTGCAATTAAATTAGACACTAATTCCATAGCAGGGATTAATTGATGATTAATGCCTTTATCACCCATTACTGGTGATACACCATACAATGCGATACCGGGGCGCACCCAATCAGCTTGGCTTTGTGGCCAAAAAATAGTGGCGGCAGAGTTCGCTAACGTTCGTTCACCATCAAGCCCAGCAATCAGGTCTTCAAATGCTTTCATTTGCTTTAATGTCAGTGGGTTATCAGGCTCATCGGCACAGGCAAAGTGGGTCATTAAGTTAATCGGTTTAGCCACCGAATCGCAAGCGATTAAGCGCTGATAAATAGAAGAAAATTGCTCCAGACTGAATCCTAACCTATGCATGCCAGAATCAATTTTAAGCCACACTTTAACCGGTTTGGACAAACTCGTTTGTTCTAACATCAGCAGCTGTGATTCATGATGAACGGCGGTTTCAATATCATTTTCAACAATTAATGGCAAATCTGAAGCCCTAAAAAAGCCCTCAAGTAATAATAAGCGCCCTTGTACTCCGCCATTACGCAGCTCAAGTGCCTCTTCTAATCTTGCTAATCCAAACCCATCGGCTCCACCGTCATAATTGCTGACACATTGGGCGACATTTAATAACCCATGACCATAACCATTGGCTTTAACTACCGCCATAATTTGGCTGTGGGGAGCTATCTCACGTAATCTGGCAAGATTATGTTTCAATGCGTGACGACTAATTTCAGCGCGGGGAAAAGGTTTCAAAAAATGGCCTTATAAAACAAATGATGGCCGCAAAGCTAAACCATCGTTAATTATGTTGTTAAATTAAACAGGTAATCGATGATATTAATCTTCTTCGAATTGCGGCCCTGAATAATTATCAAATCGTGAGAAATGCCCTTGGAAAGTTAACCTAACACGCCCAATTGGACCGTTACGTTGCTTACCAATAATAATTTCGGCTGTGCCCCTGTCTTCTGTATCGTCATTATAAACTTCATCACGATAGATAAACATAATAAGATCAGCATCCTGCTCAATTGCCCCTGATTCACGTAAGTCAGAGTTAATAGGGCGTTTATCGGCACGTTGCTCCAAAGAACGGTTGAGCTGAGACAAGGCAACCACTGGAATTTCAAGCTCTTTAGCTAAGGCTTTTAATGAACGAGAGATTTCAGAAATCTCTAAGGTACGATTATCTTTTAGCGCTGGCACCTGCATTAGCTGCAAGTAATCGATCATGATCATCGATAAACCACCGTACTCACGTGCAATACGTCTTGCACGACTGCGCACATCTGTTGGGGTTAAGCCAGAGCTATCATCAATATACATTTTGCCTTGCTCAAGCATAATACCCATGGTTGATGACACACGAGCCCAATCTTCATCATCTAACTGACCGGTACGAATTTTGGTTTGGTCAACGCGGCCTAATGAGGCCAACATACGCATCATAATTTGTTCTGAGGGCATCTCTAGACTAAAAATAAGCACTGGCTTATCTTCGTTCATAGCGGCTTGCTCACACAAATTCATCGCAAACGTGGTTTTACCCATAGATGGACGCGCTGCAACAATGACCAGGTCTCCAGACTGAAAACCTGCGGTCATTTTGTCAAGATCAGCAAAACCACTGGAAACACCGGTTACACCGTTATGGGGATTATTATAAAGCTGCTCAATTTTATCGACGGTTTTTTCAAGAATGGATTTTATTCCTTCAGGGCCTTCACTTGAATTAGCCCGAGACTCAGCAATCTTAAATACTTTGCTTTCAGCCAAGTCTAATAAATCACTTGAATTTCTTCCTTCAGGATTATAGCCAGCGTCGGCTATTTCGTGGGCAACACTAATCATGTCTCTCACCACTGCGCGCTCACGTACAATCTGCGCATAGGATAAGATGTTGCCAGCACTAGGGGTGTTTTTAGCAATTTCACCTAAATAAGAAAAACCACCAGCATCATCGAGTTGATCTTCTATTTCTAACTGTTCAGATACAGTGATTAGATCTATAGGTTGAGCTCGCTCCATTAAACGTTGCATTGCATTGAAAATCATTCGATGCGATCGAGAATAAAAGTCTTCTGCTACAACCGCTTCGGCTACGCGATCCCATGCTTCGGCATCAAGCATAAGTCCGCCCAACACAGACTGCTCAGCCTCTATTGAATGAGGGGGTAACTTTAAGGCATTAACTTCGGCGTCTTTCTGCCTGTTTCTTGCTCTAAATGCGGTTGATTGTTGCGACATTAACACTCCAAAATTCTAACGACTTTCAAAAAATATGGTATAACACCGTGGTCGAATTTAGCTGAATGATGTTAACCCAGCGGCGATTGCAAACATACGGAAAAATAAACAGCATAAGGAAAAGACATGCGTATTACATTGATAGCCGCTTTAGTGTTGTCATCGGGTTTAGCCTATGCCGATGAAGGCCAATGGCAACCCTATCAGATGCCTTCTATTGCCGATAAACTGATTGAGCGCGGTATTGAAATTCCCGCAACACAACTTGCAGACCTAGGTCAATATCCAATGAATGCGGTTGTCAGTTTGGGCTATTGTACCGCCAGTTTCGTGTCTCCCCAAGGCCTAGTTGTCACAAATCATCATTGCGCCTATCGCGGCATCCAATATAACAGTAAAAAAGAGCATAATTACCTTGCTGATGGCTTCTTAGCTAAAACAATGGCCGATGAGCCTTCTACAGGTCCTAATGAACGTTTATACATTACTGAAAATGTATCAGATGTTACCCAGCTTGTTACTGCTGATTTAAGTGATGAGCCGTTAATGCGATATGAACAAATTCAAACTAACAGCAAAAGTTTAATTAAAATATGTGAAGCCGATAATAACTACCATTGTTCAGTAAATAGTTATCATAACGGTCTAGAATATTTCCTGATAAAACAGCTGATCATTCGCGATGTCCGCTTAGTCTATGCACCACCTGAAAGTATTGGTGGCTACGGCGGTGATATTGATAATTACGAATATCCTCGCCACTCGGGTGATTTCACCTTTTTGCGCGCTTATGTTGGCAAAAATGGTAAACCAGCAACTTATTCGGCAGACAATGTCCCTTTTCAACCTAAAAGCTATTTAAAAGTGAATAGTGACGGTGTTAAGGCTGGCGATGGTGTATTTGCCGCCGGTTACCCGGGATCGACTAGTCGTTACAACCTCACTAGTGAACTTAAATTTGCCAGTGATTGGTTATATCCAACCCTTGCTACCCGTTATCTGTTGCAAATTGACACTATTACCCAAATGGGAAATATAGATAAAAACATCGCGATTAAATATGCCGGCACGATGGCTTCGATGTCAAATAGGATGAAGAAGCTTAATGGTTTATTAGACGGCTTTAAAGCGACCGATATTGTCGGCATAAAGCAAAGTAGAGAAGACGGCTTTTTAGCATGGTTAAAGAAGGATGAATCTGCTAACCCACTATTAATTCAGGAGCTTGAAGTCTTACTTGCTGAGCAACAAAAATATGATCAAATTAACTATTATTTTGAAAACGCGCAATCAAGTGCCTTACTGCTTGCAGCTAAAAGTTTGTATCGTTTAGCCCAAGAAAAACAAAAGCCTGATGCTATGCGCGAATCTGGCTACCAAAAACGTGACATAAAAATGTTCCGTGCAGGCTTGAAGCGTATTGATAGCAGCTTTGATATTGAAGTGGATAAAACCTTATGGTTACAGGATTTAAACGCCTATATTGCACAACCCTTAAAAGTTGAAGTCTTTGATAACGCATTAAAAAATAGCTCTAGCCACCAAGGGTTTGTCGCTAAAATTCATGGCATATATGCGTCAACTGAACTAACAAATCAGGCTACCCGCTTGGCTTGGATGAATAAAACGGTTGAAGAATTTCAAACCAGCACTGATCCATTCATCCGCTTAGCGGTGGAGTTACATGATACTAATATGGCACTGGAACAAGAAAGTAAGGTCATTGAGGGTAAATTATCTAAAGCTCGTCCAGAATATATGGCCGCGATTATAGCTTACTATAAAGCCAATAACTGGCCGGTTTACCCTGATGCAAACCGTACTTTACGGATAACGTATGGCATGGTTGATGGTTATCAATCTAAAGATGCTTTATACAAGCAGCCATTCACCCGTTTGCAAGGTATTGCTGCTAAACATACAGGAGCTGAGCCATATAATGTCCCGACCAAGCTATTAGCCGCTATCGCGACTAACGATTATGGTAAACATACTGTTCAGTCGATATATAACGATCCACGCTCTTGGCTGTGTAGACTTATATCGTGCATTGAACCTAAAAATGATTTTAACTCGGTTCCGGTTAACTTTTTATCGAGTGTCGATACCACAGGCGGCAACTCAGGCTCACCGATATTCAATGGTAGAGGTGAACTTGTAGGGTTAAACTTCGACTCTACTTACGAAGCTATTACCAAAGACTGGTTCTTTAACCCAACGATCACCCGCGCAGTTCATGTCGATATTCGCTATATATTGTGGATGATGGATCAAATTGATCATGCGGATAATTTGATTAAAGAATTAACCCTAGTACGTAACCCCGAGTTTCAACCTTTCATTCAACTAGAAGAGGTTCAACTAGATGAAGCTCAACCAGATGAAACTCAACTAGATGAAACTCAACTAGATGAAACTCAACTAGATGAAACTCAACTAGATGAAACTCAACTAGATGAAACTCAACTAGATGAAGCTCAACTAGAAGAAGCCAAACTAGATGAAGCCAAACTAGAAGAAGCTCAACTCGGTAAATCGCAACTCGATAAAGCTCAACTCGAAGAAGCTCAACGAGAAGAAGCTCAACTAGAAGAAACTCAACTAGAAGAAGCCAAACTAGAAGAAGCCAAACTAGATGAAGCCAAACTAGATGAAGCCAAACTAGAAGAAGCTCAACTCGGTAAATCGCAACTCGATAAAGCTCAACTCGAAGAAGCTCAACGAGAAGAAGCTCAACTAGAAGAAACTCAACTAGAAGAAACTCAACTAGAAGAAACTCAACTAGAAGAAACTCAACTAGAAGAAGCCAAACTAGAAGAAGCCAAACTAGATGAAGCTCAACTAGATGAAGCTCAACTAGATGAAGCTCAACTAGATGAAGCTCAACTAGAAGAAGCCAAACTAGATGAAGCTCAACTAGAAGAAGCCAAACTAGAAGAAGCCAAACTAGAAGAAGCCAAACTAGATGAAGCTCAACTAGATGAAGCTCAACTAGAAGAAGCCAAACAAGCTGAAGTTGAACAAGCTGAAGTGAAACAAGCTGAAGTGGAACAAGCTGAAGTGAAACAAGCTGAAGTGGAACAAGCTGAAGTTGAACAAAGTGAAGTAAAACCAGCTGAAGTTGAACAAACTGAAGTAAAAACAGCTGAAGTGAAACAAGCTGAAGTAAAACAAGCTGAAGTAAAACCAGCTGAAGTAAAACAAGCTGAAGTGGAACAAGCTGAAGTGGAACAAGCTGAAGTGAAACAAGCTGAAGTGGAACAAGCTGAAGTGAAACAAGCTGAAGTGAAACAAGCTGAAGTGAAACAAGCTGAAGTGAAACAAGCTGAAGTGAAACAAGCTGAAGTGAAACAAGCTGAAGTTGAACAAAGTGAAGTAAAACCAGCTGAAGTAAAACCAGCTGAAGTAAAACCAACTGAAGTAAAACCAGCTGAAGTAAAACCAGCTGAAGTAAAACCAGCTGAAGTAAAACCAGCTGAAGTGAAACCAGCTGAAGTTGAACAAGCTGAAGTTGAACAAGCTGAAGTTGAACAAGCTGAAGAAAAACAAGCTGAAGAAAAACAAGCTGAAGAAAAACAAGCTGAAGTTGAACAAGCTGAAGAAAACAAAATGAAGCTCGACTAGATGAAGCTCAACAAAATAAAATTGAAGAGTAGAGATAGCTAACGACAATAAACAAAAATGGCGCTCAAGTAGGCGCCATTTTTTACTATATCAACTCAGCTATCATTTAATAAGGTCAATATTTATAACTTAAATTGTGAAGTTGCACTTTTAAGTTGTACTGCAAAATCATCTAGCCCTTGAGAAATATTATGCACTTCAGCTAAAATATTTAAGGTGTTCTCAAATGATTCATTCATTTCAATGACATTTCCACCCACTTGTTCAGCCACAACTGATTGTTGTTCAGTTGCTGATGCAATATGGGTATTCATACTGTTAATGCTAACAATTTTTGATTGAATAGATTTAAGCACATCACCAGTATCTTTAGCATAACGCTCATTATCTGACGCTTTAGTAATCGCAGCATCCATAGTGTTCACAGACGATACTGCAGCACCTTTTAATCTGTCTAAGACTTCACGAATTTCTTTGGTAGCATCGGCAGTTTTAGACGCTAACGCGCGCACTTCATCAGCCACAACCGCAAAGCCTCTACCCTGTTCACCCGCTCGTGCTGCTTCAATTGCGGCATTCAGTGCTAACAAGTTAGTTTGCTCCGCAATCGAGGTGATCACGTTTAAAATAGAACCGACACTTTCAGTATCCTTGGCTAATTCATTAATAGAGTTAGAGGCTAGCTCTATACCTTTATTTAACTCTTGTGAAATATTAATTGTACGTTGAACCACAGCCAACCCGGATGTCGCTTCACGCTCTGCTTCTTGCGCAGCTTCTGCAGCTTGTTGCGCGCTAAGTGAAATATTATTGACAGAATGACGCATCTCTTCCATCGAAACTTGTACATTACGCGCATCCTGGCTTTGCTGCTGAGTCGCTTTGGTCGCTAAGGACATTCTTTCTTTCAAAGATTTAGCGCTGTCCAATAATGGATTGGTTACACTCACAACGCCTTGAATTGAGTCAGCTAACAAGCGTAAGAAACGGTTAAAGTTACTGGATACCTGACCAAGCTCATCGGTACCAATCACTTTTAATTGATGACGTAAGTTGCCTTTACCATCTGCTAACTCACCTAACGAGCTTGCCACGTCACTGGCAGAGCTGCTGATTGAACGAGCAATCGATATCGTGGCAATAGCCATAATAATTAACAAAGTAATACCGATACTTAATGTGAGGTATAAGCTTTGTTCTGAACGGTTACTAGCTTCAGCAAGCGTTGATGAAAATTCGTCTACTTTATCGGTTTTATATTGGTTAATACCCCGAGTCAGTGTGTCAAAAATCTCCGATTTTTTGTGACTAATTTGACCCACTTGACTCATGTCTATGGTGCCATCGAGCATGCCACGAGCCAGCTTAGAGGTCATTTCATTATATTGTTCAAGTGAGCGAGATAAGGATGATAACGCTTGTGACTGATTACCATCTATTGCATTGAGTTTGTTTAGATTTGAATCTAAGGATTTGAACACCTTAGTGGCATTAGCCAGTAAATCTTCGTCAGCAAAAGAAACCGATTGTGTGTATAACTCATCTAAGCGCTGCACATAAATCACATTTTGATTAGCCAGCTCAACTCGTTCGCTGACCTTGCTCTGCATAAAATCCATGGTGCTACGATTTTTATTTATCGCAACAATACTAATCGCTAAGTTCACGGTAAATATAACCACAGACAATACGAATATTATTCCCACTTTTTTGAAAATGGACATGTTATTAAACCAATTCATACTTCGCCCCCAAGCGATTATCAACATATAGTGAATCTTATTAAAGATTTCACAGAGCTAAAATTTTTAACATATCTCGGTCCGTGAGAGGCTGTGACGCTTATTTTTCTTTTTACTTAACCTAAAAAAGATCGATATCTGTAATCATAGTCAACAGACGCCTTATTGGTGTAAAAAATCATAACAAATCGATCTTTAGTCCTGTTGATTATCATCATCTTGGTTTATCGGCTGTGTAAGCATAAACTAAACTAAACTAAATAATTGAAAGCTTTCATTATCTTAAAGGAGCTAATTTAATAGACAAAATTATTTCGAGAAGTGCGTTTTACTTGGTAAAGTTTTTCATCCGCTAAATGGCATAATTCATCTGCAGACATACCAGGCAGTAAAACAGCAACACCCTGTGACACGGTTACCTTATCACTCACACTGGAGTCAGGGTGTAAAATAGCTAATTGCTCAAGTTGCTGTTTGACTTTTTCCGCCACGATAATCGCGCCAGCAAGATCAGTTTCAGCAAGCAATAATATAAATTCTTCCCCACCATATCTTGCACAAAGATCCCGTGGACGATTAACAATATTTTTAAGCATATTGGCAAAGCTAATTAAACATTTGTCACCTTGTTGATGCCCCAAACTATCATTAAGTTTTTTAAAATAATCGATGTCAATTAAGATTATTGCCAGTGGCTGCTTAGTTCGTTCACTGTTGGCAATTTCTTTGTTAATGACATCATCAAAATGACGTCGATTAGCGATTTGGGTCAGTCCATCCTTAATAGCCAAATCTTCTAGCTCTTTGATTAATCTTTGGTTATCAATATCTTTTTGTATCGCCCGTTTAAACCATGTTTCTGTGACACTATGTCCGGCAAAAATAATCACCACAAAGCACAATAAGCGGATACCTGAAAACCACAGTTCTGAGGTCAAATACAACACATTAATACTGAGATGATAAACTGATAAAATAGCAATTGTGCTAAAGAACATTGCTCGATTAGGAAAAAGTGATATGCCAAATGCCAGCACCAACATATCAGTAATCGTGATAGCGGCGCCAATAAAGGTGGCAGAATAAATTAACAGTGAAGTGGTAAAAATAAGCCAACTGAAAAACAAAAATATAAATGAAAAATATGAAGAGTTAATTTTTTCAGGCAGTAATTTACTCACAATAGCATCATTAAGGGCAGCATAGATAACAGCATGTTAGTTAGCGGTATTTCACCATAAAGATACCAGGGACGATTTATTAACACTAACAGCAATAAACCGAGCGAAAGTAGTTTTAGGCCAATAAAGCTTTTCTTTAAATAAAGCTGTGTTTCGTTTTGCAGTTGCTGCTCAAAGGTCATTTTGATGCATGCTCTTATTATTTGGTTAAGGTAATTGTAATTGCTCAAACTCAAATAAACAAAGTGAGTCCTCAAAATAAAAAGCCAGCAAAAATGCTGGCTTGAATAAGATACTAAATTAGAAAACTCAAAAACATTCTGTTCAAGTCTAATCCAATAATCAGGTCGAGTTAATTATGCAGCTTGCTCTGCAGCAGTATCAGTATCAGAGTGACGGATCAAATAATCAAATGCACCTAACGAGGCGGTTGCACCACTGCCCATGGCAATAATAATTTGCTTATAGGGGATATTAGTCACATCACCTGCTGCAAACACACCCGGTATCGATGTTTGACCACGTGCATCAACGATAATTTCACCGCGTGGTGTTAAATCTACAATGCCTTTTAACCACTCCGTATTAGGCACCAAACCAATCTGTACAAAAATACCCGCTAAAGTCACCTCATGGCTGTCACCTGTTTGACGGTTTGTATAGGTTAGTCCAGTAACACGACTGCCATCACCATTCACCTTGGTAGTTTGTGCTTGGGTAATAATAGTAATATTACCCATAGATTTGGCTTTACGTTGCAACACTTCATCTGCACGTAAAATACTGTCAAACTCAAGCACAGTGACATGCTCAACAATGTTCGCTAAGTCAATGGCCGCTTCAATACCTGAGTTACCACCACCAATTACAGCTACACGTTTGCCTTTAAATAATGGCCCGTCACAATGTGGACAATAAGCAACACCTTTACCACGATACTCTTTCTCACCTGGTACATTCATTTCGCGCCATCTTGCGCCAGTTGCCAGTAACACTGTCTTGCTTTGCAATATAGCGCCATTAGCCAGTTCAACATCGAATAAACCGTTTGATGCCAACTTAACTACCTTCTGGTTTTCCATCACATCGACATCATAATCCTTAACGTGATTTTCAAGGTTTGCGACCAGTTTTGGTCCTTCTGTTTTAGAAACTGAAATAAAGTTCTCAATACCGACAGTTTCCGCAACTTGACCACCAAATTTTTCAGCCACTATTCCAGTAACCAAGCCTTTACGGGCTGAATATATTGCTGCAGAAGCACCTGCTGGACCGCCGCCGACAACTAACATATCAAATGCTGACTTTTGGTTTAATTGCTCAGCTTTGCGACTACCCGCATTTTTATCTAGCTTATTTAATACTTCTACAACGCTGATAGCGCCTACTGAAAATGACTCACCATTTAAGTAAACTGATGGCACCGACATGATATTGCGCTGCTCAACTTCTTGTTGAAATAACGCGCCATCAATCATCACATTGGTAATATTTGGGTTAATTGCCGCCATCATATTCAGTGCTTGAATAACTTCAGGACATGTCTGGCAGCTTAATGACACATAAGTCTCAAAATGGTATTCACCTGGCAAAGAACGAATTTGCTCAATAGTGTCAGCGTCTAGCTTAATTGGGTGACCGCCGCTGTGTAATAAAGCTAATACCAGAGAAGTGAATTCATGACCCATTGGCAAGCCTGCAAAGGTAATACTAGTGGCTAAATCAGGGTTAATCACTGTCATGCTTGGGCTGCGTAGCCCTGTAGCTTCAATACTGCTAACCAGTGCAGAGCTGTCAACTATGTCTTGTACTAAGCTTTTAAGCTCAGCTGATTTTTTTGAGTCATCAGTTGATACCACTAACTCAACTGGATGTTTAAGGTTCTGAAGGTACGTTTTCAGTTGATTTTTTACGTTGGTATCTAACATAACAACTCCTAAGAATGATATTTGTCTAAGGGAAACAAAGATTGGAAAAAAGATCATAAAGCTGGAGATTGCCAGTTAATGCAGGGGCATTAACTGGCTGGATATACTATCTAACGAGTCATCTATTTCGCGTTAGCAGTTAGCCTTAGATCTTACCGACTAGGTCGATTGATGGCGCTAACGTTTCTTCACCTGGTTGCCATTTAGCTGGACATACTTCACCATCATGACTTGCTACATACTGAGCAGCTTGAATTTTACGCAGTAATTCAGATGCGCTGCGGCCAATACCTAGGTCGTGAATTTCAGCTACCTTCACTTCACCTTCTGGGTTAATAACAAAAGTACCACGCAGTGCTAAACCATCTTCTTCAATCATCACACCAAAGTTGCGAGTGATAGTACCCGTTGGGTCACCAATCATTGGATAAGTGATTTTACCTATGGTGTCTGAACTTGAGTGCCATGCTTTGTGAGTAAAGTGAGTATCAGTTGATACTGAGTAAACTTCTACGCCCATTGATTGAAGCTTTTCATAATGGTCAGCCATGTCGCCTAACTCTGTAGGACAAACGAAGGTAAAATCAGCTGGGTAGAAAAACACTACAGACCACTTGCCTAATAAGTCTTGCTCTGTCACTTCAACGAATGCACCGTTGTGAAATGCTGTGGCTTTGAATGGCTTGATAGTGCTGTTGATAATTGATTGTGTCATGATTAACTCCATTGTATTAATTAACTTAGTAAGGTTTTTTAATGTGGACTTAGTTTTAATTTAATCTTGCTTTAAAACTGCGCCCTGTTTCGATGGAGTTAGAATACGCTGACAGGTTAATTATGTATAACGGATAAAATCTATCATCCTAATCGGTTTTACAACCGAACCGTAATCCGTTATCGATTTATTATATTGAATAGCAGAATGTTTAAAAATAGCGATTACTGCCAAGGCTCAAAACGGGTGAGCACCCTAGGTATATTAATATCTAACGCTTGGGATAAAGTTTGCTGGTTGGCTTTATTACTCATTGCAGCAAGCCCTTGGCTTTGATTTGTAGCAAAAACCACCCAGTTGCCACCACCCGTTAAGCATGCATGAATATGACTAAAGTGCATCTGTAAGTGGCTGAGTAATGCGGTATTGTTACGATGTTCTTTCCAGCAGTTAAGTACCAATATTCCGTCGGCTTTAAGCCCTAAGTAACAATGCTCGGTAAACTCAGCGGATAGTAGTGTTGGGTCAACCCCCTTTTCGCTGTAAATATCGACAAACAACATATCGCATTTCTTAAAGTCGCCAGCCTTTAGAAAATGATTAGCGTTTTGATGAACGACATTCAGTTTTTTACCTACTGGTAATTGAAAAAATCGTTTAGCGGCATGAATAACCTGTTCCCTTAACTCTACGGCGGTAATTTTAATCGCCGCATCGTAATGACGTAAAGCATGCACTAATGCGCCGCCACCTAATCCTAAAATCACCACACTTTTAGGCTGTTTTGCCATTAACACGCATAACATTGCTTGCACATAAGTATGCTGAGGGACAAAAGGCTCTGTTTTATCCATTTTACTTTGTTCATCATTGTCGCCAAATGACAAAACCCTAAAGTGGCCATCATCAAGCACAAATATGTCACCAAACTCATCGGCACTTGTGTGTAACACTTTATAATCAGACATATCATTCCATATTTAAATTTAAAATAAATTAACTTTAGATTAATCAACGAGCCAAGTTACTTAAAAAATCGTATTATAACCGATCATAACTGCATATTGAGATTGTATTCTTTAGGACGTTTTATGTTGAATCAAACTATGATGGTGTTGCTGTATTTAGGGGTGTTTATCATTGCCCAAAATCAGCTAAAGAAGTGGATTAAAATTCAAGCCATTAAAAAACAGGTTAGTGAAGTGCGTAGCCGATTGGTGACGAGACTGATTTCATATTTTATGTTTTTTGTTACCTTGTCCGTTATTGCCATTTCATTGGGTTTAGGCTATCAAGAAGTGTCATTATTCGTCTCATCAGCATTCGCAGTACTAGGTGTAGCCCTGTTTGCTCAATGGTCTATTTTGAGTAACATTACCGCAGGCGTATTGATCTTTTTTGTGTTTCCGTACCGCATTGGCGATCGGATCAGAATTGTTGAAAAAGATGAAGATATGTCTGGAGTAATCGTCGAAATATCTTTATTCCATATCCTGCTTAAACGCGAGTCCGGTGATGTAATGACTTACCCAAATAGTTTGATGCTCCAAAAAGGAGTGATTAAACTATCTAATGACACCCCTATCAAGAAAAAAGTCATTCCTAAACGAGTTATCCCTAAACGGTTATAATGATTAAATAGCAACAGCAAAACAAAAAGGCGCCATGAGTACCTTTTTGTTGTCTACCATAGTGTCAATTCCACGCTTTCGAGTGATTTTTGATAATAACGTCATCAAAAATCATACATTTAATTCAAGGTTCGTTGAAAAAATGCCACCGCTTGTAAGTACATTTGAATGGCTAAAGCGGGATCGTAACGCTCGCCTTCATCGCGCATAAAGGCATGTTGAGCATTCACTTCTAACCAACTAAAATTAGCGTTTACTTTTTCTAACTGATGATAAATTGCTTTGCGCCCTTCACTTGAAACGTGCGGGTCTTGCTTGCCAAACACCATCACCAACTCACCTTTAATATCACTCGCACGGGTAAGCGAATCATTATCAGGCTTGCACGGTAACGTATTAGAATGAATATCGGTTGCATATAAACAAAATGCACCTCTAATATCAGGATTCAAGGCAGCACGAAACGCTAAGTGACCGCCAATACATACGCCCATTGCGCCAACTTTATCACTGCAATAGGTTTGCGAACGTGCAAAATCAATTAATGACTGGGTATCACTATCATGGTGCTCAAGCGGTTTTGTAAACTTATCTTGGTTGCCTTTATCTTTGCCAGCATCATCATAAGCCAATACTGTGCCTATCGGATTAAGTTCATGAAATACTTCAGGCACCAATACTACAAAGCCATGCCCCGCAATAATGGCTGCAGCACGAGCTATTGGCGCTGTTAACTGAAAAATTTCAGAATAAAAAATCACGCTAGCAAACTGCCCTGCTTGATCTGGGCGAAATACCGTGGTGCGCATTGTGCCTGTAGGCGTAGCAATATCATGTACTTGAGTTGAAATAATCATAATGCCTCTTGCAAGAAATTGGCGCCATAAGGCGCCAATTTATCAATAATAAGTCCCAGTTAACACAGCTCGTTGCCAGATTTGTCACCTGCTAGCAGCGCTTTAACATTATTCAAAGTGGTTAAGGCTATTGCATTTAAGGCTTCTTCGGTTAAAAAGGCTTGATGCCCAGTGAAAATAACATTGTGACACGCCGATAAGCGGCGAAAAACATCGTCTTGGATTATTTCACTGGATTTATCTTCAAAAAATAATCCTTTCTCATTTTCATAAACATCTAGCCCTAATGATCCAAGCTGACCTTCTTTTAAGGCTTCCATGGCATCTATAGCATTGAGTAACCCGCCACGGCTGGTATTAATTACCATCACCCCTTTTTTCATTTTATGAAAACTACTTTGGCACAATAAATGGTGATTATCCGCAGTTAAAGGGCAATGTAGACTTATGATGTCACAGAGCGGATAAATCTCATCCAAACTGACATATTCAACCCCTAACTCAGTAACCACTGGGTTAGGATAGGGGTCATATGCCAGCACTTTACAGCCAAAGCCTTGGAGTATTTTAATGGTCGCTAGACCAATTTTACCGGTACCAATAATCCCAACAGTTTTACCAAACATGTTAAAACCGACTAATCCTGTTAGAGCAAAATTAGCATCACGTGTGCGTTGATACGCTTTATGAATTTTACGATTAAGGGTTAGCATTAACGCAACGCTATGCTCAGCCACAGATTCAGGCGAGTAAGCAGGGACGTTGACCACTTGCATCCCCAAACGTTTTGCCGCAACCAAATCAACATTGTTAAAGCCCGCACAGCGCATCGCAATGACTTTTGTGCCGCCTTTGGCTAACTCAACTAATACTTCTTCACACAATGAATCATTAACGAAAGCACAAACAACTTGAAAGCCTTCTGCCAGTTTGGCGTTTTGCATGCAAAGTCGATAATCAAAATATTCGATTTGCGCACCAAACTCTTTATTTGTGCGATTAAAGTGATGAATATCATATGTTTTAGCACTAAAAAAACCAATTCTCATAATATGTCCTACAACTAAAGGCTTAACAATACCGCTATATTTCTAGACTCACTCTTAGTTAAAAGCGCGTTACGTCTACCAGCCAGTTTGTCAGCAAACTCAATTTTGCATCCAGTGTATGTGAATGACGCATTTTTGTCGTTAATAAGTCGCTACAAAAAAACGAAAATGTGAGTAGGCTCGCCCTATTTATGGCGGGTCATAACAACAAAAAAGCGAGCCTGATGAAGGGCTCGCTGAGAATGTAAATCGCCAATTGCAAAATAAAGAACGGCTTATCTTAATGCTCTTTAGCGTATTTTGCTGCTTGCTCCCCGGCAATACGACCAAAAGTCACAATATCTGAAATCGCATTACCGCCGAGTCTGTTGGTACCATGCACCCCACCAGTAATTTCTCCCGCGGCAAACATCCCAGGAATATTTTTACCACTGATGCCTTTTACTTCGGTTTGAGTATCAATAACCACCCCACCCATAGTGTGGTGTACAGCTGGCGCCACTTCAATAGCATAATAAGGAGCAGATGCTAACTCTCGAGGTAAGTCTTGACGTTCAAATTGGGTATCTTTGCCCGCTTTAACTGTTCCATTATAATCCGCTAATGTTTTGGTTAACTCTGCGCCAGGCATGCTGAGCTTTTTAGCAAGTTCGTTTAAATCTTTGCCTTCATTAACTATATGTAAGTGAATATAACCTTCTATTTTACTCAAACTTTTACGCACTGAATCATCAAATACTAAGTAAGCACTTTCGCCTTTTTGATTTAAAATCGCTGCCGATGCTTTATCGCGTGTGGTTAGCTCATTAACGAAACGCTTACCATCTCGGTTAACTAAAATAGCACCATTACCACGAACAGCTTCAGTTACCATAACGCCACCCACAGGTGAGTAAGTTGGATGCGCTTGTACGTATTGAAGATCTTTGGTTGCAGCGCCAGCTAACTCAGCAACATCTAATCCATCGCCAGTAGCACCCGCATGGTTAGTAGCTTTAAAACCTTTTAAACTAGGGTCATATTTAGCTACACGTTCATTATTTTTAGCAAAACCACCTGTTGCAATAACAACCGAGTCTGCATTTATCACGTAATAACCTGTGTGTGCTCCTTTGACTAACACGCCAGTGACTTTTCCAGATGCATCTTCAATAATACGCACCACACGACTATTAAGCCTGATATCAGCATCACGACTTATTGCAGCATCCCAAAGTACTTGTGCTACATGTGCACCAACACCTGCGCCGCCAGTAGGACGATGACTGCGGTTCACACTCGCGCCCCCCATGCGGCCAACATCGGTTAAATCGGCGCCTAGTGCAGTTAACCAGTCAACGGAATTAGATGAATTATTTGCCAGTACTTTTACCAATGCTGGATCATTCAGATTACCGCCTCCCGCCATGGTGTCATCGATCATAATTTGTTTTTTATCTTCGATTTTCAATGCTGCTTGGGCTTTAGTTTCTGCGGCATTCATACCCCCTGCGGCAAGTTTTGTATTGCCACCAGGTACAGGTTCTTTTTCTAACAAAATGACTTTAGCACCATTATTACGTGCAGAAACGGCTGCCGCTAAACCTGCACCGCCTGAACCAATAATAACCACATCGGTAGTTTCTTTTGCGCCTTTAGCAATCGCTTGATCTTGTGCCGTTTTGTCGGCATTAACTGGCACAAACTCACGCTGCCATTTCCCAGAAAATGGCATTTGATATTCAAAGCTATGGCAAGAATCACAGTAAGTGACTGACTTTTCATGCCCTGAGTGACAGCTGGTACAGCTAACATCGCCAATTAAATGAGATTGATGTGGTGAAACAATACCTTCTCGCTCTGTTTCGGCAACTTCCTTTAGGGTGCCATGACAACTGGTACATTGGGCATTTTCATAGGTTAAGTTGTCGTCAGTTGGCCCTTTTTTATTAACGTGACAAGTATCACAACTACCCATTTCACCATGAAAATCGGCTAAGTTTTCTGGTGCTGCATATGTAGCTGAACTTAACGCACCCGAAACCAGTAACGCTAATAGTGATTTTGTTGTGTGTGTTAACATTATATCCCCCTGCCTTGCGGCATTAATCTTACAACTAACATATCACCCTCTAAAGAGGTACGCTGGTAGCAAGGTCACACATCATTAACCTTATTTAATTTATGGGTATATTTGCGTGTCAGCGCATTATTTAACATAGTCAGATATTGATTTACCTCTCAAAAACTAAGCTGGTTTCTGCTAATTAACTTTGGGGTTGTTAATATGATTAGAATAAACCGATGATAAGAAGCTTTAATGAGCAAACATGCAAAACAGCAACGGCTTTCCGAAACACGCTTTTGGTTTGAAAGATTAACCAAAACGGGCCTTAGGGCGTTACATATTATTGGTGTTGTCGGGGCTGGTGGGGGCATATTACTGCACGTTGATAAAAGTCTATGGTTGCCTTACTGGATTATCACCCTGACAACAGGCATTTTACTGATGACATGGGAAATTATCAGAGATTGGCACTGGCTGATTCAATTAAAAGGCCTACTCACGCTTACCAAGGTTGGATTATTATTTTTGTTGGTGCCACTAACTGATTGGCAGGTGGAAATTATTACTCTTTTAGTATTACTTTCGGTAATAGTGTCACATGGTCCTGCAGGTCTGCGTCATTATTCGATAGTGCATCGCAAGGTTATCCATGGTAAAAAAGAGATTAAAGGTTAGTCTCTCATCAAAGGACACAGGATGTTCCCCTATCCAGAACAATATCGCACTGCGACGCCCCCACTGACAACCACTTTTATGGTGTTTTGGGCTTTACTGAGTCACAGTGTTTTTGCCGATGCGAGTCCATTTGCACTTTACCCACTAATAATATTGTTTCCATTTGTTATTTTATGTCATGGTTATTTAATTTGGCTAGCAAAGGGAATGAGTCGATTAGATCAATGTTTTTATGCGCTAGTACATATCCCATTGGCATTTGTGGTGTGGACATTTACCATTATGCTGGTCAATGGCGAAGCTTTTTCTTAAGTTAGCTTTTTTATGATCCACTTGCATCTTATAAGGTGGATCAGTATCTTTGCCATCCTTTTCTATCTTCTGTTATAGAGATCTATCATGGCTGACTTCATCTACCAACCAGCAACTGAACCTTGGCTGGATATTATTCACCAAGATAAAGATATTATTGTGATCAATAAACCCTCTGGGTTGCTATCGGTTCCTGGCAGAGAAGCGCAATACTATGACAGCGTTTATTATCGCGTATTACGTGACTATCCTAATGCACAAATCGTTCACCGCTTAGATATGGCAACATCAGGAATTATCGTATTAGCCTTACGAAAAAATGCGGAGCGAGAATTAAAACGTCAGTTTAGAGATCGAGAAACCCACAAAGTGTACTTTGCCCGTGTTGCAGGTCATATGAAGACGTCGATAACACGTGTGTCACTGCCATTAATTTGTGACTGGCCTAATCGCCCCAAGCAAAAGGTCAATCATTTGGTGGGAAAACCCTCTGAAACACTGATTGACATTATCAGCTACGCTAAGCGTTCAACCCTGGTAAAATTGACCCCTATTACTGGCCGTTCACACCAACTCCGCGTGCATATGATGGCATTAGGCCATCCTATTCTTGGTGATGGTTTCTACGCAGACCCATTAGCAAAAAGTTTGGCACCACGTTTACTACTGCACGCCACCGAATTATCTATAAAGCATCCTTACTCGGCACAGCCAATGCACTTTAGCTTGTTACCCAATTTTATAGAGCCAATGACCGAACAGTAATTTTGATAGTAATTACATAACAAAAGACGTAAATTAATGTCTATTCAAATAGAAAATAGGCATTTTACTGTGGATAGCTCATTTCAACGTGACCAACTTGACAACCAAATTTTATCCGCATTAATGGGAGATGCTCGCACACCATTTGCCGAACTGGCTAAACGATTTTCAGTGAGCGCTGGCACCATTCATGTCCGCGTTGAAAAAATGAAACAAGCAGGCATCATCACAGGGGCACAAATTACCGTTAACCCTAAAGCATTGGGTTACGATGTTTGCTGCTTTATTGGCATTAATTTGAAAAGTGCCGGTGATTATCCCGCCGCGATAGCAAAATTAAATGCATTAGATGAAGTGGTTGAGGCATATTATACTACGGGTAATTACTCCATTTTTGTAAAGGTAATGTGCCAATCTATAGATGGATTACAACATGTATTGATTAATCGTATACAGTCAATAGACGAAATTCAGTCCACAGAAACCTTAATTAGCCTTCAAAACCCTATAGTAAGGGCGGTTAAGCCTTAGAACAATTAGCTATAAGCTAATATAAGCAACATACTATTCCGTATAATAAAAACAATAGTTTTTTCCCCAACCGCATTACATTTGTTGCTCGGTTGTGATAAAAATGATTATGGTGCACTAGGTAGTGCAACATAATCATTATAAAAATATTACAATTACACCCCATAACCTATCTAATGAATTGATACGAAATTCTTAAGAACACATTGAGGGTGACTTGAAACAAGGAAGACGTTGTGAAGACTAAACTATCACTCGCTATTTCAGCGGCATTAATTTCAAGTGTTACTTATGCGAACACTGATTACACTGGTTTACAGTACTCTCCAGAATTACACTCCACTGACAACTATAAAAAATCTACTGTTAAAGCAAATAGTATAACAGCTCCTCAACGCTTTATTGTTGAGCTGTCTTCTCCTGCTGTGGCCCTTTATCAAGGTGGTATTAAAAACTTAGCAGCAACAGCAATAAAGTCTAAAGACGGTAAGATTGATATTCAATCAGCTCCAGTCAAAGACTACGCCTCATATCTAGCTACTGAGCAAAACAACTTTGCTAGCGCGTTAACTAAAGTCGCCGGTAATGCAAAAGTAGAGCGTAAGTTTAAGACACTATTTAACGGTGTATCTATTGCCGGACAGGGCCTAACCATTGAAGCATTAATGGCAATTCCTGGTGTTAAGTCTGTTTACCCTGAAACAATGTATGAAGCACAAATGGATGCTTCTCATGAAATAATCAACAGTCAAGCAATGTGGAATGCAGTTAACGGCATGGAAAATGCTGGTAAAGGCGTTAAGGTTGCTATTATTGATGGTGGTATTCGCCCAGAAAACCCAATGTTTGCAGATGACGGTTTTGAAGCGCCACAAGGTGCACTTCCAACAGATGATTACTGTTCAACAGTTGATACCAGCTTTTGTAACAACAAACTTATTGTAGCTCGCTGGTCTGCTCCTACATTCCCAGTTTGTGCTGACGAATATATGAGCCCACTAGGTTATGGTGGTCATGGTACTCACGTTGCTGGTACTGCAGTAGGTAATAAAGTTGATGTAACTTATGAAGGCGTTGATGTCACACTTTCAGGTGTTGCTCCAGCGGCTTACTTAATGGCCTATAAAGCGCTTTACAACAAAGAGGATTGTTCTGGCGGTAGTGGTTCTAACATTATGCTTATGGAAGCATTAGAACACGCTGTAAATGATGGCGCTGATGTAATTAACAACTCATGGGGCGGCGGTGCTGGTGGTGATCCTGCTAACAGTCCATACAAAGTAATGTTCGAAGCTGCCGAAGCTGCTGGCATTGTTGTTGTTAGTGCAGCTGGTAATGACGGTAATGGCGCTAAAACTATTGGTTGTCCTGCTTGTATCGAATCAGGTATTACTGTAGCAAACAGCACTACTGGTCGTTTTTTTGCTAACGCATTTAATGCTGGTGGCGAAGACTTATTAGCTATCCCGGGTTCGGATACTATTTTTGAACTAGATATTACCGCACCAATTATTGCGGCTAAAAATATCAATGCAGAAAATGTCAATGGTTGTGATCCTTTTGCCGCTGATTCTTTCAAAGACGGCATAGCACTGATTTCTCGTGGTACCTGTAGCTTTAGCATAAAAGCACAAAACGCTATAAATGCAGGAGCTAAAGCTCTTGTAGTATATAATAGCGTTCCAGGCGCACCATTTACTATGTCAATGCCAGGTCAAACTTTTCCATCTGTTATGATTTCAAAAGCTGACGGTATTGCTATTGTTGACTCATTAGGTGACGCTGCTACCTCTGGTACAATTTCTGCAGAGATTAAGCGTATTGTATCGCAGGGCCTTGCTGATATGATCAACCAGTCGAGCTCTCGCGGACCGAACGGTAATGAAAATATACTAAAACCAGATTTAGCCGCTCCTGGAACAAATATTTTATCTGCATTCTCTCCAGATGATGGCGGAGAACCTTTTAATGCCATTACTGGTACAAGTATGGCTAGTCCTCATGTTGCTGGTGCTGCAGCCTTAATGGCGCAATTACACCCTGACTGGTCTGCAGTTGATATTAAAACCGCATTGACCTCTACAGCTACAATGGCTGGCATTTTAGATGATGACGGTGTTACGCCAGCATCTCCATTTGCTATGGGCGCTGGCCGAATGGATTTAGACGCTGCGGCTAAAGCAGTGTTAACCTTTGACAAGCCTTCTATTGCTGCGGACTCATGTGTTGGTGTATGTACCTTCACACGTACAGTTAACAACAAAAGTGCAGAAGCAACATCATGGGCTTTAACTGCCAAAGCTGATTCTGCTGGCATCATGATTTCACCAACGACATTGGAATTGGCTGCAGGCGCTTCTGCAACCTTCACAGTGACCGTTGATTCCTCTTACAGTACTTATGGTGAGTGGATATTTGGTAACATCATGCTAACTAGCAATGATGGCAAGCAAGATGCACACTTACCTTTAGCTGTATTGGCTAGAGCAACAAGTGACTCATCTTTAATCAACACCTTTACTACTGATGCTGATATTACCACTGCTGACGAATTTGAAGTGAAGGCCGTTGTCAATAACACTATGTTTAAAAGCACTTCAGCTATTACTGTTACCGCTACAGCTCCTAAAGGTACCAAGCTAACAAGCAAAGATGATGTTATGGTCAACATAGCAGATGCGACTCAGAATGGTATGAGTGTTAATGAAGAAACAGGTGTAATTACCTGGGTTGGTACTATGAAACAACCTAAGATGGTTTCAGCTAAAGGTACTGGTTCTTATCCTAACATTACCGCTTTAGGTTTATCATTCACCCCAGTATGTGCTGATGGCTGTGATGAAGCTAACTTTGTATTTACCGTTCCAGCTTATAAGTACAATGGTCAAACTTACACTCAGATAACTATGTCAGACAATGGTATTGTTATCCCTGGTAGCAGCACTACTGCTGGTACTTATGCGAATAAAGAATTACCAGACTCTGGTAACCCTAACAACATCGTTGCACCTTTCTGGTCTGATTTCGATTTAAGCGATGGATCTGTAGGTGATACTGGCGGCGGAGCAATGTCTATCGGTGTCGTAACTAGTGGCACTTCTCAATGGGTTGTTGTTGAGTGGAACGACGCACAGTTATATGGTGACACTTCAGGTGATCAATATAGCTTCAGCGTATGGTTTAAAGCAGGTGATACTGAAGAAGTGACATTTAATTACTTCAACGTACCTACTATTCCTGCTGCATTAACAATCGGCGCGGAAAACATTGGTGGCGCGATAGGCACAACTTACCACTTCAATGGTACTGGTGGAACTGTTGCTGCAAATGATTATGTAGAAATTTCTGCTGCTGCCGCTGGCAGTGTCGAGTTAGCTTATAAGGTAAAAACTACTGAGTTTAATCTTGGTCAAGCAGATATGCTTGACGTTGTTGAAGATAGTTCAGCATCAATGAATGTGCTTATAAATGATACTAAAGCAGATCAAAAAGTCGCTCGCGTTCAAGTGTCTGGCGATGGCATGACAGCAAAAGCACAAAGTGTAATGGATATCTCAGCATCAGGCGGTTTATCTAATGCTGCTATTACTGTTAATCCTACAAATGGTACAGCTGTTGTAACCTCAACGGGTGAGATAACTTATACACCTAAGAATGATTTCTTTGGAACAGATACACTGACTTATACTGCTGAAGATAATGCGGGTAATAAGATCACTCCAACTAAAGTAATGTTCAACGTTAGTAATGTTAACGATGCGCCAACAGTTGCACCATCTGCTGTTGACCGCCTTGTAAGACAAACTGTTACAGTTAACTCAAATGCTGCTGATATAGATAGCTCAGAGTTAACATATAGCTGGACTCAAACAGGAGGTCCTTCTCTTGCATTTGACCCAACTAAGGCGAACATTAGTTTTGCGCCTTCTGAAGTGGGAACATATTCATTCAGTGTTGTTGCTAGTGATGGTGCATTACAAAGTAATACTGGAGAAGTAACTGTTCAATCTTTACCAAGAGATGATGATGGTGGTTCTTTAGGTTGGTTAACAACGTTATTACTACCTTTAGCGGCGTTCCGTCGTCGTAAGCACTAATCAACAAAGTTAGCGTGTAAAAACAAAAAACCAGTTGCTCCGGCAACTGGTTTTTTTATTAGTTAAGCATAACTCGATTTATTCATCTTAATCTGAAACACCTGTATGAGATGTCTCATCAAACGGTTCAATTTCAGCAAACCTGTTAAACCAGAAACTTGACCCAACCATTTTAAACTGACGAGTCAGCCACTGTGCTGCAGTTTGTTGTAACAGCAACAAAATGCGTTTTGATTCAGGAAATTAATAGCCCGCTATTTGATCTGCTTAGTAAAGCTTCTAAAGTTAGTATTGAAGGTAAAATATGGACAGTAGAGATCTCAGTTAAACAACTTTTACGGCTCTCAACCCTTTTCTAAAAATTAGATTAATAATCTTTGAGTACAGTAATAGCAGAGATAAAATTAAAGGAAGGTACGTACTTGCATCAAGTATCACTAAATAAGCATAAAAAAAGCCCCGTTCAATTAAGAACAGGGCTTTAAATAATGGTACCCGAGGACGGACTTGAACCGTCACTTCTTTCGAAATCGGATTTTGAATCCGACGTGTCTACCGATTTCACCACTCGGGCAGTGCTCTTTAAGCTACATTTAGCTTTGCAAAGAAATCTAAAACACCTAAATATCTTTGCAAAATTTAACAACCAAGAGTTTATTAGAGCAAAACTTTTCTAAGCAATAATACAAAAATCGATAATCACTTCACTTAATGAGTATCAATTAAGTGAACAGAATTATACCCATGCTTATGACAATGGCAAGTCCTTTGGGTAGACTTTACTAACAAAACTAAACAATTGCCTAAATTCTCAGCGCATCCTCAAAATAAACTGTAGAAAACACCGCTAATTTAAGAAGTTCGCTGCATGAGCAGAGTCTAATTCGTACAGGCTAGAGCAAATAAACACAATAAAGATCACATTTACACACTGGTATATCTAATAATAGGATCTAACATTGATCAAGATCAGCTTTGTAATCTTATTTCAGCATTATGATAACTAGGACTTCACAAATAAAAGGATAGCTATCATGGCATTTTGGTTAGATTTAATGTTTGGAAACCCAATTGGATTAATGTCTATGATTGTCATTTTTAGTACTTTGGGAATTGTATCTTACTTAATGTGGATGTTTATTGTGAAGTCTGCACCAGGCAATGATGAATAACATCATTGCTATAATATTATATCTGTTCGTTATTCTTAGTCATTTACGATAATTATAAATTCTGATCCATTTTAGGGGCTAATTCAGCCCCACTTTCTTATTACGCAAATTTCTATAAAAACAGAGTTTCTGATACCCTTGTCTCTAAATATGAAGGCTATTAAGCTGCATGTTTACGGGGTTGAACTAGGCCACTGATAAAGTGAGGTCTGGTCTTCAATAAATAAGTCAACTCTTCTTGTGTAGGCTCTCCCGCAGGTAAACGAAGAACGTCACGGTTTAAATAAATTCGAGCAGACATTGAAATTTTATACTCTGCTGTAGGACCTTGAATCGCATAATGGCGCTCGTTACCCAGCTCTTCCAGAATATTGGTATGCAATAAACTTTTAACTGCCAACTCATTTTGGGGCAATGCTAGTATGGTGGCACCTTGTAAAAAGAATTCTCTTAATAATGCCCTTTCGGCAGGATCCAGTAATTTCACTTTAGCTTCAATTGTTTCAACAGTTCGCTTTTGGCGTAAATGTTGAATAGACTCATCGGCAACAAAGCTCACCAATTGACTTAGAAAGTATGCCGCCCCCACGATCAAAGCTAAACCAATAAGATAATTATACTGTGCCACAATTTCAGCAAGGGCTAACTGAGACAACAGCTCTTTCGGGGCAAATAATAACCCCAAGCATAACACTACCAACCATAACATCGCACTCATGAAAGTACGCTTTGCATTACTCAAGCTAATTGCTTTAATCATCGCTTTTTTCATCACAGCCTCAGTGTCAGAAATTTGAACATCTAATGCTTAAAAGCAAGTTTAATGCCACCTTTAGCCAATAAATTAATAAACATCAATATAATTGGGATAGTGTTGCACTTGAAAAATCAATAGAAAAGTACTGAATTAAATATAGCTATAATGTAAATTTTGAACTAACTTGTTATATAAGCACTTAGATTAATTAAATAATTAAATAAATACCATGCTGAAATTTTCCAATCAATTATTCACTAGCCCTATCGGTCGAAAGCTTATGCTATCGATTGTGCTTTTTAGTTCGCTTATCACCCTTCTTACGACTATCTATCAGTTATTTAACGATTACAACAGTGATGTAAACCGTATAGATAGAGCATTTTCTAGTATCGAAAAAGTAAACTTAGAAGTATTAGCTGCCAGTATTTGGGTAATAGATGAGCGCTTAATTAGTACTCAGCTAGACGGTTTAAGCCAATTACCTGACATTACCTATATCTCAATAAAAGATGATAGCGGTCAAGAGTGGCAGGCGGGTAAGTATCAGCAGAAATCGACGATTGAGAAACAATTTGATCTTATTTACACCAATTCAAATCAGATAAAGGTAGGCACTTTACTCGTCCAAGCTGACTTGAACATTATTTACGATAGACTTTATGATAAAGCCATTCTTATATTACTATCAAATGCGATAAAAACCTTTTTAGTTGCAGGGTTTATTTTATTTTTAGTTTGGTTAAACATTACCCAACACCTACTAAAACTCAGTCAATATTGCGAGCAAATAAGCCTGGATAAACCTTTTAATCCTTTAGTTTTTGACCATAAAAGTAAACGCGACGAATTTGCTATGGTGGCAAAAGCGATTAATAGTATGCAACAGCAAGTACGGGCATCATTTGCCGATGTACAAGAATCGAAAGCCGCATTGCAAAGTGCACTAGAAGATCGAGAACGATTACTTAAACTTGAGCGAAGCTATAAAGATGAACTGGCTCGTCAAGTAAAAGAACAAACCAAAGAACTAGAGCAGTCATTACTAATATTAAAACGTGCTCAGCAAGTGCTTGTCGAACAGGAAAAAATGGCGGCATTAGGAGGGCTAGTTTCCGGATTGGCACATGAGATAAATACCCCTATTGGTATATGTTTAACTGCGGCAAGCTCTCAACTCTCTCATGTAGAAGATTTAATTAAGCTCATCCATAGCGAGCATGCCACCTTAGAGGAGATAAACCGTATTCTTGAAGAGTACCAGCAAAGTTGCGAACTAATAGTTAATAATATTACTCGAGCCAGCACATTAATCCAAAAATTCAAAACGGTAGCAGCAGAGCAACGTTATGAGAAAAATACTCAGTTTAATTTGAAAAAACAGCTAGAAGACATTATAGACTCAACTCAAATCATGTTTTCACCACAACATGTTGATATAACTATAAATATAGATGAAAGGTTAGAAATCGTTAGTAACATTAACTTACTCAACCAAATTATTAGTAATATTATTTCTAACGCTTATACACACGCATTTAAAGGCGTCGAACACAGCCAAATTACGATAAATGTGGCAATAGAGTATGACAAAGTGAATATTGAAATTCAAAACAATGGCTTGAGTATTCCTGCGGATGTAGCCGAACGCATGTTTGAGCCATTCTTTACTACTGCCAGAAACAGAGGAGGGATAGGTTTGGGGTTAGCCGCAGCATTTAACGCCGCGACCTTGCTGCATGGCAACGTCAAATATGAGCCAATTTCACCATTAGGCGGTCCAATGTTTATTGTCAGCTTCCCTTATGAAAATGTGCCAAAGTTCGCCGACAATACGTTAATTATTGAGTAAGTGAGTCACTGTAAAATCACACAAACCAGTAACACCATAGCGAATAACCTATTGATATAAAATAAAAAATCAGCGGACTGGCAGCTATTATTTCGCACAAGCCTTAGCGGAGATTTTAGCTAACACACGACTGGCAGCCATAAAACCGAACGTACCTGTAACCATAGTCACGGCACCAAAGCCTGAAGCGCAATCCATTCTCATACTCCCATCGGCAGTCGCTTTAGTCACGCATACACTGCCATCAGCTTGGGGATAAACTAGGTGCTGAGTAGAAAATACCGCATCAATAGCAAAGCGTCGCTCAGTATTTTTACTAAACCCATATTCTTTACGTAAAATCCCTCGCACTTTAGCTAATAATGGATCTTGCACTGTTTTTGCTAAATCAGTTACTTGAATTTGACTAGGATCGGTCTGTCCACCCGCACCACCAATAGTTACAATTGGAATTTTATTGCGTTTACAGTGGGCAATTAATCCCGCTTTTTGTTTTACCGCATCAATACAATCGACAACATAATCAATTTGCTGACTATTAGAGGTATTATTTTCACGGGGGAAATATTCGCTCAGGTTGTCTAAGGTAATAAAGTCTTCAATTTCATTAACTTGGCATTCTGGATTAATGTCTCGAATACGTTTTGCCATCACTTCTACTTTCGATTGTCCCACAGTTTGAGCTAAAGCATGGATTTGACGATTAGTATTAGTCACGCATATATCATCTAAATCAATTAAGCTAATTTGACCAATACCGCTTCTGGCAAAGGCTTCTGCCACCCAAGTTCCCACACCGCCAATACCAACCACTACCACGTGAGTTTGAGCAAAAGCATTTAATGCTGCTTGACCATATAAACGCCCTATACCTGCAAATCGATTCATATATGCTTCTGACAACATCACATGCCTTTATTCTGACTGACTTAATGAGTTGCCTATTTTAGCCTAGTCGCCGTCAAAGCTAAATGACCTAGGTTTATATAATCACTATTTGAACAAGCTTAAATATCGTCGCTTCATAGATGTTGCAAAAGTCAAAAATTAAATATAAAAAACTTTAAATAACAATAGCCTAAAAAATTAAGATACGAGTCCATATTTACAGCTCAATGCTTTAGTTTTAGCTATGCCATTAATGTCGGTCATGAATCGCTAAATAAGAGTTCAAACTCATTTTTTGCCTTTAAAAAAATACATCACTTAATTTAACAACTGCTAAACTACATTGTTACTCATTGAATTTGCTATCAGTAATAGATCGCGACAAAGGCAACTTAAGCGCTCAGAAGATGTGCTGATAATCTTTTTTAAAGAACAGCGAGACAATGAAAATACTTAATACAATATAAAAACAACAATAAAACACTTTTTCAGTTCAATTTTAGATATAAAAAAATAACTTAAGGTCTAAAAGTTTGATCTCTACCACAAACTAAGCTTAGCAAAACTGTAAAATCTCAAATCAGATTGTTACATGCCACTTTTTGGCATTAATTACTATTAAAACCATTCTTAAAATGGAATCATAGAACGTTAAGTTCTGGGAGTATGAAAGATGAAAAAAACCTTACTATCTGCATCAGTTGCGTCTATTTTAGCTATTACATCATTTAGTGCACTTGCTGATGGCCCTGATTTTTACGGTCGTTTAGATTTATCGCTTACTAACTCAGATGCAGGCTCAACCTTACAAAGTGGTACTAATGGCGTAACTTTAGGTGAAAGCGGCACTTATTTAGAGAATAACTTTTCTAATGTTGGCGTGAAAGGTAACGAGAAAATTTCTGACGGCGTAGAAGTGCTATACCAAATGGAATTTCAAGTTGAAAATACTTCCAATTCAGGCGACACGTTCAAAGCCCGTAATACATTTTTAGGTATCAAAACTTCAGCGGGTTCTGTTTTAGTGGGTCGTAACGACACAGTATTTAAACAATCTGAAGGTGGTGTTGATTTATTTGGCAACTCCAACGCTGATATTGACCGTATCGTCAGCGGCCAAACTCGTAGCGCTGATGGTATATGGTACTACTCTCCAGTTATTGCAGACCTCATCACCCTTAATGCAACCTATTTAATGGAAGATAACCAAGCTTCTGATGACGCTCAGTATGCATTAAGTGTCACCTTAGGTGATAAAGGCTTGTCTAAGCAAAATTACTATGTCGCTGGTGCTTATAACAAAGCTATTGGTGGCGTTGATGCTTACCGTGCTGTAGGTCAAGTTAAGTTTGGCGATTTCAAAGTGGGCGGTTTATTCCAAAACTCTGAAAGCGTAACTGACAGCAATATTGACGGTAACACATATTTTGTCAACGCGGTTTACAACTTAAATGGTGTTAACTTAAAAGTAGAATATGGTCAAGATGAGGCTGGTTTTGGTAAGTACTACAAAGCCTTAGGTCAAGCAGGTGCTGATGATATCAATGTACAAAATATCACAGTGGGTGCTGATTATCGTGTAGCCAAATCGACGTTATTATTCGCACATTATGCTATGTATGAAGGTGACTACACTGAAACTAACGTTAAAACTGATCTAAAAGATGATAACGTATTCACTGTAGGCGTACGTTACGACTTCTAATCTAATTAGGCGTTAACATTAAGGCGACCTTCTGGTCGCCTTTTTATTTGAGCTAGTCGGTGTTTTTCAAGATAGTTGTAAACCTTACAGTTACTTTTTGCGAGTCAGCTTATACGCGGCTTCGTTTAACCAAGGTACCTGCTTATTTACAAACCTTGGATTATCAGCAAGCACATCTTCACAAGCAAGTAAGGTCACCTCAAAATACGGCGATAAATATTGTTCAATCCAGTCAGGACTCACTGCAAATGGCGGACCTTTAAGCGTGTCTTGAGGATAGTCGAGTGTAATTAATAACCCGGATATATCTGCGGGAATCAGCTTAGCAAGTGTTTGTGCATACTGCTGACGCATATCTTCAGGCCAAGCAATTAACGCCGCTCGATCATAAAAGCCGCCAATATCTGCCGTGACACTTGGGGCTAAAGCAAAAATATCACCTTGAATTAACTGAATTTGATCGGCTGCATAAAATTGATGTTGGGTATGCTGCTGAACTTGAAAGGGGAGTTGGTTGTCATTAAAAAATTGTTCAATAGCCGTTTGACTTAACTCACACCCCTGCACTTGATGACCCAATTCAGCTAAATAGCACATGTCTAAAGATTTACCACATAGCGGCACAAAAATTTTACTCATGGGCACTAAATTCAACTCAGACCAAAAACGAATCAATAATGGATTCACTTGTGGTTGGTGAAAACCTATCTGTTGCATCTGCCATTTTTCATGCCAAAATTGAGGTTCCATTTTAAATCTCTCCAACGAATTTAATTGCAGCCCACTGTATAAGCTTGAATCAACAGAAGCAACTGCAATCCAGCCACTATTCGTTAGATAAATCCCCCTTAAGAACCAATTGAACTTTACGCAACCAAACACAATTCTCACATTGACAGTTACGGCGAGATAAATGGTGTGGGGACAAACTTGAATCGACAAAATCAACTGCGACCAGTAATTGTTGCTTTAAATCATCAACAGATTTTTGCTCCATCGCAACCATCTCATCATTATGATTAATCCACACACACTCTTCCCCTTGATGGCAGGTAATACATTGCTCGTCCGCTGCATTGAAAAATACCGCATGGGGACAATGTGTTACTTCCATAGATTGCAGTATACGTAGTCGAGGAAAGTCAAAGAGTTGAATTAAATCCGCTTTTTTTATATTTGGCATAACGTGTTCCCTATAAAAGCGATTGCTAAATCTCTGTTAATCTTACCGACTCAAGGGCAAAAGTAAGTTGATACAGGTCAAGGTTTACTTAACCGATAAAATTAGTTAGGAAGCGCTTGAAGTCAGGCTGAGATAAGGCTTAAATAACCTAAGCAGTTTTAAGGGGATATCATTTGCAAACGCCACAACTACAACACTTTTATATTAATGAAGAGCAATCTATTTATTTGCTTAAGGCGAATGATGCCCGCAAACATAAAGCCTGGGTCAGATTATGTAAGCAGCAGCTGATCAAGCTTGGCTACTCAACAATAGAATTTATTGGTAAAGGTGCTTATGGCTTTGTATTTGCAGGAATAAACAGTGTGGGTGATTCACACGTGTTTAAATTTTCCCGTCTGACGTTACCGCAAAATATTCAAGACAGGCTCGAAGAAGAAGCCTATATGCTTAGCCTAGTGAAACATCCGAATGTGCCCGCCGCAATCAAATTTGAACGTGTCGGCAAACAAGGGATTTTAGTGATGGAACGCGCTAAAGGAGAAGATTTAGATAAAATCTGCCTGCGCATGGGGGCATTGCCTGCATCAATGATAGTCAGTATAGCCCGCCAGCTTGCCAATATTTTGTATTATCTACGTAAAGGCAAACCCTTTGTCCACGGTGATATTAAACCATCGAATTTAGTGTATGACATTGAAAGTGATAACCTGTCGCTAATTGATTGGGGCTCGGCTGTATTTGCACAGCGCGACGAGCGCAATCGTCCTGTGGATGATAATGTGATGTCATTAATGTCTAGCGATCAACACCAGACAAATGCCCGCATGGGTGATGTCTACTTTATCGGCGAAGACCAGCTCAGTGGCGCGCTTTCTTCAGCACGATTTGATGAACAAGGTGTGGCAGGCACCTTATATGCACTTGCTTCAGGGCAAAGCAGTCGCTTTGGTACTAAAGTTATCCCCGCCACAAGTATAGGTCTGCCGATTGAGCTAGCGAAAACCTTAGACGGCATGTTAAGTAGCGATCCCGTAATGAGAGCCCTTGCTGGCGATTATTTTTTAAAAAGTATGCGTCACAACCATCGTATGCACTTACCTGACATTCCCTACCTGCCAACTAAATCTGAAATTCCGGTTTGGGTTCAACCACGCCCAAGAGTTATTGAAACCGTCAGCTATAGCTCGCGTAAATCATTTTTAAAAGAACATAATAGCCATGAACACATTGCAGATATTGACGATGTGCAGGTCGATAAATACTATCGAAATTTTATGGTTGGCATGGCAGATACTGAAAAAGGATTTATTGCGGCTGTCGGGCGTTTGGCTCAATACTCAATCGTCGGTGGACTGGCAATACACTGGCAGCCAACGGGGGTTTACATTGATTCAAACTTAGCAACCTATGACCCTAGTCATAAAACTGCGTTAACACTTGCGGTGAATAACATGGTCACTATGGCGCGGGGCATTAAACGTATTGGGGTATTTAAAGCCTGCTTTTTTAATGCCAAAGACACACTGCATATCGAACGTAGTAATCCTGATATGCCCTTTGAAATAACAGGTGAAATGCAATTACCTTTTGAAGTTGGTGATGTGCCCTTACTGGAGGATAAATCTCGCCTGCATTCCTATTTTGAAGATGGTAAAGATCCAGAAGAAAACCTCGAACTTCCCGCAGAAATAATGACAGAATTAGGCTGGCTCAACCAAATTCATCACACTGGCTGTATTATTTTTGAAGCCCTTCCGACTCACTTAAAAATCCATAGCTATTTACGACTACTTAATCCGCGCAAACAGGCCGCCTTCAGAGCCAGTCTTGATAGAATTATTGCAAATGCGGATAAGATTCAAGGTCATGGGATCAGTGGTTTTATGAAATTACCTTATAAGAATACCCGTCAGTTTTCACATTTAGATAAGAAACCTGACCTGTTTTACCCTAAAAACCCCAAGGAACTGACCACATAAAAAAGCCCTGAAGATATCTTCAGGGCTTTTACGTTAAGCAACTTAGCTAACAGGAAGCTTAAATAGGTGAGCCAGGTGGCATAATAAGTGGCTTAGCAATTAATTTGTATTCCGGTGTTTGCAGGCTTTTCTCAATACCTTGATATAGCCAATCGTAATGCGCTGCTTGATACTCACTTGCACGCGTACTACGGCGCTTTAATTGCTTCACGGTAAAGCCAAGTTTAGCGAATAACTGGGCTTTAACTTCACTGGCAGTATCTTGGTGATGATATGCAGCTAACATGCCTTCAACCACAACGGCATTGACCCGCATATTAATGCCTAGCTGTGTTTCCCTTGATAATTCTTGATATAAGGTCGCCCCTATCAGCTTATCTAATAGATCTACCACAGAGAGCTGTTCAGTATCTTGCATATAAGCTTGGTTAACACGATTTAAGCGCTCTGGTGACAATAACTGCGCCACAATATGCCGACTCATGACTTCTGCCATCCCTAATGGATCGCTCACAACACCCATATTGCCATTAAAGCTTTCACGGGTTTTACGATAATTTCCAGCTTTGGGTACTAAAGCGTGCAGTACATTATCAGGTATCGCTAAACTCTGGGGCGATAAGCCTGCTACTAATGCATCCAGTGCCGCATGTTGCTTTGCTGGCGCCGCAAAAAACCAGCGCAGCCCTGAGCCTAATTGCTGGTAGTTATAATCAGTGCCGCCAATCCATTTAGCCGCCGCTTCTATCTGATAACGGGTTAATAAATACATAGGCACAAAAACATCTGCCAACTCACCTTTAGGCTCATCTTTAAGTAACGCCTCGCCATTAAATTGGGTAATAGCATGGCGACGCACGGCTTCTAAGCGAGACAATTCAGCAATAGCATCATTGCCGTTATCCCATAGACTTGCATAAATATGGCTTGCACCGTTTCCACGAGAGTCTGCTTCGCCAATATACCGATAGCCTTTAGTTAACGCTTGATTAAGCAGTTTATCTTGATTATCCGCAGCACCATAGCCAAACGCGACGGTATATTTATCCCACTCGCCTATGCCTTCTGAATACGGGTTCTCAATCGCGATGGCGTTATTTTCTAAACGCACATATGGGTGGGGATAATCCATTACCGACGCATTATCATTAGTTGATGCGGCAAAGTTATGATCAAAGCCTAATGTGTGGCCTATTTCATGGGCCGACAATTGACGAATTCGCGCTAAAGAAAGTGCCATAGCAGCATCTGCAGCAGCTTGTCTATCTGGCCAGTCGGCGGTTAACCCTCTGGCAATAAGGTGATCTTGCTTAACCCTTAAACTACCTAAAGTGACATGACCCTTAATAATTTCACCAGTACGCGGATCGGTGACAGCTGCCCCATATGACCAACCACGCGTGGCGCGATGCACCCATTGGATCATGTTATAACGCACATCTTGAGGATCCGCGCCCTCTGGTAGCATCGCCACTTTAAAACCATTAATAAAACCAGCTTCATTAAAGGCTTCTTCCCACCAGCGCGCACCCTCTAACAATGCAGTTCTAATCGGTTCAGGCACACCTGGGTCAAGGTAATAAGTAATGGGTTTAATGACTTCACTGGGGGCATCGCCTGGCGTCACTTTTTCAAGGCGGTGACGTAATAAATAACGCTGCACCAACGGCTCATCTACCTTAACGGAGTAATCTGCATACTCGTCAGATAAATAACCACTCATAGGATGATATGCGCGGGCTTGGTAACCCGCTTCGGGCAGCTGAATAAATGAGTAACGCATCCGCACCGACATAAACTTACCATCAGGGGTAACCTCGGCAACTTGCTCGCCAGCTTGTTGAGCTTTAAAAGTCAGGTTAACGTCAACATCGGCATTTTGTGCAAAGGATTTTATATTATCAGGCATGATCACCGACAACTGGCTATCAAGGGTATAAGCACCTTGTTCTGTGTCGGCCAATACATCCGATACGCCGTGTAAGTCGTTAATGACGAGATCATTAATCGACACTAACGCTTTTTTGCCTGGCAGTAATTTTCCACGCCACAAAATAGATTCAGCAAAGGCCTGTTTGACAGACTGCTGCTCGGCGACATTATCACTACTGGCTCGAAAGTAAGTATTCAATTGTTTTAATAAAATATAGGGACCATGCTGCTCAAATTGCACCATACGAGTGCGCCCTAGCTGGCCTCTATCCAAACCAATGTCGTTTGAACCAACCCCATGGGGCAAACTGGTTAACAGTAAAAAAGGCTGATTTAACTTATTGGCTTGTAAATACAATTGACCGTCGGTGCTATCGTAATAAAAGTTAACAAAACCTTCAGCCACTTGGCTTTGCTTAATGACTTTTTCGGCCGTCGCAGCCAATGCTGTGCTAGATAAAGTTGTTAGCGATAATGCTGCAGGGCTGATGGCAAGCATTATCGCCAATGAGAGATGGCGTCGATTCATGTCAAATTCCTTGTAAAAGTCCCTTAAAAAATAAATGCAATCCGTTGCTACTCAATACACGCCAGATCACATCTTATTGTTATTATTCTTATATTCAATCCAGTGAGATAAGGTATCGAATAGCTCATTCAATACGATTGGTTTGGTAATATGGGCATTCATGCCAGCCGCTAAGCTTTTTTCACGGTCACCCGACATCGCATGTGCCGTCATTGCAATAATCGGTAATTGTTCCGGACTATAACGTTTACGCAGCTCTTTTGAAGCGGTTAAACCATCCATAACGGGCATTTGAATATCCATTAATACCGCGTCAAATGCTCGGGTATCAATTAAATCTAATGCAATTTGGCCATTGTCCGCCATCACCACTTCATAACCCGCACTTTTTAATAATTCTGATGCCACTTGCTGGTTAATAAAGTTATCCTCAACTAACAACACTAATCCTGATTGTTGTTCTTGAATATCTTCTTTGGGAACAGACTGTACATTGAGTTTTGGCTCTTTGGCAAACGCCCCAATAATTTCATCAAACAAGACTGATGCCTTAAAGGGCTTTTGTAAAATGGCATGTACATTTCTATCGGCAACATCCTTGGCTAGAGGTTCTGCGCTGTACGCTGTCATCAATATGATCACCGGACGTTTTGCTAAGCGCCCATCTGCCACCATTTCATCAACTTTAGTTAGTACTTCCAACCCGCCCATTTCAGGCATCATCCAATCCAATAAAATCAGATCCACAGGTTGTCTAGCCAAACAATCTAATGCTTGCTGTCCACTTGAAGCCGTGCGAACACCAAAGCTGAAGTCTTTCATTAATGCTGAATAAATTTGCAATGCACTTGGGTTATCATCGACCACTAATGTGGTTAAATTATTCAACTGTTCAGGTACTATTAACGGCTCGACGATGTTTTCTTCAGCAATTTCAAAACTAATGGTAAAGCTAAAAATACTGCCTTGATCCACTTCTGACGATACCTGCATAGTACCGCCCATCATAGAAACCAGGTGTTTGCTGATCGACAACCCTAATCCGGTGCCACCGTATTTTCGGGTAGTTGAACCATCGGCCTGGGCAAATGCATCAAATAGTTTTGATTGCTGTTCTTTACTAATGCCTATACCAGTATCTCGAACCCAGAACTTCAAGGTAATGCGATGATCACGCTCGCCAACATCTTCACAGCCCAGCTCAATTTCACCATTTTGGGTAAATTTAACCGCATTTGATAATAAGTTAACTAATATCTGCCCCAGACGCAGTGGATCTCCATTTAGAATAAGTCCAGCGGTAACAGGTGCATAGAGTAATAATTCAACGCCTTTTTCTTGTGCTTTAATGGCATTCATATCCAGCACATGATCCAGTACCTTGTCTAACGGAAACGCGACTCGCTCTAGCTCTAACTTACCGGCTTCGATTTTAGAAAAATCGAGAATATCATTGATAATTCGTAACAAAGATTGGGCCGAGAAGCCCGCTTTACTGAGATAATCTTCTTGCTGAATGGTCAGGCTAGTACGTTGTGCTAGCTGTAACATACCGATAATTGCGTTCATTGGGGTGCGAATTTCATGGCTCATGTTAGCCAAAAATTCACTTTTATACATGTTAGCTAATTCAGCGTCTTGCTTAGCTTCCAGCAAGGCCACTTCATTACTTTTTTGACGGGTGATATCTTTATGAGTACCAAGCATACGTTTAGTTTGGCCTGACTCCAAAAACTCTACCGCACGACCACGTGATAACAACCAATGGTATTCACCCAGCTTACCTTTCATCCTAAATTCAATTTCATAGGCATCTGTAGGGTCAAGTAAGTATTGGCTACGATATTCCTGCACTCGGTCACGGTCATCTGGATGAGTCAATCCGTCAATGGATGATAATAAAGCAGGGAACTCATTGGGTTCATAGCCCAACATAGAATAAAATGCTGGGTTACAAATAATTTGTTCTGAGTCGATATACCAATCCCACAAACCATCTTCAACCGCATCCATCGCCATGTGATAACGCTCTTCTGATAAGCGTAATTGCTCTGCTGATTCATACTCGCGGGTAATATCTCGCCAAATAGAAATCAGACCCAGTAATTCATTGCGGCGATTATAAAATGGCAGTTTAAAGGCATTCAATAGTACCGGTTTTCCGGCTATTTCAATTCGCTCTTTATATTGCAGTGGTTTTTTGTCGTCTAAGATTTTTTTATCTTCGGCTAAAATGCGCTTACCTTGTTCAGGGCTAGTAAAATCACAGGTAGTTAAGCCAATAATATCACTTTCATTCACACCTAACATACGCTCGGCTGACTTGTTACAGCCAAGATACTTACCTTCTTTATCTTTAAAGACAATGGCTTCTGGTAATGAATCAATAAGCGACCTTAATAAGGCAAATTCCCGTTCACGGCGCTCTGTGGTATCACGTAAACGCTGAGTACGGCTGGCGACTAAGTTATCAAGACGTTTATTTTGCTCAGCAAGATGGCGCGTGTATTGTTTGTTTTCTTCAAAAATACGACTGACCAGTAAAAACCACGGCTCCCACCCAGGACTGATGACTTCTGGAGGCTGTATCGGTGACTGGGAACACGCCTCTAAATGGGTCAGTAACTTTGATGCAGGGCTAACGAACGCACGGCGGGTTTGCCAATGCACAATGGTCACTAGCACCGAAAGCGCTAACACAACCAGGATAAAAGTCAGTTGTAACTTTTCCCATGAATCTTGAAAAAGCGCGCCTTCCTCTTGAATATACAATAATCGCCACGGCGCATTATGCAATGCAACAGAATGAATATAATGATTATTACGTAATATGCCTTCATGAGCGTCAAACAATTCAGATTCAGATAACGAATGTAATTCTGCCGGAATACGTTGGCTGATATGGTACACACGATTCATTTCATTGGAGTCAAAATCGCTATGGGACAAAATATTATTTTGTTGATCTAATAAAATGACCGTACCAGGCATTTTGAAATAAGTACGTATTTGTTTAGCCAATGAAGCTAAGGTCATGTCGAGGTTAATCGTGCCGATAAACTCATCTTCAAGATAAACCGGTAACCCTAAGGTGGTTAATAAGCCTTCTTGGACACCATCAACATATGCCGGACTCCAAAAAGCATTTCGTTGTGGATTTAATTCTGGTGTGGCTAATTGAAATTGCTGCTTATTGAGCTGCTCTTCCCTGAAGCGTTGATCGGAATTGCTCCAAGGAAAGTACGACATCATTTTTCGCTTAGATACATAATAAATAGACGAAGCTTTTGGTGCGGCTTCTTTAGCGACGGGAAATGATAGCGATAGCTCAAACAGCATTTCTAGTTCTTGATAAAACTTCTCACTGCGACCATCAAGCGAGCCCATGCCGGTAATGCGCCCCATATTGGTAAAGGGTTCACCACTTTTAACATAGTTAGGTTCTAAACTAAAAAACTGTCCATCGGCATTGAATTTTTCATATTGAGGTAGACGATCTTTGCGCACTTGCTCGCCTAGGCGAAGATGATCAACCGCCACATCTCGTAAGCTTTTTACCGCACGAATACTGGACTCTAATAATAAATCTATTTGCAACACATGCCGTGCAACTTGATCTTCACGCTGTTCAATTTGCACCTCTTTTTGGCGTTCATAAAAAATAGCCGCAGAAATAAGTGACATGACAATCACACCAATATAAGTGTAAAAAACCGCGCGATTATAATTACGTTGAATAGGAGATTTTAGCTGTAAATCAGGCTCTGTTGGTTTCATTCCGTACCTTTGGTGACAGCGCACCCTTTGCGGTAGCACAAGTGTCGGCGCATCATAACATTAGGTTAATACGCGCAATAAATAAGACAAAGGCCATATTATCAGGAACATAATCTCAATCACATGAATAAATCTAAATCGGTTTTTTATGACATCTGTTAGCGGCACTCATTACTGGCTCATCAGGGTATTACCCCACAGTGCCAAGCGAAGTCAAAAAACGAATAAAAAACCATAAGTAATTGATTTATAGCTACATAATAAAGCTGACCCTGTGGGTCCTCTAGCCTTGTTAAGTTAACTCGCTGATAATATTTATATCGTTCAAGCCTGTGAACTGGGTAAATCTATAAAGTATGGCATCCGATGACTGTCAATAACGTGCCCGATATTCACCTTTATGAATAGTTATTGAAATTATTGGCTACTTTCACAGGTCTTATTGGTGATTTGCTTAATAACATTAGAGATAAACTAATGTGTTACACCAAGGACATTGCCAACCACCATTTACTTTAAGCTGCCATTGTGCAGTTTTATGGCCAGTATGAGCCCAGAATAAAGACAGACGTTTGCAGCGGTGTTAATCATGTTGATGAAGGTAAATACATGAGAAAGCTGCATATTGGTTTACACCTAAAAGTGAAGCCCTCAGAAAAGAGGGTTGTCAAAGAAATGTCTCTATTTCAAACGATTGCTCAATTTTTTAAACAATAACTCGATGTTATTCAAACATATCTTTATAGTAAATAACTTAAATCAGCCCAGTGTTGCATTCCGTCAGCTTAAATACGGACTTAGTTGCGGAAGAGGTACCCGCCAACTACAGCAGTATAAAACACTGCTTGATGCTCAATTAATCTTGTTACAGGGTTTAACAATAATATGCCGCAGTTGAGTCTTAACAATCTGTTACCGAAAAAGCCTCGTAGTTTTTTTTCAAAATTATTGATAACCCTAGTCGATTACCTTTTAGGCATTAGCCAATTAAATCGTGTCTATCAAGATTCGGGGTTAAAAGGACTAGAGAAAAAAGCCTTTGCAACGCGCTTTGTTGATGTATTTGAGTTGACAGTAAAAAGCCAAACCAATTTACCTCAGCTTATCCCACCAAAGGGAGCTGCTATCGTGGTGGCGAATCACCCCTATGGCGGAATTGAAGGCGTTATTTTGGCTTTTTTATTATCTTCAGTGCGGGGTGATGTCAAAATACTCGCTAATCAAGCATTGAAAATCATTCCAGAATTAGCCGACTTCTTTATTTTTACCAACCCACTTGTTCCTGGTGCGAAAGGCAATGCTAAATCGCTAAGAGCCTGCAAAGACCACTTGGCCCAGGGCGGCTTATTAGTGCTGTTTCCTGCAGGACGGGTCAGTTATCCCGGTCGTGATGGTCAGGTGACAGATCACCAATGGCATCGAATAGTGGGCGCACTGACCTCTTTCACCCAAGCACCTTTAATACCCTGTTTTATTTCAGGAAAAAACAGCGACTTTTTCTATTTTATGGGAAAAATATACTTTCGTTTTAGAATGTTATTACTGATCAGAGAAATGCTAAACAGCAAAGGGAGAACCGTTGAGGTCACTTTTGGCCAAGCCACATTATTGCCATCTTTACCAGAGAAAACACAAATGACGACTGATATTGCCCGTTTAATGACATACTTGCATGCCCCTGAGTACCAACACCAATGGCCGGTATGCAAGGCACCTGAAATGTTGCCTCTTGCAGCCTCGCAATTACCGCACAATCTAGACAACGAAATAAGCCAACTTCCGCAAGATCAGTGCTTACTCCAGTATAAGTATTTTAAAGTGTACTACGCATCTCGCGCCCAATGCCCAGCTGTCATTGAAGACATTCGTCGCTTACGGGAGGAAAACTTCAGACAGTTTGATGAAGGCAGTGGCTTACCCCAGGACGGTGACGCATTCGATGACACTTATACTCATTTATTTGTCTACGACACTCAAAATCAGGCAATTACGGGTGCATATCGCATGGGGCAAACCGATAATTTACTCGCACAGGGCGGTGTATCTCAACTGTATTTAAACCGTATGTTTGACTTTAGCGCTGAATTTATCAATCAACAACAGCCCTGTCTTGAAATGGGTCGATCATTTGTAGTTGCCAGTCATCAGCGTAGCTTTCATGGTTTACTATTATTGTTTAAGGGCATTGGCGCGTTTGTGTGCAAGTTCCCACAATATCGCACCTTATACGGCACAGTGTCTTTAAGTAAGCAATATACGCCTATCAGTGTGCGGTTAATTGAACAATTTCTGGTGACCTCATCTTCTGATGTTAAGCCCAAAAAACAGTTCGATGTTGATGTGCCAAATGATATTAAGCAGTATTTAGCCAGCTACCCTGCCGATATCGAAATTTTAGAGTTATTGGTCAAGCAAATTGAACCTGACGGTAAAGGGTTGCCGGTATTGGTAAAGCTATATCACCAATTGGGTGCTAAGTTTTACTGTGTGGGCATCGACCCCAACTTTGCCGAAACACCGGGGTTATTGCTTAGTGTAGACTTGCCTCACGCACCAGAACGCTTACTAAAACTGTATCTTGGGCAAGGGGCTGAGGCTTATCTACAACATAATGTTCATACATCTCAGGCATAATGACCTCGAACTTAGCCAAGTAAACACCTAAGCAAACAGCCATCGTCTAGCCAATTCTTAAACTGAGGATTAAAAAAGACTTCATACCCGCTTTTAGTGATAAACCAGCTTAATGTGCGCATTGTTTTCGATTAAAACTCGTAGTTGAAGGAGCCAATCCAAATTCAGCATGGGTTTTACCACCGATTAACTGGAATATCAGTTTTAAGGTTGAATAGTGATGAATGGCATGACTACAGGCAAACATAAGTTCTCTGCCTAAAGTACTCTCTACTTCAATGATATGAGTTTAATTGATACCAACATCAGAATGAACCAGCACCACTTGGCTAATATCCGCTTCAGTCAGCGCTAGCATCCACTGCTTTATATTATTAAATTGATTCAATGCCTCGGGTAATGAGGTTTCAACCAGTGAGCCTCTTCGACGATTTTCATAATCAACTAGACCCGTTTCAAGACAAGTCTGTAACGACATAAAATGATCTAAAATATGTCTAGCATGAACACCTATACTGCTCGACATACCGTCAGCCAACTTACAATAGTCTCTTTGCTGCAATTGCGTTAAAAATGAAACACTTTGATCTAGCGTTGAAATATAGTGGCTTAACATCAAAAACCTAACCCTATCATTGGAATCTAAATGAATAGACCTTTATATGAGGTATTTAATTACAGTGTTTTACACTCTAGCACAATATAACCAAGCCACTTCAAAATGCTCGTTTCAGCGCTAACTTAGGATAATTTAAAAATATCTGTCTAATTAAGTGCTAAAATTTTAAATTTGGATGGGTTTGAGATAATATACGCCCCCTTTTTGTTTCCCGCTTTAAACATGAGAGTTGAAGATGCCGTTTGCTTTAGGTCAACGCTGGATCAGTGATACCGAGTCAGAACTAGGATTAGGCACAGTTGTGCAAGTTGAAGGCCGGATGGTCACATTATTATTTCCTGCCACTGGAGAGAACCGGATGTTCTCCCGTGCTGAAGCACCATTAACAAGGGTCATTTTTAATCCTGGCGATTGCATTGAAAGCGGTGACGGCTGGAAACTAACCGTTGAAGAAATTGAACAAAAAGATCAAATTATTGTTTATCACGGGATCCACAGCGACACCCAAGAGAAGGTCAGTTTAAGAGAAACATTACTGAGCCATAATATTCGTTTTAATAAGCCACAAGACCGCTTGTTTGCCGGTCAAATTGATCGCTTAGAACGTTTTGGCGTGCGATACCAATGTCAATTGTTACGTCACAAATTAGCCACCTCTGATTTATTAGGTTTACAAGGTCCACGTGTAGGCTTAATTGCACATCAACAATGGATTGCCCATGAAGTGGGTCGCCGTTATGCGCCAAGAGTATTGCTTGCTGATGAAGTCGGCTTAGGTAAAACCATTGAAGCAGGGTTAATCATCCACCAACAATTACTAACCGGTCGTGCTGAACGCATTTTGGTGATAGTACCAGATACCTTGCGTCACCAATGGTTAGTGGAAATGTTGCGCCGCTTTAACCTCAGGTTTTCAGTATTTGATGAAGACCGCTGCGTTGAAGCCTATGCCGATAACGATAACCCTTTTTATACCGAGCAATTAGTGATTTGTTCGCTTGAGTTATTGCGTAAAAAGAAACGTCTTGATCAGGCATTAGATGCCGATTGGGATTTATTGGTGGTCGATGAAGCTCACCATTTAGAATGGTCAGAAGATGCACCAAGCCGTGCATATAAAATAGTTGAAGCACTCAGTGAAGTTGTACCTGGGGTTTTATTACTCACAGCAACACCGGATCAACTGGGTCACCAAAGTCACTTTGCTCGTTTACGTCTGCTCGATCCCGATCGTTTTTATGATTACGACGCTTTCTTAAGCGAAGAAAACAGCTATAAAGATGTTGCCGATGCAGCCCAAGCTTTGGCGTCTAATGATAATTTAAGCCAAGATGCAATCAACAGCTTAACTGAGTTATTGTCAGAGAAAGACATCGAGCCTAACATTCGATTAATTCAAGCAACTGATGTTGATGAAACACAACAACAAGAAGCCCGCGACGAGTTGTTACAAGAATTATTAGACCGTCATGGCACTGGCCGCGTACTGTACCGTAACAGCCGCGCCTCAGTAAAAGGCTTCCCACAGCGTCATTTTAATCCTTATCCGCAAACGATGCCGGAACAATATGTTACTGCTCAGCGCGTGAATGACATGATGGGCGGCGCTAAAACACCTGAAGCCAAGGCATTACAGGCGTTAAGCCCTGAAAAGCTCTACCAAGCCTTTGAAAACGACAGTTCATGGTGGAAGTTTGACCCACGTGTTGACTGGTTAATTGAGTTCCTCAAAAGTCACCGCAGTAAAAAAGTACTGATTATTGCCAGCTTAGCTGAAACGGCATTAAGCCTTGAAGAAGCCCTACGTACCCGTGAAGGCATTCAGGCAACAGTATTCCATGAAGGTATGTCTATTATTGAGCGCGATAAAGCCGGTGCTTACTTTGCCCAGGAAGACGGTGGTGCTCAGGCGCTTATTTGTTCTGAAATCGGATCTGAAGGACGCAACTTCCAATTTGCCAGTCATTTAGTGTTATTTGATTTACCGCTTAACCCAGATTTACTCGAGCAACGCATTGGCCGTTTAGATCGTATTGGGCAGAAGAATGACATTCAAATTCATTTGCCTTACTTAGCGGGAACAGCTCAGGAACGCTTGATGCGTTGGTATCACGATGGATTAAATTCATTTGAACTCACCTGCCCAAGTGGACATGTATTATTTAATCAGTTTGCTGAAGAGTTAATTCAAGTGTTGGCCAATGACGACGAAGAGGCACTTACACTGCTACTGAATCACACTAAGCAGCAATACCAACAACTGAAAAAATCAATGGAACAAGGTCGAGATAAGCTATTAGAAATCAACTCACACGGTGGTGAGCGCGCTAATGCGTTGATTAAACGCCTAGCGGACAATGATAGCAGTACCGACCTTATTGGCAGTGTCATCCGCCTATGGGACATTATTGGCGTTGATCAAGAAGATTGCGGCGAAAACACTATTGTCTTACGTCCAAGCGAGCACATGTTATATCCAACTTATCCAGGTTTACCTGAAGATGGTGTCACTGTGACGTTCGATCGTGAAACTGCATTGTCACGCGATGATATAGCCTTTATCTCGCAGGAACATCCTATCGTACAAACGGGTTTAGATTTAATTACCGGTTCAGAAACAGGCACTACCAGTGTTGCTGTGCTGAAAAACAAAGCTTTGCCTGCTGGAACCTTATTTTTAGAACTGATTTATATGGCCGATGCTTCGGCACCAAAATCGACTCAGTTATACCGTTATATGCCACCTACCCCTATCCGCATTTTACTGGATAAGAGTGGCAACAATATGTCGGACAAAGTCGATTATAAAAGCTTTGATAAACAACTTAGTGCAGTTAATCGTCATATTGCCAGCAAGCTTGTTAATGCTTCTCAGCCAATATTGCACCCTTTGTTTGCCCACGGTGAAGGCCATGCAAAAGCGGTGTTATCTGAATTAGTACTCAACGCTAAAGATAAAATGAGTCATCAGCTTGGTGGCGAGTTAAACCGTCTTGAGGCGCTTAAAGCGGTTAACCCTAATATTCGTGATGCTGAACTGGATTACATCCGTAACCAAATAGCAGAGTTGAATGAATATATTGATGACAGCCAGCTGCAACTTGATGCAATACGCATGGTATTAGTTAGCCACGTGTAAACACATCTAACACCTATTTAAATAAATCTATTTGAATAGGCATAAAAAAGAAGCACATGCCCCGTTAAAAGGCATGTGCTTCTTTTTTAAATCAATTAAGCTATTATTGGTATGACAAGTTTGTACCCTGGCTGGTTTATAGCATAAATAAGAAGAGGTTAATTTGAGCTCATTAAGTACTTGGTATTATTTATTGTTAATGTCCACAGCTGTTTTAGCGCAACCTTCATTTGCCCCAACTCCCGCCGCTGAAATAAAAAAAATCACCGTAGAAGCAAAAGAAATAGATGTATTAGTCAGACCCTGGAGTGGTAAACAGCAATTTGGCTTAGCTATCATCATAGGGCCGTCTGACAGCCAGGCGGAAAGTATGGGACTGGTGGGTTTTTTACGCCATGAACTCAATGCTAAGGGCTGGGCTACGATCAGTTTAACCCCACCAAAAGGGTTATATAGACCTAATTTCACCACAGAAAGTGAACAAATAAAAAAAGCCGGTGACGCGCAACTCAGCCTACCCGCACAACAAGCCGTACCTAAATATAACTCAGCACAACTCCTCGAATTACGTAATTTTCAGCAAGCTAACCTCACTGAAGCATTAAATCAATTAACCGCGATTGGCCAGCCATACCCAGGCGCAAAAATTATCATCGCTTTTGATGACAGTGCTGGCATGGTCACTCACTTACTTTTTGAAAAGAAAATACCAAGCCCTGAGCTGCTAATTTTAGTGAACCCCTACCGAGAGTATGAAGACTTAATAGAAGAGTCGAGTCAACGTAAGCAAATAGCCGAACAATTGGTGATGATGTCTATTCCGGTGTTAGATTTAGTTTCACCTGACTCCCACCCCCTAGCACAAGCGAATGCACCTGCGCGCAAGCAATACAACCAAGTCAAACCCATTAAATACTATCGCCAGTATCAATTAGACTTAACTTTAGCTAACTCGAGTGGTTGGCAAGAAGCACTTGAACGAATTGAAGGATTTTCAAGAAGCGTTATCGGCCGATAACGCTTATGGCAAATAATGGTGAGTGGAGCCGCTTCTACCACCATGGTTGACGAGGTTGATAAGATTTCTCAGGATTTTTAGTTTGACGAATTGCAGCGATAACACGGTTTTTTCCGATTAAAAGACGTATCTGACTCAACGACTCACGACTTAATAGCTGCCTAACCGATGCGCCCCAGCTACGATTAATACTGTGTTTAATTGCCGCTATGGCATCGGGTGAGGTTTGCATAAATTGTGTAGCTAAAGCTTCAGCCCTTGCCATAGCATCCTCAGTCACCTCTGACACTAATCCATATTTTAAAGCATCATCTGCCGTGAGTATCTGTGCACTATAGGTTAACTGTAGCGCTTTATCTTTAGCCATAATGTGCCTTAAACTGGCAAGCCCTGCCATATCAGGCAGCAACCCCCACTTAGCTTCCATAATAGAAAACTTTGCCGAAGGCTCTGCAATACGCATATCTGCACCTAATACAATTTGGGTCCCACCGCCAAAACAACAACCTTGTATAACAGCAATCACAGGTACGGGGAGTCTCTGCCAACCAATCGATACGCGTTGAGCTAAATTTGCATTACCTGGCAACCATTTAAACAATAGGGAAACAGCCTTCGATGGCTGCTTGGACAAACTTTTAACATCTAAACCTGAGCTGAAGTTACCTTGCGCACCCGATAAAATAACGGCTTTAACGCTGCTGTCTTTGGCAATACGCTTAATAGTGCTATTAATAGCGACAAACATATCAAAATTTAATGCATTCATTTTCTCGGGACGATTAAGGCAAACATAAGCAATATGCTGTCTTATCTCAAACGTCACTAAATCCATTCCCATGAAACATTTCCTTACTGGTCAGTCCAGATTTTAGGTTAACATGTTTGTCGTATATAGCGAATAGATATAACATGTCGACTTATTGGCTAAAGTCAATAAGTCGACGGTGCTTTACATGCAACAAATAAACCATCCACTTTTTTTACAGCGTTTTTAAGTAGAATTGGTTAAAAACTGCATTATATAAATAATTATCTTGTTAAATGTATGTATGAAAATATTAATAATTTCGCATCTTGTTGACGAGTATCCTAGAATAAAAGATAAAGTAGCAAAACGTCTTATAATAATAAACGAACGCCCAGATTGTATTGCTGCCCTCGTAATAGTAAATACTTGCATCATCAAGGCGAAATAAGGACAACAAGTCAACATGACCATTCCTGTACTAATATGCGATGACTCTGCATTAGCAAGAAAACAGATGGCACGTACACTCCCAAAAGACTGGGATGTGGAAGTGACTTTTGCCAATAATGGCGCTGAAGGCATTGAAGCTATTCGCGCAGGAAAAGGCGAAATCGTTTTCCTTGACCTGAATATGCCGGTAATGGACGGCTATGAAGTATTGCAAATCGTTCAACAGCAAGACTTACCTGCATTAATCATTGTGGTTTCCGGTGACATTCAAATAAAAGCCCACGAGCGCGTTAAAGCCTTAGGTGCATTAGATTTTATCCAAAAACCCGTTAGTGCTGATGCTATCAGCAATATTTTACAAGAATACGGCATACTCACCCTTACTCAGGGTGCTGAAGCTGATATCCAGCCTATGGTTAAAGTCGACCTACGTGATGCTTGCCAAGAAATAGCTAACGTTGCTATGGGGCGTGCAGCTGATTTACTGTCAAAATTACTAGATGTTTTCGTGGTATTGCCTATTCCTAACGTTAACGTACTTGAAGTCAGTGAGCTGACAATGGCACTAAAGGCAACTGAAGACTCTTCATCGATATCAGCTCTTTGCCAGGGATTTATTGGGGCAGGTGTTGCTGGCGAAGCATTATTGCTGTTTCATGATTCGAGTTTTGAAGATATGGCAAAACTGATGAAGATTAACAGTGAAGAGGAAACTCACACCGAAGTTGAAGTACTAATGGATACCGGCAATGTACTCATTGGTGCATTTTTAAGTGGTATATCTGAACAACTTGATATGAAGTTTAGTCAAAGCCATCCTATTGTATTAGGCCGCCACTGTACAGTTAACGACCTTATACATGCTAGTTCTGAAAAGTGGCAGCGTACGCTTGCTATGGAAATTAATTATCGTATTGAAGATTACAATATCCAATGCGACTTGCTGCTACTGTTTACCGAAGACTCAATACCAACGCTTAATTTCAAGCTCGGTTATCTTCTCGATTAAAGGTTGGATATTGTTAATATGTCAAATGATCACGATGCGATGAACGAACTACACTGGCTTATCGATATGGTACAAACCATAGATGTCGGTTTGATTGTGTTAGATCGCAATTACAATATTCAGCTATGGAATGGCTTTATGGAAAACCATAGCGGCATTTCACCGAACTTTATTAAAGGCAAGAACCTATTTACAGAGTTGCCAGAAGTCCCAGCTGACTGGTTAAAACAGAAAATGGAGTCGGTATTTATGCTCAAAAACCGCACTTTCATCAGCTGGGAACAGCGGCCATACGTGTTTAAATTTAAAAACTATCGACCAATCACTGGCCGTGCTGATTTCATGTACCAAAATATTACATTGCTGCCGCTCGCCTCACTGACAGGTAACATCACCCACATCAGTATCATTGTTTACGATATAAGCGATGTCGCAATAAATAGATTGCAGCTCAAAGCAATGAACCAGCAACTTGAAGAGTTGAGCCAGACAGATGGATTAACACAATTACATAATCGCCGACATTGGCAAGACTGTATGGAACGTGAATATGAACGCAATACTCGCTATCAAGATAAAGCTACATTGGTGATGATCGATATTGACAACTTCAAAAATGTAAATGATACATATGGGCATCCAGCGGGTGATAAAGTTATTCAGCATATTGCTCATTTATTAAAGCAGTCTTTGCGTGAAACTGATTCTGCGGGCCGATATGGCGGAGAGGAATTTGCTATTGTATTAGCTAAAACAGGCTCAGCGGACGCCTTGTATTTTACAGAAAGATTACGTAAAAAAATTGAAGCATCAGAGATAATAAGTGACAACCGTATCATTAAGGTAACTGTAAGTTTGGGAATTAACGAAATTAAACCTGGTACGGATAACAGCTCAATTTGGTTATCAGGTGCAGATAAAGCACTTTATAAAGCCAAACAAAATGGCCGCAACCAAAGTGTAGTTTTTACTGCTAATGAGTAAGTCTCTGATAAACCAAGTTAATAAGCCAAAAACATAAAAACCACTCATTAGAGTGGTTTTTATGTTTTGCACTAACGACTGTCATTTCAGTAGTGATTAATTTAAAAAACAGTTTTAAAACTGACTTTAGCACTAATTTTGAAATAAAATTCAGTTGAACCTAGTGCTGTTTAACACTGTTTTCATCATCTTCATAGTCATCTTCATAATCATCTTCAAAGTCGTCTTCGTCGTCATAACCATCGTCGTCTTCATCACCCTCTTCGACATCACCGACGAAGTAAGTTCCCCAGCCGTCATAATCAACCTTTTGTTTAACAGCAATAGTTATCAGCTGTTCACAAGCTTGATCAAGTAAAGAAACCTCTAACTTATGATTTGAGATAGCATCAAAACAGAAGATAATTGATCCATCTTCTAATTCCATTTCCTCTGCATCATTGACTTCAAAACCCATTTTGAATGCTTCAACAGCCGCTTTTTCTAAACGGTCAAAGTTATTTGATGAAAAATGATGTTCAATTGTATATTCAGCATCAGGTTCAGAACCATCAGCAATAAGGGTCTCAACAATTTCGCGGTTTTCGGCTAACTGTTCTTTCAACTGACGTTCGATGGACATGAAGTACTCCAAATGACTTAAAAATAAATAAGCTAATAATCTGTGTATTATACGTTATCTTAAGCCGCAGGTTTAGCCATTAATTCAGCGGCTTCTAGATTTAACTCAGCCAAACGCTTAGCCATAATAGTATGTACTTGCACAGCAAAAAGCTTTGCATCTGCTTTATCTACACCTTGGGTGCTAATTGGCGCCATCATCTCTACAATAACCACACCGTTGTTCCAACGATTTAGCTTAATATGTGCCTGACAAGATGCTAACACTGGCACTACTGGCACTTGAGCAGCTATTGCAGTATGAAACGCCCCCACTTTAAGGGGAAGTAATCCTCTGCCTCTAGAACGGGTTCCTTCCGGAAAAATCCATACAGACAAATGCTTTTGTTGCATTTTTTTAACCGTTTTTGCCATAGTATCAAATGCACTAGAACGGTTTTTACGATCAATTAGAATATTACCCGTTAGCCAATAAATCTGCCCAAACAAGGGAACCCATGCCAAGCTTTTTTTGCCTAAACTCACAGTCGCCTTAGGTACTGCTGATGTTTGGGTAAAAAGGTCGAAATTGTTTTGATGGTTACCTAGGTAGATATTCTGTTGATTAACCACATCAGGTTGCACGTGACGGGTGATCACCTTAATGCCGAGCACGGGTGATACTGAGGCAAAAATTCTAGCCAAAACATGAACATTGTCACGGTGCATAGGGCGAACGATACATAAAAGAAGTACCAAAACAAAAGCAAGGCACAATAGTATGGCTAGTATTAACGTACGAGCGATTAGCAGCACAACAGACTCCTGCGGATTAATTGGCGACAGTATAACGATGCCAGCAAGTTGACTCAATCAATTTTGCATACATGTGTACGCTCAAAAAAAGGCGAAACCAACATAAACCGTCGATTTCGCCTGAAGATACAGACTATTTATAAACAACAAGTCTTTATAGATGAATAATAAATAATTTAATTCATCGCAGTAGGCGAGGTTTTATTGATTTGAGCAATGGCTAATCTAAATACCAAGGCGCTGATAGCTAGAGTGGCAACAATCGCGGCACCACTAGGTAGGTCATAACTGGCCGATAACCATAAACCACTAACATAACCAATAACACCGACCATATAAGCCAATACTAATCTAGCTTTACCTAAGTATTTATTCAGTGCGAGTGCCGGTAAAATTAGCGAACTAAAGACTAAATAGACCCCCACAAGCTCAACAGACAAAGTAATGACAATCGCAAATAGAAAGTAAAAACCAGCGCCTTCAAGTAAGTTAGGCCTAATCGCGATAGCGGCTAAAATAACTGCTGACACTACAGCTGGTAAGATTAATTGTGACCAGCTCACCCACAATATTTGACCTGACATCAACTGTTTTAACAGCTCAGCGCCGTGGGGATCATTGGCTAACAGCAACATAGCCCCAACTGCACTAAGCACATAAAAACAACCAATAAAAGCCTCAAGCTCACCTTCAAATTTACGTGCCATCCAAGCTATTACACCTGCGCCAGCTAGCGCAAACAGCGCCGGCATCCACACGTGTGAAAAAGGTATATTCTCAATATCGTGATCAATGTGCGACACAATAGCGCCAAGCGCAGCAACCTGGGCAATAGCCAAATCAATGAAGATTATGCCACGCTTTAACACTTGCCGACCTAGCACCACATGAGTGGATAACACGAGCAAACCCGCCACTAAGGCAGGCAATAAAATGGAGGCAAGTTCGAAATCAAACATGAGTTATTTCACTCCGTTTAATAACGACAACACGCTATCGTACAAACTGATCAAGTCTGTACTTTGCTCGTTACCGCCAACCGACATAGGTAAAGTAACAACCTTAAGATTAGCTCGTTCCGCTAACCATTCAGCACCACGCTCATCCTGGTAAGATGCCACAATAATCGCCATTACATCGCCCTTTTCAGCACGGGCAAGTAAAGTTGCTAAGTGACTACTTGTAGGCGCTAAACCAGGCTTAGGCTCTAAATCTGCCACCTGCTCAATCCCAGTCCAGTTAAACAAATAACGAAAACTAGAATGGTAAGCGATGACTTTTTTACCCTTCAGACTTTGTGCTTGTTGTTGCCATTGTGGAATTTTAGCTTGCCACTGGCCGCTAAATTGACTCAACGCCTGTGTATAAGCCGCTTTATTGTCCGGATCTAACTGGATCAATTTAGCGGATAAACCTTGAGCGACTTCAAGCACCTTAACAGGATCAAAATGTAAATGTGGATTACCTTTAGCATGCACATCCCCCATAGAACGATCGACACTGTCGAGTTTATCTAGGGTGTTGGTATGTTCGGCAGCATAGAATAATCCTGTATCAGTTGAACGTACTCTGTTGTTAGATGCTTTCATCTGCAACATAGGTAACCAGCCAATTTCAAGGTCAGCACCGGCACAAACCACTAAATCGGCTTGACGCATTTTGGCAATTAAGCTTGGACGAGCCTGCACCAAGTGCGGGTCTTGCATAGCTGTGGTAGCGGAATACACTTTTGCATCAGGCGCAAGTGATAGCGTCAATGCAGCATATTCTGGCTCACAAGCAAATACATTTAACTCTGCATTGGCAGATGCCGAGCATATTAACGCAAGCCCTGCAGCCATTTTAATCATTCTAGAATTGATGTGCACCGTGAGCTCCTAATGTCATAACATATTGTAAAGTGATGATATTATCGTCTTCAAAACCTTCGAAATTAGTCCCTTGCTGATGAGTATATTGCATGCGAACCGTTGAGAAGTGGCTGTTGTGCCAAGCTAAACTGATTTCAGTTTCTTTTAGCTTTTGTGGATCTAAATGATCGCCATGAGCTTCAAAAGTATCCACTTGACCATAGCGTAAACCCGCAGACCAATTTGGGCTTAATTGATACACGCTACTGACATACCAACCTTCATGATAGTCGTTAGTAGCACCTTCGCTTAACATACCATGGTCGTGCTCATCTGCGTGGTCCAGATCAAGTTCTTCAACACCGAAAATGTCTGTCACACGAAAGTATTCGCCACTTACAGTTAAGTGCTGATATTTATAATTACCATTAGGTGCCCATTTATAGACAAAATCAGCAATGTAGGTATTTTCACCGGTATATTGCGCACTGTGATCATGCTCACCGTGAGCATCGCCCTCATCAACATGATCGTTTTCTTCTTCGCCAATCACTTTACCGTTGTCATTACTAAGGTAAGCTAGACCAAGCTGCCAGGAGCTATCAACACCAATATCACCACCTAACTTGGTGAAAGCGGTATATACACCTAAATTGCTAAAGTCACGTTCACCATGCTCATCAGCTGCGTGCATTTTATCGCCCTGAAACACTTCAAGGCCTAAGTTCCAGTAAATATCAGTTGGAGCAACAATACTCACTCGTAAACCATCATCGAAATAATGACCACCTAAAAATGCACGGTAAGCAGCTGGGCGATCGGCAAAAGAGTCTGTGTGTAAATGTTGGTTATTCAGATAGCCCACATCAGATAAGAAGCGCCCTGCGCGAACAGATAACCCTTCCGGCAAAGCCATAGTTTGAATAAAGGCTTCTTCTAATTCCAGCTCAGTATCACCACCGTGGCTGGCTAATACTGCGGTCATTTTGCCATAAAACATATCGTCAATATTGGCACTGATAGCCAGTTCGGTCTCACCTAAACCAAACCCTTCGGCACGTTCAGACATTGCACGGTCACCCGACTGATAATAACCGTCTAACACGGCACTAATATTGGGGTTAGTTAAACTTGAATCTTCCGCCATTACGGCAACGGAAGTAAACGCACAGCCGATAGCGACTAAAGATAAAGGTGTTTTTAAAACAGACATACATGCTCCCTACGTTTTAGTCCGCAATATCATTTAGCGAGACTAAAACCATAAACCTAACATCGTCAAAGCAATAATTGCTGACGATTCAATTAAAAATTAATAACAATTTGTAATGGGTTTACACGGTATAAGGAGGGCCACGGCTGTGATAATGAAAGATGCTAACTGATGAAAAAACAGGCGATACGTTAATACTAACTTCATATTGCTGTTTTTGGATTGGAATAGAAAAAGAAAATGCATGCAGTACTTTATTCAGCTGATGCTGGTGAAAACACAAAGTACAGTGATGAGAATTTACGCCGTCTTCATGGTGTTCAGTACTGTGATTTGACGCAGCCAAAGCCAATACCATCAAAATGGCACAAAGCCAAATTGCGATATGTTGCTTTAACTGAAGGCTAAATCTCACAAAAATACCAAACTTAAGAGGATGTAATAAGCAGCAATTCTAAAAGACAGCAGTAAAAAAGCAAGCTATAGATTGTTACAAATCACTTTTAGCGCCAATTTGTGCGCGACTAGGCTATTCAACCAAAGACTTAATCAAATTAAGATAAACTTAAGCTGTTGTTCGTAACATTGGCGCATATTCTGTTAAATCTCAAAAATAGGACTGACCATGACTAACTTTATACGTGCAAACATCGGCATTATTCTTGCCATGGTTATCATTGGCGTTGTTGTACTCGGTGGTATCTATTGGGTGGAAGCCTCTTTAGAAAGCCAAGAACAGATAATAAGCTAATCTAGCTTTATATTTGGCACTTGTTTTTCAGGTGCTTCAATGAGAATTAAATGATCCATAATGTGTGTTATCCCGACCAATATCACTGATAAAATGATGGTTGGGGTAACAATATGCATCACATTATCTAGATAATATCCTGCAACACCGGCTATTGCCGCAACATAAAAGCCAATAATTTTGGCTGATGTTAACCACTTATTCCGCCCTAACCAAGCACTACACTTAGGGCATTGAATATGCGATCCAAGACCTCTACCACGGCTTTGCGTAACGCTGGCGACCGAAAACCCTTTATGACAAAAAGCACATTGTAATAACATCTTAAATCCTTGCGGGTAAACATACCTTTCAAACGTAACACTTATTAAGTGTATATCTACAACCCTATAAAATCAGTGGAGTATTATGGGCTAAGATTGGCTTAATGCCAAAAGCTTATTGGTTAAGCGAGATAAACACTTTATGATAAAATATCTCATCGCCCGCACGCACAAATCAAAATCGTTTATTCATAGGATCTTTTAATTATGCCCAGCTTGCATATATCAAGAATGCTCATTACTGCCAGTTTTACTCTAGCTTGTATTTTAGGCACTGCTGGCGCACATGCTCAATCACCACTCAATACCGAGCAAATAATCGAACCTGCCCATCAAACCAGTACTGATGCTCGCGATAAAATTGAAGCACTCTCGTCCATCATTCAAGGTGATATTGATTTATTGCCAGACTTGAAAGGTGAAATTAAATCAATTACAGAATATCGCATTAAAACCAGAGTGATAGAACTTAGAAACCTGATCGATAACTTGGTTAATGCCAGTAAAATTGATGATGAATTTGTGGTTCCACTAGTACAGTCTCAATTAGTATTTTTAAAGCAAGTGCGTCACTACCTTAATGCCGATATTATTCAGCTTCGCAGTCAGGTAGATGGTGGCAGCGGTGATAATACTATCTTATTGAAAATTTCAGAACGCGAGTTTCAACGCGATCATTACCTTAGAGCAGAATTAGAAACGATTATCTGGGCAGAAAAAGTCAAACTCGATGTCGAAACCTTAAAGAAAACCCTAACCAAACGCTTAATAACCCGTGCCGATAGACTAGACAGTTTAGTGTCTTATACACAGAATGAGCTACAGAAATCAGTCAGCGAAGCGACCGCTGCAGGCGAAAACATTAGCTCAGAGCAAAAGCAGCGCGTGAGTTCGCTCAAAGAAAGGCTAGCACAAAATAGCGCCAGCTTATCGGCCGCTGCATCCCTGTTAGAACAATTAGGTCAGGACACTACTAACATTAAACAAACCCTATTTAGTATATCGGGTGATATCACCCAGGATGTGCTGAATTTTAATGTTGCATCCAGCTTACTTGAAGAATGGGCAAATGTTGCTAAACATCAAGCTTTAGACAATGGCCCAAGTGTTACCTTTAAAATCATTGTTTTTATATTAATAATATTTATCAGCAGTTTAATAGCAAAAATAGTGACCAGAATTACCACTAAAACTGTCAGGGCATCTAAGCTTAAATTTAGTAAATTATTACAAGAATTCTTTATTTCGTTATCGAGCAAAGCCGTGTTCGCCATTGGTTTATTGGTCGCCTTATCTCAACTAGGTTTTGAGTTAGGCCCTTTGCTAGCAGGTTTTGGTATCGCTGGTGTCATTATAGGTTTCGCCTTGCAAGACACCTTATCTAACTTTGCATCGGGAATGATGATTTTGGTGTATCGCCCTTTTGACGTTGGTGATTTAATTAACGCCGCCGGCGTAACAGGAAGAGTCAGCCATATGAGTCTAGTATCGACAACCATCAAAACCCTAGATAACCAACGTCTTATTATTCCTAATAACAAGATTTGGGGCGACACTATTAATAATATTACCGCAGAGCACCAGCGACGTGTAGATATGACATTTGGCATCAGTTATAGCGATAATATCGAGCATGCGGAAACAATTTTAAAAGATATTGTACAGCAACATCCAAAAGTGCAAGCAACGCCTGAGCCTATAGTGAAGTTGCACACTTTAGGCGAGTCATCTGTCGACTTTATCGTTAGACCCTGGGTAAAACCCGATGATTATTGGGATGTTTACTGGGATATCAACCGCGCAGTGAAAATGCGCTTCGATGCGGAAGGAATTAGTATTCCGTTCCCACAACGCGATGTGCATATCTATCAGAAATAACATCACCACTGACAAAAATGTACCGACTGCGCTGTGGGTACATTGATTATGCTGAATCACTTTAGCATCAAATTACATTAGGATAGTTCATGACAACATCTCATTTTAAATTTTCAGATTTTATTGCCGGTTTTTGGCGTATTGATGCATGGAACATGACCCCTCAACAAAGGCTTACGCTTATTGAGCAATATCTTGAGCTTGGAGTAACCAGCATGGATCATGCTGACATTTATGGTGTATACCAATGTGAAACCTTATTCGGCGAAGCCCTTGCTCTTGCGCCTCAATTACGTCAAAAGATGCAACTTATTAGCAAGTGTGGTATCAAACCCGCATTTAATGGTTTTGACAATCGTTACGTCAATCATTACGACACTAGTACACAGCATATTATTCGCAGCGTTGAGCGTTCACTAGTCGAACTAAAAACCGACTATTTAGACGCATTATTAATTCATCGTCCAGATCCTTTAATGCAAGCAGATGAAGTAGCTGAAGCTTTCTTGCAATTAAAGCAGCAAGGTAAAGTAAACCACTTTGGTGTATCCAACTTCTTACCCCATCATTTCACCTTGTTACAGTCACGACTAGACGAACCGCTTATCACCAATCAGGTGGAAATATCACCGCAATGCTTAACCCATTTACACGATGGCGTATTAGATCAATGCCAGCAATTAAATATACGTCCTATGGCATGGTCATGTTTGGGAGGCGGTACATTATTTAGTGAGCAAACAGAACAAGCGATACGATTAAGAAACTGTCTAACTGAAGTGGCGGAGCAGGTAGGAGTAACGGATATAAGTCAAGTCATTTATGCCTGGGTAACTATGTTACCCAGTAAACCAACACCTATTATTGGCAGTAGTAATATTGAGCGAATTCGTAGTGCGGTTGACTCAAGCAGCATTGTACTAACCAAACAACAATGGTTCAGTATTTGGCAAGCATCAACGGGACACAGTGTTGCCTAAGCAAAAGTACATCAGATAACCCTCGTATTGCTTGTACGAGGGTTGAGGGTTACAAGGGCGGGGGCAGCCTAATCTAGATAACGCATTTTACCATGTAAATGAGGACGCTTGCCCTTTACATCTCGCATTTCAAAACACTTACCATCTTCAAGCGATTCATAGGCAAAAGTCACTTCTGATGGCATAAATACGGGTAATTTAAATTCCACATCAACAGTAAATGGACGCTCGCCAATAAATTGCATTAGCTGTGCCATACAACGTGCTTTTGACCACATACCATGGGCGAGTACTCGCTCAAACCCAAAACGTTTTGACAGTAATGGGTGTAAATGGATGAGGTTGTAATCACCCGATGCTTTAGCGTAATGACGGCCTAAGTCTTCTGTTAAGCGCCATTGCTGTATATTTTCCCAAGCCATATCAGATGCTCGAGGTGGGCGAGGACGACGTTTGGCGGACTCAATGCGGTACAAGTAGGTTGAATGCGCTTGCCAGACTAATTCTTCTGCTGCATAAACACTCGACTCAAGCACAAACTCCAAGCCAGCATCAGTTTCAGTGCTACTAGTGAGCTGACACTTTACGGTTAATATCTCATTCGTTTTCACCGGGCGTAATACACTAATACTGTTTTTAAGGTGGATCATACCAAGCAAAGGGAAGGTAATCGCCTTGTGTGCAAATATCACCGCATGTAAACGAAAAGCAAGGACATATAAGTAAGTGGGTGGTAACACTTTCTCGTCAAATTGAAAGCCACAAACGTTTGCATATTGACGTACTTTATCATTTGATAAAAAAACATTATCAGTTTGAATCGCTATTTTAGGTAACGGTTTTTTATCCCAGCCAGGTTTACGGCTAAAAAATATTTTGCGATAAAGTGTAAAAAGCGATGGCATCGCTTTTAAATCAATTTTGTAATCGAAACTCAATGTGACAACCCTTTTTAAACGGCACGCCTTGCACCATAGTGGTGATATTATAACTCAGTATTTCCCTAAAATTGAAATACTTGAATTAACTCTTAATATTTATCATTAGTTCAATGAGTAGATACAGCTACTTTTAGCTTTACCCATCACCACAGTCATTGCAGAATAAGCGCCTATCAAACTAATAAAAAGATGTACTGTGCAAGATACTAACTTCGATAAACTCAGCCAAAAATTTGCTAAAAATATCTATGGCACCACTAAGGGTGATATTAGAGCCGCAGTATTGTGGCGCGATCTTGAGCCTGCCATAGATTTATTGGCCGCGTTAAATCATTCACCGTTACGGATATTAGATGCTGGCGGCGGCTTTGGTTTATTAAGCCAAAAGTTGGCTATGCTAGGACACGAAGTGGTGCTTTGTGATATTTCAGCGCAGATGCTGGCCGAGGCACAACGACAAATTGAAGCAAGTGAAACTCCGTTAAACATCACCCTGGTTCACAGCCCTATACAAGCTTTAACACCTGAGCTTAATGGCCAGTTTGATATCATTTTATGCCATGCTGTGGCCGAATGGTTAATCGATGCACAATCAACACTGCAGGGATTATTATCCTTATTAAAGCCACAAGGCCTATTCTCTTTAATGTTCTACAACAAAGAGGCAATGCGGTTTCACAGCTTAGTTTCTGGCAACTTCGACTATGTCATGCGTGATATGAAAGTCAAAAAGAAAGTCGGTTTAACTCCTACACATCCTTTATATATCGAAGATGTTCGCCAATGGTTTAACCAATGGCAACTACAAATAGTTTCTCAGTCTGGTGTTCGGGTAATTAATGATTATTTAAAGCATCAATTACCGCCTAATTTCGATATTAAACAGCTGATAGAGATGGAGCTACTTTATTCGCAGCGCGAACCCTATTTATCACTTGGTCGTTATGTACACTTTTTGGCTAAACAAGCTTAAACTTGTTTCAAAAGATAACTAAGCAGGGCTGAGCACTGCTCGATATCATTTGAGCCTGTTATTTATCCTTAATCACTTAGTGACAGCTTTAATTACAGCTTTGCTGCCAACAATTCTGCACTGTTGCACCTTGTTGACGCAGCAATTGAGGTATATTTTGCTGCCCGACTAAATGACCGGCACCGATAATAAAAAACAGTGGTTGCTGAGTTTTTTGGTGCATCAATACTAGCATTTTGTCACTCATGGTGTGATTTCGCTGCCATAGCAATTTACTCAACAACTCGTCTGATTCTCCAGCTTGCTGCTCCATAATATTGGCTAACTGTTTTTCATCGCCGTTACGCCATGCTGCGATTAACTCGAGCATTTCGGCATCAGTGGCATTTACCGCCTCGTCTAACATTTGAATTTGGCTTTGCCTACTAAAAGATGAAATCAACTCAAATTGAAAAGCCACACTTTCAAGTTCAAATAGAGGTTTGGATTGGCGTATTGCAGCAAAGGAGACGTCGACACCTTGCTCTGCGCTATATCCTAACGCGGTAAAGCGCATCATGCTGATTTGTGCAGCTTGCAGCCAAGGCGCAAATTGCTGAATCGCTACACAAAATTGCTCCATTGACTGGCAATACTTCACTGTAACTAGTTTGGCTTGCTCAATTAATGCTGCCTCTGCGTAGCCGTATTGTTGTAATAACCCCATGATATCAGCCTTGTTAATATCAGCTTCTAACACCAAGGCAGCACTTTGCTCAAAAGCACGCTCAATTTGAGGCGCCATAGGATAAAAGTCAGCCTTACCCACATGAATAGAGCCCAGTAAATAAGCTTGCTGATTTTTCCAGGTCACTTTATAGAAAGGGGGTTTATCATCTTGCGCGGCATATAACTGCGGCGAAATAAAAAAATTTGCCAATACAATCAATAATATATGCTTAAAAAAAAGCATTACTCTCTCCCCGTTAAGACTCAATATAGCTAACATTTGTATATTCATATTCACACTATGATGACTTTTCCTTGTTGCATCCATGTCAGAACCTTATAATTTGTAAAAATGCATCGTTAGATTTAGAGACTCTTATGCCGTATACCAAAGTCATTCAACAGTTAAAAGAAAACCTGCAAGTCGCTTACAGACAAGCCATTGACTGTGATATTCGCTTAGATGAACTTCGTAAGGCGGGTCACGGTAAGTTTGTTGCTATATTTACAGAAGAACATGGCTTTAGCCAGAGCAGCAATCGCTTTTTACCGTATGTTCAAGAACTTGCCACAGAATTTGAAACCATACAAGAAAGTGTCCACACAGCACCAGAAACGATTGAGGCATTTGTTAAAAAGTTGGCCATTCTACTGCAGACATTGCAGGCATTTAAACAGCAAAGTAAATAACCTCAACTAGGGATAATAAGCGCTTAACCAAAGCTGTGGTTAAATAATACTTCAATCCTGCAATTTAAACATTGCAGGATTTTTTAATTCTACAATGCGATAAGTGCTGTTTTGTTAGTGAGGATATATGACATAAATCTGTCATTGATGAAGATTATGATAAGCTATCATCCGTTGTAAGATACCCCTCATGTCTTCTATCGATTTATGTAATACATTAAATGAAATCATTGATACACAAAATATTAATGCCGTATTCCAGCCCATTTTTAATATCAGCACCAACAAGCTACATGGGTTTGAAGCATTAAGCAGAGGTCCACAACATAGCACTTTGCACTCTCCCGCTTCCCTGTTTAAAACGGCAGAACATTGCGACAAACTCAGTGAATTAGAAACGCTCTGTCGCGGTATATCAATTAATGCTTTTAAACAGCGGCAATTGCCGGGCAAGTTATTCATTAATATATCGCCAAAAGCGTTACTCGATCCGACACATCCCAAAGGCGCCACCTTAAAGCTCATTAAGCAATTAGGCTTATCGCCGAGTGATGTCGTCATAGAGCTATCGGAACAATATCCCGCAGATGATATAGACTTGCTCAAATCCTGCCTAAATCATTATCGAAATCAAGGTTTTCTTACCGCAATTGACGACCTAGGCGCCGGCTATTCCGGTTTAAGGCTATGGTCAGAGCTCGCGCCTGATTATGTTAAAATTGATCGCCATTTCATTCATCAAATAGATATTACCCCAGTAAAACAAGAGTTTGTTCGCTCAATTGTCGATTTATGTCAAAGCTTAACCTGTAAAGTGATTGCTGAAGGCATTGAAACAAAAGAAGAGCTCACAATGCTTTCTCAGTTAGGGATAAGTTATTGCCAAGGATATCTACTTGGCAGACCTGAAACCCAGCCAATACAAGAATATTATCAACCGCAGGTTAGCCCACCCAGCGCCCCTCGCATTCGATACTGTGAAACAGCAGAAAGTATTTGTCATAGTGCAATTACTACCACGGCAACAACACAATTGAAACAACTTAGTCAAAAATTTACAGATCAACCTGCATTACAAGCTATTGTTATAGTTGAGGATGGTGTTGCTCAGGGTATTATTAACCGCACAACATTGTTAGAGCTATTTAGTACGCCATACGGACGCGCATTGCATGAAAATCATCCAGCAAGTGCAGTAATGGACACTCATGTGTTACAAATTGACGCCAATAGGCCTTTATCTGAAGTCAGTCAATTACTAACATCAGAAGACGCTAATACAGTCGCTCAGCAATTTATTATTACCCGCAATCAAAAACTCATCGGTATCGGTCATACCAAAGACTTACTACAAAGAATCACTGAACACCGCATAAAAATGGCTCGACACGCAAACCCATTGACCAATTTACCCGGTAACGTGCCTATTCAAGAGGAACTGAAGCTGTTAAGAACTCAACGAAAACCATTCTATTTAGCCTATTTAGATTTATGTCACTTTAAGCCATATAACGATATTTATGGGTTTTGTCGTGGGGATGAAGTTATTCAGGTGGTAGCGAAACTATTAATGCCGTATCAAAGCGACCGCTGCTTTGTAGGGCATATTGGTGGGGATGATTTTGTGATGATTTGCACTTGTGAAAATACCATAGAGCACAGCAAACACATTATTGAGAAATTTAATCAGCATAAGAGTGAATTTTATCGCGACGAACACTTACAAAGCCAAAGCATATTTACAGAGGATAGAAATGGACAATTGCAACATCACCCATTGATTTCATTATGTATCGGGGTATTACCTCCAAGCATTACCACTAATGCGACAGAGCATCAATTGTCGACATTAAGTGCTCAAGCAAAAAAACAGGCAAAACTCGCCGTTAGCGGACTTTACCTGTTATCGGAGCAAATAATGGAATTACATGTCGCTTAAAGCGCTTTGGGTGCCTCAAGTTGTGGGGCAACCGTACGTTTTAGCCAATCATTTAGCATAGTCGTTTCAGCCGAAAAAGGACGTTCATTAATTCGACTTATACGGCTCAGAAAACTCATGTCAGTCAATTTTTCATCGCCACTAATAATGACTTTATTATCTTCCAAAATTTGATAAGTAAAGGTCATTTTTGGTGGGTATAGCTCTTTAACAACCCGCAAGTCGCCAGTTGTCGCACCAAAAGTAGGACGCATATCACCCGCTAAATCGACATTAGAAACCTGCATTTCAAGCTTCTGATTAGGCTTAAGCGTTTTCTCTGCCTGCTTATTAATATTTTTAGTCATGGTCTCAAAAAATCTATTTTCAAAGCGCGATTGCAATTCATTTGAGGCCTTGATGTCATTGTAATTATCAGGCTCTAGCCACTCTACTTTAACAATGCCTGTCTCAGTGATAGGGCTAACCACTTCAACTTCCTCTGCAATTGCCACGCTACTGACGAATGCCCCTACTACCAATAAATAGTTAATGTTCATAAAATGCCTCCAGGCAAAATTTAAATAGATTTAGATAGCTTGTTTACTTGATGAAACTACTTTAACAAAATGAACCTGTACATTTGCTTAACATAAAGCATATTCCAAGAATATAAATTAAAGCACTGTTTTTAAATAGCTAAAAACGTAAAAATCTAACTAATCTGCTTTTTTATGCTTCGTTCAGCTTTGGTTCAACAAACTGAAGCTACTATCACTCCAACAAAAAGACAGCGTCTTTACACTAGCGATTGTTCAAGGAACTAACGTCGTGACTAATTAATATTAATGCTACGGAGTCATAACAATGAAACTGATCACTAATTCAACAAAACGTGTTTCTTTAGCCGCTTTATTAGCCACTCTTGTCGTGGGCCTAGCTATTTCAGCTCAAAGCCAAGCCAATGAATCCAACCTTCACGGAGGTGTTATGGATCAGCGCAGCACTCAATTGAGTCAACAAATGCAAAAGAATGAACAGCTATTAGAATTTAAGTTAGAACAGAAACTCACTCAACAAGTAGCCAAAGCAGAAAGCCAGTATGTTGCTAAAATTTGTCAACAACATGATTTATCTTATGATAATGAGACATCTACTTGTATAAAGTAGTCGCTAATCCAACATAGAGCGACTCTCAAGACACATCTATTCATTGCCCTGACTTGTCAGGGCTTTTTCACTTATGGGGTGTGGGGCGACTCATTTAGGCCATGTTTAAACCTCAAACAGTCTGAGTTAAAATGGGAATCGCGCACTTAATTTAGGGTAAGTCTGTTTTAACACTTTAGGCTTAGTCGAAAACTTTTTCCCCACAGGAGTATTGTTGCCTGAAGGTACAAACGGTAATTCATCTTCATTACGGTTTTCATATAACTGACCCGCAACTAAATCGTAATCTTCAATAAAAGGATAAGCATAATTATCTTTTAATGGCCATTGCGCCAAATCACCTAAGCTATCCGGTTGGGCAATAATTTTGTCATACCACTCTTGCCCTAATGACAAAATAAAACAACGAAACTCAGTAAAAGCATAATCAGAATCACAGCCCGTCACAATATAAGCTGCGCCCCAAATAGCCCACTGATAGCTTCTACGTAATTGTTGGCCAAACATTTTATCGAATGCTTTTAATGACTCATCATCTAAAGAATCTAGTGACTGCTGTAATTGCTGTACGATTTGTTCAGAAGACTGGTCTGCATGGGTGCGGGTGACCAGTTGCCAAAATTGTGTTTCAGTCATTGAACTTTCCCAATATCCATTAAATTGCGATATTCTATCCTAAATACATCAAACCAAGTGAACAAAATGACACAGGTTAAGCGCCCCTTGGGCATTATATTACTTACTGCTTTATACAGTTTATTTACTATTATCGCCCTTTGGCGTGCAACTCAATATGCGACTTTTGACATATTAACCCTTGGTGTTTTACCCGTATTAGTGGGTCTATTGATCCGCGCAAAATGGGCTAAAATAGTGCTCTTTTTTCATCTAGGGCTGCAAACATTAGTGTTAATTGCAATGGGGGCTACTGCGTTAATCGCGTATCAAATCACTCCCGAGGATGTGAAAATTGAATTTAATGGCCAAATCATTCCTATTTGGATAGTGGCAAGCGCTGCTATAAGTCTGGTCACTCTGCAGTGGTGGGCAGCACTAAACCATAAAGCGCGTCAGTATTTAAATAATATTGGCATTTAAAGACCACTTGAAACTGATTTTCGAGGACGTATTTGATAGTAATCTACTTATATGTCTATGCTATAGTCTATCTAGTGGTACAAAATAATAAGAGTTCAATAAATGCACAGTTTATCCCCTAGCGAATTATCTATTTTATTGCTTGAGCCTTCTGAGACTCAACGAAAAATAATTATGTCTCGATTACAGCAAGAAGGCGTTGTTAGCATTCAAACCGCTACAACTCTTGAAGATGCCAAAGCGATTATAGCTCGTCATAAGCCTGACTTAATTACTAGCGCGTTACACTTTCCTGACGGCGAAGCAACGGATTTACTCGCGTATATCAAGCAAAAACCAGAATACCAAGACATTCAGTTTATGTTGGTATCGAGTGAATGCCGCCGCGAGCAACTTGAAATTTTTAGACAGTCAGGTGTGGTTGCCATTTTACCTAAGCCTTTCAATTCAGACCATTTGGCTCGCGCATTAAACTCAACCATAGATTTAATCAGTAATGACGAATTAGATTTGAGCCATTTTGATGTGCATAATCTGAGAGTGTTGGTCGTTGATGATAGTCGTTTAGCGCGTAATGTGATTAAACGTACCATTGGTAATTTAGGGATTAAAATTATTACTGAAGCAGAAGATGGTCAGCAGGCTATTAATCTAATGCAGCATAATATGTATGATTTAGTGATTACCGATTACAACATGCCCAGTGTTGATGGATTAGCGCTAACGCAATATATTCGTAATGAAAGCCAACAGTCACACATTCCTATTTTAATGGTATCGTCTGAGGCTAATGACACCCATTTAAGTAACGTATCCAGCGCTGGGGTTAATGCCCTTTGTGATAAGCCTTTTGAACCTAATTTAGTCAAACGGATCTTATATCAACTGCTTGAAGAGTAGCATAGTGGGTATTTCACAGTCTTTTTACCCTTTTATCGGACAAAATACTTTTAAAGCGTCAACGCTTATGGCATGTTAACCACGTTTTTAAAAACATTTCTATGGAAAGCAGAGAATATCAATATGAACAAAAGTGAACTGATTGCAAAAATTGCTGAAAACGCAGATCTAACTAAAGCAGAAGCTGGCCGTGCATTAAAATCATTTGAAGCAGCGGTAACTGAAGCGATGAAAAATGGCGAAAAAATTTCTATCGTTGGTTTTGGATCATTTGAAACCTCACAACGTGCTGCACGTACTGGTCGCAACCCGCAAACTGGTAAAGAAATTCAAATTGCCGCTGCAACTGTACCTAAGTTCAAAGCTGGTAAAACGTTAAAAGATAGCGTTAACTAAAAATAAGTTAACTGTTATTTTTAAAAGCCTCCTTTCGGAGGTTTTTTTATGCCCTATTTCTGTCAAATCGGGCAATCCTCGAATCAACATCGCCAGATCAGCTTACTGCACAACCCAAGTGCAATGCCGCACCATTACAAAGCAACCAATAGGCTTTCAATGTGTTCGAATTTTAATAATGCATTGATATATATGGTATTTTAACATTGGCACAACCTTCGCTTAACTCAGAGTAGATAAACCAACATTTAACACTTTGTCCTGACATACATGGTATTAGATGCATAATAAAACTTTGAGGGAAGATGATGAAAAAATCACTATTACAAGCAGTTGCGTTATCAAGCACACTATTACTCAGCAGCACAGCTTTTGCCGAAGTATCCGCTAATATTGGCGCAACGTCTAACTACTTATGGCGCGGAGTCACCCAGACAGATGATGCGGTTGCTGTGCAGGGTGGCATTGATTACGCACACGAGTCTGGTTTTTATGCTGGCACTTGGGCATCAAATGTCGACTTTGGTGATGCAGCAACCTATGAAGCGGACTTTTATGCAGGCTATGCTGGAGAGTTTGCTGAAGATTTCACTTACGACGTAAGCTATTTATATTACGCCTACCCTGATGCTGACAGCAGCTATGATTTTGGTGAAGTTTCATTTGTATTGGGTTGGAAATGGCTAGAATTAGGTTATTCAAAAGTGGTCAATGCTGATTCTGGGGTTTCTGGCGCTGACAGCGAAACTGATTGGAGTTACTTACAAGCTAATGCCAGCTTCCCTTTAACAGAGAAAGTCAGCTTAGGCGTTCATTATGGCTATTCACAGGGTGATGTCGTTAAAGACCTATTTAGCGAAACCTATTCTGATTACAACGTATCACTGAGCGCTGACACAGGTGTTGGCACAGTATCTTTCATGGTTTCTAACACAGATTTAGCAGATGACGATGCAAAAGTCGTTTTAGGTTATTCATACGGCTTTGATCTATAGCAGTACAACAATGTGAATTGTTTGCTAATCTAGTAGGTAAGCAATTTTCATTGGCATGTTAAGTTGCGTTAACGCTACCTTAGGGTGGCGTTTTTACTTCTAAACCTTACCCAAATAATTACGAGTCCAATGTTCGTCAATCTTAAAATAAAAAGCCGTGTACTTTCCCTCTTTTATATCGCTCAATTAGCTTGCCGGAAAATAACTGCTAAGCTCAAATAGTGAAGGTAAAAAAAACTGTTCAGCTTGAACAATATATTTTGCTTTTCTAAGGATAATTTTTTGGTTAGAAAGAGCTCATTGGTTTAGTACTGTTGTTTACCATTGGTTATGAGGGTTTTATTATGGCTAATATCACTGAAAGAGTGCCTGACGATACAGAAATTGAAGCGATGACTTCACCAAGAAGTGCTAAGGGAGCCGAAAATTTGCAACATAAACGTCAAGTCAAAAGGCGTTTAGAAGATTTTCTTGAGCAAGCACAACTTAGAAAAGCCATTGGTGATGACGACTTCTTTTAGTCATATGGTCATCACACCAATAAAAAACCATCGTTACAACTGCTATTACTAAGCAGTTAACACGATGGTTTGTTTTTTAATAGCGGTAAATAAACTAAAATTTTAGGATAAGCGATTAAATTTTTGTTGCTGGTTTTGAGTCAACAATTGCTCTGCCTTTGCCCCTAAATAAACATAAATACCTAGCCCAACTAACAAGCCAACCACAGCTAACATCATCATGATGGCCGGCTCAATATATTGTTTCTCCCCTAAAGAAGCTTTGAACATGGTTAGCAAAGCTTCTATCGAAATTGCGATTAAGATGGTGGAAATAAAACGCGTTATGGTCCGCCGTGTTGAACTATGACGAAATATATCTTTATGCATTAGTACTTCTTCTTCCAAAATCGTTTTACCCAAATCAAAAATCGCCAGCGCAAGGGTTAGAAAAATAATAATACCAAAAGGTAGTAAGGGATCATTTTGTGCGGGTTCAACTAATAATCGATAAATATCAGCAACGACAGTCCACATTAATACGCTAACTAATACAAATAATCCCAGCACAATAAAGCAATATACTGTTTTAAATATCGGCGTCATTTTTCGTCTTGCACTGTCGCCCATCATGAACTCTATTAAGTGGGTAAGATTAATATCCACCACTACAATGACGCGCTGACTATTAGCATTTAACAGCTGTCTTGACGCGCTTACACACAGGCCACCACCCGTATTAGATAAATATGGGCTAGTAATATAGCGAGTGCTGTCTTGCTCGGCTAAACCAGTAAAATAGGGACGATGGCTTCTGTCGATATCGCGCCCTTTATCAGATAATTTAACTTTGCCTTTAGACACCACAAGGTTGTCGCTCACTTGAGTGCCATTTTCATCAAGTAGATACAGCAATTGCACAAAAGGGTAACTTCTAGCTAGCTCATTAAACACCTTGTCTGAGGTCGGGTTTTGAAATATCGATGCATCACTTAACCCTAATAAAATAGAATCCAATAATTCATGAATAACCGATTCATGCTCATGATAACGTTCGATAACACTTAAAAAACTCATTGCAGCCATATATCACTCCTTCTTTACCCTAAGAGGTTAAAGCAGTGATTGTGCCAACTAATTAATATCATAAATTCATAAGCTTAAGAATACATCTATCTTATCCACTTCACAAAACAGTGCAATTGCACCGATATAATCCATGGTAGATGAAAATTTTCGATTGGTGAAACAAAGCAATTAATGAGAACATTGATTAACTTTGCCCCGATTTATCAAACCATAGGTAATGCAATGTCTGATGCTTTAGCTCGTTATCAACAGGATATTCGCCGTTTTTCGGATGAATTAATCCGTATACAAGCACCGATTAAAATCCTCGACACCATTAAATGGCCACGTGAAATCGAAGACAAATTTTTAGCCAAACAAACTAAAGTACTGCCAGAGATAAGCACTGACTTTTACGATTCAATTCCCGTGTCTTTCAATACCGATAAAACCCAGCAAGACTTAAAAGGTCTTCGTTTTGCAATCGAAAAAGGCTTAGGTAAAAAAGATAAACTAGGCAAAATACTCATTGCCAATGTCGACCAGTATCGCATTGTGATCGATATGCTTAACAACCGTGGAAAACCCATGTTTGGCAAGCTCAGCCAGGAGCTTTATGGTAGTGCCAGTCATAAATTACACGGTGATCGCCATACATTACGTCAGTTAGGCGACAGGCTAAGCCATATTTTCTCATTGCCCGCAGCAAGGCATATGAGTAAGCAACACCCTAAAATCATCACCGCACCAGAGGCCGTAAACCAACTGAGTCAGCGACTGGTTAATTACTTTCATGATGATAAAATATACGTAAAACTAAGCGATGGTATTGTGTCAGATGCTGCTGTCGGGGGTGACACGGTTAAAATAAACACCCGCGCCATGTTCAGCGAATCAGATATGAATGTGTATGAAGTACATGAAGGTTGGGTACATGTGGGCACTACACTCAATGGACGAGCTCAACCGCATGCAACATGGCTAAGTGTTGGTTCACCGCGCGTTACCGCTTCACAGGAAGGTCTAGCGGTATTAATGGAAATGTTAACCCTAAGTTCTAACCCAGGACGAGCTAGACGTATCAGCGATCGCGTGTCAGCCGTTGATATGGCAGAACAAGGTGCAGACTTTATCGAAGTGTATCGATATTTCAGAAACCTACACTTAAGCTCAAAAGACAGTTACCGGGTCACCCAACGTGTATTTCGTGGTGGCATGGTACAAGGCGGCAGTTTCTTTACCAAAGATATTTCCTATGTCCGCGGCTATGTTGAAAACATCAACTTTATTCGCAGTGCTATTAGCACTGGTTTACCTGAACTTATCCCTATGCTGTTTTTAGGTAAACTGGCTATCGAAGATATTCCTGATCTCTATCAAGCTTATCAAGAAGGTGTGATTGCTGGGCCCAAGTATCTTCCACCTATGTTTGCAGACATTAGTGGTTTATATGCATGGTTTGGGTTTGCTTCAGGTATTGGCAATATTGATTTAAAAGGAGTGCAACGCCACTTTGCGCGCTCTTTTGATAAGGTCACCATCAAAACCTCAGAAGCAGACTTATTTGATGATTCAGAATTTGATAATAACTCGGATTAACATCCATAAATAAGGGCAACCATAGTTGCCCTTATTTTATTTCATGTCCTATCAATCAATAAACGAGTCACTCTAGAATCAATCAATAAGATATCCAGTCCCTCGACACTCAATCAATAAGCTACATTGCCCATAGCTTGAGCGTTTACACTCGTGCACTACCAATGCATTTCCACCTCGCCTCTGGACTTGCGCTTTCAAAGACTTTATCAATGACTCATCACTGGGCGCTATCTTATTTAAATCAGTCGGCCTATCCTGCTGACAATATGACGCGTCGACATTACCGAGGTCTTTGTATTGACGATTAAAGACGTATTGCTGGCTATAGACATCAACATCATTAGCCCTGATGTTTTGTTCACCAACATCCAATACATTAGTATTAAATTTAATTGATGAGCATCCTTGCAGTAACAATGACGCCATAAGCATTAACATTAAAACCATAAAAGCTGGCATTGCAACATCCTTATTATATGTAATCCTAATTAAAGCGCACTTGGTGTGCTTAAACCTTATAACGCTTTTTTAAGCGCTTTTTGTTTCGCAAAATACTCACGTGTTAAGCCAAACACTACCGGACTTAATAACATCAATGCAATCAAGTTTGGCAGCGCCATCATCGCATTTAACGTATCAGCTAATAGCCAAATAAACTCTAATGAACTAATCGCACCAATCGGTACGACTAAGGTAAATATTAAGCGGAATGGCTTCACGGCTTTATCACCAAATAAGTACTGTACGCACTTCTCACTGTAAAAACTCCAGCCTAAAATGGTGGTAAATGCAAATATAGCCAATGCAATTGCCACAATGTAATTCCCCAAAGGCAAGGCATGGGAGAATGCCAGCGAGGTCAATGCCGCACCATTCTCACCCGATGTCCACGAGCCAGTAACAACAATAGCCAAGCCGGTGATAGAACAAACAATGATAGTGTCGATAAACGTACCTAACATTGCCACTAAGCCTTGCTTAACGGGGTTGTTTGTTTTTGCTGCTGCGTGGGCAATTGGCGCACTGCCTAAGCCGGCTTCATTTGAGAATATACCGCGGGCCACACCAAAACGAATTGCCGCCCATACTGCAGCGCCAGCAAATCCACCTTGTGCCGCAACAGGGTTGAATGCACTGTGAACGATAAGCTCAAACGCTGCTGGCACTTGATCAATATATACCACTAATACGGCTAGTCCCGCAGTGATATAAAACACCGTCATTAATGGCACAAGTTTACCGGCAACTTCTGCAATGCGTTTAATACCGCCCATCAACACAGCACCAACTAATACCATTAGCACCACACCGGTAATCCAACTTGGTACACCAAAGTTACTGCTTAATGCGTCTGCTACTGAATTTGATTGCACAGTATTACCAATACCGAACCCAGCAAACATACCGAAAAACGCAAAGGCTGTGCCTAACCAGGCCCATTTTTTGCCTAAGCCATTTTTGATGTAATACATAGGGCCGCCAACATGATCGCCGTTGCTGTCGGTTTCACGAAATTTAACCGCTAATACCGCTTCTGCAAATTTGGTTGCCATGCCCACTAATGCTGTACACCACATCCAAAACAAGGCGCCTGGACCACCAATGACAATTGCAGTGGCAACACCGGCAATATTGCCTGTACCTATGGTTGCTGATAGCGAGGTCATCAAAGCATTAAAAGGGCTTACATCACCTTTTTCGCTTTCATCAGTGACAGTTCTGCCTGACCATAATAATTTAAAACCTGTGCCCAACTTTAAAATTGGCATAAATTTCAAACCAATAGATAAAAATAACCCTACGCCTAATATCATCACCAGCATGGGAACACCCCAAACGATGCTGTTAATATTACTTACTAAAAGTGTGATCGCTTCCATTTAACATCCCATGTTTAACTAAATTATTATGTTTATTGTTATTTATGTTTTATCAATGCTGAAAGCTATCGAACTCGAAGCATTAATTGCAGCAATTTTTTAGAGTACCTTGATTAGTGTGTTTTTTGCAACAATTGAGCAATTAGAATCAGTATTTGAATAGCTATATCGAAGGCTTAAAAATTTGTACCACGGGTAAGGCAGGTAAAGACATGCGTGCCATTTGGGCTAAACAGGATTGACAGACACATTGTTCCTTATTAAGGCTGGCTTGAGGATACGCTAACTGATAGCGCTTAATCAGTTCGACCGCTGAATAATCTGACAATACACACCAACAAGTTGAAATATCTTGCCCACTGGCCATCATACATTGGTTCATTTGATCACAGATGGGGCAGTTTTTTGCAGACAAAGCCATACCTTTGTTAGTTGTTATTAAATGCTGAATATTAATCGATAGCTACTGAAAGCTGACATCGCCATCACTTCAAATTAGAACGATATCAGTTATACACTATTTTTTTGGAAAATTAGCAGAAGAAGTACTGCCTAATACTGTTCCTGCAACACTTTGACCGTAAAAACCATCATGCTGATGATATTGGCTTTGTGTTTCAGCGACATTGCCTTTAAATCTAGGGTCTTGAGGGCGATCTTGCGAATTAATATAAGCCGCGACGTCCCAAGCTTGTTGAGGAGTCAGTTGGACACTTTTACCCAAAGGCATATTTTCATAGATAAAATCTGCCGCGGTATTGACTCTGTGCATGCCCGCGCCCCAATTAAAACTTTGTGCTCCCCATACTGGTGGCAGAGCAGCTACACCGGCAATGATTTGACCTTGACCATCTTGCCCGTGGCAAGATTGACAATGCGCTTGATATACCACTAAACCTCGTTCAGGTGAATAAGCTTGTTCGGCTTTAGGCACTGCAGGGTAACCGCGACCAGGTAATTGCGCTAATGCATTTTGATCCATTTTACTTGAGATGGCCTCAGGTAAAATAAAGTCATCGCGTTTTGCCCCTTTAACCAATTCACTATCGCTTAACTCTGGTACAGAGCCCGTAACATTGTGTTGCAGCATCAAACCAGACATGCCCAACCAATATGAATAAGCTGATAACGCGACTAACTCTTTACTGCCTGATTCTGGCGCTTTACCGTTCATCGAATAAGTGAAACAGCCTTGTAAACGTTCTTCAAAACTGTTTACTTTATCGTTTTTCTTACGGTAAGCCGGATACGCAAAATATGCTCCCCACAAAGGTGAGGCATTGGCTTTATTGCCCGCATTGAGGTGACAGTTAACACAATTAAGTTGATTGCCGACATACTTATCACGCAGTTGCTGAGTATTGACAAATAATTGGTAACCTAAGCGAACTTTATCACCAAACTCACCTGTTGGAATATCTGACAATGCCGCTGGCTGAAGGGTTGTTTGTTTAGCTTTAGGCACTGAAGGTAAAGCTTGCTGGCGATCAGGTAGCTCTGTAGCAATAACTGCAGCACTCATATTTAAGCTAAACAGTACTACTGCGCCTAAGATGATGTTTAATTGGAATTTCATGGCGTATCCTTACTTAAGCGAAGCAAAATAGTGAGCAAGTGCATTTATCTCGGTTGCGGTGAGTTTACTGGCAACATTAGCCATCATATTATCGGCATCACCTTTGCGGGTGCCTTTTTGCCAAGCTTCAAGCTGGCTTTTAATATAACTAGCTTGCTGACCTGCTAAGCGAGGAAATTGCTCAGCACCTATCGCAGAAGGACCATGACAGGTAAAGCAGGCGGGAATATCGCGCGCCCAATCTCCTTGATAAGCGAGTTTTTCGGCGGGATCTGCAATCACCACTTTATCACCACGGTATCGCAGCGTAACGTCATCGACGGCTTGAGAGGCAAAGTAGTCAGCGGCGACTTGAATATTATCCCCTTGTACCGTCATTGCCATAGGCTGCATTAGTGCATTTTGCCGTTGCCCAACTTGAAACAACTTGATCTGTTTAACCATGTAGGATGCTGATAAACCGGCTAATTTAGGTCCTGCAACATCAAGCCCCTGCCCTTGAGCACCATGACAACTCACACATACCTGCGCCGGAACGGGCACAGTCTGTAGTAACTCTTTGGGTGAAGACTCTGGAATGGATGCGCTCACATGTAGACTTACCATACTGCTCACGAATGTTGCAGCGATTATTATTTTATTCATCATCTCGCCCTTAAGAAGTCCGTATCTATATTCATCGGACAAACTATAGATGATTATTTAATCTATTAACACCGACTATTTTTCATCCATTTTTAATAAGTCATCTCAACTCGGGTTAAGAGATGAACAAGCGAGATTAAAAATATAATATTCAATTGCTTACGTAAAAATTGAACTTTGTGCTGAGGTTAAATACTAATAAGCCTCCGTTGCTATCACAACGAAGGCTTAATAAGTTTAACGATTCTGTCATTAACTCAAGTGAAGTTACTTAGGGCGCACGCCTAAGGTATGGCAAATAGCATAAGTCAGTTCGGCACGGTTTAAAGTATAAAAGTGGAAGTCTTTCACCCCTTCACGGGCTAATACTTTTACGGTATCAATGGCCACGTTTGCACCCACTAATTGACGCGTGGCTGGATCATCATCTAAACCTTCAAACTGACGGTGTAACCATTGTGGAATCGCTACATTAGTCATATCCGCAAAACGCTTAGTTTGCTTAAAGTTAGTTACCGGTAAAATACCTGGCACGATTTCAACATCAATACCTGCTGTAACACAGCGGTCGCGAAAGCGAAGATACGACTCTACATCAAAGAAAAACTGAGTAATTGCGCGGTTTGCTCCGGCATCAATTTTCTTCTTTAGGTGAATTAAATCAGCTTGAGCATTGCGCGCATCCGGATGCACTTCAGGGTAAGCCGCTACCGAAATATCAAAATCAGCAACTGAGCGAAGTAAACGCACTAAATCGTTAGCAAAGCGAGTCGGCTTTGGGCTGCCATCAGGTAAGTCACCACGCAGTGCGACAATATCTTTAATGCCTGAATTCCAATAATGTTTGGCAAGTTCAATCAGCTCTTCATCGCTGGCATCAACTAAGGTTAAATGCGGCGCTGCAATTAAATTAGTTTCACTTTGAATACGCTCAATAACACTGTGAGTACGGTCGCGCACGCCTGAATTAGCACCATAGGTTACCGATACAAATTTAGGGTTTAATGGTTCTAAACGACGAATAGAATTCCACAGAATGGTTTCCATTTCTGGTGTTGAAGGTGGAAAAAATTCAAATGACACGTTGATATCACTTAACTCAGATAGGCTCTGGTTTAACGACTGTGAGTGCTGGGCGTGATGAAAAGCCATTTTATATTTCCTTCAACTGCTTCGATGCGAACATCGATGGATTTAATACTCGGATGATGACTGTCTATTACTTTACTGCGACTTAACAACGGACGTTTAGACGTCCATATGTCTATATAGTAATTTAACTGACCATGAAGTCAAGAATAAATATTCATTGAATACGTATAAACACGATGAAGAATGTTCAATTTAAAGATGAAAAAAAAGCAAGACTCAAAAGAGTCTTGCTTAATTGAACTGGGTTGTCGTCAAAGCAAAGTTATTATTCTTGCAATAAATCACGACAAATATGCACTAAATCAGACTGAATAGCTGCCGCGGTGACTTCTCTACCCGCGCCTGGGCCACGTATAATCAGCGGATTACCTTGATAAAATGCACTGCGGATAACAAACACATTGTCGCCGGGCGTTAAGTTCGCATACGGATGATTGCTGTCTACCCACTGAATGCCAACTTCAGCTTTCAACTTACCGCTAACTTTATCCAAGGCAGCCACGTAACGCAGTACTTTATTCTGCTCTGCTGCGGCCATAAACTGCTGCAACATATCAGTATCAAGCTCAGCAATACGCTTTAAAAAGTCTGCTAATGTGAGTTTAGCCAATGCTTCAGGCACTAATGAGTTTAGGGTAATGTCTTCTAACTCAATGGCTAAACCAATTTCACGCGCTAGAATAAGCAATTTTCGTTGCATGTCTCGGCCCGATAAATCATCACGGGGATCAGGTTCTGTAATCCCCAGCTCTTTCGCCTCAAGCACTAATTGAGAGAACGGTTTATTGCCATCATAGTTTTCAAATAACCAACATAAAGTACCTGAAAAAATACCGCCAACCGCTTCAATAGTGTCACCGCTATTACGTAAGTCATTTAACGCATGCTGAATAGGCAACCCAGCGCCACAACTGGCGTTATAGCGCCAAAATAAACGTCGATTACACAGTTGCTGCTTTAGCTCACGATAAAAAGGCAATGGTCCTGAACCCGCCAATTTATTAGCACTAACCACATGAATACCTTTAGCAAACAATTGTGGGTATTGTAAAGTCAAGGTGGCACTGGCACTGATATCAAGCGCTACAATCTCATCGCAAGACAGTTGCTCTAATTGGTCAAACAAACTGTCATAGGTCCATTCTGTACCTTGTTGCTCATATTGTTGCTGCCAGTGGTCTAAATTAACCCCTGCGTTATCAACGAAGGCCTTTTTAGAACTCACCAAACCGACTAATTCGACTGTGGCTTCTAAGTCTTTATTTAACCCAAAGCGAGCACGTTTAAATAAATCTATCCAAGCCTCACCAATATTGCCTACACCCAGAAGTAGTACACCTATGCGCATTCTTGGGCCAGCACAGCGGCGATGTATTTTTTGAGTCAGTAAGCTAACTTGCCCCTGTGGCACTAATGTCACTAGGCTTAAGCCGTCTTGATAAACAGGTTTTGCATCACGACTTAGCAAACGGGCAAAGCTTTTGCGATATAATTCTGCATCGGCACTGACCAAAGCCACTAGCCCCAAGTCGCACTGCGCCTGCAATTGCGTAATACTAAACTCAGCAGTTTGAGACACTAATAAAGACTGCACTTGCTTTTGCCTTTCTAAGGTAAAGGCTAATTCATACTTATGTTGCGCCAATGACCAATAAGCCAATGGGGTTAAGCCCGCTTCGGTCAGTAATGTTAACAAAGGCTCTATAGCTGCGGCGGCTTTAAAACTAAATAACACCACTTCATTTAAACTGGTTACCACAGGTGCACTAGCTGACGAACTGTGGGGTGCAATCAATGTAAAATCAGTGTGAGAGGCATAGCTTGAGCGAACGGCTAAACTCACTTCGGTATTGAACAGAGGCTGTAATGTACGAGAATGCAATACTGGAGAGCCCAGTCTAGCTAATCGATCGGCTTCAGCCAAAGACATACTTTTTAGCAGTTTGGCATCATTAATTTTATTCGGGTCAGCATTAAATACCCCTTCAACATCGGTCCAAATTGTTACCCGATCAATATCAGCCAAGCTGGCAATTAATGTCGCGCTAAAATCAGAACCATTACGCCCAAGCAATAGCGTTTCACCCTGGCTGTTGGCACAAATAAACCCAGTGATGACTAAACGCTCATTAGGATGAGCCGCTAATAAAGCCTGCACTTTGGCTCGCGACTCTTCTACCCGAATATTAGGCACAGCACCTTCGTCAGCGACAAGTATTGAACAGGCGTCTACATGGGATGACGCTACACCAGACTCACGTAATAACGCCGCCATTAATCTTGCTGACCAACGTTCACCAAAACTCACCACATGGCTAATTTGATATTCATTGCGCTGTTCAAGTGATAATAAGCTAATCAATTGTGACTTGTCGGTCGACAAGCGCTCACGTAAATCACGTGCTTGCTCATTAGATAATAATTGTTCGATTAAGGTTTGCTGATAGCCGATTAATACTTGTAGCTCTTCTTGCCATAGCTGACCGGTTTCACGCAAATTGAGCAGCTTATATAAAAAGTTGGTACTTTTACCTGCCGCTGAAACAACGATTAAATCATCGCTGTGACCATGGGTCAGTAAAATGTGGGCGACTCGGCGATAACAATCTGCATCTGCAAGACTTGAACCACCAAATTTATGTAAATGACCACGCGCCATGTATTACTCCTTAAACGACAACTACAGCGCTGCGACTGCAGCTAATGCGGCTTCAATATCTGCCACTAAATCTTCACTATCTTCAATACCTACAGATAGTCTCAATAATGTATCTTTAACGCCAGCCTCAAAACGGGCTTGGGCGTCCATTGCTCTATGGGTCATAGTCGCAGGAACGGCTATTAAACTTTCCACTCCGCCTAAACTTTCAGCAACACTGAACAAGGTTAACGCATCTAAAAAGGCGACAACCTCTGCTTCGCCACCTTTTAGCTCAAAACTGAGCATAGCGCCAAAGCCTTTTTGCTGCTTTTTCGCAATATCATGTCCAGGATGATCTGTTAATCCTGGATAATACACCTTTGCGACCACAGGGCTTTGACATAGCACATCAACAATCTGTTTTGCATTGGCTTGATGCTCACGAATTCGCACCGCTAAAGTACGAATACCACGCAGAGTCAGGTAACTGTCAAACGCTGATCCCGTTAACCCTAAAGTATTTGACCACCAATGCAATAACTCGCCGATTTCAGGGTCTTTCGCCACAACCGCGCCACCAACCACATCACTGTGTCCATTGATGTATTTAGTGGTCGAATGAATAACAATGTCAGCCCCTAAATTAAGTGGCTGTTGCAATATTGGCGATAAAAAGGTGTTGTCCACGGTAACTAATGCACCGACTTGCTTAGCGGCTTTGGCTATTTCTGCAATATCCGCCACCCGAAGCAAAGGATTAGACGGCGTTTCTAACCACACCATTTTAGGTTTTTTAGCGATGGCCTCAGCTAATGCTGCCGCGTTAGTTTGATCAACCACAGCCAATTTAAACTGACCTTTTTTGGCTAAATTAGTAAATAAGCGATAACTACCACCGTAGCAATCATGTGGCACAATCAGTAAATCGTCTGGCCCTAATAAATGAGTCACTAAGGTAATTGCAGCCATACCGGTACAGGTTATCACCCCGGTTGCCCCTTGCTCTAATTTGGCTAAGGCTTCGCCTAAAATACAACGTGTTGGGTTGCCTGAACGGCTATAATCAAATTCACGTGGATTTTTGTGGCCATCAAAAGAATAATTGGTCGATAAATAAATGGGTGGAACAACTGCACCATGTTGTGTGTCACTTTCAATACCCTGACGGACAGCGACAGTAGCATTGCTATGTTGTTTACAAGACTTGGTCATGATTGATTCCTAACATTACGAACACACAAAGAGATGTCTAGATGGCTAAATTTACCTAACAGAACCGCTCAGGTCAACAAAAATAGACGTTTAGACGTCTAAACATAAAGAAATCTATTTGCAATGTGCACTAAAACACAGCAATAATTTGACTAGAAACTTTAAGGGTTTAAAATCTGCACCGAATTTAAAGTAAAGGGTGAGTTAATGACTGAGTGGAATGGCGACTATATTAGCCCATATGCCGAACACGGCAAGAAGAATGAACAAGTAAAAAAAATCACAGTTTCAATTCCGTTAAAAGTATTGAAAGTGCTGACCGATGAGCGCACTCGTCGCCAGGTAAATAATTTACGTCACGCGACAAATAGTGAATTACTTTGCGAAGCTTTCTTACATGCTTACACTGGCCAACCATTGCCTGATGATCATGACTTATCAAAAGATGAGCCAGACAGTATTCCGCGTGAAGCGAAAGCATTGATGGACCAAATGGGTATTGAATGGGAAGACTTAGAGTAATTAATCACTTTTAAGTATTTCACACCCGCTATTCATTCCATCAAGATGAATATCCTGCTTAGTCAGGGTAGTTATCTTGATGGAATTTTGTTTTAAGACGCGATCAAACGATTGATACCAATCAACACAAAAATGCTTGTGTTGAAACACGCTAGTAACTTAGAGCCATAGTAATGCCATTTATCGATCCCACCACATTATTACTCGCCTCAGTCATTATCTTTTGCGGCGCGTTAACTCAGAGCTTAATCGGTTTCGGATTAGCCGTAGTCGCCAGCCCTTTACTGTATATTGTCGACCCTCAGTTAGTGCCAGTGCCAGTGATTGTGATGGGGTTTGCTATTTCACTGATGACCTTATTCAGAGAACGTAGCCACTTAGAGTTTAATGGGTTGCAATATGCGTTACTGGGTAGGATCCCAGGCGGTTTTTTAGGCGCAAGTTTACTATTACTCGCCCCTCAACCAATATTAGGCCTCGCAATTGCGGGCATTGTATTTACAGCCGTTTTATTGAGTGTTTTTAAACTGTCCGCACCTGTGAATCGGATAACGTTATTTATTGCCGGTACTGTTTCAGGTATTTTTGGCAACATTGCCGCCATTGGCGGTCCCCCTATGGCCATTTTGTTATCGGGTAAAGATGCCAGCCAATTTAGAGCGGCACTATCAGCCTTTTTTATCTTCAGCTCGATGATCGCACTCGCTATTTTAGCTATAGTCGGTTTGGTTGAAGTAAAACACCTTTGGTTATCCTTGTTACTGCTACCATCCGTCATTGCAGGGTACATCATTGCAGGACGAATTGTTGGGCGAGTCGATAAAGATAAAACCCGCAAAGCAACGTTAATTTTGTGTACGCTGAGTGCATTGCTGTTAACGATAAAGTCATTAGGTAGTTTATAATTTCATCCATGAAAATGACCTGAAATCTTATTTTATAGCATACCGTTTAATCATACTTTTCCTTCATATAATTAAACGAGAAGTAAAACAAAAATACCTTATTCAATTAAATAAGGTATTTAATGATTAAAAATGTAAGCGCTGTTAGTTAAAAAACTGTTTGGCTGGTAGTGGTTTAGAGTAAACATAACCCTGAATGAGATACACACCATGCTGACTGAGATATGCGACTTGTTGACTGTCTTCAACACCCTCTGCAATCATGCTTAAACCTGATGTTTTCGCAAATGAAATAATCGCTTCAATCGTTTTAGCATTGAAGTTGTCTTTATTACCTATCGTATCAACAAACATTTTGTCAATTTTTAGGGTGCTAATTCCTAAGTTTTGTACATAGCTGAAACCACCGTAACCGGTGCCTGCATCATCTAATTTTAAATCTATACCTAACGCATAAAACTTATCTAACATTCTACGAGCCGACACGAGATCGCTAATAGGTAAACGCTCAGTAATCTCTAATGAAATTCGATGCTGCTTTAACAGCTCTGATTCAACAACACTCTTTAATAACTGATATAAATCATCGTTATCTAAATGCTCTGGGACAATATTGACACTGAAGAACAATGCTTCACGTTTTTCTCCTAATTTTTTAATATCATTGAAAACATGTTCAAGCATGCCTTTTGTCATATCGATAATGAGTCCTTTAGCTTCAGCATAAGGAATAAACTGATTTGGAGGCATCAAAGAACCATCTTGGCGTTGCCATCGCATTAACACTTCACAACCAATAACTTTTTGCGTACGCGAATCAACAACTGGCTGGTAAAAAGGAATAAATTCATGATGCTTAATCCCACTCAATATTTGTGAGCGCATTGACACTGACTTCTTTTGCCAACGATGGATCAAGTAAGTTAACCAAACAGAAAATGACAATGCAAACATCACAATAAACAACCATGAAATGGTGCTGTATTGTTTATAGAATTCAAAATCACCAGACAATTCGAACGTAGCAACAAAATAAGGCGATGTTAACTCAACTTTCTTGCTAACAAATGGCTCACCTTCAAATGCATCAAAGCCAAATGTCAAAAATGGAACGGATTCGAAACCAATTGAATACTCTAAGCAGTCTTTGCATTCTAAGGGGACAAAGTAACTTGGTTTGAGGGGAATAATACTGGCTGTATAGTTAACATCTTCAAAATGTCTGACTAAAATTAATTCATGATGTTCCCGGTTAGCAATCTCAACTACACCTAAACTAAAACTTTCACTTATTCGGTGAGTTTTTATTTTGTGAATATCTCTAATGACGCTATTAGATTCACAAAAAATTTTACCCCCTTTAGTCACACCAACCCACCGAATAAACACCGCATCATAAACAGCATTTCTTAAATATTCAGTAGTATCTGGGGTACAATTAAAGTCTTTTTTTGAAATGGGTGGTAACTTATTCATTTCAAGAGCGCTAGCTCGGATTACATCTTCAAATTTTTCAGTAAGAATCTTTGCATCACGGGCAATGATCTGCTGCGCCAGAAAATGATCAAGCCCTTTTAAGCTAATTAAGCATAAAATAAAAACCGCAATAAATACTAACCCACTTTTAATCCGCTGCATGGCACTTCCTTCACTAAACATATAAGATAAATATAGCTCATAATGACACCTAATATAATGATAATAAGCTATTAATCACATAGTGAGTCCTTCACAGCACCAATCATTAACTTCATTGGTAATTGGATCAACAAACTGCAAACGCTGCGCTAATAGCTGTAATGGTTTGTCAAAATCATCTTCGCCTTTAGCCTGCAGTGTAGGATAAAAACGGTCATGTAATAAAGGCATGCCTAAACTCTGCATGTGTACCCGTAATTGGTGGGTTTTACCGGTAACGGGTTCAAGTTCAAAAAGCCCTAGATTATTGTTAATTTTGAGCAATTTAATCTCAGAATGACTATTACTGGCTCCGTCAACAATCTGCATGGTAAAACTAGGTGTTCCACGTTCTAGCCGATTATTAATGGTCCAATGGTGTGGCAACATCGCCTGATTTAATGCGAAATCTTGCGGTAATTCGGCCACTGCTTGATAGGTTTTTTTAATCTTACCATCGAGAAAAAGTTGATGATAAGCATGCCGAGTCTCGGGATTTACTGTCATTAACATCACCCCCGCAGTGTCTTTATCAAGCCGATGAGCTGGGGCAATAGTCTCTATTCCAGTACGAATGCGTAAACGGTGTACTAAGCATTCATTAACGTAATTACCACCAGGGGTAACCGGTAAAAAATGCGGTTTATAGACAATGATTTTATGGGCATCTTGATAAAGAATGTGTTCGGTAAAAGGTACCTTTTTTTCAACTGCGACTTCACGATAATAATAAACCCGCTTGGTCGCAACAAATTCGCTTTGATGATCAATCAATTGGCCATCTTGCCAATGTACCTTACCTTCCTTAATGCGTTGATCCCACGCCGAGGGGGATATTTGCGGAAACTTATCAATTAAAAAAGCCAACACGGTTGGATAAACCGGGCTAGATGCACTGGGGCGAGGTAATACAACGTAGGATGGCTGCGCGGCAATAGCGCCCGTTGCGGAAGGTAACTCGTGAGTAAATATTGACATAGAAAGTATCAGGGTACCGAATAGATACCCTTATATTATCAGGTTATACGCCAACATGGGATTTTAGTAGTTGCAGGACAAAGTCCATGGTTTTGTGGCAATTGGGCTGTTCTACCAAACGTAATTTATCACGACTATACATAGGTAAAACCTCCAGCCAACGCTGACTGACCCAAGTGGCATCTTCTAAATGAATTTGTGAATACAAACCAAGTAAATCTGGATTAACTTCATAAAATTGTTCAAGCGCAGCGCTAATAATTTCAAACTTGCCTGCTATTGGCTCATGGCGCCAATTCTGACAAGGCAGTGTGCGTGCGATCCATACGCCATTGCGTTGTTTAGCCGCCGATAATACTCTTAAGCGCTGCTTACCTTCTAACACAATACTTAGCGACTTATCTTCTAGTTGATGAAAGTCGATAATTTCACATTCGGTAATACTGCGATAACAGGGCAATTCACTTTTTGCCTTTTGCGCTGCCATCGCCAAACCGTATTCACCTTTAAGTACTGATGCCACCAGCGCCAATTCAGCAGGAAAAGCCACCCTAAACTCGAGTCGGCCATTAGGCAGTAATACCGCATCTTGTATGAGTAAAGCCATTTCACGTGTTTGCATTTTCTCCTCCAACACCATAAAGGTGAAGCACCGTAAAAAGCGAGTATCGATCAGATATCGCTCTATACCAGTGTAGTCAAAGGTTAAAAAACCAACAGTGAACTAAGATAAATTAATGCTAATTAACGACATGATATTTAATGTAATGCTTATCTAGTATCGTAACCTTACCAAGCCTCAAGATGATCCATCACAGATCCATTGGCCACAATAGTCGCTAATTCATCCGCTAATATTTGGCTTTGTTTAACGCTTGTTTGCCAGTAATCAATACGAGATTGGGTATCAAGATGCTTAAAATCTTCACGATCTGGAATTTTGCCATAGGGCAGCGAAGCGATAAATTCAGCTGATGGTGCCAAAATAAGCGCATTATGGTAATTACTGCGGGCTTTACGCCATATTAATGATTTATCGAACCATCCTGGGCTCATATGCGGGTAAAAGTGCGGATATAAAGTTAAGCCGCTTTCTTTGGGTAAGGGTAAATCAAAATGATAATCGGTAATGCCGCCATCGTAATACTTACCTTTTGGCAGACCATCTATGTCACGTACTGGGTCGAGTAATAACGGAATAGAGCCTGTGGCGAGTAATGCCTGGCGAATATTATTTTCAGTCAGTGCCATTTGCTTAGTCGGTAAATCTTTTAAGCGTCCAAATGGAGATGCGGCATCTTTATGGCTCAATAAAATGCGCTCAAAATGCCATGCTATGCTTTTACGATTAACGCTATTACTGGCAGCGGCTAATGCTAAACCAATAGCAATACCCACCTTAGACTGACTGCTATTCACATGACGAGCACGGCAGGCAATAATATGATCTCGAAATATCGGATTAGCAATAATATCTGCCCCCGCTTGATCACCTAAAATGCCGTCAACCACACCCTGTACTTGCTGAGTGACTTGCTCTCTTGTTGGCACCTCATCATAACGCTGATTAATATAAAAATGTTCTAATCGCTCATAGGCTGCTAAAGGGTTGTCTTGTCCTAAACATGCTAAACGCCATGCACCAGAAGAGGCTCCCAGCATATATAATGGATCTTGACGGTCCTTAAAAAACTCACTAAAAATATACTTGTCTAACCCTGCAATACCAATCCACTTAGGACCACCTGAAGCCGCTAATAGCTGGGTAAACATACCTTGCTGTAAACCTTGCACTTCTATCTGTTTAAAAGCGGTTTCACCTGCAATAAGCCGTAATGCTGACAAATGTTGTTCCTCTAATACTTGAAGAGTTGAAACAGTGATATTATTGCCACATTATGACACTTTCACTGCTGAATTATTCATTGGGACTCTTATGATTGTTGACACTTTAGCAAATCGCCACCTATATACAAAACTGCATCCGCGTTTAGCATCAGCATTAGCTCATTTAGCTGAAACAGATTTTACCGCCAAAGCTGTTGGTAACTATGAACTAGACGGTAAAAATCTATTTGTTATCGTCAATGATTATGAAACTAAACCAAGAGAAGTTGGGCCTTTTGAAGCACATCAACAATATATTGATGTCCAATATGTGGTCAGTGGTGCAGAAGAGTTTGGTTATTTACCGTTAGCGGATCAAACACCGTCTAAGCCGTATTATGACAAACATGATTATGCTGAGTTTGATTTTGAATCAAATAAACAAGCGGCGGCGTTTATTCCATTAAAAACCGGTATGTTTGCTATTTTCTTCCCCGGAGATATACACATGCCAGGCACTTTCGCTACCCCTCAAAAGGTGCGTAAAGTGGTTATCAAAGTGCGTATTTAACTGTCAGTATTGATCTGAAAGTTAACTGCGAAATGTCATAGCTAGCATTGAATGAATGCTATTCCTTATCCTACTCGCAGCGACTTTTACCACAAAGTCGCTTGCTGTTTAATTCAATAATTCTTGCTTAATCAACCGCAGTAAAAAGGTTTCTCTTTCTATTGATAAGCCTTTTTTATCGCTGCTAGCAATAGTTTCTAGATTATGGGAAATCGCGGTATCAATATCAATCCACACCGGGGTCATACCATTACTGATCTCGTGTGCTTCAAACTGGGTGTCACCCAATTCATCTTCAATATGACATACATAGCAGTAAGACAGCATCTTGACCGATTCAAAACCGTCACGTCGCCATGGACGGTATTCTTGATACAAACCAAATGGAATGATGTCACCAGTGACATTAGCACCGGTTTCTTCCCGCAGCTCACGCACTAACCCTTGCACTATGTCCTCACCCGCATCGACCCCGCCGCCCGGCAGTGAATAGTCATGATAACGCTGGGTGTACAACATCAAAATATGGTTGCCACGAAGCACAATGGCACGGGCAGCCAAACGTGTCAGCATAGTGGACGAATTATTATCAATAAATGCTGCCGGCGTTTCAGGATGATAACGAGTGGTTAAATGACGCATCTTAGGGCCTGCTGACAAAAAACGCATCATACGTTGCAAGGTGTTTTGGTTCAAGAAAGCGCTCGAAAAATACTTTAAACAAGCTAATCAAAGGTAAGCGTTCAACAAAGCTGATTAATAGAATCTTCAAAGATAAATCACCATAAGTTTAGGCTTGTAACTGATCGCCAAACTGCTAATATAACAAAAAGAAATTAGATATAACAAAAAGAAATATGCAGTTTCACCTAATAATACCAAGCAGAGTTGATCTAAATGAATAATAACCACGACCTGAGCCAAATATACCTAGATGCCAATGCGACAACCCCTGTGCTACCTCAAGCAGCCCAAGCTGCACTGTCGGCCATGGAGCTGCGGTTTGGTAACCCAAGTTCAAGCCACATCACCGGCCTTCGCGCCAAAGATTTAATGGAACAGACCCGCAACAAAGCGAAGCAAATATTAGGTTCTGAAAATGGCAAAATCATTTTCACCAGCGGCGCAACCGAAGGCATTCAAACCGCTATTCTGTCAGCATTAATCAGTGCCAGAGAAACCTTAAAAGCCACTCAACAACGGGGCGAAGATTGCTATTTACTCTATGGCGCAACAGAACATAAAGCCGTGCCAGAGTCGCTTAAACATTGGAATGCCTTGCTTGGTATCAATGCAAAGGTCATCGCCATTCCGGTTGATGGTTATGGCAACTTAGATCATGACTTTATTAGCCAGTATGCGCCTAAATCATTAATGATTTGTACCATGGCGGTGAATAACGAAACCGGGGTATATCAAGACCTAAGCGCCTTAGAAAATACCATTCGCCAAGCCAGCAGCACTATTTTTTGGTTAGTTGATTGTGTACAAGCCCTTGGGAAAATATCGCTTAATCTGGCTCAAACCACTATCGACTATGCGCCCTTTAGTGGCCATAAATTGTATGCGCCAAAAGGCATAGGGTTTATTTATATCAGAGAAAATGCGCCACTTACGCCGGTCATTGCCGGTGGTGGACAAGAAAGCGGCCAGCGCTCAGGCACTGAAAACCTGCCAGGCATGGCGGCGATTAATGTTGTTTTTGACCAACTGGTTGCAACAGACTCATGCTTTGCCAGTCATCAAACCTTACATGCATACCGCCAACAACTTGCCGACACCCTAAGGAAAGCTTTTCCGCAAATTGTGTTTAATCACAGCTTTGACAATAGCGTGCCAACGACACTGAACTTTGCAATTAAAGGCTTTAGCAGCAAAGAAATAATGGACTTATTTGACGCCGCTAATATTCGCGTTAGTTCAGGTTCTGCATGCTCATCTAAAGTCACCCGTAGCTTTGTGTTAGATGCTATGGGCTTACCAGCCTGGCAAAGTGAGTCGGCTATTAGACTGTCTTTTGGCCCTGCCATGACCCAAGCTGAAGTGAGTCAAGCTTGTCAGCGTATTATCAGTACCGCCCAAGCCTTAACCCAAAGTTGCATGGTGCTAGATAGTGCTAACATTGATGATAAAACCCCTTTAAATGGTTTAGTACAATTACGCTCAGGCGCTAGCTGCACTTGGGTTTATATCGAAGCGGCGTCAAAGAAAGCGTTTATTATTGACCCTCTGCCAGAGTTAACAGAGCGTTTAGATACCTTACTGCAATGTCAGCAGTTAGATTTAATCGCCATTATTGATACCCACGGCCACGCTGACCACGTTTCAGGACGGGTATTGCTGGCGGAAAAACATCCGCAAAACATTCAGTGTGACGGACTAGGTTGGCCCCAAACTACCTTATCAGTGACAGAAAATGGCCGCCAATTGGAATACATTCAGTTGGCTGACAAATGGCTAGTCAAAGTGCCTACGCCTGGGCATACCGGTGACAGTATAAGCTTGCTACTGTGCCAGCCTTTAAGCGGCTCAGACACATTAGCCAGTAACACTTTATTTGCTTTTTGTGGGGACACTATTTTAATGGGCACCCTAGGGCGGACTAATTTCGACAGTAGCAGTGCAGTATCCATGTATGACAGCATTCAATTACTCAGCTCTGTCTTAGCACCACAAAGCCTTATTTGTGCAAGCCATGATTATCAAAATGAATTTGCCACTCACTTAAGCGCTGAGTGCCTGCGCAATCCGTTATTACAACAGGTGAGTCAAAACACCATCACTGTGGATGAATTTGTGGCGCGTAAGTTAGCACTCGACAGCCAACTTAATGATCAAACCGGCAGTGAAATACTCTGCGGTGCTTTACCCACAGCGAGTTGCAGCAAACTTAAACCCATCATAGAGTATTCAGCAGCCAGTTTAGATATCGCCTTACATTCCTCTAAGGTTAAATTAATTGATATCCGCGAGCCCCACGAATATGCATTACACCATACGTCAAAGGCTTGTGAAAATGTGCCATTAACGCGTTTAGTGCAATTTATGCAACAACATCTGCATGATAAAGACAGTGAATGGGTGTTAGTTTGCCGTAGCGGAAGTCGATCTCTTGTGGCAGCTCAAGCTATGCAGCGCCTAGGGTTTTCACATATCGCCCACCTAAAAGGTGGTTATGCACTGGCTAACTAATTAAGCCTGTCCTTTGTCGCGTCTATTGATTTGGGGACCAATGCGTTTGCGCTTGCTGAGGCTGTTGAAAAAAAGTCATACTCAGCTAACAATAAAAAAGGCCCTAAGACTTTACGTCTAGGGCCATTCTATTAACACTCAGCACTGTTAAATAGGTGCTGCTAAGTAAGGGCAGTTAAATCAGTCAGATTAAATGCCGATTTCACCGCCATCATTTTTACGGATCATCACAGTGGCAGCGCGGGGACGTAGCTGAGTACCCGCTGGAGTGACTTCAGTCGCGTTATTCGAGTATGGCCAGTTGCCTGGATGCTGAATGTTAACAAACGCGGTTTTATAATCAGGCGTAATTGCAAAACCGGTCACTTCACAATCATTAGGGCCAACAAAGAAACGCTTTAACTGCGCTTGTGTTTCAGCACTAATCACTTGCTGCTTACCATCAGCATCAACCAAAGTAGAGGGCACAACCGCTAGCATTTGATCATTGGTATAAGAGGTCACTTCATCGGCACCGTTATCGGTTTGCACCCATAAAATACCACGGGCATCAAACGCTAAACCATCTGGGCTAGCAAATTGATTTAAGTCGTCTAAACCTGACAAGTTAGTATCTGCATCACCATCGGTTGGTGAACCAAATACAAAAATATCCCAGCTAAACTCGGTAGCTTTATCGCCTTCGTCCCAACGAATAACATGACCAAAACTGTTGTTTAAGCGAGGGTTCGCTGTGTTTGCTTCTGTACGCTTAGTGTTATTGGTTAATGTTAAATAAACACTGCCAGTAAATGGATCAACCGTTGCCCATTCAGGACGATCCATCGGAGTTGCACCAACTAAATCAGCAGCACCGGCGGTGTTTAAAATAATCGCAGCCTGTGAATCGAAACTGCTGGCTAAAGTGCTGCCATCTGTAGTCACAGCATCTAAAGTTAATGGTAACCACTCGCCCACGCCGTCTTCAGTAAATTTAGCCACATAAAGCGTGCCCGCATTCATGTACTTGTCACCCATAGCAATGCGATTAGAGGTATTAGCATCGGCTGCATCCCATGCAGCATCGGAGACAAACTTGTACAGGTATTCAAAACGAGAGTCATGACCAGAATAAAACGTAATCGGTTTGCCTTCTTCTAACTTACCAAAAGTACAACCTTCGTGGCGGAAACGGCCTAAGGCGGTACGTTTTACCGCACGTGAATTAGGGTTGTACGGGTCAATTTCTACAATATAACCGTGACCATTGGCTTCGTTACGGTAATCCTGACCCGCACTTGTCCCTGATGGTGTAATGTTAAAACGGGCAAATTCATCTAATCTTTCATCATCATCACCAGCAAGGTGATCCCAGCCATAACGGGTACCAGACTTTGAAATACCAATACGTGATTGGTCTGCCGCTAATGTGCCTTTATTGACAAAATACCCTGGCCAGTTTTCTTCGCAGGTTAAGTAAGTGCCCCAAGGTGTGCTGCCATTGCCACAGTTATTTAATGTACCACGGGCCTGGCTGCCATCGGGTGAATAACGTGTTTCTAAGTAACTGGTATAAGCCATAGGGCCAGCAATGTCCATCACACTTGCGCCGGTAAAACGACGGTTATGGGCATCATTGCTAACCACTTCCCACATGCCGTTATTGAGCTTAATGCGCACAACTGATACACCATGGGCATTAATCTCTTTGCGAATTTCATCAATTATGGTGCGCTTGCCATTGGCATCAAAGGTTGGTCCTGTTGGGTGCAGCGCATCTTCATCAATATATTCATGGTTAATACATAATAAACCATCGTCATTTGAGTCATTAAGTGGGAAGAAATGCATACCATCATGATGCATACCCACTGAGTTAGCCTGGTCTTCACCGGTATTGGTACCGTCTGCTTTCCAGGCCGCGGCTTTAGCGTTCAATGGAGTTCCCCATGGCGCAAGCACGTATGCTGAATAACCGGCAGGAATAGCCACTGCGTCGGTTTTTGAACCTGCAATAGAATCAAAACCTAATACCGCAGAGCTTTTTGTTGGCGGAATTGGAGTTGGTGTAGGGGTCGGCGTTGGATCGGGTGTTACTGTATTGTCGTCTGAGCCACATGCGGTTAATCCCACACCGGCGAATGCGGTCATAGCACTGATCCCTAGGCCTCTTTTAACAAAGTTACGACGAGATAAATGTTTTTCCATCACCTGTGCAAAAGGTGTGTTATCGCTTTGGTTAAAACGTCGTGGATCAAATGTCGCTTTGCTCATAATATGTCCTTTGAATGTCTAGGTGTTTTCGAGATCGTTGTCATCTGCAACAAGTAAACTTTCTTTTTATAAGATTAGTTTCCGGACATAAGATAAGCGGGGTTTATGACAATTGAGCATAAATTAGATGACAGAAAAGTGGCAGTTTAAAGACAGCAGGCTAATGCTAAAAAAATAGCTAAAAAAATAGCGACTCAAGGTCGCTATGTTTATTGTTGAGACTAAGTTGGAACTAAATAAGACCTTAAGCGCCATTACACTAGCAGCGTCTACAATCTAGCTGTTTCTATAAATCTAACTCACTACAAATCTAAGTATAGCGGCCAACCCAATAAGCCGTGTAGGCCTTCTTTTTGCTCAAATCGCTCAAGCTTTTCCAGGCTTGCGCCTTGCATTTGCAACTCGCGATAACCTTTCGCAAAACTTAAGGTACGCAGTAAACCTTGAATGTAATGCTTGCTTAAATCTTGACGGATTATCTCAGCCAAATCTTGAGGCAATTTAGCAATGGCATTTTCAGTTTGCGCCATCAAATAATCGCCATTAAACCAGGCATCATCAAGTTCAATTTTACCTAAGCGTTTTTTAAGATCTTGTCTCACGCCGCGATCAGCAAATAAGGTGCGATAAATCACCGCTTCTGCCAATACAGCTTCAAGATTGAGGCAATCTAAAGGGTCGTGATCTGAGGTAACATAAAACGCCTGCAATAGCGCCTTAATACCCTGCTGACGCAGGTGCTCGGTTAACGCACTTTGATAGCTTTGCCAGCCTAGCCATTCTTCCATATCCGGCGGGCTAGACACGTTTTCAAGTAACGTTTCGCTCACATCGCCATAAAGTGATTTATTGGTGTTCAAACTGCTTGCGTGGGTGAGCAAGCTCCAGCCCTTTTGAAAGCACTTAAGTACCCCATCAGGACTTTGCATTAAAGGCAAAGACGTTGCCGGCTCTTGGCCTGTTAAGGCAATAAGTCCTATGCTGACGACACCGATAACATCATGGGCAGCATGTTCTAACAAGTGCACTTTATGCTTGTTGTAGAACTTATCTGCCAGCTTAAGGCTCATTAAAATCGCCTTAGCCTTTATTTGTTCGAGCTGTTCTTGGCTTAGTTTGTTTTCGCTTTGACCGTAAGCGATCACCTTTGTCAGGTATGGCCCTTGATTTGGGTCCCGTAATGCCAGTTGCATAGTTGGAATCCTTAATCTAAAAAGCTAAACATATCGTCGACTTCCGCATATTCATCGGCCACTTGGTTTTTATCTTTCGCCTGTAAAACCAATTCATTAACGAACTTAGCAATGATTTGCTCCCAGCCAGAACTTTCGTTACGCAGTAAATTTTTAATCGACTTGGCAACCTCTGGTGTAAGCTCTTGAATAAGCGCCATTAAGCTGCGTGGATCGTCCATGCTAAGGCTGTGCGACTCTTCATTAGCATGCCAATTATCATAACCAACCGTAGTACCGTCGTCTTCATCGTCATAATGATCCCGTTCAGGTGAGCCTTCCTCTGCTTCACTGGGCGCAAGAATAAGCTCAATAAAAGGAATCGATAAATAAAACAGACCAGCAGGATCATCGGCAATACATTCCAAAATAGCGGCTTGTTTTTCTTCACTGCCTTGAATGCGGATTAAATACGTTAAAAACTCAAAGGTGTGAGCAAGTAGCTCATCGGCATTGGTCTTTATTTGCTCTTCCCAATATAAGGGCTGCTGACAAACGATGTCACGAATTTGCTCTGGGCTCATCAACTCAGACATGATTGACGGGCAAGAAATGTCATGATGGCTGTTGATTTGCGTCAGAGTAACGATATCCATCAGCTCAATAACGTCCACAAGTTGAGCGTCGGTCATGGTATTAGCGATGATCTCAAAACGCTTGCTGGCTTGCTGTGGTTCAACGTCAGCAAGTTGCTTTATTTCTTGAGCGGTAATTTCAATCAAACTGGTTGTCATTATCTGTCCTCGTCATCGTATTGATCGTAATAGCCTTCTTCGTCGCTATCATTATCGTCATCATCATAGTCGCTATTAGATTGGCCGTATTCTTCATCGTCATCTTCATGCGCTGGCTTGGCTTTTTTCTTCGAGCCATTGGCTTCTTGATTAAGCAAATACAATACCGCGCAGCTTTCAATTAGTAACGACTCACCTTGGGCGCGTACCGCTTGCACTAAAGGGATATCGCCATTATTAAAAGCGATACTGACTTTAAATTCATCCCACTCTGGTTGAATAGCATTATCTATCCAGTGCGCCCATTTAAGTAGGGCGTCAGGGGCAAACTTAACCTGGCCAAATAAGGCAACGGGTAAGTATTCTGGTACTGAAGACAGCATACTGATATCAGCCAGCAAAATTTCTTTTATCTGACGAGAAAAATTTTCTAATGCCTTTGGCGTATCGGGGTCGTTATATGACTCGATATTGTCATAGGCATTGTTTTTAAGCTCATGGATACGAGCAATATTTAATGATTTGGCCATGGGATACTCAAGGGTAAAATTGGTCCCACAGCTCGCGCATTGCGGCGGCAGGATCGGTCACTATCACGTTATTAAAGTCTTTGATAAATGCGTTTCTGAGCTTTTTATCACTTAGCACATCATAAGCTTTCTTGACTCTTTGCAGTTGCACTTCTGCTTGCTGCCGTTCTTCATCTGAGGCTAAGAGTAGTTTATCTGGGTGATACTTGTTGGATAAACGTTTATAGGCTTTTTTTATTTCATCTTCTTTGGCACTGGCTTTGACACCCAGTACAGTGAAGTGGTTAATCATAAAGGTTACCTGTAGGCGAAAGCTGTCGATAGATATCACATATTTAAAGCGCGTATTCTAAGCACAATCCATTAATCGTTCAGGTTAATCTGCAACATTAGCGGGCGTAGAATATCGGATCGGTGATGATAACAGAAACAGTCCTAATTCAGCAATCAAGAGCAAGGGCTAATGACTAATGGAATTAGTCTTGAATGGGCACTGAAACGTTACTCTGTTGGTGGTTAGGTAAAAAAGACCAAGCCACTCATATTTATAGTCCGGATTTAATTAGAAGAATAGCTGAATATTGCTCCTAGCGCTTGATAAATATCAGCGCAGTAAACTGCTTATAGCGGTATATGAATCGTATCAAAAGTCATAGCAAGGCAAGAGTATAAAAGTGAGCTATTGAATAAAAATAAGCCTAAAAGACTTTAATAACACACTCGTGCTTAGACTTTCTAGGTAACCATAAACAATCATGTTATTAGCAGCTTTTTTATTATAGGGCGAAGATGATTAGTCTGTTTCCAATAATAGTTTAAAGGTACCATCTTGTTGCATTGATAATAAGCTGTCTTTGAGTTGCTTCAGTATATGTGGCGAGGTATCAAGACTGGCTGCAATATAAAGATCAGAAGTGTCACCCAAATCAAAGTTTGCAATAAACAAATTAGGCTCAATAATTAGTGTTTCAAAAATTGTTGATTCAATGAATTCATTAGCATAAGTGAAATCAGCACGTCCTTTTAATAACATTCTCCATGCATCTTTATAGGTCACGGTTAAAATTAAATTTTTACCTTCTACAAAACCAATTTTTTGCAGTAAGTCTGCTTCATAACTATAACGTACTGCCACGACTGTTCGATCTAGTGCCTCAGCCAAGGTTAAGTTCATTAAATCTTGTCGTTTAACTAAAGAATAAAAATGATATTTTAGGTTCCTTAATTTTGCCAGCCAATGAAATAACGGTTCCCTTCCTTTATTTCTAGCAATAGAAAAAATAATAACATTAGCACTCGATGTTGCAATTTTGTAGGCTCTAGCCCACGGCAATAATTCAATTTCAGGGTCCAGTTCAGCACGTTTTAGCATTTCTTCTACAACCAAAAATGAACTCCCACCAACCAATTTTTCATCTATCACAATTTGATAAGGCGGAAGATCTTCTGTGACGACTCGCAAAGCTTGAGCATTTAGAGGTAGGCAAAAAATAATAACCATGGTCAGTAATACTATTTTTATCATTAGACATTCGCTCGTTAAACCATATGTATCTAAACTGCTTTAATTAGATAATATTAGTTCATTTTTCACAATAAGCTCATTTATTCTAGATGTAGTTTCAAACGCAGTAGTACCTTTTTACACGCTTTCAAGCCTAGCATGTTATGACTATATTAATTTTTGCTAAGGGATACTTGATTGGGATTGGGTGTGGAAGAACTGTATCGATCTTACCCATGTTAGCCAAAATAGACCAAGGATAAGTTAATTTTTAATCACACAGCTATCGCTACCATTTAATAAAACGAGTCTCTAAATATTCACAATATACAGTTCATGCTAGAAACACTTCTAATGCCACTTTGAATAATGACCCTAGTATTCTTAGATGGCCATGTTTTCTGAAGTCATGACCTAACAGCAAATAAGCGGATTTACAGGCTAGCCCTCGTGAGCTAAATACTCAATAATTTGTTCCATATTGAGATTAAAATCATCTGCACGGACACATTTAACAATTAGTTCGTCGGTGACTGTGGCCAAATCAATCTTTTGTCCTGTTTCAAAGTGATTAGGTTTTAAATGATAAAACGGTTTCACAAGAGGGCGAATAGGGTCTTTCGGGTTATGGCCTTCGACAATAGCCAGCCTATTTGACTCAAGAAGCACCACTGAGCCAACAGGGTAAACACCCATACAACGGATAAATTGATCGACTAAGTCTTTATCTAATTCATTGTTTTCAGCTAATACACGTAAAATACTAAAGGCTTTTACTTGGGCATAGCCTTGCTTGTAGCAGCGATGTGAAATCAATGCGTCGAAAATATCGCAAATACTGATCATTCTTCCGTAAAGGGTAATTTTTTCTGCAGCGACGCCAAATGGATAACCTAAACCATTGATTTTTTCATGGTGTAAGCTTGCAACCTCGAGACTAAGCGGACTGATGCCTGGGGTATTTTTCATAATTTCAATCGAGTAATTGGCGTGAGTTTTCATAATATGAAACTCTTCATCTGTTAATCTATCGGCCTTATTCAGAATACGATCGGGGATCATAATTTTACCGACATCATGTAAAAATGCACCAATAGCGAGTTGATTAACAATCTCTTTATCGATTTTTTTATACACGGCAAACATCGTCATCAATACCGATACTGACACTGAGTGCTCAAGCAAATATTCATCTTTATTGCGAATATTAATCACACACGATAGCGCATTTGGGTTATTGAAAATTAAATCTGTCGATTCGGTAGTAATTTTTTGCACCGGGTCCATATCTAACGGCAAACCATGCTGTGCATTATGGAATAACTTTTTTTGGATATTTTTAGATTCATCAAATACTTGGCGAGCTTTAACTAATTCTTGATTAAAAAAGTTCCTTGTAACAGGCTTAGCAGTTTCCTGTGCAGGTGTTGGCACACTTTTAACAATTTTAGTAACAACGCCCTCTGTTTTACTGGTATCAATTAACAGCTTAGTGACCGACTTGCGCTTTAATGCTTCGATAACACGCTCACTTTTAAGCACCCCAGGCTTAGCTAACGAAAACGTATCTTTAGGTTCGGTGATTTCGACCACATACATCCCAACACATACGTCTGCAATGTCATGTTCAATCAGCATAAAGGTTCCTTGGGGCTATTTACTAACATTAAATAAATTAACAGCTCGGCATGTTCTGCATCCTGTATATTACAAGATAGCTTATTTATTAATGTAATATAAGCAAAATGACACTCCGCTCAAGCTTTGCCACAAGAATAACTCCACCTGCAATCGCGGCAGTAAGCATCGACAGCAGGTTCAGTTTTTCCAGAAAAAAATAGCTATGTTCTTAATTCATGGTGTCTTAAGTATATAGGTAGTTGCTGCGCATCACAGAAGCGCTTATACCTAGGTTACCTGATTAACAACTACAGCCTTGTGAACACCATTCTAACGTTTTGATTGTGCTAATGCTTTTTGCCTAGCTTGCTGCTTTAACGAGCCTTTCTTGGTTTTACGCGTCACCGGGGCGACTTGGGTTAAATCAGGTTCAAAACCTGGGTACCATTGCTGTGGTAAACGCTTATCTAAATAAGCTTCTAGCTTTATTAAAAATGGTTCATCGTCGACACTTAATAAGGTAATGGCATGACCAGCTTGCCCTGCTCTGCCAGTGCGTCCAATGCGATGCACATAGTCTTCAAGCTTAAACGGCAGCTCCATATTGACCACATAATCCAACTGCGCAATATCAATTCCACGTGCGGCAACATCGGTGGCAACTAGCGCGGTTAATTGGCCAGCTTTAAAGTCAGTAAGTACTTGCTCACGTATTAATTGCGATAAGTCAGCATGTAAAGCCGCCACTTTTACCCCGCGTAGGCTCATTTGTTTCACCAACACATCGGCATCTTGCTTGGTACGGCTAAAAATCAATACTTGTTGCCATTTTTCAACGGTTATAAGCTTACACAGTAAATCACATTTTTTATGTGCATCGACATTATAAACTCGCTCTGTCACCGTGACCGCTGTTTGATTACGGGCGTGGGTTTCAATCACTTTAGCCTGGGTAAGTAACCGCTTACTAAATGAAAAAATACGGTCATCTAAGGTGGCGGAAAACAACAAGGTTTGGCGCTGCTTGGGTAAGCGCTTTAACACGTCAATTATTTCATCTCTAAAGCCCATATCTAACATGCGGTCGGCTTCATCAATGACAAAGTAATCAACCGCAGACAAGCTGGTTGCCCGTCGACGTAATAAGTCCAGTAAGCGGCCTGGGGTGGCGACAATAATATCAACCCCTGCGGTTAACTCGCTAACTTGAACTTGGGTGCTAACGCCACCGTAAAGTAATGCCGCCTTGATATTAGTATCAGCCATTAGCTGAGTTAAATTATGGTGTACTTGTTGGGCTAATTCTCGGGTTGGGGTTAGCACTAATGCCTTCACCTTTCTAACTGGGGTTGAACTAGCTGTGTCAATTTGACTATCTTGCAGACTTAGCAACTGATGCAGGATCGGCAGGCAGAATGCTGCGGTTTTACCCGTGCCAGTTTGAGCGCCTGCCATGACATCTTTACCCGATAAAATAACCGGTATTGCCTCAGCTTGAATCGCCGTAGGCTGGATAAAATTAAGCGCACTTAAACGTGAGAATAATTGCGGATGTAATGCTAGCGCGCCAAAAGACATGTGGTTCTCCCAAAATGAAGGCAAGATTTTAGCATTAGCGGGTTAAATCATAAATGCCCTTTAGCCATTAGCGAGATAAAAGGCACCTAATCCATCACTATGAATGACTGTTATTAATGGATTTATTCATCGGCTTTTTTATATAAACCTAATCCTTGTGGCAAGTCTCTGGTTTGTTCTGCCGTCAACGCCACAGGCATAAAACCATATCGCTTAATCACCTTTAATGAGCCGATATTATGTGCTGCTACGTAAGCAAATAACGGCTCTTTAGGTAGCAAAGGTAAAAACAGCGCTAAAGCTTGGGTGGCTATGCCTTGTCCCCAGTATTCACGGTCGATCCAGTAACCTATTAACCGTCCATTTTGAATGAGGCTATCTTTTGGGTTGTACCAACTGAGCATGCTGCCTATAAGCTGGCCTTGTAGCCAAATCCCTTGCGCTATCGCGTCAGGTGCACTAATGACTTTTTGTTGCCAATGCTGATAAAAAGCAGCTTTATCACGTGAAGGAAAGTGTGCCATTTGGCTGGCTATAGGGTCACTTTCAAAAGCAAACAAGGTGGCTAAATCAGCCTCGGTTATTGGCGTTAAACTCAACTTTTCACGGCTCATATTAAGCGTTTTTCGCTAATGATTTAGACGAAGGTTTAGTCGATGATTTAAGTGACAATTTAGGCGTTAGCAAAGACAACAGCTTTTCAGTCCACTCTTTAGGGGAATCTAAAATAAAGCGGAATTTTTGACTATCTAATGTAATCACTTGAATAGAATCAGCATCAACAGGAATAACTCCTGTACCGCGGCTCCAGCAAGTGGTTACCGACTTGATGTTATCTAACTCTATTGCATAAGGACCATAAGCTAGGTCTTGATTAAAAGGTTCAAAATGTAAGTACTCTTCCTCAATCCATAGCGTACCCTCAGCACGAAATGCGCCTTTTTGTATGGTTGCGTCAGTTGAATCAGTGACATCGTTGGACAAGCCCATTACGAACATACATCTCTCCTTTTGTGATCGAGATCATTATTATAACCACTGTTAAAGGCTTCTCAAGCTTTACGTTATTTATTTAGTGCTTTGAAAAATAGTTAATTTTTATCACCTTGCAGCACTATTTTAAATAGTGCTTAAAAGACGCGTAAAATATGCCATTATGTTGATAAGTGTCAGATGATTAGCAAAATAACCATGAAGAAAGCGATTCTATATTATGTTTACGACCCTATGTGCAGTTGGTGCTGGGGCTACCAACCAACGTGGATAAAACTGCAAAATCAGTTAGCAATGTTTACCGATAAGCTAGCCATTGAATTAACAGTCGGTGGCTTAGCACCCGACAGTCTCGCCCCCATGCCAGCAGAGATGCAGCAATTTTTACAGCAAACATGGCATAACATCCATCAGCAACTCGGCACTGAGTTTAACCACGATTTTTGGACTGTGTGCCAGCCAAGACGCTCAACCTACCCAAGTTGCCGCGCAGCTTTGGTGGCAAGAGCATCAGGCTTAGAAGCGCAAATGATTCATGCCATTCAACAAGCCTATTATTTACGGGCAAAAAATCCGTCTGATATTGCTGTGTTATCTGAGCTGGCTGTCAGTATCGGCATGGATAAAAACCATTTTGAGCAACAGATGCAAAGTGAGGAAGTGGAGCAACAGTTAATGGCCGAAATCACTCAAGCAAGGCAACTGCCTATTCAAGGATTTCCGTCATTAGTGTTACTGCATAATCAGCAGTTTTACCCAATCAAGCTGGATTATCAGCATTATGAAACTAGCCTAAAACAGATAAAGCGCCTTATTCAGAGCTAGCACTAATGCTATTAACTATCTGTTTATTATAAGGAAATAATGCTAACAGCTAATGAAGTCCCCAACAACTGGCAGATTTGATGTAAGCTTGTCGACGTGGATAAGCAGTTCTATGATTAAAACCTGTATCAATAACCGCTATGCTTTGGTTGGCGACGTTTGGCTAAGTTCAGTTCAGTTCAGTTAACTGGGCGTTAGTTTAATTTAAACTCAACTAACTTTAAGTCAATTTGAACAAGTTAAGGCAATATGCAGCAAGGATAACCAATGAAACACTTTAAAATTATTATGATGACCCACTTAGTCATCTTACTACTTCTGACGGGTGGGAATAGCATGGCGGCAGTTCAAATAAACACTAGCAAGTTAAGTGAAATTAAAGCGGTTAAATTTAACCAAAATCAAGTTATTACCGCAGGTTTACCTACAGAAGGGCAATTTGCATTATTACAACAAGCTGGCGTTAAAACCGTCATAAATTTAATCCCCAATGACAATCCAAATGCCCTTAAAAATGAACAACAAATAGTGACGAAACTGGGCATGCAATACCACAATATCAGCGTTGATTGGCAACAACCGACACTTGAAAATGTTGAGCAATTTTTTGCATTAATGAAGGCCAATAATGATCAACCTGTGGTGGTGCACTGTGCAGCAAATTATCGCGCCTCGGCGTTTTATTATCTTTACTTAGCCACTCAGCAAGATCAACAGGTCGATATTAATGACACTTTGTCGCCATGGGGAGACTTACAAAAAAGTTTTGAAGAGTATCCGCAGTGGCAAGCTTTGATTGAAAAAGTAGAACAAAAATATGAATAGTTGATGATCCCACTCTGCAGCTTGATATCCGATGCCGATATATAAGATGAATTATTAAAGCTGCAAATTACCTATAAAAATCGCCAAACATCAACAAAAAAGCGGGATAATGATATCCCGCTTTTAGCTATGTTAACTCTGCCAATCGACTAATTTTCAAAGCTCGCTATAGCTTACTTATCCATACAGTTAGCATAGTAAGTTACCGTAGCGGGCCAGTCTGAAAATACGCCTATTACCCCAACATCTTTTGCTAACACGTCTAGCAGCTCAAAGGTGTCACCTTCATTATCAATCGCATCGGCGATGCTTTGATAATACCAACCGCCACCGCCCTGACTAAGGGGCCCTGAACGCTCAAGTGACCAGGCAATTATTTTTAAGCCCGCTGCTGTAGCCGCTTTGGCATATTCAGAAGGGACTATCGCCTTATTCTCATCTAAAGTGACTAACACCCATAATGGCGGTGCAATAATCTTCACACCATCTGCCGCCAAAGTCTCCATGCTCGGTGACCAGGTGGCACTATTTTGTGGATCAAAACCGCTGCTAAAATCATAACGATCATCTAAATACACCGCTTGCTCTGCAAATTCAGGTGCGTTCGCTATCCAATATTTCACGTCATCTAAATTAAATGATTGCGGAAATACCTGCGAAGCATCAACGCCTGCGGCGCCATATTCATCTAGCATTTTTTGGGCGTAATCTTGTTGAGTAAAGCCATCATAGGGCATGCTCACATTGGCCGATTTAAGCTCTGGCGTCATCTTCACTCCAGCAGCTTTAAACAAAGCAATACTTTCAGCGTGAGTCATTAAGGTGCCATTACCTGCGTACAAGTCTGTGCGCCAATTTGGTGTACCATCAATAAACTCTGCAACTGTGGTCGCTTTTGGATTAAAACCATCCATCTTGCCTTTTAAGGTTTTAAATTCAGCTAGGCTGATATCACTGGTACAGCAAGTGGCTGTTGCGCTAACACCGTTGGCAACATCGGCAGGCGAGAAAGGCACTGAACATTTATTGGCAAGCGCTGGAATGGCCAAAATATTAGTGGTGGTGGCTAAGTCACACTGTGAGTGGCGACATACGAGTTCTTTGTCTGCGGTAAAAGTAACGTCACATTCAACAATACCTGCACCGGAATGAATTGCCGCTTGATAGGCTTCTTTAGTGTGCTCAGGAAACTGCATTGATGCACCACGATGCCCAATCGAAAAGTCCGTTCGATAAAATGGCCCCGACTCGCATTGTACCAATTGAGTTTTTAGCTCGCTGGCTTGCATTTGATCGACTAAAAATAAAGGTCTAGGGCCAACTTGAGCGTTAACACTTTTATCAACGCCTACTGAGCTAGCATCATCATTATTATCGTTACTGTTGCAGCCTGAAACCCATAGCATACTGGCCAAAACAGAAATAACTCCCAGTATTACGCTTTTTTGCCTTGTCATCTTATTGCTCCATATTGTCGTGCTGTCATGCCTGTTGTTATGCATTTTTGCAATAATACACGCTGAATTAACTGATTATCAGCACTAGCTTACGCAGTGAATATGACGAAAATATCGAATTAATATGACAAGATTAATGACTGAGCAGATGAGCGTTAATTGTGAGCTATTCAGTATTGATATGTACCGAAATAGCAGCCGATAACAAATGCTAATTAAAGCAGAATCAATCACTACAGCTATAATAAAGCCAGCTAACCTTAGAAAAAATTTAAACAAGGCAGATTAGAATTTGGTCTTAATGCGCTTATCCTATACTCTTGCGCGTCGATAGCGACCAGCACAAGAATCTGGCTAAATATAACAAAGAGGCGTTAATGCAAAATCGTACACGGGGAGTTTTCGGCTGGACATGGTATGTCATGTGGCGATTGATGCTGGTACTCGCGCTATTGTTACTGGCATTAAAGTTTATCGCACCGCCCACTACGTCATTTATGTTGCAAAGCCCTTACCCAGTGAGCTATCAGTGGATAAGCATTGATAAGCTACCATCGCATATCCCGCTGGCAATGGTCGCCTCAGAAGATCAACTATTTACTAAACATTTTGGGGTCGATTTAAGCGCCATCACTAAAGCCCTTGACCAACATGATGATGGCAAAGGCCTTCGGGGTGCTAGTACACTCACCCAACAAACCGCCAAAAATCTTCTATTATGGCCAGGGCGAAGCTTTATTCGCAAAGGCTTAGAAGCCATGTTGGCCATTAGCCTTGAAATCATTTGGGGTAAAAAACGTATTCTAGAAGTGTATATAAACGTGGCTGAATTTGGCCAAGGAATTTACGGCGTAGAAGCCGCAAGTCAGCACTATTTTAATAAATCGGCTCGTTATCTCAGCAAAAATGAAGCCGCGCGGCTGGCCGTGCTACTGCCCAGCCCTCGCAAACGTAATCCTAATAATTTAAGCCCTTATCTTAGCCAAAGAGCGGTTTGGGTTGAGCGACAAATGAAACAGCTTGGTAGTGGCTATCTAGAGACTATTCTTTAATTTACGGGGCTTTTTAACAGGCCATTTGTTAGAATTGATTATTATTTTATGGCAGCAACATTTGCTGCCATTATTCTGTTTCGCAATAAGCATTCAGGTTTTACTATTTAAAGGCAGGCTATGACCGTTCTTCTAATGACTCCACCCATGACCCAACTTAATACGCCGTACCCAGCAACGGCGTATTTAACTGGTTTTTTACGCTCACGAGGCTATGAGGCGGTGCAGCGAGATCCTGCTATTGAGTTGTTTCTTGAAATGATGACAGCGCCAGCGCTAGAGATTATTCGCCAGCATGTCGAAGAAAACTTTGAACACTTTGAAGACGATGAACTGCCTGATGTTATCTTCAACTTTCTAGCTGAATACGATCGTTACCTGCTGGTCGTTGAGCCCGCGATCCGCTTTTTACAGGGTAAAGACCCAAGCTTGGCGATGCGAATTAACTCACGCCGTTTTTTACCCGAAGGCCCTGCATTTGACACCATAGCCCAGATGGAAGAAATATCTGGCGATGTATTGCAAGCGGCCTTTGGTAATTTAGGTGTGCAAGATAAAGCCAAATATCTGGCCACCCTGTTTATAAATGATCTGTCGAACGTGATCACCCAAGGCGTCGACCCTTATTTTGAAGTTAGCCGTTATGGTGAGAAATTAGCCTCAGCCAACCCAAGCTTTGACAACCTCTACGACACCTTAATGGGTGAACCGAGTTTCAGCTCTGAAATTTTGGAGCAGTTGGTCGAGATGTATCTGGAAGACACGCAGCCAAGCGTAGTCGCACTAACCGTGCCGTTTCCCGGTAATATGCTCGGCGCGTTACGTATTGCGCAAACCTGTAAAGCTATTAACCCTGACATCCCTATCGTTATGGGCGGCGGGTTTGTTAATACCGAGCTGCGGGCACTTAAAGACCCTAGGGTATTCGAATTTGTCGACTATATCTGTCTTGACGACGGCGAACGCCCGCTTATCACCCTGCTGGAATACTTTGAAGGCGAGCGCGCGATAGACGAGTTAGTGCGCACTTACTTCCTTGCTGAAGATGAAAATGGTGAGCCCTATGTGCATCTAAATCAAAACACCGAACTGCACGATATTCCACAGGTCGAAGTTGGCGCCCCTATTTACGATGGCCTACCACTAGGCGAATACCTGTCGTTATGTGAAATGCTTAACCCAATGCACCGTATTTGGAGTGATGGCCGCTGGAATAAACTGACCATAGCCCATGGCTGTTACTGGCGAAAATGCAGTTTTTGCGATGTCAGCTTAGATTATATCGACCGCTACGACACTGCTGGCGCTGATATTCTAGTTGACCGCATCGAAGCACTTATCGAAGAAACCGGACAAACAGGTTTTCATTTTGTCGACGAAGCCTTACCGCCAAAAACCTTATTTGCCTTTGCAAAACGGTTGATTGAACGCAATGTGGTCATCAGTTGGTGGGGCAATATCCGCTTTGAGCGCACCTTTAGCCCAGACCGCTGCCAATTGCTGGCAGACTCAGGCTGTATCGCGGTCAGCGGCGGCCTTGAAGTGGCCTCAGACAGACTACTAAAACTGATGAAAAAAGGCGTCAGTGTTGAGCGCGTCGCCCACGTGACTAAAGCTTTTAGTGACGCGGGTATTTTGGTGCATGCTTATTTAATGTATGGCTTCCCCACTCAAACCGAGCAAGAAACCGTTGATTCACTGGAAATGGTGCGCCAATTGATGCAACAAGGCTGTTTTCAGTCAGCCTACTGGCACCGCTTTGTCGCCACCATCCACAGTCCTATTGGCATGAATCCTGAGCAATTCGGCATTACCCTAGCTGAACGGCCAGAGATTTTATTCGCTGAAAACGATGTCGACTTCACCGACCCAACTGGGACGGATCATGACATGCTAGGGGAAGGATTACGTAAAGCACTATACAACTACATGCACGGCATCGGCTTTGATCAGCCAATGAGCTTTTGGTTTAACCAGAACGTTGCCCGCACGACGATGAAAAAAGATTTGATTTCAAAAGCGGTGAACAATTTTATTTTGAGTCAAGAAGAGTAGATAAGCTGACTTGGGGTGAAATCCAGCGGTCGTTTCATGATTCTCGTATTTCCTGACTCCGTCATTCCGGCAATGATTTTGAGCCGGAATCCAGGTGTTTTTACTTATGGCTTGCAGCAACTAACGTCGTGGTGCTTCGCTTAGTCCAAGAGCTGGAACAGTCACATTTAGTAATACAGGCAAACCATGACATTCACTCACCGACACGCACAAGTATATCCCTATAGCTCAACCGCCCCGTCCATGGGGCGGACGGTCGTCTCGTAAATCATCATGATTCACCTTTGTGACATTGCCTTAACCTGCTGGTTTTAAAAGACTAGGTTAAAATTTAACAATGGGTGGCATGGTTAATTTATTTTAAACATTCCATTGTTAGAATTATTCACATAGCGCAGCGAACACAGGCCGAGTGACTGCAAGGCCCAAATCCCGTCATTGCGGTCGATATTCTTAGTTTTGTTACATTTTTAGGCAATTTAAAATTATGTTTACCCTGACCCTACTATACAGACCCTACTATACACGCAAAGTTGACAGGCCATATTCAGTTCATTTCCCTGAGAGCTAAAACCACCTTCACTAGGCTTTAACTGCGTGGTGGATGTCTAAATTTGACAATAGCTTAGCTATTATTGTTTGCAGAAGGGACTTCCGTCACCGTGTATTTAACCGATACAATTTTCCAACTTTCTCCGTCTTTGACTAAATCCCAGGCTTCTGTACCGTATGCTTTTTTTATATCATTACGGTGATCACTGTAATGAAAATGAACAGAGGCCAAATAGCCGTCGGTATCAATTTTAATATCCCACATTTTTTCTTCTTGTTTCTCATCATCGGATATCATGTTTGCTGGTGAGCCAAACTTTCCAAAATTAACCGTGTTAGGGAAGCTGGCATTTGTTGTTCGTTTGGCATTGACCATTTCGTTGCTGAAAACCGCGACCCATGGAGTACTTTCACTGTAAAAAAGTGTGTTAAAGGTTTCTTTATCTTTGTTAATGATGGATAACCTGAACGTTTCAATCACATTTTTAATGTCTTGCTGATCGTTTAGGTGATTCTCATTTGCTACTGCGGTGCCCGACAGACCATAGGCAAAAACAATTAATGTAAGGTTAGCTAGTTTCATTTTTTTTCCATTTTGTAATGTCAATGCTAACAACTGTTAGCTGGTTTTTTTATGGGTGAACGAAGGAAACAAACTGCGAAATGCAGTTACCACAATTCTTTGATTAAGGAGATTTTGTCATCACTGAAGCCAAAGAGAACGAGCAAGGGCTCTGTTGCCTGCCATGTTCCATCTTGTTGGATAATACCGTGGGAATATTCAATGGCGATGTAATTATTACCGAATATTTGCTTTGTGATCCTTATTTTATTTTTACCTGTGTTTTTATACGCACTCCGTTCAAGGTTTCGTACAAACGCTTGGCGCCAACTACTTTTAGTAAAATGTGCACCATAGGCAACGTGAATGTATTCGACATCGTCATGAGTCAAACTCAAGAGGGTATCAATATCATTGATGGATGAGCCTTTACGACTCATTTTGTCTAAGGCTGTGAAATAAGCTTCGATCTGAGTTAGCTGACACTGCGAGTTACAATCTACCGCCAAAACAATATTTGATAGGATTAGACAGATGGCAACACACCCTACTTTTAAAATGCACTTCATGACATTAGTACCCTATTTAAAGTTATGGTTTATTTGAGTCGAACGATAAGGTGCGTCTCGGAATTAGTTGGGTCAGGGGAAACTTTGTAGGATAGCCGAATAATTTATGTGGGTAGCTCGATGCATCAGTCATTGATTTCGGGTAACAACTCACGTATTGCCTGGTTCAAACGTGCCATTGTCTCTGCATCTACGCTTTTGGAACACATAAGATAACGATTCAGTCCTGACGGCATGTCAGAATAATACATTGGCAGCAAACCCATGGCACTGATTTCACCCATTCGGTTGATATAATCATAATCTTCCCTGTCTATAAGCATATAGTCGGCCCCATGATTGAATGACACCATCTTAGCCAGACTCTCCACGGATCGCGCCGAATCGGTTACACGTTCAAGTTTACTCGCTATTACCAGATCAAGCTCAGGGCCATAGGACACTTGGGCAACCACGCCGAGCTTGAGTCGTGGATCTCCGAACAATGAACTTAAGCTATGGTGTTGTTTTACAAGCTCGATAACCCTGGGGGCCACTAGCACCATGTGCGGCCTATCTTTATGGATCACCAGTGAAAAATTTGCATATAACTCCCGGTCGGCCAGCTTATACCAGCTTGGGGAACAGACAGCTGCACTGTCGTTCTGAATATTAGCAAAAATACGCTTAACCGGGACTTCTGAATAAGTCGCTGCAACACCGGCACGGCGAAAGATCTCCTGGGTCATATCGATAATAAAGCCGCGAGGTTGGCCACTTTCGCTATAAGTGTAAGGAGGCTTATCACGATACTCAACTCTTACCCCTGGCGTAGCCCAAGCTTCCAGAGTAAAGCAAACAAGAATTAGAAGTGCGAGCTTTCGCATATTCAGAATATCGAAGGTGAATAGAGTAGCTGAACAATAAACGACAATGCTCATTTTCGCAAATAGAAACCAAGCGAGGGGAGTTCGGTATAATTTTACACACTCACCAAGTTTGTTGTTAACGATTAATAGATAGCGCAGTACAACTAATGCTAGCCCTAATAGGCAAAGGATAATGTTGGTTCTAATTCTCATGGGTTGACATTGAAAGGCGCAGTGGTAAGAACTTCATTGAGGCCAATCCATTTAAAATCATGCATAGCCAACCTCTTTGTTAAACATCAGCGCAGTACAACCGCTTCTAGCGGGATATGAGTCGCATAAACAGAACAACAAGGGCGAGCGGTTAAATAGATAACTCAGATCAAAAGCCTTCGGTGGGAGACTATTGTCTTAGTTCACCGAAAGCGTCTATGTGAGTGACTATATATTGCCTTGAGTATCTTGCTCGCACAAGGCTGAATGGATTTAGAATGACTATAATGACAAACAATTACTGCCAATCACTGATCCCATAAGATGATAAGATTTTTTCGAATTCGCCCGATTCCCTTAGTTTTGCAGTCCCTTCATCAATCAACTTGATGTAGCCTGCAGAAGTCGCTTTTGCCGGACTGCAGGCAATGTACATTTCAGTTGCCTCGCCCAAAGAGCCCGCTGAAACTATGCCACTGACGCCCATTTCTTTAAGTTTTGCCTCCATAACACTGGGGGATTCGGCAACAACATTTACTCTTCCCGCCACGAGCTTTTTAATGTTGTTTTCAAGGCCGTTATTTGCGCCTATGGCATCAAACACACTCGAATTATCAATAACATATTGATCAAATTCATCACCGTAAGCATAGCCTTTAATTATCGCAATCTTATTTCCTTGAAATGATGCCAATCCGCTGTAATTCCAGCTATCGCCTGCTTTAACAAAAAATACCGTACTGTCCATTCCCCAAGGTGCCTGAGGATAGACAAAATCTGGCGCATCATCTTTGTAGGCGCCAACCACACAGTCAAATTCTCCCTTGCGCACTGAGTCGACAGCACGTTCCCAAGGCATTAATTTATAATCAACCGTATGACCGGCAGCAGTAAAAATATGAGTTGCTAATTCAATCATATAACCTGGTTGCTGAGCGTTGGGTTGGCCATTCATGGGAAACCAATTGTCAGCTCGGATGCTAATGGTATCGGCTAATACTGCGCTACTACTAAAAACAGAAACTAATATTAATGACTTTGTAAATGCCTGCATAACAAGTCCTTTGATGAGTTTTTTGAATTGCCTTGGATTAAAAGTAGACTGCATAGTGACACTTAGCAACATTTAGGTTTTATAGCAAAGTAGTATCGGTTCATTTTTCGTTACGATAAATTGAATATCTTGATGGGTCGGCATGAGTATGACTAAGCCATTTTTATAATGAAGTAACACAACCGTTTTTGATTCAGATTATCAACAACTTGAGTCGTTAGCACTATGGCCAAGAGACACAACCACTTTCACTTTCCCCCCCACAGCATCAAGACGTTAGTGGCCTCTGGCCCCAAATAAAAGTGCTAGTTAATGCTGGGGCTGATAGGGCTTCAAATCCACTTTATATAATGGCGCTGGCAGCCGTTCTGAGGTGATGTAAATGCTGTGACCATCTTGACTGAACCCCACGGCTTCGGCTTGGGTTATTGATGGTAAGTTAATTTGTTTAGGCGCTGACGACAACAGCGTTAGCCAATCACCGGGCTGTGATTGGCTAAAATAAAATGCATGAGTATAGGTTAATACTAAGGCTGATAGTCCATCTGCGGATATGTCCATTGCGGTGGGCTTTCCGGCAAAACCTATCCAAGTATAGATACTCGCATAATCAAGTACGGCCGTGGGTAACGGCGCGATTTCACCCAACCTTTTGGCCTGCTTGTTAAATGTTTGAACCGATTGATTGCTTGACAGGCCTTGCTTTGAGGTCGGACTGATTAAAGGTAATTCGTATAAAATGGGCTGTTTATCGCGTTTTGTCAGTAACAGTATTTTTTGCTTAGCCACATCAACCGCGACTGATTCACTGTCGCGAGCGCCGTCTTCATAAGTAAATGCCATGCTCCAAAGAGGGGTTACCGACAGTGTTTTTTGGCCATTAAGCGGGCTTAAATCAGGTTCTTTTATAAGGTGTAATTGATATTGTGTTCGCTGCTGTGAGTTGTCACCAATATCGGCTATTAATAAATAAGCTTGTCCCTGGTAAACAAACGAGGCGATATCTTCCCAATCGGTATTTTTTACGCCTTTAACATTCAGTGTGACCAACTGATTACCGCTGGTGTCTATTGCAAATAACCTTGCAGTGTCGCCACTGTCGTTATGTGTCCAAAGTATTTGTTCATTCAAACGTGATACTGCTAGGCCGCTGGCTTCATCAATTAATGGTGCGTTAATACTGCCCGTTTGAGTCACTCCCGTCTGCATAGCACATGCATTGGTCGACAGTGCTAATAGAACATACAACAGGTATTTAAGGCGGTTAAACATAGTCGTCATTCACTTAAGGCTTAGGGGTTAATCGGTATTTGTCAAGATTGGCAGTAACAATTAGCAGCGACGCATGATCTAGTAAAAGTGATTTTGATGCAACTGCGGTAAACAAAAAGAAAAAGGCCACTTTCTCGTTCCAAAGAAAGTGGCCATACACATTTTTAGCAGCTGAAATGATGAGTAAAAGCGGCTAAAAATCAGTACTTGGTTTTACTGCGTTCAACTTATATTGCTCGCCAACTAAGGGGTCACAATGAGTATTAATACTCGTAACTGAACTGCACTGTGTATTCTGTGCCAGGGTCTTTGGCATACACTTGAATATCTTGTTGATCGTATTCGGTCACTTCACCCAACAGATTTTTCGCTTTTAACTTAACCGCCAAACTGGTGGTGGGGAAAAAGCTGTAAGTAAAATCTAAGCTGTGGAATGGTTTTTCATACACATCATCTAGACCACCACGGCCGCCGTAAGCAATACGCTCACCAAACACGTTATAAACTAATGTGGCACTGTGGTAACTGTTAGATGAATCGTAACTTAACTGCACGTTGGCAACCCAGGCTGAATGCCCTGTCATGCGGCGCATATTGTTAGTCGGGTCAATTTCACCATTAGGGGCAATGGTAATTTCTGAATCACCTAAGGTCACGTTACCGGCAACAAAGAAGTCTTCCAACATGCTGCCTTCACTGATGAAGTCTAGCGTTTGTAAAAACTCGGCTTCAATACCATAAACATAACCCGACTCAGCGTTATAAAACTTAAGCTGGCGACCGGCTTCTGAAATACGTTGTATTGGCTCAATTGGCGCGTCTACGTCTTTATAAAACCCGCCTAAGCTGTAGTTGTCACCGGCTTCTGAATAGTATTCCCAGCGTAAATCAAGGTTATACATGTCTGAGCTTTTAAGTTCTGGATTACCGAAGAAATCAAAACCTGTGACTGGATCTTGGAATCGAACCGGCGACACTTCACGTAAGTCTGGGCGCACTATCGTTTTACTTGCCCCTAAACGCCATTGGGTGGTGTCGGTTTGCTTCCAGGTGAGTGACATTGATGGGAACCAGCCGTCTTCGGCAATGGCGTAATCTTCTAAATCGTAGCGGCCGCCCTCGTCAGATATTTCTCCTTCTGGGGTTATCGGCAATGTGACTCGACGAAAATCTTCATATCGCAAACCTGCATAAACGCGCCATACATCGTCAAAGTCGACATCAAAACTAATAAAGGCGGCATCATTTATCTCTGCTGCAACATAGTCTTCGGTGTCGGTTGAGGCATCTTTCAACTCAAGCCCTAAGGTGTCATTATTGATATTGTCATTAGAGAAAATATCATCAAAATCTTGAGATAAAATATTACCATTTGGGTCAGTTGGGCTTAAGTCTACATCTAAACCTAAACGTGTCGCGAAGCTTTCACGGGTGCGTTCGTAATATTGATAGCCTACTTTCACTTTCATTAACGCATCATCAAACTGTACCGGATAAGCAAAGTCCCAACCGTAGTTTTGGCTTTCGTCCTGTAGATTTGAGTAAACGTATTTAGGGGCATCTTGGGTATTTAGGTTACGCGAAACCGGCTGGTTAGCTTCATCTAAAATAACGTTATAAGTGTATGATAATTCGTTAGGGGCATTACGCTCTGATTTAGCGTCAGAGAACATCCAATTAAACTCGGAATCATTTAATGCTTCAATAAAGTGATGACCTTTAATTTGATTGCTGATTAATGATCTTTCTTCATAATCAATTTCATACACTTGCAGCGCATTAGGTTCACCTAGGGTATCTATGGTTTCTTCAATACCGACCGACACGTCATCAGAGGTGTCGCGCAGGTAAGTGGTGAAGGTTTCAATTTTATGGTTGTAGCCAATTTCTAACCCAAGGTTAAGCATGGTAGACATTTGCACAATTGAATCTGTCCCCATAACATCTTTTTGGTTTTCAATTTGAGCTTGTTCGCTGTCGCCATCTAACTCCACTTCATACTTGGTGTAGTTTTCAGCTTGCTGTTTATATGAATAAGCCGCCAGCGCGCCAAACACGATATCGTCGGAAAAGTCCCAGCGATCACCTAGGGCAACGTCGCCTCTAAAGCCTGGGTCGGTACTTTCCGTTTTTACCGCCATGTCGCGGTACATGTCTAAGGCTAATTCACGATTCATTTTTTGCGCAGCGGGGTAATTTATTGCCCCGTTTGAGCCACTGACTATGTCTATTGGGCTAATGCCGCCATATTGATTAATGGCGTTATTAATACTTGATGGCATAGCACGAGTGCCGTCATCTTTGCCGGTCCAATCATCACCGCCACCGTTGTAGGTATAGGTGTCATTGCTGTCATTAGTATTGAAGCGTCCACCAGCAGAGGCTTTGAAAAAGAAGTTATCCGAAAACGATAATTCGAATTCATGATTTGAATAAATATCAAAACAGATCAATGGCTATATTAATAAACAAATTCCTAAAAAGTACTCAAAATGTAATTAATTCCATGTAAGTTGATACCGAGACTTGCCGGCAGCATGAAGCTTTTGTGAGTTATAATAGCGCGAAGCACCACAACGTACCTCGGCCGCTTGGCTACAAATTTACTAATAAATGACATGGTATAACGTGGCCTGATATAACAGAATCCAAGTTACTCAACGTCCAGCAAAGATATCACCCACTTTTGAAGTGGATCGTCGTGATAGCGAGTATGCCATGCAGCAACGACATCAAAACTTTCTGGAGATTGCTCAAGTGGTATGGCCACCACATCTAATTCTTTAATAGCTCTCGAAGGTAAAAATGCAATTGAGTCAGTTGCTTTAAGGTACATTGGCACAACAGAAAAGCAGGGGGCTGACACGACAATATTTCGTTTCAAACCAAACTGCAAAAACCAATCATCAATAGAACCTTTAAAGTTTGGACGGGACGGCGATGCTATAATTGTTGGGTATTGCGCAATTTCGGCTAACGACGGTTTTGTTTTCGATATGGGTGAGTTCGTCGACGTAACACAAACATGATGCTCTTCAAACAACTTAACGATGCGGTAACTATCTGGTATATAGTCCGGAAATGCGATGGCTAAATTGACCTTGCCACTTTCCATTAATTCATGAAGATTATCTATTTCAAAATCTCTGACGATGAGTTTTAAGTTGGGCGCATACTCCCTCAGCTTTGCAATTAAACTGGGTAAAATGATCTGCTGAGCATAATCAGTTGCAGAGATAACAAAAGTGCCCTTCACTTTATAAGGAACAAAGGTTTTCGTTGATATCAATGAATTTAAATCAATGAGTAGTTTATCCACACCAATTGATAGTTCTTCTGCAAATGGGGTTGGGACAAAACCACTGGTTTTTCTCACAAACAACCGGTCATCGAACACATCTCTTAATTTTTTTAAATGCTCACTAACCGCTTGTTGGGTCAATCCGAGTTGACTTGCGGCTTTAGAGGCACTTTCTTCACGCATAAGTGCCTGAAATACCTTCAACTGTTTTAACTCTAAACGGTCCAATTTACTCATACAATCTCCTGCTTCTATCGCTATCTAGTCTGCCAAATCATTAACAAGTATAACTTGTATCACTTACAATTAACCATTGTTTCATATTGTTTTGCTCGTCAGTTAAAGTCTAACCATTAAGTCAAATCAATGGTTGGAGAGAGAAATGAAAACGGTAATTTTAATTGGTGCACTAGGTAAAATGGGACAAGCTGCGCTATCTGGTCTTGGCAAGCACAAGGTTATTACGGCGGGCCGCTCTGGTAATGTGGATTATATTGTAGATATTACGAATGAAGAATCAATTGAATCCTTATATGCAAAAGTGGGTCATTTTGATGCAGTAGTGAATACTGTGGGAGTGTGTGAGTATGCTCCCTTTACAGAAATGACACCGACTCAATGGATGACCACGGTGATGAGCAAAATGTTAGGACAAATTAACTTAGTCCGGATCGGTCAAAAATACATTGCTGATGGCGGCTCATTTACATTAATAAGCGGCATATTAAATGTTAAACCCATTCCATTTGCGATTGCTGATGCCACCACAAGCGGTGCAATTGACACGTTTGTAAAATGTGTCGCTTACGAAATGCCAAGAAATACCAGAATAAATGTAGTAAACCCAACAGTACTAACTGAAGCGTGGGATGTATATGGCGAAATGATGCCCGGATTTCAACCCGTTACAAGCAAACTCGTAGGCAAAGCATTTGAGCGTTCTGTCGATGGTTTTATTACTGGGGAAGTTATTTTTGTAGACGCTTAATGTCATGTGAATCGTAGGGGGCTAATAAAATTAGGTCCCCTACTCTGACAAGCTGTACCTGACATACATGACGTCCATTCTTGCAAAAAGCTACATTCAGGATATTAAGGCTCAACTGATAACTGAGTTGTCGCTAGCTTGAATGGTTTAATCCATTGAACTGTTAAGAATCATCATGAAAATATATATCATTGTATTAATATCGATTTATCTAACCGGTTGTGCTCATTTTCAAAATGTTCATAACGAAGACTCAGCCGCTAATCCTATAAGCAAAAATCAAGTTTGTAAAAGGATTCCGAGACATAAGGGGACAGTAAAATGGTGTAGACAGTTAACCCACGAACATAAGCTTAAAACAGTGGTTAACTAGATCCGATTGGTACATGCCATTATGTGTCTTTTTCTTCCCTAAATCACGTTAGTAGTCATATTCTATGCAGCCCAGACTTGTCCCTAAATCATCACAACTTTGCCATATTGAATTTAATATCAATAGCTTAGATTTATCAACTGAGTCGCTACAGGTCATTGCATCACTCCAATCAATTGCCTGCCGTAGGCACTAATGCTGACAATCCAGGATTGAAAAAATCAAAACACGATACATTTTCATTAAGACTATTAAGGTTTCTGTCAATTAAAAGCCTTTATATCCACTTTATATAATGGCGCTGGCAGGCGTTCTGAGGTGATGTAAATGCTGTGACCATCTTGACTGAACCCCACGGCTTCGGCTTGGATTATTGATGGTAAGCTAATTTGTTTAGGCGCTGACGACAACAGCGTTAGCCAATCACCGGGCTGTGATTGGCTAAAATAAAAAGCATGGGTGTAGGTTAACACCACAGCAGATAATCCATCTGCGGATATGTCCATTGCAGTGGGTTTTCCGGCAAAACCTATCCAGGTATAGATACTGGCATAATCAAGTACGGCCGTGGGTAACGCAGCGATGTCACCCAACCTTTTGGCCTGCTTGTTAAATGTTTGAACCGATTGACTGCTTGACAGGCCTTGCTTTGAGGTCGGACTGATTAAAGGTAATTCGTATAAAATGGGCTGTTTATCGCGTTTTGTCAGTAACAGTATTTTTTGCTTAGCCACATCAACCGCGACTGATTCACTGTCGCGAGCGCCGTCTTCATAAGTAAATGCCATGCTCCAAAGAGGGGTTACCGACAGTGTTTTTTGGCCATTCAGCGGGCTTAAATCAGGTTCTTTTATAAGGTGTAATTGATATTGTGTTCGCTGCTGTGAGTTGTCACCAATATCGGCTATTAATAAATACGCTTGTCCCTGGTAAACAAACGAGGCGATATCTTCCCAATCGGTATTTTTTACGCCTTTAACATTCAGTGTGACCAACTGATTACCGCTGGTGTCTATTGCAAATAACCTTGCAGTGTCGCCACTGTCGTTATGTGTCCAAAGTATTTGTTCATTCAAACGTGATACTGCTAGGCCGCTGGCTTCATCAATTAATGGTGCGTTAATACTGCCCGTTTGAGTCACTCCCGTCTGCATAGCACATGCATTGGTCGACAGTGCTAATAGAACATACAACAGGTATTTAAGGCGGTTAAACATAGTCGTCATTCACTTAAGGCTTAGGGGTTAATCGGTATTTGTCAAGATTGGCAGTAACAATTAGCAGCGACGCATGATCTAGTAAAAGTGATTTTGATGCAACTGCGGTAAACAAAAAGAAAAAGGCCACTTTCTCGTTCCAAAGAAAGTGGCCATACACATTTTTAGCAGCTGAAATGATGAGTAAAAGCGGCTAAAAATCAGTACTTGGTTTTACTGCGTTCAACTTATATTGCTCGCCAACTAAGGGGTCACAATGAGTATTAATACTCGTAACTGAACTGCACTGTGTATTCTGTGCCAGGGTCTTTGGCATACACTTGAATATCTTGTTGATCGTATTCGGTCACTTCACCCAACAGATTTTTCGCTTTTAACTTAACCGCCAAACTGGTGGTGGGGAAAAAGCTGTAAGTAAAATCTAAGCTGTGGAATGGTTTTTCATACACATCATCTAGACCACCACGGCCGCCGTAAGCAATACGCTCACCAAACACGTTATAAACTAATGTGGCACTGTGGTAACTGTTAGATGAATCGTAACTTAACTGCACGTTGGCAACCCAGGCTGAATGCCCTGTCATGCGGCGCATATTGTTAGTCGGGTCAATTTCACCATTAGGGGCAATGGTAATTTCTGAATCACCTAAGGTCACGTTACCGGCAACAAAGAAGTCTTCCAACATGCTGCCTTCACTGATGAAGTCTAGCGTTTGTAAAAACTCGGCTTCAATACCATAAACATAACCCGACTCAGCGTTATAAAACTTAAGCTGGCGACCGGCTTCTGAAATACGTTGTATTGGCTCAATTGGCGCGTCTACGTCTTTATAAAACCCGCCTAAGCTGTAGTTGTCACCGGCTTCTGAATAGTATTCCCAGCGTAAATCAAGGTTATACATGTCTGAGCTTTTAAGTTCTGGATTACCGAAGAAATCAAAACCTGTGACTGGATCTTGGAATCGAACCGGCGACACTTCACGTAAGTCTGGGCGCACTATCGTTTTACTTGCCCCTAAACGCCATTGGGTGGTGTCGGTTTGCTTCCAGGTGAGTGACATTGATGGGAACCAGCCGTCTTCGGCAATGGCGTAATCTTCTAAATCGTAGCGGCCGCCCTCGTCAGATATTTCTCCTTCTGGGGTTATCGGCAATGTGACTCGACGAAAATCTTCATATCGCAAACCTGCATAAACGCGCCATACATCGTCAAAGTCGACATCAAAACTAATAAAGGCGGCATCATTTATCTCTGCTGCAACATAGTCTTCGGTGTCGGTTGAGGCATCTTTCAACTCAAGCCCTAAGGTGTCATTATTGATATTGTCATTAGAGAAAATATCATCAAAATCTTGAGATAAAATATTACCATTTGGGTCAGTTGGGCTTAAGTCTACATCTAAACCTAAACGTGTCGCGAAGCTTTCACGGGTGCGTTCGTAATATTGATAGCCTACTTTCACTTTCATTAACGCATCATCAAACTGTACCGGATAAGCAAAGTCCCAACCGTAGTTTTGGCTTTCGTCCTGTAGATTTGAGTAAACGTATTTAGGGGCATCTTGGGTATTTAGGTTACGCGAAACCGGCTGGTTAGCTTCATCTAAAATAACGTTATAAGTGTATGATAATTCGTTAGGGGCATTACGCTCTGATTTAGCGTCAGAGAACATCCAATTAAACTCGGAATCATTTAATGCTTCAATAAAGTGATGACCTTTAATTTGATTGCTGATTAATGATCTTTCTTCATAATCAATTTCATACACTTGCAGCGCATTAGGTTCACCTAGGGTATCTATGGTTTCTTCAATACCGACCGACACGTCATCAGAGGTGTCGCGCAGGTAAGTGGTGAAGGTTTCAATTTTATGGTTGTAGCCAATTTCTAACCCAAGGTTAAGCATGGTAGACATTTGCACAATTGAATCTGTCCCCATAACATCTTTTTGGTTTTCAATTTGAGCTTGTTCGCTGTCGCCATCTAACTCCACTTCATACTTGGTGTAGTTTTCAGCTTGCTGTTTATATGAATAAGCCGCCAGCGCGCCAAACACGATATCGTCGGAAAAGTCCCAGCGATCACCTAGGGCAACGTCGCCTCTAAAGCCTGGGTCGGTACTTTCCGTTTTTACCGCCATGTCGCGGTACATGTCTAAGGCTAATTCACGATTCATTTTTTGCGCAGCGGGGTAATTTATTGCCCCGTTTGAGCCACTAACTATGTCTATTGGGCTAATGCCGCCATATTGATTAATGGCGTTATTAATACTTGATGGCATAGCACGAGTGCCGTCATCTTTGCCGGTCCAATCATCACCGCCACTGTTGTAGGTATAGGTGTCATTGCTGTCATTAGTATTGAAACGTCCACCAGCAGAGGCTTTGAAAAAGAAGTTAGCCGGAATCGCTTTAGTGCGAATGTCGACATGGCCACCACCAAATGCGGCGGGCTTTTCTGCCGAGGCTGACTTTTGTACTGATAAAGATTCAATAATTGATGCCGGAAACATGTCTAATGGCACCACATTTCGGGTTGGATCAGGTGATGGCACTGTTGCACCGTTGAGTGAGGTGCTTGAATAGCGCTCACCTAAACCGCGAACATAAATGAATTTTCCATCTTTTAAGGTTAAACCGGTCACACGGCGCAGCGCTGCTGCGGCATCACCATCACCGGTTCTAGAAATTTGTTCTGAGCCCATAATATCGGCTACAGCAATTTGTTCGCGACGCTCTTCTGTCGCGGCCGAAGCTGAGGTACGTAGTCGCCCAGTAACAGAAATTACCTCAATCGGTTCTATGGGAAAAGATTCTCCAGTCTTATTTGTCGACGCTTCATTGCTTTGTGCTTGCTGTGGATTAGCTGTGTCATCTTGAGCTAAAACCGGTGCGGCAAATGAGGTAACAGAAAGTACCGATATAATTGCGAGGGTTAATTTGTTGGCGGTAAAACTCGGCTTGGTTTTCATACGTTAACAGTCCTGTATGCGGTTCAGAGATAGCCGCTGCTAACATTGCGCATTAGCGAGCGGCTATAAACTTAATTTACGATTAGATTAGGGTTACTGTGGAAAGTAAGCCCAACCTTGACGCCAGTCATTCTGGCCATCGAATGCACCAATAAAGTTGGTTGATTCGAAGAAGTTGTCATCGGTACTTAAGTCTTTACCTGTGCCAATAAGTGCTGCATCTGTTGCCGCTGGCATACCGTCAGTGAGAGTAACCGCTGTTGTAGCGTTACCTTCTTGACCCATAAACCAGGTTTCAACATTGACAGCATTGGCTGTAGCCGCATTATCAGAGCTATATTTGAATGGCTCATTACAGTCGATAATCGAGTGAGACATAGTCAAGGTATTATTGTTAACGTTGTCGACTAAGCCAGCATAGCTGCCATCTAGTTCTAAACATTCACCTGACTCTGTAGTGCTTGTGCTACCTTTACGACCTTGCACTAACACGTTATAAAGCTCACCTGCTGTGGCTACGCGAAGTAAGATCCCCTCGCCTTTATCACCGCTAGCATTTTCAATGTCTGTACCAGGTAAGATAGTGAAGTTAGCCAGCTTTGGCTTAGATACTGGTGTATCTGTTGCGCCCTTGTGGCTGTCGCCTTCAATACCACGGTTTGCATTGCCATCTTCATGGGTAATGTACACAAACTGTGCTTTACCGGTCCAACCGTTGGTCCAATCTAAGCTGTCATCGAAGTTGTGCGTGAGGTAAACATATTTCAAGTTAACCGCGCCACCCCAGAACTCAACACCGTCATCGCCATTAGCATGGACTTGAATGTGGTCTACTTGTGTACCGCTACCCACTGCGGCAAATGAAATACCGTTCATTTCCTGGGTGTCGTTCACTTTAAAGCCAGCATATTTAATCACTACGTAGCTGATTTGACCGCTGTTATCAGTGTTGTCGTTACCACCATACGGGAAATCACCGACTTCAAATGACGCATCACAGGCATTTTTATCAGGACAAGTATTGGTTAAACCCTTACCTAAAATCACTAAGCCGCCCCATTGACCGCGTTCGCCCGTTGCACCAGCAATAACGTCCTGCTGTGACGTCATTTCAATTGGGTGCGCAGCACTGCCCTGAGCCATGATTTTTGAACCACGGCTAACCGCTATATAGCTGTTATCCGTTGCAAACAACTTAGTGCCCGCTTGAATCGCTAAGGTAGCAGAGTTAGTTTTATCACCACCAACCACTACCGCACCGCCGTCAATTTTGTACATCACGTTTTGACCGGCAAGCAGTGTAGTGTTGCTCAGTACGTTACCCTGTAAAGTACACACTAAAGTGACTGTGTCATCTTTGTATAAACCGGCAACCACTGTTTCAGCAGTTGTGCCTACAGGACAAGATGTTAATGTCGGAAGTGTGGTCGGTGCAGGTGCTGTGTCACCGTGGATCGCAGTGGTCCAGCCTAAAGTCCAATCGGTAGTACCGTCGAACGCGCCAATATAAGGTGCATCAACTAAGCGGTCATCAAGATTACTTAAATCGGCTTTGCCACCGGTTAATGCTACAGATGATGAATTTGGCATATAGTCTGTTAAGTCTGATGCGCCCACTAAGTTACCGCTTTGACCTTGATACCAAGCTTTAACATCTAATGCTAAAGTGCGGCCTTCAGCAGCATCTGCCTTAGCATTTTTAAATGGCTCAACACAATCGATTAAGCTGTTTTCAACGGTTAACTCGCCTGTATTCGCATTGTTGACTGTGTTGTCATCGTTGACTTCTAAACATTCGCCAGAATCAACATCGCCTTTCACTAATAAGTTATAAGCTGTTACGCCTGTACCAACGCGGAATAAGATACCTTCAGCATCGTCACCACCGGCGTGAGTACCGTTAGCCACCTGCATGGTAATGTTAGCGAGTGTTGGTTTAGACATTGGCGTTGCGCTAGCGCTTTTATTGCTGTCAGCTTCGATACCACGGTTTGAGCCGTTGTCAGCTTGACGAATATACACGTGCTGTGCGCTACCTTGCCAACCGTTTGTCCAATCTAACGAGTCATCAAAGTTTTCTGTTAGTACCACGTTGGAAATTGACACGTTACCGCCCCAAAATTCTACGCCGTCATCGTTATTTAAATGCACTTGAATATGGTCAACTTGAGTGCCGCTACCTACACCAGCAAAGCTGATACCGTTCATTTCTTGGGTATCGTTAATTTTAAAGCCGCCAAACTCAACGCGGACGTACTTAATCACACCAGAGTTGTCCTGGGTGTTATCACCGCCGTAACTGTGGTTACCCACTTCAAATGACGCATCACAATTTGCTAAGTCAGGACAAGTATTAACCGGTGCATTACCCAGTAACACTAAGCCGCCCCATTGACCCGCTTCGCCTGGTTGGCCTAATGCAGTTTCTGCTGAGGTGAATACGATAGGCGCGGTAGCCGAACCTTCGGCCATTATTTTTGAACCACGACTAATGACTAAATATGAATCACTGCCGCCTAAAATTTTAGTACCAGGCAGAATAGCTAACTCAACTGATTTTTCATTATCGCCACCGGCAACGACTGCGCCATTTAGCAGCCATACAACGTCGTTACCAAGCACGATTTTATCGCCGTTTTGGCCGCCAGTAGAAATAGTTGATGCCGCTGTAGACGGAGCTAATGTGCCTTTTAATTCCCAAACCTCTTTGCCATCAACTGATGCAAAGGTGGTGCTTTTAGTGGCAAAGCCACTATAAGATTTTTGTTGAGCCGTTTCTGTTGGCGTTGTTGGTATTGTTGGAGTCGGTGTCACGGTATCGCTACCTGTGTTGATATTGATATCACCACCACAACCCGCAAGCCCTAAAGTTGCTGCTAAAGCAGTAGAAAGCGCCGTAAGTTTAAAAAGGTTTTTCAGTTCCATTGTCATCTCCGAAGACGGATTGCATTTCAAGTTAGTTAGGGTTTAGTGCGCGCCATAGGCATACGCATTTGCTGGTGCATAAAACTAACGAGTAAAAATGACAAAAAGACTGCTTAAAAATGACAATAACATTTCCGCAACATGACAGAATTATGTAAACCCTGTGGGGATGCGGCTTTGAGTATGTTTTAAGGGAATTATTTTTTCACAAAAATGTCGTAAATGTATCGTATTTTGACGAAATTACGCTTATTGATGATAAATTTAATCTTAATAGAAATAAAAGTAATCACTAAGGAGGTAATACTTTAAACAAGCATCAATAAAACTGACTCGGAAGGAAATACAGAAAATTCATCTCAATATTGATTAAGTGTAAGGTTTAGTTGATCAAGCCAAACCTAAACAAACGCTACTGCAATGTTAATACAAGGCACATTATTATTTACAGGCTCAAGCTGACACCTCAGCGTTGTACTTAACCTGTTAATTTAGCCAGACTAACTTAGCCTTAATAACTTAGCTTTAGCCATTTTAGCGGACCTGTATTCTTTCCACTGAAGCATCTGGCTGATGAATAACAAAGTCTAATTGAACCTGCGCACCTTTCATGCCATTAGCGGAGGTTTGATATTGCCACTGCTCAAGTGCTGTCACCGCTGAGTCATCAAATACCCCGGCAGGAGATGACTTAATCACCATCACATTTGATACCTTACCTGCTGGATTAATATCAAACGACAATTGCACATAACCATTCATCCCTTCTTTAGCAGCCTCAATAGGATAAACAGGTTCAATACGGATTGTAGGGTATATTCCATCAGCTTTAGCTTGCGTATGGCTTTGATTGTCGCCTGCTTGCGCTTGCTGATTTAAGGTTAGCGCACTAACACTAAGTAATAGCGTCACTCCAATTAATACCAAGGTATTTTTTCCATGTTGTTTTTTCATTTGTAAGATCCTTTCTTTAAGTATGGTTTTGTCGCCATAGTGAGTATGTAACATGCTTAACGGTGCATGCTGCGAATAAGCCAATAGCGCTTTGCTATAGGCAATTTTAGAATCTGTTTCCATATTGGCAGTCACTTGTGCGTCACATGACAGCTCTTGATCTTGCCTAAAACGGCGGTAAGCGCACCACATCAGCGGGTTAAACCAAAACATAATCGTTAAGCTATAAGCCAATATATTGGCCCATAAATCACCGCGCTGATAATGATAAAGCTCATGCTGAATAATGGCGTCTTGCTGATGACTATCAAGCAAGGTAAAACTGCTTGGCACTAATATTTGCGGCGCGATTAACCCAACTAACATGGGCGATTCAATATTGGGATGAATAAATACATTAAGCTTGCCTGACTCAATCACAACAGGCTTGGCGCGTCGCGTGAGCTGTTGCAGATGAATAGAATCTGAGACTAAATTAACCACCAGTACCAGCACCACAGCAGCATACAGGTAAGGCAAATATAATAACTTAAACAAGCTGCTCGACATCGATGCGGTATCAGCAGCCTGCACATAATATTGTTGAATTACGCCCAGTGTTTGATTTGGGCTTAACCAATTAAAGTACTGTGGTAACAGAGTTTGCACTACATCCGCCAGCGGTAACAGTGGCACAACAAGCCAAAGACTATAAGTATAATGCGCGCCTATTTTTGACAATAAAAAACGATGTGAGATTAATAATGTTACACAAACCAAACTAAGTAATAGGGTTTGTTCCATAAACCAACTGATCATCACTTTTGCTCCTTGTGCCAATCATCAAGCAAGCTTTGTAACTCAGCAACATCCTCAGCCGATAGCTTATTTTTTTCAGCAAAACCGGCCACTAATGGGGTTAATTTTCCGGCAAATAGTCTATCTACAAAAGACACTGACTCTTTTAATGTGTATTCCTGCTCAGCAATTAACGGCGAGTAATGATATGTGCGCCCTTGCTTTTCAAAACTCAGCGCATTTTTTTTAACTAAACGATTCAGCAAGGTTTTTACTGTTTTTTCATGCATATCATGGCTTTGCTCTAATGCTTCAACCAGCTCATTAGAGGTTAATGGCGACCGCAGCCAAAGTTGCTGTAATACTAACAATTCACTGTTACTGATTTCTTTCATGCTTAGTCACTTACTAGGTTGTGGTTCACTTATTAAGATTACGCATGTAATCCATATGATTAAATTACAACTGTAATCTTAAATAAGCAAGCAGTTATTTGATCTATTTATTAGCAATGATTGCAATAAAAAAAGCCCAATCGAAAGATTGGGCTTGGTGTCATCCACTTAAGTGAGTGCTATTTGCCCTTGTACAGCCATTGATAAACCGTGGGCAATACCAGCAAGGTCAATGCAGTTGAGCTAAATAAACCGCCAATAATTACTACCGCTAATGGCTGTTGTATTTCACTGCCGACACCGGTTGACAACAAGATAGGAATTAAGCCTAAAGCAGAGGTTAATGCGGTCATTAATACTGGACGTAATCGCCCTACTGTACCTTCATAAACGCTGGTATACAGGCTTTCATTTTCACTGAACTCTACGCTATTTTTGCGGCGTTGATTAATCGAGTCCACCAGCACTACGCCATTGAGTACGGCCACACCAAATAAGGTGATAAAGCCGATTGAACTGGGCACTGACAAATAAGTGCCAGTGGCAAATAAGGCAATCACACCGCCAATTAATGCCAACGGGACGTTTGCCATTATTAAGCACACTTGTTTAATTGAGCCGAATGAGAAATACAGTAATAGCGCAATTAGCGTGATTGAAATAGGCACCACTAGCATCAGTTTTTTCTGCGCCCTCTGTTGGTTTTCATACTGCCCGCCGACCACGACTGTGTAGCCTGCAGGTAATTCAGCCTGTGAGATGATGGCGTAAATATCATTAACAACCGAGCCCATATCTCGACCCGATACGTTAGCTTGCACCACCACGCGGCGCTGCACGTCGTCGCGGCGAATATTGGGTGGCGCCATCTCGACTTCAACGTCGGCCACTTCACCTAAACGCACGGTTGCGCCGCTCACCCCAGTGAGCAGTAAGTCACGCAATACATCAGGTGAGTTGCGTTGTGATGACCTTAACCGAACATTAATATCGTATCTGGCATTGCCATCAATCACTTGTCCTGCGCTAACACCACCGACACCTTGGCTGACTAAACTCATCACCTGGTCGACACTGATGCCGTAGCGCGCCAATAATTCACGCTTAGGGCGAACCACTAATTGTGCTTCGCCACTAACCTGTTCTAGCGACACATCTACCGCGCCATCAATTTGCTGCACCAGTTCAGATAAGACCTGACCTTTGGCTGATAATACCTGTAAATCAGGGCCGAATATTTTAATCGCTAACTGTGCTTTAACCCCTGATAATAACTCATCAACACGAGTGGCTATTGGCTGTGAAAACGTCAGCAATAAACCCGGAAACACACTGAGCTTTTGTTCCATTAATCGCTGTAACTCAATGCGATTTGAGGCACTTTGCCACTGGTTAACGGGTGTTAAGCCAATGTAGATTTCAATATTGCTAACCGGCTCTGGGTCGCCGCCCAATTCTGGTGCACCTATGCGGCTCAGGGCATATTCCACTTCAGGAAAACTTAACAAGATAGCCTCTAACTTAGGCGCCACTTCTATCGAGGTACCTAAACTCGCTGTGGGCGCTAAGGTGATGCGTAAATTAATCGTGCCCTCTTCGAGTTCGGGCACAAACTCTGTGCCTAAACGCGGCAATAACGCCATGCTGCTAACAAACATCAATGATGCAATTAACATCACGGTTTTAGGGCGCGCTAAGGTCATGCTAAGCAGTTGTCGATAAAGCCGTTCAACTGGCATCAGTAGCCAACTTTGCCTGATCACGACACCGTACTTAAACGCATAAACTGCCAGTGCTGGCACAGCAAACAAGGCAACAATTAACGCGGCAACCATGGCCAAAATAATGCTAGTAGCCATTGGCTGAAATAACTTACCTTCCACACCTTCTAAGGCAAACAAAGGCGCAAACACCACTATGATGATGGCTGTAGCAAAAAAGATAGGACTGCACACTTCTTTAGCCGCTTGCCAAACCTTAGAACTAATGCTGACATTAGCACTAGCGCCGTCCCTAACATTACCATCGAGGCTACCGACATCGGTTTGTGCGTCATGTTGGCTTAAATGCTTGAAAATATTTTCAACCATCACCACTGAGCCATCGACCAACATGCCTATCGCAACCGCTAAACCGCCCAGTGACATTAAGTTTGCCGACATGCCAAAATATGCCATCACCATTAAGGCAAGACCAATTGAAATTGGGATGGACAGCAATACCAGTAAGGTCGCGGGAATATTGACCAAAAAGAACGCTAAAATCACCACAATAAACAAAAAGGCCATGAGTAGCGCATCACGCACGGTATCAACCGCTTGTTTGACTAAATCGGCCTGATCGTAAAACACCTCAAACGTCACCCCTTTGGGTAAGGCTTGTTCAATTAAACTAATACGTGCTTCAATGTCGTCAATGGTTTGCTTGGTGTTAGCGCCCATGCGTTTTAGTACCACTCCGGCAACCACCTCACCTAATCGTTCCGCTTCACCACTGTCATTTCGACGGGTCATAGTCACTGCGCCCACACGGATTTCACTGCCGTAATCAACATTGGCAATGTCCATTACTCTTACTGGCGTACCATTAAACTCGGTGAGCGGAATGTGCTTAATGGCCTCTATTCCTTCATCTCCTGGGGGTAATAAACCGTAACCGCGTACCACTAATTGCGACTGACCCTGATCCATAAACCAGCCACCGGCATTACGGTTATTACTTTCAAGCGCCTCAATAACTTGCTCCATGGTGAGTGAGTAACTGCGCAGTTTATTCAAGTCAATTTGCACCTGGTACTGCAACACTTCGCCGCCAAAAGACAACACCTCAGTCACGCCGCCAACGGGCATTAATATCAGCTTAACTAAGTAGTCATTGATACTGCGAAGCTCGGCTGCTGCTACACCGGATTCTGGCGTAGCCCGCAGCATATATTGATAAATTTGCCCTAGCCCTGAGGTATTAGGACCAATCTCAGGTGTGCCGACCCCCGCAGGAATGGATTCTTTAGCAGCTTGCAGCTGCTCAAACACTTGCTGGCGCGCAAAGTAAATATCAGTGCCTTCGGCAAACACCACGGTGACAATAGACAGGCCAGTGCGTGATAGCGATCTAACCTCGGTGACGGCCGGTAAAGCGTACATGGCTGATTCAACGGGATAACTTATCAGCTTTTCAACTTCTTCAGCGGCTAGGCCTTCAGCGGCGGTATTAATGGTGACCTGCACATTGGTCACGTCGGGAAATGCATCCAAATTTAACTTTGGTAATATCGCAATACTGCCTAGCATCGCGGCCAATAAGGCTAATACCACTAGCAGTCGCTGTTCAATAGCGGAACGGATTAATTTTGCTAACATAACAGCCTCCTAGTGGTTGTGAATATCAAAGCCAGATTTAGCCAATTCAGATGCTAGGAAAAACGCACCTGACACCACTATTTGCGAGCCACTTTTTATACCTGTAATTAAATTCAGCCCGCGCTGACTTTGTAGCACTTCAATTTTAACCGCTTCAAAACCATCTTCATCTTCAATAAAAATTTGCCAGTCGCCATCACTGCTGCGCGTTAATGCACTGTCGGGCACAATAATGCCGTTTAAGGGAGATAATTTTTTGGCTTGTGCTGATTTGTCGCCTTTTGAACTGCTTTGCTGAAAATACAACTCAGCAAATTCACCGGCATGTAACACGTGCTGCGGATTCGCCATACTGATCCACACTTGTTCAGTGCGGGTCATCGGATTGAGCTCATGGGAGCGGCCAATCACTACGCCCGTAACATTACGTTGCCCAACACGCACCAGTGCAGACTGGCCAATTTCAACCCGTTCTGACTGCACCGGTGTTAGCTGTGCTTCTACCCATAAAAACGACTCATCGGTTAATTGCATTAACGGTGTGCCTGCATCCAATACTTGACCTAGCATGGCTTCATCTTGTTGCACTCGGCCGCTAATTGGCGCTAATAACTGAAATTGGCCAATCGATTGAGGCGATGTGGTTAACGCTGATATTTGCTCATTACTCATCATGATGGCGTTTAATATCGCCCGCTTAAGCTCAGCATTGACCTCGGTGCGCATTTTTTCACTGGCACTAATTGTCCCTTTACTCATCCGGCTAACCCGCTGCCATTCTGTGGCGGCGTTAATATAATCGGCCTGTGCCTGTGCTATTTCGGTGCCACCTAAGGTTAATAAAGCCTGGCCTTTTTTCACTTGCTGACCCGGCACCACATGGCGTTTTAATACCTGCATCGCCAGCTGTGGTGCTATAGTGACTGTTTTGTCTTTATCAACCACCAGCTGCGCAGTCGCAACTGAGGTGAGATCAAATAGACTAAATGTCAGCGTTTCAACCTGAATGTTGGCCAACTCTCGTTGCTGCGGCGTTAAGGTTAATGCCTCATCATGCTCATCCTCTTGCGAATAAGACGAAGGCGAGTGTGGCTTTGATTGCTGCAGATCATGATCATCACTTGCAATCACTTTGAAGCTAAAAAGCGTTAGCCCAAAGCTGATAATAACTAGCCAGAATAACTGGCGTGTTATCAAATAAAACGATGCTAAAAAACGCGTATTTATCGGCGAATAAATAGTTGGAATTGTCATAAATAAATCCTAGAACTCAAACATAACCAAGTTGAAATACTGCGATAAGCATTCAATTTAGCCATAAAAAATAATCAAGCTTGCCAGTAACAACAGCAAACCTTTAATGAATGAATTTAAACAGGATTTACACTATCGGGGGGCGGTACGTGGCACCTAAAGCGGGAGGGAAATAGGATTGAACTGTTTGTAACGGTTGTTGATTGGCTTGCTCGGTCGTATCGATATTATCGGGCAGCATTATGGCCACTAAACCACCGTGGCACTGACAATCTAGGCATAAATCAACCATTTTGTCTGTTGGTGCAGGGTGAGTATGGTCATCCGCTGGCGCATGTTCACGGGCACCCTCTGCTGCGCAACTGCATTGTATGCACTCCGCTAGCTGGCTTAGGGCGGTAATATCTAAGGTAGGCGTGAATTGCACATGGGCATGATTGCTTTTTTCTTCTGTACTATTGCCAATATGTAATTGATGGCCACCTAAATTCGCACCGGCAAATTGCAGCACAATAATAGCAATCAATAGCTTAATTGAACGCATCATTGAAAACGAATTAAGGTGACTCATGCTAGTCATCTGAAACAGCGTTTATTTGAATACGCAGTGTTTAGCATAATCAGCCGCTTCATTAGCAGACCAATCACCTGTTTCTTTTTCTTTCATTTGCTTACACCAGGCGTCGCTGCCTACTTCTGGTGTACATGCTGTTAGGCCTAAAGTAAAAATACCCACTGCCGATAATGCTAATAATTTTCTGAATAACATAGTACTTCCTTGATGTGTTAAGGCTGAATTAGACAAATCGCCTTAATTTTTATAATACAAATTATTGTCAAAATTAAGCTTTGTGCTGCGATCGCTTAGAAATCCAATTAATCGCATCTTGCTTTTGTGCTAATGGAAACCATGCCACTTCACCTTGCATAAACGGGCCCATTAATCTGACCGAGTTACCCACCCAGTCAGGACCACCAACGAACACTAATGCATCAAACTCAGGCAACTGTACTTCACCGCTGCCGGTTAATGAGCCAAACTCCCACCCTTCTAACAGCACATCGGCTTCAATGTATAAGCACACTTGTCCCCAATCTTTACGATAGTTTCGAATAGCGGGTTGTAAACATGAGCGATAATCTTTAGCAGACAAACGACCACTTACAAACAGGCTAATAACGCCTTTGGCGATATCAGAAATTTGGCATAACATAAATAGCTCCGGTGTCATGGATAGGTGCCGAATAAAATTCGCTTACCAGACATTCACTTCAATGACGCGAATCATAACAAATATTACCGTCGCCAATATATAACTATTTTTAATCTAAAAAGTGATACCCTTTACAGTATGATAAATATTACTAATAGCGTGACTATCGAAGACAAAGAAATTGAGTGGCAATTTGTGCGCTCAAGTGGTGCGGGTGGCCAACATATCAATAAAGTGTCTACCGCTGCGCAACTGATCTTCGACATCAATGAATCGTCTTTGCCTGACTTTTATAAACAAAAGTTATTAACTAAAGCTGATCACCGTATTACCCAAAGCGGCAAGATCATCATTAAATGTCAGCAATCTCGTAGTCAAGATTTCAACCGACAGCAGGCACTGGAGCAGTTTATTTTGCTGGTAAAAAATGCCGCCATTGTCGCCAAAAAGCGCATTGCAACCAAAGCGACTAAAGGCAGCCAAAAACGCCGCATAGAAACCAAAAAACAACGCGGAGCCACTAAAGCACTGCGCCAGGGTAAACCGCGATTTGATTAATTAACCTGTGCTTGAATAAATTTAAGTTTACTGAACAGCTAACTTGCGTTAAAAACAAGCTAACTGAAATAGTGAATAACCTCACCAAGTTGAGATTGCCAAAGGATTATTATGAGCCAAACCGCAAAAATTTTATTAGTTAACGGCCCTAATTTAAATTTACTGGGACGTCGTGAACCAGGTCATTATGGCACACAAAACTTAGCCACCATTGTATCTGAATTACAAGGTGCGGCGACCTCCTCTGGGGTAGCGTTAGAGCATATTCAGTCTAACGCTGAGCATGAAATTATTGATGCCATTCATGCAACTGATGCACAGTTCATCATTATTAATCCAGCGGCATTCACCCACACAAGCGTGGCGATCCGCGATGCGATTTTAGGCGTAGCTATTCCATTTATTGAAGTGCATTTATCCAATGTACATGCCCGTGAGCCCTTTAGACATCACTCATACTTCTCTGACAAAGCGATTGGGGTTATTTGTGGTTTAGGTGCACAGGGCTATCAATTTGCATTGCAAGCAGCGCTTAAGCACTTGCAAGATAACAACGCACCGCATTAGTAGCGAATAGACTTCATATAACGGCTAAGACAATAAAGGCATCATCAGTGAGTAAGCTTAAACCCGATGTGAGCATTGTTTACAGCGGCATCTTTAGCCGATGGGACAGCCAAAGTGAAAAGTTGCCACAATTCTTAAAGGCAACAGTACATGTTCCTGCCACGCTAGATATCGAGTTTGGATTTATTGTTCGCATCCGTAAAGCTAAAAACCAACGGCTACGTTATTGTATTTATCATCCTAATATACCTGATGATGAGGGTAATACTCGTCCTCCTTTTGATGGTGAAGTCTTTATTAAAGAAAACGACTGGAAGTTTTATTTAGGCGATTGCATATGGTCACCCGTTGACAATAAGACAGGGGATTGGCGGATGACGCTAGAGCTGAACGATAAAATTGTTGCCGACAAAACATTTAAGGTTCACCCTGTGTTAGATAATTAATCGCGTAAATAAACCTTGTCGTTATTCGAAACCATCTAAAATTCTCTGATATAATAGCCAGCTTGCAACCACATTCAAGCGACTTCTGTTATGACCACTCAAACGCCTTCTTCCCCTTTATTGACACAGTCAGATGAAATAGATTTTAGCAAAGTGCTTGCTGAAGCAATGCTCAAGCGCCAAGCCTTTTTTGCGAAAGCTAAGCTGAATAATACTGATTGTTATCGGGTATTTCATGGCACAGTAGAGGGAGCCAATGGCTTAAACATAGACCGCTATGGTGATGCTTGGTTGGTGCAATCATTTCATGACACACTCAATGAAGATCAACTTAAGCAAATTACCCACGTTCTAGCACAACATGGTGATTATTTTGTAGTGTATAACGACCGCTCACAAAAAAATTCTCGCGTCGCCAATAACTTAGTCAATGAAGCGCAAGACTATGCGATGTCGGAACAAGTGATGCATGAAAACGGCATAGCTTTTACCACTAAGTTACGCCATGAAGGCCAAGACCCATTACTGTTTTTAGACATGCGTATTGGTCGTGAATACATGCAAAAACACAGTCACAATAAAGCAGTGTTAAATCTATTTTCATATACTTGTGGTATTGGAACTGCGGCCGCTGTGGGCGGCGCCAAGCGGGTAATGAATGTCGATTTTTCATCTTTTGCATTAGCAGCAGGCCAAAAAAATGCCGCACTGAATAAAGTTGAATCTGTATGTGAGTTTGTGCAAAGCGATGCGTTTCCAGCCTTACGTCAACTAGCCGGTTTACCTGTGGGCGGACGTCGTAATCAAAAACTGCCCAAGTTCCCAAAACTCGCTAAAACCACTTTCGACTTAGTGTTTTTAGATCCGCCACGCTTTGCAAAAAGCGTCTTTGGGGTGGTCGACTTAATTAACGACTATCAAGGCTTATTTAAGCCCGCAATGCTGACCACCAAGGCGGGCGGAACCATTGTTTGCTGTAACAATGTCGCCAAAGTGGAACGCCAATCTTGGTTGGACAGCCTAGTCCGCTGCGTTGAAAAACAAGGTCGAAAAATCATTAATATTGAATGGCTTGATTGCTACCAAGACTTCCCTTCCTTTGATGACAATCATCCACTAAAAATTGTGGCCCTGACCATAGACTAAGCAACAAAGTAAGCAACCACATTATAACTATCAGATTATAGCCATGACTACTTCAGCCAATGCCACTGCGGCATCGGCTGATGTGATTCATTGTTACCCAAAAATGATTTTTGGTTGTTGGATGTTAACTTTAGCGGAAGCAGAGCGCTCAACTAATGTGGTGAATGATTTATCTTTAATCGTATTCACATATAGCCACTCACTATTAGCTTCTTCGGCACTAAAGGTCAGCAATAAGTAACCGCGATCTTTCAAATTAGCATATTTTAAATCAGCGATAAGATTCACTATTGCAGCTTCAGTTGCAGGCATTTCAGCATCAGATAGGCCTAAGTAGTATTCTAACCCAGGTGAAGATACTGAACTGGTCGCAAACTCAACCCCAACCACTTCACCTTGATTGTCAGTTAGCTCATTTGCCCAAGCATTGTGAGTGTCACCAGCAATAACCACTAAGTTATGCTGCATCGATTTAGCTGTGGCAAGAATAACTTCTCGCTCATAGGCGTATCCGTCCCAAGCGTCTAAATTATAAGGAATAGAAGGCAATTGAAGTAAGGCTAGCACCTCAGGGGTTAACTGACTTTGATTAGCTTGTAAGTAAGCTAACTCTTGCGCAGATAATGTCGGATCGCCCGCCTGCGCACGCGCGGCTAATTGGGCTAACGTCGCCAGCTGAGCAAATTGAGGAATACTCATTTGTTGAGTCGCAATAGCCGCTGGCAGTAGCATTTTACCCATCAACACTTGCTGACCTAGCACCTGCCACTTCGCCGTCGATTCAAGCAAGGTTTGTTGCAACCATAATAATTGAGATTGGCCTAACATGGTGCGGTTAACGTTAGTCACATCACCTAAAAAAGCGCCGCTATTAAATGCCTTTGTCACCGGGCCCATGTAATCCGCATAATCTAGCTGCTTGTCTCGCCCCAGCAATCGAGTATCTAACATATGCAAATCAACTAAATCACCATAGTTAAAGCTACGGTATATTTCTTGATGATTTCCTTCACTCCAAGGACGAATGGGTAGCCATTCAAAATATGCCTGCAGTGCCGCTTGCTTGCGTAAATCAAAGTCCCCTTCATTGTCATTGTGGTTTTCAGCGCCCTCTATCCAGGTGTCATTAGCGACTTCATGATCGTCCCATACAGTGATAAAAGCGACTTTAGCGTGCAGTTTTTGCAAGCTCATATCACCACGATATTGTGCATAACGCGTGCGATAATCATTGAGTACCAATAATTCGCCAGCGGGTAATACTTCACGCCCTAAAGCCGCCGCATCTTGACTGGCATACCCACCACGACCGTACTCATACAAGTAATCTCCTAGATGAATAACCGCATCTAAATCATCACGCTCGGCCGCCAATGCGTATACATTGAAGTAGCCCGCAGGGTAGTTTGCACATGACATCACAGCTAATTTGACCGAATCAACAGTCCCTTCTGGTAAGGTTTTAGTCATACCAACGTCTGAAACATATTTACCCGATTTAAAGCGATAAAAGTATCCTTTGCCAGCCTCAAGGCCAACCGCATCAATTTTCACCGTATAGTCACGTTTAGCATTCGTTTTCATTACTCCATTAGTGACTATTTGGCTAAAATTAGCATCTAAGGCCACTTCCCATGACACTGTGATATCAGCTTCAACATCTGGAGTGACCCTGGTCCATAAGATCACTGCATCTTTGGCTGGGTCGCCACTGGCAATGCCTTGTAAAAATTGACCCGAGTAGATCTCTTCGTCATCGCTGCTACAGCCCATTAATCCATATGACACAACAACCGCGCCAACGCCTTTGGCTGACATAGCTAAAAAGTCGCGACGACTTAACCCTGTTTTCATTCGATATTCCTTTTAAGTCAATGATGGTGTCTGCATGTTAATCATTGCAACAGGTCAGACAAGCATGGCTATTGTGCGAATACAGGATGACAATCGCATGACAAAATCGTTACATAAAGGCTTTATCATCCAACTTTAGTTAAGTTTTGAGTCATAAATGTCATCACTAAGGTTGAGATAAGAGGATTGATTGAGCTGATTGGATAAAAATATAGAAATATTAGAGGGATTCACTCAACCGATCAGCATCAAATTTGTTTTAATTTGATGCTGATCCTTAGCTCAAGGATCGATATTTAAAAGATGTAAGCAGTAACGTAAAACACAACTTAATGAAGGGGATTATTAAGTGCTTCCAATTTTGCTAAATAATATCTTTTATTTTCAGGAACATCGGTTAACTCGACTGCTTGAATTAAAATTTTATGCGCCTTTTTTGTATTACCTAAACCTAGCTGAGCTTTAGCTAATGCAAAATATGCTTGATGAAAATATGGCGCACTCTTGATAAATTTCTCTAAAAAAATGACCGTCCTGTTATAATCTTCAAACTCTAATGCTTCAAGACCCAAACTGTAGTAACGATAAGGATTACTTGACTCAATAGATAATAATTGTTGATCTATTCTAGCAACGTCTTCTTTACGACCCTGTAATTCAAGTAATAAGCGATAATTACTTAGCATTGTTAATGAGCTTGGTTCAACATTGAGACCATAACGATATAATTTTTCCGCAGTAACATTATCTCCTAAGCGACGATGAACAATTGCCATCATATTGATCAAAGGCTCATATTCTGGCGCAAGGGTGAACCCTTGTTTTAATAACACAAAGGCATGTTCATAATTGTGCAATAACAACGCATCAGCGGCTAAATTTCGGTAAAACATTGCTAAAAACTCATTCTGAGAAACAATGGCACCCGTTCTATCAAACCTATCAGGAAAGTAATCAATTACGGTTGACGTACTGCCACTAAAATAGTGGCCATTGGGTTGCTCATCATATAAGAATGTACGTACATGATCGGATGTGACCAAAAGATCTGAAGTAATATTGGTCAATACGGGCGAGGCGTAAACCACTTGAAATACGGGGTAGACGCCTAGTTCTTTTGCTATTGAATAGGTCAATAGCGCTAAGGCCATGCAATTACCCGATTTACTTTCCCAAGACTCACTACTAGTAGAATTACGGCCTTCATAATTAAAGTTAACCATTTTGTAATTGATAAAATGAGCCACTTTTAAACGATTCGGTAAATCCTTAACATCATCTTTTGATATAAAGGCTTGTAACTCCTGTCGCTGCGCTTCTGATAAACGGGATAAGCTGTCGATAGAAGGCACATTAAATAGAGTGTTTTTTTGAATGAGGGAATGATTAAATTCTGGTAAGTGATAAGATTTATGAGCATTTTCTGTGTTGACTGCACACGCACTCATCAAAAAAAAGCATAAAGACAATATCGAGTAATGTTTAAATTGCCGATAATGATTTAACAGAAGCATTTGCTACATTCCATGTACGTTTTAGTTAATCCAATATGAATGAACTCGTTTCACATTACAAGATCATCTCCATGCCCTAACCTCAACAACCAAATTAAATTGCACACAATTTAGTTGCGTATTTATAAACGTTCCTTTATAGTGAGCGCAATTAAATTGCACGCAACTTAAATTAACTTACTTTTAGAGGTATTTCTATGACAACTTTATATACAACTTCAGCAACAGCATTGGCAGGTCGTAATGGTCAAGTAACTACAGATGACAAAAAACTCGATGTCGGTTTGAGCTATCCAAAAGAAATGGGCGGCAGTGGTGAACACACTAATCCTGAGCAATTATTTGCTGCGGGCTATGCTGCCTGTTTCTCAAACGCCATTTTACACGTGGCACGTGAAATGAAAGTCGCCATTAAAGCTGCGCCGACAACCGCAACTGTGGGTATTGGTCCAAATGATACTAAAGGGTTCGCGCTAACGGTTGCACTCGCTGTTGAGTTAGATTTGGCGCAAGATGACGCCGTCAAGCTTGTTCAGGCCGCGCATCAAGTGTGTCCATATTCAAATGCGGTTCGCGGTAATATTGATGTGAAGCTAACGGTTAATAGCGTCGCAATTTAATTTTTATCGACTATTTCGCAACAAAAAAAGTAACAAAAAGCCAAGGCGTCAACCTTGGCTTTTTACATTCATGTACCTACCCTACAATGATATAAAAAATTTACGGCTTAAGCTGCTAATTAAAAATCACCTAACAGTTCTACGCTGAAATCATCTGCATTACAGCTCAAATTTTTATCTTGGATTTGCTGTTCTAATAAGCTGATTTGTCGATTCACTTCGGTCATGGTTAAGGTATTGTTATCTAACTCATAAACAATCGCTAAACTTTGATAATAAAAACATAATATAGTTAATGCATTAACATTATTGTCAGCTGCGGCTTGTTGAATCGCATTAAGCTTACGATAAATTTTATTCTGTAATTGTTTCAGCTGCCAAACATAATAGACATCAGCATACTGAGGTTTTTTACGGCCATGCTTTACCACTAAAGTGCATAGCATAAGACCCATAATTACCCCGCCAAAATTAAAATAGAAATTGCCAGTTGGCTGACCGGCTACGACGGTTGCCGAACTCAATATCGCGATTAACATTTGACCAAAGACTAATGACGAAATCGCTAAAATGGCTATAACACCAAATTGGACTTGATTAGTCATCTTACGATATTGCGGTTTATCTACATGTCTTAATTTCATCAATATGACTCTTAGCATTCAATAATAGCGGCATTATACCTGCTTAATATGAATCACTCATTAAGCATATCTAGGTAAATTTTTGCCATACGATAAACTTGCCATTTCTACCATTAACTTAAATGAATATGACTGAATTTCCCCCTGTCAGCGCTTTAATTTGCGGAGCCTTACAATTCAATAGTCCTAATACAATATGGCGTTAGGCTTTTTTAGGGGTATTAGCACCTTTTGCTAACTTTACTCTGCCTACAACATTAGATGCCAGTTGGGGATTAACCATTTGGGGTGGATTTCTTGTGGGATTTGGGGCTTATTTAGCCGGTGGCTGTAAAAGTGGCCACGGTATTTGCGGTATAGGTAGAATGTCAGCACGCTCAATAGCTTCGACTGTAATATTTATGTTGGTCGCCGCTATAGTTGTGTTTGTCAGCCGTCATATAGTTGGAGGTTAAATTAGTCAATACAATCACTCCACCTCTCTTCTACATGTATTAGTTGCATTTATTGCTGGCAGTTTATTTGGATTTGGCTTAATTATTACGCAAATAGTTGATGCTAAACCGCCTTACCAAATCTGTCTAATCGTTGAAATAGCCACATTGTAACATTCATTAGCAAATAAGTTGTGATTAGCCTAGCAGAACAGTGCGGATTAACTTGCACCATTTAAAGACGTATTTAGAATTCGGCTTTACTGTTTTCCTTTCTGGAATCGCAATGTTTACCCTTGAGTCATGCTCGTCTGAACACCAAGCACAACTGGCTGCATTAGATCAATTGTCATTGATTGAGTTGGTTAATTACATTGAGGCTACCCACCACAAATACGTGCGTAATACCGCGCCATTGTTGCAAGAGTATACCGAGATAATGGTCAATGCCCACGGCGATGACCATGATGAAATACTACCTTTTGCTCAATGGGTAAATTCATTAGTAGCTGAGTTAATGCCGCATTTAATGAAAGAAGAACGGATTTTATTTCCTGCTATTCGCTCATTAAGTGTAGGGGAAAAGATAAATGGCTGTTTTGGTCACATAGGTAATCCAATTAATGTGATGGAACATGAACATGGTAATACCGCTGACATTCTGATCAAACTGAGACAAATAACGAGCAACTATCAAGTGCCGGAAGGTGCCTGTAACACATGGCGCACCTGCTATAAAACCCTGGCAGAATTTGATGCTGACTTACAAATGCATATTCATCTTGAAAATAATCTACTATTTCCAAAAGCATTGGGGTTATAAAGAATTAACGTTAGATTAGGGGGCTATTGAGGTTACCTAACAGCTCTTTTAGCTGCTTTTGGGATGAAATTCTTATGCCAGTTTCCACTTTTAGCTTTCTTTTTCAGTTATTTATTCATAAGCTAAGTTGAGAATCTTAATTATTGACTAATCCTATGAGCACTCATAATTACCCCACTTTTGCATTAGATGATATTGCCAATCTTCATGAGTCTGCCCAGGTAGAATTTAAGCTTGCTGGTGGCCGCGACGGTAATGGAAAATTGCCAGAAGTTATGTGGGAAACCTATAGCGCGTTTGCCAATACCTTAGGGGGTGAAATTATTCTAGGGGTAAAGGAAGACCATGGAGAGTTTAGTATCGAGGGTATTGTTAACCTTATGCCTATGCTCAGTGAAATTTGGCAAATCCTTAATAACCCGCAAAAAATTAGCCACAATATCCTCTCACCTACTGATGTACAAATTATTGAAATTATGGGTAAGAAGTTGATTCGAATTCATGTTCCTGCGGTAGATCCCAAGCTTCGACCTATCTATATCGGCACAGATCCCTACGGTGGTAGTTATTTCCGAGTAGGTGATGCCGATATGCATGCCAGTCATGAACAAGTTGATCAAATGAAACAACGCGCAGGTGTGGTGCTAAAACCTAAATCAAGTTAAGCAATAACGACAACTGATCAATCGCGATATGGGGTAATAAACTCGCAGGGTTTTTATGCCTTTTTTGCTGGCAAGGGTTTAGCCAAACAGTCTGACATCCGGCCATTTTAGCCCCGACAATATCTGAGTTAGGGTGATCGCCAACATGCAACAATTCTGACGGTTTTATCGCCAGCTGTTTACAGGCTAAATCAAACATATCACCTGCCGGTTTCATTTTAACGCCACATCCTGGATGCAAAACAAACTGCATGACAGTATCTAAACCAATACGGCTAGCATCAACATTACCGTTAGTAATACCCACTAAAGTAAAGTGCTGTTTTAATGTATTAAGCGTAGCAAGCACATCTGGGACAATGGTGAAATCACTGCGATAGTGGTGAAAACAATCTAACCCAGCTTGCGCCCCATGGCTGGATTCAATTTCGCTGTAACCCAACTGAATTAACCCTTCACGCAGCATAGCATAGCGCGCCGCTGAGGTGTCATGCACTAACTCAGGCTGACGCATTTGCAATGCAAGTTTACAACGCTGCCAATCAACTGCGGTCCAATGGGACGATTTAGGGTACTTACGGTGTAATAGACTAAATGACTCCGCAACAGCCTTAACGATAATGGGTTTATTATCATATAGGGTGTCATCTAAATCAAAACTAATGGCTTTAAAAGGTTTGAGCCGTTGATATTGAATCATACCCGTTTGGCTTTGCTGCGCTAACATGTGCACCATTATGAGTTGCCCTTATTTTTTTTCGCTCTAGGATGAGCACCATCGTAAACTTTAGCGAGATGCTGGAAGTCTAAGCTAGTATAAATTTGAGTTGTAGACAGGTTTGCGTGGCCCAGTAACTCTTGTACTGCACGTAAGTCGGCACTAGATTCAAGCATATGAGTCGCAAAAGAATGGCGTAACTTATGCGGATGCACTTTAACCGATAACGCCTGCTCTTGACCCCATTTATTCATTCTGGCTTGAATGCTACGGTGCGATAATCGCTTGCCTTGATTACTGATAAACAATGCATCATTCGTATGTAAAGAAGACACTTGTTCACGGCAGGTAAACCATACTTTTAACGCATTGATAGCCACTTTACCAATTGGCACAATCCGTTGTTTACTGCCCTTACCCATGACCTTAACTTCTGCGTTATCAAACTGAATGTCATCATAATTTAACGCGGCTAATTCGGCTAAACGAAGCCCGCTGGAATAAAATAACTCCATAATAGCTTTATCTCGAATAGCCAGCGGATCATCAGCGTCAATATCGAGTAAATGGCTGACGGCATCGACATCCATATTTTTAGGTAATGGCTTATTTTGTTTGGGGGCACTGAGGGTTTTAGCAGGATTTATTGCTATAACATTTTCACGCAGTAAAAAAGCATAAAATTGTTTTTGTGCCGACAAGCTTAATGCAATTGAACGCGGACTTAAACCCTGTCGATGCAATTTGGCTAGCACACTTTGCAACTGATCGCGGTTAGCATTATGTAAGTAAATATCTTCGCCTAATAAGGATTGAGCACGGTTGAGTTCAAAAAAATAATTGCGAATAGTGTAAGCCGATAACTGACGCTCAAAGGTCAAGTATTGGCGATACTTAGCTTGCCAATCTGTCTGTGTCATCACGGCGACTCCTGCTTTATGCTGATACGCAGCAGTATCTTGAACGCTACAGCTTTGAAAATCATAGCCTTGAATATTATATTTGGAGAACACAACACCAAGATTTGACCATGTACCAATCAGTCACAAACCACTAGGTTAAAATGTTGCTAATAAATGGCTGAGTAAACGACGTAATTGGCTTAATAGTAAAGAGTCCATATTGGGGTGAAAGTGAGCGGCATCGGCGCTAGCTATGGCAAATATGACCTGGCCATTTTCATCCGATAGTCTAGTTAACGCAACAGAGCCAACTTCACTGCCAAATAAGCGTTTTGATTCTGACTGAGTTAGTCGGCCAAAATAGTAATTATTTTGAATGCGATGACGCCAAATGTTAGCTAATTCACTGTCAATATCATGAACGGTAATTAAACGCACATGGGTAAAGCCAAACTCAGCCTTTAACCCTTCAAACAAGGTTTGCCTAAGTTCACTTAGCTCCTTACAAGCCAATAATTGAAATGACAATTCATTATTAAACATAAATATACGTTCATTCTGCTTTGCCACATTCATTAGCGCAGTAATTTCTTCTTCGAGCTGAGTCACTTTTTGGCGCAGTATTTCTTGTCTACGCTCAACCAGTGATACCGCGCCACGCTCATGATGATTCAACCGAAGCGCAATCAGTAACTCAGGATGACGATTGAAAAACTCAGGGTTGTCGAGTAAATAATCACGCACTAGATTTTCATCTAGCACTTGGTTACGAAAGTTCGCCAACATTTCAGCGCCTAAATCTTGACCGATTGCATCGATACCCGATAGTGCGTCTGATAATGAATCTTGGTTTGATGCCACATCAGCGGCTGACGTTATCTCACTCATAAAAATTTAATCTACCTAAATATTACAGCTGTATTTGACCATCATATACATGTTCAGCAGGGCCTGTCATCCACAACGACTTACCTTCACCTTCCCAATTAATGGTTAATGAACCACCGGGTAAGTCTACGCGCACTTCATTGTCTAACTTATCTTGCAGTATACCCACAGCAACAGCGGCACAGGCGCCAGTGCCACAAGCAAGTGTTTCTGCAGCGCCACGCTCATAAACCCTAAGCTTAATATGGCTTGGGCTTATGACTTGCATAAAGCCGACATTAACCCCTTTTGGGAATCGCTCATGGTTGGTTAACATGGCACCTATTTCCGCAACTGCGGCATTTTCTACATCTTCCACTTCAAGCACGCAATGTGGGTTGCCCATTGACACAGCACCACATAAAAAAGTTTGCATCGGGGTTTGCAGTAAATAGGTTTTTTCACTCTTTTTAGCTTTAAACGGAATGTGGTTCGGGTCAGTGACAGGTACGCCCATATTGACTGTGACTAAACCATCTCGCTCAATACGCAGGGTTATTTTACCTGAGCTGGTACTCACCCGAATTTTATTCTTATTGGTTAAGCCTTTATTACGCACAAAACGAGCGAAGCATCGCGCACCATTACCACATTGCTCAACTTCGCTACCATCGGCATTAAAAATACGGTAATGGAAATCTAAATCGGGATCATAGGGCGGCTCGACCAATAATAATTGATCAAAACCGATCCCAAAATTTCGATTAGCTAATCGACGTATTTGCTCTGGCGAAAAAAATACATTTTGGGTAATACCATCAACGACCATAAAATCATTGCCTAGCCCATGCATTTTAGTGAATTGAATCAAAGGTGTTTCCTTTTCCATTTACTCATTAAGGTAGCAGGTGTTCACCTTGCCAAAGTTGCGCCACGGTTTCACGCTCACGCACCAGTATATCTTGTTCGCCATCAACCATCACTTCTGCCACCCGTGGACGAGAATTATAATTAGATGACATCACAAAGCCATATGCACCACTTGAACGCACTGCTAACAAGTCGCCAGCTTTAACCGCTAATTGTCTGTCTTTACCTAAAAAGTCGCCGGTTTCACACACTGGGCCAACCACATCATAAGCTTGGGTTGGTGCATCAGTTTGGTTAACAGGAATAATATTCTGCCACGCACTATAAAGCGATGGACGAATTAAGTCATTCATAGCACCATCAACAATGGCAAAGCGTTTGTCGCTGTTTTCTTTGAGGAATAACACTTCAGTGACAAAAATACCCGCATTTGCAGCAATGGCTCGGCCAGGTTCGAAAATCAACTTTATCGGGCGTTGCCCTAGCCGTTCAAGTAACGCAGCGGCGTAAGCGTCTGGGTGAGGAGGTGTTTCATTATTATAAGGCACACCTAAGCCACCACCCACATCAAAATGCTCAATCACTATGCCTTGCTCAGCTAAGCGGTCTATCAAAGACAGCATACGATCCATCGCATCTAAAAACGGTTTTAGTTCAGTTAACTGCGAGCCAATATGGCAATCTACCCCTTTAACATGTAAGTGCGGTAACTCAGCTGCGCGGGCAAAAACTTGCTCAGCTTCTTCCATGGCAATACCAAACTTATTTTCTTTTAAGCCGGTAGAAATATAAGGGTGGGTACCTGCATCAACATCAGGATTAACCCGCAATGATACCGGCGCGATTTTACCTAAACGGCCAGCAACCTCATTTAATAGCTCAAGCTCGGCACTTGATTCAACATTAAAACAATAAATACCGATTTTTAATGCCTGCTCCATCTCAGTAATGGTTTTACCCACTCCCGAAAAGACTACTTTTTTAGGGTCACCACCTGCTTGTAAAACGCGTGACAATTCACCACCAGATACAATATCAAAACCACTGCCCAGGCGAGCTAGGGCATTGAGCACTCCTAAGTTAGAATTAGCTTTTACGGCATAGCAAACCAAATGAGGATGATTAGCGACAGCCTTATCAAAAGCATGCCAATGGCGCTCTAGCGTTGCGCGGGAATAAATATACAGTGGCGTACCATATTTTTTGGCTAATGCACTGACGTCGCAACCTTCGGCAAATAAATGACTGTCTTGATAAGTAAAAAAATCCACAATACGTTTCCTATATTATTGCTGTATATCAGCTGTTGAGTCTGATCCCGCTGGTAGTGTTTCTAAGTCAGCCGTAATTGGCGCTGCGGAAATTTTATTATCTTCCTGCGCGGGAGTTTTGTATAAAGGCCCTTTCTGACCACAGGCGCTTAGCACTAGGCTAGCAAGCAAAAGTAATAAAAGCAGTCTCATTTTTCTCAACATCTGTGCATCTGATCAATTATGGCCTTATAATCGCATTCATCTCGCAGAAAGCAAAGGATAGAAATGCATGGCTATGACAGATACAGAGTTTCACCAATTAGCTGATGAAATATTCAGCGCAATCGATAACGCTATTGAAACCGCTATTGACGAACAAGACGCGGATGTAGACATCAATTACAGCGGAAATCTAGTGCAATTGACCTTTGAAGATGGTTCGCAAATTGTGATCAACAAGCAAGAACCTTTGCACGAGATCTGGTTAGCGACCATCACTGGTGGATACCACTTTGCTTACCAAAATGGTAAATGGTTAGATACCCGTAATAACATTGATTTTGTGCCATTTGTACTAGATTCAATTGCTAAGCAAGGTGGAATAGTGATTACCATTTAATCCTATTACCACTGTTAATGGGTTTAGCTAGAACGCTGAGCCCATTTCATCTTCCGTTACGCCAAAAGGTTCGACCTTCAATGAGCCCTCTTTTCTCACTAACCGAAAGAATTGCGGCATATTAAAAAATGCTTGCTGATCGCAGTGACTGTCTTTCACAAAACTTAAACTCTGCTGGCTCACTAATTGGCTTATAGTCATATTGTCGTGCACGCTATGGGTCAGTATATTAGTTTCATCGACAAGAATAACTTCCAACTTATCGCTTAATTGTCGTAAAAAAAACTGTTTTGCACCATGAGCTATATAACGTTGAATAATTACTGGCACCGTTGAAAATGGCTCATTATTAAGTTCAGGACGTGGTAGGTGAGTCACTAAACGTGGCCTGTTATAGTGAAACATGTTTCTAGAGCTCGCTAATACGTTATAAACCATACCCAAAGAATTGAAATGTAGACCGTATTTTTGACTGCCCATATTGAGCTCAATGAGCAGTGTTTGGCTGTCACTGACGTTTTGAATGGTTTGATGACATAATTTCAGTAATTGCATAAGTTGGTCCTGAATTTGTTTGACCAACTTAGTTGAACAGGATAATACCGATAACTGACTTTGTGCATTAGCGCGTTTCAATCCTAGCACTAAAAAAGATAGCGCCTCTAGCACCGCTACTTCACCTTCAAATCGGTGGCTGTGCCACTCACCCCAACTATTTAAGCTGATAATATCAATACTCGATAACATATTTTTCTTATCACGGCCTAGCGACAAAATATCACCATTCATATAATCGACCATGATCTCCTGTCCATGCCATTGCTCAGTTACATCATTATCCATATTGGCGATAACAATGATGTGCTGATAAAACCAAGGTTGGCATAAATGGCTTTTAGTCACTTCAATCGTATGGTTAACATTTTGCATTAGCCCTTTGGCTAGGCGTGCTAATTTGGTGGCATAGGCTTTATTTCGCCCAATGCTATACCAATATGTTCTGTCGGTAACCAAACCATTCATCACCGCCCAAGCCACCACATCTACATCTGTTTTTCCAACAAACAATGCCTGCTGTCCGATGAGTTTATCCGCGTTACTGACGCCCCTAAATAATTGATATTGGGACTTCTTTTTTGAAAACCATACCGCAAGCTCTGGTTCACTTACATTTTGACTCCACAGTGGATTAAGCGGGGGTAAAGTATGGGGGGCATCACTGAAAAAACCATGCAACTTACGCGCTAATAGGCAAAGCTCTTCAACTCTCATACGATCGCTAAGTTCATGTTTAGAAGCAAATTGAAGCAGGTTTTTATAGCTAGCAAGCAGCAACTCATTTAACTGCTGATTAAACCATTGTAACTGACCAGAATGCCAGTTTGTCGCATTGTCTAAAGTGACTAGTAGACTACTTGGCCAACACCAATCCACCGTTAAATCTGTGAGTTTTTGATAGCGCCAATCATGCTGTGTTTGTTGTGGTTCAGATAATGCGATACCGCATTTAAGGTAAAAACAGCGTCGTACAATTTCAAGCCTTTTAACTTCTCGGCGAGATAACAAATAATGCTCTATACGTTGATATAGAATAAGGTAGGCATCATTATCGTCAGAGAAATTATCATTTAAACAATATTGCCAAACTTCTTCTGTGGCCATATGATTTTGCGGATACTCGCTAGCATAAACTTCAAGTAATAATACTTTCAAGAGCGCTTTATGCGGCTTATTAAGGCCTTTATATAGCTGCCACAAAGATGCGCCAAAATACTCGCTGGCAGGCAAGTTTTTCAAGTCACCTAAAAACAGCAATGCATCGCCAGTCGCTTCCGGCCACCAAGCAACATATTTGCCGGCTAATCGAATATGAGTGCGATAAAACTCTTCCAATAACAACCAATGCTGAACCGACCCACTGTGCTCTTCACCCAATGGTTGGCAGTTTTCATACAAACTGCATTCACGGAACTGGTTAGGGTGAATAAGATAAAAGTTCACTTCAAAATCAAATTGAACAAACCAAGCGGTTAAATGAGAAACTTTTGCACGGAGTCGGTCTATATCTGCTTGGCTCAACGTAATGTGATGCACTAACCAGATGTCAACATCACTATTGAGGTTTTGGCCAAAACTGGATGAGCTTCCCATGGCGTAAATGCCTTCAAATGCATAGGGTTGCTCAGACACTGTTGATATATATGGTACGCCGACAGCTTGACACGCTTGCTCGAGTACAGATGAAAAATTGAAATCACAAATTCCCGATGGCGTTACTGCATCGATAAAACCGGGCAATTGAATTGCATTAATCTGTAAAAGATAAGGTATAAGCAAAAACAACTGATATTGTTGCTCAGGCAAGGTTAATTTAACTCGTTGTAACCTCAACGAATTCAATTTTTCAGCACGATAAATTGCGCTAGTATTGTCAGTATTTGAATCGGGTAAATCGTGCAAAGACTCCATCCTTAAACCACTCACCTAGCAACTTTAATCGCTCAAACCATAGCTTTTAACTCATATGGATGCACGAGAGTGATCTATATCAAAAAAATCTATTCAATGTGACAAGGTTAACACCAAATTCAATTTTAGCAATCTGACCAAAGGTCTTAGAACAAAACTAAAGCCCCCCGAATTCAGATAATAACTTCGATTGGCTACCAAATAAGCGCTTAATGCTAATTTAACCGCTTATAGCATTAAAATAAGCTTAAATAGGGCTAAGCAGCCGCATCTATGTCCGTTAAAATAGTCTCTGTATTATTTTGCTTTATTGCCCCCCTAACTTAAGTGGATTAAGGCCAAATGATAAAATCATCGTGCAACTTCAAACAATTTCAATACAGTTATGACAAACTCCTTAATCCAATGTTAGCATTAGCGCAATTACTGTTAGTTGATGGATAAATATGGCCATGTCTGAAAACACTATTCGTATTGCAACGCGTAAAAGTCCACTGGCAATGTGGCAAGCTGAGTTTGTAAAAGCTGAATTAGAACGCATTCATCCAGGCTTGATTGTTGAGCTACTGCCAATGAGCACTAAAGGCGATGTTATTTTAGACACACCATTAGCTAAAGTGGGTGGTAAAGGGCTTTTTGTCAAAGAACTTGAAGTTGCCATGTTGGAAGACCGTGCTGATATTGCAGTGCATTCAATGAAAGACGTGCCCGTAGACTTCCCTGAGGGACTAGGCTTACAAGTAATTTGTGAGCGAGAAGATCCCCGCGATGCATTTGTATCAAATAGCTGTAAAAGTATCAGCGAATTGCCACAAGGCGCTGTTGTAGGTACTTCAAGTCTTCGTCGTCAATGTCAAATTCGTGCCGCCCGTCCTGATTTAGTGATCAAAGATTTACGCGGTAATGTCGGTACCCGTTTGGCCAAGCTAGACAGTGGTGATTATGATGCAATTATTCTTGCTGCTGCAGGCTTAATTCGCCTCAAGTTAACGCAACGTATTGCCAGTTTTATTTCAGCTGAAGAGTCATTACCCGCAAACGGTCAAGGTGCTGTTGGTATTGAGTGCCGCACTAATGATGAGCGAGTAAAAAACTTATTAGCACCACTTGAGCATTTAGAAACCCGTTATCGTGTATTAGCAGAGCGCGCAATGAATACTCGCCTGGAGGGCGGTTGTCAGGTTCCTATTGGCGCCTATGCCGAAATTATCGGCGACACCTTAACACTTCGCGGATTAGTGGGTAATCCAGATGGTAGCCAGGTGATTACTGGCCAGGTCGCTGGTGATAAAACACAGGCTATCGAGCTTGGGCAGGCACTGGCGAATGACTTATTAAGTCGTGGTGCTAAAACTATTCTTGATGCGGTTTACGCCCAGTAACGGCTCAAATATGAAAGTCTTGCTGACACGTCCAGAAGGTCGTAATCAAGATATGATTGAGCAACTTGATAAGTATCAAGTTGCTCATATAGTCACTCCACTTCTAGGTGTAGAAGCGACTCACCTTCCAGCCCCTGTTTTTTTTGATGACGTTGATAATCTCATTTTTATTAGCACTAATGCGGTGACATTTACTGCAGAAAAACGTCATAAATTATTCCCCTCTCAATGTCGCTACTTTGCTGTAGGTCAAGCCACGGCTGATGCATTAAAACAATACAACTTGACTGTATTTTCTGCCCCAGAAAATAGCCAAGACAGTGAAGGGCTTTTATCATTACCACAGCTGCAACATATTAATAAACAATCCTTTATTATCTGCCGCGGCTCAGGTGGACGCGAAACAATAGCTGAACAACTCGAACTGCGTGGGGCTAATGTGAGCTATTGGGATGTATACCAACGATCGCGGCCAACACTCGATAATCAACAGGTTGTTTCACAATGGGTAGATTTCGGTATCAACACAATTGTGGTCACTAGTGGTGAGATATTAACCAATTTAATTGCGTTAATTCCAAAAGAGTTATTTGCATGGTTAGATTCATGTCATATCATAGTGCCAAGTAATCGTGTGAAATTACAGGCAAATGCATTAGGTTTACATAGAGTAACCAATGCAAATGGAGCAAATACTCGGGCAATACTTGTCGCATTGGGCTTAACAGCGTAATTTCACTATTTAACACTGTTCAATGATAGTGAGCCTTTCACTATCAATTTGTCGTATTTTGCTTTCAAGGACTGTTCATGGAAAATAACAAACTCGAATCCACTGAAGTTGATACTCATGATGTAGTGTCTAAACCTCAGGCAAAGGGCGACTCACCTCAAGCTGCAAAAGCAGCCTCTCCTACGCCAAAACGTCAACCAGGCCCTTCAAGTCGGCATCGTAAATTACGCAGTTCATGGTGGGTTCGATTAAGTATTTTTATTAGCTGGATGGCCGCTAGCACGGCCATTGCTGGTTGTTATTGGCTTTATTTACAACTCAATTCACAACAAGAAAACCAGCAAAATCAACAACAAGAGATAAATACTGAATTAACTCTGCTTGAAACAAACAATCAAAAACTAAAGCAGGAATTACAGCAGTCACTATCCGGACCAAACCAACGTATTGCCCAATTAGAACAGCAACAAGTTAATGATGCAAAAGCTTATCAGCAGTTGGCTGTGCTGCAACAGGCGCAAAAACAACTGCAAGAACGAGTTGCAATAGTCGCTCAACGTAGTCCAAACCATTGGATGGCGTCTGAAGCTGATTATCTAGTGCGTATGGCAAGTAGAAAACTGTGGCTTGAAAAAGACCCTCAAACTGCAGCCAGCTTATTGCAGTCGGCCGATAACCGCATTGAAGCGATGAAAGATCCAGCATTACATCAACTGCGTAAAGCTATTGCACAGGATATCGCCGCAACGCGTTCGATTAAAACGACCGATGTAGCAGGCGCAGTGTATGCCATTGATGCGGTGATAGATCAAGTGGCTAACCTCCCCTTAAATCAAGCTGATACAGATTTAGCCGTGGATGAATTAGCTGAACCTCTTTCTGATTCTATTGATGACTGGCAAACGAATTTATCTAAGTCATTTAAGCAATTTATTGATGGTTTTATTACTATTCGCGAGCGAACTACTGATTTAGAACCGCTACTACCATTAGAACAACAATGGTATTTAGTAGAAAATGTACGCCTGAAATTGTTACAAGCTCAGTTTTCGTTGCACAACTATGATCAACAGGGTTATCACAGTGCAATTAATTATGCTCATCGTTGGGTAAAACAATATTTTGATACCAGTGATCGTCGCACCCAAAATACGCTCGCTCAGCTAGAAGTGTTATCACAGCTTTCTATTGAGTCCGCGAATGCTTATCAATTTAAATCTACTCCACTGTTACAACAATTAATGACATACGGGAAAATGATGCCTGAAGAGGAGCCAGCACTATGATAAAAATGTTGGCTTATGTGATTATCATTCTATTAGGTTTGTGTGTCACGCCGTACCTTTTAGAAACCAAAGGCTATATTTATATCGCAATATGGGACTATCAAATTGAAACCAGTTTAGCTTTTGGTTTATTTGCATTATTAGCCTTTTATATTGGCTTAGCATTAACTAAAAGAGTCTTAATATTGCTATTAACTTTAGTGTTAAGTAGCCGCTATTTACCTGAGCGTTGGCGTATTGAACAAGCCAAAAAACAAACCTTAATGGGTGCATTGGCCTTAGCAGAAGAGGATTGGCCCACCGCCGAAAAAGCCATGGTCAAAGGTGCTGAAAATGGCGAGCTGCCTGCGCTTAATTATTTTGCTGCAGCAAGAGCCGCACAACATCAACATAAAACTACTGAACGTGATGATTATCTTGCTAAAGCACAATTAGATCCTTTAGCCAAAAAAGCTGTATTAACAACTCATACGCGCTATTTATTGAAACAAGGCGAATTGACTCAAGCCCGTATCCTGTTGAATGAACTTGATCCAACAAGCAAGAGTAAAGATTCCGTTATCAAGTTGGCTGCCGATTTATACCTGGCTCAACAGGACTGGGCAGCGCTTAAATTAATTATGCCTACTTTAGCTAAGCGACATGTTTATTCCGATGAGGAAATTATCGAAATAACGACCCAAGCTAATATCCATTTAATCAATCAAGCTGCTGAAAAAACGGCAAGTGAACTTGATAAATGTTGGGGCTGGTTAAGTAAATCTGAACGGAATCAAGTTCGAACCTTAATAGCCTATCTTTATGGATTATGTAAGCTACAACGCAAAGATGAAGCATTAAAGCTGCTTTTTAAACACCTCAAGTCTAACCCTGTTGAGAGTTTATTCGATGCGGTAGCTGAGATAGCTAGCGCGCATGATAATGATATTCGAAAACTGCTCAGTAAATTTGAGCAAACACATGAAAACCTTGTCAGTTACCAAGAATGTTTGGCTAAGTTAGCCTTACAAACTCGTGATTTTAAACAAGCTAAAATACATTGGTACAATGCCTGCCAAATTGCACCAAGTCGCACTAGATGGTTAGCTTTAGCGCAAGTACAAGAGCAGCTTGGTGATAATACGATGGCAATGCAAAGCTATCGTCACGCAGCTAACGCTAGCAGCTAGCTAACTATATATATTATTTTTTCCCCCATAAAGCCTGCATAAATTGCAGGCTTTTTTGCATTTTTCAGACTCATTAACAATAGAATTAACTAAACTTTTACTACCTATAACCGATAACCGATAGAGGGTAAATTTATGTTCATTTAATAACATATTTCTATAACTGAATCGCTCATGTACCGCACACGACTAAAGAATATCAATCTTTACTCTTCAATTGGTATCATTTAAAAATGAATCTTTTGAATGATATATGTGCAAATAAATCTGCTTTTTTAAAAAATTCATATGGTTAAGACTAGTCAAAAACATGTCAAAAAATTGACATGTTTAGTGTTTCTGAAGTAAAATTGTTAAATCTGGGTTAGTGTATGGCGTTGTAAAGCATAGAAATCTTACATCTTTACGCTAAGTCTATAATGTATTGAATATTTCCGAGTCAGGAATAGCTGTTGGGAGCTAATTAATGGGTACGATAACAACAACAAAAGCAGGCGTATTAACTGAGGCACAAAGCCAAATCAGTATATCTGCTGGTAATCAATTAACAATTTTACAGCCAGGGCAAACAATCCCCGAGGCTAGTTTGTTAATTTTTGATGACAGCGCACGTTTTGTTATCACCTTTGATGATGGCACCATTTTTTCTCAAAATGATATCTCTGTTACTCAACCAGAGTTAAATGACGATTTCACCAACCTTGAAGCGCTTGATGAAATAGAAGCATTACAAGCCCTTATTGCGTCAGGTGAAGATCCAACTGTTGACCTTCCTGAAACCGCTGCAGGTACACCAACAACCGGTAACGAAGGTGGTAGTTTTATCACATTAGATCGTTCTGGTAATGAAACCATTGCGAATGCTGGCTTTAACACTGCGACCCAACCCGCTGTTAGCCCTCTAACTGCCGAAGAAAATACCATTACTCCCGAAGATGTACCGTCTGTATTGGCAAACGACACCCAAATCGTTGCTGAAGATGAAGTTATTGCAGGCAATTTGCTTGCAAATGACGTCGACCCTGATTCTGAGTTATCAATTGTTACGTTTGAAATTAATGGCGAGACATATCCAGCTGGCACTGAAGTGACTCTTGACGGCGGCGTATTAATCATCAATGAAGATGGTTCTTATACTTTCACACCTAATGAAAATTGGAACGGTCAAGTTCCGGTTATCACTTACACCACCAATACTGGCGCAACGGCTACGTTAGTCATTGAAATCACACCGGTTGACGACCCTACTGTTACCGAAAATGATTCAGTAATAGCGGCTGAAGATACCCCAGTGTCAGGTAATGTATTAGATAATGACAGCGATCCAGATTCCGATCTTACTGTGGTCAGTTTTGACATTAATGGTGAAACCTATCCAGCTGGCACTGAAGTGACTCTTGACGGCGGCGTATTAATCATCAATGAAGATGGTTCTTATACTTTCACACCTAATGAAAATTGGAACGGTCAAGTTCCGGTTATCACTTACACCACCAATACTGGCGCAACGGCTACGTTAGTCATTGAAATCACACCGGTTGAAGACCCTACTGTTACCGAAAATGATTCAGTAATAGCGGCTGAAGATACCCCAGTGTCAGGTAATGTATTAGATAATGACAGCGATCCAGATTCCGATCTTACTGTGGTCAGTTTTGACATTAATGGTGAAACCTATCCAGCTGGCACTGAAGTGACTCTCGACGGCGGCGTATTAATCATCAATGAAGATGGCTCTTATACTTTTACTCCTAATGAAAATTGGAATGGTCAAGTTCCGGTTATCACTTACACCACCAATACTGGCGCAACGGCTACGTTAGTCATTGAAATCACACCGGTTGATGACCCTACTGTTACCGAAAATGATTCAGTTGTGGCTGCTGAAGATACGCCTGTGTCAGGTAATGTTTTAGATAATGACAGCGATCCAGATTCCGATCTTACTGTGGTCAGTTTTGACATTAATGGTGAAACCTATCCAGCTGGCACTGAAGTGACTCTCGACGGCGGCGTATTAATCATCAATGAAGATGGCTCTTATACTTTTACACCTAATGAAAATTGGAATGGTCAAGTTCCGGTTATCACTTACACCACCAATACTGGCGCAACGGCTACGTTAGTCATTGAAATCACACCGGTTGATGACCCTACTGTTACCGAAAATGATTCAGTTGTGGCTGCTGAAGATACGCCTGTGTCAGGTAATGTTTTAGATAATGACAGCGATCCAGACTCCGATCTTACTGTGGTCAGTTTTGACATTAATGGTGAAACCTATCCTGCTGGCACTGAAGTGACTCTGGACGGCGGCATATTAATCATCAATGAAGATGGTTCTTATACTTTTACGCCTAATGAAAATTGGAACGGTCAAGTTCCGATTGTCACTTACACCACTAATACTGGTGCAACAGCAACGTTAACTATTGAAATTACACCGGTTGACGACCAAACTGTTATCGAAAATGATTCAGTTGTGGCTGCTGAAGATACCCCCGCGTCAGGTAATGTTTTAGATAATGACAGCGATCCAGATTCTAATCTTACTGTCATCAGTTTTGACATCGGTGGTGTGACTTACCTTGCCGATTCTGAAGTGACTCTGGACGGCGGCATATTAATCATAAATGAAGATGGTTCTTATACTTTTACGCCTAATGAAAATTGGAACGGTCAAGTTCCGATTGTCACTTACACCACTAATACTGGTGCAACAGCAACGTTAACTATTGAAATTACACCTGAAAACGATGCGCCGGTTGCCGTAGATGATGAAATTAATATTCAAGAAGACACCACATTTACCTCAACAGTAGATTTAGATGCCAACGACACTGATTTAGACGGCGATAGCCTAACGGTTGTACCGGGCACTTTTACTACCACTCAAGGCGGTACGATCGTTATTGCCGCTGATGGCAGTTACACCTACACCCCCCCGTTGAATTTTAATGGCGTCGACACAGTGGATTACACCGTTACCGACGGCACATTAACTGACATCGGTACCCTGACCATCAATGTGGGCGCAGTAAACGATGCACCTGTGGCTGTTGATGATGTGATTAATGCCCAGGAAGACACCACATTTACCTCAACTATCGACTTAGATACCAACGACATCGATGTCGATGGCGATAGCTTGTCAGTGATCGCGGGCACCTTTACTACCACTCAAGGCGGTACGATCGTTATTGCCGCTGATGGCAGTTACACCTACACCCCCCCGTTGAATTTTAATGGCGTCGACACAGTGGATTACACCGTTACCGACGGCACATTAACTGACATCGGTACCCTGACCATCAATGTGGGCGCAGTAAACGATGCACCAGTTGCAGTTAATGATGTAATTAATATTCAAGAAGATACGGTCTTCAACTCAAGCATCGACTTAGATACCAACGACACTGATTTAGACGGCGATAGCCTAACGGTTGTACCGGGCACCTTTACCACAACGGCTGGCGGCACCATAGTCATTGACGTTGATGGCAGTTACACCTACACCCCACCGTTGAATTTCAATGGCGTTGACACAGTGGATTACACCGTAACCGACGGCACATTAACTGACATCGGTACCCTGACCATCAATGTGGGTGCGGGCAACGATGCTCCTGTGGCTGTTGATGATGTAATTAATATTCAAGAAGATACGGTCTTCAACTCAAGCATCGACTTAGATGCCAACGACACTGATTTAGACGGCGATAGCTTAACGGTTGTACCGGGCACCTTTACCACAACGGCTGGCGGCACCATAGTCATTGCCGCTGATGGCAGTTACACCTACACCCCACCGTTGAATTTCAATGGCGTTGACACAGTGGATTACACCGTTACCGACGGCACATTAACTGACATCGGTACCCTGACCATCAATGTGGGCGCGGGCAACGATGCTCCTGTGGCAGTTGATGATGTAATTAATATTCAAGAAGATACGGTCTTCAACTCAAGCATCGACTTAGATGCCAACGACACTGATTTAGACGGCGATAGCTTAACGGTTGTACCGGGCACCTTTACCACAACGGCTGGCGGCACCATAGTCATTGCCGCTGATGGCAGTTACACCTACACCCCACCGTTGAATTTTAATGGCGTCGACACAGTGGATTACACCGTTACCGACGGCACATTAACTGACATCGGTACCCTGACCATCAATGTGGGCGCGGGCAACGATGCTCCTGTGGCTGTTGATGATGTAATTAATATTCAAGAAGATACGGTCTTCAACTCAAGCATCGACTTAGATGCCAACGACACTGATTTAGACGGCGATAGCTTAACGGTTGTACCGGGCACCTTTACCACAACGGCTGGCGGCACCATAGTCATTGCCGCTGATGGCAGTTACACCTACACCCCACCGTTGAATTTTAATGGCGTCGACACAGTGGATTACACCGTTACCGACGGCACATTAACTGACATCGGTACCCTGACCATCAATGTGGGTGCAGGCAACGATGCTCCTGTGGCTGTTGATGATGTAATTAATATTCAAGAAGATACGGTCTTCAACTCAAGCATCGACTTAGATGCCAACGACACTGATTTAGACGGCGATAGCTTAACGGTTGTACCGGGCACCTTTACCACAACGGCTGGCGGCACCATAGTCATTGCCGCTGATGGCAGTTACACCTACACCCCACCGTTGAATTTTAATGGCGTCGACACAGTGGATTACACCGTTACCGACGGCACATTAACTGACATCGGTACCCTGACCATCAATGTGGGTGCAGGCAACGATGCTCCTGTGGCTGTTGATGATGTAATTAATATTCAAGAAGATACGGTCTTCAACTCAAGCATCGACTTAGATGCCAACGACACTGATTTAGACGGCGATAGCTTGTCAGTGGTCGCCGGTACTTTTACCACCACTCAAGGCGGCACCATAGTCATTGCCGCTGATGGCAGTTACACCTACACCCCACCGTTGAATTTTAATGGCGTCGACACAGTGGATTACACCGTTACCGACGGCACATTAACTGACATCGGTACCCTGACCATCAATGTGGGTGCAGGCAACGATGCACCAGTGGCTGTTGATGATGTAATTAATGTCCAGGAAGACACCACATTTACCTCGACAGTAGATTTAGATGCCAACGACACTGATTTAGACGGCGATAGCTTGTCAGTGGTCGCCGGCACTTTTACCACCACTCAAGGCGGCACCATAGTCATTGCCGCTGATGGCAGTTACACCTACACCCCACCGTTGAATTTCAATGGCGTCGACACAGTGGATTACACCGTTACCGACGGCACATTAACTGACATCGGTACCCTGACCATCAATGTGGGTGCAGGCAACGATGCGCCAGTGGCTGTTGATGATGTAATTAATGTCCAGGAAGACACCACATTTACCTCGACAGTAGATTTAGATGCCAACGACACTGATTTAGACGGCGATAGCTTGTCAGTGGTCGCCGGCACTTTTACCACCACTCAAGGCGGCACCATAGTCATTGCCGCTGATGGCAGTTACACCTACACCCCACCGTTGAATTTCAATGGCGTTGACACAGTGGACTACACCGTTACCGACGGCACGTTAACTGACATCGGTACCTTGACCATCACAGTGACCCCAGTGAACGATGACTTCACTGACGCAAACGAAGTGATTTCAGTGGCAGAAGACAGCAGCGCCACCACGGGCAGCGTATTAACCGGCACCAGCTCGGTTGATGGCGACGTGACAGTGCAAAGCTTCAGCATTGATGGCGTAACCGGCACCTTTACCTTAGGTCAGCCAGTGACCATTACCGGTGTCGGCAGCTTTACCTTAAGCGCCAACGGTAACTACAGCTTTACCCCGCTCGCCAACTACAATGGGCCAGTACCGCTGATCACTTATGTGTTAACCGACGGCTCAAGCACTGATACTTCAACCTTGACCATCACAGTGACCCCAGTGAACGATGACTTCACTGACGCAAACGAAGTGATTTCAGTGGCAGAAGACAGCAGCGCCACCACGGGCAGCGTATTAACCGGCACCAGCTCGGTTGATGGCGACGTGACAGTGCAAAGCTTCAGCATTGATGGCGTAACCGGCACCTTTACCTTAGGTCAGCCAGTGACCATTACCGGTGTCGGCAGCTTTACCTTAAGCGCCAACGGTAACTACAGCTTTACCCCGCTCGCCAACTACAATGGGCCAGTACCGCTGATCACTTATGTGTTAACCGACGGCTCAAGCACTGATACTTCAACCTTGACCATCACAGTGACCCCAGTGAACGATGACTTCACTGACGCAAACGAAGTGATTTCAGTGGCAGAAGACAGCAGCGCCACCACGGGCAGCGTATTAACCGGCACCAGCTCGGTTGATGGCGACGTGACAGTGCAAAGCTTCAGCATTGATGGCGTAACCGGCTCCTTTACCTTAGGTCAGCCAGTGACCATTACCGGTGTCGGCAGCTTTACCTTAAGCGCCAACGGTAACTACAGCTTTACCCCGCTCGCCAACTACAATGGGCCAGTACCGCTGATCACTTATGTGTTAACCGACGGCTCAAGCACTGATACTTCAACCTTGACCATCACAGTGACCCCAGAGAGCGATAACTTCACTGACGCAAACGAAGTGATTTCAGTGGCAGAAGACAGCAGCGCCACCACGGGCAGCGTATTAACCGGCACCAGCTCGGTTGATGGCGACGTGACAGTGCAAAGCTTCAGCATTGATGGCGTAACCGGCACCTTTACCTTAGGTCAGCCAGTGACCATTACCGGTGTCGGCAGCTTTACCTTAAGCGCCAACGGTAACTACAGCTTTACCCCGCTCGCCAACTACAATGGGCCAGTACCGCTGATCACTTATGTGTTAACCGACGGCTCAAGCACTGATACTTCAACCTTGACCATCACAGTGACCCCAGTGAACGATGACTTCACTGACGCAAACGAAGTGATTTCAGTGGCAGAAGACAGCAGCGCCACCACGGGCAGCGTATTAACCGGCACCAGCTCGGTTGATGGCGACGTGACAGTGCAAAGCTTCAGCATTGATGGCGTAACCGGCACCTTTACCTTAGGTCAGCCAGTGACCATTACCGGTGTCGGCAGCTTTACCTTAAGCGCCAACGGTAACTACAGCTTTACCCCGCTCGCCAACTACAATGGGCCAGTACCGCTGATCACTTATGTGTTAACCGACGGCTCAAGCACTGATACTTCAACCTTGACCATCACAGTGACCCCAGTGAACGATGACTTCACTGACGCAAACGAAGTGATTTCAGTGGCAGAAGACAGCAGCGCCACCACGGGCAGCGTATTAACCGGCACCAGCTCGGTTGATGGCGACGTGACAGTGCAAAGCTTCAGCATTGATGGCGTAACCGGCACCTTTACCTTAGGTCAGCCAGTGACCATTACCGGTGTCGGCAGCTTTACCTTAAGCGCCAACGGTAACTACAGCTTTACCCCGCTCGCCAACTACAATGGGCCAGTACCGCTGATCACTTATGTGTTAACCGACGGCTCAAGCACTGATACTTCAACCTTGACCATCACAGTGACCCCAGAGAGCGATAACTTCACTGACGCAAACGAAGTGATTTCAGTGGCAGAAGACAGCAGCGCTACCACGGGCAGCGTATTAACCGGCACCAGCTCGGTTGATGGCGACGTGACAGTGCAAAGCTTCAGCATTGATGGCGTAACCGGCACCTTTACCTTAGGTCAGCCAGTGACCATTACCGGTGTCGGCAGCTTTACCTTAAGCGCCAACGGTAACTACAGCTTTACCCCGCTCGCCAACTACAATGGGCCAGTACCGCTGATCACTTATGTGTTAACCGACGGCTCAAGCACTGATACTTCAACCTTGACCATCACAGTGACCCCAGTGAACGATGACTTCACTGACGCAAACGAAGTGATTTCAGTGGCAGAAGACAGCAGCGCCACCACGGGCAGCGTATTAACCGGCACCAGCTCGGTTGATGGCGACGTGACAGTGCAAAGCTTCAGCATTGATGGCGTAACCGGCACCTTTACCTTAGGTCAGCCAGTGACCATTACCGGTGTCGGCAGCTTTACCTTAAGCGCCAACGGTAACTACAGCTTTACCCCGCTCGCCAACTACAATGGGCCAGTACCGCTGATCACTTATGTGTTAACCGACGGCTCAAGCACTGATACTTCAACCTTGACCATCACAGTGACCCCAGTGAACGATGACTTCACTGACGCAAACGAAGTGATTTCAGTGGCAGAAGACAGCAGCGCCACCACGGGCAGCGTATTAACCGGCACCAGCTCGGTTGATGGCGACGTGACAGTGCAAAGCTTCAGCATTGATGGCGTAACCGGCACCTTTACCTTAGGTCAGCCAGTGACCATTACCGGTGTCGGCAGCTTTACCTTAAGCGCCAACGGTAACTACAGCTTTACCCCGCTCGCCAACTACAATGGGCCAGTACCGCTGATCACTTATGTGTTAACCGACGGCTCAAGCACTGATACTTCAACCTTGACCATCACAGTGACCCCAGTGAACGATGACTTCACTGACGCAAACGAAGTGATTTCAGTGGCAGAAGACAGCAGCGCCACCACGGGCAGCGTATTAACCGGCACCAGCTCGGTTGATGGCGACGTGACAGTGCAAAGCTTCAGCATTGATGGCGTAACCGGCTCCTTTACCTTAGGTCAGCCAGTGACCATTACCGGTGTCGGCAGCTTTACCTTAAGCGCCAACGGTAACTACAGCTTTACCCCGCTCGCCAACTACAATGGGCCAGTACCGCTGATCACTTATGTGTTAACCGACGGCTCAAGCACTGATACTTCAACCTTGACCATCACAGTGACCCCAGAGAGCGATAACTTCACTGACGCAAACGAAGTGATTTCAGTGGCAGAAGACAGCAGCGCCACCACGGGCAGCGTATTAACCGGCACCAGCTCGGTTGATGGCGACGTGACAGTGCAAAGCTTCAGCATTGATGGCGTAACCGGCACCTTTACCTTAGGTCAGCCAGTGACCATTACCGGTGTCGGCAGCTTTACCTTAAGCGCCAACGGTAACTACAGCTTTACCCCGCTCGCCAACTACAATGGGCCAGTACCGCTGATCACTTATGTGTTAACCGACGGCTCAAGCACTGATACTTCAACCTTGACCATCACAGTGACCCCAGTGAACGATGACTTCACTGACGCAAACGAAGTGATTTCAGTGGCAGAAGACAGCAGCGCCACCACGGGCAGCGTATTAACCGGCACCAGCTCGGTTGATGGCGACGTGACAGTGCAAAGCTTCAGCATTGATGGCGTAACCGGCACCTTTACCTTAGGTCAGCCAGTGACCATTACCGGTGTCGGCAGCTTTACCTTAAGCGCCAACGGTAACTACAGCTTTACCCCGCTCGCCAACTACAATGGGCCAGTACCGCTGATCACTTATGTGTTAACCGACGGCTCAAGCACTGATACTTCAACCTTGACCATCACAGTGACCCCAGTGAACGATGACTTCACTGACGCAAACGAAGTGATTTCAGTGGCAGAAGACAGCAGCGCCACCACGGGCAGCGTATTAACCGGCACCAGCTCGGTTGATGGCGACGTGACAGTGCAAAGCTTCAGCATTGATGGCGTAACCGGCACCTTTACCTTAGGTCAGCCAGTGACCATTACCGGTGTCGGCAGCTTTACCTTAAGCGCCAACGGTAACTACAGCTTTACCCCGCTCGCCAACTACAATGGGCCAGTACCGCTGATCACTTATGTGTTAACCGACGGCTCAAGCACTGATACTTCAACCTTGACCATCACAGTGACCCCAGTGAACGATGACTTCACTGACGCAAACGAAGTGATTTCAGTGGCAGAAGACAGCAGCGCCACCACGGGCAGCGTATTAACCGGCACCAGCTCGGTTGATGGCGACGTGACAGTGCAAAGCTTCAGCATTGATGGCGTAACCGGCACCTTTACCTTAGGTCAGCCAGTGACCATTACCGGTGTCGGCAGCTTTACCTTAAGCGCCAACGGTAACTACAGCTTTACCCCGCTCGCCAACTACAATGGGCCAGTACCGCTGATCACTTATGTGTTAACCGACGGCTCAAGCACTGATACTTCAACCTTGACCATCACAGTGACCCCAGTGAACGATGACTTCACTGACGCAAACGAAGTGATTTCAGTGGCAGAAGACAGCAGCGCCACCACGGGCAGCGTATTAACCGGCACCAGCTCGGTTGATGGCGACGTGACAGTGCAAAGCTTCAGCATTGATGGCGTAACCGGCACCTTTACCTTAGGTCAGCCAGTGACCATTACCGGTGTCGGCAGCTTTACCTTAAGCGCCAACGGTAACTACAGCTTTACCCCGCTCGCCAACTACAATGGGCCAGTACCGCTGATCACTTATGTGTTAACCGACGGCTCAAGCACTGATACTTCAACCTTGACCATCACAGTGACCCCAGTGAACGATGACTTCACTGACGCAAACGAAGTGATTTCAGTGGCAGAAGACAGCAGCGCCACCACGGGCAGCGTATTAACCGGCACCAGCTCGGTTGATGGCGACGTGACAGTGCAAAGCTTCAGCATTGATGGCGTAACCGGCACCTTTACCTTAGGTCAGCCAGTGACCATTACCGGTGTCGGCAGCTTTACCTTAAGCGCCAACGGTAACTACAGCTTTACCCCGCTCGCCAACTACAATGGGCCAGTACCGCTGATCACTTATGTGTTAACCGACGGCTCAAGCACTGATACTTCAACCTTGACCATCACAGTGACCCCAGTGAACGATGACTTCACTGACGCAAACGAAGTGATTTCAGTGGCAGAAGACAGCAGCGCCACCACGGGCAGCGTATTAACCGGCACCAGCTCGGTTGATGGCGACGTGACAGTGCAAAGCTTCAGCATTGATGGCGTAACCGGCACCTTTACCTTAGGTCAGCCAGTGACCATTACCGGTGTCGGCAGCTTTACCTTAAGCGCCAACGGTAACTACAGCTTTACCCCGCTCGCCAACTACAATGGGCCAGTACCGCTGATCACTTATGTGTTAACCGACGGCTCAAGCACTGATACTTCAACCTTGACCATCACAGTGACCCCAGTGAACGATGACTTCACTGACGCAAACGAAGTGATTTCAGTGGCAGAAGACAGCAGCGCCACCACGGGCAGCGTATTAACCGGCACCAGCTCGGTTGATGGCGACGTGACAGTGCAAAGCTTCAGCATTGATGGCGTAACCGGCACCTTTACCTTAGGTCAGCCAGTGACCATTACCGGTGTCGGCAGCTTTACCTTAAGCGCCAACGGTAACTACAGCTTTACCCCGCTCGCCAACTACAATGGGCCAGTACCGCTGATCACTTATGTGTTAACCGACGGCTCAAGCACTGATACTTCAACCTTGACCATCACAGTGACCCCAGTGAACGATGACTTCACTGACGCAAACGAAGTGATTTCAGTGGCAGAAGACAGCAGCGCCACCACGGGCAGCGTATTAACCGGCACCAGCTCGGTTGATGGCGACGTGACAGTGCAAAGCTTCAGCATTGATGGCGTAACCGGCACCTTTACCTTAGGTCAGCCAGTGACCATTACCGGTGTCGGCAGCTTTACCTTAAGCGCCAACGGTAACTACAGCTTTACCCCGCTCGCCAACTACAATGGGCCAGTACCGCTGATCACTTATGTGTTAACCGACGGCTCAAGCACTGATACTTCAACCTTGACCATCACAGTGACCCCAGTGAACGATGACTTCACTGACGCAAACGAAGTGATTTCAGTGGCAGAAGACAGCAGCGCCACCACGGGCAGCGTATTAACCGGCACCAGCTCGGTTGATGGCGACGTGACAGTGCAAAGCTTCAGCATTGATGGCGTAACCGGCACCTTTACCTTAGGTCAGCCAGTGACCATTACCGGTGTCGGCAGCTTTACCTTAAGCGCCAACGGTAACTACAGCTTTACCCCGCTCGCCAACTACAATGGGCCAGTACCGCTGATCACTTATGTGTTAACCGACGGCTCAAGCACTGATACTTCAACCTTGACCATCACAGTGACCCCAGTGAACGATGACTTCACTGACGCAAACGAAGTGATTTCAGTGGCAGAAGACAGCAGCGCCACCACGGGCAGCGTATTAACCGGCACCAGCTCGGTTGATGGCGACGTGACAGTGCAAAGCTTCAGCATTGATGGCGTAACCGGCACCTTTACCTTAGGTCAGCCAGTGACCATTACCGGTGTCGGCAGCTTTACCTTAAGCGCCAACGGTAACTACAGCTTTACCCCGCTCGCCAACTACAATGGGCCAGTACCGCTGATCACTTATGTGTTAACCGACGGCTCAAGCACTGATACTTCAACCTTGACCATCACAGTGACCCCAGTGAACGATGACTTCACTGACGCAAACGAAGTGATTTCAGTGGCAGAAGACAGCAGCGCCACCACGGGCAGCGTATTAACCGGCACCAGCTCGGTTGATGGCGACGTGACAGTGCAAAGCTTCAGCATTGATGGCGTAACCGGCACCTTTACCTTAGGTCAGCCAGTGACCATTACCGGTGTCGGCAGCTTTACCTTAAGCGCCAACGGTAACTACAGCTTTACCCCGCTCGCCAACTACAATGGGCCAGTACCGCTGATCACTTATGTGTTAACCGACGGCTCAAGCACTGATACTTCAACCTTGACCATCACAGTGACCCCAGTGAACGATGACTTCACTGACGCAAACGAAGTGATTTCAGTGGCAGAAGACAGCAGCGCCACCACGGGCAGCGTATTAACCGGCACCAGCTCGGTTGATGGCGACGTGACAGTGCAAAGCTTCAGCATTGATGGCGTAACCGGCACCTTTACCTTAGGTCAGCCAGTGACCATTACCGGTGTCGGCAGCTTTACCTTAAGCGCCAACGGTAACTACAGCTTTACCCCGCTCGCCAACTACAATGGGCCAGTACCGCTGATCACTTATGTGTTAACCGACGGCTCAAGCACTGATACTTCAACCTTGACCATCACAGTGACCCCAGAGAGCGATAACTTCACTGACGCAAACGAAGTGATTTCAGTGGCAGAAGACAGCAGCGCCACCACGGGCAGCGTATTAACCGGCACCAGCTCGGTTGATGGCGACGTGACAGTGCAAAGCTTCAGCATTGATGGCGTAACCGGCACCTTTACCTTAGGTCAGCCAGTGACCATTACCGGTGTCGGCAGCTTTACCTTAAGCGCCAACGGTAACTACAGCTTTACCCCGCTCGCCAACTACAATGGGCCAGTACCGCTGATCACTTATGTGTTAACCGACGGCTCAAGCACTGATACTTCAACCTTGACCATCACAGTGACCCCAGTGAACGATGACTTCACTGACGCAAACGAAGTGATTTCAGTGGCAGAAGACAGCAGCGCCACCACGGGCAGCGTATTAACCGGCACCAGCTCGGTTGATGGCGACGTGACAGTGCAAAGCTTCAGCATTGATGGCGTAACCGGCACCTTTACCTTAGGTCAGCCAGTGACCATTACCGGTGTCGGCAGCTTTACCTTAAGCGCCAACGGTAACTACAGCTTTACCCCGCTCGCCAACTACAATGGGCCAGTACCGCTGATCACTTATGTGTTAACCGACGGCTCAAGCACTGATACTTCAACCTTGACCATCACAGTGACCCCAGTGAACGATGACTTCACTGACGCAAACGAAGTGATTTCAGTGGCAGAAGACAGCAGCGCCACCACGGGCAGCGTATTAACCGGCACCAGCTCGGTTGATGGCGACGTGACAGTGCAAAGCTTCAGCATTGATGGCGTAACCGGCACCTTTACCTTAGGTCAGCCAGTGACCATTACCGGTGTCGGCAGCTTTACCTTAAGCGCCAACGGTAACTACAGCTTTACCCCGCTCGCCAACTACAATGGGCCAGTACCGCTGATCACTTATGTGTTAACCGACGGCTCAAGCACTGATACTTCAACCTTGACCATCACAGTGACCCCAGTGAACGATGACTTCACTGACGCAAACGAAGTGATTTCAGTGGCAGAAGACAGCAGCGCCACCACGGGCAGCGTATTAACCGGCACCAGCTCGGTTGATGGCGACGTGACAGTGCAAAGCTTCAGCATTGATGGCGTAACCGGCACCTTTACCTTAGGTCAGCCAGTGACCATTACCGGTGTCGGCAGCTTTACCTTAAGCGCCAACGGTAACTACAGCTTTACCCCGCTCGCCAACTACAATGGGCCAGTACCGCTGATCACTTATGTGTTAACCGACGGCTCAAGCACTGATACTTCAACCTTGACCATCACAGTGACCCCAGAGAGCGATAACTTCACTGACGCAAACGAAGTGATTTCAGTGGCAGAAGACAGCAGCGCCACCACGGGCAGCGTATTAACCGGCACCAGCTCGGTTGATGGCGACGTGACAGTGCAAAGCTTCAGCATTGATGGCGTAACCGGCACCTTTACCTTAGGTCAGCCAGTGACCATTACCGGTGTCGGCAGCTTTACCTTAAGCGCCAACGGTAACTACAGCTTTACCCCGCTCGCCAACTACAATGGGCCAGTACCGCTGATCACTTATGTGTTAACCGACGGCTCAAGCACTGATACTTCAACCTTGACCATCACAGTGACCCCAGTGAACGATGACTTCACTGACGCAAACGAAGTGATTTCAGTGGCAGAAGACAGCAGCGCCACCACGGGCAGCGTATTAACCGGCACCAGCTCGGTTGATGGCGACGTGACAGTGCAAAGCTTCAGCATTGATGGCGTAACCGGCACCTTTACCTTAGGTCAGCCAGTGACCATTACCGGTGTCGGCAGCTTTACCTTAAGCGCCAACGGTAACTACAGCTTTACCCCGCTCGCCAACTACAATGGGCCAGTACCGCTGATCACTTATGTGTTAACCGACGGCTCAAGCACTGATACTTCAACCTTGACCATCACAGTGACCCCAGTGAACGATGACTTCACTGACGCAAACGAAGTGATTTCAGTGGCAGAAGACAGCAGCGCCACCACGGGCAGCGTATTAACCGGCACCAGCTCGGTTGATGGCGACGTGACAGTGCAAAGCTTCAGCATTGATGGCGTAACCGGCACCTTTACCTTAGGTCAGCCAGTGACCATTACCGGTGTCGGCAGCTTTACCTTAAGCGCCAACGGTAACTACAGCTTTACCCCGCTCGCCAACTACAATGGGCCAGTACCGCTGATCACTTATGTGTTAACCGACGGCTCAAGCACTGATACTTCAACCTTGACCATCACAGTGACCCCAGTGAACGATGACTTCACTGACGCAAACGAAGTGATTTCAGTGGCAGAAGACAGCAGCGCCACCACGGGCAGCGTATTAACCGGCACCAGCTCGGTTGATGGCGACGTGACAGTGCAAAGCTTCAGCATTGATGGCGTAACCGGCACCTTTACCTTAGGTCAGCCAGTGACCATTACCGGTGTCGGCAGCTTTACCTTAAGCGCCAACGGTAACTACAGCTTTACCCCGCTCGCCAACTACAATGGGCCAGTACCGCTGATCACTTATGTGTTAACCGACGGCTCAAGCACTGATACTTCAACCTTGACCATCACAGTGACCCCAGTGAACGATGACTTCACTGACGCAAACGAAGTGATTTCAGTGGCAGAAGACAGCAGCGCCACCACGGGCAGCGTATTAACCGGCACCAGCTCGGTTGATGGCGACGTGACAGTGCAAAGCTTCAGCATTGATGGCGTAACCGGCACCTTTACCTTAGGTCAGCCAGTGACCATTACCGGTGTCGGCAGCTTTACCTTAAGCGCCAACGGTAACTACAGCTTTACCCCGCTCGCCAACTACAATGGGCCAGTACCGCTGATCACTTATGTGTTAACCGACGGCTCAAGCACTGATACTTCAACCTTGACCATCACAGTGACCCCAGTGAACGATGACTTCACTGACGCAAACGAAGTGATTTCAGTGGCAGAAGACAGCAGCGCCACCACGGGCAGCGTATTAACCGGCACCAGCTCGGTTGATGGCGACGTGACAGTGCAAAGCTTCAGCATTGATGGCGTAACCGGCACCTTTACCTTAGGTCAGCCAGTGACCATTACCGGTGTCGGCAGCTTTACCTTAAGCGCCAACGGTAACTACAGCTTTACCCCGCTCGCCAACTACAATGGGCCAGTACCGCTGATCACTTATGTGTTAACCGACGGCTCAAGCACTGATACTTCAACCTTGACCATCACAGTGACCCCAGTGAACGATGACTTCACTGACGCAAACGAAGTGATTTCAGTGGCAGAAGACAGCAGCGCCACCACGGGCAGCGTATTAACCGGCACCAGCTCGGTTGATGGCGACGTGACAGTGCAAAGCTTCAGCATTGATGGCGTAACCGGCACCTTTACCTTAGGTCAGCCAGTGACCATTACCGGTGTCGGCAGCTTTACCTTAAGCGCCAACGGTAACTACAGCTTTACCCCGCTCGCCAACTACAATGGGCCAGTACCGCTGATCACTTATGTGTTAACCGACGGCTCAAGCACTGATACTTCAACCTTGACCATCACAGTGACCCCAGTGAACGATGACTTCACTGACGCAAACGAAGTGATTTCAGTGGCAGAAGACAGCAGCGCCACCACGGGCAGCGTATTAACCGGCACCAGCTCGGTTGATGGCGACGTGACAGTGCAAAGCTTCAGCATTGATGGCGTAACCGGCACCTTTACCTTAGGTCAGCCAGTGACCATTACCGGTGTCGGCAGCTTTACCTTAAGCGCCAACGGTAACTACAGCTTTACCCCGCTCGCCAACTACAATGGGCCAGTACCGCTGATCACTTATGTGTTAACCGACGGCTCAAGCACTGATACTTCAACCTTGACCATCACAGTGACCCCAGAGAGCGATAACTTCACTGACGCAAACGAAGTGATTTCAGTGGCAGAAGACAGCAGCGCCACCACGGGCAGCGTATTAACCGGCACCAGCTCGGTTGATGGCGACGTGACAGTGCAAAGCTTCAGCATTGATGGCGTAACCGGCACCTTTACCTTAGGTCAGCCAGTGACCATTACCGGTGTCGGCAGCTTTACCTTAAGCGCCAACGGTAACTACAGCTTTACCCCGCTCGCCAACTACAATGGGCCAGTACCGCTGATCACTTATGTGTTAACCGACGGCTCAAGCACTGATACTTCAACCTTGACCATCACAGTGACCCCAGTGAACGATGACTTCACTGACGCAAACGAAGTGATTTCAGTGGCAGAAGACAGCAGCGCCACCACGGGCAGCGTATTAACCGGCACCAGCTCGGTTGATGGCGACGTGACAGTGCAAAGCTTCAGCATTGATGGCGTAACCGGCACCTTTACCTTAGGTCAGCCAGTGACCATTACCGGTGTCGGCAGCTTTACCTTAAGCGCCAACGGTAACTACAGCTTTACCCCGCTCGCCAACTACAATGGGCCAGTACCGCTGATCACTTATGTGTTAACCGACGGCTCAAGCACTGATACTTCAACCTTGACCATCACAGTGACCCCAGTGAACGATGACTTCACTGACGCAAACGAAGTGATTTCAGTGGCAGAAGACAGCAGCGCCACCACGGGCAGCGTATTAACCGGCACCAGCTCGGTTGATGGCGACGTGACAGTGCAAAGCTTCAGCATTGATGGCGTAACCGGCACCTTTACCTTAGGTCAGCCAGTGACCATTACCGGTGTCGGCAGCTTTACCTTAAGCGCCAACGGTAACTACAGCTTTACCCCGCTCGCCAACTACAATGGGCCAGTACCGCTGATCACTTATGTGTTAACCGACGGCTCAAGCACTGATACTTCAACCTTGACCATCACAGTGACCCCAGTGAACGATGACTTCACTGACGCAAACGAAGTGATTTCAGTGGCAGAAGACAGCAGCGCCACCACGGGCAGCGTATTAACCGGCACCAGCTCGGTTGATGGCGACGTGACAGTGCAAAGCTTCAGCATTGATGGCGTAACCGGCACCTTTACCTTAGGTCAGCCAGTGACCATTACCGGTGTCGGCAGCTTTACCTTAAGCGCCAACGGTAACTACAGCTTTACCCCGCTCGCCAACTACAATGGGCCAGTACCGCTGATCACTTATGTGTTAACCGACGGCTCAAGCACTGATACTTCAACCTTGACCATCACAGTGACCCCAGTGAACGATGACTTCACTGACGCAAACGAAGTGATTTCAGTGGCAGAAGACAGCAGCGCCACCACGGGCAGCGTATTAACCGGCACCAGCTCGGTTGATGGCGACGTGACAGTGCAAAGCTTCAGCATTGATGGCGTAACCGGCACCTTTACCTTAGGTCAGCCAGTGACCATTACCGGTGTCGGCAGCTTTACCTTAAGCGCCAACGGTAACTACAGCTTTACCCCGCTCGCCAACTACAATGGGCCAGTACCGCTGATCACTTATGTGTTAACCGACGGCTCAAGCACTGATACTTCAACCTTGACCATCACAGTGACCCCAGTGAACGATGACGTCACTATAAGTACTCCAGATATTCTTTCTGTATATGAAGCAGGGTTAACAAACGGATCAAACAGTACAGCTGTAACTCAAAGTTCTGGCAGCATGACCATTGGGGCAAAAGATGGTTTAGACAGACTGGAAATTCAAGTTGGTGGCACCCTTAATACTCTGACCTTAGCGGCTTTAATTGCGGCATCAGTTGCTTCACCTCTTATAATTGCTGGAGAGTTTGGGCAGCTTACTATTACCGGATATAACGATGGCGTATTGGAATACACCTACGCGTTAACTAATGCTCAAACTCATAGTGGAACAAATTCAGACTCACTAACAGATGTGTTCCAAATAACTGCATTTGATGTTGATGGTGATCAAGCCACAGCTACACTAAATGCAACGGTATATGATGATGCATCTATTGCGACCAATGACACCGTCTCATTAACCGTTATCCAAGACTCATTCGCTATTATTGGTGGTGTTCAAGCGGAATGGAAAACGGTTACAGGTGGTACTGGCGTTAACCGATTCGATGGCGATGTCGGTTCGGGTGGTGAAGATAATGACTTAGCATTAGATCAAGTTCGTTGGGGTACTACAAGTGGTGCTCAATCTGGCTATGGGTTTATGGATAATGATGCAGCACTTAACGGCGAAGTAACATTAAACCAAGATATTGTATTAGGTACATTTACTCACTATAACTACCCTATTAGTAGTGGTTCATCTATCACAGCCGCCACTATGGATGTAGTGTTCAATGTGATTGACTCATTTGGTAATGTTACTGGCGTCACCTTGAAGCTAAACTTTAGCCACAACGAGACGCCTAACAATGGACCAGATCCTCGTGATATTGTAACTATTGGTCAAACCAACGTCACCTTCAACTATGAAGGCGACTTATATACCATTCAAGTAATTGGTTTTAGAGATAATAACGGCAATATCGTTACCTCTATTTACACCGATGAAAATGCTTCAACCAGCTACGAATTAGTTATTCGCATGGTCGCAGGTACTGGCTATGACTTACCTTCAGTAGAAGGAAACGTTATGGACAACGATATTAGTGGTGCTGATATTAGTTTAGTCATTGGCGTTGCAGCTGGCGATCAAACGAGTACAGGTGTCACGGGTAATGTCAGCGCAATCATCACTGGCCAGTACGGCACATTAATCATTAATAATGATGGAAGTTACACCTACGAGTTAACGAGTACCACAGACAACATACCAACGGGAGCCGTTGACTTATTTACCTACACAATTAGAGATGCTGATGGTGATACTTCAAGTGCAACATTAACCATAGACGTAAGCCTAGTGAATGCTCAAAACGTACCCGTTGAAGATGCAGCTAAGGTCACAACTACTGGTGCCAGCCTGAATGATGATTTTGTAGTGCTTAATGGTGAAAATGGCTTAAATCAGAAACAAGTTAACGTCAATTTTGGTGGCGGACTAACGGGTCAGATTACAGATGCAAATAATAACGCCATATCCGCTTCAGGTGCTAATTTAACGAGTTATAGTAAAGATAGTTCACAAGTTATTAGCAGCGGTTCAGGTAATGACCATATTGAAACAGGTCGTGGCGGCGATATTATCTACGCAGGTGAAACAGGTGCGTTTGGTTATAGATCTGATGATGAGTTAGAACTCGATCTAAACACTATTGCTAGTCATCATATTATGACAGGCACCTTATCGGGTGCAGATACCATGATAGACCTTGATGGCTTATTGCTTGCCAATGATGTCGCATCACAAAAAGCTGATGTAGTTAATAGTGGTAGTGGTAACGATTTTATCTATGGTCAATCTGGTTCAGATATTCTTTTTGGTCACACTGGCAATGACTTTATCGATGGAGGCACCCATAACGATGGTCTACGTGGTGGTGCAGGTAATGACACTCTCATTGGTGGCTTAGGTGATGACGTATTACGCGGAGATAGCGGCATTGATACTTTCGTATGGCAAAAAGGTGAGTTTGGTAATGATATAATCTCTGACTTTAACCGCCTGGAAGATAAGATTGATCTAAGAGATTTACTCATTAATGAGGAATATAACAATCTTGAAAATCTACTTAACTTTAGCTACAACGCCACAGGCTCAAGTGTTATTGAAATCGATGCCGATGGCAATGGTACTTTCGAGCAAACGATTACCCTTAATGGCGTTGACTTAGCGGGTATTTATGGCAGTTCTGCTGAAGGGGTTATCATTAACGGGTTACTCAAGGATGGCGCGCTAATTGTTGATACAAATCCAACCCCAGCACCTAATGGACAAGGAATAGACCCATTTATTGATAAGCCTGATGGGCAAATGATCCCTTAATTTTAGGCAAAAAAATCCCCCCATAGTAATATGGGGGCGCTAAAAGATGTTCATAGCATCAATAAGAATAATAAGTACATAAAAGAATAATAAGGATATCACCACAGTGCCAGCAACTGCTTCCAAGATTCAGGAACAGTGGACCATTTCGGCCTCACAAAGAGTGACAGTCGATCCACTTCTTGATTGCCTTGTCTTATTAACCGAGCATTTCGGCAGCCCATGTTCAAGTGAATCACTTGCGGCAGGACTTCCGTTAACCGGTGCAGTGCTAACCCCTGACTTGCTGCCACAGGCGGCTGGACGCGCAGGCCTATCAGCAAAGCTTTCACGAAAAGATCTTAATCAAATAACACCAATTTTATTACCTTGTATACTATTACTCAAAGATAAGAAAGCCTGTATTTTACGTGAAATCAATATTGAACAAGACAAGGCTGTTATCCAACTTCCTGAAACGGGTGGGGAAGAAACGCTTACCTTAGAGGAGTTAGAAACCCTCTTTGTTGGTTATCTGTTTTTAGTAAAACAACATTACCGTGGTGATGCTGCTGTTGATGTTCACATTCATGACAGTAGCGTGCATTGGTTAAAACAAAGTATTGTTGACTCAGCTCCAATTTATCGAGATGCGTTAATTGCGTCGGTACTGGTCAATTTATTTGCCTTAGTGTCACCATTATTTATCATGAATGTTTATGATAAAGTTGTTCCAAATCTTGCTTTTGAGTCACTGTGGGTACTTGCTATTGGTGCGGGTATTGCTTATGTTTTTGACTTCATCATGCGACAACTAAGAAGTTACTTAATTGATATAGCTGGAAAAAAAGTTGACATCATTGTCTCCTCTAAACTTTTTGCTAAAGTTATTGGCATACCATTATCTCTGCGTTCTCCTAGTGTTGGCGGTATGGCACGCCAGCTAGGTGAATTTGAAAGTATTCGAGAGTTTTTAGCCTCTGCAACCATCACCTCACTAGTTGATCTACCATTTGCAATCCTGTTTGTCATTATTATTTATATCGTTGCAGGCGATTTGGCAGTAATCCCAGTTATAGCCAGCTTGCTGATTATTACTGTCACCTTATATGTACAGCCTAAACTTAAAGCTGCAATTGAAGAAAGTAACCGTTTTGCCAGTTTAAAGCATGGACATTTAGTCGAGAGCTTAACTGCAATCGAATCGATTAAAGCCAATGGCGCTGAAGGTATTGTTCAAAAGAGTTGGCAACAAATGATTGGCCATACTGCCAACTGGGAATTAAAAACTAAAAAACTGGCTAATTATTTAGCCAACTTTGCCAATTTCTCTGTGCAATTTAGCGTAATTTGCGTGGTTATTTTCGGGGTATATCGCTTAGCTGACAACGAACTCTCTATGGGCGGCATTATTGCCGCAGTTATGCTATCAAGCCGAGCTGTCACCCCCATGGCACAATTAGCCTCCTTGATAACTAGGGGGAATTACACCATGAGTTCATTACGTCAACTTAACCAAATAATGGATCAAGAAGACGAATTTGAAAACAAAGGTCAACTCGTTAGTAAAGAACGTATCAATGGCAGAATAACCGCTGATAACGTTAGCTTTACTTTCCCTGCAGCAGAAAAGCCAATCCTGTATCCTATGTCGATCAACATCGAACCCGGCGAAAAAGTGGCTATTATTGGCCGAAACGGATCGGGTAAAAGTACCTTAGCTAAATTGTTACTGGGTCTGTATAAGCCAACCAACGGTAGCCTTCGATATGATGGTATCGATGCCGGTCAAATACATCCCAGTGATTTACGCCGTAACTTTGGTTACTTACCTCAAGATGTCACCCTTTTTCATGGCAGCATTAGAGACAATATTCTATTTGGTACACGCCAAGTGAGTGAACATCAACTTATTAGGGCGGTACAATTGTCAGGTGTAAGTCTGTTTACTCACTTAGAGTCTGAAGGCCTTGATCAGCAAGTGGGTGAAGGTGGATTATCATTAAGCAGAGGACAACGTCAAAGCGTGGCTTTAGCTAGAGCAACGCTAAATGACCCTCCAATCTTGCTAATGGATGAACCGACAGCCAGCTTAGATGCGCGTGCAGAGAAACAATTTGTCAATTCAATGGCACAGGTCAGTAAAAATCGAACTTTACTGCTTATTACCCATAAAATGCATTTACTTAACCTAGTCGATCGCATTGTCATCTTAGATCGTGGCCACATCATTGCTGATGGTCCAAAGAAAGAAGTACTAGAAAAGCTTAACAATGGCTTGCTTGCAGGAGGCCAAAATACATGAGTAAACACTTAACCACTGCAGACTTAGAAATGGTCGATGATGTTTACGGCGCCATGATGACCGATGCCCCATCGGGTCATCGATTGATTATTTGGTCTATGGCAGCCATGATGTTGTGCTTTTTCATATGGTCATATTTTTCTGAACTAGATCAAGTGACTACCGGAATGGGTAAAGTCATCCCATCTTCTCAAGTTCAACTTATCCAAAGTTTAGACGGTGGTATTTTACAAGAAGTCTTTGTCCAGGAAGGCATGCTCGTCGAGAAAGATCAGCCATTAGCACGTATCGATGATACTCGCTTCCGCTCTGACTTTGCTCAACAGGAGCAAGAAGTATACGGACTACAAACCAATGTTATCCGTATGCGAGCAGAGTTAGACAGTATTGTTATTTCAGATATGTCTGCAGACTGGCGCCAACAGGTTAAAATAACCAAACAGTCTTTAATCTTTCCAGCAGAACTCATTGAACAAGAACCAGCATTGGTTAAACGTCAACAGGAAGAGTATTCAGGTCGTTTAGATAACCTCAGTAACCAACTTGAGATATTAGTCCGCCAAATACAACAACGTCAGCAAGAAACGGAAGAACTATCGTCTAAAATATCGACTTTAACCACAAGCTATCAACTCATTTCTAGAGAACTAGAGCTCACTAAACCATTAGCACGAAAAGGTATTGTTCCTGAAGTTGAGCTGTTAAAATTAGAACGTGTCGTTAACGATATCCAGGGTGAACTTCAATCTGTACGATTATTACGCCCCAAAGTGAAATCTTCGATGGACGAAGCCATTTTAAAACGCCGCGAAGCAGTATTCATTTATGCAGCAGATTTACGTGCTCAACTCAATGAGATGCAAACCAAGCTATCAAGAATGAACCAGGCACAAATTGGCGCGTTTGATAAAGTCAGTAAAGCGGTTATAACCTCACCAGTTGCAGGTACGATAAAATCAATTCATATTAATACATTGGGTGGTGTGGTTCAGCCAGGGCAAGAAATAATTGAAATTGTGCCATCGGAAGATCGCTTATTAATTGAAACTAAAATTACCCCAAAAGACATCGCATTTTTACATCCAGGCTTACCTGCGATTATTAAAGTCACAGCCTATGATTTCACCCGCTATGGCGGCTTAAAAGGCACTGTTGAACATATCAGTGCTGACACGTCGCAAGATGAAGAAGGCAACAGTTTTTATACAATAAAAGTAAGAACTGAAGAATCGAATTTAATGAAAGACGATGGCACACAGATGCCAATTATTCCCGGTATGCTCACCTCGGTGGACGTTATTACGGGAAAAAGATCCATACTTGAGTACATATTAAATCCAATTTTAAGAGCAAAAGATACTGCGCTGAGAGAGCGCTAAAGAACCGGGAGGGTTTTTTACAAATGATCAATACAACAAATCGACAACTAAGGTTTAGTGCGCTTGCATTGGCCATGTCGGTATTAATGTCACCAGTAGCGTCTAGCCAAACACTAGAACAAGCAGTTGCACATACATTAGATACTAACCCAGAACTGCGTATTGTATTCAACCGTTTTAAAGCGCGAGAAGAACAGGTTAACCAGGCTAAATCAGGATATATGCCAACGGTCGATATTACGGCAGGCTATGGTTGGGAGCAAACTGATAGCCCATCATCACGTCGAAAAATACAACCTCTAAATGATAATTTAGATGAAGGGGTGATGGAACTTGAGCGTGGTGAAGCAGGTTTTAGTATTAAACAAATGTTATTTGATGGTTTTTATACCAGTAGCGAAGTCGATCGCTACTCGTTTGAAGCCAGTGCTGAGCAATGGGCATTATTTGCTGCTGCTGAAGATATGGCATTAGATGTCACTAAAGTGTATTTATACTTTATCCGTGCTGAACAGGTACTGACTCTCGCACAGAGAAACTTAGAAAGCCACGAAGAAATATATGATCAGATTAAGCAGCGAACAGACTCTGGCTTAGGGTCAATAGCAGATTTATCACAAATCACCGGCCGTTTAGCTCGCGCAAACGCCAATGTGATTTCGGCTAAAAATAATCTTCATGACGCCAGGGCACAATATATGCGTATTGTGGAAGTCGCCCCGGATGATTTAATTTTACCTGTACCAGATGCCGACATGCTGCCAAAAAGTTTATCTGAAAGCATTAAACTGGCTTCTTCTAGCCACCCTATTCTGAAATCTTCAGAAAATGACATTAATGCAGCTAAACAGGAACGCAGCTCGGTTAAGTCGAATTATTACCCTAAATTCAATCTTGAACTGAGTGGTAACTGGAACAATGATGTAGACGGCGAAGACGGCTACAGCCAAATTGCCAATCAAAATGTCAATGGTTACAGCAATGACTTAGTCGGCATGGTAAGAATGCGTTACAACCTATTTGCTGGCGGTAAAGATATCGCCCGTGATAGAGAATCTGCCTACAAAATCAGCGAAGCAAAAGAAATTCAACAACGCGCAAACCGCCAAGTCGTTGAAGGCGCTTCGCTTGCATGGAACGCCTTTGAAATGTTATCGCCACAAAAAATGTACATTCGTGAACATGTTGTTGCCTCAAAACAAACTCAAGTTGCTTACGAGCAGCAGTTTAACCTAGGTCAGCGTACCTTACTCGATTTACTCGACACCGAAAACGAGCTATTTGAAGCGCGTAAAGATTATTTACAAACTGAATATGATGAAATTATTGCTCAATATCGTGTATTAAACTCGACCGGTAGGTTATTAGAATCATTACGAGTAACTCGCCCTGATGTATGGTCTGGTGAACGTAATTACGAAGGAGGAGCAAACTAATGCGCTACTTCATTTTATTATTAATGGTCAGCTTAACCAGTGCTTGTTCTATGAATGATACTATTTCTATGGACCAACCCACTAAACAGCAATTTGATCTAAACGATCAAGATCGTGATGGTGTTATTGCAGCAAGAGAACGCTGCATGGGCACAATCATCGGATCTGAAGTTGATAATTATGGTTGCGGCACAGTTAAAAAGATTAACGAACGCCAAGAACTGGAAATTTTATTTGAAAACAACTCTGATTATATCGATCCACAGTATTACTCACAAATAGAAAAGGTTGCGAGTCTGATGACACTTTATCCTTCAACGGTTGTGACCATTGAAGGACATTGTAGTAATCGTGGCAGCTATGAGCTGAACTTAGCTTTATCACAAAACAGAGCTAAAGCCGTTACCACAATACTCCAAGATACATTTGGTATTGAAGCGTCACGCCTAACATCTATAGGTTATAGCTTTGATCGCCTTATAGACACTAGTGGCACAGCTGAAGCTGAAAAAGTGAATCGTCGCGTTATCGCTGAAGTTCAAAGTGAAGAGACTATTCCAAATTTGAAATGGCATATTTACACTGTTGATCAACAAACAGAATAACGATAAACAAAGTTGTAATACACAGAAGGGCTAGCAGCGTTTGACTCTATCGAGATGCAATAGGTCCACAACAAAGAGAGGCTGTCACGTTTTAATTGTGGCAGCCCTTTTGTCTATTTCGACACTTTTTGCGGCGCCTACGCAAACGCTAAATGCTGACAAAATTATTTCGACTCTTAGCCAGAATTATGGCCAACGCGCAGGCTTAAGGGCCAAAGCCTGGTTTAAAGTAGTTGACGAAGCACAAGCTTTACCGGAAAAACAACAACTAGAGAAAGTGAATCAATTTTTCAATTTATTCAGATTTGTTGATGATAAAGTACTTTGGGGTGACTCTAACTATTGGGCCACACCAATGGAGTTTATCGGTGTAAATGGCGGCGATTGTGAAGACTTCTCTATTGCCAAATACTTTACCTTACTCCAATTAGGTGTATCAGAGGATAAACTGCGTATCACCATGGTAAAAGCGACCTCTGTGAATCAATACCATATGGTACTCGCCTACTATGAAACACCTAGCTCGGTACCATTAGTATTAGATAATTTAGACAAGAAAATTAAACTTGCCACACAGCGACGCGATTTGCTACCTGTGTATAGCTTTAACGGTAAGCAGTTATGGTTAAATAAAGAAAAAGGTCGAGGGGTGTTAGCAGGCTCATCATCACGACTAGAAAAATGGAATGATTTAACACATCGCTTAGGTGTTGACCGTTTACGTCAACCCAAACTTAAAATGGAGTAGTGACCACATGACCCTGTTTCGACAGATTTATGCGTTACTTTTCGTACTATTCTTGCTAACGATAGCAAGCTTAGCTTACGTTCAATTTAACGAGACTCAGAGCTTTCTCGCAAAGCAAATGGAGTCAGACCTTAATAATGCCAGTCACTCATTAGGACTGATGCTTGTACCAGCTTTAGAAGCAGGTGATGATGCTGCAACAGAGACCTTAGTCAATGTCTTGTTTGAAGGTGGATATTACCAACAAATTAAGCTTACCTGGTTAGTTGATGGTAAACAGCAAGTTTGGAATAATGCCATTCGAGTACAAAATGTACCCCAATGGTTTATTGACCTTGAAATTTTTAAGCCTATTGCTAAAGAAAGTATCATCACATCTGGTTGGTTACAGCTGGCTAAAATTGAAATTACTGCTCACCCAGGGTTTGGTTACCAAGAGATGTGGCGGATTATAACCAATATAGTCATAGTATTTTCAGTTTTATTCTTAATCGCCATTATCTTTGCTCGAGTTGGTTTAAGCATCATCTTAAAACCATTGAACTCGTTATCAGAACACGCTAAAAAAATTGCTAATCGTCAATTTGGCCCAGATATGCCAACCCCTAAAACAACAGAGTTAAAGGAATTGGTTCAAGCATTTAACAGTATGTCGGGCCAACTTAAACAGGTGTTTAATTCTCTAGATGAAGAAGTATCAGCTTTACGTAAGAAAAACTTAGTTGATCAAGTTTCCAACCTTCCTAACCGTCAATACATGGTAAGCCGGATTAATGGTTGGCTCAGTGAACCTAATTCAGGGGCATTGTTTTTAGTTAAAATGGACTGGCTTGAAGATGTGCATAGCCAGTATGGCTATCAAGTAAGAGATGAAACCATCAAGTTACTTGGCAATAAATTACATCAACATTTAGATGAAATTAGCCCTTCTGTTATTGCACGCATAGCAGCATATGAATTCGCCTTCTTAATTGAAGAAAGTGAACACGAACAACTTAGTAAATACTTACAGGGCATGATCCGCACAATCAATAAAGAAATATCGAAAGCAGGTTGTAAACCCAATGAGCAATTCAATATTGGTATCGCTGAACGTTTAGATCAAATGAGTGTATCGGACATACTTGCTCAAGCTGATAATGCGTTACAAAAATCGATTAAAGATAATAAAATCTTTCATTGGTATGAAAATACGCAGCAGCAATTATTCAGCCGTGATGAGTGGCGACAAAAGCTCACCCACGCAATCAATAACAATCAATTTCAATTTCGTTGGCAACCCATATTATTAAATGAAAACAATGAAGTGTGTCAACGTGAACTGTACTGTCAACTCACATTAGATAATGAAGTGTTACATGCAGGTCAGTTTATGCCTTTTGTGGAAATTTTATCATTGGGTACCGTGTTAGATCGCTGCTTAATTGAAACTGTTAATAGCCATCATTTATTTGACCGTAATTTTGAACCTGTGGCCATCAACCTAACTTATCAAAGTATTGGCGATCATGAGTTTCATCTTTGGATTAAGAAATTCCTTAGAAATCATAAAACGCCTGAACGCATTTGTTTTGAGATCCCTGAAGCAAGTGTCTATAGCGATTTAAGCTCATGTGAACACTTGTGCAATATTATTCGTGATTGTGGTGCCCACTTCGGTATTGACCATTTCGGTCGTCAATTCGGCTCCATGGCCTATTTACAAAACCTAAGACCCAGCTATGTAAAACTGGATCAATCTTTTGCTTTTATCGAAGAGAATCAACACAACAGTGAGCTATGTCGCGCGTTGGTTAACGTGGCAAAAGGACTAGATATTCAAGTTATTGTGACGGGAATTCAAGAGAATAAGCAGCTAAGCCGCTTTAACGACTTACGTTTAGACGCACACCAAGGCTACATAGCCCCGCCTATTGATATCAAACTCACCTAATCATCATTAGGGTATCTATCACCCACAAAAAAACCAGTAGTATGCATGCTACTGGTTTTTTATTGGCTTATTCAACTTTATTAGCTACTTGACTCAAACAACTTAATCGTCGACACCATCATCCATGTCAAAATCATCATCTGAATCATCAGCGTCATCAAAGACATCAATATCGTCACCATCTGCAATCTCATCTGGCTCAGGTGCTGGCTTAGCTTTCTTGGGAGGCGCAGTATCGGGCACCTTAGACAAATCAATGCGAGTTTGCTGTTTAGCCATAAACTCAGCACGAGCAACTTGCCAAGCATCACCAAACTCAGCCAACGCAGCTTTAGTTTGTGCCTCATCAAGATCATGCAAATTTACTTTAACGATATCTTCTACATACTCAATGATGACATTGCGTACTGTATTAAATAAATAGATACGCCCTTTGGATGCTTCAGGTAATTGGCCGTCGTGAATAACAATTGTATTCCCTCTAGCCGTTCTTAACTCACCAACCCATAATTGTTTTTTTACTGTGTTATACATATATGCTAACGCCCTTAAATCAACACATATACCAAAAAGATATGCTCGATGAACTACTAATAACCTCGGCTCAATATTATTAAGCTTCAATAATGTGGGTATTTAAACAGAATAATACAGAGAATCAATGCCTAATTTAGTTAATTTTCAAATTTTGGTAAAAATATTCAAAAATAATTTACCAATAGCGTAATGACCTTAAAAAAAGCACAAGATTTATGTATGTATCATGATACATCGTTAAAAAATTTCACTTTACACAAGCATAAACCGACACTTTCTTGCTTTAAAATCATCCAATTTATATTTGATAACTGCAGATTAGCTTAAATTTTTCATGCTTCAAGTTTTTATCAGATCTTTCTGAGTTTTAGTCACACAAGTTTAAAATTATTTTGCCTTTATGGATACCTGACTCCATATATTGATGAGCTTGAACCACCTCATTAAACGCAAACACTTTATCAATGGGTGGAGTAAATTGCCCGCTTTCAAGTAACGGCCAAACATGCTGCTTAAGCTCTGCGGCAATCTGGGCTTTTGCTACCACACTTTGTGGTCGTAACGTCGAACCAGTCCATATAATACGTTTAGCCATTAACCTGAAAATATCAACCGTTGCTTTAGGCCCTCTTTGCATCGCAATTGATACCATTCGTCCATCCATTGCGAGCACTTTTAAATTTTCATTAATAAAGTCGCCACCCGCAATATCGACGACCACATCAACACCTTGATGATGAGTTAGCGACAAAATAGAATCTGCAAAGGATTGGTTATTATAGTTAATCGCATGCGTGGCACCTTGGCTAAGGCAGAACTGGCATTTATCATCGGTGCCTGATGTGGCAAAAACGTTTGCACCAAGCTGGCTAGCAAGCTTAATAGCCGTGCTACCAATGCCGCCTGCCCCTCCATGCACTAACACTGTTTCACCCGCTTTTAATCCTGCCCGCATGAACACATTGCCCCAAACCGTAAAAAAGGTCTCAGGCAGCGCCGCTGCTTGAATAAAACTCCAAGCTGCAGGAATGGGTAAACAGTGTGCAGCAAAGGTATTAACTTGTTCTGCATAGCCACCACCGGGTACCAGAGCGCAAACTCTATCCCCAATATTCCACTGGGTAACATCATCCGCTATCGCAATGATAACGCCTGCCACTTCTAAACCAAGAATAGGACTTGCGCCCTCAGGAGCGGGATAGGCTCCCATACGTTGTTTAATATCAGGGCCGTTGACGCCTGCAGCGTGTACTTTTATGCAAACCTGGCCTGATTGTAAAGGTGCAAGACTACCGCTACCTAGCCGCATGACATTAGCATCTCCAGGTTGATCAAACACCACCTGCTGTATCATTTTATTCTGAAGCATACTTTTAGTCCTATAATTTAAATAAAAACCACTAACCAAGAGATCGCTACAATATGGTAAAAAAATACCAACACAAACGACAACTTATTTATCTTTGGTTACCTAAAGAAAAAATTGTTTAATTTATAATCGAAAAATATTGATCAAATAATATGAATAGCTAAAATAGCGCCCCAGAAGCACTCAAGGCACCTATGTTACGAACCACTATGTCAAAAAAGTCCGTATTAAGCACTATTGTTACTTTGATAATATGTTGTTTTCCAGTTTCCGCAAAGACTATCCATATAGCCTCTGATGTGTGGTGCCCTTACATTTGTGACGACCAACCAGGTTATCTAGTTGAAATAGTACAACGAGCATTTGAAATCCAGGGGGTACAGGTAACTTTTGTACCCATGCCATTTAACCGCGCATTAAAAGAAACTCAGGTTGGCAATATTGACGCAGTTTTAGCCATATCAAAAAGTGTGGCTGTTGAACAAGGTTTACTTACTGGGGAGACTGTTGTCGGTGAGGTAAGTAATGATTTTTTTACTGTTAACAATAATCCCTGGAGATATGAAAAACTGAGCGATCTTTCATCACAATCTATTGCAGTTATTAAGGGATACGATTACGGCGAAGCATTAGAGTCTTACTTGTCCAATAATCAGCAAATATATTGGGCTGTTGGCGATAAACCACTGTCGATGAATATTATAAGAATGATCAGAGGGAGGCACCAAATTATTATTGGTAATAGATATGTTATTCAATACACAGCTAGACAACTAAAATTGTCTGAAAAAATAAAATATGCTGGTTCCATGCCAGATAAAATCAGTTTATACGTTGGCTTTAATCTTAATAAACTGATCAAAGCACAACAATTTGATCTAGGTGTAAAGACACTAAAATCTACGGGGGAATACCAAAAAATTCTCGATAAGTATCAGATCCCATCAGATTAAAGTAGACCGAATTTACTTATAAAATGCTCACTATTTCTTTGAACATTTTATAAGCCCTTTCTATATCAAAAATAACTATTTAATACACTTACTCAATTGAATCTTACAGGCATCAATAACATCATTAGTAGACACTGAACTGGCTTTACCTGTGCCCTCTAAAATAAGGCTGTCACCCAAAGGCTGCCACAATTTAAAGTCACTTGCCATAATGGTCACTTGAGGTACCTTCATACTGACTGCCAAATGTGCTGTTGCTGTATCGACACTCAAACAAAAATCACATTTTGCCATTAAGGCTGGCAACTGAAAGAAGTTTTCTAATGCCGTAAAAACCTGAATTTTTAACGCTGACAACTCTGCATCAGCCTCTAAATCCTGCTGTACTGACATCAATTTATTCGGTGGAGTATTAATGATAAATACCACTTGCGGATAAAGCTGAGCTAACGTCAACATAATCGTCTTTAACTGTGCCCAAGGATAATCTTTCTTATCCGCAGTCGATAAATGATTCATAAAACAAATTAGCTTGGTATTATCTTTACCGGTTAAATCATCAATAATTTGCAGAGCTTGCTGGGTGTATTTATCTTCAGGCTGGATCATTAATTGGGTATAGCCAGACACCAAATCAGATGTGGTTAACCCTAAAAGCTGCTTAAAACACTCAGCATATAACTCAGTAATATGCTGGGTCGAGTCAGCAATATCATCGTAACTAATCACCCCATCTAGTTTATTAAAATAAAGCCAATTACTGAAAAAATTCGCCCCACTTGTGGTCGCAACACTGAGCGCTTGTTTAGAAATAGTGCGTGCTAACTTTGCATATTGAGTTGAACGGTTTTTGCCCACAAACATAATAACATCATAATTTTGTTGCTGGGCCTTGGTAATGTATTGCTCACGCTCAGCGATATTAGACACAATAGGATATATATCACCAAAATCACCAATGGCATTAATCCACTCGGTTAAAATTTGATTGCGTCCACCTGCCCATTCATGCGGACTACGTCGACAATCGTCAAACCAAATATCAATGGTCAAATGGGGATATTTCGCTTTTAACGCAGATAACCAGACACCTTGATAGACAAAGTCCCCAATGGCCAAGTGGGTCATATAAAGTACTTTTTTAGCATTAAGTAGCTGCTGATGGCTGATTAATCCGCTCACGTTATCCCTTACTTCAAACTGTCTTTAAACTGGTTAAAATGCTTGTCTAATGATGGTGTCACTAACATACGCTTAAAGGCTCTAGACCAATTCAAACGCAGTTTTGTAAGCTTGCGTTGCGGCATTTTCTCTAAACTCCCCACAGGATTGATATCTGAAAGCCCTGCCAGGTCGACTGATACACAATAAGGAATTAACCCAAATGGATAAATACCCAATGACCACCACGATTTAATATGTCCATCCACTGGCTCAACAATATAAGGCATATTTTTTAATAGCGACTTAGCACCTTGCTTACTGATCACTTGCGCAACCGCGCTTATCGGAAACTTATGGTAACTGACAAATTGGTGGCCTTGATAATCAAATGAATCTCTAATGTTACTCCCACCACCACGACGTAGCGGATACAACTTAATAAAGTCCCAATTTGCATGGGGTAAGTTTGCCATTAAATTAACTACATCAGCGAAATTAGCTTCTAAGCCAATGTCATCCTCAAGCACAAAGGCGAAATCAAGATCATCATCGATGATTTTTTGCCAAGCGCGTTTATGACTCAATGAGCAACCAATTTCGCCCTTACCCAAATCTCTATGGTAGCTTTTTTGCGCTAATAAGCGTGGCGAAACGGCTTCAATTTGTTCAGCAGTTAATGTCGCACCATCCACCCCTTCAATACGTTCAAAAGGAATGTCTTGCTGTTGTAACTGTGCAGAAATAGCCTCTAACCGCTTTGGAGAGCGGTTAAGGTTAATGACAAAGACTTTATATTTAAGCAAAATTGATCACTCCAGATAAATTGCGCTACCGATATTGCCTATCGCGCGACTCGCCACAACCAAAACACTAAATAGTGACAAACTTCTTAGCAAGATAGTTCAGCATAAATTTGGGCAGTTTGTAACGTTTATGGGCTTTGTTTATAAAAAGTTCCCAACCACTTTGCTTAATTTGCGCCAATGTTTCGCTGGCTATGAGATCTTGGTTCAATTCACAAAAATCATTCACAAATCGCACTTCGCGCTTTAAAGAGGAGTTAGTGTATCCACGACCTGCATAATGAATAAAGCTGGCATTACGATAGCCATCATGCCCTAGCACATCCATACGGTTAAATTCTGCATCAATACTTTGATACTTTAACCCATCTCGCTGGATCAGATAATTGATGTAGGTTTGCTCATAATATTTAATGTGATTACAAACCTGTTGTAAGTCTTCTAAAGTGGCGATGTCGAATAATTTGCTTTGATTCGAGATCAACATACAGCCTAGATTAAAATACACTGGGCGACCATTGACTTGCGGCCAATCAGCAACAGACCCTTTTATGGCAAATATTTTATCGAGTACAGGTTGGCGCTCCAATAAAGCGCCTTCATTGAACATATAAATGGTTTCCAGGTCATCGTATTGTTCAAAAATATCCTTTGCGTGTGGAGTGATAATAATATCAGCATCGACATATAGGACTCGATCGTATTCTTTTAGCAACTCTTTGATGTATAGCTTTTCGGTCCAAGCTGGACTTGCGGTATGCTGAGGATCTTGTATGTTGATTGGATAATGAAATTGGTCAGACACAATTAAGTCTGCACCCACTTTTTCAGCATAAAGCTTAAATCCAAGTAACGCTGCGTTGTACATTGGATTGGTATCACCAATCGCCAGCGTAAAAATAGCCTTTTTCATTTAATTTTCCAGATAACATCAAACAATTAAAAACAATTTACTGTCCAATAAAGTGCTGCGCTTTCAACCAATCTAAGTACTCAGGCACAGCCTGCTCTACTGTCTTAAATTGGTGCTGGCAACCTACCGCACGAAGCTGAGTTAAATCAGCTTGAGTGTAACTCTGGTATGCACCTTTTAGCTTATCTGGAAAAGGAATGTACTCAATATGACCTTTGCCATGATAGTCAATTACCGCATTTGCAACGTCATTAAAACTTTGTGCTTTACCGGTACCGCAATTGAAAATCCCCGATACTTTGGCGTTTTGCCATAACCACAAATTGACTTGAACCACATCTTCAACAAACACAAAATCACGTAATTGCAGACCGTCGCCGTAACCATCAACACCAGCGAATAAACGGCACACTCCATTGGCTTTTATTTGGTTATTAAAGTGGAATGCTACGCTTGCCATGCCGCCTTTGTGTTGTTCACGCGGGCCATAAACATTGAAATAACGTAATCCAGCAACCTGCGTGGTTAACTTTTGCTGACGGACATATTGATCGAATAAAAATTTCGAATATGCATACACATTAAGTGGCTTCTCCACTTCACGTTGTTCAACAAAACTCTCGCTGCCACCGTATACCGATGCGGATGACGCATAGATAAACTGAACATTGTTAGCCTGACAAAAATGCAATAAAGTTTTCGAGTATTCGAAGTTATTTTCCATCATAAACTTGCCGTTCCACTCGGTGGTGGATGAACAAGCACCTTGGTGAAAAATAACCTCAACGTCATAATCTAACTGGCCTGATTTTACTTGAGCGAGAAAGGCATCTTTATCTAAATAGTCAGCAATTTCGCAATCAGCTAAATTGAACATTTGAGTGCCATCAGTTAAATCATCTACCGCAATAATATCGGTTCTGCCTAATTGATTTAATGCCTTAACTAAGTTACTGCCAATAAAGCCTGCGGCTCCAGTAATTATGATCATATTTTTGCTTCCACTGAGTTGGATTAATTTTGTTTAAACAAACTATTCAAATTTGGCTTATTTAGCATAATGTCGATTTAAAAATTCACTGATATCTTCAGCCGCTTGATCAACATCAACCAAGGCCATATTTCGGCCTGTACGGCGACCAACAGGTGGCGTAAATGCCAGCCTTTTAGCTGGCTCTGTCAATGTTTGCCATTTCACTTTAGGTTGAGATCGCCGCCCAGCATAAAAGCCTACCGTTGGAATATTATGCAGCCCAGCAATATGCAGCGGTCCTGTGGAGCCCGCAATAAACATGTCTGCAGCGACAATTGAACGAGCAAAATCAGCCAAACTTTTCAGCGGCGTCGCTAATTCAACTTTAATCTTGGTCTTCTTCAGCATAGATTGAATGTTAAGCGCCAGTGCTTTCTCGTCACCGTTATAAGTTAGAACAAATCGACACTCTAAACTTGTAAGCTTATCAATTTTTTTGATAAGTTGGCCAAAATGATCAACCGGCAAGCTGCCAGATGAACCACCCGTACCGGGGTGAATAAATATTAACTTTTCATCATTTTGTTGCTGATAATACTTGCGCCATTGCTCACGTTCAGAGCTAACGTCCCATAATTGCGCCGGTAACGCAGGGATCGATATTTGATGATTATTTAGAAATTGCTCCGCCAACATGTAACTACCACGCCAACAGGGTTCACCTTTTTTATATTGGGTATTCGCGCGGTGGGGGTAAAGATATTGAAACCAGCCATGATTAGGCGCAATTTTATATGCAATAGCCGCTTTGGTAACTAAACGATAAATGCGCAAGTCAGAATGTGACACGACAACAGCATCATAGTTATTCGCCTTAATTTGCTCGACTAACTGGGTATCATCGCCGCTATCAACCACCACATCGTCAATATAAGGACAAGTCAGCGCAAAGCTTTTCATCACAGGCGCCACAAACACCTCAATACGCGTATTGGGTAGTGCTTTTTTCAAAATATAAAAAGCAGGCCATGTGAGAATAAAATCTCCAATCTTGTCATGACGAATAAACAGAATTTTTTCCATCATTATCTTCTTTCTTAGATTGTCTAAGTCATCTAAACAGAGTTTACAGACCAAACATATAAAAGAGAAAGACCTGCAAGCAGGCCTTAAAGTTCAGTTAACTTGCGTTAAGCATTAACAGCATAAAGCCTAAAACGGAATATCATCATCCCAACCTTCATCCAAATCAGGAGTGAAGTTTTGTGCAGGCTGAGGCGCTGGGCGCTGAGCTGGTGCAGCATTTTGTTGAGGTTGTGGTTGATAATTACCTTGTGGAGCTTGTGGTTTTGGCGCATAAGCAGGTTGTTGTGGCGCTGGCTTATTTTGCTGAGCATAACCACCTTGAGCAGGCGCTTGTTGGTAGCCACCCGCTGAATTTTGATGACTATCCTGGTTTGAACCTTGGTCTTGATTGTACTGAGGTTGACCTGCTGGGCGTGGCGCTTGTGGAGCACGTTGCTGTGGCGATTGATCATATTGATTATTATCTTGACCTGCTCCGCTATTGCGGCCGTCAAGCATTTGCATTTCCATCGCATTGATTTCAGTTTTATAACGGTCTTGACCGGTAGTTTGATCTTGCCACTTACTGGTTTGCAATTTGCCTTCAAGGTAAACCTTTGAGCCTTTTTTAAGGTACTCACCGGCCACTTCAGCTAAACGACGGTACATGACAATGTTATGCCATTCAGTACGCTCTTGTAGCTGACCTTGTTGGTCTTTCCACGACTCACTTGTCGCGACAGTAAAATTGGCAACGGCATTACCATTTGGCATGTAACGTACCTCAGGGTCTTTACCTAAGTTACCCACTAAAATGACTTTATTCACACCACGACTGGCCATCGAAATCTCCTGCGATTATCTTTTCTATATACTTATTCGGTTGATCAAAATGATCTAATTGACAGAGCCTAACACAGCTCTGGCTTCGCTTAAATTGAAATCGTCATTCACCTTTAAATAGGCGACTTTGTCCTCAAGTACCACTATTGCTTCGGCGACACCGGTCAAATTTGATAACTGTGCGGCCATTGTTTGTGCATGGGGCCTATCATTTATATTGGCTTCAAGGGTATAACTTTTTAGCAATACGGGTTTAGCCATGCCAAAAGTCAAAAATAGCCACAGTGTCATTAACCCAAGCGCAACAAAAAACACCCCGGAGGCACCGACCAACTGATAGGCTCCTCCACCTAACATACCACCACAAAACGCCCCAAGAAACTGACTAGTAGAATACACTCCCATCGCAGAGCCTTTATCACCCACAGGGCAAAACTTGGCGATCAAGCTAGGTAATGAAGCTTCAAGATAGTTAAAACCGGTAAAAAATAATACTACCGCCCCACTTAGCACCCATAAATTATCAGCAAAAACCCCCATAGTACCTAAGGATGCCATCATCAATAACAATGAAATTTGAAACATGGTTTTGGTGTTATTCTTCTTCACCCCGATAATGATCAATGGCACCATCAAAAAGAATGCGCCGATAAACGCGGGGAAATATAACATCCAATGTTTTTCTTTAACTAAACCGGCATCGACCAAATCTAATGGTAATGCAACAAACACCGCAGTTAATACTAAATGCAAAATAAAAATACCTGCATCTAGGCGAAACAGCTGCGGGTCTAGCAGCATTCTTTTGAGTTTGGCTGGTGCTGCTAAAGTATCGCCTTTAGGGGCTTGACTAATAGGGTTTGGTACCAAAAATTGCACTATCACAATACCAACAACCGCTAACACTGCCGTCAGTAGAAATATACCGGTTAAACCAAGATGTTGTGCCACTAAAGGGCCAAGCAAAAGAGAGAGTGCAAAGGAGAAACCAATACACATACCAATAACGGCCATCACTTTGGTACGTTGCTCATCGCGGGTTAAGTCAGCCGCTAGTGCTAAAACAGCAGCAGCTATTGCGCCCATCCCCTGAACAGCGCGACCAAATACTACGCCATAAATATGATCAGATGAGGCGGCAATTAAACTGCCAATGGCAAATACCACTAACCCAGCCATAATTATCGGTTTACGGCCATACTTATCAGACAGTATACCCATCGGAATTTGTAACATAGCCTGGGTAAGTCCATAGGCACCTATGGCAATACCCACCCAAAGTGGAGAGAATCCTTCAAGGTGTTGTCCATATAACGCAAATACCGGCATGATCATAAATAGCCCCATCATCCGTAAACCAAATACACTGGCTAACGAAAACGCGACTTTTTTTTCCATGCCCGACAGCCCATTACTGGCCATTCAAATACCTTTTTAGCAATTCTACGAGTCGCGCATATTACCATAGCCTGAATCACATGCTCAAAAGGAAATCACAGTTTGAGGGTTAAAGCTGAATTTAAAATATCACTAATCTATTTTTGGGTTCTATTCGTACTAGCCAAAACGACATATCACTATGATAGATAATCTGTGTTTGTTGAACTTTTAAGGTAAATCACCTAGAAAGATTAACAGCCCCTTACAGCTTGTGCTTAATGTGCGATACTAAAACCCATTTTGCCCCATAGCGAACATAGAGCGAGTAAATGGACAATATTGAAATCCGCGGTGCCCGAACCCACAACCTTAAAAACATCAATTTAACCATCCCGAGAGATAAGCTAATTGTTATCACAGGATTATCTGGTTCAGGAAAATCTTCATTAGCCTTCGATACTTTGTATGCAGAAGGTCAGCGCCGCTATGTCGAGTCTTTATCCTCCTATGCGCGCCAATTTTTAAGTTTAATGGAAAAACCTGATGTTGATCATATCGAAGGATTAAGCCCAGCAATTTCTATCGAACAAAAATCGACCTCACATAACCCACGCTCAACGGTTGGCACAGTGACCGAGATTTACGATTACTTGCGACTATTATTTGCCCGTGTTGGTGAGCCGCGCTGCCCCACACATGCACAACCTTTAGCGGCTCAAACTGTCAGCCAAATGGTCGATAAGGTACTCGCATTACCTGAAGATAGCCGTCAAATGCTTTTAGCTCCTGTGATTAATGATCGCAAAGGTGAGCACGTAAAATTATTAGAAAGCTTAGCTGCCCAAGGTTATATCCGCGCCCGAATTGACGGTGAAGTTTGCGATTTAACCGACCCACCAACGCTTGATTTACACGTAAAACATACCATTGAAGTGGTGGTTGACCGTTTCAAAGTGCGTCCAGACTTAAAACAACGTTTAGCTGAATCATTTGAAACCACATTAGAGCTGTCCGGTGGTATTGCTAAAATTGTCTCAATGGAAGATAACAATACTGAAGAACTGATTTTTTCAGCCAACTTTGCCTGTACCCTTTGTGGCTATTCAATGACCGAACTTGAGCCGCGTATTTTTTCATTCAATAACCCGGCTGGTGCTTGTCAAACCTGTGATGGTTTAGGGGTACAACAATTTTTTGACCCAGAAAGAGTGATCACCAATAGTGAGTTATCTTTAGCTGGCGGGGCAATTCGCGGTTGGGATCGCCGTAATTTTTATTACTTTCAAATGCTCAGTTCATTAGCTGAACACTACAAATTTGATGTTGAAGTCCCTTTTGAACAGCTCAATGACAAGATCAAAAAGCTGGTGCTATACGGTTCAGGTAAACAAAGCATTGCCTTTAAATACATAAACGATCGTGGCGATGTAGTGGTACGTAATCACCCCTTTGAAGGCATTCTCAATAATATGGATCGCCGCTACCGCGAAACTGAAAGTAACTCGGTACGTGAAGAATTATCTAAATTCATCAATATGCAGCCTTGTAATAGCTGTGGTGGCTCACGCTTACGTGAAGAAGCCCGCAATGTGTTTATTGGCGATCTCAACTTGCCACAATTGACCACCTGGTCAATTGGCGAAGCAAAAAGCTATTTTGCTGAATTAACCTTTGATGGCCAGCGGGCACAAATTGCTGACAAAATTTTAAAAGAAATTGGTGAGCGTTTAGGTTTCTTGGTAAATGTCGGACTTAATTACCTAAGCTTATCCCGTTCGGCTGACACCTTATCAGGCGGTGAAGCGCAGCGTATTCGTCTTGCCAGTCAAATTGGTGCGGGCTTAGTCGGGGTAATGTATGTGCTCGATGAACCTTCAATCGGCCTGCATCAACGTGACAATGAACGTCTATTGCATACCTTAATGCACCTGCGTGATCTAGGTAATACCGTCATTGTGGTAGAGCACGATGAAGATGCCATTCGTATGGCTGACCATGTGATTGATATTGGCCCTGGCGCAGGGGTTCATGGCGGGGAGATTATTGCAGAGGGCACCTTAAACGATATTCTTAATTGTGCTGAATCTGTTACGGGTCAATACCTGTCAGGCAAAAAACAAATTCACATTAGTGACCAACGTACCCCAATCGATCCTAAAAAAGTTATCGAGTTATTCGGCGCAACAGGTAATAACCTGCAAAATGTCGACTTAACTATTCCAGTAGGCCTATTAACCTGCGTAACCGGTGTGTCGGGTTCGGGTAAATCGACCCTGATTAATGATACTTTCTTCAAAATTGCCCATCGCATGCTCAATGGCGCAACTGTTGATGAACCCGCGCCTTATAAAGAAATTAAAGGCATGGAGCATTGCGATAAAGTCGTCGATATTGATCAAAGCCCAATTGGCCGAACTCCCCGATCAAACCCTGCTACCTATACGGGTATTTTTACCCCAATACGGGAGATATTTGCTGCGACTCAAGAGTCCCGCACCCGAGGTTATCTGGTGGGTCGTTTCTCGTTTAACGTCAAAGGCGGTCGCTGTGAAGCGTGCCAGGGTGATGGCTTAATTAAAGTCGAAATGCACTTTTTACCCGATGTATATGTGCCCTGTGATGCCTGTAAAGCCAAGCGTTATAACCGTGAAACCTTAGAAGTAAAATACAAAGGCAAAAACATTCACGAAGTCCTGCAAATGACGATTGAAGAAGCCCGGGTGTTTTTTGATGCTATTCCTGCAATTGCCCGTAAATTACAAACACTGATGGATGTCGGTTTGTCGTATATTTGCTTAGGACAAAGTGCGACGACTCTATCTGGCGGTGAAGCGCAGCGTGTCAAACTGGCTAAAGAGCTGTCAAAACGCGACACAGGCAAAACCTTATACATTTTGGACGAACCCACTACAGGGCTTCATTTTGCTGATATTCAACTACTATTAGATGTATTGCATCGCCTTAAATCCCACGGCAATACTATCGTGGTGATTGAACATAACTTAGATGTGATTCAAACAGCGGATTGGATTATCGATTTAGGCCCAGAAGGCGGATCGGGAGGCGGGAATATTTTAGTTGCTGGCAGCCCTGAAGATGTGGCCGAGCACCCAACATCCCACACAGCACGGTTTTTAAAGCCAATGCTGGCATTACATAAGCAGCGTGCAGCAAGTAATAAAGTTAGCAAAGCTAAAAAAAGCACTAAAAAATAATTACAGTCGATTCATTCCCTTTACGGAGACCACCAGATGACAAGCACGCTTAAATCTGCCTTTCCGCTAAAGGGAAACACCCGCCTTTTACGAGTAAATATCAACATCCTCGCTCAACCTAAATTATCCCCTCACTTAATGTGTATCGCATTGTTAATCTTGCTAACAGGCTGCGTCAATACCGCTTCAATAAATTGTAATTTACCACCGCAACATCAATGGGCTAATACAGCACAAATTATCCAAGATATTCGCACCTTCACATCGACAGAATTTAGCGGTCGCAAAACCGGCACCCAAGGGGCAATAAGTTCGCAACAGTACCTTGCGCAGCGTTTTACTGATATTGGCCTCATCCCATGGCAGCAATCCTTTAGCGTCACTTTTAACTATCAATATCAATTTAGCCAGCAACAGGGGGTTAATATGATTGGCATAATTCCAAGCCGCGTGCCTTCAAACCGTTGGCGAGTGATTACCGCCCACTATGATCATTTAGGCCAACAGGGTAAGCGTATTTTTCATGGTGCCGATGACAATGCTTCTGGTGTTGCAGGCTTATTAGCCATCGCGCAACAATGGCAATTGACCGGCTTACAAGATATTAATCTTATGTTGGTTGCCACTGACGCTGAAGAACCAGGACTGTATGGTAGCTATGGATTAGTAGAGCAGATTATGGCAACCCCTGATATGGAGGTTGAACTTGCAATGAACTTAGACATGATTGGCCATCCTTCAAGACCGCGGGCAATCTATATAGAAGGCGAGCAAAACTTCAGCCACTTTAGCCAGACACAAGCTTGGCTAAGTCAACAGCATCAAATGTGTATTCGATTAAGTTATTCAAAATTTAACACCGCGGGTATAAAACGCATGAACTGGCTAAAAGCTTCCGACCACTACCCTTTTCATAAAGCGGGTATTCCCTGGATATATTTTGGCGTACCACCGCACAGCAAATACCATACGGTTGATGACACTATAGACACGCTAAATATCGACTTTCTAACCAGCGTAACTGAAATGGCCTTTAGCTTTATTACTCAAACTAACATACAGTTAAAAGCAAAATAGTTACACTTGCGAACGCAGCAATAACCGAATGACTTAGTTAAAATAAGGCAATAATCAGGCCACATTGAATTATTTGTCATATTTTATATAGTCAAACCACAAAATGGTTGCTATAATATCGCCCTTTCGGCGCGGGAAATCGACACGGGGTTGATTTTCTGTCTGTGAAACTCAGCACGAGCATCCGAATTTCGTGCACATCCACAAGGCTACAACCCAATGTCATCCAATGAAAGAACTTTCCGCGAACTCGGCCTGTCTGAGAACTTGTTGCGTGCTCTAGACGAATTAGGCTATGAGAACCCAACACCCATTCAAGCAGCTAGTATCGACCCGCTTATGGCAGGACAAGATATTATCGGTCAAGCGCAAACAGGTACTGGTAAAACAGGTGCTTTTGCATTACCACTGCTTAACAAAGTAGATATCAATCTAAACGCCCCTCAAATATTAGTATTAGCACCCACTCGTGAGCTAGCCGTTCAGGTAGCAGAAGCATTTGGTAGTTACGCTAAACATATGAAAGGCTTCCACGTACTGCCTATTTACGGCGGTCAAAGCATGCATCAGCAATTAAGCGCCCTTAAGCGTGGACCACAAGTGATTGTTGGTACACCTGGTCGAGTAATGGATCACATGCGTCGTGGCACATTAAAGTTAGATTCATTAAAAGCATTAGTGCTTGATGAAGCTGATGAAATGTTAAAAATGGGCTTTATTGATGATATCGAATGGGTATTAGAGCACAAGCCAGCTAACAGCCAACTTGCATTATTCTCAGCCACTATGCCTGAGCAAATTAAGCGTGTTGCCAGCAAGCACTTAACCAACCCAGTTAATATCAGTATCGCTTCTAGCCAAGCAACGGTTGAATCAATTGAGCAAAGCTATGTTCAAGTATCACAACACAATAAACTAGAAGCATTAGTACGCGTATTAGAAGTTGAAAACACTGAAGGTGTGATCATTTTCGTCCGTACCCGTAATAGCTGTGTTGAGTTAGCAGAAAAATTAGAAGCACGTGGTTATGCTTCATCACCATTACATGGTGATATGAACCAGCAAGCACGTGAACGTGCTGTTGAACAGTTAAAAAATGGCAAATTAGATATTCTAATTGCGACTGACGTTGCGGCTCGTGGTCTTGACGTAGAACGTATTGGACACGTAGTCAACTACGATATCCCATATGATACAGAAGCTTATGTTCACCGTATTGGCCGTACTGGCCGTGCTGGTCGTACAGGTATGGCAATTCTGTTTGTGACAAGCCGTGAAATGCGTATGCTTCGCACTATTGAACGTGCAACAAACAGCCGTATTGCACCAATGAAAATCCCTACACCTGAATCGGTTGCTGAGCGCCGTTTATCTCGTTTAGGTGAGCAAATTCAAGAAACCTTAAACGGTGACTTAGATTTCATGAAAAATGCCGTTGCAGAATTATGTACTCAGCTAGAAATCGATACCGATTTATTAGCCGCAGCGTTATTACAGCAAGTGCAGCAAGAGCGTCCACTTCAGTTACCGCCGATCCAAGAGCGTCAACGTGATTCACGTGATGAGCGAAGTGAACGTAGTGACCGTGGTTCTCGCGATGGTGGCGATCGTCCACGTCGTGATCGCAGTGAGCGCAGTAGTCGTCCGTCATCACCAACCACATTTGGTCAACCTGAAGGATTAAAAGATAATCCTGACGTGAAAATGAACCGCTATGTAATTGATGTGGGTCGTGAAAATGGTGTTGGTGTGGGTAACATTGTTGGCGCAATTGCTAACGAAGCGAACATCGATAGCCGTTATATTGGTCAAATCCAGTTATATGATCAAGTCACTACTGTTGATTTGCCTGATGGCATGCCAAAAGACGTGTTAACTCACTTAAGAAAAGTGCGTGTTTGTGGTCGTCCACTTAACATTCGCGAAGCCGGTGATGAAGTTTTCGTTGATTCTGGCCGTGGTGCAGCTGCACCTCGTCGTCCACGTGGTGACCGCCCATCAGGCGACCGTCGTCCACGTACTGACCGCCCAGCTGGTGATCGTCCTGCTAGTGCAGAACGTCGTCCACGTAAACCACGTGACAATGGTTAATTACCAGTAAATCATTCAGTTATCTGAATAAAAAATGGAGCCTAACGGCTCCATTTTTGTTTTTACTCTCAGTTATGCCAATCTCATAAAATATAAAGGTAACTGCCCGCATAATCTTAACGCTTTACAGATTAATTCTGCCTTGTAATATCTACACTATCTTAAAAAAGAACAACCTACTCCACCTATGTCAGCATTCAGCCCTGAAGTTAAGTCTCTATCAGATAAAAAAAGAATGAATAATAAAGCCCTGACTCAGTTTATTAAAAAACTGCAGGCGAAGGTGTCTGACTCAGAATCTATTGCGGTTGTCACAGAATGTTTAGACAACGCCATCGCGTATCCACACCAACTTAAATACCGCAACACTCAGTTATATCTTGGCATACTAGCCGCCATTATCGCCAGCATAGGATATTGGTTCCACCTTGAAACTCAAGGTCAGTTGTATCGTTATACTCACAGTGACTTTGTTATTTTTGCTTTGTGCTTATTGTCACTTTTAGTCGGTATTTTTACTGTATTTAAGCGTCAAAAAAGCCTAAAGAATCTCTCCAATTTACTCAGAGATGAAGCCCTAAAGCATCTTTACAATATGACAGATTGTGGAGCAACATTTTTAAATAATGCTGAACATAAATTTGTCGACTTTAAACGAGGTAATTATTCTCAAAATGTTGAGTGGGGCAAAGAAATCGACTTTAACTCTGAACTAGGATTAATTCGTGCCTCTGTGGTTTACCATCACTATGTCGATAGAAGAACAGAAACCTATCAAGAGTCTGACGGTAAAGGCGGAAGCAGAACACGCACTCGCACCGTTTACGATCACTACTATCGCCAAGGAGTGATTTTCCCCGCAATCAATAACACGAGTCATTTAGTGATGAGCAAAAGCAAGTTGCCTAAGCATTGGCAACAACACTTTATGCCTGCCTCGCGGGAATTTGAGAAAAAGTTTTACCTGCAAACAAACTCTGAATTTAATGCAGCGAAGTTTTTAGAACCGGTAGTGGTAGTTGCGTGCGAACAATTAGCCCATAAGCTCGATGATCTCACCATTGAATTCGCCTATGATGGCAGTGTGTTGATCAATCAAAAAAATACTCATTTACTTAATCCGCCCATGGATTATGACATTAGTTCACCGACAAAATTTAAACAAGAACTGCTCAATGAGACCTCATTGTTCACCGTAAACCGTATTTTTGGCTTTGTGAATCAAATCATCAAACACAGTGCTAACCCATTATATTAAGGATAAATTATGCAATCGTCTTTCATTATCATCGCTATCCTGGTTGTCGTCGCCATTGCTGTTTTCAGTATTTATAACGGTATTGTTAAAGAGCACAACGCGGTACAGCGAGGCTGGGCAGATGTGTTAACGCAAGAAAGACAACGTGGCCGCATCATGCCTGAGCTTGACCGCGTGCTGCAGCAGCACCAAGATTATGAAAAAGAGTTGTTGCCTAAAATCACTGCATTACGTCAAGGGATTAATGCGCTACAAGACAATAATATTGATACCCAATTACAAAGCAAAGTCGATCAGGCATCACAAGCTTTAATCAAAGGCATTCATGTGGCAGTTGAAGCTTATCCAGAATTAAGAGCGTCTGAATCATTCGCTAAATTTATGTATGAAGTGACCGAACAAGAAGATAATGTAGGCGCGGCGGTAAGAATTTTCAATCAAAACGTGGCTAACTTTAACGCCTATATTCAGTCATTTCCGAATAACCTTGTTAATCGCTTTTTTAATAAAAAACAGGCTATTGAAATTTTTACCGACAGCAAAGCCCAAGCTGAGTTTGAGTACAAACCTAAGTTTTAAACTGTATCGAACGACATTCGCGCGAGCATGAGAAACCTGCATCATACCCTGTCACTATTATCTGGACTCAGGCTGATGCAGGCATAATAGAATAGCAAACTTAGCTCACAAGCCGTTTAGCTGCCTTACGCTTCAAATACAGCGGCCATATTTGCACCGCAAACACTGAACAAATAATCAACACTATGCCCATTAGCGATAGTGCATCTAGGTTATCTGCGCTAAATACCCCATTCCACCAGCCTAAGCTGACCACTAAGGCCGTTGAACTGAAACTCAGCACCGGCGTTAAGGCTAGCATGGCGCTAACCTGAGCCGTGGGCCAATACTTCATCGCCTGACCAAAACAGCCGTAGGCAATTAAGGTATTGGCGCCGCAAAAAATAACTACCATCCAGTTAGATGAATCCATTAATGCAAAATGACTAAAGTCACTAAACGGCGCCATAGCAAAAATGCCCAGCCCATAGATAAACAGCAACACATTACTGGGTGATAATTTACTGCCTAATGATTTTTGCAATAAGGCATAGCTGGTCCAAGACAACACCGAAAATTGCACAATCATCACCCCGATGACTATTTGATGATTGTCGCTATGACTCAAATTTAAATTCGGATGGAAAAACATCAACATGCCAATGGCTAATGTGGCAAAACAACTCAGCTGCATCGCATTTAAGCGTTCTTTAAATAATAACACTCCACCAAAAGCGAGAAAGAAGGGAGCAGTTTGAAAATTCAGTTGCGCTGTGCCAGGGGCAAGATAGTCGAGCGAGTAAACAAACGAGACATAATTGAACATCAACAAAATACCGGCAAGGCTTAATTTGAGCCAGTCGCTGCTGATTAAAACATTAAATTGTTTCAGCTTACCGAATCGCCATTGCAGCAAGAGTGTCACCACAAACGCCATGACAAATCGAAACCAGGTCAAGGTTACGGGGTCAATGAACTGCCCAGACAATTTCAACGCTATGGGTAAAATACCCCAAAAAAAGACCGCTATGGAAACAAAAATCAGACCTAACTTGGCGGCGTTATCGACTTGGGTATTGGTCACGTTATTGACTCTTTATGTTAAAGAAATGAATACTGCCTGATATGCGAATACCTGTCAGCAAATATTACGGTGTGCTCGCGATATTGCTTGTTACAGGCAAATTTATGCCGATGATTGTTCTGTTATCAAAAAAGCCTATTTAACCCTAGCCTTTTTACGTGGCAAAACTGAGGAATACGGGTAAAATAGCCACCATCAAAAATAGCCCTTACACCTTCAAATAGAGGAATACTCGTTATGAGTCTTGCCGATTCCGTTTTAGCCGTTAATAACGATTTACCTATTCGCACAGACAAACCCGTGCATAGCGGTAAAGTACGCAGTGTTTACTGGCTAACTGAAGCTGATAGTCGTCGTTTAATCAAAGACAAAGGCTATGATGTTCCTGAAAATACCCCGCTTGCTATCATGGTGATCAGTGATCGAATTTCAGCCTTTGATTGTATTTTTCATGGTGAAGGCAATTTACAAGGCATTCCAGGTAAAGGCGCGGCACTGAACGCTATTTCAAATAACTGGTTTAAGCTATTTGCTGAAAATGGCTTAGCTGACAGCCATATTCTGGATATCCCGCATCCATTTGTGTGGATTGTGCAAAAAGCCCGTCCGATTAAAGTTGAAGCTATTTGTCGTCAGTACATTACCGGTTCTATGTGGCGTGCTTACGCTAAAGGCGAGCGTGAATTCTGTGGTATCACACTACCTGAAGGATTAAGCAAAGATCAAAAATTACCTGAGCTATTAATCACGCCGTCGACCAAAGGCATTTTAACCGGTATTCCAGGCGTGCCTGCACAAGATGATGTCAACATTAGCCGCAGTGATATTGAAGCCCATTATCAAGCGTTTGGTTTTGAAAAAGCTTCTGATATCGACTTATATGAAAAACTTCTCAAGCAAGGCTTCAATGTTATTTCAGATGCGCTAGCCAAGTTAGATCAAGTCTTTGTTGATACCAAGTTTGAATTTGGTTATGTCACCGATAAAGATGGCCACTCAAAACTTATTTATATGGATGAAGTCGGCACCCCAGATTCTTCGCGTATTTGGGACGGCCCAGCTTACCGTGATGGTAAAATTGTCGAGAATTCAAAAGAAGGTTTCCGCCAATTCTTATTGAACCATTTTGACGATGCGGACATTTTATTAAATAAAGACAGAATGCCTGAGCGCGAAGCATTAGCTCGCGATAACGATTTACCGTTAGCTGCGATGATGTTGGTGTCAGAAACCTATACTGGCGTAGCAGAAAAAGTGACCGGTAAAAAAATCACCTTATCATCTAACCCAAAAGCCGACATTATTGACATTCTAAAAAAACAGTACGATCTTATCGACTAGCTTTTAGATATTAGGTTTTAGCTTTTAAAATAACAAAAAAGGATGACGCTATGTCATCCTTTTTTGTTAACTTGCCTATCTTAATCAGTACAACTTAAATAACCACCCCCTTAATTCTCACATCATTTCACACAAGACACATCGGACCACGTTCTCCCTTAAGTGACTGATCTTATGGTACATAAACAAACAATGATCGAACCTCGTTCTCTGACATGCCCAATAAGTCACTTTTTATCTTTGTTTAACAGGTACTTATGTATGCAAATGTGACTGAACATCCTTTTTTTTGTTGTGAAACTCTGTAACAATCGCACCTCACGTTAATAAAAATTAGCGAAAACATTATAAAAACGGGGTTGATATATGAAATATGTAACAAAGATATTGGTGATTTCACCATCGAATGCTCCACCTCTCTGAGCCGTTAGCAGTTTACGAATTAATAAATAAATATTTTTAATTTTGAGTTTAGCCTTCAAATATAGGCTGACAAATTACTAATCGGAAGTAACAGCAATGTTAAACAAATCAATAATTGCAATCGCTATTGTCACTATGTTTAGTGCAGGTTCAGTAAGCGCTGTAATGCTAGAAGGTGACAGTCAAGGCGACAATGTTCGCTTATATGGCGAAGTGGGTGTCGGTGGGCATTTTGATACTCACGCAGATTACAACCACAATGAGTTCTATGATACCAAGGGCTATGTAGATGATAGCTTCGCCACCATGGGCGTAACGGGGCAACGTCAACAATTTACCTATCGTCTTGAGCTCGATTACCAACGCCGTAACTGGCTAGGCGGAGACGGTGAGTTTGAATTGGCCATCGACAAGTTATACGTAGGCTATGCCTTTACCGAACAACAGTGGATCGAGCTCGGCTTGACCGATACAGCATTCGACGATTACGACCACTTCGGTGATTTTACCTTCAACAAGTCCGTTGAAACCGGTGAAGCGGGTGACCAAGAGAACACAGTTAAGTATCAAGCTGAATTTGAAAATCTAATTTTCGGTACTTCTTACTCATACGATGGTGAACACAAGAGTGGTGCGCTACAAGGTGACATCATTAACGGATACATGGGGTGGATGTCTGATCTGCTATCTATTGTGGTTGGCCTAGAAACGCGCGGCGGCTCTAACGGGATCAGTAAATATGGTGAGCAGCAACAGATAGGTTTCGGTGCACGCCTGAAACTGATGCCAGATTTATCTATTGGTTTGAATGGTTTTGTAGAAGATGAAGACTTATCAACACGTAAGAGCGGTGACGTATACCTAGATTATCAGACCTTCCGTAATCAGGGAGTAACGGTAAGTGCGAAGTACGACCTGAACCAGCACTGGGAAATCATCAGCTCGGTAAACCACGAAGAGTACGAGGGCTGGGATCTTATTGGTCCTAACTACGACTACTCCGAACTGCCACCTGAGTACGGAAAAGAGCGACAGTGGGCCAGTTTAGGTTTCAACTATCGTCCTGCCCGCGACATCGTGCTGTCCCTAGAAGGCCGAGTTGGCGAAGCCCCTGAAGCAGCCTACGCTTACGCGCGTATGTACTTCTAGTCCGAATTGAATTCAACTTTTATAGAGTTTACTATGAAAAAAAGTTTCCTATCGCTGGCCATTGCCAGCACCATCAGCATGGGCGCCTTCGCTGGCGTTGAAGATTTGCTGATCACCGAAATGACCCAAAGTGCCGATGCCAATGTGGGCGCGGTTGAGATCACTAATACAGGCTCTGATGCCTTCACTTTTACTGATGATATTACAGCTTTCCAACGCTCTGACGGTAAGTATGACAACGAGTTACTCAACGCTGATGCTAAGCCGCTGTTGAGTGGTCAGACTCTTGCCTCCGGCGCGTCTATGGTTATTGTTAATAGTCGATCTACTGAAGAGTTTCGTAATGCTATTGCGACTCAAGGTGGCACAGTTATTGTCTCTACATATGACAGCAGCAATAGGTATAACAACCTGTTCATGACCAGCAATGACGGCTTTTTCCTGAAAAATGGTGATACCGTTATTGATCGTGTTGGAGCAGTGAATGATGGTAGCAAATGGGCACCGAATACCACTTTACGTCGTAAGCAAGCCGCTGATGGCAACACTCCCGCTCAATCAAGCACCTTCGATGCGACGAAGTGGCAGAACATCTTACCAATGAGATTTGATGATTTAGGTAAATCAGAGCTGCCCGCTGCTGATGCTACCGACATCATGGATATTTTCACTTGTCCAACGGATAAGAGTGAAATCATGTCTCCTAGCGAAGTTCAGGGGACAGGCTTTACCTCGCCTTTAATTGCTGAAGGTAAGACTGAATCAGATGAAAAAGTTGCCGTAGAGGGGGTCATCTCAGTTAAGGTTTCTATCCCTAACGAAGGCTTCTATCTTCGCAATCTTGTTTCTGACAACGACTCTGAGACTTCCGATGGTATCTTTGTTAGCTCTAGCGCTGCTGGTGATCTAAAAGTAGGTCAGACTGTTTGTGTCGGCAGTAAAGTAGCTGAATACCAAGGCCAGACGCAACTGTCAGCTGATACGGCATTTAGCTGGAACGTGACTGATACTAACATTCTAACGTTGCCTACAGATATTGAGGTTATTAGCGCTGATAACGGCTCTTTCGATAAGACCCTAGAACGTTATGAAGGTATGTTGGTTAACTTGCCTACAGATCTGGATCCTCAGACTGATGGCGACCAAGATATGCGTATTGCTCGCAGCTTCAGCTACAACTACCTATCAACGCCTAACGGTCGTAACAACATGGTGGCGGCTTATAAGCGTCCTAATTTACAGCCTAACCACTTGCATGTTGCTGGAAGCCCAGAGTCTAAAGCGGCTTATGAGCAGAACAATGACTATCGTTTAGTGATTGAAAGTTCGCCTAAATCCAACGGCACCGAGTTGCCTTATTACGCAGGCTTTAACAGTGACCCACACACTAACTATATTCGCATCGACGATAGTCTCGTTAATGCGCAGGGTGTGATCAGTCAATATGAAACCGAGCTGATCCCTGGCACTGATAAGTATGACCAGGACTACAGCCTGACCATAACCAATCAGTTGGCGAGTGATAACTTTATTCACAACCTACCGCGTACTAATAAGCCTGATCTGAATGACACTGTGGCAGAAGATGAGTTTGCCATCCGCGTTGCCAGTCAGAACCTGTTTAACTTCTTTAACTCTCCTTTCGGTGGCGACAATAACAACTTTGGTCAGAGCCGAGGCGCTGATACCTACGATGAATACATTCACCAGAGAACCAAGCTGGTAGAAATTATTCGTGCTCAGGATGCTGATGTAATGGCCCTGATGGAGATTGAAAACAACGGTTTTGGCGATGACAGTGCTATTGCTGAGATTGTGAACCAGGTCAATATCAAGTATGTGGATGAGCGCGCCCAGGATTACAATGGCCCTAACTCTACAGAGAACCGTTATGTGTTTGTTGGTTTTGACAACAACGGTAATCAAATGCTTGATAACTTAGACGCCATTGGTTCTGACGCCATTGCAACAGGTATCATCTATCGCCCAAGCAAGATGAGCATTGAGCGCACTCGCGTTATCCCAATGCCTCAGCAGAAAGCGCCTACTATCGTCAACGATTTAGGTGAGGTGATCAAAGATCAAAACCAAGAGATCTTAGAGGACGGTCAAAACTACCACCGCGATGCCTTGGTGGTAACCTTTATCATTAACCAAACAGGCAAGCGCTTGACGCTAGCTGTAAATCACCTTAAGTCAAAAGGCTCTAGTTGTTGGGAAGAATGGCAAGATGTTGAGTTTGGCAATGCCACGACGTGGAACAACCGTGAAGCACCCGATCTGGACTACCAAGGGGCTTGTGCCGAGTTCCGCGTAGCCGGTGCCGTACACTTAGGTGAAGAGATGGAAGATGTGCGTGGGGACAAGATCATCCTTGGTGATTTGAACGCCTATGGTAAAGAAGATCCTGTACTGGTTCTTACCGAGAACCCACGTAATAAGACGATCGTCACTGCTAGCCACACTTTCCTTGGGCCTAAGCCTCAGTTTAACGAAGATGGCTCTCCAGTCACTATCACTAAGACCTACGGCTACATCGATATCGTCGGTGAAAAGTTCAAAGAGAAGGGCAAAACGCCTTGGAGTTATTCTTTCAGTGACGAATTAGGATCGCTTGATCACATCTTGATCTCGCCTTCTCTGAAAGATCGCGTGATTGATGCCACTGACTGGCATGTTAATGCTGCAGAGACTGGTTTGTATGACTACCAAAACAGCTTTAAAGGTAGTATCGACGGTACTGGCGCACATAAGTTTTACAAAGCCGACATGTATCGCGCGTCGGATCACGACCCTGCACTCATTAACCTTAGCTATAAGCCTGGTGATGCGGATGCTGACGTGCCTCTGAACCTGACAAAACTGAATAAGCTGATCAAGGTCCCTTACCAGATCCCTACTGATATTTCTGCTCAAGTGGGCGATATCGCAACTATCAGTATGAGTCCTTATGATGATGAACTGCGTTTAGATTTGACCCAACTGCTGCTGCCTAATGTGGTCCTTTCTAATGACGCAACAGCTTTGGTGAATTTTGAGGTCTTCGGTGCGCCATCAGCTATCTACAACGTGACTGTAAAGTTAATGCGTAATGGCCAACTTGTAGAAGGGTCTCAGCAAACATTCCTAGCGAAGGTATCTAGCCGCGACGCCTTGATTGCTGACATTGTCGAAGAAGAAACCGATAACACTGGTGGTAATGGTAAAGCTGGTAGCACCGGCTTTATCAGCTTGTTATCCTTGTTCGGATTGGCAGCGATTCGCCGTCGTCTGCGCAAATAAGCGATCAACTAGATAATGAAGCGCCTGCTTTCGGGCAGTGCGCTTCCCATCAAAGATTCAAAAGAGATAACATTATGAGAATTAAAATGAGTGCAGTTGCCACCGCGACTGCCATAGTTCTGGGCGCTTTTTCTTCTGCGGCGAGTGCTGACTTACTGATTACTGAGTACATTGAAGGCAGCAGCAACAATAAAGCTATTGAAATATCCAATCTAGGTAGCAGTGCTATCGATCTGGATGCTAACGTTTATAAGCTGACTCTATTTGGCAATGGCGCTGACGCATCAACACCTGGTAACACTGAAACGCTGACTGGCACTCTGCAGCCAGGAAAGAGCCTAGTTTTCCACAATTCTGGTGCTGCTGATGCGTTTAAAGTGGGCAACGCTTCTACCGTAACATTCTTCAACGGTGATGATGCCCTAGTATTAACCAAAGACGATGCGGTTATCGATCGCTTCGGTAAGCGTGGCGAAGACCCGGGGTCTGCTTGGACTGATCCAAACGACGCAAATTTCTCCACCGCGAATAAGACACTGCGTCGAAAAGCCAGTGTTACCGCCGGTGATACAGTGGCCGAAGCTGATTTCCCTGGTACTGTCAATCAGTGGGTAGTGTTTGATACAGACACTTCTGATGGCCTTGGCTGCTCAGGTGAAGGCGCTTGTAGCTCTGAAGCGACTCCTGGTTTACTGTTGCTAACCGAATACATCGAAGGCAGCAGCAACAACAAAGCGATTGAGATTTCAAACGTAGGTGGCACCGCCATCGATCTGGATGCTAATGTTTACAAGCTAACTCTGTTTGGTAATGGTAGTACGGATCCTGGTAATACAGAGACTTTAACAGGCACCTTAGCGCCAGGAAAAAGTCTGGTATTCCATAATTCTGGTGCCGCAGATGCATTCAAAGTGGGCAACGCTTCTACCGTCACATTCTTCAACGGTGATGATGCCCTCGCTCTGACTAAAGACGATGTGATTATCGATCGCTTTGGTAAGCGAGGCGAAGACCCGGGGTCTGCTTGGACTGATCCAAACGACGCCAATTTCTCTACTGCGAATAAGACACTGCGCCGTAAAGCCAGCGTCACTGCTGGTGATACTGTGGCCGAAGCCGATTTCCCTGGTGCCAACAACCAGTGGGCAGTATTCGATGTTGATACCGCTGATGGCCTAGGTTGTGCTGGTGAAAGTGCCTGCGATGGTTCAGTAACACCTCCAGTACCAGAGCCTGAAACAGGTCCTTGCACCGGTTGCGAGACGCTGACTCCGGTTGCCGATCCTACGACGTTCAATGCTGAGATCTATTACTCAGATGTACTAAGTGGTAATTTTTCCTCTGCAGAAGAGCTTAAGAATGCATTGTCGGCCATCATAGCAAAAGATCACAAGTATCTGACCTACAAGCAGGTTTGGAGCACGCTGACCTACGCAGATCAAGATCCTGCCAACGATAAAAATGTTATTGAGATCTACACAGGTAGCTCTATATCAAAGTACGACAATCTGGGTAGTGGTAGCGGTGTGGGTAAATGGAACCGTGAGCACGTTTGGGCTAAGAGTCATGGCTTCCCAAGCGAGTCTCAATGGGGTTATACCGATGCCCATCACCTACGTCCATCAGATCCTGGTATTAACTCTGCACGAAGCAACAATGACTTTGGTGCATGTAAGGATACAGGCGAAGAGGTACTATTCAACGGTGTAGGTACGGGTAACTATCTAGACAAAACGACAGACTGCTGGGAGCCTCGTGATGAGGTGAAAGGCGACGTCGCGCGAATGCTCATGTACATGGATACTCGTTATCAAGGCACGGATACTGCTACGACTCAAATGCCAGATCTAGTCGCAGTCGATCGTTTAACAACTGCAGACGAGGATAGCGCTCCGCTGATCGGTACACTTTGTACTCTGTATGCATGGAACCAGTTAGATGCTATTGATACCTACGAGCAGAATCGTAACAACCAGGTATACAAATACCAAGGTAACCGTAACCCTTTCATTGACCGTCCTGAGTTAGTAAAAGAAGTGTATGGTGCAGTCTGTGGTGACGATCCAAACCCTGTTTTGGAAGTCGAAGGCGATATCGTTACTCCTGATAGTGTCAATGAAGGCGCTGCTTACACCATAGACGCCTCTGCAATCAAAGCTGGCGAAGGTGTTGTCCTTACTTACCAGTGGGAACAGATTGTTGGTGAAGAGAAGACTGTTGTTGGCAGTGAGGCTATCTTATCTCTAACTGCACCAATGGTTAAAGCCGATGAGACATTGAACTTCACCTTGACCATCAGCGACGGTACTTTGGAAACAACCAAAGCTGTTAGCCTGAGCGTAATTAACCTGCCATTGGCTCTGAATGTAGAGTTTGCTGGAACAACTAAAGTGACCGAAGGTGATAAAACGACTATCACAGCGACAGTTACGGATGCGCCAGAAGGGACTCACTACAGCTGGAAGCAGGTATCTGGAGACACGGCAGTGTTTACTGCTGCAGGTCTGACACTGGATGTCACATCTCCTAGCGTCAATATCGATCAAGTTCTTGTGTTCGAGCTTACGGCAACTGTTGACGAAGAAAGCTTCAGTAAGTCTGTTAGTATTGAGGTAATAAACACCGAAGATACAGGTTGGACTAAGCCAGAGGGTGCGGGTAGTTTAGGTGGTTTTATGACTCTGCTGCTGCCGCTAATGTGGTTGCGTCGCCGCCAAGGCTAATCATCAGTTAAGCCAATAAAGCAGCACCGGTATCGTTCTGGCTGCTGCTTTTTTTTAACTGTACTGCCGTTGCCTTATATCTCATCTTGGCGCATTTCTCTCACGATGATAAAGCTAGTGGCAATGTGTATCTGTTTAATATTGAAGGATTATTATGAATACTTCACTCCGTCCTTCTAGCCTACTTCTTACCTGCTCAGCAATCGCACTTGCGTTGACATTGAGTGGCTGCGGTAAGAAAAAGCTAGAAGAGGCTCCTAAAGCGCCTAAGGTGACGGCATCTGTCGCCTGTATTGCTGCAGGCGATGACTGCAAGCGCTTCACCCTGCTGCATACCAATGACCACCATGGCCGTTTTTGGCATAGTGAAAACGGTGGGTATGGTATGGCAGCACGCAAAACCATTCTTGATCAGATCCGCAAAGAGGTGATTGAACAAGGAGGCCAGGTTTTGCTGCTCTCCGGTGGCGACATCAATACTGGCGTTCCTGAGTCTGATCTTCAAGACGCTGAGCCAGATTTTATCGGCATGAACCATCTTGGTTATGATGCTATGGCCGTCGGTAACCATGAGTTTGATAATCCATCAACAGTGATGGATAAGCAGAGGAGCTGGTCAAAATTCCCTTGGTTATCGGCCAACATCTATCGCCAAGTCGATGGTGAATGGCAACGCTACTTTGAGCCCTACAAGCTATTCGAAGTTCAGGGCTTAAAGTTAGCCGTTGTTGGTTTAACTACCGAGCAGACAGCAGAGATAGGTAATCCAGAGTATGTTGAAAATCTAAAATTCACTTCAGCTCAAGCTGAGGCAAAAGCGGTTTTGGCAGAGCTTAAAGAGCAGCATCAACCAGATCTGGTCTTTGGTCTCACCCACATGGGTCACTATGAAAATGGTAGACATGGCAGTAATGCTCCGGGTGATGTAGCTCTGGCTCGCAGTCTTGAACCTGGGCAGATTCAAGCCATCATTGGCGGTCACTCACAGTTGCCTGTCTGTATGGAAGGGGACACGGGTGAGTACGTAAAGAAATATGCTCGAGATGAGCCTTGTAAGCCTGATCGTCAAAATGGCACTTGGATCATGCAAGCCTACGAGTGGGGTAAATTTATTGGCCGTGCTGACTTTGAATACTATGGTGGCGAGCTTCATCTGGCTAGCTACGAGCTCGTTCCAGTGAACACTGAAACCAAGTATGGTTTCATGCAGCATTCTTCTATGCTAACCCCCAAAGATCCGGAAACCCTCGAGTTACTGCGTCCATATCAGCGCAATGGTCAGGTAAAACTGCGAGAGGAGATTGGTGTTGCGAAGGCGGATTTCATTGGAGATCGAAAGGTTGTTCGTTACCAAGCGACACCTCTAGGGATTATGATAGCCCATGCTCAGACTCTGCTCTCTGTGCCAGCAGATTTTGGCATCATGAACTCCGGCGGTATTCGTACCACCATAAAGAAAGGGCCTATTCGTTATCGTGATGTGCTTGAGGTGCTGCCTTTTTCTAACAGTGTCACTGTGACAGAGATGAATGGTGCCGAATTGAAAAAGTATTTGTCTAAGGTTGCGCTTATGACTCAAGGCTCTGGAGGCTTTGCTCACTTCAGCGGCATCAAGATGACCGTTGACTGTAAAGCTAAGGATGTTGATATCAGTGCTATTGGTGACAAGCCCTTCAAGCCAGAGAATAACTATCGATTTACCCTCCCTAGCTATAATGCTGCGGGCGGTAACAAATATCCAAAGTTGAAGGAAAAGGCGAGAGACACAGGCTTTGTTGATGCCGATATGCTTTATCAATTCATCAAAAAGCATGGAACACTCGATCCTATTGATTATGACACTGCGAAAGATGTTCGCTATATCAACTCTAGAAATTCTGATGGCTGCAGCAGCTAAACTTATTACCTAATAAGGTTAATCGGCTGCTCTATTAACACCCTAAACAGCGCCCTGCCTTTCGGTTTGGCGCTGTTTATTTTAAGGGATGTGCCCGGAAAACCGATCTCAAGGAAATACGTTTTTGAGACTCTTAGGCTTGAATGATAGCGGCGAAAAAATGCGTTAAATATTCAAAATCAGTTAACAATATTATATTTACTCATCATAAATTCAATTACCTACGCTTACCCTCCATTATTAAGAGCAGAATAAATATAATACAACCTAGATAAAACCCACCAAAAACAATGTCGTACAGAAAAGCTTTCAGCATGAAAATGTTTTTTAAACTGCTCAATAATCCCAAAAAACTCTCATTATTTTTACAGGATTCTACTCTGAATCATGCAATTTCCGGGTTTCTAATAACAAACGCTCTTCGGTATTTCTTTACAATCCACCATAAGTGTAAATGGTAATCATTTCTATTTAGATTCGTGTGTTATTTATATAAACTATGCCTGAAAATTACCTCTGCGCATTAACCGCGTTTTCTTCGCTCGCTATAAAGATGATCAAAAAATGAAACGATTAACACTGTCATATGCCATACTTCTCGCACTGACTCCTATCAGTCAACTGCATGCTGAAACCCCAAATGAGACCCAAAATGAAGCGGTAGATCAACTTGACCCGAGTGTTGAAACGATTGAGGTTAAGGGAAGATATATTCAAGGCTACAATGCCCATTCAGCCAGCGGAGCATCACGCCTTGATTTAGCCATCAGCGACATACCGCAATCAGTATCGGTGATAACAGATGCACAACTGCGCGATTTTCAATTAAATGACATTAACTCTGCGCTCGATAGTGCAACAGGCATTAACGTAGAACGCATTGAAACCGACCGCACCTATTACACGGCTCGTGGCTTTGATGTCACTAATTTTCAAATCGACGGTGTTGGCTTGCCGCTTACCTCAGGTAATAACCATGCCGACGAAGACACCGCGATATACGATCGCGTTGAAGTCATACGTGGCGCAAACGGCTTAATGACAGGCGTGGGTAATCCATCTGCAACGGTTAACTTTATTCGTAAACGCCCAACAGATGATAACCAACTTAATATGCTAGCCAGTTATGGCAGCTGGGACAACCTACGTTTAGAAGTGGATGGCACTGCTCAATTAAATGATACTGTTACCGCCAGAGTGGTTGCAGTCAAACAAACTAAGGACTCCTACTTAGACCGCTATAAAACTGATAAAACGGTGCTTTATGCCTTTATTGACGCCAAATTTACCGATGATACCAGCCTGTCTATCAGCCACAGCTATATTGATAATGACGCTAAAGGTAACAACTGGGGCGCATTACCGCTGTATTACACTGATGGCAGTCCAACAAACTATGACCGTTCAACCAACACTTCAGCCAATTGGTCTAACTGGCAAGTTGAAAAGCAAAATACTGTAGTTGAATTAAGCCATTACTTTTCTGATAACTGGCGTTTACGCGCAACTTATTCGCACAAAGTTACCGATGAAGATACCGAGCTATTTTATGTCTTTGGAACACCAAACAAAACAACCGAACTTGGGTTAACTGGTTATGGTAGTGAATATGATTTAGACGAAAATCATAACCTAGCAGATATCTATATCAATGGTGATGTCACGCTATTTGGTAGAGAGCATCAAATTGTTACAGGCATCAATTATGCCCAAATGGACTACACAGACACCTCACTATACGACTACAGCACGGGAAATGGCTTCCCTGCAATGCCAGATTTAAATACCTGGGACGGTAACACCCCAAAGCCCACCTTTAAAGACGATCTGCGTGGCAGCGATGTCAGCGCAACCCAAAAAGCAGCTTACTTTACCGGTCGGTTTAATCTGTTTGAAGATTTTTATGTCATTGCTGGAGGCCGCTATAACGACTGGCAGGCCGCGGGTGAATCATACGGTAATGTTCAAGATGTAGAAGATGCGCAATTTATTCCTTACCTTGGCATGACCTATCGCTTCATTCCTGAATTATTGGCCTACGCCAGCTATACCGAAACATTCACCGCACAGCGTGAATTAGATATTAATGACAACACATTAGCCCCAGTAACCGGCGAAAGCCAAGAGGTGGGTCTTAAAAGTGAGCTATTCAATGGCAATCTGATTACCACCTTAGCCTATTTTGATATTCAACAAACCAATCTTGCTATGGTAGACCCTCGTACAAGTCAGCTACCTCCGACAGAACGTCGCTATATCGGCTCAGATGGCATTAGCAGTAATGGTTTTGAACTGGATATTGCAGGCGAAATTTACCCTGGATTAAACGCAAGTATTGGTTATACCGACTTTGATATTAAAGGTAATGACCAAGTTGCAGCTTACACTCCAAGTAAGTTATTTAAATTTGCCGCCACCTATGACTTAGCCTTAATTGAAGGGCTCACATTTGGGCTTAATATGCGTTGGCAAGATGATATACAGCGCTCACAAGGCGTGGTTGGTGCTGACGTCATTAATGCAGGACAAGAGATCACGACTCATCAAAAAGCCTATGCCATTGTTGATTTAATGGCTAAATATCACTTTACCGACAGCCTTGACCTCACTGTTAATGCCAACAATGTTACCGATGAAAAATACCTTACCAGTCTTTATTGGGCACAGGGATTTTACGGTGCACCGGCTAATTACAGCGCCACAATGAGCTGGCGTTTGTAGTCACGAATCAAACCATACACAAACAATAGCGTAGAAAATTCTGCGCTATTACTTTGTCATGATAAGTGTCAAACCGAATCTAAAGCACAGACAACCTACACAGAGGTAAGCATGAGAAAAACCCTCTTTAAATGGCACTCCTATGGTGCACTAATTGCCATGTTGCCTATCTTAATTATGTCGATAACCGGCAGCATACTGGTTTTCAAGGTGGAAATAGATAGTCTACTGAGACCCGAGCACATGCTTGTCGATGCACAGCCCACAACGCCAAGAGTTAATTTAGACACCTTAATGCAAACTACACTAGGGGCTAATCCTGATTATGAGTTAGGCGGATGGGAGTTATTTGATGATAAGTCACGTTCAGATGCTGCATACCTGATTAAACGCGGTACAGAAGATTGGAATAAAGTCTATATTAATCAATATACAGGGCAGATTTTGTCACAACCTCAACCTATGGATCACTACATCACCGACTGGCTACTCGAACTACATTACTCATTTTTACTCCATGTAAAAGGGGCTTCAGTAGCCTTTATTGCGGCACTCATCATGTTATTTTTAGGGATCAGCGGTATGATTATTTACCGTCGATTTTGGGCAAAATTATTCACCCTGCGCTTAGGTACAGTAAAGCGTATTTTGTACAGCGACATCCATAAAATGATTGGCATCATTAGCTCACCAGTACTGATTATATTGGCTTTTACTGGGGCTTATTGGAATATCAGCGGCATTATTCATGAAGTCACAGAACACCGTGACGGCGAGCATGTGTATATTACCAAACCTTTATACAACTTAGATATTTCCTTTGAGCAACTACGTCAACAGTCATCTAAAGAAATAGATAGCTTCCAAACAGGCTACCTTGCCATGCCGCACGAACCTGGGCGGAATATCGATTTTTACGGACAAGTCGACACCACAAACCCACTGAATAGCGAATACAGCAGCGTGGTCAGTTTTGATAAAATGAGCGGTAAATTACTGACAAAGCAAGATATTCGCCAAGCAGGTTTTTTAATGGTGTTTATCGACAGTTTTCGTAAATTACACTTTGGTTATTTTGGTGGCTTAATCACACGTATCATTTGGTGTTTTTTAGGCTTGATGCCAGTATTTTTAGCCTTCACCGGATTTTATTTATATTGGCAGCGACGCCAATCTAAAGTGCAGTCAAAACAAAAACGCCAACAAGTCTTAAACGAGGCTATTTAGTTAACAATAAGATGGTTTTAGCACACTCACTCACATAGAGGTTCAATCGAACCTCTATTGCCACACAATAAAAACTTCCCCGCGTTGCTTTCATTAGCTGTAATAGCAAAAAGACTGCTGTATAATTCCGCCACTCCAATTTTGGCTGTTATCTACTCGTTTTTTTATACCTATTTATAGAGGCACTATGACTGTTAATCACTATGACCCTAAACAAACCACTACCCTAGCGACACCCAAGAAGGTCATAGAGGAACAAGCAAAATCAGCATTAAGCCTAAATAGCCCAATACAAGCTAGCGCGGCTAAAATTGGTTTTGTCAGTCTTGGCTGTCCAAAAAACCTTGTCGATTCAGAACGTATTCTTACCCAGCTACGTACAGAAGGCTATGACGTAGTCTCTACTTATGCCGATGCTGACATGGTTATCGTTAATACCTGTGGCTTTATTGACAGTGCGGTACAAGAATCTTTAGACACTATCGGCGAAGCATTAGCAGCTAATGGTAAAGTACTGGTAACAGGTTGCTTAGGGGTTAAGAAAGATGAAATTATTGAGCTACACCCTAACGTACTAGGCGTAACCGGCCCACATGCGTATGACGAAGTACTTAAACAGGTTCATCAGCATGTTGAAAAACCAAAACACAATCCATTAATCGATTTAGTGCCAGATCATGGTATTAAACTGACCCCTAAACATTACGCCTATTTAAAAATATCAGAGGGTTGTAACCACCGTTGTACTTTCTGTATTATCCCTTCAATGCGCGGTGATTTAGACTCTCGTCCCATTGGTGATGTGTTAGGTGAAGCGCAGCGTTTAGTCAAAGCTGGCGTTAAAGAATTATTGATTATTTCACAAGACACCTCAGCCTATGGTGTCGATGTAAAACATAAAACGGCATTTTGGGACGGCATGCCAATCAAAACCCATATGCAGCAGCTTTGTGAAGAATTAGCCAAACAAGGTGTTTGGGTGCGTTTACACTATGTTTACCCTTATCCGCATGTGGATGACATTATTCCATTAATGGCGCAAGGCAGCATTTTACCGTATTTGGACATTCCGTTTCAGCATGCCAATAAACGCATCCTTAAATTGATGAAACGCCCAGGCAGCTCAGACAAAGTGTTAGAACGCATTGCTAAATGGCGCGAGATTTGCCCAGAATTAGTGATTCGTTCAACTTTTATTGTTGGTTTTCCAGGTGAAACCGAAGAAGAGTTTGAAGAATTATTAGACTTTTTAGAAGAAGCACAACTTGATCGCGTAGGTTGTTTTAAATACTCGCCAGTAAAAGGTGCTAAAGCCAACGACTTACCAGACCATGTGCCTGATGAAGTAATGGAAGACAGATTACAACGTTTTATGGCATTACAAGCACAAATCAGTGCCGACAAGCTGCAAGCGCGTATTGGTCAAGAGTATTTAATCTTAATTGACGAAGTGAACACCGAAGGCGCTATTGGCCGCTCATACATGGACGCACCAGAAATTGACGGTAAAGTGTATTTAACCGACGAGTTTGATGTGCAGCCTGGCGATCAAATTTGGGTGCAAATTATTCATGCCGACGAGCACGATGTGTGGGGCGTACGCGTAGAAGACTAATCGGTCATTAATCAATGATAACTATGCCAGCTTAATCGCTGGCATTTTTACAGTCGTCACACTCAGTTAAGCAACTATCAGTTAAGCAACTGCCGGTTAAATCACAATCAGTTAAATCACAATCAGTTAAAGTAGGTTAATCATTTAATCTTATTGAAGAGATTTTATTTCAGATAGCAAAAAGCCACTCATAAGAGTGGCTTTTTGCTTTATGTGGTCGGTGATAGAGGATTCGAACCTCTGACCCTCTCGTCCCAAACGAGATGCGCTACCGGGCTGCGCTAATCACCGAGATTTTTACTTGAAAACAAGTCTGATATTTATTTAACTTTGAGGCTAAATTCGCTATAAGAAAGCGGTAATTTGGTCGGTGATAGAGGATTCGAACCTCTGACCCTCTCGTCCCAAACGAGATGCGCTACCGGGCTGCGCTAATCACCGAAATATACATAAAACAATAAATTGAATGGGGTGACTGATGGGGTTCGAACCCACGACAACCGGAATCACAATCCGGGACTCTACCAACTGAGCTACAATCACCACTGACTTTCAATCTTACTAACCAAATCCGACAAAACATACTACCGGATGGTGCGCCCAGAAGGATTCGAACCTTCGGCCTTACCCTCCGGAGGGGTACGCTCTATCCAGCTGAGCTATGGGCGCTCTCCTTGGTTAGCGACGCATATACTAAGGATAAATTGCCTCTACGTCTAGCCCTGATTTACTTTTTTTAACTGACTGATTAACTTTTGACTAATCTGCCGTAATTGTCATCATTATACGCAGCAGAATATTACTTGGATCACGTATCAAACTATGCTAATTATATGTGTTGAAGTAACTGATTTCTTTTTATATTTAATGGGATAAAGCAACTGCTAATGATAGATAAGGAAGTTAATTATCCAAAGCTAACCAATGACGTTGAATCACTTCAACGCCGTGTCATGCGCTTAAAGCGTTTGGCCGCTAAATATAAACGGGCGGAAATCATTCAAAATGCTTTATTAGGCATCTCTAATATTGCAACTAAAGCGGCATCTTTAGATGATTTCTATATTGGAGTTCATCAACATTTACAACGCTTAATTCCTGCTGACAACTTTTTCATAGCATCCCAAAATCCTAAAACAGGCATGATGAGTTTACCTTTTTTTGCCGATGAAAAAGACCCACATCCAACTGAGTTATTCCCTGATGAAGAAATCTCTGCAATTTTAAAGCGCGGCATAACGGGCTATGTGCTTCGAAAAGGTCAACCTTTACTGTGTGACGGCGCAGGTTTTGATCAACTTATTGCCCAAGGTGAAATTGAAGGCTTAGGTTCGCCATGCCACCAATGGCTTGGCGTGCCCATTAAAAGCCAAGATATGGTTAGTGGCGTACTGGTTGTTCAAAGTTACAATGACCAAATTAATTACGGTGAACTTGAACTCGAATTAATGGGCTTTATTAGTCATCATATTTCTGGTGTGATGGAGCGTCTGCGACATAACGAGCAACTTGAATTAGCGATTCAAGAGCGTACTAGAGAATTAAGCCAAGCGTATAACAGCCTTAAATCAGAAGTAAAAGAGCGAGTAAAAGCAGAAAACTTACAAAAGTCATTATTCGAAATAGCTGACTTATCTGCTTCCAATGTTGCTGAGCATGATTTTTATAATCGTATTCATCAAATTATTAGCCAACTTTTACCCGCACAAAATTGTTTTATCTCTTTCATTGATAAAAATAATACTTTGTCATTTCCATTTTATGTATCGGAAATGGACAGTGAACATCCAGCCAGCCGCCCAATGCAAGATGGTTTAACCGAATATATTTTGCAACACAAGCAGCCAAGGCTACTCAGTGGTGATGATATTAAAACCTTGATTAAGCATGGTGACATTTATGCCCAATCACCGGCACTGAATAGAACTGAAATGATGCATCAATGGATAGGCATACCATTAGTGATTAAGGGCGAAGTTGTCGGTGCGCTAACCATTTACAGTTTAGATACAAAACAAAATTATCAAATCAGAGATCTTGAACTGCTGACTTTCGTTTCACAACATATTGCTAATGCGATTGAACGCAAAGATGCGGTTGATTCATTAAAGCGCAGCCATGAATTGCTCGAAGAAAAAGTGACTACGCGAACCCAAGCCCTGGCACAAATGAATATCAATCTACAGGAAGAAGTTAATCAGCGCCGTAAAATTGAAGCGCAGCTTGTTCACGATGCCCAGCATGATAATTTAACCGGTCTGCCTAACCGCAATTATCTTATGGAGCGATTATCACAAGCATTGAAACATGTTAGGCGCCATGGATTAGATCAGTTTGCGTTACTGTTCATCGATTTAGACCGCTTTAAAGTAATAAATGATACTTTTGGTCATCTTGAAGGTGATCGGTTTTTAATTGAAACCGCAAAGCGATTAAACAATTGTATTCGTGAAAATGATACCTTAGCCAGAATGGGTGGAGATGAGTTCGTGGTATTACTTGATACCATTCATGGTACTCAAGATGCGGTAGAGGTAAGTGAACGGATTTTGCATCAAATCAGTCAGCCATATTTGTTAGCCAATCAAGACTTTGTTTCGGGAGCCAGTATCGGGATTGCGTTCAGCAACACCAGACAATTAGAAACCAGCGAGTCCATATTACGTGATGCTGACAAAGCCATGTATAAAGCTAAATCAAATGGTAAAGGCTGCTATATCATTTTCGACAGTAAACTAAGCTATCAGTCTGAACAGCAATATGATTTAGACCAACAGTTAAAGCAGGCTATCAATCAACAACAAATTAAAATAGATTACCATCCAATATACGACATTGATCAAACAACCGTGCTGGCGATTGAGCCCAAAACACACTGGCACCATGATAAACATGGAAAATGGGACCATGCTAAATTACTGCAGCTTGCCAATAGCTCACAACTCGAACTCGTCCTGGATGATTATATCTTCAAACGATTAAACCAAGATTATCCTCAACTGAAGCAACAATTTGGTAAAGACATACAACTATATATGCCTATTTCAAGCCAGCATGTAAAGCACAAATACGCGCTGCGAAATTTGAAAAAAACTGTCAAAAGTAGCGAAATAGATTTATCTAAATTAACGCTTTTTTTCAATGAAAAGTCCCTCGTTAAAGACACTGAAAATCATCTCAACGCATTTGATATTATTAAGCAACTTGGGGGAAATATTGGCGTTGATCACTTTGGGACGGGTTATAGCTCACTCAGTAGCTTGAGCTTTTTGCCGATATCAACTTTGATGTTAGATAACGAAATCAGCAAACATTTACTCAATGAAAACCAATTGAAATTAGTTAAGGCGTACCGCTTATCGGCTGATGCATTAGATTTAAAGATTGTGGCTACAGGTGTTGATACCTTACAACAACGCCAACAATTTTTAGAATTGGGCTACCGTATAGGTCAAGGACGAGCGTTAAAGCTCGCACACTGATTAATTTTAGCCTTGCTTACTCATTTAACAATCGCCTTCGCCCTTTAACTCAGGCAGCACACACTTTAAACATCACCTTTTAAACCTCACCCAGGCGTATTACTTTTTAAACATATCCCTTAGATTGGCAATGTTGCTTTTACCCGACTCTACTCTTTGCTGTTCTGTTTGTTGTGGTTTGCGATTTTCCCAGATTAAATCATCCTGTGGCAGTTCCATCAAAAAACGACTGGGCTCACAGCGCATAGTCTCACCAAACTGACGACGTTCGCGACAAATAACAAACCACAGCTCACGCTGCGCCCGCGTAATACCAACATAAGCTAAGCGCCGCTCTTCATCAACATTATCTTCATCAATGCTAGATTGGTGAGGTAAAATACGCTCTTCTACGCCCACCATAAACACAAATGGGAACTCCAATCCTTTTGAAGCATGCAATGTCATTAACTGTACTTGATCGCCGCCTTCATCTTCACTATTACGCTCCATCATGTCGCGTAAAGTGAGTCGCGTTACCACTTCGGGTAAAGTCATCGGCTCATCTAACTCATCACCCTCAAGCATTTCGGTCACCCAGCGATAAAGCTCTGAAATATTCTTCATCCGCATTTCAGCTGCTTTGGCGCTTGTACTGGTCTCGTACAGGTAATCTTCATAGTTAATACTGCGGATTAACTTTTTAATCGCATCGACAGATTCGCCCCGCTTGGCTATCTCTGCGGTATCAACAATAAACTGGCCAAACTGATATAAAGATTTTATCGCAGCTGGTGCCAGTTCATGGTTTAAGCCCGCATCAAAAATAGCTTCAAACATTGAAATATGTTTTTGATTGGCAAAGTTGCCTAAGCGTTCTAAGGTTGCTGGACCAATACCACGCTTAGGTAAATTCACTACCCGCAGAAATGCATTATCATCATCGGGATTAACCACTAAACGCAGGTAAGCCATAATGTCTTTAATTTCAGCGCGGGAAAAAAACGACGTACCACCACTGAGCTTGTAAGGAATACGGTTGGTCATCAACGCCCGCTCAAGTAAGCGCGATTGATGGTTGCCACGGTATAAAATGGCGTATTGGCCAAATTGGGTACGGCCAACAAACTTATGCCGAATAATTTCCGCAATCACTCGCTCAGCTTCTTGTTCTTCGTTCGCTGCAATCAATACCCTCAATGGTTCGCCATAGGCTAATTCACTGAATAGAGCCTTTTCATAAACATGGGGGTTATTAGCAATCAAGATATTAGCCGCACGTAAAATACGCTGGCTAGAGCGGTAGTTTTGTTCCAGTTTAATCAATTTAAGCCTAGGGAAATCAGTGCCTAATAGGACTAAATTTTGCGGTTTAGCCCCGCGCCATGAGTAAATAGATTGATCGTCATCGCCCACAACGGTAAATCTTGAACGCTCTCCCACCAACAACTTTACTAACTCATATTGGCTGGTATTGGTGTCTTGATACTCATCCACCAGCAAGTATTGAATGCGAGTTTGCCAACGGGTGCGCACTTCTTCATTCATACGCAGTAATAATGTAGGAATAAGAATTAAATCATCAAAGTCTAATGCATTATACGCTTTCATGTGCTGCGCATAGCGCTGATACAACATGGCAAATAACTGCCCTTGCTCATCTTTAGCTAGCTTGCGCGCTTGCTGTGGAATAACCAACCCACCCTTCCAATTAGAAATGGCTGACGCCAGAGATTTAATTAAATCTTTATCTTCATCTAACTCGTCTTGGGTTAGCTCTTTTAATAGTGCAAATGTGTCTTGATCATCAAATAGTGAAAAGCCCGCTTTTAAGCCTAACACTTTGTGTTCACGCTTAATGATTTCTAGCCCTAAAGTGTGGAAAGTGGAAATCCATAATCCACGCGCTTCTTTACGGCCCATAGACTGAGCCACACGTTCTTTCATCTCACGAGCGGCTTTATTGGTAAAGGTTACCGCAGCGATATTACGCGCCTTATAGCCACACTTTTCGACTAGGTAAGCTATTTTATTAATGATAACTCGCGTTTTACCACTGCCAGCGCCCGCTAAGACCAGACAAGGGCCTGAGACATAATGTACTGCTTCATTCTGTCCTGGATTGAGTTTCATTAAATAACTTTCCCACTATTAAACACGAAGGCGGATCATAGCAGATGGTAACTTGGTAGAGTTAACAATTTTGACGTCATATTTTGCTGCTAGCATCTGCCTAAGCTACAATGGCTGCAATATTGGCGTAGGAAGGCAAATCATGATTAATCCAAAGAAAATAGAAGAAGTGGCCAAACAGCTCAGCGAAAACTTACCCAGCGGTGTTAAGCAATTTGCAGCAGAGTTTGAAGAGCGCAGTAAACAGGTGTTACAGAACCAACTGATGAAATTAGATGTGGTGTCGCGCGAAGAATTTGAAGTACAACAACATGTGCTATTAAAAACCCGTGAAAAGTTAGAAGCTTTACAAGCCCAAGTCACTGAGCTAGAAAAACGCTTAGCTGAGTGATATCTCAACTCAATGCATTATAAACACCAATAAAAGCCTCTTTATGAGGCTTTTTTATTGGTAATTATGACGGCTATTTGAACTTGTGCATCACATATCAAATTGACTATTTTGATACACTAAACGGCCATTAACCCAGGTACTTATCACTTTACTGCGCCAAATATCTTCAGGCTTAACCGCAAAGTAGTCATCACTGACTAAAATGAAATCAGCTTTTTTACCCACTTCAATTGAGCCTATTATGGTTTCTTGATGACCAGCGTAAGCAGCCGATAATGTGAAACTATCAAGCGCTTCTATACGGGTAAGCTTTTCTGCCGAGAGCCAACCGTCTAAAGGTTGATTATCTCGGTCTTGACGGGTTACCGAAGCATGTAAACCAAAGTAAGGGTTAGGTGATTCCACCGGAAAATCAGAGCCGTTAGCAATACGGGCATTAGCATTCAATAACTTGCGCCATGCATAAGCTCCGACTAAGCGTGCTTTACCTAAACGATTTTCAGCCATATTCTTATCACTAGTGGCATGGGTTGCTTGAATAGACGCTATTACTCCTAATTCGGCAAAACGATTAATATCACTCACCTCTAGTATTTGTGCGTGCTCAACTCTGTGCCTTAAGGTGGGCGATTTGGTTTTTGCTATCGCGGTTTGATAGTTATCTAGCACTACTTTATTGGCGTTATCGCCAATGGCATGGGTGTTAACCTGAAACCCTGCTGTCATCGACTCTAGAATTAACTCAGCTAACTTGTCATTGGAATACAGCATTAAGCCTTTATGGCCATGTTGATCACTATAATCTGCCAATAAAGAGGCACCGCGACTGCCCAAAGCTCCGTCTGCCGATATTTTAACGCTATCCATTTTGAACATATCGTCAGCGGTTTTGAACGGCCCTTTGGCAAGATAAGTAGCATACTGGGGATCTTCCACCGACAGCATGGCGTTAATACGAATAGGCATAGCATTAGCTTTGGCCAATGCTTGATAGGCGTTAATATTATCAATACTCACACCGGCATCGTGCACACTGGTTAACCCGTAAGAGGCTAGCGACTCCATTGCCGTGACTAAAGTCGACTCAAGCTGCACCGCTGTCATGCCAGGAATAACCTCATATACCAGGTTCATCGCGTTATCGATTAACACGCCCGTAGGTTGGCCTTCGCTATCTAGAATAATTTCACCACCTTCTGGTGATTTAGTGGCTGCGGTAATACCGGCGAGCTGGAGAGTTTTACTATTAACCCACAATGCATGACCATCTACTCGACCAAATGCGACTGGAGTATCGGCAAAGACTTTATCCAAGCTAGTTTTTGTGGGAAATTTTTTACTGTCCCATAGCTCTTGGTTCCAGCCTCTGCCGAGTAACCAACCCTGTAAAGGCATTTGATTTACAAAAGATTGTGCACGGCTAATGGCATCAAGTTCACTTTGGGTCGCCACTAAGTCAACCCGCTGAAGACTTTGACCATAACCCAGCACATGACCATGGGCATCAATTAAACCCGGCAATAATGTTTTACCTTTGCCATCAATAATGGTCACGCCTTTTTCAAGCGCTAAATCAGGTTTATCTATATAAACTCGCTCGATTTTATCGTCAGTAAACTTAACTGCTGAAAATGTTTGTAATTTGCCTTTATTAACGCTGTAGCCTTGAATATTATGAATTAGTGCGGTTTCCGCCCAACTTGGCGTACAACATAATACAATCAAACCTATTGCCAATCTTTTCATGTTTCGTCCCTATCAGAATATTAAAATCAGCTCCCATTAAATGTTAATAATTCGTTATAAGCAAGTCGATTAACTCAACTAAAGAGTCACCATAAATTGAGTACTTTACTGTGAGTCACTTTTACAATGGACACAAATAAAAAGGCCGCTAATCAGCGGCCTTTTTCTCACATAGATAATTGTTTATATTTCGAATTTCTCAATCTCAGCCTCTAAACTGTAGGTGAGCTGTTTGACATCTTCACTGACACTATGAGCCTGTTCAGAAACCGTATTAGTTTTAGAAGCCATGTCTGCAATCACCACAATACGCTGGGCAGAGTCTTCGCCGGCAGCTAACTGCTCGGTAGCCGCTTGAGATATTTGCTGGCTCATATGGGCAATATCAGATAATGACTGGGCAATGTTTTTAAGCTCGTCGGTAACCCGTGTTGATTTTGTGACTGTCTCTTCACTGGTCGCAATACTTTCTACCACAGAAGCCTTGGCGTCTTGGGTCGCCTTTTGCAGCTTATCAATCATTTGCTTAATCTGTTCAGTACTGGTTTGAGTGCGTTGTGCTAACTGCCTAACCTCATCTGCTACCACGGCAAACCCGCGCCCTTGCTCGCCAGCTCTCGCCGCTTCAATGGCGGCATTTAATGCTAATAAATTGGTTTGCTCAGCAATGCCTTGAATCACTAATAATACACTGGCGATGTTATTCACTTCATCGTCTAACACTTGAATGTTTTTACCCGCGCTTTCAATCTGGTTTTCTAATAGCGAAATCGTTTTAGCTGATTCTTGGGTAAGTCTATGGGCATTAATACCTTGCTGCTCTGCGGCATTAACCGACTGTGCGGCCTGTTTAGCATGTTCAACAACATTGGCAGACGATGCGGTTAGTTCAGTAATCGCAGACGCTACCATTTGCGTTTCATCATGCATTGCACGCGTCAGTTGATCTAGCTCATTAGAGCGTTTAGCTGAGCCGTCGGCCTGCTGATGAAGGGTGTCGGTAACGCTTTTTATTCCTCTAACCACTCCCTGCAAGCCTACTTGCATATAATTCATTGCACCAACCACACTGTCCCCCTGAGCTGCAGAAAATGCCTGGTGCTGGCGTAAATTACCCCGCGATACGCTTAACACAAATTGATGTACTTGCTCAATTTCTGCCCCTAGCGAGTGACGTAACTTAAAGCCAAATCGAGCTAAACTAAGCGATAAAATAATTGCCACAACAACGGCAAAAGTTAACAAGCCACTGGCGACAGACCAGTATCTTGCGTCCGCTTCAGCATAGCTGATACCAGTGCCCACATACCAATGCCATACCTCTGACTGTTGCACAACAGAGGTTAATGCAACGACTTCACCTTCTCGCTCTGACGTCCATTCATAGGTCAAAATCTTGCTGGTTTGGTTGCCCACGAGTTGTTGTACCATTTGACCAATGCTTTTACCGCTGGCATCAACAAAGTCATTAAAGCTAGTTCCATGCAATTGCGGATCATGCGGTGTGGCAACAAAGTCCATATTATTATCAACCACATAAACATATTCAGAGTCGTGATATTTGTTCTCACGCAGCACTTGGATGGCTAATGCCTTAGCTTGCGTTTCGCTGAGTTCACCTGATAGTTGAAATTGCTCAAATTGAGCCACAATATTGGCAGTGCTTTTCATTAATTGATTAATACGGGCAATATTATCACTGTGACTAGAGTCTGATAATGCATGTAAACCGCCCAGGGCAATCCCTAGGTTAGACACAAACAGTAGGGTAGCAAACAAGATTATTTTTGTTTTCAATGTCATAGGGAAACCTCATCTCTATCGTAATACTGGAGTAGTATTTTGTAAATTTATTGCCCTACTACACCACAACAATGACAGCGGTGTCATTATTTATTTAACCAAAATACAACATATTAAAATTAGAACGAAATAGGCAACAAACCAGTAAAACAGCTTAATATTGATCGCATCAATTGCCTTTGTAAGACATAGCTAAACCAATAAGATTATTAATCTGCAAACAGACTCAGTTTTGATTTTTTGAGATGGAAAACAACATCAATAAATTTCAGATTTTAGACTGTAGATACAAAAATAGGCTGATTATATTCAATCTTTTGGAGATGAATTAATCAGCCTACAACTACATTTAACACATTTTCGCTAAATAATTACTCGGCGATAAAGACCAATATTTTGCGCTGCAAGGCCTTATCATCCTGGCGGCCATAATGAACCAATAGATCATCTTTACCATCGTGATTAATGTCGGTCACAGACACTAGCGAGCCTTTTTGAGGTAAGGTAAATTCCAACTCATCACTGCGGCTAGAAAAAGGTGACTCACCACTTTGGCCTTGAAATATTTTTAAGCGTTTTTCGGTATCTGATAAGAGTAACTCTTGAAAACCATCACCATTTAAGTCGCCTAGAGTAATAACAGGCTCACCGGTTTGACCTGAGGTTAAACTAAAACTTAATTCAACTTCTTTAGTCACATTAGCCTGTTTGGGAAATTGAAACTCACTGTTCATTTTGAACACATACACATCTTGGTCAATGCTGCCAGATAACAATGCGCCAACAATTTGTGACACGCCAATATCAAAACCAGACACCAATACTTCTTCTATGTTGTCTTTGTCTAAATCAACAAAACTGAGTCCAGATAATGTGCCTTCAGCCCGAATAACACTAGTAGGTTTACGGCCAAAACTGAGGGTATTGTCCTTGTTACGGCCAAGATACACTTCGTAATCATTACTTTTATCAAATACACCGCTGCTTTTGGTATAGCGCACGACTAAATCTGTTATTCCATCACCGTTAATATCGTCTAGTTTTTCAACTTTACGGTACATCAAATTACTTTGATCTAGTTGTCCGCCATAAATGTCACGCTTATTCCACCAATTCACTCCGCTGATAGGCTGACTCACAGGAATAAATGTCGCCGATAACAAAAACTGACCGTTATCTTGCTGAAAATAAACTTCTAATAATCCCTCGCCCACTTTAATAATATCGTCTCGGTTATCGAAATTAGCGTCGGAAAAATACAAGGTTGGTTGACTATATTGTGCGCCATTATCGGTTAATTCAATATTGGGTAATAAAGGTAAAGATTGTGTGGTAAAGGTCTGTATTTCAGTGGCGGGATCATTATTAGCTAGCAGTATATGCATCGCTTTAAAGTCACTTAAAACAATATCGGCAATGCCATCATTATTGATGTCTTTGACAAATTCTCCACGGGAGATGAAATCAGCTTGGGGAGTTAAGGTAATTGAACTAATACTGGCAGCTTTACTGATTTGGCTTTGCGTAGCCTGCTCAGATATTGACGCTAACGCAGGATGACCAACTTGGTATTGCCACAAAGTGTCGGCACTTAAAAAGTACAGTTTTTGTAATTGTAATTGCTGACTGTCATCTTCAGGCTGATAAACATCGTAGCGAAACAGTGCTTGGCTTAATGGTTGTTTGTCTAATAAGCTTAATTTTTCTTGCTTAAAACCATAAATATATAGCCAACGTTGGGCATCATCATCGACACCAATGGCAATAAGTTCATTGCCTTCATTGTCCATAATATTGGCTGATATAGCAGGCTGAACAAGTTCTATGTCGGCATCAATGGTGTATTCTAAAAAACTTAATTTATCTTTAGCGAGAGTTACATTTGTATGTAAACCAACTAAAGCTAACGCACTGTACACTATCCCTTTTATGGCTGAGTTCAATCTCATTATTATGGCTATCCTTGGTTGAAACAAAGCATACTGCTTTGATCTTGATTATTAGATTATTGACTAAAGTAATGCTGCTTACTGCTGCTTTTATTGTTATAGCACCTGCCTGGCCATAATCGTTTAGAGCTTTAGTTCAATGTCGTCATACCATTTACGCACAAGCGCTACGCCATATTTTCGCTCTAAACGCCTAACGGCAAAATGTCCCCGCGCCATGTCTTGAAAATGGCTAATAAACAGAGTGTTAATTACTATTCCACCGGCAGCACCAATAGCAGGCACAGCCTGGGCAGCCATCTTTTGAGTCACTTGTATACCAAAACGTTCCGCAATCAAGGCAACTAATTTAACTAACATAGGGGCGGCTTCTTTTGAAACCCCCTTACTGGCAACATACTCGGCAGCTTCAGCAATAGAGTTCGCTAATACGGTGCGCACCGCAAAGTAGCCTTGCTCAGATTGATCATCTTCAACGGTATTTCCCCCCAGAGCAAACACAGACAAGCAGGCAAGTTGTGTTTCGGGTTCAGTGATGATTTCACCTTCACTTCTAGCAATATCGGCAATTGAACGTAGCATAATGGTTGTTGAAATAGGCAGTTCAATAGCTATCGCGCTCAAGCCAAAAAAACCACCTGCGCCACCACTTATTGCTACGCCCAGTTTATGTAACTTATTAGATGATTGTGTCCCTGGTTGATTTTTTAAGGTATATAAAGCCGCTTGGCTTGCCTTCATCAAGGCTGCTTGAGTGACTTTAGTCACTGTTGAACTAATACTTTTTGGCAGCAAGGCAAAGCCTTTTTCAATAGGCGCGCCGATGTAATCGGTCAACTTAGCCGCCAGCCCAGGGTTTTCAAGCAACTGTTTAGCTTGTTGTAAACATTGAAATTCTATATCCGTAAGCTGCATAACATTCTCGATAAACCTTCTTTCTCGATAAACCGGCTATTAGCACATACTTATCTACACCTAATTAGTATGATGCATTAGTTTTATCATCAATAGGCAACGGAATGAAGGTGTGAGTAAAAGTTAGTGGTAATAGTGACAAGGTTTTTGGTAACAGCCTGTAACAATCTGTCGTAACATTCTGTCTATATTAGGTAATTATGGTCTATCTCAGTAACACCAATCCACTACCGAATCGAGTCCCCTCAATCGGTAATGAATTTTATTTGGCCGCTGTGATGCTCACTCGTTATGCTTAGGTGGTTATCGTCACCGACTCAATAATAATTGGCTCTTTGGGTACATCTTCATGGCCAGCAATCGTTGCCGTTTTAACCTTTTCAATCTGTTTCACCACCTCAATACCTGCACTGACCTTGCCAAACACAGCATAACCCCAGCCATTGTTAGTGGTGGCGGTATGATCGAGAAAGCTATTATTTGCGGTATTGATAAAAAACTGTCCAGTAGCTGAATGCGGCGCATCTGTGCGTGCCATAGCAATAGTACCCAATACATTGCTCAAACCGCGATTAGCTTCGTTGGCTATAGGATCATGAGTGGGTTTTTCTGCCATGTCGGCGGTAAATCCGCCCCCTTGGATCATAAATCCTTTAATCACACGGTGAAAAATAGTCTGCTCATAAAAACCTTCCTGGCAGTATCTGATGAAGTTTTTCGCGCTAACAGGGGCTTTTTCCATATCGAGTTCGATGTGAATATCGCCGACATTGGTGGTAATAATAATGGTCATGGGAGCTCGATAATGAATGAGTGATTTCGTGGCATTATAACCACTTATTATAAAAAATAGCTGAAATAAAAATGCCTGCATATGCAGGCATTTTTAGATTTACTGATTAAACAAATCTATCGCGGCTCGGGTCATTGATCTCACCCCGGTGCTGATAGTTAACCGATAATCTGGGGCAAATTGGCTTGAATGCAGTGACGGTAAAGTATCTCCTTTAGCCACACTATCGGCATATATTTGAGGCTCAACTGCACCTAACCAGAATAAAGTGATAGGTACTTTTTCGGCAGTCCTGCCGTATAAACCAAAATCTTCACCTGCCATAACTTGTGGCGCAACGAGCACATTATCGGCACCAATTTCAGCTTCAATACTGGCTTTCACTTTTGCCGCTAACATTGGGTCGTTATAGGTAGAGGGGATGGTTTCATCATCATGCACATTCACTTCAGGCATCAGTTCTTCTGGTAAACCCGCGCTAATGGCTATGCCTTTAGTTATCCTCTTTATCGCCGCGATTTGTTGCTCACGGACATCAGGATTATATGAGCGTAACGTTAGCTGCAACATCACTTCATTAGAAATAATATTATGCTTTGATCCGCCGTGAATAGACCCCACTGTGACCACATTGGGCTCAAGTGGAGATATCTCACGGCTCGGAATGGTTTGCAGTGCCATCACAGTGCGCGCAGCTAAAACAACAGGGTCTATTGTGGTGTGTGGGTATGCGCCATGGCCACCTTTACCTTTGATTTTGATATCGACAGAATCGACATTGGCCAGGGCATAACCACTAATTGCACCGACTTTACCTGCGGGAATTGTCGCACTAACATGCAGACCTAATACGGCATCTGGGGTTGAAAACTGGCTAAACAAGCCTTGCTTTAACATGGCTTTAGCACCACCGCCCACTTCCTCAGCAGGTTGAGCGACCATCATAAGCGTGCCTTTCCAATCGGCTTTATGTTGCATTAACTGCTGCGCTGTACCAATTAAGCTAGTCATGTGAATATCATGGCCACAGCCATGCATTACACCCACTTTATTATTGCTGGCATCAAGTGTGGTTACCTTAGAGGCGTAAGATTTTCCCGTTTGTTCAATAATGGGTAAACCATCGGTATCAGCGCGGATCATCACTGTCGGTCCTTTACCATTTTTGAATATACCTACCACGCCGTAACCGCCAAAATTTTCGGTCACGGTAAATCCAAGACTGGTTAATTCCTGCGCCATTCGAGCGCTGGAATTTTTTTCATGGTACGACAACTCAGGGTTCTGGTGTAAGTGAATATAAAGCGATTCTAATTGTGGTAAGGCTTTGTTAACGCTGCTAGATAATGGCACATTTGCATTAGCAAACGCAGGGTGAAGAATAATAGGTAACGCAAGCAATGACCCCTGCAAACAAGCCAGTGCAGAGGACGGTAATAATTTATATATCAGCATTTGATTTCAACATGTCAGTAAAGGTTATTTAACAAGCTAACACATTAAAATCCATTTACAGAATGATAAAATCTCCGCTTTTTAAGTGTAAAGGCCCAAGGCTCTCTGGACATAACTGTCCTCATTAACTAGGTACCCATACTAATTCAGGTAAGGCATTCAAGTCTAAACAGTTGCCCTTTTCAACGATCACCCCTTTTTGTGGAGCTAATTGCGGGTCCTGACTTAACATCTCAAGCAATGTTTTTTGTGAATCAGGCTCTCCGTGAACTAATACCACAGGAGGATTACCAACAAAATGACGATACCAACTTAAGAGTTCGGCCTGATCAGCATGGGCAGAAAGCCCACCAATAGTATGAATTTTAGCATCCACTTTTATACTTTGACCGTGAATGGTTAGCTCTTTAGCCCCATCGACGAGCAAACGCCCTGGAGTACCTAAAGCTTGATAGCCACAGATAATAATATCAGTGCCCTTGCGCGCAAGGTTGTGGGCTAGATGGTTACGAATGCGACCGCCATTACACATGCCACTACCGGCAATAATAATTAGCCCTTCATGTATATCATTAAGCTCGATTGACTCTTCTGTGCTGCTAGTAAATTCGGCGGTAGATAATAAGGGATGTTGCCCAGGGGATAAGCGAGTAAAACGCTTAAAGTCTTCATCCATCAATGGATAGTTATTGACATAAACCTGGGTTGCTTTAATTGCCATCGGACTATCAAGACAAATTCGCCAGCGCGATAAATCCCATTCTTTGGCATAAATATGGAATAAATACAGTAATTCTTGCGCCCGTCCCACTGAAAAAGCAGGCAGTAAAATGTTGCCACGGCTTTTATGAATGGTAGTGGCAAAGATGCCTTTAAGCTCTGTCAGGGTATCTTGCCAGCTTCGATGCTGACGGTTGCCGTAGGTGCTTTCCATCATCACTAAGTCTGCATGTTCTATCATGGTGGGGTCTGACAGAATTGGCATGCCTTCACGGCCAAGATCCCCGCTGAACACCAGCTTTTTTTGCTCAGGTTGCTGCCCCAGCCAAAGCTCGACTACCGCAGAACCTAAAATATGACCCGCATCGGATAGCGTTGCTTCGATATCGTCTGTCACCGCAAAACGTTGGCCGTATTCTAGAGCAACAAACTGGGTTAAGACCTGTTCAACATCGTCCTGGGTGAACAAAGGCTCAAGCGGTGTTAAGTCATTTTTGGCACGTTTTTTATTTTGCCGCTCGGTGTCTCGCTCTTGCAGCATAGCGGCATCTTTTAACATAATAGCGCACAGCTCTGCCGAGGCTTTATGGGTATAAATTGGGCCTGTAAACCCTTGCTTTGCTAATAGCGGTAAGCGACCAGAATGGTCAATATGGGCATGACTTAATACCACGGCACTAATGAGTTCAGGCCGAAAATCAAACGGGTCACGGTTACGAAGTTCATCCGCCTTGCCCCCTTGAATTAATCCACAATCAAGTAATATAGATTGCTGGTTAACTGTGATTAAATGACAAGATCCAGTAACCTCTTGTGTCGCGCCTAAAAATCGCAATGTCATTTGCATGCTAATCTCCAATTTGTATGCTAGATATCACTCTGATGATTTAATATTAGGCTGTTCGCAACAAAAAAGCGGGAGCTGGATCATAAATGTTCAAAAAACAAACATTCATCACAATAAGGAACTGACTAATGGCTCAAGACGATCGCTATTTTTATCAACCGAGTGAAGGCCATGGCTTAGCCCACGATCCGCTTAATGCCATTATCAGTCCACGCCCAATAGGCTGGATTTCATCACGCAATGGTAAAGGTCAGCGCAATCTTGCGCCCTACAGTTTTTTTAACTGTTTCAATTACACCCCGCCCATTATCGGTTTTGCCAGCACAGCTTGGAAAGACAGCGTGGCCAATATTGTAGAAACCGGCGAATTTGTGTGGAACTTAACCACCCGTGAATTAGCTGAAAAAATGAATCAAACATCGGCGGCTTTACCCCACGGTGAAGATGAGTTTGCCTTTGCGGGCTTAACCCCTGCACCGAGTAAATTGATTGGGGTAGACAGAGTGGCGGAAAGTCCGGTGAACTTTGAATGCAAGTTAACCCAATGCATTCAATTAAAAGATGCCAATGGCCAAGATATTGATACCTGGCTAGTGCTTGGTGAAGTCATTGCGGTGCATATCGCCAATCACCTGATTGATGACAATGGTATCTATCAAACCACACTCGCTGAACCCGTTATGAGAGCAGGCGGCCCAACCGCGTATTACACAGTTACCGAAGACAATCGGTTTGATTTATCTCGCCCGGTAATGCCAAAGTAATATGCAATCACAACAGTTAGCAAAAATCGTTAACACCCTTAGCGCGCAAAGCGTCTCCCATGTTGACACGATTCAATCACTTTGGGGCGGTTATGGTGAGCTTGTTAGAGTCTATTTGACGGGTTATCACTGTGCATCGGTCATTGTTAAACATATTCAATTCCCACAGCCCAAAACTCATCCCAGAGGCTGGGCCACTGATTTATCACACCAGCGGAAACTCCAATCGTATCAAGTAGAAAGTTATTGGTATCTGCATTACGCCAATCTCTGTACGGCTGATTCTTGTCTACCAAAATGTCTATGGATTGAAACAACTGACCACGAAACACTGCTCATTTTAGAAGATTTAGCCGTACTCGGTTTCAATCGTGTTAACCCCCAACCAACACAATCGGTTATTCAGGCCTGTTTAACCTGGCTGGCTCATTTTCATGGCCGATTTATGCAGCATACTGGCGAGGGATTATGGCCGATTGGCAGTTACTGGCACTTAGCAACAAGGCCTGATGAACTTGAGGTATTACAAGATGATAAACTCAAAAATGCGGCTGCGTCGTTAGATAGCACCCTTAATAATTGCCCGTTTAAAACCTTAGTACACGGTGATGCAAAGCTAGCCAACTTTTGTTTTACCCCTGACTCAACTAAGGCGGCTGCGGTCGATTTCCAATACATTGGCAAAGGCTGCGGCATGAAAGATGTGGCCTATTTTCTCAGTAGTGTGATGGTATTTAATCAACCCACAGCGAGCATAGAGCAAGCCGTACAGCAGTATCTTGATTTTTATTTCAAGCAATTAACCATCAGCGTTGCGCACTACCACCCCGCTATCAATTCAGCACAACTCGAAAGTACATGGCGTCCGCTATACGCCATTGCCTGGGCTGACTTTCATCGTTTTATTAAAGGCTGGAGCCCAGAGCATCCTAAAATAAATGCCTACTCTGAAACCTTAACCTTAAAAGCACTGGCGCTGTTAGCCGCTGAAAACGATTACAACAGCTAAGCAAGCATACACAAGAGATGACTTGGTTAACTGTTTAAGTGACGAAGCTTGTAGTCAGTGGGGCTTATGCCATAACACTGTTTAAACAAGCGGCTGAAATGACTTGCACTGTGATATCCCAGCGAAAAACACACCTGAGTAATTTGCTGCCCCTGGGCAATTAATTTTGCAGCCTGTTTCATGCGTATCTGTTGCTGAAACGCCATTGGCGTGCAGCCAAAATGGATTTTAAATTGATAAAAAAATTTGCTCCGGCTCATACAAGCCTGACGGCATAAGGCATCGATATTAAGTGCTTCATTTAAGTGACTTTTAATATACTGCAACGCCGAGTTAAGGCCATTAAACTCAGGGTCTTTCTCACTGTGGCACAACAAAAAATCCCGAGTTTGAAAACGTAACAAACGGATCACCAATTCTGAAATGGCTAAATCAATTAAACAATTTCTGTCGACTTCGTTTTCAGTAAAAATATGCACCATGCGCTCAAGCAAAGCTTGGGTTTGCTCGTTATGATGGGTGTGTACTAAGGATTGCTGATATTGCCAATCACCATAACTTTTATTAATAGGTGTACGCATTTGCAGTTGATTGGCAATTGTTTGCACACGGTCAGTCGAAATTTCTATTGCTAAACAGGTTGTCGGTTGATGAATTTTAGCCTCAGGAAAGTCTATTTCTACCGCCTGATTTGGCGCCATAATAAAAGACTCATGGGGATAAAAAGCCGCCTCATAATCATCAACCGAATGCATCACTTTTTTGCCCGTCACCATACCACAAAACAATAATTGATCTGACTTCAACGCTACGCGGGACGCTTGCTCAAACGTATCATAAATACTCAGCTCTACCTCGGGCCCAGCAAAGCTAATTTTATTCTCAACCAGCACTTGAGGCGCCGCGCGCTTTTGCTGTAAAAATCCATTTATCATGTCTGCCACCTATTGCAGGGTTACATCTATTCGATATAACAATCCCGCTTATCAACCCCATACGACAATTCCGTACAACAATCCTTACTATTGGCGCAACGCATAAAACACAGGTCAGATAATTATTTGTACTGTGAGTCAACAGCTATGGATTTTCAGAATAGTAAACTTTCCTATAACTGTTCTAGGTTAATTAGTAATCCAACAAATACAATTAGAGGAAAGTATTATGATCTACGCAGCACCCGGTGAAACAGGCTCAGTGATGACCTTCAAATCGATTTATCAAAACTATATTGGTGGCCAATGGGTCGAACCGGTCAATGGCAAATACTTTGATAACATCAGCCCAGTTAATGGCCAAGTTTTCTGCCAAATTCCACGCTCTGATCAACACGATATCGATTTGGCTTTAGATGCTGCTCACAGAGCAAAAGCGTCGTGGGGAGCTACTTCAGCCGCTGAGCGTTCGAATATATTACTCAAAATAGCTGACCGCATGGAAGCTAACTTAACCTTATTATCTGTTGCTGAAACCTGGGACAACGGCAAAGCTGTGCGTGAAACATTAAATGCAGATATTCCCCTCGCGGTTGATCATTTTCGCTACTTTGCAGGTTGTTTAAGAGCACAAGAAGGCAGTGCGGCTGAAATTGACGCCAATACTGTGTCTTACCATATTCATGAACCTTTAGGGGTTGTGGGCCAGATTATTCCGTGGAATTTCCCGTTATTAATGGCCGCCTGGAAATTAGCTCCCGCATTAGCAGCAGGAAATTGCGTGGTGTTAAAACCCGCGGAGCAAACCCCAGCGTCTATTTTAGTGTTAATGGAATTGGTGGGCGACTTATTACCTGCTGGTGTACTCAATATTGTCAATGGTTATGGCGCTGAGGCAGGCCAAGCGCTGGCTACCAGCAAACGTATTGCTAAGATAGCCTTTACCGGCTCAACGCCTATTGGCTCACATATTATGAAGTGCGCCGCAGAAAATATTATCCCCTCAACCGTTGAGCTAGGCGGTAAATCCCCCAATGTCTTCTTTAAAGATGTATTTGATTTTGAAGATGCGTACTTAAGCAAATGCATTGAAGGTGCGGTACTGGCATTTTTCAATCAAGGTGAAGTGTGTACTTGCCCGTCAAGATTGTTGATCCAAGAAGATATTTACCCGCAATTTATTGCCAAAATTATTGAACGTTCCAAAGCGATTAAACGCGGTAATCCACTCGATACTGAAACCATGGTAGGCGCGCAAGCTTCCCAAGAACAGTTCGATAAGATTATGAGCTATATTGCTATTGGCAAAGATGAAGGTGCAGAAGTGTTGCTGGGCGGTGACATAGAACCGATTGATGGCGACTACCAAAAAGGGTTTTATATTCAGCCAACCTTGCTAAAAGGCACTAATAATATGCGGGTGTTCCAAGAAGAAATTTTTGGTCCAGTGATTTCGGTAACCACGTTTAAAGATGAAGCTGAAGCATTGGCACTGGCGAATAACTCTGAATACGGTTTAGGCGCAGGCGTGTGGACCCGTGATATGAATTTAGCTTATCGCATGGGACGTAAGATTGAAGCAGGCCGAGTATGGACCAATTGTTATCATATGTATCCTGCCCACGCTGCATTTGGTGGTTACAAAAAATCGGGTGTCGGTCGAGAAACCCATAAAGTGGCGTTAAATCACTATCAACAAACTAAGAATTTATTGGTCAGTTACGATATTAATCCGTTAGGGTTTTTCTAACACAAAATATTTCCATTTAACAAAAAAGGGCTGACATGCGTCAGCCCTTTTTATTAGATTTTCGACAAACACACTGTTGAATTAAGCTAAGCTACGGGGTTATTGCTTTGTATTAAAAATATTTTTAGGTACGACAATATTTAGCTTCCAAGGTGGGATAAAAAGCGCATCGATATTCTATTGACCGTTTGCTTTACAAAGCTATCAACTTCGATTGATAGTGATATCGGCGATATAACCATGCTCTGTGGCAATTAATGCTCGTTTGAGCATTTGCGCCGCTTCATCCGCACTCATAAAGCTAGAGGTATCTAATGCTTTGCCACTTGTCGGCCAAAACCCGGTATCCATTCCACCAGGATATACCGCAATAATTTTCATTGGGCAGCCCTTTAGCTCCAACCGAACTGACTCAATAAAACCGCGCACAGCCCATTTAGCTGCACAATAAGTGGATTCGCCAGCTTTAGCAGTTAATGCTGCTGTAGACATCACTATCACCACATTGACGGCTTGATGACGGTAGCGTTTAACTAATTCACGCACCAGTAAAATAGCCGATGTAACATTGTTTTGAATAAGGCTAAATATCGAATCCGCGTCTTGGGTATCAATGTTGCCAAAGTAGCCGCTGCCAGCACAATGAATAACCGTGTTTAATCTAGATTGAGTTTGTTGAGCCTGATCAAGCTGATCAAAAAGGGCTGAAACACTGGTATCAGAGGTTAAATCGGCACTGATAACGGAGATGTTTGTCCCTTGTGCTACGGCATTCAAGCGCGTTTTATTACGCCCAGAAATAATCACCTGTTCGTTATCATCAAGGTAACATTTAGCTAATGCCGCCCCTAACCCACTGCTTGCACCGGTAATCAAAATCATAATTGCCTCTTAAATCACACTAAAATAAGCCTAATTCATTCTATGGTAAGTCCCAAAAAACAAGCCTAACAGACTCTGACTAAACCGAAAACGGGGAGAATAAATAGAGTGCCACTATGCCTTATAAAAAGCATCACTATCGTGATGCTAATTCACAAATGCGATTGTTAGCTTGTCGATTTTACAACTTTAGCCAAAGCGGTATTTACGCAGTTAAACGTGAATAAATAAAAAATCCGACATCATCACTGATATCGGATTTTAGTTGCTAACGTTGGTTTTACGAGGGCATCAAGCCCTATGGTGCAACCTGTTCAACACGCTTCACCCAGCCTTGAGGGCCTTGTATGTTACCTTTTTGAATATCGGTAAAGACTTGATAAATCTTTTTAATATTTGGGCCAACTTTGCCATCACCAACCGTCACAATTCGGTGATCTTCAAAGATGTATGAGGTTACAGGCGACACGACAGCAGCCGTGCCAAAACCACCGGCTTCAACAATTTCACCCGACTCAATATCGGCTATGAATTTGTCTAACATCACGGTTTCCTGACGTACTTCACAACCCAGTAATTCACCAAGCTCTAAAATAGATTGCGAGGTAATCGATTTTAAAATGGTGTCAGTGAAATGAGGAATAATCACGGTACCATCTTTTAAAATATGGAAGTGGTTCATTGCACCCACTTCTTCAATTTGCTTGTTACTCGCATCCAGATATAACACCTGTGCAGCACCATATTCTGCGGCGGCTTTACCTGCACGTAATGATGCAGCATAGTTACCAGAAGCTTTTGACGCCCCAGTACCACCTGATACCGCACGGTGGAACTTAGTGGTAATAAGTAAGCGAATACCTTCATTTACACCTGAGGCGTAATAAGCACCAGATGGACTTAAAATAACGCAGAAGGTGTATTGCTGACTCGGACTAACTGATAAACGGTCCTCTGTAGCAAAAATAAATGGACGGATGTATAAACATGCGCCGTCTTGCATCGGAAACCACTTTCTATCGACATCAATTAAGCTATTAATGGCATTTAACTGAGTTTGCTCATCAATATTAGGAATACACACTATGTCCGCTGAACGATTCATTCGCTCGGCATTTTTATTCAGACGGAAAGTGTAAATTTCACCATCTTGATGCATAAAGGCTTTAGCGCCCTCAAAAATAGACTGACCGTAATGTAAGGTCATGGCACCTGGCGCCATTTCAAAAGGACCGTAAGGTACAATGCGAGGATCACACCATTGGCCGTCACGATAATCCATCAAAAACATATGGTCGGTACGTAGCTTACCAAAGCCAACATTACCTTCGGGAGTAAACTGCTCAGTGCGGCGCTCTGACGCGGGTTTTAAATTATATTTTATATCCATTGCATACCACCTTAAAAACTGAGCTTGAAGACTATTGAGAGCGGTAAATAAAGTCAAGTTTACCGTCTCTTTTGTTGCGCAGATTACGTCAATTCAACGTAACAAGCATCAGTATTTTTTTTCAAACTCGCTTTTTTACAGCTAAAACAGAATGAGGTTTTGAAGTCACACATTGAACCTTTAAAACCAACATAGACAAAACCAACCACTTACCATTCACTTACATAAGTGTTTTTATACCATCACAGCGGCAATAATAGACACTTCCACTAAGTATTCGGGCTCAGCTATTGCCGCTTGAACGCAGGCTCTTGCCGGTGCATGCCCCTCGGGTAGCCAATTGTCCCAAACATGATTCATGGCGTCATAATCTTGCATATCTTTAAGGTAGATTGTGGCTGACAGAATATGATCACGTTGACTGCCGGCTTGAATAAGCAAGGCATCAACCTCAGCTAACATAGTTTGAGTTTGAGTGGTGATATCAGCAAATTTATCGGTTGCAACTTGGCCACATAAATAAACGGTTTTATTGTGTATAACAATACTGCTCATACGTTGATTGACATCGATTCGGTTGATCATCGTGCTGTTGTCGCCATCATGATTTAATTGAACATAAAAAGTATCATGAACATTGGCTTTTTTGCTAGCAACAATGGGTCTATCTAAGTTGAATTTATCGAGTGATATGAATAGGTTTGACCTAAGATAGGCTTAAACGTAAAAATAGTATTAAATTTAGTTTATTTTTTGCCCACTTAGCGATTAAGACTATTCCACAGGGGGCTGTCACTGCTAGAATGAGGTTTACATCCAGAAACCATTAGGACTCCCCATGAGCCTTGAATTATTGTCCCAACTGGAAACCAAAATCCAGGCCACTCTTGAAAACATTGAGCTACTAAAAATGGAGCTTGAAGAAGAGAAGCAAAAGAATGTCACGCTAACAGAAAAAAACCAACAACTAGAACAAGACCTAAACTCATGGAGCGATAAGGTCAACGGTCTTGTTGGTTTATTGAATAGCGAAATCTAGTCAAATATTAAATTTTACGCTGGTTGATCATGTTGTGACTCAATTAGTGCATTTAATTCTAAAATAGCCTGCCTAACCTGTGGTAGGCTTTTTTTCGGCAATAAAAACCTTCCGTAGCTAAATTCTAAACGACCTAGATCCTTCACCCAAATCACGCCACTGAAAAAAATTCTTGCGTGTTTAACAATAAGTTTAGGAGCATAAACTGGGAACATTCTCATATCGCCTCCTTGTCGGTACTATTAACGAGTAACTCTATAGCTAACCAATAGTTATATAGCAATTGGTTATCAGCTAGTTACTCTGGATTACTCTTTATTGAAGTTAACCGCTTATCGAAGCCTATCGTTTATAAAGATTAACGCCTTATCTAGATACACTCCAAACCATAACCAGTATAAATAATGCACCCTTAATTGATGCTTAAATTAGGTTAAAGCCACTTAACACCATCAATAACTGTCAAACCAGATACTTTCATTAAAGATGTTTTAATTCTCTGATGCTTGACTCACTAAACATCTTAAACAAGCCTAGAGATGACTTAACATGCTTATAAATCCTATAAGCATGTTATTTGACCGCGATGCATCTGCAAAGTTGCATCCGAACACACTTTTTTGATGAAACTTTATTCACATAACAGAAAAACACAAAGTGACAAAAAAATGTCACTTGCCAATATTTTGACGTACTGGTATTATCTTTCCCGTTACTCAGGGTATACAGAGCTATTTAGCTCTGCACCGTACAGCTTTTAAAGCGTACGGTTTTTTTTTGCCTGTTATTTATGTTTTACGTGACCCAATAAAAAAAGGAGCCTAAGCTCCCTTTTTTATTTTAGGATAATGAATAACTATTTTTTATTCATTTGCGCTAAGTAATAAGCGATATCTAACAGCTCATCATAAGATTTGATTGAACCAGTCTCAACGCGGTATTTACCGTTAACCACTAATGACGGTACACCAGAGATTTTGGCATTTGTCGCATCACGTTTCATTTTAGACATTTGCGCATTAACCATAAATGAATTGGCTGCTGCATCAAAATCTTTACCTTCAACACCATTGGCAATAAACAATAAACGAATATCATTTAAGCTGGCGAAGCTTTGCTTCTTATCATGGATAGCTGCAAACAAAGCAGGCTCAACTTTGTCTTCTACTTTTAATTGGTGAGCTACAGCAAAAGCACGCGACATTTCTACGCCCATTTCACTGCCAATAAATTCGACATGGGACTGATTAAACGCAACCCCTTCAGGTAACGTCTTTTTAATGTTTGGAATAACGGTTTTAGAGAAGTTATAACAATGACCACAGAAAAATGAGAAAAACTCGGTAATTTCTGGCTTAGCAGAACCAGGACCTTCATTAATCACAGTGTAATGCACACCTTCTTGGTAATCTGCTGCTGTTGCAGCCAATGGTGTAAACAGTAATGCTGCAGCCATTAATAATGCTTTTTTCATTTTAGTTCCTTTTGCGTAGCGCATATATTGGTAATGTATTGGGTTAACCATAAATCAATGCTGACATCTTACCTTCAGTATTGATTAAATTCATAATCATAGCTCGATTGTATTTGTAACAATTTACACCAACCAGTAAAAATGAAGTTTATTTAACCTTCACCACTGTAGGGTGTTTAAAATAAGCTCAATGGCGCTTCATCTAATGCGGCCAATTGCTCTTTAAATGCCAGTGTTTGTTGCTCCCAGTATTTGAGATCCCCAAACCATGGAAAGTTCATTGGAAATGCCGGATCTTTCCAACGTTTAGCCAGCCAAGCGTTGTAATTGATCATTCTCAGTGCCCGTAAAGGCTCAATTAAACTTAACTGGCGTGTATCAAAATCAGCAAACTCTTGGTATCCCTCAAGTAAAATATCCAGCTGCAATGTTTGTTGTTGGCGATCACCGGTTAACATCATCCAAATATCTTGCACCGCTGGGCCTTGTTTTGCATCATCTAAATCAACAAATCCTGGGCCATTGGGTGTCCATAGAATATTACTTGGGTGTAAATCGCCGTGTAAACGCATATGACTAAACGACTGACGTTGCCAAATGGTCATCGTCTTGTCCAGCACTTGCTCTACCACGGTAAAAAATGCGTTGGCCATCGAAGGGGCAACCATACCACTTTCACGTAAATAATTTAACGGCTCAACCCCTAAAATTTGCGGATTTAGTACTTCACGGTGCACAAATGGCTGCCTAGTTGCATATTGATGAATGCGGCCAATAAAGCGCCCTACAGCCTCTAGCTGATCAAGATTATCAACCTCAAATGCACGCCCACCAATGGAGTCAAATAACGCCATGCGAAAGCCTTTATAATGGTGTAGCGACTGGCCATTTATGATCAGCGGCGCAGCAACAGGCACTTCGTTTTCAGCCAGTTCGAGCGAGTAGTCATGCTCTTCTTGAATTTGTTCATCGGTCCAACGATTAGGGCGATAAAACTTCACCACATAACGTTTGGCGTCATCGCAACGGAACTGATATACCCGATTTTCATAACTGTTTAATGCTAATAAGCCTGTTTCAGGATAAATGCCGATACTTTCAATAGCATCAAGAATTAAATCAGGTGTTAACGCTTGGTAATGAAATTCTGTAGCTTGTTCACTCATATTATTCGCTTATTGTTGTTTTCTGATCGCATTAGGTTAGTCATTTAGACTGAATATAGGGCTGTAGTAAGCTATGTAAATACACTAGCACGTCGAACTCATCTTGGCGTTCGGTGCTTAGCCAGCAAATGTCACCATAAAACTCATAATGCAGCCATAACTGACTGCCTTCAAAATCCAATAGCCATTGATGACGATCAGCGCCCCACTGACGCTCACGGATCTGGCAATCTAATGCCGCTGCTAATGGTTCGGCAAAATCGGCAAATTGCTCAAAATTAATGTTAGCACTAATTAATAAACTTAAATTTTCGCGGTCTAACGTGGCTGACTCTATGTTCATTTCACTTCTCAATTAACTACTGCACGACATAATTAAGCCCTGTCCCCAGTCGGGTGGACGTTTAGCAAAGTCTTCCATTTCTGGTTGCTCGGCAAAGGGCTGACGTAATAACTGATGTAATTGCGCTAGCTTAGTGTTATCACCATTTTCTTCAATGGCAATAATGGCTTCTTGGGCTAGGTAGTTACGCAAAATATACTTTGGATTAGCGGCGTTTCTCGCCTGCTGCCAATTGAAGACATCATCCACTTTACCAACACGTTGCTGGTAAGCTGCAAACCATTGATCAAACTTAGCTAAATCAACCATATCATCACGTAAACTGGCATGTTGACTGTTTAAGTCTAACTCACCAAAGCGACGTAAGCTGTTAGTGTAATCTAATTGATTTGCTTCAAGTAAAGAGGTGAACTTATCCACTAACTGCAAGTCTTGTTGTTGCTGCTCAGTTTTAGCGGCATTACTTGACTGCTCCTGAGTGAACTCAAATATAGGTAAGCCTAATTTATTACCCATCAGTAATAAATAATGATCGATTAAATGGCGCTGGTATTGATTCAATGCCTGGACTAAATCATCAGACGCTATCAGCGGTGTCAGTGCCTGGGCGAGTCGTTGTAAATTCCAGAAACACACACCTGGTTGTTGACCAAATGCATAACGACCTTCATGATCCGAATGATTACAGACAAAATCTTCTTTGAAAGTATCTAAAAATGAAAAGGGGCCAAAATCGAAACTGTCGCCTAAAATCGACATATTGTCGGTGTTGAGAACACCATGGGCAAAACCAACACTTTGCCAATGGGCAACCATTTTAGCGGTCGCGGCAACCACCTCACTAAACCACTGCACATAGCCTGCGTTGTCTGTCGATAAATGCGGGAAATGCTGCTTAATAGTAAAGTCCACCAGCTGTGTTAGCTTGGTGTTATCGCCTTTACCGGTATAACTGAAATACTCAAAATGACCAAAGCGAATATGAGTTTTAGCCAGCCTAACTGTAATTGCAGCGGTTTCTTGACCTTCGCGCCATACTGGTAAATCAGAGCCAATAACAGCTAAAGCACGAGATGTCGGCACATTCAATGCCGCTAAAGATTCAGACACAAGAAACTCTCGCACCGCTGATCGCATTACCGCACGGCCATCACCCATGCGTGAATAAGGTGTTGGCCCACCGCCTTTTAATGCCACGTCCCAGGCGTGATCAGGGCCAATAGCCTCACCTAAAATAATCGAACGCCCATCACCTAGTTGCGACGTGTAACCACCAAATTGATGACCGCTATACACTTGGGCATAATAACTGGCGCCTTCTGCGGCATGATTAGCCGAAAGCTGCATCAATAATTCATCATTGGGTTTATCTAAACCAATTAATGCGGCGGCGTCATCGCTCCACCCTAACCAATGCGGGTTAGAAATGGCTTGCGGATATACCTGACTATAAAAACCTTCTAATTGCTCAAAAAAATCCTGCTTAAAGCGCATGATGAAATCCTTATTACAATCTCTGTTCACAACAATTGCTGCACATGACAATTGTGCCTAACTACAACTGCTTCAAAAAGTCTTTGTCACTAATAGATTGCTGACAATCTACTGGATTATCATCTAACGTTTGGCATTGTTGGCCACAAATAAAATCAACATTTTCTGTCATCGACATGCCTTGAATACGCAGCAGACCTGAACCTTTCGCCTGGCACTGTTCAAGTGTGTCGTAATAACCATTAATAACATCATGCTTTAAGGTAAGATCGGTTTTATCGGTGGCATCAGCAAAATAAAACAAGGTCCACTCAGGGGTTCGAATACAACCACCCAGTAAAAACAGGCTAAGCATGAGCGTTAACGCGATAAGTTTATTCAGTAGATTGGCGGTCATATAAATCCCTAGGGTCACTTTATAGAAGCGATTCAGCAATAAAAAGTCGAATCCATCATGGTAATGAGAATGCATAAAAAAAGCGGACTGATGTCCGCTTTTTACTTCAGTGAGCAACATGATACTCGAAATTACCAGAGTCTGTTTGCCTTTTGCGAGCTGGCCGCAAAGCTCAAGCCAACTTAGTGCACCGCTGTAACCGCAACCGTTTTATTGCGGTTAAGTTTTTAATTTGGCTTTTTCAATGCGCACTAGTCGCCCTTCAAAACCCGTTATGGTGCCATCAGATAATTGATGCGTAAGTGCATGCTGGCAAGTTAATATGGCTTGGTCAAACTGACCGACGTCATTAAGCAATGTTGCTAGATGCAAATGACCTGCAGCTTTTCCATCAGCAAACAGCGACTTATCCTGCTGATATAATTTATCAAATAACCCCAAATAGTCCTGTTGCAACTTAGCGCCATACTGACAGTAATCGGCTTGTTTACGCATTTTATAACTATGCCCTATGACATTGGTTATTGCTTCAAATTGCCCCTGTTTACCCTCGGCATTATTAGCCAGATCAACTAACTGTTTAAATGTATCACTTGCCCAGGCTCCGGTTTTAGGCAACAAAAGCACTTTAACTGGCTCTGGCTCTGGCTCTGGCTCTGGCTCTGGCTCTGGCTCTGGCTCTGGCTCTGGCTCTGGCTCTGGCTCTGGCTCTGGCTCTGGCTCTGGCTCTGGCTCTGGCTCTGGCTCTGGCTCTGGCTCTGGCTCTGGCTCTGGCAGCGAATCAACCACCTCCACAACTGTAAGGTCAACTGCTTTCGATTCGACTATGTCGGTCTCATCAAGCGCACTAATTTCAGCTTCAGTACGGTTTAACGGCTTTGATGATTCATTCTCAGATGTTTCTTGCTGCGCTGTCGCCTTGGCACGATTAAATAGATACACCCCAATCGCAACAAGAATAATGACTATGATCACTTTCATTCAATATCACCCTGTTTAAACGCGCTTAACCGCGTGTAGTTGTTGTGCTCGCTACAATATGGCTGATGCCTACCGAAAAACAACGCTGTTTTTTTGAGCACACAGTGTTATTAATAATCTAATCACTACCAACAAATCAAGTATTTAAGCGATTTAACTGTAACAAAGCATTGAGTTTGTGCTGAACAACGCACTTTTTGTGATTAGCCAGGCAATTTTGCCATTTATTTGCCACATGTCACGGCTTGCACTTGTAGACTTGTGTCACCTTATTGAGCACCCTACACTGTCAATAGTTGAGCAAAACACTAAGGTATAGCGATGGCCGTTTCTGAGTTACTGTCAGGCAAGTTACTGTATGAATTTCGCACCATGACCGCGATGGTCGAGATATACTGTAAAGCACATCATCCGATGAAACCAGACCACGGAGCTTGTCATTCTTGTAGCGACTTTTTAGCGTATGCCGACACCCGCCTTGACCGCTGCCCATATGGTCAAGCTAAACCCACCTGCAATAAATGTCCGGTGCATTGTTACAAACCTCAAATGAAACAAAAAGCACGTGAAATAATGATATTTGCCGGCCCTAGAATGCTAATCCCACATCCAATAATGGCAATAAAACATTTACTGGCTGAACGTAAGCCTGGACCAGGTAAACCACCTGAAGGTGTTAGTAATCGCCACCAACGAAAATTGGGCTAACCAACGAGGTTTATTACCCCCTATAGGATATTTTGGGGTAACATTCACTTTCAACACTGAGAGTGATAATGACAGACTATCAAACTTTTTTTATCCAGGCCTATTGGTGGCTATCTTTACTAGGCGGTGTTCATTGCTTAGGGGTAGCGTTGTTTATTCGTTATAGTTATCAAGGTCAAACAACGGATAACCAATCACTTGCGGGTATCTTAGGGTTAATTGGGTTCTATTTTCTTACCGGATTATTCACTCAAGAGTCCAGTACAATACCCATCCACCTATTGCTTACCCTGTGTTACCCCATTTATTTTTTATTGATGCCTTTGCTGTATATTTACAGTAAACAAAGTTTACATGGCGATAATTACCAGGCTAATTTTTTCAAACATTTTATGGCTGCAATGTTAGCGACGATACTAACCTGCTCGGCGATATTTTTTGGCTTAGGCATTAATCTACAAGCCAGTAATACGGCAATACATTCGCTAGCAGAGTTAAGCCATATCAATGCTTTTGTGCTTATTCTGCCGGGTTTGATGATAATTCAAACTGGTTTTTATTTTACAATGATTTATCGCCTTTTGCGGCAAACAAACCAACAAAACAACAACATCGGCGACCCATTACTCAGTGAAATACGCCTTCGTTGGATTACTATTTTGGCTCTTGGCATGCTAATAAATTGGTTAGTGCGGTTAACTATTGTCTATTTACCTTTTTACTCAGGCAGTATGGTTTCTATTTTACCCCAAGCCATAACCCGCTTAAGTTTATTAGTAACTATGTATATTCTGGCCTTTTATGGCTTGCATCAAGTCACTCGCACCGCCTACTTCAGCCGCCGCGCGATACAATCAGATTCAAACAATACAATGAATAACCAACAAATTTTAGATGCTGATGAACTCAGTTATCTGCAAGATGTCATCGCTGACGATGGTGCCGATAAACACAAAGACTCGACAACTTAAAGGAATACCATGCGTATTTATTCTTACATCAGCATGATGGCAATACTGCTTTCAAGCCCTTTGGCTATTGATGCACAGGCTGCACCCGCAACTACTCCTCGTACTCACGCGATTACCATTGATGATTTTTTCGACATAGGTCAAATGCAAGATGTGGCGATTAGCCCTAATGCCAAACAAGCCGTTTGGTTGGAAAGCCGTTGGGACGAAGCGTTAGATAAAGCCCAATCTGATCTATGGCTGATTAACACCCAAGATAAAAAAAGCCAACGCCTAACCTTTACCCATGACAATGAATCAAGCCCAGTATGGAGCCATGATGGCGAGTTTATTTACTTTATCTCTGCCGATAAAAAAGACAATGCTAAAGCCCCGTTTAACGGCAAAAACCAAGTTTTTCGCATCACATTAGCTAACCTAGCTATTCAGCCTATGACCAAAGAAGAATTGGGGGTCAACGCATTCCAATTAAGTGCTGACAGTAAATCTCTTTATTTTTTAGCCAATAAAGAATCCACAGATACTGATCAATGGGCAGAGATGCGCGCCAATTATTCTGCGCCTAAGTATGCCCATGGTAAACGCGACACTAATCCATTGAAGGTGCTTGATCTCACTAACTTCAAACAGAAAACAGTGCTAGATGATGACAAAGTGGTTTGGCAATTCAATGTTAATGACAGCGGCAGTAAAATCGCCCGTATTACCACCAGCGACAATGAACTGGTTTATTATGAAGGTTGGTCTAACATTGAAATTTTTGATGTTAAAACCGCCAGTAATAAAGTCATAGATGATAAACAATGGCGCCAACAAGCACCTTCGCCTTATGGTTGGTTATTGGGTTTAGATTGGCATCAAGATAACCAGCAACTGGCTTTTAGAATCGATTTTGATGGTTATCCTGGCAAATTATTTGTGGTCAATACCCAAGCAAATACGCCAACAATAGAACTTAAGCCAATAGGCAAAACTACCTTTCAAGGTGGCGATATTCAATGGCGCCCCAAAAGTAATGAGTTATGTTATCTCGGCGCACAATCGGCCCGCACGCAATTATTCTGCAGCCAAATAAATAAAGGTAAAGTAGGCGATACACGTAGCGTGTTAGCCGGTGATACTGTAGTAGGTAGCTACAGTTTTGGCGCATCAGGTAAACAAGTGGTATTTAGCCATAATAGCTTGACCCATTTTCATGACTTATTTATCGCCGACGCCGACTATAAACGCAGCCAATTTAAACGCTTAACTAATATCAATCCGCAAGTCGATAGCTGGCAGTTACCGCAAATATCAGTAGTCACCTGGAAAGCCCCCGATGGGGCAACTGTTGAAGGTATTTTAGAACTGCCCTACGGTTATAAAAAATCCCAGGGTAAATTACCTTTAGTGGTGCAAATTCATGGCGGCCCTACCGCTGCCACACCTTATTCATTGCAGCATCGCTCATATGGGCGTGCAACATTTCCAGCTAGCGGTTGGGCACTGCTATCGCCTAACTATCGCGGCTCTACAGGCTATGGCGATAAGTTTTTAACCGATCTTGTCGGTAAAGAGCATCAAATCGAGGTGGCTGATATTATGGCCGGTGTCGATAAGTTAATTATTGATGGCATTGTTGATGGCGAGAAAATGGCGGTAATGGGCTGGAGTAATGGCGGCTACCTGACTAATGCGTTAATCAGTACCACTAATCGCTTTAAAGCAGCTAGTTCAGGTGCAGGTGTGTTCGACCAGCGTTTACAGTGGATGCAAGAAGACACTCCAGGTCATGTGATTAACTTTATGCAAGGACTGCCTTGGGCGCAGCCAGACGCTTATGATAAAGCCTCATCTTTAACCTATGCCAATAACATTAACACCCCTACACTTATTCATATTGGCGAACATGACCAACGTGTTCCGGTCGGCCATGCCCAAGGGCTTTATCGCAGTTTAAAACACTACTTAAATGTCCCGGTAGAGATGATTGTTTATCCTGGCGAGGGGCACGGACTTAACCTTTATCAGCACCGCAAAGCCAAAATGGAGTGGGACAAAAAGTGGTTTGAATATTATGTGCTGGATAAATAATAAGTCGATAAAGCGGGTAAATAGTTAAAATAAGAGTAGCTTGGCTTAATTAATATTCATTTTTCACGGTATTGAGTATGCTCAGTATGTTAGCTTACTCATATTATTACGACACAAATACACCCTATTGAGGTATTTATGACACGTTTACTCACCCTGCTTAGTACAACTATGGTTAGCTTATCTTTGTTATTAAGCCCTGTAAGTTATGCTGATGAATCAAGTTATCCCGATGCGATTACTAATTTCAAAAAAGCGACTGAAACCCAAGCATTTTTTAATACCGCATATGGTTACGCGCTTTTCCCCACGGTAGGAAAAGGTGGCATTGGCATTGGCGCAGCCTATGGTAAAGGTCGTGTGTATAAAAGTGGTGTGCACACTGGTGACTCAAGCTTAACGCAAATATCGATTGGTTTTCAGCTAGGTGGCCAAGCTTATAGCGAAATCATCTTCTTCAAAAATGCTCAAGCCTATAATGACTTTACCAGCGGTAGTTTTGAGTTTAGCGCCCAGGCCTCTGCGGTAGCAATTAACGTCGGTGCCAGTGCTCAAGTCGGTACGACAGGTAACTCAGCAGGCGCGGGACAAGCTGGCAGTAATCATGCGGCAAACGCTGTTTACATCAATAATATGGCTATCTTCACCGCAGCAAAAGGTGGCTTAATGTACGAAGCCGCATTAGCGGGGCAGTCGTTTACTTTTGATGCTAAGTAACACAAGTTAAACTGCGATGATTTAGTTTCATCCAGTGAGTTTTATCCAATAAAAATGGCTACCTGAGGTAGCCATTTTTGTTTGTTTCTTTACCAATTTTATGTACAGCTATAATTCAATGAATGAGTTAAAGATAACACCGCAACCTGCGGAAATAACCAGAAGCAGAATGGCACTACAATCATCTGCGATAAATGTTTACCCTGACCCGACTAATACTGACCCTAAGACTAATACACGATTTAGCTTCATTGATAGCTGCAGGAAAAAGCTATACCAAACAAGATAAAAGATAATGGGTTAACTTATCTTTTACACTGACCCCACTAAATTCAGACATCACTCGGGTCATTATCGCAATCGCTGAGTTCATCATTATTTAGGCATCTTAAAGGAGTAAAGGTGAGTAAAGATAAATAAAGCTGAGTAAAGGTAAATGCAGAACGAGGTGAACTATGTACTAATGATAAAAAAGGAGTGTCAAATGAAAGTTAATCATCGAATATTAGTACCCATTTTAGTTACTAGTTTGAGTTTACTATCTGGTTGCGGAGGAGGCGCTGAAACTGCTAATGATCCTGGCACTGATACGGGGATCACAAATAGTGCGCCTATCGCAGACGCTGGCGACAACCTAAATATCACTACGGGTAGCCTTGTCTCCCTCAATGGAAACCGTAGTTCAGATCCTGATAACGACTCACTGACTTACCAATGGATGCTAACGGGTATACCAAGCGGTAGCGGCGCAACATTGAGTAGTCCCAGTAGCGTGAGTCCAAGTTTCACTAGCGATCTTGATGGTAGCTATAATATTTCACTGGTTGTGAATGATGGCAAGGTTAATAGCCCTGCCGATGTGGTGACAATCACTGCTACGAAGGCTAATAGTGATGGAACTACTGTTGATTTTGACTTTAGTCTCAGTGCTCACGACAGCAATGTGCTAATGGTTAATGCAAATGTGACTACAAGTGAAGTCACTGAGGTGTCCATTCAATTTGAGTCGGTAGATACACCAAGCCGAGCAACCTCAAAGTCTGCAGCTGCACTAACCCATGATTTAACCGTGGTTGGGTTAAGGCCAGAAACCAACTACCAATTCACCGCCGTGATCACCAGTCAATCCGGCGAAGTAACAAGCAGCGAACCAAAAGCTTACACCACGCCCAGCCTCCCCTTTAGCTTGCCTGATATTCAATTAAAAACTAGCAGTGATAATAGCTATCCAGGCGTTACCTTTTTTTCGGTGGCTGATACAGATGCCCGTTTTATTGGCGTAGATGAAGCAGGTCAAGTTGTTTGGTATTTACACAACACTGATGTTCCTATGTTAGCGAGTTCTCCTGCCATCAAATACCTTGGCGATGGCAAAATAATGTTAATGCTGAGGCGCGAAGTGTGGGTAATAGACATAGAAGGTAATATTTTATCCTCTTACCCACTCCCTACCTACCATCACGAAGCAAGCATTTTAGATAATGGCAATATTGTGGTGTTGGTTAACGAATTTGAAGATGTTAATGGCAACTCACTAAAAGGTGATCGTATCGAGGAATATAACCCTTCAGGAACCTTAGTATGGCAATGGTCGAGCTTCGACCATCTCGATACCGAACGTTTCCCCGGAGCATTATCGACACGTGTCGTTGATGGTGCAATGGAGTGGACACATGCCAATGCAATACAGCAGCAAGACGATGGTTCGCTGTTACTCTCCGTTCGATCTCAAAGCTGGGTCGTCAATATTAATCACCAGAGTGGCGATATTAACTGGATCCTTGGCAGCGCTGAAGGTACCCAAAAACAGTCGTTACAGGACAAATTTATCAGTCTAGAACAAGGCAGTTGGATGTCAGCGCAACACGCGCCGATGCAAACCGCCAACGGAGACTATCTGATGTTTGATAATCGTAACGAAGCTGAGTTAGCGGGTTCGCAGAATAACAGCCGTGCCGTTAAGTATCGAGTTAATGCTGATACCAAGACAGCAACCCAAGTTTGGGAGCATATTGTTGATAAGTATACTCAATCTTTAGGGGATGTTGATGAACTGCCCAATGGTAATATTCTGATCACGGCTGGAGGACCAGGCAGTAATGACAATGCTTATTTGGTTGAAGTGACCGCCGCTAATCCATCGCAAGTTGTTTGGGAATTACATGTTAACAATAACAAGATCTACCGCGCTGAACGCGTTGGCTGGGAAGAGTTGTTATCTTTAAACAAGGATTCGGCCAGTGAATTGATATTAGCGGGCGAAATTTCAGGGCTTCACGCCGATGGCTTGAGTCTTTTTAATGGTAATGAAACCTTAGCAATTTCTGCTGGTGCAACAAGATTTACATTCACAGAAACCGTGAGCGAAAGCGCTGCGTATAATATCCAGTTAATTACCCTACCCGATAATCACACCTGTAACATTAATAATGGGTCCGGCACCATGAGCTCCAATATCGCCGATGTTAGCGTCACTTGTAACGACAGCAAGGTGAATGCCGACTTAACCCACCTTCCCATTGGTGACCCGCTTATTCTGCAGCGGATAAATGGCGATGATACGCCTGAAGTCGGTAAACTCTGGCTTTGTCGGCTTCCTGCAGATGGTGCTGGAGCAGCGCCTTCCGACGACTGGACCAATGCAGATGGTACCTGGAACTATATTCTTAAACCCCAAGTTGAGGGTGAAAGTTATTTTGCCAGTGAGTTCAGCGTGACGCTTGATGGCCAAGGAAAGCGCCTCATCACCGGAAACAACCTGCCAACAACAGCGACCGGCACCTTCCCCATTGAGCGTGGCACTGTCGCCTATGGATATGATAAAAACCCAAATTTGATTCGATCACACAATATCCAAATAAGCTTTGATGCTATTCCAAGCGTCAATGCCCAGCCTAACTGTGTTGGGTTTGGGGCCAATGGCATTTCACTTACTGGCTCTGCTATTTATCAAGGCGCTTCAACTGTTGGCACCGATGCCTCTGCCTATGAAATGCTAGACAGCAGTGGTGGGCATACTGACGGCACTGAAACATACCACTACCACTATCTTGCTGAAAATGTATCAGCAAAGCTAGATCCAGATAATGGCGGACACTCTAAACTGATGGGATATATCCAAGATGGCTTTGGTATTTTTGGTCCAAGAGGAGAAGATGGAAAGGTGTTAACATCAGCAGATCTGGATGAATGCCATGGTCATACCCATGAAATAGAATGGGATGGTGAAACTCGTAATATGTTCCACTACCACTGGACATATGATTTCCCTTATAACGTAGGGTGTTTTAGGGGTACGCCTCAAGACCTAAACATAAATAATAACTAGCCGCTACCTTTGGGGTGCTCTGAAATGAGTACCCCATTTTTGAATAAATCTAAATAATACAATCAACAAAAAACTGATAGGAAGCGCTAGTGCGAAAATACCTACTGCAATAACTGGGTCAGAGTGATCTCTATAAATCAGTCGATTGACACATCACCGCTGAATGGCTTCTTCTTCCCTAAATGGCGTGCTCGATGATTGTTTCGAGCTAAGCCTACCCTTAAGTGGCTATACTTTAATCTGATTTGTGGGTTTAATTCAAGGTTTTTGTCACACTTGAAACTAAATTTTCCATTAAAAATAACTACTTGTATCAGTATATCACTATCAGACTTCATTTGAATTGAGGTCATCGAGACAATTCCGTGAGCTTGGCATGGATGCCACGCTAGCTTACGTTGGGCCAGGGACGGCCCGTCGGAAGCGTTAGGGATTGTCGACAATGGCCGACGTGGGTAAAAGCTGGATCGATACCCATCGAAAAGATGCGCTTTTCAGCATTTTTCGTCTGGGGCGGCAGGGTGTTCCAAGAGGGTATTGCTGTAGATACCCTTTTGGCCGGTGCAGGATGGAATCCTGCGATTTTGCTGTTATCTTTTAAGCAATCTGTGACGCACCGCAGAAAGTTTACACGTTAAGTATTTCTAGAACCTGCATGCTTTCAGCAAAAACTTACTTATGCCCCCAAGGCGTTGGCGGTAATGCGACGGGTTTGGTCAAGTCAAAGTCGACTCTAAAGTTACGCTCTTCGCGAGTTAGGCGGTAAGTAAAGGTGTTTGGCTCAATATACATGTGCCATACATTGGTCACTGACTGATCTAGACCGTTTTGCTTAAAGTTGGCAATGGACTCAGCATCAACCGGAAAAGATTGTTGGGTAACCGTGCCCGAATCTGCGGTATCGCCACCGTACATGGTCACTTTATCTTCTGTGCCATCCTTATGACGGTGATCATGCTTTAAGCGTAAACCGGTTTCAGTTTTAGTGATCACCCAAGTACGAGAATGGTCATCGCCAACATGAAATGGCACTTTTAATTCGGTGTCGCTACATTCACGTACATGCATCACCAATTTTTTGCCGCTAAAACCATCATCAGCACTGCTACCTGCGGTAACCACGCCTTCAAATGCTTTACCACAGTGGGCGGATAAGGCATCAAAATATTGATTTTGAATGTCATCCGCCGCAAGGCTTGCAACGGAAAAAAGTGCTGTCGTAAGTAATGATAAAGATAGGGCTGATTTGATAGGAGTTGTTGTCATTATTATGCCTATTGGTATGGGTAAGATTGGCAACCATAGCAGTTTTTTTTGAATTGAACCTGAATAAATGCACCGAAAGGAAGTCGTTTAAATAATTGAGCCTAGCCCCAAATTTAGCTAATAAAAAAGCCGTACAGTTAAACTGTACGGCTTTGATGAATCAAATAAACCTAACTAGTGCATCTTAGCGTGTATGCTTTGACGGTGTTGCCCAGCCATTGCTTTTGCCACCCGCTTTACTGGCATTAGATTTACTAGCATTAGCTTTGCCTGAACCAGCTTTGCTTGTGCCAGCTTTAGCGGGTCCATTCGCCGCTTTGGGCTTTTTATCTGCTTTGGCTTCGCCCTTGCGATCATCAAATTGATTTGATGAAAAACGGGTCATGGCTTTTTGGCCATCTTGCTTACCATCGGCTTTGGCAGACGACTTAGCAGGCTTTTGGCCCCACTTAAGTTTTGTTTGCTCATTGCGGGTTTCGGGTGGCACTAAACAGCTTGGGCTATTACCAATAAGCGATTCTTTACCCATGGCTATCAAGGCTTCACGGATCATCGGCCAGCCTGCTGGGTCATGATAACGTAATAAGAATTTATGTAATTTACGCTGACGACCTTTTTTAGGTACTGTCACTATCTCACTGGTGTGCTTCACATTTTTAAGTGAGTTTAACTCAGTGTGATAAATCGTGGTCGCATTGGCCATAGGTGAAGGATAAAAATTTTGCACCTGATCTAACTTAAATTTTTGACCTTTAAGCCATAACGCCAGGTTGACCATGTCTTCATCGGTAGTGCCTGGATGCGCAGAAATAAAGTAAGGGATTAAAAACTGTTCTTTACCTGCCTCTTTAGAGAACTTGTCGAACAATTCTTTAAACTTATCATAGGTGCCCATACCCGGCTTCATCATCTTGCTTAATGGGCCATCTTCGGTATGTTCAGGGGCTATTTTTAAATAGCCGCCCACATGGTGCTTAGCTAACTCTCTAATATACTCTGGGTTTTCGATAGCTAAATCGTAACGAACCCCAGATGCAATCAATACCTTTTTAATACCCGGCACTTCACGCGCCGCTTTATACAAGTCGATGGTGTGTTTATGATCTGTGCCTAAATGGCCACATATTGATGGGTAAACACAGGATAAACGGCGACAGGTTTTTTCGGCTTTCTCGCTAGTACAACCTAAGCGATACATGTTAGCTGTTGGGCCGCCTAAGTCAGAAATAACCCCGGTAAAGCCCGGCACTTTTTGTTGAATATCTTTAATTTCTTTAATGATCGACTCTTGCGAGCGACTTTGAATAATTCGCCCTTCATGCTCGGTAATCGAACAGAATGAACAACCACCAAAACAACCACGCATGATATTGATTGAGGTTTTAATCATGTCGTAAGCAGGAATTTTTTCCTTGCCGTACACAGGGTGCGGAATGCGCTGGTATGGTAAATCAAATACCGCATCCATTTCATCGGTATTTAACGGCCAAGCTGGTGGGTTAACCCACACACCACGATTGGCATCGTGTGGCTGGAATAACGCACGGGCACAACCTGGATTTTGCTCCTGGTGTAAAATACGTGATGCGTGGGCGTATAAATACTTATCACTTGCTACTTTGTCATAGGCTGGCAGCAGTACGTAGGTTTTATCCCAAGGTTTTGGTTTAGGCGGTTGTACGCTGATCGCTTTAGGCGCATCGTTGTCAAAAATTTTGTTATCCGTTGGCCCAGATAGTTTGGCACAGCCAACGTCATCAGCTCCATAAGGATTGGGTATAGGTTCAATTTTATGCAGTTGATCAATTTTGCGTGAATCCATGCCGCGCCAGCCAGGCATAGCTTCTTTGCGCATGACAGCTGTGCCACGCACATCATCAATATCGCCAATAGCTTCACCACTGGCGATACGGCGAGCAACTTCCATCAAAGGACGCTCGGCATTGCCGTAAATCAAAATGTCGGCTTTTGCATCAAAAATCACGCTGCGACGGACTTTGTCTGACCAATAATCATAATGAGCAATACGGCGTAAACTCGCTTCTATACCGCCTATTACTACAGGTATTTCTTTAAATGCTTCTTTACAACGCTGGGCATAAACCGTCACGGCGCGATCAGGGCGTTTACCACCAATATCTCCGGCGGTGTAAGCATCGTCATGGCGTAATTTACGGTCAGCGGTATACCGGTTGATCATCGAATCCATGTTGCCAGCGGTGACACCAAAAAATAAGTTTGGTCGACCCAGCTGCATAAAGTCTTCTTTGCTTGACCAGTCGGGTTGAGAAATGATCCCCACCCGATAACCTTGAGCCTCTAACATGCGGCCAATAACGGCCATGCCGAAGCTAGGATGGTCGACGTAGGCGTCACCAGTCACAATGATAATGTCACAGCTATCCCAACCCAACTTATTCATTTCTTTGCGGGACATAGGTAAAAATGGCGCCGCACCAAAGCTTTCGGCCCAAAATTTGGGATAACTAAATAATGTAGACTCAACTTGCATGTGTATGACCTAAAATTGGAAAAATACGCCAAAGAAGCGGACGCGGAGTATAGCAGTTGGCAAGGGGTAAGTGTGACTAAAAAAACAGCAAAGGTGAAATAATTTTATGTTTTCACCAGAGCTTAAAACCCTATAAAATAAGTGGAAATAGAAAAATTTCCACTTATTTCTGTATGTTATTACTGATAACTTGAAAAGTGGCTGGTTTATTAAAAACCGATAAAGAAACCAATATTAGCTATCACTAAACCTAAGGTGACGATCCAGGTGGTTAATACTCCCCAGAAACGGCCAAAATGATAACCGCCTTTTCCTTGAGTTAATCCTATGGCGTGTAGTAAACGCGCCACAATCCAAGCGGTACCAAAACAGTGAAGTAAATAAACAGGCATGCCATTTGCTTCTGCCACCCCAAGTAAAATTAATACCAGTGGCGCGTTTTCTAATAAGTTTCCATGCACTCGCATTGCTAACGATAAGTCTTTATTACCACCATCACCAATGCCAATAGAATGTAAACGTCGTAATTTAACAATGCGATAAGCAAGCGCGATCACCAGTAATCCGGTCAAACTCGCATACAAACCTGTTACCAATAAAGCCATTTTTTGCTCCAGTCAATTTTTGTAACACTATCATAACCATAAATGAGTAAACTATCACCTTGATAAAAACCAGCTAAAATTTTAACGGCTGGTATTGAAGGCAAATAGTTTATCGATTAATAACAACGGATCGGTTACTATTCGCTGCATTATTAACCCAAGATTAATTAAGAGTGACTGACGGCCAGTGGATAATCAAGACTTTATCGAAAAACGTAGATTTATCATTAAATTAGGTAAAGCATTACACAAGTTTGGTACGCCAGCTTATCGCCTTGAATCCCATTTGCAGACGGTATCCCACACCCTTGGTATTGAAGGTTATTTTCTTATATCTCCCACGTCTATGACGTTTGTTTTACAACATGATACTGAACAAGAATACAACCATGTTGCCCGCGTAAAACCCGGTGATTTAGATTTAGGCTCACTGGCGCGTACCTTTGAATTAGTTGAAGAATTAAGTTCTGGCCAACGCACATTGCAAGAGGCGCTTGACCGTTTAGAAGAAATTGCTAACAAACCCAACCCTTACGGCCACAAGCTTACTTTATTAGCCTTTGGCTCAAGTGCCGGTGCCTTTGCTATGTTAATGGGTACGGGTTGGCATGATGTGTTCTGGTCTGCCATGCTGGGGCTAATTGTATACAGTTTAGTGTTTTGGGCTGAGCGCTCTAAACGTGTTGCCGAAATGCTAGAGCCTTTGGCTGCCGTTGTTGTGGCTATCCTGGCCTGTGGTATTGCGCAATTTGATGCCAGCATTAATTTACCTGTGACTATTTTATCTGGGATCATCATCTTTGTCCCTGGTTTAGCACTGACTTTAGGGTTAGCTGAGTTAGCCGCACGCGATTTAATATCAGGCACGGCACGCATCATGGATGCCGTTATGCAGTTGTTTAAACTGTATTTTGGCGCCGTACTTGGGATGACCATAGGTAAAGCCATTTTTGGCGAAGCGATTTACATTGATCCTGAACCACTGCCTCGTTGGGCCATTTGGTCCGCGGTACCCATGCTCTCTATGTCACTGGTGATTATATTTAAAGCTCGCCTTAAAGATTCGCCATGGGGTGTTTTTGCCGGCATAGTGGCATTTTTCTCAGCCATGTTAGGCGGCCTTTATTTAGGCGAATCCATCGGTATTTTTGTAGGCGCTCTGGCGGTAGGTATTTACTCCAATTTGTATGCACGTTGGATGAAAGCGCCTGCCTCTATCGCGCTGTTGCAAGGCATCGTTATTTTGGTGCCCGGCAGTAAAACTTATATCGGCCTTAATGCGTTGATTTCTGGTGAAACTATGTTGAATCAGGCACACCTGGGTTCGCAAATATTTTTAATCTTTATGTCGCTTATCGCAGGGCTTATTTTTGCTAACGTGATAGTGCCGCCTAGACGATCTTTATAGGCAGGAGCAATACTCAGATAAATACTGCAGGCTGCTATTTTTCGGCCTGCTTAATTTTTCTCGCTACACAATAGTATTTTACCTACTGAATCATTAACCATTCTAGTTACCCATTTATAGCTAATCCTGTCTGTGTAGTTTTTTTAATAACCAATATCAAAAACAATACCAATCAAATACGGTAAACACTTGACTCTACACCAATTCAGGTGTGTTATTAAACATGCTGACAACAAAAACAAAACACCAGCAAAATGTTAACGACCATTTTAGTAACAATTGCTCTAAAAATAATAATTAAAGGACGTCTCGATGCCAAAAACCTGTTTAGTGTTACTGAGTATCGCGTGTTCAACTTTACCATTCGCAGCTTATACCGCTGACATTAATTCAAATAACACATCATTAACACCACCACCTGAAACGGCCTTTTCTGCAGAAAAAGATAAGCAAAAATCGACGGTTAAAGTCAGTAAAATAGTGGTTCAAAGCAATCCAATCTTTGATGAATCTGACCCAGAATCATTCTTTATTCATCATTGGGCAAACTATCTGCATATCAATACTACCGACTCAACTATCATAGAAAATTTAAGCTTTGAAGTGGGTGATGATATTAGTCAAAAAGATATTGAAGAAGCACAGCGTCTTTTACGGTCAGAATCTTATATTCGTGATGCAAAAATTACCGTTACCCAAAAGGCGCCAGACGCCGATAATACCACCGACCAAACCATGCTGGTTGAAACATGGGATAACTGGTCACTGTTACCGACTGTGAGTTTAAGCAAAAATGGCGGCGGCACTAAGTACTCTTTTGGTATTAAGGAGGATAACTTACTCGGTTTAGGTATTAATACTCGGGTGAAATATCAAGCTAGCGATGACAGAACAGGCTACAAATTTGCCTTTAGCGCACCGGTAACAGCAATCAAACATGCCATTGTTGCAGCAGATTTTTACGATAATAGTGATGGCCAAGCCACAGCATTGGCTTTTTACAAACCCTTTTATGCTTTAGATACTAAGCACATGTATGGCACATCTTGGGTACAAGATGAGCGAACAGACATCATTAGACAAAATGGTGTCGACGTGAATGAATTTAAACATAATGTCGAGTTTGCTAACCTAACCTATGGTTGGTTGTTAACCCGTGATCAGGATCAACTTAGCCGGGTGACTTTGGGTTTGACTCAAGATAGCAATAAATTTGAAAATCTTGAAACGTATCCGCTAAGTGAATTACCCGTTGATCGTGACTTTATCTACCCCTGGATAGGCTATGAATATCTACAGGATGATTTTACTGTTCTTAATAACATTCACCTTATCGGCAATAACGAAGACTTTAATTTAGGTTGGCACCATTCGGCTAAGCTTGGCTTTGAAACCAATGATCTTGCCGATAACGCTAATTTGGGATATCACTTAAATATTCTCAGCAGCAGAGGATGGCAGTCAGATAACCATTTATTTTTAATCAAACTGCAGGGCGAGGCTGATTTAACCACCAGCCAGGATGATTTTTATAATGTTTCGTTAGCGTCTGAATACTTTTATAACATTACAGATAAATGGACCGCTTACACCAAAGCAGTCGTTGCAGCATCAAAAAATAACTACCTTGACCGTACATTCGCCTTAGGGGATGAGACCGGTATTAGAGGCTACCCTAATGATTATCAACACGGTGATAATCAGTGGGTGTTGACCGCTGAATTAAGAAATTATCCTAATATCAATTTATATCAACTCGCCGATTTGGGCTGGGCTTTATTTACCGATGTTGGTCAGGCATTTGGTGGGACAGATGCATTTAATGAAGTAAATGATCCTATAGGCAGTATTGGTATTGGCGCTCGAATTTATTCATCTAAATCAAGTTACGGTAATATTGCCCACATTGATATTGCCAAGCCGTTCACTAATGGACAAGACTTGAATAGCTGGGAGTTTCGATTCCAAATTAAAGACCACTTCTAACTCGGTAACACGTTTGATGCTAAGCCTAGCATCGAGCATAAATGTCTCGTGAATGTAAATATTGTGAAAATAACCTGAAAACGTAAATGATAACTAATATCATTTGCCAAAATTATTCACAATAGGTACACATATGTTATTTACCCCTAGTAAATTAGCGACTGCGACGCGCTGGGCATTATGCTTAATGTCTTTATCATCAGCCAGCGCTATCGCCGATGAGGCTCAGACTAGCAACAAATCAATGGAACGGATGATCATAACTGGCAGTCGCGCTGTTGAGCGCATAGACGAAGTCCCGTCATCGGTTACGTTAATAAATCAACAAACCCTAGCACAAGATATGCAAGTGACCAGTGAGCTACAAAACTTACTCGCCTTTCGTGTGCCAGGCCTTGCCCCTAGCACGGGGACCTCAAGTAATTCAGGGCAAACACTACGTGGTCGCGCCGCATTGGTTATGATTGACGGTGTCCCGCAATCTACCCCTCTGCGTAATGGCCAACTGGGGATAAGCTCTATCGACCCAGGTGCAATAGAACGTATTGAAGTGATTAAAGGGGCAACCTCAATTTATGGTAATGGTGCCTCTGGTGGCATTATCAACTACATCACCAAACATGCGGGCACTGACAAAGCAAATATTAATCTGGGCGTTTCAACCAAATTTAGCGCGGTAAAGCTAGACGACAGCGCAGGTGTAAGGCTTGATACCTCGATAGACGGCACACTAGATGATTTTAGTTATGTATTGAGTGCAATAAGTGAAAAAACAGGTTTAGAGCGAGATGCTGAAGGCGATATTATTGGCTTGATCTATGGTTTGTCTGAAACCCAATCAAATAACCTTTTCACTAAACTCGCTTACCAGCTAGACGATGATAAGTCTGTACAACTCACTTACAACTATTATGAAGCCCAGCAAGATGCAGATTTGATTGATGTAATTGGCAGTGTTAATAGTGGCGTAAAAACCTATGCTATTCATAACACTCAAGGCATTGCAAAACCCGGGGTGCCACAAGGCCCTAGAGGCAATCATAATTTAATGTTGAAATACGTCGACCAGGACATTTTTTATAACACCCAACTCACATTAGATGGATACCTTCAAACAATAGAGAACATGTTTTTCTATTCAGCTAGCTTAGCTAACCCTAGCGAAGGTTATGATGGTGGACAATCACTGATTAAATCTGAAAAAACAGGCTTGCGCGTTAATTTGGCCACAGCTGCCGACTGGGAACACGTTGCAGCAACCTTCATTTATGGTATCGATGCGCTACAAGATGTGAGCTCACAACCGCTAGAAGATGGCCGTATTTGGGTGCCAGAAATGGACATGTATAATTTAGCGGCCTACTTACAAACCAAGTTTATTATTGCCGATGACTGGATTATAAAAGCAGGCGTAAGACAAGACAGTGTCGACTTAGCCGTTGATAACTATCAAACACTCAAGTTATGCAGTACCCCTAGCACCTGTTCTGTGCCATTTGACGTAAAAGGTGGCGACTTAAGCTATGACTCTACCACCTACAATTTGGGGCTAAGATATAACTTCAACCCTCAATTCAGCCCATTTGTTAGTTTTTCTCAAGGTGCAGATATTTCAGATTTAGGCAGATTACTACGAGCCGCTACCGTTAATGATATCAACCTAGTACAAACACAAGCCTCGGTTGTTGATAATTATGAAATCGGACTGTCTGGTCAATTAAACGACCTAAGCTATGAAGTTGCGGCTTACAAGAGTGAATCTGAACTTGGCACCAGTAACAAATTTGACCCGGTTACAGGGGTTTATATGCCAGTGCGTGCACCACAAAAAATATGGGGATATGAGGCACAACTTGACTACCAAATACTCGACAACCTAAGTTCCGGAATGTCCTACAGTTGGGTAGAAGGTAAAGATACCGATGCTGACATTTACCTAGATGGCGGCATTATTGCCGCACCTAAATTTACTGCTTACCTTAACTGGCAGCCTATTCAGCAGGCCAGCATCGGCTTAAATTATATGTATGTAGGCGATCGTAAACGCTTTGAACAGGTCAATGGTGCGTACGTTGGAGCACAGGGGCCAATTGAACATTACAATGTAGTGAACCTGAGCAGCAGCTATCAAATTGACAGCTGGCAATTATCGCTTGGTATTGAAAATCTATTAAATGAAGATTATTTCTCAGCCCGTTCACAGGCATATACTTACAATGGCTATAATACTAAATCTCTGGGCACTACTGTTAACCTAGGGGTTAAAGCCAATTTTTAACCCCAAAAAAGACCTTGCAAGCGCAAGGTCTTTTTAATTACAAAAACTGTTTTTTATACCACTGCAGTTTTACGCTTTTGATGTGCGAGTACAAGTGCAATCAATGACACCACACCAACCGCAATACCGACTGGCTTACTTAATTCCATCGGTAGGCCAAAACCAATACCTGCGGTCATAATATAAGATACCGTAATACTGGTACCAATAATCGCCGGTAAACTGACAATCCAATGGAAAGTGCCACGGTCAAACAAATACTTAGTCGCTAGCCACAATACACTGGTTGATAACAACATGTTTGAGAAGGCGAAATAACGCCAGATCAATGTGAAGTCAATCTTCGTCATGAAATAAGCAATCACTAAAATCGGCACAGCCAACAATAAACGGTTACGCATACTTTGCGGAATATTAAACGCATCGGTAATGGTTAAGCGCAATGAACGGAACGCGGTATCACCAGAGGTGATAGGGAAAATGGCCACGGCAATAATTGCCATAATGCCACCCGCTACACCTAAATAAGTGGTTGCAACCTGATTAACCACTAACCCAGGGCCGCCCTGAGCCAAAATCTCTTTAAGCTCAACATAACCACCTGGGAATGCTGCAATACCTGCAGTAGCCCATACACACGCCACAATACCCTCTGACATCATGGCGCCAAAATACACTGGGCGGACATATTTCTCATTGGTTAAACAGCGCGCCATAATGGGTGCTTGAGTCGAGTGAAAACCACTAATAGCACCACAGGTAATGGTGACAAATAATAATGGCCATGTGGGTAACCCGTCAGGATTAGGTTCTAATAAATCATTGTTATAATGGCTATGGTCAAAATACGCTAGAAAATCTCCGGCCATAGGTAAATGCGGTGCATTGATTAATAGTGCCACAGCCAACGACAGGGTCATCACAATCATTAACAGCCCAAATACCGGATATAACTTAGTGATAATCTTATCAATAGGTAATAAGGTCGCTAGAAAGTAATAAACTAAAATAACCAATACCCAAAAGGTATTTCCGCTTAAGAATGTGCCTTCAAAATAGCTTAAATTACTTAATAGTCCTGCTGGGCTCATGATAAATACCACGCCCACAAAAAACAGTAACATAGCAGTAAAGACCAGCATTAAACCTTTAAAGAATATATTAAAATAGTGACCTGCAATTTCAGGTAAACTTTTACCATCCTCTTTAATACTCAATACACCCGAAAAATAGTCATGTACCGCGCCACCTAAGATATTACCGATGACAATCCATACTAAGGCTACGGGGCCATATAAAGCGCCAAGAATAGGACCGAATATTGGTCCTACGCCTGCAACGTTTAAAAATTGAATTAAATAAGCTTTTACAGGGTGAACTTCAACATAGTCCACACCATCATTAAATCGAGCTTGCGGCGTTTTTGCGGTGGGGTCTATTCCAGCTTGTCGTTCTACAAATGGGCTGTAGAATTTATAAGCTAGGACCAGCAACGCAATACATATGAAAAATATAAGCATAATATTTGTCCAGTAGGGAGAGGCATTATTGTAGCTTAGAAGTGTCAACGACTTACCGTGCGAGGTCAAGGCTCGAGCTGCTAGACTAAGGTCTAACAAATCCCTATTTAACTTCACATTTTTAGCTTTTTTGCTGAATGAGAGACAAAGAGAGTCACTCACTTATGACTCATACTGATTGTGGTCTCTAAAGATGATGTTTTTCGGTTGGTTAAAGTGGCCTCGACGAATGGCTTAACTCAATCCAGTTTCGGCCGCTGTGATCGATAAAACAGTGCCCTGTGGGCTGTTACTATTTGTATTGATGAATTGTAAGACTGAGTGTGAAATCAAGCTCAATCTATTGAACTCACCATCGGGATGCTAATTGATTAAACACGCCTTACAAAGCTATGCCCTTAACTTGATTACGTCCAGCTGCCTTAGCTTCATATAGCTGCATATCAGCCTCTTTGAGTACCTGTTCCCATGTCTCGTCTAGCGTCGGCAAAATGGTGGCAACGCCCGCACTAATAGTCACAGTAGATGAAATACTAGAGTCAGTATGCTCAATAGCTAATGCCTGCACTGCCTGTACCATCTTCTGAGCAATAGAGACTGCACCTTCACTGTCAGTGTCAGGTAGAATACAAACAAACTCTTCACCACCGTATCGAGCGACCAGATCATAGGGACGCATTGCTATGCCATAAATAGCTTGTGCGACCGAGCGAAGACAATTATCACCTTCTTGATGGCCATAGGTGTCGTTGTAGCGTTTGAAAAAGTCGACATCCAGCATGACCAATGACAAAGGCTTATTGTGACGAATACAATGGCGCCACGATTCAGGTAAGCTCCGTTCAAATTGACGGCGATTAGCTAATCCAGTTAAGCTATCGAGCAGGGCGATCGCTCGTAAAATATCAGATTGGCGCTTGAGTAAAAATTGGTTTTTAACTCTTGTGGTGGTAATAATGCTGTTTATTGGTTTATGAATAAAATCAACAGCACCTAATTGAAACCCTTTAACTTCTAACTCTTCATCAAAGTGCGCTGTCACAAAAACCACTGCAGCATTGGCGGTTATGGGATTGTTTTTTATCTCTTCACAGACCTGCAGCCCTGACATTCCGGGCATTTCAATATCTAACAATATCACGTCAGGCTTAACTTTTTGGCACACCTCAATGGCCTGTTTACCACCAGTAGCCATATAGACATCAAACTCTTGATGAAATAGCGGATGTAATATTTTTATATTTAACGGCTGATCATCAACAATCAAGATCTTACCTTTATTATCGTCAGCCAAACTAAGTACTTCAGAATCTAACATTAACCTACCTCCGTCTCGATAACCGCAAGTAATGCCAAAGCATTTTCAAAATCAAGCGCTTGAACTTGGGAATATAACTCGGTCCAACACCTATGATAAGACAATGAAGCGGCCATGTCGTCCACTAGGTAAATAGCATCCAGGTTGTTTTGTTGTAAATATTGCTTCAACAACATGATTTTATTGTTAATAAGTTCAATATCTTCAGGTAAACCTTGCACTTGTGGGTCAACTGCTGGTGCTTCATTTGATAGCGTCTCAGATATATACTCAGACAGCTGCTTAACGCTGAGTTGAGCTAATAAAGTTAACTTCTCCGTCCAGCGTTCAACTTGTCGCACTTGAGGGTTACCGTGTTTAAACTGCTGTTCTAAATAAGCCGCAAAATCAGCTAAGGTTTTTGCGCCAAAATTACTGGCAACGCCCTTAATTCCATGGCTAACTGCGGCGCTAATTAATGGATCGGCTTGCCTAATCGCAGCTGTAAACAGTAATAACTGTTTATCTATTTCAGCCTCAAATCCTTTGGCCATTTTTTTGAAAAAAACTTCATTGTCTCCAAATCGGCTCAGTATCTGTTCAAGACTATCTAATAAATGCTCCCCCTCAGCAGGAACTTTAGGCTCAAGCACAACAGATGTCTCTTCCTTGCCTACAATATTATCGATTGCAACTGAGGTAAATTCACGTCCGACAAGGGCCAAAATACTCGGCACTAACTTCTGCATATCAATAGGCTTACCTATGTGATCGTTCATGCCGGCATTGATACAATCGACTCTGTCTGACTGCGAGGCATTAGCCGTCATAGCAAGAATAGGCAACAGATCAAAACGGGCATCTTCTCGAATGCGTCGAGTCGCCTCTAGACCATCTATATCAGGCATCTGCATATCCATAATAACGATATCGAATGTCTGTTTTGCTTGGGTAACCAAAGACACGCCCTTAATACCACCTTCAGCTAACACGACCTTAGCGCCTTCTAGGGTAAGTAGTTCATCGGCCACTTGCCTATTTAATTGATTATCTTCTACCACTAAAATAGTTAATCCAGACAAGCGCTTTTGCTTGTGCAGTTTTAACGGTACCGGTAAAGCCATCAGCTCACCGCGGATCACTTGGCTAATGGACTCAGCCAAAAGCTTAGACGTTACAGGCTTAGTTAAAAAGTGCACAAATGGCGCACTTGACTCTTTATCATCTTGACGGAAGACTTCTTCACTGTAAGCCGTCAACATTATCACCGCCGGCGCCATACCTTGCTGGCCCTGCTGACCTTGCACCGAAGCCCGTAATAACCTCGCGGCATTAATGCCATTAAGTTCAGGCATATTCCAATCCATTAGTACAACATCAAACGGCTGTCGAGCATTATTTGCCTGTTTGCATTTAACTATCGCTTCTGCACCACTATAAGCACACTCGACTACGCAGCCAAAATTAACCAAGATACTTTGTAAAATGTCCGTAGTGGTATGATTGTCATCTACCACTAAAATTCGACATCCCTGAATATCGATTGAAGCTTCTGCGGTCATAGGTATTAGCGGTAAAGTGACATCAAACCAGAAGCGACTTCCCTTGCCGACTTGGCTGGTGACTAACAACTCACCGTCCATCAATTCTACCAAACGTTTACTGATGGCTAACCCCAGACCTGTGCCTCCAAAACGCCTAGTTGTAGAAGATTCAGCTTGTTCAAATCCGGTAAAAATGCGACTAATTTGCTCTTCACTGATGCCTATCCCTGTGTCGGTAATCGAAAAACGCAGCTTGTTATTATTGGCTGTTGATTCAAGGCACTCAATACCAATCACGACTTGCCCTTGTTGGGTAAATTTCAGCGCATTACCGGCTAAATTGATTAGCACTTGCTGCAATCTTAGCTTATCGATAAGCAGCCAAGATGGGATAGCGGGGTCAAGATTAAACATCACTTCAACATCACGATTACCAAAATGTCCTGATAACACCGCGGCAAGGTCGCGCATTAACATCTCTATCTCGCAGGGCTGCGGGTCAAGTTGTAACTTACCGGCTTCAATTTTAGAAAAGTCCAAAATGTCATTTAATAAACCCAACAAAGACTTAGCAGCAGTTTGAGTCTTAGCAATATAATCCTCTTGCTGAGTGGACATGGAGGTATGCTGCATTAACTGTAACAAACCCAGCACCGCATTCATTGGAGTACGAATTTCGTGACTCATATTGGCTAAAAATACCGACTTTGCAGCACTAGCTGCATCAGCTTGTTCTTTGGCTGTGCGAAGCGTTTCTTCTATTTCACGTTGTTCGGTAATATCAATATTAATACCAATCACTCTAACAACATTTTCATGCTTGTCTTTTTCAATCTCGGCAGCCGCTTGAATATAACGCACTTCACCATCAGCACTCACCACTCTGAATAAAGGGTCAAATTTTCCAATACCGGCTATCACATCATCCAGTTTTTGCTTTACCCGTTGGAGGTCATCAGGATGAACCCGCATCAACCAATGTTGGTATGTTACTCCTTGTTCTCGTAAACTCAGAGGATGATCGTAAATGGTGAACATACGATCATTCCACTGCAAACTATTGTCTAGTACGTTTAAAGTCCAAATGCCTAGCTTAGCGACCTCAGCAGCCTTACTCAGATGGTTACTTGCAGAGATCAAGGCCTCTTGTTGCAGCAGCGACTGGGTGACATCAACCCCGATACCCAAATAACCGAGTAACTGACCATCACTGTCACGCATCGCAGTCACAGACAAAGAAATTTGGCAATGGGAACCATCTTTTTTTACATAAGTCCAATTACGCGTCTCAGGTCCTTCAACTCTGGCTTTATAAACAAAAGTATCAAAGCCTTCAATGGCCAAACCATAGTGTTGTGATAATTCAATTGAGCGTGCTTCAACTTCCTCAGGGAGGTGTAAAAAAGCAGGGCTAGATAACCCAACTATCGATTTAGCGTCATAGCCTAATAAACTTTCTGCGCCGCAATTAAATATACTAATAATACCCTGTTCATCTGTGGCAATAATTGACATTTCTGAAGCGGCATTTAATACACTGGTTAATAGTGATCCAAGTTTGTTTTTCTCTAACTGAACAAATTTACGCTCAGTAATATCGGTACTGAGTGCAATAAAGCGTTCGATATTGCCATTGTCATCGGCTACTGAGCCAATAATGGTATCAAACCAATGTCTACTACCCTGTTGGTCTAAATTACAAATTTCACCGTGCCAGGATTGCCCCGAATTAATCTGTGCCCACATGCCTTGCCAAAATACAGCATCATGTTCACCAGAGCGTAATATTGAATGGTTTTTCCCTATGAGCTGCTCGCGAGAATAGCCACTCATTCGACAAAAGTAGTCGTTGACCTCTAAAATAACACCGTCAATATCAGTGACAACCGAAAGTAGTTGATCATTAATTGATTTAAGCAGGGCTCTATTTTCAGATAGAGCATGTTGCAGCTCTTGCGTTCTGTTGGCAACCTTAAATTCTAAGCTCTCATTTAACTTTAAAATCCGCAGCTCTGCATCTTGCTGCGCCGTAATATCGCGAATAGTTTGACAGACACCGACAATATCACCCTGTTCATCAACTATCGTCATAGCGGTCATAGATGTTGCTAAAATTTTACCATCTTGGCACAGATGAGATGAAACTTGATTTAAAATAACCTCTCCAGCTAACACTTTCGCAAACCAACACTTTTCAAGTTCAGCTTTTTCAGGCGGTACAATCAGCTCAGTACTGAGTGACCCATGCACCTCGGACTCGTTGTAGCCAAACAGTAACTCAGCACCTCGATTCCAGCTGGTGATATAACCGTCGAGATCATAACTAATGATGCCATCAAGCGAATGCTCTAGCATATTGGCCAGCCTTGCCTGTTCAGTTAACACTTGTTGTTTACGTTGTAAGCCAATAGACCACAGCACAACCAATGCCGCCAATAAAATGCTGACAAGCACACTATAAATAAATACAACACTGGCATGATTAAGGTGTAAGTTATTGATAAATTCTGGATAGGCACTGATCGTAAATTGCCATGTACGGCCAAAAACATTCTTGTTCACCGTATATTGATAGTGGGTAACAGCAGCCGCTGTTGCTGCCTCAGTTGTATAAAAGGTACTGGGGTTATCTTGCGAAGTTACATCCGTCAGCTTTAGCTGAGCTGTTTGCTGGTATAAAGCTAATCCGCTCAATACCTCATCGGCCACCAAAGGCGCATAGCTCCAACCATATGCTTCCATTTTGCGAGCTTCTGGTGTTAAAGGAGTAACTACACTGCGGTATATTGGCATCAAAATTAAAAAAGATTGTAACGCTTTGCCTGTCACCTGCACTAAGGTAATTGGCCCAGACAAACGCACGTCACCAGATAGTATTGCGGCATCGGCTGCCTCTCGGCGTTGCAGCTCTGAGCCAATATCAAGACCAACAGCAGCAATATTACGTTCAACCGGTTCAATATATTGAATCACATAACGGTCATTATCGTGGGGAGCAAGCTGACGAATAGCAAAATTAGGCCAACTATCTTGTTGAGCCTGGGTAAGAAAAGACGCTTGCTGCTCGGGTGAAACGATACGAATAAAACCAAATCCGCGCGCGCCAGGAAACTCCTTGTCAACCTCTCGCGTTGCACTGTAGCGAGCAAATGCCTCACGAGATACTTCATTTTCGCCAGCGGTAACAATCATTCCACGAGCACCGCGAAGGCCATATTGATAAAGAGTGATACGGCTCAATACTTGATAACTAATTTGTTCTGAAGCAGTTTGAAGTGACTTATTGATTTCAGCAGAGTTACGCTCATTAACTACCCAGGCCAAAGCGGCACTGATGATTAAGCCCAAAAATAGCACTGCGAAGCCCCGCTTAACGGCAGTGTTGTACTCCAAAGACAAATCCATAATCACCTAAGATATTAAAATTATAGAGTTATGATATTGGACTACTCAGAAAGATTTCGCCAGTAGAATCACTAATGGTTAAAAAGATCTTTTCTAAAGCGTTAATTTCACTCACAAACCGTTTATGAGCACTTTGATAAATTAGTTAGATTTAGCCACTAGACAACAAGGCTGATGATATCTTTGATAAAATTAGCTTATGCCGTAAATAATACCAACCTTCATAACATGCGAGTTAGAACGGCTACTGCGTATATAGACATAAGCGCAAAAACAAAAGGCCTCACATCGCTGTGAGGCCTTTTATTATAAAGAGGTGAGTTGGCCGATAAGCCGGGTCCTGTCGTGGACAGTTATTCATCTAGGCCTGCAATCGCTCACAGGCTCAAGCAACCTACCCGGTTCCAACGCGAGCAGCGCCATGCGGAACCCTATTTGGTCTTGCTTCGGGTAGAGTTTACCTTGCTACGGACTATTGCTAACCGCACGGTGCGCTCTTACCGCACCCTTTCACCCTTACCATTTTAGCAAGCTAAAATGGCGGTCTCCTCTCTGTTGCACTTGTCGTCGGTTCACACCGCCCAGGCGTTACCTGGTACCCTGCTCTTTGAAGCCCGGACTTTCCTCCCCGTACTTACGTACGCGGCAACTGTCTGGCCAACTCGGCGCGGATTATAGCGTAAGCCTGCCAACAAACCAATCCATAGTTTACTTTATCGATATGACTTAAATTATAAGCCGAGTTCAAGCCCGATTTTATACAATGCGTTCTTTTTAAAACCATGTATTTGCGCGGCTATTGCGGCGGCTTTTTTAAGCGGCAATTCAGCAGCAAGCAGAGTCAAAGTGTCAATAGCGACCTTGGGAATCGCCTCATCATCGGCCTGGGCAAAGCCATGACACATAATAACTATTTCACCTTTTTGCTGGTTCTCATCTGCGATAACCATCGCCAGTACTTCTTCAGCAGTGCCTGATAAGAAGGTTTCAAAGGTTTTAGTGACTTCTCTGGCCATAACAATTTGGCGATCGGCGCCCAGCGCGGTAACAATCGAGGTAAGGCTGTGGACAATACGATGTGGTGATTCATAAAAAATTAACGTACGCGGGTCTTCTTTAAGCGCTGTTAATTTATCAATACGGCCTTTTTCTTTCGCCGGTAAAAAACCTTCAAAACTGAATCTGTCTGAGGGAAGTCCAGAAGCACTTAGTGCAGTAATTGCCGCGCAAGGCCCCGGCAGTGGAATGACTTTATGACCAGCTTCTCTAACATGTTTAACTAGGTGATAGCCTGGATCAGATATTAGCGGTGTGCCAGCATCTGAAATAAGCGCAACCGATTGACCTGATTGTAATTGCTCAACAATCCACTGGGCACGATCACGCTCGTTGTGGTCATGTAAGGCTGTTTTACGGGTTTCAATACCGTAATGACTTAACAATCTGCCACTGTGCCGAGTATCTTCACATGCTATCAAACTAACTTGATTTAACACTTCAATTGCACGGCTACTCATGTCCGCGAAATTGCCAATGGGGGTGGGCACAATATAAAGTGCTGCGGCTTGATCCATAACTACCTCAATAATCTCTTTGCACAAGTCTTTCGCCCAGCGTAAGAGCAGGTTAAACTAAAGCCAATATCTTACCAGAGTGAAGCCCTGTGTTAAAAAGACTGATTTCAATTAAATTTCTATTGGCACTGACACTACCAGCATTATTGATTGGTTGTTCAGCCACTAAAACCGAAAGTATTGATCAAGTAGTCAATACGTCATTAGTGTCTGTAGAGCAACCAGCAAGTGTTTATTTATCCGAAGCCAGCAAAAGCAGCTTACCTGAAAAACGTGATCGCAACCTGTTATTAGCAGCCCATGCGTATATTAATGATGGTAATTACAGTTCTGCTCGTAGCATTTTGTCATCGATGCTAAAAAATATGGTGAAAGTGTCTACCATTCAGGCTGAGCACATTTACTTAAATGCGCGTATTGATGAAAAGACTCAAAATGCGCAGGCTGCATTAAACACATTACAATATCCACCCCATTGGAAACTGCCCCGTTGGCAAATGGCGACATATCATCAGTATAAAGCCCGCCTTTATAAGGCTATCCAACAACCTATCGATCAAATTAGACAATTAAGTTTGTTAAGTAACTATTTGCCTAAATCTGAATCGACTCAGGTTAATGACGTTATTTGGAAAGTGTTACAGCCCTTACATGAAGAAACCATTAAAAGCTTCATGCGTGAACCGGCAAACCCAATATTTTCAGGCTGGCTACAACTCGCTTATATCGCTAAACACTATGCAGTTGAGCCCACTCAGCTGGTTCGTTATTTAGGCGAATGGCAACGCAATAACCCACATCATCCAGGTGCGGTAAAATTACCGTCTGATTTAGAAAAAGCACTCAATGCTAAACCTTATCGCCCGCAAAATATTGCGGTTCTATTACCGCTTTCAGGCCCAAGAGCGGCTGTTGCCGAACCTATAAAAATGGGCATTATGGCCAGCTATATGGCCGAATTTGATAGCAATGTCACTCTGCATTTTATTGATAGCCAAATAGGCATCAAAGCAGCTTATCAGCAAGCAACTGATACCGGTGCAGACTTTATTATCGGGCCATTATTGCCTAATGAAGTGGAAGAGTTGCAACGCTTAAACCAAAGTAAAGAGCAACTTATTCCGCAACTGTATTTAAATCAACTAGAGCAGTTTGAGCCACAGTCTAATCAATTTTATTTCTCGTTATCACCCGCGCAAGAAGCCAGTGATGCCGCGCGTAAATTGTACGCCGATGGGGTTAAGATACCTTTACTGCTAACCAGTAATGACGCCATTGGTAAACGTATGGCTGAAAGCTTTAATCAAACCTGGTTATCGTTAACAGAAAATAACGCTGAAATTCATTATTTTGATAGCGGCGACCAAATGAAACTCACCGTGCAGGAAGCCTTAGGGGTTAAAGACAGTCAGGCAAGAATTACTCGTATGAAAGAGATACTGGGCAGCAAACTTGAAGCTGATTTTCGCTCTCGCCAAGATATAGATGCTATCTATATGGTTGCGGCTTACCAAGATTTATCGTTATTAAAAGCCTTTTTAGACGTTAACTTCAGTGTATTTGCAGAACCTGTTGCACTTTATACTTCGAGTCGCGGCCGCTTAGAGAACGAATCAACCCAGTCGGCACAAGAGTTAAATAAAGTGATGATCAGCGACATACCTTGGTTAATGCAGCCAAGTAACGAAACTCGTATGGTTGAATCTTTATGGTCTACCTGGAATAACAGCCAAAAACGTCTATATGTTATGGGGTATGACGCGCTCGAGTTAGTGAACCGGTTAGCCCAAATGCGTGCATTTCCAGGATACCAATTTAATGGCCGAAGCGGTGCATTGTCGCTAAAACCTAATGGGTTAATTGACCGTCAATTAACCTGGGGCAAATACGAAAAAGGTAAACTCACGCCACTATGACATCAGGCGAACTCGCTGAACAACATGCTAGAGAATATTTACAGCAACAAGGATTAACCTTTGTTACTGCAAATGTGCGCTACAAGTTCGGCGAGATTGACCTCATTATGAAGCAGCAACAGACTTTAGTGTTTGTTGAAGTGAAATATCGTAAAACTCAAGCCTTTGGCGGAGCAATAAATGCACTGAGCGCTAAGCAAATTAATCGCATTCGCCTCAGTGCTAACGCTTATTTGCAACAACAAGGCATTAATCCACCTTGCCGATTTGATGTTATTGCCATAAATAACACACAAATAAGTTGGATTCAGGGATGTTTTTAAGCATCAATAGTTACCACAGCATTGATTTATGGCATTATATCGACACAGACTTGGCGACAATACACCCCGGTAGTTAACCGCCAGTAAAAATTCTATATCGTAAGGATTGTTGCATGTTAGAACGTATTAAAGACAGTTTCACAGAATCGATTCAAACTAAAATTGATGCGGCAGAAGCCTTACCTGAGTCAATTGAAAAAGCTGCTGAAATGATGGTGCAATGTTTACTCGGCGGTAATAAAATTCTTTCATGTGGTAATGGCGGCAGTGCCGGTGACGCGCAGCACTTTTCTGCTGAGCTACTTAACCGCTATGAAATTGAGCGCCCACCTTTACCGGCTATTGCATTAAGCTGCGACACATCCACTATCACAGCCATTGCTAATGACTATAGCTACGATGAAATTTTCTCTAAGCAGATTTTAGCGTTAGGCCAACCAGGTGATATTTTATTGGCTATTTCTACCAGTGGTAACTCTGGCAACATTATTAAAGCCATGGAAGCGGCTTTAAGCCGTGACATGACTATTGTCGCTATGACAGGTAAAGATGGCGGCGCTATGGCAGGCTTGATGAGTGCTGGTGATGTTGAAATTCGCGTGCCATCAAATGTTACCGCGCGTATTCAAGAAGTGCATTTATTAGTCATTCACTGCTTATGTGACAATATTGACCGTACGTTATTCCCTCAGGATGAACAAGCATGATAAAGCTTGTTGCCATCATCTCGGTTATAGCCTTGCTGCAAGGATGTGCTGGGGCAGTTATGGTTGGCGCTGTTGGTGGCGCCAAGATGGCTAATGATGAGCGCAGTATGTCTACTCAAATCAGTGATACCAATGCTGGCTTTGATATTACTGGCGCCCTTTCAAAATACGAAGACTTAAATAATCAAACCAATATAACTGGCGTGGTGATGAACGGTAACGTATTAATGTATGGGCAAGCGCCTAACTCTATGTTGCGCGATAAAGCCATTAAAGCGGTACAAGAGTTAAATATTGGCGGTAAAATTCATAACCAGATACGTATTGGTAATCCTACTTCTTTTACCACCCGTAGCAATGACACTTGGGTAACTACTAAAGTAAAAGGCCGGATGTTGAATGAGAAATCATTAGATGTGACGCGCATTAAAGTGATTACTGAAAATGGCGAGGTATTTTTACTCGGTTTGATTGAGCGTAGCCAAGCTGATCTGGCCGTTGACGTAGCCCGCAATACCGCCGGAGTTCGTAAAGTCGTTAAAGTGTTCGAATATGTCGAGCCCAAAGAAGAAGATTAGTCGAACTTTAAAACCTAATTGTATAAATCAAAAAAGCACCTAAAAAGGTGCTTTTTTATGCATAAGAAACCCTATACAATCATGCCGATTTTCTTATACACCAAGTCTATAGTTGCTTGGGCGCGCGCTTTGGCTTTTTCAGCCCCTTGCTTCATCACCTGCTCAAGATAAGCTTCATCTGCACGATACTGCTTAAAACGTTCCTGTAACGGTTCAAGCATAGCGACAACCGCTTCACCTGCTTCAACTTTTAAATGGCCGTACATTTTGCCTTCAAACTCAGCTTCTAAAGTCGCAATCGACTTACCTGTTACACCTGACATCAGGCTCAATAGATTCGATACACCGGGTTTATTTTCAACATCAAAACGCACCACTGGTGGCTCGTCGCTGTCTGTCATGGCTTTTTTAACTTTCTTCAGAATTGCCTTTGGCTCTTCTAGCAGACCAATCACATTATTGCGGTTATCATCAGACTTAGACATTTTCTTCAGCGGCTCTTGTAATGACATTACCTTAGCGCCGTGTTCTGGAATATATGCCTGAGGCACGGTAAAAGTATCGCCATAGGCATTATTGAAGCGAGTGGCAATATCACGTGTCAGCTCAAGATGCTGCATTTGATCTTGCCCTACAGGCACTGATTGCGCTTGATACAATAAAATATCTGCCGCCATCAATACAGGGTAACCAAATAAACCGACATTAATATTGTTAGCATGCTTTTGTGACTTGTCTTTAAACTGGGTCATGCGATTTAGCTCACCCATTTGGGTGTAACAGTTCAACGCCCAACTTAACTGGGTATGCTGCGGCACATGTGACTGGACAAACACGGTACTTTTATCAGGGTCTACACCACAGGCTAGATACAGCGCTAATGTATCTAAGCACGCATCACGTAATTTCGCAGGATCTTGACGAACAGTAATTGCATGCAAATCAACGACACAATAAATACAATCATGTGTGTCTTGCATTGCCACCCACTGGCGTAGCGCGCCCATATAATTACCTATGGTGAGCTCGCCTGATGGCTGTGCTCCGCTGAAAACTATGGGTTTAGTCATGGGTTTTGTTGCTCCAATTACTGTGTTGTAAAATTATTTAGAAAGTAAAAACTGACCGATTTGGCCAAAGTCATCACACACTTCATTCGGTTCGCTTAAACGAATATGTTCACCATAGTTATAACCATAAGTTAACCCTATGACTGCAACATTGGCCGATTTAGCTGCTAAGATATCATTCTTAGAGTCGCCTATCATCAACAACTGTTGTGGTTCAATTTGCCATTGCTGCAAAAGGTGATTAAGGGGTAATGGATCAGGCTTCATTTTTGCTAATGAATCCCCCCCTAACACATGATCAAAAAAATCACGTAAACCAAACGCTTCTAGTAGCGGAATAGTGAAACGATAGGGTTTATTCGTTACCACAGCCAAACGATAGCCAGCCTGTTTTAAAGCCGTTAGCGTCGACAATACATTAGGATATAAGCGGCTATATTTTTCCAGAAACAAACCATAGTGATGCATAAACTTAGGCATAGTGTCTGATAATAGCGATTCATCAACCTCTTTAGCCAGTGCAAAGCTGAGCGCTCGGTGCATAAGCATTTTAGCGCCATTGCCTACCCAGCCCCTTACTTGATCTTCACTTGCTTGTGGCAAAGCCAATTCAAGTAATGTTGCATTGGTTGCGGCCGCCAAATCAGGCACACTGTCAATTAAGGTGCCATCTAAATCAAAGGCTATGGCACGTATTTGATCAAAATTTGTCATGGTTGGGCTACTATTTACTGCTAATAAAGTTGACGTTATAGATTATACTTTTGCTAACTCACTGCGCATTTCATCGATGACCGTTTTATAATCAGGTTGACTAAAAATAGCCGAACCCGCTACAAACATATCTGCACCTGCTGCCGCGATTTCAGCAATGTTATCAACCTTAACACCGCCATCTACTTGTAAACGAATATCAAAACCACTGGCATCAATACGTTGACGAACTTGGCGTAATTTATCTAATGTTGACGGAATAAACGACTGCCCACCAAAACCTGGGTTAACCGACATCAACAAAATAACATCTAGCTTATCCATTACATGGTCTAGGTAATGCAATGGTGTACCAGGATTAAACACTAAACCCGCTTTACATCCTGACTCTTTAATCAACTGTAAGGTACGATCAACATGCTCAGACGCTTCTGGATGAAAGGTAATAATTGATGCACCCGCTTTGGCAAAGTCAGGCACTATTCTATCAACGGGTTTAACCATTAAATGAACATCAATATCCGCAGTGATCCCATATTGACGTAATGCCGTACAAACCATTGGGCCTATAGTCAGATTAGGGACATAATGATTGTCCATTACATCAAAATGCACCACATCTGCACCCGCATCGAGTACAGCTTTAACATCGTCACCCAAGCGGGCAAAGTCAGCAGATAAGATTGATGGAGCAATTAAATAAGGTTGCATCTTGGTCTCGCAGCAAAATAAATGAAGTAATAGTTTACCCTTTGAGACGAAAAGCCTCTAGTTAAACGATAAAAAAATGCCGCAGGTATGCAACAAGTTTGATTTTAAAAATAAATATGCTGTATATGTTCATAAACTATACGGATTTGGTATAATAACAAAGATGTTGGCACTGTTTCAGGTTCAGCTTGTGGTACCAATGCAATAGCATGACTAATTAGCTATCAATTCTATAGAAGCTAAATACAAATCAAGCAAACTAACACATTGTTAATTAAGTATTAAATTTTTTATAAAAAAATTTAATATTAAGTTTAAGTTTATTGAAAGTAAAAGCGTACAATGTCAGCAATATGCTGGCGTTAATTAATGGAAAGGATCCCCTCATGGAATTACGTCCACATCGTTTATTTTCGTACCTTAGCACCAAATCAGTAAAATCTATCGCTGCTATGGTGACGACTTCAACTTTGGTTGTGCTAATTAGCTTTGCATTTTCATCGTCAGCCAAACAGAGTATTGATCAGGCATGCGCCTGTGATACGGATGTAAATTATAATGCAAGTTTACCCTCTAGCCACCCAGTCAACCGCTGCGCAACCAAAGAACATGATGTAAGTTGGAAAAATTGGATCTCTGGCAATAGTCGTTCAAGTCAGTTCCATTTTATCGACTTAATTGAATTATTATATGGTCATAAAGATAAACCGCTTGCGGATATACCTGCATCAAATAAGCCTGAGCAAATTTAACCGTGTCTTTTTGGCGGATATTTAGCAGTACGATTGCCGCATTTTTTGGGGTGCAAACCGATAGTAATCGTCAGCGAGATTTTAAAAAAACTTCACCTGTGCCTTTTATTCTAATGGGCATTGCTTTAGCTATAGTGATGGTTTTAACGTTAATCTTTATTGTACAGCAAGTCCTTAGCTAATCTCTCAAACCTAGCTTTCTTCATCGTCAAAATAGTGATGGTCATACAGCGCCATAATTTCATCTACTTTAATTCGCGAAGCACCTTTTTGGCTAATATTTCTTTGCACAGATATTGTGGCAAGTTTTGCGCCACGATAAAGCTCTCTGGTCAGCGGAATGTCATGATTACTGATCAGCACAGGAATATTGCGTCTATGGGCTGTATGACGTGAATGTCTGGCAAGTAATGCCTGATCATCTAAACTGAATCCTGGACCTGCGTAGGTAGTAAAACTTGCGGTGGTCGATAATGGAGCATAAGGAGGATCACAATAAATAACATCACCTTCTTTTGCTAAAGCGAATGCACCTTCATAACCAATACATTTAAATGTGGCTTGTTTGGCTTTGGCTGAAAAATGGCGAATTTCAGCTTCAGGGAAATAAGGTTTCTTGTATGAGCCGAAAGGTACGTTAAAGCCACCTTTGCGGTTATATCTGCACAAACCATTGAATCCAAATCGATTTAAATATAAAAAATATACCGAACGGGTAAAAGGATCACGGCTTAAATTAAAATCGGTACGTATCTGATAATAGGCTTCTTTGTTATTCATTTCAGCAACAAATAATGCTTTGGTCGCCTTGATATAAGCGTCTGGCTTTTGCTTTACTATTTCATAAAGATTAATCAAATCTTGATTAATATCGCATAACAAGTAGTCGTCAAAGTGGGTATTTAAAAACACTGAGCCAGCACCAACAAAAGGCTCAACTAATCGCTGACCTTTTGGTAGATGTTTCGACAATTCATCGACGAGTTTAAATTTTCCACCCGCCCATTTTAGAAAGGCTCTATGCTTTTTTGTCATAAAGTGAGTTACTTGCAGCTAAAATTAAAGCTGAAGATTGTACTCTGTTTGCACTTATTTATCATCGACTTTCCAGTTCAATTCTATATTCGCTTAAATCGGTCCACTTTCTCACCCAAGGAGCACTTATGCCATACTCAGCTTGTAACCGCTCAGCCTGTTGTTGAGCCTCTTGTGGAGAAAAATACTGACCAAACAACAACACATATCGCTGATTATGTTTAGCGATATAAACGAACTCTTTATTACCGATTTTAGTTATTATTGATTCCAATGACTTCTTATCTATCACGCTGGCCAACTGAAGCGTATAGCCCTTATTAAGTAGATCATTGTTATCATTTATCTTTGTGAGCACTGGCTTGCGAACATCTTTTACAACACTTGCGATATCCGAACTAGCGGCTTTCGGTTCAGCTGCAGAGCTTTTAGCATCTGCGATAGATTCGTTGTTATTAAGCGCTGTCGAGCCTATTTCAAGCGCAGTATCCCTATTGTGACTCACCTTTTCTATACCAGGTAGTTTAATGCTCTGTATCGCAAAAGGAGGATGAGTTTGATTATTTTTTGTCGCTGGCTTAATAGATGATATCAATGTCTTACCATAGAATACGATAAAGGCTTCAGCGCTGTCTCGTTGTTGCTGCTGAAGTGCGGTCAATTGCTTCTGTGGCTGGGTTAATTCTACTCGATTAAACCTTGGCTCATTTTTAACAAAGTATCCCATTATTACCAACACAGTCACAAGCATTAACAACGAGGCTAGTTTGATTTTCATCCCCCAAGCAGGGCTATTTTGTTTCGGCTCGGTTATCGCTAACTGTAATAACTCAACGACTTCAAAGGGTGTTCCAGATTGATTCTCCAGCTGACGATGAATAATATCTCTCGCGATAAAAGAGGTACTACCGGATCTCATTAGTAAGCTTTGATATAAACCATCCCGCTCTGCTATCGGCAATGGCTCAATGGTAATAGGCAATAATAACTGACGCATGTCATTGGATAGCTCAGCCATTAATTTTGAAAGATAAGAGGAATCCATTGCCATAGTCACTGACACATTTGAGCCGCCACATTGAATTTTTGATAGCAGAATGCATTCTGCCCATAAGGTTTTTGGCAATAAATGGGCATCATCAATAATGATATGTAAGGGTTTAGTCAACGTTGATTGAATACGCATAATGGTATCCATCAGGGGGATTTCATCGTCGAAAATAGGCGAAGAAATTAATTGAACCAGAATTTTACGTCGGATCTCTGCTGAAGCAGCATGCTGAGGGCAAAGAACAAGCGCCGAATTATAATCATCAAGTTCACTGGCTAGTGCTGCACTTAAGGTAGATTTACCCGATCCTTTTTGGCCACATAATAACAGTAACTGGCCACTATAGCTGGCGGTATGCTGAAGTCGCTCAACGAGCTCTTCTTGGGTTGGCAGTAATAATAATGCTGAAGTCAAAAAATCCACCACACGTCAATTATGCGCGGTTGATCACCCGCTCAAGTAAGTCTTCACTAACATCACTGAAAACATCTGCCTCACCTAAAGCAGTTGGCAAAATTAATCGGATCTTACCAGCTAATACTTTCTTGTCACGCCGCATATGCTTAATAAAACTATCAAAATCCATCGACTTAGGAGCATTAACGGGTAGGTCAAATGCAACAAATAAATTTCTAATACGACAAACTATTGACTCATCTATTAAATCGAGTTCTTGCGCAGTCAATGCAGCAAGAATTGTGCCTGCTGCAACAGCGTCACCATGCAGCCAAGTACCATAGCCCATTTCAGCTTCTATAGCATGACCGAAGGTATGGCCAAGATTAAGTAACGCCCTAACTCCGCGTTCAGTTTCATCTTGTGTAACAACATCAGCTTTAATCTGGCAGCATTTGGCTATGGTATATTCCAACGCCTGTGTATCTAACGCTTTTAACGCGGCGACATTTTGCTCTAACCAAGAAAAAAACTCTCCATCCCAAATAATGCCATATTTGATGACTTCTGCCATACCAGCAGAAAATTCATTAGCAGGAAGGGTTTTTAAGCAATTGGTATCAATGATAACGCTTTTAGGTTGATAAAATGCGCCTATCATATTCTTGCCAAGGGGGTGATTTACAGCCGTTTTTCCACCGACAGAAGAATCAACTTGAGACAATAATGTCGTCGGCACTTGAACAAAATCGATTCCACGCTGATAACATGCAGCCGCAAAACCGGTCATGTCGCCGATAACCCCACCACCTAAAGCAACGAGAACTGAATCACGAGCAAAGTTACGCTCTAACAAAGCTGAAAAAATAATATCCAGATGCTCAAGGTTTTTGAATTGCTCGCCGTCAGGCAGAATGATTTTTTCAACTGACGCACAAGACACCATTGCCTGTTCCAATGTAGATAAGTACAAAGGGGCAATAGTGTCATTGCTAACGATGAGTATATTCTTGTTTGCAAGGTAACGGCTAAAAAGCGCGCTATCATGCATCAAATTCTGGCCTATATAAATAGGATAACTTCTATCACCTAAATCGACCTGAATTTGTTGCATTACTTTACCTAAAAACCGAGTTGCTCAATTATTTGATTTGCGACAATTTTCGCACTTTGTTCGTCTGTCTTTACGATGACATCGGCAATCTCTTCGTACAAAGGATTACGCGATTCTGCTAAGTTCTCAAGAACTTCGCGTGGGTCATCAACTTGCAGTAATGGACGACGTTTATCACGTTGCGTACGAGCAACTTGTTTATCGATAGTCGTCTCTAAATACACCACAATTCCGCGAGCAGAAAGATAATTGCGAATATCTTTACTCTGAACCGAGCCACCACCAGTTGCTAACACAATACCTTGCCTCTCTGAAAGATCGGCAATAACTTGTGCTTCACGACGACGGAAACCTTCTTCACCTTCAACATCGAACACCCAAGCGATATCAGCGCCTGTACGTTGTTCAATCTCGTGGTCAGAATCGTGGAATTCTAAATGCAGCATTTGAGCCAAATGACGGCCAATTGTGCTTTTACCTGCGCCCATAGGGCCTACTAGAAAAATATTACGTTTTTCAGCCATTTCGTATACGTCTGAATCTTATATAAAAGAATGCCTGATCGACTAAAGATACAGCCGACCGCTTAAAATATTACCTTGCTCTACTGAGACTTGACGGAGGATTATCTCAGCTTAAGGCTACTGCTGGCAAGTGATGGTGGCAATTATATTCAATAAAAGTCCACAATGTAGTCAAAAGCAAAGGCCAGCTTAGAGTTAGCTGGCCTTTATCATTTTATTGTATGTTATAACTTTTCAGAAATAATCTTAGGGGTCACGAAAATCAATAGCTCTTGGCGTTCGTTTTTATCAGATGTGTTTCTGAATAAGAAGCCAACTAAAGGTATATCACCTAAAACTGGCACCTTGCTCACACGGCTAATTAAGTTCTGTTGGTAAATACCACCCAATACAATCGTCTCACCGTTATCCACAAGCACTTGAGTACCAATGCGCTGCGTATCGATAGACACAGCCTCACCTGTAGGGGTTTGAACAGTTTTACCCTGTGAATCTTGGGTGATTTCTAGATCCAAAATTACACGGTTATCTGGGGTAATTTGTGGGGTCACACGTAACGACAACACCGCTTTCTTAAAGGTAACTGATGTTGCACCACTTGACGCTGACTCCACATAAGGAATCTCAACACCTTGCTCAATATAAGCAGCCTTTTGGTTTGAGGTTGTAATACGTGGGCTTGCAATAATTTCGCCTTTGTTTTCTTGCTCTAATGCACTTAACTCTAGGTCAAGCACGGTACCATCGGCTAACTTTGCCACATGGAAGGCAATACTAGTTGGGTTCGAAATCGCCGCTGGCAAGTTAACGTTTAAGCGATCATCTAAGCTTGGAACAAGCCCACCAGCGATGCTTCCCGCACCTTCAAGTGAACCTGAAGAGCCTTTCGTACCCTGCTGATCTGTGATGCCCCAGCGAATACCTAAGTCTTCAGAAACATCATCTTTAACAGTAACCATACGTGCTTCAATCAGCACTTGCTTAATTGGAATATCGAGCACTTCTATTAAACGATGAATACTTTCTAAAATCTCAGCAGTATCTTTCACCAATAAAGTGTTAGTACGTTCATCAACAGCCACACTGCCACGGGTAGATAATAAGCTGGAATCAGTGCTTTTTAATAGCTCAGCAATATCTACCGCCTTAGCATAATTAATCTGTAAGTACTCAGAGTATAATGGCGCTAACTCTTTTACTTCCTGCTTATTTTTAAGGTCGTTACTTTCACGGATAGCCAATTCTTCACTCGGCGCAACCATCAAAATATTACCTTCAATACGTTTATCAAGTCCTTTGGTTTGCAAAATTAAGTCTAATGCCTGATCCCAAGGTACATCATCTAGACGTAGGGTAATATTTCCTTCAACGGTGTCACTCGTCACTAGGTTAAAATTATTATAATCGGCGATAATTTGTAAAACAGTTCTGACTGAAATATTTTGGAAATTTAATGATAAAGAGCGGCCATTATATTTCTTAGCCTCTTTAGCAACAGATACTCTTTCTATCTTATCGATACTAACGGTAAATACATTACCATCTTGCTTGTAATTGTATTCATAGTTGCCACCCACATCGACTAAAACTCGTGAGGTTAAGTCTTCTTTAAATGTTTCAAAACTACTGACTGGAGTCGCAAAGTCCTGAACATCCATGACATACAATAAGTCATCACCAATATTAGTATTATATAATTTAATTTCGAGCTTAGCGCCAACCTGCTCAACATTGGCAGCCACAGAGCGATTACTGAGATTAAATAATAATTCGCCGCCACCTTTAGCATTTCTTCTAAAATCAATACTTTGTATCGAGTTCACAAATGGATTATCTGCACTAGAAGGCCCTGATACCCCATCGTTAATTGTCAAACGATAAGTATTACCCTCAATTTTACCCTGATAAGGCTTAACACTTTTAAGCGCAACAATAACTGAAAGATCGCTCGCTCGTTGCTGTGCTGTTAGATGCTTCACACCCACACTATCTATCGGTAATTTATCTTTGGCTAAGCTAGAGATGGTGTCATCAAAGTTTAAAATAATTTCGGCCGGATTGGCTGAAAGATCCACTGTAGGGGAAGTAATTTCAGACTCGAATACCAGTTCTAATTCTAATTGATGATCGACGATTGAATGATATTTCACATCCAATAGGCGATTAGCCGCAAAAGCACTCGGCATGGCACAAATTAACAGCACTGACCCTAGAAGGGTTTTTATTATTGATGAATTCGTCATTGATTTTCTCATCGCGGCAGAAGATTTCATTATTCGCTCATCCTTCGCATGGTTATTTGCCTGATAATTCTAAGTTGCTAGGACGTTCAGCCCAACAACCTGAACCATCAGGAATTAATTCTATAATTTCGATATATTGGGGCGTTACATTTGAAATTCGACCATGATAAAGCCCTAAATACTCGCCCACACCCATGCGATAAACATTAGCATCGGCTGATTCAATTAATGCCCAAATACTATCGTCTTCACTTAACGTACCACGCATTCTTAAATTATCTAGTGCGTAGGTTTCCAATCTGCCTTTACGTCTTGTCAAGTCGGGTTGTAAACAGTCTTTTGACGTATCAATAACCTCTTCGGTTAACTCTCTTGAAGGCGGAACAAAAGGGCTGCGCATTAATTCAGCTTGATATGAAAAATGCTCAAACTTTGGTGTTTCTGTTAGTGGCGGAATACGGGCAACATGCTGTGCTTTAGTGGTTGTAACAAACAACTCTAAATCACTGCGGTCACCAATACAGCCAGTTAATAACAAGCTAACACCAATAAACACGGGTAAGAGTTTCATTTAATTCTTCCCCTTAGCAATTTCTTTAGGTAACTCTGCACCTTCTTTAAAGCGGTAGGTTTTAGCTAAAATAGCCATAGACAAACCACCGCCTTCTTTGTAGGTAATAGTAAAATCATGCAAACTAACAATACGCGGGAGCTTTGCAACCCCACTAACCATATTGCCTATTTCATGATAATCACCCTCGACATTTAATCTAATAGGAAATTCGATATAGAAATCACGCTCAATTTCATTATCCCAGTCTAAACTGTTTATTCTTAAACCCGCATCAGTTGCTGCAAAAGTTATATCATCAAGTAATCCTGGCATTTCATTTTCAGAAGGCAGCATTTTTAATAACTCGGCAAATTGCATTTCCATAATAACAAGTTGCTCGCGGTATAACTTTAGATTAGCAGCTAATCGATATTTAGTTTCAAAATCAGCTTTTAATTCGATTTCTTTATTTTGTTCTGACTCCATTACTGAAATGGTATCGGCAATAAACAGGTAATAACTGGCACCAATAACGCATATGGATAAGAACGCTGCAAAAACGAGCTTGACTAACTTAGGCCAGCCACCAATATTTTCAAAATCAATATCATTAAATTGGTCTAAATCTAAATTCATTTTTTCGCTCCTTGTTGCATATCAAGGGCTTGATTACCGAACTGATTAGTAATAGACACTTTTAGCTTGAACCGCTGCAATTGGCGTAATTCTTCATTTTGAGAAATAATAGACTGCATGCTTGGATCCGATAAATACTCAGAAGTTGTTACTTTCCTCATCATATTCGCAACGTTATTATTTGACTCGCTGCGACCTTCAATCCAAAGGGTGCTGCCTTTTTTCTCAATACTCGATAAATAAATGCCTGGTGGAACGATCCTAACCAACTCATCTAATACATGAGTGGGTAAGTTACGAGATTGCTGAAGCGCTAAAATAATTTCAGTTCGACGTTCAATATCTTTTTTACGTTTGGTTATTTCGCTAATTTCTGCAATCTGAGTATCCAATAAGGAAATCTCAGACATTAAATAGCTATTCCGCTGACGTTGATCATCGGTCACTAATTCAATGTAGCTAATAAACAAATAGACTAATAATGATGTCACTAGAAAGACTAGCGCGAGGATACCAATAAAGTCACGCTTTTGTTTTTCCCGTGCTTCTTCGCGCCACGGGAGTAAATTTATGTTCGCCATTGAGCGTAACTCCTCAGCGCCAAGCCACTTGCTACCATGAACTTATTAATTGATGGCTGTAATTGGGATTTAATTGCTTCATCGGCATACAAACAGCCTTGAAAAGGATCCGCGACAATGGCATAAACGCCAAGTTCATTAGTTAATACGGTTGCCATACCTTCTAATCTACCTGTTCCGCCACATAAAACTACGTAATCCACTTTTTCACGGCCACTGGCTGTGCAATATATCTGTAAAGTACGCTTAATTTGCTGCAGCAGTTGAGTTTGAAATGGGGATAACACTTCAAACATATAGTTTCTAGGTAAGTTGCCACTCACTTTAGCTAATTCAGCTTCGGCATGCGACATACCATAAAAGGATAAAATAGACTGAGTGAATAGCTCCCCACCAAATGCTTGCTCACGAATAAAAGTCGTTTCACCGCGATCGACAACGGCAAATGTAGTGATATTAGCACCGACATCTACCATCGCAATGGTTTTGTCTTTAGCGCCTTCTGGAAGTTGTGCGTAAATCAACTCAGCTGAGCGACCTAACGCATACCCTTCAACATCAACCACTTTCACATCTAATTCGACAGCATCTAAAGCATCAACACGTGAGTCAATATTTTCTGTACGACAAGCACTCAGTAAAACATCCACCTTTGTCGGGTCGGTGCTGTTTTGACTAAGTGTTTCGAAATCGATACTGACTTCATCGAGTGAATAGGGGATCAAGTTATCTGCTTCGATCTCAATTTGTGCTTCCATTTCTTCTTCACTCAATGAAGCATCCATGTAAATCACTTTGGTCATAACCGCGGACCCAGAAACAGCAACAGACGCGAACTTCACCCCTTTGGGCAAAGAACGTTTCACTTGTCTTAACGATTCTAATACGGCTTCAGAATCGCGAATATCATGATCGGCAACGGCACCTTTTTTAATTGGCACAGTTGCATAATTTTGAATTTTATATCCATCAGCAGTCTTACTTAGCAATATGGCTTTTACTTCATGGGAGCCTATATCGACACCCACCATTTGCGGAGCTTGACGCTTCCATAATTTAGAAAGCATATTCCGTCATCACAATTCTTTTATTGTTTTAAAATATAGTAGCACAAAATCATCTCGTTACACTTATTTGTACAAAATGTTTCTATATTGTACAAACACAATTTTTTTGTTTATACGTTTTTACTTCACCAAAATGGTTGCGGCTTATATACTAGCGCCCTATTTAAGCTTTTTTGGAATACATGCGTGAAGTGGTTTAAACGATTACTAATTGCTTTTTTTAGTCTCTCTTTACTTGGTGTAGGTGCTATTGCTGCAGCATATTTTTATGTTTTACCTGACTTACCTGATGTTAACTCACTAAAAACAGTTCAATTACAAACACCACTGCGTATATATAGTAGTGACGGAAAACTCATTTCTCAATTTGGTGAGAAACGTCGAGTACCTGTTGAGTTTGAAGACGTACCACAACAACTTATCAATGCAGTACTTGATACCGAAGATGCGAGGTTTTTCGAACATAAAGGTATTGACCCAATCGGTATAATTCGTGCTGCGACTATTTTAATTACTACAGGCAAAAAAAGCCAAGGTGCAAGCACTATAACCCAGCAAGTTGCTCGAGGCTTTTTCTTATCAAACGAAAAAACATATATTCGTAAAGTAAAAGAAATTTTTCTCGCGTTAAAAATTGAAAAAGCCCTCACCAAACATGAAATTTTAACCTTATATTTAAATCGCTCATTTTTAGGAAACCGTGCATACGGTGTTGGGGCGGCGGCGCAAGTTTATTATGGTAAGAACTTAAATGAGTTGTTATTACCAGAAATGGCAATGATTGCAGGCTTGCCGCAAGCACCATCAGCAGCCAATCCAATCCGCAATCCAGCTAGAGCTAAAGCACGTCGTAACTGGGTATTAAGCAGAATGTTAGAGAAAAACAACATTACTGAAGCTGAATATCAAGAAGCGACTAATGCCCCACTAACGGCGCGATATCACGGTGCAGAAATTGACTTATATGCGCCGTACATTTCTGAAATGGCCCGCGATTACATGATCCAGAAATACGGTGAAGAAGCGGCTTATACCAATGGCTATAATGTTTACACCACTATTTCATCTGATTTACAGTTAATGGCTCAGGATGCATTACGAGATAACGTATTCGCATACGATCAACGTCATGGGTATCGCGGTCCAATTTCGCAACTCTGGACAGAAACGCCACTTGAGCGTACTGAGATTATTGAACAGTTAGCCCAAACGCCACCAATGCAAGGTATTTTACCCGCGGCGGTAATGACTGTTGCTGAGCAGCAAGCAAAGGTAATGCTTGCCGATGGTACTGAAATAACCATTGAATGGCCTGGACTAAAATGGGCACGTAAATTTATCACAGATAAACGTCAAGGTTTACCGCCTAAGCTTGCTACTGATATTTTATCGCAGGGACAGCAAGTCTATGTGCGTAATAACGGCAGCTTCTGGCAATTATCGCAAATCCCTGAGGTTTCCAGTGCAACGGTAAGTTTAGACCCATTTGATGGGGCTATTCGCACACTTGTCGGCGGATTTAGTTTTAGTAAAAGCCAGTTTAACCGAGTGACCCAAGCCAAGCGTCAACTCGGCTCAAATATTAAGCCATTTATTTATGCAACAGCCCTTGAACAAGATTGGACCTTAGCCACCTTAATTAATAATGCCCCGATTAATAAGCCTGACACGCGTCAAGGAACAGCTTGGCGCCCTAAAAACTCGCCAGATATATACGGTGGTCCGACCCGATTGCGCGTAGGTCTAGCACAATCAATTAACGTCATGTCAGTGCGCGCACTTCGACATGCCGGTTTGACAAATGCTATTGATGAGCTGGTTAAATTTGGCTTTGATGCCAAAGATTTACCGCGTAATGAGTCTTTAGCACTCGGCTCACCTTCGGTGACACCTTTACAGGTAGCCACTGCATTTAACGTGTTTGCCAATGGCGGTTATTTAGTTGAACCTTACTTTATCGACCACGTAACAGATTCATACGATAATGTCATTGAGCAAGCATCTCCTACTCTAGCTTGTTCATCCGGTTTAAATGAGCAATCGATTAGCGAGCCATCTAACGATGAGACTAGCAGCGATTTTTTTGCTGCAATGAATCAAGAATTATCAGCCGCTAATTCAGATACTGAATTAGTCTGTAATCGTCAAAATGGCCGCTATGCTAAGCAAGTCATTTCAGAGCAAACTGCCTTTTTGATCACCGAATCGCTTAAAAGTGTTATATGGGGCGGCGGAGATTGGAGTAAAGGTACTGGTTGGAATGGTACTGCGTGGCGTGCATCTAAGTTACTTAAACGCCATGACATTGCAGGTAAAACAGGAACAACCAACGAATCTCGTGACACTTGGTTTAGTGGATTTAACCCTACGTTAACTTCGACATTTTGGGTAGGATTTGATGACCACGGCCGTCAACTAGGGCGTGCCAGTTGGATGGCTAGCGGTGCTCCTGATCAAATATCAGGCGGAGAAGCCGGCGCAAAAACCGCTGGCCCTGGCTGGAATGACTTTATGAATAAAGCATTAAAAGGCACAACCGAAGTATCGGCTGAACCACCAAAAGGCATTGTCTCTGTTCGTATTGATTTAGAAACAGGTAAGCTCACAAGAAAGACTGATCACACAACCGCATTTGAATATTTTGTTGCTGGCACTGAGCCCAAAGAATATGCGATAGAAACTCAAAGCTCTGGTGAGACATTTATTGATAGCGTTGCGGAAGATTTATTCCAATAGCTAATTATGAAAATGATAAAGCCGTATTCAGTTAAAACTTAATACGGCTTTTTTATGTTCGTTTGAATATGAGAATCGATTAATTATGGTAATAGTCGTTGATGTAATTCGGTTAATGAGCCAACTTGGTAGTGAGGTGTAATATTACTATCAGCCACTACATCCGCAGAGTTTAACCAGCAAGTGTCAATTCCGGCATTAATACCGCCCAAAATATCTGACTGTAATGTGTCCCCAACCATTAACACTTGATGCTTTTCAGGATGGCCCATTCGTTCAAAAGCATGATCAAATATCGCTTTATCGGGTTTCGCTTTTCCCACTTGCTCAGAAATAATCACTTGAGAAAATGCCGCTTCCATACCGGTTTTTTGCAGGCGTATTTGTTGAAGCTGAGTAAAGCCATTGGTAATAATACCTAAATTAACTTTACCCACTAAAGCATCAATAAGCGTCCTAGCACCAGGTAAAGGTTCGCAAATGTCGGCCATTGCCGCCAAAAAACCATGATTTAACTGCTCAGGCTGAACGGTTAGCTTTATTCCCCACTCAACAAATCGTTGCGTCTGTAACGTTTTGGCATCAATGACCCCATTTTGGTATTCAACCCAAAGAGGTTTATTTACCTTTTGATAATGGTCAAAATCTGCATGACTAAATTCAACATCATATTTTGAAAATAATAACTTCAGTCCAGCAAAAGCATCGAAATGAAACAAGGTTTCATCGGCATCAAATAAAATCCACTGATATTTTGAAATATGCATTAATTACATTCACCCATTAATTGATATGTTGAGTTAACTGATAATTACTCGAAAAGTGGTTTTAATTTGGCTTCTTGCCCCAGCAAACTTTTAAAAATCGTTAACTGGTTAGCTGCACGATCTAAATTATGATTAGGTCTATGAATACTGAAATAAGCATCGCCATTGATATGATCGGCTAAAAAACGACTACCCAACATCAATGCCATGACTTTTATACCTAACCATAAGCTCCGCTTTTCAATTGGAGTGATCACACCCTCTAGTGCTTTGATGTAGCTTTCACTGGCCGCAGCAATAATCTCTGGTCGTGCAATAACCTTATCTAATGCGGTGGAATCTTCTTCCTCTGGCGAACAAAAAGCACGCACCATGTCACCAAAGTCATACATCAAATACCCTTTCATGCAGGTATCCAAATCAATAATGGCCATACTTGACATATCACGCTCATCAAACAGCATATTGTTGATTTTGGTATCATTATGGCAAACACGCAAAGGTAATAGCAATTCAACCTGCTCAAGCTCATCGAATAACGCATGTTGACTAAAAACCAAATCAACCCAATATTGGCATTCTGACAAGCGCTGGCATTTATCATCACTGACCGCTTGCTGTAGCTGTTGTAGTCTAAAAGGAAAATTCAAAAAATCTTTAATAACATCATTAATACAATCTGGGTTTAGTGAACTCAATGCCGCGGCAAAATGACCAAAGGCACCGGCCGCCATTTTTGCTTGTTCGGTGTGAGTGACCACTTCAATAGTATGGCTATTGGGCAAGTAAGTTATCGCCCGCCAATAACCATCATCGCCAAGATTAATAGCATATTGTTTATCTTGCGCGATCACAGGCTTAACAACTTGTAATTGATAATAGCCTTGTTCTACTTGCTGTTGAAGATGTTCACTTACATGTAATGCATTTTCAATCAGTATATTTGGCTGGGTAAATACATCGGTATTTATTCTTTGTAAAACAAATTCGCCCTTGGGCCAACGTACTAAATATGTCTGATTGATGTGTCCATTTCCAAGCGTTGAGATGGTGACTTTATCTAAACCAATACCAAAATGAGGCAGCACTTGCTGCCTAATAAAATCACTCACTCATACGCTCCATATTCTTTTTAAGTTATATCGTATTAATTATATTCAGTTAATCTGACGGTAGATAATCAGCAAACTCTTGATGCTGCATTAACGTAGCTTGACTGCCCTTTAAGCTAAAGTCATAGCCACAAAGCTTAAAACTACCACGCATTGCAATATGATTAATAATAGATTTGTTATCTAAAGGTGAAAAACGCGCTTCAGTGGCCTCATCGCTCATTAAATCAACACTAATAGGCCTATATTCACTACCATCGTTAAAAACGAGCTCACTACAGGTTTTATCGCCTTGGGCGGTATTGAGTCGCCAGAGGTTTTTTGCCGTATCTGTATCACCGAGCCAGCGCACAATAAATATGCTGTCTTGCATGACTATCCAAAAACCATCAGGCAACTTAGCGCTGACTCTGTCGATTTTTTCTGATTGGGTAACGTTAACCTTGGCAATAGCTTTTTCATCACTGTCACCGCTATTAGTAAGACTGACTAGCAACCATACGATTAAACCCGATACCAGTAATACACCTAACACCTTAGCGCCCAGAATCACTGGAATATGATGCTCCTTTAAGCGATTTAACCAGGATTTGATTAACTCAGTCACCGAGCCGGTATCAAGCGCATCACGATCAACATCAAAACGATGAGATGCCTGCCAAGATTGCTTAAAAGCAGACATTGACTCAGGTGCTTGATCAATTGCAGAAAAACGCATTGGCGCGACTAAAGGTTCGTCGGTAGTATTAATGTCGATATGTTTGCTGTTTGTATGTTCGGTTTCATTAACCTCAACTTCTGCATGATCAAATGAGGCATGATGCGCACCTATATCTGATACTTCATTTTTCCCCCGCTCATCATCAGCAACATGATGCACTTCAGCAGCCATCGGTTTAACATCCGCACGAGCAGCCTGGCCAAAAACCTGTGGTTCACGGCGTTTTCTCACGCCACCTAATTCCGACTTAACCTGTGCTTTAGGGCCATAATAACCTTCAACATAAGGCACTTTTTGACTAATGGCGGGAAAGAAGCTAATAAAAACACTACAAGCAATACCTAATAAACCTACTCCTGCAATAGCAGCAAAAGGCCAAAACAAATAACAACTCAATACAAATAATAAGTGTGGCAAGACAGCAAGTAACACCCAAAAAATGGGTTTACCTGCATCATGTAAACGTCTGAGCGCAGACAAGCTAATCACTGTCGTTGTTAGCAGTGCTGCAAATAAAATAATCATGCTTTGCGGAAAAACTATCCCGACTAAAAACAAAAAACTAAAACTGGCTAAAATGATGGCCAAAAAGCGGAAGGCATTGTCGCGGCCTTGATAACACCAAAGCGTGTTTAACTGCATGAAAAATCCTTGAATCGTAAGCAAGGCAACCCGTTTGGGTCGCGGGGGTATTTTAGTATGAATCTGTGTAAAAAGAGAGTACTGAATTTCAATCTCAATCAGCAGAGATTTTATGGCTATGTAGGCAGTTTTTGTTGAGTTATAATATTAAACTTTCTTAACCGTATTGTGAGAACAGCAAAACTATGAGTACTCTTGGAAATCTTTTTATTGTGTCAGCCCCTAGCGGTGCAGGAAAATCGTCTCTCATCTCCGCACTTTTAAAAGATAATCCCAGTGATATGCAAGTATCTGTATCTCATACCACTCGCCAACCACGACCAGGTGAAGTTAACGGTCAACACTATCATTTTGTCACAGTTGAACAATTTAAAGCGTTAATCGCTGAAAATGCCTTTTTTGAATGGGCTGAAGTATTTGGTAATTACTACGGCACGTCACGCACTGTTATCGAACAAACCTTAGCCAAAGGTGTAGATGTTTTTTTAGATATAGACTGGCAAGGTGGCGAGCAAGTTAAAAAGCTCATGCCTGAAGCCGTTGGGGTATTTATTTTACCGCCATCAAAAACCGAGCTTGCACGCCGTTTAACTGGTCGAGGCCAGGATAGTCAAGAGGTTATTGATAGTCGTATGGCTCAAGCTGTCTCAGAAATGTCACACTATACTCAATATGATTTTGTGATCATTAATGATAATTTCGACACTGCATTGGACAATTTAAAAGCCATCATTAGCAGTCAAAGATTAACCTGTGCTAGTCAGAGACACACTCACAATGATATGCTTGTCGATCTATTGGCAAACTAATTGTCTTAGTGTACAATTTTGCGTCATTTTTTCCCCATAGATAACACTGGAGTTTCCACACATGGCTCGCGTAACTGTAGAAGACGCTGTAAATAAAATCGGCAACCGTTTTGATATGATCCTGGTTGCAGCGCGTCGTGCACGCCAAATCGCTGTGCAAGGTAAAGATCCAATGGTTGAAGAGATGAATGATAAGCCAACGGTTATCGCTTTACGCGAAATCGAATTAGGTTTAGTCACCTCTAATACTTTAGATGCTGATGAGCGTCAAACTGTCCGTGAACGCGAAGCTGCTGAAATAGCTGCTGTTGCCGCCATTGCGGAAGGTCGTGTAATTTAAGGAGTAGCGCCACTTGTATCTGTTTGAAGGTCTCAAAGAATCAGCTTCCGCTTATTTAGAGCCGGAGCAAGTAGAATTACTCAAGCAGGCCTATTTGGTCGCGCGCGATGCCCATGAAGGGCAAATGCGCACAAGTGGCGAACCTTACATTACCCATCCGGTTGCGGTTGCGCGCATCCTGGCAGACATGCGTCTTGATTATGAGACGTTAATGGCTGCCCTGCTTCATGACACCATCGAAGACACCCCTGTCACCAAAGAAGAACTTGCTGAGTTGTTTGGTGTTGATGTGGCGGAATTAGTCGAAGGTGTATCAAAGCTAGATAAGATCAAATTTCGCGATAAGAAAGAAGCGCAGGCGGAAAACTTTCGTAAAATGATGATGGCCATGACCCAAGATATTCGGGTTATTCTTATCAAACTGGCTGACCGAACCCATAACATGCGCACCTTAGGCGCGCTGCGTCCTGATAAACGTCGTCGCATTGCCCGCGAAACCCTTGAAATATACGCACCTATCGCCAACCGTCTTGGTATTCATAATATCAAAATAGAGTTAGAGGATTTAGGCTTTCAAGCCTATTACCCAATGCGATATCGAGTGATCAAAGAAGTGGTTAAATCTGCACGAGGAAATCGTAAGGAATTAATCATTGGTATCGAAGGTGCCATTGAAACGCGATTAGAAGATGCTGGTATAGCAGGCAAGGTCAAAGGCCGAGAAAAAAATCTTTACTCCATTTACCGTAAAATGTGCAACAAAGAGCTGCAATTTGAAGAAGTAATGGACATTTACGCCTTCAGAGTCATCGTTGACAGCATTGACACCTGTTATAGAGTTCTCGGCGCCATGCATGGATTATACAAACCCCATCCAGGCCGCTTTAAAGATTATATCGCGATACCTAAAGCCAATGGTTATCAATCATTGCACACCTCGTTATTTGGACCCCATGCTGTGCCAGTTGAAGTGCAAATACGCACCGAAGAAATGGACCAAATGGCTGATAAAGGGGTTGCTGCTCATTGGATGTATAAAAACAAAACCGATGCTAGCCAGCAAAATACCACCCAGGTCAGAGCCCGAAAATGGATGCAAAGCTTGCTTGAATTACAGCAAAGTGCGTCTAGCTCATTCGAATTTGTTGAAAACGTTAAAACTGAACTCTTCCCTGACGAAATTTATGTGTTCACTCCTGAAGGCCGTATTTTAGAGTTGCCGGTTAATTCCACCGCTGTCGACTTCGCCTATGAAGTGCATACCGATGTGGGCAATACCTGCGTGGGCGCAAAAGTGAATCGCCAAGCTTACCCACTAAGCCAACCGTTAATTTCAGGTCAAACGGTTGAAATTATTACTGCAAAAGGTGCACGCCCTAATGCTGCATGGCTTAACTTTGTGGTAACCGGTAAAGCTCGCGGTAAAATTCGTCAAGTATTGAAAAGTTTAAAGGGTGACAATGCCATCACACTTGGACGCCGCTTATTGAATCATGCATTGGGCGAAACTAAGTTTGACAGTATTCCTGCAGATTTGATCGAAAAAGTTATCAAAGAAACCAAACATACTAACTTAGATTCATTGTTAGCCGATATTGGTTTGGGCAATGCGATGAGCATAGTGATAGCACAGCGCTTACTCGGCCAAAAGCTAGAATCACACAACAATAAAGATGGCCATGCCATGCCAATACGTGGTGCTGAGGGCATGTTAGTTACCTATGCAAATTGTTGTCGCCCAATACCTGGTGATGCGGTTATTGCCCATGTCAGTCCAGGTAAAGGGTTGGTTGTGCATATGGAAAGCTGCTCTAACATCCGTGGTTATCAAGGCGAACCAGACAAGTATATCTCTGTCCATTGGGATAATACTGAAGGGGTTGAATATCATGCTAACTTGCGCGTTGAAATTGTCAATCATCAAGGTGCATTGGCAAAAATCACCTCGATTATTGCTTCAGCAGGGTCAAATATTCATAACTTGAGTACCGAAGAGCGCGATGGCCGAGTGTACTTAATTAATTTGCGTATTTCGGTCAATGATCGGGTACATTTAGCCAATGTGATGCGCCGTATCAGAGTACTTCCTGAAGTACTGCGTACCTCACGTAATCGCTAAACCCAAGACAATACTAACAAGGTGTGATTTACACCTTGTTAGTCAAACTTTAATTTTTTTTAATCAACCCATTATACCGTTTCTTGCCTAGGTGAAGCTTACTCAACTGACGAAGTATCATTGGTTAGTAGCAGTTGTCGGTCCTCTGCAACATAATCCGTTAATGACACCATTTCCATCACCCTTTGTTGGGTTTGATTGGCCGCCTTACGCCACTTTTTATGCTTATCAGAACGGTCTACACGATGGCTAAAACGCACCACTAAATAATGGCCTTCATCTAAACCTAAACAATACATGTCTTTTCTACTTCTTAAACGGGGGTTGACCAGTTGATAAAATACCCATTCAGTATTATTAATTTGTACCGTGGTTGCATCAGGAATCGGCGGATAGCCACTGCCACTAATATAAGCCTCCAGTTGCTCCGCCATCACCTCATCCGATAGCGTTGTATGTCTACTCATTTCAGCTCTTAACTCGGTATTGCAACCTCGAGCTTTATCTCCAGGAATAGGGTCATTATAATATTCATCATATTCTTGTATCACCCAAACTCCTAGAGCCTCATTATCAAGCGCATTAACACCATCAGGGTTTTTTTTTATTCTAAATGTGCAGCCCTGCATACCATATTCACTACTCGGTAGAATACCGATAATAGGTAAGTACATCCACAACTCAGTATAGATATGAACATAAGTTTCATGGGTGTGAGTTTTTTGTTTCTGACCAAACCAATAGTTGCTTCTATAAGGATAATTAACTTCTTTTGGGGGCTCTTCCGTAGCAATATTACTGACTGGCATAGTTATTTTTAACAGTTTATCTTCTAAAATAAACCGCTCAGTGACTAGCTGAGTAAAGTCTGCACCGCCAACAAAGCCTCGCCATAAACTCTTCAATAAACCCATTATGCCGTTTCTTGCCCAAATGAAGTTTGTGGAGCTGACGAAGTATCATTGGTTAGTAGCGTTTGTGGCTCCTCTGCAACATAATCAGTTAATGACACCATTTCCATCACCCTTTGTTGGGTTTGATTGGCAGCCTTGCGCCACTTTTTGTGCTTGTCTGAGCGGTCAACTTGATGGCTGAAATCAACGACCAAATAATGGCCTTCATCCAGACCTAAACAATACATATCTGTCCGACTTCGGTGATTTGGCTTCAGTAATTGAAAGAATACCCATTGTGTATTATTAACATCAACCATAGTTGCTGCAGGAATGGCCGGGTAACCACTGGCATTTATATATGCATTTGTTTGAATCTGCATGGTTTCATCATCCAAGGTCTTATGCTTACTCATTTCGTTTCTCAATTTAGTATTCCAACCTATTCCTCTCTCTCCAGGCTCCGGGTGATTATAATATTCATCATACTCTTGATTAAGCCACAGCCCTAAAGCCTTATTATCGAGAGCATTCACCCCCTTGGGGGCCTTTCTTATATGAAAAGAACACCCTAGCATGCCATATTCACTACTGGGTAAAATACCAATTATCGGTAAATATACCCAAACACGTGTATAGATATGCACGTAGGTCTGATGGCTATATATTCTTTGATGTGTACTAAACCAATTTTTATTACGATACGGATAATTGACTTCTTTAGGAGTTTGTCTTGCGGCAACATTACTTATCGGAATGGTGACTTTAAGAATTTTATCTTCTAAAATAAATCGTTCTGTAATCAACTGAGTAAAGTCTGCTCCACCAACAAAGCCTCGCCCTAACGCTTTGATTAATTTTTTCATAATAGTTGGCTCATCTGTTCCGCTTTAGTTATATATTTTTTAACATATGCAGCCCGTTTATGATCACCTAGCATCACTAGCTGCTGGTGATAGGTTTTCACCCCGAGAAATGGCAAGGTATGCGGACTTACACCAGGTGAGCCTAGCAATGCGCTAGCAAATTTTAACGACCGCGCAAAACTACTTTTTGACAGATCATTTTTACCGGCAATATTGGGCACCACGTCAAACGGATTATTTCGTGGCTGATGAGTTTTCAACCCCACTAACTTAGCAACTTGTTGCAAGTCGGCCACATTAGCACCACTACCATGAATCGCTAGCTCTTGACCCGTTAATTGCCCTTGATAATTGACTCGATAATATTGCAACGCTGATAAAAATATAATCGCCCCTTGGCTGTGGGCGACCCACTTGACCTTTTTGCCTAATTGCTGATTTTGTTTTAGCACCGCCGCCAAGTGCTGAGCATTATGCGAAGTATTACTTTGACCTTTGTCAAAAGCACATTCATATAAATCACGTACGGCTTTATCACTGGGATTATGAAACAAGGTATAGGCTTTTATACTATCGCTTTGATAAGCACTGTCTAAATGGGTGCCCATTAACCACTGCGCTTTAGCAAACTCATTTAACATACCATTAACCGCAGCATGGGCAGTATTCACTTGTGTACTTGGTGTTGGGCGCCCCCATTCATTGATCAGTACTTTTATTTCATCATCTGTTTTCGCGCCATCATATTTTTCCCCAACGCCAATCCTTTCTACTCGATACAACATGGTACGTTCATCAGTATGACGATCTTTGCTGCCATATAATTGCTTATCAAATAATATATCGGTGACTTGCACTTGGCCGTTAGCGGCTATTTTATAGTCGATGAAATAATGATAGTTACGGAAGGGGATATTAGTACGGCGCATATGCCTGAAGGGGTTTCGGCTTTGCTTAATAGAAGACGCTGCTGTGGGGTGTATACTGATAAACTCAATTTCTTTAATCACTTGTTTCTGGTCATAATCATTAAGGCTTTGCAGCATGACCAGTGCTTGATATGTGAATTCAACTTTTTTACAATTAAAGTTTTGTGGCAAGCGCACGCCATGCTCTAAAGCCATTTGATGATCTAAACCCATTAAACTATGGGGTGCTAAAGTCTCTCCTGACTGCGCGTTAACGCCTGTATTGATGTTTTTCCATGTCATGTTAATCATCCTTGAAATTTAAATGCTATATAATAAGGCGCTTTATCTATTTTTTATATAGCTATAAATGATTGGTTTTCAAGCACGAAGTAACACTTAGTGATGGGTGTTATTACTTAATACAATACCCCTTTTACGAGAGTTATCCATTTACAGGGCTATAAAGCAATATATTTAAAATCAAAACATATTTAAATACTATTGCTCGTTCACCCTTAAGTAGATACATTATATAACTGAATTTACCGATAATAAACAACAAGAGAGCACAAGATGGCTGAAAAAATTATCATTGCTACTGACAAAGCACCGCAGGCGATTGGCACTTATTCTCAGGCTGTAAAGGTCGGCACTACTGTTTATCTATCTGGTCAAATTCCGTTAGACCCTAAAACCATGACCATGGTAAGCGATGAGTTTTCTGCACAGGTTGTGCAAGTATTTGAAAACTTAACCGCGGTGTGTGACGCTGCTGGCGGAAAAATGTCAGACATAGTGAAGTTAAATATCTTCTTAACTGACTTGTCACACTTTGCCACAGTGAATGACATTATGAGTCGCTACTTCCAACAGCCTTACCCAGCACGTGCTGCTATTGGGGTAAAAGAGCTACCAAAAGGCTCATTGGTTGAAATGGACGGCATTATGGAGCTATAAGCTCTGTCATTAACGTCCAATATTACTCAGTATAGAGGGCGCTTATGCGCCCTTTTGTTTACTTGTTGTTAGCTAAAATTTTACCGAATATTTATTATGAGCCCTGAACGTTTCGCCCGTATTAATCAAATGCTAGATAACCGCCAGGTTGATCTCACTTTATGTTTAGATACTGTCCATAAAACCCAAAACATTGCTGCGGTTATTCGCACCGCAGATGCCGTGGGTATACATCAAGTTCATGCTGTATGGCCTGACGTTCAAATGCGAGTATCAGGCAATACAGCCTCTGGGAGTCAGCAATGGGTAAAAACCATAGTGTATGACAACATGAGCCAAGCGGCTTCTCAGTTTACTGCTCAGGGCATGCAAGTGCTGGCTACCAACTTTTCTGACACCGCCGTCGACTTTCGCGAAATAGACTACACCAAACCAACGGTGATCATCATGGGCAACGAGCGTGACGGTGTCAGTGATGAAGGGCTAGCGATTGCTAACCAACATATCATTATCCCTATGCTTGGTATGGTGCAATCGCTCAATGTATCGGTCGCTTCTGCATTGATCATGTATGAAGCACAACGCCAACGTGAACAAGCAGGCATGTATGGCACTCGTCATTTAGATGAGGCTTATTGTCAGAAAATGTTGTTCGAGCAAGGCCACCCAGTTTATGCAAAAGCCTGTCGACGTAAAAATATCCCTTATCCGAAAATTGATCAGCAAGGACAAATAGAGGCCAATGCAACCTGGTGGCAAAGGATGCGAGAACCGGATCCTAATGCTGATTTAGTTATTTAATCGTTAAATTTATACAGTACCATTACTGTAATCAATTGCCTGCTGCAGGCTTTGGCGCAAGCACTTCTGTGTCACGCTGCACTCTTTATATAGAATAAGTCCCTGTAAGCTCAACGATTTTAAACAACATCCTTGTGTAACTGCCAGTTCGGCATCCATGACTCTCGCCCATAGCGTTTCATACCATGAAAATTCGCCCTGCCATCGACGGCCACAGCCGCGCTTGCACCAGATATTCTATCTCTTCGATTTACCCTCACTTGAAGTAATGTTCAAACCGTTATTCCCGAGATCTTTTATCGGGAATCCAGCCTTTTGCTTTTAAGTGTAGCAACCAACAATGTCAAATAGAGGAGATAAAAATTTCAGGTGTGGCGTTATTCTGTGAATATCTAAATAGAGATAATTAATTTCATGGCAGTTTTGCTATTTGATCGTTAAATTTATACAGTACCATTACTGTAATCAATTGCCTGCCGCAGGCTTTAGCGCAAGCACTTCTGTGACACGCTGCAAGTACGTCCATGTAAGCTCAACGATGGCATCCCTGCCATCGACGGTCACAGCCGCGCTTGCGCCTGATATTCTATCTCTTCGATTTACCCTCACTTGAAGTAATGTTCAAACCGTCATTCCCGAGATCTCTTATCGGGAATCCAGCCTTTTGCTTTTGCTTTTAAATGTAGCCACCAACAATGCCAAATCGAAGAAACAAAAATTTCAGGTGCAGATGAGCCAGCGAGTATCCAAAACCAAGGCGAAGTTTCATGGTGTGAAACGTTTTGAGCGAGAGGCATGGATGCCGAACTGGCAGTTTAACAAGGATGTTATTGGTTTTGGTCAAGCCCACATGGATGCTTCTTTATAAATCAACAGCCGGCGTCTCGTTGGATTATCTGCACATAAACCTGCGACAGGCAATTAGTTAGATTCAAGTTCTGGACTTATATAAATGTAATCAAAAAATCGTTTGGAGAGGCTTTAATGTTAATTCTCAGTAGGGTTACTTACTAGCTCGATCAGATCTGATAATAGATACAAAATTATTTTCCACTTAATATAAAAAATAATGCACTATAATTATTATTCACTACAGTATTCTACATTTTAAAGAGATCAATTGACTAATTCAGATAATTTAAATTTATGCTTAAATAAGATAAATACCTTAGCAAATGAAATCGAGTCCTATGAGCACACTATTTTCAACCAAGCTTTTTATGCAATATTGAAAGCTTCTGCTATAGAAATTGATGATCTGATCAACAAAATTGACGATTTAACCTCATCCAGTCTACATACACGAAATATATTCGAACTATACTTAATTTTACGGCATATTTCTGAAGATGAAATAGCATTAAGCAACTGGATTGGGCAGTCACACAAAGATTCTACAGACATTAACAAAGGCTTCGTTTCTTTATTTCAATCTAATGGACTTGATACTTCTATACTAGAAAATATGCAGCAACTTAAGGACAAAGCCCACGAAGAAAGCAAGTATGAATCGAAAGGCCCATTTCAAATAAAACCCCTAGCAGATAAGTATGGTTATCTAAATGATTATCTAGCATTTATAAGCTTTGCTCAAAACTAATCCATCCATCATCATTAAAAATTAACTTGTATGCCGAAATAAGCAAGGACAATAATTACTTAAAAATAGTCCAAAAAATTGCAGTTCACTTTAGTGATAAACTTACGAAATTTGCCTTAAACATTGAAAATAAGCCTTAATATTAATCAGTATAACCTTCAATTATATTTCCAAAACTATAAGTCCACTCCATAACTGAAACATTTAGCATCACAAACAAAAATGCCAGCATTTCTGCTGGCATTTTTAATTCAACGATTAACTAGTTCAAGCTTAAACCGCTGATTGGATAATCACGCTGCCGGCTTTCTTAGTATAAGAGTCGATTTGATCGAAGTTCAAATAACGGTAAGTATCAGCTGCCGTTGCATCTAATTCTTTAGCGTAAGTTTGATACTCTTCAACTGAAGGTAGGCGACCCAATAACGCGGCAACTGCTGCTAACTCAGCAGATGCTAAGTATACGTTTGCGCCAGTACCTAAACGGTTAGGGAAGTTACGCGTAGAAGTTGATACTACAGTAGCACCTTCTGCAACACGTGCTTGGTTACCCATACATAGAGAACAACCAGGGATTTCGATGCGAGCACCAACACGGCCGAAGATTGAGTAATAACCTTCTTCGGTTAATTGATCGCGGTCCATCTTAGTTGGCGGTGCAATCCACAAACGTGTTGGCAGTGTTGTAGCAAACTTTTCTAACATCTTACCGGTCGCACGGAAGTGACCTATGTTAGTCATACAAGAACCAACAAACACTTCGTCAATCTTAGTTTGTGCCACGCTTGATAATAATACTGCATCATCAGGATCGTTTGGCGCACAAAGGATTGGCTCTTTGATGTCGTTTAAGTCAATTTCGATAATTTCAGCATATTCTGCATCTTTATCAGCTTCCATTAACTCAGGGTTTGCTAACCAATCTTGCATCGCTGTAATACGGCGCTCAATAGTACGACGATCGCCATAACCTTCGCTGATCATCCACTTTAACATCACGATGTTAGAGTTAAGATACTCAATGATAGGCTCTTTACCTAGCTTGATGGTACAGCCAGCAGCACTACGTTCAGCCGATGCATCAGATAATTCAAATGCTTGCTCTACTTTTAAGTGCTCAAGACCTTCGATTTCTAATACAAGACCAGAGAAAGCATTGATTTTGCCCTTTTTCTCAACGGTCAATAAGCCAAGTTCAATCGCTTTAAGCGGAATGGCATGGACAAGATCACGTAATGTGATGCCTGGTTGCATTTCACCTTTAAAGCGAACCAAAATTGACTCTGGCATATCAAGAGGCATAACACCCGTTGCTGCAGCAAATGCTACTAGACCAGAACCTGCTGGGAATGAAATACCAATTGGAAAACGCGTATGTGAATCACCACCAGTACCTACGGTATCTGGAAGTAACATACGGTTTAACCATGAGTGAATAACCCCGTCACCTGGACGAAGTGATACACCACCACGGTTCATGATGAAATCAGGTAACGTATGGTGAGTGTCAACGTCAACTGGCTTTGGATAAGCCGCTGTGTGACAGAATGACTGCATGGTTAAATCAGCGCTAAAACCTAAACAAGCTAAGTCTTTTAACTCATCACGAGTCATAGGACCTGTTGTGTCTTGTGAGCCCACAGACGTCATTTTAGGTTCGCAGTATTGACCAGGACGAATACCTTTTACGCCACACGCTTTACCGACCATTTTCTGTGCAAGGGTAAAGCCCTTATTAGTGACAACAACATCTTGTGGGCGTACGAATACGTCAGATGCTGTTAACCCTAAGGTTTCACGTGCACGGTCTGTTAAGCCACGGCCAATGATTAATGGAATACGGCCACCAGCGCGAACTTCGTCTAACAATACGTCTGTTTTTAGCTCAAACGTAGAGATAACTTCATCAGTACCACCGCGCTTAACTTCGCCAGTGTATGGATAAATGTCGATAACATCGCCCATTTCCATTTTATCAACGTTTAGTTCAATCGGTAACGCGCCTGCATCTTCCATAGTGTTGAAGAAAATTGGTGCGATTTTGTTACCTAAACAGAAACCACCAGCACGCTTGTTTGGTACATAAGGGATATCATCGCCCATGAACCATAACACTGAGTTAGTTGCTGATTTACGCGAAGAGCCGGTACCAACAACGTCGCCCACATAAACAAGTGGATGACCTTTGGTTTTAAGCGCTTCGATTTCTTTAATTGGACCCACTTCGCCAGACACATCAGGTACGATACCGTCACGGGCGTTTTTCAACATGGCTAATGCATGTAATGGGATATCAGGACGTGACCATGCATCGGGTGCTGGTGACAAGTCATCAGTGTTGGTTTCACCCGCCACTTTAAATACGGTTAAAGTCACTTTATCAGCAAGTTTAGGACGGTTTAAGAACCACTCTGCGTTTGCCCAAGCTTCAACAACTTGTTTTGCTGATGCATTACCTGCTTGCATTTTTTCTACCACGTCGTGGTAAGAATCAAACATTAATAAGGTGTTTGATAATGCTTTAACTGATAATGGCGCTAATGCTGGGTTATCTAATTGAGCGATTAACGGCTCAATGTTGTAACCACCTTGCATAGTACCAAGTAACTCTACGGCACGTTCAGCAGATAATATTGGTGATTTTACAGTGCCTTTTGCCACAGCATCTAAGAATGCCGCTTTCACATAGGCAGCTTCATCAACACCTGGTGGAATACGGTTTTCTAATAAATCGAGAATGACAGCCTCTTCACCAGCTGGCGGTGTCTCAACTAATTTTACTAATTCAGCCACTTGTTGTGCATCTAATGGCTTAGGGACAATACCCTCTGCGGCACGCTCTGCGACGTGTTTACGATATGCTTCTAGCACGGCAACATTCCTCTTTGTTTGACGCCTTACGGCGAAACTCAACGTCAGTTTTAGTCACGCTGAAATTCCACAGGTTAGGGCTTGAAATCCGGTCCCCAGTATACTACAGCTTTAAAAAAGTATGAATCTGCTCACACTGTTACTAAGATGAAATCTACGGGATTTTTTGGTACTACAGATAATGTAAAGCCTGATTTAAACAAATAAAATTAGACAATAGTTTGAAATTACAATAAAAAACATAAAATTCAATACTTTAAAATATATCTGTTGATTAAAATCATCTGTAAACAATCTCACGCCTTAAAAATAAATATTTTCAATAATTTGTATTTTTAATGAACTCATTTAGGGAAAACGTTACGCTAATGGTCCTTTCTGACCAATATTGAGTTTTTTATGGCAAATGTGGATATCAAAGCGATTATTTTTGACATGGATGGTGTACTTATCGATTCCGAACCCGCATGGCAACAAGCTGAAATAGCTATTTTGAACGCGCTCGGATTATCGCTAACCTTAGAAGATGTCGAAAGTACCACCGGGTTTCGCATCGATCAAGTGGTGCGTTATTGGTACCAACGCTACCCTTGGGACAACTATGATAATGCCAAAACGGCTAATGCTATCGTAGAAGAAGTTGTCAATATTATCCGCCAACAGGGTCAAGTAATGGACGGCATTATTGACACTCTTAGCTTTTGTCAGCAGCAAGGGCTAAAAATAGGCCTAGCAACCTCTTCCCCAAGCCTTATCATTGATGCTGTGCTAGATAAGCTTGGTATTCGGCATTATTTTGAAGCCATCACCTCAGCAGAGTTTTTAGCCAGAGGAAAACCCCATCCTGAAGTATATTTGAATTGTGCTTCAGCGCTGAACATTGATGCAGAAAACTGCCTAGCAATAGAGGATTCATTTAATGGCTTAGTTGCCGCTAGAGCCGCTTCTATGCAAACGATTGCTATTCCTGCGCCACAGTTGGCAACACAAGCTAAATGGATTATTGGTCATCATCAAGTGCCTGATGCTCACGCCATCATCGACATACTTAAACAACATTATCGATAGGTGTTTCTCACCCAAACAATCAAGGCAGCTAATGCAGCCTTGATTGAATAATGAGTTTAGAAGTTCTTCCCAATAAATAAATAGAATGCTCTGTCACCGTTATCATTGTAACCAAAGCCTAATGCTGCAGGCCCCCAGGACGTATCTGTCCCTAAATATAGACTGCCTGAAAAAATAAGATCGTTAATATCAACATCCTCACGCAAATACCAAACGTTCCCCGCTTCGAAACTGGTGCCTAAATATAATGGCATATCAGTAATTAATACATCCCGGCCTAAATCGTACTGATAGATCACAGCGCCAAAGACTTTATGTGCTCCGGCCAAAGCACTTTTATGAAAACCTGATAGATTTAAAAATCCTCCTAAATTGCTCAAGTGGATTGAAAAATCACCGTCACTTTCAACCGTCGACAAAGCCATCTTTCCTACGATTGCATGGTGACCTAAATTAAGCGCTCCTTTCCAATCCGCGTCAATTTGCCAGGTTCTATCGCTCGCGTCAGCAAAGCTTGAAGACATATAGCTTTCATTTCTAAAGTAGCCAGCTAAAGTAAACCGGTTACCTTCTGTCGGGAAGCTAATACTGTTTAAGGTATCATAAGCCGTTTTGATATAAGCGCCATAGGTTTCATAATCAAACTTGCCAGTGAACACAGCATTGTTGGTAATTGTACCTAATTCACCGATCAGACCTAACTCGATAATCCCATCAGAAGAGTAGTTGTATCCTATACCCGTTGTAAAAGTTGATACGTTATTATCTAGCTGATATATCAATTCATTTTCATCATATAAATCCCAGCTTTTCATTTCGTACTGATACCGAGCAATCGTATAGGTGTCTTGGTCTCTATCCAGTGGTTGATAAAACTCAGTCGCAACCCGCTTTTGAAAGCCAAGTTCCAATTCATTGCGCCACTCACCACCATTGTCAGTTAAATCTGTCATCGCAAAAGCTAAGTTTAATGTCACTGCCGAGTCTAATGTGAAATCGTCTTCCCAATTAAAACCAGCATCAAAATAATTAGGTCCCCAAGATTTCGCTTTAGATTTTACCGTCAGAATACGTCCTAGTTCAGTATCATTAAATTCAATATCAACACTTTCAAATCTGTTTAATGAGTAAACACGTTTAACCGCTGCTTCTAATTCTTCTTTGGTAATGACCTGCCCCGGCTTTATCTGCAGACTATCGTGTATTAATTTATCATTCACTTTAGATTCATTATTTAACACAATTTGATAAATCGGTTGTTTAATTGGGTTGTTCCAGCGTAAACGTTTTTGTTGTTTCGCATCAACATAGGCTTGGTACTCTTCATCAGAAATAGACAACTTAATCAGTTGGTCATATTTCAGCTGTGCAGCCTGCTCTCCAATCACTAATGCTTGGGGCATGATTGAAAAGTCTGTGGTGCTGAGGTTATCAATCCAAGGTCTGATTAGAATATCGTTTTCTTTTAGCAGTTGCTTTTGACGCGCTGTGCTAGCTTGAGTCAAGATAGTGGATAATTGCTCAAGTACGGCAATGGTACTATTTAACTGGCTTTGTTGAGTTAAAGGTGAGCCTATATCAACCGCAATAATGATATCAGCCCCCATGCCTTGAACTACATCAATAGGCATATTGTTAGCAATGCCACCATCGACCAATAACATTCCATCGATACTGGCAGGCTGCAACGCACCAGGCACGGTTGCAGAAGCTTGCATCGCTTTGGAAATACTCCCATGACTTATGACCACGGCTTCACTGGTGGCTAAATTGGTAGCAACTGCGCGAAAAGGAATGGCCAGATCATCAAAATCACCAAACTGCTCAACCAAGTCCGTTGAGTGGCGCAATAGTTGCGACATTGTTTGACCTTGCAACAGCCCTGAAGGTGTAGTGATCTCTCCTCTATTAAATCCCACGCTAAGTGGAATATTGTATTTATCTCTTAATTGCTTGTTTCGATATGATAAGTCTTCTCTGGGAATAGTGTCTGAATAGCCTGTATCCCATGCACCTTCCAACATGATAGTTTCGATTTCATCGGCACTAAAACCTAAAGCATACATACCAGCAATATAAGCACCAATACTGGTGCCAGCCACGTAATCCACAGGGATATTGTTGGCCTCTAACACTTGTAACACACCAATATGGGCAGCGCCTTTAGCACCGCCGCCACTAAGCACTAAGCCAATGGTGGGTCGTTCTTTAAATGTTGGCGGTTTATCAACTGCAGAATGCGCAGAACCAAAAAACAACAGTGCAATCACTGAACCAATAATAAATTTCACACGCAATATTGACCGAAAAATGACCAATTTAGTAATCCCAAAGACAATTAAAAACAATCATATTCTAGCAAAGATTAACCAACTCCCCCTAACTCAATTATGAAAAGTGATGGGTTTTTCTTTGGTGTCAATACCAAGAAAAGTGTCCAAATCAGATCTTGGCATCGGCTTAGCAAAATAATAACCCTGGATAATGTAGCATCCACGGCTAAATACTTGCTCTAGTTGCTCCTTAGTTTCAATTCCTTCGGCTACGACTTGTAATTTAAGATTACGTGCTAACTCAATAATACTGGATACAATCGCTTGATCTGCTTGATTTTCAGCAATTTGAATTAAGAAGGAACGGTCAATTTTGAGTGTATTAACCTCAAATGATCTTAAATAAGCCAGTGATGAGTATCCGGTCCCAAAGTCATCAATCGCCACTTGTATGCCCAAAGCTTTTAATTGAGATAAATGCTCAGTCGCAACATGTATCTCTTTCATTAACACCCCTTCGGTAATCTCAAGGCATAAGTTTTTTGCTGGAAACCCCGTTTCAGTTAACGCACTTTTAACTGAGTCAATAAAGCTACTTTGTCTAAACTGCACGGCAGAGACGTTTACTGATAGCTTAAAGTCGTGTTCATAATGTTGATACCAACGGGCTCCATCAAGACAGGCTTGTTTAAGCACCCATGTATCAATGTCGATAATTAATCCACAAGATTCGGCTATTTTTATAAAAATATCGGGTCGAATATAACCCTCTGTTGGATGTTTCCAACGAATTAATGCTTCCATGCCGATAAAGCGATCGTTATGTAGAATGTCAATCTGTGGCTGATAATGCAGCTCAAACTCATCTCGCTCAATCGCCTTGCGCAAATCAGACTCCAAGCGTAAATGGTACAGTGCTTCTGCATTACGCTCAGCTGAATAATATTGAAAATTACCACGCCCCTCTTCTTTAGCGTGATACATGGCTAAGTCAGCATTTTTTATCAAGACTTCTGAATCTTGACAATCTTCAGGCCAACAACTAATTCCTATACTGGTTGAAATAAAAAATTCACGTCCATAAAGTTTAAATGGCTTTTCAATCTGCTCTAATAATAGACTTGCAAGGTGGTTAATATGATCAATGTCATCAGCATTGCGCAGTAAAATAACAAACTCATCACCGCCAAAACGGCATAACAGATGCTCCGAATTCAAACAGGATTGCAAACGGTTTGCTGCCTCAATTAATAATGCATCCCCCATGCTATGACCAAAAGAATCATTAACCGATTTAAAGCGATCTAAATCTAAAAACATAAGCGCTAACTTTTCATCACTTCGCACCGCATCTTCAATGACTTGATTAAGTAATACGACAAACTGAGTTCGGTTAGCTAAACCTGTAAGTGGATCGTTATTGGCTAATCGCTGTAATTTAAGTTCACTCTGTTTTCGCTCGGTCATGTCAGAAAACACCACCACATAATGTTGGGTAGTGCCGACAGAATTGAGCATTTTGGAGATATTTAACCACACAGGACAAGGCTTATTATCTGCACGCAATAAATCACGCTCGCCACTCCAAAATGTGTCTCGGCTAAACAGCTTATCGATATTTAAAGGGACTTGACTGGATAGCACTAAGTTGGAAAATTGGTTACCCAATAACTCTTCACCCCGCATAGCAAGAATTCGGTTAGCGGCAAGATTACTAATTTTGATACGCTTATCAGCATCAAGAATTAACATCCCTTCTGAGGTATTCTCAAATGCCTCAGCCAATAGGTTCACTTCACTTTCTAATTCGCGCTGTGAGGTAATATCGGAGTAAATGCCAGCAGCACGCTTTAGTCGACCGCTTTTAGCTTGCCACGATATAGCCCGTCCTTTTATTCTCAGCCATCGCCAGTCCTGTGACTCATGACGATAGCGAAAGTCCACATCTATCATATCTGCTGTCGACTTAAGCAACTCAAGCCATGCTTGGGTCACGCGGTCAACATCCTCTGGATGAATAGGAAGATCGACTAGTTTTGTCAAAATATTTAACTTATCGCCTAACATGCCACCACGATTATCTAAGGTTAGTATTTGGTTATCATCGCGCCATTCCCATAGATCAGAATCACTGCCACGAAGGGCTTGAGACAACCTGTCATCGCTTTCAACTAAAGCTTGATTGACCTTTTTAAAACGCATGACTTGGCGCTGACGATATATGGATAAAACAAAAGCAAAAAAGAGCACGCTGAAAATTAGTACACCTTTAAAGTATTGAGATTGCCACCAATACTCATCTACTAAAAAGCTAAACTGAAATGGATGAGCCGACCATACACTGTGTTTTTTATAGTTCAGTTCTAGGGTATATTTGCCAGCGTTTAAGCCTGAAATGTTAATTTGAGATTGGCCTTCCAATAACACAAAGCTAGACAAAGCTTTGCCATTTTTCAGTAAGCGATATTGTAAACTTATTGGGCTGTCATCAAGATAATCTAAATTTGAAATTTGAAAGCTAATTAAGCTTGCGCCTGGCTCTACCGTTTTTAATTGCTCAGGTAGCAAAAACAAATCGGTTTTTTTATCATAAAAAACCGAGACTGACTCAAGAAAAATATTATTATTAATAATTCGATTAGCTAATTTGTTGGGGTCAATTAACATGGCGCCGTCAGGCGTGCCGACATATAACCCCATTTGAGGCTGATATAACACCGCTGATTCATTAAGCTCATCAGAGATAAAGCCATCATGGTGAGTAAATGAAGAGTGAGTTTGTGTCCGTTTATTAATTTTTATAATAGAGCGAGAACATCCAATTAAGAAGTCCTCTGGGGTTTCTTGTAAAAAAAGCACCACATTACAGTCAATATTTAACTTATCATCGAAGTCAGTAATTACCCCAGTGTTAATATGATATTCAAACACACCATTTTGCGATGTCCCCAGCCATAGCGTATCCGAACTAACCTGAAGAAGGTGGGTAATCTGCGGTTGCTTATCTAAATGAGAAAAAGCATTTTTTATTGGCGTAAATATTAAGTCGTCATCAAGGTAACCAAAACTTTTCTCTCCCCCTAACCATAAGCGATTATGGTTATCTCTGATAATTGCACTAAACCAGAATCTTCCTTGCTGTGACTCACGATCATCAAGCATCACTTGCTGCAGCTCAATGCCTCCATACTGCCAATAGTAGAGGCCTTGAGTCGTCGAAAACCAAATTCTATCTAATATAGGATCACGATAACTAGTAATCACCACATTTTTTCTTAGGGATAATTGCCCACCACTCCATTGACTAAAATCAGAGGAGGCATTGGTATATTTGTTAATAACAAATAAACCGTTAGTGGTAGATAACACAATATGATCATCATCAAGATCAGTAATGTTATAAATGCTGTCATTTGGTTCAAAACCATCGGGCACAACTAATGTCGAAGCTTTAGAAAGCGTATCAATCACCTCTAAACCACCATCAGTACCTAACCAAACTTTATTATTTTGTTGAAAAATAGACCATATCATTTCGTTATCGAGTTGATATTCTGAAGACTGAGAAAAATAATCAACAATATAATCAGGGGCGGTTGCCACTAAAGCCAAACCATCACCTGAGCCACCCACCCAGATCAAACCGTTTTCATCAATTGCAAGGGCATGAATATAATCAATATCTGCAAATGTTTTTAATGGCTGATGATAATTCTTCGAGTCATTAGTATTTACATCCCATGAAATCAATCCACTGCGACTGCCAAGCCAAAGTGTGCCTTTGCTGTCTTCAACCACTTTTTCAATATAAAAGGGCTTATCCATAATAGGAGTTATGGTGCGCTGGCTTAAGATTATTTTAAACAAACCTTTAGATGAAAATAGCCATATCTGTTGATGTGAGTCTTGCATTAACCCCTTAATTGACCCACGCTTTTTGTTCCATCCTAAATCGATTACTTTACCATCTAAAAGGTGCAGTTCAGCTTTATGGGGGGAAGTATAAATACGCTCTTGGTTGCTTAAGACTAATTGATGCCCCCAAGGGATAGTAGAAGATAGCGATCCTTTGGGGTCAGGGATCAAACTCATACTGGCAATGTCAAATAGGTAACGTTGGCCGTCATGTGACAGTAATTCAAATTGATTCGCGTGATTATCAACTATCGAGACTATGCCAAGGCTAGTATTGTCTTCATCCCCTCCCATCGCAGTAGGTTGAAATAGCTGGGTGAATTTGTGTTCCCGTATACTGTATAGGTACAGGGTGCTAATAGAGGTAATTAATAAATGCTCATCAGCAACTGGAACCACTCGGTAAAGCATCTCGTCGTCTAAAACAGACTCAGTGCCGACTTTATCAATGCGCCTAATTGAGTTATTACTAACTCGATAAAGCCCTTGTTCAGTTGCAAGCCAAGCATAACCATAACGGTCAAAACTGATATCGTTAATAGTGCTATTAGCTAAACCATCTTTAGCATTAAATACACGCTGAATGAAGTCGGCCCCTTTAGCAGGTGCAACGGATCCCAGCATAACCATAACGACTATTATAAAGGCGCAGAAGCGATACATTTAAGGTGAGATACTCCAATACCTAATGTTGTTTTATCTCAAATAAAACAACTAATGAACTGACTTTTATCCTATTTGATTTAGAAGTCCATTCTGGTATCAAAAACCGTCTAATTTCAATATACAGTCACAGTCACAGTTACAAATAATGAAAAATATTTAAAACAGCCATTTAAACAATAACTTTTACCAACTAAATCATTGCTGTTAATGTGTTAGCTTCACTTCTAGCAGTCTCTTAAACTAAGTATAAAAGTATTTTTACAGGTTAGCATTTAAACAGACAAGCCAATAGCGCTATTTTTCAAGAGACATTAAGCCAAACAACTTAAATTGCTGAGCGCATATTGTGCAATTACGCCAGAATGTGTGGCTTAATAGTGTGCAAATGGAGACTAAATTCAAAGCCAATAAGGGCAACATATAATAAATAACATAAATTTTACGCTAGAATTAATATGCTACTATGAAGTAAGTGTAGACCAAAAAAAAGCACCCATTAGGGTGCTTTAAATAATTTATTTATGCAGTTAATTACTTCTTTTTAACCGCTTTTGGGTTAGGTAAGTCAGTAATTGAACCTTCATAAATTTCAGCAGCAAGACCCACTGATTCATGTAAGGTTGGGTGAGCGTGAATCGTTAATGCTAAATCTTCAGCATCACAACCCATTTCAATTGCTAGGCCGATTTCACCGAGTAATTCACCGCCGTTAGCTCCCACAACAGCACCACCGATAACACGATGAGTCTCTTTGTCGAAAATTAACTTAGTCATACCTTCACTGCAATCTGAAGCGATTGCACGGCCACTAGCAGCCCAAGGGAAAGTCGCAGTTTCATAAGCAATACCTTGCTCTTTTGCTTCTTTCTCAGTTAAACCAACCCAAGCGACTTCAGGATTTGTATACGCTATTGAAGGAATAACTTTCGGGTCGAAGAAGTGCTTAAGACCAGAAATAACTTCAGCAGCAACATGACCTTCATGCACACCTTTATGGGCTAACATTGGTTGACCAACAATATCACCAATAGCAAATATGTGTGGCACGTTAGTACGCAGTTGTTTATCAACATTGATAAATCCACGCTCATCAACATTAACACCGGCTTTTTCTGCAGCCAATGACTTACCATTTGGTGCCCGGCCAATAGCCACTAACACAGCATCATAACGCACTGGTTCTGTAGGGGCTTTTTTGCCTTCCATTGTCACATAGATACCATCATCTTTTGCTTCAACAGCAGTCACTTTGGTTTCAAGAATTAGATTAACCTTCTTCTTAATTTGCTTAGTGAATACGCGAATTACGTCTTTATCAGCAGCAGGAATGACCTGGTCGAACATTTCAACCACATCAATTTCACTGCCTAGTGCCTCGTAAACCGTACCCATTTCTAGGCCAATAATACCGCCGCCCATAACAAGCAGTTTACCCGGTACTTCTTTCAATTCTAATGCGTCAGTCGAATCCCAAATACGTGGGTCGTCATGAGGAATGAAAGGCAATTTAATTGGGCGCGAACCCGCAGCAATAATGGCGTGTTCAAACTGCACAACTTTAACGCTACCGTCTTCAGCTTTCACTTCTAAGGTATTTGGGCCAGTAAATGTACCAAAGCCATTAACCACATCAACTTTACGCATTTTAGACATTCCGCCTAAGCCGCCTGTTAATTGGCCAATAACTTTCTCTTTAAAGCTACGTAATTTGTCTAAGTCGATTTTTGGCTCACCAAAAACAACGCCGTGATCAGCAACCATTTTGGCTTCTTCAATCACTTTTGCTACGTGTAATAATGCTTTAGATGGGATACAACCCACGTTTAAACACACACCACCTAAGGTGTTGAAACGTTCAACGATAATAGTATCTAAACCTAAATCTGCTGCGCGAAAAGCCGCAGAATAACCTGCAGGGCCAGCACCTAATACAACTACCTGAGTTTTAATTTCGTTACTCATGTTTTCCTCTATTCTTTTGCTTGAGTTGGCGGCAATACCGTCTTTACAATCATTGTGATCACATCATGTTAACTGGCCGCAGTTTACACTTTCTTGGATGACAATCACAATCCTAGGTTTTAGTAATTCTGTGTTCTATGACAGAGTATCGTTTAATCCGATCTTTACTTCAATTTAGTGGCTTAGGCTAAGTGCCCATCGTTGTGTAATCAAGTCTTTACTGATTCAACCATTTAAAGACAACACATTTCACTAACAAAATAGGCTGCTTAATGATTCAAGCAGCCTATTAGTTACAACACTAAAGTACGAATATCTGATAAACAGCTATTCAGATAAGTAATAAATCGCGCACCATCTGCACCATCGATAACTCGATGATCATACGACAATGACAACGGCAACATTAAGCGAGGTACGAACTCTTTGCCATTCCAAACAGGCTTAAAGTCTGACTTAGACACACCCAGAATGGCAACCTCTGGCGCATTAACAATAGGCGTAAACGCCGTACCACCAATGCCACCTAAACTTGAGATAGTAAAACAACCACCTTGCATATCTGCAGCCGTTAGCTTACCGCCACGGGCTTTTTTAGACACTTCTTTAAGCTCGTCAGATAATTCATGAATACCTTTTTTGTTCACATCTTTGAACACAGGCACCACGAGTCCATTAGGCGTATCAACCGCAATACCAATGTTAACAAACTTCTTCAAAATTAAGCTTTCGCCATCTTCTGATAATGAAGAGTTAAAGGTCGGGAATGCTTCAAGTGCTTTGGCAACCGCTTTCATGATAAACACTAATGGCGTGATCTTCATGCCTGAGTCTTTTTTCGCTTCCAAGGCATTTTGTGCCTTACGGAAATCTTCAAGCTCAGTAATATCGGCATCATCCCACTGAGTAACATGTGGAATTTTGACCCAGTTACGATGTAAGTTTGCACCAGATATTTTTTGAATCCGCGATAATGGCTTAACTTCTGTTTCGCCAAACTTACTAAAATCAACTTTTGGCCATGCAAGTAAGTTTAACTCACCTCCTGCGCCACCAGCAGCAGATTTCACACTGCCAGACTCAACTTGTTTAACCGCCGCTTTCACATAATTTTGAACATCGTCCTTCATTACGCGATTTTTACGGCCAGTGCCTTTAACATTTGCTAGGTTAACACCCAGTTCACGAGCCATACGGCGTATCACAGGTGATGCATGTGCATAAGCATTGTTTTCAACAAAGTCTTCTTTCGCCGCAGCAGCAGGGGTCGCTTGAGTAACAGCAGGTGCTGCGGTGGCGACTGGAGCCGCCACAGGTGCTGATGTAACAGGTGCACTGCCAGCAACTTCAAAGGTCATAATCAACGAACCCGTTGATACCTTGTCGCCTTGCTTAATCGTAATAGCGGTCACTTTACCGGCAAAGGGTGCAGGAACTTCCATTGCTGCTTTATCACCCTCAACACTAATAAGTGCTTGCTCTTCAGTAACAGTGTCACCCACTTTTACCATGATTTCGGTGACTTCAACTTCGTCACCGCCAATATCAGGTACGTGGATATCTTGTACCGATGGCGCAGAAGAAACCGCAGGAGCGGCAACTTGGGCTGGAGCGGCTGTAGTGGCAGATGGTGCAGCAGAACCTGCAACCTCAAATACCATTACAAATGATCCGGTAGAAACCTTGTCACCCACAGCCACTTTAATTTCTTTAAGCACACCCGCAAAAGGTGCAGGCACTTCCATCGCTGCTTTATCGCCTTCCACACTCAGCAGAGATTGATCTTCAGCAACACTGTCGCCAAGCTTAACCAAAATAGCGGTCACTTCGACTTCATCGTCACCAATATCAGGCACATGCACTTCTTTCAATGCTGCGGCTGAAGGAGCTTCCGCAGCAGGAGCAGGCGCAGCAGCTGGAGCAGATTTAACTTCAGCAGCTGAGTCCGACTCAAATATCATAATGGCTGAGCCTGTTGCGACTTTATCACCGACTTTGACTTTAATTTCTTTTACCACACCCGCAGCAGATGCCGGTACTTCCATTGCAGCTTTATCGCCTTCAACAGAGATCAGTGACTGTTCTAACTCAACCTTGTCGCCAACGCTAACAAGAATCTCAGTTACTTCAACCTCATCTGCACCTATGTCAGGTACACTAATTTCGATTGTCATGTTATTGCCTCTTACGCGTATAGCGGATTTGTCTTGTCAGCGTCAATATTGAACTTTGCAATGGCTTTAACCACTACAGACTTGTCAATATCTCCACGTTTTACCAGTTCACTTAATGCCGCCACAACCACATAGCCAGCATTGACCTCAAAGTGACGACGTAAGTTTTCGCGGCTATCAGAACGACCAAAACCATCAGTACCTAATACTTTGTATGATACAGAAGGCATAAATGCACGCACTTGTTCTGCGTAGTTTTTCATATAGTCTGTTGCTGCAATTGCAGGCTCAGTACCCAGTATGGTGGTGATATACGCTTGTTTTGGCTCAGCGTCAGGATGCAACATGTTATAACGTTCTGCATCTTGGCCTTGACGCGTTAATTCGTTAAACGACGTCACAGAGAACACGTCTGATCCAACATCGTATTCTTCGCTCAATATTTGCGCAGCTTTACGTACTTCGTTCATGATAGTACCAGAGCTCATTAATTGAACTTTGTTGCTACCTTTATGTGATTCAAGTTTATAAATACCTTTACGAATACCTTCCTCACTGCCTGCTGGCATGGCTGGCATGGCGTAGTTTTCATTCATTAAGGTTAAATAGTAGAACACGTTTTCTTGATCACCATACATGCGGCGAATACCGTCTTGCAAAATCACGGCAAGTTCGTATGCAAACGTAGGGTCATAAGAAATACAGTTTGGAATCGTGCTGGCTTGAACATGGCTGTGACCATCTTCATGCTGCAAACCTTCACCATTTAATGTGGTACGGCCCGCTGTAGCACCTAATAGGAAACCACGTGCTTGTTGATCGCCCGCCATCCATGCCATGTCACCAACGCGTTGGAATCCAAACATTGAATAGTAGATATAAAATGGGATCATAGGTAAATCGTTAGTGCTGTATGACGTTGCCGCAGCAACCCATGAAGACATTGCACCTAACTCATTAATACCTTCTTGCAATACCTGGCCTGATGTAGCTTCTTTATAATAAGACACTACACTGCGATCTTCAGGGGTATAAGCTTGCCCTTGTGGGTTATAAATACCCACTTGGCGGAATAAACCTTCCATACCAAAAGTACGTGCTTCATCTGCAATAATCGGCACAATATTTTTACCAATGCCTTCATGCTTAAGTAAAGTATTTAAGGCACGAACAAAAGACATTGTGGTAGAAATTTCACGCTTTTGCTCAACGAGCAATGCGCCAAACTCTTCTACAGTCGGTAACGATAATTTCTCGGTGAAATTAGGCAAACGTTGCGGCGTATAACCATGTAAGGCTTTACGACGTGCATGCAAATATTCATATTCTGCTGAGCCAGGCTCAAGTTTCAAGTATGGCAGCTCTGATACTTGCTCGTCGCTTAATAAATCATCAATACCAAGACGGTTACGTAATTGCAGTACGTGCGTCATGTCCATCTTTTTCACGCCGTGTGCAATGTTCTTGCCTTCTGCAGCTTCACCCATGCCATAACCTTTTACGGTTTTGGCTAAAATAACCGTTGGTTTGCCTTTGGTTTCTTGTGCATTTTTGAACGCGGCATATAACTTAGAAGAGTCATGACCACCACGTTTAAGGGCAAAGACTTGCGCATCTGTCATGTCAGATACTAGGGCCGCAGTTTCTGGATATTTACCGAAGAAATGCTCACGCACGTAAGCACCATCTTTTGACTTAAAGGTCTGATAATCACCATCAACAGTCTCGTTCATCAACTGAAGTAGTTTGCCACTGGTATCTTTTGCAATTAGCGAATCCCAGTTATTGCCCCAAATCACTTTAACCACGTTCCAGCCAGCGCCTCTAAACAAGCCTTCTAGCTCTTGAATAATACTGCCGTTACCCATTACAGGGCCGTCTAGACGTTGTAAGTTACAGTTAATTAAGAAACATAAATTATCAAGTTTTTCACGCGAGGCAAAAGAGATAGCACCACGAGATTCAGGCTCGTCCATCTCACCGTCACCTAAAAAGGCATAAACACGCTGAGCTGAAGTATTCTTTAAACCACGACCATCAAGATACTTCAAAAAGCGTGCTTGATAAATCGCCGACATTGGCCCTAAACCCATCGATACGGTAGGGAATTGCCAAAATTCAGGCATTAACTTTGGATGCGGATATGACGGTAAACCTTTACCACCGACTTCTTGACGGAAGTTATCAAGCTGCTCTTCAGTTAATCGGCCTTCAACAAACGCACGAGAATAGATACCAGGAGAGATATGACCTTGGTAATAAACTAAATCACCACCATCGACTTCGTTCGGGGCACGGAAAAAGTGGTTAAAACACACTTCGTAAAATGATGCAGCCGACTGGAAAGAGGCCATGTGGCCACCAAGGTCTAAATCTTTTTTCGATGCACGCAACACGATCATAATGGCGTTCCAACGAATAACCGAACGAATTCGACGTTCAATTGTGGTATCACCAGGATACGCCGGCTCTTGGGTCGTAGGGATAGTGTTGATATAATTAGTATTGATACCCGTTGCCATAGCGACACCGTCTAAACGGGCTTTATCTAGCACTTTCTCGAGTAAATACTGAGCGCGCTCTAGGCCCTCTTCACGAACCACTGATTCTAAAGCAGACAACCACTCATTCGTTTCTAGCGGGTCAATATCATTTAGCATATGTTCAGACATTGCAGTCTTTTCCTATACGTTATACCTAAGACACCATTGAGAGTGTTTAGTGTATGTTAATAATAAAAAATCTTGTTAGCGACAGGCTTTGGTCTTGTTTAACTCACCTATACGCCGCTCTTTAAACGGCGCAAGCTACGCTGCAACCGACTATCTTCTTCTCTTACTGACAACATGACTTCTTCGATATAGCTTAAATGCTCATTCGACGCTTCACGTGCCGCATCAGGGTCTCGGCGCACAATCGCCGCCAATAACGCCCGGCGGTGATCATTTGCCATGGTGGAAGCTTCTTCACGACGACTAAGAAGTTCCAAATTTTGCGCCACGTTTTTATGCAGCACAGGGGTTAAACTTAATACTAAATGAAGCATTGCCACATTGTGTGACGCCTCGGCTACGGCGCGATAAAAACGCACAATCGCATCCGCTTGCTCTTCAATACTGGGAGCATTTTCCACGTCTAAAATACTATTTTGAATATTTTTCATGTCGGCGTCAGTGCCGCGTAGAGCAGCAAAATACGCCATCATGCCTTCGGTGGCATGACGAAATTCAAGTAAATCGTATTGGCTTTCAGAATCGTTATGCATCAACTCAACAATAGGATCAGCAAGGCTTTGCCAGAGTTGTTCTTTAACATAAGTGCCACCGCCTTGACGGCGCATTAATAAACCTTTTGCTTCAAGCTTTTGAATGGCTTCACGCAATGAAGGGCGCGACACTTCAAACTGGACCGCAAGTTCACGTTCAGGAGGTAATTTCTGGCCAGGCTGTAAACTGCCCTCAAGGATCATGCGCTCAAGTTGCTCCATGATCACATCAGAAATTTTTGGCTGGTTAATCTTGCTGTAAGCCATAATTGCGCTCAAACTCCCTTGAAAGCCTTATTGTAAATTGGTCTTACCAATTTATGTGAGAGCGCGCACTTTATCAAATCATCCTATTGATGTCTAGTTTCTAGCATAGTCACCAACTGCACTCTCAGATTAAGCAGCATAAACGAAAAAAATCGTTAAGGGGTCAGACCATTTGACAAAAGCCCGAAAAACACAATATCTAGGCTAACTAATGATCCCAAATATGGTCAAAACAGACACAAAAGTAAGCAGCAGAGTAAAGTTACGTTTGGTCAGCGCCAATAGGGCTAATGTTGGTTGCACGCTAACAGGAGCAGGCCCAGCCTCAGGCAAAGACTCAGCCGCTAACGCGGTTTCAGTGACGACTAATTTAGCACTACTGCGAGTATCGAACGCCCGTTTTCGCCAGGCTGTTAGCCCTTGGGAGAATTGCCCACTTAACACATATCCAAAACTAAATATTCTGCTAGGCAACCAATCAAACAGTCGCTGTAGGTGATCGATTAAGGGTAAAGACAAATTTTGTTTAATGTTTAAATCATAATAAAAACGAATGCTGCAATACAACACCGCCCCTACCGGACCAAAACACACCAGAAACAAGGCTACAGCACCATAGTAACGATAATTAATCCACGCGACACTTTGACCCACTTTAATGCCTAAATCACGTTCATCTACCGCATCAATACATTCGCTGCAATCAAGCTCTGCGGCGTAGCGATAACACGCTTGCACATCACCTCGACATGCCGCTTGCACGTATTTTTTAAAAATGTCACGCAAGTCCTGATGGCTAAAACACACTAAAGTCACTACAACCCATAGTAATAAACTCAGTAAATCGAATACTAAGCCATTCACTAACAACCCAATAGCAAACACTACAAAAGACGGTAAAACTACCGCTATCGCTACACCAAAATCGGTTGATAGCGACTTTTTATCCCAAAACTGTTTGTGATAACGCAGCATCAAGGTGTCAAATTGTAGACTTACTGGGAGTATTTTTAGTCGCTCGACTAAAATAGCGACCAGTAGTGCAAATAAAGCCATCTTGTATCCTTAGGGTGTAATAAAAGCATTACGCTCAATCATGTAAAATAAGTTTAATGGTTAAGCCTTTACCATTATTTTAGCGCTAATTAGGTTAACCCATTGCCTAAACCAAGCGCTTGTCGATACCTTAGCCAGTCAAAACTATTGCCAGGGTCGGTTTTACGGCCAGGGGCAATATCACAATGGCCAACTATCCGTACTGGGTTAATCATAGGGTATTGCGCCATAATCTCCAGTGTTAGTTGTACAAGGTTAAGGTATTGCGCATCTGTATAGGCAATATCATCCGTGCCTTCTAGCTCAATACCAATGGCAAAATCATTACAATTGGTTCTACCCTCAAACTCAGATACCCCAGCATGCCACGCCCTATCATCACAACTGACATATTGAACAATTTCACCGTCGCGGCGAATTAAAAAATGCGCCGACACTTGTAAACCCGCTAAATCGACAAAAGAATCGTCGGCAGCGCTTGCTGCATCAGTCTCTAAGCAGCCCTGAAATAATGCATCAATATAAGGTAAACCAAAACGGCCTGCAGGCAGGCTAATATTGTGGATAACCAATAAACTCACTTCATTATTCGGTCGTGCATTAAAATGCGGCGAAATACAGCGGCGCGCCTGGGGCAACCAACCTAAAGACATACTTGTGTGTGATTTCATATTATATTCTTGTCAATGTTAAGGCCTATTGCATCCTATCTGGGTTCAGTTTCATTCTAAACAAGCCACTTCTATAGCGTTGTAGCTAATAATGAATTGTGCAAAACATCATACAGCTACCAGCAATGTCATTAGCGAATAAATTAACAGTAAAATAGCCTTAATACCACGGTCACAGCACTCACAACCCATTCAAAGTTATGTTAATCTATTAGCTTATACAGTGTTTTGTGTGACCTTTTATTCAAAACCTCGTCACCCAATATTCGCAAGGATTTAGCTTATGTTTGAAAATGATATCCGCCATGCAGTGAAAACCGCATTAAATGAAGACCTAGGGTATAGCGAACATCAAAATGTTGAACAAATGCTCAAAGCCGATATTACCGCCCAGCTTATTCCCGCTTACAAACACGTAGAAGGCAGCTTAATCACCCGTGAAGAAGGCGTATTTTGCGGCAAAGCTTGGGCAGAACAAGTGTTTAATCAGCTCGGCGGTGAAGTTGCCTTGCATTGGCACGTAGACGATGGCGACTTAGTCGTACCCAACCAAGTGTTATGTGACTTATCCGGTCCAGCCCGCGTCATTTTAACCGGCGAGCGCACCGCAATGAACTTTATTCAAACCCTATCAGGTGTCGCAAGTTTAACTAAACTGTATGTTAATAAACTCGCCGGCACCCATACTCGCCTACTCGACACCCGTAAAACCATTCCAGGCCTGCGCACCGCACAAAAATATGCCGTAACCTGTGGTGGGGGTAAAAATCATCGCATAGGCTTGTTTGACGCCTTCTTAATTAAAGAAAATCACATCATGGCCTGTGGTGGTATTGCCCAAGCAATTCAAGCTGCCCGGGAACTACACAGTGACAAACCCGTAGAAGTGGAAGTGGAATCTATTGCCGAGCTCACTCAAGCATTAGACGGCGGTAGCGACATCATCATGCTAGACAACTTTGATATCACCATGATGTTTGAAGCTGTCGCCTTAAATCAAACTTACAAAGATGCAGGCAAAGGCGCAAAATTAGAAGTGTCAGGTAATGTCACCATTGACACCTTAGCCGACTTTGCTAAAACAGGCGTCGATTACATCTCTGTAGGCGCACTGACCAAACATGTAAAAGCGTTAGACTTGTCATTACGACTAAAAGGATAAAACTACTACAATAGCTCACCGCGTCGCTCAAGTGAGAAGCGGTAAGCTGTGCTGAGAAACGGTGCGCTAACATTAGCATATTAAGCATAACAAACCATTTACTCGCGCTAAAACGTCGATGCCTAAATGTGATAATACACCTACAGTCGGCAGCATGTTTTAGCGTCAGTTTTATGACCTAACACTTTCGACTGTCAAAAATTAGCCCTTATAAGTCAATAGTCAAAAAACAGTTGCAATATTTCATCCTAAAAACTGCCAAGTACAGAATATTTAAACATTAATTTCACTTTTACCGGATAAAAGTATTCCATTTTAGGTCACTTTATACTAACGTTTGCATTAGGCGAGTGGCCTTTCGGCCAGAACCTGACTTATTGATAGTGTGTTTTTCAAACAACAGCCTATTTTTGACAAAATTTACTGATAAATGATGTTACAAAATTGTGTTTTTATGAAATACTTGCTCTAGAAATAAGCAAATCAGCCGAAAAGTCATGTGTAGTTAGTTATAAATACTTGTTGGCACTTTGTTAAAAAGTGACATAGGCTTAAAAAGCCCTACAAAATGTTTAAAGCCTAACTAAACTGATTAAACGTTGACTAAACCAAAGTTGATTACAACAAAAACTGAATTCATTGTTATTCAATGACTTCAACACTAGCAAATAATATGTGCCCGTAAGGCTTCGGCAACGATGGATGCCACTGAACATGTAACAAACTGCAATGAGTTAAAAGGCGTTGTAGCCCGATATACAGTTCAGTACCTAGGATTGGATAGGCCCAAGCACATTTACGGAGAGAAAAAATGAAAAGCATTAACCAAATCAAAAACGCTAAGGGTTTTACCCTTATTGAATTAATGATCGTAGTCGCGATCATCGGTATTTTAGCAGCCATCGCATTGCCTGCTTATAAAGATTACGTGACATCTGCACAAGGTGGCGCGGCAATGAAAGGTATTACCTCTTTCTCAACTAAGGTACAAACTTGTATTACTACGGGTATTGGTTGTACCGGTATAGCTGCTGAAGCAACCAAAAACACTAAATTTGGTACCGGTGTTACCGCCGACCCAACGCAAGATGGCACTTTTGCTCTTACATGGAGCGAACCAAAATGTCAATTGACCGGTACTTTCGATGCTGCAGGTGGTATTGTTTTCTCTATGGCTGCAACACCAGTAGCAGAATTAGACAAATGTAAAAAAGGTGCAAACTTACCTTAGGCTATATACTAAAATTAAGTTGCTCACATTGTGAATAAAGGGTAAATACTATATAGCATTTACCCTTTTTTATTGGTAACCCATTATTATGCCTAATACAGCGTTAAATTTAGGATTATCGACATTATTTATCCGCAAGAACCTCTTAACTGAGGAGCAGTTGTCGACGGCCATTTCCCACTCAAGAAAAAACAGATCCTCTTTAGTCAGTGCATTAATTACCAATAAGTTTTTGTCTGCACGGGAAATTGCTGAGCTTTGCTATGAAGAATATGGCACACCGCTACTTGATCTCAATGAATTTGATATCACCAATATTGCCGAAGAGTTACTCAATAAAAAGCTCATCTCCAAGCACAAATGTTTGCCACTGTTTAAGCGTGGTAACAGACTTTATATCGCAACATCTGACCCAACCAACATTTCAGCATTAGAAGATTTTCAATTTAGTCTAGGCCTGCATGCTGAAGCCATTCTGGTGGAAGATGATAAACTGCATAAAGTGTTAGAAAAAGTACTAGAAGAAGATTTAAACAGCTTAGGCCTTGATGGCCTTGACGAAGAAGCCTTAGCAGGCTTAGATGTAACCGATACCAATCAACATGAAGATGAACCATCCGCTGACAGTAGCGACGATGCACCTATCGTCATTTATATCAATAAAATTCTGACCGATGCCATTCGAAAAGGTGCATCAGACTTACACTTTGAACCCTATGAAAAGCGATACCGGATTCGTTTTCGCATAGACGGTATTTTACATGAAGTGTCTGAACCACCTGTTAACTTATCAGCCAGAATTTCAGCCCGTTTAAAAGTAATGTCAAAGTTGGATATTGCCGAGCGCCGCGTGCCGCAAGATGGCCGGATTAAAATGAAACTGTCACGCACAAAATCCATTGATTTTCGTGTCAGTAGCTTGCCCACAATCTGGGGCGAAAAAATTGTAATGCGTATTTTGGATTCATCTTCAGCGCAATTAGGCATTGAAAAGCTCGGTTATGAAGATGACCAACGTTTATTGTATGAAGAAATGCTCGCCAAACCCCAGGGGATGATTTTAGTCACTGGCCCGACGGGTTCAGGTAAAACCGTATCCTTATATACTGGCCTAAATATATTAAACACCGAAGAGCGCAATATTTCTACCGCCGAAGACCCGGTAGAAATTAACCTAGAAGGGGTTAACCAGGTTCATATTAATTTAAAAGCAGGCTTGACCTTTGCATCAGCACTACGATCATTTTTACGCCAAGACCCTGACGTGGTGATGGTAGGTGAAATACGTGATTTAGAAACAGCCGAAATTGCCATTAAGGCCGCGCAAACCGGTCATTTAGTATTATCAACATTACATACTAACTCGGCAGCAGAAACCCTTACCCGTTTAATTAACATGGGTGTACCCGGCTATAACATTGCCAGCTCAGTGAATTTAATTATTGCCCAGCGCTTAGCCAGACGTTTATGCCCCGAGTGCAAGCAGCCTGAAGATGTACCCGCTGCAGAATTGTTGCGCCTTGGTTTTAACCAACAAAACATTGATGCAGGGTTTACCGTTTATAAACCCTGTGGCTGTGATTTATGTTCCGGCGGCTACAAAGGCCGTGTCGGCATTTATGAAGTAATGAAAATATCCGATGCCATCGCGCGTACGATTATGGAAAGTGGTAACTCTTTGCAAATTGCCCAGCAAGCAAAATCCGAGGGTATGCGAGATTTGCGTCAATCCGGGTTACTGAAAGTAGTCCATGGCGTTACTAGTATTTCTGAAGTCAATCGTGTCACCAGTTTTAACTAAAAATAGTTACTTGGTTTTAATTTAGATATTTATTAACTACTCGCTTACAATTAAAACAAACAATCAAAATGTGAGCCTAATTTCAAGGAATCGCTTTATGGCAACCGCTGCAGCGAAAAGAAAATCCCGTTCAAGTAAAAAGGCTGTTAAACATCAGCCTAAGGTATATACCTTTGAGTGGAAAGGCACCAATAACGATGGCAAAAAAACTTCAGGTGAGCTCAGGGGTCACACGATAGCGGAAATAAGAACTATTCTAAAAGGCCAGGGGGTCTCCCCTAAAAGCGTTAGAAAGAAAGCTACACCACTGTTTAAAACTGAAAAAAGCATCAGCGCAATGGACATTGCTATGATCACTCGCCAAATAGCTACCATGTTAGCTGCTGGGGTGCCTTTAGTGACCACCATAGAGCTATTGGGTCGCGGTCATGAAAAAGCTAAGGTGCGTGAATTACTCGGCGGAATTTTATCAGATGTGCAATCGGGTATTCCGTTATCTGATGCACTTCGACCTCATAGACGCTATTTTGATGAACTTTATGTTGATTTGGTTGGCGCAGGGGAACACTCTGGTTCTCTTGATGCGGTATTTGACCGTATTGCGACTTATCGTGAAAAGTCTGAAGCACTGAAATCTAAAATCAAAAAGGCCATGTTTTATCCAGCCGCTGTGGTTATTGTTGCCATAGCGGTAACTTCGTTACTACTACTGTTTGTTGTACCACAATTTGAAGAGATTTTTAATGGCTTCGGCGCTGAACTACCGGCATTTACTCAATTTGTATTAGGCATTTCCAGAGCGCTGCAATCGTCTTGGTACATTATTGGCGCTATGATTTTTGCTGTGATTTTTTTGTTTATTAGAGCACACAGAAATTCACAAATTGTGCGGGACAAGGTCGATGTATTAATTTTAAAAACCCCAGCTGTTGGCGATATTTTGCACAAGGGTGCCATGGCCCGTTTTGCCCGTACTTTATCCACGACCTTTGCTGCTGGTGTGCCACTGATTGATGGTTTAGAGTCTGCTGCTGGCGCTTCAGGTAACGCTGTGTATCGCAAAGCTTTGTTAAAAGTTCGACAAGAAGTCATGTCCGGCATGCAAATGAATGTTGCTATGCGAACAACAGGGCTATTTCCCGACATGTTAATCCAAATGGTGATGATTGGTGAAGAATCTGGTGGTCTAGATGATATGCTGAATAAAGTCGCTGATATTTATGAGATGCAGGTTGATGATGCAGTTGACGCATTATCTAGCTTAATTGAGCCAATTATGATGGTGGTTATTGGTACCGTTGTTGGCGGCTTAATTGTCGCCATGTATTTACCTATATTCCAAATGGGTAAAGTGGTAGGTGGGTAATATTCTAACTTCTTTTCTAATACACATTTACTATCAAAAATAAGAATAACATGACTGAATTTATTTCAACTTTTACCACCATCATGCACCAATACCCTTGGGCATTTGTGGCAATTAGCTTTATCTTTGCCGCCACCATTGGCAGCTTTCTTAATGTGGTTATCCACCGTTTACCGGTTATGATGAAGCGTGAATGGCAAAGTGAATGTAATTTTTACTTAACCGAATATCATCCTGATATCGTCCAGCAAGTCGGTGAAAAACGCTTAACTAAACCGATAGATGAGTTCCCAGTAAAATATAACCTTATAGTGCCAGGTTCAGCTTGTCCAAAATGTAAGGCTAATATCAAGCCTTGGCATAATTTACCCGTTTTAGGTTGGTTAATCTTAAAAGGCCAGTGCGCCAGCTGTAAGACCGCTATTTCAGCTCGTTACCCTGTGATGGAATTGATTACCGGCGTAATGGTGGCCACTTTAGCGTTTTATTTTGGCCCTACAACTCAATTTCTGTTTGCCGCAATACTGACGTTCTTTCTAGTGGCGTTAACCGGCATTGATTTAGATGAAATGTTATTACCCGATCAACTCACCTTACCCTTACTTTGGTTAGGGCTGCTGATCAACTTGCAAGGGGTGTTTACCAGTTCTAGCGATGCATTACTTGGCGCAGCTGCAGGATACTTAAGTCTTTGGTCGGTATTTTGGCTATTTAAGCTAGCCACAGGCAAGGAAGGTATGGGTTATGGTGATTTTAAATTAATGGCGGTATTCGGTGCATGGCTAGGTTGGCAAATACTACCATTGATCATTTTATTATCATCCTTAGTAGGGGCTATTGTGGGCATCACCATGATAGCGACCAAAAAACTGCATGCAGGTAAACCTATTCCGTTTGGCCCATATATTGCGCTAGCCGGCTGGATAGCCCTTATTTGGGGCCAAGATATCATTAACTGGTATTTGAGCACGCTTATTTAATGCTAACTAATTTATCCAAACAATCACATGTCTAACTTTATTGTCGGTCTTACTGGCGGCATCGGCAGCGGCAAAACCACTGTTGCTAATTTATTTGCTGATTTAGGCATCACCTTAGTTGATGCAGACATTGTCGCCAGACAAGTAGTTGAGCCTAATTCAAGCGGTTTGCAACAGATTATCCAACATTTCGGCGCGGACATATCTCTGGCCGATGGTTCGTTAAATCGCAGCAAGCTGAGAGATATTATTTTTAACCAACCAGAACAGCGCGACTGGTTAAACAACTTATTACATCCAATGATCCGTAATGCTATGTTACAGCAGGTAAAAAATGCTGTATCTGACTATGTCATTTTGGTTGTTCCCTTGCTATTTGAGAATGGGTTAGATAAGTTAGTCAATACAACTTTAGTAGTGGACATTTCACCTGAGTTGCAAATTTCAAGGACGAGTAAACGTGATAACGTGGCTGCAACGCAAGTTGAACAAATTATTCAAAGCCAAATATCACGTCAACAACGATTATCTAAAGCCGATGATATTGTTGATAATCAAGGAGAGTTAAACGTGCTACGGGACAAAGTAGCTTTGTTACATCACAAATATTTGAAATTGGCGCAAACAATTAACTCCGATGACTGAACTAATATACGAACAACCACTGAATGAAAAAATTCGTAGTTATTTACGGTTAGAATATCTGTCGACACAAATACAATCTAATTTGACCCAAGATCATCAACATCGCTGTTTTTATCCGCTATTTTCGCTTTGTGAATTAACCGACCGTTGTGACTATCGTTCCGATGTATTAAAAGATATCGACCGCCATATAATAATGTTGTCAAAGTGGCTCGAATTACTTCATGTTGATAAATCACAAATTAACGAGTTGATAGATCGTTTAGTACAAGCAAAAGCGCAGTTACAAAACTCAGACCGAATTGGTGTCCACCTTAAAAAAGATAAGTTTATTTCTGCACTGCGACAGCGTTTTGGAATGCCAGGCGCCTGCTGTAATTTTGATTTACCCCAATTACACTTTTGGTTAGCTAAGCCCTGGAAAGAACGTCAAATTGATCTTCAATGCTGGGTTGATCAATTTCAACCTCTGCTTACCCCAATCACCTTATTACTTGAACTTATCCGCAGTACTGCAGATTTTTGTCCTACTGAAGCAAAAGCAGGTTTTTATCAGGGTGATAGCGGACAACCTCTTGCGTTAATTCGCGTTAAAGTGGACGTATCTCAAGGATGCTACCCAACAATTAGTGGCCACCGTAACCGTTACGCCATTCACTTTGTTGATTTTGACCAACTTCGCCATACCGACAAAACAATTCAATTCTTGCTGGCTACTTGCAGCTAAACCTTTTAAGATCTTGCATAATCTTACTTCTTAATTATTCAAGTATATAAATTATGCCATTGACTGTTAATTGCCCCATCTGTAAAACCCAAGTTGAATGGGTAGCTGAATCTAAATTTAAACCCTTTTGCAGTGAGCGCTGTAAATTGATTGACCTAGGTGACTGGGCTGATGAAAAACATGTTATTCCGGTTACTGCACCACTAGACCCTGATATGTATGATGACTTAGGTTATGACGAACTGGGATTAAACGAATCCTCTTTCTTTAAAGAAGACTAACTCTACCTAAGCGATATTGGAATACACATTATGCAAAAGCGAATTCATGTGGCCGTAGGTGTCATCATTAACCAAGATAATCATATTCTATTGGCTAAAAGACACGGACACCTTCACCAAGGCGGTAAATGGGAATTCCCAGGCGGTAAGGTGGAAGTCAGTGAAACAGTCACTGAGGCATTAATTAGAGAGCTAAAAGAAGAAGTAAACTTAGATGTAACCACCTCTATACCCTTCATGGATATTATCCATGATTATCCAGATAAACATGTCAGATTAGATATTCATTTAGTTACTGAGTTTTCAAATCAAGCAAAGGGTTTAGAAGGACAGCAGATACAATGGGTGCCAATCAATCAGCTTCAGCAATTTGATTTTCCAGAAGCGAATCAAGCAATAGTTGATAAAATTTTAGCTGAATTAGCCTAGCTCTATTCTGCAGTAATAGTGTAAATAGCCCCAACATATTTGTGTGGGCTTATTTGTATTCATCACTAAAAAAACCTCACTACATTTGATCAATATTTTCACATGGGCATATCGGCCACACTATGTATGACTCATGCTCAAGAATAGTTCTTCGACACAAAAAAAAAGGCCACTCAATTAGAGTGACCTTGCTGTTTTATTTGGCGCCTGGAAATGACCTACTCTCAGATGGGCATATCGGCCACACGACTTTCATGCTCAAATGTCAAACGTAAAAAAGCCCGTTACGTGAGCAACGGGCTTATCACTACTCTTTCTAGTAAATTATGCCCCTGGAAATGACCTACTGTCACATGGGCATATCGGCCACACTATGTATGACTCATGCTCAAGAATAGTTTTTCGACAATAAACAAAAAGGCCACTCAGTTAGAGTGGCCTTGCTGTTTTAATTAGCGCCTAGAAATGACCTACTCTCACATGGGCATATCGGCCACACTATGTATGACTCATGCTCAAGAATAGTTTTTCGTCAATAAACAAAAAGGCCACTCAGTTAGAGTGGCCTTGCTGTTTTAATTAGCGCCTGGAAATGACCTACTCTCACATGGGCATATCGGCCACACTATGTTTGACTCATGCTCAAGAATAGTTTTTCGTCAATAAACAAAAAGGCCACTCAGTTAGAGTGGCCTTGCTGTTTTAATTAGCGCCTGGAAATGACCTACTCTCACATGGGCATATCGGCCACACTATGTATGACTGATGCTCAAGAATAGTTTTTCGTCAATAAACAAAAAGGCCACTCAGTAAGAGTGGCCTTGATGTTTTAATTAGCGCCTGGAAATGACCTACTCTCACATGGGGAGACCCCACACTACCATCGGCGATACTGTGTTTCACTTCTGAGTTCGGAATGGGATCAGGTGGTACCACAGCTCTATGGTTTCCAGACAAATTCTACTAGGACAATACACTAGAATATTCGTGGTGCTGATACCCAGAATCGAACTGGGGACCTCATCCTTACCAAGGATGCGCTCTACCGACTGAGCCATATCAGCAAAACTTGCTTTATATTATTACTCATCATTATGATCAGTAATTTTAATTGGCGCCTGGAAATGACCTACTCTCACATGGGGAGACCCCACACTACCATCGGCGATACTGTGTTTCACTTCTGAGTTCGGAATGGGATCAGGTGGTGCCACAGCTCTATGGTTTCCAGACAAATTTGGTTATCTAACGCCATTTAACTAGCATTAAATAATAATTCGGAAAGCTGATTGCTCATTAGAGCTTCTTGAGTTCGCACTGTCTAAGTGTCCCATCCTAACAACTAAGGTTAGTAAAACCCATCTGGGTTGTATGGTTAAGCCTCACGGGTCATTAGTACAAGTTAGCTCAACGCCTCACAACGCTTACACACCTTGCCTATCAACGTAGTAGTCTCCTACGGCCCTTTAGAGAGCTTAAAGCTCTAGGGATGACTCATCTTGGGGCTCGCTTCCCGCTTAGATGCTTTCAGCGGTTATCGATTCCGAACGTAGCTACCGGGCAATGCCATTGGCATGACAACCCGAACACCAGCGGTTCGTCCACTCCGGTCCTCTCGTACTAGGAGCAGCTCCCCTCAATCATCCAACGCCCACGGCAGATAGGGACCGAACTGTCTCACGACGTTCTGAACCCAGCTCGCGTACCACTTTAAATGGCGAACAGCCATACCCTTGGGACCGACTTCAGCCCCAGGATGTGATGAGCCGACATCGAGGTGCCAAACACCGCCGTCGATATGAACTCTTGGGCGGTATCAGCCTGTTATCCCCGGAGTACCTTTTATCCGTTGAGCGATGGCCCTTCCATTCAGAACCACCGGATCACTATGACCTACTTTCGTACCTGCTCGACGTGTATGTCTCGCAGTTAAGCTGGCTTATGCCATTGCACTAACCGTACGATGTCCGACCGTACTTAGCCAACCTTCGTGCTCCTCCGTTACTCTTTGGGAGGAGACCGCCCCAGTCAAACTACCCACCAGGCACTGTCCTCAACCCCGATAAGGGGCCAGAGTTAGAACATCAAAACTACAAGGGTGGTATTTCAAGATTGACTCCACTCCATCTAGCGACGAAGCTTCAAAGTCTCCCACCTATCCTACACATGTAGGTTCAATGTTCAGTGCCAAGCTATAGTAAAGGTTCACGGGGTCTTTCCGTCTAGCCGCGGGTATACGGCATCTTCACCGCAATTTCAACTTCACTGAGTCTCGGCTGGAGACAGCGTGGCCATCATTACGCCATTCGTGCAGGTCGGAACTTACCCGACAAGGAATTTCGCTACCTTAGGACCGTTATAGTTACGGCCGCCGTTTACCGGGGCTTCGATCATGAGCTTCTCTTGCGATAACCCAATCAATTAACCTTCCGGCACCGGGCAGGCGTCACACCGTATACGTCATCTTGCGATTTTGCACAGTGCTGTGTTTTTGATAAACAGTTGCAGCCACCTGGTATCTGCGACTGCCGTCAGCTTAGGGAGCAAGTCCCATCACCAACAGCAGCGTACCTTCTCCCGAAGTTACGGTACCATTTTGCCTAGTTCCTTCAGCCGAGTTCTCTCAAGCGCCTTGGTATTCTCTACCCGACCACCTGTGTCGGTTTGGGGTACGATCCCTACTAACCTGAAGCTTAGAAGATTTTCCTGGAAGCATGGCATCAACTACTTCATCACCTTAGTGACTCGTCATCAGCTCTCAACGTGTACATTTAAGTACGTGTTCCCGGATTTGCCTAAGAACACCGCCTACTACCTTAAACGCGGACTACCAACGCCGCGCTAGCCTAGCCTTCTCCGTCTCTCCATCGCAGTTAGCAGAGGTACAGAAATATTAATCTGTTTTCCATCGATTACGCCTTTCGGCCTCACCTTAGGGGTCGACTCACCCTGCCCCGATTAACGTTGGACAGGAACCCTTGGTCTTTCGGCGAGGGAGTTTTTCACTCCCTTTATCGTTACTCATGTCAGCATTCGCACTTCTGATACGTCCAGTGTGGGTTACCCCTTCACCTTCAACCGCTTACAGAACGCTCCTCTACCGCTTGCAGTAAACTGCAAACCCGTAGCTTCGGTGGTATGTTTAGCCCCGTTAAATCTTCCGCGCAGGCCGACTCGACTAGTGAGCTATTACGCTTTCTTTAAATGATGGCTGCTTCTAAGCCAACATCCTAGCTGTCTAAGCCTTCCCACATCGTTTCCCACTTAACATACACTTTGGGACCTTAGCTGACGGTCTGGGTTGTTTCCCTTTTGACAACGGACGTTAGCACCCGCTGTCTGTCTCCCGAGTAGTACTCATTGGTATTCGGAGTTTGCAAAGGGTTGGTAAGTCGGGATGACCCCCTAGCCTTAACAGTGCTCTACCCCCAATGGTATTCGCTCGAGGCGCTACCTAAATAGCTTTCGAGGAGAACCAGATATCTCCGAGTTTGATTGGCCTTTCACCCCCAGCCACAAGTCATCCGCTCATTTTTCAACATAAGTCGGTTCGGTCCTCCAGTTGATGTTACTCAACCTTCAACCTGCCCATGGCTAGATCACTCGGTTTCGGGTCTACGCCTTGCAACTAAACGCGCAGTTAACACTCGGTTTCCCTACGGCTCCGCTATTCGCTTAACCTCGCTACAAAACGTAAGTCGCTGACCCATTATACAAAAGGTACGCAGTCACGGTCTCAAGAACCGCTCCCACTGCTTGTACGTATACGGTTTCAGGTTCTATTTCACTCCCCTCACAGGGGTTCTTTTCGCCTTTCCCTCACGGTACTGGTTCACTATCGGTCAGTCAGGAGTATTTAGCCTTGGAGGATGGTCCCCCCATATTCAAACAGGATGTCACGTGTCCCGCCTTACTCGTTTTCATCTATGGTTAGTTTTCATGTACGGGGCTATCACCCTGTGCCGCTGAGCTTTCCAACTCATTCCACTAACACCCCATAGACTTAAGGGCTAATCCCCGTTCGCTCGCCGCTACTAGGGGAATCTCGGTTGATTTCTTTTCCTCTGGGTACTTAGATGTTTCAGTTCCCCAGGTTCGCCTCATACAGCTATGTATTCACTGTATGATGACCACTTATGTGGCCGGGTTTCCCCATTCGGATATCGTTAGCTCAAATGCTTATTACTAGCTCGCCAACGCTTTTCGCAAGTTATTACGTCCTTCATCGCCTCTGACTGCCAAGGCATCCACCGTATACGCTTAGTCACTTAACCATACAACCCAAATGAGTTTCACTGCCCTTGTAAACAAGAGAATGAACTAATCAGACTGTATCGCAACTAGCTGGTTTTTACTTGTCTCACTCCCGACCAGGAAGTGTGACTCGCCTTAGTTTTTAGAATATTCAAGACACTTAAACAGTGTTTTGAGAACTCAAGATACTGATGCTTTCGCATCAATATTATTTTCGCACTAACCTAATCACACAAACGACAACGAATCATCATCCATGCGCCTTTAGTTAGTACTATCAGCTTTCCAAATTGTTAAAGAGCGGGCTTAAAAAAGCCAAAGATAAAATTTCGTTTATCTTTGGCATCTCGGACCAATATGTATGTTTCTCATTAAAGAGAATGGTGGAGCTATGCGGGATCGAACCGCAGACCTCCTGCGTGCAAGGCAGGCGCTCTCCCAGCTGAGCTATAACCCCTTTACATACAGTCGAGAATATACTACTACCTTCTAAGAAGGTGTTTTACCAAATATTTTCTTACCAAGGCGGCAAGTGGCGACGTTTAGTTTCTTATTACAAGAAGCTAAACGAGTCACTTTCCAACGCAGGAAAGGAAAGATTTTGGTGGGTCAGAGTGGACTTGAACCACCGACCTCACCCTTATCAGGGGTGCGCTCTAACCAGCTGAGCTACAGACCCATTTATACTTGTTTCTTTACTCAATCACTGCGTTACTTTCATCGTTCAGTCGTCGTGTAGTGTACTACACGTCCTCCCTCACTCTTCAAGTGCCTGGTGCTAGAGCAAATTAACGTCGTCTAAATAGAGACGTATATTCTCTTTCTTTCTATCAAGTAATCTGTGTGAACACTCAAGGTGATTTCTCACTTTCAGGTATGAGTTAGTCGTATAGGTAAGGAGGTGATCCAGCCCCAGGTTCCCCTAGGGCTACCTTGTTACGACTTCACCCCAGTCATGAACCACAAAGTGGTGAGCGTTCTCCCGAAGGTTAAACTACCCACTTCTTTTGCAGCCCACTCCCATGGTGTGACGGGCGGTGTGTACAAGGCCCGGGAACGTATTCACCGTGACATTCTGATTCACGATTACTAGCGATTCCGACTTCATGGAGTCGAGTTGCAGACTCCAATCCGGACTACGACGTACTTTGTGAGATTAGCTCCACCTCGCGGCTTTGCAACCCTCTGTATACGCCATTGTAGCACGTGTGTAGCCCTACTCGTAAGGGCCATGATGACTTGACGTCGTCCCCACCTTCCTCCGGTTTATCACCGGCAGTCTCCCTAAAGTTCCCGACATAACTCGCTGGCAAATAAGGATAGGGGTTGCGCTCGTTGCGGGACTTAACCCAACATTTCACAACACGAGCTGACGACAGCCATGCAGCACCTGTCTCACAGTTCCCGAAGGCACAAGTCCATCTCTGGTCTCTTCTGTGGATGTCAAGAGTAGGTAAGGTTCTTCGCGTTGCATCGAATTAAACCACATGCTCCACCGCTTGTGCGGGCCCCCGTCAATTCATTTGAGTTTTAACCTTGCGGCCGTACTCCCCAGGCGGTCTACTTAATGCGTTAGCTTGGGAGCCCAGTGACTAAGTCACCAAACTCCGAGTAGACATCGTTTACGGCGTGGACTACCAGGGTATCTAATCCTGTTTGCTCCCCACGCTTTCGTGCATGAGCGTCAGTCTTTGTCCAGGAGGCCGCCTTCGCCACCGGTATTCCTTCAGATATCTACGCATTTCACCGCTACACCTGAAATTCTACCTCCCTCTACAAGACTCTAGTTCCCCAGTTCCAAATGCAATTCCTAGGTTGAGCCCAGGGCTTTCACATCTGGCTTAAAAAACCGCCTGCGCACGCTTTACGCCCAGTAATTCCGATTAACGCTCGGACCCTCCGTATTACCGCGGCTGCTGGCACGGAGTTAGCCGGTCCTTCTTCTGTAGGTAACGTCACAGCAATAGTTTATTAAACTACTGCCTTTCCTCCCTACTGAAAGTGCTTTACAACCCGAAGGCCTTCTTCACACACGCGGCATGGCTGCATCAGGCTTTCGCCCATTGTGCAATATTCCCCACTGCTGCCTCCCGTAGGAGTCTGGGCCGTGTCTCAGTCCCAGTGTGGCTGATCATCCTCTCAGAACAGCTAGGGATCGTCGCCTTGGTGAGCCATTACCTCACCAACTAGCTAATCCCACCTAGGTTCATCCAATCGCGAAAGGCCCGAAGGTCCCCTCCTTTCCCCCGTAGGGCGTATGCGGTATTAGCAGTCGTTTCCAACTGTTATCCCCCTCGACTGGGCAGATCCCTAGGCATTACTCACCCGTCCGCCGCTCGCCGGCAAAGATAGCAAGCTATCTTCCCGCTGCCGCTCGACTTGCATGTGTTAGGCCTGCCGCCAGCGTTCAATCTGAGCCATGATCAAACTCTTCAATTAAAGTTTTTTTGTTCGACTACGTCGAACGGCTCAATGAATTCTACTGTCATAATTCGCTTCGCTCATAAGAGCTAACGAGTTATTTACTACATTGCTGTAGTTTCATATTACTATGAACATTCTCATCATCGAGTTAAATTTTTTGATTGCCAACATTCCGGAGAACAGAAGACAATTTCGAATAACTCAATACCTGTGAATGTCCACACAGATTACTTGATAAATTGTTAAAGAGCGTTGATGTTGATTTTTCAAACATCGCCGTAAGACGCTAGGTCGTTGGCTTGGGCTGCGTATTCTACAGACCCTGTTGTCAGCGTCAAGTGTTTTTTCAAACTTTCTTTTCGCTGTTGATTTGATGATGAAACCGAAGTTTTATTCTTTCAAATCAACCTGACTTCCTAAGTGATTAACTTCAGATGCCACTTTGCTTTCGCGCAGTGCCGTGTCAGTGGTTGCGCATTATAGGGAGATTCTGAGGCAGTGCAAGGCCTTTTGTGTAAAAAGATCGGTTTTTTACGATCTTTTTGATAGTTACCCACTTACATACATGTTTTGCACCATTTACCCCCAAAGTTATCCACAATAGCTGATTTATAACCTTAGACTCTTGTCAATGAGATATAAAAAAAGCAGCTATATAAGCTGCTTTTTATAATCACTATGCTGGTTTAGCTAAGCTAACTGGTTTATTAACTTAATTTGCCATGGCATTGTTTATATTTCTGACCTGATCCGCAGGGACATGGATCATTACGTCCCACTTTCTCACCATCGCGTATAACCGTCTTAGGTTTTTCGGCTGTAGCTGTCGCTTCACCTTCGTCCAATGCTTGAGCCGTTGCATGTTGGTAATCACGTTTAATCTTAGCTTCTTCATCGCGACGGCGTTGTTCCATGTCGTCTACATCAGATTGTGCTTGTACTTGCACTTTCGATAATACACTGATGACATCATGCTTTAATGTTTCAAGCATCTGTTGAAACAACTCAAATGATTCACGCTTATATTCTTGCTTAGGATTTTTTTGTGCATACCCACGTAAATGTATACCTTGACGTAGATGATCCATCGCAGCTAAATGCTCTTTCCATAAACCATCTAAGGTTTGTAGCATTACAGCTTTTTCAAATTGACGTAATACTTGCGGGCCAACCATCTGCTCTTTAGCTTTAAAGGCTTCAGTCCATGATGTCACAATACGCTCACGTAATGTCTCTTCATGTAGATCGTCCTCTTTATCTAACCATTCTTGTATCGGAAGCTTTAATGCGAACTCATTATGTAAACGTTGCTCTAAGCCAGGTACGTCCCATAACTCTTCCAAAGAATTCTGTGGGATATAAGTATCAATAACGCCAGAAACAACATCTTGTTCGATATTCTTGATGGTATCTTCAATGCTTTCAGCATCCATTAACTCATTGCGTTGGGAATAAACAACTTGGCGTTGATCATTTGCCACGTCATCATATTCAAGCAATTGCTTACGAATATCGAAGTTACGCGCTTCTACTTTGCGCTGTGCATTTTCGATGGCACGAGATACCCATGGATGTTCGATAGCTTCGCCTTCTTCCATACCCAGCTTTTTCATCATGCCTGAAACACGATCTGAAGCGAAGATACGCATTAAGCTATCTTCCATCGATAAATAGAAACGTGAAGAACCCGCATCACCTTGACGACCGGCACGACCACGTAGCTGGTTATCGATACGACGCGATTCATGACGCTCGGTACCAAGAATGTGTAAACCGCCAGCCGCAAGCACTTCATCATGGCGTATTTGCCAATCTGCTTTAATTTTAGCTTTCTGTTCTGCTGTTGGATTATCTAACGCTTCAATCTCCATGTTCCAGTTACCGCCTAATACGATATCCGTACCACGGCCAGCCATGTTTGTTGCAATCGTTACTGCGCCTAAGCTACCGGCTTGGGCAACAATTTCAGCTTCTTTTTCATGGAATTTAGCATTTAGTACACTGTGTGGAATTTTGGCTTTTTTCAATAATGTATTAAGCAGCTCTGATTGCTCAATAGACACTGTACCCACTAATACTGGCTGACCGCGTTCACGGCAACTTTTAATATCAGCAACAATAGCATCGTATTTTTCTGCAGCTGTTAGATAAACTAAATCAGCCATGTCGTTACGAACCATTGGACGGTTAGTCGGTACTACAACGGTATCTAGGCCATAGATATGCTGAAACTCGAATGCTTCGGTATCGGCAGTACCCGTCATACCGGCTAATTTATCATACTGACGGAAGTAGTTTTGAAAGGTAATTGAGGCTAATGTTTGGTTTTCATTTTGAATATGAACCCCTTCTTTGGCTTCAACCGCTTGATGCAAACCTTCTGACCAACGTCGTCCTGGCATTGTACGGCCAGTATGTTCATCTACAATAACAACATCATCGTCTTGGATAATATAATCAACATCGCGTTCAAATAGAGTATGCGCACGAAGTGCTGCATACACGTGATGCAGTAATGAAATATTTGCGGCTGAATAAAGTGAATCACCTTCAGCTAACATGCCTTGTTCAGTTAACAGTAGTTCAACTTTCTCTTGACCACGTTCTGTTAAATGAACTTGTTTACCTTTTTCATCGATTGTGAAGTCACCTTCACCGATATAGTCTTCGGTATCTTCTTTATCTTGACGTACAAGTCTAGGAATTAACTTATTCACTTTAATGTACAGATCTGAGCTGTTTTCGGCTGCACCAGAAATAATCAGTGGCGTACGCGCTTCATCAATTAAGATTGAATCGACTTCATCGATCAATGCGTAGTTTAGTGGGCGTTGTACACGCTCTTGTGGAGAAAAGGCCATATTGTCGCGCAGATAATCGAAACCAAATTCGTTATTGGTGCCATAAGTTATATCTGCGTTATAAGCCTGTTTCTTTTCTATTTGACCAATACCAGCAACGTTAACGCCAACCGTTAAGCCTAAAAACTCAAATAACGGACGATTGAATTCAGCATCACGACGGGCTAAGTAATCATTCACAGTAATAACGTGAACACCTTTGCCACTGAGACCATTTAAGTATGCAGGTAATGTTGCGGTTAATGTTTTACCTTCACCGGTACGCATTTCAGCAATACGATTACTGTCTAGTACCATACCGCCAAGTAATTGGACATCAAAAGGACGCATATTAAACACACGCTTTGACGCTTCACGCACAACGGCAAATGCTTCTGCCATCAGGCTTTCTAAGCTTTCACCTGATTCTAGACGCTGCCGAAACTCTGCGGTTTTTGCTTTTAATTCTTCATCGGACAGTTTTTCATAGTCTGCTTCCAATGCGTTAATTTTAGTGACCACTTTACCCAGGTTCTTTAGGGTACGATCGTTTTTGCTTCCAAATACTTTTGTCAGTAATTTACCTAACATCTTAGTCACTTATCTCTTGTAGGTTTGGCTCTTCAGAGCGGATTAACCGTTAATATGATCAACTTGCTTTGCGATAGACATACTTTTGTGGATCTATTTGTTGTCCACCGCGAAGCACTTCGTAATGCACATGAGGGCCGGTTGAACGGCCTGTGCTTCCCATACTGGCGATTGTATCGCCTTTGGCAACGACGTCACCTACGTTTACTGACAGAGATTTATTGTGTCCATAGCGAGTTCGAAGACCATTACCATGATCTATTTCGATAAGCTCACCATATCCAAACATACTTCCTGACCACGTTATTACACCTGCGGCAGTTGCAACAACATCGGCCCCTTCTCGCCCGGCAAAATCAATACCTTTATGCATTGTTCTACGGCCATTAAAAGGGTCATTGCGTAAACCATAGGGCGAAGATAACCAACCTTTATCGATTGGCCGCCCTGATATATAACGCTCTTCATCTATATGGAGATTTGTTGACACTGTTTCAAGTAGTGACAACTGAAGATTATTACTATCAATTCTTGATGCCAGCGTATTCATATCATTAATAAGCTGACTTAATTCGATTCCTGTCCCTAATTCACTGTAACCGCCGATACCAACTTCTATATGGAAATCGAATTGATCGTCGAGTAAATTATTTTGGGCGACTTGCTGGCCTAATGCCTCAAGTCGGGTAATTTTGGCCTGCATTTTAGCAACATGAGTTACTAACGTAGACAGTTGAATTTCGGTTGCGTGTTTGAGCTCAATCACTTGCTGTTTTTGTTGCTCACGCAATTGTTGGTTTTCGTCCACTTTAGCTTGTTGATTAGCAAAGCGGTCGGTACTGTATTGATAAATAGCAGTTCCGGTAACCATTATCATGATTGGTAGAAGAAACCATCGCTTACTGGGTTGCCAGCGCGTGACCCCATTTCGACCTTGAACAAATACTGTTACACTCATAGCCTAACTCAGCCATCTTATTATCATATGAAAAAGCCCCCTCAAGACCTCAGCAATTTGTTACATTTGTCAGGAAAACTACCTGAACTCGCTGAGAAAGCAGAACTATTAAATAATCTGAATCGTTATCTAAAACAGATTATCGATGGTCCTGCGGCAGAGCAGCTAAAAGTAGCCAATCTCCGCCAGGGTGTTCTTGTTGTTGAAACGTCATCCGCTGCCTGGGCCGCTAGAATTAATTTTCAAAAGCCTAAACTACTACGACAACTTCAGGCTGAAACATTACCCATGCTCACTGCTATTGAGGTTAAAGTCAACCCAGGATTAGCAATAGGAAATGTAAACTCCCAGATGAATCACACTTATATCAGTAATGAAGCTGCGCAACACATCACTGCATTGGCTGATCATGTGGAAGGATCACTGGGTGAAAAACTAAAACGGCTGGCTGCATTGGCCAGCCGTAATAGGCAATCAAACGATTAAGCTAGTGCCGTTGAACCTGGCACCATGAAGCTGACAGGCACATCGGCTTCTTTGTCAAAGCTCACTAATTCCCATGCGTCCTGCTGGGCAAGTAGCGCTCTAACGAGTTGATTATTTAATGCATGACCTGTTTTGTATGCTTTAAATTCACCGACAATGGCATGACCTGCTACATACAAGTCACCAAAAGCGTCGAGAATTTTATGCTTAACGAACTCGTCTTCATAACGCAGACCATCAGGGTTGAGGACGCGGTATTCGTCAAGCACTACAGCATTTTCCATGCTGCCACCTAAAGCTAGGTTATTCGCACGCAAATATTCAATATCACGCATAAAGCCGAAGGTTCTAGCACGGCTGATATCTTTTACAAAAGCTGATGTAGAAAAGTCCATCACCATATGTTGTTGGCTTCGAGCAATTTCTGGATGAGTAAAGTCAATTTTAAAATCAACTCTAAACCCTTTAAAAGGTCTTAACTCAGCCCATTTATCGCCGTCTTCAACGCGAATAGGTTTGGTGATTTTTAGATATTTTTTCGGTGCTGCTTGTTCTTTAATGCCTGCACTTTGCAGCAAAAAAACAAACGGACTGGCGCTACCATCCATAATTGGGATTTCCGGGGCATCAACCTCGATAATCGCATTATCAATGCCTAAACCAGCAAGAGCTGCAAATAGATGCTCAATTGTAGAAATACGAACACCAGAATCATTTACAAGCGCTGTGCACATTGTCGTTTCGCGCACTAAATCAGCCTTAGCAGGTATAGACACTGCAGGCGTAAGATCAGTACGTGTCAGTACAATCCCTGTATTTACTGGTGCGGGCATAATGCACAGAGTGACCTTGTTGCCAGAATGTAATCCGACACCAGTACTCTTCACCATTTTTTGAACAGTTCTTTGAAAAATCATTCATTTACCCGTAAATAACAATAAAAACAAAAGCTTAAAATAAATACCTAAAGCTATCATGTATAGCTGGTACGACATGCTACCATATCTTGCACAATTCACAAAAAAAATGCAAATGGCTCCAGAACAACGTCATTTCGTTATCAACTACTTAATCATCACACCTTTGTTAACATTAATATTGTAAACCGTATTAATGTCAGCCTATCAAAAACCGCTTTTAAACGGGTTGATAACTATGCTAATTAATCAGCTTGCTTACGTAAAAATGCTGGAATATCTAAATAATCTGCATCTGCACGTGGAGCTGGAACTGATTGTGGTACAGCATTACTCTTGGGCGAAGAATATGTTTGTGCAACAATAGGTTCATCAACTGGCTCAGGTCGTGGCTCAATGACTACTGGCTCTGGACGTGGTGCTGTCTTTTGCACTAGCTGAATATCAGGCTTCTTTTCAATGCCAATACCCGTAGCAACAACAGTTACACGTAGCTCATCGCTCATTTCAGGATCAATCACCGCACCCACTACTACTGTAGCATTTTCAGATGCGTAAGCTTTTACATGGTTACCCACTGTTTCTAGCTCTTCAATTGTGATGTCCATACCAGCTGTAATGTTAACTAATACGCCACGGGCGCCAGCGAGATCAATATCTTCCAATAATGGACTTGCAACCGCAGCTTCTGCCGCTTCTTCTGCGCGGTCATCACCAGTAGCGACACCCGTACCCATCATGGCATTACCCATTTCAGACATAACGGTTTTTACGTCGGCGAAATCCACGTTGATTAAACCTGGACGAGTAATTAGCTCTGCAATACCCTGCACCGCACCAAGTAGCACATTATTAGCTGCAGCGAATGCATCTAGTAACGATGTGCCACGGCCAAGCACTTTAAGTAGCTTTTCATTTGGAATGGTAATTAATGAGTCCACATGTTTAGCTAACTCAGCGATCCCTATCTCAGCGTATGCCATACGCTTTTTGCCTTCAAATGGGAACGGCTTAGTCACAACGGCAACCGTTAAGATGCCTTCTTCGCGTGCGATTTCAGCAACGACTGGCGCAGCACCTGTACCGGTGCCACCACCCATACCGGCTGCGATAAAGATCATGTCTGATCCTTTAATCGCAGCACGAATATTCTCGCGGTCTTCTTCAGCTGCTCGACGTCCCACTTCTGGGTTAGCGCCAGCGCCTAAACCTTTTGTAACATCACGTCCAAGTTGAATAGTTGAACCTGCACTTGATTTACGTAATGCCTGTGCGTCTGTGTTTGTTACGATAAACTCAACACCTTCGATGCTGTGTTTTACCATATGTTCGACAGCGTTTCCGCCACCACCACCGACACCGATGACTTTAATCACCGCTTCGTCTGAATGTGAATCCATGATCTCAAACATTGTCTGATCCCGTTTGTCTGCGTTATTTAAAATTCACCCTTAAACCAGCTTTTTACCCGATTTAAAAAGCTAGTTACCCCTTGGCGTTCAGGACGTTCGAACTGACGTTCGATAAGCCTTCTTGCCCCATAGTGAAGCAACCCTATCCCTGTTGAGTAAATTGGTTGGTCCACGTATTCATATAATCCTTTAACAGGCAGTGGCGATGCGACTCGCACTGGCATACCGAATGTCGCTTCGGCAATGTCTACCACACCTGTTATGGAGGATGTTCCGCCAGTTAGCACAATACCTGCGGCAATTTGATCTTCTAAGCCGCTATCTTGTAATTGCTTAAGTACTAACTCAAATAATTCTTGGTACCTTGGCTCAACAACTTCAGCCAGAGTATGACGTGACATGCTGCGCGAAGGTCTTCCACCGACAGATGGCACCTCAATACTGTCTTCACGGCTTACCATTGAGCTTCTTGCACTGGCAAACTGCACTTTAATTTGTTCAGCGTGGGTTAACGGTGTGCGAAATATTTTAGCAATATCACTTGTTACTTGATTACCTGCTACTGGCACAACCGCGCAATGGCGTAATGCGCCATTGGTATAAACCGCAATATCGGTTGTTCCGCCACCGATATCGACAATACACACACCTAAATCTTTTTCATCATTGGTCAATACAGAGTCTGCTGATGCAATACCTGAGAACACTAAGTCATCAACTTTCAACCCGCAACGCTCAACACTTTTTGTGATGTTTTTAGCCATATCGTTTGCACATGTCACAATATGGGCTTTCGCTTCCATACGCATGCCTGACATACCTATTGGGCTTTTTATACCGTCTTGCACGTCAATTGAATATTCTTGTGGCAACACATGCAAAATACGACGCTCAGTAGGTATTTTAACCGAACGCGCGGTATGAATGACGTTGTCGACATCTTCTTGAGTGACTTCTTCGTCGTTAATCGACACCATGCCGTTTTCATTCTGACACGCGATATGTTTACCTGAAATACTTAAATAAACAGAAGACACTTGGCAGTCAGCCATTAATTCAGCTTGATCTAATGCCCTTTGAACACTGCGTACGATTGAGTCGAGATCATTCACACCGCCTTTGTCCATGCCACGAGAAGGATGATTACCTAAACCAATAACACTAATTTCGCCATCGGGGAGTACTTCACCTATTATGACAGCGACCTTTGATGTTCCGATATCTAACCCTACGATAAGGTTTCTTTCCTGATTTTTGGTCATTTATTCTCAGTTCTCTTATTGGTCTCATCCCAGCCCACAGCAAAACCTGTGTCATAACGTAAATCAACTCTGGCGACGGGTCTTTCACTTTGCACTAGTGTCGGGTAGACATTAATAAAACGCTGTATTCGAGACATTTTATCCTCACGCCCTAGCTCTATTTGTATACCATTAGCCAATTCAGCTTGCCATGCATGGCGTGGGCTTAATCGCAGACTGGCTAATTTAAATCCATTAATCTGAAGTAAGTCATCTAATTGCCTAAAGCTTATAAGTACTTCCTCAGCCATATCATCAGGACCTGACAACTTAGGTAAATCAACTAGGTCTAATTCCGCCAAAGCATTAAACACTTCACCGTTTACATTTAACCAGGCTTCACCGTTCCAGTGCGCCACAGCTTGTTGCTCTTGCAAATTCACCTTAAATTTTGCAGGCCACTCGCGTCTAACAGACGCATGATAAACCCAAGGCAGGCTTTCTAATGCCCGCTGTATATCTAATACGTCTGCGTTAAAAAAACTACTTTTCATCATTGATTGCAACGCCACCTGGATTTCTTCGTCCGAGGTATAATGGCGCTCGCCTTTAATTGCGATTGCTTCTATCGGAAGAGCATCAGCATCATTAAGTAACTCATGAAGCTTCATGCCACTCCATGTAATTGTTGCCAACACACTGAGCAAAAACATCAAACCAAAATACAAATACCAATTAACGTGTTTTAGTTTTTGTCTTAACTGGCGTCCTTTCTTGCTCCATGACACCGATAATCACTCCCGAAAACTGCTGATACGAACCTGCAACAAACCGGCCATTATATAGTGCTTAATGACTGTATAAAAGCGCGATTTTTCAACTGCATAGCTGTACAAAAACCGCTCAATTTTAGTTTAACATTATGTAGGCTTAAAACCCAGTTCACTACTTGCTAACTCACGTGATAACGCACCAATATTACCCGCACCTTGTGTTAGTAATAAGTCTCCGTCTTGCAATACATCAGGTAATACACTGGCGAGTTGATCAGGCCCAGAGATAAATATCGGGTCAACCTGACCGCGCACGCGAATTGAACGACACAATGCTCGGCCATCAGCACCCGGTATCGGATTCTCACCAGCAGCATAAACATCAAGTAACAGCAAACAATCGACTTGCGATAGTACCTCGACAAAGTCTTCATATAGATCGCGAGTACGGCTATAACGATGTGGCTGGTAAGCCATCACTAATCGTTTATCAGGCCAACCTGCACGTGCCGCTTTAATGGTTGCAAGCACTTCACTTGGATGATGACCATAGTCATCCACTAACATGACCTTGCCATTTGGGGTATCAAACTCACCTAGATGTTGGAATCTACGACCAATACCTTCAAACTCTGCTAATGCTTTGACAATAGAAGCATCATCAATCTCATCTTCACTTGCCACTGCAATAGCAGCTAAAGAGTTAAGCACGTTGTGTGCTCCGGGCAAGTTCAACACGATATCTAAATCGGGTCTGTCTTTTCTGTGCGCAGTAAAACGAGATTGATGCCCTTGCTGAACAAAGTTACTCGCCCTGACATCGGCATCTTCACTAAAGCCATAAGTGACTATTTGACGTCCAACTCGCGGTAAAATCTCTTGAATAACCGGGTCATCAATACACATTACGGCAACACCGTAAAATGGTAAATTATGTAAAAAATCCACAAATGTGGTTTTAAGTACTTCAAAGTCGCCGCCATAAGTGTCCATATGATCAGCTTCAATATTGGTTACGACACTGACCATTGGCTGTAAATGCAAGAAGCTGGCATCACTTTCATCTGCTTCAGCAATCAAATACCGGCTTGTACCTAAACGTGCATTAGTACCTGCACTGTTTAACAGACCACCAATAACAAAAGTGGGATCGCGCTTAGCTTCACCATAAACACTGGCAATTAAACTGGTTGTGGTGGTTTTACCATGTGTACCAGCAATCGCTACACCGTGGCGATAACGCATCAGTTCAGCTAACATTTCTGCTCGACGCACGATTGGCGTACGATTTTCCTGTGCGGCTAGAATTTCAGGATTCTGCTTATCAATAGCCGTTGAGACGACAACAACATCCACATCAACAACATTGTTAGCCTGATGGCCAATAATGATTTTTGCTCCTAAACGCGCTAAGCGTTCGGTGACATTATTTACCGCAATGTCCGAGCCACTGATTTGATAGCCTTCATTGACTAACACTTCCGCAATACCACCCATGCCAGCACCACCGATGCCAACAAAATGAATTCGCTTGATCCGTCTCATTTCTGGGATCATGCTACGAAGCTGTGCGTACTTTTCTGTCTTTGTCATTTCAACCCTTTTTCGCTACCGCGGCGCATATAGCTGCAACTCTTTGAGTGGCATCTAACACGGCTACGCCCCGTGCTTTTAACCCCATTTGGAGCAATACTTTTCTATCACTGGCAAATAGCTGCAATTTTTCAACAAGCAATTTTGCATTCAATTCTGTTTGCGGTAATAAAAAACCCGCCTTAGCATCCACTAACACTGCTGCGTTTTTAGTTTGATGATCATCAACAGCATGTGGATAAGGCACTAATATACTCGGTAAACCTACAGCGGCTAGCTCTGATACCGTTAATGCACCCGATCTGCACACAACCACATCAGCCCATCGGTATGCCGCTTCCATATCATCAATAAACTCAGCCACATTCACTTTATCAAGCTGGTTTAGTTGCTGATAAGCGGCTTTAACTGAATCTAGGTTATTTTTACCCACTTGATGCCAAACGGTTATCGAGTGCTGTGTCGCTAACTGGGCAACCGCATCTGGTAAGGTTTCATTAAGCGCCTTAGCACCTAAGCTTCCCCCTACAACCAATACTTTTAGCGCATCCTCGTTAAGGGGTTTATCTAGCGCGCCCAATAGCACCAACTCTTGTCTGATTGGGTTACCCACCACTTCAACATTTTTAACATCGCTCGAAAACGTGTTGTTAAAAGCGCACAATACTTTGGTGGCAATTTTTGACAGTAATTTGTTCGTCAAACCTGGAATGGCATTTTGCTCATGCAGTACTACCGGAACGCCAGCTAACTTAGCTGCTATGCCACCCGGTCCACTGGCAAAACCGCCCATGCCTAGCACCACATTAGGCTTAAAATCGTCTATAACTGCTTTGGCTTGAATAATAGAGCGTACCACTTTAAACGGTGCAGCTAATTTACGCAGCAAGCCATTACCGCGCACGCCTTTAATATCGATAAACTCAATATCAAAACCATGTTGTGGCACTAAGCGCGCTTCCATACGGTCTGCTGTGCCTAACCATCGTACCTGCCAGCCGATGGCGGCTAAATGCTTTGCAACCGCTAATGCCGGAAAAACATGACCGCCGGTACCACCTGCCATCACTAATAATCTTGGAGAGTGGCTATAAGTAACTGCACTGTTATTGGTATTTTTATCTGTCACTATTTAGCCCTCCCTTGTACTGCTTGAATTAAACTGACACGCCTTTCATGATCAATCCTGACTAACAACATCACCGCAGCGGTCATTACCCACAAGCTACTACCACCATAACTAATAAAGGGTAATGTCAACCCTTTTGTTGGCAACATGCCAATACTTGCACCGACATTAACTACAGTTTGAAAGCAAATCCAAATACCCACACCATATGCAACATAGCTTTCAAACGGTCGTTGCATTTGCAAACATAGGTTACCCAATCTAATAGCGCGCAGTGCAATAAAAAACATCACTATTAGCACTGCAATAATGCCCATAAAGCCAAGTTCTTCACCAATGACCGCAAAAATAAAGTCGGTGTGCGCCTCAGGTAAGTAAGCTAACTTTTGAATACTATTCCCTAAGCCTTGGCCAAACCAATCTCCCCGACCATAAGCCATTAACGATTGAGTTAACTGATAACCACTGCCAAATGGGTCTTCCCACGGGTCCATAAACGACGTCACCCGTCGCATTCGGTATGGCTCAAATAACACCAGTAGCACAAAGGTTGCAATTCCGAGTAATATCAACACCATAAAGTCAGTTATTCGGGCTCCGGCCAAAAATAATAAACTGACGGTACAAACGAATAATACCACTACTGTGCCTAGGTCGGGTTGCAGTAGAATTAACACTGCAAATAGCACATAAACACCAATAGGCTTATAAAAGCCTTTACGGTTTTCTCTTAACTCGCCATGTCGACGAACTAGGTAACCCGCCATATAAACAATAAAAACAAACTTTGCCAGTTCTGCGACTTGAATACGCACAGGCCCAATGGCTAACCAACGCCTTGCACCATTAACCGATGTTCCCACCACCAATACGGCAAATAGCATAACTAACACGCCTATCATTAGCATGCCGCTATTTTTTTCCCAATGACTCACCTCAACTTTCAACACGGCAAACGCAATTACAATGCAGCCAACAAGATAAAAAATATGCCGATATATAAAGTGAAACGGATTACCCGTTAACTTCTCTGCCTCAGGCATAGAAGCTGACATTACCATAACAAAACCAAAACACATCAGGCCAATAATAGCCGCTAAAAATGTGCGGTCGTAAAGCTCTATGCCAGCGCTATTATCATTAAGCAATGAAGGCCAAATTCCTTTTAGCCCTTGTTTGAACAAGCTTAATTGCGGCTCATTACTGGCCATCTAGTTGTTCCACACATTGCTTAAAATCATCGCCACGCGCCATAAAGTTGCGATACATATCTAAACTGGCGCACGCAGGAGACAGCAATACGATATCACCTGAAAAAGCCAGTTTCGCAGCGGTATCAACCGCTTCTTTCATGGTGGTTACGCTAATACTATTACTTTTGAGCTTAGCGATTTTTGCGCCGTCTTTGCCAAGAGTAATGACCTTTGCAACATGCTCTAATGCTGGAATTAAAGGGGTAAAGTCAGCCCCTTTGCCATCACCACCTGCGATTAAAAACACCTCACCTAAATGGGTATTTAATCCTTGCAACGCCGCAACCGTTGCGCCAACATTAGTGGCTTTAGAGTCATTGATATACGTCACACCATCTAATACCACTACAAGCTCACAACGGTGGCTTAGGCCTTTAAAGCTACTAGCAACTTGAATAGCAAAAGCTTTATCCACTGAGCAGGCATCAACCAATGCCATGGCTGCCAGTAGGTTTGCATGGTTATGCGAGCCAATTAAGGTGACATCATTTAAATTCATGATCTCACTGTCACCATGGAAGATTTTACCGTCGCTTAATCCCCATTCATCCCCTTCAGGCACCCCTAAACCAAATGTATTTTGATTCATAGGCTCAAAGGGAAAAGTCAGCTCATCATCACGGTTGTACATCACAAATTTACTTTGTGGGTAAAGATTCAACTTAGCTTCCCGGTAGCTGGTAATGCTGCAATAGCGATCCATATGATCTTCGCTAATATTTAAGCAAGTCGCTGCAATACAGTTCAACGAAAATGTCGTTTCAAGCTGAAAGCTAGATAACTCCAATACATAGTATTCAACATCCAAAGCCAATAAATCTAATGCTGGAATACCAATATTACCGCCCATGGCGACTTTTTTTCCTGCCGCAACCAAGATGTCGTTCACTAAGGTTGTTACGGTAGACTTACCATTGGATCCTGTAATACCGATCACGCACGGTTTTCTATCAGCAATAGCTCGGGCAAATAGCTCTACATCACCAATAACCTCAATCCCCATGTCACGGGCAGCTCTAATCTCAGGCGTATCAATTGAGATACCAGGACTGATAATTAATTGACTTGCTTGAACTAAATATCGGCAATCAAAACCACCTGCCATCAATTCAATATCAGTAAACTCTTTTGCTAGCACATCTTCGCCCGGGGGGTGGCGCCGGCTATCCATTACCAAAGGTTTAATTCCCTGCGAAACTAAATAACGCACGACCGACAGCCCTGTGGCTCCAAGCCCTAACACTATGTGCGTGTAATTGGATTGCATAATAATTTACCTTAACTTCAAGGTCGCAAGACCCAGTAACACAAGGAATAGAGAAATAATCCAAAAACGCACAATTACGCGCGGCTCAGGCCAGCCCTTTAATTCATAATGGTGGTGTATAGGCGCCATACGGAAAATACGCTGCCCGCGAAGCTTGTAAGAGCCCACCTGTAAAATTACTGAAACGGTTTCCATCACAAATACGCCGCCCATGATGACCAATAAAATCTCTTGGCGAACCAATACCGCAATAGTGCCTAAAGCCGCACCGAGTGCGAGTGAGCCCACATCGCCCATGAAAACTTGCGCAGGATAGGTGTTAAACCACAAAAAACCTAAACCAGCGCCAACAATTGCGGTACATACAATCACTAACTCACCCGCTTCTGGCAAATGAGGAATATGCAAATAACTGGCAAACTGGGCATGACCTGACAGATAAGCAACCAGCGCAAACGCGCCTGCAACCATCACGGTAGGCATAATCGCTAAACCATCTAAACCATCGGTTAAATTAACCGCATTACTGGCACCGACAATGGTGAAGTAAGTTAAAAAGATAAACAGGATGCCAAGTTGTGGCATGACATCTTTAAAAAACGGCACCACTAACTGGGTCTCACCGGGTATTGTCGCTGAACTATATAAGTAAAAAGCGACAATTAACGCGGCTATAGACTGTGAAGCATATTTCCAGCGAGCGATAAGTCCTTTAGAGTTTTTCTTAACCACTTTTAAGTAGTCATCAAGAAAGCCTATCGCGCCAAAAGCACCTAACACGAACAACATCACCAACACGTATCGACTGGATAGATCACCCCAAAGTAATACGCTGATAAAAATACCCGCAAGGATCAGTAATCCGCCCATGGTCGGGGTGCCGCGTTTACTAAAATGTGATTCAGGGCCGTCATTACGCACAACTTGACCAATTTGCAATAACTGCAAACGCTCAATCAATTTTGGTCCCCACCACAAACTAAACACTAATGCGGTCAACAGCCCTAAAATAGCTCTAAAAGTCACATAAGAAAAAACGTTAAACCCACTGTAAAACTGGGTTAAATACTCGGCCAGATAAACCAGCATCTACACTAACTCCCCGCGCCCAAAGGCATCTACTAATATATCGACCACACGTTCCATCGCTGCGCTTCGAGAACCTTTAACTAATATTGTCGCCTCACCTGGCAACTGATTTAATTGTGCTATTAACATCTGACCTAATTCACTGACATCTAGAAAATGTTGACAACCAAAAGCACGACTTGCGTATGCAGATAAACTGCCACAACAATACAGCGCGTCAATATTAGCCATTTTAGCCTGCTTACCGAGCTGTTCGTGCAAAGGGGCAGCATTGTCGCCTAATTCGCCCAAATCTCCCAGCACTAAACAACGGTGATGTTGACGTTGTTGCAACCAGTTAATCGCAGCACTGACTGAACTAGGGTTGGCATTATAACTATCATCTACCACTAAAAAACGCCCCAATGCTTTCGGCATCATGCGCCCTTTTACTGGTTGCAATAAACTCAACCCTGAGGCCACCATCGATAAATCTAGCCCTAGAGCTAAACATATAGACGCAGAAGCCAGTGCATTACTGACTTGATGGATACCCGCCAACGGCAATTGCACCTCAACCGCTTGCGAAGCATATTCGAGTGAAAAGTGATAACAACCTTGGGCACTGGCAACTAATTTAGTAGCTCGCACATCAGCGGTAACATCTAATTCCCGAGAAAAGCGCAGCTGCTTAAACGCCGCAGTTTTAATTGCCATAAAATCAGCAAACTGATCATCGGCATTAATCACGGCAGTACCGTCTGGTAACAAATGATTAAATATTTCAGATTTAGCCTGTGCAATGCCTTCTATCGAGCCAAACCCCTCAAGGTGTGCACTGCCGATATTGTTGACTAAGGCAACTTGCGGCTCAACCAGGCTACTGGTGTAGTTAATCTCACCTTTATGGTTCGCACCTAATTCAAATACACCATACTGATCACCTGGTGATAATCGCAACAGGGTAAGTGGGACACCAATATCGTTGTTAAAATTACCTGCGGTAAATAACACCTGAAATTGCTGAGATAAAATGGTTGCGACCATTTCTTTAACGCTGGTTTTACCGTTTGAGCCGGTTAACGCCACAGCTATCGGTGCCACTTGCTGTCGCACTAACTGACCTAATTGGCCTAAAGCTTTGTGAGTATTACTGACGACAACTTGAGGGATATTCAGCGGCAACTCTCGTTCAACTAATAACGCTTTAGCGCCATTTTCTAAAGCCTTAGCTGCAAATTCATGGGCATCAAATCGTTCACCTTTGAGCGCGATAAATAGACTGTCATGATCAAATTTACGGCTATCAGTACTGACGGCCTTGATAGCGATATCCTCACCAATCAACTGACCATTTAAAGTCTGTGCTATTTGACTTAATGAAAGCGAAATCATATTGAAGCCTCCATTAACTGCATGGCCAATGCGCGTTCATCATAATTCAATCGTTTTCCTGCCACTTCTTGATAAGTTTCATGACCTTTGCCCGCCAATAAAATAATGTCATGCGGTTTCGCTTGCGCCACAACTTGCTTGATTGCGCTGATCCGGTCGATATTAGACAGTGCTTGTTCTGGTGAAGCTAACCCCGCTAATACATCGTCAATAATATTTTGAGGATTTTCACTACGCGCATTGTCGCTGGTAACCATAACGCGATCAGCAAATTGTTCTGCGGCCTGCGCCATTAAAGGACGCTTGCCTTTATCACGATCGCCACCACAGCCAAAAACACACCACAATTGGCCTGCACAATGAACGCGCAGTGCTTTTAAAGCTTGCTCGATAGCGTCTGGAGTATGGGCATAATCAACCACTAATGTTGCTTTACCATCACACGCAAAACGCTCCATTCGACCTGCAACGGGTTTAATTTGCGGTAACACATTAAGTATGTCGGCCATTTCAATACCCTGTAATGATAAAGCTGAAATAGCGGCTAATACATTAGCAAGATTAAAATGCCCAAGTAATGGTGAGATTAACTTTGCACTGAGTTTATCGCTGCCATCGGCTGAAGGATAAACCAATATTGCAGTAACGCCTTGGTCATTAAACACAGTATCTTGGCAGTAAAAATCAGCTCTAACATTGTTCAAACTAAAAGACTGTAATTTTAACGTTGTAGAGTTGCTATTGAACGAATGCGTGAGCGCTAGCTCATTTTTTTGGAATTCGCCTAACCACTTTGCACCGACTGCATCATCTAGGTTAATCGCCCCGCTTGATAATGACCCAAATTGGAATAGACGTTTTTTAGCTGCGGCATAGGCGTCCATATCACCATGATAATCAAGATGATCGCGACTTAAATTGGTAAATACTGCGGTATTGAATGGCACAGCTTCAATCCGTCCTTGCACTAAACCATGGCTTGATACTTCCATGGCACACACGTTCGCGCCCTGCTGTTCAAAACCAGATAATTGCTGCATCACGGTAATCGCATCAGCTGTGGTATTACCACTGTCAACGAGCTCACCCCATAATCCATTGCCTAAGGTCCCCATTACAGCCGCTTTTTGACCTAATAAAGTCACTATTTGTGCAATAATCTGGCTGACAGAGGTTTTCCCATTCGTGCCGGTAATGCCTATTACTTTAAGCTTGTTTGACACGGTATAGTATTGAGCTGCCACAGCTGAAAGCTGTCTTGTCAATTGGCAGAAATGAATAATAGGAACGCTATTAATCAACTCGACTTGTTCATGTTGAGCGGGATCGTCAGTGTGCGCAAGTACCGCTACTGCGCCGTTTTCAATCGCAGCGTTAATATATTTTCGCCCATCAACTTGATAACCAGGCAAGGCAACAAATACTTTGCCAGCATCAATCTGACGACTATCTAAGGTTAAGCTATAAAAAGTTTCAGCCCCGGCATAATGAAACCAGGGCGCGAGTAAATCTTTGAGTAACATCATCCCGCGCTCCTTGGCGCAGCAGCAAGCTTTATCACATCGCGTTCAGAAATAGGTTCGACATTGAGCATTTGCAGGGCACCGGACATTATCTTGGCAAAAGCAGGGCCGGCGACATCGCCGCCATAATACTTATCACCTTTGGGTTCATTTATGACCACAGATATAGCCAATCTTGGGGTATGCACAGGCGCTACACCGGCAAATATTGCTACATAATCATCACCATAGCCTCCCGCTACCGCCTTACGACTGGTACCAGTCTTACCCGCTATAGGATAACCATCAATATGGGCTTTAGTCGCTGTGCCACCGGTTTCAGTCACGCCGACCAACATTTGCATTACATCTTTAGCGACTTGCTCAGATAATACTTGCTGACCTTTAGGTGGCTCTTTCAACTTTAAAATAGATACCGGAAACAATACGCCACCACTGCCTAAGGTGGCATACATGCGAGCAAGTTGAAGCGGTGTGGCAGTAAAACCATAACCAAACGATAGCGTCGCGCGTTCAAAATCAGACCAGCGGCGGCGATCATGAATTAATCCTGCACTTTCACCCGTTAAGTTAATACCTGAATAATTGCCAAGTCCCATAGATTGATAAGTACCAAGCAATTGTTGAACTGGCATAGACAAGGCGAGTTTACTGATACCTACGTTAGATGATTTGACCAGTATTTTTGCCAGCGACATGTCGCCATAGTTATTTGAATCACGTACCTGACGACCGCCGATCCGCATCCAACCTGGCGATGTTGAAATTAGATCATCAGACTTTACGGTTCCAGCCTCTAAAGCCGCCGCCACTACAAAGGGTTTAACGGTAGATCCAGGTTCAAAAGTATCTGTTAATGCGCGATTACGCATTCGGTGTGCTTGCAAATTATCGCGAGCATTGGGGTTATATGATGGCGTATTGACCATAGCTAGCACTTCGCCAGTAAGCACATCAATCACCACCACAGAACCTGAAGTAGCTTGATAGGTTTCAGTAGCCCGCTTTAATTCTCGATAAGCCAATTGTTGAATGCGTTGATCAATACTCAAGACGATGTCGTTAGAGTTTTCACCCTCTTGCACCATATCAAGACGTTCAACTACGCTACCGTCACGAGATTTACGTACTTTTTGCTTTGAGGGTGTCCCGGTTAACCAGGTGTTATAGGTATTTTCAATACCCTCAATGCCAACATCATCAATATTGGTGATACCAATTAACTGAGCAGCAATTTCTCCGGCTGGATAGTAGCGACGTGATTCAGATTTTAAGTAGATACCGCCAATTTTTAATTGCTCAATATAATCAGCAACCGCAGGGGTAACTTGACGCTTTAGATAGACAAATCGTTTCTTTGGATCGCGCTTAACTTTCTCAACCAATTTATCCACAGGCTCTTGCAGTACATCGGCTAATGCTTGCCAACGGCGCATATCAGCAAAGGCTTTTTGATCGTATGCATGTTTAGGGTCGGCCCATACCGCTCGTACAGGTACGCTGACGGCAAGCATATCGCCATGTCGGTCGGTAATTAAGCCTCTTTGTACCTGGTTACTGGTCGTTCGTAGCGTACGCATATCACTTTCGTGACGCAGTTTATCCGGTTCAATAATTTGAATGTAGGCTGCACGAGCAATTAAACTGACAAATAGCAGCATGACAAATCCCACCACAACGTATAGACGCCATGGGATCAGTTCAGGATTTTGTTTACGCTTTGCTTGTCTGGACATATTCCCTATGCTCACTGTGCCCGTATCACCACTTCTTCTTTGGGAAGTGGTCTAGACATGTTTAAGTCTTTTGTCGCAATGCGGGTGACACGACTGTGTTCCGACTGCGACTGCTCTTCTAACAATAAATTTCGCCACTCAATATCAAGACGATCTTGTTCTTGTAATAATTCGTCCCATTGTGATGTCAGCTTGCGACTCACATGGCTGGTATAGACCACGGCTACTGCATTTATCATCACGATAATCGTCGCCAGCACCACCCATTTATGGTGCCATATATCTTGTAAAACGATACGGGGAAGATTAAGTGAAGGCTGGCTCAAAATCTTCTACCTTAATACGGTAAACGCTCAGCTACACGTAGCACTGAGCTGCGTGAGCGAGGGTTTTGTTCAATCTCTTCATCCGATGGTTTTAATGCTTTACTCATTGGCTTCAGTTTGCGCGACTTATTTATTTGATCTTCAGTGATAGGTAAACCATACGGCACACTTTCACCTTGACTGTGACGACGAATAAAACGTTTCACCATGCGATCTTCTAATGAGTGAAAGCTAATTACTGATAAGCGTCCCTCGGGCGCTAACACTTTTAGAGAACCTTCAAGTGCCTGGTCAATTTGCTCTAACTCACTATTAATATAAATACGAATTGCTTGAAACACACGTGTTGCAGGATGCTTGTTACGTTCTTTATTTTTAGTGATACGTGCAATCAATTCAGCTAAATCTTTGGTACGTAAAAAGGGTTTTTCGTCCCTGTCAGCAACAATGCAACGGGCAATGTGGCGAGAGTTTTTTTCTTCGCCGTAGGTTTTAAATACCCACGCCATATCTTCAATTTCAGCGCGGGCAATCCATTGCGCTGCCGTTTCGCCCTTGCTATTGTCCATGCGCATATCTAATGGACCGTCGCGTAAAAAACTAAAACCACGATCAGCATCATCAAGTTGTGGCGATGACACGCCTAAATCCAGTAGTACACCATTAATCTTGCCAACTAGCCCTAAGTCTTCAATGTAATCGGCCATCTGACCAAATCCACCGTGGACAATTTGAAAGCGAGGATCGTCAGCAAACGCTTTAGCAGCTTCAATTGCTTGCGGGTCTCGGTCAATGGCAATTAAACGTCCATTAGGACCTAAGTGACTCAGTACATGTCGTGAGTGTCCGCCACGACCAAATGTGCCATCGATATAGATGCCATTAGGATCAATATTAAGACCCTCTACAGTCTCTTTTAATAACACGCTTAAGTGAGCAAACTCTTGACTCATTTGGGTCTTCTTTTCATCACATTACAGGGTAAATTGGCTCAACCTTGGATGGCTGGCCAAATTCTGGTTGCTGATCAGCTCATGGTTTTGCTCCATTTGCAGCTGCCAAGCCCCTTCTTCCCATAATTCAAATTTATTTAATAAGCCAACTAACATGGTTTTTTTATCCAAATTAGCAAAGCTTCTGAGTATTGGCGGCACAACAATGCGGCCATGGCTGTCTAGTTCACATTCTTGGGCATATCCCAATAACTTGCGTTTCAACGAGCGCTCTGTGGGGTCAATGTCAGAAAGTAGTAACAATTTGGTTTCCATGAGTTCCCACTCATGTAAGGGATAAATCAGCAAGCAAGGAGAGTTAATATCAACGGTCAATACAAGCATGCCATCGTGCCCATTACGTAACGCATCGCGGAATCTCGCTGGCATAGCGATCCGTCCTTTTGCGTCCATATTGATTGCACTTGCACCTCGAAACACGTTTAGAAAGTCCTTGTTGTTTTAATTTGATCCACAATGATCCACTTCTTCCCACAAATGCTAAGTTTAGGGATACAACACAAGTGTTGTCAAGGGATGTGAACATATATTAAATCCAGACGCCAAGCGGGTTAGCAGGGAATTTATAGCTGGGGAATAAAAACAATAGCTAAAGCGAATAATAACCACGAAAAATATGAGTTAATGAATAAAACCAGATACATATCGGCGGTTATTTCAGCAACTTTTATCTCACCTAATGTTAACAAATCACACTATAGCGTACGATTAATAGGTTAAATCACCTTTAAACGGTATGATTTACCCTTAACAACACGCCATATTAAATATAATTTTTAATTAAACTTAATCCATCTGGTGTGAATAAATCGTCATCAAGCATAAAAAGCATACAATTTATGTTGCTGATAATTGATGGCAAGAGAACTGAGCAGACATTCGGTTAGCAGAATGTAATGAAGGTAAGATGATTTGATCTACACCACTGCGTAGCATCTTTTTAGATCATTTTACAGAATAACTGAATATTTGATTAAAATATCGCCCACACAGGCCGATATAAGGTAAATAGTAATGCAATCTTACGTTAACAGCGCCTAAAAGATGGCATTGAAATAAATGAAGTCAATAGCCCTAATATTACTCACATGGGATGTCAGTGATCATACACGACAAGGAGGCAAACATGAGTTTAGACAGCATATATGCCATGCTTAGCAAACCCGTACAATTCATTACTCAGCGCAGACGCATTGTCGATCGTGTAAGTGCGTCGACTCCCTCGAGTGAGGTCGCACCTGATAGCTATGAGGAGCCACAGGCTGAACTTCCCTCATCCCATAACGAACATGTACACAATACCCAAGCTAAGCAGAAATCGAAAGTAGAATATGAACTAGGCACTGGTGACTATATTACTGATGATGACGCGCCTTTAAGTGAGCCTAAAAGTAAACATAAGACCAAGCATATAGATCTTGAAGTATAGCGGCGTCATTGACGCCAATACGGTTTACTTTAGACACTAAAAAGCTGTCTCAACCTTATATTCAATATCCGAATCTGTTACTGGATTGGTTTACGCTTTTTGCGTACTGACTTGCTTAACCGCTTTAACCCAACCTTGATATAAGGTTTCACGGGTAGCGTTGTCCATTTGCGCACTAAAAATACGATCGGTTGCCAGTATAGACTGTAACTCTTGCGTCGACTGCCATACTCCTACTGCAAGCCCAGCTAAAAATGCTGCTCCCATCGCGGTAGTTTCAGTCACCTTAGGTCTTAATACATTCACATCGGTTATATCAGCTTGAAACTGCATTAAAAAGTCATTGGCGACTGCGCCACCATCTACTCGAATTTGGGTTAGTGGCACGCCAGAATCTTTACTCATGGCATCGAGCAAATCTCGTGACTGATAAGCAATTGACTCTAGTGCAGCACGAATAATATGACTACGATTAGCACCACGGGTTAATCCCACTATTGCCCCACGAGCATCAGCGTCCCAGTAAGGTGCGCCTAAACCAACAAATGCTGGCACCACATAAACCCCGTTGGTATCACTCACCTTATCGGCATAATATTGTGTATCGCAGGCATCTTGAATAAGGCCTAACTCATCACGTAGCCATTGAATAATCGCTCCGCCCATAAAAACCGACCCTTCTAACGCAAAACAAGCCTGGCCTTTATCACCAATAGCCACAGTGGTTAATAATCCGTGGCTCGACTCAACAGCTTTATCACCAGTGTTCATCAATAAAAAGCAGCCCGTGCCATAGGTATTTTTAACCATGCCTGGCTTTAGGCAAAGTTGGCCAAACAAAGCCGACTGTTGATCGCCAGCCATCCCCGCAATAGGAATCCCCTGACCACCTGCTAATTCAGTGTGGCCATAAACTTCACAGGAGGATTTTACTTCAGGCAATAAACTGCGCGGTATTTGAAATAGATTTAATAGCTCTTCATCCCACTGCTGAGTATGAATATTATACAGCATAGTTCTGGAAGCATTAGTCGGTTCGGTGACATGGGCCTCGCCTTGGGTTAATTTCCATACCAACCAGGTATCAACAGTACCAAATAGTAAATCGCCTGCTTCAGCTTGCGCACGCGCTCCTACAACATTATCTAAAATCCACTTAATTTTTGAAGCTGAAAAATAAGGGTCTAATACTAAACCGGTTTTCTGCCGAATAAGACTCTCTACCCCTTGCGCCTTTAATTGTTGGCAAATACTTTGGCTGCGCCGACACTGCCACACAATCGCATTATAAATAGGCTTTCCGGTGTGCTTATTCCATATAATAGTGGTTTCACGTTGATTGGTAATGCCGATAGCGGCAACCTCATGACGACTAATACCTGCACGCGTTAACACTTCCACTAATGAAGAGCTTTGTGACGACCAAATCTCCATTGGATCATGTTCCACCCAGCCTGCCTGTGGATAATGCTGACTAAATTCTCGTTGTGAAATAGCCACAATGTCGGCTTGATGATTGAACACAATCGCTCTAGAACTGGTGGTTCCTTGATCTAAAGCAATAATGTATTTTTTAGCTTTCATGTGACGCTCTCTTATTCATTTACATTACTAATGAGTTATCAATCTCAGCTCAGGATAATAAACGCTGACAACGACTTACTGAGGGTCATCACATTGATGTGCTTTGTAATACCACACCGCTGCAATTTTTTGTTGCTCAAATAGATATACACCGATACTACATTTAGATGTCCACTCCCCCTCTTTTTGCCAAGAAACCTGCTCAACAGTACTGACAAAATCACCAGAGTCAATCGACTTAATCACTCGAGAATGCGCTCGACTAGAGTCTGAAAAATACTCTTTCATTGATTTGACTAACTCGTCTCTTGTGGTTGTTTGATTGTTAATTCCTGCACGTGTTACATCAAACCACAATGCCTCTTTGGTCACCATTTGGCCCATTAACTCTGGGTCACGTAAATTAAATGCCTCTACAAATTGGCTCACTAGTTGGCTTTTGTCATTAGCTTGAACAGAAAAGCCTGCAACTAAGGCTATTGCGACCATCATAAATTTAATCATTGCCATTTCCTTATCCTCACAAAAAAGCCCCGCTATGCGAGGCTATTAAAAATCGGCTCAAAAATGCGGATTACATTTTGTAGCTTAACTGAACTCCCGCAAGCCACACGTCACCGTTAGCTTCGCCATCAAAGTTCACTAAAGCCAATCCAGCCAGATTTTGCTCTTCATTAATCGGCGCATCACCATACATACGAATATAGGTTACCGCAAAATCAACGGTAAGATTTTTGCTAGCTTGATAACCTGCTCCCATACTAAACCATAAACGGTCAGTATCTGGAATAGTTGTAGTACGATATTGATCTTCAACAGCCGTTTTATCTAATGCCAAGCCTGCACGGACCAACCAATCATTATTAAGCTGGTAAGTACCACCAAGGGCATAACGCCAATTATCCTTGAAGTTTTCATCTTTTACTAAGTCAGATTCAACGCCACTAACTGGCTTTTGCTCACCAGGGAAATATGCCACTAATTGATCAAATACACTCCATTGAGTCCAATTGATACTTGCATGCATCGCAAATTTTTCAGTAAGCTGGTTATAAGAAGCTAATTCAGCAAATGCAGGCGTCTCGATCGGAAGATAACCTTCAATTGATATATCCTGACCACCATCATAAAGCAAGCCAGACGCGTGACCATCTAACTCAAGTTCAACGCCGCTATGATAAGCTAACCCTAAACGATGATCAGCGTTTATCTGCCAGCTAGCACCCGCTTTCCAGCCGACACTAATATCATCACCTTCCATTGCTTTTAAAGTCATACCAGAATCAGGTAAACGTGCAGCAACTGCAGCAGGCAATGCCGGATTAGATTTAATCGCCCCCACCCAAGCAGGCGTAGTTGCGCTGATACTACCTTCTCCATAAACCACGCGTAGACCGCCACCGACTGAAAATTGCTCATTGATTTTATAAGCAATATTAGGATTAAACTCTACAGTGGTAATCGCTGTTTTATTACCAAAAATTGCCGCAGCATGTGTAGTATCGATTTCAGTAGCTAGTCCATAGTTTGAATTTACCGTTAATCCCCAGGTCCATTGATCAGTTAACTGGTTAGAATAATAGAAATTAGGCACTAGTGCGTCACCCGCTACATCATGCGCACTGGCTGGCACATGCATAGCTTGAGCGCCCAATAAAGGAGAGGTAATCGCAATGTCACCCGTCACATCAATATTAGGCATGACATAAATGCCACCTGCTGACAGTTGACGCCCGGTCAGATACGTTAACATTGCCGGATTACGTGATTGCGCAGACGCGTTATCGGCCATTGCCGCTTCACCTGCAAATGCACGTCCTAAGCCGGTTGATGAATATTCTGCTAACTGAAAACCTGCAGCTTGAGCTTGTGAAGTCGTGCCAAAGACAATAGCTGATATTGCCAAAGTGATTATTGTTTTTTTCATTATCATTCTCTTAGTTATTGTATTTAACCTCAGCTCAGGATAACAAATGTATATCAAACAGCTCTTTGCACCGCTAACTGTGTTGAATTTACTTGCAATAGGCTAGCTGTTGACGCGTTAGTTCGCCTTATTACCAGCGCAAAGCTCAAGTTTGAGAGTAAACATCTGAATTTATCTATTTAAATCCCGCTTATTCATCCCTTAACCCAAGTTGAGGTTATTTATATCTGCCTTTAACCCAAAATCACTTTTAGAGTAATTGCTCGGCATTTATACGGCGCAAGTTTACGGATCTAAAACGCCATTGCAACAGCTAGCTTGCAAATGCTGGATCACAAAATGATTGATATTACTGATAACTTGCTCACAAGTTATTCAATAAACAAAAGGATATCAACAAAGTGTTGGCTGAATAGTTATAGTCAAATGTCATATGATTTAATTATTTATATATATCAATAACTAATGACAAAAAACTGGATAATCCTAACGCACACGAGTTAGCTGAATTTAAAACAGAAATTCGCAAAGCATGAGTTAAAACAGAATGAGAAAGGTTGTAAATAATTGTAAAAATAACTTAATAAAAAGCCCCGCAATCTATGCGAGGCTTTTTTTATCACTTAACCGCTAACAAAGTTAGCGCGTTAATATTATAGGCTGTAGTACATTTCAAACTCTAATGGATGAGTAGTACGGGCTACACGCTCAGCTTCTGCAGTCTTCAAAGTGATATAAGACTGGATGAAATCTTCACTGAATACGCCACCTTTAGTTAAAAACTCATGGTCAGCTTTCAAGTTTTCAAGCGCGTTTTCTAAAGAAGTCGCAACTTGTGGGATCTCAGCAGCTTCTTCAGGCGGTAAGTCATACAAGTCTTTGTCCATGGCATCTCCAGGGTGGATCTTGTTTTGTATACCATCAAGACCTGCCATCAATAATGCCGCAAAACCTAAATATGGATTTGCATGTGGATCAGGGAAACGTGCTTCGATACGACGACCCTTAGGGCTTGGCACTACTGGAATACGAATAGATGCACTACGGTTACGCGCAGAATAAGCTAACATAACAGGCGCTTCGAAATGTGGTACTAAACGCTTATAAGAGTTGGTGCTTGGGTTAGTGAATGCGTTCAATGCACGAGCGTGCTTGATAATACCACCAATGTAATAAAGCGCTAATTCACTTAAACCAGCATACTTATCGCCAGCAAATAAGTTAACACCGTCTTTAGCTAAAGATTGGTGCACGTGCATACCACTGCCGTTGTCACCTACGATAGGCTTAGGCATAAAGGTCGCTGTTTTGCCATAAGCATGCGCCATGTTATGAACAACATACTTAAGAATTTGGATTTCATCCGCTTTCTTAGTCAAGGTGTTGAAACGTGTTGCAATTTCGTTCTGGCCCGCTGTCGCCACTTCATGGTGATGCGCTTCTACAACTTGGCCCATTTCTTCAAGTACTAAACACATTGCAGAACGTAAGTCTTGCGAAGAATCAACTGGCGCAACTGGAAAATAACCACCTTTCACCATTGGACGGTGGCCTGTGTTGCCATCAGCGTATTCTTTACCGGAGTTCCATGCAGCTTCTTTCGCATCAATCTTAACGAAACAACCTGACATATCAGTACCAAAACGGACGTCATCAAATAAGAAGAACTCAGGCTCAGGACCAATCAATACTGTATCAGCAATACCGGTAGAAATTAGATACGCTTCTGCTTTTTTAGCGATAGAGCGTGGGTCACGGTCGTAACCAGTCATAGTACCAGGTTCTAAAATGTCACAACGGATAAGTGCTGTTGTTTCTTCGGTGAAAGGGTCTAAAACAAAAGTAGTTGGATCAGGCATTAATACCATGTCTGATTCATTGATGCCTTTCCAGCCTGCTATTGAAGAACCGTCAAACATTTTTCCGTCTTCAAAAAATTCTTCATTTACTTGATGAGATGGGATAGAAACGTGCTGCTCTTTACCTTTAGTATCGGTAAAGCGTAAGTCAACAAACTTAACTTCTAACTCTTGAAGTTGCTTTAATACTGATTCAACTGACATTCTCAAGCCTCCGGTAGGGTCAAGGGTATTCCCTTCTAATATTTAATATTACTGTTCACCAAGTTTTATTGACTCAGTAAACTAATGTAAAACAATGATGTCCACATGATGACGTTTACTTAGCTATTATCATGCCAGATATATAAGCATCTGATTTATATAAACTTGATATTTTTAGTTTTTCCCAAAAATCAAGGGTTGCACCAAATAGATCCATTGGTTGCATCATAACAGTGCACTACACCAGAGTGGTGCACGCCTGTTTGATTATATAGACACTGAAACCCAAAAAGTGCATACAGATAACAATTTACTAAACAAAATCGCGAAAACTGTGTTTTACATCTTTTGTAACCTAGCATACGAGGGGATGATAAAGTTTATATCACTAAATTAACTGCAAATTTATAGCATAATAAGACGAAATTATGAGGTGTTCAAAAAAAATCCTATCTACTGAGGCCTTGCTGGAGTAGAATGGCACGCTTTTTTATGGTGGCTATAATTAAATAGTTACTGTAAATAATCCCTTTTTTTTGTTTGATGGTATAGAGGTTTTATCCGTGCTAGAGAATTTACGTAACATCGCCATTATTGCACACGTCGACCATGGCAAAACGACCCTGGTAGACAAATTGCTTGCGCAGTCTGGTACCCTTGCTTCACGTGGTGAAGCGACTGAGCGTGTGATGGATTCTAACGATCTTGAAAAAGAACGTGGGATCACCATTCTGGCAAAAAACACTGCCATCAAATGGAACGACTACCGCATTAACATCGTAGACACACCTGGTCACGCCGATTTCGGTGGTGAAGTAGAACGTGTTCTATCTATGGTTGATTCAGTATTATTGTTAGTTGACGCAGTTGATGGTCCAATGCCACAAACTCGCTTTGTGACTAAGAAAGCGTTTGCTCAAGGCCTAAAGCCAATCGTTGTTATTAACAAGATTGACCGCCCTGGGGCTCGTCCTGATTGGGTTATTGACCAAGTATTCGATTTATTCGACAACTTGGGTGCAACTGACGAACAGTTAGACTTCCCTATTGTTTATGCTTCAGCATTAAACGGTTTCGCAACCTTAGATCCTGATGTAACTAGCACTGACATGACGCCACTTTTCCAAACCATCGTTGAGAAAGTTTCTTTCCCTGACGCTGATTCGGAAGGTGCATTCCAAATGCAAATTTCTCAAATCGATTACAACTCATATGTGGGTGTTATCGGTATTGGTCGCATTAAGCGTGGTAGTGTAAAAACTAACCAACAAGTGACTATTGTTGGCGCTGACGGTAAAAAGCGTAACGGTAAAATGGGCCAGGTATTAGGTTATATGGGTCTTGACCGTACTGAAGTTGAAATTGCAAACGCTGGTGACATCGTGGCAATTACAGGTTTAGGTGAACTTAAGATTTCTGACACAGTTTGTGCTGTGACTGAAGTAGAAGCGTTACCGCCATTAACTGTTGACGAACCAACACTAACGATGACGTTCCAGGTAAACACTTCTCCGTTCGCGGGTAAAGAAGGTAAGTATGTTACTTCTCGTAACATTCTTGAGCGTTTACAAACAGAACTTGTTCACAACGTAGCATTACGCGTTGAAGAAACTGACAGTCCAGATCGTTTCCGTGTTTCAGGTCGTGGTGAATTACATTTATCAATCCTTATTGAAAACATGCGTCGTGAAGGCTACGAGTTAGCGGTATCACGTCCAGAAGTAATTCTTAAGACTGTTGATGGCGAACTACACGAACCATTCGAAACCGTTACTGTTGACGTTCAAGAAGAACATCAAGGTACCGTAATTGAAAAGTTAGGTGTACGTAAAGCTGAAATGAAAGATATGCTGCTTGATGGTAAAGGTCGTGTACGTATCGATTTCATCATGCCGAGCCGTGGCTTAATTGGTTTCCAAACTGAGTTCTTAACTGCAACTTCAGGTACTGGTCTAATTTATCATTCATTTGATCATTACGCACCGCACAAAGGTGGCGATATTGGTCAACGTGCTAACGGCGTATTGATTTCTAACGCAACGGGTAAAGCATTAACATTCGCATTATTCGGTTTACAAGACCGCGGTCGTCTGTTTATTGGCCACGCTGCTGAAGTCTATGAAGGCCAAGTTGTCGGTATCCATGCTCGCTCTAACGATTTGACAGTTAACTGTCTTAAAGGTAAGCAGCTAACTAACATGCGCGCATCAGGTACTGATGAAGCACAAGTGTTAACGACACCGATTAACTTAACTCTTGAGCAAGCACTTGAGTTCATCGATGATGATGAATTAGTTGAAGTAACTCCTAAGAACATCCGTGTTCGTAAGAAATACTTAACTGAAAACGAGCGTAAGCGTCATAACCGCAGTTAATTGCAATTAATGAGTGGTGTGATATTTACCACTTATTAATATCTAAAAAGCCCAGATTGTTCTGGGCTTTTTTGTGCCTGCTAATCTAAAAACTTACACATAAATAATTCATAACCAGAGTACAAAAAAAACTAGATATACATTTAAAATAGATATAAATTCACTTAAAACATTTATGGAGTATCAGGAAATATGTTAAAACAAGTCGATGTAGCCCTAAAGGCAAATGTTTATTTTGATGGAAAAGTCATTAGCCGCACAGTATTTTTAGCCGATGGAAGCAGACAAACTCTAGGTGTTGTCTTACCTGGCGAATATACCTTTTCAACCTCTCAAGGTGAAATAATGCAAGTCACATCAGGTAACTTTGAAGTGTTATTGCCTGGTACGACAGAATGGATCAATTATTCAGCTGACACCCAGTTTGAATTAGCTGCTGGTGTGAACTTTAGTATTAAAACCAGCGATATTGCTGAATACTGTTGCAGCTACCTTTAAGTCGTCCATAAAAAAACCAGTTGAATAATAACTGGTTTTTTTATTCATAAACGGTTTAATGTCACCACCCAATCCATTTACTATTAATTTATATCTTTTACCATACTAGGATAATACACACTATGCATAGCCGGCGTATGTCCAGGCGGTGAAATTATCTGTGCTGTTTGATTAAAGTACTCTAAATTTATTAATTCGTATTGATTAAATCGAGGTTGAATGAAGTAATACCACTCATCTTCAGAGCCAACTCGTGCATAATCGACTTCTTGAACATAGAATCGTTTTCCAATAATGCCGTCTTCAATTTTTAAAAGGTGCCACTCTCGATAACGGCAAACCCCCTCGACATCCCAGCATGAATTTCTATGTTCAAACTTGATAACATTGTTATTAGCCATAATTGACCAACTGAGTGCATTCCCCGAATAATTAGATAATGACGGAGGCACTCCTTCAGCATACGTATAGCGCGTGCCAGTATTATCACTTAGTGTTTGAAATCCGAAAAATACACTGCCATTTTCACAAGCATATGTATCTGAATCTCTTAAGCAAAAACTTAAACGATTTCCATCCCATGAGTCTGCAGTCCACTGATTAATCGTTGTTTGCCAGTAACGTTCGGCTCCTGTAACTGTATTTGTATCATTAAATGTTAACCCTTCCTCTTGCTGCAAAACGACGCCAAAGGTCACTGCTAGGGTTTCACCTACTTTACTTTTAATCTCAGAAAACGTTGAGTAGTCTCCTGATAGTGCATCAATAACATTATAAGTTTGAATAAAATCATCAAATACTAAAATTAGCACCCCGTCAGTAACTGTCCATGTATACTGTCTTGCAGTATCAGCGCTTACGCCTGTGCCGTCAGCGTCAAAATCAAGACGTTCAAAATGTACATTATTATAAGATTGAGGATGATAAACATCTAATACCCAAAGTCCTTTAAAATAAGATTTTTCAAATTGAGCACCCGCAGTAGCGGACTTACGCATCAAAAAATCACTTTCACTTGTCCCTTGCCAGGTTCCTTTAATTGTGTCAAAACCTAAGGTAATTGGCGTCATTTCACGTAGCGCCGATGTTTCAACATAATAACTATCTACTGAGGAGCCAGTCGTTAGACGAGTAAATGTTTCATGGCTTTTCTTCACCATAACTTCAACTTGAGTGTAACCTGCAGCCCAAAGTGCATCTTTATCCGTTTGAGATAATGCATCTAAAGCGCTGACATCATCATAACTGACAGACACCGCGGGATTGGTGTAAGTAATGTCAATCTTACCCTCTTTAATTTCCCAACCGAATATACTGACACCAAAGCTATCGGTAAATTTACCTATACCATTATCATCAAATTGATAGCGACTCCCTGAGCGAGCTAGAAATGTCGGTGCAACAGGCTCTGTTTGATAGTACACTTTTGCGACTGAACTACTATCGACTGGCGGCGTGAGATTGGGATCTGCAATAATCGCATCCATCTCATTCTCAATTAAGTCTGGAGTCATTGCCGTTATTGTGGCGACAAAACTGTCTAAGGCTTCAGGATTCGCGATTAAATCAACCACATTATTTATACCTTCTGGTAATACAATGGTGTCACTTTCGAGTAAAATTTTGACAACAGCAGCTGATCTAATAACATCCTCCGGGTTCAACTGACTTTCGATCAATTCAATTGTATTAATGTTATCTGGCTCAACCCCCTTATTTGAAGCTAAAATTAGACTATATAACGCAGTAGAAACGGCTGACACAGATAACGACGTCAAACTGGCTGTAGCGGCTTGTTGTGCATTTATGTTATTGAGCTTAGACGCATTTGATGGCGTGAAAATAATGCTATCCAGCTTATCTAGCGAGGGCAACAAAAGTGTTAAATTTATACCAGTTGCTGCTAAAGTGGATATTTTTACCAGCTTGGTGAGGGGAATGTCATCGTCCACCTTCAAATTGATAGAAAATGTTCCATCATCTTTAATTGCGGTCTCTGCCACTTCTGTAGATACAACTGCCTTTAACATTTTTCCAGCAAAAACATCGCCCACTACTTTACCAGCTAATTGGTAGTCAGTTTCTATACGCTCAATAGCTGTTTCTATAGTGGTATTTGCTATGTCACCATCATCATCGGTAACCGTGACTTTAAAACTAATCTGTGTGTCCATAGTCACAGAGGGGATATCAAAAGAAATACTCTTTGTTTCAGCTCCGATAATGGTTAGTACTGGCCCACTTGTTTGCTCCCACAGGTATGTAGCAATGCTACCATCACTGTCACTAGCATCAACGGATAGTATTCCGGCACCTTTTTCCACTAACGGGCTAGCTGCTACCATAATCACACTTGGTGCTTTATTTTCAGGCACTTGTTCAACAGGCTCGATTTGTTGATCATCAGAGCTATTACACCCTGCCAATAAACTTGTACCAATTAATAAGGCAATAATTTTCTTATTCATTTTCGATTCCTTTAAAAATGAGGATATATCTAACTGAATAAGTAAAGCATCGATAAAGATTGATATCATCTACTAAATGGTATACGAATTTTGTCTATAAAGTGAACAAAAGATAATTACTAGCAAGATCGATTGAATACGCTAAAATAATTTGTATAACATCGTGGTTAAGAAGGATTTTCAACTTGTTATCAGAAAACCATAAGGGTTTGATAGAGAAGGTATATAGCTCAATTAACGTCGCCCAAAACTGGCAAGATATCTTAAATCATATCATGCTAGATCTAGATTCAACTTGTGCTTTTATAGCAACACGTACTAAAGAAAATGAGCAACCTCATTCATTTTATGATGTAGGATTTGAAAAAAATTATTTTGAGCGATATCAGAAGCACTTCTTTCAAGTAGATTTATGGACCCAAGCTTTATTTAATAATCGCCTTAATTGCTTTCATGCTAATCATAAAATCAGTAATGAAAAACAATTTATGCACTCTGAGATATACGTTGATTTTGCTAGACCCGCACAAATAAGATTTGGTATTGGTGCACTATTATCGGATCCTAACGATGAATTGATAACAGAGATAGGGATAATGAGGTCAAAAGACTTTGACATTTATGATACTAAATTAGTCAATAAAGCCAATGCAATATTACCTCATATCCAGCACAGTATCGCTTTACTACATACCATTGAAGAAAAACAACAAAGTATTCTAAATTTAGAATCTATTTTATACAAAACAGATCACCCCATTATTATCTGCAAAGGTATGGATGATATTATTTTTTATAATGAACTTTTTGAAACACTACTCAGACAGAATACCGAACTATCCATTAAACATAACAAGTTAACCATACTGAACAGCCGTTTCAAACAAGCCTTATTTTTAAGAATCAAACAAAGTTTAAAATCAATTGAATATCAACAAGTAGTATCAACACCATTTTTCATCCGTATTGGCGAAGATTTATATAAAGTTATCGTTAAACCATGGCTTTATAGAAGTATAACCAGTTGCGGGATAATAGAGCATCCAAGTGTTATGATTAGCTTTAAGCCTTCAGCATCTAATCACACGCTCGATATGCTAGCCATTCAAAATCACTTCGATTTAACCAAAGCCGAATCACATGTGTGCGAATTGTTAACTCAAGGGTATAAGCCAAGCAAGATCGCCTATATTAGAGGCACTAACGTTGCCACAGCTCGCCAACAAATAAAAACCTGTATGGCAAAAACATGCACATCAACTCAAACACAATTAGTCAGTTTAATGCTAAAACTATTCTTAACGGTTTAGCCATCAATCAAAATTAACAAGAGTTCAATAAACTACACTGCTTTATTTAGCATAATTAACGAAATAAACTATGCTAGTTTTTAGTGTAAAACAGTCTACTATAACTGTTCCAATCTTGAGGAAAGGAATCACGATGCGATTCATATTATTTAGCCTACTTTGTATTAGCTTATCTAGCAGCGCTGCCGTTTATCGCTGGGTCGATGAAAACGGGAAAGTTCACTATAGCGACGAAGCTAAGCCTAATGCAGAGCTTGTAGAAGTAAAAGAAAATACTCAAAATACTATCGTGCTGAATGATACCCCAATCATTATAGATTCAACCTCGCAAAATGATGCTATTGAGCTCGTCTTAAGTATAGTATCCCCCACACATGATGAAACCATTCGCAGTAATGAGGGAAAATTTGATGTCATTGTCAGTGTTACCCCAACACTCCCCCGAGGTATCTTACTGGCGCTTTTTATTGATGGCGAAGTCAAAGCTCAACCACAATCTTCATCCACTTTTAGCTTAATGGGCATTTACCGAGGAGAACATATCATTGTGGTGAAAGCATTGGATCAAAACGGCAAAGTCCTTGCATCTAGTTCTCCAAGAAAGATATTTCTTCACCAGGCAAGTGTGAGAAGATTGGCGAAACCAACGCCTTACTATGCTAAAAAAGGCAATTAAAACAGTGCTATATAACAAAAACTGTTTGAATTTATTTCCCTATTTGCCTGCGTGAACTGAGTTGCAGATCGCACCATATTGGTGCAACATATTGGTGCAAGCTGCAACCCAATAATCAGGATGGCGAATGGACACTAATAATTTACTTAATCATCTAGTTACCGCAGTACTAGTGATCGACACCAAATTAAAGCCTTGTTTTGCCAATGCTGCTGCCGAGCAGCTATTGGCTGTCGCCAACCATAAATTACTCGAATTAAGCTTACCTGATTTATATCAGTTTTTAGGCGTTGATGAACATATTTTGCGAGATGCTGTATCATCAAATCAGGGGATCACAGTTAACACTGCGGCATTAATTACCTTAGACGGTCAGCACCACACTGTAGACTTGACCTTAATTCCTATCGAGAATGAACAAAATCTCAGTATTTTAGAGCTACGACAAGTTGATCAACAACGTCGTATACACCAGCAGCTAAATATGGACGCGCAGCAACAAGCAGCGCAATATCTTGTGCGTAATCTTGCCCATGAAATTAAAAATCCATTAGGGGGATTACGCGGTGCAGCTCAACTGTTATCAAGAGAACTGCACTCACCGGAATTAAAAGAATTTACCACTTTAATCATCGAACAAGCCGATCGTCTGCGCAACCTAGTCGATAGGTTATTAGGCCCGCAGCGACCAACACAGCATACCGAACACAATATTCATCAAGTGGTACAAAAGGTATTAAAGCTGGTTGAAATGGCTTTACCCGCAAACATAAATCTAAAGCGTGACTACGACCCATCTATTCCTGATTTTCAGATGGATCCCGACCAACTTCAGCAGGCTGTGCTTAATATTGTCCAAAATGCCATTCAAGCATTAGAACATGCTGGCGGTGAAATCTTGATAAAGACCCGAACTCAACATCAAGTCACCCTTGGTACACAAAGGTATAAGTTAGTGTTAGTCCTGTCGATTATCGACAACGGCCCCGGCATACCCTCTGATCTTATAGACACCTTGTTTTACCCTATGGTGACAGGGCGTGAAGATGGTTCCGGCCTAGGTTTATCCATTGCACACAATATAGCAAGATTACATGGCGGACGTATTGACTGCGTATCAGCTCCAGGCCATACCGAATTTATAATTACCCTGCCATTACAAAAATTCTAGACCTTAGGCAGCACGAGGTAACAAGATGACAATAAGCGAACAAGTCTGGATTTTAGATGATGATAGCTCCATTCGTTGGGTGCTAGAAAAAGCCTTCTCAGGCGCAAAATTAACCTGCGCCAGTTTTGCTGCAGCCGAATCACTATGGCAAGCATTAGAATTAGCTCAACCTCAAGTAATTGTGTCTGACATACGCATGCCAGGTACCGACGGCTTAACCCTGCTAGACCGTTTACAGCTTCATTACCCGCATATTCCCGTAATTATCATGACAGCTCACTCTGACCTAGACAGTGCAGTTAGCGCCTATCAAGCAGGCGCGTTTGAGTATTTGCCTAAACCGTTTGATATTGACGAGGCCATTGCCCTAGTTGAACGGGCATTAACCCATGCAACCGAACAAACACCTGCAACTCCGGTAGTTGATACACAGGTAAAAACACCTGAAATTATCGGTGAAGCTCCCGCTATGCAAGAGGTGTTTCGTGCTATTGGCCGTTTATCTCGGTCCTCTATCAGCGTGTTAATTAATGGCCAATCAGGTACAGGTAAAGAGTTAGTCGCCGGCGCGCTTCATAAACACAGCCCACGCAAAGATAAGCCTTTTATTGCCCTTAATATGGCAGCAATACCTAAAGACCTTATTGAGTCAGAGCTATTTGGCCATGAAAAAGGCGCATTTACTGGGGCTGCTAATGTGCGTCAAGGGCGGTTTGAACAAGCCAATGGTGGCACACTATTCTTAGATGAAATTGGCGATATGCCACTCGATGTCCAAACACGCTTATTGCGGGTGCTATCAGATGGCCAATTCTATCGCGTTGGTGGTCATCAATCAGTGCAGGTTGATGTACGTATTATTGCAGCAACGCATCAGAACCTTGAATTATTGGTGCAAAAAGGCTCATTTCGCGAAGATTTATTTCATCGCTTGAATGTCATTAGAGTGCATTTACCTCCTCTGTCACAACGTCGTGAAGACATATCTCAACTCGCTACTCACTTTCTCAGTACTGCGGCCAAAGAAATGGGCGTAGAACCCAAAATACTCACCAAAGAAACCGCCGCTAAACTATCGCAATTACCCTGGCCAGGGAACGTGCGTCAACTTGAAAACACTTGCCGATGGTTAACCGTAATGGCATCGGGGCAAGAAATTCTGCCACAAGATTTACCACCTGAATTACTCAAAGATCCTGTGGCAACTAGCCAGCCAAATGCGGCACATACTGACTGGCAATCGGCGCTAAAAGACTGGATAAATGAACGACTCAGTGCCGGTGATAACGACTTACTCACCGAGATACAACCTGAATTTGAGCGCATATTACTTGAAACCGCCTTAAAACATACCCAAGGCCATAAACAAGATGCCGCTAAACGTTTAGGCTGGGGGCGCAATACGTTAACCCGTAAATTAAAAGAGTTATCAATGGAATAAGTACTTTTCTATGTCTAAGTTGCTATGCCTAAGTTGCTATGCCTAAGTTGCTATGCCTAAGTTGCTATGCCTAAGAGGCAAGGCTTAGGCATAACCAACAAAGATGCTAAACGGGATCCTGGTGAATAATCACTTCAGCATCTTCAAACGCATTTTTGATACGCAGTCCGGTCGCATCAGCTATTGAATGTGCTTCAAACAATGGCTGGTTACCATCTAATTCTAAATGCAATTGAATAAACCTGGTTTTCCCTGATTGACGGGTACGAAGATCATGCAGTCCCTTGACTCTTTTATCTTCTAAAGCCAATGCTTTAATCTGTTCACGAGTATCAGAATCTAGCTCTCTGTCTAACAAACTTTGTATTGAGCGATAGCCTAAATCAATGGCTTGTTGACCAATAAATATGGCAATCAATATCGCAAATAATCCATCCGCCCACCACCAACCATAATGTGCCAAAACTAGCGCTAATAGCACGGCTGAGTTTAAAAACAAATCAGACTTATAGTGCAAAGCATCTGCTTCAACTACTGTGCTGTTGGTTTTTTCCAACGCTCTTTTTTGCAACAATACCAAGGCCAAGGTCATAATAATGGCAATGATAGACACAATAACCCCTAAAGTGGCGTGGGTAACCGTTACAGGGTTAATCAACTTTTCACCGCCGTAGAGCAACAATACACAAGCCGAGCCTAAAATAAACCCCGCTTGTGCTAGTGAAGCTAACGGCTCAGCTTTACCATGACCATAACGGTGATCTTTATCCGCAGGCACAATCGCATAACGCACTGCAATAAAATTGACTATTGACGCCAAAGCATCGGCAAAAGAGTCGGTTAACGATGCCAGCATACTTGCCGAACCGGAATACAACCACGCTACAAGCTTAATGACTATCAAGCAAAGGGCCGTCGCTACCGCTGCACGGCTAGCCAGTTTTACCCAAAAATCATATTCTGAAGTTTCACTCATAAAAGATTTATCGACTCTTTATACTGATAATCTACCAACCCTTACTATAGCAAGTTGATTACTTAATTAGGATAAAGTTTACTAAACAATCGACTCGCCTTATGCAAAGTGTGACCTTTCTCAATCTTGTAAAAGTCACAAGCTTAACTAAACAAAAAGCCATTACCCTGAAGTAATGGATTTTATTTATGTCAGCCTATATAGAATAGGTTAATGATTAATCGTGTGGTTTATGGCCTTTGCCTGAGTTAAATTTATCTTGAAACGTTTGTTGCTGTTCAGGTGTTAATAATTGATAAATTTCGTTTTGTATTTTCATCTGGGTTAACATTTTTTGTAACTGCATTTGTTGTTTTGCTTCAACCATTTCAGTGGCTTTAACTTCATCAAAACCAGCGGTAGTGATTAACGCTAACCTATCGGCTTTGTGCGCTGCACGTTGCTCTTTTGTTGGGTGCTCTGGACGGTTAGCCTTATATTTGTCAAATATCACTTTAAATTGCACTTTTTGTGCATCTGTTAAATCTAGTTTGCGCAACATTTTGTGCATGCCACCTTTATGGCCATGATGTCTGTCGGCTTTAACGCTAGATTGCTCAGTTTTTGCTGCACTGCTAATGGTTTCTTCTGCATATAACTGACCAGCCAATAATGCTGAGCTTGCCACTAAAGCAACTAAACTCTTTTTGAAGATTGATGATGTTTTCATTGGTAAATTCCTCGGTATAAAAAAGGGGTTACTTTCTGCCTCAGCAGATTTGATACTCAGTTTACCCAATGCAATGTCAATCAGGGTTAAGGTGGCGTAAAGCTATGTAAAGAATGTTTTCTTACTACTTTTTCACCAGAAATAGATGATCTAGTTGGCATATTGGATGATAAACACCACAGTAATGCGAGCTAGTTAACGTAATTTAAACTTGATCATTACAGTCATTAGATAAGGGCATAAAATCTTACTATTAGTGCTTTATTGGAATAAATTATGAATCGATTATTTAGCAAGTTGCTGTTACTGCTTTATATACTGATATTGGCGCCAAGTGCCATAGCCAGTATAACCCCCTCAACATCAGCAGATAACTCACTATGGTACAGTCAAAAAAATGAGCAGCCAGTTGTTAAGTTGCATTTCTTTTGGTCAGAAACCTGCCCGCACTGTCGCAAGGCTCACCCTTTAATTGACGCATTAGGCGAGCGATTTGATTGGATAACGGTTGAAGATTACTTAATCAGTGAAACTGGCAATGTCGATAAACTTATGGCAATGGGCAAGCGGACAGGAGTTGAACCTAAATCTGTGCCCTACTTTGCGGTATGTGGTGAAGCCATTGTTGGCTACAACAGCCATCAGGTCACTGGCCAATATATTATTGAGCGTTTAGTCGACTGTTACCAAAAACAAGGTGGCAAAGCTAATATTGGCGACACACTTGATGACTTTCTAACCTTAGATAACACACCATCCGAGCCCTTATTTGCTAAATGTGGAGATACCAGTAATGTTGAAGATAACGCTAGCACTTGTGGCATGGACAGTAGCATAGCAACCGAAGACACTTCAGTCAGCACGAACACCTCAAAGCCACATGTTCAACCCGTGGATATTCCCTTAATTGGTGCAGTGCATCCTGAACAAATGTCATTACCCCTATTAACTGTAGTATTGGCAGGTGTTGATGCCTTTAATCCGTGCGCATTTTTCGTGTTGTTATTCTTACTCAGCATCATGGTCAATGCTGGCAGTAAAAAACGCATGTTACTGGTGGGCGGTATATTTGTATTTTTCTCTGGATTTATTTATTTCATCTTTATGAGTGCCTGGTTAAATTTATTCCAACTACTTGGCGGCGGTGATGGCGACATTATTATTACCTGTGCGGGAGTATTGGCTTTGATTGCTGCTGGGGTCAATATCAAGGACTACTTCTACGGCCGTGGCGATGTCAGTCTATCGATGTCAGTAGAAAATAGAGGGACGCTTATTAAGCGTATGGGTAAATTGTCTAAAACCAGTTCATTACCGACCATGATTATCGGCTCATCAGTATTGGCTATTTTGGCGAATGCTTACGAGTTATTGTGTACTGCGGGTTTTCCAATGATTTACACTTCAGTGCTGTCCATTTCTAACCTGGATGTCATGGAGCGTTATCTTTATTTGATCGCTTACAACGTGGTTTACGTCATCCCTTTAGCCACCATAGTGATTGTATTTTCAATGACACTGGGCAAGCGAAAACTGACTGAAAAAGAAGGCGAAAAGTTAAAGCTAATGTCTGGGGTTATGATGCTAGGCTTGGGTAGCATGCTAGTGATTAATCCCATGTCATTACAAAATCCAGTGCTATCGATAGGGCTGATTGTGGGGTCAATCATATTGACCTTCATTATCGTCAAACTGACTCCGGCAAAAAAAGATAAGTCTGCTGGCTAGCAGTAAAGCACCAACGAATGTAAAACTGTGCAATGATGATTTCATCTCAGCTCGCCATAGGCTAAAGTGTTTGAATGCATATTGAGGGCTGAAATGAATCGAATTTTACTTGTTGACGATGATGTCGGATTATCAGAATTATTAACCCAGTTATTAGAAATGGAAGGCTTTACTGTCAACCAGGCTTATGATGGTCAAGAAGGGTTAACTAAAGCATTGCAAACTGATTTTGATCTGATTCTATTGGATGTGATGCTACCGCAACTTGGGGGCTTTGAAGTATTAAAAGGCATCCGCAAACGTAAGCAAACTCCAGTATTGATGTTAACCGCCCGTGGCGATGAAATTGATCGAGTTATAGGCCTGGAGATTGGCGCCGATGATTACCTGCCAAAACCGTTTAATGACCGAGAATTAATCGCCCGTATTCGGGCCATATTACGTCGTGCGTCCAATGCAGAACAAGAGCAATCAACCAATGATGCTGTGCAAGTTGGTGACTTACGCCTAGATCCTAAGCGCCATGAAGTTTATTGCAATGAACAATTAATTATTCTGACATCAACCGAGTTTAGCTTACTGCTTAACTTAGTTGCTAATTCTGGTGAGTTAGTCACCAAAGACTCGTTAAGTGAAAGTGTATTGGGTAAAAAGCTGATGCCCTTCGATCGCAGTTTAGACATGCATTTATCCAATTTGCGTAAAAAATTACCCGAGCGCAAAGATAGCCGAGCAAGGGTAAAAACTCTACGAGGCAAGGGCTATATTTGGATCCCCTAATGAGTACAACTAACCCATTAAATCGTTTATTCTTTAAATTATTGATTGGCTTTTGGCTATGCAGCTCTTTGACCATTGCATTAGTGTTAATTCTACCCATTATTATGCAAAATCAAGACCGCGCACCGATTGAAAAGCATTTACAGCAAGTGCTACAAACGGTAGCCAAAGACATTCAACAATCACCCGATATTCTCATTACAGATAAGCTATATAAATTACAACGCCAACATTCAAGACAAAACAAGCCGCTACGTGTGTATCTTGTAAACGACGGTGGTCAAGTCATTAATAGCCGTAAAGTCCCCCGCTCATTACGACAGTTTCTATTAATGGCAGAAGACGCCAAGCAGCCAATTAGTCATCAGTTTAGAAATGAGCTTATTTTTGGCCCTTTAACCTTCAGTGTTAATCAGCAAACCTTCCAAGTTTATGGTCGTGTTCCCGCTAACCATCCTAGACCCTGGTTCTTTTACTTTTCTGAGAACAAACTACTCACAGCTTCTATTGCCATTCTATTCTCAGGCATATTATGTGGTTTACTCGCCTGGCATCTTGGTAAACCCCTGAATAGTCTAAAACGCAGCGCCAATGCAATCGCGAAAGGCGATTTATCGCACCGAGTCGACAAAACTACCGTCAGCAGAAGTGATGAAATGGGCCAGCTTGCAATGACGTTCAACAGTATGGCCGACTCAATTGAAGTTATGGTGACTAACCAGCAACGGTTAATGGGAGACATTTCCCACGAACTTCGCACACCGCTAACACGCTTAAAACTGTCCTTGGCGCTGGCGCGTAAAAAAGGCCAAGACAGTACCGAATTAACCCGCATAGAATATGAAGCCAACCAATTAGATGACTTAATCGGTGAGTTACTGACGTTATCTCGAGTAACACTAAATGCCAGCGAAATAAAAATTTATGCCGAATTAAGCGAAACCTTGAGCCAAGTGCTCGATGATGCAGAGTTTGAGGCAGAGCAACAAAACAAGCAGTTGCATATTCATATAGATGACAGCCTTGCGTTTGAGCATTATCCAAAGCATTTGTGCCGCGCAATTGAAAACGTGTTACGTAATGCCATTCGTTATGCTGCCAGCCAAATTTCAATCGAAGCCACCCAGCAGAGTCACTCAATTGTTATCTCTATTATTGATGATGGGCCAGGGATTGATGAGCATGAATTAGAAGCGATTTTTAGACCATTTTATCGTCCAGATAACGCACGAGATAGAATCAGTGGTGGCTGGGGGTTAGGCCTGGCAATTACTCAAGCGGCAATTCAAGCCCATAATGGGGATATTAAAGCGTTGAATAACAAGCCTAATGGACTGCATATCAAATTAAACATTCCCATTTAAACGACACATACTTTATGTATTCTAAAGAATAAACTTCCCCCTATTTTAATATGCGGTTCTGCTATGCTTAAAACTTAGGAGAATAAGTTAACAAGGGAAAGGAATGCGCCTCGAAATGACAACATGTCGTAAAGTAATATTATCTTGCTTTACGTTGGTTTTATCTATGAGAGTGAGCATAACTCATGCTGAACCATTTTACGTCGATGCCATTGAATACCCTCCCTATTTAATACAGCAGCAAACCGATAGGGGCGAAGCATTCGCTAAGCTATCTCAAGCCATGAAATCATCGGGTTTCGAGGTGACGGCAAACTTTTTATCTTCCGCCAGAGTACATAAAAAATTAGTTAATCAAGATTGGTGTGCCAGTTTTGTTCCGCCATTTGAAACAAAGAAAAATCATAAACTTGTTCCATTATACGATGACATTTTAGAACTGAAATTACATCGATTAGTACAACCGAGCCAATTTACAGGTGATAAGATTGAAGGGATGCGTAGTGCACAACTTCGGATGATGCAACCTAAAGGCGTTATCAAACAATTCTCTGATGCTGGTGCGGTATTATTTGATATTGAGTCTATTCAACAAGGCACACATTTACTGATAAAAAATCGAGTCGATTATGTCTATGCCGACTTACGTGCTATTACATTCGCAGCAAACCAACTTGGTATCCCTATGGAGCAAATTCAAAGTTCGACCACAGTGTTTAGAAAATTTCCAATAGGAGTATGGATTAACACTCAATGCCCTATAAGTCAGAAAATACTCAATCATTTAGACTCCAAAGGATTTAAAGCGATATAGTCAACTACCCTGCATAATCAAAATCAAATAATATCAAACTGAGTAATTTAGCTGATTTGTCGCTTCGCTAACGCTATAATACACCGTTATTTTTTTCAGGTAGGTCACCATGTTCCATATCGCACTTTATGAGCCAGAAATCGCCCCAAATACGGGCAATATTATTCGTTTATGTGCCAATAATGGTACGCAACTTCATCTTATTGAACCTCTCGGTTTCGACTTAGAAGAGAAAAAGCTACGTCGCGCAGGTTTAGATTACTCCGACCTAACCCGAGTCACCCGCCATAAAAATTACCCAGAATTTTTAGTCGCTATGGCTGGAAAACGTATTATGGCGTGTACCACCAAAGGCAGTCGCCCACACACTCAAATCGCTTTTGCGGAAGATGATGTTTTATTATTTGGCCCAGAAACACGCGGCTTACCCATGGACATTATAAATGCGACGCCATTAGAGCAGCGCCTGCGCATTCCTATGACTGCCAATAGCCGCAGCTTAAATCTTTCTAACTCTGTCGCGATAATTAGCTATGAAGCCTGGCGACAGCTCGATTTTGCAGGCGCAGAATGAAGCAATCCAGTTCAAATGAAACTCAAGAGCAAGCATTAACCATTGCCAAGTCGACTCAGAAAGAAGGTCAAACTAAAGCGCAAACTAAGCTTATTGCTAGCGGTATTGAAAAAGGCATTACTGAATATAAAAAACAGCATAAAGCCAAAGCAAGACAGAGTGATAAAGCGCGCAAGCAGCAAGTTAAATCTAAGCAAAAAATACAACACGATGAACCTGAGTTTGAATTAGAGTTTGCTGAATCAACCCAAATGACACCTATAGTATGGGCATTAGTTTGCGCATTGGGCTTAAGTTGGTTAGGTTTTGCGTTGTACTTTTTTAGCTAGGCTCAGCTTTACGATCTACTCAGTATTACGGACTACCAAATTTTACTAGCGACTAAGCTTTACTGGTTAGGGTTCACCGACTAAAACTAACTGGCTAACTTATTGACTAGCATAGCTAGGTCGTAGGGATATGGCATACCAAACTTGCATCGATTTTATATTGTTTATTGCCCAGACTTTTACCTACCTATAGGCATCAGGCTTACCCCCCGAACCACTTGATAACTGTCGCTATCATCATCTAAAAAGTGGGCACTTTGTTGCCATAGCCAGTGGGTTTTACCGTTAGCTTGCTGTGCATCAAAGGAAAGCCGTATTAAAGCTGGACGCTGTTTAATTTCACCCTTTCCTAGAAAAGTAAATCCATCACCTTGCTGGTATAAGGTAAATAGTTGGCTAATGTCTGCATTAATACCATCAGAATAAATCAGCTCGATCTCATTGCCTCGCACACGAAACCACCAGGTTTCACTATTACTGAACCGTGCACCTTGGCTAATACTAATATACATATTATTGTTATCGGCAGAACACAGCACTGAGGTAGTCACCTGTTTTGATAGGCCGTTTGGATTTGCTGCGCTACCTTGCCACTGACCACTTATTAACGGGCAAAGTTGCCCAAGCTGCACCTTGTTGGCCAAAGCAGGCGCACAATGCAGCGTAATAATGCCAAATAGAATACAGGTTATCGATTTAAAGCAGTTCAATATCATCTTGTTTAAAGTCGGTTGATTGTTGAAAGTAAAGCGCGAGTGCATATTTCACTGATTGCCATATTTGACCCGTTTTTAGCACCTAAGGCTTGGGATACACTTATTTAATCGCCCCCAAGATAATCAACTCAAAATATACACCCGATAAAACAAAAGACCCACTCAATCGTGGGTCTTTTCTAGTTTGGCTATTAGTTACAGCTCAATTCACTACCCCAAACTACTGACCAAAACCACTGTCTTTTATATCAACCTTGGTCACGTCGCCATACTGAGCGGCAATATCGGCAATTTTTTCAGCATTACCTATCAGCACATACTGTAAATTTTGTTGAGGAAAATACTTTTTAACTAAACGTTGGGTTTCAGCAATGGTTAACCCATCAACTTTAGCTTGAAATTGATTAATAAAATCATCATTAAAGCCATATAAATACATCTCTGACATTAAGCCCGCTAGCTGACTTGCGGTTTCAAACTTAGGCGGAAACTGCCCTTTAACATAAGCTTTAGCTGAATCTAATGTCGCTTGGTCGATACCTTTTTCCCACAATCTTGCATAGGTTTTTAAGGCTAAATCAATGGCTTCTTTGGTAGTTTCAGCTTTAGTAAAGGTACTAATTTGAAATACACCAGCCTTTGAAAACGGCACAAAACCAGAGCGCGCACCGTAGGTTAAGCCAGCATTAACTCTAAGCTCATCATTTAACCATGAGGTAAAACGACCGCCTAAAATGGTATTCACTACCGTTAAGCCAACGTAATCAGGGTTATCGTAACTTATGCCCATGCCACCAAACACAAAAGTGGTTTCAATTGCATCAGGCTTATCCACCAGCAACACGCGGCTAGCGCCCATTACAGGTAAAGCTTGAGCTAAATCGGCTTGCACTGCGACTTCAGTATTTTGCCATTGCCCCAAAGCTTGCTCTAACTTGGCTTGCATCTGCTGTGGGTCAAAATCACCGACAACACTGATTGCTACGTTATTAGGTTGATAGAAACCCTGATGAAACGCTCGTAGCTGCTCAATAGATAATTCAGCAATAGACTCGCTGTTACCTGAGCTTGGGTTAGCATAAGGATGATCACCAAACACTAACTTATTAAAGTAACGGCCAATAACAGCGCGCGGACTTTCCTTTTGTTGAGACAAGCCCACAATTTCACGTTGCTGTAATTTAGCGAACTCAGCAGTATCAAAGTCAGGAGATAACAGTATATTGCTAAAAATAGGCAGTACCTTATCCAGATCTTTACTCATAAAGCTGGCATCAATATAGCTGCCCTCTTGATCTGCACCGGTATTCAAACTGGCACCCATAAAATCGAGTGTTTGTTCAATATCCGCTTTTGATTGGCCCGCCGCACCTAGCATTAAACCTTGGGCTGTCATGCTGGCTAAACCAGAGGTGGTGTCATTCACTGCACCGGCCCGCACCACGGCATTGATTGTGATTAATGGCACTTCTTTTTGTACCATTAAATTCACTTTAAGACCGTTAGATAAACTCACCGTTTGATACTGAGGTAAGCTAAAGCTGCCTGTTTCGACTACATTGGCCACAGTACTGTTACTTGTAGTAGCGCAACCCGCTAATGATAATGCACTGACAATAGCCAGGGCCGACAACGACATTTTGATTGTTGGTTTCATAAGTCTCATTTGTCGCTCTCCTCTGTAGCCGCCAACACACCGACGGTACGATTAGCGCGAATTAAATAGGTTTGCGCTACACGTTTGATATCTTCTGGGGTCACTGTGTTATAACGCTCTGGCGCATCAAATAATTTTTCAAAGCTGCCAAAATACATCTCGTAGGTTCCTAGCGTGTTGGCTTTACCGTTAATGGTTTCCATATCACGATAAAAATTGATTAATTTAATATTTTTAACCTTTTCTAACTCCCCAGCTGTGACACCTTGGGTTGCGATTAAGTTAATTTGCTCTAGTAAGGCAAGCTCAAGGGTACTGGCTTCAACACCTGTGTTAGCGACACCTAAGATGTAAAACAAGTTAGAGTCGAACGACATTGGCATGTACGTGTCTGCCGATGTTGCCAGTTGCTTGTCTACCAAACCTTGGTAAAAACGTGAGCTATTACCTTGGCTTAAAACTGAGCTGAGTAAATCTAGCGCATAATAGTCTGCATGACTGGTGGCGGGAATATGGTAAGCCAACATCACATTTGGGGTGCTTACCGATTCTTTTTTCACAAAAACACGACGTTCACCCTGCTGCAATGGCTCGACGGTGCGAACGGCTTTAGGCGGTGCTTGTGCCGGAATAGGTGCAAAATACTTATTTGCTAATCGCTTAACTTCAGCCAGCTTTACATCTCCGGCAATAACCACCACGGCGTTGTTTGGCGCGTAATAGGTTTTATGGTATTGCTGCAAGTCTTCTAACGTCCATGCGGCAATGTCAGACTCATAACCAATAACCGACCAGCTATAAGGGTGAGCTGAAAATGCCACACCTTTTAACGCTTCTTGTATGGTGCGCCAGTTAGAGTTTTCAAGTCCTGTTGTACGCTCTGACTGCACCACGCCACGCTCACTCTCAACCATTTCAGAGTTGATATCTAAATTAGCGATACGGTCGGCTTCCAAATCAAACATGGTTTCAATGGCATTAGCGGGGAACCAGTCGGTATACACTGTCATGTCTTCAGTGGTGTAAGCATTATTTGCCCCACCAGCAGCTTCCATAGTGCGGTCAAACATTTTCGGACCAAACTTTTTTGAACCATTAAACATCATGTGTTCAAAAAAGTGAGAAATACCGGTAATACCGGGTACCTCATTGCGCGAGCCAACTTTCCAAAATAAGTACATATTGGCATTGGGTATAGAGCTATCCTCTAATACCATAATTTCCATACCGTTATCTAAGGTAAAACTGTCAATATCTTTGGCGGTAGTGGCATCAGCACTTGATGTGCCTAACACGCCTGCCAATAACATTAACGCGGTTAACGTCCGTTTCATATTTCGCTCCTTTGAGCTATTTAAACTATCAATGTTGAATAAATTTTACTCTGCTGCACCTAATGCTGTCAGCGCAATTTGTGTCATAGTTTGTACACCGACTTTCAAAGCGCTTTCATCCACATAAAATGCAGGTGAATGGTTACTGGCGACTTGGCTTAAGTCTTGGTCATGTGGAGTTACACCTAAGAAGAAAAATAACCCTGGGGTTTCTAATGCGTAATAAGAGAAGTCTTCTGCACCGGTAATTAAACCGGGTTCGATAAGCATTTCTTCGCCGACAACAGATGCAATTACAGGACGCATTTTACTGACTAATTCAGGGTTATTAACCGTTACTGGATAACCCGCATCAATAATGGTTTCAGCACTTGCGCCCACTGTTTTAGCAGCATTGGAGGCTATATCAGCTAGCTTGACCTTAATTGCAGCTCGCATGTCTTGATCAAAGGTGCGGATGGTGCCAATTAACTCAACTTTATCAGGAATAATATTAGAGCGGATCCCGCCATTTATGGCCCCAAAACTCACCACGGCTGGCGCTTTAGTGATATCAACCTGGCGACTAATAATAGTTTGTACGCTGGTGATAATTTGCGCGGATGCCACAATAGGATCAACCCCGCCCCAAGGACGTGAGCCGTGGGTTTGTTTGCCTGTGACATTAATGGTGAATGAATCTTCGCTGGCCATGGCTGGCCCTGAACGTAATCCAATCACACCCGTAGGTAAACTTGAGGTCACGTGCATACCGAATACTTGATCAGGTTTACGTTTAGCAAATAAGCCTTGCTTTAACATCAACTCAGCTCCGCCCTCTTCACCCTCAGGTGCGCCTTCTTCCGCGGGCTGAAAGATAAACATCACATCTCCCGCTAGGCTATCTTTTACTTTTACCAGACTTTCGGCGACACCCATTAACATAGCCACATGGGTATCATGACCACACGCATGCATTACACCAACCTTTTGATCTCGATAAGTATCGGTAACTTTGGATGCAAAAGGTAAATCAACTACCTCAGTAACCGGTAGCGCGTCCATATCGGCACGTAAACCGATTAACGGCCCTGGCTTACCCCCTTTTAAGATGGCAACTACGCCAGTATGTGCAATACCTGTTTGCACCTCTAGCCCTAAAGATTTTAGATGTTTTTCAATGACTTTACTGGTACGAAATTCACGATTAGATAATTCAGGATGTTGGTGTAAGTCGCGGCGCCACTCAATAACTTTTGTCTCTACATCTGCAGCAAGCTGAGCAGCATTGGGTTGGTCGGCAAAGGCTGGTACTGCTAATAAACCTGTAGTTAAACTTACCGTCATAGTGGTAATGAACTTAGCAATTGATGTAAGGCGCATGATTAATCCGTTTAATTATTATAATTGGACAATTAACTTACCTTTATTTTGCTAAATTGTTAAATTTTTTGAGGGTGGCCGGCCCAGAACAATTGTATCTATTTGTTTGCAGTAATGAGTCCCCCCAAGTAAATTAGTTAGAGTCAGCGGATTCTGGCAAATGAAACATTACCACGTCATTCTCGATCACTTCTAGTTGCCATTGATACTGTTTAGCTATCCATTCAAAGGTCGACAGACTATAAAAATTAATATGAGTAGGATCAAACTTGTAATGCCAGTCTATAAAACCTGCAATCCCCTTAACTCGCTTAGTCATAATAGCCAGCTTGCCTGAAGGGTTTAGTAAGCCTTGTAGTTGCTTAAATATTGCTTGGGGGTTAGCAATATGCTCCAGCACTTCGGTCATGGTGACAAAGTCATATTGCTGCTGTAGTAGGTCATGGTTAGGGAAATAAAATAAATCATAATTACTAACGTCAACACCTTGCTGCGCTGCCATTTGGCTAAGCACAGCACCTTCCCCACAGCCAAAGTCTAAGCCCTTGGAGTTGGGGTTAACCCGAGCGAGTAATGGCGTTAAGGTACGAGATAGAAAGCGTTGATAACCCACATCGGCAAAGTCATTATGGTGACAATCATAGTGGGCTTTTTCTGCTGCTTTATCTAAATAAAATGACGCAGGTACAGTAACCAATTCACATCGCTTGCATTGAAAGTAGCTACGGTCTTTATCTTGGTGAAAAAACACCACTTCAGTGTGGTGACATAATGGGCAGCGTTCTGGCGCAACAACGGTATTAACAGCTAAATCTACTGACATGAAAGACACTCTATTGGCTCAACACTTAGGCTACTTTTCTTCACTAATTTGTTTTTCTTTAGCGGCGGCTTCTTGTGCTTGCTTTAAATATTTATTTTCGCGCTCAGCACGATCATCAAACTGTATTTTAGCCTTTTCACGTTGCTCATTCTGCCATTCCCCAGACTCTTGGCGCGACAACACATCTTGTTCGCGTTCAGCGGTAGCTTGCGCTGCAACACGCGCATTGTCTAATTGCGATTGCGCTAACTTTTCAGAATCAATGCGGCCTTGTTCAGCTTGTTTTTCTAATGACATTTTTTTGCGCGGTTTTTCAGGATCGATTGGCTTAATGACATCATTTGCAAACGCGCTAGAGGTCAAGATAAATACCAAACACAGTCCTAATAATAAATACTTCATTTTACTTCCTTGTCATTTAATTGATAACGGGCTTTGATGTTTTCAGGCATGGCGCTCAATCTATGTTGCACCATAGCATCAAAAACGGCAAACAAAGGCTCTGTGTCTAAGGTTTTATCTAGCGCCGACAATAATAAAGCCGTAGCCTCTAAGGTAGATAAACTATCAGGCCGTTTTGCTTTGCGAATAATATAATTTGATGCGTGTTCAACATCTAAATGGATAGCGGGGTAGTGTTGCAGCCATGGATTAGACTGAAGAATTTTATAAGCTTTACGCCAAGTGCCATCTAGTAAAATAATGATGCTGTCGGCCTGAGCACCCGATTGCGACACAGTTTGACTATTGTCACTTGGATACACCACATATATCGGCTTGGAGGCTTGGGCTAGGTAAGCCTGTAAATCAATAAAATCTTCCGCGGTTTCACCCACAAACACTCGTATATTTGGCATGACTAACTGCATTAAACGAACGGTATTTTTAGCATGATTAACTTCACTTTCATGCTGCATCACTATGACATTTGTGCGCGCCTGAAATGGGCTAACCGCATGGCACACACAAGCTGTTTCTGGGTAATCACAGACGGCGCAATAAGTTCTTTTCATCTTAAATCAAACCTGTTGCTTGAATACAGGAAACCATATAACATCATATTTTTACAATACTTTTACCATATCAAGGATGAATAAATGACTAAGACAAGTTTGTCTTTAGCACTAATGCTGGCATTGGTCAGTTCGAACACGCTCGCAGAAACCGCTGACACTTTTCAACATGAAGTTGAGTTAGGCTTTCTAGACTCTAGTGAAAACTCTGATGGCTTACTCAATCTCAATTATAGTTATTATTTTGAGCCCGTTAACCAAGCTAACATTCCTTACGCACTGGCGCCTTTTCTCAATCAATATTCTACCATTTCAGCTCGCTATGCCGTAACCGATTACCAAGATTTATATAATATGGCGGGTGAATATGTCTTTGACTCTAAATTTTTCATTGGTGGTGATTATACAAGAATAACCACTGACATGGATCTACTGAACGCTTCAGGAGATGGCCAAAATACTTACGGTGCTAATTTAGGATATTATTTTACTCAGCAGTCAAAATTAACCTTGTCATACGCATGGAAATCAGACGATGAAACTCATCGATTCGAAAGCGATCAACTTGATGGTAGATATTATAGTTATGAGTATAAAAGCAATGTGATTAAGCTTGATTATCAACATTATCTCCCTTTTGAATCAACATCAGGGTTAATGCTAAATGGTTTTATACTGCACTCTAATAATACAAATGACATTGAATATACTATCGTTGAGGGGCAAGATGACAATATTTCATCGCGCATCACTAACAGTGAAAATTCGCTAACCGTACTCGGTGTTAACGCTGATTGGTATATCACTGACTCTTGGTCTGTTGGTGGACTGTGTACCCATTTTAACAGTGATTATGAGATTAATAACGTAAACGTTATTACTACGCCTGATACCGTCGTTAATGATAATAACAATTACAGCAACGCGAGTTCAGCTAATGTATATTCAGTAAATACTCGTTATTTCTGGCGCTTCTCTAATATTTTCTCGGCTAAAGCATCAATTGAGCAAACTTTTACAGATTCTGAGTCAGACTCTGAAACCTCACTTGGTATCGCTATTAACGCTCGATTCTAAAACCTAATGACCTAGATCCAAAAAGCCCATTACTTTACTAATGGGCTTTTTTGCTTCATAAGCAATCAGTGCATATGCCTATTCAATTAAGCATGCTGCTCTTGGTGCCAATGATTAAAACGTTTCATGCCCATCATCAGTAATAACACACTGCACAATCCCCCCATTAATAAGGCTATTGCATAGGGCGCTGGAATATCAGTTAATTGAATAAGGGCGGTTAATATCGCTGCGCCGCTCATTTGAATACAACCTAGCATGGCCGTTGCTGTACCCGCACGCTCACCAAAGCCTGCCAATGCCATGCTAGTCGCGGGGCCAAGTAACGCCGCAAAGCCTACACATAACAACATCATAGGTAACATAAACCCAAAACCTGCCGCTAAGCCAGTTTGTGGGCCCACTAACTGCATCACCACTTCAATAGCCGCGGCTGCAACCATAAAATTAAGTGCTACAACCACACCAGCACGATTACCGATGCGCTTCACTAATATCGGCGCAGCAAAACAAGCCGCAACATTCACTACGGCATTAAGACCAAATAAGGCACTGAACGTTAGCTCAGAAATACCTAAACGACCAATTAACCACACTGGGGCATAAGACACATAACAAAGAATAGAAGCCATTGCGACCATACAAGCCGAGGCATAAAACATGAAATGACCATCACTTAACACCGGCTTATAGCGTCCCCAACGGTATAATTTCCCTGAGGTATCAGTGTTAAGCGGTCGAGTTTCAGGAAATTTAAAGCCAACAATAAACAACACGATAATTGCGTATAACGCCATAAAAATAAAGGTCGAACGCCAACCAAACTGCAGCGCCAATAATCCACCTAATGTAGGCGCTAGTGCGGGCACCACACAAATAGCGCCATTAAGGTAACTGTAAATCGAGCCACTTTCTTTATTGCTGTAGCAATCACGCACCGCACTAAACACTACAATAGACGTTGAACACGCGGCTAGCCCCTGAAATACCCTTGCAAGTTGCAATAACTCAAACTCAACCGCATAAGCCCCCAGAAAGCTACTGACGCCATAAAGCACAATACCAAAAATCGCAATCGGTCTGCGACCAAATCGATCAGCAAGTGGCCCAATCAGAATTTGCCCAACACCCATCGCAAATAAAAACAACACTAACGTGGATTGCACCTGGCTGTCTGACACACCGTACTCTAATGCCATGGTTGGCATAGAAGGCAAATAAATATCAATCGCCAAAGGGCTTAGCAGCACCATCAACATTAATAACGGTAATAGATTACGTTGCATCAAATTTCTCACTCGATTTATAGATTAACCACAGACTTGTATGTGTCTCACCTCAATCGTTATTTCTTATTGAGGTTAATCAGTAATATTAGCGCATTAGTGGTATGACAAGAAATGATATAAAATCCATAATGAATTTCCACAAAGGAATAACTGCTGTGAATTTAGACAACCTTGCCCGTATTGACTTAAACCTGCTGGTTACTTTACAAGTATTATTAGAAGAACAAAGCGTGACCCGTGCCGCTAATCGGCTGCATTTAAGCCAGTCTGCATTAAGTAAAAGCTTAAACCGATTGCGTGACACTTTAGACGACCCATTATTTCAACGCACAGCTCACGGTTTAAAACCAACTGCCCATGCACTGGCATTAGGCAAAGTGTTACCACAAGCTTTACAAAACTTGTATCAGTTAACCTTACCACCTAGTTTCGAGCCTGCCACCAGCCAGCGTCACTTTGCTTTTTCTATGGTTGAAAGCGCTTATGAAACATTAATTCCTTACTTTATCGGTCCACTGTTACAGCAAGCTCCGCAGTTAAAGCTAGATACTTATGGTTGGACAGAGAAATCAATTTACGACTTACAACACGGCCAAATAGACTTTGGCATTGCGGGTCGTGATATGCATCCACACTCACAATTTAAAGAGGATAATCTTGCTGATGGCCTGCAATACCAAACCTTGTTTAGCGATAATCAAGTTTGTTTAGTCCGTAAAGATCACCCTATTTTATCTGCATTACAACAAGGTCACTGGCATCAAGAGGCTTACCTTGCCATGAGCCATGTACAAGTTCGCTGCGAAGGCAACGACTGGTGGGCATTAGATTACTTTCTAGCAAATAGTAATTATCATCGCCGAATATCCACAACTGTACCCGACTTTTATGGTGCGGCCAGTATTTGCGCCCATACCGATTTAATTTTCACTTTACCATCCAGTTTTGCACACCATGCACAAAACCTGTACCCATTAGTGCAAATTCCCCTACCCTTTGAGTTTATGCCAATGGCCTATGTTCTACTTTGGCATGAGCGCAACAATCAAGACCCTGGTCATGAATGGGTGAGACAAATGATTGTTAATAGCATTCCCCAGGATCTCAGGGCATCACTCCATATTGAATAAACAAAAACCATCAATAATAAAAATCCCAGAAAACAATGATGTCACGTTGCACTGAGAACATTAACTCACTTTAACGTGACATATTATGTCCTAAAGCGGCACACTAGGCTTTCAGTCTTCATTATTATTTATATGGGCTAATCATATTCAGGAGCCACTATGCAATTTAATCAATCTTTTCGCGCAACCAATTTGAAAAACAGCTTAACCGCAATGAACCCGCTTTTGGCATTAGTGGCCTTTATTGGTCTGTCATTAATTGCCATGGTGTTGCTGCCATTTATTTTGTTATTTTTATTACTGAGTTTTATTACTTTTCAGCTACTGGGCCGTAAAGTTATTATCCCAAAAATGAAGCGTGCTTTTGAACAATCTCAGCGCCAACAAGGTCACACATACCAAAGCAATGCTGATATTCCACGCGAACCTACTGCACCTTATGCTGATATGTTTTCGCCCGCGGGGAAACATAAAAACAAGACAAACCAAGGTGGACGTACGTTTGAGCATCAAGCAGACTAATCTAATATTGAATCAAATGAGGATTTAATAATCCTCCCCCGATGTCACTCCCCCCCCCTTTTTAGTGACATCGGGGAGTTAACACATCATTAAGCTACACCGCAATCAAGACTATATTTACAGCGAACACAGAACTGTAATATTAATGCCATATGCTGCTTTTATTCATGCCATTTATGTGAGTATTAGCCCCTTGAAAATATCCACTCTATCTTTAGGCGCATCTGCGCTATTGCTACTGCTGGCAGCGTTGCTAGCAACAACCGTTTTATGGAGCAATCAACAACGACAAGTCAGTGAACAACTGAATCAAGACTTACAAAAAATCCAGCATAGTTTCCAATATGGCATCAGTCGCAATATCGATAAATACTTACAAACAGGCCAAACGAATTACCTTGAACAAGCGCGTAATGACATTACCAAAATTAATGCAGACATTACTCAGTTACACCAAGTTCATCCTTACCTAAACAGTGCTTCTTTAACCACATTCATGACGCAATTAATTAGTGATTTAGACACTAAGTATCGCGCAGCGGGTAAGCTAGCAGGCAACCCAAGACAACTATTGGCATTTTCTGAATCAGAAATGCTCGACTACAGTCGTAACTTAAGCCGCTACGCCCAATCAGCTTCGCAAGACATTCACGACCTCAATATCGCACAGCAATATCTCGCGCTTAGTGTTGAGTTACCCAGCTTAGTGTATACATTGTCTCAGCAAACCCAGGCGATATTAATCGACAAAGATAGCGGCGTGGCTAACAACCTAAATTTTTCTATCAATGCCCTAAACCTGTGGCACGATAAATTAGATAAGCTGCCTTTACTGGGCATTTACCAGACCGAAGAAGCGGATGAATTTGCCTTAGGTGATGACGAGTCCACCCAAATTGAAACAGGCGAAACACCACGGGCTGAATTACTCAGTCTGACACAACGTTACGGCAAAGAGGTGGCGAATACTGAGCAGATGTTGGCAGAAAATCAGCTGGTACAAGCCGCATTAATCAAAGCCACCAACCAGGCCGAACGTCAGCTTATCGCATTGGCAAGTACCCAACAGGCAGCTGACCAGCAATTAAAAGTGAATTTACAATGGCTGCTTTATAGCATGGTAACCTTGCTGGCATTATTTTCAGTCGGCTACTTCATTTTGCAGCAGCGCCGCGTTGTTGCGCCATTAAAACAGTTGAACCGTGCTTTCTCATTATTAAGTGAATCGAATCAAAGGGAACCGCTTGCGATAAATAGTCAGTGTGAAACCGGGCAAATTGCCGCACACTTTAACCAGTTATTACAAAGGTTTGAGCAAGAAGATAATAAACAAAAGCACAATATGACCAAGGTGTCACAATCGTTAAGTGATTTAGTGGCAAGAATTGGTTCATTATCAAACAGCACTCAGCAAACCCAAACAGTGGTACAACAAGCACAAGGTCAAACCGCGGATTTAATTGAACTGGCTAATCAAGTCAATCAGTCCTCTAGCGCATTAACAGCCACTGCCCAGCAAACCATGAACGACATGCAGGCTAGTCAACTAGAAGCGCAGGAAGTCCTTACCGCCACTAACCATACATTACACACAGTCACTCAATGTAACCATTCACTATCACAACTCAGTACCTCTGTGAGTGATGCTGCTAAAATTGTTGATGTGATTGGTAACATTGCCGAACAAACCAACTTATTGGCATTAAATGCAGCTATTGAGGCAGCAAGGGCTGGCGAACAGGGACGAGGATTTGCGGTTGTCGCTGATGAGGTGCGTAACCTGTCACAACGCACTCAGGTATCGCTAAAAGAAATAATGGCAATTCTCACCCAACTTACCCAGTCAAATAGTGCACTCAGTAGCAGTGTCAGTGATATAAGCACAGCATCAGCGCAACAGAAAACCCGCGCACAAAGCTTACTTACCGTTGCCCAGCAAGTTCAACAACAGGCCAATGTTATGCTCAACAGTGCAAGCCAAGGCAGCGATTTTGCCAAACAGCAGGTGCATCATCTTGATGAGTTTGTTATCGCCATGGACAACTTAATGCAACGTGCCAAGCATGCATTTGAACAAAGTGAAACCATTGCATCACAAGTGAATAATAGTGTCGATAATATTGAGCAAAGCCTTGGAATTACTGGTTAGAGTTAAGGGGCAAGGATCATCAGACTGATCTAATCCTGTTACTGATGTAACAGGATTAGCGATTGGCATCGTTAAACATTAAAAATACATCGATAAAATGAAGAGGTCTCGTGTTATGTGATACCTCTCTTATAAAGCACGTGCGCCAAACGTTATGCGTTGAAAACGCGTTAATTTACCTTCAATTCAGGTAGAGATGCATTCAATTAGCTAAATTCAACACGTTTAACCTATTTTATAACAAACTTGTCATCTTTTTTGAAAACAAGGCGCATTAACACGTCAACAGCTTGCCTATTGCACGTTAATCTAACGCTATTAGCAGGGAAAAGGGCTATTTAGTAAGTGTTTACTATCACGAACTTAGATTAAGTATATGTTTTGCTTGTTGCAGGGCAGCCAACTCACTTTCACTAGGCTGAAGCGCGGTCACGCAGTGGTTGTCAATAACACTGTCAATTTGCATTAATAGCGACTGCCACAAAGGCGCTACTACTTGCCGCTGAATATCATTGCCATGCAATTTTGCCTGTTGTAATAAGTAAGCTGATTGCACCACATCGATTCGACCTAATATACCGTCAGCCAAAGCAACGCTGAGCTCAATCATTGCGGTAACATTGTGACCATACTTAATCACATCGTGTAAGTAGCGCTCCGCTTGTTCAAGTTCGGTTTTAATGGCGTGTTCATGGTGAAGAATAGTCGTAGCGCAATGTAGCATAGCATCTAGCTGGCCTTGGCTGGCCGCTTCTTGCATCCATATTTGACTTTGCTCAAGCTGCACATCGATATTATCGTCAACACTTAAAGCCAACTTTTCGGCTAATAGTAACGCTAAATGATACTGCGCCTGAGGATAGCCAGACTCTGCCGCTTTGCTCATCCAAAAATATGCCTTTTGGTATTCGCCCGCTTCATAAAACAACACCCCAAGATTAGACATAGCTTCAACATTATCAGCTTCAGCCGCTTGGGTTAGCAACAATTTAGCCTGCTCAACATCAGTACCAAACACCTCACTGCCCACCAGATAGAAGTAACCCAGTAATGCTTGAGCATCGGCGATGCCATGCCTAGCGGCTTGAGCAATAAGTAACTCACCTTGTTTTGTGTGCAGGGCTTTTTTTACTGGTTCAAAATCAGCATAACCATGTAGCAAGCTGACACCGTGTTCATATAATGCCGCATGTTCAAAAGGTGCAGCCTGGGCAAACCAATAAGCCGCCTGAGCAAAAAGTCGCTGCATCTCATCCTGATTAAACTGTGGATTATGTGTTTCATCGGGAGCAACAGCTTGAGTGCCAGTTTGATCTTGAGCCATTAGTGCTTGAGCTTTTAGTGACATAGCCACTAAATACTGAGCATGATGGTCATTGTGCATCATGGCGCGATAGCATAAATCTCTGCCCGCCAATGAATCAAATGGCACAAATTGATAAGCAGGCGCTGTCACATGGTGCACTAACGGATAAAGCTGCTTGATCACGTCAATAATGTGCTTAATTGATTTTTCAGCCAAGGACACTAATTGATGTTGGGTAAGATGATATTTTTCTGGATGAGCACCACGATTACCGTCAGCACGCAATTTATGCATGGTACGAATAGCAGTAACGTCGATAAGACGACCTTGGTTTAATTGCTCAATGCGCTCGTATAGATTAGGCCCAATAAACTCTAGCTGATGCTGTTTAGCTACTAGGCTGGCAAGTTTGTGAGTAAAACTGCGGATATAAACCAGCGCTTGAGTGGGTATGTCACGGACATAACTCTTTGCGCTGGCATAGTCTTCCCCAAGTTCAATGGAGAATTGGCTAACTAACTCAGTATCAGTTATCAATAAACTCTCCTATCAACTCAGTAAATTAGGTCTAATAAATTACACTTCTGTGTGGCTATCATCATCTGTTGCGGCATCATCACCTGTTGGGGCATCAATTTTACGATTAACCATATAGAGTCGGAACAATGCCACGTTAATAAATAACCCAAAAAAAGCGAACACAGTGTCGGTAATTAATTGCAGTGGAAAACCAACTTGTGCGGCCATTTGTGAAAGCGTACCACTGATTAGGATGAGTGGCAGATACAACATTAATATCGCAATGGTTTTAACCGTAATCGGCCCGGTAAATATAAAGCTAGCTTTGATAGCTTCCAATGGCGTTAAACGCTCAACAATAACCATAAAGTTCACATAAGCTAAGCGCGAAAATAAATAAAAACTAATCCCAAAGCCCACTATGCCAAATGGACCAAAGGCAGCAAATAGCATCACTGGGGTTAAAATAGCTAAACCAGAAAACACTCCCGCAAGTAATAAAGGCGGCACAAATTGAATGCTTTGTTTAAATACCATAGCGGTTGAAACATCGTGGCCACGTGAGCGCACCTCTAGGTATACCGTAACTGCTGCTATCAATATAGAAAACAGTAACAGCAACACCATCATGGCTGCGGCGTGAATACCACCAAACTCTGGCGTTTCAGCCTGGGCTTGCATCAACATCTCATTACCCAGCCAAAGCTGGATCATCACTTGTATCAGTAATAACGGAAAGGTTATTGCGGCAAGTTGGCTAATATGATTACGAAAAAAATTATAGGCTTCAGTCAAAATCGCTGAAAGTGACATAAGTGAGATCCCAAAAATCGGCTTAAGATGATTATGGCGCTAAGGATACCCAAAATTGATCGAGTTTGCACAAAACAAAATCTTCATATGTCGTATAGAGGCAAAAAAAGTTAACATAATGCCAATATCAGCACTATTTTTACCAAAGGATCAACTTTATGAACCGTTCTATTATTGCCTGTTCAGTATTATCAGCCGTATTACTCTCTGCTCCAGCAAATGCTGGTTGGTTAGACAATGTCACCAAAAAAGAAGTTGTCCCCGTAGCAACCCAAGCTGCTGCAGTAACTGGGTTAGCGGATAACGCCTTAGTGGGCAATGTTATGTCCCAACTTGGCTTAACTGAGCAACAAGCTGCTGGCGGCTTAGGCTCGATACTTAATTTAGCCCAGTCAAACCTAGGCAATAACGATTTCAGCACCTTAAGTAACAGCATTCCCGGCATAGACTCATTATTAGGTGCAGTACCGGCCATGGGTGGTGATTCAGGTATGTCAGGCTTATTGTCAAAAGCAGGTAACCTAGGTTCATCATTTCAGGGGGCTGCAGTTGTTTATGACTCTTTTGAAAAACTGGGTATTTCAAAAGAATATATTGCGCCTATGGTCGACATTGCTAAGCAATATTTACAGCAACAATCAGGTCAAGGCACCGTTGACTTACTTATGAAAGGCTTAGGTTCGCTGCTATAAACTTTGCCAGAAATCTTGCAAACTAATTGATCCGTTCATTTACAAATATAAACATAAATTAATGCCGAGCACTGTGCTCGGCATTGTTGTCTTTGTTAGTATGTATATTGAATAGCATACGTCTTTGTTAGAAAGAGGCGAAATTAAGAGGAATAACGATGATTGCCAAACTCAAACAATTTATTCAAGCACGTACCCAGGCAGACAGCCCGGAAGATAAAACCCGTCAATTGAACCTAGCGGCAGCCACACTGTTACTAGAAGTGGTATACGCTGATGAAACCTTGGATGACAATGAAGCAGCACTGTTACCCAGCATGCTTGCTAACGCATTGAATATCAATGCAGAGCAAACGAAAGAACTAATTGAAGAGGCGACCTTGATCAGAGGTAACGCAACCTCGTTATTTGAATTTACCGCTGAAGTGAATCAAGCGTTCAGCCTTGATGAAAAGCAGCAGTTACTACTGGCAATGTGGCAATTAGCTTATGCCGATGGTGAACTATCGCAACATGAAGACCAAGTTATTCGTCGCTGTGCAGACTTACTTCACCTCAAGCACAGCGAACTAATCCAAATGCGTAATATGGCCATATCCCAAAGCTAGCTCAGCTTATTCGGGTAAGTGCGCCGGAGTTTGCATAGACTTGCTTTGTAAGTGTGTTTTTTGCCACCACATAAATGGGGCTATGACAGCGACCAACAAAACCGCATATAGCATGTTGTCAGCAAGGGCGATACCAATACCGACACAAAATAGGCAGCTAGCAACCACTAAAGGCAGATAACGCTTACTCAATAGTTTAACCGCTGAGAGCATCGCCAATAAATAGATAATCACAAATACTCCATTGCTCCAGGCAATCAGTTTTTCTAAATCCTGATTAGAATAAAAGGTCAGCACAATCACTAATGCCATAGTGCCCAGAATGGCAAACAAGGCCCTAAACGGAACACCATGGCGATTTAGCACCACAAAGTATTTAGGTAAAATACCTTCTTTGCTAAAGCTCCACAGTAATCTTGCAGCGCTTCCAGCATAAACATTCACCGTTGCTAAACCACTGGCTATACCTAAAACACCGATTATTTGAGCACCATAACCGTGTAAAAAGCTGTCACTCAGTAGGTAGTCAAACGCGCTTATCATCGCTACGCCATTTTTATCCGACGGCACCATTAACAATAAAAATGTACAGGCTAAGTAAATAATACCCACTAATACTGTACCCATTAAAATGGCAGGTAACATGTCCTTATCTGGGCGACGGAAATCACTAGCAAGATGGGTCATGGCTTCAATACCTAAAAAGCTCCAAAAACCTATGCCCATTGCCAACATGACTGTACTCACCTGTGGATGGCTAGTTTGGTTAAAAGACTCAAGTTGCTCTGAGTTGAGACCACTTGCGCCAAATAATATTGCTACCACAGCCACAATCGCCAAAGTTAATCCAAACTGCAACTTGGCTGACACCTGAATACCGCGAATATTTAGGCCTAACAACATCAACACCACAAATAGTTCGGCGACTAATTGCCAGCCATTGTGCAGCGGCACTAATGCGTCCATAAATTGAAAGGTCATTAAAATTGCCGCAGGCGCACCAATAGGAATAACGAGTAGAAAAATAAGCCCAATGGTTCTGCCAGCAGTTCGGCCAAATGCTTTCTCAACAAAATAAGCTGGCCCAGCTGCGTGGGGGAAACGGCTCGCCAATAATCCAAAGACTAACGCTACCGGAATAATGGCTAAGGTCAGAATTAACCAGCCTAATAAAGCCCCTGAGTCCGCCACTGCTATCGTCATTTGCGGTAATATAAACACCCCTGTACCCAGCAAAGTGGTGGCCATTAAGCCTGCGCCTTGCCAACGTCCTATGGTTCCTGTGATTTGATTCATTTGTTATTCTACTGGGCTTATTTTAGGTTATTATAGTGTCACATGGGTTTTCATTCTGTCGGCGATATAACGCAAACTGCTCGATTAAACCCACAAAATGACGGTTAAAGATAAAAATACTAACAAAATGACGGATCAGTTGTGGATAAATTTGATAAAGCCATTATAAATGAGTTACGCCAAGATGCGCGTCAAAGTATTTCGACTATTGCAGATAGAGTCAATTTATCTCGAAGTGCTGTGACCGAAAGGATTAAAAAACTGGAAAACACCGGCGTGATCCGCGGCTACCAGGTGCTTTTAAGCGAATCGCAAAAACAAGGGGTATCAGCTTACTTTGAAATCCAGCATAAATGCCCACGATGCGCCGATGTGGTACACGTTTTTCACAGTATCCCTGAGGTCATTACCTGCCAGGGCATTACCGGTGACATGGATTTATTAGTCTATGTGCATGCGGACTCAATGAAGCGCTTACATGAAATTCGTGAATTTATTGATGCACAAACTGACATTATTAAAATCAAAACCCACGTGGTAATGAGTGAATGGATAAATAACCTCAATTCGGATTAAGCTAAACAATCTTCATCATAATCGAGTTCAATCAAGCAAGGGGTAGGTACTAATTTATAAATAAAAAAACCAGCAACCTAGTGAAAAGTTGCTGGTACTGTTTTATGACAAGATTTGATTCTAAATATATGAAAAAATTTGACTCTACAAATCGATTTACACTAATTGCTTACCAATCTCTAAGCCCTTACCGCGTAACTCTTCTAACTTCTCAGCTAAACCTGACATATCCATTTTAATAATACCGGCTTTATTCGCTAGGGCTGCAAGCCAGGCAGTAAAGATTTCTTCCTCACGATCATCATCCCAATGCATATAAATATGCTGAGATAAATACATTAAAATCGCTAATTTGGATGCGGGTTCCGCCGCAATAGGATTACGTTGAAACTCTATGCCAGCCACTAAACTAGGGGTAAATTTCCAGTTTTTAGCCAATAGTGCGCCAACTGATGGACAATTAAAACCTAACAATGTGGTTTCAAGCTCTTGCGCATCGCCACCTTGCTCTACCGCAGCACGAATTTGCGCCGCCAAGTCTGGTTCAATGGTGGCAACTAATAACTCACCAATACGGTGTAAAATACCACAGGTAAATGCTTCATCTGCGGGCACATTACAACGCTTGGCTAATTCCTGACTGTATAGTGCTACTTCAAAGGTTTGGCCCCAAAAGTCAGCCAAATCAATACCATTTACCTTAGGAATTGCACCAACAACTGCAGAGGCAATGACTAAGGTTCGCAAGGTTTGCATTCCGAGGCGGATCACCGCTTCATCAATCGAACCCACTTCTCGACTGCGGCCAAAATGGGCAGAATTAGCTAAACGAAGTACCCGCGCGCTGATTAAGGTATCTTGAGCTACTTTTGATGAAATACTTTTTACTGAACTATTTTCATTATTAACCGCTTCGAGTAATTCACTGATCGCTTTAGGTAAACGAGGAAGTTCATCAACTCTTTTTAATAGCGCCGAAGTCTGCATATATGTTCTCCTGATTATTCACCTATATCCTCTTTTGATAAGGGATGAGTTCAATTAATTGGTCAGCAATGTTTAATCAATTAACCGACTCACTATGGTAGGTGAGATTATTGTTTTTTTATCTTGTTATAACCAAGTTGTAACCATCATAAGCGAGAGCTAGTGTGACTCCAATTGCATTAGCAATCGCCTAAGCAATTTAAAACTCAGTCTATCGCTAACATCAAGCTATCCTGTTTATGTTTGATTTTTCTTGTTTAACAGTTTGACATTGTTTAAGTATCTGGCTTTATATATAAATCATATATCTAACATTAGCACAACAAAAAATTTACTTGTGGGGTTTTAGTAAATATTTTCACTGATATTTTTCAGCGCCATGTTAAAAATGAAGACTTAATCTTAGATATCGCTATGACGAACGGTTACACTTAAAACAGACTCTTTTTTGCAGGTATTTGTTAATATGCAATCTCAGGCCAGTGCCGATTTAAATCTTTTGTGGGGCCAATTAATTTTTGAAGAACTTAGCCGCTTAGGGGTTAAGCACGTATGCATGGCGCCAGGTTCACGGTCTACGCCTTTAACATTAGCTGCTGCATCACAAACATCGATTAACCGCCATACTCATTTTGACGAACGTGGCTTAGGCTTTATGGCGCTAGGGTTAGCCAAAGCCAGCTGCGCCCCTGTGGCGATCATTACCACCTCTGGTACCGCCGTTGCCAATTTATATCCTGCCATAATAGAAGCCTGGTTAACCCATGTGCCGTTAATTATATTATCAGGCGATCGCCCGCCAGAATTAATTGACTGTGGCGCCAATCAAGCGATTACTCAGCCGGGAATTTTTGGCCATTATGCAGTTCAGGTGAATCTACCTACGCCTGATTTAGCTTTACCAGCAAGTGCACTGTTAACCACTATAGATCAAGCCATTAGTCAAACTAGCCAACCAGTACACATTAATTGTATGTACCGCGAGCCGTTTTACCCTAATGAACTTAGCCCCCTAACCAAGCAAGCTAAAAATGCGCCGATTATTATTCAACAATATTTAAAACCCCTTTGTCAGTGGTTAAGCCATCAACATCCATATAGTTATTATCATCCAACAATGGGCGCACAGCTGCCCAGCGAAGATGGCTTAAAACGCTTTGCCCATGGTAAGGGCGTTATCCTGGTTGGTACCTTGTCACCCGAAGACAATCCGCAACAAATTGTTGAAATAGCTCAAAAACTGGCCTGGCCGATAGTGACCGATGCCCAATCTCAGCTAAGACAGCATTCAGGGGTTATTGGTAATGTCGATCAACTGCTGCTTTGCCCTAGAACCAGCAAGCTATTAGAACAAGCTGATCGTGTCTTGGTGTTTGGTGGACGCTTTATTTCCAAGCGCTTAATCAGTTACTTGGCAAATCAACTTTGGCATAGTTATTGGCAAGTATTACCTCGCTCAAATCGTTTAGACCCTAGCCATCAAAGCAAACAGATTTGGCAAACCAGCGTCAGTGCATTTTGTAAATTAGCCTGGCCACGATCATCAAGTGCTAACTGGGCGCTGGAACTCATTAATCATAATGAAGCCCTAGCTGAATTATTTATCCAACACATTGACCAAACTCAGTTTGGTGAAGCACAAGTTATTCGCTGGATTGCCCAACAACAAACTGCCGATAAAATTTTATTCATAGGCAATAGCCTACCGATCCGCTTATACGACATGTATGCTCCCATTGGTCTGGCTTTACCTAAGATATACACCAACCGCGGCGCCTCTGGTATTGATGGGCTGATAGCCACCAGCGCAGGGATTGCTATCGGTCACAAACTCCCTATGACTATGATAATAGGTGACATTTCTTGCTTACATGATTTGAACTCTTTGGCTTTATTGAAGCAAATCACCTCGGCATATGTGTTAGTGATATTAAATAATGACGGTGGTAATATTTTTAATTTATTACCTGTTCCAACCGAACAACTCAGAGATGACTTTTATCGCTTATCACATGGATTAGAGTTTGGTTATGGCGCAGCAATGTTTGGCTTAGCTTACCGTCAAGCCGATGATTTAGAGTCGTTTATACAAGCCTATACCGAAGCTATGGACTTTAATTGCGCCAGCGTGATTGAAGTGAATGTCAGCCATGATCAAGCGAGTAATCAAATCGCTCAAATTAGCCAATGGGTTAAACAGCATTAATGGCATGGATTAATCGATACGGCGACCCTAAATTAGCTGCCATGGTGTTTCTACATGGCTTTATGGGAGCAAAAGAAGACTGGCAACCTTTGATGGCCAAGATGAGCCAGTATTACCATTGCATTTGTATCGATTTACCTGGCCATGGCGGCAATCAATATCGTTTACCGACCCCAGGATTATTGGAGGCAGCTGAACATATTTTTGAGGCGGTAACTCAATTAGGCTATCAAAATTTTCACTTAGTTGGTTATTCGCTAGGTGGGCGCATAGCCTTACATATCGCCAAACAACAGCCACAAGCATTACTGAGTTTAGTGCTAGAATCTGCCCATCCCGGTTTGCAAAATGAACTAGATAAACAACAAAGAATACTAAGCGATAAGCGCTGGGCAGATAGGCTTAACGCCCTTCCTTTGAAACAATTTCTGAGTTTATGGTATCAACAAGCGGTATTCTCAGGTTTAACCTCAGAGCAGCGCCAATGGCTAATCAGTAAGCGCCAATCGAACAATCCACATCACCTGCACGCATGCTATCAGGCTACCTCATTAGGTTTGCAGCAAGACTGTCGAGACGTGTTGCAACAACTCAAGTGTCCTAGCTACTTTATTAGCGGCGAGCAGGATAAAAAATTTCTGCAAATAACCAGTAATTGGCTAGAACACCTGCAACAAAGTGCCCAAGCAAACATACCCACCTCTAGCGTAGAACAAACACTTATATCACAACCTCATGTGAGCATAATTGCAGGAGTGGGTCACAATATTCATTCAATACAACCGCAAATGTTCGCTGACAGGTTATTATTGTTACTTCGCGATGATCCACAAAAATAAGAGTGCCCTATGACTAAGATCGCATCGTTTGAATTGTATCAATTTCAAATTGATTTAACCGTACCTTTACCTGTTGCTAAACAACGCATTGATCATCGAATTGGTATTATTGTTAACGTGACACTGGACGATAACCAACAATATTTTGCCGAAATATCTCCCCTTGCAGGTATTGATATTGAAGGTTTACCATTGACTGGCTTTAGCCATGAAACCCTCGCGCAAGTTAGCGCTGAACTTATCCAGCTTCAATCTCAGTTAATAGGGCAAGAGATCACTGAACTAGCCCAGGCTGCAGAGCGTAGTTTATTGCCTTCTGTGCAATTTGGTTTAAGTGTATTAGCGGCCAAATGCCTGCAACAGTTCCCGGTTAGGGTCATTACTCAAGCAAATATCCCTTTGCTTTACCACGGTTTATCCACAACGGTAATTGATCAAAAACTGGCTGATTTAAGCCATATACACAGTGTAAAAATCAAAGTGGCACAAACCGACATGGACAGTGAAATTGCTTTTGTTCATCAGGTGTTAGCACGTAAACCCAGTTTAACGCTACGTCTTGATGCTAATCGCGGTTTTACCCTCAATCAAGCGGTAGATTTTTTAGCATGTTTACCTAAAAAACAAATCGAATACGTTGAAGAGCCTTGCCAGCAACCCAGTGACAACTTGAAAATGTATCAGCAGCTCGGCATAAAATATGCGTTAGATGAGTTTTTATTAACCGCAGATTTAGACTTCGATAAATTATTGCAACAGCAACCAGGCATAGGGGCGTTTATTTTAAAACCTATGTTGTTAGGCTCACTCAGTAAGATGCAAGAGATTGTCAGCCTGGCCGAACACCAAGGTGTGCGTTGTATTGTAAGCTCAAGCCTTGAGTCTGATGTCGGTATTGCTGATTTAGCCCTTATTAGCCAGGCGCTCACCCCTGATAATCCACCAGGGCTTGACACCTTAAGTGCATTTAGCCAGCGTTTGTTAGATGAAAATGGCCAATTAAAGCTTAATAAGCTCAAACTGATTAAAGGCTAGTCAGCGATATGATGTTATCTCCAGTTCAACAAGCTGCGCTGCGATCCGCTGATAATACTGCAGTGTTACTTGAAGGAGCGTCGATAACTTACGCAAACTGGGCGGCACACATTTCTGTGCTGTCAGCTAATTTGCTACAACAGGGGGTAATGCCTGGTACTATTATTGCGACCATTATCCCAACACCAGTTAACGCCAATAAAACCCCAAATCACGACTTAGCCCAGCAAACCTTTGCCATCATGACACTTTATTGGGCATGTGTTGAAATTGGCGCCATATTTTTTCCCATTAACGGCCGCTTTTCTGTTAGCAAAATAGAGCAACTACTTGGCCGTTTTCAGATCCATTTTATTTGGCAACATAGCGAAATAGTATCGCTTGAGCACCATCAAGCGTTAATTGATTTAACTCAAAACGTAACGACTGATCATCAACTCGACAATAGTCAGCCTGTTTATGCCGTGCAAAAAATAAACCCGCACAAGCCGGTTAATATCATTTTGACATCGGGCTCTAGCGGCACGCCCAAAGCGGCTGTACATGGGTTAATCAATCACATTGCCAGCGCTCAGGGCTCAAGCCGTTATATCCCGCTGCATAATAACGACCGTTGGTTACTGTCATTACCCTTGTTTCACATTGGTGGCCTGGCGATTGTTAATCGCTGTGCGCTTGCGGCGGCCTGTATTGTGATTAAATCAAACTACATCACATTGGCGCAGCAACTTGAAGATGAAGCAATCACCCACGTATCAATGGTACCAACGCAAGCGCTTCAAATTCTGCAACAAGCGCCACAGGCGTTATGCGGATTAAAAGCCTTATTACTTGGTGGTGGGGTTATTGAAGCTACATTGATTGAAACCCTAGCACAGAAAAAAGTGAACACTTACACAAGCTACGGTATGACTGAGATGAGCTCGCAAATCACCACTGCCAAAGCCAATTTACAGCAACATCATGGCCGTGCATTACCTAATAGACAGTTAAAATTGGTTGATGGGGTTATTTGGGTAAAGGGTGAGTGTTTGTTTCAAGGCTATCTAGAGATAAATCAACAGCAACAATACCAGCTGTATTTACCTGTCGATGAACAAGGCTGGTTTTGCACACAAGATCGCGGCCAATTAAATGAAAAAGGCCAACTGATATTATTAGGTCGAGTCGATAACATGTTTATCAGTGGTGGCGAGAATATCCAACCTGAAGAAATTGAATCAGTGTTACTGCAACATCCTTTAGTGGTTAACGCTATAGTCTTTGGCCTTGCTGATGACAAATTTGGTTTACTACCCGCGGCGATTATTGAATACAAGCAAGCTGAAGTACCAACGAAAGTAGAACAACAATTAGCTCAAATGGTAACGCGACAGCTTGCTAGTTTTAAGCGCCCCAGACACTTTTATGCCTGGCCAGATATCGCAATTAATGGCCTTAAAATTAATCGAAAGCAAATCATTGCCACAGTCATCAGCACAGTCCATAACTTAAAAAATAGCTAGGTGAAAAAGTACATAAATGAAAACCTGACTAGGTGATGTCGTATCACCCCGTATAATTAAGGTACGCTATAGCGAATACCTAGATGAATCCTAAAGAGCAATTAACCATAAAAGTTCCGCATCCCCCTATGCGGAGGATGCTTATGGTATTGACTATTGCAGTTTAAACTTCAGCGTAATGCCATTTAACTGCCTCACTAAATGACTTAAATCAGCGCTGGCCTCTGAAATTTGCTGTGCTCCTTCAGCATTTTGTCTGCCAACATCATTAATCGTCACTAAACACTGATTAATTTCTTCAGCGGCATCGGCTTGCTGCACAGCTGCAGCAGCAATTTGCTGCGCATTTAATGCGATTCGATCAATTTCTACGGTAGTTTCTTTAAACGAGTTTTGGGTATCACGAGCCTTCTCTACAGTGTCTAAAGCATGCTCTGCGCTGTATTCCATTACTGTAACCGCTTGATTGGTTTTGGTTTGCAGAGTTTGGATCATCAACTCAATATCTGCCGTTGAATTCTGGGTTTTCGACGCTAATTGTCTAACTTCATCGGCAACCACGGCAAAACCACGTCCCTGCTCCCCTGCTCTAGCGGCCTCAATAGCTGCATTCAACGCCAGTAAATTTGTTTGCTCAGCTATCGATCGAATCACCTCTAGCACTGACCCAATGCTTTGGCTCTGCTTAGCAATTTCTTGCACCACATTTGTAGCCTTGGAGACTTCGTCACTTAAGGATAAAATAACGGTAATTGTCTGTTCAATGCTGGCAGTAGCAGCTTCTGAAATATTAGATACATGGCTGGTTGAATCTGCTACGTTTCTAGCGTTCATAGCAACATCTGCAATCGTAGTCGCCATTTCTTGCATTGCAACAGACACATTATGAATATTAGCCTGTTGCTCTTGTAAACTGATATTTGATTGATGGCTTGTTGAACTGGTTTGCTCTGCTGTGGCGGATAATTGCGATGTGGCATCAACAATGCTACCGATGATTTGTTTTAAATAGGTCGACATAGTCCGCATGGCACCATACACACCAATCAACTTAACGTTAGATTCAAAGTTAACGGTAAGATCACCACTGGCTATGCGCTCGGTAATCACTTGCATTGTTTTGGGTTCTCCGCCCAAAGGACGCAAAATTGATTGCGTGATCACATAGGTAGTCATCAAAATACCTATCACCGCAAGCACGGTAATAAGCAAAATAACCCAGCGCAAATGATGCACAGCAGCCATGGCTTCGGCTTCATCAATTTCAACTAGCAAGGCCCAGTGCAAGTCATTAATTTTAATTTGTGCATATGAGGACAGTACCGGATTACCATTGTAATCAGTGATTATTTGCGTGTCTGAAGTCCCTTTCAATGCAGCATGCGCAGCAACAGTATCAACACCATTATTTTTGATATTACCACTAAAACTGGCTCTTACTGAATGCCCTGTGGGATCAAGAAACGAGTCTGAACGCATCCGCAAATCTGGCCCGACAAGATAACTTTCGCCAGTCTCACCCATACCAGCCCGTAGCTGCATGATTTCATTTATCGACTCAAGTGACAGCTGTAAAGCAATCACGGCTTTCACCTGATTATTTTCAATAATCGGCTGAGCGATAAAGGCAGCTGGCTCACCATTACTCGGTGCATAGGGAGCAAAATCGGTGATCTGGTAACTCTGCTGACGCATGGTTTGGCGAAATAACTCACCCAAATTTGAGTCTCTATAATTGCCGTCATTTAAATTCGTTTGATAATCTGACTCTTTAGCAACCGTATATAAAATGTTACCCGAAGGGCTAATCACAAACAGATCATAATACTGATACGCGCTGACAAACTGCGTCAGGTAGTCGTGCTGCACATCAGCACTACGGGATAATTGTGCTTCATCATTGAAGTTTAAGTTTTTAGAAAGGGTATATTGCAGTAAGTTTAAATCTCCCTGCCGTTCAGCAAAGTAAGACTCAATTTGTTCTTTTTTAATATGTTTAATCGAATCAAGCTGATTGAATGCTTGTTGGGTTAATGTTTGGCTGCTGATGTAGAGTACAGTAATGCTGATGATACATGCTGGGATCAAGCCTATTGACAAGAAAGCCAGCAATAGCTTTTGTTTAAGTTTCATTTAATAACCTTTAAGTTCATCCGTGATAATTGAGTAAGGTAAAGTATCCCTTCAGTATTAAACTGCGATATTAATTGGAGTTTTTTCACCATCAAAATGGCATAAAACAAACAAAAAATACTAATACACTGTTTTAAAATCTTTTTTAAACGCTGTTTTAAACACTATAACAATAGATGTGAAAAGAATGATGCGCAAATATCGAAAGTGGATGAGATAGAGTTAATTAGCAGAAATACCTTACAAATGACAAAAACGCGGACTAGGTAAACCATTTTACAACACACATTAGCAATTAATTATTAACCAATACTTAATTTATCGTGACAACAACATCGGCTGCTTTTTCTTACAGCAAATGATACCCACCCTAGCGTGATATTCATCTTTTTATCCGAGGTGATGATAAATACATGACTCATTTTAAACCCGCTATCACAATGAGCACAAAAACATTAAATACAACAAGTTAACTCAACTCAAATAAAAAATGTAACAGATTTTGATTGATATTCACGAAGAGTGTAATAGGCATCTTTACACTTCTTTAATTGATGAATTAAACGATATTAATTATCATTCGCACAAAATTAAACGAAATACTAAATAGTCGTGACTTTTTCACGATCAAAACTGAGAACGTTATTTATGAAAGTGGTATCAGCTTTAAAATGGTTTCATAACTGGGTAGGATTTTTTATTAGCATTACTATGCTAATCGTTTTAACCACAGGGGTATATCTTGGCAGCATGGATATGCTCAATCGCCTAGACAATAAAGGCCAGCAATTTGTGCCGTTAACCACGATAGAAAAAGCACAGGTGACCCAAACTGTGTTTGAGCGTTATCCTGAAATGAGTACGGTACGTTTTCCAACCGAACACTCGCCTTTTATTGAAGCCGCGACCCGCGGGAAAAGTATTGCGTTAGATAATAATCTAAATGAAATCTCCATCCATGAATCTAAAAACGTGCCTTTTTATAGTACAATTTTTTGGTTACACAGAAATTTTTTACTCGATGATGTGGGCAAATATATCAACGCATGGGCTGCACTCATTGGCGGTGTGATTACCTTAATTGGGATTTACTTATGGTGGCGGGTACGCAGTGGATTTAGGCTTAAACACAGTGTGCCAAAAGATACCCGTTCAAGCAGCTTAGTGAAAAGCCATATTCAACTAGGATTATTTATTTCACTACCGTTATTTATTTTGTGTATAAGTGGATTTTTGATCACTTACAAAGGCTTATGGACGGATTATTTACTACACCAGCAAGCACCCAATGTGTCTTATCCGCAAAGCCAGGAAAACGACTGGTACAGTCAACTGGATACCGCTCAGAAGCTTTGGCCAGATTCACTGTTAGTCGCGGTAAGTAAACCAAGGCAACCAGAGGCGCAAGACGCTACAGAACAAGATTTAGAATACAGCATACGTTTTGATAGCCACAATAGTGTCTGGTTAAGACAAGCAGATAACATTACGATGAATTACCAACGAGGTGAAATTCAGTCCGCATTAAAGCACAGTGACCGACCGATTGCAGGTCAAATAGCCAGCTTTGTGAGACCGCTCCATGATGCACTGAATATGCCTTTTAGCTATGTACTATTCATTACTTTCGTATCTGTAATTGGTACATTTATTTTATTGTTTAGTGTAGTAACGTTTTATCGACGGACATTTAAATCTAAAGCCTGATATAACAAAAAACGCGCCATATAGGCGCGTTTTAAATCAAAAAATCAAAGATTAAGCGTAAGAGTGATCACCATGTTGATGGTCAGTCACATCACGCACACCCTTAAGTTCACCAGGGAATAGGTCAAGTAACTGCTTCTCGATACCATCTTTTAAAGTAATATCAACTTGAGAACAACCGTTACAGCCGCCACCAAATTGTAATACGGCGACATCTTCAGCAGAAATTTCAACCAACATAATGTTGCCGCCATGGCTAGCAAGCTGCGGGTTTATTTCCGACTGAATAACATATTCAATACGTTCTTTTAATGGCGCGTCGTCAGACACTTTACGCATTTTGGCATTTGGTGCTTTTAAAGTTAACTGCGAACCCATTTGATCAGTAATATAATCAATGGTGGCCTCTTGAAGAAAAGGCACACTTTTCTCATCAACCATAGCCTTAAACCCGTTGAACGGTAATTCCATATCATCACTCTCTACCGCATCTGGTGGGCAATATGACACACCACATTCTGCTTGTGCGGTACCAGGGCTGATAACGAATACACGAATATGCGTACCTTCGGTTTGATCTGCTAATAATTTTACAAAATGAGCCTGAGCTGCTTCGGAAATGGAGATCATAAAACTTACTCCGTCAGGTAATACCTGAGTAAATTAGTGAGAATTAGCACCATGATACTCTGTGTTGCATTCTCTTTGTAGCCCTCTTCATCGTTTGATCATTAAAAAATACAATAAATCATCTGCATTAATGGGTAATAATAGATGTCTAGTATCAAAGTGACACTAGTGGCTGTTGAACTTTTGTGGTCAAAGTTTGTTCCAGCTAAACCGTTTGCTCTTTATATTAACCTGCGACGCAAGGTGTTATGCCCAGCATTCGAAGCGAATATATTGATCAATTTAGCCGCGTAACTCAGGCGCCTCGGCACGCGCTAAACACCATGCTTGACTAGCTATGTGGTGTTGTTTTAGTAATGCGGCTATCTCATTAATCGTCGTGCCGGTTGTGACCACGTCATCAACCAGCGCCACATGTTGGTAGCAAGATTGCTTGGGTACTAATTCTGATGCTAAGTCAGGTTCCAGTGATGCCATCAAAGCAAAGGCTTGGTGGCAGTTGTCACGTCTTTGTTTTCCGTTCAGTCCCGCTTGTGGCTGCGTATCTTGAAGTCGAAAAATAAACTGATCATCTAACGGCAGGTCAAGCATCGCACTAAGTTGTTTGGCAATTAACCACGCCTGGTTAAAGCCCCGTTGACGTAAACGATTTGAGTGTAATGGCACAGGAATAATCACTTGGGGTAACTCAATTAAACCGTGTTTAACAAGTTGTTGAATGCGGTATGCCAGCTGTTGTGCCAGTACCTGTAAAGCGGCTATTTGGCGCTGGTATTTTATCGCGCTCACCAGTTGACCTAAACCCTGATGATAACTGCAAGGCGCAATCACTTTAATCGGCAAACTTGCCATACACTGACCGCAATACTCTTGTAATTGCACTAACGGTTTAGCACACCCCAAACACACTTCGGTTTGATATAAACCACTCACTAAACAATGCTGACATACCCCAGTGAGTACTTGACCGTCAAATAACTTCGCATAGCCTTGCTGCTCAATCCTTTGCTGGCACAGTAAACAGCGGTTAGGTAAACTGCGACGTATATAACGACTAAAATGGGTTAATAACCTAACGCTTTTCGTCTGCAAAGCAGCTAATGACATAACAGTAGACACACTTTTTCCAAGCTGGTCTTCTGATTGATTACTGCACTGCAAGTCGCGTCCTAGCTTAATAAGTGGCTTCACTATTCATTCCATTAAATAGAGGTTAAACAATTGCCGGTCCCAAAGCTGTATATCAATACTTTAGGTGATGGCCAAGATATCGTGTTACTTCACGGTTGGGGCGTCAATAGTGCGGTGTTTGAACCCTTAAAGCAGGCCTTGTCTGAGTATAGAGTGCATTATGTTGATTTGCCCGGTTTTGGCAACAGCGAGCCTATTAAGGGCGACATTGATAACTGGGCTGCAGCGCTAGCAACACAATTACCCGATAATGCAATTTGGTTAGGCTGGTCATTAGGCGGGTTAGTTGCCACTCAAGTAGCATTAACATTTCCAACTAAAATAAAAGCCTTAATTACAGTCGCATCGTCCCCTTGTTTTATGGCGCAGCCCGATGAAAAACCGCAACCCTGGCCAGGCATTGCGCCGCAGGTATTATCTCAATTTTCACAGCAGTTACATAAAAACCTGCCTAAAACGATTGAGCGCTTTTTAGCTATTCAAGCCATGGGCAGTGAAACAGCAAAAGCAGATATTCAAATGATAAGACATCTGGTGCTGGCTAAGCCCTTACCCTGTGAGGACAGTTTGCAGCAGGGGTTAGCCATGCTTGCAGAGGTAGACTTACGTGCTCAATTAACCAATATAAAGCTACCTTGGTTGAGGATATGGGGGAAATCAGATAGTTTAGTGCCGAAAAGTGGGCTTGAAATGCTAGTAAAAGCTAAAAATATCGATGACATTATCCTAGCCAAAGCATCCCATGCGCCTTTTATCTCACATTCAAGCCTGTTTATTGAACACCTTTGTGACTGGATTAAAGGTATTAACAGCTAGCACTTTAATATCGCTTAAATATTGGCTATAATTTAACCGCCATAAAAACAAATTAACTTCAGATATAGATTATCCCGAGCGGAGGTTATTGAGTATGTTGATTAATTCCCATTACCCGCAAGTTTCGATAGTAACCTCTAATGTTGCGACGGATTCTGCACGGGTGGATAATCAACAAAAGCCGCCCATTATCCCACCGCAGCAACCGACAAAGAATCATCCTGAGCGTGCTTATAACCAACAAAATGAACGCACTCAAGCGCACAATATTGTTGAACAAAAACAGCAACAGCAGCGTTCAGCAAACCAAAGAGAAGCCATTGTTCAACAATTAGTTGCACCTAAAAGCTTACAGGGACAACCGCTAAATATAGTGGCAAACAACACGCCAACCATACAGCGTAAAGATATTCGTATTAAACAATCGCTCCAAGCTGAACAAAGCACAACGCAAAGCAGTAAGTCTTCGGTACGTAATGATGAAATGCCTAAGCAAAGCTCAGCTTATTATCAGCAAGTAAGGCAACATGTTAGCCAATATTATGGCCAAAACAACACACCGACCAATCTTGCAAGTATCCCTGATACGGTATAAGACACCCTCTGACGTCTTATACCTACTATCGTCTTAACCTTTCTCACGCCTAGATACTTTCACGGCATGGCAACTAACTAGACTGAATAACTAGCGCGACTGCTGCTCTGTTTGAGTTTGTTTCGGCAAAGTAAACCAATGATTGTTATAGGCAGCGCTACCCCACAATGCAATTCCGAGTGCATTTTCAGCTTGTTCGGTATCTAGTTCACGTGACGTTAGTGTTTCTGCACCAAAATCATATACAAAGCTTTTAGCAGCTTGTTCTGGCTGTAATATAGTCACTTGATTGCCTTCCATTAAGGCGAAGTTTTTATCATATTGCATCATGGCTCGACCCGGCCAATCTGCCGCTTGTTGGGTTAAATCACGTCCTAACATAGGGTAACTGTCTGAAATACCCATCATAGACAATAACGTCGGCGCCATGTCAATTTGGCTAACCACTCTAGGGTCACGCATGGCTTCAATCCCACCACCTAAAATCAGTCCTGGGATACGAAAACGTGAAATAGGCACTAAGTTAGCGCCGCCGACACGACTATCGTGATCAGCTACCACAAGAAATAGAGTGTCTTTCCAATAGTCTGCTTTTTGTGCTTTTTTGAAAAACTCGCCCACTGCGTAATCCGCATACTTCACGGCATTGTGCATGGTATATTGCGGTTGTTCATACAGTTCAATCCGGTTATCAGGGAACTCATATGGGTCATGATTACTAGAACTAAACACTAAACTAAAGAATGGCTTACCTTGCTCATGCATAGCGGTAAACTCGTCATGGGCTCTAAACAACAAGTCCTCATCTGACACGCCCCAAGATGCGACAAATGCAGGGTTTTTGTAGTCATTTTGATCGATTATTTGACTAAAGCCATTGCCCAGGAAAAAGCTGCGCATATTATCAAAATGACTTTCGCCACCATAAATAAATTGGGTTGAATAACCGTTACGCTTTAATAATTCTGCAATGGTAAAAAAGTTAGTTTGGCTTTTACCCAACTTAACTACCGCACGAGCGGGCGTTGGAGTAAAACCTGTGGTAATGGCTTCAATTCCTCGTACTGAGCGGGTTCCTGTGGCGTAAAGGTTTTCAAAAAACCACCCTTGTGAGGATAACTCATCAATATTAGGTGTCAGCGGTAACCCGCCTAAACTGCCAACAAATCGAGCGCCTAAACTTTCTTGCAAAATAATCACTAGGTTTTTAGGCTTACCCTGATAAGTTGCCTGGTTAAAGGTCAAACTTGGCAAGTCAGTTGACGTAAATGCTTGTGCTGAACGACCACTTTGACGACGAATAATATCGATAACCTTTTGATCATCTAACTTGCCGTATACCTTTGAGGCCTCTTCTTCATTACTCATTTGTTTAATGGCGAAAGTGAGTGAGTAACCCGAGTTCAATACTAATGAGTTAACTAAAGGATCATCTGAAAACGCGACTAAAGAAGGGTTTAATGGTCGATGACCTAAAGAAGAACGCGCTCCTAAAATAGTGACACAAATAACCAAAATGGCCATCACAGGGCGCCAATACCACCGCGGTGTACGCACATTTCGGGTAAAATAGTCAGACAAGCGCCAGCCTGCATATAATGTTGCTGTAGACACTACAAAAGCGAATATCAGTTCAGCCTTTCGACCGGCCCACAACATCGACAGCACTTCTTTAGGGTAAATAAGGTATTCAACATATAAACGATTCGGTCTGAAGCCGTATTCTTGAATAAATGACGGCGTCGATATTTCTAAGAACACGATTAACCACAAGCCAAGAGTTAGCCAGACCTTTAAAATCAGTGCCCACAAGCGCCCTATTGCATGATTTCCTGCAAATAATGCAGTACCAAGCGCTGCAATACCGAACAACCAGCACAATGTTGCAAAATCAACCCTTATGCCCTGAAATATAATATCTGACCATCCTTGAGCGTCATTGACTCGTTCAAGTTGCCACAGTGATAAGCCAATACGGCTCAATGTAGTCACAGCTAAAATGATCAGCGCAAACACCAAAATAGCGCTATAGATATTATGTGGCTTGGGGTAACGAGACGATCTGATGTAGTCTACATTCGACTTGAGGGAAAATAACCCCATTAATGACTCCAATATATTATTCTGTTATTTTTAGGATACTTTATGTCTATGGCACGATACTTTGTGTCATAACAGCAATCGGTTTTAACACCGGCAATCAGCGACGTGCACGTTAACAGAATACTAACATGTGTCAAATAATGATTAATGCGATATTGTTCAATGATTACAGTCAGCTTATAAAATAAAACTCATTGTTTATGATTATTTCGATTCAAATTTGACGCTCAATATAAATATTAGTTCACTGTAAACTAATAAAATTCACATTTACTTAACCCATTGTCTCTTGTCAGCCACTAATATCGCCCATCACTGGCAATGTAAAGGTAAATGCGATTCGATTTGTATCAACGAGGCCAAACGAAAAAGCGTATTGGTTCACCTGGGCTATATTATCCACAATAGCTAAACCCAGCCCATGCCTATTTTGGTGTTGACGTGACTTTTCGGTTTGAAACAAAGGGAGCGTCAAACGGTCTAAATCATCATCACTGATACTATTAAGTAACTCATTTTCAATGGTGATCACTATCATCGCTGATTTGTTGCCCTGAACAGGTTGTTTTTGCTTAATAAGACGAATATCAACCTTTGACTGCTGCGGGCTGTAAAACAGTGCATTATCAATCAAGTTATACAGTACAGTATGAAGCGAAAACGCATCTGTTTGGCACATGACTCCATTTAACTCACTGATGACGTTGACTCTGGCTAACGATCCGCTTCGCAAAGCATTTAACTCAGCGACGATTTTTTGAATAAAAGCTTTAACATCAATCAAAGTTTGGCTTAATTGCAACCCTTCGGAAGACGCCTTTTGCAGTAATAATAAATTATTGACTATATCTTTCATTTTTAAGCTTATGCTGAGTACATCTTGCTTGTAGCTCACGCCTATTCGTTCGTCGTCGGGATAACGTATATAGATTTCACTTAAACTAATTAGCTCACTGATCGGGGTTTTAAGCTCGTGGGCAATATCGGCGGTGATCCGTTTTTCATTCTGCAGATGTTTGTGATTGATTCTTAGAAATTTATTGAGTTCATTTTTTATCGGTTCAATTTCGATAAACGCTTTAAAATGGGCAGGAAGTTTTAACTCAGCTTGCTGGAAGTCGATATCTTTGAGCGCCTGGTTTAGATCATTCAATGGCTGCAAACCCCGGTGAATCAAGTTCACCACAGCCCAGCGCATGAACAAAATAACCAGCAATAAACCAATTGCCAAACTGGAATCTATAATAATCAGAATATGATTTAACTCTTCTTCTGACAGCGCCACAGTTAATACCATGGGAGCGATATTTTCAGTGATGACACTTTGATATTTATCAGGCACCTGTGGTTCAAAAACAGACACCATTGCTCTTCCTGAACGCCCATCTGGCAAGGTCACATCGAAAAACTGACGACCATTAATAGCCAAATCGGCTTTTATTAGATTTGCTTGAGCAAAATGCGCCAAAGATTCAGACCGTTCGAACACAACGCCATTTTGCCACAGCTGAAAATACTCCCCTTTGGCAGGTAAAGTAAACTCAGGCATAAACTCCCCCGCAAAATCAAACTCGACTCCTGCCGGCGACACTTTAATTAAGGTTTTAAGGTAGTTCGACTTGGTGGTTAATGCATTATCAAATTCGGTATCAATCCAGTTATCAATAATGATATCAACGGCTAAAAATACCAATACCACAATAATTAATACCGCCCATGTCATCCTATTAACTAGGTTATTAGCTAATGATGTCATTAATCTTCACCCACAAAATAACCAAAACCGCGTTTGTTTTTTATCGGTAACGTCGCTCCCACTAGATTTGCTTTTTTACGCACGGCCGACAAATGGGCTTCGATAGTATTTTTAGATAAATGGTTAAATGAGCCGACAACGGCTTCACTTATTTGTTCAGGATTAAGCACTTGATTAGGGTTGTTAAATAAATACTCGATAATTTTGTATTCATTTTTAGTTAACTCTATGATTGTCTGCTTATAAATTAATACCTTTTGATTATCATCAAGCAGTAACTCACCCAATCGTATATTTTTCGAATGTGAGGTTAGATCACCGCGGCGGCCCAAGGTAACCAAACGAGCCTGAAGTTCGTCAAATGAAAAAGGTTTGGTGAGGTAATCATCAGCCCCAGCGAGTAAACCGGCGACGCGATCTTCAGTTAATGATTTTGCCGATAAGATAATCACCTTGGCTTGGTTGCCCAGTTTACGAATACTTTTAAGTAAACTAATACCATCTACATTGGGCAGCATTAAGTCTAAAATAATAAAGTCATAATGATTTGTCAGCGCCATACTGAGGCCTTCAGAACCATCACCAGTTTCATCAACCGTATAACCCAAATGATCCAGTCCTACTCTGATCCCCCGACGAAGCGCTTCAGAATCTTCAATTAGCAACACTTTCATCTATCTTCCTGCTTATTCCATTAACGCATTTATAGGTATACCACTGGACATCTCAAGCGCCAGCATTCTGTCGATTCATATATCTACATTGCTTAAATCACTTTGCAGCCATGACTGATATCAAGTTGACTATTTCTTAAATGGGTCTCTACGCCATATAAACCCAATAGAGTATGAAAAAGATTGGCATGTGAGTGTTCACCTTTACTGGCCTGTTCAACAATGCATTTCCGGTCAAGCATTTTTGCTTCTGTATAGCTTTCAGGCAACCACATCAGCCAAGGCACATGAGTTTGTTGGCTTGGGGCTATCGCGTAAGGTGTACCATGCAGATAAAGACCATTTTCACCTAATGACTCACCGTGATCAGAGACATACAACATGGCAACCTGATATTCAGACTCATACTGCTTTAATATACTAACAACCTGAGACAAAATATAATCGGTGTAATGTATCGTATTGTCATACACATTAACGATTTCTTCATCGGTACAGTTTTCAATATCACTGCGATTACAAGCGGGCGTAAACACCTCCATCTCTTTCGGGTAACGCTTCCAATATGTCGGGCCATGGCTACCAATAGTGTGCAAAGCAATAAATTGATTTTGCAAAGTAGACCCTAGGTCATTTACCGCGCTTGCTTTGATATGAGCTGACAGTTGTTCAACTAAAACCGCATCAAAACAGGTTAGACCATCGCAAAGCGGATTATTATCACTTATGGCGACCTCTTTCTTAGTAATGCGACTAGCAACCTCTTTGTCACCACCATCACTTTCAAACCAAGTCACTTCAATGCCCGCTTGCTGTAATACCTCTAACACATTGTCTTGGGCATTAGCCTGATTTCGCTTAAAATTATCCCGATTCATATCAGACATCATACAAGGTAATGAATGCGCGGTTGCCGTGCCACATGAAGATACATTAGCAACACTGATCATATCCAGCGACTGAGTAAAAGGATTGGTGTTTCGAGAGTAGCCATAATAAGCCATATTTTCCGCCCTGGCTGTTTCGCCTACTACCAGCACAAATAGGGTTGGTTTTGGGTTTTTCTTGGCGGCTAGGTGGGCATCTGTGCCACGCGCCTTGTAAACTAATGGCTCTGTTAAATAGGTATTATTGATGTACTTAACGGTATTAAAAATGTGTGCTGGGTTAATCATTTTATTTAAGTAATGATTATTACGCCCTACAGAAGCGTAATCCTTGTAAAAAAATAACGCTACAACACCAACAAGTGCTAAGCCAATAACAACTAATCCAATACGTTGCAAGACACCTTTTAAGATACTGTCGGCCCGAATAACCCGAGTTCGTAACAATAATAATGATGGAAAAATACCCAAAGTGCTGACAAATAACACCGAGGGTAAACTCACATAAGACCAAGCCTCACCAGTATTAGTCTCAAAGATATTTTCAATCATGCCATAGTCAAACATGACATTATAAAACAACATAGCGAACATGGTCGTGGCTGACGACACTAATAACAATGTCACAAAAGGCTTAAACACATACTTAATAGAAATAGAAAACATGCTGAAAATAATTAAGAATAGTCCGGTTAACAGCACAGCAGGAGACAGCTTAAACAGCAGATGGCCTTCTGTTGATAATTCATAAATACGTTGATTAATTGGGTAATTTAACACAACAGCAAAATAAACTGACAATAGAATAATAACGCTAGTGACATGTAATTGAGGAGAGCCAATACGTAAAAATAGTTTAGAAAGTGTCGACATGCTTTACCTATTATGATGATTTAATATTCTTAATTACCTAAATGTATCATCCACAACCAAACTTAAGAATGGCTTAAGAAATACTGAATGTTCACTTGCCCAGTGAAACTTCAGTTTATAACAGGCATAAAAACAAAAAAGCGCTTACTAATAAGCGCTTTCTGAATGATATATACAAGCAAAATTACTTTTTCATTTTAGCCAAAGCATCCGCGAACGCATTACCCATAGCGGCATTAGCCGGCACTTTAACTTTTGGCGGTGTAACATTTCTACCAGCATGCGCAGGTTTTTGGCCTTTATTATGAGCAGGTTTACCCTTGCCAGGCTGACCAATAAATTGTGGCTTGCCGTCTGTATTAGCCGGTTGCGGTATTTCATCAAGGCGCATGCTTAAGCTGACTCGGCGGCGCTCAATATCCACTTCCATCACTTTGACTTTAACCACGTCACCCGCTTTCACTATGGTATGCGGATCACTGACAAACTTGTCGGTTAGCGACGATATATGCACTAAACCATCCTGATGAACACCCACATCAACAAAGGCACCAAAATTAGTCACATTAGTCACAACGCCTTCAAGGATCATGTCCACTTTTAAATCGTTAAGCGCTTCAACACCGTCTTTAAAGTTGGCTGTTTTAAACTCACCACGCGGATCTCGCCCGGGTTTATCTAACTCAGCCAAAATATCGGTAATGGTCGGTAAACCAAATGATTCAGTGACAAACAGCTCAGCTTTCACGCCCTTTAATAACTCGCCATTACCAATCAATTGGGCAACATCATGTTTCGACGCGGCGGCAATAGACTCAACAATTGAATACGCTTCGGGATGCACTGCTGAACCATCAAGTGGATTATCACCATTGCGAATGCGTAAAAATCCTGCGGCTTGCTCATAAGCTTTCGGCCCTAAACGCGCCACTTTCAATAATTGCTTACGGTTAGTGAATTGGCCATGTTCATCACGGTAATCAACCACGTTTTTCGCTAAGGTTTTATTCAGCCCAGCCACTTGTGCCAATAACGGCGCAGAGGCCATATTTAAATCAACACCCACACTGTTCACACAGTCTTCAACCACAGCTTCAAGCGATTGCGATAACTGGCTTTGGCTAACATCATGTTGATATTGCCCTACACCAATGGCTTTAGGTTCAATTTTAACTAGCTCGGCTAATGGGTCTTGTAAACGACGCGCAATTGACACCGCGCCTCGAATCGACACATCTAAATCGGGAAATTCATTGGCGGCAAATTCGGAAGCCGAGTAAATAGAAGCACCCGCTTCACTGACCATGACTTTAGTTAGAGTTGGACGGCTTTCTTTTACCGCCGCAATTAACTCACCTGCCAGCTTGTCGGTTTCACGCGAGCCAGTGCCATTACCTATCGCGATAATGTCCACTTTATGCATACCAACCAGATTGGATAATGTCTTTATTGATTTGTCCCACAGATTTTGTGGCGCATGCGGGAAAACCGTTGTATGGGCAACTAACTTGCCGGTGTTATCAACAATAGCAACCTTCACACCGGTACGAATACCAGGGTCTAGCCCCATAGTCGCTTTTGCGCCCGCAGGCGAAGCCATAAGCAAATCACCCAAGTTGCGGGCAAAGACTTTAATCGCTTCTTCTTCGGCGCTTTCACGCATTTTAGTAATAAATTCAGTTTCCATTTGTAACGCAATTTTAATGCGCCACGTCGAGGTAACAACGGTTTTTAACCATTGATCGACACTTGAATCTGTGAGTTTAAGCTTGAAATGGTCGGCAATAATTACTTCACAATAACTGCCTTGTTTGGCTTCAGTATCAGGGTCGGCATTCATGCTTAAACTTAAAATACCTTCATTGCGGCCACGAAGCATAGCTAAGGCGCGATGTGATGGCACTTTAGTGATTCTTTCACTTTGTTCAAAGTAATCGCGGAACTTAGCGCCTTCTTTTTCTTTGCCTTTAACCACTTTGCTTTCAAACACAGCCTGTTGGGCTAAATGGTTACGAATTTTAAGGACCAGATCAGCATCTTCGGCAAAGCGTTCCATCAAAATAAAACGTGCGCCATCCAGCACAGCTTTTGCATCTGCAAAACCGGCTTCAGAGTTAATAAATTCGGCGGCTTTAGCGTCAGCATCTGCGCTGCGATCGGCAAGCAATATATCGACCAATGGCTCAATGCCAGCTTCAATGGCTATTTGCCCTTTAGTACGACGCTTAGGTTTATAAGGCAAATATAAATCTTCAAGGCGAGTTTTGCTGTCGGCTTCATCGATTGCATACTTTAACGCTGGAGTTAACTTACCCTGTGCGTCGATGCTAGACAAAATTACCTGACGTCGGTCGCTCATCTCGGTTAGATACCCTAAACGGGAGTAAAGCTGCCGTAACTGAGTATCATCTAACCCGCCGGTAGCTTCTTTACGGTAACGAGCAATAAAGGGCACTGTGGCACCATCATTAAGCAAGGCGATAGTGGCATCGACTTGTTGTTGGCGAACATTCAATTCTTGGGCAATTATTTGGGCAATATTATGCATAGCAGATGTTTATAGGCTTAAATTTTAAAATTGCCTCACCATACCACAAACCGCATAAAATTAGATATTGAACATGATTTTTACTTTACGAAACCGTAGAAATTGATCACAACAATTGTCAGGAAAATTAAAATTCATCCACAAGTGTAAAATGTACAACTATACTGATTACTTAGAGATACCAGAATTTAATTGGTGGCATAGTGACTGAATCGATAGATATTTTTCCATGGAATGAAAATTTTTGCACAGGATTAGCAAAAATCGATGAACAGCATAAAAAATTAGTCATCATTTTAAATCGCCTGGCAAATCAGGCGGTATTTAGTACCTCAGTGATAGATATGAATGCCATATTCCAAGAGCTAATTAATTACACTGTTTACCACTTTAAAACTGAAGAAGATATCTGGCATCAATACTTGCCCAATCATCAACTTAGTACAAACCACAAATTAGGCCATGATGATTTTGTTCAGCAGGTCATTACCCTGCAAACTCAACTCACTACAACGCCATCTGATGCTTTACTCGAGCAAATGATATCTTTTCTCACCCAATGGTTAGCATCCCATATTTTAGAAAGTGACCGCTACATGGCAATCCTAGTCATGATGTTGCAACAGGGAGTACCTTTAAAAGAGGCTAAAGCCCATTCACAACAGCAAATGCAGGGGTCAACTCGACGCCTTATCAATGTCATTTTGTCCAGCTATGCTAATTTATCAACTAACACCTTGCACCTGATGCGTAAAACAAGACTGAACTATGACATTCAGCAACAGTTGGTCAATAGCGAAAAACGCTTTGAAGAAGCGATGTACTATGCTCAGGTTGGCTACTGGGATTTAGTCGATTTACACGCACCGCTGCATTGGTCTGATCAAATGTATAGCTTATTTGGGTTATCAAAAGATCAACAACCTTGTCTAGAAATGCTTTGTCAGTTGATCCCCGTTGAATATCAGCACACTTTAATTGAGTCAATAACGTCCTGTTATAACAACGGCATCGAACATAACATTCAATACCCTATAACTCGCCCCAGTGATGGAACAACTCGATGGATAGAATGCCGTGGTAAACGTATCGCAAGTCCTGATGGTAAATCACATACAATATCGGGGTTTTCCCAAGACATTACAGCATTTAAAAACGCTGAGACAAAGCTGATCGAGCAGCAGCAACGATTGCAATTTATTAACGACAATTCGCCTTTTTATATTGCCAGATGCAACAAGCAGCAAGAGTTTATTTATGCGACGCAATCTTATGCAGCCTTGTTTGGGCTAAAACCTGACGACATTGTGGGTCAGCCGGTGAAAAGCATCTTTGGGGAAATAATTTACCAAGAAATTAGTCAACATATTGATAAGGTGCTGTCAGGGGTTTCAGTGACCTATGACTTATGCTTGTTTACACAGGAATTATTAGTTCAGTACGTCCCCGAGTTTGATGAACAACAGCAAGTGGTCGGTTACATCACAGGCATATCTGATATTACTGAGCGTAAACAGTTGGAACAAAAACTTCGTTTAGCGGCCAAGGTATTCGAGTCGAATGAAGGAATTTTCATTACCGATACTAATCGAGCAATTTTACAAGTAAACAAGGCCTTTAGCACGATTACTGGCTATCCAGAAGAAGAGCTAATAGGCAAGCAACCTAACTTATTTAATACTGCGCTTTACGATGACAATTTTCATAATGAGATTTGGAATAAGGTGGTTGAAACCGATAATTGGGAGGGTGAGATATGGCATAACCATAAAAATGGCTCTACCTTTCCAGCTTATTTATTTATCGATGCTGTCCGCAATGAGAATCAATGTATTACAAATTACGTTATCACTATCAATGACATGACCATACGTAAAAATAATGAACAAAAAATTCAACAGTTAGCCTTTTACGACCCACTGACTGAGCTACCCAATCGGCGCCTATTACTGGATAGATTAAATCGAGTGATTATTTCCAATAAACGACTCCATAAAAATAATGCAGTACTGTTTTTAGACATCGACCATTTTAAAATGCTTAATGACACCCACGGTCATGATGTAGGTGACCTCTTACTCACATTAATTGCTACCAGATTAAGTGACTGCATACGAAAAGAAGATACCCTGGCCAGAATAGGCGGTGATGAATTTGTCATTATATTAGAAGGGCTTGATGAAGAAGATATTATTGCGGCATCAAAAAAAACAACTATTTGCACCACTATTTTGACCAGAATGAATGACGTATTTCAGCTCAACGACATTCACTATAATTGCACTACCAGCATTGGTGTGGTGTTGTTTAAGGATCACTTAACCACCACTTCAGAAGTGATGAAGCAAGCTGACATTGCCATGTACCAAGCTAAGCTAGCGGGTAGAAATACGGTGCGTTTTTTTGACCCCAAAATGCAAGAAGCAATTAGTAAGCGTGCAGCATTAGAAGCTGAACTGCACCAGGCGGTAACACAACACCAATTCAAACTTTTCTATCAACTACAAGTAGACCAAAATCAGCAACCTGTGGGTGTAGAAGCATTAATACGCTGGCAACATCCAACTAAAGGCATTGTTGGTCCCGTAGAATTTATTCCCTACGCCGAAGAATCTGGATTAATTTTACCAATAGGCCAATGGGTATTAGAAACCGCTTGTGCACAGCTAAAACAATGGCAACAACAATGTGATACTAAGCATTTAACCATTGCCGTGAATGTCAGTTCCAAGCAATTCCGTCAAAAAAACTTTGTCGATACTGTAATTAAAATGATTAACCATTACTACATTGATGTGACTAAACTAAAGATGGAATTAACCGAGTCACTATTACTCGATGATATCGACAATACCATCATTCAAATGAATGCCTTAGGCAGACTGGGGATCCTGTTTTCATTAGACGACTTCGGTACAGGTTACTCATCTTTACAGTATTTAAAGAAGCTACCCTTGTCACAATTAAAAATTGATAGGTCATTTGTTGATGACTTATTAACCGATCCCAGCGACCAATCAATTGTGAAAACCATCATCTCCATGGCTGACAGTTTAGGATTTTCAGTCATTGCAGAAGGGGTTGAAACCATCGAACAAAAACGCTATCTGCTCGATATAGGATGCTCTCATTTTCAAGGTTATCTGTTCAGTAAACCTATGCCCATTAGCGAAATTGAACAACTAATCAGTAATATACAGGAATGTGATTTAGTCTTGTCATAAATTCGCCTAGCCTAACCATTAAAGTAAACCGTTAGGCTAGGCTAATAATAAACTTACGACTTACCCCCAATCATTTTCGATACTATGCCTTTGTCATGTCCAGCTTCAGCAAACACAATACCGGCTAAGTGAAGCACAATAAACGGGATGAAGTACCACAAGGCTAATTTATGCACGGTTTCGGCTAATTCCTCAATCGACTCAGGGCCAAATTTAAGTAATAAACCCGTCATTATCGAGGCGGTTACCCCAAGATAAAATAACCAATAGACCCATGCTTGCATTTTTTGTTGCAAGCTTGCCAGCGGATTAAAGGGAGATAAATAATGCAAGCCACATTTTGCCATATAAATAAAGCGTGCCGATAAAAACACCCCAACGGCATAACCAAAGTAAATATGCCACTGGAACATCTCACCGCGGATCATCTTGGCAATACTCACCGCTTGCTTACTATCAATAGTCACTGAAATTTTGGCTAAGCCCTGCTGAATAATCGCCGCCATATGATTTTTTTCCATCCAACCCAAGCGCAAAAATATTGTCAGCAACATCACCAGCATAGCAAAAGCTAAGCCCCAATGGATTAATCGGTGAACCAGCGGAAACTCATGTGATGTTTTCATAATTAACCTCGAAGTAGTACAAGTAAGTCTAAGCACTGATGATTAAATATCAGTGAGCGATAATATTTAACTATTGTGATAACCGAAACTTAAGTAACGCTTATGAAATTGGTATAAGTTCATTAAACCGCAAAATAATATTATGATGTGAGACACACCCAGCATATTTATCTATTAGGCCTGTTGATCTTTGCTGGTTGAATTTTGTTCGAGTTAAAAACGTTTGTATCTGCCCAATAAGTGAGTGCATTTTTATCACTAGGCTTAAAAGGATTGTATTTTTGCCAACACCTCAACGACAAAGCTGGCTGAGCAATAGCCATCACACCCACCTCAGATTAGTATATTTACTGCTCAAAATAGGGTTAACCTTTTTTGCCGCTGATTTGTTTGGCCTATCGTCGCCGCCGAGCATGATTTATCTGTTGTTCACAGTGGAAGCTATTTATGTTGGTTTAAGCGTCTTTTTCAAAAAATATTACCTTCATAATATCTTATTGATATTTGCATCACTCATAATAGACTCACTATTACTGGCCGCCTGGTTATACCTTACTGGCGGCGCAACCAACGCTTTTATCTCATTGTTATTATTACCTATTGCCGTAGCCGCCGTGGCATTACCGCAATGGGCGCCCTGGGTATTAACCTTGTTGTCTACCGCCAGTTATAGCTTGATGATTTTTGTCATGCCAGAGCACAACATGGGCAACCACACCATGGATATGCGTTCACACTTTTTGGGCATGTGGTTTAACTTTTTAATATCAGCATTAATTGTGACCACCAGCATTGCCTTTATCGCCCGTAAAATTCGTCAAAAAGAAGCAGAACTGGGCATTTTACGAGAGGCTCAATTACGCCAAGAAAAGTTATTAGCACTAGGTACTGCGTCGGCACAAATGGCTCACCAACTTGCGACTCCATTAGCCAGTTTGCGCTTATTAGTCGATGAACTGCACGAAGGTGAGTCCATGTTCCATATTCTGCCCGATATTGAACATGCTTTAGGCCGCTGTGAATTAACCTTAACGGATTTACGCACCGCAACTCAGTCAATACGAGACAATCAACAATCCCATATTGCCCTAACTTCACTATTAGAAATATTAACCCAACAAGTATTGTTATTAATGCCTGAAGTGACCTTAACCACTAAAGTGAATATCGACACAAATACGATAATCAATATGGATACCAGCCTTTTACCCGCTTTAATGTCATTAATTGACAATGCAGCCAGAGCCAGTAAAGAAAATAACGCTGATTACCAAGTCGAGTTATCTGTGTCAATCGACAACCAACAATGTCACTTAAACATTCGCGATTTCGGCGCAGGTATTTCTACCGACTTAATAGCCCAAATAGGTCAAAACATCATTCGCGACGCAAAAGGAATGGGGGTGGCTTTATTACTCAGTCACGCAAGCTTAGAAAAACTGGGCGGAAGTTTAACCTTGCACCATCATCCACAGGGCGGCACATTGGCACAGGTACGCTTACCCATAGCACCAAGTTTAGCGATAACGCCAGATTTGTTGCAGGCAGAAACCCATGCATAAATTGCTGATTATTGAAGATGACACAACGCTGGCTAACATTCTTCATCGGCGTATGACACAGCACGGCTTTGAATGCGTCATAGCCCATGACGCTAGCCAAGGCTTATTATTGGCGAGGCTACATTTGCCTAGCCATATTCTGCTCGACATGAAACTTGAGCACAGCAATAGCCTTAACTTAGTCAATCCTTTACGCCAGTTATTACCTAAATCGACGATCGTGTTTCTTACCGGATATGCCAGTATTGCCACCGCTGTTGAGGCGATCCGTTTAGGCGCTGACAACTATTTATCTAAACCGGTAGACACCCAAACATTATTAAAAGCCCTTGCTAAACAACAGTATGAAATTGACCAAAATCCCATAGTAGACCAGCCCATTAGCCCCAAACGTTTAGAGTGGGAACACATTCAGCAAGTGCTGAACGCTAATAATGGTAATGTGTCGCAAACAGCAAGGCAATTAGGCATGCATAGGCGCACACTACAGCGAAAACTGCTAAAAAAACCAGTAAATCAGTGACTTAAGTTAAGTTAAATCCCAATAAAAAGTAGCAAAAAAATACCCACTTTCATTCTTGGCAGAGATGCGAAAGTGGGTCGTCATCGACAAAGTGTGGTACTCAACCAAACGATTGAAATGATTAAGTATTAAAAGCGATATTCTCCCGCTAACCATGCTTGTATACCCAGCCCTGGCATACGCTCACCCGGTAAAATTTCACTTGCCATAACCCGGTTATATCCCGCCAAATGGTCTTGATATTCAATATCAAAAACATTATTGACGCCGGCTTTTATTAACCAAGACTGAGCTTCATATCCCATTAGCATATTCACCACCGCATAACCTGACGTGCGCTGTTCTAATTGGCTTTGGGACACTTTATTTTGTGCCGCTACCGCTAAGGTTTCTAATCTTGCAAACCAGGAATGTGATTCGTAGTTTAATCCGACATTAATATTGGCTGGGGCAATACGATATAAATTATCGTCAATATCGCGACGTTCACCCGCGACATAACTGGCTACCATATCGATTGAAAAAAGTGAGTTAAACGCATACGCAGCGTTGATATCCATTCCCATTAAATCTGCATCGACATTGGCAAACTGCATAGGCTGATTATCACCCACCATGGCTCCTGCCATTATCACAGTAGAACTGGTTGCGCTTACACCTTGTATATAATCATCAATACTATGGTAAAAAATACGCGGAAGAATAGATAAACCTTCACAGCGATACTCACTACCCAGTTCAATTTGATAAGCGGTTTCAAGGTCTAAATCGATTTGTCCTACGTAGGTTTTACCATCAGCTAAACCACCGGTAGACTGCATAGGTACCCACAAATACCGTTGCTGATAAGAGGCGCTAGATTGCTTGCGAGCCAGCCCTACAATCCAAGACAGCTCATTATTGACTTCATATCTTGCATCCACCACAGCATCAAAGCCGGTTTGCGATTGGCTTTTATCGGCTTGATTAAACTGCGTCATCAGCATATTAATAGCGGGCATATTGGCAGCCATTGAATGATGTACGTCACCCGCATTCGCTTGATATTGTTTAACACGCGCACCAAGACTAACTTGCCAATGGTTGATTTTCTGGTCCCACTGGGCAAAAGCACTGTAGCGATTATCTTCTACATCATTAAAGTTATCGACACTGAACATAGCCTGGGTAGGATTAGTAATCACAGAGTCATGGTTGGCCATTTGTACATTCACACCTAGCTGCCAATTATCTTTACTTAATGCTACTGCACCATCAAAACTGGTCGAATCAGCATTGTTATAACGCGCGCCCATGGTTGGCATTAACTTACGTTGACTAAAGTTGTCCATTCCATGACGCGCATCAGAATAGGCTAAGTGCCAATCAAGTTGCCAGTCGGCTAGTTGCTGTAAACCTTCAACATTAACCCGATCTGTGCGAATAAAACCAATATCCATGGGTAATGCTGGCGTGCCCGCATCGGTTGTTTCAAGATGTTGATAACCCACACCAATAAACGCGTCCTGGCCGGCAGAGTCACTTAAATTAAACTTGTATTGGCCACCCAACATTTGTTTTTTATAATCAGTGGGGTGAATACGCTTGCCGCTAGCTGTTTTAACATCTTCATTGCCATTTAATGCATCAGCATAAACCAATAAAGCATGGTCTTTATTCGCCAAATTAGCTTTTGCCCCTAAGTAACCACGTTGCCCATTATCTTGATACTGGCCGGCAGCTTTACCATTAACCACATCAAACTCGGCGCTAGACTCTACAACGTTAACTGTGCCGCCCATGGTATCAATACCACTAGCAACAGGCGCGATACCCCGATACAAATCTACCCGTTCAGTCATAATCAAGCTGGCATAACTTAAGGGGGTATCCATAGCATTAGGACCTGCTCCAGCCAATTTAGCACCATTAATTTGAGTGTTAACTCTGTCCCCAGACAAACCCCGGTATTGCACAATTCCCGTTAACGGACCATTGCCATTAATTGACGCTCCGGGTAACACCTTAAATAAATCGCCTACATCAATTTTGGCGGCTAATGCCTTGTCTGAAGCAGAAGCAACAGCGTAATTATCACTATGCTGAATGGTGATAATTTCCATTTCATCAGCAAAAGATTGGCCGTTAAAGAGCCCAGATAAAACTGCAGCGGTTAATATTGAAAACTTTACATTCATGTTGTTGTTTTTGTAGATAAGTTGTATTGCAATTGTGCCTGCGATAATAGGGGGAGACAAAAGCTAAAGCGGAAACTGCGACAAGGTGTCGCAGCCTAGAGTCTATTTATCAAATTTTGTGATAAGGGGACGAAAAAATAATATCTTTTAAATAAGCTTATTCGGCTTACTGATAATATATCTTATTAATATACCAGCACTTATCACCATCAGGTGTACTGACTATCGCTTCATCATCAACTTCTTTTTTTAACAAGGCACGTGCCATAGGTGAATCTATCGAAATGTAATTTTTGCGACCAAAAATTTCATCATAACCGACAACCCGCAGTGTCAGTTGTTGGCCATCATCGTTTTCAATCTCTACCCAAGCACCAAAAAACACCTTGCCTTCTTGCTCAGGGGAATAGTCGACAACTTTAAGGTTTTCAATCGCTTTACGTAAATACCTTACTCGCCAATCAATTTCACGCAGACGTTTCTTATTGTACTGATAATCAGCATTTTCACTTCTATCGCCCAAGCTAGCGGCCCAAGCCACTTTTTTAGTGATTTCAGGTCGCTCTTCACGCCACAAAAAATGCAGTTCTTGCTGGAGTTTTTCAAACCCTTCGCGGGTCACAATCGCCGTTCTCATAATAATTTTATAATCACAGTTAGAGGATAAAAAATTCAATAGCGCAATATATCACGATTAGCTCAATGTAGCGGAATAGCACATAAAACTAATTACAAAGTAGAATGCCAACAGTAAAACCCATTCTATTTAGTGGATTGACATTTATAAAAAGTCTAAGTTTTTTATTAATTTATAAGTTTCATTTTATTTTTAACCTCATTTGCTTTATGGTTTGCGCCGCTAGGAAAGCACACTTCACAAACATGATGTTTTGGAAGAAAAATATAGTGGATTAAACATCTTGTATGTTCAGTCTATCTCCCCCCCCGACCTTGCTTGAATTACCTAGCGAAAAATAATCAAATAAAGGAATGATTGATGAAAAATGTTACTGCTCTAGCGTTATTATTAGGTTTTGTAGGCTTACCTGCTGTAGCTGCACAAGATGCTGCGTTTCAACACGAAGCGGGCTTAAGCTATAACGCTAACTCTGAAGAATTTGGCGACGGTATTTGGAATGCAAAATATCGCTACTATGTTAGCCCTGTTGACCAAGCAAACGGCCCTTATGCACTTAACGGCTTTTTAGCGCAAAAATCTAACGTTGGCGCTAACTATTCTATGTTTGACGCTGCAGATGTGGACACTTTAGGTTTTGATGGTACTTATGTGTTTGATTCAAAATGGTTCGTTGGTGGTCAATTCCAACGTGTAGAATTTGGCAATAATAGTGGCAGTGTTTACAAACTGGATGGGGGTTATTTTTTCAATGATAGCTCAAAAGTAGCCGCTTTTTATATTGATGGCAGTGATGACTTTGAATCACAGTACGGTGCTGAAGTGCGTAGCTTTATTGATTTTGAAACAACAACCGGTATCGACCTAGGTGCATCTTGGACTCACACAGATGCTGATGACTTAATCAATATCAATGCAGATTGGTATGTGACTAAAGCCTGGTCTGTGGGTTTAGGTTATGCGGATGTTGGCTCTGATGATGCTTTTATGGTTAAAACCGCATACTGGTTACGCATGTCAGATGCATTCTCTGCTACATTTGATTTATCAAAAAATCTTGATTCTGATGCTGATGGTTATAATGTAGGTTTGGGTGTTGTAGGCCGCTTCTAACTCACCTTAAATCATACTTTATGAATACCTAAAATTGAGTCTCTTTATGAGGCTCTTTTTTTATGTGCCATTTTATCAACTATACTTAACCTTCTATTTGTACACATAAAGGGAATTATATGTACTCAATGCTAAAAGACTTATTTGATAAATATCGACCTAAACCGCTATTTACACTTGTCATTATGTTGCCTATATCAATGTGTTTTAATGTCGGTTTCGCCTACAGTAATAACCTACTGACGAGCGTGCTAACGAACATTGCTCTACCTAATAGCGCCCTACCAAGTAGTGTTCTACCCAATAATGACCTGCCTATAACAGGCGACTGGCTTTATCAATCAGCAAACCAAATGGCATTGCTGCACATTAATCCTGATACCAGTTATAGCCACGTTTTTATCAACCTCGACTCACCAAATAGCAGCTTCCACCATTGGGGACGTATCAAGCAACTGACTGATGCACTGCAGTTTATTCCCAGTGAGCTAGTATTTTACCGACAACAATCGTTACAAGCTCAGTTTGTAGCGGCACAGTCTTTAGTCACGCAGCCTGTAGAATTACCAGAAATAACCAAAACCGACTTGCTCACTCACAACCTTGTAACCCAACCGATCCAATACTCGCTGTCCGCAGCAAATACCCTACTCACTTTATCCTCTGAGTATGGTGATGTGGATATTCTCGGTCAGCAATACCAAGCACTTGAGCGCCATCACACTTTTGGATATTGGCCTAATAAATTGGCGGTTGATATCAGCTATTGTGTGATTTTTGCTAACGGCTATTACGCCCAGGTTTATAGCAGTTCAGATCAAGCTATTAACGCTGAGTTTGTGTGGGGAAAATTATTTTAAACATAAGCATTTAATACAATTTGCATACCTAGCTTACAAAGCCTTGTTAATTATCTACAAAATGGGATTTGTTACAATTTTCACACTTTAATTGATATTAATTAAAAATCAATAAAATCAATAGCATTTAATAACAAATAGTTATAAAAATGCGACTTCAAGCTAAAGTTACTTTCAAGACACTATTAGCCAAGCGGTAAACTGGTTATATTAACTAAAAATGCTGAAGGTAAAAGGGACATTTTCATGGGCCAAGAAACATCTAAAATTCTCGTTGTTGATGACGATATGCGACTGCGTTCGTTGTTAGAGCGTTATTTAATGGAGCAAGGCTACCAGGTACGCAGCGCTGCCAATGCAGATCAAATGAATAGACTACTTGAGCGTGAAAACTTTCACTTACTCGTATTAGATTTAATGTTACCAGGTGAAGATGGTTTATCTATTTGTCGCCGTTTACGTCAGCAAGAAAACCCGATCCCGATTGTGATGCTTACCGCAAAAGGCGATGAAGTCGATCGCATTATTGGCCTAGAACTAGGCGCCGATGATTACTTACCTAAACCATTTAATCCCCGTGAATTACTTGCCCGCATTAAAGCGGTAATGCGCCGACAAATTACTGATGTACCCGGCGCCCCTGCACAGCAAGAAGAAATGATTGAGTTTGGTGAGTTTTCACTGAATTTAGCCACCCGCGAAATGTTCCATGGTGATGAAAGTATTGCGCTCACTAGTGGCGAATTTGCGGTATTAAAAGTATTGGTTTCCCACCCTCGTGAGCCACTATCGCGCGACAAACTCATGAATTTAGCAAGGGGCCGTGATTATTCTGCCCTAGAGCGTTCGATTGATGTGCAAGTATCGCGTTTACGCCGATTAATAGAGAAAGATGCAGCCAACCCACGTTATATTCAAACGGTATGGGGTTTAGGCTATGTGTTTGTGCCTGACGGTTCGGCGCGTAAGTAAACCGTGCCTGAACCTGCCAAATTAGTCTTAAAGTGGTGGCAACGCCTCTTACCTCGTAACGCCTTTAGTCAAACCGTGGTATTGATTGGTAGCTTGCTGCTGATCAATCAACTGGTGTCTTATTGGTCAGTTGCTGTGTATTTTATTAAACCCAGTTATGAGCAAATTAACCAGCTTATTGCTAGGCAAATCAATATTCTATTTGTTGATGGTGTTGACGTTGGTCGTGAACATCTGTCCATGGTTGACGCACTTAACGCCAAAGTTCGCCACGATGGCATGACCGTCTACAACCTAAAACAAGCCCGTGAAGCAGGTTTAGACAATGCCGCTTACTATGGTTTTTTATCTGAGCAAATGTCAGGTTATTTAGGCGGTGAAGCAGAAGTGCGCTTTTCTCAAGGCGAGACGTTAAATGTTTGGATCCGCCCACCGCAAGCGCCTAAATTGTGGATAAAAGTGCCGCTGACTAGCATTAACGAATCTGACTTATCGCCACTGACATTATATTTGCTGGTTATCGGAGCACTTAGTGTCGCTGGCGGTTGGCTGTTTGCTCGCAAACAAAACAAACCTTTAAAACGATTACAAAAGGCCGCTTTTGCGGTATCAAAAGGCCAATTCCCCGAGCCTTTACCCTTAAGTGGCTCAACGGAAATAGTTGAAGTAACCCATGCGTTTAATCAAATGGCGCACAGCATGAAACAACTAGAGCAAGACCGCGCCCTACTGATGGCCGGAATATCTCACGATTTACGCACTCCTTTAACCAGGATTCGCCTTGCATCAGAAATGATGGTGGAAGATGACCAATATTTAAAAGACGGCATTGTCGGTGATATAGAAGACATGGACGCCATCATCACCCAATTTATTGCTTATATCCGCAATGATGAAGATGTTGCTCGTGAATTGTTTCAAGTTAATCAGCTAATTCAAGAGATAAGTCAGCAAGAAAGTCATCGTTCAGGTGTGCTAGAAACAAACTTAAGCGAATGTCCGGAAATTCTTATTCATCCCGTAGCGATTAAGCGGGTACTGAGTAACCTGGTAGAAAATGCCTTTAGATACGGTAATGGCTGGGTAAAAATATCATCCTTCCAACAAGGTGCATTTATCGGTTTTTCGGTAGAGGATGATGGCCCTGGTATTGATGAAGCTACAGCAGAAACACTTTTCCAGCCTTTTACCCAAGGTGACAGTGCGCGTGGTAGCGTAGGTTCAGGCTTAGGCCTAGCAATCATTAAGCGTATTATCGACCGCCATAATGGCAAAGTGAGTTTGGCAAATCGAGCTGATGGTGGGTTAATTGCCCGGGTTTTATTACCCAAAACATGATCAAAAGCTAACACTTAAGTACAGCTTAATCCCTCCTTTTTATAATGATATATGCCCTCAAGATGTTAATATTAGGCAGCACATTGCGTTTACATTGAAAAAGGTTATCCACATTATGAAATTGATGATGTTAGTGATCAGTAGTTTACTATTGGCACATATCAGTACCTCCGTTATGGCAGAAGAAAAGCCCTTGCCATTAGCCGCGTCGGTTATTGTCGGTCTTGAATCATATCCAGACTCAGAATATAGCTCAATGTCGCGCGGTGGTGGGTTTTCAATCATTTGGGATGATCGCCGTTACAATAATGGCCTTAAGCTAGATGAAAACTATATTCGCGCACGGGCAACTTATTACTACGAAAGAGACTCTGAAAAGTACGATGACGACCGCTATCGTAACTCTATGGATGCTAAGCTCCATTATTATCGTCCTTTTACCAGTTTTGGTGATCAGCAGCAATATATCGTCAGTGCCCACGCTCGTGTTGAAGGCCATTACAATAGCCAGCAACTAGAAGAGTTTGAAATATTAGCCATTGCTGGTTTAGGCTTAAATCGTCGTTTTACTGACGTTAACCATTACGATCTTGGCTTTGTACTTGCCGCAGGTTATAGCGAAGAAGAAAAAGATGATGATTGGCCGCGCCAAGAACTTGGCCACGGTGTTGATGTACTTGGCCGCTCTGGTCTAGGTTACTTTTTTGAATGGAATAACGCCTATACCTTTACCAACAGTAGCGTACAAATAACTGCATCCTACAGCCATTTCTCTGGTGAGTGGGCGTATGACGACAATCAATTTTATAAAGTAGATCACTTAAAATTTGGCGTTATTGTGCCGTTAGGCAACCAGAACAATTTACTGCATTTCGCAACCGAATATGTCAGCCGTGATTATGAGTTAGATTTAATAGGTTTTGATGATGTGTTATATCGTGTCGGTGCTGAATATATTCACTACTTCTAAGCCTGCATCGTACTGTTTGTAACCAAAAAAAAGCACGCCAATCAAAGTAATGGTGGCGTGCTTTTTTAGTTCATCATCACGTCAAAGTGATGAAAGGGAAACTTATAGGGCAGCTAATACTGCTTCAGCAGTACTGACTTCAAATGACTTAGCCGCTTCAACGTTTAATACGCTAACCACGCCTTTATCAATTACCATGGCATAACGTTGTGAACGAACACCACCAAAACCTGCGGTATCCATTTCTAAACCTAACGCTTTAGTAAAGCTAGCATCACCGTCTGCAAGCATCATTAATTCTGATGCATTTTGCGCTTCGCCCCAAGCTTTCATCACGAATGCATCGTTAACTGATACACACGCAATTAAATCAACACCTTTGGCTTTAAGCTGATCCGCTAATACCACAAAACCCGGTAAATGTGCTTCTGAACACGTTGGCGTAAATGCACCTGGTACGGCAAATAAAACCACTTTTTTATCCGCGAATAGCTCAGTAACGTTATGGTTTACCATGCCGTCTTTAGTTAATTGACCTAATGTACCCGCTGGTAAAGTTTGTCCTTGAGTGATCATGTTTGTTCCTTAACGATGAAGTGAAGTTGCAGCGGCATGATAGAAAGCCGCTGTATAAAAATAAGGTTCGATGATTGTGACTGAACATTATGACAGTTTATTGCAATAACTCATTGCAAACGCGTATTTTGATCAGCCATGCAGTCTAACAAATAACCTCATTGTACGTCTGTAGAGATAAATTAGTCCAAACTAATTTATTCGGCTACTACGTTATCCGCGCTGTTTATTGTGTTGCGTTTGGCCATGACATACTGACGACTAAGCCTTTAGGTTGGTTGGCTGCCAAATTAAGCTCACCGCCATGTAGACTAATAATGTGCTGGCAAATCGATAATCCCAAACCAGCACCTTGGGATTCATTTTCATCCACCCGATAAAATCGCTCTTTTGCTCGTGCGATTTGCGTCTCACTCATTCCCTTACCTGAATCAGCAAACTTTAAGATAATCTTGTTATCTTGCTCAATGGCTTGAATACTGATAATCGACTCTTTAGGACTATACTTACAGGCATTTTCTATCAAATTTTTACACACTAACTCCATATAAAACTCATCAACCGTGGCAATAATAGAAGGAGAAATATCAATCTGCCATTCGTAGTCGGCGATAATAGTAATAAGCTGGTTTATCGATGCCTCAATGATGTCACTCACTCTACACTGTTGTAAATTAAGCGCCTCAATAGCATCGACTCTGGACAACAACAATAACTGTTCAACCATATGGCTCATACGATCCACACCTTGCTCAATCGCACTTAAGTGAAGTTGCGCCTGTTGTGGTTCAGTGACTAATTGTTCAACAGTGTCACCATATAAATCCCTTAAACCATTGTGGTGCAGCTTCACAATAGCTAATGGGGTTTTGAGCTCGTGGGCGGCATCAGCACTAAAACGCCTTTCCCGCTGCATTGCCTGTGATATACGGTGGATATAATCGTTTAAAGCCCGCTGCACCGGAATTAATTCAGTAGGCAGAGCAATATTGATGGGCGATAAATCCTGTGGCGCGCGCGTCAGTAAATTAGCTTCGAGGGTTTTGACTGGTTTAAATAAGTAATAAGTAATCAATAGAAACACCAACAACACGACCGGCATAACAAGGAACGGTACGGTCCAGGTATTCGACATCATCTTAGCTAACAGCTCTTCGCGAACATCCTCACTTTGTGCAGTAACAATCCATATTCTATGTGTTTTGGAAAAATAGCTAAACACGTGCCACAAGGCATTATCAATGTTGCGTAACTCATACCCCTGAGCCAAACGACTTAGTGATTTCTCACCGGAGCTATCTGAATAAACTAATAATTCCCCTGACTCGCTCAACAGTTGAAAAGACATTTTGTTTTCATACATCAAGTTGGCTGTGGTCGACTGCTCTGCAAAGGTTTCAATATCGGTTTGTTGCACATGCAGTTTTATAGGCTGTTGAATAAGTTGTTTAATTTTTACGTCGGTAAACTCACTCACATAAAACAATTCCAGCACTTTAGCTGTTTGCAGCATTTGCGCATCAAATAACTCTTCTATTTGTCTACTAGCATCATCTCGGCTGAGTAAATTAGTGATAGCCACGGTAATGATAATGGCCGTTACCATAGCAACGCCCATTAGCATGCGCAGCGAGTACAGCGAGCTTAAACCCCGATTCGATTTTACCGACATTAAACAACCTCAACTAAGGTATAACCAATACCGCGCACTGTTTTGATGAGTTCGTTAGCCATTTTTTTACGTAAATGATGAATATGCACCTCAATAGAGTTACTGCCAACTTCATCCCAGCCATAGGTTAATTGTTCAAGTTGAGAGCGCGTTAACACTCGCCCTGCTGACTGAGCAAACTCAAGCAGCAATTGGTATTCTCGTCTTGAAAGATAAACCAGTTCACCACGAAAATGCACTTCACACTTAGAAAAGTCGATCCCTAATGCACCATACTCAAATTGATTATGGTCTAGGCCATGCTGTCGCCTCACAATAGCGCGCAATCTTGCCGCTAACTCTCTCACGTCAAAAGGTTTACTTAAGTAATCATCTGCGCCCATGTCTAGACACGCCAGACGAGTATCAAAATCAGTATTCGCGGTCAGCACAATAGTCGGAATAGACACCCCGTTTTTGCGCCAACGCTTAAGTAAATCAGCGCCATCACCGTCTGGTAAGCCTAAATCAAGAATAATCACGCTAAAGTCTTCATAATCCACTGCCGTTAAGGCTTGTTGATATGTTGAGAGATGATCCACTTGCATACCAAGCTTAGATAAACTTAAGCACACTCCCTGCGCTAATAATGCATTGTCTTCAACCAGTAGCACCCGCATGACCTTGTCCTTTTTGATTCACTCAATTATCTAAATACTGTAAATTTCACTGACTGTTGTTCTAAAAATAACTCAGCATTCGCGCCCTGTAACATCGCCATGGTGGCTAACATTCCGGCGGTGACACAATTAGGCCCTAGTACAGTGACAGAGCGGGGCGCATTAACGACTGGATAGCCCGTTGCTGGGCTAATAATATGCCCATAACGTTTGCCATTCACTTCAATAAAGCGGCGCGTGTCACCACTGGTGGCAAGCGCTCCCTGGTTAATACTAAGTACCGCTGCGGCATTATCTAAGGCGTTAGGGTTTTCGATACCAACTTGCCAAGGGGAGTGTGATTTCTCAACTAAACAATGAATATCGCCGCCAAAATTCACTAATACCGAAATATCCGGCCACTGAGCCGCTAATAAATGAACCACTTTATCAACCGCATATTCTTTGCCAATACCGCCAAAATCAAGGTTCATTGCCGCCGGCATCTGAATATTAGCTTGATCAAAATAGACCTTAGCAAAATTAACATTTGCTTTAGCCTGAGTAATGGTCGTGTCATCCGGTATCGAAGACTGCCCATCAAAGCGCCATAAGCGCATTAATGGCCCTGCACTGATGTCAAAGTCGCCATCACTTAATTGGTAGCATTGCTGGGCAAAGGTTAGCAATTGTAGGGTTTCTGTATCGATAGGGGTCGCAGCACCTTGGGCATTATTTATCTGCCATAGGGGGTTATGACTTAAAAAGCGGCTATATTTTTGCTCAATGCGAATGGCTTCCTTGTGGGCAATATCCAACATAGCTTGGGCTATATCGGCGTTATCTGTTGCCATTAATAGCTCACAAGGGCTTGCCATAGCGCGAAAACACCCTAAAAAACCCCAACTGCGACTCTGTAAAGTCGCTGAAGGGGTTTGATTGGCATCATAAGTCTGATTAGCACTCAAATTGGCACCGCTCATTAGCGCATTGTCCACAAACACATTATGTGTTCATCTTAAAACGAATAACTCACTTGTGCCACAATCGCTTTCACCGCAGGGAATTGTTCAAATTGATTCAACTGGCCAATTAACTCAGTGCCATTATTTTCTGGGTTTTGCTGGTAGTACTCTAAACGGTAGCTTAATTCATGTCCGCCAGATAACCGTTGGCCAAACTTTAATCCCACCGTATACGCGGTCATATCGCCAATACGATAATCTGCGCTGGCAAATTCAGGTAATGGCTCATCCGCCAACAAAAATGGCTGATAAAAGTTTGCTGCTTGTTGTTGGTAGTAACGTAGGTGTATCTGAGCATAAATACTCGGGCTCAAATAATAACGATAATGGGTTTCCAAAGTATGTGATGAAATATCCCAATCATCGGTACTGTAGCGATAAGAAAAATCAACTACACCAGAATCTAACGCGCCTTTGGTCATTAAAAACACACTGTGTTTTAAGCGATCTTCAGGGCGATTCTCATATAGGTACGCCTGTGCGGTACCGCTGTTATCCACTTGAGATAACACCTTATATGGGTCGCTCATGTAACCCGACACATTCGAAATACCATAGTTAGCTTGCATTAACCAAAAGCGATTAATGTTTTGGGTTACCCCAAGCATTAGGTCAATCGTTTGCTTGTCATCGGTACCCGATTGACGCGTGTCATCAAATGCAGCTTGAAACGCGGCTTCGGTATCATATTTAGATCTCAGTGCCATTTCAGATAACGCCACAGGTCTGCCACCTACGGCATCAATGGTATCTTGGGTAAACGCCCCTGATAACGCCACTATCGTGTTGTTTTTATTAAAGCTACGCTCAAGACCCGCATTTAAACCTAACGATAAATAGTCAAATTCGGTTGAGCCATTTAAGCCCACGTTTAAGGTCCAATCTGGATTAAGTACTTCCATCCAGTTCGCGCTTAATTGCACGCGCGTATCGTGGAAAGTGTCATCAAGCGGCGTTTCACCAGGGGTAACGGTATATTCACCATTACCAGAAGGGCGAGTAAAGGTTTGGCTACTGTCCTGCGCCACCGCACCTGACGCCGATGCCCCCGTTAAACTGTCCACTACCAGCTTCATGTCCAATAATGAGCTATCGCCAAACGATTTCTGCACATTGCCGATCACTTCAGCGGCTTGCACTCTATCTTGCTCGCCGTAATACATAATGGCGGCATCCACTTTCCAATCGTCTGATTTTACGGTGTCATTAAGGTCTGTCGCTTGAGCACTAGGGTTAATTAAGCTGCAACTCGCCATGGCTATGGCGCCAGCTATATTGCGTTTTTGAGTTAATTGCATCCGCAACCTCCGCCCGCTAATGAGCGACCACCACTGGTGCCTTCTTTACTAAAATAAATATGATCATCTAAGGCCATATCAAGCTTTTCACTGTCTAGAGCCATATCAGCTCTTGCAAGTTGATCTTTTTCCCAGGGCTCAACACCTAAGGTTGAGCAAGCCGATAAACCGGTTAAAATAACAATAGCGAGTCCAGCTTTAATATTGAATCGAATCAAATTGTTTTTCATAAACTACTCCACCAACAACTGTTGAATTTCTTGCTCATACAGGGCTTTTTTATCATCATAAAAACCCACATGCTTTTGCACTAATTCGCCCTGGCGATTGAACAAAAAGCTGCTCGGCATGCCTTGTAAATCAAATGATCTCGCCACATCGCCTTCGGGGTTATAACGCACAGGAAAACTCGCGGGTAACTTTGTTAAAAACTGCGCAGCAAGCTCAGGTTCAACGTCCAAATTAATCGCCACTACAGCTAAACCTTTGGCGGCATATTTGGCGTGCATCTCGTTCATCCAAGGGAAAGATTTGCGGCAAGGTCCACACCAGGACGACCAAAAGTCGACATACACCACTTTGCCCGCAAACTCTGACAGGTTAACGGTTTCACCCTTAACATTTTGCACAGCATAATTTAATGCGGGCGCAGCAATGCTTGAATGTGCAAACGTCATCACCCACAAAGCGCTAAAGCATAAGCACAATGCATTGATGGTTTTTCGAAAAGACAGTAACGAAATGTGATTATGGATAGCTGGCATGATTAATCCTTATAAACCCTATACTGGCAATCTATCGGGCCAATCTTAAGGCTTTCTTAAGGAAAATTGATAAATGTTTATTTTGTAAAATCAGTCAGTAGCATAAAGTGATATGCCAGCATCATTATGCTTAATTCGGGCGAATTAAGCAGATAAATATCATTCAGTTTGCAAGGTTAGCAACAGGCATAAGCAATGATATAATGCCGTCATTAGCGACATTTTATAAAAGGTTCACATCATGGCACGCACTGCTAGCGCATTACACATTTTGGTCAAACACAAAGAGTTGGCCGATGACATTATGGCTAAACTTAAAAAAGGCGCTAAATTTGATGTGCTTGCAAAGCAACACTCTAGCTGTCCATCGGGTAAAAAAGGCGGCAGTTTAGGTGAATTTAAACAAGGCCAAATGGTACCGCCGTTTGATAAGGTCTGTTTTAGTGGCGAGCTCATCACGCCGCATTTAGTTAAAACAAAATTTGGCTGGCATGTGGTAAAAGTGCTTTACCGGACCTAAGAGTGAACATAAGAGTTCGCGTATGAGTAAGCGACCATGATTTACTGATTGCTGCGCTAAAACAGATCAGGGCTAACTAAGTGTTACGTTAAAGCTTGTCGGCCATGTTAAACAAATCAACTTAGTAGTGCTTCACCCACAGCAGATTTAGATCGCAGGTTCCCTTTCAGTATTTACAAATGTCACGCTGGCAGGGATGTATAGGATATACGAATGACGCGATCACATGGATGTGAAATAGCCACCTTATGTGCAAGCACTTCTGTGACACGCTGCAAGTACGTCCCTGTAAGCTCAACGATGGCATCCCTGCCATCGACGGTCACAGCCGCGCTTACACCTAATATTCTATTTCTTCGATTTGACTTCATTGGCAATAAAGTAGGCTAACTTACCGAAAGTAAAGGGCAGAGTTGGCTATCTTAAACACGACTATCGAACACGCCATTTAGAGAATAAAAAACTGCACAATGAGATGTGCCTATCGACTCCCCTATGAATCCGACTCTGCCCCAACTAATTTGCATGTCGCGATCACATGGATGTGAGATAGCCACCTTATGTGCAAGCACTTCTGTGACACGCTGCAAGTACGTCCCTGTAAGCTCAACGATGGCATCCCTGCCATCGACGGTCACAGCCGCGCTTACACCTAATATTCTATTTCTTCGATTTGACTTCATTGGCAATAAAGTAGGCTAACTTACCGAAAGTAAAGGGCAGAGTTGGCTATCTTAAACACGACTATCGAACACGCCAATTAGAGAATAAAAAACCATTCAATTACATGTATCTATCGACATCCCTATAAACTTTTCTCTGACCCAACTAATTCCATACCAAGCTCACAGCCCTTTCTCGATGACCTCAATTCGAACAGTAAATCCCAGCTTTTTCTTACTGTGTTATTACGAATGAAGTTAAATCGAAGAGGCAAAAGCTTAGTGCAGATGAGCCAGCGAGTATCCAAAACAGGGATGTTTTGGTTAAGCCCACATGGAAGTGCTTGCGGCGTCTCGCTGGATCGTCTGCACTAAAGGTCGCCCTTTCACATCTGACCCATAGGATATTGGATATGTCAGTCTGATGTAGGTAATATTACTGACCATGTGATCGCGACTCTTTGGCAGGCAATAAGTCCCATAAGATATTGGTCTAGTTACACTAACTAGAGTGATTGCCGCGCTGTAATTTAGTTAGGTCTAAGTAAACCTTTTCAAAAAAACCTTCTAAGCCACTTTTGTCTAAAAATGTTTTAAGCCCTATGGTTCATCGATAACCTCTACCAAAAACACTGATTAACTAACCGTCGTTTTAATTCTAAACGGCTGATAAAAATACAGATATCGTATTGCCACATAGGCCACTACCACGGTTGCGATGACTAGTTCTAACTGCGCTAATCGGCGTACTTGATCAATATAATCCACTGCTATATTGGTCGTTTCCATCCAGGTGACCATTTTGAATAATGCGGTAGAACCTATCACCATAGGGAAAGTAAACGCTGCGTAGCCGGGGCTAAATGGCAGGGTAAGTAATTTAATAAATGCCAGGTAGATAACGCTGGTCATCAACACTGCAATGCCAAATAGTAAGGCGATAATGATAGGTGATGGCGTAGCCGATACGGTTAAATATCCTGCTAATGACAAACTGGCGGGGGCGGCTAACACGGCCAAAGTTGGTTTGGCCGCATCGGGCACTTCATGGCTAAACATCAAACGATAGATCATCAGCGGTAACATCACAGCATACGTCGCCATACCAAAGATTAAGGCGATATGAGCAATTAAGGCTAATTGTGGCGTACCCGAAAATGACACGTCGGCAACGATAATCCCTACGGGCGGTATAAACCAACTGGGCACCATGTGATGGAGTTCGAATGCTTTCGCTCTGTGATATAAAAAGCTTATTAAAAATACGATATGTAAGCCAACGGCAAATAACCATAACACATCGCCTGCGAGTAAATAAAACTGCCCTACCGAGTTAGACACTACCATAGTCGCCATGGCAAATGTGGGGACCACACTACCAATCACGGGATGGGCTAAATCCTCTTTTAAGGTATCGGACAAGACGACAAACTTCATCGCTAACAGCAGAAGTAACACGCTGGCAATGGCCGCGCCTATCAGTTGACCATAACCATCTAAATTGGCGAAGTTTTCCCAACACCAGCCTAAACTGGCAATCCCCAAAGCTAAGCCGGCCATAGGCGTTGGCGCTGTAATTAATTTACCTTTAGCCATGTTTATCATGCTGACCTCTCACTGTTTCAATTAACGCGCGAATGTGTTTCTTAATGAGATGTTACCCTTGCTAATTGTTTATATATATCCAATTATTAATGACGTGCGTTAAGAAATACTGAACGATATACTTGAGTATAAAAACGAATTAACACTCGGTTCATCAATGGCGGCGTTGATGATAACGATAAACGCGAGGATGGTATCACTATGGCCATGCACATATCTTTGAAGCAGCTCAATGTATTTCATGCTATTACGCAACACAAAACCTTAACGGCTGCAGCAGAACAGCTTTGCTTATCTAAAGCCGCTATCAGCATGGCGTTGGCAGAACTTGAAAAACAACTGTCTCATCCATTATTTGATCGGGTAAACAATCGGCTTATTCTTAATCAAGAAGGGCAACAGCTGTTACCCTTGGCAGATGAATTACTTATTCGCGCCCTGCAGATCACGCATCTTTTTAGCGATAATCCAGCCTTGTACGGCAAGCTCAGGCTGGGCAGTAGCGATACCATAGGCAATCATATTAGCCCGTATTTACTGAGCCAATTTCGGCAACAACATCAGCATTTATCGCAAAGCTTATTTATTTCAAACTCTGCCACTATTTGCCAAAAGTTAGTTGATTTTGAGCTAGATATTGCCCTTATCGAAAGTCAAACCCATCATCCAGATTTGATTTCAATCCCTTTCAGTCACGATGAAATGTGCATTATTAGCGCCATCGATCACCCACTAGCTAAGCAAAAAACGCTGACAATAACGGACTTAGAACATAGCGATTGGGTGTTAAGGGAGCCCGGCTCAGGCTCACGCGAGGTTTTTATTAATACTCTGGCACCGAAACTTAACCATTGGCAGCTCGCCTTCGAAATCAACACCACTGAGGCATTGATTAGCAGTGTTTCAGCAGGGCTGGGATTAGGCTGTTTATCCACGTTGGCGGCACAATATGCCATAAAAAGTGGTCGAGTTAGCCAACTGACTCTGCCTATTAGCATGCCACGCCGCTTTTGGTTTTTAATCCATAAAGACAAATATCAAAACCCACTGCTTAAAAGCTTTATAGCTTTTTGTCAGCAATGGCAGCCATCAGGGCTAAGTTAACCTCAAAGTGATTATTGTGCGCTTTAACCGAATCGGCTTTTATTGCTAAATAATCGAGCAATAACTTCACCGGTATTTCGGTAGTCACATCGGTAGTTGTTGATTTCAGCGCGCCGGCATGACGAACAATACGCAGCTCTTGGTCCCTGACAGATAGACATTACGCCTGCTCATTTAGGCTAATAAGCTAAATACTCATAAATTACGCGATATGATAACTAAGATTTATCAGCATCATATTCGCCAAAATTGATTGGTTGAAGTGAGGTAAATGAGCTTACAGCGGCTTAACTCACTTTAGAATATCGACAAAAAAGCCCCGCGTTGCGAGGCTTTTTTTACTAACTTCAACTCTGGTTAAGAGATGGCGCTATCTAATAAGACTATTTTTTGGTTTCAGGATAAAGGGTGTTCCACCACTCTGGTTCACCTTTAAGCTGTAAGTCAAACCATGCCATTGTAGTGTCCCACCAATCAAAACGTATATTACGCGCATTAATGTGGTGGTCTTGACCGGCAAACTCGACTAATTCTACGTCTTTGTTTAATAACTTAAGCGCGGTATACATGTAATGACTTTCGCCAACAGGGACGTTGGTATCGGCATCACCATGGATCAGTAATAGCGGCGTGGTAATTTTATCAGCATGATACAGCGGGCTTTGGTCTACGTATAACTCACGGTTATTCCATGGGAAACTACCTCGACTCGCTACACCAGAGTAACCATAACCCCACCAGCCATGTCCCCAGTATGAAGATAGGTTACTGATCCCAGCGTGAGACATAGACGCGGCAAAAATATCCGTTTGGGTAGCTAAATACATGGTCATAAAGCCGCCATAGGACGCACCCATATTACCCACTTTTTTAGGATCAACCGCAGTATAAGCCTGCAAGAACGCTTGAGTTCCCTCAATTATGTCGTCCGCACTGTGTTTACCCCAGGAATTAACATGACGGCCACTGAATGCTTGCCCATAACCCGTTGTGCCATTAGGCTGTAATACATACACCACATAGCCTTGTGCCGCCCATAAATTAAATGGCCAGCGTCCAGTAAAGTGACGCCCAACAGGTGAGGTGCCGCCGTAGTAATACACTAATGCTGGATATTTTTTAGTGGCATCATAATCAACAGGTAAATACACTCGCCCATCAATCGATTGACCTTGTTTATTGGTAAAGTCAAAATCTTCCATTTGGCCTAAACGTGTGGTCGCATAACTAGTGACTTTACTATCAAACAGCATCACTTTGCGATTTGACTTTATATTCATCACATACGCTTGTTCAGGCACAGTAGCCGATGTTCCGGCATAAACAATGGTAGGCAAAGCTTGATCGGTAGCAATACCAAAGCTGTTGACCATTTCGACGCCCGTATCGATTTTACTGAACTTATTTTGGCTTTTATCAAAGAAATACAATGGGGCAAAATCACCCTCTATCACGGATAAAATCAAGTCTCTACCCGCAACCGCTGTCATGCTAGTAATAGCAGGATCAAACTCTTTGCTTAGGGCTGTGATTTGTTCATTTTTAGTTTCGCGCCAATATAATTGACCGTCATAGTCATTAACTTCCATAGCGGGATCTTGCTTACCTAGGCCATCCATAAAATTAGGACCGGCCAAAATAAACATGCCATTTTCGCCGTACAAAGCACTGCCAAAGGTGCGGTATTCGCCAATTAAAACTTCCGTTAAGCTAGCAATATCCAACTCAAATAATTGCGTCAGGCCATGGGCAGGTTGGGCATAGTCAACCACTGAGCGGGTCAATAACAGCTTACCTAAGCTGACATCACTGTCTAACAAGTCGCTGCTTTGCTTAGATTCAGTAAGTTGTCTCATTGCGCCAGATACCACATCTAACTGGTAAATCTGGCTGTTATTACGCCAATAGCTCCAGCGATCTTCCAGTGCTTGATAGCGCTTTGAGGTGGCTTTTTCGTCGGCTTTAAAGGTTTTTTGCCAGCTAAATAACAAGGTATCGCCATACCACTGTAAACCAGAGACATCTTCAATTTTATCCGCTACTATTTTTAGAGATAAATCGGCGATATCTAACAGCACAATTTGCTGCCCAGTCACATAAGCTAACTGTTTACTATCTGATGAAAATGCGCTGCTTTGCGGCGAGCTGTCCTGCCAACGATAAAGCACTTGGTTGCTAGCAACATCACGTAGCTCGGTAACCGAAATAGCTTTGTCTCCCTCACTAGGGGAATACTCAACCGTTGATTGCAGTAGGTATTTACCATTAGGCGATAGCTGCATACTGCTAATCGTTTTGGCATCAAACAACTGCTGAGCAGACACGCGCTGGGTGTCCTGCTTTACAAAACTCAGTACATCAACCTCACTCTTACCCTGCCAATCTAAACTGAAAGGCACATCGGCTTGCTGGCCATCAGCTAACACAATGAGCTGATAATCACCATTGGCTAACACCAGCGGCACTTCATCAGCTGATTTAACGAGCTGACCATTTAAATACACTTGTGGGTTTTCAAGCCCTTTTATCTTAAAGGTGCCCTGAGTAAATCGCTGGGTTGATAGTGGGAGTTGGTAAGCTAACCAGCCTAACCCCTCAACTTTGGCTGAGGCCGCTTGCCAGGTCAGTTGTTGATTAAATACTTGTACTGACGCAGGCTCGACTTGATTGAGTTGTTCCGCTAACTTAGCAACTAAATTAGCGCGTAAAGCATCCGCATGATCACCTTTGGATAGTGGGGCGGCAGTGATCTGGCTAACAGGCCCTAAACGTTGAATATGGCTGAGATCAATTTCAGCTCCGTGAGCAATGCCTGAAATAGCCATGGCTAAACTGGTACACACCAGTGTAAAAGCTTTCATGAAGTGTCCTTGTTGTCATTATTATATTGATGTTTTTATCTATTTTATGGATCCTAGTTTGACAAAAACAGCTTAGAAATGCACCCGTTTTTACTGTTCAGGGAAGAATTGAATTGCAGAGTTTATAAACAATCGGACTAAAATTTGGCTTTATGCGAGTGGGACATATAAAAATGCTCTCAAATTACTGAGAGCATTAAGTCAACAATACCTGGCGGCATAATTACTTGGCCATTTTACGGCCGTATATCAGTAAATATATTGCAGGAATAACAAACAAAGATAACAAGGGTGCGGTAACCATACCGCCGACCATAGGGGCGGCGATTTTTTGCATCACTTCATTACCTGTACCGCTACCCCACATAATGGGCAGCAAACCAAAGAAGATAGTGGCTACCGTCATGGCTTTAGGGCGAATACGCATTACCGCACCATGAATTAATGCTTCGGTTAAGTCAGAGCGATGATTGTATTGCCCTGCTGCTTGGCGATCTTTAATGCTGTTATTCAAATACACCTGCATCACTACCCCAAACTCAGCGGCTACCCCAGCCAGGGCTATCATGCCAACAGATACCGCGACCGAGAAATTGAAGTCGAGCAAGTATAATAACCATGCACTGCCCACCAATGAGAATGGTAGGCTTAACATGATCACCGACGCTTGAATAAATGAGCTAAATGTCATCATCAACAAGATGAAAATCACAATTAACATCAGTGGAATAACTAACTTCATTTTAGCCTCAACTCGCTGCATGTACTCGTATTGGCCAGCAAAGGTGTAACTGTAACGAGGCGGCAGAGTGATTTGTTCATCCAACGCAGTACGTGCCATTTTGATGTATTCGCCAATGGAGATGTCTTGTAAATCAACAAACACCCAACTGATTAGACGGCCATTTTCACTGGCTAACATAGGCGCGCCATCACTGATGGTAATACTTGCCAAATTACCCAAAGGCACATATTTACCCGTTTTGGTAAGTACCGGTAAGTCTTTGAGTTTTTCTATGTTGTCACGTAGCTCACGTGGGTAGCGAATGATAATAGGATAACGCTCTTGCCCTTGTATCGACTGGCCAACTTGCATGCCACCAATGGCCATTTGCACCACATCTTGAATATCTTTTAAGGTCATACCGTATCGGGCTGCATTTTTAAGATCGGGTTCGATATCAATATAACGGCCACCACTGGTTCGCTGCGCAAAAGCAGAAGTGGTACCTGGCAACTTGCTCACTACAGCTTCAATTTCAGCACCTATCCGTTGTAGCTCATTAATGTCTGCCCCGGATATTTTTATTCCCACGGGGGTTCTTACCCCAGTGGATAGCATGTCAATACGGGTTTTAATCGGCTGCACCCACGCATTGGTAATACCGGGCACTTTTACGGTTTTTTGCAGTTCACTAATAATGCCTTCCAGTGTCATGCCTTCACGCCAAGTATCACGTGGGTTAAGCATAATCGTGGTTTCAAGCATAGTCAGTGGCGCGGGGTCGGTTGCTGTAATTGCGCGGCCAACCTTACCAAATACTCTTTTCACTTCAGGAATGGTTTTAATCAGGCGATCGGTTTGCTGCAATATTTCCGCCGCTTTCCCTGAGCTCACGCTCGGCAAGGTGGTAGGCATATACAATAAATCGCCTTCTTCGAGTGAAGGCATAAACTCGCTGCCCATTTTAGTCATAGGGTATATCGCACTGCCAAGCGCCATAATAGCAACTAATATGGTGATTTTAGGAAAGCGCAGTACCACGCGTAACAGCGGTTCATACATAGCAATTAACAGGCGACTTAGCGGGTTTTTCTTTTCTGCAGGAATTTTGCCGCGTACAAGATAACCCATTAATACCGGAATTAAGGTAATGGCCAAAATAGCCGATGCCGCCATAGCAAAGGTTTTAGTAAAGGCTAACGGATGAAACAATCGCCCTTCTTGAGCTTCAAGCGCGAACACAGGCACAAAGCTTAAAGTAATAATCAATAAGCTAAAAAACAGTGCTGGCCCGACTTCAACCGACGATTGTCGCACTAACTCCCAATGGGCTTCACCCGTTGGCGTTTCGCCATCATGTTGGTCGCGGTAATGCTCAAGGTGTTTATGGAGGTTTTCTACCATCACAATAGCGGCGTCCACCACTGCACCAATCGCAATTGCAATCCCGCCTAAACTCATAATGTTGGCATTGACACCAATCATGTTCATCACAATAAAACTGACTAAAATTGAAATCGGTAATGAAATGATCGCCACTAAGGTTGAGCGGGCATGCAGTAAGAAAATAAGGCAAATAAAGCCGACCACCAGCATTTCTTCTAGCACTTTACGCTTGAGGTTATCCACCGAATTTAAGATAAGTTCCGAGCGATCATAGGTAATCACTAGCTCAACGCCATCGGGCAAACCATTCTCAATTTCGGCTAATTTTGTTTTAACGTTGTTGATGGTTGCGAGGGCATTTTCACCGTAACGCATCACCACAATGCCACCAACGACTTCGCCTTGACCATCAAGCTCGGCAATACCTCTTCGAGCCGCGGGACCAGTACGCAGTTGCGCCACATCTTTCATCAATACTGGCGTGCCCGACTCAGCCACAATGCCTAAAGGGATTTCGGCAAAGTCTTCTAAGGTTTGACGATAACCCGAAGAGCTGATCATGTACTCAGCTTCGGCCATTTCAATCACCGAGCCACCGGTAGAACTATTAGAGTTATCTAGCGCATTCCTCACCGTCATCAAATCAATTTGATACAGCGCCAGTTTGTGTGGGTCGACAATAATTTGATACGCCTGCTCCATGCCGCCAATAGTGGCGATCTCTGAAACACCTTCAACGCTTTGCAATTCTAATTTTAAAAACCAGTCCTGCAGTGATCGAAGCTGAGCTAAATCATGCTTACCTTTACGGTCAACAAGGGCGTATTGAAACACCCAGCCCACGCCAGATGCGTCAGGCCCTAATGAAGGGATGACATTAGGGGGCAATTGCCCCTGGGTTTGCGATAAATATTCTAAAACCCGTGATCTGGCCCAATAAATATCTGTGCCATCTTCAAAAATAATGTACACATAGGAATCACCAAACATCGAAAAGCCACGCACGGTTTTCGCGCCAGGCACGGCTAGCATCGCCGTCGACAAGGGGTAGGTAATTTGGTCTTCAACTAACTGCGGTGTTTGGCCTGGATATGAGGTTTTTACAATCACCTGCACATCAGATAAATCAGGTAAAGCGTCTAAAGGCGTCATCCGCATGGCTTGATAGCCAATTAATGCGATAACCACGGTCATTAACAACACCATGGCTCGCTGCTTAATCGACGCACTAATTATTTTTTCTAACATAGTGAGCTCCGATTAATGATTTGCGTGTGGATCAGGTGCAGCACTATTGCTGCCACTTAATCGCTGCAAACTACCTTGAATACTGGCTTCTGAATCAAGCAAGAATTGCCCCGACACAATCACTTTATCGCCAGCCTTTAAGCCTTCGGTGATTTCAGCTTTACCCTGGGCAATCATGCCAACTTTAACGGGTACAGAAGCAAATTGGTTATCACTGCGTTGCACCACAACACGGTTTTCACGCCCGGTAAGAATTAACGCCTCGGTTGGAATGGCTAATACTCCCCGGTTTGGACCACCAAACAGTTTTACATCCACTAAGGTGCCTGGTTTTAATTGCTGAGTCGGGTTATCTAAGCGAATTCTCACCCGCATTGCCCGTGTCACTGGGTCTAACTCTGGGTAGATGTAATCTATGCTGGATTCAATATCAAACAGGCCTTGCGCCGCAGACGTCACCTCAACTGGCCGACCTTGTTTTAACCAGCTTTGTTCATTTTCAAATACGTCGGCAATCACCCACACGCTGCTTAAATCAACGATTTCAAACAAGGTATCACCCGGTTGCACGTACATGCCATGACGCACTGTAAGCCGGCTAATTAGTCCATCTTGCTCGGCATAAAATGGCACGCGATAAAGGGTGTCACCTGTGCGCTCTAATTGCTGAATCGACGCCGAACTTACCCCTAATAACTCAAGGCGTAGGCGAGCTTTGTTCAACAATACTCCACCACGGCTTTTATCCTGCTTAAGGTAATCTCTGGCTTGCATGTAATCATCTTGAGCATTAATCAGCTCTGGCGAATACAGCTCATACAATAATTGGCCTTTTTTTACTTGCTGGCCAACCGTATGCACCTTGAGGGTTTCTATCCAGCCGGTCACTCGGGTATGTACATGGCCAATCATATTTTCATTGTATTCTACCGTACCTATAGTTTTAACTAGCTTCCACAGGGTGCCCTCGGTAACGGTTTCACTGCGCATGCCTAAAGCCTGTTGCATGCCTCCAGAAACCCCAACAACCACTTCCTCGCCCACTTCACCTAGGATGACTTTTTCTAGATTCATACCACAAATTGGGCAGCTACCAGGTGCATCAGACACCACGTGCGGGTGCATGGGACAAACATACTTGATGTTCGCGTCATTAGCGCTGCTTTTAGTCGGTAATAGTGCCGGCTGAGGTTGATTAAAAACCTTGTCAGCGTCAGTGTTAGCGCTATTTACGGCATCCATTGGCTGTGCAGCATGATCATGTCCTGCATGTTCATCCTCGGAAGCAAGTGTCACTGATGACATCAGCAAGCTTGTGGTTAGCATTAAAACAAACGTAAATACGCTTTTACAGGGGGATATTTTCATATAGACCTCGAACGATTTAACACTCGTATGTGTTAAAACTCGTTTAAAAAGAAACAGTAAAATTTGCTGCTAACATGGGCGATATACCATAAATGCGCAGCTAAGATGTTTACGTTAGACGATAGGAGGTCTAAAAGCTGGCGGGAAGTCGATAGAGAAACTGTTTACAGCCACCGCGATAGGGGCTGGATTAGCAGGAGCATTAGCAATAGCTAACTGAATATCACTTAAGTCAGCGGTAAAGGTAATGGTTAAGCAATGATTACAATCGATACTGCAACCGCCTACACTATTACAACAGCTGTTGTTATCTGCTTGCTGCGATTTCTGATCAGGCAGCATATTGCCATGACAATCTGTCATCGCGGAGACATGCTGCATTGAGGTCAGAGGCACATTATTATCTGAACCATCACTCAATGTTTGAGTCACCATATGGGATTGTTGATGATCCATCGGCACCATAGAACTACCATTAGCTAACAAACCTTGTCCGACAAGTGCGAACAAAGTGAAAGTAATTAGCCAGTAGTTTTTCAGTGTTTTTTGCATCGCACTCAAAATCCAATATGCCGGACTGAATAAATCTTACAGCATCTTACGATGGCGATTATTCAATATAGGCTCATAAAATATCAACTAATAGAGTTGACCGTGTAAACCATAAAATGCTTTCAATCTAAAACAACTTTGGTCGTTAGCTCAGCTAACAAACAAGTCGATAAGGGCAATAGCATAACGCTAAATTCATGCTGATGATAACTTTTTTATTGTTGTCATTGTGTGACAAATGCCTAATTTAGCAATAACTATAACAATTTTATCGCAGCGGGCTTTGACCGAGTACGACGCTTGCGGCGGTATTTTCCTTTTCGAAGTAAATCAATGCACCAATAACACCCGGTAACGGTTAACCACAAACTGAAAAAGGCCATCAACATCATAGGCAGATTATTGAAACTGCCTTGGTTGTTATAATCCATAAAATGCAGCATAAAAAAGATATCGGCTAACTTTTTATGCTGATCACTGTGGCCGACTATTCGCCCAGATTGCGCCTCAACATACACTTGAGTATCGATGTCGTCAGTAAAGTTGACCTGCCATGTGGGGTTTTGTTGTTTTGGAAAATCGCTAATCGGTGGGGTGAGTAATTTGAGTTCGGCTACCTTGCCCTCACCTGTGTATGACGCTTGCGCTAAACTTGTTACCAGCTCTTCATCAAGAGTGACCGCCTCACCGCTATAGGCATCGACTAAGGTGTATTCATGATAAGAATGCGCATACAAGCCTTGCTGATGGCTAAGTAAATAATAGGGCTTAGCCAATAAAAATACCGTATCTAGCGCCACGCTATCACTATGCTGTTCAAGTACAGCTTTAGGCTCAATAAACTTAGCCATATCAAGCTGATGTTGCACCATATCCTGACTAAAATAGGTTAGCCCTGCCGCTTTGGTGTGATCCATCAAATTAAAATACAGGCCACTGGCTAACCACAGCACAAACTGAATCCCGACAATGACCGACGCCCATTTGTGCAATTTTCTAATCCAACGCATTAGGCAACTCCCACGCGTTGAACGCGGCTTTTTTTACGGCTTGTAAACTGGCCTTTAAACACCCTGAAATACACTAACACCATGCCAGTCAGTGCCCCACCACTGGCTAGCAAGGCGACCCAAAACAGCAGCATATTATCGATATCTTCACCGCTGCTGTAGTCCATAATATGAAACCTAAACATCCAATCAAACCAACGCCAAAACTCATGGCGCTTGCCCACCAAGATGCCAGTTTGTGCCGACACATAAAGGGAGGGGGCACCAAAATCATTAAAGTTGACTCGCCATGCTGGCAAATGGCGTGGGCTTAACTCAAAAGGGGGATTGTCGGTAATCAGCGTCACCTCGGCAACATCGCCCTTGCCCGTGTAAAAGTATTGCGCAACGGATACGGCCGTTAACTCTGATAATGGTGATAACACTTGGCCGCTATTAGCGCTAATGACTAATTCTTTAGGGGACTCGCTATCCGCTAAGGTCAGCCTATAAACAGTTTCACCTAACAAGGTATCGACACTGATCTTGTCAATATGGGGATAAGCTTGAATGAGCTGTTGCAGTGAATAATTCATCTGGGCGGGCTGCACTTTAGATTGCGGGTTGGTAACCAAATCATCACCATGGATAAAATCGATATCCATATAGACCATATAAGCGCCCGTGACCGACCATATCGCAAATTGCAGCCCTAAAAATAACATCAACCATTGATGAAACGTTCTTGCGGTTTTATGCATGACTTTCTCTGTATTTGAGCTAAAACACTTTTATATTATTACCTTAACAGTTTTAGCTAGGTAATCGTTAATCATCTTGTTGCTGCAATAATAGCTTAATACCTTGATAGCTTTGCTGATTGTTTAGCACTGGTTTGCACCCAGTTGTTGAGCTTGGGAGGAGGATAAGTTCAACATCATCGATAAGTTTGCTCGATAACCGTCCCTCACGGCAAGCTTGCACAATCCACTGTTGGTAAGCTGGATAATTGGCAGCCATATTAACTGAAACCACCCGATTGGCGAATTCAATATTAGCCAGACGCTGTTTGTTATCAATATCGGCTTGGCTGCCTGAAGTTAAATAATGAGACACCCCTTTAAATATTGATTTGCCATTATCATCTTTACGGGCTTGAGTTTGCTCGATAACCCACACACCATGCTCACCAATAACCGACAGATGTTTATCAGCAATATTGACTAACAGCGCGGTATTTTCATCCACCCCAAATCCCATTTCACTATCAGTGGAGGCGGTTAGCATTAACAATCTTATTTGGCGATCCCGCTCAGAAAAATGCGTATCCATTATCCCAAAAGGAAATAACCCTAACCCGCCCTTGGCACGATAGGTCACTGCCGTTGCGGGTATATCCCCATCACACTGATGTATTTCGCACCGCTCACTCGGTGGTTTGGCACTCAATACACCATGCTGTATTGCGCCGTCACTAGTGCCGCCAGTGATCATATTCGCCGCTGTCATCACTGCTGTTCCCGCACTCGTCCCGCCAATCACGATTTGTTTATTGGCCAAGCGATTTTTAATGACGGCTAACGCTTTAGACGGCTTTTTATCCGGCGTTAACCAAGCTGTTAAGGTTAAACTTTGATCGCCACCATTTAAAAATAAGCCATCAATATGCTCAAGCTGCTGATACAAATTTTCGGGTGACTCACATAGACGTTGTTGTAATTGTGTGTGTTCAGGATAAAGCCTCGCTTTATCAGTATTTCCTTGCAGTTGCTGGCGAAGCAATGGCAATTTCTCGCATTGATCATGATGTATACCAGCTTGCAAAGCCGCATCTAAGGGCAACCAAATAACATCAGCGCCAGCTTGTTCAAAAGCACTGATGTAGAAAGAAATGGACTCAAACGGGTCTCGGGCTGAAGCGGTTACAATACCAATTAATGGGCGTGTCGCATCGGGATTTTTTTGCTGTTTTTTTAGTAAAGCCTGCAAGGTAAATAGTCGATAAATAGCCGGACCATAAGGCTTGGTTGTGGCATCAATCCTGACTTGTTCTTGCAAGGGGCTGCCATCAATAGAGTGTTGTTCTTGTTCTAATAAATCGAGTAAAGCATAGTATTGCTGATCGGTTAACTCATCCAATAAATGCTTATCAACCTGATACACAGCATCTTTTAACTGGTTTAAATTAACGCTGCTTTTTGCTGCTTTTCGACTGGCTTTGCGCAGATTGTTAGTTTGATTTAAAGATAATGTTTGCAAGCTAAAATGATCAAGTGCTCGCTCAAGCCAATCAAGGCTAAAGTGATATTGGATTGATAATTTGGCATTAGGTGAAAAAGTGATGCTGTCGACGCAGGAATGAGGTGAAAGTGAGCTACAGGTTTTTAAGCCCCCCCCAACTAACATCAAATCAAACCCAGGTGATAATGGTTTTTCTAACTTTGGTGAAACGTCTTGATTTGCCCATACATTATCAACAAACAATAATTGCAATAACAAGCAAAAAGCTAAAGTGCTAAAAAATATAAATAATTTAATTCTAGAAATAATTTTCATGGTTGCACTCAAAAAAAAGTGTCTGCCACGTATTGACTCAAGCATCATATTACGGATAGCCTCTTAACATATCAACAACAAAAGACTATTTTTTATAACATGATATTTTCAGCAACTCTTTTCCAAAGATACCACTTCCGTAATTGGTATCTGTCTGAATGGTGGGACGAATAACCTACTGAACACGTTAGTGTTTGGTGGAGTTTTGTCTAGCCGTCTTACTCCCCTCTCAATCATTTGATTGACGTTGTACTGCCTGCAAACATTTATTAATGCCAAGCGTATTGACTCACGCGCAGTGTAGCCACGTCTAAAAATTACAATTAGAGATTTATCGGGAGCTTACCATGAGAAGTTCAGTACTTTTATGTGCCGTTTTTGGCATGACGTTATCACCTGTTGCCTTAGCCGTTGCCAACGAATTAGAAAAATCACAACCAGAACAAACAGTAGAACGGGTTGAAGTGACGGGGTCACGCCTTAAAGGTGTCGATATGGAAGGGGCTAACCCTTTGCAAAGTTTTAGCCAGGATGAAATAGCCAAAAAAGGCTATGGATCTGTCAGTGAGTTTTTACGTGATTTACCCCAGGCATCAAGCGCTGGAACTTTCTCTGAGTCTGGCGGAGTAGCAGGAGCAGATGGTGCCCCTGCTGGCGCTTCAGGGGTCAGTTTACGAGGACTAGGCTCAAGCTCTACCCTAGTATTAGTCAATGGTCGACGTGTTGCAGTGGATTCATTTTCAAACGGTTCAGACTCTTTTGTGAACGTTAACTCCATCCCGCTTACTGCAATCGAACGGATTGATGTGTTAACCGATGGCGCCTCATCGATTTATGGCTCTGATGCTATCGCTGGGGTGATTAACTTTATCCTACGTAAAGATTTTGTCGGCCATGAATTAAGTGCACAATATGGTAATGACACTTCAGACCACGATGCCAGTAAAACCAATCTGACCTATGCTGGCGGGTTTGAAACCACTAATAGTAATACAACCATTGTGGTTGACTATGCTACGCGCAATCCAATTTTTAACAGTGATAGACCGGTTAATGTGACATATGAGTCTAATACGCGTATGTCAATAGACGGTGATGACTACGCCGAAAATTGGTGTGGTGACGATACCCAAAAAAGTGGTAGTCGTTGTAACTATGACTACGTCATTCAACGCGCCATTCAACCTGATTATGAAAACATAGGCGCTACACTGAATCATATCTATCGACTTGATAGTGGTTTAGAATTTTTTGCTGAAGGCATGTTTCAACAAAATAACGGCTCATCCTATGAAGCTCCAGCTGGCTACACGGCTTATGTGGCCGGTGATTCGGTAAATGTTCCTCAATACGTTCAAGATATCGATATGCTAGATGGTAGCGTGAGTGATTTTATCACAGTACGAACGCGTTTCCCTGAGCGTCGAATTCAAGAATATGACACCCAAAGCTACCGTATGTTAGCGGGTATTAGAGGGGATATAGCCGATTGGAGTGTCGAGTCGGCACTGAGCTACGGTAAATCGACCAATGAAATTAGAAACGTATCTGGCTACATGAATGCCAATCGTCTAGATGCCGCGGTGGCAAACGATAGCTTTAATCCATTTAATTTAGGCCAAGATAGCAGTTCAGCTCAAATAGCGGCATTACGTGATCCTGGCGTGCGTCAGGGTGAGTCTGAAGTGTTATCACTCGATTTTAACTTCGCTGGAGACTTATTTGAGCTGCCTGCTGGTATGGTAAGTTCAGTATTTGGTGGCGAGTTCAGAAAAGAAGATATTTTTGACAAACCTTCAGTGAATGCCGTTAATAATGAAATCATTGGCTTGGGCGCCAGCGACGCCGCCGCAGATCGCACTCAATACGCTGCATATGGTGAGTTTAACTTCCCATTAGCTGAATCACTCGACTTAATCGCAGCCTTACGTTACGACCATTACAGTGATTTTGGTGGTGATGTAAACCCTAAAGTCTCGTTACGTTATAACCCAATCGATGAGCTGGTATTACGTGCATCTTGGAGCACAGGTTTTAGAGCGCCATCGTTATCTCAACTGGGTGCTGGCACCTCATTAGGCAGCCAATATATTAATTGCGGTGCAGATGAAGCTTATAACGCATTATGTGGCACAGCTGGTGCCGATTTAGGCGAATTAGAGTTTGACCAAGAAACCTTAGGCAATAAAGGCTTAGAAGCAGAAAAGTCGCAAGCGATTAACGTGGGCATGTCATGGAATGCGACCGATGAATTGCAATTGACTGTCGATTATTGGCGCTATGAGCATGATGATATTGTTGATATTGACGCGAATACCACCCTGGATGCCTGTATTAAAGATCCTGCTAACGTGGTCGGTAGTGTTGCTGAGTTAGGCGATAATTTTGGCTGTGTTGTTGATGGACGAGGTGATATTAGCTTCTTACGCACAGGTTATTTTAACGTTGGCAATCAAAGTACTGACGGCTTAGATTATAACGTTAACTATCGCTTAGACACCAAAACAATAGGTGAGTTTAAGTTCTATGTAGCTGGTACTGAAACCTTCTCGTTTGAACGCCAAGTGACACCGACTAGTCCTGTTGAAGACTTATTAGGCAAGCTCAGTGGTGCATCTGAAACCGCGCGCCCTGAACGTGTTATTGATTTAGGCACAGACTGGGAAGTTGATAACTGGAATGCCAACATTTCAGGTCATTACATTAGCTCCATGGGTGACGGTGACTTTAAGTTTGATAATGAAACCGTTGAAGATTGGTTAACCTTTAGCGCCAGTATTGGCTATGAGCTTAACGAAAATCACACTGTATTGTTATCGGTCCGCAACCTAACCGATGAAGAGCCACCCTATGCTTCTTCACCTACTAATGGCTATGCCAGCTCGGTACATGATTGGCTCGGACGCCGCTGGAATGTACGTTATACTTTTAAGTTTTAAATAACTTAAGCACTGTAGGTCGTGCATAGCACGGCCTACATTTTCTATCACCAAAATAAAAAGTATAACAATATGAAGTTACAGACAGCTCGAGAAATGCCAGATGCCTTCATCATCTTGTTTTTTGTTGTGTTATTTGCCGCAATTACCACCCACTTTGTCCCAGCAGGTTTTTTTGAAGTGGCTATCAATCCTGATACCAATAAATCAGCATTAATTGCCGGTAGCTTTCAGTTTGCCAGCGACTATCAGGGTGTGCCTTTATTTGCCGAACAGGGTGAAATTGGCTTTCTCAATTTTGCCTTTGAAGGCATGGTTTCAGGTGACAAATGGGGCTCAGCCATTGGAGTAATGATGTTTATCATTATTACTGGCGGCGCCTTTGGCATCATCATGCAAACCAAAGCGGTTGATAATGGTATTTTGGCGTTAATCGCTAAAACCCAAAAATTTGAACTGGCTTTTATTCCTATTCTATTTGTATTATTTTCTGCAGGCGGTGCGATATTTGGTATGGGCGAAGAAGCCATTGCCTTTTGTATTGTGCTGTTACCCTTAATGCGCGCCATAGGCTACGACGGTATTGTGACAATTTTAGTCACTTATGTGGCGACTCAAATTGGTTTTGCCGCATCTTGGATGAACCCTTTTAGTGTTGCAATAGCTCAGGGTATTGCTGACCTTCCGTTAATGTCAGGCTTAGAGTTTAGAGTGATAATGTGGTTTATTTTTACCTCTGTCGGTGTTGCATTTACTATGCACTACGCCCAAAAAATAAAACGAAACCCTGAACTATCCCCCTGCTTTAACGAAGAAGTTTTTTCAACTGAGCCGCAGGTAAAAGTTAAATTCAATTTAACCGATGGCCTTATTCTCACCACTTTTATGCTGGGTATTGTTTGGGTTATTTGGGGTGTTATTGCCAGAGGTTATTATATTCCCGAACTGGCAAGTCAGTTTTTTACCTTAGGTTGTGCGATAGGTTTAATCGCCATTCTCAGTAAACGCCTTAAAGTTAATGATGTTGCCAATGCCTTTAAAAAAGGCGCACAAGAATTATTGCCGGCGGCAATGATTGTCGGCATGGCCAAGGGTATCGTGATTATATTAGGCGGCGATCAAGCGGACACTCCATCTGTATTAAACACCCTGCTGCACTATACTGGTCTATTTTTAGGACAATTACCTGAAACCGTTTCAGCGGTTTTTATGTACTTATTTCAATCCATATTTAACTTTTTCATCGCATCGGGTTCTGGCCAAGCTGCGTTAACTATGCCGATTATGGCGCCATTATCTGATATTTTAGGCTTACCCCGTCAAATTGCCGTATTAGCCTTTCAATTAGGTGACGGCTTAACCAATATCATCATCCCAACATCTGCCGCGCTGATTGGCTGTCTTGGTGTAGCTAAAGTAGATTGGTTTGTTTGGGCCAAATTTATATGGCGATTTATGTTGCTGCTGGTCAGCATTTCGATCACGTTTATGATTATTGCCGTCAGCATCAATTTTAGCTAAGGGTTTTCATGCAATTATTTAAAAATGCACAAGTTTATGCCCCAATGTACCTGGGTAAAAAAGATGTTCTGTTGGGCGGCGGTAAAATTATTGCCATTGAAGATAATATTGAACTCACCGCCAATTCATTCATTACTGTCATTGATGCAACAGGACGACTATTAACCCCAGGATTTGTAGACTCTCTGGTGCACATTACCGGTGGGGGTGGCGAAGGCGGATACACGACTCGCACTCCAGAAATGCACATAAACGACGCGATTAAGGGTGGCGTAACCACAGTGATAGGCGTACTGGGGACAGATGCTCAAACCCGCAGTTTAGAAAATCTTCTCGCCAAAGCATATGCGTTAGAAGAGCAAGGTTTATCAGTATTTTGTTATACCGGCTCCTACCACTTGCCTATGGTCACCATTACCCAATCAGTTAAGCATGACATTATGCTGATCGATAAATTTATTGGTGTCGGTGAAGTGGCTATTGCCGATCATCGCAGCTCGCAAATAACCTCACACGAAATGGCCCGACTCACATCAGAAGCCAGAGTAGCTGGCATGTTGGCTGGTAAAGTCGGGATTGTCAGTATTCATGTGGGGGATGAGCCCAGTAAACTAGCATTACTTGAACAGGTGATTAGTCAGTTTGATATCCCCATTACTCAGTACTACCCAACCCATATTAACCGCAGTAAAGCGCTGTTAGAGGCAGGTATTGAGTTTGCCCTTAAGGGTGGGTTTATTGACTTCACCACCAGCACCACGGCACAAATTATTCAACAGGGGGAAGTTCCCGCTGCAAAGGCATTAGCATTAGCACTAGACAAACAGACTCCAATTAGCCAACTGACCATGAGCTCAGATGGTAATGCTAGTCTGCCGGTATTTGATACTAAAGGTAACCTAGTTGATTTACAGATGGGCCAAGTTAGCAGCCTACATCAAGCTATGGTTGATGCTGTTAAACTATTCAACGTGCCTATTGAACTTGCTTTAGCCTCAATAACTGAGTCACCAGCAAATATATTAAGGCTGACACACAAAGGCAGGGTAGCTATTGATATGGACGGCGATATTAATTTATTGAATGCGCAGACATTGGCTATTGAAGCGGTATACAGTAAAGGTAAGTTAGTGTTCTCTGAGGGGAGATCACGCCTTAACATACCGTTCTAATCATGATTAAAACGGCTATATAGAGCTAACTCAACATTGAATTGTTAGCTCTCTAATCGTGCTAATACTCATGCAGATATATTTGCCCAACTTCTAAAACAGGTGATACATCTAATTTTTCGGCATCCATCATACTTGAAATTCGTTGCATGGTCGCCAACATCTGCGACTGTTCCCACTCTTGCATTGACTCAAAACGGGCAATAAAGTGATCTTGCAAAGGCTTAGGAGAGTCTTTAATTATCTCTTTGCCTTGATCAGTTAAACTGATCCCCACCTTGCGTTTATCTGTAGTTGAACGCGTACGTGTCACTAACCCTCGCTTTTCTAGACGATCGACAATGCTAGTAATGGTTGCCGAGCTTAAGTTAATGGTTTTAGCCACCTCTTTGACCATAGCACCGTCATGTTCCGCAATCGACAGCAAGACCAATAGTTGTGGGCTTGTTAAACCAGTTTCTTTAGATAACTTCTTTGAATACAAATCAATTGCGCGGATAACCTGCCGCAAAGAGACCAGTAACTCTTCATACTTTTTCATCGGACTTATTCACTCCAACTGTCTGTTCAATACTAATAATTACAATTCTATCAAAATCTGAATAACTCATAAACAGACTATTTTGTTTATTTTAAAACGAAATAGTTGTCAGAAAGTTACCAACATGGGTTGATCTTCCCCGTTAACAACGTATCATAATTGTTCGCACTCTAATCATTCGTGGTGAATCATATGAAACGCAATAATTTTATAAGAAAAATCTTCAACTCAAAAATAAAGCCTAAGAGAATCGCTAAGAACTCAATGGAACTCCTTTGTTTCTGGTTAATTCTTGCGACTTATGTTTTCAGCCCTTTGTATACAATATATAAGTCGAACTCAAACGATAACGCAGGAAAGTAATGAATTATACCTATTTCACATTAACTTTATATTTTATGTTAATGCTAGGCATCGGAATTTATGCCGCTAAAAAATCCACTTCTAACTTATCTGATTACATGTTGGGCGGCAGAAAAGTCAGCCCTCAAGTAACCGCACTCTCCGCTGGAGCCTCAGATATGAGTGGTTGGATGTTGATGGGTTTACCCGGCGCTATTTTTGTTTCTGGTTTTAGCACTGTCTGGGTTGCTTTAGGCTTGGTTGTAGGTGCATGGGCAAATTATAAGTTAGTCGCCCCTAAGTTACGTGTATACACCGAAGTCGCTAATGACGCGTTAACCTTGCCCGATTTCTTTGCCCAACGTTTTCATAAAAAAGATGGCATTATTAAGCTAGTATCTGCGATTGTCGTCATTATCTTCTTTACGCTTTATACCTCTGCAGGCTTGGTTGGCGGCGGCAAACTATTTGAATCAGCATTTGGACTCGACTATCAGCTAGGCGTTTTCATCACCATGCTTGTCGTTGTCGCTTACACCTTACTAGGTGGTTTTCTTGCGGTAAGTCTGACCGACTTTGTGCAGGGCGTCATTATGTTCATCGCGCTAGTTATGGTGCCCGTGGTGGCTCTTACTTATTTTGAAAGCACAGAAACCATGATGGCTTACTCACTAGAAGAGATCCCCTCTTTCAGTCAAAGCCTTGAAAGTCTTACCGTATTATCATTATTATCAAGCTTAGCCTGGGGCCTAGGTTACTTTGGTCAGCCACATATTATTGTTAGGTTTATGGCAATTGATACGGTTAAGAATATCAAAACAGCTAGACGTATTGGCATGAGTTGGATGACGGTCACCATTTTGGGTGCGTTAGCAACAGGTTTAACTGGGGTGGCGTATGTGAATAAATATAATGTTGATTTAAAAGACCCTGAAACCATTTTTATTTTCTTTTCGAACGTCTTATTTCACCCACTAATTAGTGGTTTCTTATTAGCCGCTATTTTAGCCGCGGTAATGAGCACAATATCATCACAGCTTTTAGTGTCATCAAGTTCACTCACCGAAGACATTTACCGTGTTTACAGTAAAAAAACGCTGTCGCAAAAACACTTAGTGAATGTGGGCAGAGGATGCGTATTTGTCGTTGCACTAATCGCGGCAGTCATGGCATTACAACCGTCTAGCAATATTCTTGGCATTGTCAGTAACGCATGGGCAGGGTTTGGTGCCGCATTTGGTCCATTAATTTTGTTCTGTCTGCTGTGGGAGCGAGTCACTTATAGCGGTGCACTTGCCGGAATTATCACTGGGGCGGCAACAGTATTGTTTTGGATTTATGCGCCAGTGTTAGACGGTGGCGCAACACTCAGTAGCTTAGTGTATGAAATGCTACCTGGGTTTTTAATTAGTGCACTCAGCATATGGCTTGTTAGTCTTTGGAGCGAAAAGCCTTCAAAGAAAATAACTGACCAATTTAAAGAAGTTAATCAAGTATTGATTGAAAGCACATCATAAGAGGAAGTATGTCTTTAAGTAATAATAAACGGATCGTTATCAAAGTGGGCAGTGCATTAATTGCCCCAGGTAGTGACGGTTGCAGTCCTAAATACCTGAAAAACATCGCCGACTTTATTAAACGTTGCCGCAAACAAGGCTTACAAGTCATTTTGGTTTCTTCTGGTTCAGTCGCTGCGGGTCGTCAATGGTTTAATGTTGATAATCCTTCAACAGCATTGAAGAAAGCCATGGCCGCTGCGGGTCAAAACGACATGATGGCAATATGGACTAAATTGCTTGATATGCCTCTGGCACAAATATTACTGACTCAAGGCGACTTATGTAATCGTGAGCGCTATGTCAGCATTAAAGAGACCATTGAGTCACTTTTGGAATATGACGTATTGCCAGTTATTAATGAGAATGACACTGTCACGTCTGAAGAACTGAAAGTGGGCGATAATGATAATCTCGCCGCAATGGCTGCTGCTGCCATAAATGCAGATACCTTAATTATGTGTACTGATGTTGATGGGCTTTATGATAAAAACCCACACAGCCACAGTGATGCAAAATTATTACAACAAGTCGATGTCATCACACCGGAAATATATGCCATGGCCGGTGGTGCCGTAAGCTCAACAGGCACAGGTGGTATGCAAACCAAGATTGAGGCTGCAGAAAAAGCCACTGCACATGGCATTGATACCTTCATCATTAATGGTTTTGACGTTAATTCTTTTAACCAACTACTTGAAGGTAAAAACCCTGGCACTCACTTTCTATCCAGTAGCGAGCCATTATCACCAGCCGTGCATTGGATGACTCACACTGTTCGCGAACGTGGCGAAGTGATCATCAATGACCCCACCACCCCATTTGGTGACAATGAAGACATGTTGACCCGCGAAAATATTATTGAAGTAAAAGGTCAGTTTTCTGCAGGAGACACCATTTTGGTCACTACAGATGATGGAACTAGAGTGGCTAAAGCCATGACAAATTACAGTAGTTGCCTATTGAATTATATCGCCCATGAACAAGACGATATAAAAACAACCGACGGCTACTTTTCTGAAGACAATTCCATTATCTCAAAAGAGCATTTAACCGTTTTGGAGAACACATGAATTTAATGACAACTATGTCAAAACAGGCGTCACAAGCAGCACGCGTGTTAGCAAACTTAGATACAGCAACAAAGAATAACGTTTTATTAATGATGGCCGCAGAGCTTCGTAAAGAGTCAAAAGTCATACTTGATGCTAATAAAATCGATATGGATGGTGCTAAGCAAGATAATGTCGCCAGTGCAATGCTTGACCGTTTATTGCTAAACCAAGAACGTATTGAACTTATGGCTAAAGGGATAGAAGACATTGTTAAGCTTGAGGATCCAGTTGGTAAAATACGCGATATAGGTGAGCAGCCTAACGGGCTTAAAATCAGTAAAATGCGCATGCCTTTAGGTGTGGTTTGTATGATTTATGAAGCAAGACCTAATGTCACCGCGGATGCGGGCGCCCTGTGTTTTAAATCAGGTAATGCCATTATTTTACGAGGCGGCAAAGAAGCGATTCATTCAAGTAAGGCTATCGCCAGTATTTTACAAAAGACCTTAGCCTCGTTCGGCTTACCTGAAGCACTAATCAGTGTAGTACCTAATGCTGACAGACAACTGCTGATGGATTTGATGGATCAACGCGGCCTGATTGACGTAATCATTCCCCGTGGCGGCGAAGGGTTAATTAACTTTGTCACAGACAACAGTAAAGTACCGGTTATTCAGCACTTTAAAGGTGTTTGCCATCTATACGTTGATAAAGATGCTGATTTTGACAAAGCAATCAATATCCTGCTGAACGGCAAAACCCAACGTACAGGGGTGTGTAATGCACTAGAAGGCTTAGTGGTTCACCAGGAGATTGTTAACGACTTTATGCCGTTAGTCGCAAAAAACCTAGCTGAACATAAGGTTACCATCAACGCCTGTGCCACCAGCCTGCCTTTCTTTAAGCAAGCTAATTTATTGGCTGAAGAAGATTTTGGTCAAGAATATCTTGATTTAGAAATCGCCATTAAAGTGGTCGATAATATGGATAAAGCTTTAGATCACATTCATCAAAATGGCAGCCATCACACTGAAGTCATTTGTACTGAAAACCCTGAGCGTGCTCAACGTTTCCAGCGTAGTGTTGATGCCTCGGTCGTAATGGTCAATGCCTCATCGCGTTTTTCTGATGGTAGTCAGCTAGGTTTAGGTGCCGAAATTGGTATTGCCACCACTAAGCTACATGCCTATGGTCCTATGGGGTTAGAAGCATTAACCGCTGAAAAGTTTTTAGTGTCTGGTAACGGCCACGTTAGAGGCTAGTCATTAGCTTTGAGCGAGTGAAAATCACTAAATTAAGCTGGTTAACTTCAGCTCAGGATAGCTAAATAAAAAGAGGCTCACATAATGTGAGCCTCTTTTTTATGCATCAAAGCGATAGCTCAAACTAGGCTTGGGCAATAAAGGTATTGGCACTCTATTGCTATGCACATCAGTAATTTGAAAACATGATTAATCACTTATGCTAAATGCTGAGTAAAAAATGCTAATGTTCTTTGCCATGCTAACTCAGCATTATCTTCATCATAACGGCTAGTAGAATCATTATGAAAACCATGGTTAGCATTTTTATACATGTGCATTTGATAAGGCACATCAAAAGTTTTTAAATCTTGCTCATACTCTGGCCAAGACTGATTCACTCTTTCATCCAGCTCTGCTAATTGCACCATTAAGGGAGCCTTGATATTTTTGCGCAGCTCTTTGGCCGCTGGAGTACCATAAAAAGGCACCCCCGCCTGAATAAGCTCAGCATCAACAGCGGCGAGATAATTCACAATATAACCACCAAAGCAGAAACCAACAGCGCCTAACTTGCCATTACTGTTTGGATGACCTTTTAAAAACTTACCCGCAGCAACAAAGTCATGTTCAATTTTAGCGCGATCTAATGTTGCTTGCATCGCCCGCCCTTCATCATCATTCCCAGGGTACCCGCCTAAAGAAAACAAAGCGTCTGGGGCAAATGCAATAAAGCCCGCTTTGGCTAAACGTCTAGCCACGTCTTCAACATAAGGATTAAGACCACGGTTTTCATGTACCACCAGCACCACTGGTAATAAACCCGTTTTATCTGTCGGCGTCACTAAATAACCGCGCCCTTTGCCATACCCTAACGGCGAATCAAAGATCTCATAAGTGGCTTTTATAGCAGCGTCATTAAAGGATACCTGCTCTGCTAAAGCATAATTGGGCAGTAAAGCTGACGTCAGTACGCTCATTGAATATCCCAGCGCCACTAGCGAACCGAGCTTTTTGATGAACATGCGACGATCCATGCCCCCATGGGCATATTCGTCATACCAATCAAATGCTTGTTGTGGAATAGTATTTTTTAACGTTTCTGACATCTGAACTCCCTTAGATCATATATAGCGTGACCGTTGCAATATTAACGGCATTCAACAATCGATAAATAGTCACTTCTTATACTTATATTTATGTTTAGTTTTATACTCACTCTGGCGGAAATTGATACGCCATAGCTTCATTTATTGGCATAGCTTTAGCAAAAAACCAACCTTGTACACAATACACTCCCGCTTGTCGTACAATCGCTAATTCAGCCTCGGTTTCAACGCCCTCAGCAACTAATTGATAACCTAATTCGGAACATAAAGCCGCCATATGCTTATATAACAGTAACCCGTCGGCTGAATCTGTCGCCAATAACATCGAGCGATCAAGTTTTATATCATTGGGGGATAACTTAATTAAACGTGATAAGTTAGAAAACCCTCGGCCAAAGTCATCAATGGCAACACTAAAACCTTTGCGCTGTAATTGCGCTAAATTCGCCCAAGCCTGAGGACTGTCATCTTTAAAACCAGACTCTAACACCTCTAACTGTATCTGTTGTGGATACAAACGATTGAGTTCATCTAATCCCTGTATAATTGAGGCTTCTAATAACGACAAAGGGTGAAGATTAATCGACACAAAAGGCCTAATACTATTTTCTGCCAGCTTTTTGAGGTCATGTTTAATTCTATTGACCACCCAGAAATCGATCATCGACACTAAATTATTGCGTTCAAGAATATCCATAAACCAGGGGCCAGAAATTTCACCCAGGTTATTTTCCAGTCTCAGCAGCGCCTCAAAGCCGATTACCTTACGCTGATTTATATCCACTTTAGGTTGGTAATATAAAATCAACTTACCATTGTCAATCTGGTGTAATACTTGATTCAATTCTGTAATATGAATAATTGAATCTCGCTGCTCAGAGCTGTATCGAGCTTCTGCATCTAATTGATGGATATCAGTAAATTTTAATTTATGACTGAGCTTTTCTATTAAGTTGGCATTATTGGCAAATCTGCTGGAAAACAACACAAATGGCAGATAAATAAACACATTCAACACAATTAAACAGGCCTGATATAGCACAGCCTTAATGTCACCACTGATTAACCAGCTGTTCAAAAACACCGGGGTCATCCAAGATATTTCTTGAGAGGTAAATTCAATGAAACCTAAACCAAGTACCCAATATGAAATAATAAAATTAACCGCTGGCGCCAAAATAAAGGGAATTAAGTAAACCGGATTAAACACAATCGGCAATGCGTACACTATTAGCTCACAGAAGTTAAACATGTTAAAAGGCAAAGACACTTTCATCAGCGTTAACTCTTGTAACGAACGACCACGCCACAAGGTTGCAATCACCAAAGACAATAAACAGCCTGAGCCCCCCACAATAACAAAGTTGTTGTAAAAACTGTTTAAAGATAAGCCCGCAACAAAAGATTCTGACATCAGCACATTTGAAAAAAGACTTAAGTAAGTGTTATCACCATGCACCCCGATAAACCAAAGGCTATGTATGATTAACATCCGGATAAAGCCTTGCACCTCTAATGACAATCCAGTCACAAAGGTCACCAAGTTAGCAGTCAAATCACCAATCAACAAATCCATAATCGGTAAAACTAAGTACAGCGTGAGGTACACTAAAAAGAAAGGCAGAATAAGATTTAAGTGCTTCATTAAAAATGAGCTTGCCACTGATGCTCTAACCAGCTTCAACCCATTAAAACCAAGAAAAAAACGCACTAAATAGGGCACCAACAGTGGAATAACTATGGAGTAAAAGTTAGGCCAAACAGAGCTTAGCATATAGCCAGAGTCACTTTTAATCAGATAATTACTGTGAGTAATAAAACACAAGCAAGCCAAAATACTGCCCACTATAGTGTTAACTCTTAAATTTTTAGAAAGGTGGTAACTTAGCGAAATCACAATTGCTAAAGGTGAGATGGCCATAATTAAGCTGTGACTTGTGTCCAAAGCAGAAAAAACAGCTATTTTACCCGCAAAACCGGGCAACAAAGACTGTAATCCGATCAGCATAAAAGCTAACGAAGAAATTACAAAAAAAGGAATAAGTGCAATAAAGCCTTCGCGCATAGACAGGATAAGCACGGTTTGATTCAAGCTTGCTAAACGTTGAAATCTGCGAGATTCGAAAAGAGATGTTAACAATAAAAACACTTAAATTTAACATGGCGATTTATTGATAATAACGCAGATTACTTATATTTCAATAGCAACTTGTACAGACAAAGATTTACGCCTATTTTGAAGCTCTACCCAAGCAACATAAGCCGACTAAAATGCTATTCAAATTCAGTCAATGCCAGGCAACACCGTGGAAAAATGGCTTAGGCAGTACATTTCAGCGCTATATTTGGCCCCTAGATGCTGATCTAGATAACTTTGATGTACGGATCAGCATGGCAAGAGTACAAACCAATGGACCTTTTTCAATATTTAAGGGTATCGATCGTCACTTATCACTACTTGAAGGTAACGGGTTAAGGCTAACTTTTACTGATAACTCTGCGACTAACAAGCCTTCAGCTAGCCGTCCTGCAATAGACTTAAGCCAAACAAGTAGGCCTTATGCTTTTAAAGGCGAATGGTCTATTAACAGTGAACTTATTGGTTCACTGGTGTTAGATTTTAACGTCATGGTTCGTAGAGGGAAATACCAAGCCGTGGTTACCCAATGTCAATTACTCACAGGTCATTTCCCCGCGCTTCAAGGGGACTTAATGGTGTTATTTTTAGCCGATGCTGAGTACCAAGATGAAACATCTAAGCACTACTCAATCGCCCAATATGATTTGTTAGCCGTTTCAAGCGATATCATTCGTCAATGGTCTTTTAACCAGATGACTCCCGTTATCATTATCCAACTACTTAACTGTGCCAATTAGCGCTAATCTCAGCTTCATTAAGGCAAAAATGTTATCCATGGCTGATAAGAAGCGCTTTAATTTACTGACAGGCTAAGTTTTAGATCTTATTAGGTGATGAAGAGCTAACTTAGGCAAGACTCAATTTGACACAAACACCTTACGGCAACCCAAGTACAAAATCGATAATATAGATTCACATAGCACAGCAAACAACAGCCCTAGCAACATGCCTATAGCAATCGCCTCAGGTTTTAATAAAATCACATGTGAATAGTTTTTCCATACCTCAACTTGAATGTCCTGTTGTGGTGCTAGAATAAGCTGTTGATAGGGGCTGTAACTGTGTTGGCGGAACTGAGTAAGCGCCTCAGTTAACAACACATAACGTTGATAAATAGACTCAATACTTTCACCACCAGCATTAACAACCGGATCATTGTTTTGCCGGTAGTGGCTAATCAGTTTATTAAAATCGCCACCAAAAAAGCGATCTGCATCGCGCTGAAACTCAGCCAAACTCAATTTAGCTTCTAATTGATGCGCCTCAAGACGTTGCCCATATTGATCAACAAAACCGGGAACCTGAATACCAATTAATACCCCACACACAAATAAAATAATGCGCAGGTAGTCCATTAAATATTTAATCATAATGCCTAAAATGTCGCCAAATACAAAGCATCACAATATCACTGATTATCTCACTAAGCACCTGGAATAAGTGGATATATATTTTGCCTAGCAGGCCATCATAAATCACTAATGTCGTTATATTGGCTCATTCAAATAAGCCAATATGCTAGTTTGTCGACTGACCTAACTAATATCGCTAACCCAACTAATATCATAGTGTGGCAGTTTTTCATGGCCGTGATCACTTTTGCCGTTTAGCTCTGTTTGCTGAATAAAGTGACCTTTCATTTCTAAGGCATCGATACCCATCTCCCAATTGCCGCACCAAATACCAATGGCTACGGCGGCGTAATAGCGCGATGAAGTCACGGCATAAAAATCAACCTGAAAACCCTCAGGCATCTGCTTTGCTACACATCGAGTGGTTTGGCCATTATAAGAGGATGGTGCCCATTGGCAGCTTTCAAAACAAGCAGCAAAGTCAGACCAAGGTTGTATTTTCATATCAAGCGGTTGTGACATTTCTGTATCGGCAAAAAATAACGCTGACAAAGGTAAACGCTTATGAAACTGAGCGTTGAATATGCGAATAAATAAAGGAATATACCCGCTTGGGTAACCCACCGCACACAGGCAAATAATGGCATCCTTATCTGCATTAAAACGATCTCCAAGATGCGATTTGACACTGACATGATCGGCCCCAGGACCAATCCAACAAGTACCCAGTCCCATTTTAGTCGCATCAATAACGATTTTTTGCAAGCTTCGGCCAATATCTAAAATCGCACTTCTATCGTATTCTGCTGGCGCAATAGCCACTAAAAAGTGACGAGCATTCACAACTGGCCACACGGTGATAGGTGCTTCAACCCATTCTAAACGAATAGGCACATTACCTAATCTGGGTGCATTCAAATGCGTGCTAACCGACTGTGCCAACCCCTGAGCATGCTCAGAGGTTAACTTGCGAATCTGGTAAGAGCGACATGAACGTCGCTGTTTTATTAAGGTAAACACATCCTCAGTTCTTGGCTTTGGTAGTGCTTCAGGAAAACGAATGTGAAATCGAGATGTAATCACATCAAACACAATAATGGTTAACAACAACAGCGGTAACACCAACAGCACATTGGCAAGGGTATTCAAACCCAATAAATATAATAACCCAACAAATATAAATAGCCCCAGCGTTGCAGGCACTAGCATCAAATACTGTAACCAACCGGTAAATTGCAGTTTCATCTTTTGCGCAACCGCGTGAATAAGCAGCCTGCGTAACCAAGGAATAGCGACTTTGTCGATGATCGCCTGCTCATTGGCACCAAGACTTTTATAAATAATGTCTGATTTTCTAGGTCTGGTTACTGCTGTCATGATTACGCCTCTATATGCAAGTGATCGCTTGCATTATGGCAGGGATATTCTTTTTTGCAAGTATGTACTCGCATAATTTATACTGCCACCGATCTGCTGGAGGGCACATGCCAAAAAAAATTGATGAAGTAAAACTATTTGAAACCGTAATCCATGACTGGATGACCCATGGTTACGTGGGTACAACAACAAAAGCAATTGCCAAGATAGCAGGTATAAACGAGGCCACACTATTTCGCCGTTACGGTAGTAAAGCGGGACTATTCGCAAGAGCTGTCGATCATCAGTTAGCTGACACACCTTTGGCTAACATTAAAATGACCGGAGTACTACTCGCTGATCTATCCTCGCTAGCGACGGCTTATGTTGCAACTTTTGAGGCCCATGGAGATGTGGTTTTTCGTACCTTGCAGGAAAGCCCCCGCCACCCAGAAGTCAAAGAGGCGATGACCAATTTACTCAGTAATATTCAAAAAATGATCCAACTCGTCGGTTTTCATCAGCAACAAGGCCACCTAAAAGATGAACACCCAATGCTGACACTGACATCATTCATTGGCCCTATCGCGACTTATCTGATGTTTAAACAATCTGGACTAAGAGATGATATTCCAGCATTTAATGTTGAGGCTCATTTAAGATTATTTCTTGAAGGCAGAGGAGTTTAAATAATCCTATGGGGCACAGTAATATCATTTCGAAGCACATTGTCAGTGACTATTTCTACCTGTAGCCAGTCAGTAGCTTTTGCAAGAGCAACTTTGTTTCACATTAGTTAATTCGCATAAGATGCTATACATACCGTCATAAAAAGACTGCCCATGTGTTACCAGCACTAACAGGATTTTGGACAAAATGGGATTAGAAAGTGTATTTTTATGAAAATTGGCCTTGAACCAACGACTGGACTTTAATTATGTCCAACAAACTATATAGATATTAGTCCAAGTTTGGTCGATTAACTTAGCCCAATACTTCATGGGTGCTTATTGCCTTCCGCAGGCCGATGTATAGATGTTCCAACGAGACGCGGCAAACACATTCCTGGGATTTTAAGCAAAACATCTTTGTTTTGGATACTCGTTGTATCATCTGCACCGATAATTTTTGTTTATTCAATTTAGCTTTATCGGCGGGGTGGTAAAAGCGATACAAAAAAAGATAAAAGCTGAACGGTTAACTTATCTTTCTTAAAATTTACTCTGACCCCGCTAAATCTCTGCCGAAGCTGAAGATTATGTAGGATGGCACTACTCCATCAGCGGTCTGAATAAACTGGGGGTCAAATACATATCCGTTTTGAATCCACCCTGGACACTAAAACAGCTTTCAGAAAGAGTCAGTTTTTTAAAGTCGAAGACTCAGATATTCAGTAATCATCATTGTCATTTCACATATAGGTATCTTGATGCGCCAGAAGCTGAAAGCATAAGAAAGAACCAAAAACCATTAAAAATCAATTATTTAAATATTTACCACGTTTTAAACTTCGTCATTTTCTCAATATTAAATATGGTGCAGGATCACAGATCGATTACTCCAAAAGGAGTACCATCAAGTGTACCCCCTATTATTACGGCGGATTTATGACGATTAATAGAACAATCTTGGTGTTATCCTCGGTTTTATTGCTCAGTGCTTGCGGAAATGATGGTGATGGCACGGCAACAACACCGCAACTGTCACAAGGGCAATTATCTCTCGCTATCTCCGACTCACCTATGGCTGGCGTAACCCATGTGGGTATGGTCATGGGCGAGTTAGTGATGACAGATTCTGCGGGCGTGATCCACAGGCACGACTTACAGAACATGGCATTCAATCTACTCGATTACCAGGGCATGGATAGTCATCTAATGGTAGATAGTATCGACTTGCCCTCTGGTCAATTTCATGATGCTTATGTCACCATTCAACAAGGTGATGGTAATGATGGCTGTTTTGTCGAAGATGGACAAGGGCGGCACGGGTTGCATGTGACTAATGGACAACTCCCCGTTGCGGATTTTGAGATAGTTGCAGGCCAACACCTTAGCATCACAATGGAAATTGATTTGTACCGTGGTTTATCTATGGTTCAGGGACAATATTACTTAAACCATCAAGCCATGTGGTCAATCGATAATCGACAGATGGGACATTTACTTGGTGAGGTAGATCCCCAATGGATTGCCGATTGTGAAACAACTTATTCAGATCTGACCCCAGCTAGTGGCCAATTTAATCATATAGCTTATTTGTACCCTGAAGCGGTAACCAATATTAACCAAATGGCAGATATGACAACAAACCCGTCAGTGAGTTTTATATTACCTACGGCGGTAAGTCCGATGCTGCAAGATGGCGGCGGTCATTGGCATTTTGCCATGGGTTACTTGCCTGAGGGGAACTATCGGGTTGGTTACAGCTGTTTAGGCCATTTAGATGACCCGACCACCGATGATATCAGTAATGGCCTATTTGTTATGTTTAAAGATTCGGGCTCAATTACCATAGAGGCTGGAACATTAGGCGGCCAACAAACAATACATGAGTGCGGTAACGGCAATGGTGGCCATCACGGAGGACATGGTGGCTAGTTAACATTAATCAGGCTCCTACTTACTTTGGGAGCCTTCCGCCGAAAATGTTGTGCACCAAGTGAAGAAATCATCATTTAATAGGACAATCAATTACATAAAACAAATGTAAAAAATTTAAGCTGAGCCCTGCTAAGTTTAGCTCAACTGTAAAACTGCATAGAATAGACCATACAAGCCCTCAAATTAAGTCTTTATACTTATGCGGATAAGCCACTAAGCCACTAAAGCCGTTTTCAGTGCGTAAACACAGTATTCAACCCTCATTGTATTTGATCATTAATGTTGGAGATTATTTGCATGACTAATGATAAAAACAATTCTATCCCCATGACTTTAATAACAATAAAAAACTATCTATCTTTACGCCGCAATATATAGCTAAGTTATTGACATATTTCAAAATATTGACACTTGCAAATAGAGTAATACTCGATACAGTAAGTTAACTTTTATGATCAGTTATACTTTTCCACACGACAACCTCACCCCCTAATTATAAGAAGGTCCATCATGAAAACAGCGAAAACCCTGATAGCGCTCTCCCTATCAAGCTTACTTGTCGCCTGTGGCGGCGGTGACGACACCCCAGCGGAGCAAATGGGAGTGTTTAGCTTAGGCGTGTCAGATAACCCAAGTGACGCTAAAGATGTGACTATCGCTTTTAAGCAAGTGGTACTGAAAGGCAGTACTGGCAGTATTTCATTTAACGTGTCTGACGATGGGGCATTAAAACAAGTCAATCTACTCGAATTTCAAGGTACTGCAGTTGAAACCTTAGTGAGCGGCCAAAGTATTCCTGTTGGCGAATACCAAATGTGTATTTACATGCAAAGAAGTGAAACGCCAAATGCCGATAGCTCTTATGTTAAAACCATGGATGATAATCTCCATGGGTTAACAACCAACAGTAATGGCTCTTGTGGCGGTGTTGGTGCAGACGATACTGATACTGGCCGTTTATTTTTTAATAAGAAGTTTACTATTGCAGCCGGTACCAATAGCTTTGTTGCTGAATTTGACTTAAATAGCGGCTTACAAGACCCTAAAGGAAATAAAGACTACTGGACCCTAAAGCCAACATCAGTGCAGCTATATAACAATGCAGAAGTCGGCGCGATTAAAGGCAATATCCCATCAGAACTTGTGACACAGTGCGAAACTGCTGCCGGTGGCAGTATCTTTAGCCATGCCGTCTATTTATATTCCGATGCAACTGCGCTTGATAATATGAGCGATTTTAGAAGTGATGCCGTTGTGGCGCCAAAAATTGCGCCTATTGCCGCTGCAAGGGTGAACGATATTATGGATCAAAGTAACCAAGTCATTGGCCAAGGCTATGAATTTGGTTTCGTCGTTGCTGGTAGCTACAGTGTGGGTTACACCTGTGTCGCTCAAAATGATGATCCTGATGCCAATAACAACCCAGACGATGTTGAGCTACCTTTCTTTATCCAAGCCGATATACAAGCAGTGACAGTAACTAATGGCACTATTGCCGATGGCGATTTTGTTGTGGCGACTAATCCATAATATTAATTGACTGGTTTGATGCCAGATAAAGTTGAATCACATACTAGGCATCCATAATGGATGCCTTTGAGTTAGGGTAGTTTTGCTGTCATTGCCTAGCCACTAGCTAAATTGTGGCTGAATTTAAGCTGATCGACTTATGTATTATGTACGTAATGTATGATCAAATTTTTATGAGCAGAATCAACTATGCACTCAACCCATCATGTGACTCTGAGCTATTTAGGCTTATTACCTTTTTTGATTTTAACCGGCGGCTATTTTTTTAGCGATACACAGTGGATACTGCAGGCTTTTGTTATTTATAGTGTCAGCATTTTAAGCTTTGTGGCAGGCAGTTTGTGGCAAGCTCCACTCAATATTCAAACAAAACAAGGCGCAAAACATCAGCAAAATAACGTTGACCAGTTAGAAGAGTCGACAGCTCGAAGCCAGTCGCTCACTCAGGCGTGGCTTGTCGTGCTGGTGACTTTACCTTTACCACTTGGGGTGTGGGTTAGTGTTGAATTTAGCTTACTGTGGTTAGCCGGCAGTTTTGTTTGGCTATTATTGCTGCAAAAGCGGTTACCAAGTTGGGCGTTATTAAGCAAAGAGTACCAACAAATGCGGGCCAAAATAACCTCGGTGGTATTGGTGTGTCATTTATTAATGTGGGCGCAATTGAGCCATTTAGGAGTGGTTGCATGAATCAAATCAATCCAAAAGCACTGCTTTTAAGCAAATGGACGGCAACGTCGCCAGTGAATCGAGAAAAACATTTTGCCGTGACCGCCGTTGAATTTGATGACGATAAAAAAGTCATTCGCTGCGTCATTCAAGCGGTTTACAACAATAATGAATATGAGATTAATTGGCGTGATTTAAAGCAGCCTTCCCAGTGGCGCCAAGGCTGGTGTTAAATCTGGCATTAGTATCATGGAATTGACTGCGTCTTCTACGTTATTGCATTTTTTTCAAAGAGTTACCTATTAGATCCACAGGAATATTCTTATATGTCTCTGGAAGCAAAGTCTGACATAGGCAGCTTCCAGCTTTCAATAACTTACCGAAAAGATATAACCATACTCTGACATAAAATGTACCCATAGTCTGACAAATCGAAATGTCATAAATAGTGCTTAAAAGGAGAATGTCATTTTATTACGAAGATCCAAATAGCTTATGCTCTATCTAACAAACTTTTGGACAAAAGCGGGTTGGAAGATTTGTTTTTATAAAAGTTTGCCCTAACCAGACTAAATTTTAAAACTCAGTTAAATTTTCATTGGCGTCAAAGATTACCTACAAGTGCAGATGATCCAGCGAGACGCCGCAAGCACCTCCATGTGGGCTTAACCAAAACATCCGTGTTTTGGATACTCGCTGGCTCATCCGCACCCGCATTATTATCTCTTCGATTTAGCTTCATTGATGGCTGTGGTAACACAAGAGGTAACTCTGAACTGAACATTTCCGAGTTAGACCATTAATTCTAATTCATGAGTTTCAGGTTAAATTTTCTATGGGTAACGCCGCGTTAAGTAGTGAGCAACGCTACCACCTAACCTAAATCATTGTGCCATAAACACAAAAACCGATTAAAACCAAAAATGCCAAGCGTTGCGAATCTGTCTTAAACGCTTTGTTAGCCCTATGCCCAAAGGTTGCATGCCTCTACCGCTTCGATTTTGACACCGAAACTCGAAATATTAGGTAACGTGGCATTGTGGTGCTCTCGAATTTGAGCCCCACTCGCGTGTTCCTTGTCATGAGTTGTATGAGCATCCGAAACCAAAATTACGGAATAGCCTAAACCTGCTGCTCTGCGAATGGTGGTATCAACGCAAAACTCAGAGGCGTAACCACACACAATTAAGATATCTACTTCGAGTTCATTCAAAACACTTTGAAGATTAGTATTTAAGAACGAGTCTGGTGTTGTTTTACGAACGAAATGGTCACCAGTTTGTGTTACTAAGCTCGACTGCAATGCCCAACCAGCGCTTTCGTATTCAATAACAGATTTAGGTTGCTCGTGCTGGATAAAGATAACTGGGACAGACTTAGCACGCGCCAATTTCGTAACCTCATTAATTTTGGTGAGTACGATTTGTGATTCAAATGGTTGAGGTTCCGGGTCGAACAGAATCGACTGAACATCAATAACTAATACCGCAGATTTCATTATTTTCCTCCGATAGGGCTAACGCCCGCATAAACTGCGGAGCATGTTGGCGCACTTTTTTGCGCTTTTTATCTTTTGCAAAAAATGCGACAGCTTGCGGAGTCAGCTTTGATGCGCTTGTAGAATTAGTGGGGTCAGGGTAAACATTTTAGGGGAGTTAATAAACGCATGTTATTGAATGGCTTTACCTTCCCTAAATGGTGCGCTCGATGATTATGTTCGAGGTTACCCTTCTTTGTCCTTAATTTTTCATACTTTAATCTACTTTATATTTTTAATTCAATGTTTTAATACAAGTTGTATAGGGTAGGTTAAATCAGTCCGTGACTTCAATCTAATCCATTTTCTGCAGCCGGTTCTTATACAGATGATATTTTCGCCTCTTCGATTTAACTTCATTTGTAACAATTCCATAAGAAAAACTGGGATGTCCGTTTTGAATTGAGGTCATCGAGACTCTTTATTCCGTGAACCCGTGAGCTTGGTATGGATGCCACGCTAGCTTTCGTTGGGCCAGGGACGGCTCATCGGAAGCGTTAGGATATTTTTTATATTAGGTGACAATGGCCGAAGCCGGATACAGATGAAGTTTAAAGCTGGATCGATCCCCATCGAAAATTATGCGCTTTTCAGCATTTTTCGTCAGGGCGGCAGGGCCCAATTCTTTAATTAAAAGTAAAGAGGGTATTGCTGTTGATACCCTCTTGGCCGGTGCAGGATGGAATCCTGCGATGTTAGTCCAAACGGAGTTTAGAAATACTTAAAGAAAACTTTCGATCTAAATCTAGTATGAGCGAAGCACCACGACTTTGATTTGTCCAAAATGGCAAACAAACTTTGGGGCATTTCATTGATAAGCAATGGAGTTAAAGGAGGTTCCATACACGCTTTAATAGTATTAAGGCTCGTGGTGTTGTTGAATTTGTCAGACTACACTTCAATATTCTGGCAACAATCTGATTTTATTAAATTTCCATTTGTAATTTAACTACAAATAGCATTTTTTGTCAGACTATGGGGAGATTATGTCAATGTATGGGTTCAGCGACAATAAACCAACACTCCAGCGGCCACTTAAATAGCCGCTATTTCATTGCCGATCTCACATATACATCAAATCTATTTTTCTTAGTCTCAATGGCCATTGAGGGCTTTACCCCGTCTAAGTCTTCGGCGTAATCAGGGCGTTTGACTACCACGCGTTTAGTGGCTAGTGATATTGCTGGTTTGAGTAAGCTGTCGGCATCTAAGTCGGCGCCCACTAGGGTTTGAAATACGCGCATTTCTTTTTTCACTTGGGCAGACTTTTCACGGTGCGGGTACATAGGGTCAAGGTAGACTACATCAATTTCTGTGCCGCTGGCTTTGGCTGCATCTGCTAATGCGGTAATGCTGGACCCATGAAACAAGCTCATTCGCTCCGTCATCCAATCGCCTATTTCAGCATCTTCATAGGCGCGGCGTAAACCATCTTCTAATAATGCTGCGACCACTGGATGACGCTCAACCATAATCACCTTACAGCCTAAACTGGCTAACACAAAAGCATCACGGCCTAAGCCTGCTGTACCGTCTACCACTGTGGGGGTGACACCTTGCTTAAGGCCGACGGCTTTAGCAATTGACTGACCTCGGCCACCGCCAAACTTGCGTCTATGGGCGACGGCACCCGTAACAAAATCGACCAGAATGCCGTCGAGTTTGGGCTCGTCACGTTTGTGTAAGGTTAATTGATTTTGCTCGAAACGCAGCTCAAAGGGTGCGCTTGGTTCATAGTGCAGTGACCATCGTTGGCAAATATCGACAAGGCTTGGGTATTGTTGATTGAAATAAATCGCGGTCACTGTATTGCCTACATTTAGGGTGAATAAGCCTATTATGCCAAAAGGCTACCGCAGTGAATACCTATACCGTGCTTAAGCTGATTGGTATTAGCCAAGATAAAACTTATAATGTGATTATCTTGCAGTCCACGCTGCTACTTTTTTTGGAATATCTCATGTTAAGTTACCGTCACGGTTATCACGCTGGCAATTATGCCGATGTACTAAAGCATTCAATGTTACTGCAAGTGCTTAAATTAATGCAGAAAAAAGATAAACCTTATGCCTATATTGATACCCATGCTGGTGCGGGTGCTTATTCATTAAATGATGAATTTGCTCAAAAAACCGGTGAATACTTAGACGGTGTGGCCAAACTGTGGGAGGCCAGCAACCTGCCAGCAGCATTAGCAGATTACGTCGAAGCCGTTAAAGTGTTTAACGCTGAATATGATCAGCTAACGGTTTACCCTGGCTCGCCCAGTTTTGTCGATGCCGAGTTACGTGAAAAAGACCGGATGCTATTACACGAGTTACACAGTACTGATCACGATTTATTAGCTGAATATTTTGTTAAAGATAGGCAAGTAAAAGTACTTAAAGGTGACGGTTTACAAGGTTTAATCGCTGCAGTGCCACCGCCAGAGCGCCGTGGGGTGATATTAATCGACCCAAGCTACGAGATTAAATCTGATTATGTTGATGTTGCGGAAACTATCATTAAAGCCCATAAGCGATTTTCGACTGGGGTGTATATGTTGTGGTATCCGGTAGTTCAGCGTGAGCAAACGGAATCTATGCTCAATTTACTTAAAAATAGCGGCATTAAAAATCAGCTACGAGTTGAGCAAGCAATTAAACCTGACAGTAATGAATTTGGTATGACTGCGGCAGGATTATGGATTATTAATCCACCTTGGCAATTAGATGTAACCGCAAAAGAAATGCTTAATTACTTAGAGCGTCGTTTGGGCCATAGCGGTGGTAAAACGGTAGTGAAGTTAGAAGTGCCTGAGTAATTCTACTTTATTTAAATATACATTCAAAAAACCTTGAAGCAATCGCTTCAAGGTTTTTTACTGAATCAGTTAGCATTCTTCATCATCAAAAAACGGCCTGACTATAAAGCCAAAAATAGCAGAGAGCAGCCCTACTTCTACATCATTATTTCTTGACTCCATTTCATTCCCAGGGGCCGATTCTCGCTCTTTGCGCTCGCTATTATTTTCTCCGGCCCCCTTCACAAAGTCACAACCGGCATTCCTTGCTGTATTTGTACTGCAAGCCGTTGTACTTAAAAGCAACCCAAGTGTTATTAATATAATAAATCCTTTCATACCTCTTCCTTTTGATACTTCATTGATTACACATAATGATTAATTTTGAGCAAAATGTTAAAAAAACCTACCTGCCGCCCCGGGAAACACCACAGGGCTGACATTACCATTCGCTGCGACACTTGCCACACCGAATAAATAATTATCTATGACCATATTTTTCAGCATAAATTCATTCACATTGCCAACATAACGACTATGGCTCCATTCTGGCACTGTGGTTAGCCGCCAATAGACCCGGTATCCAACCACATCTTTATCCGCTGTTTTTGTCCAGTTGAGTGTGGTGCTAGGAGAAACTTGCCCCTTTATGCTGACACCTGATGGTGGCGCGGGTGCCCACGCCATTGACGCTAAGCTAATGGCATTTAGTGCGGTTAATTTTGCATTAAAATCAAAATCAACGCCCTCAATAACATCACCATAGTTAATGCCATTTTCAGTGCGAATATCTTGATGCTGACGATCATAATGCTCGTTGGTTTCCATCACCCGCACGGCAGGAAAGCCCGCTTTGTTGAACGGTAAATGATGTCCACCACGGCCAAAACGGTCAAGCCGATACACTAACATGACATCTAAATTGGTCATGTACTGATCAACTAAGGCTTTAATCTTGCGCGCCAAATTGCGTGACGCAGAGTCATTCTCGCCGCCACTAAAGTAGCGCTCTTTGGCTTCATCAGTGGTTTCAACAAAACGCACTCCTTCAGAAAACACCCGTACAGTAGAGTTATTCACCACGCCATTAATACCGGCAATATTACCGATCATGTCATTATTCAATACCGCTTGCACTTGCCAGCCCTGACTTTTAGCATAATTAGCTAAAATATCTCCGCCATATAGGCCCTGCTCTTCACCTGACAAGGCGGCATAGACGATAGTGCCGTTAAATTGATATTGCGATAACACCCTAGCCGCTTCAATTGCACCTGCAACGCCTGAGGCATTATCATTGGCGCCCGGTGAGATGGAGGTGGCATCTAATACGTCGGTGACTCGAGAATCGATATCGCCGCTCATCATCACCACACGCTTAGGGTCAGTTTTACCGCGCTGAATAGCGATGACATTAACCACTTCAGTAGAGTTAGCAATGCGTTTGCCTTGCACAGTGTCACTGACGGTTATGACTTCTAAGCAGCCACCACAGTCTTTTGAAATACGATTAAACTCGGCTTCAATCCAACGCCTTGCCGCGCCTATGCCTTGGGTATCCGATTGAGTTTCAGACAGGGTATGACGGGTACCAAAACCAACCAATTTTCGCACATCTTGCTCTAGCCGGCTGGCCTGTGGCGCGGTAGCTATGTCATATAAGCGCACATCTTCTTGGGATGGTGCCGTATTCATTGCTGTAGCTTGTACGGCAGCGTTTGCATAACCTGAGGAAGATAAGCACAGGGCAGCAATGGCAACCGATAAAGAGGTAATAACGGGTGAAAAGGTCATAAACATTCCTTTAAATTTTAGCCATATCATTAGGCAGGGTTATTTATTGGTATTTTCTTTTTGTATCAATTATGTGAGTCACTATTTTATTATCCAAGCTTATGCTTTATCGCTAAACTCAGCTGGCTTTCCGATAGCGACTATAAAGAATTTTTACCCGTTGCACGTAGGCTTGTGTTTCAGGATATGGCGGTACACCATTGTATTGGGTAACCGTTGATGGACCTGAATTATAGGCCGCACAAGCCAGGTCTATGTCACCATTAAATCGTGCTAATAACAGTGCCAGATAACGACTGCCACCGTTTATATTTTGCTCTGCTTGAAAGGCATCTAACACTTGCATGTCTTTGGCCGTGCCTGGCATTAATTGCATTAACCCCATAGCACCAGCTTTAGACACCACATTACTTCTAAAAGCTGACTCGGCATGAATAACAGCTCTGATGAGTGCAGGCTCAAGTTTATATCGTGATGCAGCAACGGCGACAAAACTGGCATAATCCTGGGTGAATAATGGGGTTTTATACCAATCAATGGTTGAATCAGGACGGCATGCATAGCATTCAAACAGTAACACACGGTAGTTAGTATGGTCTGGCTCAGTGTCACTGAATGCGGTAATACCATCTTTTTCATATTGATAGACTTTACGTTTTTCAACACCTAAGTCGGATAAAATACCGTGTTCTGAATAACTGGCTTTAAGCTGTTTTTTAGCAGGCTTGCTTAAATCAGGCTTAGCGAGTGGATAACTATTATCTAGCACCAGGGTTGATGTAATAGATTTATCCGCACCCTCTGCCCCTTGCGGAATAACAGCGAGCTCATTTAGGTCGGGAAACAAACTAAGATGCGCTTTATCTGCGGGTGTAGATTGAAGGTTGGGTTGATATACCGCTTTTATTACTGGTTTTTTTGTATTGTTTTCCACAGTTTGATTGGCCAGTAACCCGGGACACAAAACCAAGCTTGTCAGCACAATGCTGTGCAGTAACCGTTTTAGCTGTAACCGGTTTACTATACTGCTTAACTGCAATATGCCACTCAACTCGATTAACCTACATCTGGTATGAGCTGGGGCATAACCGATACCTTGGCTAACTTGGCAACAATAGACCCCGGAAACATACCAACGCCTTGATTCAATTCAGTCACGGTTTGATTATAAAACTCAGCCACATTTTGATAATCTAATTCTAATTGTAGATATTCATTCACCCGCTGCTCATCAAGATCATCGCCATGCAAAGCTGAAAATAAGCCTTTCTGCAGCATATCCATTTCAGACCAGACAGCTAAAGTAGTCGGTAAATGATGATCAATGCCCTGCGACCACAAGCTATTATCAGCCAGGGCGCGCAACTGCTGCCACTGATCAGCTTGCGCTTCATCCAAAGGTTGATGTTGTAAACTAACATCAGATAACTGGCTTAATAAAACTAAGCGAGCATCAATTTTTTGATTCAAAACAATCAGAGAATCAATCGCTGACTGACGTTTTTTGACTAGACTGGCGTACCATAGGTAGCAGAGAATAACAGCCAAGCTTACACTCAGCAGCAATGCTTGCATGATATTTTCCTTAATGATGATTTTTCTAATTCTTATCTAGCATAATAAGCATAATTTACTTTATATTTCACTTAAATCTCAGCGAAGTCACAACTATATTTATTACATCACAATGGCTAACAGTAACATTTGGTTGACAAAACAAACAATTTTATTGCATCTAACTCAATATCGTGACGAATTAAGTCATGACACAGCCACACTAAATGACAAGTTTAAAATCCAAACTAAAAAACATTAAAATCAGCCGCTTAAATAGAAATTACGGTGAGTTATTTTTAACCCGCACCACAATAAACACTCTCTTATCATACAATAAACCCACTATAAAATGCTTACTTTCACCCGTTAAAGCACTCATTTTTGCTCAAACCTAATTAACTCATAAATATAAATTAATTTTCAATTAACTCTGTCCCTGTAAGCTAATAAGTTGGCAAAACTATATCAACTATCCTGACGACCATGCTCACATCAATACATAAATGTATTAATGGCGATGAGGAAAAAGCCTAAATAAATCAAGGAACCACATGAGTCAATCAAACCAACCAAAGACTAAATCGCCTCAAACAGCCTCTGACATAGCCTCGTCCGGTGCCTTTGTACGATTTTTAAACATAGTCGAAAGACTCGGTAACTTATTACCCCACCCAATCACTTTATTCGCCATGTTCTGTGTCGCTGTGGTAGTGATAAGCGGTATTGCGGGTTACTTTGAATTGTCGGTTGTTGACCCTAGACCAGAAGGTACCTCAGGCAGAAGTCCTGATGGTTTAATTCACGTAGTGAGCTTACTCAGCGCAGAAGGCTTACAACGTATTGTGTCAGGCTTAGTGACTAACTTTACCGGTTTTACACCATTGGGTACGGTACTGGTGGCATTACTGGGCGTGGGTATTGCCGAACGTTCTGGTTTGTTATCAGCGGCAATGCGTTTGTTAGTGATGGGATCATCAAAGCGCTTAGTCACTTACACTATTGTATTTGCAGGCATTATATCTAACACAGCGGCAGAGCTAGGCTATGTTGTCCTCATTCCTATGGCTGCAATGATATTCCATTCATTGGGCCGCCATCCTCTGGCGGGGCTAGCAGCGGCCTTTGCTGGTGTATCTGGCGGCTATAGCGCCAATCTTTTATTGGGTACTGTTGACCCTCTATTGTCAGGTATTACTGAAGCCGCAGCACAAATGATCGACCCTGAATACACAGTTGGCCCTGAGGTTAACTGGTACTTTATGTTTGCCTCTACGTTTTTAATTACCTTGCTAGGTGGCCTGGTAACTGAAAAAATTGTTGAACCTAAATTAGGTAAATATGACCCAAGTGAAGCTGGCGACTTAGATGACCAAACCATGGAGAACGTTAGTGATATTGAAAAGCGTGGCTTAAAAATGGCAGCCTTTGCTGCTATCGCATTTTCTGCTTTACTAGCATTGACTATTATTCCTGAAAATGGGCCATTACGTCACCCTGAAACGGGACTCGTGGCTGGCTCACCTTTCTTGAAAGGAATTGTGGCATTTATCTTTATCGGCTTTGCTATTCCAGGTTTAGTGTACGGTAAAGTCGTTGGCACCATGAAGAAGGATGTCGATGTCATCAATGCCATGTCACACAGTATGAGTACTATGGGCATGTACATAGTATTAGTCTTTTTTGCTGCTCAGTTTGTGGCGTTTTTTAATTGGACAAACTTAGGTGCGGTATTGGCTGTAGGTGGTGCGCAGGCATTAAATACTATTGGCTTAACAGGACCATTAGTATTTGTGTTATTTATTATGCTGTGTGGCGTGATCAACCTTATGCTAGGCAGTGCTTCGGCACAATGGGCTGTTACTGCGCCAATTTTTGTGCCCATGCTAATGCTCGTTGGTTATGCTCCAGAAACCATCCAAGCGGCATATCGAATTGGTGATTCAGTCACCAACCTTATCACTCCGATGATGAGCTACTTTGGACTTATTTTGGCGGTAGCTTGCCGTTATAAGAAAGATTTGGGGATCGGCACCTTAATTGCCACTATGCTGCCCTACAGTATCGTGTTCTTTATTGGCTGGACTATGTTCTTCTTCCTGTGGGTATTTGTATTAGGCATTCCAGTCGGCCCCAATGCTGCCACTTATTACACGCCGTAATAAATAACAGCATGGCACAATAATAAAAAGCGCATCTGTGTAAGATGCGTTTTTTATTGGATGCCAGCAAATCAATGGGTGATCCGCTCGCGTTCAAACAGCCATTAAAAATCGATTAATATCGATAAAACCGTCTCCAGTTTATTCTCTAATTCTTGCCATTCTGCATCAGGGTCGGACCCTGCGACTATGCCCGCGCCAGCAAATAAGGTAATTCGACGAGGCTCAATCAATGCACTGCGAATAGCGACTGAAAACTCAGATTCATAATGATTAAAATAGCCACAAGCCCCGGCATACCAACCGCGGGTATAACCTTCACGCTGACGAATAAAGTTCAGTGCACTGTGGCGAGGCAACCCTCCTACTGCTGGAGTTGGGTGCAGCGCGCGTAATAGGTCAAAATCATTCACCCCAGCTTTTAACTCTGCTCGAATTGCGCGGTGTAAATGCTGAATATGGGTTAATTTAAATATTTTAGCTTGCTCGTCAGCGCCAACATACTGACTAAGTGGTTTTAATTCACCCACGATATGCTGCCTAACCAGCTGGTTTTCATGACTGTTTTTAGCATCGTCTAATAACTGCTGCGCTAAAAAGTCATCTTCTTCCTGATTTAAACCTCGGGTCGTTGTGCCTGCTAGGGCTTCTGTAAATAACTCATTTTGGCGACGTAAATATAACCGTTCTGGTGAACATGATATAAATGTCCGTTCAGGACTAAATTGAAACCCAAACTGGAAGCTATTAGGATTACGCCCCTGCCAGCAAGCCAGTATAGTCCAGGGGTCAAGTGACTCGGCAATATCAATTTGTGTTTGTCGCGACAGCACAACTTTAGGGGTAGTTTGATTAAAATTATCTTGAGTCACTTGCTCAACTAACTCGCGCCACCGCTCTTGATTCGGTAAGTCACTGCGACTCATTAGTTGTGTTTTATTCGGCGGAGAAAGCGGTTTAGGCCTCTCTATTTTAGAGATTAAATCAAGCGCTTTTTGGCACTCTAACTCTCGATCTTGGCCATCGAAGTTTAAATTAAGTAAGATTTTTATTTTATGACCACTTCGTCTTAATTCTATACGAGGCAGAACAAACCGAACCCGTCCAAAGTCAGCCCAGCAGTCAACCGTACGGTCAAATGCTACCCCACCGTAGTAACGTAAGTCTTGGCTTGCGTCCTTACTCCGCTGCGCCTGGTAGTCTGCGGATAGTTGATGATCATCCACTTGGTCTTGATAATAGAATTGTTTACACATCCCAATAGCGGCAACTTCTTCAGCCTTGTCGCGGCCATGCCAATAAATACGTGGATACTGAGTTTGTGCACTCAACCAAGATAATAGCGGAACCGCTGGTGCCTCTACAGATAGTTGTACAATCGGCATCATATTAGGCGCCTGCATAACTTGGGCAAGTTTTTGCTTTAAGTCATTAAATTGTGAACTAAAAAAGTGACCAGACAATATCGACTCCTATTTATGCTGATAATTTAGATAAAGTTAATCAACCAAAGATTCAGTGTCAATCGTCAACTCTACACGCTGTGATCTATAATTAATTAATATGCTAATATTGCAGAATGATGGTGTAAACTATTGCGCATGCTATAACGTAAATCTTTAAGGTTTTGAACATTGACCCCAAGGAAGGCTCAATATTAAGCAGGCCAATATCACTTTAACTATAATATAAATTGTTAAGTGCATTTTTGACCTTGAGGGCGCTTGTCAAATGAGTGATTCAACAGAATCGTCAAACACTGTAAAAATTCCAGTCGCCAAACTAAACCTCGGTATGTTTGTGACTGCTATCGATCATAACAACAGCACTGTAGAAATTGCCAATGCCGGCCAAATAAAAAGCCGTGACGCTATTACAAAATTAGCTAAAAGCAATATTAAATTTGTATGGGTAGATATTGACCGCTCATCAGACAGTTGCGGTCTAAAAAAAGTGCCTCCACAGCAAGTGCCTGGTAAACCACTGGCAAGAAAAGCCACTATTAGCCGTGATGCTCAACAAGTTCACGCAAAAAAACTTCTCAATGAAGCGAAAGGGTTAATCAAAAAAGTATTATCTGAAACCTTTGAAGGTAAAGCCGTTGAGGTTGGTCCTTTTGAAGCCGTTGCCGATAAAATGATTGAATCTGTGATGGATGATGCTGACGCCTTTAAATGTATTTCAGCGCTGCGCACCAAAGATGCTTATTTGCTGGAACACTCAATCAATGTCGCATTTCTATTAGTGACTTTCGGTAAACACCTCAAACTAGATATCGACACCCTTCGCCAAATGGCTGTTGGTGGTATTTTGCATGATATTGGCAAGGTAAAAGTCGATAATAAAATTTTGCATAAACCCGGAAAACTAACACCGGAAGAGTTTGAACATATGAAACTGCATCAAGTTTATGCGGTTGAAATTATGGAAGACACCAAGGGTTTGTCGCAGATCAGTAAAGATGTATGCTTAATGCATCACGAAAAGCTAGATGGCCGAGGCTACCCGAAAGGTTTGAAAGGGGATGAACTTCCAATACATGGGCGAATGAGTTGTATTGTCGATATTTTTGACGCGCTAACTGCAGCACGTTGTTACAAAGAAGCCATGAGCCCGGCTGCTGCATTTAAAATCTTAATCAGCTTAACGCCGTTCCACTTAGATCAATCATTGGTTTACGAGTTTATCCGCTGTATTGGAGTTTATCCTGTGGGATCACTGGTACAACTGTCAGATGAACGTGTCGGTATTGTCTGGGAAGCTAAAAACCGTGATGCATTACACCCTATAGTGAAATGTTTCTACTCGTTAAAACACAAACGCTATACCGATGTCACTATGGTGGATTTGCTAAAAGCTGACATTAACATTGAACGCGGTATCTCCCCAAGCGCACTAGATGTGGACCCTGCACCATTTTATTAATTCTTGATATCAATACACCATATTAATGGTAAGTAATGTCCCCATACATGGGGGCAAGCTTAGCGAGTAAAGCATTGCGGGTTTGTATCGGAATATCGTTCTGCTGCATTGCTTTGGTTAAATGGCCGACAACAGCGTCAAAGTCAGCCTGGCTAATGTTCAACCCCTGATGCGCATTAAACATGCTCTCGCCTTGGTAGTCACACCCGCCCCCGGACACAACACATAAATGTTCGACTAATCTTTGCTTGAAAACACTAATATCCGTTTCACGAAAGTGATCAACTATACGTTCATCTTGTGAAATTAGCTTTAAAAAATCATCGGCAATTAACTCAAGACCATGATAACCGCCAAGGCGTTGGTAAAGCAGGTTTGTAGATGGTTTAGTAATAGAACAGCCTAAACATATCACTAACAAAACACTGCTAATTAGCATAATACCAATGTGTCTCATAACGCCCCCTCAACTGAGAGATACCAGCCTTTTTGTTGCTCAAAACCCGCAATATCACCTAAATCGGCATAAGCGGCTGTTACTGAAAAATATTTATTCACAAACCATGCTAAAAAAATATCTTGCCAGTCGTCTTCTTTAGCAAAATCCAACTGATTGGGTTTCTGACGATACTCGTAACCTAGGGCAAGATCATCGCGTAATAAAACAGCTACTGAGCCCTCTAACATCAACTGATAGTCATTTGAATTCACACTACCAAAACCAAGTAAACCAATTTGATTCGCCTTAGTGGCTCGCACCGTAGCATTAAGTAATAAATTACGACCCGCTATCGCATCTAAAATCACCTTGCTAGAGGCTAAATAAATATCTAAACCTGAATCATCTTGCGCGCCTACCGCGCTGGGCAAACCAAAATCGTCAACTTTTTTATACTGCATACCCACACTGATTTGTGGCATGGAACTATAAAGTAACTCGCCTGTAAGTTTATATTTTATCCCTAAAATATCTTGTCCAAGTTCACCACCTAATGAATCTAAACTAAATGTTTGTTTGGCTATGCTAAGTTCAAATTGATTATCATAACTAACGGATGCGCCCACGACATTAAGGGTAAAGTCATCAACTGCAACCTTAGTAGCCATTGCGGTTGCCGCCCACTCACCACTACTGCCATAACCGTTAATCACTGCCCAGGGAACAATACCGCCACCAGCTGATCCCTCAATTTCACTGGCGCCACCCGTGGCAATAATTCTGCTCGATTCAGCATAACTATTGGGGATAAAAATCACACAGATAGATAAAGTTGCGGCAGATATGGCCTGTAAAATACGTTGCATGTTAAATTCCCACGCTATTAGAGTTAAGCTGTCGTGCGATTAAATTCACTCACCCAAACCTGCAACTCGGCAGCTTTGACGGGCTTAGAAAACACATAGCCTTGGATAATATCACAGTCCATTTGCTTTAAAATATCAATCCCTAATGGGGTTTCAACACCTTCGGCGACCACAGACAAAGCCAGGCCTTTAATCAATTTAATGCTGGTTTCAACTATCATATGGTCAGTCGCGTTATGATGAATGTCTTTGATAAAACTGCGATCTATTTTCACTTCATTAACGGGTAACATTTTCAAATAAGCTAATGACGAGTGACCCGTCCCAAAATCATCAATCGCAATATGAAAGCCGTGTTGTTTAAATTGGCTAAGCACCTTAATGGTGGTTTCTGTGTCTGTCATTACCGCACCTTCGGTAACTTCAATAGCTATCGCGTTAATAGGTAAATTAACATCATGTAACTGCTGCGCTAATCGAGCTGGCAATGACTCATCCATTAAGTCATGTGCAGATAAATTAATCGCCACAGAAATAGCTAACCCTTGTTGATGCCAAATGTGCGCCTGACGGATAGCTTCAGCCATAACCCATTCACTAATAATCGAAATGTTACCTGAGTTCTCGGCAAGTAGGATAAATTCATCTGGGGGAACAAAGCCCAAATCTGGATGCTGCCAGCGAATTAATGCTTCAACAGCATGACAAGTATTAAGTTGAATATTCACCTTAGGCTGATATACCAAATGCAATTGCCCTTGAATTAATGCTTGCGGTAAATCCCGCACCAATGACAACTCGCGTTGATATTTATCATCATCACCTTCTTGATAAACATACGAATCATCGGCTTGAACACAGGCATGGTTCAAGGCTATCTCAAGGTGTCTAAAGAGAGTGTCTATATGTTGATACAAGCCATTCAACTGCACAATGCCAGTTCTAATTGATAACGTTATTTTTGACCCTGCAACATCAAATGGCATAACCACACCATGTAAATACTGGCTAATCTCAGCTTTATTTGCCGGTTGTTGTAACAACAATAAAAAGGCATCGCCGTCTAACCTTGCAACAAGGGATACATCAATAGACAAGCGGCTTAACCGTTCAGAAAAACTGACTAACAGCTGATCACCATTAGCAAAACCAATAATGTCATTCACTTGCCTAAAATGCTTAATATCAATCAATAACAAGGTACCAGTTAAGCCAATAATTTTATGTTTGATGTGTTTTTCGGCGGCAAAACGATTAAACAAACCCGTTAAGGGGTCGTGTTCTGATTGATATAAAAAGTCTTGTTCACGTTGCTCAATATTACTGCGCATTGTGGACAAGGTATCTGCAAGAGCCTGCAATTCTGCAGGGGCGCCGTAAATTTTAGTAGGATTTTCACCCTGGCCCACTTTTTTTGCGAAATTAACCAAAGCATCTATCGGTTTAGTTAATCCATTGGTGACCCACATGGCCACAATAAAGGCCAATAAAGAAGTGAATGCAAATATCAACAGCATGTTGTTACGCAGTTGCTGATAATTGAGTTGCCAGCGCTGATTAGACTGATGCAATACGACCCATTGCTCATCACTTTGCGGATCTAACTGAATAGCCTGGGACAAATAGTTATCAGGATAGTGCTCTTGTGGGGGAAGGGTAGCATCGGCAAAACGGAATGGGATATCACTTAAGTGTTGAATCAATTCTGGCGCTAAAGTAGAAATAATTTCAACAGGTATTGATGTTGAGTTAATAAAGCTCACATCGATACCTGTCATCGCCTTAGCTTGTTGAGCCACATTTTCATCGAGTAAAAAGCCCATACCAACCCAGGCAATTAATGTTGGCGCTTTTACTGGCTGAAACACAAATTGATAGTTAGCGTGATTAACATTTAACATCACAAAGTCGTTATCTTCACTTTTATGCTTGGTAAATAACCTAGCAACATCGTCGGCTGATAAACCTGTCAAACTAGACGATAGCAACTGCCCCTGCGGTGAAAGTAATATGGCCGCATTAGCATTAATACGTTTACCATGATTCGATAAAACCGAAGAAATGGTCTCTTGCTCTTTAGTCGCAACAGCACGTTTAAAGCCAAAGTCAGCACTCAGTAATGACAAACTCTGATTCAACTGCTCACTGCGGTTAGCCAAAATATCGCTAAAAACGTTAATACCGACACTTAATCGCTGTATTTGCTGTTGCCGACTGGCATTTTGAGTCGCATTCAACACAAATACTGCCGTTAACAGTTGCACTACAGTCAGTACCACTAAAAAGACCAAAATCAATCTATGTCGAAAACTATTGCGCATTGGCTAACTCAATTTGAGTTGACTGACTGGTTGCAGCAAATCCTGCTGGGGGTGATGTTGGCTTGTCCTGATGTTCTATATCAAGCTGTAGCTCAAGCGTTTTTGGGGGTTCGCCGGTTAATACCATTGGTGCTACTGCCACGGAAGTTTTCTGCCACGGGTGCCATACGTTAACGTTATATGTTCCTGGGGTTAAATCATTAAAGCTCACACGACCTTTATTATCGCTGACATCGTAAAGTGGACTTTGGGCGACATAAATAAATGCCTGCATATAATCATGAATATTACAGCCTATCGCCACAATACCCGGCTGTTCAAATTCGATTGGCTCTTCTGCTTTTCCGACATATAACTTTAATTCAAACGGTTTTGCGGCTGAAAATGAATACACATGGTGCCGGGTACGATCAAAGTTAGGAAAATTGACTTTATCGCCTTGTTGAACAGCCAGTACAAAAGGCTGGAATATTCGATTCTGCTGCTTCATTTCATGATTGTTAATGGCTGATGCTGACATACTATGTTCAGGGATCAACTCCACCACAGCATCACTGATTGAAGCACCTTGAAGGTCACTCACATCAACATCTAAGATAGTCGCTGACGCGCCAACAGATAAGGTAAAAAAGGTTAACAATATCAGCACCCGTAATCGAAAACTCAGCATTTATATCTCTTCTTGGTTGATGACACATTTGCAGTAAGTTTAGCTTAACCCTTTGCATAAATGCATAATATTACTCTGCTCACTATGTAACTAAGTATGATCAATATAACCAACTTCTTACTAATATAACTAATAACATAATTTACGCTGTTTGGGTTTATCAATTCCCGCAAACAAGTGTTAAGTGCGTAAACATTAAACTCAAATATTCATTAAAAAGCCTATTCGAGTAAAACTGGCCACATCTACAGTGCTGCTATCGTCTGGCACAATTACCCCGAGGTGACGCTCGGTATTTGGCACATCATTTAGTAGCATGTTTAACTCAGCTAGCCCAGTCACGACAAAATGGTAACCAATCAGTTATGAGATAGTTAAAATTGATATTGGCGCCAACAAAGTCATTACCTCGATAATATCATCCGCTTTTATCATTATATTGGAGGGGAAATGACACAATTATGGCTATCACGTCGGCTTAAATCAGCTGTGATTATTACCTTATGTATTATCGCCGTTATTGCCTCCATACAAACAACAGGACTCACACGAGCATTAATCGAGTTAATTGCATTCGGTGGTCTTATTTGGCTAGCATTAAGCAAACCTGATATTAAACAGCACGACGCCTAACGGTTAAGCCTTCAAAAGATTTTGTTACCGCTGATCCCCTCGTTCAAGTTATTCACGTCTTTGTGATAGATTTTATTTACCAATTTCAGCATCTTTTTGTGCATAAAACTGCACGGCAAATTCAGTATTATTACTTTAAAGCTTTCATACCTAAAATGTCACAATATAAAACAATGAACTGCTGCCAATTGCAAACCATAGCAACACGCCTAACAGTAACGGTTTAGGACCATTAGCGCGCATTTTTTTGACTGTAATCGCTGCACCAATTAAAAACAAACACAAGACTAACACTTGTTTAGACACAGCAAACAATAGGTTATAAACCGGTTGCCCCTGGGGAATAAAGTAGGCAACTAAAATGGCGACACAATAAAACAGAATAAAAAATGGAATGGTAATTTTGCTTTTATCACCACCAAAGGCAATAGCACTTAATAATGCGATAGGAATAATCCATAGTGCTCTAGCTAGCTTAACTGTAGTGGCAATTTTTAACGCTTCATCGCCATAGGCCGCCGCGGCGCCTACAACCGACGAAGTGTCGTGGATAGCAATGGCGCTCCATACGCCAAAATCATATTGAGACAATTGCAGCGCATGACCAATCGTTGGAAACACAAACAAGGCGATTGAATTGAGTAAAAATACGCAGGCTAACGACACAGCAATTTGATCATTCTTCGCATTAATCGCTGGTGCGACCGCAGCAATAGCACTGCCGCCACAAATAGCTGTACCACAGCTAATTAAATGCCCGGTTTTATTGTCTAAGCCCATTAATCGTGTGAGGCCGTAACCTAAAATCAAGGTAAAAAAAATTGAACCCACAATGAGGCCAAGATTATGACTGCTAGCGTCAATCGCTTTAGGTAAATTAATCCCAAAACCTAAACCAACAATCGAATACGCCAGTAGCTTTTTAGTCCACTTACCTAAATCAATACTGTCCGGCACCAAACCGATACTCGCTAATGTAAACCCCATCAGTAAAGCTACCGGAGAAGATATTAGCGGCGTAAGGCACAACAAGCCCACTGCAATAAACAACCACATTTTATAATGTGTAGTAGATAAGTTCGTCATGGAATAACACGTTAAAAAAGCAATTAGCTATTGTAACAACTTGATTGTGCTCAAACGATGTTTATAGTGGATAATTTCAACCCACTACACAAATTATGCCTAGATCGGGAACAGTTAATTGAATGCTATCTCCAGCAGCATTCAAACTAGGCAAGAGGAACAAACTGCTGTAGGCGACATTTAAGTCGCGAAATATCGTGACTTAGTTATAATGATTGATATTTCTTGTTGATCAGTCTTTATAAGCTTAAATATGACCGAAAAAACCAGCTTAACCACCAGCCATTTTCTGCCAGAAAATACCTTGCTACTCAATGCAATGACTGAAGGTGTCTATGGCTTTGACCTTAAAGGGAATGCTGTGTTCATCAACCCAGCAGCAGAGCAAATGACTGGGTGGAATGCTGAAGAGTTAATCGGCAAAAATATTCATGACTGTCACCATCATAGTCATGCAGATGGTAGCCATTATCCTCAGCAAGATTGTCCGATATATCGCACATTACATGATGGTATAGCACGCCAGGTCAGTGAAGATGTGTTCTGGCGTAAAGATGGTAGTTGTTTCCCTGTTTATTACAGCTCAACACCGGTTTATGATAATAATATTCTTATTGGTGTTATCGCCATATTTCGCGATGTGAGTATTCAAAAGCATACTGAAGATTCATTACGCAAAGCCCTCGCACAAGTACAAGCCTTATCTGAGCGATTAACCTCAGAGAATCAATACCTACTCACCGAACTACAAGGTAAGCAAGGCGCTATGGGCTTGTCTGGCAACAGCAAAGCCATAAACCATTTAACTCAGCAAATTAACCTCGTTGCTAACACCGACAGCACAGTGCTAATTTGCGGCGAAAATGGCACAGGAAAAGAGCTAGTCGCACGCAGTCTGCACCAATTAAGCCACCGTAAAAACCACCCCATGGTAAGCGTCAATTGCGCTGCATTTTCGGCATCAATTTTAGAAAGTGAGTTATTTGGTCATGAAAAAGGCGCGTTCACTGGGGCCATTAGTCGACGCAAAGGTCGCTTTGAATTAGCCCATAATGGCACGCTATTTTTAGATGAGATTGCTGAACTCAGCCTTGAAGCACAGTCAAAGTTATTGCGCGTCATTCAAGAGCAATCTTTTGAACGGGTTGGTAGCAGCGAAACCATTAAGGTTAACATTCGTCTTATTGCAGCAACGCATCATGATTTACCCAGCCGTGTAGAGCAGGGTTTATTTAGAATGGATTTGTTTTACCGCCTCAATGTTTTTCCTATTCAGGTTCCTCCCCTGCGCGATCGACAAGAAGACTTGCCTAACCTGGTGAGTGATTTGGTCGCATCACTCAGTCAAAAACTGGCAAAGAAAATCACCAAAGTAAGCGCAAAAGGCTTACACAAGTTACAACAATACCCTTGGCCGGGAAACGTGCGTGAGCTACAAAATTTAATCGAAAGAGAAATCATTCTAACCCACGACAACACGTTAACATTTAATAGCTTACAGCTTCCCACACTCATAGATAACAATACTGCCATTAAGCAGCCTTTAACCATGATAGAAGCCGAGGCTGCGCATATTATCGACATACTAGAATTGACTCAATGGCGAATATCAGGCCCAAATGGTGCAGCAGCCATGCTGGCATTGCCGCCCAGCACATTGCGATCTCGAATGAAAAAACTCGGTATTAACCGTTAGCCTGACGCTTAATCAATATAGGATTCATCAAGCGACTCACTTAAACATCATTGCCGCTAGATCACGACATTTCGCTTAATTGCGATATATCGTGATGCATCATCAACTCAAAAAAATATTTCTCTATTAAAATCAGCTTGATAAGTAAAAAATATGTTGGCTTACCTATTGCTATATAACGACGTAATGTCACTTTAGGAAAACAACATGTCAGCACCAGAATCAAGTCGATTACCATCATCCCAACGCATCCCTATTGTGAATGTCAGCTCATCTCACTCAGGTAAAATTCATGTGCGTGAACAATATGGTGTGTTTCAGCGCATTCGAAAATACAGTAATACTTTATTGATTGCCGTTTTCTTTCTGTTGCCCTTTATAACCTACCAAGGGCGTCAGGCCATTTTGCTTGATGTTACCCAGCAACAGTTTTTCTTTTTTAATATCACCCTATGGCCGCAAGATTTCACTATTCTGGCCTGGATGTTTATGGCGGCGGCATTTGGGTTGTTTTTTGTGACCGTTTATTGGGGCAGAGTATGGTGTGGTTTTTTATGCCCGCAAACGGCGTGGACCGCTATGTTTATGTGGATAGAGGCAAAAGTTGAAGGGAACCATCACCATCGTGCCGCATTAGATAAAGCCCCATTATCTGCATCCAAAATCCGTAAACGCATGACCAAACACAGTTTATGGGCCATTGTTGCATTAGTTACTGGTTGTGGGTTTATGGGCTACTTTATGCCTGCTAAAGATCTATATATTGATATTTTTACTTTTTCTAGCGGGTTTTGGACTGGCGTTTGGGTATGGTTCTTTGCACTTTGTACCTATATCAATGCGGGTTGGATGCGCGAAATGATGTGTTTACATTGTTGCCCATACTCGCGCTTTCAAGCGGTGATGTTTGACTCAAATACCAAAACAGTCAGCTACGATGCCGCCCGAGGCGAATCAAGAGGACAACGAAAACGCTCACAAAATACCGATTTAGGTGACTGTGTAGATTGCAATTTATGCGTGGATGTTTGCCCAACAGGTATCGATATTCGCAATGGTTTGCAATATGAATGTATCAACTGCGGTGCCTGCGTCGATGCATGTAATCAAACAATGGAAAAATTTGGTTATCAACCCAACTTAATTAGTTTTACCAGCGAGAATGCACTAAAGCCAACTCCCGCTATTCTGGCTCCCCAAAGCCAAATAGCTCAAAGCCATAAAGATCAACAACCCGGCATTCCAGCTAAAAAGCTATCGTTAAAAGCGCTAGGATACGCATCAGCTTTACTCATTATGTGCGTATTAATGGTAGTAGACTTAGCCAATCGCAGCTTGATTCAACTCAATGTGATACGAGACCGCCAAACTCTCTATCGTGAAGTTGGAGAATTTGTCGAAAATAGCTATCAACTTAAAATCCGCAATAAAACCCAGCACCCCGTCAATTATATTATTGGTATTGATAGCCGACATCAGGGTTGCGATCTCACCCTTATCACCGACAACAAAGTCCATATTCAACCAGGCGAGCAAATCGAATATCCGGTGACTTTACGCTGTAAACAGTCAGAAAACACAAGTGCGATGAGCAAGCAAACCATCAGCTTCTATATTGCTGACCAAGCCACGCCATCAAACAAAGTCAGTCAAGACTCTAATTTTTTCTGGCCCAGCAACTAATTTTCTAGCCAAGCAACTTAAGCAAGTAATCAAAAAGCCAGCGGGGTTAGCCCGCTGGCTTTGAGTAATTCTTGCTTAAATGCTTTCTTAATACGCTAAAGTTAGCTACAGGCTTAACGCTGGTGCATGGCGTAATCGCTACCATCTTTAGCAGTAAACACTTTGCAACGGCCTTCGGTTGGTTTGCAGCTTGAGTGTAATAAGCTGATCCATTGTTTGTAAGGTGTCGGTAAATTCTTAATTGGCATTTCAATTTGAATATCTTCAATGTTCGCCAAATCATCAGAGCCAATATCGCCCTGGCGGTCGAAACAAATTTCAATATGAGTGTCATTATTTTTTAATACCACGGATGTTGGCTCGCTTTTATGACCCGTTAGCGCAACAAATTGGCAAGGATTTAATAAACCACATTGTGTGCCATCTTTTAAAAATGCAAGCAAGTGCGTGTAGTAAACCACATAGCTAGTCACATCTTGGTGTGAGCCTGTTGCTAATGGAAATTGAGCGTCTAAAAATTCTTTCGCATTAATAGAACGATCCAATGGGTTAGTGGTTGCCACAAATTGCTCACCAATGAAGTGGTTAAGGTTTTGGGTAGATGTTTTGCTTGCTTGAGTAGACATGTTCATAGCCTTATCCTCTTCTTTTAATCGTAGGTCACATTATTTTATTTATAATGATTCAAAATGGTTTTTAATTTAAGCCTTGTTCACAGCTTGATTTTTAGTCTATGCTATTTTTACTAAGAATTTCACAATAAAAATTTTACAGTGTGAATTATACAAAATGAGAAATGATAAAAGCTTGATGCGAAAGACCCATTTTCTGGGTACAAAAATAAGAAACTTGCGTAAACGCAACAACTTAACCATGGAAGACTTATCTGCCCGCTGTATGCGGGTAGACGCTAACAACTCACCTTCTGTGTCATATTTATCTATGATTGAACGTGGTAAGCGTGTGCCAAGTGCCGATATGCTTGCGGTTATCGCAGTGGTTTTTCAAAAAGAAGTCGGCTGGTTTCTGGATGACGTGCCAGAAGATCACGCTATTACGCCTGAAAAAGGCAATAAAGGTGGCATTAGTGGTATGCCGCTAGAGCCAAGCTTTTTATTCTCTAATGATATTTTACAAATTGCGATACCCGAAATGCTGTCGCAAACCGGTACATCGGGCAGGCAGTTTGCCCACTTGCTAATCCGCGCGCACCAAGAGCATCACCAAAATCATTTTCCTGATTTAGAACGTGCCGCTGAAGATGTGGGTTTAAAACGTATGCCCTTAATGGCCGATGACATGCTCACCATTGCCGCCAGAATGGGATTAGTGATTAAGTGGATTGACCGCACTCCGCAAGAAATTCGTGATGAGATGGGGGCAAGCTCACATCAATTAGTGACTTCTTTCTTTGAGCCTCCCGGTACGATTTACTTAAATAACACCTTAAAAGATCGTCCTCATCGTTTGAAATATGATTTAGCTGTGCATATTGGTCACTGTGTGTTGCACAACAAAGACGGTTTAAAGTCGGTGATGACCTCAGGGCGAAAAGAAGAAGGTGATGACAACGGTATTCCACAGTCAAACACGCTTAATGCTCAAGATATTTTGCATGCCTGGCGTGATTTTGAATCAAGCTTTTTTGCCGGTGCGTTATTGTGCCCTAAGGTTCCCTTTAGGCAATTGCTTGACCGTCACGGCTATGAAATTAGTGTTCACAAGCAATTACAAGTTTCTGCATCGGTTGCTATGCGCCGCATGACGGTGGTGTCACCTTACCCACATTGGCATTTCTTTGATGCCTATGCGCCAGGCAAATTAAAAGCGGTATATCGCGGCAATGGTATCCCGCTGCCATGGGGCAACATGCGTTTAGTGGAAGACCCTTGTCAGCACTGGGCGGTGTTCAGAATGATTAATGAGCCGTCATCTGGTACGTCAGCGCAAATTTCGATTTTAAATGTCGGTAATCAACCCCGAATATATTGCTGTGAATCTATCAAGGTTGAAGACTCAGCGGGTAATCCACATGTGCTGTGTGCAGGTATTGATTTGAACCCAGCTATTGATGCCCAGGGTAAAGATTCACTGTCGATTGCCAATGATTTGAAACAAGCGTGCGCCTCTAATGGTGGCTCTGTGGTTATTCCAAGGCACATCAAACAAGATCTCACCAGTGTGGCTAAAATTCTTAACATTAATTGGATTGAACGCGGCATTAAAAATGACGCCCGCTTAATTTGCTCACGCGGCGCAGTGTGCCCAAGACAGCCAAGTTGTTATGCGGCAGGCAAAAATCTATGTGAAGATAATTAACTCAAACACTGTCAATATTAAAATGCCGTTTAAATATCAATTTAAACGGCATTTTATTAGCTTACAAAAGATGTAACCGATAACAGCTTAAGCCCATTGGCTATATGGCTGCTTCATTAATGAAGAATTGTAATAACGATTATCACCAGTCACCTCTTCACCTAACCAATCAGGTTTTATCACCACTTGCTGTTCACTTTCTAACTCAAGTTCAGCCACTACCAAGCCTTGATTATCACCATAAAACTCATCAACCTCAAATACTTGGTTTTGATATTCCACCAAGTATCGGGTTTTATCAATGACACCTTGTTCACATAATTTAAGTAAGTCTTGAGCTTCTTGCACACTGATTTCTTTTTCCCACTCAAAGCGTGATAACCCAGCTTGATTACTAATACCTTTGATGGTTAAAAAGCCTTGATCACCCATTATTCTAACTCTTACCGTGCGCGATTTTTCAGAGTTTAAATATCCTTGAACAATTCGAGTTGAGCGGTGAGCAAGTGATTTAAATTGGTCATTATGTACAAGATACTTACGTTCAATTTCGACAGTCATTTAATAAGATTCAGCTAAAGATGATGAAACCCATTATTGAAATTTATCACCTATTTGTATAGGCATTTATTTGCTTCTTGTTGCTATTACCTTTGCCATAGACTATTCAAAGGCTTCAGAATTAGACCTTCACAATAAGTTAGCCGCAGAACCTAAACGGACTAACATGAACAAGAGTATGTTTAGAACGAGCCATGAGTTAAAGACGATAATGCCTATTAACCAATGTTATTTCTTAATTGCAGAATAGATTGTTTTATGAATCATTCGTAGATGACTCAACACTGAAAAAAGAGTTAATTGTGGTGCAATTGTTAGAAGATAATTTGTCAAACTCCACTGCCTAGGTAATATTGGTAGTATGGAGAATATTGCTAGCATAAATGATTAACCGGTTAGATTAAGCATCAACAGAAAACACTTTTTCAAAAAATTGATCCGTTTCGTTGATAGAACCCCATCTTACATCGGCCGCTTGTTTTACCTCTTCCACCATTTTAAATTCACCGCTTTATCCTCATGCATTAGTTGGAGTTTATCGATGCCTTTAACAAGGCGAATTAACGCATCAAGAGCCAGCCTATTACATATCAACACAGTTAGCTGTGCAACGAGATATTTTATATGCATTTATTATCCAGATCGGTGATCATTTATACTGACCACCAACGACATGAGTATCAAGGGTGCAGGGCTGGAATAAATCATCAGACAATAAAAAAGCAAACACTATGGTTTGCTTTTTTGCTCTCGATTAATACCGCTTACTTACTATTATCTCATAGTAACGAATTCTTCAGCACCCGTTGGATGTATCGCAACTACTGAATCAAAATCAGCTTTGGTTGCGCCCATTTTCATTGCAACACCAAACCCTTGCAGGATTTCATCCATACCAAAACCAATACCGTGTATACCTACCACGACTTCATTATCACCAGCACATACTAGCTTCATTTTACAGGCTTGACGGTGTGCTGTGACGGCTGTGTACATTGAGGTAAAGCCTGAGGTGTAGACTTTCACCTTATCTTTGCCGTACTGCTCAATCGCTTCGGGTTCGGTAAGCCCCATAGTACCAATTGGAGGATGACTAAACACCACAGTAGGGATCACGCTGTAATCCATTTTCGCATTAGGCATTTGACCAAATAAGCGCTCTGACAATAAACGCCCCGCTTTTACGGCAACAGGAGTTAGCTCTACACCACCCTCCATAATATCGCCAACACAGTAAATGCCTTTTGCGGTAGTATTTTGTTGCTCATCGGTTACTACATAACCTTTTGCATTAAGAGTGACATCAGTATTTTCAAGACCAATATTACCTGTTGCTGGTGAACGACCAATAGCCCAAATTAGCGTGTCTACGGTAATGCTATTACCGTTTTCAAGCTCAAGCGTTAAGCTTGCATCAGCATTTTTAATCACTTGCTTTGGCGTGCTGTGAGTATGCAGTGTTGGGCCATCTGTTGCCATTGCTTCAACAAGCGCATCAACTAAGATAGGGTCAAAGTTGCGCAAAGGTGCATGTTTACGCACTAATAAATGAGTTTCGCTACCAAGGGCATGTAATACGCCTGCTAGCTCAACAGCAATATAACCCGCACCAACCACGGCCACGCGTTTTGGTTGGTGACGTAGTTCAAAGAAGCCGTTTGAATCGATACCGTATTCTGCTCCTGGAATATCAGGAATAGTCGGCGCACCACCGGTAGCGACCACAATATGGTCGGCGGTGTAATGCTCACCATTCACTTCAATTGTGTTGTTGTTAACAAACTTGCCGTAACCGTTTAGTAGTGTCACTTTGTTGCTAGCAAAACCACGGCCGTAGGCTTCGTGAATACGTCCAATGTAAGCTTCACGATTATCAACTAAGGTGTTCCAATCAAATTTATTAACTGTGACATCAAAACCATAATCTTTGGCATAAAGATTCATGGCATCTGCGACATGCGCACCATACCACATCACTTTTTTAGGCACACACCCTACGTTTACACAGGTGCCACCCACATGTTTTGCTTCAATAATTAATACTTTTGCACCGCGCATTGCTGCACGATTTGCTGATGCGATACCGCCACTGCCGGCACCCAAAGCAATATAGTCAAAATGTTGAGCCATGATAATCTCCGCTGCAATTGATATGGCTATTGTAGGGAGGAAACGACTTGGATGCTAGGTGCCATTAATAAACTCGCGTTAACGTTTGTACTGGCATCGGTCGTGATCACCCTGAGAAGGTCCTTTTCCTGCGCACTGCAAACATTTCCACTCAGATAACCTAGCGGACAACTCTTTTTCAAAATGTTGTTGATGGCGGTTTTCTGTTCGAACTTTACCTTGCAAATAGGTAATACGATTATGCAGCCAGCGACAACTGGGATCATCGGCCATTTTAGCCGTTGCGGATGATTTTGTTTTGGTGGATGTTTTTTCAGACCCTTTGATGGATTTTGTGGCATTTTGTAACCGATATGGTGTAACTAATGCTTCCTCAGCATCATATTCAAGTGCAAATGAAGGCTGACTTATCTTAATAGGTTTACCTTCACTGTCATAAACACCATCTTTACCAAGCTTTACTGCAGATTGATTATTAAGCTCAGATTGTTTTAACTTAGTATTGGCAGTTAGCTCTGCCCAATCATCACCGGCAATACTTTGATTGATACTTGAGAGACAAATTAGAGAAAATAAGACAGAACAGAATAAAATGAAAAGTTTCATAATGCATCCTTGCAAAAAATGAGGTAATAAAAGCATAACAATCCTGCTGCGCTTTAAAGTGTAGACTAAGTTTCACATAAAGATGTAATCGTCATCTAGCCGAGTTAGAAAGTCCAGTTAACATGCACACCAGCGTAGGTTTGATTTAAACACCCCGTTACACCATCAACCGATGCTTCACGCTTAATATCCTTTAATGCTTTGGTACGGCTAAAGTGCGCTGACAATTCCACATTGTTAGATAGTGCATAACCCGCTTCAACACCAAATAGCATGTAAATGCAAATCGGGAGCAAAATCACTTTTTTTAGTCAATTTTTAGCCTAGGTAATGCCTAATAAAGTATTCTTAGGCGTACTCCTATTCATCCGCTCAGCCTATTTGACTTGAAATTCAACCCTGTCGCCCTCATAAAGATCACATACGCCTAATCTTCGAGGAAACATTATGAGCAACCCATTGCTAAGTGGCACAGAATTACCGCTTTTTTCACAAATAAAAACTGAACACATTAAGCCTGCTGTGGAACAAGCCATTGAAAACTGCCGCAACAGTATTGATCAACTCCTCGCCAAGAACAGCTTATACACCTGGGACAACCTAATCGCGCCACTTGAAGAAGTTGATGATGAGCTCAGTAAAGTCTGGTCACCGGTTTCTCATATGAATTCAGTTGTTAGTAATGATAAATGGCGTGTAGCACACGATGACTGTCTGCCACTACTATCAGATTACGGCACCTATGTGGGTCAACACCAAGGCTTATATGAAGCGTATAAATCGATTCACCAGTCCGCGGATTTTGGCCAATTAACTCAGGCACAAAAAATGGTGATTGAACAAAGCCTACGTGATTTCGAATTATCAGGTATTGGCTTAAGTGATGCTGATAAAGTCCGTTATGGCGACATAGTGAAACGTCTTTCAGAACTTACCAGCAATTTTTCAAACCAACTATTAGATGCCACCCAAGCGTGGACCAAACTGATCACCGATGAATCGGAGTTAGTCGGCTTACCGGAATCAGCTATCGCAGCAGCAAAAGCCATGGCTGACGAAAATGAGAAAACAGGTTGGTTATTCACCTTAGATTTCCCATCATACTTGCCTGTTATGACCTACAGTGAAAACCGTGAGTTACGTGAAGAATGCTACCGTGCATTTGTGACACGCGCATCGGATCAAGGCCCTAATGCCGGTGAGTTTGATAACAGTAGCAACATGAATGAAATCATTGCACTACGTCATGAAATAGCTAATCTATTAGGTTTTAAAAGCTATGCCGATGAATCTTTAGCAACCAAAATGGCTGAAACCCCTGAGCAAGTACTGGGCTTTTTGAATGAATTAGGTGAACGCTCAAAAGATCAAGCGGCAAGCGAGTTGGCTGAACTTCGTGCTTTCGCAAAAGAACATTTCAATGTGACCGAAATGGCGTCGTGGGATTTAAGCTTTTATGCCGAAAAACTGCAACAACATAAGTATGAAGTATCCCAAGAAGTGTTACGCCCGTACTTTCCTGAAAACAAAGTATTATCAGGTCTTTTCTTTACGGTAAACAAGCTGTTTGGTTTAACCATTAAAGAAGAAAAACAATTTGATACCTGGCACAAAGATGTGCGTTTTTTCCATATTTTTGATGCTGAAAACATTCACCGTGGCAGCTTCTACCTCGACTTATATGCCCGCACAGGTAAACGTGGCGGAGCATGGATGGATGATTGTCGAGGTCGTCGTATTACCTCTACTGGCCTACAAAAGCCAGTTGCTTATTTAACTTGTAACTTTAATGGCCCCGTAAATGGTAAGCCTGCTTTATTTACCCATGATGAAGTGATCACCTTATTCCATGAGTTTGGCCACGGCATTCACCACATGCTCACCAAAGTTGATGTAGGCGGTGTATCAGGCATTAATGGTGTGCCATGGGATGCGGTTGAATTACCAAGTCAATTTTTAGAAAACTGGTGCTGGCAAGAAGAAGCATTAGCGGAAATTTCAGGTCACTTTGAAACCGGTGAGCCACTTCCTAAAGCATTGCTGGATAAAATGTTAGCGGCAAAGAATTTCCAGTCTGGCATGATGATGTTGCGTCAGCTGGAATTTTCGTTATTCGACTTTAGAATGCACCATGAGTTTGATCCTGCTAAGGGCGCCGATATTCAGGGTATTTTAGATGAAGTGCGCAGTAAGGTAGCGGTATTAACACCCCCCAGCTTTAACCGCTTCCAACATGGCTTTGCCCATATTTTTGCAGGTGGTTATGCAGCGGGATATTACAGCTATAAGTGGGCTGAAGTATTGTCCGCAGATGCCTTTTCGCGCTTTGAAGATGAAGGTATTTTCAACTCAGAAACAGGCAAAAGTTTCTTACACAACATACTTGAAATGGGCGGCAGTGAAGAACCCATGGAGCTATTTAAACGCTTTATGGGACGTGAGCCTAATACCGATGCCCTATTGAGACATAGTGGTATTGCTGCTTAACAAAATACTGTAAACAAAAAAAGCGCCATTAAGGCGCTTTTTTGTTCAAATTGAAACATCCACACTTGATGACTTATGGCACTACATCAATTATTGGCATAAAAAGAATTGCCTTATAGGGATTATCACAATACATTAACAGGCCTCCATACTAATAATAATCTATGAACGGACTTGAACGTTGACAGCCAATATACAGCCTATTTTCTTTGATTTAAAACCAGGAAAAATCGTCGATTTACAAATTGACCATCCTGTTAAGTTACGTATAAAAGCGACGTTAGCAGGTTATGATTTAGGCCAATATATTATCTTAAAACATCCCGCCCCACAGAATATGAATAACTACAGCGATGTGTTAGCCGAAGGTAATGTAGTTGTTGTTCGTTATCTACTTGAAGGTCAACAAGGGGAGTGTTACGCGTTTAAAGCCACCATTCGAAATATCACTAAGATTCCTGAAAAATTTATATTTTTAACCTACCCAGAAAAAATTGAAAATAGACAACTACGTACTCATCAACGCTATGTCACACATTTACCGGCATCGCTTGTCGCAAGAGGCGAGCAAGAGGTTAAAAAAGCAGCCCAATTAAAGGGTATTATTTCTGATATTTCCGCAAAAGGTTGTGGTTTTGTTTTTAAAACCGATAACCCTAAAGTGACCGTAAACCAAAAAGATATCTTTGTCGTGCTTCGCTCACCCAGTGATCTTGAAATTACCATTCCTGCCAGAGTATGTAATAGCCGTTTTGAAAATGGCAAAGTAAATGTAGGCATTCAATTTAAAGAAGATGATGAACAGATCAAAAAGCTATTGAACCAACTCTTTATCGAATTGTAATGGCAATAAGCGACACTTCAGCCAAATAATCTATATTACTTCCCCTTAGCACTGTAGCTATTTTGACTAAATACTCACTCCCAACGACTGGATGGATGAAAAACACTCTGGTATATGGCATCTTTTATAAGTGTGGATCCACAAAGGAATGTTAACTGAGGCTAAGACAATGGCCCACTACCAAGTATTATAGATGCGCTTTAGTGTCATTGTGCCTTATGCAAGTAGGCTTAATCTCGTACGTTGAAGATAATAAAAGAGGCGCATAAGCGCCTCTTTCCAGCAATTGTACATCAAAGCCATTAAGCCAGTTAAATCAACTAGGCTAATTTCAAATCATGCTTTAAGCGATACATTACCATGTCTTCTATCGTTAGGACTGGCATGTTATGTTTTAAACCAAAGGCGACAATTTCCTGCGTTTTAGCCATAGAGCCGTCTTCATTGGTTAGTTCACACAACACCCCAGCAGGCGCTAGACCTGACATTTGCATCAAATCAACAGTGCCTTCAGTATGGCCACGACGCGACATGACTCCACCTGTACGGGCGCGCAGTGGAAATACATGCCCAGGTCTTGCTAAGTCGCTGGCTTTAGCATGTACTGCTGTTGCCGTTTTAACTGTGGTAACACGATCCGCAGCAGAAACACCTGTGGTCACGCCAACTTTGGCTTCTATCGATACCGTAAATGCCGTTTGATTAGCACTGTTGTTATCCATCACCATAGGTGGCAGTTCAAGCTTATTAGCTTGCTCATCGGTTAAGCATAAGCACACAATACCGCTGCATTCACGGATCATTAATGCCATTTGCTCTGTGGTCAGGTGCTGTGCTGAATAGATAATGTCGCCTTCGTTTTCACGGTCTTCATCATCAAGCAATAACACGCCCCGACCTTGTTGTAAGGCAATAATAGCTTTTTCAACGCGCTCGATTGGCTCACCAAAAGGTGCAAGTAAAGATAACTGATTCATGGTTTACTCCTAAAAAAATACCAGAATCAGGGCTTTGAAGAGGGTTTTTACGCCAAATAGAATTGCACCAGCGGACAGAGTCTACTGATGGTGTTGCTATTCTCTCTCATCCGGACTTTAACCGTCGGCTCTGGAATATTAGCCATTACCATATTAGTAATAAACTAAGTCACCAAATCTGCTGACCTCGACGAATCGAGCGCTCGCGGGCTTTATGTTTGCACCATATAAATAGGCACAAGTATTTACCGCCGGTGGGGAATTTCGCCCCGCCCTGAGAATTAATGCTGAAATTCAGCAGCGCTATAATAATGTCCTAGCCACATAAGTTCAATCAACTCAACGCACAAACGCCCGCGAAAATCGCAAAAACTCTGCTTGCTCGCTGGTATGACCTCTGCTAGCCTGTGGCGCTCATAAAGGAGTGGTTGTAAATGAATCTGTATTTTCGATTAGTGTGGTTGTTCATGTGGCGCATTCGCCATTGCCCTGGCATTGGTTTTTTAGGTACCAGCAAGATTAGTTATCGAGCATTGCCGTTTGATTGCGATATAAACCTGCATCTCACTAACTCACGCTACCCTGCATTTATGGACTTGGCACGTACCTATATGATCGCCGATATGGGGTTAATGAAAAAATTTCTCAAGATGAAGTGGATGCCAATTGTTAATGCATCTGAGTTCACTTATATCCGTGATATTAAGCCATTTGAAAAGTTTGAAGTTGAAACTAAAGTGGTTGGCTGGGATGAAAAATATTTCTATATTGAGCAGCGTTTTGTCACAGCACGCGGTTTGCATTGTATTGTTCATGTCCGTGGCGTATTTATATGTAAAGGCAAACAAGTGCCGATTAACAGCTTAGTATTGGAAGCGGGCTATGAAGGTGCAACACCAGATTTGCCACCTGAAGTGGTAAAGTGGAAGCAATTTTTACAACTTAAAAAAGAAAGAAACATTTAACGCCTAATGTTAATCTAAACAACCACAGCCATCGTATAGATGGCTGTTTTGTTTGTGCCATATAATCATTTAAATAGATTAATTTAGCTCATAACTCAAACGCTAAATGACAATCAAATACCTGAGGACCATATTGTGGCTAAGCTAGAAAAATTTGCTGATATCGTGTTACGTGCCTGTGAACGCAAAGGTGGAATGGCGGCTGTTGAAGCTTTGTTACCCAACACATTATCCAGTAGTGAAATAGCCCAATACAGTGATGCACAATTATTATCAGCTATGTCTAAGCGGGTTTTTCAAAGTGGTTTTGTATGGCGCGTAGTCGACAATAAATGGCCCGCTTATGAAAAAGCCTTCTTTGATTTTGAGCCACAAAAAGTGCTGATGCTATCACCTGAGCAGATTCAACAACGGGCATCCGACGCAACACTGATCCGCCACCAAAAGAAGACCCAGGCTATTGTGGATAATGCCTATATGGTGCAATCATTAGCGGCTAAACACGGCAGCTTTGCTGAGTTCATCGCCCACTGGCCAACCGAAGATATTATCGGTTTATGGCAGTCACTGAAAAAACAAGGGACCCGTTTAGGCGGCAATACTGGTGCGTACTTTTTACGCTCCATTGGCAAAGACACCTTTATATTATCCAACGATGTACAAGGGTATTTAAAAGCCAAAAACGTTGTCGATGCCGGATTTAGTTCACAAACAGGCCTTAAACAAACACAAGCAGCATTCAATACTTGGCAACAAGAATCAGGGCTGACATTAGCTGAAATAAGCCGAATTATTTCACTCGGCGTCGGTGATAACTATCTGTAGAAGTGATGATAGGTATTAAGCTGTTACTTGATAACGGCTTAAAAACATTTTTGCAGTTTCATCGGCCAGATGTTGGCGCTCTTCACTGGTGAGTAAAGGTTTGTAAGCCAATAATTGTGGCCAGAAACAATGCCCTTTAATTAAGTGCATTAACTGTTCATTAGCAAAATTAACATCGGTTAGTGCTAACTTATTATCGCTTACGGCGGCTTTTATCCAGCGCAGTAACGCCGTTTCAAGCAGCTTCATTTTCTCAACCTCTCGGTTCATCTCTTCACTATTGTAAAACAAGTGCCCAAATGCGACTCGGGCCATATCGATATGTTCTTGTGAATTAATAAACTCAATTTCGGTCAAAATAATGGCCGTAAATTGTTGTAGTAAATCTTTGTCGGCTTGATATTGACCCTGGTTACGTGTCATAGCTTCAAGCCACAATTCACTCACCAAGTGCATCACTAAGGCTTCTTTGGTAGCAAAGTGATTATAAACCGTGCGTTTAGACACTTGAGCCTCTTCAGCTAGCTTGTCCATGCTGGTCGCTGCGACACCTATCGATTTAAAGGTGCGCTTGGCTGCATCAATGATGGCTTGTCGTTTTAACTGGCTGCGGCTTTTCTTTTCAGTGTCCATATACTTTGTATTCAAAAAATTGATAAAAGTTATTTTACACTGACCAGTTTACTTTTCAACTGGATCGCAATAAACTACACCGTATAGTTTACTTTTTAGTTGATAATGAAAATGTTGATTATTGTCGTATCAGTCTTGTTAATCATGATTACATCTATTGGGGTATTTCAATGGTTGATTGTGACGTAAACCAAGCAGTAAATTAGCAAAAAGGAATATCTGATGTTTGCAATATGCTCAAGAATTTTGCGTTTACAAAACGGACAACTGCCCTTGCTAAACAACATCATGTTGAGCTTATTATCCCTGAATTTGACCTACTGATTTGTATGCCTACTCCACAAGCACACAATCTTTGATGACAAAGTTCAGTGCAATTAACGCAACAAACACCTGTTTTACAATAAAAATAAGCAAAACTAACCAAAAGAGCTAACAGACAAAAACCATTAATAGTGAAATACTATAATAACTTTCAACAAGGTTATCTTAGTTGGTCTGTGTAATTGCAATATATAGCTGTTAAATTAACCACACACTGAGTAAACATTTTTAATTAAATTACTCATAAAACAAGTTTTTTACTCCAAATTCGTTAACAAACAGTTATCAATCAAGCGGGTTAACGTATTTATTTACAATTTAGCCCATTGGCTTTGCGAATAGTTTCTATGAGCAATGTTAATTGCGTAGCAAAATATACAGTTAGAATTGAAATAGCCTTTTTCACACAGTAACCTAGTTGTGTGTGGATACATTAGAGTAGGAGCTCTCATGCACAAAGCATTGAAAATTGCCGCAGTGATAACTGCGACGTTATGGTTAACAGCCTGTGGCAAACAAGACGAAGGAGCGCAGGCTCAACAAGAGCGCCCACCTACTCCGGTTGGTGTAATGGTAGTGACAGCACAGTCACAGTCGATTCAAGTAGAGCTACCGGGTCGCAGTAAATCGTTTTTAGAAGCTGAAGTTCGTCCACAAGTGTCTGGTATTATTACTGAACGTGGATTTATTGAAGGTAAAGAGGTCACTAAAGGTCAATCTCTTTATCAAATCGATTCAGCTACCTATAAAGCGGCTTTAGTTAGCGCAGAAGCTGATTTAGCCAGTGCTAACGCAGGTTTAGAATCTGCTAAAGCGAAAGCGGCGCGCTACCAAACATTGGTAAAAACTAATTCGGTCAGTGTACAAGATTTTGATGAAGCAAAAGCCGCTTATAAAGAAGCCTTAGCATCTGTAACCGTTGCGCAAGCCGCTATTAACACAGCTAAAATCAATCTTGAATATACTGAAGTAAAAGCCCCAATTGCGGGTCGCATAGGTAAATCATCAGTAACAGCAGGTGCTTTAGTCACCGCAAACCAAAGCAGCACTTTGGCGACGATTCAACAATTAGACCCTATCAATGTTGATATTGCTCAATCTAGTGTGCAGTTATTACGCCTTAAAAGTAAGCTAAAAGCGGGTAAGTTACAAAAAAGTGACAATGCTACTGTTACGCTGATTTTAGAAGACGGTACCACTTATGATCAGCAAGGTACGATGCAATTTGCTGAGGTCAGTGTTGACGAGGCTACCGGGTCTGTCACATTACGTGCTGAATTCCCTAACCCTGATGGTGTACTGTTACCTGGTATGTATGTGCGTGCACGTTTAGATACAGGTACTGATCCACAAGCTATTTTAGTGCCTCAACGCGCCATTACTCGCAATACCAAAGGTCAGGCAATGGCTATGATTGTTAATCAAGATAACAATGTCGAAGTGCGTATTGTCACTACTGCTGAAGTAATTGATAACCAATGGCGCATCATTGATGGCCTCCAAGCTGGCGATAAATTAATTGTAGAAGGCTTACAAAAAATTCGTCCAGGTGCGGCGGTATCACCACAGGTATTAACTGAAGATACTCCACAAAAATAGGACATTATTATGGCTCGCTTTTTTATCGATCGCCCTATTTTTGCTTGGGTGATCGCAATTCTTATTATGTTAGCAGGCGTGCTGGCCATTAAAGGCCTGCCCATTGCCCAATACCCTAGTATTGCACCGCCAACGGTTGTGATTACCGCATTTTATCCTGGTGCATCGGCCAAAACCATGGAAGATACCGTGACTCAAGTTATTGAGCAACGTATGACAGGTATTGACCATTTACGCTATATTTCTTCTAGCAGTGATAGTTTTGGTAACGCTACTGTTACCTTAACGTTTAATGCCGAAGCCGATGCCGATATTGCTCAAGTTCAAGTGCAGAATAAACTGCAGTCGGCAATGACCTCCTTACCTCAAGAAGTACAATCACAAGGTGTAAACGTTAACAAATCCAGCGCGGGTTTCTTAATGGTTGTGGCGTTTGTGTCTGAAGACGGCTCGCTGGCTAAAAACGATATTTCTGATTACGTTGCTGCCAATATTCAAGACCCGATGAGTCGAGTACCAGGTGTTGGTGAACTCGAATTGTTTGGTGCGCAGTACGCAATGCGCATCTGGCTTGAACCGCTAAAGTTAACCCAATACAACTTAACCAGTATTGATGTAATGGCAGCCATTAGAGAGCAAAATGCTCAAATATCGGCTGGCCAATTAGGCGGTTCACCTGCAATGCCAGGCCAGGAATTAAACGCCACGGTTACCGCACAAAGCCGTTTACAAACACCTGAACAATTTAAACGTATTATTCTGAAATCAGACTCTTCTGGCGCAAATGTCTATCTTGAAGATGTGGCTCGAGTTGAACTTGGTGCCGAAAGCTACGCGGTTGAATCCTTCTATAATGGTAAACCTGCATCTGGTCTAGCTTTTAAGTTGGCAACAGGTGCAAACGCACTCGATACAGCTAATAATATTCGCGACCGTTTAGATGATTTAAAAACCTATTTTCCTGAAGGGTTAGAAATTTACTATCCGTATGACACTACTCCATTTGTTGAGAAATCTATTGAAGGTGTGGTCCATACGTTAATCGAAGCTATCGTATTAGTATTCTTGATCATGTATCTGTTCTTACAGAACTTCAGGGCAACGTTAATCCCAACGATTGCAGTACCCGTAGTACTACTGGGTACATTCGCTATTTTGTCGGCAACAGGGTTCTCTATTAACACCCTCACCATGTTCGCTATGGTGCTGGCAATTGGTCTACTGGTCGATGATGCCATTGTGGTAGTAGAAAACGTTGAACGATTAATGTCTGAAGAGGGGTTAAGCCCACTTGAAGCAACTCGTAAGTCGATGGATCAAATTACTGGCGCACTTGTAGGTATTGGTTTAACACTTTCTGCGGTATTCGTGCCTATGGCCTTTATGTCAGGCTCTACCGGGGTGATTTATCGTCAGTTCTCAATCACTATCGTATCGGCTATGGCGTTGTCAGTATTAGTAGCGTTGATTTTAACACCTGCATTATGTGCAACCATGTTAAAGCCATTACCTAAAGGTCATACCCATATTAATACCGGCTTTTTTGGTTGGTTTAACCGTATGTTTGATCGCATGACATCTCGCTATGAAGCGAGCGTGGCAAAAATTCTTAAACGCAGTTTCCGCATGATGGGCATATATCTTGTGCTTGTTATTGCTACAGCGTGGATTTTCTTACGCATGCCAACGGCATTCTTACCAGATGAAGATCAGGGGATTTTATTCACCCAAGCAATTTTACCAACCAACTCAACCCAAGAAAGTACCGTTAAAGTGTTAAACGAAATCAATGATTTCTATCTGACCCAGGAAAGCGATTCGGTAAACTCTGTGTTCAGTGTTGCAGGTTTCAGCTTTGCGGGTATGGGCCAAAACATGGGCATGTCGTTTGTTGGCTTAAAAGATTGGGCCGAACGAGAAGAACCAGGTCAGGATGTACAGTCTATCGCAGGTCGTGCAATGGGCCGCTTTATGCAAATAAAAGAAGCCATGGTGTTTGCGTTTGTTCCACCTGCGGTAATTGAGTTGGGCACAGCAAATGGTTTCGATTTATATCTGCAAGATAGAAGCGGTAAAGGCCATGATGCATTAATTGAGGCACGTAACCAGTTACTGGGTATGGCGGCACAAAATCCAAGCTTGGTGGGCGTTAGACCCAATGGCCAGGAAGATGCGCCAATGTACGAAATTCATATCGACCAAGCTAAAGTGCGCGCACTGGGTATTGATATCAACAGTGCCAACAGCGTACTCGCTACCGCATGGGGTGGCTCATATGTGAATGACTTCATTGACCGTGGTCGTGTTAAGAAAGTATACGTGCAAGGTGAGGCTAAATATCGTATGCAACCCAGTGATTTAGACACTTGGTATGTCCGTAACTCAGAGGGCGAAATGGTGCCCTTTTCAGCCTTCGCGACAGGCTCTTGGAACTTTGGTTCACCGCAGTTACAACGCTTTAATGGTTTACCTGCTGTCAATATTCAAGGTGCTACCGTGCCTGGTTACAGTACCGGTGATGCTATGGTTGCGATAGAGAAAATGGTCGAACAATTACCACCTGGGTTTGGAGTTGAGTGGAATGGCCTGTCCTATGAAGAACGTTTGTCGGGTAACCAAGCACCTGCATTATATGCTTTGTCAATTCTAGTGGTGTTTTTGGTCCTTGCAGCACTCTATGAGAGCTGGTCGGTGCCATTTGCCGTCGTATTAGTCGTACCTCTAGGGGTTATTGGTGCATTGCTTGCTATGAACGGTCGAGGTTTACCTAACGACGTATTCTTCCAGGTAGGCTTATTGACAACGGTGGGCCTAGCAACCAAGAATGCCATCTTGATCGTTGAATTCGCCAAAGACTTCTACGATAAAGGTGCGGGATTAATCGAAGCAACACTAAATGCGGTACGTGTGCGTTTGCGTCCTATTCTAATGACCTCATTAGCATTTGGTTTCGGTGTGGTTCCATTAGCAATTAGTACTGGTGTCGGTTCCGGCAGTAAAAACGCCATTGGCACCGGTGTATTAGGTGGCATGATGAGTTCGACATTCTTAGGTATATTCTTAATTCCACTGTTCTTTGTGGTGGTTGAAAGACTTTTCAGTAAGAGAAAAAGCCAAGCTGAATCAGAAATAAACAGTGTCGACTCAGCCGCAAGCAATAAGCCTGACGTCTGACGCTTAACGCTTAACGCTTAACGCTTTTCAGAAAATAACTGAGTAAAGGTATTTGGCAGAATATAAAGGACCAAACGTGCAAACGTTTGGTCCTTTATTTTATCAAGCTGAATAGATGGTAAAGATCGTCCTCGAACGATATTTACCAGTAGGTTAAAGATCCGCAAGGTAAGCTTTAACACCTAGATTGCTACCTATCTAACCCAAAGTATCAATTGCTTTAACTCACCTGAATTTAGTCTGGCATAAAAAAACCTATCATTTACTTCATCAATTAGATTGTCATTGATAACCACTTGATCTCATCACCCCAAGTAATTCTGGACGCTTTTAAAACCCCCTATATGCCAACTGTCCTTAATATGTGACATTCACTCGCACTGATGTCTAGTCAGATTTAGCCAACATAATTCTCCTAGCCAAAGAAACTCGTCCACGAGCGTTATGGCTGCAACTGTTTGAATCAGTATATTTAGACGGAGCAGTCACGCCAGTAACGAAAGCCATTATTGCCTCACATGCTAACAGCAGATAAATGTACGAGTATTTGAAATTGATCTCAGCGACAGCATGATTTAGATGATAACTTTGCTAAACTAACAACCCTCAAGTTACCCCGGTTCACCAGAACTAAACCATGGAGAGCAAGTGTGATAACGACTTTATCAGAATGAACTAGTTAATAGCTGCTTTCATGGAGATGAGGATATTTGAGCCAGAAGGGATATCCGATTGAGCTATTAGAGAGAATAGGTCTGACCCATAAATTAATGAGATTGGTACCATCTGATTGGTATTAGGCGCCTGGAAATAATCGACTCTCAGATGGGCATATCGGCTACACGACTTTAATGCTTAAATCTCAGACGTAAAAAAGCCCGTTGCATTAGCAACGGGCTTATCACTACTCTTTCGAGTAAATTAGGCGCCTGGAAATGACCTACTCTCACATGGGCATATCGGCCACACTATGTTTGACTCATGCTCAAGAATAATTTTTCGACACAAAACAAAAAGGCCACTCAATTAGAGTGGCCTTGCTGTTTTATTTGGCGCCTGGAAATGACCTACTCTCACATGGGGAGACCCCACACTACCATCGGCGATACTGTGTTTCACTTCTGAGTTCGGAATGGGATCAGGTGGTGCCACAGCTCTATGGTTTCCAGACAAATTTGGTTATCTAACGCCATTTAACTAGCATTAAATAATAATTCGGAAAGCTGATTGCTCATTAGAGCTTCTTGAGTTCGCACTGTCTAAGTGTCCCATCCTAACAACTAAGGTTAGTAAAACCCATCTGGGTTGTATGGTTAAGCCTCACGGGTCATTAGTACAAGTTAGCTCAACGCCTCACAACGCTTACACACCTTGCCTATCAACGTAGTAGTCTCCTACGGCCCTTTAGAGAGCTTAAAGCTCTAGGGATGACTCATCTTGGGGCTCGCTTCCCGCTTAGATGCTTTCAGCGGTTATCGATTCCGAACGTAGCTACCGGGCAATGCCATTGGCATGACAACCCGAACACCAGCGGTTCGTCCACTCCGGTCCTCTCGTACTAGGAGCAGCTCCCCTCAATCATCCAACGCCCACGGCAGATAGGGACCGAACTGTCTCACGACGTTCTGAACCCAGCTCGCGTACCACTTTAAATGGCGAACAGCCATACCCTTGGGACCGACTTCAGCCCCAGGATGTGATGAGCCGACATCGAGGTGCCAAACACCGCCGTCGATATGAACTCTTGGGCGGTATCAGCCTGTTATCCCCGGAGTACCTTTTATCCGTTGAGCGATGGCCCTTCCATTCAGAACCACCGGATCACTATGACCTACTTTCGTACCTGCTCGACGTGTATGTCTCGCAGTTAAGCTGGCTTATGCCATTGCACTAACCGTACGATGTCCGACCGTACTTAGCCAACCTTCGTGCTCCTCCGTTACTCTTTGGGAGGAGACCGCCCCAGTCAAACTACCCACCAGGCACTGTCCTCAACCCCGATAAGGGGCCAGAGTTAGAACATCAAAACTACAAGGGTGGTATTTCAAGATTGACTCCACTCCATCTAGCGACGAAGCTTCAAAGTCTCCCACCTATCCTACACATGTAGGTTCAATGTTCAGTGCCAAGCTATAGTAAAGGTTCACGGGGTCTTTCCGTCTAGCCGCGGGTATACGGCATCTTCACCGCAATTTCAACTTCACTGAGTCTCGGCTGGAGACAGCGTGGCCATCATTACGCCATTCGTGCAGGTCGGAACTTACCCGACAAGGAATTTCGCTACCTTAGGACCGTTATAGTTACGGCCGCCGTTTACCGGGGCTTCGATCATGAGCTTCTCTTGCGATAACCCAATCAATTAACCTTCCGGCACCGGGCAGGCGTCACACCGTATACGTCATCTTGCGATTTTGCACAGTGCTGTGTTTTTGATAAACAGTTGCAGCCACCTGGTATCTGCGACTGCCGTCAGCTTAGGGAGCAAGTCCCATCACCAACAGCAGCGTACCTTCTCCCGAAGTTACGGTACCATTTTGCCTAGTTCCTTCAGCCGAGTTCTCTCAAGCGCCTTGGTATTCTCTACCCGACCACCTGTGTCGGTTTGGGGTACGATCCCTACTAACCTGAAGCTTAGAAGATTTTCCTGGAAGCATGGCATCAACTACTTCATCACCTTAGTGACTCGTCATCAGCTCTCAACGTGTACATTTAAGTACGTGTTCCCGGATTTGCCTAAGAACACCGCCTACTACCTTAAACGCGGACTACCAACGCCGCGCTAGCCTAGCCTTCTCCGTCTCTCCATCGCAGTTAGCAGAGGTACAGAAATATTAATCTGTTTTCCATCGATTACGCCTTTCGGCCTCACCTTAGGGGTCGACTCACCCTGCCCCGATTAACGTTGGACAGGAACCCTTGGTCTTTCGGCGAGGGAGTTTTTCACTCCCTTTATCGTTACTCATGTCAGCATTCGCACTTCTGATACGTCCAGTGTGGGTTACCCCTTCACCTTCAACCGCTTACAGAACGCTCCTCTACCGCTTGCAGTAAACTGCAAACCCGTAGCTTCGGTGGTATGTTTAGCCCCGTTAAATCTTCCGCGCAGGCCGACTCGACTAGTGAGCTATTACGCTTTCTTTAAATGATGGCTGCTTCTAAGCCAACATCCTAGCTGTCTAAGCCTTCCCACATCGTTTCCCACTTAACATACACTTTGGGACCTTAGCTGACGGTCTGGGTTGTTTCCCTTTTGACAACGGACGTTAGCACCCGCTGTCTGTCTCCCGAGTAGTACTCATTGGTATTCGGAGTTTGCAAAGGGTTGGTAAGTCGGGATGACCCCCTAGCCTTAACAGTGCTCTACCCCCAATGGTATTCGCTCGAGGCGCTACCTAAATAGCTTTCGAGGAGAACCAGATATCTCCGAGTTTGATTGGCCTTTCACCCCCAGCCACAAGTCATCCGCTCATTTTTCAACATAAGTCGGTTCGGTCCTCCAGTTGATGTTACTCAACCTTCAACCTGCCCATGGCTAGATCACTCGGTTTCGGGTCTACGCCTTGCAACTAAACGCGCAGTTAACACTCGGTTTCCCTACGGCTCCGCTATTCGCTTAACCTCGCTACAAAACGTAAGTCGCTGACCCATTATACAAAAGGTACGCAGTCACGGTCTCAAGAACCGCTCCCACTGCTTGTACGTATACGGTTTCAGGTTCTATTTCACTCCCCTCACAGGGGTTCTTTTCGCCTTTCCCTCACGGTACTGGTTCACTATCGGTCAGTCAGGAGTATTTAGCCTTGGAGGATGGTCCCCCCATATTCAAACAGGATGTCACGTGTCCCGCCTTACTCGTTTTCATCTATGGTTAGTTTTCATGTACGGGGCTATCACCCTGTGCCGCTGAGCTTTCCAACTCATTCCACTAACACCCCATAGACTTAAGGGCTAATCCCCGTTCGCTCGCCGCTACTAGGGGAATCTCGGTTGATTTCTTTTCCTCTGGGTACTTAGATGTTTCAGTTCCCCAGGTTCGCCTCATACAGCTATGTATTCACTGTATGATGACCACTTATGTGGCCGGGTTTCCCCATTCGGATATCGTTAGCTCAAATGCTTATTACTAGCTCGCCAACGCTTTTCGCAAGTTATTACGTCCTTCATCGCCTCTGACTGCCAAGGCATCCACCGTATACGCTTAGTCACTTAACCATACAACCCAAATGAGTTTCACAACCCTTGTAAACAAGAGAATGAACTAATTAGACTGTATCGCAACTAGCTGGTTTTTACTTGTCTCACTCCCGACCAGGAAGTGTGACTCGCCTTAGTTTTTAGAATATTCAAGACACTTAAACAGTGTTTTGAGAACTCAAGATACTGATGCTTTCGCATCAATATTATTTTCGCACTAACGTAATCACATAAACGACAACGAATCATCATTCATGCGCCTTTAGTTAGTACTATCAGCTTTCCAAATTGTTAAAGAGCGGGCTTAAAAAAGCCAAAGATAAAATTTCGTTTATCTTTGGCATCTCGGACCAATATGTATGTTTCTCATTAAAGAGAATGGTGGAGCTATGCGGGATCGAACCGCAGACCTCCTGCGTGCAAGGCAGGCGCTCTCCCAGCTGAGCTATAACCCCTTTACATACAGTGAGAATTTACGTTCACCTTCAACGAAGGCATTAAACCAAATCGTTTCTATTCAAGGCGGTAAGTGGCGACGTTTAGTTCACTAAACGAGTCACTTTCCAACGCAGGAAAGGAAAGATTTTGGTGGGTCAGAGTGGACTTGAACCACCGACCTCACCCTTATCAGGGGTGCGCTCTAACCAGCTGAGCTACAGACCCAACGTAATTTCTCTTTCTTTCTATCAAGTAATCTGTGTGAACACTCACATGCATTTCTGCACTTTAGGTATTGAGTTAGTCGTATAGGTAAGGAGGTGATCCAGCCCCAGGTTCCCCTAGGGCTACCTTGTTACGACTTCACCCCAGTCATGAACCACAAAGTGGTGAGCGTTCTCCCGAAGGTTAAACTACCCACTTCTTTTGCAGCCCACTCCCATGGTGTGACGGGCGGTGTGTACAAGGCCCGGGAACGTATTCACCGTGACATTCTGATTCACGATTACTAGCGATTCCGACTTCATGGAGTCGAGTTGCAGACTCCAATCCGGACTACGACGTACTTTGTGAGATTAGCTCCACCTCGCGGCTTTGCAACCCTCTGTATACGCCATTGTAGCACGTGTGTAGCCCTACTCGTAAGGGCCATGATGACTTGACGTCGTCCCCACCTTCCTCCGGTTTATCACCGGCAGTCTCCCTAAAGTTCCCGACATAACTCGCTGGCAAATAAGGATAGGGGTTGCGCTCGTTGCGGGACTTAACCCAACATTTCACAACACGAGCTGACGACAGCCATGCAGCACCTGTCTCAGAGTTCCCGAAGGCACTAAGCTATCTCTAGCGAATTCTCTGGATGTCAAGAGTAGGTAAGGTTCTTCGCGTTGCATCGAATTAAACCACATGCTCCACCGCTTGTGCGGGCCCCCGTCAATTCATTTGAGTTTTAACCTTGCGGCCGTACTCCCCAGGCGGTCTACTTAATGCGTTAGCTTGGGAGCCCAGTGACTAAGTCACCAAACTCCGAGTAGACATCGTTTACGGCGTGGACTACCAGGGTATCTAATCCTGTTTGCTCCCCACGCTTTCGTGCATGAGCGTCAGTCTTTGTCCAGGAGGCCGCCTTCGCCACCGGTATTCCTTCAGATATCTACGCATTTCACCGCTACACCTGAAATTCTACCTCCCTCTACAAGACTCTAGTTCCCCAGTTCCAAATGCAATTCCTAGGTTGAGCCCAGGGCTTTCACATCTGGCTTAAAAAACCGCCTGCGCACGCTTTACGCCCAGTAATTCCGATTAACGCTCGGACCCTCCGTATTACCGCGGCTGCTGGCACGGAGTTAGCCGGTCCTTCTTCTGTAGGTAACGTCACAGCAATAGTTTATTAAACTACTGCCTTTCCTCCCTACTGAAAGTGCTTTACAACCCGAAGGCCTTCTTCACACACGCGGCATGGCTGCATCAGGCTTTCGCCCATTGTGCAATATTCCCCACTGCTGCCTCCCGTAGGAGTCTGGGCCGTGTCTCAGTCCCAGTGTGGCTGATCATCCTCTCAGAACAGCTAGGGATCGTCGCCTTGGTGAGCCATTACCTCACCAACTAGCTAATCCCACCTAGGTTCATCCAATCGCGAAAGGCCCGAAGGTCCCCTCCTTTCCCCCGTAGGGCGTATGCGGTATTAGCAGTCGTTTCCAACTGTTATCCCCCTCGACTGGGCAGATCCCTAGGCATTACTCACCCGTCCGCCGCTCGCCGGCAAAGATAGTAAACTATCTTCCCGCTGCCGCTCGACTTGCATGTGTTAGGCCTGCCGCCAGCGTTCAATCTGAGCCATGATCAAACTCTTCAATTAAAGTTTTTTTGAAACCCGAAGGTTTCGGCTCAATGAATTCTGATTGCTTTATCAACCGAAGTTAACAAAGTCTTTTTGTACATATTACTATGAACATTCATCGTTGCATTGAGTTTAAATTTTTTGATTGCCAACATTCCGAAGAACAGAAGACAATTTCGAATAACTCAATACCTGTGAATGTCCACACAGATTACTTGATAAATTGTTAAAGAGCGTTGATGTTGATTTTTCAAACATCGCCGTAAGACGCTAGGTCGTTGGCTTGGGCTGCGTATTCTACAGACCCTGTTGTCAGCGTCAAGTGTTTTTTCAAACTTTCTTTTCGCTGTTGATTTGATGATGAAACCGAAGTTTTTATCCTTTCAAATCAACCTGACTTCCTAAGTGATTAACTTCAGATGCCACTTTGCTTTCGCGCTGTGCCGTGTCAGTGGATGCGCATTATAGGGAGATTCTGAATCGGCGCAAGGGGGGATCGCGATCTTTTTTACTGACCGATGATCTTTTACTCAGATCGCTGTTTTTTTCGCTTTTCCTGCCCATAAATCCGACAAGTTTGATCCATAAAGCTGTATTTATCATATTTAAGTTAATTTTAAGCTCATTTTTTCTACAACGGACTGGTTAATGTTCGGATTATTCATTAATATATAGCGGTTTTTTAACAGTTATTTTTCATTTCATTATTATTAGAGATTATTTTATGCAGAAATCATTCGTGATTGTTCTTATTGCAGCACTTGTTGGTGCTTTTGTTTTTTTTCAAGTTCAAGGTAGTGTAGCTTCCTCTGTAGCGTTTATTGCAGGGATAGTAACAGCAACACTTATCTTTACCTTTGTTCCATCTAGCCAAGCTCGCGCATCTGATGAACCTTATGTAGGTCCAACAATGACGTTATATGTTGGTAACTTACCTTACCGTGTTCATGAAGGTGAAGTTAAAGAGTTATTTGGTGAGTATGGCCCGGTTAATTCAGTCCGTTTAGTACGTGATCGCAAAACAGGTCGCCGTAAAGGCTTTGGCTTTGTTGAAATGTCTGAAGCGGGTGCTCAAAAAGCAATGGGTAAGTTGAACGACTATACTTTCCAGGAGCGTACTTTAAAGGTAAGAGAAGCTAAATCTCAAGAATCTGATTCTTCCGATTCTTCTGATGCTTAATCTAACTTAGTTAGGTGGTTTAGTCGGTTATTTGTTTCACACTAGTGAACCCATAACCGACTAATGCTTTATAGAGTCCTGTTGAAATCTGTTTTGTATAACTGACCGTTAATTCACTTCCCTGCTTATTACTCATAGCAACCAATGTTTTTACTCTATTCGCTATTGCCAATCCAGAATCTAATAATTTGACATGATTACCCAGTATCTGGTTAATTTCGGCTGCGATAATAGGAAAATGTGTACAGCCTAATACCAGCACATCAATATCAGCATCTTTAATAGGTTGCAGTATTAAGGCCAATTCTATTAGGTCTATGATTTCACCTGCGACATATTTCTCTGCCATCATAACTAATTCTGATGACCCGAATAATTCTACTTTGCAGTCATCGGCAAATTCATTAATCAGTTCTTGAGTATAATCACGTTTTACTGTGCCAGGTGTGGCAAGCAGTCCAATATGCTTCTTGGTAGATAATGCAGCGGCGGGTTTAATGGCTGGCACAACGCCAACGACAGGGATAGATAAACTCTGCCTTAACCTTGGCAATACTAGAGTGCTGGCGGTATTACATGCAACAACCACAATAGCAGCATTGATTTGATGTACCTGTTGTAGAATTAACTCAACACACCCTTCAATTAAATCTACTTCTGATAAGTTTCCATAGGGCAAGCGGGCATTATCAAATAAGTAATGATAATCCCTATTTGGCAGTAACTTGCGGATTTCTGATAGTACTGATAAACCACCTATTCCTGAGTCGAATACTAAAATTGGCTCTGACAAAGTGGTCTCCTATTTTATATACATTGGATATCGACGCTATTTGTTATAAAATTTGCGCCCTTTTTTATTGCCTTTGGTGGAGAAAATGAATTTAGCAGCCATGGACCCAAATAACTATGCTACGCAACTTGAACAGAAGCGTATCAAGCTTGAACAAGCCTTTGCTGATTTTACCCCACCAGTATTAGAAGTCTTCGCTTCTGAGCCTGCTAATTATCGGATGCGCGCCGAATTTAGAATGTGGCACGAAGGCGAAGACTTATATTACTACATGTTTGACAAAGAGCTGAATGCTAAAGTGCGTTGTGATCAATATTTACCAGCGGGTACTTTGATCAATCAAATGATGGCAGCCTTAATTGAAGAGCTAAAACCAAGCCCTTCTTTGCGATATCGTTTATTTCAGGTCGACTTCCTGTCTACCTTAAGCGGTGAGATTTTAGTGTCTTTGTTATATCACCGTCAATTAGATGCTCAATGGCATGAAGATGCGAGCGCACTAAAGGCTAAACTCGCCAAACAATTTAATGTTAATTTAATTGGTCGAGCTAGGAAGCAAAAAATCGATTTAGATAAAGATTTTGTCACTGAAAAACTGAATGTGAACGGTAAGACGCTTTTGTATAAGCAGATTGAAAATAGCTTTACCCAGCCGAATGCTAACGTGTCAGTTAAAATGCTTGAGTGGGCAATAAACGCTACCCAAAATAGCCAGGGTGATTTACTTGAACTCTATTGCGGCAATGGCAATTTCACAATTGCATTGGCGCAAAATTTTTCGCGCGTACTGGCTACTGAGCTGGCTAAACCATCAGTTGATGCTGCGCAATATAATATTGAAATTAATAAAGTCGATAACGTGCAGATTATTCGCATGTCTGCAGAAGACTTTAGTGATGCGATGGCCAAAAAACGTAGCTTTAGACGCTTAGAAGGTATCGATTTAGACAGCTATGATTGCAATACCATATTTGTAGACCCACCAAGAGCCGGTATTGATGACGAAACATTAAAGTTGGTTCAAGGCTATGAGCGTATTTTATATATATCGTGTAACCCAAGTACGTTAAAAGATAACTTAACAGTACTAGGCATTACCCATAAAATTACCCGCTTTGCATTATTTGATCAGTTCCCATATACCGATCATATGGAATCTGGTGTGTTACTTGAGCGCAAGTAAGACAGCTTTATCAATATGAATAAAAAGGGCAGATTAACTATCTGCCCTTTTTATTAAAATATATAACTGAATCATCAGCTGCGGCTGTCCATTTTTTGTTGTAATGCTTCAGCACCTGTCGCCACCATTCGCAAATGCAACACCAATTGATCAGCCAGCGATTTTCGCTCACTTCGCTTTAAGTCTAATGCGCTGGCACCCGCATTGAACACCAAAGTCACCAAAGCCTCGGCTTGAGCTCGTGCAAGTGTTGGGTGTCTATTTGCGTGTGCTTCGGTGTAATGGGCTAGTTCAGAAATAAAGTGTTCAACCTCACGCTCAACTGCTGCGCGAAAAGCCGCTGATGTCCCTGAACGTTCATGTAATAGAATTCGGAACACATTGGGGTTTGATTCCATGACTTCCATAAAGGTGTCAACTGAAATACGAATAACACTTCCACCCGCTTCAGCACGTTGACGACCTTTACGCATCATTTGTCTAAGCGTTAACCCGCCCTCATCAACCATAGTCAGGCCAAGCTCATTCATATCTTTAAAATGACGATAAAAAGATGTCGGTGCGATACCGGCTTCTCGAGCAACTTCACGTAAGCTTAAACTAGAAAAACTGCGCTCAGCACTTAATTGATTAAACGCTGCATCCACTAATGCACGGCGGGTTTTCTCTTTTTGTTGTGCTCTTACACCCATTTAACAAATCGCTCAGTCAAGATTAATTAACAGATAATACCCCTTTTATCGTATAAACACAGCCCTATTGAGCTTGACCCAAAACTGATCACAGGATAAATTAGCTTACATATGTACGCTCAATTAGTTTAGACTCATATTTAAAAGTTAGCAGGAAATCGATTAGATGAAAAAACCTCCTATTATTTGGCTTAACACCTTGTTGTTCGCTATTACGTTTATTGGTGCTGTGGTATTAGTACCTTGGCGCGGTATAGCGCACGGTTTTGATGGTGTAGAATGGCTTGCCTTCATTGTTTTAGCCTATGCCAGTGGCTTGTCTATCACCGCTGGTTATCATCGCCTTTGGTCCCATAAGGCCTATAAAGCGCATCCGGCAGTGCGAGTATTATTTGCATTAGGTGGTGCATTAGCATTACAAAATAGTGCTATACACTGGTGTAGTGATCACCGTGTACATCATAAGCATGTCGATAATAACGACAAAGATCCCTATTCAGCTAAGCTGGGCTTTTGGTACAGCCATATAGGTTGGATGTTACGTGAATATCAAGCAAGTCGTTATAGTGATTACAATAACGTCCGCGATTTGCAAAATGATCCGATTCTTGTATGGCAACACAAACACTATTTAGCATTGGTTATTTTAATGAATATCGGTCTACCCGCTTTATTGGGCTGGTTAAATGGTGACATAGTGTCAATGGTATTAATGGCTGGCTTGCTACGATTAGTGGTAGTGCATCATTGTACTTTTTTCATTAACTCACTTGCCCATATTTGGGGTAAACAACCGTACACAAACAAAAACACCGCTCGCGACAATGCTTTTTTAGCCTTGCTGACATACGGTGAGGGTTACCACAACTTCCACCATATTTTTGAAAATGATTACCGTAATGGTATTAAATGGTGGGATTACGATCCAACTAAGTGGTTAATAAAAACGTTGGACTGGTTTGGACTAGCCTCCGACTTACGTAAAGTACCACAAGAGCGTATTGAAGCGGCTAAACTGAAAATGCAACTGCAACGTGTGCAGTATAAAGTAGCCCATTTACCTAATTGTGATGAAATAATTGATACCTTCCAAGCTGAATATGAACTTATGAAGCAGCATTTGATGGAATACTATCAAGCCAAAAAAGCGTTAATTGAAGCTAAGCGAAAACAATTAGTTGATACCCACTTAAAAGAACAGGTTCAAGAACTTCGCGAACGCTTTCTTGAGCAGCAGCGACAATGGAAAAACCTGACTGCTGCTTACGCGTAGTTTTAGTCTGAATTCTAGCGGCCAATTAACAGCCGCTTTACAGTGACATTAATGCCGCGCCCTTTAGGGAGCGGCATTTTTATTCGCCTGTTGACTGTGTCTAAAGATGCTATAGCAATTTCAAAAACCAATTCAAATGCGCTTTTTCTATTTAATGCTACCCAAGTACCAGATTATCTTTCACAATGAATCTATAACAGACCTTCACTTCCTTAGATTAAGTTATTCATTATGAAGTCCAATTATCAAGACATTCGCTTAACCGAATACAGCCACGGAGCCGGGTGCGGCTGTAAAATTTCACCTCAAGTACTCAGCACCATATTGTCATCACAATTGCCGCTATTCACTGACCCTAATATCCTGGTCGGTAATGACACGCGTGATGATGCTGCGGTATACAAACTCAATGATGATATTGGGATTATTAGTACTACTGACTTCTTTATGCCCATAGTCGACGACCCTTTTACCTTTGGTCGTATTGCAGCGACGAATGCAATAAGTGATATTTATGCCATGGGCGGAACCCCAATAATGGCGATAGCCATTTTAGGCTGGCCGGTAAATAAACTGCCTGCAGAAGTGGCTCAACAAGTCATAGATGGCGGACGTCAGGCCTGTAAAGATGCCGGTATTATGTTAGCGGGAGGGCACAGTATTGATGCACCAGAACCTATTTTTGGTTTAGCCGTGACAGGCCAGGTAAAATTGAATGATTTAAAGCAAAACAGCACTGCTAAGACGGGTGACAAATTGTATCTGACCAAACCTATTGGTATTGGTGTACTGACAACTGCTCAAAAACAAAAAAAGCTTAAACCCGAACATAATCATATTGCGATTGATGCTATGTGTCAGCTGAATAACGTTGGCCAAGATATCGCTAAAATAAAAGGCGTCAATGCCTTAACAGATGTTACTGGGTTTGGTTTAGCAGGTCATTTAATCGAACTCTGCCAAGGGGCTAATCTCACTGCGACACTTAACTTTGATGCCATTCCTAGATTAGCTGAAGTCGATAACTATATTGCCCAAGGTTGTATTCCTGGGGGAACAAGTCGTAACTATCAAAGTTATGCACCGCATTTACCATCATTGACCGATTACCAGCAGGCAATATTATGTGATCCTCAAACCAGTGGTGGTTTATTGATAGCAGTAAATGAATCGGCGCAGGCAGAGTTACACAAAATATTAGCTGAGCATCAAATTGCGCTCCATTGTATTGGGACATTGAGTAGCAATGTATTAAACACACCTGAACAACTAGTGGCTTTACTCAATGAGTAATACCATTGCCGCAAGCGAATACGGCCGTCTGTTATTAGATAAGCGGCCTCTGATCGACGTTCGCGCGCCAATTGAGTTCAATAAAGGTGCTTTTCCCGAGTCAGTTAATTTACCTTTGATGAATGATAGAGAGCGTCAACTAGTGGGTACCTGTTATAAACAGGAGGGGCAACAAGCCGCCATTACCCTAGGCCATCAATTGGTCAGCGGTGATATTAAGCAAAGCCGTATTGATGCCTGGTGCAAACAAGTACACCAACATAATCATAGTTATTTGTATTGTTTTCGAGGCGGCCTTCGCTCTCAACTTAGCCAACAATGGCTGCAACATGTAGGTATTGATATTCCCTATATTTATGGGGGATACAAGGCACTCCGTAGCTTTCTGATTAGTACTATTGAACAAGCTGAATCAAATCACCATTTTTTGATTTTAAGCGGCAGTACCGGTAGTGGTAAAACTGAGTTTATTCATCAGCGTAAAGAAACCATCGACCTAGAAGGCCTGGCTAATCATCGCGGATCAAGTTTTGGTAAACAAATAAGCTCACAACCTAGCCAAATTAATTTTGAAAATAATCTAGGGGTCGCGTTACTTAAATATCAACAGGTCAAGCCATCATCCAAATTGCTGTTAGAAGATGAGAGCTTCTTAATTGGCCGTACCGCTATTCCGCAGCCATTTTTTAAAGCCATGCAGCAAGCGCCAATTGTATTACTTGAAGAAGCATTTAATGCCCGAGTCGATAGGCTTCATGGTGAATATGTCAGTAATATGCACCAACAATATTGCACTCTATTCGGAGAGGTTGAGGGATTTAACGCTTTTTCTGTGTATTTAGTCGACTGTATTAGCAAAATCCGTAAACGCTTAGGCGGAAAACAACATGACGAGTTACAAGGACTTATTCAACAAGCATTAAAGCAGCAGCAAAGTCACCATAGCTTTGATGGTCATTACGCCTGGATAAGTCAGTTACTCAGCAAATACTATGACCCCATGTATCAATACCAACTTGATAAAAAACTCACTAAGGTGATTTTTAAAGGTAATGCCACTGAAGTACACCAATGGCTAGATGAGCAAATATAAGCCACCTATTTACCGGAGAATTTACTTATATCGCATCGTCACTGATGCCAACAGCGCTTTTAACTATTTGCATAGTGTCTCATTTAATTATGTCACTCCCTGAATAATGTCCACCATAAGGTTTCAGCGACATTATTCAGGAACATACACATATGCTGAGGCTAATATAGACTAAACGTGTTGAATTTAGCTTATTGAATGCATCTCTTAGCCCGAATTGAGATTAATTATTCACCATCAAGTACCATGACATTCCACGGCAGATTTTCGGTACCAACAACAATAAAATTAGGATTTTCTAGTGTGTCTCGCTCATTGTAAGTCATTGGGTGCAAGTGGATATCAACCAAGGCTCCACCCGCTTCTTCGACAATAATTTGTGCTGCACCTGTGTCCCACTCACCTGTTGGGCCCAAACGGATATAACAATCGGCCTGCCCCTCGGCAACTAAGCAACTCTTTAATGCCGCACCACCTAACACCACTAACTCGCAGTCTTTAGGGTGGTTAAATAATTTAAGTACCTTTTGGGGGTCTTGTCGGCGGCTAACCGCTATTCGCAAATGATTTTGCTCTGATAGCGCCAATTGAGTGCTGGTAATACGTACTTCACCTTCGGCGCTACGTTTATAGGCGCCTAACCCTGCAATAGCGTAATAACATACCTCGGTCATTGGCACATAAACAATTCCCATGATGGGACGATTATGTTCAACAAGGGCAATAATCACCGAGAAATCACCACTACCAGCAATAAATTCACCAGTACCATCAAGCGGATCGACTAACCAATACTTTGACCAGTTTTGTCTGACAGACAAAGGAATATCTGCATCTTCTTCACTGAGAATAGGAATGTCCGGTGTCAGCTTAGCAAGACGTGAACAAATGATTTCATGGGCGGCCAAGTCGGCAGACGTTACAGGGGTATTATCAGATTTTATCTCTCGTTTAAAATCACCTGACTGGTAGATTTTACGAATAGCATTCCCTGCTTCGATAGCAATTTCAATTGCTTGTTCGATGATGGCTTCAGGCTTCATTACAACTCCAGTTGCTGGAAATAAGCATGTATTACTGATTAAAACTAACTTTAGCTAATTTTAGCCAAAGTGCGAGGATAATACTTTACTGGGTAAGTAAATGGCACTTACCTCTGTATGACTCATATTGCGAGACTAAAAATTACCTAGCTAGAGATTACTTAGCTAAAAACTGTTTAGCTAAAAAAAGTGCACTTACACTTCTAGATTCAGAAAAGTCGGGGTTATCTAACAATGCTTGCCAATCATCTAGTGCCCAGGGCACCACAATAATTGGTTCAGGTTCATCACCTTCGAGTTCGCTGGCATACAATTGTTCTGCAACAAAAATATGCATCTTGCTAGAGAAGTATCCCGGTGCAAGTGATAGCGTTTTTAGATACGTTAATTTTTTACTGGCGAAACCTATTTCTTCTTGTAATTCACGATTAGCAGCCTCAATAGCCTCTTCACCAGGATCAATAAGCCCTTTAGGAAAACCTAATTCGTAATTATCCGTTCCGGCGGCATACTCTTTTGCCAGTAACAACTGACCTTGATAAATAGGCACAACCATTACAGCGCCACGGCTTCCGCCCTTCATTCGCTCATACTGGCGCTCAACACCATTTGAAAACTTAAGATGAACTTGCTCAATTTGAAATAGCCGACTTTTAGCGACAATTTCTGTGTGCAAGATTTCCGGCTTACTATGCCGCTCTGTCATTGCAACCTCATGTGACGAATGAAATAAGACAAGCGACAATATTACTACCCTAAGCGTAATCTACAACCGGAATTTACAGTCTTCTTAAAACAAGTTTCTATGCCTTAGTCATTAAAGATGATTCATAGCGCTATTATTGATATTTTTACTCAATAAAAAAGGAGCTAATTAGCTCCTTTTTCACTTCTACAACCCTTTAAAAATGATAACGTAAACTGAGCTGGCCAGTTAAAATATCATTTGGCTCAATATCAACATATTGGTACCCCAGCCCTAAAGACCAGGATTCGGTCATTTGGTAATGAAATTGCATTCCAATATACCAATCAGTACCACTAAGCTCGGTCATTATACGGTTATTATTCATCTGGCTGGCAATATCGGCATTCCATCTAAATAAACCGACCGGTATCTCAAATCGCCAATCCTGATGCTCAACTAAAGTAAAACGCAGTCCTAGGGTTATACCATCAGCCAGTATCGGCGTAACCGATTTCAATGCCTGTTGATATGCCTCAGGGCTTAAGGTGCTGCCTTTAAGTTGTGCAGTGCCGCTACCAAAGTCAGAATAACCTAACTCAACAGCAAGAAAATTGTTCCATTGATAACCCGCACTCAAACCCAATGCAGTATCGCTATCATCAACATCAGTGACTTCAGTATCGTTTGGATATTGCCAATTTTGTATCTTGCTATCAGCATACGCTTGTCCAACAAACCCATCTAGATACCAGCTGTTGGCTTCTGCTGCATTAGCTTGCGCTGTCACACCAGTCAATAACACGCTGCTGATTGCTACCGCCAGCCATTTACCTCGACGCACTAAACCACCAAAAGCAAGTAGCACCAATCCGTACAAGGATAAGCTACCACCACCGGATTGATTATCGATAACAACTTCTTGATAAGCTTTAATGGTCACTAACACCTGCCCTGAGGCTTCGCCGCCAGCACCATCACTTATCAAATAGCTCAGTGTATCCACCCCTTCAAACCCCTGTTTAGGTGTATAACGAAGCTGGTTAGATTCTATCGATACAGCCCCTTGTAATGCTGTACCACTGACTAACGTTAAGCTGTCACCATCGATATCACTGTCGTTACTTAATACATTTAACAGCAAGCTGGTTCTATCATCCGTATTAGCTGTGTCATCGATTGTGGTGGGTGCACTATTAGCCCTCACGGTTACCGTAAGTTGACTAGTTGATGTGCCACCTTGTCCATCTGAAATACTGTAGGACAGTACGTCTATGCCAATGAAGTCAACATCAGGAGTGTAACTGATTTGCTGGTTGGCTAAAATCACCGCATCACCAAAATCGCTGGTCACATTCTGCACGCTCAAGGTATCACCATCGATATCGGTATCATTTGCCAGCACATCTATATCAATACTTTGGTTCAATGATAAAGACGCACTGTCTGCATTTGCCACTGGTAAGTGATTATTGTTAAGCATCACAGCAACCCCGCCCGGGTCTGAAACCGCGCTATTGACAAGACCATCATCATCGTTAGGGCCGCCATCTTCTATGGTTAACTGCACACAATGGTAGCCTTCAATTAAGCCGGGCTGCCATTCTGCAGCGCCTGGTGGCGGACAATAACCGGCAGAGCCCTGACTAGAGTGGATTGAATTGTTGGCATTCTCCACAAAGCTCACCCATCTACCGCGCATAAACTTACGATACACACCGCTTGCCGGTATGGGTTGTATTTGCGGAATAACGATACTAACAGTCATGCCTGGTGTTGGGAGATCGTCGATTACAAAATCAAACAAGCCACCTGCTGGAATAAATGCTATTGGATCAGGGATTAAGTTATCGTCTGGTATCTGAAGACCTTGAGCACCATTACTTAGCGCCGCATTACCTAAGTGCAAACACACACCCGGCTCACTTTCTGCAAGGAAGGTCTGTTGCGAACTAACCTTTTCTTGCAGCACGTTACACTCATTAATCCCATCCAGGTAATCAGCAATACCATCACCATCGGTATCAGCAAAGCCTTCTTGATTATCTGGGATTAAATCACCATCGCTGTCACTTCCTGTTAGTACGGGTAAGCTGTCTTTCACCAATAAGGTTAATTGCACCTCAGTCGATAATTGCGGCGTACCATCATCGGTCACTACCAAGCTAATAGGATAAATACCCGCATCAAGCGTACTTGGGTCAAAGTAACTGCCATCGGCATCACTTTCTAACACCAACACACCTGTTGACCAGACCTCTGTAAGGCTATTTTGCAAATTCACATCTTGGCTTTTCGCCTGAATGTACACCTTTCCGTCTTGCTTACTCACTTGAGTCCGTGGCTCATTTGACTGGGTAACCTCGATACTCGCTGTCGGCGCAATGTTAGCTTCAGTAATCAATAAGCGAGTTTCACGCTGACTGCTGAGGTTCAGGCTTGGATCTAAGCTGATTAGCAGCTCTTCATCCGCTTCCGTTATCCCATCATCGAACACATTGACGCTAAAGCTTGCGCTTAAACCAGAGGTTATCTCAAACACACCATCGACTAAATCATGATCATTGCCATCACTACTGCCAGACACGGTATAAGGAATGCTGACAGGATACTGCGGCGATGGACCATTTAAGATAACACTGAAATGAGCTTCACTGCCTTCGGCAACCGCTTGATTGCGACTAATCGAAATCAACGGCTTAACCGTCACTTTTTGCGGTTTAATCGCACTGCGACCTTGGCTGTCAGTGGCTTTCCAGTAGGCTAAGTGCTCACCAGGAGCAAACAGTTGTTGGGTATTAACAAGCGACACAGCAAGCTTATTTCCCGCCTTATCAACCGCCGTTGCAACACCTAGCTTAAGCTTAGTAAACAAACCTGTTGCGTTAGCGGTAATGTCGGCAGGGACGGTAATAACAGGTAAATCAGCAGAATTTTCACCGGTCACAAGCAATTGTACTTTGGCATTACTGCGACCTTTATTGCCGTCGGAAATGCTATAACGCAATGTCACCGGGCCAACAAAATCGGTAGGCGCTAGGTATTTAAGCTGTGACGCTACAATTTGCACGCTACCGACATCGGCAGCAGCGCCATCAATAGTCAAGGTATCACCATCAACGTCACTGTCGTTGTCCAACACCGCTAAGGTATAGCTATTATCCGTCGACAGGCTTTGACTATAACTATCATCCACGGCTAATGGCTCATCATTTATAGCTGTAACATTGATGGTGATAATCGCGGCTTCAGAAGTTAATTCTGCATCTTTCGCGGTAAAGCTAATGCTGTCTGTACCATTAAAGTCTTTTTCTGGGGTATAAAGCCATGCCGTACCATGTTGCTCTAACGTACCTGACACAGGCATGTTAACTACATCATAGGTTAGTTGATCATTATCTAGATCTTCCGCTGTAAGAATAATCATTACTGAACTATCCTCACTCAATGTCACACTGGCACTGTTCACTATAGGCGCATCGTTGACATTAGTGACTGTAATACTAAAGCTTTGATCAGCTGTTAACCCTGCGACATCTGTAGCACGAAGCGTAACCTCATGCGTGTCAACATCTGCACTAGTAGGGGTGCCACTTAATACTCCCGTAGTAACATTAAAGCGTAGCCAACTTGGTAGCACGACCGCACTTAACGTTAGCGTGTCACCTGAATCTGCATCCGTAGCTAAGAATGTATAACTGTATACTGATCCCTCTGCAATGCTGGTGATAGGTGTTGAGCCAATAATTGGCGCATCGTTGACATTAGTGACTGTAATACTAAAGCTTTGATCAGCTGTTAACCCTGCAGTATCAGCTACGCGAAGTGTCACTGAATGTGTACCAACCTCTTCATTAGTCGCGGTACCATTTAGTACACCAGTAGTAACATTAAAGCTTAGCCAACTCGGTAATGTGAGCGCACTTAACGTGAGCGTATCACCAGGGTCGACATCCGTAGCTGAAAAGGTATAACTGTAGACAGAACCCTCTGCAATGCTAGTGATAGGAGTAGAAGTAATAGTTGGTGCCTTGTTAGTATTAATAACAGTTAAATTAAATGCCGTTAAACTTGCAGACAAAGTACCATCGGACACGCTGATCACAATGCCATTGGTAACCCCAACATCTTGAATTGATGGAGTACCTGACAATGTACCCGTACTCGTATTAAATGTTGCCCATAACGGCTTATTGACAATACTAAACGTTAAAGTATCTGTCGCGGTATCCACTGCATTTGGTGTAAATGAGTACTGTGTATCTTGATCAATAGTCAATATTGGCGTACCGGTAATGACAGGTGCGCCGTTTGGAATAACAGAGTTACTTGCAACAGAAGTATTACCCGCCCCAACACTGTTAATAGCCTGTACCGCAAAGGTATAAGCTATGCCGTTAGTGAGACCCGTGACGGTTAAAGGTGAAGCCGCTCCATTAGCAGTTAAACCACCGGGGCTAGACGTCACGATATAACCGGTAATGGCTGCACCACCTGTACTAGTAGGCGCAGTAAAACTCACGCTAGCTTGAGCATCACCGGCAGTGGCAGTACCTATTGTTGGCGCACCTGCAACCGCAGCATTAACAGAAAAACTCTGGCTCACCTGCGCTGCTGCTAAATAACTACCATTACCCGCTTCATTTGCATTAATGGTACACGTGCCTGCACTAATAAAACTTAAGTTACCACCACTGGTAACAGTACACACTCCCGTTGTAGATGAAGTAAAAGTTGGCGCTAAGCTTGACGTTGCCGTAGCACTTAACGTTAGTGTGGTGCCGAAGTTTTGCGCGCCTGGATTACTAAAAGTAATGGTTTGCGCCGCTTTAGGCGTAATAGCACCAGAGGCACTAGAGGCAGCACCAACACCCACAGAGTTAGTCGCCGTAACGGTAAAGGTATAGGCAACACCATTGGTTAAGCCCGTCACTGTAATTGGTGAACCTGCACCCGTACCCGTTAAGGCTCCGGGACTAGAGGTGACGGTATAAGCTGTAATTGCTGCACCACCAGTACTGGCAGGTGCACTAAAACTCACACTAGCTTGAGTATCCCCTGCTGTCGCGGTACCTATAATGGGTGCTCCTGCAACAACGGCAATAACATTGAAACTCTGGCTCACCTGCGCTGCCGCTATATAGCTGACGTCACCCGTCTGGTCAGCATTAATGGTACAAGTGCCTGTAGTAATAAAGCTCAAGGCGCCGCCACTGGTAACAGTACACACTCCCGTTGTGGATGAAGTAAAGGTTGGCGTTAAGCTTGACGTTGACGACGCACTTAACGTTGGCGTAGTACCGAAGTTTTGCGCGCCTGGGTTACTAAAAGTAATAGTCTGCGCCGCTTTAGGTGTAATGGCACTAGAGGCCCCAGAAGCGGAACCCGCACCGGCAGAGTTAGTCGCCACAACGGTAAAGGTATAAGCAACACCATTGGTTAGCCCAGTCACAGTAATGGGTGAATCTGCACCTGTGCCCGTTATGCCGCCAGGGCTTGAGGTCACTGTATATGAGGTTATAGCTGCGCCCCCCGTAAATACTGGTGCGGTGAAACTCACAGAGGCTTGGGTATCACCCGCCGTGGCACTCACCACTGTAGGTGCGCCTGGCACTAACGCATTTACGTTAAATGAGCGCGTAACAGTCGCGGCGGCCAGATAGCTGCTATTACCCACTTCGTCGGCATCAATACTACAAGTACCCGCTGTCACAAACGTCAATGCGCCGCCACTGGTAATGGTACAAACACCCGTTGTGGTGGAACTAAAGGTTGGCGTTAAACCAGATGTTGCCGTCGCGCTGAGTGTTGGCGTAGTGCCAAAATTTTGCGTGCCCGGATTGCCGAAAGTGATGGTTTGTGGCGCCTTAGGAGTTGCACTGTTTGAGGCTGCCGAGGTAGAGCCAGTGCCAATACCATTGGTAGCCGTTACCGTAAAAGTATAGGCCTGGCCATTCGTCAAACCCGTCACCACTAAGGGCGAACCTGCACCAGATGCGCTTGCACCACCCGGACTCGCCGTTACCGTATAACCGGTAATCGCTGAGCCACCATCAGAACCCGGCGCGCTGAAGGTAACCGACACTTGGGTATCGCCCGCTGTAGCCGTGCCTATTGTGGGTGCACCCGGCGCAGCAAACACATTACTAACGGTAATTCCATTGCCAACCAGATCAGCAATGGTCAGGGTTGCGTCTGCGCCTGGCGCCCAATCTTCCGCCGCTGCGAGATTGTAAGTAGTGGCATCAACAGAGCTGGTGCCATTTTTATTCAGGAGGGCATTAGCACCTGACTTATCCGTGGCGCTCAACGTGAAGGTAAAGCTGGTACCCGAGGTGACCTCAACATTGGCGGTATCCGTTAAGGTGTAGGTGGCACCCGCTTCTCCCCTAAGGGTAAATTTATTCGCGATAATATCATCGCTACCACCAGGGCCTGAGCTGGTGAAGCCAGCCCCGGTAACAGCCAATACACCCGTAGAGGCGCTATAAAGTGCGCTGCTAATGGTCGGCAGAGGGACATTAGTCACCGTAATGTTATTACCCGAAGAATCCTCAACAAAGAGGGTTGGATCCGCACCTGCAGCCCAATCATCTGCCGCCTCCAAGTAATAGGTGGATATATCTGTCGATAATCCCCCATTTTTATTGGCGATGAGATTGTAGGCGGCCTTATCTGTTGCACTAAAGGTTAACAAAAAGCTGGTATTGGAGGTTATTTCAACGTTGCTCGTATCGGTTAGGGTATAACTCATACCCGCTTCACCGTGGAGCGTAAATTTATTTGCCACTATGTCGTTAGTCGCGCCTGCAAAACTACTAAATCCAGTTCCTGACACCGTAAGCACACCGGTACTGGCGTTGTAAGCTGCCGTAGAAATTGTTGGCAAAGGTACACTTGAAACCGTAATAGCATTGGCGGTCAAGTCTGCTGTGGCAGGGGCATTGGCGATAAAACCTGCCGCACCGGCAAGGTTATAGCTAGTTCCGCTAGTAGAAGTGGCATTATTTTTATTGGTCAGAACATTAACACTGGCGCGATCAGTTGCACTCAGGGTTAAGGTGAAACTGGTCGCGGAGGAAATCTCTACATCGGCGGTATTGGTTAATGTGTAGGTAGCGAAGCCCTCACCCGTTAGGGTAAATGTGTTCGCAACAACATCATTGGTCGCGCCCGCCGTTGCCGTGAAATTAGTGCCGGTTACAACCAACGCACCCGTCGAGGCGTTGTAGGTTGCGCTGGTGATAGTAGGCGCGGGTAAAACCGCAGGCTCAAAGTTTAAGTCATCAAAAAAAATACTAAGATTTGCCCCTGCAAACGTTACGCTGGTAATATTTTGAAAGTCGGTATTACTTGATGTATCAACATTTTGCTGAGTAATATACAAACCATTACTAGCATAAGAAAGTGCACTACCGCCGTTCGGGGTTACGGTAATATTAGCGTCCGCAACAGCATCAAAGCTAAAGCCAGATAAGCGGAAAGCACTGCCATCGGCAGCTTCAATTCTGACGCTCGTTAAGCCATAGGCGCTATCATAATCAATAAACAAATAGCGATCTGCCCCATTGTCACCTAAAGCAGAAAATACAGTTGAACTTGCTATAACATTCCGATATGTACCTGAGCCTGTCAGCGTGTATTTGACACCATCCAAGGTGAATAAATTGCTCGTGGCAACATCAGCTAGCGCGTTATCATCATAATTTTCATCGGCAGGCGTCGCCGCATAAGCAGGTTGCATCATGGTCAAGAATAAAACACTTACACATAGTCTGAGCCAAGTAACACAATATTTTTTAGTACGAGTTCCAAGTGTGTTAATGGTATTGGCAAGCATATTTTTAAGCATAATATTCTCTTTTTATAATAGGTAGATGCACTTACTGGATAACAATTTTCACTTTACAACAACGCGCTCCAAGTAGGAACGCTTATCGAACATAAAAAAATAAGGTTAATTACGCGATGGAAACAGTCCTTCCAGGGCGATAATGAAATTAGTGCCTATATTTGGATTGCGCAAAGAGACTGGTGCCCCACTACCCAAGGATGCTGTATTACCGGTTGCATTGAAGGGTTTTAAGGTTACATCCGCAGCATCTGTAGCATAGAGGGTACCTGAGCGCCCACTAGCCGCGATGGGACCTAATACTGCAGCATTTGTCGGCGTAGCTGTAACGTTAACACCTGCTGCAGAAGCGGGGATTGCCACACTGACTGTCACCGCCAAGGGTCTATCGGGTAACTGTTCCACGCTTAAGTGGACCGATTCCTGACCTGCTAATACTCCTTGTTTAACCGGGGTTAATCCTGGCCCAGCCCCCATACAAACAGGGCTACGGCCACGAAAATCAGGTAAGGCAAAGGTCGTTATACCATCACCACCATAGGTGGTGCCTAGCAAAGCAAAAAGCGCTTGGTTTTGCACAATTGAAATTATCTGCCCATCACATAAGGCCCAGCCACGTGGCACGAAGTTGAAACCCACCATGCGGATTTCTCCAGTAAATGGTTCTGACATGTTTTCTCTCCTTAGATTATTTACGATTAAGTCTATTTAATCTTGCTTGTTTTAAACGTCAGGACTTGTGATATTTTAAGCACAAAACGCGTTACCTAAATTTATCGCTAATAAGCCCTTTGCGCTTTACTGCGTATCACCTAAAAACAATTACAATGACCCAAACGATACAAGTGTAGTAAAAAAAACGACACTGCAAGGGTATAGGCATAAAAAAAGATACATGGGTGCTATATTTAAGTAATGTCATTTATGTGCGGTATTGCCACTGCATGCTTTCATGAGTATCCGTAACACCTTGTATAGTAAAACCTTGCTGATAATAAAGTGCTTTCGCTCTTGGATTATCTATCGCTACAGACAAGTAAATGGGGACTTGCCGCCCCTTGGCATCTTGCTTAAGCGCTTCTAACACTGCGGTGCCAACGCCTTTGCTACGGGTGTCAGGCGCTATCACCAAATCGACAAGCCACAAATATTCTGGCTTAACCTCTAAGGTCAGCTTGCCAATTATCTGAGCTTGGCGGCACAGGATATAATCCATTACGTTGGGGAATTGATTTTTGTAGGACATTTGTTGAAGTTGATATTGCTGCTGCAGTAGCATATCAACTGTAACTTGGGGTAATCCAAGTTGATAGAAATCGCTACGGGTAGAATAAAATAGCTGCGCCATAATAAATACGTCATCATCACTGGCTGGGCGCACATTGATATTCAATAGTGGGTTTAGCTGACTTAACATTAGTACTCCAAAAATAAGACATAGTTAGCAACTGAAGGTAGCTAACATACTTAACTTGCTGCTCTGCTGCACAATGTCAAAACATCTTGAAAATAGTGTTTATTCACATAAGGTCACCCTGCATTTTTAAGTAAGGTCCGAATTTAACTCCGAACTATTGTCACTATATGCTGTTAAATTTGTTAAATTGCGTTGAGTCACATTAGCAAAGATAATGAATTTATAAACTTATCAAAGTGACGCTTAAACATTCAGCACGCTTGTTGAGGCTAGTATATAAAGGAAGAATGACAAGTGATGGCTAAACTTTTTATCTGCAAAGGATTTATTGATGTTTAACTGGAATAACATAGATACAGTGTTACTCGACATGGACGGCACCTTGCTGGATTTACACTTTGATAACCATTTTTGGCTTACTTTAGTGCCGCAGCAATTAAGCCAACAAAGACAAATTAGCCTTGATGCGGCCAAGCAATTAGTCGAAAACGCTTACCACAAAGTGACTGGCACATTAGATTGGTATTGTTTAGATTATTGGCAGCAGCAGCTTGAGCTTGATATTCTCACTCTGCATTATTCACTTGTTGAACGCATTCAAATGCGTCAAGACAGCATGCCTTTTCTTATGGCATTGGGTGCTATGAATAAAAAACGTATCTTATTCACCAATGCCCACCCTAAAAGTTTAGCGTTAAAACTTGAGCATACTGAACTGGCACAGGGTTTAGATGCAATGTTATCAAGTCATGAAACGGGTTACCCTAAAGAGCATCCGCAGTTCTGGTTGACGGCGATTGAAAAATATCAGCTAGATCCCGCCAGATGTTTATTTATTGATGACAGTGAACCGATTTTAGCCGCATCGAAAAAGGCGGGCATAGGGTTTCAGCTAGGCATAAAGAATCCTGACAGCCAAAAAGGCCATAAGCTATTTAATGATTTTCCGGCAATTGATGATTACCATCATTTATTAGAAGAGTTACTTGCAGGCCAACATCTATAACGCTAGCCCAAGGTAGTAATGGCGCAATTGTCCATAACCTCACTGATGAAAAAAAGGGCGCTAGTGCGCCCTATCATAATCAATACTCGAACGCTCAGCACTCGCTGACGCTTATAAACCCGGAATAGCACCTTGATAGTTAATCGGATAATATCCTTGGCTATCTTGTCTACCCAAAAATGCTAAAGCTTCGGTTAAATCTTTTGGCTGAGCCGCTGTGGGTTTTATTTTAGCACTGACTTTAACCAGATTATTTTCAGCCAAAGTAATAGTGCCCACCAAACCTAATTGATTCAATTGCTCGTCGGTAGTTAATTGCACTTGACCATCAAGGCAGTTCAGACCTAAAGCAATATTACCTAATGGATATTCGCCAAATTGATTAATGACATGGGTACTGTTTAAAAACAACTTACCTTTGAGCTGCTCACACCAGGGCAGACCCTGCTCTAGCTTCTCTACCATTAAACTAATGTCACCATTTAATTGCGCTCTAAACGGCAAGCGTGCTCCCGCAACAATAAAACTATTGGGCGCATCAAAGCGTAAATTTTCAACCTGCAAACCGGAAAAAGAGTAACTGATACTGCCTTTACTGCTGACAGCCGTTGCCCGCGTACCGATTTTAAAATCAATATCTGCACGGCCAATAAACAATGCCCACGGACTTAACTGCCAACTCACCTGTTCTAATTGGCGTTGATCGATACGCACCAGATCGGCTTTACCATCCCATAAAGTACCGTCCACACCCGCAAACTGAATATTATTCGGTAATGGCGCTACGCTCACTAACAGACTGGCAGGTAAATATACAATCAAAAAAATCAAATACACCACTACAGCAATGCCAATTTTGACAAATAATTTCACAAACATTCCTTACTGAGACAACTGAATACGTCTGACATTAACAAAACCCGCCGTATCTGAATCTGATAAATCGACGCTATCTAACGTTAAACCTTTTTGATCAACCAAATTATGTAAATAGTCTAACAGCGAGTCAAATGGCACTTCGTCCATCCACAGTTGAATTTTATCATCCTGCGGCTGCATTCGAGTTATCTCTAAATTATATTGGCTGGCAGTTTGGTTCACAATCGAGCTTAAACTGCCGCTAGCTTGAACTTTCGCTCCGGCTTTTTCAAGGCCAGCTATCTTATTGGCTGTTTGCTTCACATAATTTAAGTTTTGCAGCTCAGCATTATAATTACGCTCGGCTGTTTGTTGAGCATTTGAAATAGGCGACCATACTCCCCAATACAAAATACCAATCACCACAATCACACTACAAAAACCAACTAGTTGTTGCTCTCGATGCACTAAGCCTTGCCACCAAATACGCAAATTATCCATCTTATTTGCTCCTCAAGGTTAGTGTGCTGGTAACACTGTCTTCATTACTGTTCATTGCACCGCCATCGAGCTGGAAGTCTTTACTGACAATTTCTTTAAATTTATCTAATTGGGCATAATTGTCAGCAACAACCTGCATCCTTAATTCATTACGGTTTGCATCAAAACGCAATGAGGTGGGTTTAAGTTGAGGTACACTGGAAAATGCGGGCTTCAACCCATCTAACATTTCAAAAAATGCCACTCCACCACCTTGACCTTGCATACTGCGCAACTGGCTATTGATTTGGGAGCGAATATCCACAATACGATTAATGCTTGGCGCTACAGACTTAAATATCGCCTCACTTTGAATTTTCATTGCCGCTGTCTGATGATTTAATTGAGAAATTGCCAAACCTTTATTAACGAGCGCCAATACCAAAACAGCTACCATCATAATCGCAGCATTACGCCATAACATAAGGTGTTTGCTGTATTCACGCTTTGGCTTATATGCACCTGATAATAGGTTAACCGGGGCATTCAAAATACCTTTGGCCAATACCATCATAGGGAGTTCAAGCGGCTTAGGTGACAGCGTTATATGGTTAGCGTTAAAGGTTACCCCTTCGCTATAACAGGCAACATCAATGGTCTGCTCGATAGCGGCACTTTTTTGCGCCTCTGCGACTAACTTTGGTAGCGCAAGCTCAGTCCAGGTTTTAGGCAAACTCACACCCGAACCTTCGCCAGTACGCAATAAATACTCATCACCAAAGCTCATAATAGCCCAGCGACATTGCTCAAGGGGTAAGGCTAAGCAATCTGGTACAATGCGTTTTGCTTTTAAACCTGCATCCATTAACCATGTTAGCCATAATTGCATTTGTTGATGCTCAACCGCGACCACATTAACATTGTCACCATGGCGGGTTCCTACCACAAAATGCATATTATCTACATCACTGGCAATGGACTCTTCCAGCATAAATGGCAACGCCTTAAGCGCTTGACGTTGGCCTTTTTCAGGTACCGCTATTTTAGTTAACGTCATGCTTGCTGCTGGCACTAACACATCAACAGGTCGATTACCCACACGAGCTGTTAAGCTGTTAAGACTGAGCGCATCGGGTAATTCGCCTGAAGCAATAATTTCTTGCTCCTGCTCAGACCACACTAACCATGAACATGGGTGATCTGCTGTTTTACCTAATCGGATAAATAGCCTTTCAGACACTGTTATTCTCCACCAATCTCTTACCACATCATGCGGTTGAGTTTGTTATTATTGTTGGCCACCGTACTGGCGAGTGATGACATCTAAATTATTGCCACTGCGCTTCAATACACTGTCCATTCTGAATATTGCATTATCTACTTTGGCACCTGAGTGCAGTAAAAAATAATCACTCGTAATCACAAAGCTTGAACGAAGAGTCGCTTCAGACTTTATTCCTCTAACTGAGGAGTTATCCCAAAAATCTTCTATTTTTTCAAAACCATCTGCTGGTCGCTGGTTAATAATATTTTCGGCATCGGCAATAGAAATCTGATTATCCAACATGCCTACCATTAACGCCGCTTGTTCAACTTCAATAGTATTCACATTTAGCAATTGGCGATCATCACCGGGTATTGCACAAATATAGGGTAATAGTGTTACATATATATCTTGGGTAAAGCCCAGCACTGCACGAAGCTCACTACGATGCTGCATTAATGTATTCGCTGCACGATACGGTACTTTTCGAGACTCATATTCGGCATCTTCTGCACCAAATGGACCCGATAAAGTATCTTCATCAATATAATCTTTTAGGGTATGAGTTAAGCGCTCTGCACCAAACTCATCCATGCCTAGGGCAATTAATATCCCTTGAAATTGCTTAGCCGCCAAGGTTAATTTTGGCTGCCCATTTTCAACTTCTTTTGACTCAAGCCCTACGGCATTCAAGTTGAAACAGGCACGCATATCCTGTATTTCACCGGCAATTTGGCCGTCTTCAACAGGAAAAATCACATCGGCTAATGCCCAATATTGCTGGCGATGAACGATATTACCGTCGGCGTCTTCAAAGTCTTGTTTGAGTACTTTCATTGCCAACTCTTCGCCGGACAGGGCATACCAATAAGCCTGATCATATTGTGCTAAATTAAGTGTACGACGCATTGAGAGTTGGTTGCGGCTGGTGATATTAGTGGCAATTGTCACTACCACAGCAACAATTAAAATAACCACTATCATGGCTACGCCCTGCTGCTTATGACGCCCCATCAACCTCGTCCACCATCATTACCATTGCCGACATTACGGCCATTATCATCAGTATCTTCGCCACCACTGCCAGCATTACTCTTATTATCAGATCCATTACTATCATCTGAGCCATCATTAGGCTCATTGTTATCACCGGGTTTAGGTGCTGATGCACCTTTGGGTAATAAAAACTGGCGTTGAATTTTTCCTAAACCCTCAATTTCCAGGTTAATTGCAATTCCTTTTGGCATGGTGGTGCCATCGGTTTTTCGCTCCCATTTATCATTAATATAAAATGAGTACTCTATTGATAATACATTCTCAATAATAAGCGTTTTTAATGGCTCTGCTGCACTTTCAGGCTCTGGGTAAGGATAATACCAACGTTCTAAGCGACCACCTTGAACAACATAGGCAACCGACTGGATACTGCCTCGGGGTAGAATACCATCAGGGTTTAACCAACCTAACCGATAAAACACCAATGCTTCAGTTTCTGACCCAAGTAGGTTGTCACCACTTTGAAAATAGCTGTTACTGCGTTCACCATCTAAGCCGCGAAATGTACGCGCCACAATTTGTCCCAAATCTCGCTCAATTGCGCCAAAACCTTGTTGTAACGCTTTTAAACGAACGGAGAAAGCCTTGGTCACTTCGTCGTTTTTCATTACGGTCGATAACACTGAGTTTGCTGCAAGGCCGATCATCGCAAAAATAGCGATAGCAATAAGCATCTCAAGTAAGGTAAAACCTCTATGGCCTTTAACCGCGGTTGTGAACATAACTACTCACTAGTGCCACTATGCGGGTATAACGTTGATCTTTACTCACACTGACTCGGATCATTCTGAAATTATCATCGGTGGTTTTTATCACTTCTTGACGCCAATACCACTCTTCACCTGCCAGCTCTACTTGGCCATCTTTTGAGCCAATTTCAGGAAACTTGTCTGGCAAACGCGCCTCAACCATTTGATTACTGGCAACCCATTGTCCCAATGTCCGCTCTTCTAAAATGGGCATATTGGCCATTTGTTCGCCTAAACTTTTTGTAACTGACACAGCTGCAATAGAAAATACCGCTAAGGCGACAATCACTTCTAGTAAAGTCATGCCTTTAGAGTTGTTCATCAAAATGCCCTATCGATAATCGCCCTAATGCATCACCCACAACTAATACATCAATAGGTTGTCGGTTTTCATCGTTTATTGAAAAGTTCAGCTCAAATGGAGTCATCTCACCGCTTGGAAACAACAGAATTTGAGGTTCAGGATTTTTCTTTTTATCTTCAGCACTGGGCTCGTCAATAAAGGGCTCATCAAACCAGGAATCTTGTTGCTCATCCTCTTGGTCTAGAGGCATACCATCTAACACTAAATTAAGCGTCATTCCTGGCGCTAAATCATGAACAGATAACAGCTTATCTTGCTCTATGGGTTCCCATTTAGCATCTTTATAATACACAAATTGATATGCGCTTTCGTCAACCACTATGCCAATGAATTGGCCACTTAACACGGTTTCATCGAGTACTAATTCTACTGCAACCATGAAGCGTTGAGCTTGCTTTTTTAACTCTTGCTCAGGCCCAGCACTGCCCATTGATAGGGTGACAGCCGCAGCGGCTAGCCCGATCAATAATGCAACAAGCAACACTTCTAGTAGCGTAAAACCAGATTGACGATATTTTTGCATGGTTTATTGGAAATCTTGTAAATTCCAGTTACCGATATCATCTTCAGTACCTGGTTGACCATCTGGACCTGCGCTAAAGATATCTAACTTGCCGTTTTCACCTGGGCTTAATAATAAATATTCGTTGCGCCATGGGTCCTGTGGCAAACGTTTTACATAGCCATCATCACGGTAGTTACGTGGTTCTGGCGATGATGACGGCTTTTGAACCAATGCATCTAAACCTTGATCTGTGGTTGGATAAACACTGTTATCTAGCTTGTACATGTCTAATGCGTTTTCGAGTGCAACGATGTCAGATACCGCTTTTTGCTGATCGGCTTTATCCTTGTTACCCATTAAGTTGGGAACAACCATTGAGGCTAAAATACCTAGAATAACGATAACAACCATGACCTCAAGTAAGGTAAAACCACGTTGTTTGGTTTGCTTTTGCATTGAATACTTCCTCTAAAACAGTGTTGTTAATATGATTTGGGTTAAGACTTTGCATTAACCGCTGATTAAATTGTTGAGCTCTAAAATAGGTTGTAAAATTGCCATTACAATAAATAACACTACACCTGCCATGCTAACAACAAGCAGCGGCTCAAATACGCCGATAGCAATATTGACGTTAGATTCAAATTCACGGTCTTGGTTATCTGCCGCACGTTCTAACATATTTTCTAGCTGGCCACTTTTTTCACCCGAAGCGATCATATACAGCATCATAGCGGGAAAAAGCTTAGTGTTGGTTAATGCTGCGCCTAAACTGGTACCTTCGCGCACTCTAGCACCAGCATCATCAACGGCAGCACGCACTTTCACATTTTGCAGTACTTCACTGGCAATACGCATACCATCTAATAATGGCACCGCACTAGCGGATAAAATACTTAAGGTTCGAGCAAATCGTGCGGTATTGATACTCTTACTGACCTTACCAATCACAGGAAGTTTCAATAGTAATGAATCAAACTTCATCCGCATTGCTGGCTGAGTTAATAAGCGTTTAAATACAACAAATAAGGCGACAATCACGCCGACAAGAATAAAACCGTAGTTTTGCACAAAGTCAGAAGCAAGAATTAAAAACTGGGTTGTGCCGGGTAACTCCTGTCCCATATGCTCAAATTGACCAACCACTTTAGGTACGACTGCGGCTAATAATACCGCAATGACGCCAATGGCAACCGTGGTAAGCACCGCAGGATAAATCATCGCCTGAGTCAGTTTTGATTTCAATTGTTGACGGCGTTCGGTGTAATCAGCTAAGCGATTTAACACCACTTCTAAATGGCCAGATTTTTCACCAGACGCCACCATGGCACGATATAAGTCATCAAATACATGGGGGAATTCCGCCATTGAGTCAGCAAGGCTATAACCTTCGACCACCCGTGAGCGAACCGCCATAATCATATTACCTAAACGGGCTTTTTCAGATTGTTGCCCCACAGCTTTTAAGGCTTCTTCAATCGGCAAACCTGCGGCAACTAAGGTGGCAATTTGTCGGGTAATTAACGCCAATTCCGCGACAGAGATACGTTTCTTAAATAAGTTACCAAAACTAAAACCGCCACTTTGTGAACGAGCCTCTTTATCTGCCACTTGCTGTATTTCTACCGGCATTAGGCGTTGTTCACGTAATTGACTACGGGCATGACGCGCCGAGTCGGCTTCTATCACCCCTTTTTGTTGCTTGCCTTTTTTATCAAGGGCTTTGTATTCAAACGCTGCCATTGATTATTCCTCGCGAGTGACGCGTAGTACTTCTTCTAATGTAGTTAAGCCTGCCAGCACTTTACTCATGCCGTCATGACGAATACTTGGGATGGTTTTACGGACATATTTTTCAATGGCTAACTCACCACGACCACCGTGAATAAGCTCACGCACGTTATCATCAACCACCAGCAGTTCATGAATGCCGGTACGGCCACGATAACCATTTTCGCCACAGGCTTTACAACCTTTGGCGCGGAATATAACCCGTGTGTCATTGGCGGTTATGCCTAATAGTTCACGTTCACGTTCATCTGGCACATGTGATTCTTTACATTTAGGGCATAAGGTACGAATAAGTCGCTGCGCTAATACGCCCAGTAAACTAGATGAAACCAGAAAAGGTTCTACGCCCATATCTTGCAGACGCGTAATCGCACCAGAAGCGGTATTGGTATGTAAGGTTGAAATCACTAAGTGACCCGTAAGTGATGCTTGTATGGCAATTTGCGCGGTTTCTAGATCGCGGATTTCGCCTATCATTACCACATCGGGATCTTGACGTAATATGGCGCGTAAACCTCGGGCAAATGTCATGTCGACTTTATTGTTAACCTGAGTTTGGCCTACACCTTCTAATTCATATTCGATAGGATCTTCAACGGTTAAAATATTGGTGTCTTTGGAGTTGATTTCAGTCAAGCCAGCATACAAGGTGGTACTTTTACCTGAGCCTGTTGGACCGGTCACCAAAATAATGCCATGGGGTTTACGAATAAGCTGATCGAATTGTTCGCGAATACCTGGTGTCATACCCAATTGCTGTAAATCAAGGTTACCGGTATTTTTATCTAACAGACGCATCACCACACGTTCGCCATGACTCGACGGCATGGTCGAAACACGTACATCGACCGCACGTCCAGCAATACGCAGCGAAATACGTCCATCTTGTGGTACACGTTTTTCGGCAATATCTAATCGTGCCATCACTTTAATACGTGACACTAACAAAGAGGATAACTTGCGGTTTGGTTTTAAAACTTCCTTCAAAACACCGTCAATACGGAAACGAACAATAAGTTGTTTCTCATAGGTTTCAATATGGATATCAGAGGCTTCTTCTTTAATGGCTTCGGATAACAAGGCGTTAATCAACTTAATGATTGGCGCATCATCATCACCTTCGAGCAAATCCTCTGTTTGAGGTAACTCTTCAGCTAAAGTAAACAAGTCCATCTCGTTACCAATATCTTCCATTAGCTGTTGTGCTTCTGACGAATTGGCCTGATAAGCTTGGGTTAACTTAGCTTCAAAAGTGGTTTTTTCCAATTTGAATAAGGGTAAATCTTGTCCTGTATAACGACGCGCCTCAAGCATGGCTTCAATAGGTGTCGCTTCGGTGTAAAACAACGACAACAGCTCATCTTGTTTAGCCAGCACCAATTGAAAACGGTGGGCAAACGTGAACGGTAGTCGCTCTTTGCTATTAGAGTGGAAGACCTCATCGCCTTCCACTTCTAGCGCTAACTCTTGAGATGCCTGCGCCAACGGATCCGCTGCGATATCAGTCATCATTTTGCTCACTATCATTTATATCATTTGTTTGTTTGCTTTCATTAATGCTTCTTAATGCCGGGTCAGTTTCACGCATTTGGGTTTCTAACCCTTTACCATTTTTATAACGTTCAAGTACCTGGTTAACGTCATCTGGAACATAAGTGTCTTGATCCCACTCATCCAGAATTGGCACATTAGAGTCAGGCATTAAGTTGATACCACCACTTTGCTGCTCAAGTTGCAGTGCACGGAAATAGTTATACTTACGGCCTGCTATGCCTTCCATGGTAATACCGTCACGGATAATGGTGGGTTTAATAAACACCATCAGGTTTTTCTTTTTCTTACCGCTTGAAGATGATTTAAAGAGATGACCAATAATAGGTAGATCACCTAAAAATGGCACCTTTTGCACGCTTTCTTGGACTTCTTCACTGATTAAGCCACCAAGTACCACAATTTGACCAGAATCAGCCATAACAGTCGTGGTTAAGCGGCGAGTCGCAAAGGTCACATCAACACCGGTTTTACCGTTAATACCAGACACCTCTTGTTCAATGGTTAACTTAACAGAAGTGCCTTCATTAATTTGCGGCACCACTTTTAATTTAACACCCACTTCTTTACGTTCAACCGTTTGAAAAGGGTTGCTGTTACCATTACTAGAATTTTGGCTACCGGTTAGGATAGGCACTTCATCACCGACAATAAACGAGGCTTCTTGGTTATCAAGGGTGGTAATTGACGGCGTTGCTAACACGTTTGAATTAGTGTCGCTTGATACCGCCTGGATAAGCGCACCAAAGTCACCCATTGCCACGCCCCAAGCCATGCCATTTACTTTACCTAAAGCCTGTGCAAGTAAAGTAATATCGCCCTGAGAACTCGGGTTTTGACCAATGACCTCACCTGTACTTGGATTGGTAATAAAAGTGCCTTCTTGTTCACGTGCATTCCATATCCCAGCACCAATCTCACCAATAGTAGGGCCTAGGTTATTAAACTGAGTGCCACCACCCGCTTCGGTAACCCATTGAATGCCAAAACCAACATCATCGCCTTCGGCAACTTCAACAATAATGGCTTCAACCAATACCTGCGCACGACGAATGTCGAGTTGGTTGATTACGCTTTCAATAGTGCGCATTTGATCAGGTTCGGCACTGATCACCAATGCGTTAGTATCTGCGTGGGCCATGATGTTAATTTCGCTGCGGCGTTTACTGCCACCACCTTGCGTAGCAGCACCGTCTTTATCACTTTGTAAGTTTTGCGCAAAACCGGTTAACACCTCGACTAAATCTTCAGCATTGGCATAACGTAAATAACGTACTTTGGTATTACCGGTGTTGGCTTGCTCTGCATCTAAACGTTTAATTAACTCAACTACGCGTTGACGACTTTTTTCATCACCACTGACAATCACCGCATTGGTGCGCTCGTCGGCCACCACTTTAGGTGCTTGACCAGGAAGTTGTGATTGGTTAGCACTTGAACGGTAAAGCGTGTCAATGATGCGAACGATTTCACCTGCCGAAGCAAACTCTAACGACACCACCTGGACAGCTGTATCACCTTGTTTGTCAACGCGGCGGACAATATCCACCAACTTGTTAACAACAGCGGCTCGGCCTGAAATCATTAATACGTTAGATGGATCATAGTTAACAACGTTACCGCCACCCGCATTATCATTCAATTGGCGTAATAGAGGTGCAAGCTGCTTAGCTTCGGTATTGTATAGCGCCACAATACGCGTCACCATTTCGTCACCTAAGCCAGGAGTAGAGTCGTCAGCAACCCGAATAGCGGCAGTTTTAGCATCTTTATCTTTAATGACTTTAATGACATGGTTTTCCATTTCAACCACAGCATAACCATATACTTGCAGCACATTGAGGAAAAACTGGTAATACTGATCGTCATCTAATAGATCATAACTACGCACATTAATTTTACCGCGCACGGTAGGATCGACAATAATAGTTTTATTCAGGTTTTTACCGACAATATTAATAAACTCTTGTATGTCAGTTCCTTTGAAGTTGGCAGCATATTGTTCCGACCAAGCGCCATGGGAAGCGAGCATCGCAGCACCAGCAATCATGCCTGCAATAATCTTGTGTCGAAGTCCTTTGTTATTCATTATTCTTATTCCCCTAATGCCACTACTTATTGTGGCAAGCTAAACATGATTTCGACCAATTGTCCTTCGCGTTCGACCATCACTGACATTTCCGTCAGCTCAGACAACTGCGCCATCACTTCTAATGCCTGACTCATTTCGGTCAGATCAAATCCGTTAATTGATTTAGCTAAATCACTCGGTTGGAACCCTGCTTGTTTAAACAGTTCCGCATCTTTACCTGGATTTAAACGATACCCAGCTATTTCTCCGTCTTTTTGAACGGGGGAAATAGCAATATAATCGGTAATTTTGCTTGGATCAGACAGCAATTCATCACGTGAATGAGCCAATTCAGCTGAAAGCTCACTGTTGCGCATGTCAACTTGCCTAACATCACGCGAGTTAATTTTAGCCTGCTGAAGCTGCTGATTAACATTGCTTTGCGTGGTGTATGTTAAGCCATCTAACATCAAGGTTTCATAGCGCCCCGAGTTAGTAATAATGATGCGGTCGGCGTAGACTTCTTTAAGTGAAGCAGACGTCCCTTTAATTTTATCGCCAAGGCTATAGGTTTCTTGGTTGCCGCTAGATTCAATAACAGCCAAGCCATGCTGCTCAGACGTTGATGCAACCACACCCGTTAATAAAATTGATAAGTTGGTTTTAGGTGCGTCAGTGATTTGCTCAACGACCTCAGCTTTAGGCCGACTATTATTGTTATCAACTTGACCAAACAATAATAAATTGCGCACAGCATCAAGCTCCACACGCTTGGCGGAAGAGGCCGACACAGGAGAGGGTTGCCAATTTGCCTGATTATCAGACACGGGCATTAACTTCCATGTAATTTGTGCAGCAAGCAGCAACACAATTATAAGACCTAAGCCAAAGACGATATTACTCACTTGCTTGTGAGGAATAACGGCCGCTTTGGTGATCAGTTTATCTAATAAATCCATAGGTTTTGGACCCTCTATACTTTTACAGTACAGGCCTCTGTTTTATGTTGTAATTTAGTTATAGCTACTCATGCTAACTCACACAGCAATAAGCAACAAGCCCAGAGCAGATCAATTGGCGAAATACGCCCAAATATGCTAACTTTACGCGCCTGAAAAGGGTGTGAGGCCTGCCGCTTTTTACGATGATACTTTATCGATATGACGGTAAAATGAATCAGCTTGTGAACTCAGTCCAGTTTAGGGAGGCGCTTTGAAAGACAATAAGTCCGATAAATCCACTATTAGGCTCGACAAATGGCTTTGGGCAGCTCGTTTTTACAAAACCCGCGCATTAGCCAAAGACATGATTAACGGCGGCAAAGTACATTACAATGGACAACGTACTAAATCCAGTAAGAATGCTGAACTGGGTTGCAAAATACGGATCCGCCAGGGACATGATGATAGAGAAGTGGTTATTGTAAAGTTATCGGAGCAACGCCAAGGTGCTGAAATTGCCCAAACACTTTATCAAGAAACCGAGCAAAGTATTATTAAACGTGAGTTTAACGCCGAAGCAAGACGATTGAACATGTTAAATAATCCGGTTCCCGACCATAAGCCGGATAAAAAACAGCGCAGACAGCTTATGCGCTTCAAAGAATTATAGAATTAGACGATTAATCAATTAATCAATTAATCAATTAATCGACTTATTACAGAAGAGATACGTGATGACTAACGATATATTACACCGCTACCTGTTTGATAACGCCGATGTCCGTGGTGAAATTGTTCAATTACAAGATTGTTACCAACAAGTACTATCCGCCCATGATTACCCTGTAGCAGTGCAGATTTTATTAGGTCAATTGATGGCCGCAACCTCTTTACTTACCGCAACAATTAAATTTTCTGGTGATATCAGCGTCCAGTTACAAGGTGATGGCCCAGTATCATTAGCGGTCATTAATGGCAATAACAAACAAGTATTACGCGGTGTTTCACGCTGGAAAGGTGACATTGCTGCGGATGCTAGCCTGCAAGATATGATGGGCAAAGGCTATATGGTGATAACCCTAACACCGGATGAAGGTGAGCGTTATCAAGGTATTGTTTCATTAGATCACTCGAATATGGCGGCATGTTTGGAAGAGTACTTTAACCAGTCAGAGCAGCTACCTACTCAAATCCAGCTTTTCGCTAACGGTCAACAAGCAGCGGGAATGTTGTTACAGGTATTACCCTCTAAATCAGCTGAAAATGAAGACTATGAGCACTTATCAGCAATTACTGCCACAATTAAAGCTGATGAAATGTTTACCCTTGACGCAGAACAAGTGCTACATCGCTTATATCATCAAGAAGAAGTGCGTTTATTTGATCCTGTAAATGTGACATTTAAATGCAGTTGTTCACGCGAACGCACCTCAGCAGCTATTCGTACCATTCCACAGACTGAAGTGGAGCAGATTTTAGCCGAGGAAGGTAAAATTGATATGAACTGCGAATACTGCTCAGTAATGTACACCTTTGACCGGATCGACATCGCCTCCATTTATGCCATAAGCCCAACCCACGACACAGCACAGTAACCTCACCACGTCCAAAAAGCTGAAAGGGTTTCACAAAAAAGGCGCTAAATGCGCCTTTTTTAGTCTTTGTTCTCAGTAAAAAATAGACAAACCCGAAAAACTTTCAAAAAAATTACCAAACTGTTCGTTACCCCGCTTACAACATACGTTACAATCAAGCATCTGAACGGCATAGACATATAATAATAGTCTTTCAGAAAACCTCTTTCTTATGCTTTAGAGCGAAAACGACCTATAAAATTGGAGATTTACACTATGGCGGATGTATCAAACCGCGTTCACCTTAATCCGACAACTGCGCAACTTGTTGAAATAGCGCTTCTTCGTGGCGAAGGTCAACTTACCGCAAACGGTGCATTAGTGGCAAAAACGGGCGAAAGAACAGGACGTTCACCTAACGATCGTTTTATTGTTAAAGAATCAGGCTCAGAAAGTGAAATTGAATGGGGCAAAGTTAACCGCCCATTTGATGCTGGAAAATTTGATGCGTTATGGGGCCGTGTAGAAGCTTACCTTGCAGATAAAGAATTGTTTATGTCTGAACTTGAGGTGGGCGCAGATGATGACCATTATTTACCGATAAAAGTCACTACCGAATATGCATGGCACCAGATATTCGCACGTAATTTATTTATCACGCCAAAAACCTTTAACCGTGGCAACAAAGACGTTTGGCAAATAATCAATGCGCCAGGCTTTGTTTGTGTGCCAGAGCGTGATGGTACCAACTCTGAAGCAACGGTTATCCTTAACTTTGCAGAGCGTAAAGTTTTATTAGCAGGTCTTAAATACGCCGGTGAAATGAAGAAGTCGATGTTCTCGGTACAAAACTTCCTACTACCAGCCAAAGGCGTGTTGCCAATGCACTGCTCGGCAAACGTCGGTCATGATGGCGATACCACTTTATTTTTTGGTTTATCAGGCACAGGAAAAACTACCTTGTCAGCCGATCCAAAACGTTTCTTAATTGGTGACGACGAACATGGCTGGGCACCGGGTGGCGTGTTTAACATTGAAGGCGGTTGCTACGCTAAATGTATCGATTTAAGCCAAAAGAATGAACCTGTTATTTGGGATGCTATTCGTTTTGGTACAGTGCTTGAAAACGTCGTGTTAGATGCTAACCGCGTGCCTGACTATTCAGATACCAGCTTAACCGAAAATAGCCGCGCAGCTTATCCACTTGAGCATATTGCCCAACGTAAAGAAGAAAACTGTGGCGCAGAGCCAAACTCAGTGGTGTTTTTAACCTGTGACGTCTCTGGTGTATTACCGCCGGTTTCAATACTGACCAAAGAACAAGCTGCCTATCACTTCTTGTCTGGTTACACGGCTAAAGTGGGTTCAACTGAAATGGGCTCTACTGCTGCGATTCAGTCAACGTTTTCAACCTGTTTTGGTGCGCCTTTCTTCCCTCGCCCAGCAGGCGTGTACGCTGAACTATTAATGAAGCGTATCGAGTCATTCGGTAGCCGAGTGTATCTAGTTAATACCGGTTGGACAGGTGGTCCACATGGTGTTGGTAAGCGTTTTGACATACCAACAACGCGTGCCATTGTTGATGCTATTGTTAGCGGTGAACTAAAAGATGTTGAAACAGTTCATATCGACAAATTGAATTTAGCGGTACCCGTTGCAATTACCGGCGTTGATAGCAAACTACTTAACCCAGTTAACACTTGGGCAGATAAAGCTGAATACAATAAGTATGCTCAGCAAATCGCCGAAGAGTTTGCGGCAAACTTTGTTAAATACGATGTGTCAGATGCGATTAAAAATGCTGGACCTAAAGCTTAACTCCCCTTGCTTTAGGTTACTACTTTAACCGCCAATAAGCCCTAACCTAGTTAGGGCTTATTTTTTACCCTTTCGCTACCCGTTTAAACCTGTCTCACCAACAACCTATCCTGATTAACATCATCTGAATTACCCTATTAAATAGGCTATTGGGTTAATTATCACCAACCGCTACGAGTGCCCCTGATTAGCCAAGTTAATAACTTTGTAACAAGCTTTAACATCTAGGTTATTTCGCCTAAAACATTGCTATGATAAGTAATATTTCGACCTCACATTACACTCATAAGAATAATATTAAGCGAGCCACGATGCACAGATTAGCCTTATCAACCAGTATTGCCGCGATGTTATTGTCGACAGCATGTTTTGCCGATACACACTCAAATGCACAGTTTATTAATGATGCTATTTTGCCACCAATTCATGCATGGCAAGGTAAGAGTGAGTCATTGTTGGTGGCAAGTGATCACCCATGGGTAACGCCATTTGAACAACAAAATTATCTTAGCAGCCCCAGTTATGCCGACACAGTCAGCTGGTTTGACAAACTTGTGCAAAGTAGCCCAATGCTTAAAAAAGTCAGTATAGGCAAAAGTCCGCAAGGGCGAGATATTTGGATGATTATCGCCTCTCAAAACGGCGCAGCAACCTCTGATCAATTAAGCGAAAACAATAAACCCACTGTGCTGGTACAAGCAGGTATTCATTCTGGTGAAATAGACGGTAAAGATGCCGGCATGATGTTGCTGCGCGACATAGCCCATGGCAACAAAAAAGCCTTATTAGACAATACAAACCTGCTTTTTATTCCTATTCTGTCGGTTGATGCCCATGAGCGAAGCAGCCAATATAGTCGCGTTAATCAACGCGGCCCCATCAATATGGGCTGGCGCACAACAGCGACAAATCTTAATTTAAACCGAGATTACGTCAAAGCAGATGCGCCTGAAATGCAGCATGTGTTAAGCGTCATTAACCAATGGCAACCTGACTTGTATATTGATGTGCATGTCACCGACGGCATTGACTATCAATATGATGTCACCTTTGGCTATAACGTTAAGCAAGGTGCTAGCCCGAAGATATTTGCATGGCTGGATAGCACTTATAGACCAGAAATTGAATCAGCTTTGTCAGCCAATGATCATATTCCAGGTAAACTGATATTTGCCAATGACAATACCGACATGCACAAAGGTGTGTCTTACTGGAACCCAAGCCCTCGTTTTTCAAATGGTTATGGTGACGCACGACATTTACCGACAATCTTAATTGAAAATCACAGCTTAAAACCGTTTAAACAACGCGTTTTAGGCACCTATGTGATGTTAGAGCAAACCTTAAAAACGGTAGGAGAACACAGTAAAACCTTATCGGCGGCTATTCGTCAGGATCAACAACGGCTTGCCAGTAATATAGTGTTAACCTGGAAAGATCAGCCCCAAGCAGCATGGGACTTTAAAGGTATTGATTACAAGCTTGAAAAAAGTGCTATCAGCGGCGCAAATGTCGTGCGCTGGACTGGAGAGCCTAAACTTTATAAAGACCTGCCTGTTGTGGGAAATACTAAAGCTGACATCCGGGTGACCCGCCCTAACGCCTATTATATTCCGTCACAATGGACTGCCGTGATTGAAAAATTAGCATTACACGGTATCGAGATGACAACGCTAACTAAGCCGATAACGATCACCGCCGAGCAGTATCGCTTTGAGCACCCTAAATTTGGCCAACAGGATTATGAAAGTCGTCAAACAGTAATGGCCGATACCATCAGTGACACAGTCAAAGTCACACTCGATGCTGGTACAATTAAAATTAATACCGCACAACCACTTGGCAACTTAGCCATATTGTTGCTTGAGCCACAGGCTGAGGATTCATTATTCTTCTGGGGATTTTTCAACACCATTTTTACTCGTACTGAATACATTGAAGATTATGCAGTTGAGCCTTTAGCGGTAAAAATGCTCGCACAAAATTCACAATTAAAAGCTGAATTTGAGCAGGCATTACAAGATGAAAGCTTTGCCAGTGACAGTGATGCAAGATTGCGTTGGTTTTATGAGCGCAGCCCATATTACGATCAACAATATCAAGTGTATCCAGTCTTAAGAGAAGTCCAATAAACACGAAAATATCGCCATCGAAAACATCGATGGCGATATTTTTATCAATGTTATATGAGACTAGATGATTTAGTGTCCACGCTCAATGTCACCTCCAGTTGACGCAGGAATACGCCACCATAATCTGTTGTCATCTAAAGGCGTTGTTTCAGGTAAATGAGGGTTAGTTAATTCAAGAATATGTGAGTGACTAAAACGACTTAGTGGGAAAATATCCGCTGTAGTCGGGTGTTGCTTAATAAAAGTAGCCAACTCACCACTATCAATAAGACGATTTAACCCCAAACTAAGCCGCTGCTTTAATTGTTCATTTTGCTTACTGACGAAGAAATACATAGGTAATGGATAGCGCAATAAAAGAGGCTCATATGCTATCAATCCTTGATTACTAGGCGCGCTCAATTCAGCATAGACCTCATTGAGCCCTCGGGGGAAATAATCACAGCGCCCCTGCTTTAACATTGAATACATTAAATTAAAACTAATAATACGTTCAACATTGTAGCCATTAAACTCTAATATATCTGAATCAGGCCACTGAGACCCCTGACAAGCTTTGAGCTTTTTTAATTGCTCTGCTGTCTTAATTGATTCAAATAACGTGAGATTAGCCTTATCGATAACAGGGACTCGAATACCTAACAGCCCACCGATAAGGGGAATAGCTATTGCGCCGTACTGTTGCTCTCGCTCAACATTAGTCCCTGCCCAAAACACATCTAACATATCGCGATCAAGTAATTGAAAGCCCCTCGACTGTGACACGTTAATATCTACGGTAACCACATCAACCTTGCCAAAATCAGCTTCAGTGCTTTGCAACACCTTAAGTAATAAATCTTGGTAATAAATATGGCTTAGGTTATCTGCTGATTGTGCAGATTCTGTTCGAATAGTGTCTTGTGCCAGCGCATAAAGCGGGCTTGTTAGTAAAAAAAATGCTGTCGCTAGCCGATAAAAAATCATAAGCAAATTACTCGAAATAAGTATTAATAAACATTGAGATCGCCTAAAACTAGCGAACCATCTTACTCGTTCACGCGTATATTAATATGCACTGCTTTTAATTAAGTCTAATTTTTTAAGTCTTGGCAATTTTTTTACTTCAATTTCACGCTTGGTCGCACTGCTGCGGCAGCTCAATGACTCTTGATACACCAATGTTAGTGGACCTTTACCTTTAAGGTACTTTGCAGCCAAAGGGCCTGATGACTGATGCTCAGAGAAACGTCGAGCGACATCAGTGGTTATCCCTGTGTATAAATGCCCATTGGCACACTTAATTATGTATAAAAACCAATATTTTGCTGATTTTTTTTGCTGCATATTTGCTAAAAACCTTAAGTTGGATCATAAAACACTACGATTATCATGGCATACTAACCGACAATTTTATCTTCTCACCACTTGGTGATGACAACCCTGCTTTTAAAGGAATATCTGATGATAGCAACTCAAGACCCTTGTGCTCAACCTACGTTATTACACCCAGATGACGCTATGGTACAGCTACTTGAACAAGTTGAAGCCACTGAAGACTCTGAAGTAGTTGAGTTATCACACTCTATCGGACGAGTATTAGCAGAAGATCTTGCGTCAGGTTTAGATTTACCTCCTTTTAATAATTCTGCGATGGACGGTTACGCAATGCGATTTGCGGACTTAACACCAAATAAGTCAGAAACCACACTCACTTTAGTTGGCAGCTCATTTGCTGGTCACCCTTATAGCGGTAAAGTCACTGCAAATACGTGTATTCGGATCATGACAGGTGCACCTGTGCCACAGGGTTACGATACCGTGCAAATGCAGGAAAAGGCGGTGACTAATGGTGAAGCCATTACTATTACCCACCCAGGCAAGCATGGGGCAAATGTACGATATCGCGGCGAAGAACTGCTTTCTGGTACCAAAGTATTATTTAGCGGCACACAAATTAGAGCCGCCGAAATGGGCGTGTTGGCAACAATAGGCATCAGTAAAGTCAGAGTGAAACGCGTTATAAAAGTCGCCTTCTTTTCTACTGGCGATGAACTTCGTCCGGTTGGTACAGAGCTTGCGCCAGGACAAATTTATGATTCAAATCGCTATTCGATTCAGGGACTCATGGCCAAAGCGAATGTCGAATGGATAGACTTAGGCGTAATTGAAGATGATAAAGAAGCGATTCGCGCTGCATTTAGAGATGCTGCCGAATGTGCCGACATGGTAATAACCTCTGGTGGGGTGTCGGTGGGTGATGCGGATTACACTAAACAAATTCTATCCGAAGAAGGTCAAATCACCTTCTGGAGACTGGCGATAAAACCCGGTAAACCTTTTGCTTTTGGTAAGTTAGGTAAGGCTGTGTTTTGTGGCTTACCCGGCAATCCGGTTTCATCTATGGTCACTTTCTATAAATTGGTGTGGCCTATCTTAAATAAAATGCAGGGTTTACCCCATAAAACACCGCTAACTTATCAGGCAAAATTACTCACCCCTATTCGCAAACACCCGGGGCGTGTTGAATATCAACGTGGTGTATTAACTCAAAACACCCAAGGTGAACTAGAAGTATCTACTACCGGTGGGCAAGGCTCTGGTATGTTAACGTCAATGAGTATTGCTAACTGCTTTATCAACCTAGCTCAATTCCAAGGTGATACAGAAGCAGGATCTATGGTCACAGTAGAACCCTTTAGTCATGTGTTAACTTAGGAGTTGATATGAGCCAATCCGAAGATAACGCTATCAGTGCTAATTTGTATCACGACGAGATATTGTCAGACAACGAAATGCTGCGTTACAGTCGCCAAATATCGATTAAAGCAATGGATATTGATGGCCAAGAAAAACTTAAATTAGCTAAGGTACTGATTATAGGCGCTGGCGGATTAGGTTGTGCCGCAAGCCAGTATCTTGCTGTTGCAGGTATTGGTGAGATTACACTGGTCGATTTTGACACAGTTGAATTGTCTAACTTACAACGCCAGGTTTTGCACCAGGATGCCAATATTGGTCAGGCTAAAGTTCACTCTGCCAAACAAACGTTAACTCAACTCAACCCACTGATTACCGTTAATGCGATTAACGCTTTACTCGATGATCAGCAAATCAACACGCTCGTTTCTACCCATAGCCTGGTATTAGATTGCACCGATAATGTGATGGTGCGCGAACAACTTAACCACAGTTGCTTACAGCACCAAATACCGCTTGTTTCTGCGGCGGCGATTAGAATGGAAGGCACGGTGACAGTATTTGACTATCAACCCAATACACCTTGCTATCATTGCTACAGCCAACTTTTTGGCGAGCAACACCTAACCTGCGTAGAGTCAGGCATTCTAGCTCCAGTAGTCGGTTTGGTGGGGTGTATTCAAGCAACCGAAGCAATAAAAGTGATTACTGCAATGGGGCAACACTTAGTGGGTAGAATATTGATGATCGATGCGATGACGATGGAGTTTCGCGCAATGAAACTGACTAAACAGCCTCATTGTGAGGTGTGCGGTTCACCAACCAACAAACTTAAATAGCGGTTTAAACTGTAATATCACTGTCAGTTATAGGTAAAGTCGCATCTGTATTGGTCAGATTAGATTGTTGGTCTAATAACGCCCGTTCAGCTTTAGACACATACTGTGGTTTATTCGCAGTATGTAGTTTTTGATTGGCTTTTTTGGCTTTAGCTTTAAGAGTTTGGTTGATTTTCTTTTTTCGGTTCATGGTGATTTAACTTTTAAATAGTTTTTAAACAATAACTTGATACTCACTCAAGTCAAAAGGCACTTGCTGAGTATACTGCTAGCGAGTATTAATCATCAAAGCCGTAACATCTTAATTCAAGTAAACTTAACGCGTTAAGTTACCTCAAAAATACGGCTAGACTCGATATGGTTAGGCTATTACAACGCTGTTATTAATCTTGTAACACAACCCATAACGCATGAATTAAGCCTGGTACAAAGAAGAAAATACACAGCAAGATATTAATCAATAAATCCTTACCTGCGCCTTTTTTCAAAAAAACGCCAACTGGCGGCAACAATATAGCAATAATTACCAGTAATAATTTGTTGGTATCCATAAAGTGTTATGTCCTGATTTTGATAAATTAATTTACCGTATTAGCTTACACATGTGGCAACGGGTTTACTACATCAAAAAACAACTCAAGGCACATTGCGCTCACTAGGCGCTGTAAATGCACTAACAATGAATAGCTAAAGCCTAAGGCTTTTGCGGCCAGTCAAGTTCCGCTGGCAATAACCACTCATTTAGCAGGCAAGTTTGCATCGCTGGTGCGAGGAACTGCTGACCTTGATGTGGCACTTGTGTAAATTGATATTCTTGCCCCAAATAACAAAAATTTAATTGGTAAGCATGCAAGTAACAACGATCATCAATAGCTTCACCATAAAGGCTATCACCTAATATGGGTACACCAATACTGGCTAACGCCACTCTGAGTTGATGGGTTTTACCACTGTGAGGCTTAAGCAAATAAGCCCGTATACCCGCCCCAACTGAAGTTGAATAAAACTGAGTAATAGCCGGATTATCTTTACTGCGTAACAGTTTATACATACTGCGGCGCGCTTTAGCCATATCACCAATCACCCAACCTTGCTTCTTTTTAGGTTTTCCATTGGCGATTGCTAAGTAGTATTTTTGAATTTGATGAGCGGTAAACATCTGCGTAAAACGGTTAGCGGCTTCGGGATTTTTAGCGAGGATGAGTAGCCCTGATGTTGGGGTATCTAAACGGTGCACCGCAAAGAGTTTTATACCGAGATCAATCTCAGCTTGGGCAACAACACCGGCAGAGCCGTCTTGGCTATGAAAATGCACATTGGGGGCTTTATTGATAATAATAAAGTCATCTTGTTGGCTAATAACTTGATACATGCTCATACCGCAACAGTTCGCTTATTTAAAATGGATACTAACTAATAATCCAGGGTGATTATCCGACATTTCAATACTGGCTTGATGACGCGATAAAATAGCTTTAACCATAGATAAACCTAAACCAGTGCCTTTAAAATGACGGCTAGGGTCAAGTCTGACGAGTCTTTCAAAGACGCGTTCTTTATCTTCATCAGCGATACCTGGGCCATTGTCGGCAATTTTAATCCACTTACCATGCTGTTCTATATGAATTTTAGCGCCTTCTGGTGAATATTTTATCGCATTATCGACCAAATTAAACAATGCCTGAAACAGCAAGTGTTTATCCCCTTGTATCACAACGTCTTGACGCAAATCAATGGTGAACTGTTGTTCTTTGGCTTCAGCTAACACATCTGCCATTTCATATAAATCCTGGCAAATTTCTTGTAAATGCACCGGCTGTAAATCAAGTAACTGCTGACCTTCTTCAATTCGTGTTAATGACAACATGGCATCAAAGGTGGCCAAGCAGTCATCTAACTCTTCTAGCAACTCTGCGCGAGCATCGGCAAGCTCAGATTGAGGTTTGTCAGCAAGCTGCTCAATACCTATGCGTAAATGAGACAGCGGTGTACGCAGGTCATGGGCAATATTGTCGGTTACGCCCCGGACGGCACGTAAGTTTTGCTCTAAGGTATCTAACACCCGGTTAAACTGCTGCGCCAACATATCAAACTCGTCTTGCTGGCGTGAGACAGGTAATCGCGTGTCATAATGCCCCGCTTCAATTTGTTCACTAAGCTGATTGTATTGCACTAATCGACGCAAAATAGCCTTAGAAAAAATATACCCCAACGCCAAAGTTAAGCCCAATGTGAAAGCGACTGCCCAAAATGCCGCATTAACAAACTTTTCAATTAACATCGCTAATTGATCCGTTCGAGTCGCAATTAATACCGGGCCGTAATTGGTCATGGCCAAGCCGCCGGTCAAAATGTGTAGCTTATCAGGCCCGCCGGTAAAAATGGGAAACTGGCGCGTTTCGGGTAACAGAGGCATGTTGTCAGGTAAAAAAGTTAATGCGCCGACCATATCGACGCTATTTTTCCAGGCAATTAAGGCAGTTTTGGGATCAGATGCTTGAATTTGAGCTGCAAAGCTACGCCGATTAACGGTCAAAGCTAATTGCTGATAACGTTGCATCTCAGCAGCTAGATGATTATCGACTTGATTTTCTTGCTCGATAATCAGTTGTCTGTATAAGCTAGAAATCAGCATCACAATTAAAATTGTCACTAAAGTAGAGAAAATTAATGTGATGCGCCAAGCGCTACTTTGGTAAGGCTTAATGCCCTTTGCAAAGACGATATCCAGCACCTCTTATTGTTTCAATTAACTCACCGTGTCCCAGTTCTTCAAACTTACGACGCAGCTTAGCAATATGCACATCAATCACATTGGTGCGGGGATCAAAATGATAGTCCCAAACTGCTTCAAACAATAAAGTACGGCTAATTATCTGGTTAGGGTGTTCCATTAAATACTTAAGCAATTGAAATTCTTTAGGTTGCAGCATTAACTCTTTACCATCTAAGGTAACGTTACGGGTTAACAACTCCATTTTAAGGCCGCCGACCTCGAGATCGGTGGTCGTTGGTGCAACTACATTTCGTTGGGCTAGCTTTTCTGCGCGCACCAATAGCTCAGCAAATGCAAAGGGTTTGGTCATGTAATCATCCCCCCCCGCTCGCAAGCCTTTAATTCGCTCATCAACGTGGCTTAAGGCAGATAAAATTAACACCGGTGTTTTATTACCGCTAGTACGCAGCGCAGACAACAAGGTCAAGCCATCAAGCTTGGGCAACATTCGGTCTAACACAATTAAATCATATTGATTATGTTTAGCCAGTGTTAGCCCTTCTTGGCCATCTGTTGCACTATCAACACTATACTGTTGCGCGGTAAACCCTTCTGCCACATATTTCAATGTTGTGGCATCATCTTCAACGATCAAAATACGCATAGTCATAGTCGCAATTAATCCCATTTAAGTAGTGGTAATGGACGGAGATTCTCAATATCGAAAGCGATGATTTTTTTGGCTTCGTTACTGAGCATTTGTAATTCAAGATAGCTAATTGATAGGTCGTGGTCTAAATCAGCCTGCAATAAAAAGCCGCTTTGATTAAGCGTAGCTAAGCTCACCAAAGAAGAAAAAGAAATATTTTTTTCACGCATCAAACTAACTGCATGAAGTAGTTCAATGTCGCGCCCCTCATAGGGCTCGCTGGCTTCTTCAAGCAGCGCACCATTTTGGGCACTAAATTCAAATTGATAAAGCCGTTTCGATTCAGTGTTAATCGCAGACAGCAGATACACGAGTTGGTCATCTTCAATATTGAGGCCAAAGCCACACAAGGTTCCCTTGTCCTGTTGCTCCCAATGTTCCATCACAGAAATTGGCGTTAACAAGCCTTCTTGGGAAAGTAATGATTGTATTGATGGTGTGGCCATCGACACAAAAGGGAACAAGTACAGTGCAAAGAGCAGCCGAACCATTTTAAGCCTCGAATATAAAAGAATGCGTACCGTGATACTTTACCTAAGTCCTACTAAAGACCCAAGAAATGTAAGATTAATAATTGATCATGCAAGCAAGCGATGCTTTAGCTTTCAAGGCCTTTAGGGCTATTCAAACAGCATAAAATGGCAATCCACAGGCTCTAAGTTTAAGTTTGTAAAATTTGGATTTGATCAGACTTCAATGCCACTGTGGTTTTCTGACCTTGAACTAATGCGAGTTTATCGCATAAGTGCGTCGGGATATCCGCATTAATGACTTGCTCGACACCGGCAATACGGGCAATAACCCGAACAGATTCACCCATAACCAGTAAAGATTCTATTTCAACATCTAATTTATTAATACTTTTACATAAGCGACCGCTGGTAATGGCATTAAATCGAATACCCTGATTAGGGATCACCCAGCGCACTTGTTGTCCAATAGTCATTTTAGGTGCGTTTTCAATCGCTATTTGATGCTCGCCAAAAGCCAGCCAGGTCATATTTCGCCCCGACTCTTGGGCGATGACTTTTGCATCAAAAATATTACGTAATCCCATTTGCCTGGCAACGGCTTCATTACGCGGATGAGATAACACTTCAAAAGGCTTACCTTGCTGTAGCATTTGCCCCTGGCTAATCAAAATCATTCGGTCAGCCAATAACTGCGCTTCATGAATATCATGGGTCACCATGATCACTGGAATCGCTAATTGAGATTTTAATCTGGCCAGTTCAATATACAGTCTTTCGCGGGTTTCTCTATCGACAGCAGAAAAAGGCTCGTCTAATAGTAATACCGCTGGCTCACGGGCTAACGCTCTTGCTAACGCAACACGTTGACGTTGTCCCCCTGACAGGTTCGCAGGTAGACGATCGGGTAATCCCTCAAGATTAACTCGCTCCAACCAATCTAATGCCCGCTGTTTACGCTTTGATTTAGGAACATGATCTAATCCCGCCATCACATTTTGGATCGCACTAAGGTGCGGAAATAAGCCAAAGTGCTGGGGAACATAACCAATATGTCTCTGTTGTGGCGTTTTATAAACCTTTTGTTGGCTATCAAACCATACTTGCTCGCCATAAGTTATCTTGCCCGACTCCGGCTTACTCAAGCCAGCAATCATGCGTAATAACGTTGTTTTTCCGCCGCCAGAAGGGCCAACAACCGCTAAGACCTCTCCCGCTTTACAGCAAAAATGGGCTTCTAAGGGAATGGGTAGCAGTTGCGATAAATCACAATGTAAATCAGCGACCGGAGCTGCCAAGATGACCTCCTAATCGCCTTGATAAACTGGTGGTTAATGCTAAGGCGCTAATTGCAAATAATAACAGCACTAAAGACATGGTACCTGCACCATCAAAATCAAAAGCTTGCACGCTGTCATATATGGCAATAGAAATAGTTTTTGTTTCCCCGGCTATGTTGCCACCCAGCATCAACACCACACCAAACTCACCTAATACGTGGGAAAAACACAGCACTAAAGCGGTTAACACCCCAGGCCATACCATAGGTAGCTCCACTTTAAAAAATAAGGTGAGCCTGCTCATTCCACAACAGTCCGCCGCATCTCGAACGTCTGTGGGAATCGTTTCAAACGCACGTTGAATGGGTTGTACAGCGAAGGGAATATTGACCAATATAGAAGCAATCACCAAACCTGAAAAATGGAACACCAACTGCTGACCAAACAGCTGTTCAACCCATTGGCCTATTACACTTTGATTACCCATACCCACCAGCAAATAGTATCCCACCACGGTTGGCGGTAACACTAAGGGCACCATGATCAAGGCTTCAACCCATGACTTGCCACGAAACTGGCGATAAGCCAAAGCCCGTCCAACAAACAATGCCAATGGAATAAGAAATAACACAGTTACACTGCTGAGTTTGACCGACAGCCACAGCGCTTGCCAATCCATATTAATCTGGCTCCATCGTATTTGATGGTGAGATTATACTACTTTGTGAGGATGATGCCTCAGGTACTTTAAAACCATATTGTAATAAAATTTGCTGCGCTGAACTTGATAACATATAGGTATAAAATTGTTGTGCAGTGCTAGAGGCGGTTTTCATTAATACCATACGTTGATTAATTGGCTGATAAAGCTCATCAGCAATGGCAGCATATTGACCTATACGTTCAAAATTAGGGGTTAATACTAATGACAATGGCACTATACCGCCCTGAGTTGAACCACTAACGGCAAATTGCGCCGCTTGAGAAGCGTTTTCACCTAGAATGATATGCGGTTCAATGGCCTGCCATAAGCCTTTTTTAATTAGCACTTGCTTAGCGCTTTCGCCATAAGGGGCATGCACCGGGTTAGCAATCGCAAAGCGTCGTAATTGACCAGACTCAATTAAGGAGGCTAATCCAAGTAATTGTTTATCAAGCTTTAGCGGGGAGTTTTTAGGGGCAGCTAAGGCTAAGCGGCCCATAGCATAAATGTGGCCAGCATCTTGAGTGACACCTGCTTCAACTAACTTGTTTGGATACAGCTCATCGGCACTGAGCAGCAACTCAAATGGAGCACCATGCAAAATTTGCGATACAAAATTACCTGACGAGCCATAACTTAATCTCACCGAAAGCCCCGTATCTTGACTAAACTGCTTGGCAATATCATCCATCGCAAATTTAACGTTGGCCGCCACAGCAATCGCGGGGCTATCGACGGCATTAATAGCCAATACCGTCAAGCTGTTGAATGTAAGCAGCAGCCCAAAATACAGCAACCATTTTTTACCTAGCCAAGACGGTGACAAAGTCAAAATACACCGACTGAATATATTTTTTTGCTTGGTGTTGTCCATTGTGATCACTTTATCCGCTAGTCTTTTTGCCACATTTTAGCGGCTTGCTCATCACTGTCACGGGCATCAACCCAATTGCTGCCATTACTGCCAGCCTCAAGTTTCCAAAAAGGCGCTTTTGTCTTTAAAAAATCAATCAAAAATTCGCACGCTGTAAAAGCCGCTTTGCGATGGGCACTGGTCACACCGATAAACACGATCTGCTCACCTAAAGACAGAGTGCCAACACGGTGGATAATGGTGACATAATTAAGCGGCCAACGCTCTTTTGCTTGCTGAGCAATTTGCATTAGCACGGCTTCTGTCATACCAGGGTAATGCTCTAACGTGAGATCTGTAACCGGATTACCGTCATTAAAATCTCGTACTTTACCCACAAAAGTCACTACGGCGCCGTCGCTATTATCACTGGCAAGTAGGTTATATTCATCAGCGACATTAAAGTCTGCTGTTTGAACTTGCACTTTAGCTTGCTGGGTCATATTAGCCCCCTGTAACAGGCGGAAAGAAGGCCACTTCATCACCGTCAGCAACTACGGTATCCCAATGACTAATGGTTTGATTAACAGCAACCAGTAATTTATCTGACGCCATCACTTTAGCCCACTTGTCATCTTGTGCTGCTAAAGCAAGTCTCAAAGATTCTGCGGTGGTGATACCCTCTGCAGGAAAATCTAATTTGGCGGTACCTAATAATTCACGTACCTGAGCAAAAAATAATACTTGGATCATAATCTTATGTTCACTTATCAATATCGATTAACGTTGGGTAATACTGGGTTTTATAACAATAGCGGATTTAATAACAATATGGGGATTTCAACAATGCTGGGGTTAACTCATCATGTGATACCAACAAGATTTAGGCTTTAAAGTGGCCAGATTTTCCACCACGCTTTTCCAGTAATCTAACCTGTGAAATCACCATATCTTTTTGCACAGCTTTACACATATCGTAAATGGTTAATGCCGCCACTGATGCCGCAGTTAATGCTTCCATTTCAACGCCGGTTTTACCGGACAACTTACATAAACTATTAATGCGCACTCGATTAAATTCAGGTTCAGCGACTAACTCAACTTCCACTTTGGTTAGCATTAATGGGTGACATAAAGGAATTAAGTCAGCGGTTTTTTTAGCCGCTTGAATACCGGCAATACGTGCTGTAGCAAACACGTCTCCTTTATGGTGGCTGCCGCTCATGATCATTTCAAGGGTTGCGGGGGCCATTTCGATAAATGCTTCAGCGCGAGCTTCTCGTTCAGTCACTGCTTTCTCGGTCACATCGACCATGTGGGCATTGCCGTCAGCATTAATATGGGTAAATGGGTTGCTCATGTATACAGCCTTTAAATTAGATAACAGAAAAGTTCAACTAGCACCCATTTCCACTAGCCACCAATAGATGCTAAGTGCTGGGTAACACCGGTGATCCCTTGGTGCAAATAATGGGTTTGTTCTTTTTGAGCAAGTTGACCATGAAGACGTTCAATTAACTCGGAACGTTGATCGGCATGTTGTAATAGATCACGTAAATCTAGGCCGCTTTCAGTGAATAAACATAAATGCAGTTTACCTTTCGCCGATACCCGAAGACGATTACAGCTTGCACAAAAATCTTTTGCATAAGGCATGATCAAACCAATTCGGCCTTGGTAATCTGGACGGCTAAAGTTTTGCGCAGGGCCATCGTCAACGGCCGAGCGATCATGTAGCCAGCCTTCTGCCATCAAGCGCGCCTTAATATCACTACCCGCTAAATGATGTGCTTTAAAATAGTCATGGCCTAAACCGGTTTCCATTAACTCAATAAAACGTAAATCAATCGGAGTGCTTTTAATCCAGTGTAAAAAGCGCGGTAAATCTTTGCTGTTTAAATCTTTCAGTAATACAGCGTTGACTTTAACTCGCTCAAATCCCGCTTCTAACGCAGCATCAATACCGCGCATCACTTCATCAAACTTGTTTTCACCAGTGATTTGATAAAACATTCGCGGGTCTAAACTATCTACCGACACATTAATGCGTCTTAAACCTGCGTCATACCATTGCTTAGCATTTTTTTCTAAACGATAGCCATTGGTGGTGGTGGCAACAGTGTGAATGTTTGGATTATCAGCAACGATGCGCACAATGTCGGTAAAGTCTTTACGCAGAGTAGGCTCACCGCCAGTGATACGAATTTTTTGCGTACCGACTTCGCCAAAAGCCGCCACCAGATTTTCTATCTCTGATAACGTCAAAAAGCTTGGTTTACCATCGGGGCGATAGCCATCTGGTAAACAATAGGTGCATTTGAAATTACACACATCAGTGACTGACATGCGCAAATAGTGAAATTTTCGACCAAAACTGTCTTGTAGTTGGGACATGTTAACCTTTCCAAGTGTGGGAGGTGAGTGCATTTCTTTGCCCACCCCGGTGGCATTATTACCACGGCTAAATATCCATATCGATAGACGTAGGATAAAAAGCTCGGAGAACCGTCGTTATTGATTATAGGCCTAAAATACTAACCACAAATACCCCTTTTGCTGTATTTGTCGATAATAGTGATAATTGCATTAGCGATTTGTGACTCTGCTCACTATGATCAAATAGATTGAAATACTGGGCTGCAAGATAAAATTGCGGTAAGGTAAGCAACAGGATAAACGATCGTTTAGTTGTCGTAATCATACACAATAATAACAATAAACCCGTTATACGGCGGGCAATTTAAAGGTGAGAAGATGGAACGCGAATCAATGGAATTCGACGTAGTAATCGTCGGAGCGGGTCCTGCAGGTTTAGCAACCGCATGTCGTCTAATGCAAATATCAAAAGATGCTGAAAAAGAGATCACTGTTTGTGTGGTTGAAAAGGGCTCAGAAGTCGGTGCCCACATTTTATCTGGCGCAGTTTTTCAACCCGAAGTGTTAGACGAGTTGTTTAATGACTGGCGTGATACTGATTCACCGATGAAAACCAAAGTCACTGATGACGATATTTACCTACTTAGTTCCGAGACTCAGTCTCGTCTTATCCCAAATAGTTTAGTGCCAAAAACCATGCATAATTCCGGTAACTATATTATTAGTGTCGGTAATTTAGCTCGCTGGTTAGCTGAGCGCGCTGAAGCTATGGGCGTCGAAATTTTCCCCGGCTTCGCCGCAAGCGAATTACTGTTTAACGAAGATAACAGCGTAAAAGGTATTTTAATTGGCGACATGGGCGTTGGCGAAAATGGCCAACCCAAAGATAGCTTTATGCCAGGTATGGAGTTACACGCCAAATACACTGTTTTTTCTGAAGGTTGTCGTGGTCATTTAGGTAAACAACTGATCGAAAAGTTCCATTTAGATAATGGTAAAACACCACAACATTATGGCTTAGGATTTAAAGAGATTTGGAAAGTTCCAGCTGAACAACATCAGCAAGGTAAAGTGGTTCACACAGGTGGCTGGCCGCTAAACAATGGCTCATCAGGTGGTGGTTTCTTGTATCACATGGAAGATAATCAAGTGGCGGTTGGTTTGATTGTTGATCTAAACTACAAAAACCCGCACCTCAGTCCATTTGATGAGTTTCAGCGTTATAAAACACACCCGGTTATCTCGCAATATTTAGCAGGTGGTGAGCGACTTACCTATGGTGCACGTGCCATTGCCAAAGGCGGCTTAAATTCGTTACCTAAAATGAGCTTCCCAGGCGGCCTTATCATTGGTTGTAACGCGGGTACGTTAAACTTTTCCAAAATCAAAGGCACTCATACCGCCATTAAAAGTGGTATTTTAGCGGCTGAAACCTTAGGTGAAGGCTTACTTGCGGGATTAATCGGTGGCAAAGATTTAGACTGTTTCCAAACTCGCTTTGAAAAAAGTTGGCTGCACGAGGAGTTACATCAATCACGTAACTTTGGCCCTGCTCTGCATAAGTTTGGCACTCTTATTGGCGGCGCATTTAACTTTATCGACCAGAATTGGTTTGGTGGCAAGTTCCCAGTAACATTTAGAGATACCACACCTGATTATGCCACTATGGGACTCGCAAGCGATTATAATAAAATCGATTATCCAAAACCTGATGGCAAGTTAAGTTTTGATAAATTATCGTCAGTTTATTTATCTAATACTTATCATGAAGAAGATCAACCTTGCCACTTGCGCTTAAAAGACCAAAGCATTCCTATTTCGGTGAATTTAGCCAAGTTTGATGAACCGGCGCAGCGTTATTGCCCCGCAGGTGTGTATGAAGTTGTTGAGGAAGCGGGGGACAAAAAATTTGTTATCAATGGCCAAAACTGTATTCATTGTAAAACCTGCGACATTAAAGACCCAAGCCAAAACATTACTTGGGTAACCCCTGAGGGCGGCGGTGGTCCAAACTATCCAAATATGTGATTGATGTTTACTTATTGCCTTTAATTTTAATAAACGCACTATAATTGGTGCGTTTTTTTTATCTATTGGGCTAAGCTTGTTTAAGTTTTCCCGCTTCAGTCCGATATAGAGTGACAACTGTAACAAGGCATATGACATGAATTTTTTTAGCCAATTGACCATCAAACAAAAGATATTACTTACCGTGACACTTGCGGTTCTGCTTTCAACCATTCTAGTGGGCGTAATGAGCCAACGCAGTGCCAAAAATGTGGTTGAACAGCGTATGCTTAATTCAGAAATGCCCAGCATATTAATGCAAATGCGTAACAAGGTTGAGTTGGATATCAGCACATTGATGAATGCAGCTGAACAACTTGCCAGTAGTAAAATGTTACTCAAATGGTTAGAGCGAGGCCGCCCTGCAAGTGAAGAAGGCGATGTCGTCGCACAACTAAAAAGCATTACCCAACAATATGATCTTGCCCAGGCCTCTTTTGCGGACAGAGAAACCGCAGCATACTACACCCAAGACGGCTTTTTACGTGTATTGAATCAACAACAAGATGGCTGGTTTTTTGACTATAAAAACAGTGGCCAGGAGCGGATGCTCAATGTTTTTACCGAAGATAATGGTGACGTCAAACTGTTCATTAACTACCAACAGCCAAATGGCCGCGGCTTAGTCGGTTTAGCAAAGTCACTTGATGACATGGTTAATTTGTTAGCCTCGTTCAAAATTGAAGATACAGGCTTTGTTTATTTAGTCGATGCTGAAGGTCAGGTGAAGCTATATAATGATAAGAATCAAAAAGGTAAGACCTTAAATCAGTTATACCCCAATGCCGACATCCAAAAGCTGCTCAATAAGAACGATTTTAACCTTGTTAAAGCGGCTGTTGATAATCAAGATATGTTAATTGCCAGTAGCTATATATCTTCTATGGGCTGGTATTTAGTGGCTCAGGTACCTGAAGCTGAGGTTTTTGCATTAATCCAAGAATCGTCATATCAAATTTTGATTTCGACTATTATTATTGCGGCAATATTTATCGCTATCGCTATTGCTGTAGCCGGTTCAGTAAGTCGTCCGATCACCCAGGTGGCGGAGCTATTTCGCAATATTGGTGAAGGTGAAGGTGATTTACGTCAGCGCCTACCCGTTAATGGCGATGATGAAATAGCCCAGCTAGCTCGCGGCTTTAATAGTTTTATCAGTAAAATTCAAGATTCTGTTATCGAAGTAGCTCAAACCAGCGAGCAGCTGGGTAAATCGGCTATTGATGTATCAAATCAAGCGCATCAAACATTAGAAGACAGCAAACTTCAGAAAGACCGCACCATTATGGTAGTGACTGCCATAAATGAAATGGGTGCCACGGTTAATGAAATTGCCAGTAACGCAGCGCAAGCAGCGGTTACCGCAAGAGAAGCCGATACTGAATCAGCTGAAGGGCAACAAGTTGTTACTCGTGCCCGTAATACCATTAATCAATTGTCTAAAGATGTAGGTCAAGTAGGTGAAGTGATCGAGTCACTGGCTACTCATACCAAGTCGATTGGCGGTATTTTAGATGTTATTCGCGCCATTTCAGAACAAACCAACTTACTTGCGTTAAATGCCGCGATTGAAGCTGCGCGCGCAGGTGAAGCGGGTCGAGGTTTTGCGGTTGTTGCCGATGAGGTTAGAAACCTTGCGTCACGAACAGCGGCATCGACTAACGAAGTACAAACCATGATTGATAAGTTACAGTCTGAAGCAAGCCGAGCTGTTAGTGCGATGGAGCAGTCACGTAATCGCTCACGCGAAGGGGTGCAAGCCGTTGATGATGCGAGTAACTCACTTAGCGGTATTAGCCAGCAAATTGCCTTAATTAGCGATATGAATATTCAAGTTGCTGCCGCCACGGAAGAACAATCAACTGTGGTTGAAGATATTAATCGCAACGTGACCGAAATTAACGATATTACTCAACGTACAGCACAAACAGCACAAGCTGCTGCACAGGCGAGTCAATCACTTAATCAACTTGCCACCCGCCTAGATACTTTAGTGGCACGCTTTAAAGTGTAAAACGTTAACCGCACTGATAAAAATGCCGTGATAACTCTTCTGAGCTCGCGGCATTTTTTATTGCGTGACAAAGCTTATTTTAAAAATTTAATCGTTAACGGGTATTGATACGCCACACCTTCCGTCGCTTTCATAATGGCGATAATGGTGCAAATGATATCTAACAGGGCCAACGCTGCTAGCAAAAGAAATCCTATGCCGACAAACATTAACACCACTGAAATACAGACATAAATAAACAAACTGATTTTAAAGTTTAAGCAGTTTTTGCCACACTGATTGGCAAATTCGAACTCATCCCGCTTCATTAACCAAACAATTAATGGCCCTAAAATGCTGCCCATTGGTATCACATAACCGGCAAAACTTGACGCATGTACCAATACGCCCATATCCCGAGCTTGCTTATCATTACTTGACTGATGACTAGATTGGTTGCTGGGTTGTAAATCTTCCATGATATTTCCTTAAAGTAATTATTCCGCCTTACCATACAAGCGCATCTGCCAATCTTCAATCGATTGATTACTGATACGACGAGTTAGCGAGTCCACCCAGGATTGCGCTAATCCAGGGCATTGTAAAAGCTGTTGATATTGTTGGGCATCAAACTCTGGCAAAAAATAAATTTTCATCGCATTGGCAATACTAATATCAGATAAACGATCGACAAGATATATAGCGTCATCACTGGCAATATCACCTTCTGATAGCACCCTATAAAACCAGCCACACATTTTGCTTTTTTGCATTGCAAGGGCAAACTCGGCATGACCAAATTGAAGATTAAGCTTAAAACAAGGTGAGCGCGGTTGAGTGACTTGCAAAGTTACATCACCAATTTGAATAATATCGCCGATATTCACCTGGGATTCATTCAAGCCAACAGTACTGATATTTTCTCCCATTGCTGGCGCATCTTTAAACGATGACATCATGTCCCAACGACGATATTGGCCATAATGTTCACGGGGAAAATGATGTAAGACTCGATCTAAACCGCCATGATGTTTAGGGTCTGCTTCACCATTACCGAGAACTCGGTCAAACTGAACCGTCAGTTTATTAACAGCATACTTCTGGTTAATACAACTGGCTACACCGTTGTGCATTTGTACTTCGTCACCTAAATAAAGTGCCGATATTTGATTAACTATGCGATTTTTCACTCAGTACATCCTTGAACAAGATCTGCTTTGAAACATCAACATACCTAAATAAAATGTAAAAAAAAAGCCTCACCAATGAAACGGGTAAGGCTGAATATATCAAGTGGGGAGTTCAGGCTCTATGAGATAGAGTCAGAACAAAAAAACGCTTAAGACATTAAAGAGTAAACTAGCTCTTCAACATGAATAACTTTACCCTGCTTTGATGACAAACAAATGACATACATTAACTAAGCAGATATTAACTGAACAGATAGTTTTTTAGCTTATCCCCGGGCACAGAACTCGGAGTCGCAACGGCAAAGGCAGCCCACCTAGCACCTTCGGCCATTGCTGCGCTAATACTATGGCCATTACATAAACCATGAATAACACCAGCAGCATAGTTATCACCCGCTCCCGTTGTATCGACGACATCAGTTGGCACAGCTGGAACATGTTGCTGACCGCTTTGCGTATAAACCGTCGCGCCCTTTTCGCCGTCGGTAACAATAAAAGACTGTAAATGCTCGCCACTGATCGACTGAGCAAACGCCCACAAATCCTGGCCGCAACGTCCTTGCATATCGGTAATAGAAGCTATCAATACGTGACAAGGCCTTGGTCGCTGATCTTTGGCTAGCTGCGCCACCACCAGCACTTTAGATTGCTTCATAGCAGCCAACGCCCATGTATCAGCACCAATTGCAGACGTATTAATGTAAAACGCATCCCACTTTGCCCAATTAGGCTGCTTAGCTAATTCAAAAGTTGGTCGCTGCGGCCTGATAATGGTACGTTCGCCATCGGGTGTCATCACCAATAGCATTTCACAGGTGTTACCGACAAAACGTTGCACCATTCTACAATCTAACCCCTGGGTGCTGGCTTGTGCCACAATCCAATCGCCAATATCATCCGTGCCCACTTGGCTTACTAACGACACAGTATGCTGCGCCCAAACCAACCCTAACCCCGTATTAGCCCCGCCGCCACCGAGCCGGAGCCCACCATCTTGATAATGAAAACGGCCACCGGTTTGTAGCGGTTTATCAAGCCGAAGAATTCGGTCACAGTTGATGTTTGCCAGTAATAAAATATTAGCCATGATGAATGCACAATCACATAATTGAGGTCGTTTAAGAGTACCCGTTATAAAAAAAACGGCAACCTAAGTTGCCGTAATAATTGATTGAGCTAAAACAATTTTAAAAATTAATTCAACTTAGCGGAAGAATTAACGCGCAATAACCCAATTAATAGTGGATTGGTGTTTTCACAACTTTGTTGGAAATTCACCGCTAATTTCTCCACATTATTATTGGCATCATATACCAATTCTAATATTTCAAAACTACCTAGGCTATTGTTACAGCCTCTACCGTCGCCGGTAAAACTTAACCCCGCGGTAACAGGTGATTGGAATGGATAGCGTGTTGCGTTTTCATATTTTTTTAGTGCTAACTTCTCACCTTTGGGCGCGGCAATATCTAAAGTCCACCACGTATTAGTACGAATACTGACCGAAAGGTGATCTTCATTTTCCGAGCCATTGCTAGAAACGTTAAATAATGCTTCTGATGTATCTAAAGTCAACGTTTGTCCGCCACCAATATAATCACCCGTTGAGCTAACAAAATGAAGCACTGTATCGCTAGGAGTAAAGTACTTTATTGTAAAATCTGATGAAATTGCATAGCCCTGACCATTATCAATTTCAAGGCGTACTGAAATATCATTAGCATGCCCTGCGGGAGCAGAAAATGTCGTCTTACTCGCTGATTTATCGGCAAATACAAGACCTACATTATTGACATCAATCCATTTGAAATTAAGTTTTGTGCCTTTATTCATCACCGATTTAGATGCATCTAAAGTGGGGAAGTCGTCCGCCTGATACAAGCCTGTCCCTTTGTCCAGGCTCATCAATATTGCATCATTAATATGAATGCCAGAAATTCGGTATACATATCGAGTCACATCTTGAGTGCTAACTAATTCGAATGAATCAATTTCATATTCTCTACCTGCTGCTAATGGCGTCTTAGGTGTAATACTAACAATTGCACCCGCAACTGACACGGTTGCGGCAATGTTCTGATAAGGCCAGTTAGTCGTATTGAATGTGGTGGTATAAGCCCCAGACTTCACCGGTCTAGACATAAGAAATTGAACAGTTCCACCACTGGCAGGAAACTCGGTCAGCAAATCGCTATTTAACACGCCAACAAAATCAAAGTTGTCTGAACGGTAGGCGTTTACGTAGTTATTTGCGCCACCCGAAAACCACCACAAGGAACCTTCAACAGCATAGCTCCAAGAAATACTGTAAATGTCAGAACCCGATTTAACATTCATAGATTCAGAGTTGGTCACAAAGTTACTGCTGGTCTCAACAATATCGGTATTTGAAGTAAAAACATGCATCAAGCCCTTATGAGGATACTCAGAAAAGTGCCCAACTAAAGGTTCTTTAAATGCAAAAGAAAAACTCACTGCCGCCACGGGTAATTCAATTTTCCCCGCCCCGCTAATGCTATAGGTCGCGTCTGAAAGCTGCTCAGAACGGGTAATCGCCGTATTAACAAAGTTCATTTTCAGATCAGCATTGCGATCAACAATAAGCGATACACTACCTATATTTTTAACTGTGGTTTTTTGACTATCAGCGAGCTTTTGAATTTCGGTACCCAAAACCCCTTTGAACTGAAGAAGGGTTTCTCCGTCAAACTCAACATCCGATAAATTAACTTCTGCGAGTGTTTTACCATCGTCAGAATTAAGGCTAACGATTTTAACGGCAACTACGCCTGAAATAGTGCTATTTAGAGAGGGGATGTAGCAATCACGGTAATCAATAGAAATAACATCAGCTGCTGAAATTGTGTTACTGCCATCAATATCATTGATTGTTCTTGTGGAAATACCGCCGTTATTACAACTTTTGTCGATACCTAAATCGTTAAAACTAGCTTGTTTGATAATGGTATTAGCAAATGTGCCAACCTGAATAAAGCTTTCTGCCACACTCAAGGCCATAGTCGATGTGTTTACGGGATCATCTTGAACTTTAAAGGTTGGAAGCGGAGTGACTGGTGGCGTCACTGGTGGTGGCGTAATTGCAGGCGAAGAATCAGATCCACCGCCGCAACCCGCTAATAAAAGTACCAATGCACCTAATGCAAATCCCTTTGAAAACTGGCTCATAACTATCCTTTGAACAAATAAAACCTAAGTAGCAGAAGCGAGCATCATAACTGAGTTTTATTTGTTAAAGAATAGTGACATAGCCGTGTTAATGAAATATTTACGCTAATGCGTCAATCTTAGAGAAAACTACATATCTAAGTCGGTTAATGGCTTGCGCAGTTGCGCTCTGACATTATCCATACCCGAATAAAACTCTTTCATCATCAGTAACCCCATCATTTTGCCGTTATCGGTCACAATCAGTTTATCTGGGTTTACTGGGTCATTCTTAATCGCGCCCATTGCTTTCATTGAACTCATCTCTTTGAATAATGCAGTGTCTAAATTAACCCCAAATTCATCGCGGAAATATTTACGTGATAACCGGCCTGAAAACATGCCCAATAAAAAACGGTATTGCATCACTTCTTTCTTTTTATAAAACTTTTGCTGCTCTACAGCCATTCGACCCTGAGCAATACGCTCTTGGTATTTTTTCAGTGAGAAAGTATTCACATATAAAGTATCGTTTAAAAAACTAAATGACCCAGACCCCACACCTAAATACTCATCATGATCAATTACATACTCATCAAACCCTTCATCATTGGCTTTGCCAAACGCCCAGGCTGACAATTGGGTATATTGGCCGGTTAATTTGTTGAGGATCTGACGGTATTGATTAATCATTTCACCCTGTGGCGCTGCCAGCGTGCTTTTAACACTTTTACGGGTTTGATGGGTGATCATTAATGGGTATGTGGTAATTTGTCTTGGGTCTAATCGAGAGGCCATCTCTAAATCTGACTGAATAACCTCATCGGTTTGGCCGCGAAAACCAAAAATCAAATCGACATTAATGATCGGAAATAACTCTTTTGCCGCCATAATACGGTCAAAAGTTTGCTGGCCTGAACCAAACTTATCTAAACGGTCAGTCATTTTTAAAATACCGTCATCAAAGCTTTGCACCCCTATCGACATACGGTCCACTAAGCCTTTCAGTTGCCTAAACTCAGGATTAGCTAAATGCTGTGGGTCTGACTCACACGACACTTCTTTAATATCAGGAAACAAGGTTTTAGCATGTTCAATGGTACGGGCTAATTCATCTTCCAATACCGTAGTGGTACCGCCGCCAATATACATAGAGCTAAATTGATAACCTAAATCTTTGGCCATCTGCATTTCTTTGCGCAGCGCAACAAAGTATTCCCGCGCTTTATCTTCGCGGAATAAAAAACGATGAAAAGTACAAAAAGAACACAGGGTATGACAAAACGGGATATGGGCGTACAGCATGTACTTGCGCCCTTCCACAGGTTTAGGCATACGGTCGGTTGAAATGGTATCTAGGCGCAAATTTTTATCGACATAAAACTGCATCACCTTTTCCATCGAGCTCACCATCCAGTTCGGAATGGTAATATTCGACTGATAAGGCTGAATCAACCCATTAGATGCTGGTTGAATAATTGGAGACATAAATAATCCTAAATGAGTGCTATTTTTTGCGAGCAAAATCAATGATTACAAAGCGATAAAAGACACATCCTGCAAGCGGAATCTAAAAATACCACTTTAGATATAGATAAAATGTGAGGTAGACGATGCTATGTAAACTAAAAAGTAAACTAGCAGGATTTTCAGGGACGATTTGTTAAGCAGGTCATGTTTTAGATTTGATTAATGTATTGAACACCCAAAGTGTGTTTGTCAGCAATTAATAGCTTACGGCAGGCTTATGTGCCGATATTAGATGATGTGAAGCATCCACAATGCTGGTTATATAAACCAGCATTGTGTAAATGATAAAACCAACATTTATACGAGTAATACTACTGTGCAATGATCAGAAATGTACTCGGAAGTAGAGATGTTTGAATACCATCACTGACGCTGACTTCTAGGGTATACCAACCAGGTAAATCCGGCGTAAAATCGGTCACTGATTGAGTTGGCGCGCTAAATGTGCCTTCTGTACCAGGATCTTTTTCCACCAAGCGCCATTCAAAAGTTAGAGGTTGTCCTTCGGGATCCGTCGCCAGCACTTCTAGCTGAGTAGGATAGCCTGCAACAACGTGAGTATTATATATAACCTCAGTAATGACCGGCGGATGGTTAACAGCAGCGCGGATCATTTGGGTTGCTGGCTCTGAGGTTAGTTTATTATCAGTAGCAGTCAAAGACACAAGATAATCCCCTTTGGCATCAAGGTATAATTGAGTATTCTGCTGATTAGTACTGGTAAATTCGGCGCTGCTATCGCTAGGTTTAGAGACTAAGATCCAGTGATAACTTAAGCTATCATTGTCAGGGTCAACTCCCACACCTTGCAAGTTAATGGTTTCACCTTGTTTAGGTGAGCTAGAATTGAGATTAATGCTCACAACTGGGGCTCGATTGACCGCCGTTACCTGCAATACCAGTGTTTTTTTATCTTGTAGTTTGCCATCACTGACCGTCAGCTCGACATGGTATTCACCTAAAGTACTCGCGGTAAACTTCGCTAGCTGCGTTGCTGCCTGATCAAGTTTGACGTTGGCATTGTCCGGCTTTTGAATAATTTGCCAGCTAAAACTTAAACTATCGCCATCAGCATCCGTACTTTGAGCAGCAGAAAGCGCCAGTTCCTCATTCACTTTCAGTACAGTACTCGCAGCTGTAATAGATGCCACGGGAGCGGTGTTACTGGTAACCCCTGTAGCTGTGATAACACGCTGGACTACATCGGTATTGTTATCTTGATCTTTCAAGCGCAACTGCACTTTATACTCACCCAACTTGTCGGCGGTAAAATATGTTTCTACTGCGTCTGTACTGGTCAGTGTCGCTACGCTAGCAGTAGGCTTCTCTAATAAACTCCAACTAAAGCGAGTGTCAGTTTTTAGCTGACTGCTTTCACCTGAAAGCGTCACTTTATTACCCTGCTTTACCGTACTTGCAGAAGTAATAATGGCTGTAATCGCTTTATCCCCTCCAACTTGTAATACTAAGCTAGCCTTATCAATTGCGCCTTTCCCATCGCTTACAGTCAAGCTGATTTGGTATTCTCCAGCCATCGTCAGATTAAAGCTCAGTTGCTTACTCTTAGCATCATTTAAAGCCAAGACAACACCTTGTGGATCAATAACCTGCCACTGGTAACTTAAATTATCACTATCTGGGTCGCTACTTTGATCTCCTCGAATTAATACCGTGTCGCCAATGCTCATTAAGGTACTATCTATTGAGGCTATAGCTGTTGGTGCACTATTGTTTTCTATAGGCGTTGTTGAACTACTATCACCAGAGCCGCCACCACAAGCAACCATGCTAAATGCCATAAAAGGGAATACTAGATAAGATTTCATTTTCATTACACATCCTTGTTATTGTTTAATTTTCATCCTCACATCCATCCTATGTCATTCCCTTCCTATAACAAAACGTAAAATGTTACATTTTATTAAATAAGTTAACCTATTAAAGTTAGGATATTAATTCAACTCTCGCGCAGGACTAGTGACTTGTTTGCTATCAGTACTGACAAGAAAATTTAGCGGGGGCGGGATAAACTTTATAAAAAATCAGGTAACCGATCTGCTTTTACCTTGTTTTGTATTGCTCTTTGCAACAATCATCAATGCTGCTCAATCGAAGAAGCAACAACTCAGGTGCAGATGAGCCTAAGGCAGGCAACACCTTAGATTGCAGTTATGATCTGCTGTGACTTAGCCAACAAAAAAGTAACAACAGAATTGGCAAATCTCGAGCACAATCATCAAGCACGCCATGTAGGGAAAAAGCCATTCAATAACACGTGCCGATCAACTTACCGATAAAGTTTACTCAGTCCACTAATTATTGAATAACCATTAGACTCAGCTTTTTACAGCTAGTGGGCCGGTGAAGCAGCTAAGCGTATGGTGACATTGTCATCTAAGGTGAGCGATAGCATTTGCTGGAATTTGTTCTCAATGGCGAGTCGAGTGCCGTCTTGTTTTATTTGCGCTAGGCCAAAATTAAAGTCATCGCGAATATCGGCGTGTAAAAATGCAAATCGGTAGGACGTAGGGGCAAATACTTTATGGCAAATCACCTCTTGTTGTACTTCTTCTTTAGTGAGCTTGCCTGTGAGATAGGACTGCCTTAGGTAATAAATAAAGATATTCTTATCCATCACGGCCACATCTATTCTCTGTTTCATCAGCATTTTCACTTGAAGTATTTGCTTCGCCTGTTCGCTATATTGGCTGTTAAGTGCGGCCATGTTAGTAAAGTCTTTACCTAAAAGCATAGAGGCTCGCTGAAAAGCGACAATGCTCTTGTCTTGTAAATCGGTGACTTTCTCTAAGTTGAAATGCTTCTCTTTAAGACTAATGGCACAATTTTGAAAACGAATGACAACATCTGAATAAAACACGCCTTCGAGCATGTTTTGTTTAGTATTAATGATGCCATCGAGTTTGCCTTCTTTAAGTGCATGAAAGGTACGCGCTAGGGGCAGGTATTGAATGTTGACGCTATGGCCTTTAACGGCAAGGGCACTTTTGAGCAATTCGAGTTCTAGACCGCTGTTAGTTTCTTGAATGACATAAGGGGGAATTGAAAAGCTGACACCGATTTCAAGATCTTTGGCTTGTATGCTGCCAGTAAATAAATAAAGCAAAATCAAGCCAATAGTACTTAAACACTTAGCCTTTATATAAGCTAATGTTAACATGTGCGGTTGTGGGAAGAGCCGATTGCTCTCATTATTCATTTTATTATTAACCTCTAAATGATGGTGGACACTAGCCCTGCTTCAGCGATTTTTTCTGCCGTTACCTAACTTATCCAATCATGATTACACCTAACTATAAGAGGTCTTATTAAATTAGCATACTTTAATTTTGTTAACGTTAGGCTCAGAGAACTGCGGTATTGGCTAAGCGCCTGAATGCTTGAGTATTAAGTTTGAAATGGGTCGCTCTTTCATATCTGACCCATAGGGATATGGGAAATGTCAGTGTGATGTCGGGAACATCACTGACCATGTGAAGGAGCAACCTTATGTGTAAGCACTTCTGTGACACGCTGCAAGTACGTCCCTGTAAGCTCAACGATTTTAAACAACATCCATGTTTAACTGCCAGTTTGCAGCTCTAGCGCTAGCAATTCCAGCTGCATACGCTGCTAAAGAATCTGCAAAACATAGGTTACTCGAAAATCATAATAGACGTTCGGAACTAGAACTCGCCTCTTTAGACCCATATTTAGAAAAATTACCTGAAGATACAAGAAATAAAGTAAAAGAAGAGCTTACTAAAAAGTTTTTTGGCTTAAATTCTCAGGAAATAAAAGTAGAAGATTCAATCTCAAGTGTGGCTATTTTTGATTTATTAAAATCAGCTATTAGTAAGAAATAAAGCAATGAGATCAGTTAACTGCTCAGCTTTGATCTTGTTTTGTATCGCTTTTTCCCACAATCATCAATGAAGCTAAATCGAAGAGACAAAAATTCAGGTGCAGATGAGCCAGCGAGTATCCAAAGCCCACATGGACGTGCTTGTGGCGTCTCGCTGGATAATCTGCACGTAAGGTCGCTCTTTCACATCCATGTGATCGCGACATTCCGTTCATCCTGAACATCGCAGTGGCGGGCAATAAGTACCGATGAAGTATTGGGCTAGTTACACTAATCAGAGTGATTGCTGTTCAGCATTTTGTAGGTTCAAGGTAAATATGAATATGACCGCACAAAATTTGGCTCAGATTGGCGCACCAATCAACTCACCTCAACCAGCTCAAATGAAATCATAAACAATGACTGTTGGTTTGGGTAAACCTGTTGAATAATCTGTTTTAACTCATCTAAAGGCAGACTTTCTTGCTGCGCATGAAACTCATTAATGTCATCAAAGGCTAACGGCTCAACTGACAAAATAGTAATATCACACACCTTTTGATGGGTTTCTAAGGTGAATACTTCCACTTGCGTACCGGGTACATAATGACGTTCAGATTCATCCCGAATGGTAATGATTTTTTTACCTGAGGCCACCAGCGGGGTTAAATACTCAAAAAAAGTGATGCTTGTTGGTGCCATGATTTTTGACATTGTTTTCGACATGATTTTCGACATAGTTATTGCCTTAATTGCGCGATTATAATTGAGTTACAGCCGTGCACACTCACCAGGGCTTTGGGAAAAGTAACGTTTAAACTCACGGCTAAATTGCGTACTACTTTCATAGCCCACCTGGGTTGCCACATCTTTTACTTTCAGTTTTTGTGCTTGTAATAACTCTTTGGCTCGGGTGAGTCTGATTTTCTTTAAATACTGAATAGGCGACGATGCGGTCACCTCTTTAAAGCAACGATGAAATGCCGACGGACTCATGTTCACCAATCCCGCTAAGGTGTCTACCTCAACTGACTCACCATAATGTCGGTGAATATAGCTTAACGCCTTCTCTACTCGCGCTAAGCGAGTGTGGCTAAGCGATAATGCATATAACGGTGCGGCATTCGGGCTTTCAAGTAACCGATATAACAGCTCAAGCACTAATGCTTCACCCATCACGTTGGCTTCTAGTGGTGATTGTAATGCCTGTAATAGTCTAAACACACTACAGTCCATCTCTTCTGTGGTCGGTGCCACAAAATATCCCGATTGACGCGACTCATTCAAATTTTTGGGTATTTGATTGTGCTCATCCATCAAGCGAATAATGTGATTCAGTTGCACCAAATCAATATCGACCATTAATACCAAAACCGGTTCTTCTGGGCTGGCAAAGGTTTCACATTCAACCGGTAGCGGCACCGTCATGACTAACGCATTCTCGCTGTCATAGTCAAAGGTTTGATTATCTAAATAAAGCCGTTTCTTACCTTGGCCCACAAACAACATGCCTTGCGAGTAACACATAGGCCCGCGCGCGCCATACTGTGAGCCCCTAAATACATGCACCCCTGCTAAATGGGTTTTATTAACCCCTTCTTTAGGTGCTAGTTGTGCCATTAATATTGCGGTGTCTGTCATATCGATTGCCCTGCCTTTTACCCCATTGAAAATACTTTACCAATAAAGCAGGAAAATGCATTAAAAAAACCACTAAAACATACTTTAACAGTAAATAAGGTAGGAATAGGCATAAAGCTGATAGTTATGTGTCTGTTTATTTTAGGCCAGAAGCCTATCATTACCCCATCAACTTTATCGCGCCAATAAGCCGTTAATGATTTTGATTAACGCGGGCAATTTATTGAACTCACGAACCAGCACCCTTTTTATTGGTTCGAAAAATTAAGGTAACATCACATGCTGAATTTTAATTATCGTAATCCTACCCATGTTGTTTTCGGTAAAGACCGTATTGCAGAATTAGACCAACTGGTACCCGCTAATGCCAAAGTGCTTATCACCTATGGCGGTGGCAGCGTTGTCCGTTTCGGGACGCTAGACAAAGTAAAAGCAGCACTAGGCAATCGTACTGTAGTGGAATTTGGTGGTATTGAAGCCAACCCTAAGTACGACACATTAATGCAAGCGGTTGAAGTGGCACGTAAAGAAAACATCGACTTTTTATTGGCTGTTGGCGGCGGTTCAGTGATGGACGGCACTAAGTTTATTGCCCTAGCTATCCAGTTTGAAGGTGACACTGCTAGCCTACTTCATCATGGTTTTGCGCCAGTACCTGTTGCTGAAGATAAAGTGATTCCATTAGGCGTGATTGCGACTTTGCCTGCTACGGGTTCAGAAATGAATGCCTTTGCAGTTGTAAGCTATAAAGGCGGCAAATTCCCGGTGAATCACCCAAGTGTTTATCCTACATTTGCAATGCTAGACCCAGAGTTAACCTTTAGCTTACCTAAAATTCAAGTGGCTAATGGTGTGGTAGATGCCTTTGTGCATGTGCTTGAGCAATATGCGACTTATCCTGTTGATGCCCGAGTGCAAGATCGCACCGCTGAAGGCATTATGCGTACCTTAATTGAAATTGGTCCTATTACAGTGGAAGAGCCTACCAATTATGAAGCGCGCGCTAACTTAATGTGGAGTGCCACGTCAGCCTTGAACGGTATGATTGGTGTGGGTGTGCCATTTGATTGGACAACCCACATGATAGGCCATGAGCTTACGGCGATATTTAACATTGACCATGCGCAAACCTTAGCCGTGGTATTACCGTCAGTTTGGCGTGTATTGAAAACTCAAAAACAGGCTAAGTTATTACAGTATGCAGAACGTGTATGGGACATTACCGAAGGTGATGAAGATAGCCGCGTTGAACAAGCGATTGTAAAAACGGAAGCTTTCTTCCAACAGGTTGGCTTAAAAACTCGCTTACGTGATCACGGTGTTGAAAAGGCACAAATCGACACGGTTATTAATGCACTAGAAGCACACGGTATGACTGCCTTATCTGAATCAGGCAAAGTTGACTTAGCCGTGAGCCGTCAAATTCTAGACATGGCTTGGTAACTGTCTAAGTTAAAAATTTATTAGCTCACTGATAATAAACACATAAAAATGCTCCAGAGAGTCACTTAAACCTGACTCTCTGTTTTATTATTGAGAAAGATGTCTAAAGATATTTTTGGCAGATTGATTGTACGTCTACACCAGGGTTAAATAAAAAATCCTCCCCCGTAATCGATACCATTTGTGATTCCTTAACCAAAGGGTTAGTAATTTTAAACACCCGCCGCTTGTGCAATTGGCCCTGCATTAAAGATTGACAGTGCCATTGATAAAACAGTTGATCAAACTGACCATTTTCAATAAGTCTCAGTAAACCTACCTGAATTCTTTCTGCCAACCTTGGTGTTGCTGGTGATACATAAAAGTAAGTTGCTAGCGGAATATTTAGCAGAATGTGTTCGTCAACAATAAGCTCAGGATAAAGATTGTGGAAAATTTCAACTTCTTTATATGCCTCATTAACGCCTCGCCCAAAGGTGACAAAACGATTTATTGACAGCATATGGAATAAACTATCATATTGAGGGCTTTCAACCACATCAAATCCCGCCTGTTTCATCGCGAATCTTGTTGACCACTGGCTACCCGAGCCTGTTTGCAGCGTCATCAATTGTGCGAGTGAATCAATATTAGCCAGCAGATGCTTATTTTCATTTTTGATAATAAACACTCTTAACCCTTGAATTCCCTTACGGATAGGGATCGGGACTGCAATTAGGTCAGTATTCCACTGCTGATTTGATGCCTCTGCCATAACATTGATAGCTTCGCCCTCTTTTAGTGACCTCAATATCCGATTGCGACTCATCACCACGTTAGCCTCGTCGATAGAAGCATCACCAAAATCAGCTTGGGTCTCTTTAATAATTAATGCTAACAGTTCATAGGGGTATTGATAGCGATGATCGCGAGCTGAATCCGAATGATTGATGATGAATTTATCTGCAGCAACGGCCAATGGGGCAAACATAAAGCCACACAAGCTACAAAAAAATAACAACTTCCCAACACGCTGTAAATTAAAGTCCATTTAAATTCTCTCATTTTCAAAACAGGGATATTTATTTTAAATAATACCGAGCTCAGATAATGGTAAATGCTAGCTCCATTACATAACAAGATTAGACTACATATACATAAAAAAACACCTTACTGGTTGCCCAGTAAGGTGTTTTTGTCAAATAACATTAACACAGCAGCATCTAAACAGTGCCTGTTAACCTTATTTTTTGTACTTCAATGACCCATTTGCTTTGATTTCGTCATACCACAAGTTGTGGTGCTGGATTGCCCAGTTTTCATCACAGTACCCTGACACCATAGACTCCATGCCACCTTCACTAAGTACTGTCGCCATCCATATATGTACTATGGTAAAAGCGATGAGAACGGCGGCGCTGACACCATGTACTAGTAACGCAACGATAGAGGCTTCACGTGGTAAATCAAGATTAGGCAGTACTAACATTAATCCGCTAATGCTGAGCAATAAACCAAAGATAACTAAGGTCCAAAACCACATTTTCTCACCCGCATTAGCAAATCCACTGTCTGGATGTTTGCCTTTAAACGGACCAAAATTAATGTAACCACCGACCACTAAAAACCATTTTAAATCATATAATTTAAAGGTTTGTAATGGCATCCACTTGATAACACACATCAACCAAGACACGATAAAAATCGGTCCTGACCAGTCATGGATAAATTTACTGGTGGCAATAATTCCTGCCCATAAACCTTCACCCACATATGGCGCGATAAAGTGGCGACCAAGCATAATAAAAATGCCTGTTAGCATAAGGGTTAAGCAAGTAACTGCCATAATCCAATGCAGCAAAATATCAGCTTTTGTCCATCTTTCTAGCAATTTTCCTGAAAAACCATGGGATAATTTTGATGGACCATTTACCAAGTAAAACACTAAGAACGCAGAAAATACACCTAACACAGCTAAAGTAATTGCGGGTTTGAGGTAAGTATTGCGTAGCTCTTTGCCTTCATTACCAGCTTTGTTAATTAACACATTAGCTTCTAAGCCAGTATCGGTAGTATATCCCGGTTCACCTGCTTTCACTGCACGCCAGAGATCTGCATCGCTGGTTTTTGCCGCCTGTTGCTTAGATGATTGATCATCAGCAGCATAAGCATTTGGCATAACCAAACTGATACCTATCACCAACATTAGCAACGCAAACAATATCTGCAGTGATTTGTTTAACGATGTGTTTAACATTGTCACTCCTCATTGGGCCGCAATAATGTGCAGCCCATCCAGTGGGTTTAGATCATCTCGCCTGTTTTTGGGTTGTAACCCCAAATCACATTTGGATTACCTCGCGATGCCATACGCTGACGATAAATGTCAGATACCACACCAGCATCACCCGCAAGCAGTGCTTTTGTTGAACATAGCTCAGCACACATTGGTAGCTTGCCTTCAGCAATACGGTTTGCACCGTACTTTTGACGCTCAGCATCTGAATGTGTTTCTTCTGGGCCACCCGCACAGAAAGTACATTTGTCCATTTTACCGCGGCTGCCAAATGCGGTCTTTTTAGGGAACTGCGGCGCACCAAATGGGCAAGCGTAGAAGCAATAGCCACAACCGATACAGGTATCTTTGTCGTGAAGCACAATGCCGTCTTCAGTACGGTAGAAACAATCTGCCGGACAAACAGCCATACAAGGCGCATCGGTACAGTGCATACATGCCACTGAAATTGACGCTTCACCAGGTAGACCATCGTTAATTGTCACCACGCGGCGACGTTGAATACCCCACTCTAAAGCAGAGTCGTTCTCGTTTTTACATGCTGTGACGCAACCGTTACACTCGATGCAGCGCTTGGTGTCACACAAAAATTTCATGACTGCCATAATGGCTTATCTCCTCATCAAGTTAGGCTTTGCTTATCTGACATAAACTGGACTTAGTTTCTTGCATCTGAGTCACAACGTCATAGCCATAAGTTAAAATAGTGTTTGCTGATTCACCTATCACGTAAGGCACTGTGCCTTCTGGATAGTTTTTCTCTAGGCTTTCGCCTTCAAACACACCAGCAAAGTGATAAGGCATGAAACATTCGCCTTCAATCACACGAGGGGTCACCATTGCTTTAACGGTGATTTTCGCGCCTTCTGGTCCGTGAACAAACACATCATCACCATCACGAATACCGCGATCGGCTGCATCAGCAGGGCTGATTTCGATGAACATTTCTTGCTGTAATTCAGCAAGCCATGGGTTTGAACGGGTTTCTTCACCGCCACCCTCATATTCAACCAAACGACCAGAGGTCAGAGCTAATGGATAGTCTTTAGCAAAGTCTTTGTCTTGAATTGTTTTATAAAGGGTTGGCAGGCGTGCAACCATACGATCATCATAGGTGGGGTACTTAGCCACCAAATCACGACGAGGGGTATATAAGGGTTCACGATGTAACGGAATATCGTCTGGAAAATTCCACACAATACAACGAGCTTTCGCATTACCATAAGGGATACAACCATGTTTGATTGCTACTCGTTGGATACCACCAGAAAGATCTGTTTTCCAGTTTTTTCCTTCAGCAAGCTTTTTCTCTTCTGCGGTTAAGTCATCCCACCAACCAAGCTGTTTAAGCATGTCGGCGGTAAACTCTGGGTAACCGTCTTCAATTTCAGCACCTTTAGAGAATGAACCTTCAGCAAGAATATTATTGCCTTCATGTTCAACACCATAACGGGCACGGAAGTTACCACCACCGTCTTTCACTTCACGTCCTGTGCGGTACAAAATTTGCGTACCAGGATGTTTCTGTTCAGGTGTCCCCCAGCAAGGCCAAGGCAGGCCGTAGGTTTCACCGCGCGCAGGACCACCAGGTGCTTCTAGTGTATCAACATCAAATGTACCCCAGTTTTTCTGGTGCATTTTCAAACGCTCTGGGCTTTGGCCAGTATAACCAATGGTCCACATACCTTTGTTAAATTCGCGAGTCACGTCTTCAATAACAGGCTCATCATTTTTCACTTCAATGTGCTTACAGAACTGCTCAGCAACGCCCCATTTTTTGGCCAATTTATACATGATCACGTGATCAGGTAATGACTCAAATAATGGCTCAATCACTTTGTCTCGCCACTGTAATGAACGGTTTGAAGCAGATACTGAACCGTAGGTTTCAAACTGAGTAGACGCGGGTAATAGATATACCCCATCTTGACGTTGGTGCATGACACCCGCCATAGTTGGGAATGGATCGACAACAACCACGGTATCCATCTTGTTTAATGCTTCACGCACTTCACGGCCGCGAGTTTCTGTATTAACAGACTGTCCCCAGAAAAATGCCAGACGAATATTGTCTTTTTGGGCAATTTTGGTTTTATCTTCTAACACACCATCGTGCCAACGCGAACAAGGAATACCTGCTGATGTTTGTGGCGATTGACCTAAGTATTCACCTTGGTCAAAACGGTCCTTGACCCAAGTTGGCTCAAGATCCCATACACCTGCCCAGTGATCCCATGCGCCAGAGGTTAAGCCGTAATATCCCGGTAAGTTATCAAATAGCAAACCAAAGTCAGTCGCACCCTGTACGTTATCGTGACCACGGAAAATGTTAGTTCCGCCGCCTTCAACACCCATATTACCTAGGGCTAATTGAAGAATACAATATGCGCGCGTGTTGGCATTACCAATATGATGCTGAGTACCTCCCATACACCAAACAATAGTACCAGGCTTGGTTTCAGCCATCATTTTAGCCACACGGTACATTTGTGCTTTTGGTACACCAACAACATGCTCAACTTCTTCTGGCGGGTACTTTTTCACTTCTTCTTTGATACGTTCCATACCGTATACACGTTGAGAGATGAAGCTTTCATCTTGCCAACCGTTTTCGAAGATGTGCCATAGCAAACCATATATAAATGGAATGTCAGTACCTGGACGAATATGAACAAATTCATCAGATTTAGCCGCAGTGCGGGTAAAGCGTGGATCAACAACAATGATTTTTGCACCGCGCTCTTTACCAATTAATATGTGCTGCATCGCAACTGGATGCGCTTCACATGGGTTTGAGCCGATAAACATCATGCATTTTGAGTTACGGATATCGTTAAACGAGTTTGTTTGCGCACCGTAGCCCCAAGTGTTTGCAACACCGGCTACCGTGGTAGAGTGACAAATACGTGCAGAGTGATCGACATTATTAGTGCCCCACATTGCCGCGAATTTGCGATATAAATAAGCTTGCTCGTTCGAAAATTTCGCGCTACCCATGAAGTAAATAGAATCTGGACCTGATTCAGCACGTATATCGAGTGCTTTCTGGCCAACTTCTTCAATGGCTTGCTCCCACGATAAACGCTTCCATTTTCCACCTTCCAGCTTCATTGGATATTTAAGTCGTTTCTCACCGTGTCCGTGCTCACGTAATGCAGCACCTTTAGCACAGTGACCACCTTGATTAAATGGATGATCAAATGCTGGTTCTTGACCAGTCCACACCCCATTTTGAACTTCAGCATAGACACCACAACCCACTGAACAGTGAGAACAAATGGTACGTACGACCTCAGTTGGCGCGTTATGTGGTACATCTTTGGCTTCAGCTTTACGCATCATGCCGGCACCTAACATCGACGCTGCTGCAATTCCACCTGTCGCCAAACTGGCCGACTTGAGAAACTGACGTCTGTTAAGACCTAGGCCTGGCTTTTCAGCTTTTGCGACCGTGTCAGATTTACGGGTTAATCGCATTTCACCCTCTCCTATTAGTTATTTACTTAACGAGGCATAGTAGTTACGAATATGCTCTGTTTCTCTGTAGTTGTTGCTTGTTGGCTCGTCTGTTGCTTTGGGTGAGGCCGCTAATGCTGGCGCACTCACACTGGCAACCGCGCCTGCTACGCTACCTAACGCTAAGGCTTTTAGCATTTGACGGCGTCCCATGTCGGAAGCTTGCTTCTTCATAGTTTCTCCTTGTTTAAATCACCCTAATTGCTTAGAGCATAAATGACTTACATCATGGCGAGTGCCATCAAGTCATTAGTTTACTTGCACGACTCCATCAGTAACCGGCTCAAGCTCTTTACTACCTGGGCAGTTCACCGGTATATCTAAACTCAGTTGGTCAAATTCGTTTACTTCAGCTTCAAAAAACGCTTTGGCTAACTGTGCTACGGGTATGTAGAACTTTGCGCTAGGCGTTTTCGCTAATGCTTCACAGAAGCGATTAATCCATGAACCGATATGACGTTGATAAAATGCCAATTGGCGATAGCCTGGCGCTTCTAAAATCAATACACCCATCACTTCGCACAATGCGGCTACATGATCTTCCGGCTCTTTGACATTTTCTTCGCGCTCAAACCCCATCTGCATCAAATCGGTACGCAGTAATGCCAATGGCTTATCCATTAGTGAACCGGTCATAAACCAGCTGCCGTAAGGGATAATTTCACCACTGCCTACGCCCAAGAAAATACTAAAGTATTCATTTTCTAGTGTTTCTACATCACTACTTTTCGCTACCGTTTTTAAAGCGATCCATGCTTGATTCATCGCATTGCCTTCCTCGGCGTCTACGTCTAAATCAGCTAAAAACTGTAATAACTCTGCATTAGGATGACGACGCAACAATGCGGCTAATAGCTGATAAATATCGGCTCTTAATTGATCGTTTTCGCTGATTTCTCTTTCTATTTTGGTCATAGCAGATCTCTTATCGCAATTGCTTTTCTGGATCTTGAAGAATGTCTTCAAACATGTCTTTTACGCGGCAGTCGCCACACATTTTTAAACGTTCAATATTGGCACTAAATGCACTGTGCGCACCGACCATTTCAACCATTTTGCGTACCATTGATTGAGTAGCAAAAGCGCTACCACAGGTAATACATTCAAAAGGGGCTTCTTCTTTTAATGTTGTCAGCCCTTGGCGGCTGTCTCTATCAAAGTTAACTTGTGGCGCTAAACTAATCACGCTTTCAGGACAGGCACTTTCACATAGTCCGCACTGGACACAATCTTGCTCGACAAAACGTAATGCCGGTATGTTACCGCCATCTTTTAATGCCTGTGTTGGGCAGATAGACACACACGACATACATAAAGTGCACTTATCAACATTCACCTTTACTTGACCATACGGCACATTGGCTAGGGTTAGTTGAGTTTGAATCGCACCCGCTTGGCTGTTGAGATGATCAATGGCTTGGTACAAAATGTCCCGTTTGGCATTGTGACTATCAGCATTGACCGCTAGGACCATAGGCACAATAATCGGCCAGGTCATACTCGTAGCCAACGATTGCTCAAGCTCAGTAAGGTCAGTTGCAGAAATAAGGCGTAAGCGCTGTGGTTGGCCCATCTCATCTAATATACGGTTGGCTAAACTAAGTTCGCCCTGCATCATTTGAGTTAATGTCGGCGCTGTAGCATCGGTATGTAAAATCAATACTTCACGTGCTCCATGAGCCAAAGCGGCGAGCCAGTGGTCAATACTGGCAACGGAAATCTCTTCCATTGCGATGGGCAGTACATCTCCCGATAAGGTATCGGCGATCAGTTCGCTACCCGCTATATTGTCATGGAATAAAATCACTGGCGCGACTTGAGCTTGAGTCCGATAACGGCTGATTAACTTTTCAAGGTAGGTATGTAGCGATTTAGGTGTGGGCAAGTCATAACTAATGGCCCCCGTTGGGCATAAATTGGTACAACTGCCCGCGCCATGACAAAGATAGGGGTCGATTTCGATTTTTTGTTTAATACTGCTTATAGCATCGGCAGGACAAAAATTTAAACAGCGGTTACAACCATTAATCCCATTGCGATTGTGCGCGCAAATATCGGCATTCACCTTAACGTAACGGGGCTTATCAAACTCACCGACTAAATCTGGAATTTGTTCAATGGCGTCAGCTAATTTCTGAACGTCTGCACCGACATAGAAATAACCTGCGGGAAGTAATTCAAGGTTAATACAGGGCGCTGAACTTAAATCTACAATAATGTCAAAATGTGCTTGGCGAATCGCCACAGCACTCAACTCAGCAATGCCTCCGTCATCGGCTTCTACACTGACTTGAAATTGTCCTAAAAAACCTTTAATGCTTTTGAGTTTATTGTAAAAGCTCTCAACACCCTCGGCGGCATTAATAACCTTTTCAAGGTAGTTTTCATCTTGGCTGGTAATAGACTCATTAGCCAAAATGACTCTACTGGCCATCATGGGAAGCGTGTCTGCGGCAAGGCGAGCTAAATCTTCAGGGCCGATGAACAACACATGGCCTTGGGTGGAGTAACTTACCGTAGGTGGGATCAAATTCTGCAGAATTTGGGTATTCGCCATCACTTGTTGCCGAGCTTGCTTAAGCTCGAACTGGGATTGTCTCATACTCATTGCGTTCCTAATTTTTATTATTAAGTGAGCTATTTTCTCACTAGCAATATCTGGCGATATTGATTGCTAATCGTTAATTATTAGCGCCCCCCCATTAGCTAACTTTTACCGCATCACCAGTAAAAGAATGGAATTGCTGTTCATCAGACTGCGCTTCCATTGAGACTAATGCTTGATTAGCATCAAGATTGTCCAAATCGGTACTGCTTATATCTTGAGTTTCTGCACTAACCCTATCTGTTTCTTGGTCACTTGAATCATTCAGCTCATCAAACTGAGCGGTTTCAAGCGTTTCATCCTCGGGTGATTCTTCTTTTTCAATAACGTGTTTAAATATTTTCTTTGCAAGCTCTGCTGACACTTCAGCCGATAATTTGGGTTGATTGGTATAATCAAGTGCATATTCAAGCAAACCGTCGATGTGACTATATTGCGGCTGCTTCCAAAGCGCTTTTAATGCCGCGGCTTTAGTTGCTGGATCAACATTTTGGGCCATAAAACTAGCAAAGCTACCACCCACCTCAATCGAATCAGGATCGGGTAACTCTTGCGCAGAAAGTGCATTAGCGTCTTCTACATTAATATTTGAGTCTGCTTGATTTAAGTGTTCTTCTGCCTCTAACGCTGTTTCGATATTTTGAGGCGCTGCATGGCTTTTATCGCTAGCCACGCCGGCATTAATGACTTGATGGCTGACTTGAGTCGATTCATTTTCAGCAATATCTGGCTGCTCCGCCTCTTTGGCAACTTGTTCACGACGCTGATTCCAACGGCTTAATAAACCACTCATTGCATTTTTCCTGGGCGATTTGCACTTGGGCCGTCGTTGTTGCGACGATTAACATGCTTGCGACGATGGGCACTAATTTCAACTTCACCATGGCGGGTAATAAAGGCTTCAATCCAACATGCAATGGCTTTAGGCATCAACACATTAAATACTGGTGTATCGGACTCTAAACACGCTGCGCCAACATTTTGATCCGCAGAAATCATTGCCGGTATCCAAGTCCCATCTGAAAGTTCATCACAAACGATGTAGATCATGGCATTGTCCATATCAAGATTTATTCGATAACTGCCGCGCTGATCGCGATGCAATTCAAGTAAGATTAATATCGCGCCTTCAGGGGCGGGCTGAGTAGCAGGCACCATTTGGTCCATTTCCCAGCATGTAGTTGTCCAGCGACCGACTTGCTTGGTCACTTTTTTTAACGAGACATACATTGGCCAAACGCTTTCGGTATGTTGCATACAGTGCTTCACCTTTGTGTTGCTTAACACTTAATTAATGTCAGTGGCGCGCGATAAATACCCTATAGTTATCCTGTATACAGCAATAACGATGCCAATATGTTTTATAGGGATAAGTTTGAAGTGGGTCTCAAAAGTCTGCCTACAGGTAGACAAATTGTCCTAGCTGCATTTAAAAGTAGGACATAAGTACACGCTTTGATAGCTCGATTGAGCAAAACATGCGCTGGATCACGCAACGCTAAACATCTGCATGCCGAAATGAGAAAAATTGATATTCTTAAACAATAGATTTTTATTATTGCTGCTAACAATATGTTTATGGTTGCGGTATTTGATAAATGATTGCAACCAATAACCTACAAGGTAAACCTTGCTTATGACCCAATCGACTGAGCACTTATCTGCCCGTAAATCCGCTATCAAATTTATCAAAACCCAAACTGAAGTCCCCCTCACTTTGCCCGTTGTGGCATATAACGAACGGGGTGAAGCATTAGATAAATTTGTTGCTTGCGAGCGACCGCTTACGGTCTACTTAAATTGGCAACCCATTGTGACGCTAATGACATTGGGAGCCAAACCGGAGTCGCTGACTGTAGGTTATCTAAAAAACCAGGGATTTATCAGCGATATTCACTTACTCGAGTCAGTAATTGTTGATTGGGACGTCAGTTCTGCTGCGGTGATCACTACGGAAAACATCGATGACTTAGCGGCTAAATTATCTGAAAAAACGGTGACATCGGGCTGCGGGCAAGGCACGGTTTATGGCGGTTTTTTACAAGGTTTAGATGAAATTCATTTATCTGCACCATTACTAAAGCAGTCGACCATTTACAGCTTATTGAACAACATCAACGCCTATAACGAAACTTACAAAAATGCAGGTGCAGTGCATGGTTGCGGTATTTGCCAAGATGATAAAATTCTTGCGTTTGTCGAAGATGTTGGCCGCCATAATGCCGTTGATACATTGGCTGGCGACATGTGGATGGAGCAACAAAGCGGTGAGGATAAAATTTTCTACACTACTGGCAGGCTGACATCAGAAATGATCATCAAAGTGGCAAAAATGGGCATTCCCATTTTGTTATCTCGTAGCGGTGTAACACAAATGGGATTAGAGCTGGCTCAACAATTGGGTATAACCCTCATTGCTAGAGCAAAAGGCCGTCACTTTTTGGTTTACCATGGGGTAGAAAATATTGTTTTTGATATGAAGTAAGCGCAAAAAATTTAGCGTTGAATATCTCAACCTTGACCGACTCACGCATTAGATGATGGTTAGACAACTAGCCGAGTATAGTGCGAATAGTCGTAATAGGTAGGTGTTATAAACGAAATTTAGCCCATTGCTCTCTTAATGTTGGGCTTAAATAACTCCACACTAGAATACGGGTTTGTTTATTACCCTGGCGCATATCAATGGTATTGATTGTCTCTGCGCCGCACTTTTCAAGCAGCTTATAGCAAGGTTTAAGGTTGTCAGACTTAGACACGAGTGAACTGAACCACAACACTTGATGTTTAAACAAGCAGCTTTCGGTAATCATGTTGCGCAAAAACTGGATCTCGCCACCTTCACACCATAACTCGGCTTTTTGGCCACCAAAATTTAATGCTGACTTGCCCACTTGAGCATTAACAACTGAATGCTTTTTAGTGCGATTTGCGGCTAAATTCGACAGTTTTCGTTGGCTTCCCGCCATGGCATCATCTAAAGATTGATGAAATGGTGGATTACATAAAGTGATATCAATACGATCACTTGCGTTAATCACCCCTTTAAATATCGCCTTAGCATCAGTTTGTTGCACCAATTTAAGCTTTGAGGTTAACGCAGGGTTATGGGAGCAAATAGCTGCGACATTACTTAATGATTTTGCATCGATATCTGATGCGGTAAATTGCCAGCCATAACATTGAATACCAAGCAAAGGATAAATGCCATTCGCTCCTGTACCAATATCAAGTGCGTGTATTTTTGCTCCTTTTGGTACTTTGCCCTTTACCGCTAATAAATCAGCAATATAATGCAAATAATCTACCCGCCCTGGAATAGGGGGACACAGAAAACCCGCAGGAATATTCCATTTATCGATATGATAATGCAGCTTAAGCAGTGCGGCATTTAAGATTTTTACTGCTTCGGGATTGGCAAAGTCGATTGAGATATTACCATAGGGATTGGGGCGGACAAACTGGGACAATTTAGGTAATACAGCAACCAACGAGGTAAAGTCATAGCCCTGATTATGCAGATTACGGGGGTGAAGAGACTTACTATCACCGGATTTGCTAGTCGAAAATTTAGCAGGGCAAGTTTTGCCCTGCATAGATGATTTCACTGACATTAATCGTACAGATATTTAGTAAACAGTAAGTTAACCACCAGCGAGCGGCCGGTTTCTTTCTCTAATAGACGATTGACCATCTCATAGCATTCTCGGCGAATTTCATCACGACCTGATAATGATTTAACCTTATCTTCCGCCTGATTACCTAATATTTCTACAATGGCTGCACGCAATAATGGATCATGGCGCTCAATGCTTACCAGGTCAGCTGGATTTTTCACCATTAATTCAACACTGATACGAACAAAACCTAGTTTCTTACGATTAGAAATATAATTGGTGACGATTTCAGGCTCAAAGCCATAGTAAGCATATTCTTCACTGATTTCATCAGCACTTTGGACGTTAAATGCAACTAACAGCAGTAGCATGCATGCTGAAACAAATTTTTGCATAGTGTGATGCTCTCCTTGAGTGATTAATAAGCAGATAGCCGCTTTTATGTATTTCATCTTGTTGAGCATGGTAAACTGCTCGGGTCTAGGTATATTGTAACGAGTTTTTGATGAATGTGACCAGTAATAGCTTTCCTTATGGCGAATCAATTTTATGGTATTCACCTGAAAAAGCAGCCTCACTTCCCCACACACCGCTTAAAAACTGGTTATTAGCCAATGGCAGTTTAACCGAAAAATTAAAAAAACATTGTAACAACTTCTCCGTTACGGTTTTAGGTGAACATTTGTTGTCTCCTTTACCAAATGAGCTACCAAGTCAGTCAGAACCCGTTTGGGTGCGTGAAGTATTACTCAGTCTAGACGATATTCCTTGGGTTTTCGCCCGCACCTTAATCCCACAAGCATTATTAGATAATACGTCGTACGACTTTATTCACCTCGGTAACAGGCCATTAGGTGAATTGTTATTTACCCATAACGAGATCATACCGGGAAAAATTGAAGTGGCTGCTTTTGAAACCTGTGGCCGTTTAGCGCAACTTGCCACCAGCTTATCTCAACCGGTTGACGACACGCTTTGGGGCCGCCGTCGGTACTTTCATATTGGCACATCTGAGCTTATTGTTAGCGAAATATTTTTACCTGCTGCAGCGGAAAAAATAAAAAAATACCGCCTAGATTAGGCGGTATTTTTGTCATGCGATTAGGGTGATGACTCAGATTAAACTCTGCGGCGCGCACCACAGAAAGCTAACGCCAACAAACTTAGCCACCCTAAGCTACCTCCGCCACCAGAATCGGCTGGAGGAGTAACCACTGGTGGGGTTATCACCGCTGGTGACGAGACTGTTATCGCCTTAGTCACCGTTTGAGTATTACCAAGTGTATCTGTCACCACTAATGTAATCGTGTAGGTTCCTGCTTGACCATAGATATGGGTTGGGCTAGTTGCAGTGCTGTTATTACCATCACCAAACTGCCAGACATAAGTCAAACCACCAAAACCATTACTAGAATTATTGGTTATGCTAAGCACCAAGTTTGTCGCCGAAGCACTGAAAGCTGCGGTAGGTAAAATCACTACTCTAACGGTTTTAGCAACCTCTAGCTTATTTCCTTCACCATCTGTAACCGTTAACTTCACAACATAATCACCCGATAAGGCATAAGTATAGCTAGGTGCAACCACACTGCTGGAACCAAGATTATCACCAAAAGTCCAAGTATATTGATAATTACCATCACCACCATTTATGCTGGCATTAAAGCTTACAGTAGCTCCATTTAGGCTAGCAACAATATCACCGCTTAATGCGCTGGGAGGTAATACAATCGTGCTTGAACGCTTAAATTCTACCGTAGCAGAAGTGCTATTGGCTGATTGCGCCGTCACTTCCATTGTTAAGCCAAGTTCGGTTAACTGGATCCCCGCATGAGGCTTAAGGGGGGCACTGTAATCGTTACTGTCATCAAACATGCTATTGGCAGATAAGTGATTGTCACCTGGATAGCTTGACTGAACAAATTGGCTAAACGCGGCATCTCGGATTTGTGCATCTGTCGCACTCTGCCCAATCAAGTTTTGATCGGCATCGATTACACCAATTAATCCTTCACCTGGATGATTTGAAACATTATTATCAGCCTGATTAAAGTTTTCTAACCACACTAATACTCCCGGAATATAGCCATGGCTGACTAGACCTTTATCAATCCCTTGATGACTTCTTAATTGCACAATATAACGACTGGCTTTGCCTGGGCGAGTATCATCAACTCGACTGAAACCATTTAATGTCATCTTAGAGGCGGTTTCTGCGTCATCGCTATAAACCAGGCTACCATCGCCAATCAGTTCAAGCTCATCAACCACCACGCCTGCTTCACTGACTGCCGCATCGGTAATGTAATGCATTGAAATAGTAACATTTTGCCCTGCAAAATCGGCTAAATCATAGCTCAGCTTCACCCATGAGTTTGCACCAGTAGCTGCGCCTATATCACTCGACTTACCACTAATATAATGCTTAACCGAGCCGTAAAGTGGGTTACTGGCTTTAGTGTAATTACCCGCAATAGCGACACCGTTCACTTTAAGCTGCATATAGTCATAATCGTCTTCTATACTCCAATGTGCTTGGAAAGCTAACGATAAAGGTGTTGCACTAGGCAGGGTGAGATTAAACGACATTTGTTGATTAATCTCATCACCTTGACCAGAGTAATATTGGTACTCTCCCGCATAAGGCGCGGTAAACTCAACAGAGCTAATAGGTAACGGGATCGAGATTTGGTTTATACTATTGGCATCAACCGCATGGGCTAAATTAACACTTAAGCCTGATTCATCGATACTTGATAGAGCCACTTCCTGCTCTTTAACCCATTTACCCTTATATTTTTGTTGTAAATAAGAGCGTGCATAAGGGCTAAAACCTGTTGGTTGACTACCTGCAATATTGCCAGTCCAGCTGCCACCTGACATTAATGACCAGGACCCCACAGGTGAACCATCGCCTATATTACTGGTATCATATTCATCTGGTAGCCCTAAATCATGGCCAAACTCGTGCGTACATACGCCCGTAGCAGCATCAATAGGTTGTACCGTATAACCGTAAATTTTCATGTCCCGGCCAGGGATTTTGTATCCCTCGGTATCGGTATTAACAAAGAAACGATGCGACCAAATAGCATCGGTACCTAGCACGCCACCACCCGCTTCCTCACCCACACTAGAGTGAAACAGCATAATATGATCGATTATTCCATCGGCCTCATCGGTATTACCGTCACCGTCTAAATCATATGGGTCTTCAATATCATAAGTCGCTAACTCTGCATCCGACATACCGGTAATCGCTTTAACGACCGCTTCTTTTACCAGTTCAGGCACCGCGCTATCATTATCATCATTATCATTACCGCCATAGTAAGCGGCACTGTTGTCAGCGGTAACCCAATTAATCACGTTGCCACTGAAGGTAAATGACTGGCCTGATGCCGCTTTAAAATATTGGTATGCAGATTGTAATGTAGCCGGATTAGCATCTGGGCCAGTAAAGCCTGAAGTTGAAAAAAGGAGGTTTTGATAATGTGATACTGGATAGCTGCTATAGAACATATCTGTATCAGCACTAGCTAGACGATTATCATTATGGCGAAGGTCTGGGAAGTCCACCAGCACGCCTAATACCTTAACGGTTTTAGTGATATCTTCATCAGCCAACATAACAGCTGACTGTATCGCCATTCTAGCCTGCTTAGCTTTGCGTGCTTTCATCGAAGCTTCAGTCTTAAGCTCAAATTTAGACGGCGTAAATGAAGACTTTAATCCACGGGCAATAAATGCCTCAACAGCTGAGTTTTTAGTCTCTTCACTGGCATCTTCTGCGACTTCGCCGCGCTTGATTAACCAGTAAAGTACTTGTTCTTTATTAATCACGCCACCATCTGCTGGGGAGCCTTTTATCGGCGCAGCAATCGAGCCTGAAGCACCTATCGTCAGCAATAAGCCTAACGCTGCTGCTAACGGTAATTTTATAGTATTGTTCATCGATATCTTTCCTTAGTTATCGCTTGGCTTGTGTGTCAGCGGTTTGGGGCATTTAGCAAACTGTTTTTGACGTTTACTGATGTAATCTGCAACCACTTGGTCAATTTCTTGTTGGTTCATGGACGCGGTTATCAAACCTTGTTTACGTAAATTATCGGCAATTTTTGATTTATCTCGAATAGGTGGCATAGCACCACATACCGCAGTTGTTGGATGGCTTACTTTTGCTGAGGTAATATTCTCTGCTTGTTGATTTACTTCATTAGCGTGGCAACCAAACATCAATACGATGCTTAGCAATAATGCAATTTTAGTGAATTCCATTCGGTTTACCCCCAGAGTATTCACGTAAGATTAACAGTTGTTACCGCTAGCGTACAAACAAAAAGACCCTCATTTTTATGAATTAATGTTCAAATAAGTTTGAGTGTGTAAAACATCATCTATTTTACTGTAGCCTCTGGTATACCGCATTGTTAACGATTTAAATTTTGGTAGAAATATCAAAAACGGCAGCCAATTCGGCTGCCGTTGAAAATCTAAAACGAAAAAGATTAAATAAGAAAGTGACTAAAAACGATAGGTTATTGCGCCAATGTGTTCATGTAGCTTGAGATACCATCTAAGAACATTTGCACTGAAATCATCACCAGCACCATCCCCATTAAACGCTCTACAGCAGTTAAGCCTTTTTCGCCCAACACACGGGTGAACACTTTATAAAACATCAGAATAAATGCGCTTAATCCCCAAGCGGAAACGAGAGCTATAGTCCAATCAGTCATTCTACTGCTATCTGTATGAGCCAATAATATCAATGCTGCCAAAATAGATGGTCCGGCCATAAGTGGTATAGCCATAGGCACAATAAATGGCTCTTCACCTGCCGCTAAGCCGACGACACCGCCAGGCTGAGGAAAAATCATTTTTATCGCAATCAGAAATAAAATTATCCCACCTGCAATGCTAACCGACTCTGAACGCAGATTTAAAAAGTTAAGAATGGCTTCACCGGCATACAAAAACAGCAACATGATCACTAACGCAATAAGCAATTCACGAATTAATACCCGGCGACGTTTCTTGGGATCAATGTGGCGTAGAATCGATGCAAAAATAGGCAGGTTACCTAAAGGATCCATAATTAGAAACAACATCACCGCAGCAGAAAAAATATCCATAAGTCACAATCTATTCAGTTAGCCAATACAATAGCTCATATTGTATACCTAATCCGTCACTTATAGATGCTAGAGAACGCGTTATTATTTTTTAGCCAATGAATTAGTTTTTCTCACCTGAAGCAGCAGAAACTTATTGATTCACTAACCCAACAACCTAACTCCCTTATCTCAGGCCATTGAAATTTACATATCTATGCTTGCACGCTAGCTACATAAGAGTACAAAAATGCTATACTGCTGCGTTTTTTGTCAATTTATGCTTGGAACCCATGCTCTATTTAGCCGCTAGTTGTATCGCTTTATTATTTGGCCCTTTATTTTACCGCTACTTTTCTTCTGGCAGTGGATTACAAAAAGGTCTAGATGGTTTTATATTCGTCTCTTTAGGCGGGCTGGTGCTCATCCATATTTTGCCAGAGCTGTTGGAGCACGGTGGATTTATTACCTTGCTTTTCGTGGTATTAGGCTTGTGGGGTCCCACCGCAAGTGAACGTATTTTCCATCGCTATTCAGAGATCACCCACAACATAACGTTAACTCTTGGTATTGCGGGTTTGCTGCTGCATACCATCACCGACGGTGGCGCTATGGTGTTGTCGCAACAGCAAGGTAATTCTCCGCTGCTCGCTCTGGGGGTAATATTACATCGACTACCGGTAGGATTAGCAATTTGGTGGTTACTCAAACCACAGGTTGGCACTCGCTGGGCAAGTGTCGTTTTGGTTGCCATGATGGCATTAACCGCGGTAGGTTATTTTGCTGGCGAACAACTACTTCATCAATTAAGCATTGAAAATACCGTTTATTTACAGGCTTTTGTGACAGGTTCAATTTTGCATGTGGTGCTGCATCAGCCTCATGGTGAACACTCCACAGATAAACAAGGCAAATACCAATATCAGGCGGGAATCGGCAGTCTGCTTGGTTTAGGCTTATTAGCACTTTTGCTGTTACTCGATACTGGCAGCCAGGCACATTCAGACCATAACCACGCTCACGGTGTAGAACAGTTTGTTAGTTGGCTATTAACTATTTCGCCAGTATTACTACTAAGTTATTTATTTGCAGCGCTCAGATTCAAATTAGGACTACAACCTCAGCATAAAAATCTCGCGTTACGATGGTTACAAAGACTAGCTGGTCCTGAGTCCTTAGTCATTACTCTGGCGTTATTAGGCCCCTGGTTTGCGCTATATCAAATTATTGGTTTAGCCGTTATTGGTGGTTTACTGACGTTGAGTAAAATCCAATTAACGGATCCGCATTTACAATTACCCGACTCTGCATTGCGATTTGGCTTCGCTCATTTAGTCGACCGCAGTGCACCCTGGATCATATTAAGCTTAATATTAGCCAATTTAATTGGTCACCCATCAGTCCCCCTAGAAAACCCTGCATTGCAGGTGTTTATTCTGCTACTCGTCTTTATTCCGATGCGTTTTTGTAATCTAGGAGCGGCTATTTTAGCATTAGCGTTATTTTACAGCGGATGGAATCAGGTCGCGGTAGCATTTAGCTTACTTGCGGCACCCGTTATCAATATCGCACAGCTGAAATTAATGACCTGGAAACAAGGGTTAATGCTGGGCGGAGTGTTACTGAGCGCCTTTATTGTGGCAGACCAAGTCACGTTAACCTCTAGTTATGTGCTGCAACTGCCTGAATCAATCAATATATTAAGCTTAGTGGTAGTCAGTTTACTATTTGGCGCAAGTTTACTGCGTTTAGGTCCAAGAAAATTTTTAAGCCGCATGATCGCAAATCTTAAACCCGCTCATCAGCATAGCAATAAACAACGCGGTGGACATTCTCATCACCATCATTAATGATTAGAGTCAGCTAACGGCTAGCAACAGCAAAAATGACAGGAGAAATTTATGTGTATTTTATTTTTCGCTATCGAAAGCCATCCTCAATATCCTTTAATCATTTGTGCTAATAGAGATGAGTTTCATCATCGCGCCACTCAACCTGCACAGTTTTGGCCTCCAGATCAAAACATACTGGCGGGTAAAGATTTACAAGCCGGTGGAACCTGGCTTGGTGTAAATCAAGCAGGCCAATTTGCTGGCCTGACGAATTTACGCACTCAAGACCTTCGGGATGGAGTGCGTTCAAGGGGTGAACTGGTTATCAACGCACTAACATCTCCTCACCCGCCTATAACCTCGCAATGGTTGCAAGAACATAGCCAGAATTACAATCCATTCAACCTAATTTTTGAACATAGAAATACCCTTCATTGCTTCAATAGTCGAAGCGCTGCTACCACACAGTTAACTCAAGGTTTTCATGCTGTTTGTAATGGTGATATGGATGATGTGTGGCCCAAAATGGCGTTAGGTCAACAAGCTTTGCAGTCGTATATTGCGCAAACCGATAACATTAGCATTAATGAATTACAGCGCTTTATGCAAGATACCACGCAACCTGCTGACAACTTACTCCCTAACACAGGCCTAGACTTAGAGTGGGAGCGCCATTTATCTTCTATCTTTATTCAACACCCACAATATGGTACCCGTTCAACCACTATTATCCTCAAAGATAAACACGGCCATATCGATTTCTATGAAACACGATTTGACGGCAAAGGGCGAAATTTAGGTCAACAACACTTTAAAATCGCATCAAGCAATACTCGTTAAATGAAATGAATTACCAGTATTTACCGCTGTAAAAAATACGTTATTGTTGCGCCTATCACACTCAAACATCAAATTTACAACCTAGATCAAAGTTATTGACCCGGTAAACCTGCATAATTCGTCTATTGCTAATTTACTATCGGAGTACACGTCTTGGAGCAGCCCACACAAACTGGTTGGGATCAGTCAATGATCGAGAAATATAACTACAGCGGTCCACGTTATACGTCTTACCCGACAGCATTAGAATTTGATGACAGCTTCACTGAACAAAATTTACTGTCGGCGATTAAGGGCAGTAAAAGCGATAAGCTATCTTTATATGTTCATATTCCATTCTGTGCCAAGCTTTGTTATTACTGCGGTTGTAATAAAGTCATTACTCGTCATTCGCACAAAGCCGATCAATATATTGAATATTTAGCGGCTGAAATTATTAAACGCGCACCGTTATTTAAACATTACACTGTCACCCAAATGCATTGGGGCGGTGGTACACCAACCTTCTTGAAACCAGAACAAATATTGTATTTAACCGCATTAATTAAGCAACACTTTACCTTCGCTGAGGTTGGTGAGTATTCAATTGAAGTTGACCCGCGTGAAATTGAACTCAGCATGCTGGATACCTTAAAAGAAGCTGGTTTTAACCGGGTTTCAATTGGTGTACAGGATTTCAATAAAGACGTTCAAGTTGCGGTGAATCGTGAACAGGACGAGCAATTTATTTTCGACTTTATCGCCAGAGCAAAAGAGTTAGGTTTTGTTTCTACAAACGTGGATTTAATTTACGGCTTACCATTACAAACGCCTGAAACATTTGCACAAACCATTGCACGCATAATTGAGCTATCACCAGACCGTTTATCGGTATTTAATTATGCGCATTTACCGTCGCGCTTTGCCGCGCAGCGTAAAATTAAAGATGTTGATATGCCTTCGCCACAGCAAAAATTGAATATGCTGCAACAAACCATTGAGTCGTTAACTGGCGCCGGTTATCAGTTTATCGGAATGGATCACTTTGCTAAACCCGATGATGAATTAGCTAAACTGCAAAATGCCGGTAAATTACACCGTAACTTCCAGGGTTATACCACCCAAGAAGAGTGTGACTTACTTGGCTTAGGTGTATCTTCAATCAGCCAAATTGGTGATTGTTATGCCCAAAACCAAAAAGATATCCGCCCTTACTATGAAGCGATTGATGCACAAGGTCATGCCTTATGGAAAGGCTGTAGCTTAAATCGTGATGATGAAATTCGTCGTGCGGTAATCAAGCAAATCATCTGTCACTTTGACCTAGATATGGCAAAAATTGAGCAGAAATTCGATATCGTGTTTGAAAATTATTTCGCTGAAGATTTAAAGTTGCTACAGACATTTTTAGACGACAAGCTAGTCGACATTACAGATCGCCGTTTAACCGTCAGTCCTACAGGTCATTTGCTTATTCGTAATATCTGTATGTGTTTTGATGTGTATTATCGCCAAAAGGCACGTCAACAACAGTTCTCTCGGGTGATTTAATTCTTTACGCTTAAAAATGTGCAGGAGTCACAACAAAAAAGCCAGCATTTGCTGGCTTTTTTAATCAACATCAAAAGCATTAGGCTTTTGATGCATATAATGCTTTGCGTTCACTATCTGACATAAACGCCATTTCAACGCCATTGCGTTGAACTTGCGATAATTGCTCATCCGTCAAACCCATTTCAGATTTAGCAACACGATATTCATGATTGATATCGATGTTACTTACCCCTGGATCATCCGTATTCAAACCAATTAACACACCAGAATTGAAGAACTGCATAAAGGGATGAGAATCATAATCAGCAATAGTCGAAGTATGCAGGTTACTGGTTGGGCATGACTCAATACCGATACGATGCTTAGCCAGATACTCCATCAATTTAGGATCACGAATCGCATTAACACCATGGCCAATACGAGTCGCACCTAACACTTCAATAGCTTGCCACATGCTTTCAGGACCTGCCGCTTCACCAGCATGAGCAGTGATCTGTAAACCAGCATCACGAACACGTTTGAAGTGTTCTGTGAATAAATCCCCCGGAAACCCTAACTCATCGCCGGCTAAATCAATCGCGACGATTTTATCTTTATGGGCCAGTAAACCTTCTAGCTCCAAACGGCATTTTTCTTGGCCAAATGAGCGCGACATAATGCCAATCAAGTTGATTTTAACGTCGTGCTCTTTAGTGCCCGCAGCAACGCCATCAATCACAGCTTCAACTACGGCCTCGATAGGTAGATTATGGTTCATCGCCATGTAATACGGGCTAAAACGTAGTTCGGCATAATCTAAGCCGGATACTTTAGCATCTACTACGTTTTCGTAGGCGACACGCTTTACCGCATCTAAATCAGCTAGCACAGCAACCATCCAATCGAGCTTCTTTAAAAAAGCGACTAGGCTGTTCTCTTTACCTTGAATTTGCACAAATGGCGCTAAGGTTTCTAATGAATCAGCAGGCAGAACTATGCCATGTTTGTGGCCGAGCTCCCATATGGTTTGAACACGAACATTTCCATCCAAATGGCGATGCAAATCAACCAGCGGAATCGATTTATCTATCATCCGTAACCCCTATTAATTTTCTAGGCTAAATGTGTTTTCTATTTTTAGAACACCCAGTGACCGAAGTTTAACATGCATGAATAAAAAGTGACGCAAGAAATCATCAAAGATGCACAATCGGTAACAAATAATTGTGTTGAATCAACTAGCATGATTGAAGTTGAATTGTTATGTTGTGATGCAATAATGATATTTGTAATTTATTGTCTATTAAAGGGATTCATATGCGTAAGCTCATTCTACCTGTATTGATATTACTTTCTATCACTGGATGTAAAACAACCACAGGTTCAAAAGCCTATTATTATCTAGGCGACACCACTCAAAAACAAACAACAGACAATAAACAAAATATCAAAGCACCCACTCACAACGCTACTTTAGACTCAATAATTACTAATGCATGGCAATTAAATTTAGCATACTCACCAGAACTTGCTGCTAGCTTAGGTAACAAAAATACCGCAGGACAACTGCCTGATTTATCACCCGAGTCACTATCAGAACAAAATAAAAAAACACAGCAAATTCTGAATACGTTAAAGTCGCTTGATAATAGCAAGTTATCAAAAGATGAAATCATCAACGCTAAAATTTTGCAAGACCAACTACAAAACCAAGTTGATATGTATACATTCAAAGATCATTATCTGCCTATCACTGCTGAAAGCGGCTTCCATGCTTACATTGCCAGTATGGCAACATCACCTTTCAACACTGCAGATGATTATCAGCATTACTTAGATAAACTGGCCGCACTGCCAACCTATTTCGCACAACAAACATTTTGGTTACAACAAGGTTTAGCGGCAGGTATTACACCAGCAAAAGTCACACTTACCGGCTTTGAAGATAGCATTAGCGCCTTTATTGTTCCCGTTGAGCAAAGTGGTTACTTCAAACCGTTTACTACCTTCCCGAGCCATTTTACTGAAACACAGAAAAAGCAGCTCACTCAACAAGGTAAAATAGCAATTTCAGAAAAAGTGTTGCCAGTTTATCAAGATTTCTACGACTTCATGACCCAAGAGTACATTCCCAATGCAAGGCAACAAATCGCTGCTTCTGCCTTACCTGATGGACCTGCATTTTATCAAAACCGAGTGGAATACTACACTACGCTGCCAATGACGGCAGAGGAAGTACATCAACTTGGGTTAGCAGAAGTCGCCAGAATAAAAACAGAAATGGAACAAGTGATTACGAACGTTGGCTATAAAGGCACATTTGCAGAGTTTTTACATTTTCTACGTACTGACCCACAGTTTTATCCTAAAACCGCAGAAGAATTATTAAAAGAAGCGGCATATATTGCTAAAAAAGCCGATGCAATGTTACCTAAATATTTTGGTAAACTCCCTAGAACACCCTATGGGATTGCGCCTGTGCCAGCTGAAATTGCACCTAAGTACACAACAGGAAGATACGCGGGTTCAGATAGAGGTGACCAACCGGGATATTACTGGGTAAACACATATGCGTTAGATAAACGTCCTCTATATGAAATGGAAGCGTTAACATTACATGAAGCGGTTCCAGGACATCACCTACAAATTTCATTAAATAAAGAGCTGACTGATTTGCCTAATTTTAGGCGCTATAGCTATATTTCGGCTTTTGGTGAAGGCTGGGGTTTGTATTCAGAATACTTAGGCCTTGAAGCTGGATTTTATCAAGACCCTTATAGTAACTTTGGTCGATTAACCTATGAAATGTGGCGTGCAGCAAGACTGGTGGTTGATACTGGTATGCATGCTAAAGGGTGGAGTCGTCAACAAGCTATTGATTTTATGGCCGGTAATACTGCTTTATCTATGCATAACGTTAACACCGAGATTGATCGTTACATCTCTTGGCCAGGGCAAGCACTCTCGTATAAAATTGGTGAGCTAACCATTAAACGTTTACGCGCAAAAGCTGAAGACGCTTTAGGTGAAAAATTCAATATCAGAGAGTTTCACGATGCCATCTTAGAAAATGGTTCAGTGCCTATGCCTATTCTAGAGCAAATGATAGATGCCTACATTACTCAAAAGTTAAGCTAGCCTCTACTGGTTACCCCGCTGTTATAGCGGGGTAAATACGCTATAATGGAATACTATCGACTTATCAGGAAAACAATTCTGCGACCTTATGATTTATAAAAAATTCTCGTCTGAAAAAAAACTCAATACACCAGAACAACAACGTTTTTGGCAAAGTGTTGAGCAAAGCTATTTCAGTCGTAATGACGGCGTTAATATTGCCTACTGTCAGGTGCTGCAGCCGGATGCTAAACAAGCCATTATTATTAGTAATGGTAGAGTAGAGTCATACATGAAATATCAAGAATTAATTTTTGATTTATTTCAGCAAGGCTACAGCATCTTTGCCCTCGATCACCGTGGTCAAGGGCTTTCTGATAGACTAACGCAGCAGCCGCATCAAGGCTACGTAGGAAAGTTTGACGATTATGTCGATGATTTCTCGTACTTTATCGGACATATTGTCCAACCAACAAATCATCATTCTCTATCAATCATGGCACACTCAATGGGCGGCGCAATCGCAACCCATTATTTGCATAAACATCCAAAGGTTTTTGATAGTGCGGTATTGTCAGCACCTATGTTTGGTATAGCCTTACCGTTTAATACCAAGATGGTGTTATGGTTAGCCAAACGTCTTGATAAGACATCGGCAATAACAGTTGAAGGTAAAGTCACTAGTAACTATGTTCTTGGTGGCACAGACTATCAGCCAGTACCCTTTATCAGTAACTATCTAACACACAGTAAGCACAGGTATGAACACTATAGAGAATGTTATAAAAAACATCCTCAATTACAACTTGGCTCACCGACCAATCATTGGTTGATTGAAGCCATTAATGCAGCAGAGAGTTGTGCAGAATTAGCCAAAAGTTCACCAACACCAATCCTCATTTTACAGGCAAGTGAAGATACCATTGTCACGAATCAATCACAGGACAACGCACTGAGTGCACAATGTCATAAGGTCGTGATCCAAGGTGCTTATCATGAGGTCTTTATCGAAAGCGATAAACTAAGGAATAAAGCATTAAGCTATGCTATCAACTTTATTAAACAACACTCAAAGACAGCTGAGACTTAACTAATTGAATAATATCGACCTCACTTAAAGGACGGCTGAAAATATATCCCTGGAAGCCATTACATTTAGCGTGAATTAAATTACCAAGCTGTGATTTAGTTTCAACTTGCTTAGCAATAACCTGATAATCCAAGCGAGAGGCTAATTCAACTAATGCGCATAACAATATTTGTGAACTAGGATCTTGCTTATCCTCTAAAACATAACATGCCGCTAATTTAACCTGTGAAAAACTCACACCTTGCAGTTGATTCAGCGAACATAAGCCCGAACCAAAATTATCTAAAGCAACATTAATACCGATATTTTGAAGTGTAATAATTTTTTCTTTAACCAATTCGGCATTAACAGAGAAAACATCCTCATTTAACTCAAACTGTAATTTACTCGGATTCACCTTACTGCTTTGAATGCGGTTTAATACCACGCCTACAAAATGTTCTTGATGGAAGTGACGCGAGGATATATTTAAAGACATGATAGGTGTCGGCACACCTAATGATTGCAACTGATGCAACACTTGACATGTCTTCTCAAGGATCCAAAGCTCTAATTCAAATATGAAATCCGATAATTCTGCAGCCTCTATAAATTTACGCGGACTAATAAAACCATGCTGTTGGTGATACCAACGTGGTAAAACTTCAACACTCATCACATGACCATCATCATCAACAACAGGCTGATACACTAAATTCAGCTGCTCTTGAGCTAGTGCAACTTTCAACTCGTGACTTAATTTAAAAGGTTGTATTTGACTATGATCAAGTTGTGGATGATAAATAGAACAGCCATTTGATCTTGGCTCTTTGGCATGTTCAAGAGCATTATCAGCCCTACCGAGTAGAGTTTGAGGCTCAAGTGATTCAACACCATCACATACTACAACTCCGACACGGGCTGAAATAGAAAGCTCTTGTTCGGCAACAGAAAAGCTTCTCCCAATTAACTGCCTGACCTCGCTAGCCAAAGCCAAGGCTCGTTTATTAGCGTGGCCGACTTCATTACCAAAGTTTTTAGCCAGTAAAATAAACTCATCAGCCCCTAAGCGGGCAACAAAATCTGCTGATGAAAAAGCGCTTGATAGCCTAGCGGCAATTTTCATCAATAATCGATCACCTAACTCAGCACCTAAGGCGTCATTTAAAACAGCGAAATTATCTAGATTTATCAATAAAATAACAGAAAACTGGTTAACCTTCCGACTATGAACTTGCAAGTCGTACAAGGAATCAGCCAATGCTTCACGATTAACTAAATCAATTAAGCCTGTTTGAGCTTGTTTATCCTTATCAGACTCCGTTTTTTGAACTTTTACATCGCCTGATACGTCAGTGATGGTACCAATAATACGAACCGGTTTACCCTGTTGATCCCATTCGACTATTTTCCCTCTATCCAACACCCAAATATATTTACCATCTTTATGCCTTAATCTATGAACACTCTCATATTCAGTAGTTTTGCCATCAATATATTTTTGTAACGCATTTAATACATCTGCTTTTTCTTCACGGTGTAGTCGAGACTCCCAAACAGAATAATCACTATCCAACTCATAAGACTGATAGCCCAAAATATCTTTCCAGCGGTCTGAAACATAAACACTGCCAGTAGTAATATTCCAATCCCATATACCATTACGCACACCTTCAACAGAAAATAGCCACCTCTGCTCAGCATCGTTTAGTCGTTTTTGGTTTCGCTTGAGCTTACCACTTACTTGCACCAAGTAATCTCTAAGTGATGCAACCTCAATCGAAGAACAAATAATTCCGCGCTGAAAATCAGAGGTATCAATATTTTTCGCTCTAAGACTTAAGCGGCTTAAGGGATGAATCCAAAACCAGTAGAGTAAAGCACAAAAAGCAATAAGAAATAATGAACCAACTCCCCATATTTGAACCGTCCTATTAAAAAGAGAATCCGATATTTGGGAGATCATCCCAGAAATATCATACTCGAGATATATCAATTCAACAGATTGCGCGTAGCTAAATCGATTGTTATCGGTTATGGGATAATAACCCTGAATAGATAACCGGTCGAAATTAACTTGAAAATAGGGTTTATTGGATTGAATCACACTTTTATGAATTGCGTTAGAGTAACCTTCAAGCACATTACTCGCATCACTCTCACGCCAAATAATATGATTTGCAAAATGAATCGTGCGGCTAGGATCCAAGATAACATAGACCATCATGCTCATATCAGTAGAAATCAGAGCGACCTCTTGATCGATACGACTAAAATCTTGCGCTTGTACTGATGAATCGATGACATGCCGCATACGAAATAGATCTTTTTTCAACTGCTCAGTCTGCTCTTCAGCAAGCTGCTGCTTGAGATCAGAATACTCGTAGTAATATCCTCCAAATACCATGGCTAAGTGCATAGACAAGATACAAAATGGAATAATAAATGTGAGCGACAAATTCCGTATGTTAAACAAATGATATCCAAATCAGTAAAGCATTCCACATGCTAGCGGCAAAGCTTATAATAAGTAAAGGAATAGTTAGGATTTTTATTGTAAATATAAGCCATAAAGTTATTGTTTATTAACAGATTTCGATACAATAATAATTTATTATAACGCAAATAATAATAAAAATTAATAAACGGAATTTAACTATAATAGCTATCGGATTTGAACTTAATTAGAAACATTACAGATTTTTAGCTTAAAGCCTATGTCTATTTAAGTTGAATAACATTCTATATTGCTAGAATAAATACACAAAATACAAACGATAAGCATAAATTTTTCTAAATAAGCGTATATCCTTATATTCACCACATCACTGACATTATCTAATGTCATTGATTGATGTTGACCAGAAATCATAGATATAAAAAAGTCCGTTACTTTAGTAACGGGTTTATTACTACTCTTTCGAGTAAATTAGGCGCCTGGAAATAATCGACTCTCAGATGGGCATATCGGCTACACGACTTTAATGCTTAAATCTCAGACGTAAAAAAGCCCGTTGCATTAGCAACGGGCTTATCACTACTCTTTCGAGTAAATTAGGCGCCTGGAAATGACCTACTCTCACATGGGCATATCGGCCACACTATGTTTGACTCATGCTCAAGAATAATTTTTCGACACAAAACAAAAAGGCCACTCAATTAGAGTGGCCTTGCTGTTTTATTTGGCGCCTGGAAATGACCTACTCTCACATGGGGAGACCCCACACTACCATCGGCGATACTGTGTTTCACTTCTGAGTTCGGAATGGGATCAGGTGGTGCCACAGCTCTATGGTTTCCAGACAAATTTGGTTATCTAACGCCATTTAACTAGCATTAAATAATAATTCGGAAAGCTGATTGCTCATTAGAGCTTCTTGAGTTCGCACTGTCTAAGTGTCCCATCCTAACAACTAAGGTTAGTAAAACCCATCTGGGTTGTATGGTTAAGCCTCACGGGTCATTAGTACAAGTTAGCTCAACGCCTCACAACGCTTACACACCTTGCCTATCAACGTAGTAGTCTCCTACGGCCCTTTAGAGAGCTTAAAGCTCTAGGGATGACTCATCTTGGGGCTCGCTTCCCGCTTAGATGCTTTCAGCGGTTATCGATTCCGAACGTAGCTACCGGGCAATGCCATTGGCATGACAACCCGAACACCAGCGGTTCGTCCACTCCGGTCCTCTCGTACTAGGAGCAGCTCCCCTCAATCATCCAACGCCCACGGCAGATAGGGACCGAACTGTCTCACGACGTTCTGAACCCAGCTCGCGTACCACTTTAAATGGCGAACAGCCATACCCTTGGGACCGACTTCAGCCCCAGGATGTGATGAGCCGACATCGAGGTGCCAAACACCGCCGTCGATATGAACTCTTGGGCGGTATCAGCCTGTTATCCCCGGAGTACCTTTTATCCGTTGAGCGATGGCCCTTCCATTCAGAACCACCGGATCACTATGACCTACTTTCGTACCTGCTCGACGTGTATGTCTCGCAGTTAAGCTGGCTTATGCCATTGCACTAACCGTACGATGTCCGACCGTACTTAGCCAACCTTCGTGCTCCTCCGTTACTCTTTGGGAGGAGACCGCCCCAGTCAAACTACCCACCAGGCACTGTCCTCAACCCCGATAAGGGGCCAGAGTTAGAACATCAAAACTACAAGGGTGGTATTTCAAGATTGACTCCACTCCATCTAGCGACGAAGCTTCAAAGTCTCCCACCTATCCTACACATGTAGGTTCAATGTTCAGTGCCAAGCTATAGTAAAGGTTCACGGGGTCTTTCCGTCTAGCCGCGGGTATACGGCATCTTCACCGCAATTTCAACTTCACTGAGTCTCGGCTGGAGACAGCGTGGCCATCATTACGCCATTCGTGCAGGTCGGAACTTACCCGACAAGGAATTTCGCTACCTTAGGACCGTTATAGTTACGGCCGCCGTTTACCGGGGCTTCGATCATGAGCTTCTCTTGCGATAACCCAATCAATTAACCTTCCGGCACCGGGCAGGCGTCACACCGTATACGTCATCTTGCGATTTTGCACAGTGCTGTGTTTTTGATAAACAGTTGCAGCCACCTGGTATCTGCGACTGCCGTCAGCTTAGGGAGCAAGTCCCATCACCAACAGCAGCGTACCTTCTCCCGAAGTTACGGTACCATTTTGCCTAGTTCCTTCAGCCGAGTTCTCTCAAGCGCCTTGGTATTCTCTACCCGACCACCTGTGTCGGTTTGGGGTACGATCCCTACTAACCTGAAGCTTAGAAGATTTTCCTGGAAGCATGGCATCAACTACTTCATCACCTTAGTGACTCGTCATCAGCTCTCAACGTGTACATTTAAGTACGTGTTCCCGGATTTGCCTAAGAACACCGCCTACTACCTTAAACGCGGACTACCAACGCCGCGCTAGCCTAGCCTTCTCCGTCTCTCCATCGCAGTTAGCAGAGGTACAGAAATATTAATCTGTTTTCCATCGATTACGCCTTTCGGCCTCACCTTAGGGGTCGACTCACCCTGCCCCGATTAACGTTGGACAGGAACCCTTGGTCTTTCGGCGAGGGAGTTTTTCACTCCCTTTATCGTTACTCATGTCAGCATTCGCACTTCTGATACGTCCAGTGTGGGTTACCCCTTCACCTTCAACCGCTTACAGAACGCTCCTCTACCGCTTGCAGTAAACTGCAAACCCGTAGCTTCGGTGGTATGTTTAGCCCCGTTAAATCTTCCGCGCAGGCCGACTCGACTAGTGAGCTATTACGCTTTCTTTAAATGATGGCTGCTTCTAAGCCAACATCCTAGCTGTCTAAGCCTTCCCACATCGTTTCCCACTTAACATACACTTTGGGACCTTAGCTGACGGTCTGGGTTGTTTCCCTTTTGACAACGGACGTTAGCACCCGCTGTCTGTCTCCCGAGTAGTACTCATTGGTATTCGGAGTTTGCAAAGGGTTGGTAAGTCGGGATGACCCCCTAGCCTTAACAGTGCTCTACCCCCAATGGTATTCGCTCGAGGCGCTACCTAAATAGCTTTCGAGGAGAACCAGATATCTCCGAGTTTGATTGGCCTTTCACCCCCAGCCACAAGTCATCCGCTCATTTTTCAACATAAGTCGGTTCGGTCCTCCAGTTGATGTTACTCAACCTTCAACCTGCCCATGGCTAGATCACTCGGTTTCGGGTCTACGCCTTGCAACTAAACGCGCAGTTAACACTCGGTTTCCCTACGGCTCCGCTATTCGCTTAACCTCGCTACAAAACGTAAGTCGCTGACCCATTATACAAAAGGTACGCAGTCACGGTCTCAAGAACCGCTCCCACTGCTTGTACGTATACGGTTTCAGGTTCTATTTCACTCCCCTCACAGGGGTTCTTTTCGCCTTTCCCTCACGGTACTGGTTCACTATCGGTCAGTCAGGAGTATTTAGCCTTGGAGGATGGTCCCCCCATATTCAAACAGGATGTCACGTGTCCCGCCTTACTCGTTTTCATCTATGGTTAGTTTTCATGTACGGGGCTATCACCCTGTGCCGCTGAGCTTTCCAACTCATTCCACTAACACCCCATAGACTTAAGGGCTAATCCCCGTTCGCTCGCCGCTACTAGGGGAATCTCGGTTGATTTCTTTTCCTCTGGGTACTTAGATGTTTCAGTTCCCCAGGTTCGCCTCATACAGCTATGTATTCACTGTATGATGACCACTTATGTGGCCGGGTTTCCCCATTCGGATATCGTTAGCTCAAATGCTTATTACTAGCTCGCCAACGCTTTTCGCAAGTTATTACGTCCTTCATCGCCTCTGACTGCCAAGGCATCCACCGTATACGCTTAGTCACTTAACCATACAACCCAAATGAGTTTCACTGCCCTTGTAAACAAGAGAATGAACTAATCAGACTGTATCGCAACTAGCTGGTTTTTACTTGTCTCACTCCCGACCAGGAAGTGTGACTCGCCTTAGTTTTTAGAATATTCAAGACACTTAAACAGTGTTTTGAGAACTCAAGATACTGATGCTTTCGCATCAATATTATTTTCGCACTAACCTAATCACACAAACGACAACGAATCATCATCTATGCGCCTTTAGTTAGTACTATCAGCTTTCCAAATTGTTAAAGAACAACACTTAACCGGCAAGCGGTGTGTTTCACTCTACTTCCGAAGAAGTTAACAAGTAATCTGTGTGAACACTCACATGCATCTCTGCACTTTTAGGTATTGAGTTAGTCGTATAGGTAAGGAGGTGATCCAGCCCCAGGTTCCCCTAGGGCTACCTTGTTACGACTTCACCCCAGTCATGAACCACAAAGTGGTGAGCGTTCTCCCGAAGGTTAAACTACCCACTTCTTTTGCAGCCCACTCCCATGGTGTGACGGGCGGTGTGTACAAGGCCCGGGAACGTATTCACCGTGACATTCTGATTCACGATTACTAGCGATTCCGACTTCATGGAGTCGAGTTGCAGACTCCAATCCGGACTACGACGTACTTTGTGAGATTAGCTCCACCTCGCGGCTTTGCAACCCTCTGTATACGCCATTGTAGCACGTGTGTAGCCCTACTCGTAAGGGCCATGATGACTTGACGTCGTCCCCACCTTCCTCCGGTTTATCACCGGCAGTCTCCCTAAAGTTCCCGACATAACTCGCTGGCAAATAAGGATAGGGGTTGCGCTCGTTGCGGGACTTAACCCAACATTTCACAACACGAGCTGACGACAGCCATGCAGCACCTGTCTCACAGTTCCCGAAGGCACAAGTCCATCTCTGGTCTCTTCTGTGGATGTCAAGAGTAGGTAAGGTTCTTCGCGTTGCATCGAATTAAACCACATGCTCCACCGCTTGTGCGGGCCCCCGTCAATTCATTTGAGTTTTAACCTTGCGGCCGTACTCCCCAGGCGGTCTACTTAATGCGTTAGCTTGGGAGCCCAGTGACTAAGTCACCAAACTCCGAGTAGACATCGTTTACGGCGTGGACTACCAGGGTATCTAATCCTGTTTGCTCCCCACGCTTTCGTGCATGAGCGTCAGTCTTTGTCCAGGAGGCCGCCTTCGCCACCGGTATTCCTTCAGATATCTACGCATTTCACCGCTACACCTGAAATTCTACCTCCCTCTACAAGACTCTAGTTCCCCAGTTCCAAATGCAATTCCTAGGTTGAGCCCAGGGCTTTCACATCTGGCTTAAAAAACCGCCTGCGCACGCTTTACGCCCAGTAATTCCGATTAACGCTCGGACCCTCCGTATTACCGCGGCTGCTGGCACGGAGTTAGCCGGTCCTTCTTCTGTAGGTAACGTCACAGCAATAGTTTATTAAACTACTGCCTTTCCTCCCTACTGAAAGTGCTTTACAACCCGAAGGCCTTCTTCACACACGCGGCATGGCTGCATCAGGCTTTCGCCCATTGTGCAATATTCCCCACTGCTGCCTCCCGTAGGAGTCTGGGCCGTGTCTCAGTCCCAGTGTGGCTGATCATCCTCTCAGAACAGCTAGGGATCGTCGCCTTGGTGAGCCATTACCTCACCAACTAGCTAATCCCACCTAGGTTCATCCAATCGCGAAAGGCCCGAAGGTCCCCTCCTTTCCCCCGTAGGGCGTATGCGGTATTAGCAGTCGTTTCCAACTGTTATCCCCCTCGACTGGGCAGATCCCTAGGCATTACTCACCCGTCCGCCGCTCGCCGGCAAAGATAGCAAGCTACCTTCCCGCTGCCGCTCGACTTGCATGTGTTAGGCCTGCCGCCAGCGTTCAATCTGAGCCATGATCAAACTCTTCAATTAAAGTTTTTTTGAAACCCGAAGGTTTCGGCTCAATGAATTCTGATTGCTTTATCAACCGAAGTTAACAAAGTCTTTTTGTACATATTGCTATGAACATTCATCGTTGCATTGAGTTTAAATTTTTTGATTGCTCTTCCTAAGAAGAAGCAATTTCGAATAACTCAATACCTGTGAATGTCCACACAGATTTCTTGTTTAAGTTGTTAAAGAGCGTTGATGTTAATTTTTCAAACATCGCCGTTGGACGCTAGGTCGTTGGCTTGGGCTGCGTATTCTACAGACCCTGTTGTCAGCGTCAAGTGTTTTTTCAAACTTTCTTTTCGCTGTTGATTTGATGATGAAACCGAAGTTTTTATCCTTTCAAATCAACCTAACTCGCTACTTTGCTTTCGCGCTGTGCCGTGTCAGTGGATGCGCATTATAGGGAGATTCTGAAACCACGCAACCCCTTTTTAAAAGTTATTTGTTATTTTTGGCCTGTTTGCGGATAATTTAGCCTGACCAGCTAGTTTTTAAGCATTATACTGTCGCAAACCATGAATATATAAGGATTGTTATGTCTACGAATGTAAGAACTTACCAAGGGATCCACCCTCATTTAGCTGATAACGTCTATGTTGATGAGTCAGCCGTACTTGTCGGTGACATAAAATTAGACCATGACGCAAGTATTTGGCCTTTAGTTGCCGCGCGTGGTGATGTAAATAAGATCCGTATTGGTAAACGCAGCAATGTACAAGATGGCAGTATATTGCATGTAACCCGTAAGTCAGTTGCTAATCCTGATGGACATCCCTTAATTATAGGTGACGATGTCACCATTGGGCATAAAGCAATGTTACATGGCTGTAAGATTGGTCATCGTGTATTAATAGGCATGGGCGCGATTTTACTTGATGGTGCAATAGTAGAAGATGATGTCATTGTCGGTGCGGGCTCATTAGTACCACCGAATAAGATTTTGCAAAGCGGTTATTTATATGTTGGCAGCCCTTGTAAGCAGATTCGAGCCTTAACGGATGCTGAACGTGCTTTTTTATCGCAGTCAGCTGATAATTATGTCCGGTTAAAAAATGAATACTTAGTGGACTTACAACAGTCGAGCTAATGACGAGCCTAATATGGACCAATATAAGCTTGGTCCATTTAGTTTAAACTTAATGCCTATAACACTTTTATTTATCGTATCAATTAATAAATGATTATATCTTAGTTGTGTATAAGTCGTGACTCTAGTCTATATTTAGCAAAGATTGTCACTTTAGAATTGAAAAATCGTTATACAGACCGTTTAAAGTCCCCCACCTTATCGGTTACTGGACTTCATTTTTTTACTTAGGATGAGTGTAGTGCAAACTAAAAATCGAATTAACAATAAACACATCGCCTATATTGATTTTAAGCAACATCTTCTGCTGCTCGCTCTTCCTCTGTGTCTTATTTGCACTATTATCATTTTTACCCCAGCTATTGAACAAACTTACTTATATTTAACGTTGATTATTGGCGGGTATCTAGCCAGCTATGCAATTAGCTTTTACATATATAAGCAAAATATGTTGCGACTTTGGCAGCATTTGGAACAGGTTATCCATATCAATGATACAACCTACGAGTTAGTTAATTTATCGAATAAGTATGACTCTGAAAAATCATTTCTAGATGCACTATTACAAAAAGCGGTTTCCGCAGTAGATGATGCAGAGATGGGCAGTATCATATTGGTAGATAATATGACTAATCGGTTACAGTTTACCTCTGTTATAGGGCTAAATATGGATGCCCTGCAAAATGTTAACTTTACGCTAAAAGAAACCTTTCTATATCGATTAACTCAGGGACGTTTTCATAAAACGGTTGTCATTAGTAACATCAATGCTAAAAGCGCCAAAAATGATGACCCATTTGTTCTACCAGATGCATCAACAAAACCTATTTGTTCAACATTATCCAGTCCAATTAGGATTAAAGGTAAACTTTATGGAATGATGAATTTAGACAGTACTAAAGCGGGAACTTTTGGGGACTACGATATTAGTTTAGTCAATATTTTAACATCCGAGGCCGCTAACGCGATTTCGTTGTATCAGAAGTCGAAAGAAATAGAAAGTTTAGCTAATAATGATGGATTAACCGAACTTTATAATCGTAAAAAATTTGATGCTGCCGTTCTGCAATGGCAACATGACCCCAATTTAGGGAGTTACATCATTATTTTGGATATGGACAACTTAAAACCATTAAATGATCAACATGGGCATCAAGCGGGTGATGATGCACTGAAAATGTTGGCTAACTCGCTAAAGTCAATGTGGCATCCACAATTTTTGGTCGCTCGTTATGGTGGTGATGAGTTTGTCGCGTTATGCCATGGCCCAATTGAAATATTGATGCGACAAATGACAAAAATGCAAGATGAACTAACGCAGTTAACACCTGCAATTCATTTTAGCTATGGTCTTGCACAGTATGAGCAAGATTGGGAGAGTGCGTTTAAGCAAGCAGACAACAATATGTACAGTCAAAAGGAGTTTAAAAAAACAGCATCAAAAACAAACTAAGCTAAAAACTCAATTAGCCTATTTAAGTTGCACCATTATAATAATAGCAATATGTCACCACTATCACTGAAAGCTTCTTGTTCAATCAGCGCTTCGGCTTTATCTTCTAAATCAAATCGACATTGTTCAAACAAGTGAACCGCGTTATGTTCATTAACCACTTGATGGTCGCAAAGCGCACTGATTACTGCAAAGCTTGCAAAACAGTTAATATGCATTCCCTGCTGCTGAGCAATAAATCTCACTTGATTAGTTTCCATATAGAGTTGATCGGTAAAAATCACGCTTTGATTCATTAACTCGACACCTTTTGAGCAAGTGACTGTCGCAGTTTTTCCATAACAGGATCGGTATCTGGAGTAACTCCACGCCATAGGTTAAAGCTTTTAGCTGCCTGACCAATCAACATCCCTAAACCATCTGCCGTTTGATGTGCGTTTTGATCTTTGGCCCACTGATTGAATGCCGTAGTATGCTGACTATAAGTCATGTCATAACAATCTGTTGTTTCATCGATAATAACACTCGGCAGAGATATTAATTGCCCTGATAAACCTGCTGAGGTTGAGTTAATCACTAAATCAAATGGCGACTGGATTTCCTCAATCGGTTTAGCAAAAAAGTTACCATAATCGCAAAACAAGGTTTGCAACTGTTGTGCTTTTTCATGAGTTCGATTACAGATAACTAATTGAGCAACATGATGCTGTAAAATTGGCAATATACACCCTCTTGCAGCGCCACCAGCCCCAATTAATAATACATGCTTATCTTTGAGTGGCCCGAACTGCATTTCAAGATCATTTACCAGCCCGACCCCATCGGTATTATCGCCGTATATTTTACCATCTTCAGTAAAAGACAAAGTATTCACCGCACCCGCTAATTGAGCTAACTCACTGAGTTCATCACAAAGCGCATAAGCCTGCTCTTTAAACGGGGCGGTGATATTGGCACCTTTAGCACCTTTTTTTATAAAGGTGCGCAGGGTTTCCTCAAATTGATCGACCGGTGCAAGTATTGATTGGTAACTCATATTTTGCTGGGTTTGCTTAGCAAACTCGCTATGAATATACGGTGATTGACTTTGTGCAATCGGGTTACCTAATACGGCATATAAATCGGTCATCAATTATCTCTCTTTTCTTATTACAGCATGTTCATACTCAACTGTATTTACTTTGTATAAGCACGCGGCAGGTCAGATGGTGTAGTGTATCGTTCGCGTAACTTGTCCTGACGACTTTGCGTACTTTGCTCTTTTCCATCAATGTACATTTTGACTACATGACTACTGTATTCGAATGGGTCTCCATTCCAGATAACAATATCAGCAACCTTACCTTCAGCAATTCTACCGCTGTCGATGTTAAACACATCCGCTACATTAGCCGTCATTGAGGCTAAAGCCGCATTATAATCCATACCATTAGCAACGGCATTACCTGCACTATAACGTAGGCTATACACATTATGGCTATCGCCGATATTGGATAATATAACTTTGACACCCGCGGCATTTAATTTGCCCGCATTGCTTAAATCATTATGCAAAGAGTCAAAGCTTTCAGGTAAGTTACGCATTGCATCAATAATCACCGGCACATTGGCTTTAGCAATTTCATCAGCAATTAATACCGCATCCGCTGCGCCAACGAAGATAACATTTAGCTTAAAACGCTGTTTAATTTTAAGCACGGCTAACATGTCGCTAGCACGATCAGCGGCAACGATAAGCGGCTTTTCCCCTGCAAGTAACTGATTGATAATTTCGTCAGCGGCTTCTGGCTCAGCGTCTTCATTATCTTTACTTTTTTTGCCTTTAGCGGCCTTTTCAAGTGACTTTTGCGCTTTTTCAAGCTGAGTAACTAATTGCTGTAAATACGTCGCTCGAGATCCCTCATGGTTAGCGCCTAGCTCAACAAATACTGCGGTATTAGTTTGTTTAACACTATCCCACCCACCTGTTAGATCGATAACAAATGTTTGACCAGCAAAGATATCCTCACCACCACCTGAAGTAACAACATTGCGGGTAATGCCACCTTTGCGAGTAAACGCTATGCTGCTGGCTTTTGGATTGTAGGCATAGCTAGGATCAAAAGTAATATCCGCTTTTTTATCTTGAGCATCGCCAGATTCAGTTACCGCACTGATTTCAACTAGACCCAGTATGTTCATTGAACCTATAAACCCAGGGGTAACAACGCCCCCTTTGGCATCGATAACCTTATCGACCTCATATGCTGCAAGGCTATTTGCCGTATTTACCGCAGTAATAATGCCATCTTTAACGACAACTACAGCGTTTTCTAGTACGCCTTGTTCTGTGGCTGTATGTACAGTGGCATTAGTAATTGCAAATGATTCAGCAAGCGCCAAACCCGATGTACCTAACATGGCACTTGCCATCGATAAGGCAAGTAACGTTTTTGTCATTTTCTTCATGTTATTGGCCTTATTCCTGTCCAAGTAAAAAGTCACTTTGAGCTTGATAGCGTGCATCTTTATCATCGAAGACTTTTGCACCATCAATAAATACTTGCTCAGCTTTAGCGTAGACACTAAACGGATTTACATTCCAAATAACTACATCAGCGTTCTTACCTACTTCTAATGAACCGGTCTTATCGGCAATGCCTAAAGACTTAGCGGCGTTAGTCGTAATCCAGCTAATGACTTGTTCTTCTGTATAATTAAAACCATTGGCATTTGCATTGTGCATGATTTTGGCACTTTCTTGATTCAAGCGTTGAATCGTGACAGGAGAATCTGAATGCACAACCGCACAGGAGTTTTTAACAGCATCAACAATGGCAACATTTTCAAGTACCATATCGTATGCTTCTAACTTGAATCCCCACCAGTCTGGCCACATAGCAGCACAGTTTCCATTTTCAGCTAACGTATCGGCAATTTTGTAAGCTTCAATTGCATGGTGGAATGTGCCAGAGTGATAGTTAAACTCTTTGCCTAAATCAATCATCATCACCATTTCTTCGGCTTTATAACAATGATTATGAATCAGGATTTCACCTTCTAACACTCCTTGTAAAGTATCTAGGGTTAAATCGCGCTTAGGTGCAACGGCATTTTTGCCTGCAGCATAATCGGCTTCATACTTATCCCAAGCACGCTTATATTCAGTCGCTTCAATAAACGCCTGGCGATAACCCGCCATATTGCCCATACGTGTCATCGGTGGTTCATTGCGGCTACCGTAAAGCGACTTAGGGTTTTCACCACAGGCCATTTTCAAACCATAGGGCGCATCTGGAAACTTCATGCCTTGCATACTTTCAGATGGGACATTTTTTAATGTTACACCTCTACCACCGATTAAATTAGCTGAACCGGGCAAGATCTGCATCGTGGTTACGCCACCTTCTCTAGCCCGATTAAAGCCGGGGTCCTGCGGCCATACGCTGTGTTCAGCCCATACTTCCGCCGTCACAGGATTGGTCATTTCGTTACCGTCGTTATGCGACTCAGCATTAGGGCTAGGATAAACCCCCAAATGAGAATGCACATCAATAATACCAGGAGTGACCCACTTGCCTTTCGCATCGACGACAGTGGCGTCATCTGCAACTAGATTTTGCCCAACAGCACTAATCTTGCCATCAATAATAATCAGGTCAGCATTCTCGATTTTCTCACCAGTACCAGTTAATACTGTTGCATTTTTGATTATCGTTTTTTTGCCGGGTAAAGCTTGATATGTACTTGGATAAGGGTTCTTATTAATTGTTACTTTAGGATCTTGAGCTTCTGATTGGTTACATCCCATAAGGGCTGCAGTGACAGCAATCATCACCAAAGATGGCATCATCTTAGTCATTATTGTTCTCCTTTGAAATTGAGGTCAATTTAGCAAGATAGTCGAACAAACAACATAAAAAGATTTAACTAAATCGTTTCAAAACATTAACCCAAAGTTGTCATTGGTTGTAGCTGGTAAGAAAAAGATTAAATGATATATAATAATTAACAAATAAATAGACGGTATCATAATGAATTGGCTGAAGAAAATTTTCGAGAAACAGCAAGTAGATCATCACAGAGATATTGAGCAATCTAATGCTTATGATTTAATTGGCGGTGATAAAGTGATAAAAGCGATTGCCCATGAATTTTATCAACAAATGCTACAACGACCAGAAACGAAAACACTACTGGCACTTCATCGCGCACCAATAGCAGAATCTGAAGCCAAGCTATATGAATTTTTAACTGGTTGGCTCGGCGGACCACCACTTTATCAACAAAAATATGGTCATCCGGCACTCCGCGCCAGACATATGCCATTTTCAATAGATGAATCTATGCGTGATCAATGGCTAATTTGCATGCGAGCAGCTATCGATAAATGTATAAAAAAGCCTGAACATCGTCAGGCGATTATTCAGGCTATTTCTACTTTAGCTGATCACATGCGCAACCAGTAAATAGCTAACTTACTTATTCAGCCCTAACCAATCTTGTGGCTTCAGGTAGTACTCATATAATTCAGCTTCAGGCGTACCTTCTTCCGGCGTAAAACCATATTCCCAGCGCACAAGTGGCGGCATAGACATTAAAATTGACTCTGTGCGGCCACCCGTTTGTAAGCCAAACAAAGTGCCACGGTCATACACAAGATTGAACTCAACATAGCGCCCACGACGATAAAGCTGGAACTGCCGCTCTTCATCTTGGTATTCCAATGCTTTATTACGCTCAACAATAGGCTCATAGGCTTCAATAAAACCATTACCCACAGCTTGCATAAACGCAAAACTTTGCTCAAATCCTGGCTCATTAAGATCATCAAAAAACAATCCGCCGACACCACGAGTCTCATTACGATGGGGTAAGAAGAAATACTCATCACACCATTTTTTATATTTAGGATAAACGTCTTCACCAAATGGCAGACATAAATCATGTGCGGTTTGATGCCAACTAACAACATCTTGTTCAAACGGGTAATAAGGCGTTAAATCAAATCCACCACCAAACCACCACACGGGATCAGCGCCTTCTTTACTGGCAATAAAAAAACGCACATTAGCATGGGTTGTTGGAATATAAGGATTGTTTGGATGAATAACTAACGACACGCCCATAGCCTCAAAACTTCTACCCGCAAGCTCAGGACGATGTGCTGTCGCCGATGCCGGCATTGCTGCACCCATCACATGAGAAAAGTTAACCCCTGCTTGTTCGAATACATTTCCTTGGGTTAATACCATACTGGTGCCACCACCCCCTTCTTCACGCTTCCAAGACTCGCCATTGAAAGTCGACTTACCATCAAGCGCAGTTAAACGCTGACAAATTCGTTGCTGAAGTGACAATAAAAATGTTTTTACTTGTTCTACATTAGGTACAACTAAGGTATCTGAGCCTTTTTGCATAAAATTAGTTTCCATTTCTAATAACGTGTCCAGTGCGTGCATCAATAATAGTCGAAGGTTGGCGCTGTTCACCTAATGCTCCCAGCACCAGCGCATCTATTTTGCCGTTAAAATCGGTTAAAATTTGCCTTGTTTGCATTACGGGCGCTTCTCCCGCTAGATTAGCACTGGTTGATACTAACGGTTTGTGCAGCGTGTCGCAAAGGGCGCGCACAGTCGGATGTGCTGACACCCTAACGGCAATAGAAGAGAATTCACCACACAATAATGATGAAACATTCGACTTAATGGGCATAACAAACGTAAATGGACCAGGCCATTTAGACAGCACAAACTCAAGCTGAACTGAGGTTAACTGAGACTCATCGACATAGTTAGCTAATTGCTCATAATGACTGGCAATCAAGATTAGTCCTTTTTGCCATGGGCGTTGCTTTACATCGAGTAGTTTTTGTATAGCAATCTCGTTATCGGGATCACAGCCTAATCCAAATACAGCCTCGGTTGGGTAAGCAATTACGCCACCTTTAGAAATAACGTCAACTACTGCATCGGGTTGCAATTGCAACATGATTCATCCTTAACACAAGTTAAACTATCGCGGCCGTTTGTATTTACAGGCTTTTTGAGGACATTCTAAACGATAGCCTGCAGCCCCTTTGCGCTCGACTAAAATGCCAAAACCACAATCAGGACACGGCTCATTAACAGGCGGGTAATTAACAATATATTTGCATTTTGGGTACACACTACAGGCAAAAAACGTTTTACCATAGCGGCTAGTTCGCGACTCTAACTGTCCTTTTTGACAATGTGGACATGTTATCGCTTCCGCTTCATTACTGTGATCATGCTTTTCAATATGATGGCATTCCGGATAGTGAGTGCAACCAATAAAAATACCAAATCGCCCTGATTTAACCGCCAATTCATGCCCACATTCAGGGCAACTTGAACCAGCAATCACTTGGGTCTCTATCGACTCGTGTTGTACTAAAGGCCGGGTATAATCACATGTCGGATAATTATTACAACCAACAAAACTGCCGTGTTTGCTATGCTTTAGTGATAGCTCACAGCCACACTTTGGACAGAGTTCAAACTCTTTTTCTAAGGCATGTTCATGGGCAGTAAATAATTGTTGATCAATTTTGGACATGACTCATCTAATTGTTATGTTTGATTTGAATGAATAAGGCTAAATCTACGCTGAGGTAATTTTACCCTATCAGGATCGAAAAAGGAGGCATAGCCTCCTTTTTATTTAATGCTTAGCAACACTACGAATGCAAATGGCCATCTGGTTGCTCGAAGATTAAATCTTCCATTTGTTCATAAGCGGATTCATTTCCAGGGACATTGAATAACACCATCAATACCACCCATTTTAAATCTTCCAATACTAATATTGGCTCATCTAAGTCCATCACCCTGTCGATAACCATTTCTCGGGTTTCAACACTTAACACTTGGATTTGCTCTAAAAACAATAAGAAGCCACGACATTGCACATCTAACTTAGCTGCCTCTTGTTTAGTATAAATACGGAAAGAATGTTGTGCATGGTTACATAAATACGGCTTATCACTTTCTTGTAAGTCCGCTAAACGTTCCAGCCATGCCAAGGCCTTAATAATATCGACCTGATGAAAACCGGCACGTGTCAGTTCCTTGGTTAATTCATCTTCATCAACCAATAACTCTATTTCGCTATGGACATAGTTCTCAAATAAATACATGAGGATATCAAACATGGCTAACTCCTCTTTAGTCTGACGTAACCACCGGGCACTACTGCAACCCACCCTTGTAACTCAAGTTCAAGCAATTCAACTAACACCAGATCTATCGGTTTTCCACTGTGCTCGACTACTGTATCAACTGTTGTAGTCTCATACCCTACACTTGTTAACAGACTAGCTAACTGCGAAGGAAATGGCAAATTACTCATTTCGCTTGCTTGTATATGGTGACGATGGTGCAATTGTACAAGGTGATACTCAGATAAACACCCTAATTCTTCTATTATATCGGCAGCATCCTCCACAAGTTTTGCCCCATTTTTAATTAAATCATGGCAACCTTGATGATATCCCGCCACAGTCGACCCTGGAACAGCAAAAACTTCGCGGTTTTGCTCCATTGCTAATCGAGCCGTAATCAATGAGCCACTTTTACGTGCCGCCTCAACAACGACAGTCCCTAAGCTCAATCCACTGACTATGCGGTTACGTTTAGGAAAATGACCCGCTACCGGGCTCACTTTAGGCCAGAACTCACTAATAATGCAGCCATCTTGCTGAATATCGTCGTATAACGATTTGTGCCTTTTAGGATAAACAACATCTACCCCACAACCCAATACGGCTAATGTCACGCCATTATTAGTCACCACAGCTTTATGCGCTGCACCATCGATACCTGCTGCCATACCACTGGTAATACTAAACCCATAACAAGAAAGGCCACGTGCAAGTTTAGCGGCCGTATCTGCGCCGTGTAATGACATATTACGACTACCCACTATAGCGATTGAAGGCGGTAATAATCCGTTTACTTGTCCTTTAACAAAAAGAATTGAGGGAGGGTCATATATTTGCTGTAACAGTGGAGGATATAAAGGGTCAGATAAACAGATAAGATGATGATTATCAGCTTGTTCAAGCCAATCGAGGGCGCTATCGACTTTATCTAAATCGATTTTACACGCTCTCAAAGAGTGAGAAGAAAGCGGTAAGGCATCGGGTTCAAATTGCAGCCTTTGCCTTAACTCTTCAACATCCATGTGCACTAATAATTGTTTAATCCGAGCAGGTCCTAGCCCGGATACTGCAGAAACAACTAACCAGTCGACCAGATTATCAGAAATTATTCACCCTTAAAGGTCAAATTGGCTGGCGTCACCAATTTATCTTTTACTCTAACAGGACGATCACTCATCATAATCAAGCCTAAACTGGTTTTATCAAAAACTTTAAAAACCATTAAATTACCGTGATAAACGTCAGGTACCTTAAACACTTTATCATCTGAAAAATGAGCGACCACTTTGTCATATGATGTACGTTCAATTGCCCGTACAGGCTGACCATCACTGCCTATTACTACTTCCTCGCCATCACGATAAATAGCAAAAACATGCCCAGGCTTAACGCCCGCATCTAATCCTTTATCAAGGTAAACTACTTCCAGCTTACCCGCTTCACGATTAGTACTTGTGGTTGCAATCACTGTGGCAGGTAACTCTAGCTCTGCAGCTGTTGGAGTAAAATAAGCAGACATTAACGCGTCATCTTCAACAGGAATAACCGAATATCCCACTTCCGTTTCACGTAAATTGCTTAGTATCTTCACCTTTGAAATATCACCGTCAGCCGTTACACGACCACTAGCACTCAGAATTATTTCTCGGCCAAGCAGTTCACCGGTTTGGCTGTCTAAAAATTCACGTCCATGTTCATAAATAGCGACCTTTTGACCCATTGGCATATTCGCATTAACATAAATAACATCATTAAGAATATGATGTTTAGAAGGGCTTTCACCGCTTAATACCATTGGCTGAGCATCTAACCAGGTTTGTTCAACGACACGATTTTGCACTAAATAAGGTTCAATGAGCGCTAAGTCGATTGCCGGAATTGCACCACCTTTGGGCAGAATATGCCCTTCCACGCCCTTCTTGATATGTTGTTTTTTAACTAAACGTGGCTGACCATCTATAAAAACCAGTGTAAGACGATCGCCAGGATAAATTAAATGAGGATTAGCAATTTGTGGATTAACCCCCCACAATGTAGGCCAGCGCCATGGATCTTGGAGAAAATACCCCGATATATCCCAAAGCGTGTCGCCTTTTTTAACGACATATGTGTCGGGATGTCCCGCTTTTAAAGTCAGTGTATCTGCATTTAATCCAAAGATATTCAATGTTATAAAAGCAAGTAGTAATATCCGTTTCATGGTGTTGTCCATGTTATTAAGCCCTTTAATTGAGCTTTTTACTGTTATTGAAGGTCGGTAAGGATTAAAATTATCCTATTTTCTACCGTCAGTATAGCTAACTAGCTAAAATTTGTCAGACTTGTTAAGAGTTTATATATGTCATTACTTAATGTTTTACGTTTTCCGGATGAGCGCTTACGCACTGTAGCCAAGCCTGTGAGCGACTTTGGCCCAGAATTACAAACACAAATCGATAACATGCTTGAAACAATGTACCACGAAAAAGGTATTGGTTTAGCAGCGACTCAAGTTGATTTTCATCAGCAGTTAATTGTTATGGACCTGCAGGACGAAATTGAACGCCCAACAATCTTCATTAATCCACAAATAGTCGCCTCAAATGGCGACTTTGCTAACGAAGAGGGTTGCCTCTCTGTTCCGGGTGTTTACGCTAAAGTAGACCGAGCCGAGCATGTCACCTTAAAGGCGCTTAATCGTCATGGTGAAGAGTTCACCGTGGAAGCCGATGAACTGTTTGCGATTTGTATCCAGCATGAAATGGATCACTTGCAAGGTAAGCTTTTTGTGGATTATTTATCACCTCTGAAGCGCCAACGCATCAAAACCAAGCTTGAAAAAGAAGCTCGTATCGCCGCTAAAGACGCATAGGACTGAATTTGAAACCGTTAAATATTATTTTTGCTGGTACGCCAGATTTTGCTGCGCGTCATTTACAAGCTCTGATCTCATCAGAGCACAATGTTTGTGCCGTTTACACTCAACCAGATAGACCGGCTGGGCGTGGCAAAAAGCTGACCTCTAGTCCAGTGAAACAATTAGCGGTAGAAAATAGTATTGCCGTTTTTCAGCCACCATCATTACGTAATGAAGACGCCCAAGCAGAACTTGCTACCCTAAACGCAGATATTATGGTGGTAGTGGCTTATGGTCTGATTTTACCTAAGATTGTATTAGACATGCCGCGTTTAGGGTGTATCAATGTTCACGGTTCAATTTTGCCACGTTGGCGAGGTGCTGCACCTATTCAACGCGCATTATGGGCTGGCGACACAGAAACCGGTGTGACTATTATGCAAATGGACATTGGCTTAGATACCGGTGACATGCTGCTTAAAACATCACTGCCAATTGAAGATACTGATACTTCGGCAAGCCTATATGAAAAATTAGCTGTTCAAGGACCAGATGCATTGATTGATGCCTTAGCAAAATTAAGCCTAGGAATGTTGACAGCTGAGAAACAAGATGAGTCTTTGGTCAATTACGCTGAAAAACTGTCAAAGGAAGAAGCTAAGCTAGATTGGCATAAATCCGCCAAACAATTATGGCAAGAAGTACGTGCATTTAATCCTTGGCCAGTGAGTTATTTCGAGCACCAACAAAGCAGCATTAAAGTGTGGCAAGTACAGTATGACGCTAAACCAAACCATGCTACGCCTGGTACTATTACTCAAGCAGACAAGCACGGTATTGTCATCGCAACAGCCGACGGCAGCTTAATTGTTGAAACAATGCAACTACCCAATAAAAAGCCCTTATCGGTCGCTGACATTCTTAATTCACGTGCCGATTGGTTTAGTGTTGGCACCCAATTAAATTCAGAGGCTAACTAGCATGAATGTGCGTGCATTAGCCGCCAAAGCAATTTTTGACGTACTCGAAAAAGGCATATCATTATCGGTAGCCCTACCCGATAAACAGCAACATTTAGACAGTGGTAAAGATAAAGCCTTGATGGCGGAAATTTGCTATGGGGTGATGCGTCAGCTACCTCAACTAGACAAATGCGTCAGCGACTGCCTAGAAAAACCGTTCAAAGGTAAACAGCGCATTGTTTATCAGCTGTTACTTGTTGGCTGTTATCAACTTTACTTTACCCGTATACCCGCCCACGCAGCTATTTCAGAAACTGCTGAAGCTTGCAGACAACTGAAGTTTGACGGTTTGGTTAAAGTGGTCAATGGCGTACTGCGTAATATTCAACGTAATGAAACGCCACTCAATACAGATATCGAGACCTTGCGCTATAACACGCCAGCCTGGTTTATTAAGCGATTACAACAAGCTTACCCTGAACAATGGCAAGATATAATTGAACAGAGCCACCAGCGCCCGCCTATGTGGTTGCGCAACAATCAACAACTACACAGTCGTGAGGCGTATTTAGCCACCTTAGCACAGCATAATATTGATGCCAGCGAAGGTCCAAGCCCAAATGCCATTTTGCTCGACAGCCCAAAAGATGTAAACGCCCTACCAGGTTTTATGGATGGCGCAGCTTCAGTACAAGATGGCGCGGCACAATGGGCTGCAACCCTGTTAGCACCACAAAATGGCGAGCTCATATTAGATGCTTGTGCAGCCCCCGGCGGTAAAACCTGTCACATAATTGAGCAAGCTCCCCAAGCAAACGTTATCGCGGTCGATTTTGACGAAAAACGTTTAATACGAGTACAACAAAACCTCGACAGATTGAATTTAAAAGCGCAAGTTATTCATGGTGATGCAGCTAATATTGATTCATGGTGGCAAGGTGAAAAGTTTGACCGCATCTTACTCGATGCACCATGCTCTGCAACCGGGGTTATTCGCCGTCATCCAGACATAAAATGGTTACGTAAAAATAACGATATTGAAGAATTAGCCGCATTACAGCAGCAAATATTTGATCATTGCTGGCAGTGGTTAAAACCGGGTGGCACATTACTTTATGCAACATGTTCAATTTTACCCGAAGAAAATAGCCAGCAGGTGACACAGTTTTTAGCGCGCAAACCCGATGCGCAATTAGTGCCAATTAGTCAGCAATCAAATGCACAGGATATTGGCTGGCAGATCCTTCCAGGCCAAGACAATATGGATGGTTTCTACTACGCTCGCTTAGTTAAAGCACAGTAAGGATATTTGCAAGGTTATGAAAATTATTATCTTGGGCGCAGGGCAAGTTGGCGGCACATTAGCAGAAAACTTAGTCGGCGAGAATAACGACATAACCCTCGTTGACCACGATCGCGCTAGACTAAGAATACTTCAGGACAAGTTTGATTTACGCGTAGTGGTAGGCCATGGCGCGCATCCTAGCGTATTAAAAGAAGCCGGTGCAGAAGATGCCGATATGTTGATTGCGGTTACCAACAGTGATGAATGTAATATGGCTGCCTGCCAAATTGCTTATTCACTGTTTGGTACTCCCACTAAAATTGCCCGCATCCGCTCAGAACCTTATCTAGATCTACGCGATAAACTGTTTATTAACTCTGAAGTCAAATCCGGTGACACCAAACCCCGTGGCGGTTTTATCATTGATGAACTCATCGCGCCAGAACAGTTAGTCACTGCTTACATACATCGTTTAGTGCAGTATCCTGGCGCACTTCAAGTACTTGAATTTGCGGAAGGAAAACTGAGTTTAGTGGCTGTGCGAGCCTACTACGGCGGCCCCTTAGTCGGTAACGCGCTTGCAACCTTACGTGAACATATGCCTAATATTGATACCCGGGTTGCAGCTATTTTCCGTCAAGGTAAAGCTATCATGCCCCGTGGTACCACCATTATTGAAGCCGATGATGAAGTGTTTTTTGTTGCCGACAGCCGCCATATTCGTGCGGTAATGAGTGAAATGCAAAAGCTGGATAACTCATACCGCAATATTATGATTGCTGGCGGTGGTAATATTGGTTTTGGTTTAGCTAAGCGTTTACAAAAAAACCATTCTGTTAAGTTGATTGAGCATCGCCAAGAGCGAGCTGAAATGTTGTCAGAAAAGCTTGAAAACACTACAGTTTTCTGTGGTGACGCATCGGATCAAGAACTACTAACTGAAGAACATATAGACCAAACAGATGTATTTATTGCGGTCACCAATGATGATGAAGCCAATATTATGTCAGCCCTGCTTGCTAAGCGATTAGGTGCTAAGAAAGTCATGGTGTTAATTCAGCGCGAAGCCTATGTCGATATTGTTCAAGAAGCTAATATCGACATTGCTATTTCTCCACAACAAGCGACTATTTCAGCATTACTGACACATATCCGCCAGGGGGATATTTGTAACGTTTATTCATTGCGCCGTGGTGCAGCAGAAGCTATTGAAGCGATTGCTCACGGAGACTCCAGTACATCTAAAGTCGTGGGCAAAAAAATCAGTGATATCAAACTGCCACCAGGTACTACCATCGGCGCAATTGTGCGTAATGATGAAGTGCTGATGGGCCACGACAAAACCGTTATTGAACAAGGAGATCATGTGATTCTTTTCTTAGTAAATAAGAAATTTATTGGCGATGTTGAAAAACTGTTCCAACCGAGCGCGTTTTTCTTTTAATCCAACATGATAAATATCAAGCAATTGGTGTTTGTGATTGGCATATTTTTGTCAATCTTAACCGGATTCATGCTAATCCCCATGAGCTTTGCACTCATCTATGGTGAAGAAACCATAGGTGATTTCATGCTATCGGCTATATTTACTGGCAGTGTGGCTATTTTTTGCATTCAATCTGGTCGTCTACATGATATTCGGTTAAATATCCGCGATATGTTTGTCCTGACTAGCGCCACCTGGCTAGCTGTGAGCTTTTGTGCCGCCTTACCTTTCGCGCTATACCACGGTATCACTTATACCGACGCCTTCTTTGAAACTATGTCAGGGATCACCACCACTGGCTCAACCGTATTGTCTGGCTTAGATAATATGGATCACAGCATCCTAATATGGCGCTCTTTATTACAATGGCTGGGCGGCATTGGTTTTATTGTAATGGCTGTAGCGGTTTTACCTTTTTTAAACGTCGGCGGCATGCGTTTATTTAGAACGGAATCTTCCGACTGGAGCGACAAAGCCATTCCCAGAACGCAATATATGGCAAAAAATCTTTTCTGGGTTTACGGTAGCCTTACATTACTGTGTGCTTTTGCCTATCACCTCGCTGGTATGGACTGGTTTGAAGCAATTAATCATGCCATGACCACCCTATCTACCGGTGGATATTCCACTTCAGACAGCTCAATGGCACACTTTTCTAATGCGGCACATTGGGTGGGTATTATCTTTATGTTGGCCGGCGGCCTCCCCCTATTGATGTTTGTCCAGTCAATACAGCAACGCAATATATCTGTATGGAATGATCAACAAGTAAAGGGCTTCTTACTGTTTGTGGCTATGGTGTCGTTCAGTATTGCGGTGTGGCTGTCATTACACAAAAACTTAAGCTTTATCGATGCACTACGTTTATCAAGTTTTAATGTTATTTCAGTGGTAACCACTACCGGTTATGGCTTAACCGACTATCAAGCATGGGGAGCATTTGCCAGTACCGCATTTTTGTTTTTAATGATGATTGGCAGCTGTTCGGGATCAACCTCAGGTGGCATTAAAATATTTCGTTTTCAAATTTCAATGGTGATTATGCGCCAGCAAATTAAACAGCAATTCCACCCTAAAGGCTTGTTTAAAGATACCTTCAATGGCCATAAAGTCAGTGAAGATATTGTTCGCTCATTAGTCACCTTCATTATGCTTTTTTTCATCGTTATTTTTGGATTATCGATGATTTTAGTGCTAACAGGCTTAGATATTATAACCAGCTTTACCGGCGCTATTACCGCGGTTGCCAATGTAGGTCCTGGTTTAGGCGCAATTATCGGCCCAGCGGGTAACTTCTCAAGCTTATCTGATGTGGCTAAGTGGGCGTTAGCTGTTGGTATGTTGCTGGGACGTCTTGAAATTCTAACTGTCGCGGTACTTTGTCACCCACAATTTTGGCGTTATTAACTATTATTGCAGCGTAAATCGCTGAGTAAATTGATAAGCAAGCACCTAGCGCTCACAATAGCCGCCGGTTAATGCCTAATCTACTTAATCTTTTCAACGCTATTAAGCCATAGCTAACACATGCTCAGCATAACGCTTAACATCTTCCCAATCAGTGTAATCTATAACCGCTTTTGGGTCAGTTGGACCATCGGTCATTTTCATAATTAAGCGGATCATTAAACTGTCATACCAAGGCCAAGATGGATAATCGACCTTACCTGCGATGATCTTGACATCCTTCGGCTGCCAAGGAGAAAGCAGTAAAAACTTTTGGAGGTACTTATTGTTTTCAGGCACACGCTTTTCAGGTTTTCGGGCAACAACATTAACGCAAAAGAAACTGTTGGGCACTTTTGCCAACTCAGCCTGATAACGTTCGACAAACTCAAATACCGATTTATGGTATGAACCATAAAGCACACACGCACCTAATGCGATAGCATGGTATTGGGTCCAATCAATATCACCCTTAACGTCATTAATATTGACGACATCACACTCTCCCCCTTTAGCTAATATGTGTTGAGCGATAGTGCGGCTAATTTGTGCAGTATGTCCGCCTCGTGAATAATATAGTACCAATACTTTGGACATGATTAACTCTTATTGATTGATAAAGAATGAGTGTGGCAAAAAAAGTCTCAAGATACCGATGAAGTGATCACAAATTAGAATTAGCTCATATTATTAGTACCGATAATTGAGATCTACACACAGCACGAGTATGATTCGGATATCACTCGTATCCAAGGATCCTCCCATGCAGCAAAATATCGATATTTCATCGATGCTAGAAAACGCAGAAATAGCTGCAAAATGGCTGAAAGCGATAGCAAACCCTTATCGATTAATGATTTTGTGCTTATTGTTGGATAAAGAGCTCAGCGTAACTGAGTTGAATGAGACCGTGCCACTAAGTCAGTCTGCTTTATCACAGCACTTAGCCGTATTACGCGCAGAAGACTTAGTTAACACTCGTAAGAGTTCGCAAGTGGTGTTTTATACTTTAAAAAACGAGCAAGTGACTGAGGTGATTTCTATTTTACATCGCCGTTATTGCGCCTAAATATTTATTTCTGTTATCGACATTGTGCATAATGGCTTACTGCAGCAAGCATTAAGCTTGTTGCACCAACTGAGCCGCAAAATCATCTACTTTATTCCAATCAGTAAACTCAAACGTAGCAGATGTGTCCGTAGGACCCTTGGTCATCCACATAATGAAACGGATCATAAACTTATCGACAAAACCATACTTAGGGTAGTCAATCTTACCTGCGAATACTGAAGACAACTGCGGTTGCCATTGTGATAACAGTAAAAATTTTTGCATATAAGGATTAGTTGCTGGGGTATTTTTTTCGGGTTTTCGTGCGACTACGTTTACCGTAAAAAAGCTATTAGCTTTGCTTTCAATTGCGGCCTTGTTACTGGCAATAAAATCATATAGTGCGGGACGATGTTTACCATAGCGAATGCTAGCACCGATAATAATTTGCGCGGCACTTTCGATATCTTTCTGAGAGACCTGGGCGACATCCTTTAACGTAACACCATGTCCAGATTGCTCAAGTTGTTGCTTGATACGTTGGCAAATGGCAAGCGTTTGACCATCCACAGTTGAGTAAACCATTAAACTTTGCATTAGTTTTTCCAAAATGTCGGTGTAAATAACACCAAAAGAGTAAATACTTCTAAACGACCAAATAACATGGCAATCACCAACACCCACTTAGCGCCATCGGTAATACTAGCGTAGTTATTGGCAACATCACCTAATCCAGGTCCAAGGTTATTCAAACTAGCAGCTGTCGCGCTGAATGCAGTAATAGCATCCATATCCATCGCCATTAAAATCACCATACAAATAACAAATACTAATGCATAAGCGGAGAAGAAGCCCCATACCGCATCAATGATACGGTCTGGCAATGCTGCGCCGCCAATACGGATAGAATACATAGCTTTAGGATGAACCAAACGCTTAAGCTCACGCGAGCCCTGCAATACCAACAGGATAAGTCGAATAACCTTCATCCCCCCGCCAGTTGAACCTGCACAACCGCCAATAAAACTTGAAAATATCAGTAATACGGGTAAAAACAGCGGCCAGGAGTGGAAGCTTTCAGTGCCAAACCCTGCGGTAGTTGATATCGACACCACCTGGAAAAATGCATAATCTAATGTCTGCTCAGGGGAGTCGTAAACCCCCGAGTAATATAACGTGGTAAAACAAATGGCTGTTAGCACCACTTGAACGCCGATTAATACCTTAAACTCAGCATCCTTAAAGTAAATTTTAAAGTTAATTCCACGACGAGTGAAAGCGGCAAAATGCACACTAAAATTAACGGCGGCAATGAGTAAAAATACCGCACAGATAATATTAATCGCCGAGCTATCGTAATAACCAATACTGGCATCTTTAGTGGAAAAACCACCAATGGCGATAGTGGAAAACGCATGACAAATAGCGTCAAAAGCATTCATGCCTGCAAAGTAAAATGCCGTGGCGCAGGCGATAGTTAACATCAAATAAATGTACCATAACGCTTTCGCAGTTTCGGCAATTCTTGGGGTCATTTTACTGTCTTTAACTGGCCCAGGGATCTCGGCTTTAAATAGCTGCATGCCACCAATACCCAGTAACGGCAAAATAGCCACAGCAAGTACGATGATCCCCATACCGCCCATCCATTGCAGTAAATGACGATAGAACAATACCGCTTTAGGTAAGTCATCTAGGCCGACAATAACAGTCGCCCCTGTGGTTGTTAGCGCTGAAAATGATTCAAAAAAGCTGTCGGTCCAACTTAAATCAGGCACTTTGGAGAAAATAAATGGCAATGCCCCAATTGACCCCAGTACCGTCCAAAACAACACCACAATAAGAAAGCCTTCACGGGTACGTAAATCGCTTTTATGTTTACGATTAGGATACCAAAGCAAAAAGCCTAGGAATAAACTGACAAAGAATGCTTGAACAAACGCAGTACCACCACCATCTTTATAAAACACCGCCACCAAAGCAGGCGGCAGCATAGTGATAGAGAACAAGGCCATCAGCAAACCTGTGATTCTTATAATTGTTTTATATTGCATTAAAGGCTTCTGTTAGTTCGATGTTATAAAAATATGAAAAAATTAACTTTGTAAGGCATTTTGGCATAAGTTCTGCCCCGCTCATACAGTAAACTTCACTTGAAGCGTCCCTTGAGTCATTGTGGCTAACTTAGTATTAAAATCAGCTAAGGCATCTTTTGCTAACTCAAATGTAATATCGACTTTTTCACTGAACTCTTTCGCTAAAATAACCCCATCATGTTGAACTACTAAATATTCAACATCAACGAGTTGCGCATAACTGCATGAAAGTTTAATCGAGTAACGAATATACTTAGTCCGTAAACTTAACTGACTAATGCCCTGCTTTATGCCAGAGCTATAAGCACGCATTAACCCACCCACTCCAAGCTTTGTGCCGCCAAAGTAACGTACTACTATCGCGCCAACCTCGCCGACATTAGCACCTTGTAGGCTTGCTAGCATAGGGCGTCCGGCACTCCCACCAGGTTCGCCATCGTCACTGGAGCCAACATTCACCATCTCGTTAGGCGCGCCGGCAACAAAGGCATAGCAATAATGGCTGGCTCCTGGGTAATCTTGTTTGATGTTAGTAAGCATTAACTTCATAACACTTTGATCTGGGCAGTGAAATAGAAAAGAGATAAAGCGACTATGCTTTATCTCTTCTTCAATCAACAAGTTCAAATCAGGTATTAAATAGCTCTCAGTCAAGACCCAACTCTCTTGTCATGTTCTCATTTCGATCACTGTGCACAATTACATTATCTTCAATACGTATACCACCAAAAGGTCGCATCACATCAACCGTTTGCCAATTAACTAACTGCTTAGCATTATCGCTTAAATCATTAAGTAAGGTATCGATAATATAGATGCCTGGCTCAATCGTCAGTACTTGGTTTGCCGCTAAAGTACGAGTGCAGCGTAGGAAAGGATGATTTTCGGGTGCAGGTATATGAGTCCCACGTTCATCATGGGAATACCCGCCCATATCATGCACCTGTAAACCAAGCATGTGTCCTAGCCCATGGGGGAAAAATGCCCGCGTGACACCAGAATCAACCAGCGCTGCCACATCAGAATGAGCCAGTTCAAAGTCTATCAATAACTGCGCAATTCGCTCATGGGTCATAATATGTAAATCGGTATACTTCACCCCCGGTTTCATTGCATCGACAATCGCAAGTTGCTGCAGATTTAATGCCGCAATTAGTTCTGAAAAACGATTTTTCTCGAATGCATAAGTACGGGTAATATCAGCGGCATACCCATGGTAACTTGCACCTGCATCAATAAGAAACGATAAACGCTGCTTTGGCTTTACGTGGGCTAATGTCATGTAATGCAAAATAGCCGCATTTTGATTCAAGGCGATGATATTGCCGTATGGCATTTCGTTTTCGCCTTGGCTGATTTCAGCTAAATAGTGTTGCTGGATCTCAAACTCACTGCCACCATTGAAAAATGCACTTTTGGCCGCTTTGTGACCTCTAACTGCAATTTTGTTTGCTCGACGTAAACACTCAAGTTCATATTGTGTTTTGTCTGCGCGGTGATAATGCAAGTAATTCATTACCGCATCTGGGTTACGAGACTTAAACTCTAATACATCAGCTACATCTAAATGTTCACCAATATAAGCCCAATTGCTCAAGTCTTTAGGTAAAAACTCGGCAATTTTGTCAGCTTTGGTTAATAACTTAATGTCAAAGTGTGCAGTCCAAAATGCATCAGGGACATCACTCACCTTATGCCAAAAATCCACTGGACGATAAAAGACTAATATTGGCTTATCAACCCCGTTGGCAATAATCCAGCAATTTGGATTATCAAGAATAGGCAGCCATGCTTTGAAATGGGGGTTCACCTTAAATGGATAATTCATATCATCTAAAAACTGACGATGGGGTTGTCCTGAATGAATAACGACTCCTGCGAAATTCTCACGACGGGTGACTTCAGCAACCCGACGGTTTAACTCGGCAATATGCACATGATATAAGCTATCCAGCTGATCCATTTTTTGATTCCTATTCAGTAGTTGGCAAACACTCACAGTTTATCACAAAGGATAAAAATCACCTTAGTAGACAAAAATTAAACGGTCGTTTAAATTGGGTGTTGTAATTTCTGTCATTTAGTCGCACACTGTTGTGTAACTGGTCAAATGATGGCCTATACTGCTGTAAAACAAGCTTGATAACTACACGATTATAAAGATGTTGAAATCGCTTTAAGCAATAAGGAAGCAAGCAATGATCTACCAAAGCCCTACCATCCAGGTTGAGTTACTTGAAGACAATATTGCCAAGCTGTGCTTTAACGCACCGGGCTCGGTAAACAAATTTGACAGAGAAACTCTAGCCTCTTTAGATGCTGCACTAGATAGCATCAAGCAAAGTACTGATATAAAAGCATTAATACTTACTTCAGCTAAAAGCACATTTATTGTGGGCGCTGATATCACTGAGTTTTTAGAGTTATTTAAGCAAGACGATGCCACACTACTTGCTTGGGTTGAACAAGCCAATGCGGTATTCAATAAGCTTGAAGATTTACCTTTCCCTACGGTATCAGCTATTAATGGTTTTGCTTTAGGCGGTGGATGTGAAACGGTTCTAGCAACGGACTTACGTGTAGCGGATACCAACGCACTTATTGGTTTGCCTGAAACAAAATTAGGCTTAATTCCTGGCTTTGGTGGTACGGTTCGCCTACCTCGCGTAATCGGTGCTGACAATGCTTTAGAGTGGATCACATCAGGTAAAGAACAACGTCCTGACGATGCGCTTAAAGTCGGTGCAATTGATGCGGTAGTGGCTCCAGAAAACCTACACACAGCAGCAATTCAAATGTTACATGACGCATTAGCGGGCAACTTAGATTGGCAAGCTCGTCGTAAGCAAAAGCAATCACCGCTGCTACTAGGTAAGCTTGAGGCTATGATGTCGTTCGCCACAGCCAAAGGCATGGTGTTCTCTATTGCCGGTAAACATTATCCAGCGCCAATGGCTGCTGTGAATGTTATCGAAAAAGCGGCGACTTTAGATCGCGCTGGTGCATTGCAAGTTGAAGCTCAGGCTTTTATTAAGCTTGCTAAAACAGACGTTGCGACAGCATTGATTGGTATTTTCTTAAATGACCAACTTGTTAAAGGCAAAGCGAAGAAAGCCAGCAAATTAGCTAAAGATGTTAACCAAGCTGCTGTATTGGGTGCAGGTATTATGGGCGGCGGTATTGCTTACCAAAGCGCCAGCAAAGGCACACCGATTGTCATGAAAGACATCGCTCAGCCAGCATTAGAGTTAGGCTTGAACGAAGCGGCTAAAATTCTGACAACACAAGTTGCACGCGGTCGCTCTACGCCAGAAAAAATGGCTAAAGTATTAAACAACATCACACCTTCTCTAGATTATGCCTCTATCAAAAATAGCGACATCGTTGTAGAGGCGGTTGTTGAACATCCAAAAGTTAAGGCCACTGTACTGGCAGAAGTTGAAGGCTATGTATCTGAAGATGCGATTATTGCTTCAAATACATCAACAATCTCTATTAACTTACTGGCTAAAAGCCTTAAGAAACCTGAACGCTTCTGCGGCATGCACTTCTTTAACCCTGTGCACAAAATGCCATTAGTTGAAATTATCCGTGGTGAGCACAGCTCAGAAGAAACCATCGCAACTGTCGTTGCTTACGCCAGCAAAATGGGTAAAACCCCGATTGTTGTTAACGATTGCCCTGGCTTCTTCGTTAACCGCGTATTGTTCCCATACTTTGCAGGTTTTAGCGGACTACTAGCTGATGGTGCTGACTTTGCCGCTGTCGATAAAGTTATGGAAAAACAGTTCGGCTGGCCAATGGGTCCAGCTTACTTACTTGACGTAGTCGGTTTAGATACAGGTCATCACGCACAAGCAGTAATGGCTGAAGGTTTTCCTGATCGCATGGGTAAAAATGGCAAAGATGCCATCGACATTATGTTCGAAAATAAGCGTCTAGGTCAGAAAAACACTAAAGGTTTTTATGCTTACTCGGTTGACCGTCGTGGTAAACCAAAGAAAGACATTGACCAAACAAGCTATGAATTATTAAGCGCTGAGTTCGGTACATTAAAAGCATTCGAGTCAGATGACATCATAGCTCGCTGTATGATCCCGATGATAATTGAAACAGTTCGCTGTTTAGAAGAAGGCATTATTGCATCACCAGCTGAAGGCGACATGGGTCTAGTATACGGTATTGGTTTTCCACCATTCCGTGGCGGTGTATTCCGTTACTTAGACACCATGGGCGTAGCAAACTTTGTTGCCCTAGCAGACAAATACGCACATCTTGGTGGCTTATATAAAGTTACCGATGCAATGCGCGCACTTGCAGCCAACAACGGTAGTTACTACCAAGCCTAATTAGTGGGAAAGGAATTAAATCATGAAACAAGCTGTTATCGTAGACTGCATTCGTACCCCAATGGGCCGTTCTAAGGCAGGGGTATTTAGAAATGTACGTGCAGAAACTCTTTCTGCAGAACTAATGAAAGCCTTAATGCTTCGTAACCCGCAACTAGATCCAAATACCATTGAAGATGTTATTTGGGGTTGTGTGCAGCAAACACTAGAGCAAGGTTTCAACATTGCTCGTAACGCATCATTATTGGCCGGTATTCCTAAAACGGCTGGTGCTGTTACCGTAAACCGTTTATGTGGTTCATCAATGGATGCTCTTCATCAAGCGGCTCGTGCAATCATGACCGGTCAAGGCGACACCTTCATTATTGGTGGTGTTGAGCATATGGGTCATGTACCAATGAACCACGGTGTTGATTTTCATCCAGGCTTAGCAAACCGCATAGCTAAAGCCTCTGGCATGATGGGCTTAACAGCTGAAATGCTAGGTAAGTTACACGGCATTACCCGTGAACAACAGGATGCTTTTGCGGTACGCTCTCATCAGCGTGCACATGCTGCAACTGTTGAAGGTCGCTTTGCCAAAGAGATTTGGGGCATTGAAGGCCACGATGTAAACGGCGCATTAATCAAGGTTATGACAGACGAAGTTATCCGTCCAGAAACTACCCTTGAGTCACTTGCAGGATTACGTCCAGCGTTTGACCCAGCTAACGGCACTGTAACAGCGGGCACATCATCTGCACTATCAGATGGTGCATCTGCGATGTTAGTGATGGAAGAATCTAAGGCTCGCGCATTAGGTTTACCAATCCGTGCACGCATTCGCTCTATGGCGGTTGCAGGCTGTGATGCAGCTATTATGGGTTACGGTCCAGTTCCTGCTACTCAAAAAGCATTAGCCCGTGCTGGTCTTTCAGTTGCTGATTTAGATGTGATTGAACTTAACGAAGCGTTTGCAGCCCAGTCTTTACCTTGTGTTAAAGATCTTGGTTTACAAGATGTAGTTGATGACAAGATTAACCTTAACGGCGGCGCTATCGCCCTCGGTCATCCACTAGGTTGTTCAGGTGCACGTATTTCTACCACCCTGATTAACTTGATGGAAGACAAAGATGCAACATTAGGTTTAGCCACTATGTGTATCGGATTAGGTCAAGGTATCGCGACTGTTTTCGAACGCGTTTAAGCTATCTTTAAAGTTAGTCTGAGTTTATCAATCTAACGGGTTCACCCTATCGATTGTAAATTAACTCAAAAAACCGAATTATTGAAAAATAATTCGGTTTTTTATTTTGCATCAACTGGCTAATGTTCCACGTGAAACATGTTTGAGGAAAATTTAAAAACAAATTAAAACGTTAATTCATAGCTAAATCACATTAGTTACACCTAAACTTGGCAATCGAGATTTGGCGGAGTAAAATTATGAATATTAAAAAAGCTAAGTTGAAGTGGCAATGTCAGAAGAATTAACCTCCCTAGAAATATTCGCACAAGCACAACACCAACTTGATGCGTTAGGCTTACGCTGCCCTGAACCGGTAATGATGATCCGTAAAGCGGTACGCAAAATGGCTGACGGTGAAATAATATTAATTATTGCCGATGACCCAGCAACAACCCGAGACATTCCAAGTTTTTGTGAGTTTATGGACCACACCCTAATTGCCAGCGAAACATCAAAAACGCCCTATCAATATCTGCTAAAAAAAGGACTATGAACATGGAAGCTAAGTTAGCAGCAATAGCTTATAAAACAGCTAAGCGTGGCAAAATGAGTCAAGTATTTTGCGCCAACGTCACCTTAGAGCGAGGTGTTGAAAATGATGTTTTTGGCCGTCCAGGAAAACGTCAAGTAACCGTACTATCTCAACAGCAATGGCAAATAGCCTGTAAGCAAATAAATGCCGATTTAGACTGGCTTACCCGTAGAGCAAATCTGTTAATAACAGGGTATGAGTTCAGTGCCGCTGATGTAGGCAAGACACTCAAAATTGGTGCGGACTTACAATTGCTGATCACAGGTGAAACAGATCCCTGTAAAAAAATGGAAGCCGCTTTTGCTGGATTAGAACAAGCATTAACACCAGACTGGCGAGGCGGTGTAACTTGTAAGGTGATACAGGCTGGTTTGATCCAACCAGATGACCGAGTCACTCTGCGCTAAGCGTGTACCATCAAGCATATCAACCGGCAATATATTGATAAGTTAGCCTGCAAATTGAAGGCTAACTCTGCCTATAAACAGCAAAAATAAACTTACGTTCATTCCTCGTTACAAGCAGATTTAACTCCACATTAGCTCATCACTTATTTTCATCATATCAATTTACCGCAACAGTTTTAAAATCAATTTTATTTTCTGTCATTATTTGAAACAGATTTTTTGTGTCGTTTTATAGCCATTTGTGCGATAAAGGTTACCAAGCCAGATTTGATGCTAACAAGCCTGACACAAACCACTTTAGATACTGTTGGTTGGCATTAATACTCTTATAATGATAAATAAATGGATCTTGCATGTTCACACAAAAACTTACCCCTATTTATACCGCGATAGCATTATCACTTGGTATTAGCTCAACTAGTTTTGCCACAGAAGATGAAGCAGCGAAATGGCAAGTCAACGCCCCAGAAAATGCCCCATTACAAAAAGTCGACATTAATGTCACTGATGGCACATGGATGAACGTCAATGTATCACCTGACGGCAAAACGATTGTATTTGACCTACTAGGCGATATCTATCAAATGCCTATATCTGGTGGCGAAGCAACCCAACTTGCTAGTGGCATTGCATGGCAAATGCAGCCAGTTTATAGCCCTGATGGAAAATATATTGCGTTCACATCTGATGAAGATGGCGGCGACAACATATGGATAATGAATGCCGATGGCACCAATCCACATCCAGTAACCAGCGAAACATTCCGCCTATTAAACAGCCCAGCCTGGAGTCCTGACTCACAGTATCTAGTTGCTCGTAAACACTTTACCGCAAGTCGAAGCTTAGGTGCTGGCGAAGTGTGGATGTATCATGTTGCTGGAGGTGAAGGCGTTAAGCTGACAGAACGTCCAAATGATCAAAAAGATTTAGGCGAGCCTGCCTACTCACCTGACGGCCGCTATATCTATTTCAGCCAAGATGCGACCCCAGGTAAAACCTTTCATTACTCAAAGGATTCTGTAAAAGGGATTTATAAAATTAAACGCTATGACACCCAAACCGGTGACATTGAAGTATTAATTGAAGGTACCGGCGGTGCTATTCGTCCAACACCAAGCTCTGATGGTAAATCTTTAGCATACATAAAACGAGATGGTTTCCAGTCGACCTTATATTCTCTGGACTTAAAGTCTGGTGAAGAAACAAAGCTGTATGACAAGCTAGATCGTGACATGCAAGAAACCTGGGCTATTCACGGCGTTTACCCAACAATGTCTTGGACCAATGACAATAAAGATATTGTGTTCTGGGCTAACGGTAAAATCAACAAGCTAAATGTGGCTAAAAAAACGCTTAGTGATATTCCCTTTTCTATTAAAACCCAGTTAGACGTACAACCCTCTGTTAGATTTACTCAGAACCTTGATCAAGATAATTTTGATGTAAAAATGCTGCGCATGGCACAGGTCTCACCTGATGGTGAACAAGTGGTCTTTGAAGCATTAGGCAAGTTATGGATCCGCGATATAAAAGATGGCAAACAGAAACGCTTAACTCGTTTAGATAATGATGTTAACGAGCTATTCCCTCAATGGTCACGTGATGGTAAAAACATTGTATTTACCACTTGGAATGACCAAGCCCAAGGTACCGTTAGCATCGTCAGTTCGCGTGGTGGAAAAGCCAAAGTGTTAACTAATGAACCTGGTAAATATGTTGAGCCAACATTCTCTCCTAACGGAGAATATGTGGTTTATCGTAAAGCTAAGGGCGGCTATATGACAGCTCGCACCTGGTCTCAAGAACCTGGTTTATATAAAGTTGATACTAAAGGTAAGAAAAACACCAAGCTATCTGCCAGTGGTTATCAACCACAATTTGGTGCAGATAACGACCGTGTGTACTTTATGGATTACGGCAGCTCGCCGCAACTTTCATCGATTGGCATGAACGGTTTCGAAAAACGTACTCATTACACTAGCGAACATGCGACAGAGTTTCGTATAGCCCCTAATGGTGAACATCTTGCATTTGCAGAACGTTTCCGTGTTTATGTCACGCCATTTGCTAAGCATGGTGAAACGATTAACATTGGCCCTAAAGCTAACAATCTACCCGTTACTCAACTCAGCGCCCGTGCCGGCGAAAGCATAAGTTGGAACAATGACAGCAACGAGCTTTATTGGACCCTTGGCCCAGACTTATATCAAGCCAAAGTTGATACTCAGTATGAAAAATCTGACGCTAAAATTGAGCCCCAAATAACCTCTATTGGCTTTAAACAGGATGCAGATGTTCCACGTGGAACAATCGCTTTTGTTGGCGGTAAAGTCATCACCCTTGAAAATGATCAAGTGATTGAAAATGGTGTAGTGATAGTTAAAGACAATAAAATTGTTGCTGTTGGCGATGCATCAACATCCATTCCATCTGGCGCGCAAATTATCGATATTGCCGGTAAGTCTATTATGCCAGGCCTGTTTGATGCCCATGCACATGGTGGCCAAGCAGATGATGAGATCATTCCACAACAAAACTGGGCACTCTATTCAGGCTTATCATTAGGAGTCACCTCTATCCATGACCCTTCAAATGATACCACGGAGATTTTTGCTGCTGCAGAGCAACAAAAAGCCGGTAACATTGTTGGCCCACGTATATTTTCAACCGGTACTATTCTATATGGCGCTAACGGCCCTGGTTATACCTCACACATTGATTCGTTAGATGATGCTAAATTCCATTTAGAACGCCTTAAAAAAGTCGGTGCATTTAGCGTAAAAAGCTATAACCAACCAAGACGTAACCAACGTCAGCAAGTAATAGCGGCAGCGCGTGAATTAGAAATGATGGTAGTACCTGAAGGTGGTTCGCTACTTCAACATAACCTCACTATGATTGCTGATGGCCACACAACGGTTGAACACTCGTTACCAGTGGCTGCCATTTACAGCGACATCAAACAGTTTTGGAGCCAAACTAAAGTAGCTTACACCCCAACCTTGGTGGTAGCTTACGGTGGTATTTCTGGTGAACATTACTGGTATGATAAAACCGACGTTTGGGCACATCCACGCTTAAGTATGTATGTTCCGCATGACATTTTAGATGCGCGCTCAATGCGTAGAACCACTGCACCTGATGCACATTACAATCATTTTAATGTCGCACGCGTTGCCAACGAACTAAATGAAATTGGTGTTAAGCCAAACATTGGTGCACATGGACAACGTGAAGGTCTGGCTGCTCATTGGGAAATGTGGATGTTTGCCCAAGGCGGCATGAGTAATATGGATGTATTGAAAACAGCCACCATTAACCCAGCAACCACTTTTGGTATGGATCATCAGCTTGGTACAATCAAGCCAGGTAAACTAGCCGATTTGATTGTTATTGACGGTGACCCACTGACTGACATTCGCAGCACTGATAAAGTAACTTACACTATGGTTAACGGTAAGTTATTTAATTCGGAAACAATGAATGAGTTGAATGGCGATAAGATACAACGTAAGCCGTTTTTCTTTGAAACAAAATAGTGTAGATATAATTCACAGCATTATGTTGTAACAATAAAGGGTGTTCCACGTGGAACACCCTTTTTTATCAAGCGATACTCAAACCGCTCTACATTATTGACGCTTAGACGCGGCACAAAAGCAATCTGTGGTGTGGTCGTCGACCATGCCAACGGCTTGCATAAAAGCATAACAAATTGTTGGGCCAACAAAATTAAAGCCCATCTTCTTCAGCGCCTTTGACATAGCTTCAGATGCTGGCGTTTGCACAGGCACATCTTTAAGCGTTGCAGGATAATTTACCTGTGGCTTACCGTTTACAAAGCCCCATAAGAATTCAGAGAAATCATTGCCCTGATCAACAAAAGCTAAATACGCTTTGGCATTGCGAATAATGGAATTAACCTTTAATCGATTACGCACTATGCCAGGATTAAGTAACAGCTCCTCGACTTTGTCTTGATCAAAGCTGGCGATAATACTCGGTTCAAAATGAGCAAAGCAGGCTTCATAGTTAGCCTGCTTTTTAAGAATGGTAATCCAGGATAATCCCGCTTGCTGACCGTCTAAACACAGTTTAGCAAAAAGCTCTATGGAGTCATAAACAGGCCGCCCCCATACCTCATCATGATAATGTTGATACATAGGGTCTTCACTTACCCAGCCACATCGGTTAACTTGCATGTTATGGTGTCCATTAACAATTTCAGTAATACGTTAAAAAATAACCTACATCTACCTTGTTCTACAAGGTATAATCAATTCCATTTTCTATTAATAGCCTGACAGTAGTAGACATGACGACGAAACATGACGTAAAGACATTCCAGGGTTTCATCCTAACCCTACAAGAATACTGGGCGCAGCAAGGTTGCGCAATTGTTCAACCGTTAGATATGGAAGTGGGCGCTGGAACTTTCCACCCACAAACATTCTTACGCTCCTTAGGGCCTGAGCCAATGAGCAGCGCTTATGTGCAGCCATCACGCCGCCCAACTGACGGACGCTACGGTGACAACCCTAACCGCTTGCAACATTATTACCAGTTCCAAGTGGTATTGAAACCTTCTCCAGATAATATTCAAGAGTTGTACCTTGGCTCACTTGAGGCTTTAGGTATTGATACTCAAGTCCATGACATTCGTTTTGTAGAAGATAACTGGGAATCACCGACTTTAGGTGCTTGGGGGTTAGGCTGGGAAGTCTGGCTAAACGGTATGGAAGTAACTCAGTTCACCTACTTCCAGCAAGTTGGCGGTATAGAGTGTAGCCCTGTTACGGGTGAAATCACCTATGGCTTAGAACGCTTAGCTATGTATATCCAAGAAGTCGATAGTGTCTATGACTTAGTATGGACCGACGGCCCAATGGGAAGAGTCACATACGGCGACATTTTTCATCAAAATGAAGTTGAACAGTCTACTTATAACTTTGAGTACGCGAATGTTGAAGTACTATTTAGACAGTTTGATGACTGTGAAAAAGCCTGCCAACTATTATTAGGCTTAGAAAAACCATTACCTCTTCCTGCTTACGAACAAGTGATGAAAGCATCGCACGCTTTTAACTTACTTGATGCACGCCATGCTATTTCAGTGACCGAGCGCCAGCGTTATATTTTACGCGTTCGTACCATGGCTAAAGGTGTAGCAGAATCTTATTATAAAGCACGTGAAGCGTTAGGCTTCCCTATGTGTAAGTAGAGGTTATTAGATGAAATTTGAAAACTTACTCATTGAAATTGGCACTGAAGAGTTACCGCCAAAAGCACTACGCACACTTGCGGAATCATTTTTAGCTAACTTTGAAGCTGAACTCACTAAAGTAGACTTGCCTTTTACCGCATCAACTTGGTATGCCGCACCTCGCCGATTAGCCATTAGCATTACTCAGTTAGCGTTAGCGCAAGCGGATAAAGTTGTTGAAAAACGTGGCCCTGCTGTTAGCTCAGCATTTGATGCTGACGGTAATCCAACCAAAGCAGCTCAAGGCTGGGCTCGTGGTAACGGTATTACGGTAGAGCAAGCTGAACGTTTAGTGACCGACAAAGGTGAATGGTTAGTTCATCAAGCCAAAATAGTGGGTGTAGCCACAGGTAGCCTTATTGCTGACATGACTCAACAAGCATTAGATAAGCTGCCTATTCCAAAGCCAATGCGCTGGGGTAATAACAAAACTCAGTTTATTCGCCCGGTTCATACTGTCACCATGTTATTAGGCGCTGAGTCTATTTCAGGTGAAGTGTTAGGGATTCAATCTGCACGAACTATTCGTGGTCACCGCTTTATGGGGCAAGCCTCATTTGAGCTAGATCATGCAGATAACTACATCACTATGCTCAAAGAACAAGGTAAAGTGATTGCAGATTATCATGTGCGTAAAGCCTTGATTAAAGCCGATGCAGAAAAAGCTGCTGCGGTTATTGGTGGTATAGCAGAACTTGAAGATGACTTACTTGAAGAAGTCACCTCATTAGTTGAATGGCCAGTGGTATTAACCGCCAGCTTTGAAGAAAAGTTCTTAAACGTGCCAGCTGAAGCTTTGGTTTACACCATGAAAGGCGATCAGAAGTATTTTCCTGTGTTTGATAACGCAGGCAAGTTACTGCCTAACTTCATCTTTGTCACCAACATTGAATCGAAAGATCCGCAGCAAATTATTTCAGGTAATGAAAAAGTGGTTCGCCCACGTCTTGCTGACGCTGAGTTTTTCTTCAACACAGATAAAAAGCACACCCTAGAGTCTCGTTTAGCCAGCCTAGAAACCGTGGTATTCCAAAAGCAATTAGGCACGTTAAAGCAACGCGTTGAACGTATTTCTGCAATGGCAGGTTTTATCGCTGCACAATTAAATGCCAGCGAAGCGGAAGCTAGTCGTGCAGGCTTACTATCAAAAGCAGACTTGATGACCAATATGGTGATGGAGTTTACCGATACCCAAGGCACTATGGGTATGCATTACGCACGCTTAGATGGTGAGTCAGAAGCGGTTGCTGTTGCTATTGAACAACAATATAAGCCTAAGTTTTCAGGTGATACAGTGCCAACAGATGCGGTATCTTGTGCGGTTGCCTTAGCTGAAAAATTTGACACCCTTGTGGGTATTTTCGGTATTGGGCAAGCCCCTAAGGGAGCAGCTGATCCATTTGCTCTTCGCCGTGCCGCTATTGGTATTTTACGTATTATTGTAGAAAACAATCTACCGTTAGACTTAGTGGAATTAATCGCTCAAGCGCAAAAACTTCACGGTGATAGTCTTAGCAATAAAACAACCGCTGATGATGTTCTTGAATTCTTTATGGCCCGCTTCCGTAGCTGGTATCAAGATAAAGGCATTCAAGTTGATGTGATTCTTGCTGTGTTAGCACGTCGCCCAACGCGCCCTGCTGATTTTGATAGTCGTGTTAAAGCGGTATCACACTTCCGCAGTTTAGAGGCATCCACAGCCCTTGCTGCAGCTAATAAGCGAGTGTCTAATATCTTGGCCAAGGTTGAAGGCACACTGCCTGAAACCATTAACCAGAGTTTATTAGTTGAACCGGCAGAAAAAGCTTTAGCGGATAAGTTAATCCAACTGCAACCAGAATTAGCACCGCTATTTGCTAATGCTGATTATCAGCAGGCATTAACCTTGCTAGCCGATTTACGTGAAAGTGTAGACACCTTCTTTGAAGATGTCATGGTGATGGCTGATAATGAAGCACTTAAGAATAACCGCTTAGCGTTACTTAATAGCTTACGTGAGCAATTCTTACATGTTGCAGACATTTCTGTACTGCAATAACGATTAGTTTAAATGTCATTACACAAAAAAGCGCCCTAGGCGCTTTTTTTATGTGTATTCAAATCAGAGTGATTTAAAACTGTAATAATTTTTGATGTAGTTCATCAAAAGACTCGCGGGAAATGTCGACTTGAGCCAATAACTTAATCAGTACTTCTTCTGATATTTTATTCGCTTGTACTAACATAGAACATTCGCTTATCACATTCGCTCGCCAAACCGCTTTAGCTGCACCTGACTTAGGCGGTACATTAGCATTGGCCAGTAAAGATAAATTTTCAGCAAAGGTATTTGGCAATTGCCAATATTTAGCTAATAAAGCACTTAGCGTCAGTGATTTTGAGGTCATGAGCTGACTAAACAATAATGAATTGGGCTGTTCGCCGGGTTCTGCTTGATGAAAAGCATCAATCAACATTTTGAATATAGCAATCTTACCCACATCATGTAATAGGCCTAATAAAAAAGCGCTATCACGCTCACCTTCAACAAGCTCGCTAGATAAAAAAGCCACCTGCATTGAATGACGCCATATTTCAGCGCCAAAACGACGGAAATAAATTGGCTTAATATCTATCATTTCGCGGGCCAAACAAGCCGTTACAAACTGCCTTAATTGTTCACGGCCCAATTGCACTAAAGCTTGTTGTAAATTAGTCACCTCTCTATCAGAGCGTTTGAAAGTTGTCGAGTTACATAACTTTAAGACTTCAACACTTAACAAAGGATCCTGTTCTATTAATTGCAATACGTCTTTAATATCGACGTCTTGATTAGCCAGCTTATTATCTAATTCAACTATTTTACTGGGAAGTTTTAACACATTTTCAGCTATGTCTTTGGGAGAGCTTAACGCAATCTCAATTTTGCCCATCACTTGGCGCTCAAGATTATTGGCTATACCCGTACCTTGCTGTTGCACAGGAAAAAGTAAACTATAAAATAACGCCGAAACATCAATTGATGACAACTGCTCAGCTTCATTAATCTGCGACTCTACCTGTGTTGCCGTGGCTCGTTCAGCGGCTTTAGCGCGTGATGCTGCTTTTAATTTTTCAGTATTGGACACACCGGTAAACTTAGCTTGTTCTTGATTATCACGAATATTAAACAACTTCTTAAAAAATGTTCTGACCACGGCATTGATCCAAAATGATAATGAATAAAAGGCTCTGACTTAACCATAGCACTCTGCAATAAAAGTCGCAGCTAGATGGCGCTGTTTTATAATTTAGCTCAACAATAAAATCTAGATTAGTTATATTTAATTTGCTGATTTCAACAAGCTCACCATAGAACTTTATGTGAGACTCATCAACACAAGTCTGTCCTTGGCCAGTCCAATTACCAATCACCCTCAATGGTTAATCGTTATAAGCCGATATACTCGAATAATGAAGTTTACCATAATTAATCTAGGTGCATTCTACCTAAACTATTTGATCTAAGTACAAGTCATATCAAGCCGACACAAAAACATTATGTACAACCATAGCCGCTAGATAGTAGGGTTTTAACTGTAACGCTTGCCAGTTTAATAAAATAGCAAAGTTAGTAGGTGTTCACTCACTAACAAAAATGGAACCATTAGGTTCCATTTCTTATAACACGCTAATAATTACCCAAAACCACTATTAAGCTATTCTACGCTTACCTATTAAAGCCAGTAATAATAGCGATATCCAACCTAAGCTGCCGCCACTGCTGCCACCGGATGGCTCAGTTATTGGTACAGGTAATGGCACAACAGCCGCCTTGACCGTAATAGTGACGCTTGTTGAGGCGCTAGCTTGCAAACTATCCGTTGCTGTCACACTAAACACTAAGCTTGTATCATACGTTGGTGAAACAAATTGCGCAGAGGCTGTATTCGCATTAGTTAGGCTCACTGCAGTACCACCTGTTTGTTGCCATAGGTAACTAATAGCATCATTTTCAGGATCGGAAGCCACTGCGGTTAATGTTACGGTTTCCCCTGCATTTACATCACGGCTGTCACCCACATTAACAATTGGCGCACTATTAAGCCTGTCATTATCAACGAGTGTTACGGTCAGAGTGTCATAACCAAGTACACTTGAGTCAACACTGGTCAGTTTTATCAAAAATAGCTCATTACCTTCTACCAGAGTATCTTCTTTGGGAGTAATCACAATTTGCTTAGCCGTTGAGTCACCATCTAACCAGACAAGTTCGCCACTTAAACTACCTTGAAGATCCTCTGTTAATGATGCTGTTCCTTCTATGAATTCATAGTTAACACGCACCTCACCTACACTACCACCAACGCGTAATACCGATACACTTAGTGGATCTGCTCCTTCATTAATAGTGCTTAGTCCACGCTCAAAACCAAGGGTGCCTGGCTGAGGTACATCTTCGCCAATAGATAACTCATGGTAGCTTGGGCTGGTAATGCCTAAACCGCCCTGGGGATCAAACAAACGGACAAATGCCTTAAGCTCACGGTTTTGACCACTGTCAAAGGTGGTGATAATAATTTGCTTGTGCGTAAGGTCATTGGCCTCCCAACTTAACCGCCCTGTTTGAGCCTCAAAATCACGCCCTTGCTTTGCACTTGCCTCTAGGGTTTCATAACCCACATCAACAACACCTTCGCCTTGCGGACGTTGCACATTAACAGTAATCACATCTCCCGCTAGTGCAGATGATGTTGTTGAACTAAAGCTCGCATTACCCTGAATCTGGCTTTGCGTCTTATCTCGCAGAATATACAAACCACTATTGATATCGCTAGCAATCACTAAACCAGATGGCAAGTAAGGGTAAACGCCCCAAACGCCGTTAAACGCATTACTGTCTGACGCTGGAAAGGTATCAAAGTAACCTACCTCTTTAGGGTCGTCTGGCTGACTAATGTCTAAAATAGTCACGCCACGTTGATAATTGGACATGTAATATCGATTTCCACGAACATAGCCATTATGATCTATCGCCTTAGTCGGTCCAGACCATACTTTAACTAAACTAGGAGCATCTAGATTATCAACATTAAAAACCCGTAATGTAGTATTAAGTCCGGCTCTTTGCTCATCTAATTCATCGTGGACAAACACATAACGTTTATCCTCGCTCCACCAGCCTGAATGAACATATTCAGCTTTAGCATAGCTAACCTCCGACAGTGGTTTACTCTGTGAGGGGTTGGTAATATTCCAAAGGCGCATGCTGTTTTCATTAAAATCTAATAAAACCGTGCATATGGCCGTTTGACAGCTGGCTTGTGCTCTAGCATCGTCAACTACCATAGAACTGGCATCATGAGTGTAATCATCACGCGTGGCACCGCTATGACTAAAACTAGCACTTAACCGACTCGGGTTTGTTAGGGAATAACTCTTAAAGGCACCACCAGCACTACTTTGACCTACAATATGAAGGTTGGGTGTTAAACCACTTAACGCGGTATTGGTAGTATAATCAAGATTACTGATATACACATTGTGCGCCGCTCCTTCAGCTGAATCAGTTGCTAGTCGAGCGATAGAGGTCGGCAACTGGCTTAAATCAATAATTTGAATCTTATCTGAGCCTTCTGATGTCACGTAGGCATTGGCTTTCCAGCGAGAAGTTAAGGTGTCAAACCATTGATAAACTTTAATATCGCGCCAACTGGTATTGCTACCAGAAACAGTACCAATTTCAACCGGATTAGCAGGATCGGCCAGACTCACTACGGCGGTACCATTGGTTAATCCAATAATGGCATATTCTGTACCGGTATTAAGATCTACATGGCCCCAAATATCATTGGCAGCAGAAGGTTTGGAAGAAAAGCTACCAAGGGAAACATGGGATACTAAGTCGATGGCATCACAGTTAAAGCCACCCGCCTTACCACCTGTACACTCCTGACTTGAATGGTCTTGCTGTAACGCTTGATGCTCTTTTAACATCTCATCAAGCTGACTGCCATACTGTCCTATACCATCACTTATCACCCTAAAACCACGATCGTGTAAGCTAGATGCAAACTCTAATGGTACACCTGCCAAAACAGTATTATTAAGCTGTGGCGCCTGGGAAAGATAATGATCAAAACGATTAAATCCCCCCATAACAGGCACGATTTCACTGGTCAGTAAGAAGAGTTCATCGATATCTTGAATTTGATAATAACCATCAGCAACCAATACACGATCGCCCTTATTAGCGTGAGTCACTGCATAAGCAATTGTTTTACAGGGGCGCAATACGTTATCACATAAGCCCTTATCTTGACCCGTCTCACTGACAAATCTTGCTTTATCATGCTCTGAATGCGCCAGTGCGGAAGTATTAACAAAACAACTAAGAGACAATAAACCTACAAGTTTAAGGCCACTCTTACATAAATAAGGGAACGTCATAATGAACTCCGTTTTTGTTCCAGTAGTTAAAATCAACGAGAAATCAGTGCTTTTTGAGGGTTTATTTTGTAGGATACAGAAAAGCAACACATAAACAACAATAAGATAACATGCCATCATTTATTTATATTACTTCCCTTAGTAGCCATTTTAGACGATTAAAAAAATCCTTAGCGTTACGCCCTGCGCGTCTATGGATATGGCCTTTAGTATGCTTACTTGTCGCTTGCAGTGACGGCTCTGAAGCGCTATCAGCACAAAACAAGTCATTAAGAGTTGTATTGATGTGGCATGACAAAACAGTAACGTGCAACGACCCTCTATTAGCTCCATGGCATTTAGCACAACTCCAATTTTACTTAAGTAACTTTACCCTTAACGATCAACCCATCACGCTCAAGACAGATGCCGATTTGGAGACATTAAGCCATCAACAGAAAAATTTATTGTTATTGGGGGGAGATTGCCAAGGTAAGGAAAATTGGACAATTGATTTTGAAAAACCATTGATACCGGGCTTAATGAGTTTTGAGTTGGGCGTGCCCTTTAAGCTTAATCACGGTAATCCACTTAAAGCGCTACCGCCACTTAATCAAAGTGATATGTTTTGGACATGGCAACAAGGGCATAAATTTTTACGATTGGATTTGAATAAAACTAACCAGCCAAACTCAGCAGTTAGCGCTAATCAGACAACGGCAAGCATACCTTTAGCTAGTCTGCAAACGGGCTGGCAATTTCATTTAGGCTCTATCGGCTGCCAATCCGCCAGTGTAATGCGTGCGCCTTTAAAGGCTTGCCACTACCCCAATAGAGCCAAAGTCGAATTAGCTTATCAAGGAGAGCAAAAGCTAATATTAGACTTAGCCCCCCTGCTAACGACTGTACTTAATGATGACAAACTCTCGCAACAGGCTTGTATGTCTGATCCACAAAGCCTAAGTTGCCAGCCTCTGTTTAACGCATTAGGTATAAACAGTGCGAGTGAAGCAGCTTTAACACTCAAACCTCTGGATAGCGATATATCTGATACCCCTAAAATGTGGCGATTTAATTAATGCAGATTAACCGACCTTGTAAACCTCAATGGCAGGCCACCATGGCACTTGCACTGCCAATACTGCTCGCATTGGGCTGTGGGCAAGAAAGTCACCAACAAAATGATAATCAGGCAGAATCTGCTAGCAAAGTCAGCCAATATGAATGGCCAATACCAGAAGGCTTCCCAAAGCCTGAAGTGCCTGCCGACAACCCAATGACACAGGCCAAGGTCACATTAGGCCGTTACTTATTTTATGACACTCGCCTGTCTGCCAATCAAACACAAAGCTGTGCCAGTTGCCATTTACAATCCAAAGCCTTTGCCGAAACACTCAAGGTTTCCATAGGCAGTACAGGGCAAGCGCACACTCGTAATGCGCCAGCCTTAGTCAATATTGCCTACAACAAAACCCTCACCTGGGCCCACGACGGTCTAACTCATATAGAGGATCAGGTTTTACTGCCCCTGTTTAGCGAGCAGCCAGTAGAAATGGGGCTCGCAGGTAAAGAAGCATTAATACTCCCACGATTTACCCAAGCGCCCTACCCAGCACTATTTGAGCAAGCTTTCGGCCAACGAGCTAACGGCGTTGACTTTATACAGATAACTCAAGCTTTAGCGAGTTTTGTAAGAAGCTTAGTATCCTTAAACTCACCCTTTGATACTTACGCCTACAATGAGCAAGATGATGCCCTGAATGAAGCCCAACTCGCGGGAATGGCGCTATTCTTCTCAGAAAAACTTGAGTGCCATCATTGCCATGGCGGCTTTAACTTTACCCAGTCCACCAGCCACGAAAAGCAACCACTAGACAGACGCCCTTTCCACAATACCGGCTTATATTACACTGAACGTACAGGGTTACTTGGCGCATCATTAGTCAGTAATAGTTTGGCTGACACGGCATTGACACCAGTACAGCAAAATAGCCAGCTAGGTTACCCTCAAAAGGATACTGGTCTAGCTCAAGTCAGTGGTAAAGCTATCGATGACGGTCGTTTTCGGGCCCCAAGCTTAAGAAATATCAGCCTAACTGCGCCTTATATGCATGACGGTAGCGTGGCGAGTTTATCTGAGGTGATAGATATTTATGCAGCTGGTGGCCGTAATATTACAGCAGGGGAACACCAAGGAGATGGACGACAAAATCCATTAAAAAGTCCATTCATTAAGGGCTTTGAAATAAGTGAAGCGGAAAAACAACAGTTACTTGCTTTTCTCGCCAGCTTAACCGATGACAAATTCATCACCAATATCGAATTTAGCGATCCCTGGGTTGAGATAAAACCGTAAAAAATGCACACAAAAAAGGAAAGCCTAAGCTTTCCTTTTTTATCGCTACTGTTACGCTTAAAGCTAGACGTCTAAGTTAGCCACATTTAACGCGTTAGTTTCAATAAACTCACGACGAGGCTCAACATGGTCACCCATCAAACAACTGAACAGTTGATCGGCAGCGACCGCATCTTCAATCATGACTCGCAACATACGACGAGACTCTGGATCCATTGTAGTTTCCCACAATTGCTCAGGGTTCATTTCACCCAATCCTTTATAACGTTGAATATATAAGCCACGCTTTGCTTCGCTAATGGTCCAATCTAACGCTTCTAAGAAGCTATCCACTTCTTTTAGACGCTCACCACGTTGCACATAGCCGCCTTCTTCAATCATACCGTCTAAAGCAGCGCCTAACTTAGCAATGCGCTGATAGTCAGTAGAAGTGAAGAAGTCATAGCCAAATACGTAGCTAGTATCAATACCGTGCTTACGAATAATCACTTTTGGGGTATAAACTTTACGCTCAGGATCTAAAATAACTTCAGATGAATAAATCACCCCGCTATTTTCTAAAGCAACTAAATCAGCAATAAAGGCATCACACCATACATTCATCACACCTTGATCAGCAAGCATTGCTGTGGTTATTTCAGGATGATAAAGCATACGATTAGTAATGTTAGTTGGAAAACGCTTTTCTAAGCGTTTGATAATCTTCTCAACTTCACGATACTGAGTCACTAAACGCTCTAATGGTTCACCGCTCATACCTAATGCGCCTTGGCTTGGATAGATGTGAGTGCCATCTAAAGCTTGGGTTGTTAGATATTCAGTTAGGGCTAATTCATCTTTTAAGTATTGTTCTTGTTTGCCTTTTTTAACTTTATACAGAGGTGGTTGTGCAATATACACATAGCCACGTTCAATAAGCTCAGGCATTTGACGGAAAAAGAAGGTCAACAACAAGGTACGAATGTGAGAGCCGTCGACGTCAGCATCGGTCATGATAACGATATTGTGGTAACGAGTTTTATCTGGATTATATTCATCACGGCCAATACCACAACCTAGTGCAGTGATAAGCGTGGCTACTTCTTGTGAAGATAACATTTTGTCAAAACGGGCTTTTTCTACGTTTAAAATTTTACCTTTCAACGGTAGAATGGCCTGGTTTTTACGATTACGCCCCTGCTTAGCACTACCGCCAGCAGAGTCTCCTTCCACTATGTATATTTCAGAAAGACCAGGGTCTTTCTCTTGGCAATCGGCCAATTTACCAGGCAAACCACCTAAATCTAATGCGCCTTTACGACGAGTCATTTCACGGGCTTTACGCGCTGCTTCACGCGCACGAGCTGCATCAACAATTTTACCGACGATCAACTTAGCGTTAACAGGATTTTCCAATAGGTAGTCATTCAACTTCTCACCCATGGTTTGTTCTACCGCACTTTTCACTTCACTTGACACTAATTTATCTTTGGTCTGTGAGCTGAACTTTGGATCAGGCACTTTAACTGAAATAACCGCGGTTAAGCCTTCACGGGCATCATCACCTGTTGCACTGGTTTTGCCTTTTTTATTGAAGCCTTCACGCTCCATATAAGTATTCAAGTTACGGGTTAACGCACCTCGGAAACCGGCTAAATGAGTACCACCATCACGTTGAGGGATGTTATTGGTAAAACAGAAAATATTTTCTTGATAACCATCATTCCATTGCATAGCCACTTCAACGGTAATGCCGTCTTCACGCTCTTGAACAAAATGGAATACTTCTTTGTTGATGGGTGTCTTATTACGGTTTAAGTAATCGACGAACGCGCTAATGCCGCCTTCATATTTAAAGAATTCATCTCTATTTTCACGCTCATCTACAAGACGAATACCCACGCCTGAGTTAAGGAAAGACAGTTCACGAACACGTTTAGCTAAAATATCAAAATGAAACTCTACATTGGTAAAAGTATCAGAGCTTGGCCAAAAACGAATTTCAGTACCGGTTTTAACCGCATCGCCTATTTCTTTAATTGGCTCATCAGGTACACCATGAGTATAAAACTGCTCATAAATCTTACCCGCTCGACGAATAGTTAACTGCAGCTTTTTCGATAATGCATTAACTACCGATACGCCTACACCGTGAAGGCCGCCAGAGACTTTATATGAGTTATCATCAAACTTACCGCCAGCATGCAGTATGGTCATGATCACTTCAGCGGCAGAAACCCCTTCTTCTTCATGGATAGCAACCGGAATACCACGGCCATCATCTTTGACAGACACTGAACCATCAGTATGAATCATGATAGTAATGTCACTACAGTGACCGGCTAACGCTTCATCGATAGAGTTATCGACGACTTCGAATACCATATGGTGAAGGCCCGTACCATCATCAGTATCACCAATATACATACCAGGGCGCTTACGTACTGCATCAAGGCCTTTTAAAACCTTAATACTCGAAGAATCGTAACTATTCTCTGACATATTTCTCTCTCGTTGTTATTCAATAACCGTTACTTGCCCATCTTCAACATGAAATATCCTGTCGGGTGGACTTGTTAACGAATCGACTATCGCTGCAGGCTCGATTGCGGTGACAAATATTTGTGCGCCGGTTTCGGTTAACTGTTTCAACAATAGCTGCCTATGCTGTGCATCCAACTCTGACGGTAAATCGTCGACTAAATAAATGCTGTTTTTATTCAGTTGTTGTTTGAGCAACTTTCCCTGTGCAATACGCAGTGCACAGACTAATAATTTTAATTGACCACGGGATAACGCGTCCTGCGCAGGCAAGTTGCCTACCCGTAAACGTAAATCCGCTTTATGCGGGCCGCTTGCGGTATTTCCGGTGGCTAAATCTCTAGGATATTGGTTTTCTAATAATTGCGAAAAATCCGTTTTGCTATCCCATCCTCGGGTAAAGGAAACATTTATATTAACCTGAGGTAAAAACTCATTGATTATACCCTTTAGTAGCTCATTTAACGAGTCTACATAGTGATTTCGTATATCAGTGACCTGTTCAGCATACCGTACCAATTCCTTATCCCAAAACTGTATTTGAGAATAGGCGGCTTGATTTCTAAGAAGTTGATTTCTTTGCTTTAAAATACGTCTAGTATTAACCCAGGCTTGATAGAATTGTGGATCAGAATGAAACGCGCCCCAATCGATAAACTGTCGTCTAGCCTTTGGTCCTTCAAACAGCAGTGAGAAACTTTCTGGGGTTATCACCTGAATAGGTAATGTTTCAGCTAATATAGACAGCTTTTTTACTTTATCACCATTAATTTTAACTTCTATTTCACCGCTGCGATGGCGGCGCAAACCAATTTTTGTATGCTCTTCACCATCGGTAAGTTGGGCAAATAACACTAAATTATCGGCGTCAGTATTAATCACCCGTTGCGATAAGTGGCTACGAAAAGAACGTCCCATGCCTAAAAAGAAAATCGCTTCAAGAATACTGGTTTTACCACTGCCATTTTGGCCATAAATCAAATTTAATCCATTACCAGTACTAAGGTTAGCAGACAAAATATTGCGGAAAGAGTTAATGGTTAAGCGGCTAAGATTCATGCAAACCTATGGGTACTGTACGCGCTGAATTAAAGACAAAACAAGGTGCATATAAGCACCTTGTTAACAATGGTTAATAGACTACCACAACACCCTTATAGGCGCATTGGCATAACCACATACATGGAGTCTTCTTCAAGGTGATTCTCAATTAAAGCACTTGAGTTACCATCTATTAAGGTGATGCGAACTTCATCACTGGCAAGGTTATTGAGTACATCCAATAAATAGCTAACGTTAAAGCCAATTTCTAAATTATCTGAATTATAGTCAACATCAATAATCTCTTCGGCTTCTTCCTGCTCAGGGTTATTAGCGGTAATTTTTAATAAACCAGGTTCAAGCTGAATACGCACACCACGGAACTTCTCGTTAGAAAGAATCGAGGCGCGGGTTAATGCTTGTTTAAGCTGATTACGGCTGGCAATAACTATTTTATTGCCCCCTTTTGGCAGCACTCTTCGATAGTCAGGGAAACGCCCATCAACGAGTTTACTGGTAAATACTGCATTGGCCGTTACGGCACGAATGGCATTATCACCAATACTGATAGTAATATCTTGATCTTCACTATCCAGTAAGCGCGACATTTCTACCACGCCTTTACGCGGGACAATAACTTGTTTTTCTGGCAGTGTTTGTTCAACTTGGCGGTGGCTTAGCGCTAAACGATGGCCATCTGTGGCAATTGAACGCAGCATGTTGCCTTCGGTTTCAAATAGTAAACCATTAAGATAATAGCGCACATCCTGGTTAGCCATTGAAAACTGAGTAGAATCAATAATCGATTTCAACACACCTTGTTTTATACTAAATTCAATATCTGCTTGGAATGCTTCAACGTTAGGGTAATCCTCGGCCGGTAATGTGGCCAATGAAAAACGGCTACGGCCAGAACGCAGCAACCATTTATTATCTTGTTGCTCAATATGCAGCTCTGATGAGTCAGGTAATGATTTAACAATATCTAACAGCTTTTTGGCTGGAACCGTTGTGCGTCCAGTAACAACATCACCTTGAATAGCAGCCTGGCCAACCAGCTCAACCTCTAAATCTGTACCGGTTAACTTAAGTGAGTTGTCACTAACTTCAACAAGTAAATTGGCAAGAATGGGTAAGTTGTGTCTACGTTCCACGGCACCACAAACCAATTGCAATGGTTTTAACAGTGCATCCCTATCAATTGAAAATTTCATTGTGTCAGTATTCCCTGAATTAAGAAGAAAGCGTTCTTATTAAGTTGGCATAGTCTTCTTTAATGTCGTGACTTTCTTCGCGCAGCTGCGCAATCTTACGACAGGCATGCAGCACGGTTGTATGGTCTCGACCACCAAATGCATCACCTATTTCAGGTAAGCTATGGTTTGTGAGTTCTTTAGATAGCGCCATCGCCACTTGTCTTGGCCTTGCCACACTACGCGAGCGACGTTTAGACAGCATATCTGCCATTTTTATTTTGTAGTATTCTGCCACTGTTTTCTGAATATTGTCTATCGTGACTAGCTTTTCTTGTAACGCTAAGAGATCACGTAATGCTTCACGGACAAAATCAATGGTAATTGGGCGGCCAGTGAAGTTAGCATTAGCAATAACACGGTTTAATGCCCCTTCTAGTTCACGTACGTTAGAACGTAAACGTTTAGCAATAAAGAACGCCACTTCATCAGGTAGGTTTATTCCGCTCTCTTGTGCTTTACGCATTAAAATCGCTACGCGGGTTTCTAACTCTGGTGGCTCAATGGCCACAGTTAACCCCCAACCAAAACGCGACTTCAAGCGATCTTCAACACCGTCAATCTCTTTAGGATAACGATCTGAAGTCAAGATGATCTGATGATTACCTTCTAATAACGCATTGAAGGTATGGAAAAATTCTTCTTGTGAACGATCTTTGTTGGCAAAAAATTGAATATCATCAATAAATAAAGCATCAACACTGCGATAGTAACGTTTGAATTCTTCTATCGCATTATTTTGTAACGCTTTAACCATGTCCTGAACAAAACGCTCAGAATGCATGTAAACCACTTTTGCATTTGGGTTATTTTTAATGATGCCATTGCCGACAGCATGCAATAAGTGAGTTTTACCTAGACCTGTGCCGCCATATAAAAATAACGGGTTATAAGCGCCACCCGGATTTTCAGCAACTTGTAATGCAGCAGCTTTACCTAATTGGTTTGATTTACCTTCAACGAAGTTATCAAACTGATAAGTAGGGTTAATGTTACTACGATGGTTAGCATTGGCTACAGGGTCAGCTTGAGTGTTAAAGGTTGTGCCAACACGTGCCTTAGTCTGGTGACCACTTGGCTTTGCATAAACAGGGGCTGACACCACTGGAGTTTGGCGAGCTGAAGGACGACTACCAATATCAAAACGCAATTTAGGCGCATTACTGCCCATTTGCTCGGTAAAAAATTGATTAATGATATTAATGTACTTATCACGCACCCAATCTAATACGAATCTATTTGGAGCATAAAGAACTAACGTATCACCATCCATTTCAGCTTGTAACGGACGGATCCACATACTGAACTGCTGAGCCGATAATTCGTCTTGCAGCCTACCGATACATTGTTGCCAAAGTGAAACCGCCACTTATTTCTTCCCCAAAAATAGGTTAACAAAAGGAGATCTATTCTATAGTGAGATCAGGATGATCGCTATCGTTAATCTAATATTTATCCCCAAGGCGATC